>NZ_CP138997.1:2500-2612500 GCF_044596365.1 Qipengyuania sp. R86523
AGATATTCCTCTGCACTATCGCGAGACGTCGGACTTTTATGCAGGTCTGTCGTTGATGGTGTGGATTCTCAAGCGTGAGGTAAGAGCATTTGGTGGATGCCTTGGCATGTGCAGGCGATGAAGGACGTGGCACGCTGCGATAAGCGTCGGGGAGATGTGAGCAATCTTTGATCCGGCGATTTCCGAATGGGGAAACCCACCCTCACCATTTCCTTTCGATTGTCTTCGGACAGTCGGAAAGAGGTGGATAGGGTATCACCAGACTGAATACATAGGTTTGGTGAAGCGAACCCGGGGAACTGAAACATTCTCAGTACCCGGAGGAAAAGACATCAACAGAGATTCCCGTAGTAGTGGCGAGCGAACCGGGACCAGGCCAGTGCCTTCATTTCAACTAGCAAAACACTTTGGAAAGAGTGGCCATAGCGGGTGACAGCCCCGTATGCGAAAGTGATGATGAAGGACTCGAGTAGGGCGGGACACGTGAAATCCTGTCTGAACATGGGGGGACCACCCTCCAAGCCTAAATACTCGCACATGACCGATAGCGAACACAGTACCGTGAGGGAAAGGTGAAAAGCACCCCGATTAGGGGAGTGAAACAGTACCTGAAACCGGATGCTTACAAGCAGTTGGAGCCCCATAGGGGGTGACAGCGTACCTCTTGCATAATGGGTCAGTGACTTAATCTACCATGCAAGCTTAAGCCGTTAGGTGTAGGCGCAGCGAAAGCGAGTTTGAATAGGGCGACTGAGTATGATGGATTAGACCCGAACCCCGGCGATCTAGGCATGGCCAGGTTGAAGGTGCAGTAACATGCACTGGAGGACCGAACCGGTGAATGTTGAAAAATTCTCGGATGAGCTGTGTTTAGGGGTGAAAGGCCAATCAAGCCGGGAAATAGCTGGTTCTCCGCGAAATCTATTGAGGTAGAGCGTCGGATGTATGCCGATGGGGGTAGAGCACTGGATGGGCTAGGGCTGCGCGAGCGGTACCAAACCTAACCAAACTCCGAATACCATCGAGTCTTATCCGGCAGACAGACGGCGGGTGCTAAGGTCCGTCGTCAAAAGGGAAACAGCCCTAACCTACAGCTAAGGTCCCCAAGTCATATCTAAGTGGGAAAGCATGTGGGAATCCCAAAACAACCAGGAGGTTGGCTTAGAAGCAGCCATCCTTTAAAGAAAGCGTAACAGCTCACTGGTCTAAACAAGGGTTCCTGCGGCGAAGATGTAACGGGGCTAAAGATATGCACCGAAGCTTAGGGTTCAGAATTTATTCTGAGCGGTAGCGGAGCGTTCCGTAAGCGAGTGAAGGCGAAGGGTAACCGACGCTGGACGTATCGGAAGTGCGAATGCTGACATGAGTAGCGACAAACAGGGTGAGATGCCCTGTCGCCGAAAGACCAAGGGTTCCTGCGCAACGCTAATCGGCGCAGGGTTAGCCGGCCCCTAAGACGAGCCCGAAGGGGGTAGTCGATGGGAACCACGTAAATATTCGTGGGCCTGAAGATGTGTGACGGATCGTGGAAGTTGTTTTCTCTTATTGGATTGAGAGGGCAGCCAAGCGGTTCCAGGAAATAGCCTCTTCACTATAGACCGTACCCGAAACCGACACAGGTGGTCAGGTAGAGTATACCAAGGCGCTTGAGAGAAGTATCCTGAAGGAACTCGGCAAATTGCCTCCGTACCTTCGGAAGAAGGAGGCCCCATATCGACGCAAGTCTTTGTGGGGGGCACAGGCCAGGGGGTAGCGACTGTTTAGCAAAAACACAGCACTCTGCTAAGTCGGCTTCAAGACGACGTATAGGGTGTGACGCCTGCCCGGTGCTCGAAGGTCAAGAGGAGGAGTGCAAGCTCCGAATTGAAGCCCGAGTAAACGGCGGCCGTAACTATAACGGTCCTAAGGTAGCGAAATTCCTTGTCGGGTAAGTTCCGACCTGCACGAATGGCGTAACGACTTCCCCACTGTCTCCAGGATATGCTCAGCGAAATTGAATTCTCCGTGAAGATGCGGAGTACCCGCGGTTAGACGGAAAGACCCCGTGCACCTTTACTGCAGCTTCAGAGTGGCATTAGGAAATTACTGTGTAGAATAGGTGGGAGGCTTTGAAACATCGGCGCCAGCTGGTGTGGAGCCAACCTGTGAAATACCACCCTGTGATTTTCTGATGTCTAACCACGCACCGTTATCCGGTGTTGGGACCCTCTGTGGCGGGTAGTTTGACTGGGGCGGTCGCCTCCTAAAGAGTAACGGAGGCGCGCGATGGTATGCTCAGGACGGTTGGAAACCGTCTGCAAGAGTGCAATGGCATAAGCATGCCTGACTGCGAGACCGACAGGTCGAGCAGAGACGAAAGTCGGTCATAGTGATCCGGTGGTCCCTCGTGGAAGGGCCATCGCTCAACGGATAAAAGGTACGCCGGGGATAACAGGCTGATGATTCCCAAGAGCTCATATCGACGGAATCGTTTGGCACCTCGATGTCGGCTCATCACATCCTGGGGCTGGAGCAGGTCCCAAGGGTTTGGCTGTTCGCCAATTAAAGTGGTACGTGAGCTGGGTTCAGAACGTCGCGAGACAGTTTGGTCCCTATCTGCCGTGGGCGTCGATTGTTGAAAGGAGTTGCCCCTAGTACGAGAGGACCGGGGTGAACATACCTCTGGTGTACCTGTCATCCTGCCAAGGGTGCCGCAGGGTAGCTATGTATGGACGGGATAACCGCTGAAAGCATCTAAGCGGGAAGCCTCCCTTGAGATAAGCAATCTTCGAACCGTCATAGACCATGACGTTGATAGGCCGGGTGTGGAAGCGCAGTAATGCGTGTAGCTAACCGGTCCTAATAGTTCTTTTCGCGCTTGTAGGATCTGCACCATCAATGACAGCCCTGTCGCAAGACAGGCGGCTCAACGGTGGTAGAGGAAACTTCAGCCGGATAAGCCCTCAAAAGCTCAACAGCATCGATTTAAAATCCGATACGGTCCCCGCAGGGTAAAACCTGCGGGCGGCCCGTCCGCCCGCTTTATTGCTTGGTGGCTATAGCGTCTGTGACCCACCCGATCCCATCTCGAACTCGGACGTGAAACCGGACTGCGCCGATGGTACTAGTGCTCAAGCACTGGGAGAGTAGGTCGCCGCCAGGCATTATAGCGGACGGACGCGGAACAAACCCATTCATGATTTCAAAAAGCCGCTGCCGGTGCAAACCGCGCGGCGGCTTTTTCGTCTCTGGCCTTGGTGCCAGCGAGGAAGGCGCCATCGAAGTGCGCAGCACTTCGCAAGGCCGACCGGCCGCCCGGACCCCGGACCTGATCCGGGGGAGGGAAGCCAAGCCGACAGATGTCGGCACCGGCGCTTGAGGCGTAAAAGAAGGTACCGCGGGGTGGAGCAGTCCGGTAGCTCGTCAGGCTCATAACCTGAAGGTCGTTGGTTCAAATCCAACCCCCGCAACCATCTCCCAAATAACTCTCCAATAGCGACGCTCCGCCGCAGCATGCCCGCGGACCAGGAACTGCGCGCATGCGCACCGTGGGTCGGGGAAAAGCCATTCGCTCGGAGACTTAGGAAAAGAGCAAATGAACGCCTCACGGCAGTTGCCGGTGATCTCCTAAGGATCACGGGAAGCGGTTTGGCTACAGACGCTTCGTTTGGCGACGGGGTTTCTGGTACCGCGAGACGACATCGCCCAGTTCGTGCGGGAGAACCGGCTTCGAAAGCATCGCCAGGGGACGGATCGCAAGCCGTTCCTCCTCGGTGACGCTGTGCAAGCTCCCGCTCAGGATTATACAGGCCACATCCAGTTCGGAGCGCAGGACCAGCGCCGCGTCCTGCCCGCGCGAGCCGTCAGCAAGCTGGAGATCGACAAGCGCGAGGTCGGGCAGGGTCCGGCGCGCGGTGTCGATCGCCTGGGCTGCGGTCACCGCGACGCCAACGACATCGCATCCCAGGTCTTCCATCTGTGTTTCGAGATCGAGCGCGATGAGGGCGTTGTCCTCGATGATGAGCACGCGGACGCGGGAATCCCTATTCGGGGAAGAGGATGCGGGTTGTCCATCCATTCACGCATTCCTCTTCTATCGTACCGCGCAGCTGGGCCGCCATCCCGCGGATAAGCCGCTTGCCCAAACCCGATGACGGCATGTCCTCGCTCAACAAGCCGGACGTGCCGCCTGTTCCATTGTCCGACACTTCGAGCACGATCTGTTCGCCTTCCTCCCGTCGCAGTTCGACCGTGATGTTTCCGCCCTGCTCGGGCCAGCTGGCATGCTTGACCGAATTGGTCACCAGTTCGTTGACCGCCAGCGACAGCGTTACCGCCTTGTCGATCGGCAGGCGCAGCGGCGCCACCTGCAGAACGATCTGAGGCGCCTGTTCCTTTCTCCCGGGCAGCGATGCGCGAAGATGTTCGACAAGACGCCCGATATGGTTGTCCAGCCTGACCGTCTTCAGATCGTTGTCTTCGTAGAGCGAGGCGTGAATGGCGGCGACCGCCTGCACGCGCGCCGTCGCCGCATTCAGCGATACGCGGGCGGTCTCGTCCCCGGTCGCTTGCGCTTCGAGGTTCAGGATGCTCGTGACCATCTGCAGCGAATTCTTCACGCGGTGATTGACCTCGGCGATCAGCAGGTCGCGCACGGCGATCGCCTCCCGCAGCTTGGCTTCGCTCTGTTTGATATGCGTGACGTCGAGCAGCATGCCGACGACCAGCAGCTCTTCCGTATCGGGATTGCGGATCGATTCCCCGCGGACCAGCAGCCAGCGCGTCGTACCGTCCGGCCAGACAGTGCGAAAATCCTGGTGCAGGTCGGCGCCCACTGTCCGGGAAACCCGCTCCATTTCGGCTTCCAGTCCGGCCAGGTCGTCGGGATGGACCCGCTCCATGAATGGCCGGATGGGATTGGCGTGGTCCTCCTCGGCGAAGCCGAACATGGTATCGAATTGCGGGGTTCTCGACACGCTCCGGCTGCCCGGGCACCATTCGAAATAGGCAAGATCCGCGCCGCGCATGGCAGCGCGCCGCTTCGCCTCGTGAACGCGGTCGCCCAGGATCCTGCCGGTGATGTCCTCGGCCGTATGGATGATGTGCGTGACCCTGGTGGGATCGCCGCGATCGGCGAACACCGGCGAATTGACGATCCGCCAGTACCGGACCCGGTAATGTCCGTCGGGCCCTGCCACATCATGCTGGCGAAGCGGCATCTCCTGCGCTTCGCCCGTCTCCACGACGCGATCGGCCGACGCCTGCAATTCGGCTTCGGCATCCGCCTGGGGATCGTCGGGATTGGCGGGGAAGGCCTCGAAGACACGCTTGCCGACCAGCTCCGCCCGTTCGATACCGAGCATCTCGCAATAGCAGCGATTGGCAGCGACGACGTGCAGATCGGGCCGGAACACCATTTGTGCCGTCGGTTGGGAGTCGAACAGCACGCCCATGTCGATCGAAGTATCCAGGGCCGAATTCCTCTCTTGGGTGACTGGGCCCGATCGCGCCGGATCGGACGCCAGCAGCCAAAGTCTGAAACAGAAACGACCGGCTTGATATGCAGCTTGGCCCATCGGGACAAGGACAGTGGTTTTTGACACGGCGGGCTTGGCCTGACGGATGCGCGAGACCCGCGTGGCTGCTCGAGCGGCCGCTACGGTATGCCGATTGCGCGTATCGCCGCCATGTCAGTCCTGACCGGCTTTGCCTCCTCTTAAAAAAGATGGCTGGCTACCCCATCCGATACGAAGACTAGCAACCACCCGACGCTGTAACCGCGGGCGTGGGGGCGCTTGTGCTTCGACGTGCGCTCTATGTAGCGAAACTATTCGGGAATGGCACGCCCGGCCACGCCAATACTAGGCTCCCCGAACTCATGCGCAGGCTGGCAGATCAGGGTTATTGCCCGCGCCGATCTTCACGCTCGGGTTCCGGCGGAAGGGGCGCTATGCCGATTGCGATCAGGGGATGAGGTCGCTCAACTTGCGCAGCGTTTGCGCGGCGACGTCAAGCGATTGAAGCTTGGTCATGAAGCGCGCGACGACCGCTGGATCCTCGGCGAGGTCATCGGCCAGCGCTTCGACTGCGGCGGCGATGGCGGTGACGTCCTCGCGGCTCAACTCGGCAGAGAACAACGGTGCCGGCTTGTGGCTCGTGGGAACTGCAGGCGCGGGCTGCGCCTTGGCCAATGCTACCGCGGCATCGACGTCGTTCTGCGTCCGGCGTCCCGAAGGCAACCATTGCGCCACATCGGCATGCTGGTGGAAACGGATACCGGCCTTGCCGAACTTCATCCACACCACGGTGGCTTCGAGCGCTATGTCGCCGCGATGGAGCAGGCACTCGGCCCCCTCGGGAGGAAGAGACGTGCCTTCGATCAGTGCCCCCCTGGTCGACATGTTGCGGACCTTGACCGTTGCCTGCGCCTGCCCAGCCGCGAGCGAGGCCATCACGAACATGTTGGTCCGCGGCTCGATCCGAGCGCAGTTGGAATAGGGTTCCGGCGTTTCGTAGGCGGCAGTAAGCATGTTCAATCCCCCAAGCCGACATGCCCGATGGTTTTGCAAGATAGGCTATGTGCCCACTTACGTATTAACCCCTAGTGCGGTCTGCGATGAACAGCAGAGCCGCTATGTCGGGACATCGGACAAGGCAAGGCCCGCCGCCCTTTCGAGCGACGGGCCATCATCCCGATCATGTGGGTATCGGGAGGATTAACGGAGCAGCGAAAGCACGTTCTGCTGGCTCTGGTTGGCCTGTGCGAGCATGGCGCTCGAAGCCTGGCTGAGGATCTGCGACTTGGCGAGCGCGGTCGTTTCGGCCGAATAGTCGGTGTCTTCGATCCGCGAACGTGCGTCGGACAGGTTCGTGATGTTGTTGTTGAGGTTGGTAACAGCCGATTCCAGCTGGTTCTGCGACGCACCGAGGCCCGCGCGAACGGTCGAAACCGTCTTGATGGCGGTGTCGAACAGGGCGATATCGCCAGCCGCGAGGGCTTCGACGTCGACGGCTGCCGCAGCGGCCAGATCGGCGTCGGTGGTGAGGTTGGTCGAAAGATCGATGTCGATCGCATCAGCTTCGTTCGCGCCGGCCTGGACCGACACGACACCGGCAGTACCGGCCGAGGCGTCGAACAGCTTCTGGCCGTTGAATTCGGAGTTCGCCAGAACGTTCGTGATCTGCGTGTTGAGAGCATCCATTTCCGAAGCGAGGTTGGCGAGGTCGTCGGCGGAATAGGTGTTGTTCGACGCCTGGACCGTCAGTTCGCGCTGGCGCTGCAGCATGTTGGTGACTTCGCTCAGCGCGCCTTCAGCGGTCTGGGCCATCGAGATGCCGTCATTGGCGTTGCGGATACCCTGGTTCATGCCGCGCACCTGCGAGGTCATGCTGGTGGTGATGGCGAGGCCGGCCGCGTCGTCCTTGGCGGAGTTGATGCGCTTGCCGGTCGACAGGCGTTCCATGGCGGTTCCGAGGGCCTTGCCCGCGGCATTCGATGCATTGGCGGCCTTCAGCGCGCCGATATTGGTGTTGATGACGTTCATGGCTAGTTTCCCTTTGGTCTACGATCACTGCCCCCGTTCGGGATGCGGCAGCCAGAAACCAGACCGGCAGGAACTTTCCGGGATTAAGGGCATTGTGATTTTCAGTGAGCGGGCTTCCAAGCTCACCTCGTAAATCTACCAGCCCTAAAATTAGCCGTTCTTTTGACGTCCATGCGCCATTTCCACGTCTGTCGATAAGACATGCCATGTGGGGGCACAAATGGACGGAATTTCAAAGAGCGCGAATTTTTCGCGTACGCACAGCACGATCGATGCCCGGATGGCGGGGATCGCATCCTCGCTGTTCATGGAGCGGCCGGTCACGCTGGCGGACGAAAGCGATCTTTCGGCCAGTCGCGATGCGCGCACCATCACGCTGGCACGCGGCGACACGCCCGCGATCGAACTGGCCGGCGCCGGTGGAAAGCTGACCTACAGCGATCCGATCGCCGAGAGCAGCCTCGCCGCGCTGGTCGCCATGACCTATGCCGGCCAGGGGCCGGTTGCAGCCGACCCGGCGTCGCTGTCGGTCATCGCGCTGGCTGATCGCCTCGCGCGGACCGATATTCCCGTTCTTATCAATGGCCCAACGGGAACCGGCAAGGAAGTCCTGTCGAACTTCATCCATCGCCGCAGCGAGCGTGCGGAAAAACCCTTCATCGCGGTCAATTGCGCCGCGATCCCCGAAACGATGCTGGAAGCGATGCTGTTCGGCCATGAAAAGGGCTCGTTCACCAGCGCCAACGCGGCGGGTGAGGGCTTTTTCCGTGCGGCTGACGGCGGTACTCTGCTGCTCGACGAAATCGCCGAAATGCCGTTGTCGCTTCAGGCCAAGCTGCTGCGCGCGTTGCAGGAAGGCGAAGTCGTTCCGATCGGCGCGACCCGCCCGATCAAGGTCGATGTCCGCATCATTGCCTGCGCCAACCGCGATCTGCCGCAGGAAGTGGCTGAGGGCCGGTTCCGCGCCGACCTCTATTACCGCCTCAACGTATTTCCCATCGAGATGCTGCCGCTTCGCGAACGCCGCGCCGACATAGCGCCGCTAGCTTTTGCCATGGTGCTGCGCCACGTTGCTAAGGGCGATGCGGTTCCGTGGATCAGCGATGCTGCCCTTGCTATGCTGGGCGACTACGCCTGGCCCGGCAACGTCCGCGAGCTCGAGAACGTAATCCGCCGTGCGCTGCTGCTGTCGCAGGGGCGCGGCGAGATCGGAACCGAACATATCGTCTTCGACATGACCGCACGGGCGGTCGAGACGCCGGCCGCGACGCAGCCTGCCGAAGAGGCCAAGGGTCCGGCCAAGCTGTCGAAGATCGTCCAGATCTCGGAAGCACGCGCAATTATGGAAGCGCTGGATTCGGTTGGCGGGCATCGTGCCAATGCGGCACGCGCGCTGGGGATCAGCGAACGCACGCTGCGCTATCGCCTGGCTTCGTTCCGTGAAGCCGGAATTGCCGTGGGAGCAGGCCGATGAACCCGGTAGGCGGAATTGGCGGCGGCGGATCGCTCGAACAGGTCATCGCGCTGCGCCAGCAGATCATTGACCGGTCGAAGGTCCTGCAGGAACTGCACGAACCCAAGCCTGCGGCCCCGGCCGAAGGTGCAACCGGCGCACCCAGTTTCGGGGATTCGCTGCGCACCGCGCTCGAGAACGTCAATTCGGTCCAGGCCGAATCCGGCAAGCTGACCGCGGCTTACGAGCGCGGTGAAGAAACCGACATCGCCAAGGTCATGCTGGCCCGGCAGGAGGCCGGGGTGGCGTTCGAGGCCACGCTCCAGGTACGCAACAAGCTGTTGTCTGCGTACCAGGAAACCATGCGGATGGGGGTCTAATCCATGAACGGCATCGTTCCTGCAGATAGTCCGCCGCCAAGCGTGCTGACCCCGCTCACTCAAGGGACGGGGAGCTTCGCCGAACGTTTGCGGACGTTCGCGGCGCAGCCGCCTGTGCGCAAGGTGTTGCCGCTGTTTGCCGGCACTGCGGGTCTCGGCCTGTTGGCCTTGACCTGGGCGACCCTGTCGCCCGCGCCGCAGCGCGTGCTCTATTCCTCGCTCGGTGATGCCGAGCGCGCGAGCGTGGTCGCCACGCTCGACAAGGCGGGGGTGGACTACACCATCGACAACAACACCGGCGCACTGACCGTGGGCGAAGACGATGTCTATCGCGCGCGGATGCTGGTGGCGTCCGACGGATCGCTGGCGACTCCAGAAAGCGGCGCTGACCTGATCGAGAACCTGCCGATGGGCGCCAGCCGGACCCTCGAGGGCGACCGGCTGCGGGCGGCGCAGGAACGCGAACTGATGATGACGATCATGGAAATCGACGGCGTCGAGGCGGTCCGTGTGCATATTGCCAAGGCCGAACGTTCGGTCTTCGTACGTGAAGACGTCGCACCTTCCGCATCGATCATGCTGCGCATGGCGCGGGGCCGCCAGCTTACCGACAGCCAGGTCACGGCGATCACCAATCTGGTTGCAGGTTCGGTGCCGGGGCTCGGCATCGACGCGGTCAAGGTCGTCGACCAGCACGGCAAGCTGCTGACGCAGATGCGCGATCCCAACAGTGGCCGGCTCGACCTGCAGTCGCAGATGGAAGCCAAGCTCAATGCGCAGGTCGATCAGCTGCTGGCACCGATGTTCGGTGCGGCTGCGTTCACGTCGCAAGTCCAGGTCGATCTCGACATGAACGAGGTAACCTCGGCGCGCGAAAGCTATGACAAGGACGGCACCATCCGCCGCGAGACCACCCAGCTTTCGCAAAGCGCTGGGGCGCAGGCCGGCGGGATTCCCGGCGTGCTTGCCAACACGCCGCCCGCCGAAGCAGAGGCGCGCGAAGGCGCTCCGCAGGATAACGAGAATGCCGCGCAGGCAGGCGGCGGCGTCGGCGAAAGCAGCGCCACGCGTGTCTATGAACTGGGCCGCGAGGTTTCGGTCTCCAATTTGACTCCGGGATCGATCAAGTATCTCTCGGTGGCGGTGGCCATCGACCAGGCCGCACTGGAGAAGGCAAGCGCAGCCGATATCAACAAGGTGAAGGAACTGGTATCCGCAGCCGTGGGTGCGCGCGAGGATCGCGGCGACAAGGTTACCGTCGTCATGCGGGCCTTCGAGAAGATCGAAGCCGAAAGCGTGCCGTTCTACGAAACCAGCTGGTTCGGCATGGCCGTGCGCAATGGTGTCGCTCTGTTGGCGGTCCTGCTGGTGCTGCTCCTCGCCGTGCGGCCCGCGATCAAGGCACTGCGCGGTGATGGCAAGGGCAAGGGGGCGGCAGAACCGCAAGTCGGCGGCGGACAGCAGCCTGCACTTGGCGGTCCTGCGGCGGATACCGTACCGCCTTTCGACAGGCAGTCGCTCGACGGCCAGATCGAACTGGCCCAGCGGATAGCGCGCGAAAACCCTGACAATGCCGTGCTGGCGCTGCGCCGCCTGCTGGCCGAAGACACCCGCACCGGAGCCTCGGCATGACCGCGCCCGCACCGCAACTTCTGGGCGGCACCGACAAGGCGGCCATCATGGTGATGCTGCTGGCGGAAGAGGACGCCTCGCGCATCCTCAGCCAGCTCACCCCCGATGAACTGCGGCAGCTGGCCGGGACGATGTGCGGCATCGGCGAGATCGAACCGCAGGCGATTGCCGACGCCATCGCCGGCTTCTCGCGCTCCACCGAAAACAGCGGCATTTCGGGGCACGGGCGTGTCGACAATGTCCGCAAGCTGCTGACCGAAGCGGTGGGCGAGGTGAAGACCGACAATCTCATGCGCCAGGTTGCGCCCGCTGCGGAAGAAGAAAACCTGCCTGCGCTGGGTTTGCTGCGCTGGCTGGATCCGAAGATCATCGGCGAGATCCTGGCCGACGAGCATCCGCAGGCGATCGCCGTGCTGCTGCTGCAGCTCGACAGCGAAGTCGCGGCCCAGGCGCTCGCCGCGCTGCCCGAGGACATGCACACTCCGGTGCTCCACCGCGTCGCCCGGCTGGGTCCGGTGTCGCGCCAGGCGATCGGCATTCTCGAAGCCACGCTCAACGCGAAGATCGAAAAGCTGCATGGCACGATCCCGCTGACTATGGGGGGCATCAAGCAGGCTGCCGAAATCATCAACAGCTCGCACCGCAGCGTCGAACAGCGCGTACTGCCCACGATCGGCAAGATCGACGAGCAGCTCGCCAAGGACCTCGAGAACGAGATGTTCAAGTTCGAGCACCTGTTCGTGCTCGATCTCAAGATGACCGGCGTCCTGCTGCGCGAGATCGAAAGCGATACGCTGGTCCTCGCGCTCAAGGGTCTCGAAGAGGACCAGCGCGAACAGTTCTTCGGCGCCATGTCGTCGCGGGCCGCCGACGGCCTGCGCGACGAGATCGAAATGCGTGGCCGGGTGAAGAAAAGCGAAGTCGAAACCGCGCAGAAGGAAGTCGTCGCGATTGCCAAGCGGCTGATCGCGCAGGGCGATATCATCATGGGCGAGGGCGACGAAGACTATGTCTAGGGTCGCCTATGCAGCGCTGGGCAAGCGGGGCAGCTTTTCCAGCGATACCCGCTACACCGCACCGCCCGCCGATGCGGTGCCGGCGGCGCCGGCCGAGGATGCCGCCGAACAGGCCTACCGGGCCGGTTACGAGGACGGGCAGATTTCCACCCGCGCCGAATGTGAAGCGCAATTGCAGGCCGAGCGGGCTGCGCGGTCGGCCATCGAAACCGCCTTCGCGCGCTTCGATGCCGAAAGCGGGCGGCACTTGCGCGAACGCCTTCTCGAAACGGTTCATGCATTGTGTGAAGAGGCGGTGCTGCCGCTGGCGCTCGATGCCGAGGGGTTGGCCCGCCGGGTCGAAGCCGCCGCTTCCATGCTGCAACGCAAGCATGACCAGCGGATCATACACATCAACCCCGACGATCTCGAGCTCGTGCGCGACAGCGTGGCGGGAGATCTCGAGCTGGTACCCGACGCCAGCGTGGAACGCGGCGGCCTGCGGGTCGAAACCGACGATGGCGGGGTCGAGGACGGCCCGCAGCAGTGGCGCCGCGCACTGAACGAAATCTTCGATACATGCAGGCCCTGATCGACCGCACGCTGGCGGCGGTCGGAACGTCCCCGCTCGATCTTGCCCCGCGCCGGTTCGGCCGCGTGGTGGCCTGCGATGGCGGGTTGATCGAGGTCTCGGGCCTGGGCGTGCCGATCGGCACGCTGTGTTCGATCGCGCAAGGCGCTTCGACCGAACACCGCGCTGAAACCATCGGTTTCCGCAACGGGCACACAATGATGATGATGCTCGGCGACACGGTTCTGCTGCGTCCGGGCGCCATCGTGCGCCCCGAAGGCAATCCGGGCATGCTGAGCGTGGGCGAGCAATATCTCGGCCGTGCGGTCGACGGGGCGGGTGAGCCGATCGACGGCCGCGGACCGGTCATGGCGACCACCAGCTGGCCGGCTGGCGGGCACCGTGTCGGCGCGCTGGACCGTTCGCGCGTCACGCAGGTTTTCGACAGCGGCATCCGTTCGCTCAACGCCCTTACCACCTTCGGTGTCGGCCAACGCGTGGGTATCGTCGCCGGGTCGGGCGTGGGCAAGTCGGTGCTGATGGACATGATCGTCGACGGCGCGGATGCGGATGCCGTGGTCGTCGGGTTGATCGGCGAACGCGCCCGCGAAGTGTCCGATTTCGTTACCCGCCATATGGCGGGGGAACGCGCCGCAACCACGGCGATCGTTGCCGTCCCTGCCGATCATGCCGCCAATCTCCGCCTGCGCGGCGCGATGCTGGCGACCTCGATCGCCGAACATCTGCGCTCGCAAGGCAAACGCGTGCTCCTGATCCTCGACAGCCTGACCCGCGTGGCGCACGCCGCGCGCGAAATCGGCATTCTGCTGGGCGAACCCGGCGCCGCGCGCGGCTATCCGCCGTCGGCGCTGGCGACGATCACCAAACTGATCGAACGCGCGGGCAATTCTGAAGAATCAGGCGGCGCAATCACCGGGATCTATACCGTCCTGGCCGATGGCGACGATCAGAACGATCCCGTGGTGGACACCGCGCGTGCCATTCTCGACGGGCATATCGTGCTCTCGCGCGAGATCGCCCAGCGCGGGCAGTACCCCGCGGTCGACGTGGGCGCGTCGCTAAGCCGCGTGATGAACGATATCGTGCCATCCGAATACGCGGCGCTTGCCCGCCGCTTCCGCGCGCTCAGCGCGACTTACGAAGCCAATCGCGACCTGGTGATGATGGGAGCATATAGACAAGGTGCCGACCCGCTGCTCGACGAGGCGATCGCGCTGCACCCGCGTATGTGCCAGTTCCTGTCGCAGGCGAGCGAGGAAAGCATCGATGTCGCCACTGCCTTTGCGCAGATGAGCGAACTGGTCGGCCATGCGGCCTGACCGCCGGAAATTGAAACGTGCCCAGTTGATCCAGCGGGTGCGGACGGTCGAGCGCATGCAGTCGGCGGTTGCCGCGAGCGATGCCGAAGCCACGCGTGCGCGCCTTTCGGGCGTCGCAGAAAGAACGCGTAGCCTGGCCGAGCATTACGCCCAGCGGTCCGGCGACATGGTTGCTGCGGACCTGCGCAGCGGCAAGGCGATGAGCGACCAGCTGCAGAAGCTGAGCGAGTTGAGCGAGCGGCAGGCCGAGGAAGCCGAGCTGCTTTCGCAAACCAAGCGCGAGGATTTCGCCCAGTCCGACATGCGCCTGCGCAAGGCTGCCGAAGGCACGCGCGATCTCGCCAAGCTCGTGATTGCCGGGATCGAGAACGGTTAACGCAAAGCTTATTTGGCATGCTTCTTGATAGTAGGTCCGTGAACAAGAAGCGGACCCGTCATGAACCTTTCTTTTGCCCTGCCGAAATCTCCCGAAAGCCCCGCCGCCGGCGGCGCGCTGGAAGGCCGAAACGCGCGCAAAACCGAGGGTTCGCAAGCGCGGGACGGGTTTTCCGAAATGCTCGACCAGCTGGCATCCTTCATCCCGGCGAATGCTGAGGGCGACGGCGCATTGCCGGACCGGCAGGCGCAGGATTTGCCGGGCGGCAAGGAATTGCCGGTCGATGCCGCAAGCTTGCCGGTGTTGCCGGACGATGCTTCCGGCACTCCGCTCGGAGTGCCGCAACTGGCCGTTACGCTGGAGACCGGTGTCGTCCCCGAGACCGGTTCTCGCGCTGCACCCGGCACCGCGCCAGGCACGCCGTCGGCGCTGCATACGCCGGCCGGTACGAACGTGGCGGCAAACCCGGCGCAAGGCGGCGGGCTTGAAGTGCGCATTTCCGCTGCGCAGGCCCCGCAGGACGGCCGCCTTGCTGCGGCTGGTTCGGCAGTGCAGAACGGCATGGCGGCAATTACGCTGCCGGGCGCTGCAGCAGAGGCCGCTGCATCGGCAGAAGCCGCGACAACGGTGACTGCGAAGGTGGAAACGGCCGCGGCGCAAGTGGGCGATCGCGCTGCACTGGGCGCACCGGGGGCCATGCGTTCGGATGGCGGCGACAAACCTTCCTCGGAAGAGGGCGGCAAGCCGGCTGAAGACAATGCACTTGCCGACAAGGGCAAGCTTCGGGCAATGGCCCAGACCGATACCGCGAAACCCACTGCGCAAGGCATTGCGGCGCTTTCCGACGAGAGCGCGGCATCGGTTCGGCCTGTGGCCGCCGCGCCGCGTCCGATCGCGGGCGACCAGTTCGCCAATGTCGAACGCGTGGTCGAACATTCGATGGCCGCCCGCCAGGTCGACCTGACGAAATCGGCAGCCATTGCCGTGGCGCACCGCGAATTCGGGCAGCTGACCGTGACCTTCGACCAATCGGCTGGCGGCATGAATGTCGAGATCGCCGCGCAGGACGGGGAAACCCAGCGGGCTCTGGCCGCGGCAATGGCCAACGAGCGGCCCTCCGCGCGCCAGCCCGAAGCGTTCACGCAGGCGGCACAGGCAGGCAACCAGCCCGCGGCCAATGGTGAGCGCGGGGCAGGCGGCAACGCTGCGGGCTCGGGCACGGGCCAGGCCGACGCCGAGCAGCAGCGTTCGCAGCAATCCGACCAGCGTGGACGCCGTGATGGCGGCAGCGCCGGCCATTCCAACCCGCAGGCCCAGCCGCCGTCTTCCGATGACGCGCTCTACGCCTGATCCGATCCAGATTTTAGCAGGAAACCACCATGTCGACCGAAAACGCTCCCCAGGAACCCGTCAAGAAGAAGGGAGGGCTGCTCAAGATGGCGCTGTTCTCTCTCGTGCTGCTCGCCGCGGGCGGTGGCGGCACCTATGCCGCGTTCGCCAGTGGCATGCTGGGCCCCGACGGTGAGAAGGAAGATCCGAACCCCAAGCTGGTGCTCAAGGGTGACGAGGACCCGTTTCCGGCGGCGAGCGAAGGCGACCTGAAGGACAAGGCCGCCGTCGTTCACGGCGCGGGCGGCGGCAAGTACCGCACCGCCTATTACGATTTCAGCGAGGAGTTCACTTCGAACCTCGGCAACAGCGGTGCGCTGGTGCAGGTCAGCCTGGCTGCATCGACGCATTATGACGGCCGCGTGCTGATGTGGCTCGACGAGCATGAAACCGCGCTGCGCTCGCGGATCCTGACCGAACTGGCGGCGACGGATGAAGCCGATCTCGCCAGCGTGGCGGGCAAGGAAAAGCTGCAACAACGGCTCACCAAGGCGATCAACGAAGCGCTCGAGGAACGCGAAGGCTTCGGCGGCGTCGACAACGTCTACTTCCGGTCGTTCATCGTCCAATGATGAACGAGCCGACCCCCGTAGCACAGGCCCCGGCCGCGCAGCATTGCGCCGAGCTGCTGAGCCGCGCGGCCACGCCGCCCGATCTCGACATCGAATTCGCCCGCTTCGCTCGCGCGGCGGCACTCGAGGCAGCTGGGCAAGTGGCCCAATTGTGTGACGATCGCGCGATCGTGGTCGACGTTGCCGAAACCGAATTGATGCCGGTGGCCGACTGGTACGCACAGGTCGGCACCGCGCATCGGCACAGCTTCTTCGCGCTCGGACAGGAAAGCCGAGGCATCTTGGCATCGGTCCGGATCGGCGAACTCGTCGGCGAATTCGAACGGATCCTCGGCGGAACCGGCGATGTCGACGAGGGCTGCACCGCGTTGCCCGCTTCGGCGCGCTATTTCGCCCAGCAGTTCGAGGACCGCATGGCCGAAGTGCTGCGCCGGGCGAGCGACCAGCGCGGTATCGCCGCCAGCGCCAATGGCGACGTGATCGAACAGGTGGCACCCTTCGGCGGCGGCGAGCGGGTGTGGACGACGACGCTGGCAGTCAGCAGCACCAAGACCGCGCGCAAATGGTCGATCCGGCTCGCCGCATGCGAGCAGACCATCGCCGGGATCGTCGGTACGCGCACCGTATCGCCCGCCAAGGGCCGGCCGATCGGCGCGCGCGGCATCAACGGTTCGGCGATCGCCGATGTGGCTCTGCCGCTGCGTGCGGTGCTGGTCGATGTCCCGATGTCCATTGCGCGGCTGGCCAGCCTCGCACCCGGCGCGGTCATCCCCGTGGCGGTGAACCGCAATGTACCGCTGCTGATCGGCGACCTCACCATTGCCCATGGCTGCGTCGGCGAACTCGACGACCGTGTGGCGCTCGAACTCAACCAGACTTCTCTCTCGGAGTAACACCCAATGGCTACGCATGCAGACGGCTTCGGCCTTATCCAGGATATCGATGTCCAGCTCACCGTGGAACTCGGCCGCAAGTCGATGCGCCTGCGCGACGTGCTCGCGCTCGGCGAATTGAGCGTTGTCGAACTCGACCGCCTGACCGACGAGCCGCTCGACATGTTCGTCAACGGCAAGCTGATCGCGCGCGGCGAGGTGATCGCCCAGGGCAACCGGTTCGCGATCCGGGTGCTGGAAATCATGGGCGCAGGGTCGAGCGAGCCGGCAGTCGAACGCCGCGCGCAGCCGATCACTGTCACTCCGGCTCCCACGGCCGAGACCGCCTGATGTTCTGGTACATCCTCAAGCTGCTGATCCTGTTGCCGCTGATCGGCTTCATGATCTGGGGCAGCCTGAAGCTGGCCAAGAAGATGCAGGGTCAGTTCGGCGCCCCCACGGGCGGCAGCAAGGCGGTGCGCATCGTCGAAACCACCATGCTTTCGCCCACGCTGCGGCTGGCGGTAATCGAGTTCCATGGCCGCGAAATCCTCGTCTCGACCTCGCGCAACGGGCTGACCCGGTTGGCCGAAGCGCCCGCTCGCGAGCAGGCCGGGGACATCGTCCAGTGATCCTCCGCCTGTCCAAGCTGGCTGCCAGGCTGGCCGCCACCGCCACGGCGCTGCTCTATCCCGCGCTGGCCAGCGCGCAGACCGGCGATACCGCGGTCTCGGGCGCGCTCGACCGCGCCTTCGGCCAGATGGCGGGCGCCGGTGGTGAGCCGCTGAGCCTGTCGCTCCAGCTGCTGCTGGTGATGGGCCTGCTGACCATCCTGCCCGCGCTGCTGCTGATGATGACGAGTTTCACGCGCATCATCGTGGTGCTGGCGATCCTGCGTCAGGCGCTCGGCCTGCAGCAATCGCCGCCCAACCAGGTCCTGATCGGGATCAGCCTGTTCCTGTCGCTGTTCATCATGGCACCGACGCTGGAGCGCGTTAACGAGGCGGCTATTGCGCCTTACTCCGCCGGCGAGATCGGTGCGGAAGTCGCGATCGAGCGCGCCGGGGACCAGTTCCATGGCTTCATGATCCGCCAGACCCGCGAATACGACCTCGAGATGTTCGCCGACATCGCCGGGGCGGGGCAGTTCGCCAGCCCGCAGGACGTGCCGTTCTCGATCCTGTTGCCGGCCTTTGTGACCAGCGAACTCAAGACCGCCTTCCAGATCGGCTTCATGCTGTTCCTGCCCTTCCTTGTCATCGACCTCGTCGTCTCCAGCGTGCTGATGAGCCTCGGCATGATGATGATGAGCCCGATGATCGTTTCGCTGCCCTTCAAGCTGCTGCTGTTCGTCCTCGTCGACGGCTGGGCGCTGCTGATGGGTTCGCTCGCCTCAAGCTTCGGATAGATCTCATGGACGAAAGCGCCGTACTCCTTTCCATGGCCGACCGCATGTTGTGGATCGCCGCCCTGGTCGCAGCCCCGATCCTGCTGGCGAGCCTCGCCATCGGCTTGGTCATCGGTCTGATCCAGGCCGCCACTTCGGTCAACGAACAGACGCTCACCTTCGTCCCCAAGCTGGGCGCGGTGGCCTTCGTGCTGGTTATCCTGGGCGCGTCGATGATGGCGCTGGTGGGCGATTTCACCCAGGACGTCTTTACCGAAATCGCGCGGATCGGCGACTGAGGCCACGCGCGGTGAACGGGCTCGATCTCGGCCTCGGGGCGCTGGAGCAGGACATGTGGCGGGGGGTCTTCCTGATGACCCGGCTCGGTGCCGCGCTGCTGGCCGCCCCTTTCTTCGGTGCGACTTCCGTACCGATGTCGGTGCGCGTGTCGATCACCGGCGCGCTGGCCATTTTCGTGTCCGTATGGATGCCCGAAATCGCCACGCCGCCGGCGCTGCTCTCGCTCGAAGGACTGCTGGCCGTGGCGGGCGAGGTGATCATCGGGCTCGCGCTCGGCTTCGTGCTCCAGCTGGCTTTCGCCGCGCCGACCGTGGCCGCCGAACTGATCAGCGGCGGGATGGGCATGAGCATGGCAGTATCGCAGGATGCCATGGGCGGCGGCACGACGACCTCCTTCGGCCAGTATTTCGTGATCGTCCTCACGCTGATCTTCCTGGCGACCGGCGCGCATCTGCACTGGATCGCGCTGGTGACCGAGAGCTACAACGCGTTCCCGCCCGGTCAGACCTGGCTCGGCGCAGACCGTTTCGCCGCGATCGCCGGGTTTGCCAGCTTCATGTTCGAAACCGCGCTGCGGATCGCGCTGCCGGTGACCGTGATCCTGCTGCTGGTCCAGGTGCTTACCGGCGTGCTCAGCCGTTCGGCGCCCTCGCTCAACCTGTTCGCGCTGGGCCTGCCGGCGGGCGTGCTCGCGGGCATGGCGGCGCTGATCATTTCCGCACCGCTGATCTACGACCAGTTTACCGGCCTCGTCGGTGACGCGTTGGCGCAAACCGAAAACGTGATCCTGCCATGAGTGAGACCGCCGGCGAGAAGACCTTCGCACCAACCGAAAAGCGGTTGGCCGATGCCGCGAAGAAGGGCGATGTGCTGCGCTCGAAGGATGCAGGCACGGCGGCGGTGATGTTGCTCGGCGGTGCGTGGCTGGCGCTGGCCGGACCGTGGCTGCTCGAAGGGCTGGCCGGCCTGGCGCGCGACGCCTTCCTGTTCGATGCGCGCGACATCCGCGATTTCACGATTTCCGGCCTGTTGATGAAAGGGCTGCTGCTCGGCGTCCCTGCCATCCTGACGCTCGCCGTACCGGTGATCCTGGTGACGCTGCTCACCCAGCTCGCGTTCGGCCGCGGACGCTGGGTGCTCGACAACCTCAAGGCCAAGGGCCAGCGCATCAATCCGCTCTCGGGTCTCAAGCGGATGTTCGGCCCGCAGGGGCTGGTCGAGATGGGCAAGGGGCTGCTCAAGGTCGCATTGCTCGGGAGCATTGCCGGGGCATGGTGGTGGACCAGCATGGAAACCGTGATCGGGCTGGGACGGGGCAATCTCTCGGCCCAGCTGTCGGCGGCCTGGCACTCGATCGTCTCGCTGATCTTCGCGCTCGGCGGGGGATTGATCGTGATCGCCTTTGTCGACCTCCCGATCCAGTGGCTGCGGCAGCAGAAGCGGCTCAAGATGAGCCACCAGGAAATGCGCGACGAGAACAAGGAAGCCGAAGGTTCGCCCGAAATGCGTGCCGCGCGGCGGCAGCGCCAGCGCGATATCGCCACCGGCTCGGTCTCCGGTGCGATGCGCGAGGCGCAGTTCGTCGTCACGAACCCGACCCATTTCGCGGTTGCGATGACCTATGACCCGGCCAAGGCCTCCGCCCCGATCGTCCTGGCGAAGGGCCGCGGCGACAAGGCCATGGCGATGAAGGAACTCGCCCGCGAGATGGACCTGCCGATGCTCGAGCTGCCGCAGCTCGCCCGTTCGGTCTATTACACCACGCGCGAGCGGCAGGTGATTTGCGAAGATCTCTACGGTGCGGTCGCTTCGGTTCTGGCCTATGTCTTCTCGCTCAAGCGGGGCGAAACGCCGCCGCTGCCCGCGGTCGAAGTGCCCGCGGCGCTGCGGTTCGATACCGAAGGGCGGATCGCTGTTAATCTCGCCAGTGAAGCGTCGTTCTCAGAGCGATGAGTATTGCAACTTCCTCGATCGCCACCACGCTTGGTATCGGCAGCGGCGTAGACATGACCGGTCTTGCCGAGCAGCTTGCCGAAGCGCAGTTTGCCGGGCGCAACGAACGGCTCGCGACGAAGTCGGAAACGCTGGAACAGCGTATCTCGCTTGCCGGATCGATCCGCAGCAGTTTCTCGACCTTCGCCTCGGCGCTGGGCGAGCGCATGCGGACGGGCGATCTCGCCCCGCTGCCCAATATCGGCAACACTTCGGTGGCCGCCGTCTCCTCGCCGGTGGGCTCGATCGGCAAGGGTAGCTACTCGCTCGAAGTGACCAAGCTGGCCAGCAACCAGGTGCTGACCGGCCCGGTTTACGCCAGTGCCACCGACACGGTCGGGGCAGGATCGCTGACGATCCGTTTCGGGTCCGTCACCAATGCCGCATTTGCCGAAGACACCGGCCGTACGCCGCTGTCGATCGATATCGCTGCCGGTGCAACGCTGAAGGATGTGGCATCCGCGATCAACGGCAAGAACGCGGGCCTCAATGCCTATGTCGCACAGACATCCGCCGGCGCGCAGCTGGTGGTGAAGGGTGCCGACGGCGCACAGAACGGGTTCGTAATCGAAGCCGCCGAAGACGGGGCAGATCCGGGACTGTCGGCCCTGGCGTGGCAGCCGGGCGGGGAACCGGCCCGGCTCGTGTCCACTTCCGCCGATGCCGAATTCCTCCTCGACGGGCTTGCCCGGACCAGCGCGTCGAACACTATTCCCGGCGTTGCGCCGGGGCTGTCGCTGACGCTTACCGGCACCAATGCCGGTGCGCCGACCACGATCCGCTTCAACAGTCCCGACAGTGCGCTGTCGAGCGTGATGCAGGACATCACCGGCGCACTCAACGAGATCGTATCGGAGCTGCGCAGCGCGATCGATCCGCTTACGGGCCCGCTGTCGCGCGATGCCGGCGCCCGCGCGCTGCGCAGCGAGCTGTCCGCGCTCGGTTCGCTTGTCGTCATGCCCAACGCGCCCGACGGCGCCCCGCGCACTCTGGCGGAACTGGGCCTCGCCATCGAACGCGATGGCAGCTTCCGCTTCGACAATGACACGCTCACCGATGCGCTCGAGCGTGATCCGGCGGGTGTGGCAGCGATGTTCACCACCGGGATCAACGGCATTTACGCCACCATCGACCGGATGGCGCGCTCGAACAGCATGGCAAGCGATCCGGGATCGCTGGCGGGCTCGATCGCGCGCTATGAAAAGCAGACCGACCAGCTCAACCGCGACATGGAAAAGCTGGCCGAAAAGCAGGAAGCCCTGCGGTCCAGCATGGTGGCCCGCTTTGCCAGCGCCGACGCGCGGGTAGCGGCATCGCAATCCACCCTGTCCTTCCTCCAGTCCCAGATCGATATCTGGAACTCGCAGGGCGACTGACATGCTGGCACGCGCGCGACCCGGTGAAGCCTACCGCGAAAGCAATTTCGATGCCCGGCTGGTCACCAGCGGGCGCGAAGACCTGATCCTGATCTGTTTCGACGATCTGATCGAGAACCTGGGCGTGCTGGAAATCGCCGAGACCCGCAACGACCGGGCGGTCCGCAGCCGCGCGCTGACACGCTGCGTTACCGCCTTGACCGCGCTGGAACTGGGGATCGACCGCGAAGCCGAAATGGCTGCCAGCCTCGCGCAATTCTATGGCGCGGCGAAGGCGCTGCTGCTGGATTCGATCCGCGTGGTCGACCTCGACAAGATCAGGGAACTGCGCGACGACCTGCGCGAAATCGCCCTGGCGTTCCGTGCCGCGCAGCGCGCTGCGCGCGGGGGCTGACCGGCCCTTCCATCCGGCCGCGCGTCGAGCGGGACAGTTGCAGGCGGATTGCAGGACAATTCAACCGGGTTCGTCTTGCTCCCCGACATGGGCGCTTACCTTGACCAGCGCGGCGGCATATGCGCCGACCAGAGCGATGGCGGGGTCCGCGGCGAAGAGGTTGCCTTCCTCGATCTCATCGACGATCTTGACCATGCCCGATGCGGAGCCGCCCGCCGCGCGGGACAGCAGCACGCCGCTCAGCGGACCGACCAGTTCCAGCGCGGCGCAGACTGCAGCGTCGGCTTCGAGCAGCCGGGCCAAGCGGTCGCGGCTGGCGCGCGGCGTAATGAACGGAGCAAGCTGGATGGGCGCGGTGTCGAGAAGGTCGGCCATCGCCAGGATGGCATCGGATGCCGTTGCGAAACCGTCGACCGAACATGTGTCGACCAAGTCCAGCAGTCTGGTGTTCCAGAGAGGCATTGGCACGCACCCCGTATGAACGCGCCGTTTCCGGCAACGTTGCAGCGTGAATACACTGCTATACTGGCGGATGCCATCCGCCCGGCGGCCAATTTCACCCGATAATTCTACCGGACTGTCATGGGGTACTTACCAAGTGCTTAAGCGTTCTCGCTTTCGACGATCGCCAGCTTGAGCTTTGCCAGGGCCGAAGACTTCAGCTGATGGACGCGCGGGACGCTGACGTCGAGCACCGCCGCGATCTCGGTCAGGTTCAGTTCCTCGATGAAGTGCAGCTTGATGACCAGTTGCAGCCGTTCGGGTAGATTGCCGATCGCTTCGGCCAGAGCGGCGCGATCGCCCGTTTCCAGCAATTGCGCCTCGGCGTCGGGTTCGGCCGACTGGAAGGTCGGATCAGAATCCGAATAGCAATCCTCCAGATCCACCACCCGCGTCGCCAGTTGCGTGCGCATTTCGTGATACTCCCCTATCGAAGTCTGCAATTCCGCCGCGATTTCCTTGGCGGAGGGGTCGCGTCCCAGCGTGCTGCGCAGGCGATCGACGGCCGCATCGATGCGGCGCAGCCGGCCAGCCGCACCGCGTGCATGCGGCGACTGTGCGCGCAGCAGGTCGATCATCGCTCCGCGCACGCGCATTTTCGCATAAGCGGCAAAGCCGTCTTCGCCCGGCCGGTCGTGGCGCTGCGCGCATTCGGTCAGCGCGATCATGCCGGCCTGGATGAGGTCGTCGACATCGACTGCCGCGCCGCCGCTGCCTTCGTAATACCACGCCAGCTTGCGGACCATGGGCAGGAAATTGCCGATGCGCTCGTTGATTGCGCCGCCATAGGCGCGCTGCGCGTTGAAATGGGTATGGTCGTATCTCATGCAGCCAAGGCCTCCGTTTGATGGCCGAGTTGTTCTGTCTGTTCGGGTGTTTCGTCGCCCACGACCGCGATCACCTCGATCGGTTGCGAAGCGGGCAGTTCGTTGATCGACAGCACCAGGCATTGCGGCGCGCGCTGGCGCAGCAGTGCGGTCAGTGCGCGGCGCGCGCGGGGCTGGACGATCAGTGCAGGGCGGACCGCAGCCGGATCACGCTGGGCGACGATGGCCGCGATGCGTTCGCCGATCGAGCGGGCGAGGTCTGGTTCGATGACGATTTCGCCCGAGGCGGGATCCTGCAGCCCGCCGACCACCATTTCCTCGAGCTGTGCAGCCAGCGTGATGACCGGCAACTTCGCATCGGGCGGGCAAGTTTCGCTCACGATCATCGCGCCCAGATCCGCGCGGACGATGTCGATCAGGCGATCGTGTTCGGCGGTCTGCTGCGCGGCCAGCGACAGGCTGGAGAAAACGCGCAGCGAATGGCGCAGCGAAATGCCGTCGGCGAGAAGCGCCTTGAGCACGCGGGTCACGGCTGCCAACGTCAGCGGCTGCGGTGTGATCGTTTCGATCAGCTGGCCATGGCGTCCGCGCAAGTGGTCGATCAGGTCGCGGACCTGGTCGGGGCCGAGCAGGTCGTCCGCCCGGGTCGCCAGCAATTGGTGGATGTGGGTGGCGATAACGCTTTCGGGATCGACCGCGAGATAGCCTTCGGCAACCGCGAGGTCGCGCGTGCCGGGATCGATCCACAGCGCCGGACAGCCGAAGCTGGGGTCGACCGTCGCTTCGCCGGGGATCGGCTGTGAATTCATGGCTTCGCCGGTATCGATGGCGAGCAAGTGGTTGGGCTTGATCTTGCCCCCGCCGATCGCCGCGCCCCCTAGCGTGATGCGATAGCTGTCGGGATCGACTTCGAAGCTGTCCTCTATGCGGAACTGCGGGACGATGAAGCCGAAGGTCTGGCACATCTGCTTGCGCAGTCCGGTGAGACGCGCGACCAGCGTGGCTCCGTGCTTCTCGTCGGTCAGGTGGATGAGGCCGTAGCCGAGCTGGACCGTGACCAGCGTCTGGTCGGACACCTCGTCGATCGCGATATGCGAAGGATCGGGGGTGACGACGGGCTCGGGCACGTTCTGCGCCGCGTCCTCGCGCTTGCGCAGGCTGTGCCACAGCCAGAACGCCCCGGCCGACAGCGGCAGGATGATCGACTGCGGCATTGCCGGAATGCAGCCGATAACGAAGAGGATGCACGCGACCGGCAGCCAGATCTTCGGATCGGACAACTGCCCGCCGATCTGGTCGGTCAGATTGCGTGCGTCGGATACCCGCGTGACGATCACTGCGGCGGCGATCGACAGCAGCAGCGCGGGCACCGAGGCGACCAGCGCATCGCCGACTGCCAGCGTGATGTAGAAGCTGGCGGCATCGCCCGCCGACAGGTCATGCGTCGACATGCCCAGCACGAGCCCGGCGATCACATTGATCAGCAGGATCAGCAGCGCGGCAACCGCATCGCCCTTCACGAATTTGCTGGCACCGTCCATCGAACCGTAGAAGTCGGCTTCGGTGGCGATCTCGCGCCGCCGCGCCTTGGCTTCCTCGGCGGTCAGCAGGCCTGCGGCGAGATCGGAATCGATCGCCATCTGCTTGCCGGGCAAGGCGTCCAGCGTGAACCTGGCGGAGACTTCGGAGACGCGGCCCGCACCCTTGGTGACGACCATCAGATTGATGATCATCAGGATCAGGAAGACGAAGATGCCGACCGCGAAATTGCCGCCGATCAGGAATGCGCCGAAGGCTTCGATCACCTTGCCCGCCGCCGCACCGCCTTCGTGCCCGTTGAGCAGGACGATGCGCGTCGAGGCGACGTTGAGTGCCAGGCGCAGCAGCGTGGCGAACAGCAGGACCGACGGGAAGGACGAGAAATCGAGCGGTTTCTGCGCGTTCATGGCGGCCATCAGCACCGACACCGACAGCGCGATATTGAGTACGAAGAAGACATCGAGCAGCATTGCCGGAATCGGCACCACCATCAGCAGGATGATGGTGAGGATCCCGAAGGGAAGCGCGAGCCCCGGGTTGAAGAAGGTCCGCGCGCTCACAGCCCGAACGCCCTGAACTTGTCATAGGCGGCGGCGATCTGCGTTTGCGCGCGGCCATTGCCCGTGCCGGTATCGCCGAAGGTGGCGCGCAGCGTATCGGCCATCGAGGGCCGGGCTGCGGGATTGCTTGGCAGGGCGGGGGGCGCAAGCCCGCCCGAACTGCGCATGCTGCGCTGGGCGGGCTGCTGCGCGGCCAGTCCGGCGAATTGCTGTTCGATCCGCGGCCCGGTGCCCGGCAGCGGCGTGTCGCCATAGGCGCGCGCCACCTTGTCGCGCATCAGCGACATGACGTCACCGACCGAGCGCGGCGCCCCGCCGTCATAGAAGATCGAGCGATTGGCTCGCGCGGCCTGCGGCATCATGGCCGCCGCCGACTGGTCGGGATTGCTGGCCAGCGCGCCGAGGAATTTCTGTGCACCGCCGAGGCCGAGGAAATGCGCCAGATAAAGCTCGGCCGGTTCGGCCTCGCGTCCCAGCACTGTCTGCAGGCCGGCAGCGTTCTCGCGCGTCAGCTCGGCGGCCATCAGCGAGGAGGTGTCGGCATCGTAGCGCAGCGACAGCAGGTGGTCGCGCGTCGCGTGGTCGGCAACGCGGCCGTTCTTGCCGATCGCGGCGTCGGCCCATTCCATCCCGTGCTTGGCGCCGTGCCGGTCGAGCGTGCGCAGCCAGGTGGAGTCGATGAACTGGTAGAGCCCGGTCGCGCTCGAGGTGCCGGCCTTGGCGCTGGGATCGAGACCCGATTCCAGCTTGGCCTGCGCGAGCAGATAATCGAAGTCGACACCCGTCCGCGTGGCAGCGCGCGCAATGGCGCTCTGCACGTTGGCCGACTGGACTGGATTGATGGTAGGCACGCGATCTCCGGAATTAACTGTCCCGGAAGATCAGCAAGGTCCGTGCCAAAACCTGCGTCGTGTTCGTGGGCCGATCAGGCCAGCGCCATGCTCGCACCCTGCCGCGGCAGCGCGGTATAGGACGTGTTGCCGCCGCTGAGCGCGCCCAGCCGGTTCTGTACATTGCTGGCAATCAGGTTGCGCAGGCGGCGGTTTATCTCGTTCAGGCGGCGTACGGCATCGAGGACGCCGAGGCATTCCTCATCCATGCTGGCCTGATCGACGCTTTCCAGTTTCGCGCACAGATCGAGCTTGCCGTCGGTACAGTTGACGATGCGATCGAGATCCAGAGCGGCAAGCGCCTGCCGCTCACCCTGCAAAAGAGCGAGCATCTGTTGCAGGGTCGACAGCGTTTCCTGTTTGCGGGTCATTTCCCGACCTTTCCATAGAGGCCCGAAGCGATGAGGGCATCGGCAATTTCTGTGGGAATGAGCGGATAGGTGCCGGTTTCGAGCGCCTTGCGGATTTCCGCCACGCGATCGTGGTCGACGGGAACGTCGCGTCCGGCAGCCAGTGCCGAGGAGGCTACCGGCGCTTCGGCTTCGCGGGCCTGGTTGCCGACCTTGGTGGACGGCGCAATCTTTTCAGCAGGCGCGAGCGCGGCACTGGGCCGTCGCACCGATCCTCCGAATTCCGGCAATCCGACAATACGCATCGTTTCGCTCCATTAGCTGGTCGTTCAGGAGAACGGCGAAGGATGCGCGGGTTTAACACCCCGGCAATATTTTTGCCGGTTACGGCAAATCGATGCCGACCTGGCCCGGGCTGAGGACCATCGCGCGCAGCGTTTCGGTGCGTTCGCCGCTGGCGCGCACCTTGATCCATTCGCCCTGTGCGCCGTCTTCCACGGCAGAGCCCTGCCGGTTGAGCGTGAAGCCCCGACCGCGCACCAGAATGCTGACGTTCTCACCGCGCTTGACTAGCGTTTGCCCATATTGCGGCGCGGCGTTCCGGGCGCTGGAGCCACCGGTGTCGACTGCCACATAGATCCGCCATCCCGCTGCGGGGCAGGCGACCTGCACCGACCGCTGATCGCGTCCGAACCATTGCAGGTCGAGCGGCGACTGGCAGGCCTGCAGACGCAGGCGGCGATCGACGGGCAGTTTTGCGCCGCCGGGCTGCCCGACCTCAGCCCCGGTGAATTCCGCCACCGCGCGGTCGAGCATCGACAGGTCCATCGGCGAGGCCGCCGCCGCGGAAGCCGCAAGGCCTGCGGCTACGAGTGATCCGAGAATAAGTTGGCGCATGGTCGTTCCTGACTCCGGCATTGCAGAACCTGCTCCCGCAGCGGGAGCATTACAGGAACTTATTCAGCAAGGTTCGTGCCATCTTCGGGGCGGCGGAGGTAATCGACCGAAATGATGACCCCGGCGGCCGTATCGGGCGCTAGCAGCAGCCGCGCCGTGACACCTGCCCGTTCGGCTTCGTCCAACAGGCGGCTGCCCTCGGCAAGCGCTGCGTCCCGGCTGCCCGCAGGGTAGCCGATTTCGATCGTGGCCATCTGCCGTTCGTCGGTTGCCGCCGCGCGCAGCCATTCGGTGACACTTTCGCCGGGGGCGGGGCGGTGCACCGCGAGCGCGGCTTCGCCGGTTTCGGCGGGACCCGTCTGGCGCGCTTCGGGCGGCGGCGCAGCGCGTTCGCCTGCGGCATGCGCGGTGATCAGGAACAGGATCAGCGCCAGATCGGCAGTGATCGTCTGCCAGCTCGAGGGCGCACGCAGGATCATGCGGCGTGCGATGCCGGTTGCGCGGCGGAAGTGGCAGCGCCGGTGCTGCGGATGCCTTCCTCGAGCCATTCCAGCACGGCCTCGCGGTCGCGCTCTTCCTTGCGGGACTTGCGGCCGATCGCACTGCCGATCGGGGCGAAGACGAAGTTCGCCGCGACCAGGCCATAGAGCGTCGTGATCACCGCCATTGCGATAGCGCCCACCAGTCCGGCATCCTGCGCCGACGCGCCCGGCGCCTGAGCGAGTGCGACCAGCGTCCCGGCAAGGCCCAGCACGGGGGCCAGTTCGGCGGCGTTGTCGAACACGCGCATCGCGGTTTGGGCATGCGCGAGGCGCGCATCAGCGAACTTCGCGTGTTCGCCATGGAGCGACTGGATCGACCGCTGGTTGATGATCAGGTCGGACAGGCTGTCGAACTCGCTGTCGCCGAACCGGCGCGGTTCGGCCCGCAGGAAGCCGTCGTCGGCGATCTCGCGCACCTGCACCGAAAGTTCGGCCTTGGCCTGCGCCGGGTCGAACGGCTTGTCGAACAGACCACTCAGCGCGGCGAGCGCAATACGGCAATCGGCTACGCCGCAGCGCAGCAGCGTTGCCGCAAGCGTACCGGCGAAGACAATGGCGATCGCCGCGGGTTCGAACCAGGTTTCCAGCATGGGGTAGCTACTCCTTGCAGCCCAGAACGGCGCGGCAAGCGCCAGTTTTATCCGGCGGACGAACTTTGCCGCATTCCGGCAAAGGCTTGCCACCTTCTGCCGGTTTCGCCGTTGCAGGGGCGGCAATCGCAGTTTGGCACGCCCCTTGCTGAATGGTTTCCGTAATTTTTGCGGAGGCTCAGATGAGCGAAGGTTTGTTCGGCATTCACGGGGCGGCACTGGAGATCCGGTCGCAGCGCATGGGCGTGCTCGGTTCGAATATCGCCAATGCGGCAACCCCCGGATACAAGGCGCGCGACGTCGATTTCGCCGCTGCACTGCAGGCACGGCTGGGCGGCGCTGACGCCGGCCGGGCAAGCGATGGGGCGATCCAGTATCGCATCCCGACGATGGCCAGCCTCGATGGCAACACGGTCGAGATGTCGACCGAACAGGCTGCCTTCGCCGAAAACGCGGTCGCTTACACGGCCACGCTCAACTTCCTGCGCGGACGGGTCGAAACCGTGACCCGCGCGATCCGGGGCGAATGACGATGAGCGGGCCGACATCCTTTTTCGAAGTAGGCCACCGCGCCATGTCCGCGCAGCTCGTGCGGATGAACACGGCCGCCTCCAACCTTGCCAATGCGGGCTCGATCGCCGGCAGCGAGGAAGAAGCCTATCGCCCGATGCGTACCGTATTCGAGCAGGAGCTCGACAAGGCCTCAGGCCTGTCTTCGGTCCGTGTCGGCGGGGTGGTGCGCGAAGATGTCGCCGCCATCCGCCGGCACGACCCCGGCCACCCGCTCGCCGACGAGAACGGCGACGTGTGGGAGGCTCCGGTCGATGAGAACGCCGAAATGGTCGAGATGCTCGAGGCCTCGCGCCAGTACCGCAACATGATCGAGGCCATGTCCACCGCCAAGCAACTGATGCTCGAAACGATGAGAATGAAATGATCACACCGATGACCAACCAGGCAGCCATGTCTGCGACGACTGCGTCCACCGCAACCTCCGGCCGCGGAATGGACGCGCTGGGGCAGGGCGATTTCCTGCGCCTGCTGACCGTCCAGATGCAGCAGCAGGACCCTTTCGACCCCGTCGACAACAAGGAAATGCTGGCGCAGATGGCGCAGTTTTCCTCGCTCGCAGGCGTCAGCGAAACCAATTCCATGCTCGAGCAGATCGCGGACAAGCTCGACCAGCTGATCGATACCACCGCCTCCGCTTCCGCATCCAATATCTGATCAGGGAGACAGTCCATGTCCTTCTATACTTCGCTCAACGGCATGAAGAATGCGCAGACCTCGCTCGGGGTGATCGCGCACAATATCTCGAACTCGGAAACCTACGGCTTCAAGCGCAGCCGGACCGAATTCTCCGAAATCGTCGCCGGTTCGGCACTGACCAATCCGCGGATGATCCAGGGCATCGGCTCGTCGGTGGAATCGATCACGCAGAACTTCTCGCTCGGCCCGGTCGAACAGACCGGTTCGGCGCTCGACCTGGCGATTACCGGCGATGGCTTTTTCACCACGCGGTCGGCTTCCGACGGGTCGACGCTCTATACGCGTTCGGGCTCGTTCTCGATGACCGAAAGCGGCAATATCGCGGATAGCGCAGGCAATCGCCTGCAGGTTTTCGCAGTCGATGCCAACGGCCAGGTGACCGGCAATGCCATCGGCGATGCGCAGGTGCCGCCGGTCAATGCCAACGGTTCGGAATTCGCCGGCGTGACCGTCACGGCCACTGGGATTGTCCAGGCATCCTATGCCGACGGCACGGTCGAACCGGTCGGGGCAGTGGCGCTTGCCAGCTTCATTTCGCCCACCGGTCTCAAGAAGGTCGGTTCGGCAAACTGGGAAGGCACCGGCCTTTCGGGCGCAGCCACCTACGGTTCGCCGGGCACGGGGGCTTACGGGTCGCTGCTTTCGGGTGCGCTTGAACGCTCCAATGTCGATATTGCCGAGGAGCTGGTCGGCCTGATCACCGCGCAGCGGAACTTCCAGGCCAACGCCAAGGCAATCGACACCGCGACCCAGATCTCGCAGACCGTCATCAACCTGCGGACCTGATCGAGATGGACCGCCTCATCCATACCGCGCTGTCGGGCATGCGGGCGTCGATGGACAGCCAGCGTGTCATCGCCAGCAACATGGCGAATGCCAATACGCTCGGGTTCCGGGCCGAAATGCTCGACCAGCGCGCAGTCACCATCGAAGGCCAGCCGAACGAGGCGCGCGCGATGCAGCGGGCCAGCGTGCGCGGCGCGGATATGGCTGCGGGCGAAACCATCGCGACCGGCCGCGACCTCGACGTCGCGGTGGAAACCGACGCGCTGATCGCCGTGCAGGCGGTCGACGGCACCGAAGCCTACACCCGCCGCGGCGACCTGTCGGTTTCGGCCACCGGTTTGCTGGTCAACGGCGAAGGCCGGCCGGTGCTGGGCGACAATGGCCCGATCACCGTGCCGCCGGTCGGCATCCCGGGGATCGCCCCCGACGGTTCGATCACGATCGCCGATCCGGCCGCACCCGACCAGCCCCCGGCCGAGATCGGCCGGATCAAGCTGGCCGCGTGGGAAGGATCGCCGATCAGCAAGGGCCTCGACGGACTGTTCCGCGTCGAAGGCGGGGGCATCCTGCCCACCGACGAGGCGGCCACCGTCAAGGTGGGCTCGCTCGAACAGTCCAACGTCAAGACCACCGAAGTGCTGGTCGACATGATCGATGCGCAGCGGCTTTTCGCCATGCGCAGCAAGGTCATCTCGACCGCACGCGAAATAGACGAAAGCGGCGCGCAGCTCATGCGCCTCGGCTAGTCAGGGAAAGGATTAACCCATGCCCACTTCAGCCCTTCAGGTCGCCCGTACCGGGCTCGAGGCCCAGGATGCGCGGATGCGCGTCATCGCCAACAACCTCGCCAACGTCGGCACCACCGGCTTCAAGCGCGATCGTGCCAATTTCGCCACGCTCGCCTATCAGGACGCACGCGTCGCCGGTCAGCGCTCCTCGGGCGAAACCGCATATGCCACCGGCCTCAACCTCGGGACCGGCGTGTCGGTCCAGTCGACCAGCCAGATCATGACGCAGGGGGCGCTCAGCACCACCGGCAATGCGTTCGATCTCGCGCTTGACGGCGATGGCTACTTCGAAGTCGAACTGCCGGGCGGCCGTGTCGGCTATACCAGGGCGGGCAACTTCACGACCTCTGCGGAAGGCCAGCTGGTCACGCAGCAGGGCTATGCGGTCCAGCCGGCGATCACCATTCCCGAGGGCGCGACGGCCATCGCGGTCGCGCCCGACGGCACGGTCTCGGCAACCGTTCCCGGCGAAGCGCAGCCGGCCGAGCTGGGCCAGATCCAGGTCGCGCGTTTCACCAACCCCGCCGGACTACAGGCGATCGGCGACAACTTCCTAGTCGAGACGGCCGCCAGCGGCGCCGCCGAAGTCGCCCCGGCGGGCGAAAACGGCCGCGGCAACATCCGCCAGGGCATGCTCGAATCCTCGAACGTCAACATCGTCGAGGAACTGGTCGAAATGATCGAAGCGCAGCGCGCCTACGAAATCAGCTCAAAGATGGTTTCGGCCGTCGACGAAATGCTGCGCAACGCCAACCAGACGCTGTGAGGAATCCCGCAATGAAGACCGCCATCTGCCTGCTGCCCCTGTCGTTCGCGCTTGCCGCCTGCGGGGGCGGTTCTGCGCGTCCCGCCGGGTTCGCCGCCGCGCTGCCGCCGCCGCCGCAGGCGGCGCCCGCCCGGCACCGCGATGGCGCCATCTACCAGGCCAGCCAGGGCTATGCCCCGCTCTATTACGGCAACCGTGCGGCGCGGGTCGGCGATATCGTCACCATCGCTCTGATCGAACGCACGCAGACGTCGAAGTCGACCAGCGGCTCGACCAAGCGCGATGGCAGCGTGGGTCTGTCGTTGCCCGAATTCATCGGGATCGACAGTTCCGATCTTAATGCGTCGGGCGGATCGTCGTTCAAGGGATCGGGCGACGCGTCGCAGGCCAGCTCGATCCGTGCCGATCTGACGGTAACGATTGTCGAAGTCCGACCGAACGGCACCGCACTGGTGCGGGGGGAAAAGGTGATGCAGCTCAGCCAAGGAGAAGAATGGGTCCAGCTTTCGGGCATCATCCGGCTGGCGGATATTGATCAGGACAACCGGATCCCGTCGATCCGCGTCGCTGATGCACGCATTTCCTATTCGGGCGCGGGTTCGGTCCAGCGGGCCAGCCGCGAAGGCTGGCTGTCGCGCTTCTTCGGCGCCGTATCGCCCTTCTGAGGATATCGATCATGATCCGTCGTCTCGCTCTCCTCATTCTCGCGCTGCTCGCGCTGCTACCGGTCCCGGCCGCGGCCGAGCGGGTTCGCGACCTGGGCCAGTTCCAGTCGGTGCGCTCGAACCAGCTCACCGGCTATGGCATCGTGGTCGGCCTCGACGGCTCGGGCGATGACAATTTCGCTTACGCCACGCAGGCCATGCGCGGCGTTTCGGGCCGGCTGGGGCTGCAACTGCCCCCGGGCGTCAATCCGGCGCTCAAGAATGCCGCAGCGGTTATCATTACCGCCGAATTGCCCGCCTTTGCCAAGCCCGGCCAGCGGATCGACGTGACCGTTTCGACCATGGGCAAGGCCAAGTCGCTGCGCGGCGGCGCCTTGGTGATGACCCCGCTTTATGGTGCGGATGGCCAGATCTACGCGATGGCGCAGGGCAACCTCGCTGTCGGCGGTCTCGGCGTGTCCGGGCAGGATGGCTCGAAGCTGACCGTCAACGTCCCCACCGTGGGCCGGATCGCCGACGGGGCGACCGTCGAACAGGCGGTGGCGAGCAATTTCGACTTCACCGAAGTTCTGCGCTGGAATCTCTACCAGGCCGATTTCCTTACCATCTCGCGCGTCCGTGATGCCATCAATGCGGTGTATCCCGGCATGGCGCAGGTCGAGGACGGCGTCACGCTCGCGCTGATGTTGCCGCCGGGCGCAAACACGCGTGCGGAAATCATGGCCCAGATCGAGATGCTCGACATCAATCCGGCCGAACGCGCGGCCCGGGTCGTGATCAACAGCCGGACCGGCACGATCGTGATTTCGAGCGCGGTGCGGCTGGCACCCGCCGCAATCAGCCACGGCAGCCTGGTCGTGCGGATCGACGAAAACCCCGCCGTGGTCCAGCCCGAACCGTTTGCGCGCGGACAGACCGCGCTCGAACCCAACAGCACCATCACTGCCCGACAGGAAGAAAACGTCGTGTCGCGCGTGGGGCCCGGCGCCTCGCTGGCCGAAGTCGTCGATGCGCTCAATGCGCTCGGTGCCAGCCCAGCCGATCTGGTGGCTATTCTCGAAGGCCTCAAACAGGCCGGATCGCTGACCGCGGAGCTCGTGATCATATGACGTCCTATCCGATCAACCTGGCAGGCGCGAGCGTGCTGCCCGAGCGCGAGGCGGCCCCCATCCGAGGCGAGCTGCGCGAAGCGGCACAGCAGTTCGAAGCCATCCTGCTGCGGCAGATGCTGTCGAGCGCGCGGAGCACCGATTTCGGCGGCAACGACCTGTTCGGCGAAAGCGACGATACCTTCCGCGAGATGCGCGATGCGCGCTTTGCCGAAGTCACTGCGGAATCCGGCCAGCTTGGCTTTGCCGCCGCGATCGAAACCCAACTTGCCCGGTTCCTGCCGGAAGGTGGCGACTGATGGCATCCGACCTCCTCTCGATCGCCGCCAGCGGCGCGCGCGCGGCGCGCGGCGCGCTGGATGTGACGGCGCAGAACATCGCCAACGCATCGAGCGATGGCTATGTCCGTCGCAGCTTGCGGATCGAAGAGGTCGCGGCCTCGGGCGGGGCCGGCCAGATCGGCGATATCTCGCTGTCGGGCGCGCGCATCGCGGAAATTCGCCGCAACGCCAATTCCTTCCTCCAGGGCGAGGTGCGCCGTACCTCGGGCGATCTGCAGCGCGCCGATGTCGAGCTGAAGGGCCTGCGCAACATGGAAAGCGCGCTCGAACAGTCGGGCGTGTTCAATTCGATCGTCGAATTCGAAGCGGTGCTGCAGCAGCTTTCGAGCGATCCGGTGGACCCGTCTCGCCGCGCCGCGGTCGTGGCCGAAGCCGAGACGCTGGCGAACAAGTTCAACATCACTGCATCGGGTTTCGAGGCAGTGGGTGAAGGCCTGCGTTTCGACGCGGAAGCGCAGGTCTCCGGTGCCAATGTCATCGGCAGCGAACTGGCCCGCGTGAACCTGCGCCTCACGCGCGCAGGCAGCGGCAGCAGCGACCGCGCCGCATTGCTCGACCAACGCGACCAGCTGCTCGAACGGCTCGCCGGCTTCACCACGGTCGGCACCCAGTTCGCGGCTGACGGCACGGTCGCGGTGTCGCTGGGTACCAATCCGCCGCGCAGCTTCGTACAGGGCGGTACCGCAGGAACGCTGGCCTCGGCAACTGCTGCCGACGGCACGCTCAGCTTCAGCGTCGACGGACAGGCGATGGCGCCCGGATCGGGCAGCCTCGCCGGTGCGGCGCTCGCCCTCACCGAGCTCGCGTCGGTGCGCACCCGGCTCGATACGATTGCAGCGGGGATTGCCGATACGGTCAACAATGCGCAGGCCGCGGGCTCCGCGCTCGACGGTTCGCAGGGTCAGCCGATCTTTACCGGGACCACGGCAGGCACGCTCAAGGTCGTGATGACCAGCGGCCAAGGGCTCGCGACCGCGCCCGCAGGCGCGGTCGCGGGCAGCCGCGATGACGCAAACCTCAGCGCGCTGCGCCAGTCGCTTGCCACGCTCGATCCGGCGCAGCAGCTCAACGGGGTGCTGTTCGACGTCTCGAGCAAGGTCGCGGGCCGCAATGTCACGCAAAGCGCGCTGCAGACGATCGCATCGTCGGCGCGGATATCGCTCGAGCAGCAATCGGGCGTGGACCTCGATACCGAGGCGGCCAATCTGATCCGGTTCCAGCAGGCCTTCCAGGCCTCGGGCCGGGCGATGCAGACCGCCAGCGACATATTCGACACTCTCCTGGGGATCGGGCGATGATCAATCTGAGTACCGGCGCATTCTACGAGCGTAGCACCAGCCAGATCGGTGGGCTGCGCGCGCAGGCCGAAACGCTGCAACAGCAGATCGGTACGGGCGAACGGCTTCAGCGCTCGTCCGATGATCCGGTGGCAGCCGCGCGGCTGCGGATGCTGGCGCGCACCGATCGCATCAGCCAGGTCGACACGCGCAATTCCGAGCTGGCGGAAGCGAATCTGGCGCTGACCGACGAGACGCTCGGCTCGATCGCCGACCTCGTGGTCCGGGTGCGCGAACTGGCCGTGCAGGCCGCATCCACTACGCTGAACGACGATCAGCGCGCGACGATCGGGACCGAAATCGCCAGCCTGCGCGAGAACCTCGTGCTGCTGGCCAACAGCCGCAACATTTCCGGCCATGCACTGCTGGGCGGCCAGACTGCCGGCCAGGCCTATACCGATAATGGCACGGGCATCGACTACGTCGGCACCGGCGGGGTTACGCCGGTCGAGATCGGCGAAGGCCAGTCGGTCTTGCCGGGGCTTACCGGACCCGACGTCTTCAATTTCGATACCGCCAATGGTCCGAGCGACCTGTTTGCCGTGCTGGGCAATCTCGCAGCAGCTCTCGCAACGGGGGGAGCCGATGCGATCAGCGCCAGTTCCGCCGCGCTGGGCGAACTCGATGCGGGCCTGGAAAAGGTCACCACCGCGCAGACGGTTATCGGTTCGCGGCTCAACTGGGTCGATCTCATGAGCGAACGGCGCGAGGTCAATGCCGAACGCACGGCCGATGAACGCTCTAGCGTGGGCGGGGCGGATATCGCCGTGACGATGAGCAGGCTGCAGGAAACGCTCACCGTACTCGAGGCCAGCCAGGCCAGCTTTGTCCGCCTGGCCAACCTCTCGCTGTTCTCATTGCTGCGCTGATCGCGCCAAACCCGAGGTAGAATTCCAATGTACGCGATTATCGGCATCATCGTCCTGCTCGTCATGGTCTTTGGCGGCTTCATGCTCAGTGGCGGCGCGCTGGGCCCCGTCATGGCGGCCATGCCCTACGAAATGCTGATCATCGGCGGCGCCGCCGCCGGGGCGCTGGTGGCCGGCAACTCGCTCGACGGGCTGAAGGCGCTGGGCACCGCGATGGGCAAGATCTTCAAGGGGCCGAAGCACGACAAGCAGGATCATGTCGATGCGATCGCGCTGACCACCCAGCTGATGCGCATGCTCAAGAACGATGGTCCCGTCGCGCTGGAAAGCCATCTCGAGGATCCCGCCAACTCGACCGTCTTCAGTGCCTATCCCAACCTGCTCAAGAACGAAGCGCTGATCGCGCTGATCTGCGACACGCTGACGCTGTTGGTGGTGTCTTCGGGAACGCTCGAAACGCATGCCGTGGAAGAGGTGATGGACAATGCGATGAAGACGCATTTCCACGAGATGCACGAACCGCAGCACAACCTGCAGACGCTGTCGGACGCCTTGCCGGCCCTCGGCATCGTCGCCGCCGTCCTCGGCGTGGTGAAGACCATGGGCTCGATCGACAAGCCCCCCGAAATCCTTGGCAAGATGATTGGCGCGGCGCTGGTCGGCACCTTCCTCGGCGTGCTGCTGGCCTATGGGATCGTCGGTCCGCTGGCCGGCCGGCTCAAGCAGGTGCTCGAACAGGACGAACAGATCTTCCATGCGGTCAAGCAGGTGATCATCGCTTCGCTCTATGGCCATCCGCAGCCGCTGGTCGTCGAAAGCGCGCGGTCGGGTCTGGGCCATACGGTGCGCCCGGGGCTGAACGAATTGCTCGACGCGTTGCGGGGTAGGTAGGATGGCCACCGCAGCCGAGGGTCGCAACGATCCCGCCCCGATCATCGTCAAGAAGGTGACCGTCATCGAGGCGGGTCATCACGGCGGCGCCTGGAAAGTCGCCTATGCCGATTTCGTGACCGCGATGATGGCCTTCTTCCTGCTGCTCTGGCTGCTTGGCGCGACCACCGAAGACCAGCGCAAGGGGCTGGCGGACTATTTCACCCCGACCCTGGTCAAGACCAAGGAACAGAGCGCGGGCGCCGATGGGGTGCTGGGCGGTTCCTCGCTGGTCGATGTCGACAACTACCCGCACGCCGCAGGGCAGACGGGGACGCAGACCCTGACCGTTCCGCGCGATGCGACCGGCGGCCCGCGCGAGGGCGCTGCCAGCATCAAGCGGATCCAGGAACGGGTCGCCGAGGCGATCGCCGAAAAGGAACGGCTCAAGCGGCTGATGCATCAGGTGCGCATGATCCCGACCACCACCGGCATCCGGATCGATCTGGTCGACGATGCCGATTTCTCGATGTTCTCGCTCGGCACGACGGTGCTGACCCCCGACGCGCGCGACCTGCTCGATCTGGTCGCCCAGGCGATCGTCCCCGAAGGCGGCAAGATCACCGTGCGAGGCCACACCGACGCACTCAAATATCGCGATCCGAGCCGGGTCAACAACTGGTCGCTGTCGGCAGGCCGGGCGGAAACAACGCGCCAGAACCTGATCCGGCACGGCATATCGCGCGACCGCTTCCGCCGGATCGAGGGCGTGGCCGATACCGAACCGCTGATCGCCGACAACCCGGCGGACCCGCGCAATCGCCGCATATCGATCTCGCTCGAGAACTAATGGCCGCGCCCGCGGCTACTGCCAGCGCTCAATCTTGCGGTAGATCGGGGTCAGTCCGCTGCGTAAGCGCGGCAGAAAACCTCGACCGCGCCAGCGATCCGTTCGCGGTTGCGCGCGTCATCGACCGGTGCGCCGAAGCGCCGTTCGAGATCGCCCATGCCCTTGCACATGCTGGCGAATTGCTCGGCTGCCAGTTCGGGGTCGTCGACCGTCAGTTCGCCGGCTTCGCCCATCGCCGCGATCAGTTCGGCAAAGGCCCGTTTCATTCGGTGCGGCCCGGCGGCGAGGAAGGCCGCGCCGATCGCCGGGTCATGCTCGGTCTCGGCGGCAACGCGCCGTTCGAAGCGGATGAATTCAGGGCGTGAAAGAAACGCCACCATCGCCTCGCCGATCGTCGTCAGGCGGGCGCGCAATGCCCCGCTGGGCAGTTCGGGGACGGCCAGGGCCGTGCTGATCTGTTCGCATTCGCGCTCGACCGCGGCAGCGAACAGGCCGCGCTTGTCGCCGAAGCGGTTGTAGACCGTAACCTTGGACACGCCTGCGTCAGCGGCGATCTGCTCGATCGAACTGGCGGCGAAACCATGCTCGAGGAAGCTGGCGCCCGCAGCGCCGAGGATGGCGTCGCGCTTGGCCTCGTCAGTGGGCCGGCCAGGCCGCTTGGCATCGTTTCTTGACAATCTGAACGCCTCCGTTCACTTGAACGCTGTCGTTCAGTAATGAACGAGTGCTGGAGGGAAGGCAAGCAAGCGTGCTCTGGATTGCGATCAGGATGCTGACCGGCAACGCCCAGAAGTTCTACGGGCTGGTATTCGGCATTGCCTTTTCCACCCTGCTGATCACCCAGCAGCTGACCATCTTCGTCAATCTGATCGAACGCGGCGCGAGCGGGGTCTACAACGTCTCCAGCGCCGATGTCTGGGTGATGGACCCGGTCAGCCGCACCACCGATGTGGCCTATGCAATGCCCTCCACCGCGCTCGACAAGGTGCGCAGCGTCCCGGGGGTCGAATGGGCGGTCCCGCACATCCGGGCGCAGGCCAGCGTGCGCACGCGCGACGGCGATCTCGAAGGCGTGGCGGTGATCGGGGTCGACGATGCGACGCTGATCGGCCTGCCCAAGCGCATGATCGAGGGGTCGACCGAAGTCCTGTCGCAGCCCGACAGCGTGATCATCGATGACGTCGGCACCACCCGCATGTTCCCGGGCCAGTCGCCCATCGGCGAACGGCTTGAACTGAACGACCAGCGCGCCGTGATCCGCGGCATCGCCGATGCGGTGCCCAGCTTCACCAGCACGGTGGTGCTGTATACCAAGTACAGCCAGGCGCTGAACTTCGTGCCCGGCACGCGCAACCGCCTGTCCTTCGTGCTGGTCGGCGCGCAGCAGCCGCAGCAGGCCGCGGCGCTGGCCGAACGAATCGAGCGGAAAACCGGCCTCAGGGCCCGGACTCGCGACGAATTCGCGCAGGACGGGATCGATTTCATCATCGAGAACACCGGTATCCCGCTCAATTTCGGGATCACGGTGGCCCTAGGCTTCGTGGTCGGGGTGGCGATCGTCGGGCTGACCTTCAGCCTGTTCATCCGCGACAATATCAAGCAATTCGGCGCGCTTAAGGCGATCGGGGTGACCAATGGCAAGATCCGCCGGATGGTTGCCGCCCAGGCGGGGCTGGTGGGCCTGGCTGGCTATGGCCTTGGCATATTGGGCACCGTGCTGTTCATCTGGGGCTTTTCGAGCAACCCGACCTTCAAGGGGTTCTACATCCCCTGGCAGATCCCGCTGATCAGTCTTGCCGCGGTGACGCTGATCCTCGCGCTGACCGGGTGGCTGGCGCTGCGCAACGTGCTCAAGACCGAACCCGCATCGGTGTTCCGCTGATGGGGGAGGCGATGGACACCGCCGCCATCGGCGGCTGCACCCCGCAGGCGGCAATCTGCACGCGCGGCGTGACGCGCGATTTCGTGGCCGGCCAGCAGACCATCACCGTGCTGCATGGCATCGATCTCGACATACGCGCGGGCGAGCTGACTTTCCTCGTCGGCGAAAGCGGCTCGGGCAAGACCACGCTCATCTCGATCATGTGCGGCATCCTGTGGCCGACGCTGGGCGAGGTGAAGGTTTTCGGCACCGATATCTACGATCTCGCCGATACCGAGCTGGTCGAATTCCGGCTGCAGAACATCGGCTTCATCTTCCAGCAGTACAATCTGATCCCCTCGATCGACGCTGCCAGCAATGCCGCGGTGCCGCTGATCGCGCAGGGAATGGATCGCCATGACGCGCGCGAACGTGCGGTGGCGATGCTGGAAAAGCTCAATATCGGCGATCAGGCGGCCAAGCTGCCCAATCAGCTGTCGGGCGGCCAGCAGCAGCGCGTGGCGATTGCGCGCGCGCTGGTCCACGAACCACGGCTGGTGGTGTGCGACGAACCCACCGCCGCGCTCGACGCCTCTTCGGGCCGCCGGGTGATGGACCTCCTGCGCGAAGTCGCGGTGGCCGAAGACCGCGCCTGCATCATCGTCACGCACGACAACCGCATTTTCGATCTCGCGGACCGCATCCTCGTGCTCGAGGACGGGCGGATCACGCATGACGGCAAGGACATGCCCGAAGGACACTGACATGGCACTCGACCTGAAGAACCTCAGCTTTTCGCGCCAGATCCTGCCCGTCGCGGCGCTGCTGGGCCTGATCGCCGCGGCGATCTTCATCCTGGCGGGCATGCCTGATCGGGACTTGTCCGAACCCGGCCGCGAACCACCCCGGGCGCCCGAAGCGCTGGCCGATTCCGCTCGCGTGGCAGGTTCTGGGGTGGTCGAACCGTCGAGCGAGACGATCCAGCTCGGATCGGCGCTGTCGGGGCTGATCACGGGCCTGTATGTCCAGCCTGGCGACCGGGTGACCGAGGGCGAGGTGCTGTTCACGGTCGATGCCCGCGCGGCGCGCGCGCAATTGCGCGAGGCCGAGGCCGCGATCGCCGAAGCACGCGCTGCGATTGCCGAGGCGCGCAGCACGCAGGCGACCGCGGCGAGCCAGCTCGAACTCTATCGCAATGTCGAGGATCCGGCCGCCGTCAGCCGCGCCGAAGTGATCCGCGCCGAAGGCGAGGCCGCTGCTGCAAATGAACGGCTGCGGCTGGCGCAGGCGCGGCTGCAGGCAGCGCAGGCGCGCGCAGGTTCGGCGCAGACGCAGATTGCCCAGCTCACCGTGCGGGCGCCGATCGCGGGCCAGATCCTCGCGGTGAACATCCGCAAGGGCGAATATGTCAGCACCATGGGCGCCAGCGCGCAGCCCTTCATCGAAATGGGGCAGACTGACCCGCTGCACGTGCGGATCGATATCGACGAGGAACAGGCCCCCCGGCTGGCGCTGGGCGAACCTGCCACCGTCAGCCCGCGCGGGGCGGCGGACCGGCAGGTCCGGGCGTCCTTCGTCCGGGCCGAACCGCTGGTGGTTCCCAAGCGTTCGCTCACCAACAGCGCGGCCGAACGGGTCGATGTGCGCGTGCTCCAGGTGATTTACGAACTGCCCGAGACCGATGGGCTGTTCCGTGTCGGCCAGCAGGTCGATGCCTATATCGCGGCCGAGGGCGCCGCGAAATGAGGGCCCGCGGGTTTCTTGTCGCTGCCAGTGCGCTGGCGCTGACCGCCTGCGCGGCCGGGCCGCCGCCCGAAGTGGCCACGCCCGTTCCGGTGTTGCCGGACGCGTTCCTGTTTGCGCCCGATCCTTCAGCCAGCGCATCGCTGGCGGCGCTGATGCCGGTCGCGGATCCGGCGTTCGATACGCTGGCGGCGCAGGCGCTGGCCTCCTCGCCGACGCTGGGCGAAGCGGCCGCACGCGTCGAGGAAGCGCGCGCCGGGGCGGATCGCGCGGGCGCCGAGCGGCTGCCGGAGATCGGCGCGAACGGCTCGGTCACCGGGCAGCGCAGCAATCCCGGCTCTTTCGGCGGGGGGCTGCCGCCGGGAATTTCCTTCGACGCCGAGCGGGTGTCCTACGCTGCCAATGTCACTGCCCGCTGGGATCTCGACCTGTTCGGCCGGCTGCGCGCGCAGGAGCGCGGCGCGCTGGCACGCTTCGATGCCGCCAATGCGCGCGCCCGCGCGGTGCGGATCGCGCTGCTGGCGGAAATCGCGGCAAGCGTGATCGACTGGCGCACGCTTGCAGCGCGTGAACGCGAAATTCGCAGCGATCTGGCATCGGCCGAAGAACTCGCCCGGCTGGCCGGTGTGCGCGAGCGCGCAGGGATCGCGCCCGGTTTCGACCGGGTGCGCGCCGAAGGCTCGGCGGCGGGCTCGCGCAGCCGGCTGGTCGCGCTGGAAAGCGAGCGCGCGCGCCTCCTCGGCCGGCTGGTCACGCTGACCGCGCAGGGCGGGGCGCAGGTCCGTGCTGCATTGGCGCAGGAAAATCCCGCGGCGCTCGATCCGCCCCCGCCAGCGACCTTGCCGTCGGTGCTGCTTGCCAACCGGCCCGACGTGATTGCCGCGGCAGCCGATCTGGCCGCGGCCGATGCCGCTCTGGCAGCTGCGGCGCGGCGGCGGTTCCCCGTGTTCGACCTGTCAGGCGCGATCGGCCTGCTCGCCTTCGGCATCGGCGATGTGTTCGACAATGAATCGCTCGTGGGCAGCCTGGCCGGATCGATTGCCGGGCCGCTGCTCGATTTCGGGCGGATCGCGGCGGAGATCGACGGTGCGGCAGCGGGCAAGCGCGCGGCCTTCGAAGCCTATCGCGGTGCGGTCTACACCGCGCTGGGCGATGCGGAGACGGCCTATGGCGTGGTCGCGACTGCGGATTCCGAGGCCGCGGCGACCACGCGTGAGGCCGCGGCATTGCAGCGTGCCGCGCGGCTGGCCAATGCGCGTTTCGAGGCCGGGCTCGCCGATTTCCTCACCGTGCTCGATGCGCGGCGCGCTGCCGATGCCAGCGGTGAACGCGCCGCCGCGGCGCAGGGCCGCGCGCGGCGCGCCCGGGTGCTGCTGTGGCAGGCGCTGGGCGGCGGCACACTGCGCTAGCCTGCCTGCCGCGATGCGGGGCTAGATCGTCGCGCCGCCATCGACCACGATGGTCTGCCCGGTGGTCCATTTCGCGGCGGGCGACGCCAGATAGACCGCGGCCCCGGCGATATCCTCGGGCTCGCCGATGCGCCGCATGGCCAGCGCCTTCTCGGTCGCCGCCAGCGCATCGGGATTGTCCCACAATGCCTTGGCGAAATCGGTCTTCACCAGCCCCGGGGCGATCCCGTTGATGCGGATCCCGTGCTTGCCGTTCTCCGCGGCGTAATTGCGCACCAGCTGGAAATCCGCAGCCTTGGAAATGCAATAGGCACCGATGGTCGTCGACGCGCGCAGCCCGCCGATCGAGCTGATGATGACGATCGCCCCGTCGCCCTTGTCGCGCATGGCGGGCAGCGCCAGCTGGATCAGCCAGTGGTTCGAGATGACGTTGTTGTCGAGGATCTTGCGGAACTGTTCGTCGGCAATCCCGTCCATCGAGCCGTAATAGGGATTGCTGGCCGCATTGCAGACGAGGATGTCGACCGGGCCGAGCCGAGCGACGGTCTGCGCGAACAGGTCTTCGAGCTGCGCCTTTTCCGAAATGCTCGCCGCGATTGCCACGGCGCTGCCATCGCCATGCGAGGCGTTGATTTCGGCGGCGACCGCCTCGCAGGCATCCTGCTTGCGGCTCGAGATCACCACGCGGGCGCCCTGCGCGGCCAGCCCTTCGGCGATGGCGCGGCCGATCCCGCGGCTCGATCCGGTGACGATCGCGACTTTTCCGGTCAGGTCGAATGGCGACATGATTGGTTCCCCTTGCATAAGTTGAGGGGCCCGAAGCTGTCGCTGCAGGCCCCCCGGTAGGTGCGGTCCGTTTGCTCAGAAGCGGGTACGGATACCGAGGCGGTAATTGCGTCCGATGGCATTGCCGATGAACGGGTTGTAGCCAAGCGGAAGCTGCGCTTCGGCCGGTTCGGCATCGGTGAAGTTTTCTACTGCGGCCTGAAGCTGGACGTCGGCCCCCGCGATCGCGAGATCGTAGGCCACCGAGAAGTCGTGCTGCGTGTAGGAACCGCTTTCGACCCCGAAATTGGTGCCCACGCCGCCGCCCGTGCTGAAGCACGGATCGCGATCGACGCAGCGATCGTCGGTCACCCCGTCGATGTGCTGGACCGAATAGCGCGCGTTGAAATCGCCGAACCCGAGATTGACGAACGCATTGGCGCGCCATTCCGGAACCGTGTTCGGATCGCGGAAATAATTGCCGAAGCCCACCGCGTCATAGGCGGGCTGCACGTTCACGCCCTGGACGATGAAATCGTCGAAGCTGTAATCGAGGTTCCACACCGCATTGGTGCCGAAGCTCAGATCCGCACGGTCGCCCAGCGGGAAGCTGGCGTTGAGCGCGAAGTCGAGACCGGCGATCTTGACGTCGGGCCCATTGACGAAATCGGTCCGCACGCGGCTGATGTCGATCCCCAGCGTCGTGCCCTGGATACACTGGTTGTTCGAGAAGGTGATCAGATTGGCCAGCGGGCTCGAACAGTCGACCGGGGCCTGCCCGGTGGTCTGGAAATTGCCCACGAAGCTCGCGATCGCATTCCCCGGCGTGGTGGTGATGCGGTCTTCGAGGTCGATCGACCAGTAGTCGACCGAGAAGGTCACGTTGCCGCCGCCGACCGGTGCGGAAATGATCGCCCCGATATTGTAGGTGAAGGCGGTTTCGGGATCGAGATCGGTCGGGTTGCCGTAGATGTCCTTCGACTTGTAATTGCCGCCTGCCGCGGTGAAGCCTTCGAGCGCAGTCACGAAATTGGGCGACACGTTCGATGCCAGCGGGCCGCGGAAGGTGGTCCCCACCGATCCGCGCAGGGTCAGCCAGTCGGTCACTTCGAAGCGCGCCGAGCCCTTGGGATTGATCGTCGAACCGATCGGGCTGCCGTAATCCTCGAAGCGGACGGCCGCCGACAGTTCGAGCCGGTCGGTGATCGGCGCGTTCACTTCGGCGAAGAACGCGTAGACGTCCTGCTGCAGCTTCACCGGGCGCGAACCGCCAAGGAAGATGAACGGGCCCACCCCTTCGGTGGTCGTGCCCACGCAGCTCTGGTCGCCTTCGATGAAACACGGGTTCACATCGACGTTCGATTCATCGTTGTAGGGATCGCTGGTATAGCGATTGTCGCGGAACTGGGCGCCCACGGCGAAGGCCAGCGGCCCCCCGGAGAAGGTGAGCCCGGTTTCGCCCGCCAGGACGAAATCGAAGACGAATTGCGATTCCTCTTCGCGCGTGCCGTTGGGGACCTGCAGCCACGCCACCAGCTCCTTGCTGTTGTCATTGCCCGGCACGTAGAACGGGTTGGCGATGTTGAACGAACCATTGCCCGGACCGGCGTTGGCGAAGGGGTTGAACCACTGGCAGCCATTTGCGCCCGGGGTGGTGCCATCGCAGTCGGGACCGCCAAAACCGTTCAGCGCCGCTTGCAGGCGCGACCCGATGATCCCGGGGGTGTAGAAGTCACGCTTCGATTCCCAGAAGGTGCCGTCGACATTGAGCCGCAGCGTATCGCTCAGCGCGAACTCCAGCCCGCCGCTGAAACGGTAGGCATCGTTGATTGCGCTGCCGGTGCCGGCGCCGCGGTCGGGATCGCGCGGATTGCCGAGGAAGCCGAACGGCCGGTACAGCACGTTGGTGATGGCCACGATCGGATCGGTTGCCGAGCTCTGCGGCAGGCCGACCTGGTCGAGGAAAGCGGCGACGCCGGGGTTGTTCGGCGAGGTGCTGAACGCGCTGACGAAGCCCGACCCGCGCGGCCCCTGCGTCGGCGGGAATGCCGGCGAATAGTTGAGCGAGGTCAGTTCGCTGCGCGAATAGAGCGCGTCGGCGCGGAAGCGCAGCGTATCGCTCAGGTCGACGGTGAGTTCGGCGAAGGCCTGGTAGCGGTCCTCGTCCTCGGTGATGTTGTCGAAGGGAACATAGGTGAAATAGCAGCGGCCAAGATCGACCGTTCCGCCCAGTTCGGTACAGCCCGCGTCGGGCCGGATCTGCGTGTTGACCGTGCCGGTCCCCGTATCGAGATAGGAGACTGCGAACAGCCCCGGGGTCGCCAGCGCGGAATAGGCCGAGGGATTGGTTTCGTAACCGACGTTGACGAAGTCGCGCTGCGGCGTGCCGAGTTCGCTGCGGTGCTGCCACCCGGCGCCGAAGACGAAATTGCCCGTGTCGCCCAACTCGACACCGGCCAGTGCGCTCAGGCTGTAATTGTCGTCGGAACCGTCGATGAAATTGTAGTCACCCTGCACTTCGAGACCGGTGAAGGTCGAGCGGGTGATGAAGTTGGCGACGCCTGCGATCGCATCCGAACCGTAGGTCGAACCGGCCCCGTCCTTGAGCAGTTCGATCCGTTCAAGCGCGAACAGCGGCATCAGCTGGGTGTCGACGAAACCCGCGCCGGGGCTGAGGATGGTGCGCTTGCCGTTGAGCAGCACCAGCGTGCGCTGCGGCCCGAGCCCGCGCAGGTTGAGCGAGCCGACGCCCTGGAAACCCTGTGCGTCGGTGGAAAACTGGTTTGTATCGCCCAACGATGCGCCGACCGAGGGCAGTTCCTTGATGAATTCGAGCGGGCTGTCGACGCCCTGTTCGGCGAGATCGTCTGCGGTGAAGACATCCACCGGCAGCGCCGCGTCTTCGGGCGTCCCGCGAATATAGGATCCGGTAACGACGATGCGGTTTTCATTTTGCGTCGCGGCTCCGGCGGTCTCGACCTCTGCCTGGGCCAGGGCCGGGGTTACTGAAAGCGCAGCAGTGGCGAGCGCGCCCAGCGCGCAACTGTGGCGTAAAGTGAATCTGGTCATGTCCCTCTCCATTTGGAGGTACGTCTTTTTTATCGCGTACCTTCCACTCGAAAGAGAATGCGCAGTTTCGCTTTATGTCAAGTCGGCAACAAGTTCCTTTTGTAATCGGTCGCCCTGGGCTCATACCGATAATTCTAAATTACTCTTTAAGTTACGCGGGCATAGCGGCGCGATTGCTACGGCCCGAAATTTTTCCACCGACCGTGCTCGACGCACAAAAAAGGGGCCCGGCATCGAGTGATGCCGGGCCCCCGTTCATGATCGGTGACGCGATCAGAAGCCTGCGCGTACCGTGATGCCGTAGGTGCGCGGTTCGGCGAGGAAGGCCGAATAGGTCTGCTGCTCGGCAACGAACGGCGTGTTGAAGGCCACCTGGCTGTAGTCGATGTCGAACAGATTGTTCGCCCACAGTTCGACGCCCCAGCGACGGTCGGGACCGGTGATGCCGACGCGGCCGTTGACCAGCGTGAACCCGTCCTGTTCCTTGCCGTACAGCAGGTCCGAACCGGTGTTGTAATCATCGGTGGTGCGGGCGTTCAGGAAGAACAGGCCCGACAGACCCGAATTGCCGATCGGCGGGGTCCAGCTGAGCGAGGCGGTGGCGGTCACTTCGGGGGCGTTCGACAGATTGTCGCCCGGAAGCAGCCGCAGCGCGGGATCGAGCGGCGATCCGTTGTCCTGGCCCACGAGATTGTCCTCGTAGCTGGTATCGGCATAGGTGAGACCCATCGTCATGGTGAGGTCGCGGATCGGGCTGACCGATGCCTCGAACTCGACACCCTGCGCGATCACGCCCGGAGCGACGTTTTCGGCAGCGCAGCTTCCGGTGGTTCCGTCGCCATCGCGATCGGCCCCGCCGAGATCGGTGTCACAGCCATTGATGTTCTGGACCAGGAAGACCGTGCCGTTGAAGGTGTTCAGCTGGAAGTTGGAGAACTCCTGGCGGAACGCGGCAACGCTGAAGCCCCAGTCGCGGGCCGAATATTTCACGCCCACTTCGAAGGCATCGACCGTTTCGGCGTCGAACTGCAGCGCGCTGGGGTCCAGAGTGGCAGCGTCGAATTCGACCGGCAGAGCGAGCGCCGAGCGATCGAGATTGAAGCCGCCGGCCTTGTAGCCCTTCGAGTAGGAGCCGTAGACCATCCAGTCGGGATCGGGCTTCCAGCTGAGGATCGCGGTACCGGTGAACTCGTCTTCCTTGCGCTGGTCCGACAGCGTCACGCCGTCGAGTTCGGCAGTCGAGTTGCCCTGGCACGACAGGCCGATGAGGCCGGCCGCGAGACCACCAAGCGGGGTCGCCAGAAGGCCGTCCAGCAGCGCGCGGCTCTGCGGGCAGAACACGTTGTCATTGCTGAAGGCTGCGTCGAAATCCTTGGTTTCGTTGGTGTAACGAAGGCCAAGCGTCAGATCGACCGTGTCGGTGACGTGGACGATGTTGTGCGTGAAGACCGCGAAGTTCTCGCTCGTCTGGTTGTACCGGTCGCCATTGCTGCCGATATCGCGCACCTGCGCCAGATTGTTCATCCCGGCGATGATCAGCGGCGTTGCCGGTCCGAATGCCGGAGTGCCGGTAAGCGTCCCGTCCAGCGCGGCGACATTGGCACCCAGGCAGTTGTCGGCCGACGGGTTGGCCAGCGCGGGGTTGATCGCCAGCGCGATACGGCAGTTGGCGAAAGTGCCGTAATCGTTGCCGAACCGCAGGTTGTCGCGCGTTTCCAGCTTTTCATTGGCGTAATAGGCGCCGATCAGCCAGTCGAGCGTGTCGTTGAATGCCGTGCCGTTGAGGCGGAATTCCTGCGTGAAGGTCTTGAATTCACGCGCGCCGGCATCGGGGCCGGGGGCACGGTACAGCAGGTCGACCTGCGTGTAGTCGGTGTCCGAACCCTGGAAGTTCGAATATTCGCGATAGCCGGTGATCGAGGTCAGCGTCACATCGCCGAAACTCCAGTTCACTTCGCCCGAAATGCCCCAGTCTTCGGTCTCGCCCTGGTAGGAGCGGCCGGGAGACACGTAGATATCGCGGTTGAAAGTCGACTGCGTCAGCCCGCGCGGATCCTGCCCGAGCCCGAGCAGGATCGGGATGATCGGATTGTCGGTGCTGGTGAGGGCGGGGCCGCCTTCGGGGCGGTTGTACCGGTCGAGCCCGGGCGATACGCGTGCGAGCGGCGCAAATTCGGGCTGGACGAAGGTTGCGGCGCAGCACGCCTCGTCCTTGTTCGAATAATCGCCAACGAGGCGGATGCTGAGATCGCTGGTCGGTTCGAACAGCAGCTGGCCGCGCACGAGATAGCGGTCGCGGTCGTTGATCCGCACATCGTTGACGACATCGTTGTAGAAGCCGTCGCGCTCGAAATAGACGCCGTCGATCCGCGCGGCGACCGTATCGCCCAGCGGCGCGTTGATTCCGGCTTCGACCTTGATCGCGTCGTAATTGCCATAGGTGAAGGCGCCGTAGCCCGAGAATTCGAACTCGGGCGGGGCGGTGTAGATGTTGATCAGGCCGGCCGAGGAGTTGCGGCCGCCCAGCGTGCCCTGCGGGCCGCGGAGGATCTCGACCCGGTCGAGCGGTCCGAGTTCGGACAGCGCATTGCCCGAGCGCGAGCGATAGACGCCGTCGACGAAGACCGCGACCGAGCTTTCGAGGCCGGGGTTGTCGCCGACCGTACCAATGCCACGAATACGGGCCGAACCATTGGCTTCGTTACCGGTCGAGGAGACCAGCAGCGAAGGCGCGACCTGGTTGAGGTCGCGAATGTCGGCCACGCCCGATTTCTCGAGCATTTCGCCCGACACTGCCGAGACCGCGACCGGAACGTCGGACAGCGCCTGTTCGCGGCCCTGCGCGCGCACGATGATGACATTGCCGCCATCGACTTCGGCATTGTCGATTAGGTCGGTATCATCGACACTTGTTGCTGCATCCTGCGCCTGGGCCATGGCCGGGGTAAGCGCCAGCGCACAGGCGAGGGCACCGAAGGCGCATTGGTGGCGTAAACCGAATTTACTCATTTTTTCTCCTCTCACCGGGCCCGGCACACACCGGGCCCATTTGTTGTTTTTTTGCAGTTCAAACGGGCATGGCGGGCGCTGTCAAGGCGCAGCGGACGAACGACTTCACCGTTCGACCGATTTCCATACCGGCGTTTCAATTATGTCGCAGATTCGATGAAGGTCAGGCGAACTTTCCGCTGTCTTCGGCTCGCGCGCGCAGATAGTTGCTCACCGGCAGTCCGTGCTGCTCCAGCCCGGCGACCACCGTATCCAGCCCGATCGTCTGCGCCCAGAACATCGGTCCGCCGGTGTAGAGCGGCCAGCCATAACCGTTGATCCACACCACGTCGATGTCGCTGGCGCGCTGGGCCATGCCTTCATCGAGGATTTCGGCGCCCTCGTTGACCATCGGATAAAGCAGCCGTTCGCGGATCTCGTCTTTCGAAATCGCGCGCTGCGGCTTGCCCTCCTGTGCCGCGAAATCGGCGATGATCTGCTTGACCTCGTCCGACGGCGTGCGGTTGCGCGCCTCGTCGTAGTCGTAGAAACCCTTGCCGGCCTTCTGCCCGAACCGTCCCGCCGCGCACAGCGCTTCACGGATGGTGGTCACCTTGCTCGGATCGCGGTGCCAGCCGATGTCGATACCGGCGAGGTCGGCCATCTGGAACGGGCCCATCGGAAAGCCGAAGTCGAGCAGGACGTCATCGACTTCCCAGTAATTGGCGCCTTCCATCAGCAGTTCGTTCGCCTGTTCCTGCCGCTTCGACAGCATGCGGTTGCCGATGAAGCCGGGACACACGCCCGACACCGCCGCGACCTTGCCGATCTTCTTCGACAGCTTCATCACCGTGGCCAACACATCGTGCCGCGTTTCCTTGCCGCGGACGACTTCGAGCAGCTTCATGATATTCGCCGGCGAGAAGAAGTGGAGCCCCACCACATAGCCCGGCCGCTGTGTTGCCGTGGCGATCTCGTCGACATCGAGATAACTGGTGTTCGAGGCCAGGATCGCACCCTGCTTGACCACCTCGTCGAGCTTCGAGAACACCTCTTTCTTGACCTTCATGTCCTCGAAGACGGCCTCGATCACCAGGTCGCAATCGGCGAGGTCTTCATAGGCCAGCGTCGGGGTCAGCAGGCCCATCGCCTGCTCGACCTGCTCGGGCGACATGCGGCCTTTCTTCGCGGTCGCTTCGTAGTTCTTGCGGATGATCCCGGTGCCGCGATCGAGCGCGTCCTGCGCCATCTCGAGGATCGTCACGGGGATGCCGGCCGACAGGAAGTTCATCGCGATGCCGCCGCCCATCGTGCCGGCGCCGATCACGCCGACCTTCTTGATCGGGATGAGCTGCGTGTCCTTGGGCACGTCGTCGATCTTGTTCGCAGCGCGTTCGGCGAAGAAATAATGGCGCATGGCCGCGCTCTGCGTGCCGGTCATGAGCTCGGTGAACAGCTCGCGTTCCTTCTTCACCCCGTCGGCATAGGACATCTGCCCGGCGGCCTTGACCGCCTCGATCGCGGCATTGGGTGCGTCGAAGCCGCGGATCTTGCGCGCCTGCGAGGCGCGGAAACGGTCGAACAGGTCGGGATCGCGCACGCCGTCCTCATTGGCCTTGCCTTCCGACGAACGCGGCACCGGCTGGCCGATCTTCGACCTGGCGAAGGCGATCGCATCGGCTTCGAGACTGTCTTCGCCCACGAGCGCGTCGAGCAGGCCGATCGCCTCGGCCTTCTTGGCAGGGATCGGATTGCCGCCCACGACCAGCGGCAGCGCGGCTTCGGCGCCGATCAGGCGCGGCAGGCGCTGCGTCCCCGCAGCCCCGGGGATCAGCCCGAGCTTCACTTCTGGCAGCCCCATCTTGGCGCTGGGCACCGCGACGCGGTAGTGGCAGGCCAGCGCGACTTCGCACCCGCCGCCCAGCGCCGTGCCGTGGATCGCGGCCACGACCGGCTTGTCGCTCGCTTCCATCGCGTCGAGCGTTTCGGGCAGGTTGGGCCCGACCGGCGGCTTGCCGAATTCGGTGATGTCCGCCCCGGCGAAGAAGGTCTGCCCGTCGCAGCGGATGACCACCGCCTCGACGCCATCGTCCGCCAGCGCTTCCTCGATCGCGTCCTTCAGCCCGGCGCGGACGGCCTGGCCCAGCGCGTTGACCGGCGGATTGTCGGAAATGACCACCAGAACATTGTCATGGCGTTCGGTGCGAATGGGGGACGTCATCGGTTTCTCCTCAGGCGTGGGATTGGGTGAGGGCGGAATAGATCAGGGTCTTGAGCTGCCGCCGGATGGGATAGGTCGACGAAGGATAGACCTGCGTCATGAAAACCATGGTGATCCGTTCGACCGGATCGACGAAGAAGGCGGTCGAATAGGCGCCGCCCCAGTAGAATTCGCCCAGGCTCGACGGCATCAGCGTCTTCGCCGGGTCGATCACCATCGCAAAGCCCAGGCCGAACCCGGTGCCGGCATTGTTGGCTTCGGAAAACAGACTGCTCGACATCTCGGTAAGGTCGGCCCCGCCGGGCAGGTGGTTGGTGCGCATCAGCCGCACGGTCTTCGGGCTGAGTATCCGCGCGCCGTCGAGCTCGCCGCCGTTGAGCAGCATCGTGGCGAAGCGGTGGTAATCGGCAATGCTGCCGACCAGTCCGCCGCCGCCACTGTCGAAGGTACCGGCTCGGTTGAGTTTGCTGGTGGCCCCGGCGTCGATCATTTTAGGGGGCTTGCCGGGCCGATAGGCATAGGCATCGACCAGCCGGTCCGCCTGGCCTTCGGCGACCCCGAAGCGCGTATCCTTCATCCCCAGCGGGCCGAAGATATGCTGCTCGAAATAGTCGCCCAGGCGCATGCCGCTGATCCGCTCGACCGCAATCCCCAGCACATCGGTCGACACCGAATAATTCCATCCCTGGCCGGGCGCGAATTCGAGCGGCAGCTGCGCCAGCTTCTCGATGTAGCCGTCGCTGTCGAGGTGATTGCGCGCGAAGTCGAAATTGTTCTCGCGATAGACCGCGTCGATATTGGTGCGGTTCTGCAGGCCGTAGGTGAGGCCCGACATATGCGTCAGCAAATCGACGAAGCGCATCGGCGGGGCAGGGGTGCCCGGCGCGAAGGGGATCGAACCGCCGCCGCCCGCATAAAGTGAGAGGTCAGCAAATTCGGGAAACACCCGCGTGACCGGTTCCTCAAGCGCGACCTTGCACTGTTCGACCAGCTGCATGAAGGCCACCGAAGCGACCGGCTTGGTCATGCTGGCGATGCGGAACAGCGCGTCGTCGCGCAGTTCGCGCCCGTCGTCGCCCATTTTGCCGAGACTGGTGTAATGGACCGGCCGGCTATCGCGCGCGACCACCAGCTGCGCATTGGGCAGACGCCCGTTCGCAATATAGGCGTCGCTGAGGAAAGGCGCGATTCGCGCCAGCCTGTCAGCGTCGAATCCCAGCTCTCCGGCATCTGCCAGATCGAACATCCTGATCTCCTCTCCGCACATACCTATGCTTCGGTTTTGCCTGAATAGCGATTTCATCTGTTCTTGCCACCCTCATACCTTTGCTTCGAAGGCGACTTGCGCGACGCGGCCCCGCGGGGTTAGACCGATTGTTTGAGAGAGTTGGAGACTCGCCCACAGAGGCGGGAAGGGGAGAGCCATGAATAATCTCGCGCACGAAATCGGATTCGTGCCACCGGCCGGCTGGCCGGCCATGTCGCGGGCCGAATGCCGCGACCGCCTCACCGCACCGGGCGAACGCTTCGAAATGGAGACGATCGACATTCGCGGCGTGCCCACCCGCGTGTGGAAGCACGCGCCCACCAACATGCGCCAGGTGGCGATGGCCGCACGCACCCACGGGGACCGGCTGTTCGCCATCTACGAGGACGAGCGCGTCACTTATGAAGCGTGGTTCCGCGCAGTCGCGCGAATGGCTGCCGAACTTCGCGAGCGCGGCGTGGCGAAAGGCGACCGCGTGGCGCTGGCGATGCGCAATCTGCCCGAATGGCCGGTCGCGTTTTTCGCCGCGACCACGATCGGCGCGATCTGCGTGCCGCTCAATGCCTGGTGGACGGGCCCCGAGCTCGCTTTCGGCCTCGCTAATTCGGGCGCCAAGCTGCTGGTGTGCGACGCCGAACGCTGGGAGCGTATCGCCCCGCACCGCGGCGAGCTGCCCGATCTTGAACATGCTCTCGTATCGCGCAGCGATGCGCCACTGGAAGGGGCGGAGCAGCTTGAAGACCTCCTCGGAACGCCCAAGGATTATGCAGCGCTTCCTTCCGCCGAGCTGCCCCAGGTGGACATCGATCCCGAAGACGAAGCGACGATCTTCTACACCAGCGGCACCACCGGCCAGCCCAAGGGCGCGCTCGGTACGCATCGCAATCTGTGCACCAACATCATGTCGAGCGCATACAATGGGGCGATCGCCTTCCTGCGTCGCGGCGAGGAACCGCCGGCGCCGGTGCAGAAGGTCGGCCTGACCGTCATTCCGCTGTTTCACGTCACCGCCTGTTCGGCGGGCCTGATGGGCTATGTCGTGGCCGGGCACACCATGGTGTTCATGCACAAATGGGACCCGGTTAAGGCGTTCCAGTTGATCGAGCGGGAGAAGGTCAATCTGACCGGCGGCGTTCCGACAATCGCCTGGCAATTGCTCGAGCATCCCGAACGCGCGAATTACGACCTCTCCAGCCTCGAGGCGGTGGCTTATGGCGGCGCCCCGGCGGCCCCCGAACTGGTCCGCAAGATCCACGAGGAATTCGGTGCGCTGCCGGCCAATGGCTGGGGTATGACCGAGACCATGGCCACGGTGACCGGCCATTCGAGCGAGGATTACCTCAACCGGCCCGACAGCTGCGGCCCGCCCGTCGCGGTGGCCGATCTCAAGATCGTGGGAGATGACGGCGTTACCGAACTGCCGGTGGGCGAAGTGGGCGAGCTGTGGGCGCGCGGTCCGATGGTGGTGAAGGGCTACTGGAACCGGCCCGAGGCGACCGCCGAGACATTCGTCGATGGCTGGGTCCGCACGGGCGATCTGGCGCGGCTGGACGAGGAAGGCTGGTGCTACATCGTCGACCGGGCCAAAGACATGATCATCCGCGGGGGCGAAAACATCTACTCCTCCGAAGTCGAGAACGTGCTCTACGATCACCCCGCGGTGACCGATGCCGCGCTGGTGGCGATCGCGCATCCGACACTGGGCGAAGAACCCGCGGCGGTCGTGCACCTCGCCCCCGGCATGTCCGCTACCGAGGACGAATTGCGCGAATGGGTCGCCGCGCGTCTTGCCAAGTTCAAGGTGCCGGTGCGCATCGCCTTCGTGCAGGACACGCTGCCGCGCAATGCCAACGGCAAGATCCTCAAGAAGGATCTGGGTGCATTCTTCGCATGATCCGGCCAGCGGCGACCCGCAAGTTCGGCGAGAAGCGCGAAGCGATCGTCCATGCCGCGGCGGTGTTGATAAACGAGGTCGGGGTCCAGGCGACCACGCTGGCCGAAGTGGCGCGCGCAATCGGGCTCAACGCCACCAGCGTCACCTATTACTTCCCGCGCAAGGAACAGCTGGTCGTTGCCGTATACGACCAGACGCTGACGTTGATGGAAGACATTGCGCGCGATGCGCTGTCGCAGGCCGATCCCGCCGCGCGGCTGCGCCATTTCATCGCTGCGCATGTCGAGCTGAGGAAGCGTATCCGCGCGGGCGAACGCGGGCTGACGGTGGCGCTGTCGGAAATCCGCACGCTCGATACCGAAGTGCAGGATCCGCTGATGGCGCATTACCTGCGCGTGGTCGATCTGGTGCGGCGTTTCTTCGGCGAATGGCACGACAACGCCGAACGCGCGCTGTTTTCGGCGCGCGCGCATATCCTGCTCGAAGCGGTGATGTGGTGGCCGGTGTGGTCGATCCGCTATTCGGTGCTCGATTTCGCGCGCATCGAGGAACGGCTGTTCGACGTCCTGGCGCACGGCCTGCCGGCGCAGCGCGGCCGGTTCGAACCCGAACCGCTGACGGGCGGCTGGCGGACGGGGGAAGACGACGATGCGACGCAGAACGAGGCCTTCCTGCGCGCCGCGACCGTTATGATCAACGAGCGCGGCTATCGCGGCGCCTCGGTCAACCGCATCGCGGAAAGCCTGAATGTCACCAAGGGCAGTTTCTACCACCACCACGAGGCCAAGGACGATCTGGTGCTGGCCTGTTTCCAGCAGAGCTACGACCGGCTTTCCACCGTGCAGATCGCGGGCCGCGATATCGGCACCGATTACTGGAAGCGCCTGTCGAGCGTGCTGGCGGAGCTGGTCGACCTGCAGTTCTTCGACCGCACGCCGCTGCTGCGCACCACCGCGCTGCAGGCGCTGGATACCGAACACAAGAGCGGCGTCGTCACGCGGTCCAACCGGCTGGCCCGCCGCTTTGCGGGCATGCTTATCGACGGGATTGCCGATGGTTCGGTGCGCCCGATCGATCCGCTGGTGGCGGGCCAGGTGATCATGTCGACGGTCAACTCGGCCTATGAGGCGCGGCACTGGGCGGCGCGTTTCGAACAACCGGAAAAAGCGATCGAGACCTATCTGTCGGTCATGTCGGAAGGCGTGCTGGCACCGTCACGCTGAGGTGCGCGGTTCGCGCACGCGCCACAGCATCAACGCGAGGCTGGCCAGCAGCGAAGCGAAGGCGGCAACGATCAGCGGGGCATAGCCCAGTGCCGCGATGCTCAACCCGACGAGGATCGGGCCGACCGAGGACACGCCGCCCTCGACCGTGGTCGTCAGCGCCAGTCGCATGGGAATGTCCTCGTGCTCGCCGAATTCGAGCACCAGTGTGACCGCGGCCATCATCCAGCCCGAAAACCCGAAGCCGAGGAAGACGAAGCTGGCATAGACCAGCCAGCCTTCGCCCAGCACGAGCAGCAGCATGCCCACCAGGCTGCTGATCAGCGCGCCGAGATAGACCGCGCGGAAACCGAAGCGGTCTCCCAGCGAGCCCCAGACGAGGTTCGACATTGTGTCGGCCGCGAGGAAGGCGAAGCTCAGCGTCCCGATCAGCGCGCCGTCGAGGCCCAGCCGGTCGCCGACATAGAGCGTCCAGAAGGGCAGGCCGACGCGCGCGATCGCGGCGAGCCCATGCGCCCACAGGAACGCGCGGAAATCGCGGTGGCGAAGCAGTTCGCCGAACTGGCCGATCCGTTCACGCAGCGGGATGGCGGGCCGCCGCCGCGGGGCATCGGGTTCGCGGATCCCCAGCCGCAATACGAACAGCCCGACCGAGGTCAGGATGAAAGCCAGCAGGAAGGTGGTGGCATAGCCATTGCCCAGCCATTGCTGCTCGATGAAATAATGGCCCGCCACCCAGGCGAGCACGGCGGCAATGAGGCCGCCGACCATGTTGCGTATGCCCTGGAGCCGGCCGCGCCGGTCGATCGGGATCAGCTTGGCCATCAGCATCTGGAACGCCACCCGCTGCGCCCCGCTGAAGAAACCGAGCAGCAGGAAACTGGCGAGCGTGACCACCAGCAATGCGGTGCCTTCGAGCGTCCAGGCCGCGATCGCCAGCACGAGGACCATCACCCGCATCATCGACCCCACGGTGATCGCATAGGGCAGGATACGCTTGCGGCTTTCGACCTGCGCCCCCGACAGGATCGGCGATACTGTGCCGCCCAGCTGCAACAGCGCGGTGCCGAGGCCGACTGCGGCGGCGCTGCCGGTCAGCAGGTAGAGGTAGGCGGGGATGATCGTGGGGGCGTAGATCAGGCGAAAGCCCGTCATACCGAATACGCCATGCGTCAGGTTGGTAGTGTAGTTGCGCCGGAGATTGGCTTCCATGAAGGCGCTGTGGCGCCCCCAGACATCGTCGTCCGGGAGCGCCCCTGCGGTGTCGCCCGAAGAGGCGTTAGCGTCGCTCAATCGCCGGTCTCAATAGCTGGACAACTTGGCGAACCGGTCCTTGAGATAGCTCGTCGATCCCCAGCTCGCCTCGAGCACGCGCGCGCGCTTGAGGTAGAAGCCGATGTCGTATTCATCGGTCATGCCGATGCCGCCATGCAGCTGGATGCCCTGGTTGCTGATCACGTGCAGCACGCGGTTGGCTTCGGCCTTGGCGATCGTGGCCGCGCGGGCCACACCGAAGCCGCCATCGACCGCCTGCAGGCCGGCTTCCACCGCCGAGCGCATCTGCGCGAGATCGGCGAACAGGTCGGCCATGCGGTGCTGGAGCGACTGGAAGGTGGCGAGCACCTGGTTGAACTGCACGCGCTGCTTCAGATAATCGAGCGTGGTGTCGAACACCTGCTGCGCCATGCCGAGCATTTCGGCAGCCGCCAGCACGCGCGCCCGGTCGAGCACGTCGTCGAGCAGCGTATCGCCGCCGCCTTCGAGCTTGTCCGCCGCGGCGCCATCGAACGCCACATCGGCATGGCTGCGCTGGTCGGTCAGCTTGCGCGTGGTCAGCGTGACGCCGTCACCCTTTTCGACCAGGTAGAGCCCGTCCGTGGCCGCGACCACGAACAGGTCGGCGCCATGCGCTTCGTGGACGAAGGCCTTCTTGCCCGACAGCTTGCCGCCCGACACGCTGGCTTCGATGGCGGAGGGATCGTGATGCGCGCCTTCATCGACCGCGAGCGTCGCCACGGTTTCGCCGCTGGCGAGTTTGGGCAGCCACTTGGCTTTCTGTTCGTCGCTGCCGCCGAGGATGATCGCGCTTGCGGCGATCGTCGTTGCGACCAGCGGGCTGGCGGTCAGCGTCTTGCCCAGTTCCTCGACCACGAGGCCTGCCGACATGAAGCCGAAATCGGACCCGCCATGCGCTTCGGGGATGATCACCCCGGCCCAGCCCATTTCCGCCATCGTGGCATAGGCTTCGGTATTATAGGCCTGAGGTTCGCCGGCCGCACGGACCTTGCGAAATTCGGCCACGGGGCTTTCATTGGTCGCCCAGTCGCGCGCCATGTCGCGCAGCATTTCCTGTTCTTCGTTGAGAACTGCCATTGTCTGTGCTCCCCTATCTTACTGGTGGTCGAGCATGCCGAGCACACGCTTGGCGATGATGTTGTTCTGGATTTCGGTCGAGCCGCCGTAAATCGTGGTGGCCTTGCCGAAGAGCCAGCCGCGCACTGCTTCGAGTTCGCCGTCGGTGAAATCGTCGCCTTCCCAGCCGAGCCCCTGCAGGCCGCGGATCTCGATCAGCAACTCGCTGCGTTCCTGGCTCAGCTTGGTGCCGAGCTTCTTGAGCACCGAGCTGATTTCCGACACGCCGCCCTGCGCCTTGCTTTCCTCCACCGCGCGGCGCGCGGTGAGCAGGAAGCTGTTCCAGCGGATTTCGAAGTCGGCGATCTTGTCGCGCAGGACCTTGTCGGCCAGTTCGCCATCGGCATCGGTCTTGCCGTAGCGCTTGGCAATCTCGCCGAGGCTGCGGCCCATCATGCTGGCGAGCCGCCCGCCGCCCGAAATATTGGTCCGCTCGTGTTGCAGCAGGCGCTTGCCGATCGTCCAGCCCTGGCCTTCCTCGCCGACGAGGTTTTCCTTCGGCACCTTGACGTCGCTTAAGAAGGTTTCGCAGAACGGGCTGGTGCCGCTGATCATGGTGATCGGGCGCACTTCCACGCCGGGGGCATCCATGTCGATCAGCATGAAGCTGATGCCGCGGTGCTTGTCGCTCTTGTCGGTGCGGACGATGGCGAAGCACTTGTCCGCCCACTGGCCACCGCTGGTCCAGGTCTTCTGGCCATTGACGATGTAGTGATCACCCTTGTCTTCGGCGAAGGTCTGCAGATTGGCGAGATCGGACCCGGCATTGGGTTCGCTATAGCCCTGGCACCAGCGGATTTCTCCGCGGCAAATCGGCGGGATATGCTCCTGCTTCTGTTTCTCGCTGCCATATTCGAGCAGCGTCGGGCCGAACATCATCACGCCCATGCCGCCGATCGGGTTGTAGGCCCCGACCTTGGCGAATTCCTGGTCGACGATCTTCGCCTGCGCCTTGGTCAGGCCGCCCCCGCCATATTCCTTCGGCCATGTCGGGGTGCCCCATCCGCGCCCGCCCACGGCTTCGCGCCATCTGGTCTGCGCAGGCGTTTCGTCGGTCGGGCCGTCGACCCCGGCCAGCGCATTGGCCTTGCCTTTCAGTTCGGCAGGGAAATTGGCCGCGAGGAATTGCTGCACTTCGGTGCGGAATGCCTCCTCATCGGCATGAATGTCCGGTTCTAGCTGGGTTGCCATGGGTCTCTCCTCCTTCTCCGTCGCAGTGCATATCGCAAAGTTTACGCTTACGGAAATACGCTAGGGCATGCTTGACGAACGCTCCGCTTTGCGTCTCAAGCGCGCGGATGACCGATATTCAGCCTACCCGAATCCGCATGCGCAGCTGGCTGTTCGCTCCCGGCGACAGCGTGAAAAAGATGGCCAAGGCCGCCGAAGGCGACGCCGATATCGTGATCTTCGATCTCGAGGATGCGGTGGTCGAAAGCGGCAAGGAAGGTGCACGCGCGAGCATCGCCGAATTCCTGTCCGGCAAGAGCGAGGACGAACGCGCGCGTCTGTGGGTGCGGATCAACCCGCTCGACGGACCGTGGGCCGCCGACGATCTGGCCGCCGTCATACCCGCCCGGCCGGGCGGGATCATGTTGCCCAAGTCGCGTGGCCGCCACGATGTCGAAGAACTCGACCGGCTCATCACTCCGCTCGAAGACGAGAACGGGATCGCGACCGGATCGACCCCGGTGATTGCACTGGTGACCGAAACCGCCGCAGCCATGTTCACCACCGGCGACTACGGCGGTGCGCCGCGCCTGGCGGCAATGACCTGGGGCGCGGAAGACCTGGCCGATTCGCTCGGCGCGCAGAGCAACAAGGATTTCGAAGGCGATTTCGCCTTTACCTACAAGCTGGCACGCAGCCTGTGCCTGCTGGGCGCCGCGGCGGCCGAAGTCGTGCCGGTGGAAACGATCGACACCAATTTCCGCGATCTCCAGGCGCTGCGCAAGCGCGCGATCGAGGTGCGCCGTCAAGGCTATCGCGGCATGCTGGCGATCCACCCGGCGCAGGTGCCGGTGATCAACGAAGCCTTCACTCCCTCCGATGAGGAAGTGGCCGAAGCGCGCGAGATCGTCGATCTGTTCGAGGCCAATCCCGGTGCCGGCACGATCGGCTGGAAGGGCGGCATGCTCGACCGCCCGCACCTGTCCCGCGCCCGGCAATTGCTGGCACAGGTAGAAGACTGATCAGCCCAGCCGGGCGACCTCTTCAAGCACCCGGTCGGCCCATTCGGTCCGGCAGATAAGCAGGTCGGGCATGTAGGTGTTGCGCTGGTTGTAGGTGAGCGGAGAGCCGTCGATCCGGCTGGCATGCAGGCCATGCGCAAGCGCCACCGCTGCGGGGGCGGCGCTGTCCCATTCGTACTGGCCGCCGGTGTGCAGGTAGATTTCCGCTTCGCCGCGAACCACCGCCATCGCCTTGGCCCCGGCGCTGCCCATGCCGACCAGATCGGCGCCGATCGTTTCCGCCACGCTGACCGCCTCGGCTGCCGGCCGCGTCCGGCTGACCACCATGCGAGGCGTTCCGGCTGCGTCGGGCACCGCGGCAGGCGTGTCGGTGCGCAGCACCAGGCCAAGACCGGGCAGGGCGACGGCCCCGATTTCGGGCCTGCCGTCGATGCATAGGGCGACATGCACGGCCCAGTCGGCGCGCTCCTCGCCATATTCGCGCGTGCCATCCACCGGATCGACGATCCACACGCGGTTCTTCGCCAGCCGTTCGTCGGTGTCCTTGCTTTCCTCGCTGAGCAGGCCGTCTTCCGGCCGCTGTTCGCGTAGCGCATGGACGAGGAACTGATTGGCGGTCTCGTCGCCCGCCTTGCCCAGGCTCTTGCCCTGGAAGACCCCGCTACCGCGCACTTCGAGCAGGATCTTCCCGGCAACCTCGGCCAGGTGGGCGGCGAGTTCGGCATCGGTCATCACGGCAAGGTATTCCTGGCTGGTAAGGGTGGCCGACGCGCATGGCAGAGACCGCCCGCGCTGCGAACCCCCTAAGGCAGGCCAGATGCAATTTTGCCCGCCCCGCGCTGCAGCTTTCTTGCAGCTACGGGCTTTGCGCGTCTCCATGGTTGCCCAAATGCCGGGGCGCGACTAGCTGGGAAGCCGATGTTCGATCCCCAAGCTTTCCGCGATGCGCTCGGCAGCTTCGTCACCGGCGTGACCATTGTGACCGCGCGCGACGAAGCAGGGCGGCCGTACGGGCTGACAGCGAACAGCTTCAATTCGGTCAGCCTCGATCCGCCGATGGTGCTGTGGAGCCTGTCGCTGCGCTCGGGCAGCCTCCCGGTCTTTCGCGATGCCGACAATTGGGCGGTGCACGTCCTCGCGGCGGATCAGCAGGCGATGTCCGACCGGTTCGCCCGCCCGGGCGATGGCAAGTTCGCCGGGGTCGAGGATGTCGATGGGCCGGAGGGCGCCCCGCTGCTGGCGGGTTATGCCGCTCGGTTCGGTTGCCGCGCGCGCTTCGAATATGAAGGCGGCGACCATGCCATCTTCCTCGGCGAAGTCGTCGATTTCGATCGGCGCGAGGCTGACCCGCTGATCTATCACGGCGGGCGCTACGGCCGCGTGATGCGGGCTCCGACCGGCGAAGACCTCGAGCGCGAAGGGCTGGCCGAACGCGCGGGCACTGGACTTTCCCTTACGGCGAGCGGGGCCGACCTGCTGGCCGCTCTCGAAGCTGTGGCGAAGCGCTAGACTCAGCGCGTTTGCGCCGATACCCGTTGCGAAAAGCAACCAAGGGAAGAGGCACAGCACATGAAAACCCGCATCACCGAAATGTTCGGCATCGAGCATCCGATCATCCAGGGCGGCATGCACTATGTCGGTTTTGCAGAAATGGCCGCGGCGGTTTCGAATGCGGGCGGGCTGGGCATCATCACCGGATTGACGCAGGGTACGCCCGAGAAGCTGGCGAACGAGATCGCGCGCTGCAAGGATATGACCGACAAGCCTTTCGGCGTGAACCTGACCTTCCTGCCGACGGTCAATGCGCCCGATTATCCCGGCCTGGTCAAGGCGATCATCGACGGCGGCGTCAAGGCGGTCGAGACCGCGGGCAACAATCCCGCGCAGGTGCTGCCCTATTTCAAGGACGCCGGGGTCAAGGTGATCCACAAGTGCACCAGCGTGCGGCACAGCCTCAAGGCGCAGTCGATCGGCTGCGATGCGGTTAGCGTCGACGGCTTCGAATGCGGCGGGCATCCGGGCGAAGACGATATTCCCAACATGATCCTGCTGCCGCGCGCAGCGGATGAACTCGACATTCCCTTCGTCGCCAGCGGCGGCATGGCCGATGCGCGCAGTCTCGTTGCCAGCCTGGCGATGGGCGCGGAAGGCATGAACATGGGCACGCGTTTCATCGCCACCCAGGAAGCGCCGGTGCACGAGAACGTGAAGAAGGCGATCGTCGCGGCGAGCGAGCTCGACACGCGGCTGGTCATGCGCCCGCTGCGCAACACCGAGCGCGTCATGACCAATGATGCCGTCGAACGCCTGCTGGAAAAGGAACGCAAGCTGGGCGACGACCTCAAGTTCGAGGACATCATCGAGGAAGTCGCGGGCGTCTATCCGCGGATCATGACCGAAGGCGACATGGATGCCGGCGCTTGGTCGTGCGGCATGGTGGCAGGTCTGATCAACGACATCCCCACCTGCAAGGAACTGATCGACGGGATCATGGCGGAAGCGGAAGAAATCATCCGTGGCCGCCTTGCCGGTTTCCTGAACTAGGGGACTGACGCCGCCTTGCCCTACGGCTGATACGTCTTTTTCAGTATAAGGATACAACCTGGATGAATTCGATTGTTTCGGCCGACCGGCCCGCATGGGCGGCGCTGGTTCTGCCGATTGCCTTACTGGCGGCAAGCATGCTGTTGTTCGTCGCCGTCGGGGCGGCGGACTATCCCGGTAAGATTGCCAAGGAGATGGGCCACAGTACCGCGCAGGTGGCGATCGCTGCCGGGCTGGTAGTGCTGCTGCATCGGACAGGACTTGCCCGTCAGACGGGGCTCACGCGGCCCGTGCGTGAGTGGCCGAGGGGGTGGCCGCTTGCAGTGATCCCCATGGCGCTTATCGGATTGATCAATGTGCTGTCGGTCGACTTGCAATCGCTCACATTCGACCTGCCGAGGACCGCAGGCTGGCTCTACAACAGCATCTCGACCGGGCTGTTTGAGGAAATCCTGCTGCGAGGGTTCTGTTTCTATTACCTATATCGCGCTTGGCAGGCGCAGCCCAATGCGCTGGTCAAAGCGGGGCTCGCGCAAGCCCTGATCTTCGGCATAGCGCATGCCTACAACATCTCCCAGGCACCGCTTGGCGATGTGGTCCCGCAGGTCATCTATTCCACCCTGCTGGGCATCGGCTTCGCCGGGATTGCAGCCTATACGCGCAGCCTGTGGCCGGTGATCGGCATCCACGCCTTTATCAACGCGATGGGCGATCTCGATGTGTTTTTCGGCGTTGAAGCACCCGCGGAGGCGGGCAGCGCGTCGGGCTATCTCGCCGCGATCGCGGTCATTTTCGTCGTCTCGACAATCCCCGGCCTGGTCATGCTGCGCCGCAGCCAGGCGCAGATCGATAAGGCGTCGCACAATGCTTGACTTACTGGCGCGTCAGAGTCTGCCGTTGTCGGCCACGGCCCGCCACTCGCACCAGAATTGAGGAGCTCTTCCATGCTCGATACCAGCTATCGTACCGCCTATAACGACGATCACGAGGCCTTCCGCGACACCGTGCGCAAGGTCTTCGCCGAGCACATGACGCCCTATCTCGACCAGCACGAGGAAGAGGGCATCGTCCCGCGTTCGGCGTGGAAGGCGCTGGGCGAGGCGGGCATGCTGTGCCCCACGGTAAAGGAAGAGAACGGCGGGCTCGGCCTCGATTTCGGTTTCAACTGCGTGCTGTGCGAGGAATTGTCCTATCTCGGCAGCTCGGCCGGTTTCACGCTGCAGAACGATATCACTGCCAATTACATCGAGCGTCTCGGAACCGACGAACAGCGGGCGAAATACCTGCCCGGCATGGTCTCGGGCGATGTGATTTCGGCGATCGCGATGACCGAACCGGGCGCGGGCAGCGATCTGCAGGGCATCCGCACCACCGCGATCAAGGACGGCAACCACCTCGTGGTGAACGGGTCCAAGACCTACATCACCAATGGCCAGAACGCCGATGTCGTCATCGTGGTGGCCAAGACCGATCCCGCGCAGGGCGCCAAGGGCACCTCGCTGGTGCTGGTCGATGCGGGCACCGAAGGGTTCGAGCGCGGGCGCAATCTCGACAAGATCGGCCAGCATTCGGCGGACACCTCCGAACTGTTCTTCAACGATGTGCGTGTGCCGATGACCAATATCCTCGGCGGCGAGGGGCGCGGCTTCATCCATCTGATGGAAGAACTGCCGCAGGAACGGCTGGGCATCGCGGTGGGCGCGCAGGCCGCAGCGCAGCGCGCTTTCGACGAAGCGGTCAAGTTCACCAAGGACCGCAAGGCCTTCGGCAAGACGGTGTTCGAGTTCCAGAACACCAAATTCGTCCTCGCCGACCTCAAGGCCAAGATCCAGGTCGGCTGGGCGCATCTCGACTGGGCGATCAGGAAGCACCTTGCGGGCGAGCTCACCACAGACGAGGCCAGCGCGGCCAAGCTGTGGCATACCGACCTGCAATGGGAAGCCTGCGACATGGCGCTGCAACTGCATGGCGGGGCGGGTTACATGAACGAATATGCAATTGCCCGGCTGTGGCGCGATGCGCGTGTCACGCGCATCTTCGGCGGCACCAACGAGATCATGAAGGAAGTGATCAGCCGCTCGATCTGAGGAGCAATACCGCATGACCGATCCGCTCGACTTCTCCGGTAAGACCGTCCTCGTCGTGGGCGGGACGAGCGGGATCGGCAACGGCATTGCGCATGGCTTCCGCCAGCACGGGGCGCTGGTCCATGTCACCGGAACCCGCGCTGCGGCATCCGATTATGCGGCCTCCGAAGGCAGCGATCTGGCGGGGCTGACCTTCCACCGGCTCGACGTGTCGGACGCCTCCGCCACTGCCAGCTTTGAACTGCCCGAGCGGCTCGATGTCGTCGTGCTGTGCCAGGGCACGGTGCGCTATCGCCGCGAGGAATTCGAGCGCGAGGGCTGGGACGCGGTGATGGAGGTCAATCTCAACTCGCTGATTGATTGCGCGCGGATCGTCCGCCCCCGGCTGGCCGAGCGGGGCGGATCGCTGATCGTGGTCAGTTCGGTGGGCGCCTATCACGCCATGCTGGGCAACCCAGCCTATGCCGCCAGCAAGGCGGGTGCGGTCAGCCTGGTGGGCAGCCTCGCGCAGGCCTGGGCGGGAGAGGGCATTCGCGTCAACGGCATCGCGCCGGGCCTTGTCCCGACCAAGCTGACCAAGGTCACGACCGAGAACGAGCAGCGCGCGGCAGGCGCGGTGGCGCGCATACCGGCAGGCCGGATGGGCACCCCGCAGGACATGGCCGGGGCGGCGTTGTTCCTTGCCTCGCCGCTGGCCGATTATATCGTCGGCCAGACCATACGCGTCGATGGCGGAATGACGCTCGCCTGAAACCGGCCTGCTCCTGAAAGGGGATACGATCATGGATTACGTCAATCTCGGGCCTTCGGGCCTCAAGGTTTCGCGGCTGTGCCTCGGCTGCATGAGCTATGGCGACACCAGCAAGGGCTGGCATGGCGACTGGGTGCTTTCGGAGAACGAAAGCCGTCCCTTCATCCGCGAAGCGGTGGAGGCGGGGATCAACTTCTTCGATACGGCGAACATGTATTCGCGCGGTGCCTCGGAAGAGGTGATCGGGCGCCTGCTGCCCGAATTTGCGCGGCGCGACGAGATCGTGGTCGCGACCAAGGCTTTCCTGCCCTGGCAGCAGGCCCCCAACGCGGGCGGGCTGTCGCGCAAGGCGCTGATGCAGGCGGTGGACGACAGCCTGACGCGGCTGGGGATGGACTATGTCGATCTCTACCAGATCCACCGCTGGGACGATGCCACGCCGATCGAGGAAACGATGGAGGCGCTGCACGACATCGTGAAGGCGGGCAAGGCGCGCTATATCGGCGCCTCGTCGATGTTCGCCTGGCAGTTCGCCAAGGCGCAGGAAGTGGCCCGCGCGAATGGCTGGACGCGGTTCATCTCGATGCAGAATCACGTCAATCTGCTCTACCGCGAGGAAGAACGCGAGATGCTGCCGCTCTGCGCCGATCAGGGCATCGGCATCATTCCGTGGAGCCCGCTGGCGCGTGGCAAGCTTGCCCGCGCATGGGACGAAACCACCGTGCGCAGTGAAACCGACGGCTTCGGCAAGATGCTTTACCGCCAGCAGGAAGACGCCGATCGCGCAATCGTAGAAACCGTCGGTGCGATTGCCGCGGAACGGGATGTATCGCGCGCGAGCGTGGCGCTCGCCTGGCATTTCGCCAAAGGCGTGACCGCGCCGATCATCGGAGCGACCAAGACCGGTCATATCGACGCCGCCTGCGCGGCGATGGATCTGGCACTGACCGAGGACGAGGTCCGCCGGCTGGAAGAGCCCTACCTGCCGAAGAACCCGGTCGGCGTGGCCTCCACCGTGGCCCGCGACTGGTCGCTCACGATCGCCAGACCGTAACACTGCGGCGCATTTTGCGCCGCAGTGTTACAAACGCACAGGCGAGGTCACATACGAGTCATATGACTGCGGCATCGCTGCCACCTCACTGGTGGGGTGACGGCTGCGTGCGTACGATCAACATATTCCTGACCGACCCGATGGCAGGCGATTTGCCAGACTTCGAGAACGGCGATCTGTGCTACGCCTTCGCGCGGCTTTATCCCGATGGACCGCGGCGGCTGGTCGAAGGACCTGTCTGCGCTTTCGTCGACTGGGTGATGGATGATCTCTCGGGGCTTGAGATGTGCCGGCGGCTGCGTTCCGACCCGCGAATGCAGGATGCCCACATCACCATCGTGCTCGAGGAAGACGATGCGCAGGACAAGCGCCGCGCGCTCCGCGCCGGGGCCGACGACTACATCACCGGCCCGATCGATCGCACGATGGTGCTCGACCGCGTGATGGCGCTGCAGATGGGCGGCGCACAGCCACGCGTCAACGAACGGCTCGAACTGGGCGCGCTGCTGGTCGATCTCGCGGCCTTGCAGGCGCGGTGGAACGGCCGGGCGCTGGATCTGCGGCCCAATGAATTCCGTCTGCTGCATTTCCTGGCGCAGAATCCCGACCGTGTGCTGTCGCGCGGCGATCTGATCGCGGCGCTGGGCAAGCAGGAGCCGCCGATCGACGAGCGCACGGTCGATGTCTGGGTCGGCCGGTTGCGCCGCGCGCTGCGCAAGGTCGGCGCGGGCGAACGCGTGCGGACGGTGCGCTCGCTGGGGTATGTCTACGACAGCTACGACTGAGCGTCGGGCGAAAGCGGTCTGTCTTTGTACGACCCGATTGGTGACATTGTGGACCTAGAGATCAAAGCCCATAACCTAATCGAATTTACTCGGATCGAGGGGCTACGCATGAGAATGGGGCGAGGAATTGCAGCAGCTCTGTTCATCTCGGCAGTGATTACTGCCTCGTGTTCGAAACAAGAGGTTCCCGGCCTGACCGCCGAGTTTCAGCAGATTTCGATGCGCTCAACACTCTATGCGGAAGCGCCTAAGGTCGTCGCTTCGCCAAAGCCGACTTTTCCAAACGAACACGCCAGCGCAGTCTCTTCTCAGATTGGCATCAGTTATGATGTAAACTTGGCATACTTCGAGACAGTATCCTTGGCCGATAAATCGTATGATATCTACGAGGTGGTCGGGGTGCCTGACACTTTTGTGGGCGTCCCACAAACTGGCAGAAAGCTACTCCTCATCACCCTTTGAACAGAGAAGCTTTAGTCCGCTTCCCACCCAACTTCAGCCGCGCATCAACGAAAAAGGGCCGCCCGAAAGCGGCCCTTTCCGAGGGGTATGGTGGCGTGATCAGAACTCGGCAGATACCGACAGACTGAAGCTGCGGCCGACGTCGTAGCTGTTGTTCTCGATCCGCGTGGTGCCGGTGGTCTGGTATTCGAAATGGTCGCGGCCCGTCAGGTTGCGCGCTTCGAACTTCACTTCCATGTCCGTCCCGGCCAGTTCGAAACCCTGCCGCGCGACGAAGTCGATCGTCAGGCCGGGGTCCTCGAGGATGTCCGGGCGCGACAGCGTGCTGCGGCTGATCACGCGCTTGCTGCCGTAGTTGAACAGGAAGGTCACCTGGCTGACGCGGTCGAGGTCTTCAAGTCCCAGCTGGATGTTGGCGATATGGTCCGACTGACCGGTAAGAGCGGTACCGTCCTCGAAGAAGTTGGACGCCGACTGCAGGCCGCCCAGTTCGGGGACATTGACCTGGTCGCCCGCCTGCACGCTGATGTCGGACTGGGTGTAAGTGTAGTTGGCAATCGCGACGAAGCGCTTGCTGTCCCACCAATCGCCCAGCGTGTAGAGGTCCTTGTTCCACTGGACTTCGACTTCCGCACCGTAGAGTTCGGCCTGGGGCGCATTGGCGAAGCGGCTAACCACGGTGTTGTCGTTGAAGCTCGAAAACACCTCGATCGGGTTCTCGATGTCCTTGTAGAACCCGGCGAGGCTGAACTTGCTGCCCGAGCCCCAGTAATATTCGACGCGGGCTTCGTAATTGGTCAGCTCGCTATCGACCAGCCCGGGGTTGCCGGTGAACTGGCGGTTGCTTTCCGGATCGTAATAGGTCTGCAGGATCAGCTCGCGGAACTGGGGGCGCGCGATGGTCTTGGATGCGTTGAAACGCGCCTGCAGGCTGTCGGCGATTTCCCAGGTCAGCGTGGCTGCGGGCAGCCAGTAATCGTTGTTCAGCAGCGTGGCATTGGCCGATCCGCTGGGCAGGCCGTCGAGCCCGAGCGGCACGACCTGCTGCGTCGCGTCTTCGTAGCGCACACCCGCATCGAGCGAGACCCCGGCAAGCGGTTCGATCCGCGCCTGCGCATAGCCAGCCTTGATCTCGAGCCCGGCGGAAAAGGCCGGGTCGGCTGCGGTGGTATCGATAATGGTGTAGGAGAACGGCCCGATCCCGCCGGCAGTCTGCGCTTCCGTATCGTAACCCAGCGCGATCAGCGCATCGCCCAGCAGATTGTCGGGGCGCAGCGCGCCGAACGCCAGCGGGTAATCGCCCGTCGTGCGAATGTCGAATTCGCGGCGCCGCGACAGGCGTTCGGTGTCGGTATAGGCGCCGCCCACCGTCACGCCCAGCCAGTTGGCCAGCTGGTAACTGACATCGAGACCGCCGTAATAGAGGTCTTCGGTCAGGTCGGAGAACGCCACCGTGGTGCGACCACGCTGCCCGCCGTTCTGCAGGTTGAGATAGATATCGTCGAACCCGCCCGAGGGATTGAGGTCGCGCGAATAGACGAATTCCCATTCGTTCGGCGCTTCGCGCTGCGTCTGGGCATAACCGCCGCGCAGGTCGATCGACAGGTCGCCGAATTCGAGCTCGCCGACAAACTGCGTGTCGATCAGCTCGCGCTCGTACCAGCCGGTATTCTGGAACAGATCGTCATCGTCATCGGTGAGGTCGGAAATCTGCGCCAGCGACGCGCGCTTGAGCGAATCGCGGATGTAGAGGTTCGTCAGGCGGAAGCGGTGCTCGCCCACTTCGAGCCCGAAACCGAGCATGGCATTGGCGAGGATCCGCTGGTCGGTCTGGAACTGGTTGCCCGTCTGGTCGAGGTCGAGATCGCCGTTCAGCGCGGCCTGCCGCGTGATGAAGCGATTGCGGTACTTGTTGCTGAGCGAGGCAGTGGCGATCACGCCGAACCGGCCGTCGGAGAAGACATCGACGCTGGTGCCCGCGGTGATGCCGCCCGACCAGTTGACGGGCAGTTCGTCGGTGCTCTGCAGGAGGATCAGATTGGGATCGCCCAGTTCGGTCAGGATGGCCTGCTGGTCCACGCCGGGGTCGTTGAGCGACTGCCCGCTGTCGAGGAAGGATTGCAGGTTGGGGCCGGGGTCGCGGCGCCCATCGTCGAAGCCGAACCAGTCGTAATCGGACCCGTAATAGGTGTAGCCCGTGCCGAAGGTGGTTTCAGTATCTCCCGAAATGCCCGCGCTGACCTTGACGAAGCTCTCATCGGGCACCGCGCGGGTCGTCAGATTGATGACGCCGCCGCCGAATTCGCCGGGGAAGTTGGCCGAATAGGTCTTTTGCACCAGGCTCGATGCGATGACGCTGGTCGGGAAGATGTCGAGCGGGACCACGCGGCTGAGCGGCTGCGGCGAGGGCAAGGGCAGGCCGTTGAGCAGCGCGAGCGAGTAGCGATCGCCCAGGCCGCGAACATAGACGAGACCGTTGCCCACGGTCGACAGGCCGGTGACGCGGGTCAGCGCGCCGGCGATGTCGCCTTCGCCCGTCCGCGCAATGCTGGCGCTGTCGAGCACCGAGACGACCTGCGACGAGGCGCGGGTAACGTCCTGCCGGCGGCGACCGGTGACGACGATTGCGCCCCCGGGGACCGAAATATCGGTTTCCTCGAACGCTTCCTCCTGCGGCGTGTCGTCGATGCCCTCGGCCTGCTGCGCCATGATGGCGTCGGTGGCGGGATCTTCATCGGCGGGTACGCCTTCGGCGCCGGTGCTCGCTGCCTGGGCGAATGCGGCCCCGGCAGGGAAGGTGAGCGCGGTGGAGAGCAGGAGCAGCGCGGAAAGCTGCTTGCCGGTCGACATGGTTCGAGACCCCCTCATATTCAGGTCTTAAAAACTGTGCTGGAGCCCTGCGAAGGCGCCGATGCGAAATGCGAAACCGGCCGCGGGACGCGCGGAATGCGCGCCCCGCAGCCGTCGATACGGATCAGTAGACCGGGAGGCTGCTGCAGTCGGAGACCGCGGCATCGAAGGTCACCGTTGCCGAATTGCAGGTCCAGCCCTGGATCCAGGTGTCGTTGCCCGGATAGACCGCGCCGATGTTGGTGGGGGTCTGGAAGAACGACGAGATCGCGGTCGGATCGAACACGGCGACACCGTTCTCGTTGGTGCCGTTTACGAAGCCCATCGACAGCGTGTTGGTCAAATTGGCATCGTTGTTCGAACCGGCGTTGAAGCGCGTTTCGATCTGCGCCGCGGTCACCCCGCCCGAACTGTCGCGGAAGTCCACCGAGCAATCGAGCACGAAGGAATTGAACACCACCGGGCCGGCTTCGTCGATCGCGCCATTGGCAGCGCGGTTCAGCGTTTCGGGATTGTCGATGCGCAGGCACGGCGTGGAGCCTTCATTGTCGACCAGGACCGAATTGACGATCGTGTAGTCGGCGAAACCGCGGATACGGATCGCCTGGTCGCCGGTGCCGCTGTTGGCGATGAAGGTGGCGTTCGAGATGCGCGTGTTCTGGCGCGGGGTGTCTTCTTCGAGACCGTTCGACGAGTCGGCTTCGATGATCGTGTCGCCGACGCCGGGGCGCTGAATGGCAATCACGTTCTGCATGTCGACCTTTACGCCGGTGTCGGTGTCGAGGCTGTCGTCTTCGGCGCCGACCACGATCAGGTTGCGCAGGTTGAACTGGCCGCCGAAGAATTCGACGCCGTCATCCGAGCTGTTGTAGCTCATGATGTTGCTGAGCTGCGTGCCCGAACCGGTGCCGCCGGTAGTGAGCGCCTGCAGTTCGCTGTCGCCCGACAGGACGAAGCCCGAGTAGCGGATCTGGACGTAGCTCATGCTGCCCGAGCTGTCGGTCGGGGTCGCGCCGCCGAACAGGGCCGGCTGCGCGGCGCCTTCGACCTGGCGTTCGCAGGCGGTGGTGCCCGAGGTTGCGCCCGGGGCGATGCAATCGGTTACCGGAGCGCGGCCCGACAGGACGACGCCGCCCCACTGGCCCGAGGAATTGGCCGTGTTCAGCCCCTGCACATTGTCGCGGCTGGTGAAGATGATCGGACGCGCGGCAGTCCCGTTCGCATTGATCGTGTTGCCGCGGTTGACGTTCAGCCAGCCGGAGCCCGACGAGAACAGGATCACGCCTGGTTCGATCGTCAGTTCGACGTCGGTGTCCGCGCCGGTATCGGCAGCCCCGCCGTCGGTGCCGACATCGACGCGGCCGTCGATGCGGTAGAGCAGGCCTTCGATGTAGGGCAGGGTCGAAGAAGCGGTGAAGCGCGCGGGCAGAGTGCAGACGCGGTATTCGCCGGTGGGGCCGGTGATGGTGTTGCCATCGGTCAGGCCGACCGGGTCGGAAATGGTCGGGCAGCCCGCGGCCGGGGTCACCAGCGTCGACGTCGGGGTCGGCGTGGGGGTCGGCGTCGGGGCCGGGGTCGGGTTGTTGATGATCACGTCACCGCCGGTACCCGGCGAGACGATTTCGTCGGCGCCGCAGCTGGCAAGAGCCAGTGCAGAGCAGCCAAGGACGAGCGAACGATGGAAATTGGTCACGGGTAACGGTCCCCTCAAAAACCGGATGAATCGGATGCGAAATCTCGGATCGCGAATCCCCCGCTAGGGATCGTTCGTGACAGTTTTTGTCGAAAGATGACCGTTGTGTTGCAGAACCTCGGATCATTCCGGGCGGCCTGGCCGAAATGGCGGAAAACCGTTTCCGTGGGGTCGGATTACGGTTTTATGACAAAGTTACAGATTTGTTGCAGTCGGCAGGGCCGGGGTTCAAACAGGCACTCACAACATAAAAGGAGAGCTGTCATGGCGATCATTACCAGCGTTGCCCTCGTCCTTCTCGCGCAGGGCCCTGTTGCCACCGCGCAGGCCCCGGACACCGCGTTCGACGTCGGCTATGAAGAACTGGTGGCCAACGACAATGCCGCAGCGCGGCAGGCCATCGAGAATTGCGACGAACTGGCCGCGAACGATCCGGCACGCCTGATCAACCACGGTATCGCGCTCGCGCGGATGGGCAATTACGATGCGGCCCGCACCGAATTCGCTACCGCTGCGAACATGCGCAGCAGCGTCGAGCTCGAGACCGCCACGGGCGAATGGGTCGATTCCCGCTGGCTTGCCCGCAAGGCGCTGGCCATGCTCGAGCAGGGCGAATTCGCACGCTATTACGCGCTATCGCTCCGCTGATCTTCGCAACGGCCGAGCCGCAGGGCCCGCCTTCCACAGGGAGGCGGGCTTTTTCATGCGGTCACCGGATCCAGCCCTCACTGATTCGCCGCTTCGTCACGTTCTTGTCATGAAACGTGCCCAGACGCGGTGGGACGGAGGGTGCAATGATTCTCGCACGCTGGGCCTTGGCAATCGGATTGTCCTGCGCCGCGCTTCCCGCCCTTGATGCAAGGGCGGATGTCTTGGAGATTGATGCGGACGGTGCGCGCTGGGTAACCGGCGCAGGCCGCGCGCAACCGGCTGCGCCCGATGAATCGATGACCTTCGGCACGGCCGAGGTCCCGGGCGACATCGTCGTGCCCGACATCGCCGTGGCGGACCCGGTCCGCCACGCAAGGCTGGTGCCCCCGGACTACCAGGCCAAGGTCGCCGAACTCGCCGGACGCTTCGATCTCAGCCCGACGTTGATCGAGGCGCTGGTGTGGCAGGAAAGCCGCTGGCGCGCGAATGCAGTATCGCCGGTGGGCGCGCGCGGACTGGCACAACTCATGCCCGGCACGGCGCGCGATCTGGGCGTCGACCCCGACGATCCCTTCGCCAATCTCGAAGGCGGCGCGCGCTACCTGCGCGAACAGCTCGACCGGTTCGACGGCGATCTCGAGAAGGCGCTTGCCGCCTACAATGCCGGGCCCGGGCGGGTGATCCGCGCCGGCGGTGTCCCGCGCATCCGCGAAACGCAGCTTTACGTGGCGGCCATCATGGGCCGCTTGTCCGATCATTCACGGGAGTAATCAATTGAGTCGCAAGTTCACCCTTCCGGCAGTTCTGGCCGCCTTCCTGACCCCCAGCGCTGCTTTCGCGCAGGCTGCCGATCCCGCGGGTTCGGGGCCGATCGTTGCCGCGCTCGGCTGGCTTCAGGGCACGCTGCTTGGCAATGTCGCAACGGCGGTGGCAGTTATGGCGGTTGCTGCAGTCGGCTTCATGATGCTGACCGGCCGCCTCAACTGGCGTTTCGGGGCGACCGTGATCATCGGCGTGTTCATCCTGTTCGGCGCGGCATCCATCGTGGCCGGCATCCAGGGCGTGGCCGCGTGAGATGACCACGCTCGTGCGCCATCCCGTGCATCGTGCACTCACGCGGCCGCAGATGTTCGCGGGAGTGACATATAACTATTTCATCATCAACGGGATGGTGACGACCGAGGCCTTTCTGATCACCGGCAGCTGGCTGGCACTGCTGGTCTTCGCTGTCATGCACGGGATCGGATATTTCGCCTGCCTGCGCGAGCCGCGCATCTTCGACCTGTGGATCACCAAGGTATCGAAATGCCCGCGGGTGAAGAATTACCAGCGCTGGGGGTGCAATTCCTATGCCGCATAAGACCAAATGGATGGGCGCTGCCGCCTGGAGCGCGAAGGAAGTGCGGGCCGGCGACCGGCTGCCCTATCTACGGCTGATCGACGAAAGCACGCTGCTGCTGCGCGACGGTTCTGTCATGACCGCGATCCAGGTTCCCGGGCTGCTGTTCGAAACCGAGGACAGCGAAGCGCTCAACGCGCATGCGGCCACGCGCGAAGTGGTTCTGCGCTCGACACTCGATGCGCGGTTCGTGCTGTACCACCACGTTATCCGCCGCCGCGTATCGGTCGATCTCGAAGCCGAATTTCCCGATCCGATCAGCCGGCATATCGATGCATGCTGGCGCGACCGGCTGGGTTCGGGCCAGCTGTTCGTCAACGACCAGTTCATCACGCTGATCCGTCGTCCCGCGCGGGGCAAAGCGGGCCTGGTCGAACGGGTCGGCAGGAAATTCCGCCGGCAGGACGGCGACCGGCTTGAACCCGATCCCAAGGACCTGCGCTCGCTGCGCGCGGCTTCGCAGGGTCTCGTCGCAGCGCTGAGCGCATATGGGGCGACCCCGCTGGGCGAATACACGGGCCCGCAGGGCAGCACCAATTCGGAAATGCTCGAACTGCTGAGCGCGCTTTACAATGGCGAAATGCGCCCGGTGCGCAAGCCAGCCGACGATGTCGATATCGGCCATATGCTGCCCTATCGCCGCGTGAGTTTCGGGCTCGATGCAATCGAAACGCGCGGCTCGGGTGCACCCGAATTCGCGGCAATGCTCGGGATGAAGGACTATCCCGAAGCGACTTCTCCGGGCCTGCTCGACAGCCTGCTGCGGCTGCCGTTCGAAATGGTGGTCAGCGAAAGCTATGCCCCGACCGAGCGACAGACCGCGCGCGAGCGGATGGATCTGGCAATGCGCCGGCTCAAATCGGCGGACGAGGAAGCCGCTGCCGAACGCGCGGACATGCTGGCGGCGCGCGATGCGCTGGGCAATGGCGCGGTCGGCTTTGGCGACCATCACCTGACCGTCATGGTCCGCGAGCGGCAGCTCGGCCAGCTCGATGACGCCATGGCCGCCTGCGCTGCCGCGCTGGCGGATACCGGCGCGATCGCAGTACGCGAGGATACCAATCTCGAACCCGCCTTCTGGGGACAGTTCCCGGGCAACGAGGCCTATCTCGTAAGGCGCGCGCTGATCTCGAGCGCGAACATGGCGAGTTTCGGGAGCTTGCACGGCTTCGCGCTGGGGCAAGCCCAGGGCAATCACTGGGGCGAGGCGGTGACGCTGCTCGAAACCACCAGCGCGACACCGTTCTTCTTCAATTTCCACCATGGCGACCTGGGCAATTTCTCGGTCATCGGACCCTCGGGTTCGGGCAAGACGGTGGTGATGAACTTCCTCGCCGCGCAGGCGCAGAAATTCAGCCCGCGCACGATCCTGTTCGACAAGGATCGCGGCGCGGAACTGTTCGTGCGCGGCATTGGCGGACGCTACGACAGCATCCGCTCGGGCGAACCGACGGGGTTCAATCCGCTGGCGCTGCCCGACACGCCTGGCAACCGGGCCTTCCTGCGTGACTGGCTGGGCGTACTGCTCAAGGCCGAGGGCCCCGAAGAAGAGCAGACCATCGCGGCGGCGGTCGATGCCGCCTATGCCAACGATGCTTCGCTGCGCCGCCTGCGGCATTTCAGGGAACTGCTGTCGGGCACGCGGCGTCCGCAACCGGGCGATCTGGCCGACCGGCTCGGCGCATGGATCGGCGCGGGTGAGGGGCCAGGGGGCGAACATGCCTGGCTGTTCGACAATTCCGAGGACCGGCTCGATCTTGGCGCGCGCGTCCTCGGTTTCGACATGACCGCGCTGCTGGAAAACCCGCGGCTGCGCACGCCCACCATGATGTATCTCTTCCACCGGATCGAGGAACGGCTCGACGGCAAGCCGACCATGATCCTGATCGACGAGGGCTGGAAGGCGCTCGACGACGAAGTCTTCGCTGCGCGCATTCGGGACTGGCTCAAGACCTTGCGCAAACGCAACGCGCTGGTCGGTTTCGCTACGCAATCCGCGCGCGATGCACTTGAAAGCCGCATTTCGACGGCGCTGGTCGAACAGACCGCCACCATGGTGTTCATGCCCAACAGTCGCGCGCGGCCCGAAGACTATTGCGATGGTTTCGGACTTACCGAGCACGAACTCGCCTTGATCCGCACGCTGCCTGCGCACAGCCGCTGCTTCCTCGTGCGGCAGCCCGATGCCAGCGTGGTGGTGCGGCTCGACCTGTCGGGCGCGCCCGAAGTGCTGACGCTGCTGTCGGGACGGGAAAGCTCTGTCCGCCGGCTCGACCTGTTGCGCGAAGCGCTGGGCGACGCGCCGAGCGAGTGGTTCCCTGCCTTGACCGGAACCCGGTGGCCGGGCGGCGCTAATGATGCAGGGGAGGCCGGGGTCGAGGCACTGCGCCTCGCGGCCGAGTGAGCGTGAACTGCCAGCAAGCCGCCGATCGGGTCGGCAATGGCGTCGCCGCGGCGCTGCGCGGGGTCGACTGCATCGCGGGCGAAGCCAGCGCGGCCGCCTTCGGCCGGCTGTTCGCTCCCGGGGGATCGCTCGGCACGGTGCTCACGCTCGTCCTGACGCTGTTCATCGTGCTTTTCGCGTTCGCGCTGCTGACCGGACGCACCAATATCGGCGTGCGCAGCCTCGTCCCGCGCATGATGACGCTGGGGCTGGTGCTGACCTTCGCCACCAGCTGGCTCGCGTATCAGAGCGTGGTGTGGAACCTCGCGGTTGCCACTCCCGATTACCTTGCCGGGGTTCTCAGCGGGACACGGGGCTCTGCCACCGATCTCTTCGCGCAGAAGATCGATGTCGTGTTCCTCGCGGTGCAGGAAGCCAGCGCGGGCGCGCAGGATATCTCGACCTTTTCGCCTGCCGGGATGATGTGGTTCGGCGCGCTGCTGTTCATGCTCGGAACCGTGGGGCTGCTGGTAACCACCAAGATCGCCCTGGGCGTGCTGGTCGCGCTGGGTCCGCTGTTCGTGGTCATGGCGCTGTTCAACGGCACGCGGGGCCTGTTCACCGGGTGGGTCAAGGGCCTGACGCTGTGCGCGCTTGCACCGCTGTTCGCGGTGCTGGGCGGCAGCGTGATGCTCGAACTCGCCGTGCCGATCCTCGGTGCGCTGACCGCCACCCCCGGGCAGGTCGATCCGCAGGCCGGAATGGCCTTCTTCATGATCGGCGCGGTGCATGTCGCGCTGATGGCGCTCGTGCTCAAGGTAGCGGGCGCGATGGTGGCTGGCTGGAGCGTGTTCGGCCTGGCGAGCGAGCGCGAGGAACAGTCCTCGCCCGCCGCGGCGCCGCAGCAGGCAGCGCCTGCCGCTGCTCTCGCGCAGGCGCAGGCCGCCAGCCAGGCGAGTTCGCAGGCCCGCCGGATCGATGTTGCCGCGATCCCTGCCGCCTATGCCGCGAATGACAGTGGCGGCACTGGCGGAAGCGGCGGTTCGCGCACGGTGAAGGTCTATGCGACCTCGTCCGGCTCTGCCCCAACATCCCCCACCAGTTCCGCCCGTGCGCGCGGTTCCGGCATCGGAAGCCGGTTCAAGTCCGCCGCGCCGAAGGCCCTTGATCGATCCATGGAGAAAACCGCATGATCCGCGCCCTTATTCCCGCGCTCGCCCTCGCGCTGATGGCCAGCCCGGCCGCCGCGCAGGATGCTCGCCTCGTCGAAGTGCTGTACGACGAAGCCAAGGTGGTGCGTATCGATGGCCGCATCGCGGTCCAGGCGAGCATCATGTTCGGCGACGACGAGGTGATCGAGAATGTCGCCATCGGCGACAGCGCGACTTGGCAGGTGACGCCCAACAAACGCGCGAATATCCTGTTCGTCAAACCGCTCGAGCCGCGCGCCGCGACCAATCTGACGGTCGTCACCAGCAAGCGAACCTATCTGTTCGACCTCGTCGCCAGCCCGTCGGCCAAGCCGCTCTATCTGATGCGCTTCGCCTATCCGGACGAGCCGGAGGAAGAGCTGGTAGAGGTGGCCGAAGCGCCCAACGCAGTGGAGCGGCAGGCCGCGGGCGATCCCTATGCCGTGGTCGATCCGGCGGATCTCAATTTCGCGTGGAATGCATCCGGCGATCCCGAACTGCTGCCCGAGAACACCTATGACGACGGGACTGCCACTTTCCTGACTTGGCCGGGCGGCAGGGAGGTCCCCGCAATCCTGGTGACCAATAGCGAAGGCGTCGAGGGGCCGGTCAATTTCACCGTGCGGGGCGATACGATCGTGGTCGACGGTGTGCCGCGCAGCATCGTTCTGCGTTCGGGCGAAGACAGCGCCGAACTGGTCAACACCGGCCCCCAGCGGCCCGCGAACAGCGCGGGTGCCAGCCCCGCTTTCGCCGCGAGAAGGAAGTAACCCATGCGTCTTGCCATGCGCCTGCCCGAAAAGAAGCCCGGCGATAGCGGGGTCGCCAACGATATCGATCCGCGCGAGGGCAGCGATGCCGAGGTCATCGACCTTGCCCAGCGCAACGCCTTTCCCGTGGTCGCACGTCCGGCGGGCAAGTCCGATGCGCTTGGCCTGGTGGCGGGGATCGCAATCGTCGCGGGGCTCGGCCTTGTGACCATGTGGAGCATGAATTCCGCGCGCATCGCGCCGAGCGAGGGGATAGGCGGCGGCCAGCAGGCGCCGGTCGAAGCCGCATCCACGGTGCCGCCGCAAGCGGCCCCGGCGCCGATCGCGCCGCAGGTTGCCGCCGCGCCCATTGCCCGGCCCGATCCCGCGCCGCAGCCCGTGCTGTCGGCGCAGCCGCAGCCGGGACTTGCCGCCAATCCCTATGCCAGCCCCACCGTGGTGTTCGATGCCGGCAACGCCCCCGCTACTTTGGCACTGGGAGAGGCAAGCGGGGCCGGCGAAGCGGCCGGAAACGGAGCCTCTGGCAACGGCGCCAGCGATTTCGCCAGCCGGATCGGCGGTGTGGGCGGGGCGCCGGCGCAGGCCAAGGCGATGGGCAATCCCACTACCACGGTGACGCAGGGCACGCTGATCCCGGCGATCCTCGAAACGGCGATCGACACCAATGTCCCGGGCTATGTCCGCGCCGTGGTAAGCCAGGACGTGCGCAGTTTCGACGGGACCAAGGTACTCGTCCCGCGTTCGAGCCGTTTGATCGGTCAGTACCAGTCGGGCCTGCAGAACGGCCAGAAGCGCGCCTACGTCATCTGGACCCGGCTGATCCGTCCCGACGGGGCTTCTGTCAACCTGGCTTCGCCTGCGATCGGTTTCGACGGGACCACGGGTCTTGCGGGCAAGGTTTCGGGTGACGGTTTCTTCAGGCGGTTCGGTTCGGCCCTGCTGCTGTCGGTCGTCGGCGGCGTCGGCTCGCTCGCCACCGGCGGTGCGGCAGGCGTGCTGATCGGCGGGGCCAGTTCCTCGGCCGCGGCCACTGCAGCCCAGCAGGACGGCCAGCGCGGGCCGACCGTGCGGGTGCGACAGGGCGAACCGATCCGCATCTTTACCGCGCGCGATCTCGATTTCTCTTCGGTCAGCTGATCCGGAAGCCCTGCCGTGAGCGCCGACATCCACCCTTTCCAACCCGACGGACAGCCTGAAGCGGATGCCCCGCCGGTCGATCTGCACGGCGAACGCAGCGTCTATCTCGACGCCTATCTCGCGCCATTCCGCGATTGGCTCGAATGCGACACGGTGACCGAGATCCTGGTCAACAGGCCGGGCGAGGTCTGGGTCGAGGATGCGGCGCGGGGCGGCATCCACAAGGTGGTGCGGCCCGATATCGACGACCGGCTGATCCAGCGCCTGGCCGAACAGGTTGCGCGGGTCAGCCACCAGGGGATCAACCGCGAACATCCGCTGCTCGGTGCGACGCTGCCCGGCGGCGCGCGCGTCCAGTTCTGTGGTCCGCCCGCGGCGCGCAAGCACTGGGCCATGGCGATCCGCCGCCATCGCCGACTCGACCTGCCGCTCGATGCCTATGACACCGGTCCGCTGAGGCCGCAGGGGCGGGACGCCATGCCCGATACGCAGGCGCAGCCGATCGCCTTTCTGCGCGAGGCGATCCGCCAGCGGCGCACCATCCTCGTCTCGGGTGGGACAAGCACCGGCAAGACTACGTTCCTTAACGCCATGCTCGGCGAAATCCCGCGTCACGAACGCGTCGTGCTGGTCGAGGATACGCCCGAGCTCAGGTTGCCCGGCGAAAACGGCGTCGGGCTGGTCGCGGTCAAGGGCGAACTGGGCGAAGCCAAGGTCACCGCCAACGAATTGCTGCAGGCCGCGCTGCGCTTGCGCCCCGACCGGATCGTGCTGGGCGAACTGCGCGGCGCCGAAAGCGTCAGCTTCCTGCGCGCGATCAACACCGGCCATCCGGGCAGCTTCTCCACCGTCCACGCCAACTCGCTGCGGGGCGCGCTCGAGCAATTGTCCCTGATGGTCATGCAGACGGGAATCGGGCTGACGCGGAGCGATACCATTGCCTATGCGGCCAGCGTGATCGACGTGTTCGTGCAGCTTGGACGCGATGAATCGGGCAGGCGCGGCATTATCGAACTGGCCGAAAGCCATACTCTCGTCTGACAGCGGTATTTTTGTACACACCCTGCGCGGCATCGGGTGCCGTAGCGTCAATGAACGCTCGCCTAGCGTCCCTAAAACAACACTCGCCAAAATTCGCCGTCCTTTTGCGCAACAATCATGCGCCCGTGCTTGCGTGCATACGAATGTGTGTTAGCAATACGCCATAAGCCGCAAAGACGGCACATGGAGAGGAGAGGGTTAATGAGGGTAAGGGCTTCCCTGCTCGCGGGTATCTGCGCGAGCGCTATTTCGTTCCCGGCATTTGCGCAGGACGCTGCCGAGGATGGCTTCGATGATCCGCGGTTCGATAACAACGTCATCATCGTTACCGCGCAGCGTCAGAACCAGTCGCTGCAGGAAGTGCCGATTGCAGTCAGCGCGTTCGACAGCGAGGCGCTCGAGGCGCAGCAGATCGAAAACGCCAGCGATCTCCAGCTTACGCTGCCGAATGTCTCCTTCACCAAGTCGAACTTCACCAGCGCAAGTTTCACGATCCGCGGGATCGGCGACCTTTGCGTGGGTGTGACTTGCGATAGCGCGACTGCGATCCATACCAACGGTTCGCCGCTGTTCGGCACGCGCCTCTTCGAAACCGAATATTTCGATCTCGAGCGCGTCGAAGTCCTGCGCGGACCGCAGGGCACGCTGTTCGGTCGCAACGCGACTTCGGGCGTGGTCAATGTGGTGACCGCCAAGCCCGAACTGGGTACTTTCGGGGCCGCTGCCGAATTCGAATACGGCAATTACAACAGCATCAAGGCCAAGGGCATGGTGAATGTGCCGCTCGGCGACACGCTGGCCTTCCGCGCGGCCGGGTTCTATCTCAATCGCGACGGGTTCACCGACAACCTCGACGACGACTCCGATATCGACGGGCGCGACATGTATGCAGTGCGCGGGTCGTTGCGCTTCGAGCCCACCGCCGACACCACGCTCGACCTCATGGCGTTCTACTTCCGCGAGAACGACGACCGGTTGCGGATCCAAAAGCAGGCCTGCCAGCGCGATCCCACCGGCGTGCTGGGCTGCCTTAACAACCGCCGCGACTTCGACAGCACCAATGCCAATTCGACGCTGGGTTCGGTCCTGTCTTCGGTAGAACTGTTCCGCATCCAGGGCATCCCCGAGGCGCTGGCCTTGGGCAGCGTCTACGGACCCGACGGATACGCCAATTTCGACGAGCCCAACGATGTGCGCACGGTCAACACCGCGTTCACGCCCGAATACTTCGCCGACGAACTGCAGTTGCAGGCCCATCTCGATCAGCGGATCGGGCCCATGAACCTGTCGCTTACGGGGATATATCAGGAAACCTCGGTCGATTCCCGCCAAGACTACAACCTCGGTATCCTCGATCGCAGCGGTTATGCCGGCGCCCTGAACACGCTGGCTTTCTTCGCGGCGAACGGCATTCCCACGGGCGTACCGGCCCAGCCCTTCGTTCCGGGGTCGAACGCCTATTTCGCGCCGATCGCGAACGCGCTGATCCCGAACGGGCCCAACGGCGTGCTGTGCACATCGGATAACGATGCGGGCAATCTGGGGGCGTTCGAGGGCAATTCGATCTGCGCCGATGTACCGCTGGCCTTCGACCGGTCGAGCCAGGAGCAGACCTCGTGGTCGGGCGAGGCGATCCTCTCCAGCGATTTCGACGGACCGTTCAACTTCCTGCTGGGCGGTATCTACGCCGAATCCGAAGTCGGCGAGAACAGCTATTACGTCAACAACTTCGGGCTGGACTACGCCAGCGCGATCCTCGGGACATTCTCGGCATTCGGGGCAGGGGCACCGCCATCTTACCTCGCGACTTCGATGTACCGGAACAACACGACCGACTTCAAACTGGAAAGCTTCGGCATCTTCGGCGAAGTCTATGTCGACATCACCGACCGGCTCCAGTTCACGGGCGGCATCCGCTACAATGACGACAGCAAGAGCGTTGCCGCGCGGACGACCTACGCAAGCTTCCTCAATCCCTTCGGCAATGGCGAACCGTTCACGTCGCCATTCGTCGGAAGCTTCGATGCGGACGCCGGGACGCCAGGGAACCAGTTGTTGCAGCAACGCGAAGTCAGTTTCGACGCGATTACCGGGCGCGCGGTCCTCGACTTCGCGATCTCGCCGGACAACAACCTCTATTTCTCCTATTCGCGCGGCTACAAGTCGGGCGGGATCAACCCGCCGCTGTCACCGGTCTTCGCAGTTTCCGAAAGCTTCGATTCGGAGAAGATCGACGCTTTCGAAATCGGTTCGAAGAACAGTTTCCTGAACGGTGCGGCTCAGGTGAACCTCACGGGGTTCTACTACAAGTACAAGGGCTTGCAGCTTAGCCGCATCGTTGCTCGGACTTCGGTCAACGATACGATCGATGCCAATATCTGGGGCGTCGAGCTCGAGACCATCCTGCGGCCCAGCTACAACTGGATGGTCAACATGAACGTCAGCTACCTCAATGCGAAGGTGGCGGGCGACCAGTTCTTCAGCAATCCGCGCGATCCGGGCGGCGGCGATCCCGACGCCGTGATCATCAAGGACTTGTCGAACGGCTCGCTGTGCGCGGTGACCGGCGCGGGGGCCAACGCTTTCGTCGGGGCGGTGAACGCCGGACTGGGACTGCAGGGCCCGGCCGCCTTCCCCGCCGACGGGGGGATTGCCTCGACCGGTGCGTTCAGCATCTGCAGCGTGCTCGACGCGCAGACCGCCAACCCGGCTTTCGCAGCTCTGGGTCCGATCGACGTGCTGAGCCCGGGCGTGGAGGTCAATCTGAGGGGCAATCGCCTGCCTCAGGCGCCTGAATACAAGGCTTCGGTGGGCGTGCAGTACACTGCCGATTTCGACAATGGCATGTCGCTCGTCCCGCGGTTCGATCTGGCCTATACGGGCGAACAATACGGCAATGTGTTCAACGGCAACGTCAACCGGATCGAACCGTTCGTCCAGGCGAACGCCTCGATCACGCTGAACGGGAACGACAACCGCTGGTTCGTACGCGGTTTCGTGCAGAACATCTTTGACAGCGACTCGGTAACGGGCCTTTATGTCACCGACGCTTCGTCGGGCAATTTCACCAACATCTTCACGCTTGATCCGCGGCGCTACGGCATCGCGATCGGGGCGAAGTTCTAAGCTACCCGCAAGAGCGGGGGGAGAGGGAAGGGGCGGCCTGCGGGTCGCCCCTTTTTCGTGAAGGTCCCGGCCTCCCGCCGTGTTCAGCGCTTGCTGGATGCAAAAGGCGAGAAGTCGGTATCGGTGTCGAACAGCTCGACCCCTTCGGCGCGTTTGAGCGCGCCGACCGCGGCATAGGTGACCGGGGTCAGCAGCGCCTCCCACAGCGTCTTGATCGCCCATTGCGACAGCACGACCTGCCACAGCAGTTCGACCGGCCATCCGGCCAGGCCCCAGAAGGCCAGCGGGTAGAAGATCAGGCTGTCGAGACCCTGGCCGATCACCGTCGACCCGATCGTGCGCATCCACAGATGGCGCCCCTGCGTCCACACCTTCATCTTGGCGAGGACATAGCTGTTGGCGAATTCGCCAGCCCAGAAGGCGACCATCGACGCCAGTACGATCCGCCAGCTGTTGCCGAACACGAACTCGTAGGCTTCCTGTCCGGGCCAGCCCTCCGCCGGCGGCAACTGCACCACGACCCACGCCATGAAAGCCATGAACAGCAATGCGGCAAAGCCCGTCCAGATGACCCGCCGTGCACGGGCATAGCCGTATACTTCGGTCAGGATGTCACCGATGATGTAGCTGACCGGGAAGAACAGCACCCCGGCGCCGAACGACCATTCGCCGATGACCGGCAGTATGACGTAGCTCGGTTTCGATGCGCCGATCAGGTTCGACAGCAACAGGATGGTGACGAAGGCCGCCATCACCAGATCGTAATAGCGAAAATGCGGTGCGGGCGTATTCGTCGGAGCGTTTTCCATCGCAAACACGGTTAGTGCCGATTGGCCAGCCGCGAAAGGCACGTTATGGCAGCCCCGGAGCGCGCCCGTAGTTCAACTGGATAGAGCACGAGCCTTCTAAGCTTGGAGTTGCAGGTTCGAGTCCTGCCGGGCGCGCCAGTTTACCATGGAAGTGCGCACCGGTGCCGTATCGGCACCGGGCGTGCATACCGCCTGAACTAGGCTGGCCACCGGGCCACGAACGGTAAGCTGTTCCTTGGTCATCACGACCTCACTGACGAACGCCTGCACGTAATTCTTGCGCAGTGCGGGGTTATCGGGATCGGTAAGCTTTTTCTTCAGACCGGCAGCGAACGCGGCGAGCGCGTCCCTGTCGATGCGGTCCCCCTTGCTACCGCATTGGCGTTCGAGCAGATTGATCTCTTCGTCGAGCGCGGCGCGTCTCGACTGGTGGCCCGCGAGGCGCTTCTTGAGATCCTTGTCCTTGGAATCGACGAGCCCTGCCTCGATCGATTCGAAGAGACGCTGGATGGCGGTGTCGGCGGCAGTGCGCTCGTTGCGCAGAGTGACGATGTCGCGTTTGCGCTTGGCATCGGCACCTGCCGAGCGCTCCAGCAACTGCGCCAGAAGCTTCTCGAGGCGGACAGGATCGAGCAGACGCTGCTCAAGAACCTCGACGACGGCGTTGTCCACCTGCTGCATGGGAACATTGTTGCCACCACAGGTGCGATCCTTCTTCCGGCGCACGTTCGAACAGGAATAGTATCGATACTGGCCGCCCTTGCCGTTCATTAGCATCATAGTGCCGTCGCAGCCCGGGTTACCGCAGCGACCGAGGCCAGAGAGCAGAACCGGGCTCGAATGGGAACGCGCCGGCGTCATCTTGGGGTTGCGTGACTTGAGGATCGCCTGGACCTTATCGAAGGTCTTTTCCGAAATGATCGCGGGGACTTCGACCTCGATCCATTCTTCGCGCGGACGCTTCGTATTGGTGCGGCTGTCTTTCGTGTTGTAATAGTGCCGACCGACATAGGTCTCGCGCGTCAGGATCGTATGGACCAGCGCGGGCGTGAACTTGCGACCACGGTAGCTCAAACCCTTTTCATTAAGATGCTGAGAAAGCTTGCCGATGCCCATTGATGCCTTGCCACCGGCACCGACATAAGCGCCGTAGACATACTCGACCGTAGCGGCCTCCGACGTGACGACCCTGATCTTCTTCTTGTGCTTCTTACCTCTGATCTCCGCCGTGTATGTTTCATAACCGAGCGGAGGCTGCGATCCGTTCCAGAAACCGTCTTCGGCATTACGGCGCATCACCGCCGTCACTATGCCGGCGACGAGCTGATTGCCGAACTCAACGCCTCGGGATCGATCCTGCGCCGTTATGTCCACGGTCCGGGCACCGACGATCCGGTAATCTGGTTCGAGGGGGGCGGCACTTATCCAACCGCATCTACCCGCCGCTTCCTCCACCGCGATGAGCGCGGCAGCGTGGTCGCTGTGACGAACAGTTCGGGCAGTGTTCTCCAGCGCAACAAGTACGACGAGTGGGGCACGCCTGATACGGGCAATCTCGGCCGGTTCCAGTATACTGGCCAGACTTGGATCCCCGAGATCGGCATGTATTACTACAAGGCCCGCATCTATTCTCCACTGCTCGGCCGATTCATGCAGACCGACCCCATCGGCTACGAGGACGGCATGAACATGTATGCCTATGTCGGCAACGATCCGGTGAACCTTGCGGACTTCTCGGGCAAGCAAATGCGGCGGGTTGTGCCTATGCCTGGCACCATCCCGATGCCTGGCTATCCAACACCTCAAGACAAAGACGGGAATGGGTTCAACGATTGGGCAGAAGACGGTGCGCGGCAAGTTCAACGCGGGATCGACAATATTAAGGATTTGGTGGTTCGAGGCGTTGATTGGTTGTTTAATGACGGTGCGCTTGAGACTGACGCGACGGGTAAAGTTCATGGTGACCTGCCCGACGCAGGCGACGTTCCTGATGGTGCAGTTGATGATAGCGTCAAAGCGCTTAATGATAGCCTAGGAACCCGACAGAAAGAGTTGGACGCCCATCCCGTGGGTGATCCGAATGGTTCTGCTAAGGAACGCCGCCAGTATCGACAGCATGAGAATCGCAAAGAGCGGATTCGCCGTGAAACCGAACTTCGTGACAAGCTTAAAGATCGACAATGACCAATATCAGTGATGAATGTGATCAGACTTTTGAGGAAGTTGTCAAAATGACTTCGACTTCCAACGACGTTCTGTTCAGGTTGGCCCAATGCTTCATTTCCGGATACGATATCAGCAAACTGATAGTGATGCTCAACTCGGATGACACTGGGGTTGTTCTCGATGGCCTGTTCGTTTGCAAAGAAATCGGCAGCCTCGTCTGCGAGGTCAATCAATCTCTCTTGCTGCTGCAGTCGAACGAAGACGCCGACGTAAAAGAAATGGCAAATGAGGCTATTTCTTTGTGCGAGCTATATCTGAGGGACGCTCGTTGAACGTGCAGACCCGATCGTCGGGTCGCCATGCAGGAAGCTGGCGACGACCGACACACCGAACCTCACACGTGGCTCTACCCCATAGCTACTTCCGCTTCCCGCCGCACCCCATCGATGGCCCCGATCAGGGCGCCGTCGCGTAGACCGAGCGCTTCGGTGAGCTTGGCGCGACAGTCGGTGTAGAGCGCGACAGCATCCCTGGCGCGGCTGATCGCGACATAGACCGCCGGAGCATCGACGGTGTTGGCGCGGAAGCTCTCCAGATGGGCCATGACCCGATCGGCGGTGGCGCCCTGGGCGGAATGTATCGTCCGCACCCATCCGGGCCGGATATGCCGATCGGCGAGCCGGGAGAGGTCAAGCACTTCGTGCTTGCCGTCCTCGCGCTCGACCGTGATCCCGCCGCGCTGCGGATCGGTCCCGACGACGCTGGCGGTATGGCCGTTGAGGCGTCCGGCGCGCCGGTTGTTGCGGGTGAACTGGATGCGGTCCCCGGTGCGCAGCTCCTGCTCGACCTCGACGAACGCCTCGGCCTGGTCGCCGCCCCATCTGGCGGGAGACCAGCGAACCGCCTTGCCCTGCGGGGTGGCGAGCGAGACCGTGCCCGCCTCGGCGTCGATGCTCTCGACCCGGTAGGCGCGTCCCCGGCTCAGCCGCTGTTCGCGACTGCCGCGCCGGAACGTGACGATCTGGCCGGGGGCGTAGCTGGCGGCGTTGGACGCCTCGGCACGGGTCAATCCCAGCGGCTCCAGCGTGGTGGCGGTGATGGCGTCAGCCCCCAGCGTGCCGTCGCGGACCAGCTCGGCACGGATGGCGTCGGTGAGCCGCTGGCGTCCCTCGCGGGTCGGATCGAGCACGAGGGTCCGGGCGCGATCGGCGGGCGATAACTGCGCGTAATTCCGCGCCTTACCGGACAGAAATTTTGCAAGCGTAAATAAGACCTTTGGCGCAGGTGCCGCGCCGATACAGTCCTTCGCTCAGGCCGCTGCAACGCCCTGGATGCCGGCCACGATCGAAGCCGCGCCGAAGAGGATAAAGACCCCAATGATGACTGTTGCACCGAAGCGCCAATTGAGCCGGCCGGTCAGCATCATGAAGCCGACCGCCGCGACGGCCATTACGGCCACTGCAGTTGCGACATTGCCGAGCAGCGTCCCCTGAAGCCAGCCCAGCGCATTGACGATCGGTCCAGAGCCGGCCGGGTCCATTCCCTGCGCCATGGTCATGGTGGGCGTGGTTCCCACGACAAACGCTGCGACAAGATTGGCAATACGCATTTCGATCTGCTTCCTTTGGCGGCGCTGTGAAATTTTCTGTCGAACTTAGGTTCGCGCGCCCCGCGCCAACTGTACGACTAGGTGAAGGTTTCTGGCAGGGTCAAGGGCCGCACGGGCTACCGTGCGACATATCACCGGAAGGTCAATGGCGGCAAACCGTGCGCTACTAATCTCTCCCTCTCCAGGAATAGGACTAGCGATGCCTGACGGTTCCTCTCAGTCCCATTGGCATGGATTCCAGCCGTGGGTGATGCCGACCCAACGGCCCGGGAATGCTATTAACGAGGCGGGAAAGGTTGAGTGCTTCATACTTACCGTTTTCACACTCGAGCGTGGCGTCAATTCACTTGAATCGCACCTAGTCACGCCACTATTGTGTATGTCCAATCGCCAGGCGCCGCAGCTATCGCGGGTACACCGGGTGAGGGTTTCGGGGCGCAGTCCTTGTTCGACCTCAACGAACGCTTCGGCCGGGTCGCAGCACTAGTGGGCGCAGGCGACCAAGCGATGCTCATGCATTTCGGTCATCCGGCCCGGGGCTGGGAGGTCACCCTGCGCCAACGCAGCATATTTCACCGCATCTTCAACTGGCTCGCTGATGCGCCTGCTATCCTCGTTAATTGCCCCGAATGCACGCGCCACCTATCTAGACTAGGCCAACAATAATTTCCCAATGTTTCGAGTGCCCATTTTCGTCACGCCGGGCGCGCCAATTTCCCCAAGAGGTAGACCCCGCGCCGTTCTTGCAGGATGGCGCTTGCGGCCGGATCGCAATCGATCTCCCGTCTAACCGTTTACCGGGTCCCCTGCGCTTCAGGACGGTGGGGTTTCGCAACCTGCCAGGCATGGCCGCAGCATTTCGAGCAGCTGGCGGGTTTCCTGCTGGTCTGCGGATTGCAGGAGGCGGCGTTCATCGACCCGGCACCGTTCGCCGAGGTCGGCTTCGCCGAAATAGGCGGCCACCCCGGTGACCTGGTGGAGAAGCTCGGCAATTTCCTGCTTCTGCTCAGCATCGATAGAGTGGCTGGCAAGAGCGGCATCGACCGCGTCCAGGCTGGCTTGTCGGCGCTGTTCGAACAGGGCGCGCAGTTCGGGATCCGTTTCCTCTTCGATCGGGTCGTCCACGGGCGGCCTGCCTTTCATCGCCGGTTTCCTCCGTCATGCGCCTCCCGAGCGCTACTATCCCACCCGCGCGCTTGCCGGGCCGCGCACCGCAAAGTCTGCCTGCAAGTCTGCGGCTTGGCAACGGCCGATCACCCCGCTTGCCGGAGTGCCCGCGCGCGGCTGATCGCTCAGGTGTCGAACCAGTGCCGCAGTTCGTCGAGAGCGCGGCCGATATTCGCGTCGTCGGCGGCAAGCTTCAGATCCCGTTCGATCCGGCCTGCAAGCTGGCCGAGTTCTTCGTCACCGAAGTATTTGGCGATGCCGGCCATGACGTGGAGCTTGTCGCGCAGCAGGTCGCATTGCGCGGAACCAAGCATGTCCTCGCCCTCGAGCGCGGCAAGCTGGTTACGCAGTTCGAGCTTGCGCTGTTCGTACATGTTCCGGGCATCGTCCACATCCACCGAAAGGTCGGTTTCCGCCAACTCGCCGGATCCCGGCGCCGGTTTGGTGAGCCATTGTTCGAGACAGGGGCCAAGCCGTTCTGCCGAGATCGGCTTGGCGACATGGTCCTGCATGCCGGCTTCCATGCACAATTCGATATCGTCGGCATAGGCATTCGCGGTAACCGCGATGATCGGCAGTTCGCGCGGACCGACGCCATTCGCGCGGAGCGCGCGTGATGCGTCGAGCCCGTCCATGACCGGCATCTGCATGTCCATCAGCACGGCATCGAACGGTCGGCCCTGTGCCTTCGCCTCCATGACCTGCTGGACCGCCTGCTGACCGTCGTCGGCAACCTGCGTTTCCACTCCCAGGCGCGCGAGCATCGCGACGATGAGCTTCTGGTTTATTTCCGCGTCCTCCGCCAGCAGCACCCGCCGCCCGGCCAGCGCCGTGCGGTAGCTCGATGCCGAGTTGTCCTGTTTGGCGGCGGACTTCTGCGCAGGGCATTTCACCAAGGGCAAGACAAGTTCGAAAGTCGACCCCTTGCCCGGCGTGCTCTCGGCGGTCAGCCGGCCGTCCATCAGTTCGGCGAGTTGGCGCGCAATCGCCAGGCCGAGCCCCGTGCCACCGCCCGAAGCGCTGGCCTTGCCCTTGCCGAAATTATCGAGCTGAGCGAATTCCTCGAAGATGTAGGCAAGCTGGTCGGGCGGCACGCCGATACCGGTATCGATCACCCGGAACACGATCTTGCCGTCTTTTTCGCAGGCCTCCACGCGCACCGATCCGCGCTCGGTGAACTTGATTGCATTGCCGACGAGGTTGAGGACGATCTGGCGGATGCGCAACTTGTCGCCAATGCCTTCGGGCATGTCCGGGGGGACATCAATGTCGAGCCTGATACCCTTGGCCTTGGCATTGGGTTCGAACAAGCGCGCGCTGCTGCGTACGATATGCCCGAAATTGACCGGCTCGCGGGTCAATTGCATCCGGCCGGCCTCGATCTTCGACAGGTCGAGCAATTCGTTCAGCAGGCGCAGCATGGCCTTGCCCGAATCCGAAATCATCCGCGCATAGTCGTGGTGCTCTTTCTCGAGCTCGCTTTCGAGCAGCAGATCGGCGAACCCGATCACGCCGTTCATCGGCGTGCGGATTTCATGGCTCATATTGGCCAGGAAATGTGCCTTGGCCTGCGAAGCACGCTCGGCAATGTCGCGCGACTGGCGGAGTTGCTCTTCGGCCTCCACCGTTTCGGTGATATCCTTGAAAATGCCGAATACCGTTACGACTTCCCCCGTGGGCGCGGTTTCGGCGTTGCCCAGGCTGGCCACATGGCGCAGCTCACCGTCGGGGCGCACGATACGGGCCTGGAATTCGAAATTGGCCCCTTCGGAAAACGCCTTGTCGACCATTTCGGAAACCCGCGCGCGATCTTCTTCACAGTAGAAGTCGAGGCCGGAAGCCACGTCGGGGACGAAGTCCTTGTCCACGCCATGGATGCGATAGACCTGGTCGGACCAGAACAGCGTGCCTTCCTGCACGTCGACCCGCCAGTGTCCGATATTGGCGCTCTCCTCTGCCATCTGGAGCAGGCGGTTGTTTTCGCGCAATTGCGCATTGCGCTCGCTGTCGCGCAATTTCTGGCGTCGCCGTCCCCCTATATCGCGCACGACGCCCACGAAATCGCGTATCTCGCCATCGTCGTGCCAGCGCGTCGTCATATGCGCTTCGAGCCACACATAATGGCCATCGGCATGCTTGTGGCGGTAAGTGGTCAGCGTCGACGAAACCTCGCCTCTGAACAGCTTTTCGCTGGCTTCCATGGTGAGGGCGCGGTCATCGGGATGGATGGCGTTGATTGGCGAGAGGCCGATCATTTCCTCGGGCGTAAAGCCCAGCAGCCATTTGCATGATGGGCTGACATAGCGGCGGACCCGATCGGCCCCGATAGCCACAATCATGTCGGGCAGACCCTCGACGACTTCCTCGATCGTGGGGGCGACAGGCGCTGTCTTGCCGGGCAGACCAGCGACGGCTTCGGTCTTGCCACGGTTGCTGCTGCGTGCGGTACGCCACAGCGCCAGCAGCACGACCGCGACGGCACCGAGAGCGAAGCCAAGCAGACCCGATTGCAAATCCATGCTCATGTCTACGACGCCCGACCCCGAGTTTTGCGCACTATTGCTCCTGCGGTATGCAAGATAGCGGCTGTTGGTACAATCCCGCCGGAAAGAACCGAAAAGGCCGTCGAGAAATGGCGGGCACTATCAACAGGCTGTACATGACGGGCGCTTAAAAAAGCTTTGGGCCGCAATGTGGGAAACCCTGATGTTTTTCGCATAAAAGCGCTCTGGCCAGACGGGTCGCATTACGGATCGCCAGCCCGGGGGCCTGGTCGATCCGGCGAGATTAGCCGCGCGCCGCATTCTCCAGCGGTTCACCGGTGACCGGATAGCCGAAATCCTCACCTATATGCAGCCATGACCGGCCATCGGTATCGTCGATGAAGGGGGTAATGGTGCGCACGGGGATGGCTTCCGCCTGCGCGCGCGCGGCCGCGAAACTGTCGAACATCGCCAGCCGTTCGAGATTGCGCCGGGTCGGAAAGATCACCTTGATGTCACCCTGTTCGGCAGCGTCGAGCGCGCCTTGGGCGCTGATCCAGAACAGATGCGTGTTTTCCGACAGGTCGGCTTCGATCTCGACCGCCCCGGTGCCCAAATCGGCCAGATAGAAGCGCGTATCGTAGACACGCGGGATCCGTTCGTTCTTGGGAAACCAGCGCGCAAACGGCACCAGCTGGGCCAGATCAAGTTCCCAGTTGAAATGTTCGAGCACGGGGGCAAGCTCACCGGTTTGCTGAAGGAACCGGCGTGCGGCACGCGCCTTGTCGGCATCGATTTCGCCTGCAAGCCCGATCGCGAGACCCGTCTCCTCCAGCGTTTCGCGAACCACTGCGACCTGATGGGCCGCCTCTTCGGGATCGAGCGGTCCGCCGATCCGCGCGCCGAGATCGAAATCGGCGGGATCGACCCGGCCGCCCGGGAACACCGCCATGCCGCCGGCGAAGACCATTTCGCGCGAACGGATCGTCATTAGGATTTCCGGCGGGCCGCCGGCCGGCGCATTGCGGAATATGACGACGGTGGCAGCGGGAATGCCTGCGGGCCCGGCTTGTGGTTGTTCGCTCATGCCCATGTTGTGGCGGGGGGAGGGGGGAATGCCAAGCGCAAAGGTAAACAGCGCCTGTCGGGCTATTTTACACTAAGTATCGCGGGAAAAATCGCGTTTACCATTGAGGTGCGCCGGATAGCGGCGTTGCATGGAGTTTGGCACGGGGGATGCATATCGATGGGTATCATGTTCGGTCTTCAACGGAATGCTCCCCCCAGCATCCGGACGAACAAAAGGCCCGCCCGGTTCTCCACCCGGCGGGCCTTACCCGTTCTGGGAGGATACGGCGCGCGTGACGCCGTATCGCAAAATCATCAAGACGCCTTGGCGACCTGCTTTTCGTCGAGCATCTGCTGGAGTTCGCCGGCTTCGAACATCTCCATCATGATGTCGCTGCCGCCCACGAATTCGCCCTTCACATAAAGCTGCGGGATCGTCGGCCAGTCCGAATAGGCCTTGATACCCTGGCGGATCTCCATGTCCTGCAGCACGTCGACGCTGTCATAGGCGACACCGCAGTGATCGAGAATGGCCACCGCGCGGCTGGAAAAGCCGCACTGCGGGAAGAGCGGCGTGCCCTTCATGAAAAGCGTGACGTCGTTGGCGCCAACGATGTCGGCGATGCGCTGGTTGGTGTCGGACATCGGCCCGTCCTTTGTATGAATCTGGTGGTCGGAATCAGGTGGGGGCTTGGGTGGTGAGTTGCAAGGCGTGCAGTTCGCCGCCCATGCGCCCGCCCAGCGCGTCATACACCAGCTTGTGCTGCTTGACGCGTGTCAGCCCCGCAAATTGGGGCGCCGTGACCTTGGCCGCCCAGTGATCGTTATCGCCCGCAAGGTCGCGCATCTCGACGCTGGCACCGGGCAGGGCTTCCTCGATCAACGCGACAATGTCGTCGGCAGCCATCGGCATCCGATCAGGCCCCGTCGCTCATGAACTGGCGCCGCGCTTCGACAGCGCATTCTTCCAGCTTGGTGCGGATATCGGACTCGCTGACGTCGCAGTCGGCCGCGGTGAGATCGCCCAGCAGCTTGCGGATCACGTCTTCGTCGCCCGCTTCCTCGAAATCGGCCTGCACGACCGCTTTCTTGTAAGCGTCGGTTTCCTCGTCGGTCAGTCCCATCAGGCCTGCCGCCCATTCGCCGACCAGGCGGTTGCGCCGGGCGGCGATCTTGAAGGCGTTTTCCTCGTCAAAGGCGAACTTGGCTTCCTCGCCGCGTTCGCGATCCTTGAAATCGGTCATGATGGTCCTCTCGGGATGGAATGTCGGGGGCCGGAATAGGCGCGGCCCCGCAAGCCCGCAAGGGCGCTTGTGTGATCCTCCCGCGCGAGCGGCTATTCCATTGTGACCACGAGCTTGCCAATCGCGCCGCGGTTTTCGAGCTTGGCGATGGCCTCATGCGCGCGTTCGATCGGATAGGTCTCGCTGACCAGCGGATTGATCTTGCCCGCCTTCCACAGGTCGAACAGTTCCTCGATATTGCGCTGATTGCGCTCGGGCTCGCGCGCGGTAAAGGCGCCCCAGAACACGCCGCGGATGTCGCAGCTCTTGAGCAGGGTGAGGTTGAGCGGCATCTTGGCGATCCCGGCGGGGAAGCCGATCACGAGGAAACGGCCTTCCCAGGCGATCGCGCGCAATGCGGGTTCGGAATAATCGCCGCCGACGATGTCGTAGACGATATCCGCGCCATTGGGGCCGACCGCCGCCTTGAAGTCGCTCGCCAGTTGCTTGGAGGTATCCTTGTCGAACGGCGCGCGCGGATAGATCACTACTTCGTCGGCGCCGTGCTGCCTGGCGACTGCGCCCTTTTCCTCGGTCGAAACCGCGGCCACGACGCGGCAGCCATAGGCCTTCGCCAGTTCGACCGCCGACAGGCCGACACCGCCCGCTGCGCCGAGCACGAGGACGGTTTCGCCCTCCTTGATATCGCCGCGGTCCTTCAGGCCGTGGATCGTGGTGCCATAGGTCATCAGCAGCGCGCTGGCTTTTACCAGGTCGATCCCCTCGGGCACCTTGAACAGCCGTTCGGCCGCCACCGCGACCTTTTCCTGCAGCCCGCCATTGCCGATGCCGCACATCACGCGGTCGCCCACGGCGAAGCCTTCGACGCCCTCGCCCAGTGCCTCGATCGTGCCCGAGATCTCGCCACCCGGAGCAAACGGGCGGGGCGGCTTGAACTGGTACATGTCGCGGATAATCAGCGTGTCGGGAAAATTGATGGCACAGGCAGCGACCTTGACCAGCACTTCGCCCTTGGCGGGGGTGGGGGCGTCGATATCCTCGACGACCAGGGTTTCGGGTCCGCCGGTTTCCTTTGAAAGGACTGCCTTCACGCTGCTTCTCTCCTCTGTGGTTTGTCGAGCCAGGGCAGGGCGCCCCCGCGCGTCTGTTCGTGTTGTGTGATGGCGCTTTCGCTGCCCAGCGTCAGGCCGATCTCGTCGAGTCCCTCGAGCAGGCAGCGTTTGCGGAACGGATCGATCTCGAATGCGAAGCGATCCTGGAATGGCGTTGTGACGACCTGGTTCTCGAGGTCGATGGTGACCGGCTGCTCTTTCGCGACTTCGAGCAGGCGATCGACATGTTCCTGCGGCAATTCGACCGCGAGGATTCCGTTCTTGAAGGCGTTGCCGGCGAAAATGTCGGAAAAGCTGGGCGCGATCACCGCGGCAAGACCCATGTCGAGCATCGCCCATGCGGCATGTTCGCGGCTCGATCCGCAGCCGAAATTGTCGCCCGCGATCAAGATCGGCGCCTGCGCGAAATCCTCGACATCGAAGGGGTTGCCCGGGGTTGCGCGGATCGTCTCGAACGCGCCTTCGCCGAGGCCTTCGCGGCTGACCGTCTTCAGCCAGTGCGCGGGAATAATCACATCGGTGTCGATATTTTTCAGCCCCAGCGGAATCGCGCGGCCTTCGATCGTGGACACGGCTTTCATCGCACGGCCCCCGCCACGCGTGGCGCGGTCCCAAATCCTGATTTCGGCGCCATGGCTCTCCCCCCAGCGACGTGTGAGATCAATCGGTTTCGGGATTTTCCCCCGAAGGGATCGGACCCGGCTGGCGCGGTCCGTTCTTCTTCTCCTTGCGCTTGTTCGCATAGAGCAAGGCTGCGGCAACGGCGGCGGAGCCGATGGCCCCGACGATGGCGGCTTTTCCGGAAAGCTTCTTGGTCATCGGTTCTCAATGGTCAGCCACCGTTCGCTTGGCAAGGGGTAGCTTGCGCACATCGGCGAGCCGCCCCGTAACCGCGGCGGCAGCCGCCATTGCCGGGCTGACCAGATGGGTGCGTGCGCCCGGCCCCTGGCGGCCGACGAAATTGCGGTTGCTGGTCGATGCGCAGCGTTCGCCGGGTGGTACCTTGTCGGGATTCATCGCGAGACAGGCCGAACAGCCCGGTTCGCGCCATTCGAAACCGGCGTCCATGAATATCCGATCGAGTCCCTCGGCTTCGGCGGCCCGCTTGACCAGTCCCGAACCGGGCACGACAATCGCCCAGCGGACATTGGGCGCCTTGGTGCGGCCCTCGAGCACCTGCGCCGCGGCGCGCAGGTCCTCGATCCGGCTGTTGGTGCAGCTGCCGATGAAGACATTCTCGACCGCGATGTCCTCGATCCGCATGCCGGGTTCCAGCCCCATGTAATCGAGGCTCTTGCGCGCGGCTTCCTGTTTGGAAGGGTCGGCGAAGCTGGCGGGTTCGGGCACGGTCCCGCCCACCGGCACGACATCCTCAGGGCTGGTCCCCCAGCTGACCGTCGGCTCGATGTCGGCGGCATCGATCACGACCGATTTGTCGAACACCGCGCCATCGTCGGTCACCAGCGAGCGCCACCATGCGACAGCGCGGTCCCAGTCGTCGCCGCGCGGCGCATAGGGGCGGCCGCGAAGGTAGTCGAAGACGATATCGTCGGGGGCGATAAGTCCGGCGCGGGCACCGCCTTCGATACTCATGTTGCAGACCGTCAGGCGGCCTTCGACGCTCATCTTGCGGAACACCTCACCCCGGTATTCGATGACATGGCCGGTGCCCCCGGCAGTGCCGATGACGCCGATGATATGCAGGATCAGGTCCTTGGGCGTGACGCCCGGGCCCAGCGCGCCATCGACGCGGACTTCCATCGATTTCGAACGGCGCAACTGCAGCGTCTGCGTGGCCAGCACGTGTTCAACCTCGCTGGTCCCGATCCCGAAGGCCAGCGCGCCGATGCCGCCGTGCGCGGCGGTATGGCTGTCGCCGCATACGATGGTCGCACCGGGCAGCGAGAAACCCTGCTCGGGGCCGACGACATGGACGATGCCCTGCTCGGGCGCGACCGCATCGATGTAATCGATTCCGAATCCGGGGGCGTTGCGTTCGAGCGCGGCGAGCTGGGCAGCGCTTTGTGCATCCTCGATCGGCAGCCGCGAACCATCCGCGGCCACCCGCGGCGTGGTGGGCAGATTATGGTCGGGGACCGCCAGCGTCAGGTCGGGACGGCGCACCTGCCGTCCGGCCAGGCGCAGCGCGTCGAAGGCCTGCGGGCTGGTGACCTCGTGAACCAGGTGACGGTCGATATAGAGCAGGCAGGTGCCATCGTCGCGCTGTTCGACGACATGCTGGTCCCAGATCTTCTCGTAAAGCGTGCGCGGTGTGTTGCCCATGGCCCGGGAATGTGCGGGAGGAAGCCCACCTGCGCAAAAAGGCAAAACAAGAGTCTTCCAAACTTAACCTTTCCCTGCTCTACTGACATAAATGTCAGCAAAGCCATTCACCTTTCCGATCAAGGTCCTCCCGGACGATATCGATTTCATGGGGCACGTGAACAACGCGCGCTATCTCAACTGGGTGCAGGACACAGTGCTCGCGCACTGGCAGAAACTCGCCCCCGCCGAGGAAGTGGCCAGCAAGGCCTGGGTCGCGCTCAAGCACGAGATCACCTATCGCCGCCCGGCCTTTCTCGACGATGATGTCATCGCCGAAACCGTGCTGGAGAAGATCGCCGGCGCGCGCAGTTTCTACAATACGGTGATTCGCCGCGGCGAAGACGTGCTGGCCGAAGTGCAGAGCATGTGGTGCTGCATCGATGCCAAGAGCCTGCGACCGGCACGAATCAGCCGCGAAGTCGCCGAAACCTGTTTCGGCCTGCCCGGCAAGCCGAAGGCGCAAACCGGCAGCTAAAGCGCCGACCGCCCTTTGCCTGCCGCGCGCTAGCTCCTATATTCACGCAATGGCCGTTTTCATCCCCGCACTGATCGTTCTGGCGACCGTGGTCGCGATGGAATGGGTCGCATGGGCGAGCCACAAATACATCATGCATGGCTTCGGCTGGGGGTGGCACCGCGACCATCACGAACCGCACGACAATCTGCTTGAGAAAAACGATCTCTATGCGGTCGTCGGCGCGGCGATGAGCATTTCGATGTTCGCGCTGGGCAGCGAATGGGTGATGGGCGAGGGGGCCTGGTGGCCGGCCACGTGGATCGGGCTCGGCATAATGGCATATGGCCTCATCTACACGCTGGTGCATGACGGGCTGGTTCACCAGCGCTACTTCAAATGGGTGCCCAAGAGCGGTTACGCCAAGCGTCTGGTCCAGGCGCACAAACTGCACCATGCCACGATCGGCAAGGAAGGTGGGGTCAGCTTCGGCTTCGTCTTCGCCCGCAGCCCGGCAGCACTCAAGGCCGAATTGCGCCGCCAGCGCGAAGCGGGCATCGCCATCGTACGCGAAAGCGCCGGAGCCTGAGGCCCCGGCGCTTCCAGTCCGCCGTGTGCGGTCTTACTTGGCGTAGTTTACATACAATCCGTGGATCAGGCCGGGGATATAGCCCAGCAGCGTCAGCACCAGATTGATCAGCGCGGTCTTGCCGAGCCCGTGCTTGGCGGCAACGCCGAGCGGGGGCAGCAGAATGGTCGCGATAAGAATAAGAATTGCCATGGGAAATGTCCTTTTGTCGTCCCTCCCGTCGTTCGGGTCATCAACGGGCCGGGGCGCGCGCGGTTCCGCCGGCCTATTCGTTGCGCGTGGCAATCCAGCTCCCGCAGATCACCAGCACGGCGACTGAAATCCAGTACCAGGGATGGCCGAGCGTATACCAGGTGAACACCGCGCCAGTGGCCATCGCGCCGATCGCCATGGTCTTCGACCTGCGGCTGATCGCACGGCGCTCGCGCCAGTCTTTCACATGCGGCCCCCAGTGGGGATGATCGAGGATCTTCTGCTCGAGCTCGGGACTCGACCGGGCGAAGAAATAGACTGCCAGGAGGAGAAAAGGCACGGTCGGCATGATCGGCAGGGCCGCACCCACGGCGCCAAGCCCGACGGCAAGGAAGCCGAGGCCCTTGTAGAGCGGCCGTTTCAAGTCACCCGGCCGCGATTCGCGCCGCGTGCTCCCGGACGAGTGCAATCATGTTCGGCACGCCCTGCGTGCGATTGCTCGAAAGCTGGTTCTTAAGATCGAAGGGTTTAAGCGCGCCAGCCACGTCCATGGCCGCGACTTCGTGGGCAGGGCGATCCTGCACGGCGGCAATCACCAGCGCGACGATCCCCTTGGTGATCGCAGCGTTGCTGTCGGCCAGGAAGTGCAATGTGTCGGCCTCGCCAGTGGGATAGACCCACACCTGTGCCGAACAGCCGCGCACCAGCGTGGCATCGGTCTTGAGGGCATCGGGCATCGCTTCGAGTTCGCGGCCCAGTTCGATCAGCAGGCGATAGCGTTCGTCGCCTTCGAGGAACTCGTATTCTTCGGCAATGTCGGAAAGTGTGCGCATGGCGCGCCTTTAGCGGGCGTGCCTGCGGGCGTCCATCGGGCTTAGCCGAACAGGCCGCCGGGCCGGGTGAGCGCATGGTAGAGCACGTAGAACCAGCCGAAAAAGCCATGGATCGCGGCCCAGACGATCGAGCCGTGCAGGCTCCAGCTGATGGCCACCGCAATGGCACTGCCAAGGCCGATCCCGGCGCGCGCGGCGTCGGTGCGGACCACGGTCACAGGTCGACGCCGCTGGCGATGGCTTCGAGTTTCTTGATCCGTTCCTTCAGGTCGGCCAGCTCGATCCGCGCCGCGCCGATCGTCGATCCGCTGTCGGGCCGGTCGGCCGCGGGGTGGCGGTCCAGCTCCTCGCGCTTGAGCGCCAGCCAGCCCTGCCAGGCGCGCAGGAGGGCGGCGGCCACGATGGTCAGGCCGACCAGCGCTGCGCCTGCGATTATCAAAGTCGGTTCGAACATAACCTCATGTCCTCCTTGAACCTCGCCGCCTCAATCGGACTGCTTGTCGCGCAGTTCTTCGATTTCGGCTGCGATCTGCTTGGTTTGCCGTGCATCGAGCGAATTGTTGTCGGTTGCGATCCGTTCGAGCACCTTGATGCGTTCGCGCAATTCCTCGACTTCGCGTTTCTCGGCGGCAGAGATACGATCCTCGCTCTCTTGCTGCCGGCCGCGTTCGATGCGTCCCATTGCCCGGTAACGCTCGCGCATGACGGCGGCGATCGTGGCAATCGCGACGATTGCGACAATGGCGGTCCAGAAACTCATCGGGTCGCTCCCTGCGGCATGGTGCGGTCCTCGATTTCCTGGAGGTCGCGCAATTCGTCGATCTGCGATGCCAGCGCGTGATTGCCGTCGGTGGCAATGCGTTCGAGCACGCGGATGCGTTCTTCCAGCTGGCGATGTTCGGTATTGCCCGTGGCCGCTTGTCCGGCCTTGGCTTCGGCGATCCGCGCTTCCAGCTCGAGCCTCTGCAACTTATGGGCCCGGCTGCGGTTGCCTGCGAGCGTACCGAAGGTCAGCACGATCAGCAGGATGGCGAGCACGAAACCGAAGATCAGAAGCAGGTCGGCATCCATCAGTTGGCATCCTTCGTGTCGCGAAGGCGATCGATCTCATGGGTAAGGTGATAACCGCTGTCGGTGACGATACGTTCGACATTGCCGAGCCGGTCCTTCACCGAACCGAGTTCGGCGCGGAGTTCGGCATTTTCCTGTGTGAGCAGCTTCACCCGTTCGACCGCCTGGTCGTTCTTGGGATAGACCGACTTGCCCCAGCTGTTTTCGAGCGGGTAGCCGTTCTTGACGCGGATCCAGGTATTGGCAACCCAGGCCAGCGACATGGCGATCACGCCGCCGATGACGGTGGTTTCGGTGATGAATTCCATTACGCTTTCTCCCCGCGCTTGAGGTTCAGCGGCAAGCCGGCATCGCTTGCCGGCTTGTCGCGCAGCGCCTCGATCTCGTCATGCAGCGAATAGCCGCGGTCGGTGACGATCTTCTCGAGCACCACCATGCGGTCCTGCATGGTGTCGAGCTTGTCATGCAGCTGGCGGTTCTCGGCTTTCAGTGCCTTGGTTTCCGCCGTGTCGCTGCGTTCGGTCTTGCCGCCCCATTCATCCTCGAGCGAATAACCGTGTTTGGCACGGATCCAGTTGTTGATCAGCCAGCCACCGGTGCTCAGCGCGATGATGGCAATGACGAATTCGGGTCCACCCCAATTCATGACCTGTGTTCTCCCTGTTTCATATCGAGCGGTGTTCCGCTGTCGGTCGCTTCCACGCTGCGCTGGTCGCGCAGGGCTTCGATCTGTGTTGCCACGTTGTAGCCGCTGTCCGTGACGATGCGTTCGAGCACCCGGACCCGTTCTTCGAGATCGCCCACGCGGCTGGCATATTGGGCGGCCTTTTCGGCAGTGCTCTCGGCGGTCGCGCTGAGCTGCATCTCTGCCATCTTGTGCTGGTGGCGGGTCCAGATTGCCAGCCCGCCGATCAGGAACGGCGCCAGCGGAATGAGATAGGCCCAGTCGAACATTGCTTGTGCTCCCCCTGTGTCGGTTGCCGGATTACCGGAGGCGTTCGATCTCGGCGGTCAGCCGCGGGTTGTTGCTGACGTAGAAGGTTTCCACTTCGGCCAGGCGGCGGTCGACGTCCTTCATCCGGGCGCGGATTTCGCGCGCGGTACGCTTGGGGTTCTGCCGCACGCGCTGCCAGTAGGTCTGCTCTTCGCGGTCGACATAGAGGTGCGCAGGCTTCTTGTTCAGCAGCAGGCCGGCGATGAAGTAGAACGGGATCGTCGATCCACCGGTCATGAAGGTCAGGCCGAGAAAGCCGAGCCGGACCCAGAAGGCGTTGACCCCGGTGTAATCCGCGATGCCCGAGCACACACCCATGAGCTTCGCGTTCTGTTTGTCGCGGTAAAGTGTCGTGCGGGGGCTGTTCACTGGCTGGCTCCTTTTTTCTCGGCAATCAGCTGTTCGAGTTCGCGCAGCTGCTGGTTGTCCTGTTCGCTGTCGTGGACGATGCGGGCGGGACGGAATTCGGGGTTGTCGCTGGCGACGAGGCGTTCGACCGTGTCCATCCGGTCATCGAGCCGCTTGGCGAGGTTGTAGAGTTCCTCGAGCAGCGCTTCGTCGTCGCCGGTGATCGTCGCGGAGGTCTTCCACTTGGTGATGTAGTGGAGGATGATCCACGGAAGCCCGATGAAGATCGCGGGAATGATGATAATCTCTTCCATGGGTTCAGTCCTCCTTGCCGGCGCTGCCCTTGCCGAGCGCCTTTTTCATCTGTTCGAGTTCGTCGTCGATCGCATCGGCGCCCTCGAGCGCGGCGATCTCGTCTGACAGGCTGGGCTTGTCCGACTGATCCGCAATGTTCAGCGCATCGGCGCGGCCTTCGGCATAATCGACCCGGCGTTCGAGCTGGTCGAAGCGGCTGAGTGCATCGTCGACGCGTTCGTTGGTCATCAGGCTGCGCAGCTTGACGCGGTTCTCGGCGCTTTCGAGACGCGCGGCGATCGCGGTCTGGCGGCTGCGGGCTTCGCGCAGGCGGTTCTGCAGCTTCTGGATGTCCTGCTCGTAGGCGCGCAGCGCATCGTCGAGCACGGCGATTTCCTGCTTGAGCTGCTCGCTCATGTCGCTGGCTTTCTTCTTCTCGACCAGCGCGGCGCGGGCAAGATCCTCGCGATCCTTGGACACGGCCAGCTGCGCCTTCTCGCCCCAGTCCGCCTGGAGCTTGTCAAGCTTGACCGTGTGCCGGTGCATTTCCTTCTGGTCGGCAATCGTGCGCGCGGCGCTGGCGCGGACCTCGACCAGCGTTTCCTCCATTTCGAGGATGATCATGCGGATCATCTTCTGGGGGTCGTCCGCCTTGTCGAGCATGTCATTGAAATTGGCAGCGATGATATCGCGGGTGCGGCTGAAAATGCCCATTAAAGGTGCTCCACTGGAAAAAAAGTCCGATCCCTTCGACCGTCCGCTGTCGCGCGTCGGAGTTGGCGAGCGGCGCAGCCGTTCTACCTCCTCCTCGATACGCGACAAGCGAGGGCGGGCCGAAGCGTCGCCGGTGTCGTTGTCCCGGCGGTTTTCGGGGGACTGCCGCTCCGGCCCTAGGGGATCATGATCGGGGGGCAGGGTCATGCAATCTCGACCTGTTCATATGCGGCCAGCACCGGCGTGGGCGTCGTCACCGCGATCTGCGAGCTCAGTACGACGAAGGTGGCCATCGCAGCGATGCTGGCGATTGCGGCCTGTCCAAGCTGGCTGCGGAAGAAGCTGCGGTTGTACATTTGTGGGTTACCTCCCTTGGGGCCGGTGGGCCAATTGCTGTTGTCCTAGGTTAAGCAAGCGGTGTGCCAAACCCCGGAAACGGGAGGATAGCGGGGGTTTTTGCAGATACATCAAATGGCGTGTTGGTTTTTCTTGCCAAGCATTGGGAAATATTCCTATCTCTTGGCCATGGAGCGGGGAAATCAGTTTGTCGGCCAGTCGGGGGCGTTCCTCGATGCGGTCGAACGGGCCAGCCGGGCAGCGCCGATGCGGCGGCCCGTGCTCGTCGTGGGCGAGCGCGGAACGGGCAAGGAACTGATCGCCGAACGCCTGCATCGCCTTTCCACCCGCTGGGACGAACCGCTGGTCGTCATGAACTGCGCCGCCTTGCCCGAAACGCTCATCGAAGCCGAACTGTTCGGACACGAGGCGGGCGCGTTCACAGGTGCTACCAAGGCGCGCGCCGGAAGGTTCGAGGAAGCCGACAAGGGCACGCTATTTCTCGACGAACTGGGCACTTTATCGACCGGTGCGCAGGAACGGTTGCTGCGCGCGGTGGAATATGGCGAGGTTACGCGGATCGGATCAAGCCGCCCGATGCGCGTCGACGTGCGGATCGTCGGCGCGACCAATGAGGACCTCCCGGCCAAGGCGGAGCAGGGCGAGTTTCGCGCCGACCTGCTCGACCGGCTGAGTTTCGAGGTTATCACCCTGCCGCCGCTGCGCGTGCGCGAAGGCGATGTCGAGGTGCTGGCCGATTATTTCGGACGCCGCATGGCCGCAGAACTCGGCTGGGAAGGCTGGCCCGGTTTCGCGCCGCATGTCGCCGACCAGCTCGAACGGCACGACTGGCCGGGCAATGTGCGCGAATTGCGCAATGTCGTCGAACGCGCGATCTATCGCTGGGACGATTGGGACCAGCCGATCGGGCACGTAGTGTTCGATCCCTTCGACAGCCCGTGGAAACCCGCCGGCCCGGGCCCGCGCAAGGACAGTCCGGCGCAGCAGTCGGCTGCAGCGGCTGCGCCTGCCACGCCCGATTTCGATCTCGTCGCGGACCTGCGCGGAGCGGTGGATGCGCATGAGCGCGCGATCGTCGAGCATGCGCTGGGCAAGCATCGCTGGAACCAGCGCCAGACTGCCAAGGCGCTCGGCCTGACTTACGACCAGCTGCGCCATTGCATCAAGAAGCACGGGCTGACCGACGACGACTGACCGGTGCGGGCCCGGCCGGGCGCCCGCCAAGCTGTTGCAATCGCGCGCTGTTCGGCGCTTCCCGCTTACCGCTTGCTTTTCGCAGGACTCGCGCCTATCTGGCTGGGCATCCCGACATTGTCGCGACACTGGAGGGGCTGGCGCCGCGAGGGGCCGGCACGAAACCCCATTGTCGCATGGGGCGCGTATTGGAGACTGCATGGCCGACCTGGACCGCTTGACCGAAGTAATCGAACCCGAGGCACAGGCCCTTGGATTCGAGCTCGTGCGCGTCAAGATGATGCCGTCCGAAGCCGGTGATGGCGGCGAGGCGCTCCAGATCATGGCCGAAGATCCCGCCACGGGCCAGCTGGTGATCGAACAGTGCGCCGGCCTGTCGCGCCGCGTGTCCGATCGGATCGATGCGCTCGAAGAGCAGGGCGATGTGCTGATCGCCGGGGCCTATCACCTCGAAGTATCGAGTCCGGGGATCGACCGGCCGCTGACCCGGGCGAAGGATTTCGCCAATTGGGCCGGGCACGAAACCAAGATTTCCATGGCCAAGAGCTATGACGGCCAGCGCAACCTGCGCGGCGAACTCAAGGGCATCGACGGCAACATCGTCACCATCGAAGACCGCAAGCAGGGGCTCGTTACGATCCCTCGCGACCAGATCCATTCGGCGAAGCTCGTCTTGACCGACGAACTGATTGCCGCCACCCAGCCGCTCGACACGAGCGGTGCCGACGAAATTGTCGAAACCCCCGACATTCCTGACGAAGAAAAGGCAGACGACTGATGGCCAGTGCCATTTCCGCCAACAAGGCTGAACTCCTCGCGATTGCAAACTCGGTCGCTTCGGAAAAGATGATCGACAAGGCGATCGTCATCGAGGCGATGGAAGAAGCGATCCAGAAATCTGCCCGCAACCGTTATGGTGCGGAAAACGACATCCGTGCCAAGCTCGATCCGCTGACCGGCGATCTGCGCCTGTGGCGCGTCGTCGAGGTCGTCGAGGAAGTCGAGGACTACTTCAAGCAGATCGATCTCAAGGCCGCCGAAAAGCTGCAGGACGACGCCAAGGTCGGTGACTTCATCGTCGATCCGCTGCCGCCGGTCGATCTCGGCCGTATCGACGCGCAGAGCGCGAAACAGGTGATCTTCCAGAAGGTCCGCGATGCCGAACGCGAGCGCCAGTATGAAGAATTCAAGGACCGCGCGGGCGAAGTCATCACCGGCGTGATCAAGTCGGTCGAGTTCGGCCATGTGATCGTCAACCTCGGCCGTGCCGAAGGCGTGATCCGCCGCGACCAGCAGATCCCGCGCGAAGCCGCGCGGGTCGGCGAACGCGTGCGCGCGCTGATCACCAAGGTGGAACGCAACAACCGCGGCCCGCAGATCTTCCTCAGCCGCGCGCATCCCGATTTCATGCGCAAGCTGTTCGCGCAGGAAGTGCCCGAAATCTACGACGGCATCATCGAGATCAAGGCCGCCGCCCGCGACCCGGGCAGCCGGGCCAAGATCGGCGTGATCAGCCACGACAGCAGCATCGACCCGGTCGGCGCCTGCGTCGGCATGAAGGGCAGCCGCGTCCAGGCGGTCGTGCAGGAACTGCAGGGCGAAAAGATCGACATCATCCCGTGGAGCGATGACGGCGCGACCTTCATCGTCAACGCGCTCCAGCCGGCCACCGTCGCCCGCGTCGTGCTCGACGAGGAAGAGGGCCGCATCGAAGTCGTCGTTCCCGATGACCAGCTGTCGCTCGCCATCGGTCGCCGCGGCCAAAACGTGCGTCTCGCCAGCCAGCTAACAGGCAACCAGATCGACATCATGACCGAGGAAGAAGCCTCGGAAAAACGCCAGAAGGAATTCGCCGAGCGCTCGAAGATGTTCGAGGAAGAGCTCGACGTCGACGAAACGCTGTCGCAGCTGCTCGTCGCCGAAGGCTTCGCCGAACTCGAGGAAGTCGCCTATGTCGAGCTCGACGAGCTGGCGGCGATCGAAGGGTTCGACGAAGACCTGGCCAGCGAATTGCAGAACCGCGCACAGGAAGCGATCGACCGCCAGGAGGCCGCGCACCGCGAGGCACGCCGCGAACTGGGCGTCGAGGACGACCTCGCCGAACTGCCGCACCTCAGCGAAGCGATGCTCGTGACGCTGGGCAAGGCGGGTATCAAGACGCTCGACGACCTGGCGGATCTCGCCACCGACGAGCTGATCCAGAAAAAGCGCGAAGCCCCGCGTCGGCGCAACAATGCCGACGGTCCGCCGATGCGCCGCCCCTCGGTCCGCGAACAGGACAAGGCCGGCGTGCTGGGCGAATACGGGTTGAGCGAAGAGCAGGGCAACGAGATCATCATGGCTGCCCGCGCGCACTGGTTCGACGACGAAGAGGAAGCCCCGGCACCTGCCGCAGCGACCGACACGCAGGAGGCCGCCGATGCGGACTCCACCCAATGAGCGCCTGACGTCCGACATCGCTGGCACGCCCAAGGCACGGAAAGCTTCCGAGCCCGAACGGCGGTGCATTCTTTCGGGGGAGACCGCCCCGCGCGAAACACTCGTGCGGCTGGCGGTTTCGCCTGCCGGACTGGTGCTGCCCGATGCGCATGAAAAAGCGCCCGGACGCGGCGCCTGGACCGGTGCCCCGCGCGCGGAATTCGCAGCGGCGCTGGCCTCGGGCAAGCTGAAGGGAGCGCTTGCGCGCGCGTTCAAGACCGGCGATCTGGAATTGCCCGAAACGCTGCCGCAGATGGTCGAGGATGCGCTGACTCGCGTGCTGCTCGACCGACTGGGGCTCGAAATGCGCGTCGGAAGCCTTATCTTGGGCACCCAGCGCATCGCGGAAGCGGCGCGCGGGGGCGCAGTGGCCATGCTGTTGCATGCCAATGATGCCAGCGAAGACGGGCGCAAGAAGCTCGACCAGGCGTGGCGCGTCGGACGCGATGCGGAAGGGTCGGGCGAGCGCGGTCTCGAACTGCCACTGGACCGGAGCGCTCTGTCTGTGGCATTGGGCCGCGACAATGTCGTCCATCTGGCGCTGGCCGATGATGCTGCGGTCGCGAGGGTCATGAAACCGCTGACGCGCCTCATGCACTATCTGGGGCATGACCTGCCCACCGCTGAGCGGCGCGCCTCCGTATGCGCGCCGGATGACGAACTGAACGAGACGAACGAGAGAAACGAGCAATAATGAGCGACGACGACAAGAAACCAGCCCGCAAGCCGCTGACCCTCAAGGGTGCTCAGCCGGGCGAGGTCAAGCAGACCTTCAGCCACGGCCGCACCAACAAGGTCGCGGTCGAGGTGAAGCGCCGCCGCAAGCTCGTGAAGCCCGGCGAAACCCCGCCTGCTGCGCCGCCCCCGCCGCCGCCGCCGCCGCCCGCTCCCGAGCCGGCACCGGCTCCGGTGGCCAAGAAGGCTGCGCCGAAGAAACCGGCTGCGCCCGCCGACGAAACCCCGCAGGAACGCGTCGCGCGTCTGCAGCGCGAGGCCGAGGAAGATCGCCTGCGCCAGAGCGAGGACGCACGCAAGCGCGAGGAAGAGCAGGCCCGCCAGGCTGCCGAAGACCAGAAGAAACGCGCCGAAGAGAAGCGCAAGGCCGAGGAAGAGGCCGCCAAGGCCGCTACCGAGGAGGCGCAGAAGCCGGCGCAGCAGCCCGCGGAAGAACCCGCTGCGGCTGCTGGCGAAACCGCGGCGGAAACGCCTGCGGGTGACAAGGCCGCTGCCGGGACCCCGTCGCCGGCGCCGCGCCGCTTCACCCCGGTTGCGCGCCCCGAGCCCAAGAAGCCCGAGCGCAAGAAGAAGGACGACAAGGCCGCGCGCACTGCCGAGAAGCCGGACAAGCGCCGCGCCGGCAAGCTGACGGTCAACAAGGCCCTCAACGAGGACGAAGGACGCCGTGCACGTTCGCTCGCCGCGCTCAAGCGCGCCCGCGAGAAGGAGCGCCGCATGCAGGGCGGCCCCTCGAAGCCGCGCGAAAAGCAGGTCCGCGACGTCATCGTCCCCGAAGCCATCACGGTTGGCGAACTGGCCAAGCGGATGGGCGAAAAGGGTGCCGATCTCGTCAAGGAACTCTTCAATCTCGACATGATGGTGACCGTCAACCAGACGATCGACCAGGACACTGCGGAATTGCTGGTCGACCAGTTCGGCCACAACATCCAGAAGGTCTCGGAAGCCGATGTCGACATCGCCAATGTCGATGACGTCGATCCGCCCGAGACGCTCAAGCCGCGTCCCGCGGTGGTCACGATCATGGGCCATGTCGACCACGGCAAGACCAGCCTGCTCGACGCCCTGCGCGGCGCCAATGTCGTCAAGGGCGAAGCCGGCGGCATCACGCAGCATATCGGCAGCTACCAGGTGAATACGAAGGGCGGCGATACGATCACCTTCCTCGACACGCCGGGTCACGCCGCCTTTACCGAGATGCGCCAGCGCGGTGCCAATGTCACCGATATCGTGGTGCTGGTGGTAGCGGCCGACGACGGCATCATGCCGCAGACGATCGAGGCCATCAATCACACCAAGGCCGCGGGCGTCCCGATGATCGTCGCGATCAACAAGATGGACAAGCCCGAAGCCAATCCCGACAACATCCGTACGCGTCTGCTCGAACACGAAGTGATCGTCGAGAAGATGTCGGGCGATGTGCAGGACGTGGAAATCTCGGCCAAGGAGAAGTCCGGTCTCGACAAGCTGCTCGACGCGATCAGCCTGCAGGCCGAACTGCTCGAGCTGAAGGCCAATCCCGACCGCATGGCCGAAGCCACGGTCATCGAAGCACAGCTCGACAAGGGCCGCGGCCCGGTGGCCACCGTGCTCGTCACGCGCGGTACGCTGGAGCGCGGCAACACCTTCGTGGTCGGTACGCAGAGCGGCCGCGTCCGCGCGATCGTCAACGACCAGGGCAAGCAGATCAAGAAGGCCGGTCCGTCGATGCCGGTCGAGGTCCTCGGCCTTGGCGGCGTGCCGTCGGCCGGTGACGTGCTGAGCGTGGTCGAGAACGAACAGCGTGCCCGCGAAGTCGCCGAATACCGCCAGGAAAAGGCAACCGAGAAGCGCACCGCGCTGGCCCCGACCAGCTTCGATACGATGTTCAACAACCTCGCGTCGAATGTGGTCGAGTTCCCCGTACTGGTGAAAGCCGACGTGCAGGGTTCGGTGGAAGCCATCACGACCGCGTTGCACAATCTGTCGAACGATCTCATCAAGGTCCGCGTGCTGCACGCCGGCGTGGGTGCGATCACCGAAAGCGATGTCCAGCTGGCGGCTGCTTCCAACGCGCCGATCATCGGCTTCAACGTGCGTCCCAACGCCAAGGCGCGCGAACTGGTGAAGCGCGACGGCGTCGAGATGAAGTATTACGACGTCATCTACCACCTGACCGAGGAAATCGCGAAGGAGATGGCAGGCGAGCTGGGTCCGGAACGGATCGAACACGTCGTGGGCCGTGCCGCGGTCAAGGAAGTGTTCCGTTCGGGCAAGAAGGACAAGGCCGCCGGCCTGCTGGTCGAGGAAGGCGTCATCCGCAAGGGCCTGTTCGCCCGTCTCACGCGCGACGACGTCATCGTTTCGGCAACGACCATCGCCTCGCTGCGGCGCTTCAAGGACGACGTGGACGAAGTCCGCGCCGGGCTCGAATGCGGCGTGGTGCTGGCCGATACCAACGACATCAAGGCGGGCGACCAGCTCGAAGTCTTCGAAGTCGAGGAGCGCGAACGCACGCTGTGACCGGGGGCTGAGGACGGATGGCGAAAATCCACGAAGGCAGGCGTTCGCCATCGGCCGAGCTGATGGCGAGCGACTTCGTCTCCTTCGATGTGGAGCGGGGCGAGCTGACCACGCGCTACACCCCGCCGCCGAGCTTCGCGAGCCCGCGCGGCGCGGTGCAGGGGGGCCTCATTGCGGGGTTCCTCGATGAAGTGATGGGCGGGGCGCTGCTCGCCGTTACCGAAGCCCGCTTCGGTGCGGCGGCGCAGCGCCTGCCGCTCAATCTCGACATGAACCTCACCTATTTGCGCATGGTTCCGATGGAAACCGTCACTGCCAGGGGACGCGTGCTCAAGCTAGGCAAACGAGTCGCCTTCCTCGAGGGCGAGCTGTTCGACAAGGACGGCAATCTGCTGGTGCGCGCCACTTCGAGCGCCATTCCCACGCCGCTGCCGGGAAAGGACGACTGATGGCCGACAATGCCATCCTCGGCGCGCCGCACGCCAAATTGCTCAGCGTGGAGTTCGACCATTTCGACAAGGACCGCGAGGAAATCACCCTGCGTTTCCACGCGCCCGACAGCTTCATCACCCCGCGCGGCAGCGTGCAGGGCGGGCTTGTCGCGGGCTTCCTCGATGAGGTGATGGGCTGGGCGCATGTCTGGGCCACCGACCACGAAGAGGCGCCGCTCAATCTCGACATCTCGATGAGCCTGCTGAAGCCGGTCATGGCCGGGCCGGTCATCGGCAAGGGCCGCGTGATCCGCCGCGGACGCAAGGTCATCTTCCTCGAAGGCGAACTGTTCGACGAGGCGGGCAAGTTGCTCGCCCGCGCAACCAGCACCGCGATCCCTACACCGCGCCCGGGCGGGGCCGCCTGATGGGGCGTCGTCTCGCTCTGCTCGGGTCGATCAATGTCGGCGGCAACCGTATCACGATGGCGGATCTGGTCGGCGCGCTGACCAGGCACGGCTTCGCCGATGTCGAGACCGTCGTCGCCAGCGGCAATATCCTGTTCGACCCGCCAACCGGCGTGTTGGGAAAGGAACTGCCCGACCGGATTGCCGATATTGTGCGCAGCGAACTGGGCGTCGATACCTTCGCACTGGTACTCAGCGCCGCCGAACTGGAAGCGGCGATCGCGGAAAATCCCTTCTCCGGCACGGGCGAAGACAAATTCGTCCACGTCCACTTTCTCACCGCGCAGCCCGGACCGGAACGCTTCGAACGGCTCCTTGCCGACCATGCCGGGCGCGGGGACGAGCGGATCGCCCCTGGAACACGCGCACTCCATATCGATTATGTGAACGGTGTCGGCACCAGCAAGCTGACTGCCGCCTTTATCGAGCGCCGCCTCGGCTGCCAGGGCACGGCGCGCAACATGCGATCGCTCAAGCGACTTACCGAAAGACTTGCCTGATGGCCCGAAACGACTCCACTCCCGAACAGCAATCGGTCCGCGTCCTCAAGGTGGGCGAGCGGGTCCGCCATATCCTGTCCGAACTGCTCGCGCGCGGCGAGGCGCATGACGACGTGCTTTCCGCCAGCAACATCGCGGTGACGGAAGTGCGCATGACACCCGACCTGCGCAACGCCAAGGCCTATGTGAAGCCGCTGCTCGGCGAAGACGAGGGCCAGGTGCTCAAGGCGCTGCGGACCAACACCGCGTTCTTCCAGAAGGAAGTCGCGCAGCGGCTCGGTCTGAAATTCGCGCCCAGGCTCAATTTCCAGCCCGACGAGAGCTTCGACGAAGCCAGCCGGATCGAAAAGCTGCTGTCCGACCCCAAGGTCGCGCGCGACCTCGACGATACCGACGACTAGGCGCGCGCCCGGGGTTCCATGCACCTGCAATTCGTCATTCCCGCGCTGACGGGGATGACGAACGCATGGATCAATTCATGAGCGGCGCCGTGGGCGCGGCGACTTCCGGCAGCATGTAGCCGACCGGCGCATCCGGCCCGAGCGGAATGCCGAGGTAGAACCACAGCACGATCAGCACCGTCCCGGAGATGAGTAGCCAGACCGAATAGGGGATCATCATCGCGGTCAGGCTGCCCAGGCCGAAGTCCTTCTGCCAGCGCTGCGCGAAGACCAGGATCAGCGGGAAGTAGACCATCAGCGGGGTGATGATATTGGTCGCGCTGTCGCCGACGCGGTACGCTGCGGTCGCGCCTTCCGGGCTGATCCCCAGCAGCATGAGCATCGGCACGAGGATCGGCGCAAGCAGTGCCCACTTGGCGCTTGCCGAGCCCACGAACAGGTTGAGCAGCCCGGTGAACAGCACCATCAGGCCGAGCACCAGCGGAAGCGGCAGGCCGGTCGACTGGATCGCCGCCGCGCCATGCACCGCGCTGATAAGGCCGAGGTTCGACCAGCCGAACATCGCCACGAAATGCGCAGCGGCGAAGGCGAGCACGAGGTAATAGCCCATGTCCTTCATGCTCTCGGCCATCATCTCGACCAGGTCGCGGTGCGACCTGATCTTGCCGGTCGCGCGGCCATAGGCCCAGCCGGTCAGCAGGAACAGCAGGAAGAAGGCGGCGACGAGGCTGCGGTAAAGCGGCGCAAGCTGCGTATGGATCGAACAATCGGCCGCAGGGACCGCCTCGCACGCGGCTTCGTCGACCAGCGGCGTGCCCGGGGCGAAGACCATCAGCAGCCAGAGCGCGACCACGAACAGCGCGGCATAGCCGGCATGCCGCAGCCCCTTGGCCGCCAGCGCGCCGCTTTCGCCGGCGGGATCGGGGCTCATGTCGTCGGCCTGCGCGCCGGCAGTCGCGCCGCCTTTCCACGGGCCGAGCCGCGGTTCGACGATCTTGTCGGTGACATACCAGATGATCGGCAGGTACACGAAGGTCATCACGCTGATGAAGAACCAGTTGCCCGCGATATTGGCAGTCCACAGCGGGTCGAGCGCGCTCGCGCCCACCGCTTCCTCGGTGATCCCGAACAGCAGCGCATCGAGCTGGCCGGGCGAGATATTGGCCGAGAAACCGCCCGACACGCCGGCAAATGCGGCGGCGATCCCGGCCAGCGGATGGCGCCCGGCGGCGGCGAAAAGGATGCCGGCAAGCGGGATCAGCACGACATAGCCCGCATCGGCGGCATGGTTGCCGAGCATCGCGACCAGCGCGACCACCGGGGTGAGCATTGCTTTGGGCGCGCTCTTGACCGCTTTCGACATGCCGGCGGCGAAGAAGCCCGAACGTTCCGCGACGCCCGCGCCCAGCATCACGACGAGCACGTAGCCGAGCGGGTGGAAGTGCGTGAACGTGGCGGGCATTTCGACCCACAGGCGCTGGATGTTCTCGGGCGAAAGCAGGCTGACCGCGTCGATCCGCAGCGCGGACCCGGTCGCTTCGTCGATGGCGGTGGGGTGGAAGGCCGACACGCCCGAGAGCGCCGCGACAATCGAAACCACCACCAGCGCGATAATCAGGTAGAAGAAGATGAATACCGGGTCGGGCAGTTTGTTGCCCGTCCGCTCGACCCAGCCCAGAATGCCGGTCTGGGTGTTTTCCGCTGTCGTCGCCTCAGCCATCGAAGTTCCCTGGTCTCTTGTCGTCTCTCGTCGGGGCGATCATCCCCGATCGCATGTGACGCCCTTCTTAACAGCCACGCCGCCGGGGGCTAGGGCCAGCGCATGGCCAAGCTCTATTTCTATTATGCCAGCATGAATGCGGGAAAGAGCAGCACGCTGCTGCAGGCCGCATTCAACTACAACGAGCGCGGAATGCGGGTCTCGCTGTGGACCGCTGCGCTCGACGACCGGCCGGGTTTCGGCGCGATCTCGAGCCGGATCGGCCTGGCCAGCGAAGCGCATCGCTACGACGCGCAAACCGATATCGAAGCGCGCGTGCTGGGCGACCATGCGAAGGAGCGGGTCGCCTGCGTGCTGGTCGACGAAGCGCAGTTCCTGTCCGAAACGCAGGTATGGCAACTCGCGCGGCTGGCCGATGCGGCGGACATTCCGGTGCTGTGTTATGGGCTGCGCACCGATTTCCAGGGAAAACTGTTCCCCGGCTCCGCCACGCTGCTGGGCATTGCCGATGCGCTGGTCGAGCTGAAGGCGGTGTGCGATTGCGGGCGCAAGGCGATCATGAACCTGCGCGTCGATGCGGAGGGACGGGCGGTGAGCGAAGGCGCCCAGACCGAAATCGGCGGTAACGACCGTTATGTCGCGCTGTGCCGCCGGCACTTCGTGGACAAGCTGGGTGGGGCCTATCCCGGCGAACCGCTGGCGGGTTAGTCCGGCGCACCCTATCTAGCCTGCCATGACTGAAACGCTTCTTCTCGCGGTGATTCTCATCCCGTGCCTGATTGTCGCCATCGTGTTTCACGAGGTGGCGCATGGCTGGGTCGCGCTGGCACTGGGCGATCCCACCGCCAAGGAACAGCGGCGGCTGTCGCTCAACCCGATCCGCCATGTCGACCCGATCGGCACGCTGCTGGTGCCCGGAGCGCTGGCGCTGTTCGGCGGGCCGATCTTCGGCTGGGCCAAGCCCGTCCCGGTGCGCGGCGAACGGCTGCGCGATCCGCGGTTCGGCATGGTCGCGGTGGCGGCCGCCGGGCCGGGCACCAATCTCGTGTTGGCATTGGTCGGCGCGCTGTTGCTCGGCGCAGTATCGGGGGCGATCATCGCCGCCGGCGCCATGCCGCCCGAATGGCTGGTCACTGCGGGCGGGACATTCATCCTGATCAATGTCTTCCTCGCCTTGTTCAACCTCCTGCCGATCCCCCCCTTCGACGGTTCGCACATCGTCGGTGGGCTGCTGCCGCGCAAATGGGCGGGCAATTGGCAGAAGCTGCAGTCGCTGGGCATGCTGTTCTTCGTCGTCCTGATCGCCGCGACCTGGGCATTCCCCGATAGCGGGCTGATCGAGAACACCGTCCTGCCGCCGGTGGTGTGGCTGCAGGAACATTATTTCTCCATCGCCGAATGGGTCGCACGCGGGATCGCCGAATGACCGATCGGAAGGCGCCTCCGCATGGCTGGCTGATCCTCGATAAGCCGCGCGGGCTGGGTTCGACGCAGGCGGTCGGCATGGTCAAGCGCGTGCTGCGCCAGGGCGGCTATGCCAAGACCAAGGTCGGGCATGGCGGCACGCTCGATCCGCTGGCCGAAGGAGTGCTCCCGATCGCATTGGGCGAAGCGACCAAGCTTGCGGGCCGCATGCTCGATGCCGACAAGATCTACGCCTTCACCATCCAGTTCGGCGAGGAAACCGCTACACTCGATACCGAGGGCGAGGTCACCGAGCGCAGCGATCGCCGGCCGCCAATGGCAGCGATCGCGGGCGTACTCGACCATTTCACCGGCCCCATCGAACAGGTGCCGCCCGCTTATTCGGCGCTGAAGATCGACGGCAAGCGCGCCTACGATCGTGCCCGCGCCGGCGAAACGGTCGAAATGAAGACCCGCGCCGTGACAGTTCACGACCTTTATCTTGCCGGTCATCCCCGCGATGGCGGGGATCCAGATAAGGGCAGCTCTCTCGCTCGGGGGCGGCTGGACCCCCGCCTTCGCGGGGGTGACGATAGTGGTGTTGGCCTCGTCAGCACATTCCAGACCACTGCCGGGCGGCCCGACCCCTACGATCCGCAGGCGCCGCTCGAACTGGCGGACAGCGTCACGCTGGTCGCGCATGTCTCCAAGGGGACATACATCCGGTCGCTGGCACGGGACATCGCACGCGCGCTTGGCACGCTGGGTCACGTCACTTATCTCAGGCGCATCAAGGCCGGCCCGTTCCGCGAGGAACAGGCGATTTCGCTGGACAAGCTTGAGGAAATCGCTAAGGGCGCGGCCATTGAGAACCTTCTCTTGCCGCTCGAGGCCGGACTGGACGACATCCCGGTTCTGACACTCGATCCCGACAGCGCGCAGGCGGTCCGCCAGGGCCGGGTATTGTCGGAACTGCCCCATACCGACGGGCTCCATCTCGCCAGCTTGCACGATGTGCCGGTGGCCCTGGTGGAAGTCGACGGTGGCACGGCCAAGGTCGTGCGGGGTTTCAACCTGCCGGATGTCGCGGAGTAGAATACATGTCGGTTACTGCCGAAAAGAAACAGGAAATCATCAAGGACAACGCCCAGGCCAAGGGCGATACCGGTTCGCCGGAAGTCCAGGTCGCCATTCTGACCGAACGCATTCGCAACCTGACCGAGCACTTCAAGTCCAACCACAAGGACAATCACTCGCGTCGCGGTCTGCTGATGATGGTCAACAAGCGCCGCAACCTGCTCGCCTATCTCAAGAAGACGGACGTCGAGCGTTACAATGCGCTGATCCAGAAGCTGGGTCTTCGCAAATAAGAGTTTCTCGAAGGGGTGGCTCAGGCCGCCCCTTTGTTTATCCGGCCTGCGCGCAATACGGCGCGGGGCTGGAAAATGGAGGCGCGAAAAGCCTCGGACCGGACCGGGACGGAATACCCGGCACAGTAGGCCCCGCACCGCAATAAGGCCGTGCGGGTTCATAAGGAAAATACATGTTCGACACGAAAACCGTATCGCTGGAGTGGGGCGGAAAGACCCTCACCCTCGAAACCGGCCGCATCGCCCGTCAGGCTGACGGCGCCGTTCTGGCAACCTATGGCGAAACCGTGGTGCTGTGCGCCGTGACCGCCGCCAAGAGTGTACGCGAAGGGCAGGACTTCTTCCCGCTGACCGTCCACTACCAGGAAAAATTCTCCGCTGCGGGCCGCATTCCCGGCGGATTCTTCAAGCGCGAAGGCCGCGCCACGGAGAAAGAAACGCTCACCTCGCGTCTCATCGACCGCCCCGTACGGCCGCTGTTCCCCGAAGGTTTCTACAACGAAATCAACGTGATCTGCCAGGTCCTGTCGTATGACGGCGAGACCGAGCCCGATATCGTCGCGATGATCGCCGCTTCGGCTGCGCTGACCATCTCGGGCGTGCCCTTCATGGGCCCGATCGGTGCTGCCCGCGTCGGTTTCCGCAATGGCGAATACGAACTCAACCCGAGCCTCGAAAGCGCGCTCGACGAAGAAGGTCGCCTCGACCTCGTCGTTGCCGCAACGCAGGACGCGGTGATGATGGTCGAATCCGAAGCCAAGGAACTGACCGAAGAGGAAATGCTCGGCGCCGTCATGTTCGCGCATGAGGAAAGCCGCAAGGTCATCGGCGCGATCGTCGACCTGGCCGAGCAGGCCGCCAAGGAACCTTGGGAAATCGACACTTCGGACGATACCTCGGCGATCAAGGAAAAGCTGCGCGGCATCGTCGGCGACGACATCGCCGCCGCCTACAAGCTGACCGACAAGTCGGCGCGTTCGGATGCGCTCAACGATGCGCGGGCCAAGGCCAAGGATGCCTTCGCCGAAGAAGAAGCGCAGACGCAGATGGTCGCCAACAAGGCGGTCAAGAAGCTGGAAGCGGAAATCGTTCGCGGCGCCATCCTCAAGGACGGCCAGCGCATCGACGGTCGCAAGCTCGACCAGGTCCGCCCGATCGAGGCGATGGTCGGCCTGCTGCCCCGCACGCACGGTTCGGCGCTGTTCACGCGCGGTGAGACGCAGGCGATCTGCACCACCACGCTGGGCACCAAGGATGCCGAGCAGATGATCGACGGTCTCGAAGGCCTGTCGTACAACAACTTCATGCTGCACTATAACTTCCCGCCCTATTCGGTCGGCGAAGTGGGCCGCTTCGGCTTCACCAGCCGCCGCGAGACCGGTCACGGCAAGCTTGCATGGCGTGCGCTGCACCCGGTGCTGCCCAAGCATGAAGACTTCCCCTATACCATCCGCATCCTGTCGGACATCACCGAGTCCAACGGCTCGTCCTCGATGGCGACCGTCTGCGGTGGCTGTCTGTCGATGATGGATGCCGGCGTTCCGATCGAACGCCCGGTGTCGGGCATCGCCATGGGCCTGATCCTCGAAGGCGACGACTTTGCGGTTCTGTCGGACATCCTCGGTGACGAAGATCACCTGGGCGACATGGACTTCAAGGTTGCCGGTTCCGAAAAGGGCATCACCTCGCTCCAGATGGACATCAAGGTCGCCGGCATCACGCAGGAGATCATGAAGACCGCGCTGGAGCAGGCCAAGGGCGGCCGTGCACACATTCTCGGTGAAATGAACAAGGCGCTGACCGGCGCCCGCACCGAGGTTTCCAAGCACGCCCCGCGCATCGAGACGATGCAGATCGACAAGTCGAAGATCCGCGACGTCATCGGCACGGGCGGCAAGGTGATCCGCGAGATCGTTGCCGAAACCGGCGCCAAGGTCGACATCGACGACGAGGGCGTGATCAAGATCAGCTCCTCCAACGCCGACGAGATCGAAGCCGCACGCAAGTGGATCGAAGGCATCGTCGAAGAGGCGGAAGTCGGCAAGATCTACAATGGCAAGGTCGTCAACATCGTCGACTTCGGCGCCTTCGTGAACTTCATGGGCGGCAAGGACGGTCTCGTCCATGTCAGCGAGATGAAGAACGAGCGCGTCGAGAAGCCGACCGACGTCGTGTCGGAAGGCCAGGAAGTGAAGGTCAAGGTCCTCGAGATCGACCAGCGCGGCAAGGTCCGCCTGTCGATGCGCGTGGTCGACCAGGAAACCGGCGAAGAGCTGGAAGACACCCGCCCTGCGCGCGAACCGCGCGGTGACCGTGGCCCGCGTGGCGGCGGTGGTGGCCGTGGCGGCGATCGCCGCGGTGGCCGGGGTGGCCCGCGCCGCGACCGCGATGGCGGCGGGAACAAGGACGGGGGCGGTGAAGCCCACGTGCCCGACTTCCTGAAGGACTGATCCTTCGCTAGGCATTACAGGGGGTCGCGGGTCCGCCCGCGGCCCCCTTTGCTATGGAGAATAGACGATGCTTCCGCGCGAAACGCTCGCCACTGCCCAGGTCCCCGACGGCGAAACGCTGACGCTGGTCAGCCACGGCCGCGATTTCATCATCATGCTTGGCCGCGACGAGCTGATGGGGACGCGCATGCAGTTTTCCGAAGAACAGCTGGCCGAGCTGACGCTGGCTGAACTGGATGCGCCGCGCCCGCGGGTGCTGATCGGCGGCTATGGCATGGGCTTTACCTACCGCGCGGCGCTGGCGACACTGCCCGAAGGCGGCTCGGTCACGGTGGCCGAAATCGTCCCCGACATCCTCGAATGGGCTGCAGGGCCGCTGGCGCATCTGACCGGCGACAGCCTGTCCGACCCGCGTGGCGAAGTGGTGATCTGCGATGTCGCGGCGTTGATCGACGATGCCAATGACGGCACGACGCCGAAATACGACGCCATATTGCTGGATGTCGACAACGGTCCCGACGGGATCGTGCGCGATGCCAATTTCCGGATCTATACGAAGACCGGGCTGGGCAAGGCGCGCGATGCGCTGCGACCCGGCGGTGTCCTTGCCGTGTGGTCGGCCGCGCCCGACCACAAGTTCACCCAGCGGCTCAAGGACAGCGGGTTCAGCGTCGAGGTGCGCGAAGTGCGGGCGCGGCCCAACAACAAGGGGCCGCGCCACACGATCTGGTTTGCGCGCAAACGCTAGCGCTTGATCCGCATCCGGCCCATGAAGTCCATCTTGCCCACGGGCAGGCCCTTCATCCGCAGGATGTTGTAGGCGGTGGCGCAGTGGAAATAGAAGTTCGGCTGGCTGAAGGTGAGCAGGAAGTCCTCGGCATTGAAACCCATGCTGCGGTCCTTGAACTCGAACCGCATCGGTTGGCCGATCCAGCCTTCCATTTCCTCTTCGGTCAGCGCTTCCAGCGTTTCGCGCGCGCCCGATAGCTTTTCGCGCAGCGCGTCGAAGCTGATCGGCGGCGGGTTGAGATCGGGCGAATAGAGCCCCGCCCGCACGCCCTCGATCGACCCCTGCGTATGCTCGGCCACGCATTTGACCTGGTAGGACCACGGCAGCATGTCGTCGAACACGCGCGCATTGATGAAATCGTCATGCCCGCAATCGTGCTCGCTGCACCATTTCTCTGCTGTATCGACCAAGTGGCGGGCAGTCCCCAGCATTTGCAGGGCGCTCGGAACATAGGCAGCGTGTAGCGAAAGCGGCATGTAAGTCTCCTCTCTGAAAGCGCGCGAACATAGGCAAGATGCCCGGCGATGCCAGCGGCAATCGCGTCAGACGCCGTGCACGAGGCGCGGCTGTGAATGCTTCCCGTCCTGCCACAGCAGCAGCTGGTCCCTGCCGGCGTCCTTCGCCGCGTAGAGCGCCTCGTCGCCGCGCTTGACCGCGCTGTCGAGCGTATCGTTCGGCCGCACTTCGGTCAGCCCGGCGCTCGCCGTGACGGGGAAGGGGACCTCGGGGACCTTTTCAAGTACCGACAGGGTAATCTGCCGCCGGACGGTCTCTGCCAGCCGTTGATAATCCTCGCCATAGATCAGCACGACGAACTCCTCTCCGCCCTGCCTGGCGGGGAATACGTTCTCCTGCTTCAGGCCCTCGGCAACCGCGATCAGGACCTCGTCGCCGGTATCGTGGCCGAACATGTCATTGATGCGTTTGAAATGATCGCAATCGATGACCGCCAGCGCGGCAGGGCGCGGATGGGCGGGATCGCGAAAGCGCAGCGCGAGCCCGCGTCGGTTGGCTATCTCAGTCAGCGGATCGGTAGCGACCGCGATCCGCGCTTCGCTGACGTCGGCCCAGGCTTCGTCGCGTTCGCGCTTGACCGTGAGATAGCCGTTGATGACGCCGCCAGCAGTGACCATGAAATCGACCAGCACCGCAAGCAGCGCGGCCACCGGCCAATAGGGAACGGGCGCGCCGGTACTCAACTCATACGCAAGGACTAGCAAGCCGAGGATGATCAATGGTGCATAGCCGACAGCCTGATACTGCGCGAACCTGCTGCCTGATCGGACGGCTGCCGCAAGACCGGCCGTCATGCCGAGGATCATCGTGAGCAGAAGGAGGTCGTGCACCAGGTCGAAGCCCGGCCATAGCGGCGCCAATGCTGTAGCGATCGCCCCGACGACGCCGACGATGAAAAGGGTCCGCAGCCAGTAGCGGATCCGCGCAAATCGAGGCCGGTTTTCGATATAGGCGGCGAGAAACGGTCCGGTGCTGCCGATCGCGATCGACAAGGCGATCTCGCCGATATCGGTCCGGAATTCGCCCCCAAGTGTCGGGCTGGTGAGCGCTACCGGGAACAAGGCAACGCTCATTATCGCGAAACACAGCGCGCGCAATGCTGCCCAAAGCAGGAAGCTGCGCCGCACCAACGGATACACTGCTAGAGCCAGCAGCCCGACAGTCAGTGCAATCCCCAAGAATGCGCCAAGACCGACGCTACCCCATTCCATCTCTTCCGCCCCCCAACGGTTCCGCACACCAAGCCGCCCCCCGCGCTGCGGGAGGTGGCCGAGTGTCCTTGGGTGTAAACGCCGTCCCGTTGTGGGCTAGGCGAGGAGCGACCCGCTAAAATCTCGGTTAGCGTACCCGCGGTCCGCCGAACGGCAGCGGCGGAGGGGGACGGCGCGCGCCGCGCGGCAGCTGGGCCTGGTAGGCCCGGCCGCAGTGTTCGACGCAATAGGGGAAGCCGGGGTTCACGGCCTCGCCGCAGAAATGGAAATCGGGTTCGCCCGGGTGTCCCATCGGCCAGCGGCATACCTTGTCCGACAGATCCAGCAGGCTGGTCTTGTCGGCGATTTCGGGGCTCGGCTTGGCCGGGACCAGGCGGCGCGGCGGCGCTGGGGGAATCGGGGGCTGCTGGTCACCGGGACCCTGGCGCAGGAAGCCACCCGGCCCGACCGAAACGATCTTGGGCAGGTTGGAATTCTTGTTCGGCATCGGCTGCGACGGGTTGCCGGCATCCTGCCGCGGTGCAGGCGGCGGTGCTGCCGGTTCCGGCTGGGCGGCCGGCGCAGCAGCAGCGGCCGGCTTGGCTGCGGGCTTCGCCGCCTTCTTGGGCGCCGGTGCCTTGGGCGCGGCCTTGGGGGCAGCGGCGGCCTTCTTCTTGTCGTTGGCCTTGACCGGCGACGGGCGCGACTTGAGACCGAGGCGGTGCGCCTTGCCGATCACGGCATTGCGGCTCACCCCGCCCAGCTCGTCGGCGATCTGGCTGGCGGTCGAACCGCCTTCCCACATCTTCTTAAGCGTTGCGATCCGTTCGTCGGTCCAGCTCATGTACAGTCCTGTATCTCGTGTCTTGGCGCCGCGGCTTGCATGCCGTGACGCTTGGGCCTAGGCGCGCCCTATGGTCGATCAAGCTCAGCCCAAATCGCTCGGAAGCGATCATCCGGACGCATCCTTCGTCGAAGGTAATGCCGGAGGGGAGAGCAGGTTTCCGCCGCGGGGTCGCCCGGTGATCCGCGGAATCAACCGGATTGGCCTGTGGAGCCTCTATATGAAGGAGGTCCGCCGGTTTCTCAAGGTCCAGACGCAGACAATCTGGGCCCCGGCAGTCACCACGGTGCTTTTTCTCGTGATCTTCTCGGTCGCGCTGGGGCGGGGCGGGCGCGAGGTGCTGGGCGTCAATTTCCCCACCTTCGTCGCACCCGGCCTGATTGCCATGGCGATGATGCAGAACGCCTTCGCCAATTCCTCCTTCTCGCTGCTTTCGGGCAAGATCCAGGGGACCATCATCGACCTGCTGATGCCGCCGCTGTCCGAAGGCGAACTGATGTGCGGTATCGTGGGGGCAGCGATGACCCGCGCAGTGGCGGTCGGCTTCGTCGTCGCGGGGGCAATGATGCTGTATCCCGGAGTGAGCCTCGCGATGGCGCATCCCTGGGCGGTGGTGTGGTTCGGGCTGATGGGCGCGATGATGCTCGCGCTGCTTGGCCTTCTCGCATCGATCTGGGCGGAGAAATTCGACCACAATGCCGCGGTGACCAATTTCGTCGTCGCGCCGCTGGCGATGCTGTCGGGGACGTTCTACGTCATCGACCGGCTTGCACCGACCTTCCAGGCGGTCAGCCGCGCCAATCCCTTCTTCTACGTGATCTCGGGCTTTCGCTACGGCTTTCTCGGACGCAGCGACATCGGCGATGCGGCGGCGGTGACGATGGCCGCGCTGGGCCTGTTCGCGCTCAACGCAGTGCTGGCCTTCGCCACCTACCGGATCCTGAAGTCGGGCTGGAAGATCAAGAACTGATCGTTCGCCGCGCGCCGCTCAGTGGGTCAGGCTGACCCGCATGCGGTAGCGCCCGTTTTCGAACTGTTCGAAATACTGGTGCACATCGGGGTGCGACACCGGCCCCGAAACCGAATCCGTCACCAAGTTCTGTTGGCTGACGTAGGCGACGTAATCGCTGTCGTCGCTTTCGGCGAGCAGGTGGTAGAACGGCTGGTTGCGATCGGGGCGGATATCCTCGGGGATCGCCTCGTACCATTCGTCGCTGTTGGCGAAGACCGGGTCGATATCGAAAATCACGCCGCGGAAATCGAACACGCGGTGCTTGACCACGTCACCGATGGCGAAGCGGCTCTTGACGCGGCGCGGCACATCGATGGTGCGACCGGCCTGGGCGGAGAAATACTGTGCTCGTTCCATGAGAAGCGACGATATGGGGTCCAGGCGCCTGCTTACAATGGCGATTGGCGAAGCTTCCCCCGAATTCTGACGAAAAGGGGCTTGGCAAGGCACAGGCGCTCGGCTAATCGGCGCGCCTTGCTTCGACCGGGGCCCTGGGCCCGAAGCGCACCCGACATATGCGGAGAGGTGGCAGAGAGGTCGAATGCGCTGCACTCGAAATGCAGTGTACTGGCAACAGTACCGTGGGTTCGAATCCCACCCTCTCCGCCACGGGATTTCTCGACAATCCAAACCTTAGGGCACGCATCCGCCGGCGAATGCGTGCCTGATGTCCGTGTGTCAGCCGCGTCCGCGATAGGATGAAACGCCCTGGTCGGGCAGCCACAGGGCCGCCGGCGGTGCGCCGCTTTGCCAGAAGACGTCGATCGGGATGCCGCCGCGCGGATACCAGTATCCGCCGATGCGCAGCCATTGCGGCTGCATTTCGTAGAATAGCCGCTGGCCGATCCCCACGGTCACGTCCTCATGGAAACCGCAATGGTTGCGGAACGAGCCGAGGAACAGCTTGAGGCTCTTCAATTCGACGATGGTTTCCCCCGGCGCGTAATCGATCACCAGATGCGCGAAGTCGGGCTGGCCGGTCACCGGGCACAGCGAGGTGAATTCGGGCGCGGCGAAGCGGACCATATACAACTGGCCGGCGCGCGGATTGGGGACGTAGTCGAGTTCGGCCTCTTCGGGCGAGGCGGGCAGCGCGGTGTTCGCGCCAAGGAACTTGGGGGCAGGTGTGTCGCTCATGCCGCGCTCCTGCCGCGAAGCGCGGCGCAGCGCAAGGCGGGGCTTGGAAGCCCGCGCTTCAGTACCTATTCACCGCCGCCCCGCACACTCGCGGTCCCTTTCTTACGTAACGACCCGCAATGGCATTTGTCACCCGTATCCCGTTGATTGCACTCGCCGCAGCGCTGCCGGCCATGGCGCAGGCACAATCGGTCAATGATTTCACGCTCGAACCCGCGCCGACGCCCAGCGCCACCCCGCAGGTGCAAGGGCCCGCGGATACGCGCAGCGGGGTCGAGATTCGCCCGCGCGTCCTCGCAACCCCGACTCAAGCGCCGACAGCGAGCCCCACCGCCGCGCCGGGCCCGGCTCCGACGCTGTCACCGGCACCCGGGCCATCCGGAGACAGGGCGCCGCGCGCCCCGGTCACCCAGCCATCCCCGCGCGCTACGCCGCTGCCTGCGGTGACGCCGCCTGCGCTGGATCCAGGTGAAGCGGCGGCCATGAGCTCCGCGCCGGACGAGCCGCCATCGGTCGAGGACCCCGCGAGCGATACACGCGCGGCTTCGTCCGTCGCAGAATCCGCAGTGCCCGAGGGACCGCTACCAGAGCCCGCTGCGAACGAAGAGGCCGGGCGGACCCCGTGGCTGCCGCTTGCGGGCGGTGCAGTGTTGCTGGCGCTGCTCGGCGCAGGCTTCGCCGCCTGGCGTCGCCGCCGGCGCCGGCACGTCCCCGAAATCCAGCGCCCGGTTGTCCGCAGCGCTCCGCCCGCCGGTCCGGCGGCGCTGGGGGACGCCCTCCGACTGTTCGTCGAGCCCGACAAGATCATCCGCAGCGCCGCTTTCGTAACAGTCAAATACCGGCTGACCCTGACCAACCGCAGCGAGGCGCCGCTCGGCGCGATCGGCGTCGGGCTCGATCTGGTGTCGGCTCATGCCCAGGCACCGATGGACCAGCAGGTCGCGACCGCCGAAACCGCGCTTGAAGAGCGCCATGCCGTCCCGCGGCTGGCGCCCGGGCAGAGCATCACGCTCGACGGACAGGTGCAGCTTGCGCTCGCACAGGCGCAGGTGATCCGGCAGGGACGGCATCCGTTGCTGGTCCCCTTGCTGCGCATGCGTATCTCGGCGCGCGGCGGGGATGCGTTGTTGCGGACCTTCGTCGTCGGACAGACCGCGCCCGGCAGCAGCCGCGTGCAGCCCATCCGGCTCGACGAAGGGCCGCGCAGCTATAGCCCGGTCGCGCAGCGCGAGCTCGCCTAACTCGACTTCGCCGGGCCGCCGCGCTACCCGGTTGGCGATGGACAGTCTCGTTTCGACCCAATGGCTTGCCGACCAGCTCGGCGCTGCGGACCTCGTGGTTCTCGATGCGTCGATGCATCTGCCCGACAGTCCGCGCCAGGCGGCGCAGGATTTCGCGGCGGCGCATGTGCCCGGCGCGCGGTTTCTCGACCTTGTCAGCTTCGTCGATCCCGGTTCGCCGGTACCCAAGGCCCTGCCAAGTCCCGAACAATTCGCGGCGCGGCTGGGGCAGCTCGGGGTGGCACCGTCGTACCGGGTCGTGCTGTATGACGACAGCCCGATCCGCAGCGCGGCCCGCGCGTGGTACATCTTCCGGCTGTACGGCTTCGCTCAAGTGGCGATCCTCGATGGCGGGTTGGCCAAGTGGACCGCCGAGGGGCGCGCGCTCGAAAGCGGCGGGGTTTCCGGCAGCCCGGTCGATTTCCCGGTGCCCAAGCGTGCTGCCGGCGTGCGCAGCAAAGAGGATATCCTCGCCAACTGCGCCAGCGCGGCCGAACAGGTGGTCGATGCGCGCGACGCGGCGCGCTTTGCCGGCGAAGAAGGAAGCGGATCGCGGGGCCATATCCCGGGCGCCGCGAACGTGCATTTCACGCAGTTACTGACCGAAGCGGGCACCTATCGTACGCCAGCGGAAATCGCTGGTCTTTTCCAAAGCGCCGGCATCGATCTTGACCGTCCGGTCGTCACGAGCTGCAACAGCGGCATGACCGCAGCGGTGCTGTCCTTCGGGCTTCACCTCGCGGGCAAGGACGATACCGCGCTATACGATGGCAGCTGGCTGGAATGGGGGGAGGATCCGCAAACGCCCAAGCAGGCGGGGAGCGGGCGATAGACATGGCAGGGGTAGATGACAGCACCCATCGCGCGGCGACACGGCTGGTGACCAGCGGGCGATCGGGCGATTTCGCCAGCGATGTGGTCAACCCGCCCGTGTGGCGCGCGAGCACGCATCTCTACCCCGACTGCGCCGCATTGCGCGCGCGCAAGAGCGACAACCGCGATGGGCAGTTCTTTTACGGCCGCCGCGGATCGCCCACGCAATGGGCGCTCTCCGAAGCGCTTACCGCGCTCGAGCCGGGGGCCGCCGGCACCGTCCTCTATCCCAGCGGTCTCGCCGCGCTGGTCGGCGCGTTGCTCACGGTCCTGCGCAGCGGCGATGTGCTGCTGGTGGCGGATAATGCCTATGATCCCACGCGCAGCGCGGCCACGGGCCTGCTGAAGGATCTCGGTATCGAGCACCGCTTCTTCGATCCGCTCGACCATGAAGCCTTTGCCGGGGCATTCTGCGACCGCACGCGCGCGGTCATGCTGGAAGTGCCGGGTAGCCTCACGATGGAGGTCTGCGATATTCCCGCGCTGGCGGCCATCGCGCGCGAAAGGGGAGCCGTCAGCCTGATCGACAACACCTGGGCCACCGCGCTCGGATTTCCCGCTCTCGAGCATGGCTGCGATATCGCCATCACCGCGCTGACCAAGCATGTCGGCGGCCATTCGGACGTCATGATGGGTGCCGCCAGCGCGGGCGAGCGCTGGTATCGCCGTCTGCGGCTTGGTGCGCAACGGCTGGGCCATGTCGTGTCGCCTGACGATGCCGCGCTGGTGCTGCGCGGGCTGAGGACGATGGGCGTGCGTCTCGAGCGCCAGACCGCGACCGCGCTGGCGATCGCCGAATGGCTCGATGCGCGCGGCGAGGTGGCGCATGTGCTGTCGCCCCTGCTTCCCGGTGCGCCCGGCCACGACATCTGGCAACGCGATTTTACCGGCGGCTGCGGTCTGTTCAGTTTCGTGCTCAAGGGCGGGGACGATGCCGCGCGGTGCCGGCTGGTCGATCGGCTGGAACTGTTCGGCATCGGTTACAGCTGGGGCGGGTTCGAAAGCCTCGCCCTGCCGTTCGACGTCGAACCGGTGCGTTCTGCGATGCCCTGGCCCAAGCCGGGCTGGAGGGAAGCGGACCGCCATGGCATACGGCTGTCGATCGGGCTGGAAGACCCCGCCGATCTGATCGCCGATCTCGACCGCGGTTTCGCGGCGCTTAACGAAGGATAGACGTGCAAGGCGAAACCCCTCCCGCCGCCGAACCGACCGCTGCGACACCTGCGGTCGAACAGGCATGGAACCTGGCCGAGCCGGTGGTCGAGGAAAGCTCGGTCGCCGCGGCCGAAGGCGCCAAGGAAGCGCTGAGTTCGCAGAGCGAGACTGTCGGCTCGGTCATCGACACGGTCGATACCGTGGCGCTGTCGTTCGGCGATTTCCGCATCTCGCTGTTCGACGTGCTGGTCGTTGCCGCGGTGATCGTAGGCATCCTGTTCCTTGCATGGTTTGCCAGCCGGATGAGCCGGCGCCTGGTCCGCCGCATGACCCGGCTCGACGAGGCGCAGCAATTGCTGGTCGAGAAGGTGATCACGATCATCGTCTGGGCCGCCGCCTTCTTCCTCGGAATCGACCTGCTCGGGATCGATCTGACCGCACTGGCGGTGTTTTCGGGCGCCTTCGGTCTGGCGATCGGTTTCGGCCTGCAGAAGACCTTCGGCAATCTGATCGCAGGGATCATCCTGCTGATGGACCGGTCGATCAAGCCGGGCGATGTGATTGCGGTGGCCGATCTGGCGGGCAACGAGAGCTTCGGCCAGATTCGCAAGATCGGCATCCGCGCGGTCTCGGTGACCACGCGCGACCAGCGCGAATATCTGATTCCGAACGAAAACCTGATGATCAACCAGGTCGAGAACTGGTCCTATTCGTCCAAGAACGTGCGGATGCAGGTGCCGGTCGGGGTGAGTTACGAAGCCGACATGAAGCTGGCCGAGGAACTGATGCTCGAGGCGGCGAAGTCCTGCGACCGGGTGCTGAGCGCGCCGCCGCCGACGGTCTGGATGAGCGAATATGGCGACAGCTCGGTCAATTTCGTGATCCATTGCTGGATTACCGACCCCGAGGACGGGGTCGGCAACGTGCGCAGCGCGGTGCTCAAGAAGCTGTGGTGGCTGTTCAAGGACAACGGCATCGAGATCCCGTTCCCGCAACGCGACCTGCATATTCGCGGCAGCGACCAGCTTGAGCGGCTGGCCGAGCTCATGGTGCAGGGGCGCAAGCCTGCGGGCAGCGCGAAAGAATAGGTTGCCGCGCGCACAGCGTCGGTTTCAAATCTCGCCTTCCTAGCCGGACACGCATTCTGATTGGCGCAACGGCCGTGCCCCTCGCATCTTGCAAACATGGCACAGACCGGAACCATCTATCTCGTCGGCGCGGGACCGGGCGATCCCGATCTCCTGACGCTGCGCGCTGCGCGGCTGATCGAGAGAGCGCGGGTGATCGTCCATGACGGACTGGTCGACCCTGCGATCCTTGCACTTGCGCGCGGCGATGCGCAGCTGATCAGCGTGGCCAAGCGCCGTTCGCATCACACCTTGCCGCAGGAAGAGATCAGCGAACTGCTGGTCCGCGTGGCCCGTTCGGGCCAGGACATCGTGCGGCTCAAGGGCGGGGACCCGTTCGTGTTCGGCCGCGGCGGCGAGGAAGCCGAAGTCGCCCGCGCTGCCGGCGTTGCGGTGGAGGTGGTGCCCGGGATCAGCGCGGCCAACGGGGCCGCGGCGGCGGCACAGATCGCGCTGACGCATCGCGACGCGTCGAGCATTGTCAGCTTCGTGGCCGGCCAGTGCAAGGGTCTGAAGGACCAGGACTGGGCGGGGCTTGCCGGCAAGGGCCGGACGCTGGTGATCTACATGGGCGTGAAGACCGCGCCGCAGATCGCCGAGAAACTGATGGAAGACGGGCTGTCGCCCGACATGCCGGTGGCGGTGATCGAGAACGGCACGCGCCCCGACATGCGCGTGCTGCGCGGCCTGCTCGCCGGGCTGCCCGATCTGGTGGAACATGAAAAGGTGGTCAGCCCTGCGCTGATCGTGATTGGTGAAGTGACCGCGCGCGACGATGTCGCCCTGGCGGTTGCCGCGCAGGAGGCGGCACGATGAGATTGCTTACCGGAAACGATTTGAAGACCGGCGCGGTGACCTGGTGGACCGGCAGCGACTGGTCGATCCACGTCGAGGATGCGGCCGATGTGGCAGGTAGCGAAGACGAGATCGCGCGCCGCGAAGAGGCCGCTCGGCGCGTCAATTCGCCTTATGCAGTGGACGCCGAACTGCAGGATGGCAGCCCCCGGCCGTCGCATATCAAGGAGCGCGTTCGTGCGCTTGGCCCGACCGTCCGTCCCGACCTGACCCTCAAGCCTGCTGATCCCGAAATCGGTAACTGGGTGATCTGATGTACAAATACGACCAATACGACCAGGCGATGGTCGATGCCCGCGTGGAGGAATTCCGCGACCAGGCGCGCCGCCGTCTCGAAGGCAAGCTGACCGAAGACCAGTTCAAGCCGCTCCGGCTGATGAACGGGCTCTATCTGCAGCTCCACGCCTACATGCTGCGGGTGGCGATCCCCTATGGCACTCTGAACAGCCAGCAGATGCACGCGCTGGCCGATATCGCGGACAAGTATGATCGCGGTTACGGCCATTTCACCACGCGGCAGAACATCCAGTACAACTGGATCAAGCTGGAGGATGCCGGCGATATCCTGGCCGATCTGGCCAAGGTCGAAATGCACGCCATCCAGACCAGCGGCAATTGCATCCGCAATATCAGCTCGGATCACTTTGCGGGCGCTACTGCGGACGAGGTGGTCGATCCGCGGCCCTATGCCGAGCTGCTGCGCCAGTGGTCGAGCTTCCATCCCGAATTCAGCTATCTGCCGCGCAAGTTCAAGATCGCGGTGATCGCCAGCGACACCGACCGCGCCGCGATGCGCTTGCACGATATCGGTATCCAGATCGTCGAGAACGATGCGGGTGAACTGGGCGCTGCCTTCTACGTCGGCGGCGGCATGGGACGCACGCCGATGATCGCGCCGTGCATCAACCGCTTCGTCCCGCTCGACCGGCTGGTCACCTATGCCGAGGCGTGCCTGCGGGTCTACAACCGCTATGGCCGCCGCGACAACAAGTACAAGGCGCGGATCAAGATCCTCGTCCACGAGATGGGCGCGGAAGAATACACGCGCCAGGTCGAGGCGGAATACGCCCACCTGCTGGAAGAAGGCGTCGAACCGCCCTTCGCCGAGCTCGAACGGATCCGGACCTATTTCGAGGACCCACTGTTCGAAGCCGGCGCAAGCGAGGAGATCGACCGCAGCGACCCCGATTTCGCCGTATGGGTCGACCGCAACACGGTCGCGCACAAGGAAGCGGGCTATGTCTCGGCGGTGATCAGCCTCAAGCCGGTGGGCGGCATCCCCGGCGATGCGACCGCCGAACAGATGCGCCTGATGGCCGATCTGGCGAAGGATTACAGCTTCGACGAACTGCGTGTGATGCATACGCAGAACATCGTGCTGCCGCATGTCCGCAAGGCCGATCTGCACGCGCTGTGGACAGCGCTCGACGAAGCGGGGCTGGGCAGCCCGAACCTCGATACGGTCGAGGACATCATCGCCTGCCCGGGGCTCGACTATTGCAGCCTCGCCAATGCCCGGTCGATCCCGATCGCGCAGCGCATATCCGAACGCTTCGCCGCCAATGGCAAGACCGGGACGCTGGGCGAACTCAAGCTCAAGATTTCGGGCTGCATAAATGCCTGCGGGCATCACCATGCGGGCCACATCGGCATCCTCGGCGTCGACCGTAAGGGGGTGGAGAACTACCAGCTCCTGCTCGGCGGCAGCGAGGCGCAGGATGCCAGCCTGGCCAAGATCACCGGTCCCGGTTTCAGCGAAGACGGCATCGTCGATGCAGTCGAAACCGTGACCACCGTCTTCGAACGCGAACGCCAGGACGGCGAACGCTTTCTCGATACGTACCGCCGCATCGGCATGAACCCCTTCAAGGAGGCGCTCTATGGCTGAGACGCTACGCTATCGCGACGACCAACCGGTCGACCATCCCGCCGTGACGGTGGACGCTTTCGTCGACCAGTCGAATGCGCAGGCCGTGCGTATCGAACCAGGCGACGACACGCGTGAATTGCTGCCGCATCTCCAGCGGCTGGCGCTGGTCGAGGTCAACTTCCCCGCATTTGGCGACGGCCGCGGTTACTCCTCGGCACGGATGCTGCGCGAGGCGGGCTACGAGGGCGAATTGCGCGCAGTGGGCGACGTGCTGGTCGACCAGCTGGCCTATATGCGCCGCTGCGGCTTCGATGCGTTCGAGCCCGATCAGCAATTCGACATGGACGATGTGAAGGCCGCTTTCGAGCGATGGCCAGAAGTGTACCAGAACGCGGCGGACGACCGCACCCCGATCTGGACCAAGCGGCACCCATGAACCGTCTGCGCGCCATCGACCGGATCGACGTGGGTCCCCGTTTCACCGAGCAGGATGCGATTCGTCTCAACCGCATGTTCCGCGGGACCGAGACCGAGGAATGGCTGCGCGCGGTGATCGAGGGAAACCTGGTCGGCGATACCGCCGTGGTGTCGAGCTTCGGGGCCGAGAGCGCGGTTCTGCTGCATCTGATCGCGCAGGTCGATTCGACCGTGCCCGTGCTGTTCCTCGATACCGGCAAGCATTTCCCCGAAACGCTCGCCTACCGTGACGAGCTGACCGAGCGGCTCGGGCTCAACCGCGTCGATCTCTATCCCGAGATCGCCGATCTGCAGACGCGCGACGATACCGGGCTGCGCTGGTCGTACGATCCCGATGGCTGCTGCGAACTGCGCAAGGTCAAGCCGCTGGAAAAGGCGCTCGCCAATTTCGATGCCAGCTTCACCGGACGCAAGGCGTTCCAGTCGGCGACGCGCGCCAATCTGCCGCGCTTCGAAGTGGATTCGGCCGATGTGCAGGGCCGGCTCAAGATCAACCCGCTGATCGACTGGTCGGCAGAGGACATCGCGGCCTATTTCGAGACGCATGACCTGCCGCGCCATCCGCTGGTCGATCGCGGCTTTCCCAGCATCGGCTGCTCGCCGTGCACGCGCCAGGTCGGCGAGGGCGAAGACCCGCGCGCGGGCCGCTGGTCGGGCTGGGACAAGGTCGAATGCGGGATCCACAAGCCGGGCGAGGAACCCTTCCTCTGATCCGGTGGGCGGTGCTGGTGCCGGCTGGAGGATTCGAACCCCCGGCCTGATGATTACAAATCAACTGCTCTACCAACTGAGCTAAGCCGGCGCCCGCAAAGCGCGCCCTTTCGAGCAATCGCGCGCAAATGTCCAGAGCTTCAGAGCCAGCCGTTGTCGCGATACCACCGCGCTGTGGCGGCGAGGCCTTCTTCACCGCTTACGCTGGGTGACCAGACGGCTTCGGGCACTTTCATCGCCGACCGCGCGACCCAGTTGGGATGCGTCATATAACCCACCCTGTCGGCGGTAAGCCGGGCCTTGTCGCCGCGCACCATCCGGTCGACTTTCGCGGCCGCATCCAGCACGCTTCGGGGCAGGTGCGGCGCGAAGACCGGCCGCCCCACCGCCTTGCCGATCGCACGCGCCAGTTCCTTGTGCGACCAGCCGCCTTCGCGCGCATCGTCGGGTTCGAAAACGCGGCGGCGCACCAGCGCGGGCGGGGCATCGACCAGCGCCAGCAGCAACCGCGCCAGATCGGTGACATGAATGATCGAACTCGCGCCGCCGGGCGGCAGCGGGACAAAGCCGAACCGTGCGCTGCGGAACATCTCGAAATAATCGACGTCGCGCGGACCGTAGACGCCCGGCGGACGCACGATCGTCCAGTCGAGCCCGCTGGCCTCGACCAGCTTTTCCGCTCGCGCTTTCGAGGCGCCATAGGCCGACAGTCCGGGCTCGCGCGCCGAGAGCGAGGAAACGAAAACGAACCGCTTGGCGCGGCTGTGCTTGGCAGCGGCGATCAGTCTTGCGGTGCCGCCGACATTGGCCTCCTCGAACGCCGCGGGATCGGGCGCATTGGTCAGGCCCGCCACGTGGACGATCGCATCGCAAGGCTCGCACAATGCAGCCAGCGCGGCGGTATCGGACAAATCGCCACCAACCCATTCGACATTGGCGCGCGGCGCCTGGGCGCGGCGGGTCAACGCGCGCACGGTCTCGTCAGACTGCGCCGCCTGGTCGAGCACGGCCTGGCCGACGAAGCCGGTGGCACCGGTCAGTGCGATCGTCATAGGCGTACCATGTGATCGCGGTGGACGACGGCGGCGCGCGGGGCATAGCCGAGCGTGCGTGCCTGCTGGTCTTCCCGGAGACCCATGATCGCGCGGCATTCGGCAGCGGCATATTCGACCAGTCCCTGACCAAGCCGTTCGCCTCCGGGGCCGTGCACTGCGACGAGATCGCCGCGGACGAAATCTCCCTCCACCGCGGTAACGCCAGCGGCCAGGACGCTTGCTCCGTTATCGAGCGCGGCCATGCACCCCTGATCGACCGTCACGCTGCCTGCCGGGGCCAGCCGTCCGCCGAGCCAGGCCTTCCGTGCTGACGCGCCCGACTGCGGCACGAACACGGTGCCGCTGTCCTGCGCCAACGCGGCCGCGAAGGGTGCGGGCCGGGTGCCGTTGATGATCGCCAGCGCGATGCCCGCGCGTTCCGCGATGCGTGCGGCCTGCAATTTGGCGCGCATGCCACCCGAACCTAGGCCCGAGCCGGAATCGGCAGTGGCCATTGCCATGATCTCGGGCGAAACCCCGTCCACGCGCGCGATCCGCCGCGCGCCGGGCTCACGCGGATCACGGTCGAACAACCCGTCGACGTCGGACAGCAGCAGCACCGCATCCGCGCCCGCCGCTTGCGCGATGCGCGCGGCCAGCCGGTCATTGTCGCCGAAGCGGATTTCCTCGGTCGCCACGCTGTCGTTCTCGTTCACCACCGGTACCGCGCCCGCGGCCAGCAGGCGTCCGAGCGTGGCGGAAACATTGAGATAGCGGCGCCGGTCCTCGAGATCGCCGAGCGTGACGAGCATTTGCGCGGCAGTGATATCCTGTGCGCCGAGCGCATCGGACCACAGGCGGGCGAGTTCCACCTGCCCGACCGATGCCGCGGCCTGCGCGTCGGCGAGGCTGCCGCGGCCGCCGTGAGGCAGGCCGAGCCGGGCGGCGCCCAGCGCGATCGCCCCCGATGAAACGAGCAGGACTTCGCAAGTCTGCCGCAACTCGGCGATTTCCGCCGCAAGCGAGGCAAGCCATGCGGTCCGCGCGCGTCCCTTGTCGACCAGCAGGGCAGAGCCGACCTTGATGACAAGGCGGCGCGCCTGGCGCAGGTCGGAAAGGGCGGCGATGTCCATCAGCAGGGGACTAGCGGCTGCGGGCGGCGCGCGGAAGCCGTCTTGCCTTGCCGCGCTGTTACCGTGCCTTCACGGTCAGATCGGCGACCATTCCGGATTGCTGTCGTCGGACGAATCCTCGACTTCGACGGTCTTCGTCTCGGTCGAGGTGTGATCGGGCAGGTAGCCGAGCAGGGCATCGAGCAGTTCGCCGGTCCCGGCGCCGGTCGCACCCGAGATGGGAAAAACCTTGTCCGCCCCCGCGGCCAGCAGTTCCTCGGCGAAGGCTTCGCCCAGTTCCTGGTCGGCGAGATCGAGCTTGTTCAGCGCCACCACCTGCGGCTTGTCCGCCAGTTCGCTGCCATAGGCTTCGAGTTCGGCATTGACCGTGCGATAGGCTTCGGCCGGATCGTCGCCCGAAATGTCGATCAGGTGGATCAGGACGCGGCAGCGTTCGATATGGCCGAGGAAGCGGTCGCCGATCCCCGCGCCTTCGGCGGCGCCTTCGATCAGGCCCGGGATATCCGCAAGCACGAATTCACGGCCCTTGTGCGTCACCACGCCCAGCTTGGGGACCAGCGTGGTGAAGGCGTAATGGCCGACCTTGGCCTTGGCATTGGATACCTGGTTGATGAAGGTGCTCTTGCCCGCATTGGGCAGGCCGAGCAGGCCGACGTCGGCCAGCAGCTTGAGCCGCAGCCAGACCCACATTTCCTCGCCCGGTTCGCCGGGCTGGTGCTGGCGCGGTGCGCGATTGGTGCTGGATTTGTAGCTGGCATTGCCGCGGCCGCCCATGCCGCCTTCGAGGAACACGAGCCGTTGGCCGACCTCGGTGAAATCGGCGAGCACCTCTTCCTTGTCCTCGCTGAGCACCTGGGTGCCGAGCGGAACCTTGACGACGAGGTCGGGTGCGCCGGCCCCGGTCCGGTCCTTGCCCTGGCCGTGATTGCCGCGCTTGGCCTTGAAATGCTGGGCGTAGCGGAAGTCGATGAGCGTGTTGAGGCCCTGGACGGCTTCGAACACGATGTCGCCGCCCTTGCCGCCATTGCCGCCGTCGGGACCGCCGTACTCGATATATTTTTCGCGGCGGAAGCTGACCGCGCCGGGGCCGCCTGCGCCGGATTTCAGGAAGATCTTGGCTTGGTCGAGAAAGTGCATGGCGCGCCCTCTAGCCGCTTTCGCGGACATAGGCGAGGGCGCGCATGCTTATGGCGTATCAGTCGACGAAATCGTCCACCCGCTCGACGATGATCGCGGGGGCCATCCCGCCCGCAGCGCACATGGTGACGAGGCCGTAACGCTTGTTCTGGCGTTCGAGTTCGTCGACCATCGTCCCGATGAGGATCGACCCGGTGGCACCGATCGGGTGGCCCAGCGCGATCGAGCCGCCGTTGACGTTGACCTTGTCCCAGTCGAGCCCGAGATCCTTGACGAATTTCGCGGCGACGACGGCGAAAGCCTCGTTGATTTCGAACAGGTCGATATCGTCGGTGGTAAGTCCGGCCTTGGCGAGCACCTTTTTCGCCGCGGGTACGGGGGCATTCAGCATCAGCGTCGGATCATCGCCCATATTGGCCGTCGCAACGATGCGCGCCCGGGGCTTGAGCCCGTGCTTCTGCGCATAGTCCTTGCTGGCGACCAGCACCGCGGCGGCGCCATCGACCACGCCCGAGCTGTTGCCGGCGTGGTGGAAGTGCTTGATTTCGACATCGGGGTACTTTGCATTCACCAGCCCGGCGAAGGTGGTGCCGCTCTTGTCGAGCGGGACATTGGCAATCTTGGCAAAGGCGGGTTCGAGTTCGGCCAGGCCTTCGCGCGTGGTCTGCGGGCGCGGATATTCCTCCTTGTCGAGCACGACATTGCCCTCGTCGTCCTTCACCGGGACGACCGACTTGTCGAAACGGCCTTCCGCGATCGCCTTGGCGGCGCGCTGCTGGCTGCGATAGCCGACTTCGTCGAGCTCCTCGCGGGTGAAGCCTTCGATCGTGGCAATCGCGTCGCCGCAGACGCCCTGGTGGCTCTGCGGGTGCGACCGCATCAGGCGCTCGTTATGGCTGCCCATCATCGGCGGCTTGAGCCCTGCGGCCATCTTGTCCTTGGTCATCTGAGCGGTGAGGCTCATCATTTCGGTGCCGCCGGCGACGACGCAGTCTTCCATCCCGCTCATCACCTGTGCCGCAGCCAGCGCCACGCTGGTGATGCCGCCGCCGCAGAACCGGTCGAGCGTGGTGCCGCTGGACGTAACGTCATAGCCTGCATCGAGCGCGGCCATGCGGCCCAGGTCGCCCGCCTGCATGCCGTCCTGCGTGCTGACCGACCAGATCACGTCGTCGACCGTCGAGGTATCGAGATCGTTGCGATCCTTGATCGCGGTGAGACAGGTGGCCGCGAGGTGCTGCGGGTGCATGTGCGCGAGCGCGCCCTTGCCCTGCTTGCCGATCCCGCGCGGGGTGCGGACAGCGTCGATGATATAGGCTTCGGCCATGGCTTCTGACTCCTCTCGTTTTGTCTTTTTATGCGGCGAATGCCGGTTGACGTTTGCGTAAACGTCGCGCAGCAAGGGCGCAAGACAAGTTTCGATTTGAAATGGGAGAGAGCGGCTATGTCCGAGGAAGTTCTGACGAGCGAAGAAGACGGCATCCTCGTCGTCACCATCAACCGGCCCGATGCCAAGAACGCGATGACCAAGGCCGCGGCCGAGGGGATCGCCGCGGCGATGGACCGGCTCGACAGCGACGACAATCTGCGCGTCGGCATCCTGACCGGCGCGGGCGGGACCTTCTGTTCGGGCATGGATCTCAAGGGTTTCCTGCGCGGCGAATCGCCCAGCGTCGAAGGGCGCGGTTTCGGCGGCGTGGTGCAGCAGCCGCCCGAAAAGCCGCTCATCGCCGCAGTCGAAGGCTATGCCTTGGCTGGCGGGCTCGAATTGATGATCGCCTGCGACCTGGTGGTCGCCAGCGCCGCGGCCAAGTTCGGCATCCCCGAAGTGAAGCGCGGTCTTGTCGCTGCAGCCGGCGGCGTGATGATGCTGCCCGACCAGATCCCCGAACGGATCGCCATGGAGCTGGCGCTGACCGGCGATTTCATCGACGCACCGCGCGCCTATGAGCTGGGCCTCATCAACCGCGTGACCGATGGCGATGCGCTGGCCGGGGCCAAGGAACTCGCCGCGCGGATCGTCGCCAACGGCCCGCTGGCGGTGAAGGTGTCGAAGCAGGTGATCAAGCAATCGCGCGGCTGGCCGATGGACGAACGCTACAAGCGCCAGACCCAGCTTATCGCTCCCGTCTTCGTGTCCGAAGACGCCCGTGAAGGCGCCGCCGCCTTCGCCGAGAAACGCGCGCCGAACTGGAAGGGCAAGTAAGACCCTTCGGCGCGTCACAAGAACATTCGAGAGGATCCGAGAGATGCCAGCAATCAACGTACCCCAGCCCGAGTTCATGGAAGACGAGGAGATCTCCATCTTCGCCGATGCCGTGGGCAAGTTCTACCAGCAGCATGCGCCGGAAAAGCGCGTGCTCAAATGGCGCGAGGACGGCCAGGTCGAACGCGAGTTCTGGAACGAGGCGGGCGAGGCCGGCCTGCTGGGCGTCTCCGTGCCCGAGGAATACGGCGGCCACGGCGGCGATTTCCGGCATGACATGGTGGTGATCGACCAGCAGGCGAAGCACGGCGTCGAGGGCTTCGCCGCCAGCCTGCACAACACGGTCATCCTGCCCTATCTGGTGCGTCACGGGACCGAGGAGCAGAAGAAGAAGTACCTGCCCAAGCTCGTCACGGGCGAACTGGTCAGCGCCATTGCCATGACCGAACCGGGGGTCGGCTCCGACCTGCAGAGCATCACCACCACTGCGCTCAAGGACGGCAACGGTTACCGCATCAACGGGGCCAAGACCTATATCTCGAACGGCCAGACGGCGGACTTCATCATCGTCGTCGCCAAGACCGATCCGAACGAGCGCGCCAAGGGCATCTCGCTGATGCTGCTCGAGACCGAGGGCGCCGAAGGCTTCCAGCGCGGTAAGAAGCTCGACAAGGTCGGGATGGACGCGGCGGATACCTCCGAACTGTTCTTCGACGATGTCTTCGTGCCGGCAGAGAACGTGCTCGGCGGCGAGGAAGGCAAGGGCTTCTACCAGCTGATGGGGGAGCTGCCGCAGGAACGGCTGATCATCGCCATGGGCGCGATGACCGGGATCGAGAAGGCGCTCGAAGTCACCATGGACTTCGTCAAGAACCGCAAGGCGTTCGGCCAGACGATCTGGGACTTCCAGAACACGCAGTTCGTGCTCGCCGACCTCAACGCGCGCGGCACTGCGGCGCGGGTGTTCGTCAACGATTGCATCGCCAAGCACCTCAAGGGCGAACTCGACGTGCCGACCGCGTGCATGGCCAAGTACATGGTCACCGAACTGCAGGGCGAAGTGGTCGACAAGTGCCTGCAGTTCCACGGCGGCGCGGGCTTCATCAACGATTACCCGATCGCACGCATGTTCCGCGACAGCCGCATCACGCGGATCTTCGGCGGCTCGAACGAAGTCATGAAGATGGTCATCGCCCGTTCGATGTGATCGCATCCTCCGGCGCGGCGGAGACCGGCTGCTTCAGTCGATCCCGCCGCGGCGGAGCATCGCGTCGATGCTGGCGACCTTGCGTTCATAGCGCGGATCGTCGGTCGCGCCGTAGCGCGCGGCGAATTCGGCATCGGTCAGCCCGTCGCGGAGCGCGAGCGCCGCTGCGGGCAGCAGGTCTTCGTCCTGCGCGCCCAGCAAGGCCGCACGCGTGTCTTCCATCCGCTCCGGATCGGTCAGGCGCCGCGCGATCTTGATCCCCGATCGGTCGCTGGCGAGATCGACGAAGGAGAAGCCGCTCGGGTCCTTGGGAGCCAGCAGCGGATCGCTTTCCAGGCTGTCGGCCAGTTCCTTCCATTCACCGATCGCCGCGCTGATGCTGCTGCCGGTGGTGGTCTCGAGCGCTGCCGACAGCGCCCAGTGTTTCGCCCAGTCCGCGCGGCCCTGCAGCGTCAGCGCGACCGGCCGGGCCGCGCAGGTGCCGATCGTGCCGTCGACACCGCCGAACAGTTCGGCCGCCTCGGGCCCGAGCGAGAACAGCGCAAGCGCAACGAGCGCGGCGGAATGCCCTTCGGGGCTGGGCTGCGAAGCCGCGAGCGCGCGGCGCAGTTGCTGCGCCAGCAGCGGGGCAGGCTCGCCGCGCTGCCGTTCGGCGAGCGCGCAGTAGATGGTGCCCACCATGTCTTCGTCGACCGCGGGAACGCCGGTTGTCCGGGCATGCGCGAGCAGGCTGCCCTGCGGCATGAGGACCCGCGCGGTGACGCTGTCGGGCCCGATCCGCATGCTGCGCACGATCGTGTCGATCGGCGGGAGGGTGCCGCCCTGCGCGGCCATCCGGCGCTGGATCAGCGCCAGTCCCCATTGCGAGAACCAGTCGGGCAGGGGCAGCGCGCCGATCTTCACGGCGAAGGTCGGCAGCCCCTCGCTGGCCCCCGACGCCTGCGCGCGGATGTTGATCCAGCGGAAGAGCATGGGCCGGCTGCCGGTCAGCGTGAGCACGCCATCCTCGACGCGCGCGTCGAAGCGGTTGGGCGCAAAGCCCTGCGTTACCATCGCCGAGGTCGCGGCCAGTTCTGCTTCGGCGAGCGTGAGTTCAACCGGCTCCCCCGTCGCCCGGCTTTGCCGCGCCTGATTGACGAGCGCGCGCGCGGCCGCGACCTGCTCTGCGGTGGCATGCCGGCTATCCGGTACGGCCGGTTCGGAACTGGTCAGGAGCAGCGCCAACGCCAGCACACCGCCCACGATGAGGGCGAGCGCGAGGCGCCAGCGATGCCCGCGGGTCGGGGGGGCGGACATGATGCGGTTTTCGGTCAGCTGGGGCCCGTCAGGCCTCCACCACCGTCTGTTCGATCGCCCCGAAGATCGAGTGGCCGTCGGCGTCCTTCATCTCGACGCGGACGCTGTCGCCGGGGACCATGAAGCGCGTGCTCGCTTCACCCTTGGCGATGGTTTCGATCATGCGGATTTCGGCAATGCAGCTGTAACCGAGACCGCCTTCGGCCACCGGCTTGCCCGGGTTGCCGTCGGGGCCCTGGTTGGAGACGGTGCCCGAGCCGATGATCGTGCCTGCACCCAGGTCGCGCGTCCTGGCGGCATGCGCAACCAGTTCGGCGAGGCTGAAGGTGGCATCGACGCCGGCATTGGCGCGGCCGAAGGGCTGGCCGTTGTAATCGACCATCAGCGGCAGGTGGATGACGCTGCCCTGCCATGCTTCGCCCAGTTCGTCGGGCGTCACCGCTACGGGGCTGAACGCGCTGGCGGGCTTGGACTGGAAGAAGCCGAAGCCCTTCGCCAGTTCGCCCGGGATCAGGCCGCGCAAGCTGACGTCGTTGACCAGCATCACCAGCTTGATGTGATCCGCTGCGTCGTCCTTCGACACGCCCATCGGCACGTCGTCGGTGATCACCGCGATCTCGCCTTCCATGTCGCAGCCCCACTTGGTGTCGCCCAGCGGGATATCGTCGCGCGGCGCGAGGAAGTTGTCGCTGCCGCCCTGGTACATCAGCGGATCGTGATAGAAGCTCTCGGGCACCTCGGCGCCGCGCGCCTTGCGGACCAATTCGACGTGGTTGATATAGGCCGAGCCATCGGCCCACTGATAGGCGCGCGGCAGCGGCGAATGCGCTTCGCGTTCGTGGAACCGCTCGCACGGCACCGCCTCATGTTCGACATCGGTGTACAGCGCTTCGAGCTTGGGCGCGACTTCGGCCCAATCGTCGAGCGCGGCTTGCAGCGTCGGCGCGATGTTGTCCGCCGCGCAGTAACGGGTGAGGTCCTTGGAGACGACCACGAGCTTGCCGTCGCGCGTGCCGTCCTTGAGTGTTGCGAGCTTCATGTCGGTTGTATCCTCTCGGGATTGTCGGGTTGGTTGTCCGGATGCGCGCGCTGGAACGCGGGCAGCGCGAGACAGGCGGTTTCGATCCGGGTGATGTGGGGCTTGTCGGCAAAGTCGAAGCCAAAACGCTGGGCGTTGTACACCTGCGGCAACAGGCAGACCTCGAACAGGCCGGGCCGCTCGAACAGGAAGTTGCCGCTGCCGAGCTGCGCCAACCGCGCTTCTAGCGGGTCGAGCGTGCGCGCCAGCCAGTGACGGTACCAGATCCCGATCTCGTCCTGCGACTTGCCGTATTCCTTGGCGAGATATTTGAGCACCGGCAGGTTGAGCGGGGCGTGCAGCTCGGTCGCGATGGCATGGGCCAGTTCGCGGGCGAGATAGCGGTCACCGGCATTGCCGGGCAGCAGCGGCGCGTCGGGATAGGCTTCGTCGAGCCATTCGAGCTGCGCCATCGACTGGACATAGTCCTTGCCGTCGACCTCGAGCAGCGGGACCGAACCAAAGGGGTTGCGGCTGGTGAAGGCGGCGCCTTTCTGTTCGCTTTCGAGCAGGTTCACCGGCACGTATTCGTAGTCCAGCCCTTTCAGCTCCAGCGCGATGCGCAGGCGGTAGCTGGTCGAACTGCGATAGTAGCCGTGAAGGCGGATCATGATGCGGCTCCCGATGTCGCGCGGATCTTGGAACGGCCGAAGGCGCGTCCACGACATGGACCGCATGTTACACGGTCCAGGCGGAAAAAACCTGCCCCCTGCACACGCGGCCGGAGCCGGGTGCAAACGGGGCGGGTCGGGGTGCGGGGCATGGGGCCCCTGTGGCACAGGGCCGGGCTGTAGGACAGGATCGCTCGCACGCGAGGGGTCAAAACGCCGCGATCCCCGTTATTGCGCGGCCGAGGATCAGCGCATGGACATCATGCGTGCCTTCATAGGTGTTGACCGTCTCGAGATTTACCATGTGGCGGATCACCTGGTATTCTTCGGAAATGCCGTTGCCGCCATGCATGTCGCGCGACTTGCGCGCGATATCGAGCGCCTTGCCGACATTGTTGCGCTTGACGATGCTGATCATCTCGGGCGCGAACTTGCCTTCGTCCATCAGCCGTCCGACGCGCAGGCTGCTCTGCAGGCCGAGCGAGATCTCGGTGATCATGTCGGCGAGCTTGAGCTGGTAGAGCTGCTTGCTCGCCAGCGGCACGCCGAACTGGTGCCGGTCGAGCCCGTATTGGCGCGCTGCGTGGAGGCAGAACTCGGCCGCACCCATCGCGCCCCAGCTGATGCCGTAGCGCGCGCGGTTGAGACAGCCGAACGGACCCTTGAGGCCCTGCACTTCGGGCAGCAGCGCGTCTTCACCCACTTCGACCTCGTCCATCACGATCATGCCGGTGGTCGAGGCGCGCAGGCTCAGCTTGCCTTCGATCTTGGGGGCGGACAGCCCCTTCATGCCCTTTTCGAGCACGAAGCCGCGGATGCCGCCGCCATGCGCCTCGCTCTTCGCCCAGACCACGAAGACATCGGCGAAGGGGGCGTTGGAAATCCAGGTCTTGGAGCCGGAAATGACATAGCCGCCATCGACCTTCTTGGCGGTGGTTGTCATCCCGCCGGGATCGCTGCCAGCATCAGGCTCGGTCAGGCCGAAACAGCCGATCAGCTTACCGCTGGCAAGGCCGGGCAGGTATTTCTTGCGCTGATCTTCCGAACCATAGGCGAGGATCGGATACATAACGAGACTCGACTGGACCGAGGCCATCGAACGATAGCCGCTGTCGACGCGCTCGATCTCGCGCGCGATCAGGCCATAGGCGACATAGCTGGCACCCGCGCCGCCATATTCCTCCGGCACGGTGGCGCCCAGCAGGCCCGCCTCACCCATCATCGGGAAGAGTTCGGGGTCGTCGACTTCCTTGCTGAAGTTCTCGATCACCCGCGGTTGCAATTCGCCCTGCGCAAAGGCGTGGGCAGCGTCGCGGATCATCCGCTCGTCCTCGGTCAACTGATCGTCGAGGTTGAAGGGATCGTCCCAGGCGAAAGGCACCATAGCGGCCATGTGGTCTCCTCTGTTCCACCCCAGCCACTGGCAGGGTTGCCCGCGCGGGGCAAGACCCGCGCGGGCAGCGAAGGTCACTTCACCAGCGGCAGCGCCTTGCGGCAATCTTCCGCGCATTCGCGGCACATCTTGGCACACAGCGAGCAGTGCGGATTGTCATGGCTCTCGCACTCGGCGGCGCAGGTTTCGCAGGCGGTGATGCAGGCTTCGAGCTGGGCGCGCAGCACGTCGATGTTCTGCGCGGTGCGGCGCACGGCGAGCCGCGCGGTCGCGGCGCAGACATCGGCGCAGTCGAGGCAGTTGCGGATGCACTGCGCCATGTCCATGTCCTCGGCCACGCAGGCATCGGCGCAGCTGGTGCAGAACAGCGAACACAGCATTGCATGGCGTGCGGCAGTGACCAGTTCCTCGGTCTCGTCCTCGACCTGCGGGTGTGCGGCGATCATTGTGGGGAGCGACATCGGCATTTCCTTCCTTGAGAATATTGCGTTCGTTCAAGGAATGGTTCGTCGCTGCGCAATGTTCCGGCGATGGCGGGCGAAACCCGCCCGCTGCGGTCAGGCGTGCGCGGCGGCGCGCTGAATCGAGTCGATCACGGCAGCCGGCGGGCAGGGCTTGGCCAGCGCCTGCGCCCGTGGGAAGCGAAGCGCCACCTCGGCGGGGGACAGCTGACCCGAATGGAAGATGACCGGCACGTTTTCCGCCATCATCTGTTCGGCCAGCGGATAGACGATGCCATCGCCTAGCTGGACGTCGAGAATGGCGATATCGGGTTTGGACTTCTGGTAGGCCAGCATGGCCGACGACAGATCGTCATACGGCCCTTCGACCATGTAGCCCGCTTCTGCCACCGTATCGCACAGATCGTAACCGACGATCAGTTCGTCTTCGGCGACGAGTACTCGTAATTGACGACTCATCTGACCTCTCCTCGACTGCGGACCCACGTAACCAAATACCGCAGCCGGAAATCGGTTCCCGGTCGCGTCAGCTGAGTTTCCCGAAGCGGTCGGCGAAACCGGCTTCGTCGCCAGCGGCGAGCATGGCCGCCTGGCCGACCCAGTCGTCGCGCCGGATGCGGCCCTGGAAGCGGCCCATCTGCGCATCCACGCGGTCGATTTCGGCGTCGTCCCACGCGGCGATCTGCGCGAATGTGGTCACGCCCATGCCGTGCAGCGTGGCCGACAGCTTCGGACCCAGCCCCTTGATACGGGTCAGATCGTCGCTGCCAGCCGCCGCCGATGCGCTTGCGGGCGCTGCTGATGCGGGTGCCGGAGCCGGAGCCGGAGCTGGGGTTGCGGCGGGGGTAGTGGCGGCCGGCTCCGTCGTGGCACCGCCGGCCGGCACGCCGGCCGCGGGCTGCATCGGGGTCGCCGCCGGGGCGCTGTCGATCAGCGCCTTGTTGCGCTGCGCCGGGGCGGCGCCGTCATCGAGCACGTCACGGCTGGTGCTGGTGACGCGGGTCTTGCGCGAGCTGTTGAACAGGTACCATGCGATCACCAGGCCGAGCAGCAGCGCGGCGACGATCAGCGGCCAATAGGTCTGGAGCAGTTCGCTCATGGTCTAGTCCTCTTGTTGGTCGTGGCGGCCCCACAGCGCCCAGCCGATGCCGATCCCCGCGCCGTAGGCGGCGACCATCAGCGCGGCCAGTTCGAACCATAGCGGCATGTCAGCGGGCTCCCGGCGTGTCGACGGGGGTGGGACGGAGCGGTTCGGTGCGGATCACCGAGAATTCGATGCGGCGGTTGGCCGGGTCGCTGGGGGCCAGCCCCTCGACCGGCTGGCTGGAGCCGACCCCGCTGGCGCGCAGCCCGTCGCGCGGGATGCCGCGCTCGATCAGCGCCTGCCGCACCACGCGCGCGCGTTCCATGCTCAGCGCCAGATTGCCGGGCTCGGTGCCCGCCTTGTCGGTGTGGCCGGTGATCGCGATGATCGAGCCGAGGCACGGCCGGAGCGCGTCGGCAACTTCGTTGAGCAGCTTGCGGCTCGACGGCAGCAAGGCGCTGCTGCCTTCCTCGAACCGGATCGAACGGGTGCGCAGCAGCCCTTCGACGTCTTCCTGGCAATGCAGCGGCTGGTAGGTCGGCTCGTCGCTCTCGGCGCGCACCGTCCCGTCGCTCCAGGTCACACCGCCGACGCCGGGAATGTCGTAGACTTCACGCGCCACGCGCGTGCGGACGCTCTCGTCCAAATCCTCGCCGCCGCTCAGCAGCGGGTGGCGCGAAAGCGACCCGGTGGCGCTGGCGAAACGTGCGGTGACCCCCGTGCCGCCCGCTTCGGCTATCGCTGCGGCGGACTGCGTTTCGAGCCGGTCGATGAAGTCGGCCGCCATCGGCTCGGCCAGTGCATAGCCGGCGAGGCCGGTCGCCATGGCACCGGCAAGCATGACAAGGGGAGCACGGATCGACATGGGCTGGCTCTTAGCCGCCAGCCGCCCCCCCTGCCAAGCGCCGTGCGCGCGGTTATTCCAAACCCTCGGCGGTCATCACCAGCTGGAGGAATTCCTGCCGCCAGAAATCGCGCTGCGGCCCGGCCAGCGCGGCGATCTGCGGATAGGCATAATTCGCCAGCAGCGGGTTGCCGCGCAGTTTCTGGCCGAAAGCGGCGACCGCGCTGGCGAAGGCGAAATCGCCGCGCGGCACCCCGTTTGTCGCAAGCGCGGAGGCGGGCAGGGTGTAGGTCAGCAGCTGCGAGGTATCGCCATCGGGCCGCTTGTAGCGCAGCTTCACATAGGCCGCCTCGCTCGCCAGTTCGCGGGCGCGGTCATCGACCATGTCCTCGTAACGCCGCGCGGGCCCCCACCCTTCGCCGCCGGCGGGGATCACTTCATACAGTGCGGTGACCTGATGACCCGCGCCGATATCGCCCGCATCGACCGCATCATTGTCAAAATCCTCTTCGCGCAGCACGCGGTTTTCATAGCCGACGAGGCGGTACTGGCTGACAACCGCCGGGTTGAATTCGACCTGGATCTTCACGTCCTTGGCGATGGTGAACAGCGTCGCGCCCATTTCATCGCCGAGCACCTTGCGCGCCTCCAGCGCGCTGTCGATGTAGGAATAATTGCCGTTCCCGTTGTTGGCGACCTGTTCCATCATCGCATCGTTGAGATTGCCGCGGCCGAAGCCGAGCACCGACAGCGTGACGCCGCTTTCGCGCTTCTTCTCGATCAATTCGACCAGCGCCTCGCGATCCGAAGTGCCGACGTTGAAATCGCCATCGGTCGCCAGGATCACGCGGTTGACGCCGCCCTCGATGCGGTTGGCCTCGGCCACGCGGTAGGCGAGTTCGATCCCCGCACCGCCCGCGGTCGACCCGCCGGCATTGAGCTGGTCCAGCGCGTCCTTGATCTTGCGTTCGTCATTGGTCGGTTCGAGCACGAGGCCCGCGGCGCCGGCGTAAACGACGATCGAGACGCGGTCGCGTTCGGTCAGCTGTCCGGCAAGCTGGCGCATCGCGGTCTTGACCAGCGGCAGCTTGTCGGCGCTGCCCATCGAGCCCGAGACATCGAGCAGGAAGACGAGATTGGCGGCGGGGCGTTCCTGCGCGGGCATTTCATACCCGGCGAGCCCGATGCGCAGCAGGCGCGCGTCGGCATTCCACGGGCTCACCGCGACATCGGTGTTGACCGTGAACGGCTGGTCGAGGCTTTCCGGCCGGTCGTAGTCATAGCGGAAGTAATTGATGAATTCCTCGGTCCGCACCGCGCTCTTGGGCGGCAGCGCGCCATCGGAAATGAACCGGCGGGCATTGGTATAGGCGCCGGTGTCGACATCGACCGAGAAGGTCGAGACGGGTTCGCTGGCGACCAGCTTAACCGGCGACACGTCCTCGCCGTCATACTGCTCGCGGCTGGGCGGTGCGGGCACGAAGACCGGCGGGAAATAGCGATAGCCCGGTTCGATGACCGATGTTTCGGTGGATGGGGTTGCCGCGTCGGCACGAACTCGGGACCCCATGACGATAGGTGATGGGCTGGCCATATGCGCTGACGGAGGCGGCGGCGGGGGAGGAGGTGGCGGCGGCGGCGGCGTGCGGCCCGCTTCGGTCCGATCGGCCTTGCCGCTGGCGATGATGATGGTATCGCCATCGGGCTGAGTGGCGCAGCCGGCGATCAGCGCAGCTGCTGCACAAGTGACGGTAAATCTTGCGAAACGCATGGGCAGTCCTCCCCTTCCTTGCGAGTGCTCCACGCTACCCGTTCCTGGGGTGAATACCGACTGAACGTGTCTTATCCGCGACGAACGGTCAGATGCGCTCGGGCTCTTCCTTATCGAGATTGCGGCGGAACAGCACCCGGTCCTCCGGGCCGAACCCGCGCTTCCAGATGATGATGCCATAAATGCCGAGGATCGCCGGTATGCCCACGATCAGCTCGGCCCATTCGGGCAGCTGCGTCGCGCCCCAGCCGACCAGCACGGCAGGCGCCACGGCCCACACCAGCGGCCAGCGGAACGTGTTGATCGACTGGCCGAGAATGCGCGAGAGCAGCATCGCCTTGACCAGGCTGGCAGTGCCCAGCGCCAGCATCAGCGCGATTGCCGCGGCGGCGGCCTTGTATGGCTCGCCATAGCCGCCCGCGACCATCGCTTCGATCAGCACCACGGTAAGCACGGCCTGCAGCGCGATCGTCCCGATCGAGATCCACAAGTTCCGGACCCGTGCGACGTAGACGAGCACCGCTTCGGACACGACTGCGGTCGCGGCGACGACTTCGGCCACCAGCAGGAAGGCAAGCGCCCCGGTGCCGCCGACGAATTCAGGCCCGACAAGGCCCATCACCGCTTCGCCGGGGACGCCCAGCGCCAGCGCGATGCCGGCCTGCATGGCGACGATCCAGAAGCCGACCTGGCAGATCTGGCTGGCAATCGCCTGGTAATTCTGGGTCTTGAGGTTCTTGGTGATGACGGGGCCGAGGATCGGCTCGAAGCTGGTCTTGAGCTTCTGCGGCAGGCTCGCGACCTGCTGCGCGATGTAATAGACGCCCACCGCGGCGGGCGCGGCAAACAGGCCGAGGATGAAGATGTCGACGCGCCTCGTGCCCCATTCGATTGCGTCGGCCGTCGCCAGCGGCAGCGCGCGCATCGTCAACCGGCCCATATAGACCGGATGCGGCCGCCAGCCGCGCGGACGGCCATAGCTGCGGAAGAAGGCCCACAGCCCGGCGGCGAGCCCGGCGTAGATCGACGCGAGATAGGCCAGCGCGAGCCCCGAATCGCTGACCACCGGTAGGAAATAGAACACCCCGGCCATGATCGAGATCGTCCACGGTTCGATCACCGCGCGGGCGCGCACGGTGGTGGCGATATCGTATTTGTACGCCTGCGCGGCGAGGACGATTTCGGTCAGCGCATAGGCGGGGATCGCCAGCACGATGAACCGGTCGAGCGCGGTGTATTCCCCGCTGGGAAACAGCGGGGCGGGGACGAACCAGAAGAACGCTGCCGCTAGGCCCGAGAACAGCAGCGCCAGCAGCATGCCGTCATAGACCAGATTGGCGGGATGGCTGTCGTCGCCGTCGGCGAGCCGCTGCGCCAGTCCGCGCTTTTCGCCCATCGCGCACAGCAGCGCGACCAGTTCGACCACCACCAGCGCCGAGGCGAAGCGGCCCAGCGCATCGGGGCCGTAAAGGCGCCCGGCGATGAACAGGAAGGGCAGCCGCGCGACCAGCCGCAGGATGAAGCCAAAGAAGTTCTGCCTTCCGCCCTTGGCCAGCGCGGAAAGATCTTCGTCCGGTTTTGCGTCGGTCACCCGGGGTGGCCCTGTTCGGCACGCAGGGGCCGGGCGAGCAGGTCGGATACGACGGCGCGCGGGTCGTCGCCTTTCAGCAGGCCGTAGACGGCGGTGACGATCGGCATGGCGATGCCGTGCCGCGCGGCCAGTTCGACCAGCACCGGCGCTGTATGCGCGCCTTCGGCCACGGTCCGGCGATCGGCCATCAGCTCGCTCGCTTTGCCGCCTTCGCCCAGCGCGACGCCGAGCGAGAAATTGCGGCTTGAGGTCGACGAACAGGTCAGCACCAGATCGCCCAACCCGCACAGCCCGGCCAGGGTTTCGGCGCGTGCCCCCAGCGTTTCGCCGAAGCGCAGCATCTCGGCATAGCCGCGCGCGATCAGCGCCGCGCGCGCATTCTGCCCCAGGCCCAGCCCGTCGACCACGCCGCAGGCGATTGCGAGCACGTTCTTGACCGAGCCGCCGATTTCGGCGCCGATCACGTCGTCCGAATAATAGGGCCGGAATGCCGGCCGCGCGATGACGGGGGAAATGCGGTCCCACTGCGCTTCGCCCCCGGCACAGGCCAGCGTAACCGCAGTGGGCAGCCCGGCAGCCACTTCATGCGCGAAAGTGGGGCCCGACAGCACTGCGATCGCGCTGCCGGGTGCGGCATCCTGTGCGACGTGGTTCATCAACTGGCCACTGCCGGCCTCGATCCCCTTCGAACACAGCACCAGATCGCGCGGATGCGCGGGCAGCGAAGCCAGCACGCTGCCCGTATGCTGCGCGGGGGTAACCACGAGCAAGGTATCGAGCGCGCCGAGTTCGGCCAGATCGCCGGTGGCGCGGATCGTTTCGGCCAGCGTGGCAGTGGGAAGGTAGATCGAATTGGTGCGCGCGGAATTAATCTCGGCGACCAGTTCGGGTTCGCGCGCCCAGATCACCACCTCGCGCCCGTCGCTCGCCAGCATCTGCGCCAGCGCGGTGCCCCATGCGCCAGCGCCGAGGACGCCGACGCCGCTCATGCCTTCACCCCCGCGCCGCGCACCGGTTCGGCCGCAGGGTCGAGCGGCCAGCGCGGCCGCGCGGAAATGTCGAGCGGGTCGTCCTGCCCCAGCCGTTCGATGCCCGCCCAGGCGATCATCGCGGCATTGTCGGTGCACAGCTTGGGCGGCGGGGCGGCAAAGCGCATGCCATGCGCGGCGGCAAGCTGTTCGAGCGCAGCGCGCACCGTGGCATTGGCCGCCACCCCGCCGGCCACGACCAGCGTATCGACATCGTCCATGCCCGCCAGCGCGATACGCAACCGGTCGGTTACGCAATCCACCGCTGCCTGCTGGAAGCTGGCGGCAATATCGGCGATTTCGTACTTGCTGCTTTCGTAGGCGCGCAGGACCGCGCTCTTGAGGCCGGCAAATGAGAAATGCGGTTCGCCGCTGCCGACCATCGGCCGGGGCAGCGGGACAGCGGCGGCATCGCCTTCCTTCGCGGTGCGCTCCACCGCGGGACCGCCGGGAAAGCCGAGGCCGAGGATCTTGGCGGTCTTGTCGAAGGCTTCGCCCAGCGCATCGTCGATCGTGGTCGCCAACCGGCGATATTCGCCCACGCCGTCGACGCGCAGTATCTGGCAATGCCCGCCCGACACCAGCAGCAGTGCATAGGGAAAGGCGATGCTCGCGTCTGCGAGGCGGGGGCTCAGTGCATGGCCTTCGAGATGGTTGATCGCGATCAGCGGCGTGTCGCTCGCCATTGCCAGCGCCTTGGCACTGACCAGGCCGACCATCACCCCGCCGATCAGCCCGGGGCCGGCAGTCGCGGCGATCGCGTCGCACTCGTCCAGGCCGATGCCCGCATCCTGCAACACGCCCTCGATCATAGGGGCGAGCCGTTCGGCATGCGCGCGCGCCGCGATCTCGGGCACCACGCCGCCGAAGGGGGCGTGCTCGGCATCCTGCGAGGCGATCCGCTGCGCCACGATCCGGCGATCGCTGTCGACCAGCGCGACCGCGGTTTCGTCGCAGGAGCTTTCTATGCCGAGAACCAGTGCCATCCTGCTTTCCCTTAGCGCCATGGCTCGCTAGGGCAAGCCGACCCTATGCCAGCCCAACCTCTCATCCGTCTCGGAACCCGCCGTTCTCCGCTTGCCATGGCACAGGCGCACGAAGCGCGCGCGCGCCTGTGCGCCGCGCATGGCTGGGACGAATCGGCGGTCGAACTGGTCCCGGTGGTCGCCAGCGGCAACCGCATCCAGGACCGCCCGCTCGCCGAAATCGGCGGCAAGGCGCTGTGGACGCGCGAACTCGACCAGTGGCTGGTCGAGGGACGAATCGACGGCGCGGTCCATTCGATGAAGGATGTCGAGACGCTGCGGCCCGAAGCGATCGCCATCGCCGCGATCCTGCCGCGCGCCGACAAGGCCGACCGCCTGCTCGGCGCGCAGGCGATTTCCGACATCCCTGCCGGCGCGCGGATCGGCACCAGCGCCCCGCGCCGTGCCGCGCAATTGCTGCATCTCCGGCCCGACCTTGCCGTGGTGGGCATTCGCGGAAATGTCGCCACGCGGATGGCCAAGCTCGAGGCGGGCGAAGCCGATGCGACCTTTCTCGCCGCCGCCGGGCTCGACCGGCTGGGCGAAGACAGCGTCGGCGTGCGGCTGGACCCGGCCGAATGGCTTCCCGCCCCCGCGCAGGCCGCGATCGGGATCGAGTGCCGCAGCGGCGATGCGCAGACGCGCGCGATGCTGGCTGCGATCGACGACGCGCCCAGCCATGCCGAAGTGGCTGCCGAACGGCGGCTGCTCGAAGGGCTGGGGGGGTCGTGCAGCAGCCCGATTGCGGCGCTGTCGCGCAGCGGCGATGGCCGGATCGCGCTGACGGCGGCGATCTTCAGCCCCGATGGCACCGTCCGCATCGACGGCGAGGCCGAATTCGCCGCGGGTGACGATGCTGCGCCGCTGGCGCTGGCGCGTGATCTGCTGGCGCGCGCACCTGCGGCCGTGACCGAACATTTCGGACCGATATCGTGAAGCCGCTGTTCCTGATCCGCCCCGAACCCGGCTGGTCGGTCAGCGCCGAAACCGCGCGCGCGATGGGGCTCGACGTGCATGGCGCGCCGCTGTTCACGATCGAGCCGGTGGCCTGGGATGCGCCCGACTCCGCCGATTTCGACGGTCTGCTGGTCGGCAGCGCCAACACCTTTCGCCACGGCGGCAAGCAGCTGGCGAAACTCACCAAGCTGCCGGTCCACGCAGTGGGCGAGGCGACCGCCGATGCGGCGCGGGCGGCGGGGTTCCTGATCGGCCGCACCGGGCGCGGCGGACTGCAGAACCTGCTCGACGAGCTGAGCAAGCGCGAATTGCGGCTGCTGCGCCTTGCCGGCGCGGATCGCGTGACGCTGCGCCTGCCCGACGGGATCAGGGTCGAGACGCGCACCGTCTACCGCGCGGTGCCCGAGGGGCTGGCCGAGGAAGACCGCGAATTGCTGCGCGGGGGCGGCGTGGTGGCGCTGCATTCGGGTGCCGCGGCCGAGCGGCTCGGCGTCGAATTCGACCGCCACAAGCTCGACCGCGCCCGCGTCGACCTCGCGGTAATCGGTCCGCGCGTCGCGGAACTGGCCGGCGAGGGCTGGCGCTCGGTCTCGGTAGCCGATGCCCCGGGCGACAGCGAGCTACTGGCCTTGGCGGAAGCTTTGTGTCAGACCGATGCCTAACGATAATACGGCGCCCCGGCAGGGCGACCGGGTTCGCGGAACGGAACAGATGGACACTTACACCAGCTCCCGGCGCAAGGGGCCTTCGGCAAGGCCGGTGATGATCGCCGTGATCGCCAGCTTCGTGCTGGGCGGGGCAGTGGCGGGCTATGCGGTCTATTCGCTGAGCGACCGCGCGGAACCACAAGCGGGCGCCGCTGCGGATGACCAGCCCCAGGTGCTGGCCAGCCCGGCGGTAGATCCTTCGCCCACGCCCAGTGCCACCGCCAGCCAGGCCGCGCAGGAAGCAGTCGAGCGCGTGGCCGAACAGCAGGGCGGGCTCGACACCCGGCTGGCGGCGGCCGAACAGCGGTTGGCGCGGCTGGACCTGCAGGCCGAGGCCGCAGCCGGCAACACCGCCCGCGCCGAAGGGCTGCTGATCGCTTTCGCCACCCGCCGCGCGCTCGAGAAAGGCGCCGAGCTCGGCTATCTGGCCGACCAGCTGCGGCTGCGCTTCGGCGATGCCATGCCCAATGCGGTCGACACCATCATCCGCACCAGCCGCGATCCGATCACGCTCGACCAGCTGATCGCGCGGCTGGAAGGCCTCTCGCCGCAGCTCGCCGCACCGAGCGAACGGGACGGGTTCGCGCGCTTCAGCGAAGAATTGTCGCAACTGTTCGTGATTCGCCGCGAAAGTGCGCCATCGCCGCAGCCCCAGCGCCGGCTCGACCGCGCGCGGCTGTTCCTCGAAAGCGGGCGGACCGATTCCGCGATCGCCGAAGTGCGCAACCTGCCGGGGGCTGAAAGCGCCGAGGGCTGGCTGCGCGATGCCGAACGCTATGCCGCAGCGCAGCGGGCGCTCGACCTGATCGAAACCGCTGCCGTGCTCGAACCGCGCCGGTTGCGCGACGGGGCGGGCAACCGCGTCGAACAGCCGAGCCCCGCCGAAGAGGGCTAAGGCCTCAGGCCTTGAGCAGTTCGGGCAGCTCGCCCGAGACGCCGCGCGCCTCGTTCATGAAGAAGCCCTTGAGCCAGCTGGTGCGCTGGATCCCGGCCATGCCGAAGCGGCGCAGCGCGCTGGCGGTTTTCCCGCGAATGCCGAAAATGCGCGTGAGGCTGTCGGTCGCGCCCATCACCATCAGCGAATCGAGTGCGCGCCATTCCTCGTATTTCTTGAGCACCTGCGCATCGCCCAGATCGAGGCCGAGCCGCAGCGCTTCATCGAGAACTTCGACCAGCGCGCCGACATCGCGCAGACCAAGGTTGAGACCCTGGCCCGCGATCGGATGCATGCCGTGCGCGCTGTCGCCGACCAGCGCGAGCCGGTTGTCGACGATTTTGGCGGTATGCTGGAAGCTGAGCGGCCAGGACGAGCGCGCGCTGTTGAGCGTCAGCTCGCCCAGCAGGTCCCCCATCCGCTTGCGCACTTCGGCGAGAAAGGCGCGATCGGACAGCTTGAGCACGCCCGCCGCGTCCTTCTCGTCGACCGTCCACACCAGCGCGCTGCGATGTTGGCCATCGGGCCCGTCGAGCATGGGCAGCAGCGCGAAGGGGCCTTCGGGATAGAAGATTTCCCACGCCACATTGTCATGCGGCTTGCTGTGGTCGATCCCGGCGATCAGCGCGCGGTGGCTGTAATCCCAGCTGGCCATCTTGAACCCGGCTTCCTCGCGGCTGGGCGAGCCACGGCCTTCGGCGCCGACCATCAGCGCGGCTTCGAGCACGCGTCCGTCGCCCAGCGTGGCGGACACGCCGAACTCGCCGCGATCGCGCGCGGTGACGTCGACCGGCGCGTGCCATTCGATCAGCGGTTCGCTGGCCGCGGCTTCGTGGACTGCGAGCCGCAGCTGGCGATTGGCGAACATTCGCCCCAGCGTGCCTTCATGCGGTTCGGGGCGGAAATCGAGCCGGCCGGGCTTCATCTGGTCGAGCACCGCGATGGCGGCGATGTCGCAGCCATGCGGTTCGAGCGCCTGTTCGAGCCCGATATGGCGGAACAACCGCCAGCTGGCAGTCGATATGGCCGAGGCCCTTCCGTCGAACCCTTCGGCTGTCAGGCTGGCCGGATCGGCGCGGTCGACGAGGTGGCTCGAGAGCCCCTTTTTCGCCGCGGCCAGCGCCAGGGTCATGCCCACCAGGCCGCCGCCCAGGATCAGCAGGTCTCGCTTGTCTGTCATGGGGCCAATCCCTAGAGCCTGCGGCGTGACCGAGGCAAGGATAATGGAACGGGTCGGCCTATGGCTGGCGCTGCTGGCGCTGGCCTTTGCAGGCCCGGTCCTTGTGACCCCCGCGTCTGCCCAGGGGCCCGGCAGCGACCGCATGCCGGTCGAACTGGTCGCCGAAGGCGTCCCGCAGCCGGGCGAGCGCTGGATGGTGGCGCTGCATTTCACGCCCTCGACACCCGAATGGCACGGCTATTGGTCGAACCCGGGCGATGCCGGCCTCGGCATGCAGCTCGACTGGGAACTCCCCTCCGGCTGGAATGCGGGCGAGCCGCTCTATCCGCTGCCGCAGCAGCTGGTGATCGGCGGGTTGATGAACCATGTCTATGAAGGCGATTACGCGGTGCTCGTGCCCATCACGGTGCCCGAAGGTGCAGCGCTTGCCGGCGCCGGGACGATCGCGCTCACCGCCAGCTATCTGGCCTGCACCGACACGATTTGCGTTCCGCAGCAGGCGCGCATGACACTGGATCCCGCCCGCGCCGTCGCCGATCCGCGGTTCGGTGAATGGCGCGCCGCCATCGTCCCTCCGCTCGACAGCGCGGCGCGCTTCGAATTCGCGCGCGACCGCTTGCGGATCGGCATTCCGATCCCCACGGCGACGCAGCTCGGCGCGCCGCACCTGTTCCTCGCCACCGCCGAACTGGGCGGGGACGACCGGCCGGTCTATACCGGCGCGCAGACCTTCCGCCGCCAAGGTGACCTGCTGGTGGCCGAAATCCCGCTCGAGCAGCGGCCGTCCCCGCCGGGCGTCGATGCCGCCGGCGCGGCGCGACCGCAAACTATCGCGGGCATTCTCGATCTGGGCGATGGCCGCGGCGTGCGCTTTGCCGCGCAGCCGGGCGATGTTCCGCTCGAGGATGTGGCGCCGCTGGAAGGCGGCAGCGACGCATCGCTGTGGCAATTGCTGCTGGCAGCGCTGGCGGGCGGCCTGCTGCTAAACATCATGCCGTGCGTCTTTCCCATCCTCAGCCTCAAGGCGCTGGCGCTTGCCAAGGCCGGGGGCGATGCGCGTGCTGCGCGCAGGGATGCGCTGGCCTATACCGCCGGGGTGGTGCTCGCCTGTTCGGCGCTGGGCGGCGCCATCCTGCTGCTGCGCGCAGCGGGCGAGCAGATCGGCTGGGCGTTCCAGTTGCAGGAACCGCTGGTGGTCGCCGCGCTGTTCCTGCTGGCGCTGGCGATTACCGCCAATTTCCTCAGCCTGTTCACGATCCCCGGTTTCGCGATTTCGGGCGGCGCGCCGTCGCGGGGCGGTTCCTTCTCGACCGGGCTGCTGGCCGCCTTTGTCGCCACCCCATGCACCGGGCCGTTCATGGCGCTGGCGCTGGGCGCGGCGCTGGTGATCGAACCGCTCCATGGCTTGCTGGTGTTCGTCGCGCTGGGTGCCGGGCTGGCGCTTCCCTTCCTGCTGGTCGGCTTCGTCCCGGCGATCCGCCGCCGCCTGCCGCGGCCCGGCGCCTGGATGGAGCAATTCCGGCGCTGGATGGCGCTGCCCATGGGGCTGACGGCAGCCGCGCTCGGCTGGCTGGCATGGCGGATCGGCGGCGGCGAATGGCTGGCGCTGGTGCTGGTACTCGGCGCAGCGGCAATCGGCGGGCTGGCGCTGATCGGCCAGTTCCAGCGGCGCGCCCGCGGGGGGACGCTGTCGCTGTTCGCAGCCTTGCTGGCGGCGCTGGCGCTGGGGCTCGCCCTGCTGCCCGAACCCGAGACACCGGCCGGCGAGGCGGGCGCGAGCCTGCTCGACCCGGTCGCCTTCAGCGACGCCGCACTGGCAGAGGCGCGCGGGTCGGGGCGGCCGGTGTTCGTCTGGTTCACGGCCGACTGGTGCGTCACCTGCAAGGTCAACGAACGTGTCGCGATCGAGCGCGAAACGACACGCGCCGCGTTCGAGCAGGCGGGCGTTATCGCGATGCGCGCCGACTGGACGCGCCGCGACGAGGAAATCTCGCGCATGCTCACGCGCCAGGGGGCCGCGGGCGTCCCGCTCTACCTGTGGTACGCACCCGGCGAGGAGGCCGAGCAATTGCCGCAGGTGCTTACGCCGGATCTTCTGGTGCAGCGGGCGCAGGCGGCGGATCGCTCTCCGCCGCCTCGGCCGTAACCGCCTGGTCAGGGGCGCGGCATGCCTCGACCAGTTCGCCGGGCAGCGGGCTCGAATTGAGGATCACGCTTCCCGCGCCGGGCACGGTGGCCTCGACCTGGCGCGTGCCGGTCAGCACGTCCATGCGGGCATCGTCCGCCGCCACCGCGCCTTCCCACCGCCAGACGTCGCCGATCCGCACGGCGTCGATATGCAGCCGTGCGACATGGCCGTTGCCGATCAGCGCGAGCACCGCCTTGGCGCCCGGATCGGCGCGGGCAAAGCGGGTGTAGGCCAGCGTCGCCTCGGCCCGGTCGCCCTCGAGGCATTCGACTGCGAACAGCGGGCGTTCGCCCGGCGTGCCGTACAGCAGCCGCTGGCCGCTGGCGGCCGGGGCCCAGATCGCATTCTCGGTATCGGGGGAATCGATCGGTTCGGAGGGACCGGCGGCCGGTTCGCCAATCCGTGTCCGTTCGACGTAATCGTCCGACGCGGGCGGCTTGCAGGCCGCCAGTACGGTCAGCGGGAGGAGGGCGAGAAAGCGGCGCATGCGCGCGCTATGACACAGGCGTGACAGCGTTCAAGCGCGCGTGATGCGCTATCCTCAGCGGTTGCGGATGAAGGCGCGAATGTCGCGCGACAACTTCGCCCGGTCTTCGTCGCGGACATACATCATGTGCCCGGCATCGTAATAATGCAGCTCCACTCGGTCCTGCGGAATGCCCGTCCGGTTGAGCGAATATTCGGCGCCGAAGAAGGGCGTGGCGAAATCGTAATAGCCCTGCGCATTGAACACGCGCAGCTGCGAATTTTGGCGCATCGCCTGACCGATATAGGGCGCGACATTGAGATAGGCGCCGCGGCCCTGGCCGGTCGACCATTGCCAGTGCCGGCCCGGTTCGCGCCCGATCGACTGGTATTCGCGGGTCGTCTCGAACCCCAGCGTCTCGCGGGCCCAGCTGTTGATCGCCGCGGTGTAGCCCGCATCGATGCCGTAGAAGCTGGGATCGTTGTCGGGCGTCTCGCCGGCATTGTCGAAATCGCGCCCGGTGTAGCGCGCATCGAGCCGTCCGATCGTCAGCCCGCGGTCGCGCAGCAATTCCTTGTAGAAGCGCTGCGCAGTGACGCGCAGGTCGGCCTGGTCGAGATAGCGTTCGGACAGGCCGGTCAGCCGCGCAAGCTCGGCCCGCACCGCGGCGCGTTCGGCATCGGGCAGGTCCTGCCCCTTGAGCAGCGCGGTGATGAAGGGGCCGATGGCGAACTGGCGCGCTTCCTCGACGATCGCCTCGACCGAGGGCGCCTGTACCTTGCCGTGATAATAGGCCGCCGCCGCCATGTTGGGCAGCGTGACGACATAGGCCATTTCATTGCCCGGCGTGGGTTCGCGCCCGGCGAAATCGAGAATGGTCGAGATCAGGATCAGCCCGTTGAGGCCCACGTCATTGAAGGTGCCGCCTTCCAGCTCGCGCGCGACCATCGCGGTGCGCGTGGTGCCATAGCTTTCGCCGCCGAGATATTTGGGGCTGTTCCAGCGGCCATTGTCGTTGAGCCACAGGCGGATGACCTTGGCCACCGCTTCCTCGTCCTGTTCGAGCCCGTAATACTTCTTCGGGTCGGTCCCTTCGGTAAGATAGCTGAAGCCGGTGCCCGGCGGGTCGATGAACACGAGGTCGGCAACGTCGAGCAGGCTGTCGGGATTGTCGAGCAGCGGGTAGGGCGGCGCGCCGTCGTCGCGGGCGTCGGAGGGGATTGCCACGCGCTTGGGCCCGAACGCGCCCATCTGCAGCCACACCGAACCCGATCCGGGCCCGCCGTTGAACAGGAAGAACACGGGCCGCGAGGTATCGCGCGGGTCCTTCACATAGCTGGTGGTGACGACCACCGCTTCGGGCTTGCCGTCGTCCGCTTCCAGCACGGTCTCCGCAATCGTCGCGCGGTACGACACGCGCTGCCCGCCGAACGTCCCGACCATGTCGCGCGTCCTGACCTGCGGTTCGATCGCGGCCGGTGCGGCGGCCTCTACGCTGTCGTCCTGCGCGAGTGCGGCGTGCGGCGCCAATGCGACGGCGCTCGCGGCGCAGATGGCGGCGAGAATACGGCTCGATTTCATGCGGTTCAGTCCCCCTTTGCGGCCATCCTATGACCCCACCGCACGACCCGCGTCAAATACGCCTGTCGATCACGGTTTGCCGCCCATCCGCTTGTAGCGTGTCTTGCCATAGCGCGTCTTGCGCGTTCCCGGGCGGCCCGCATCGCTGCGGCCGACGCGCGGGGCCTTCTTCTCGCTATCGCCGAGACCGAGTTCGTCGTTCTCCAGCTGGCGGATTTCGTCGCGCAGGCGGCCGGCTTCCTCGAATTCGAGATCGGCGGCGGCAGTGCGCATGCGTTTCTCGAGGTCCTCGATATAGGCGCGCAGATTGTGCCCGACGAGATTGTTGCGCTCGTCATCGCCCGTATCGACCGTGACCCCGTCCTGCGACGCGGTATGCGCGACGATATCGGCGATCTGGCGGCGGATCGTCTGCGGCGTGATGCCGTGTTCCTCGTTATAGGCCTTCTGCTTTTCGCGGCGGCGGTCGGTTTCCGCCATCGCGCGTTCCATGCTGCCGGTGATGCGGTCGGCATAGAGGATCACGTGCCCGTCGACATTGCGCGCCGCGCGGCCGATAGTCTGGATCAGGCTGGTTTCGCTGCGCAGGAAGCCTTCCTTGTCGGCATCGAGGATGCAGACCAGCCCGCATTCGGGAATGTCGAGGCCTTCGCGCAGCAGGTTGATCCCCACCAGCACGTCATAGACGCCCAGCCGCAGGTCGCGGATCAGCTCGATGCGTTCGAGCGTCTCGACGTCGGAGTGCATGTAGCGGACCTTGACGCCCGCCTCGTGCATGAATTCGGTCAGATCTTCCGCCATCCGCTTGGTCAGCGTGGTGACCAGCGTGCGATAGCCCTTGGCGGCGGTCTTCTTGCATTCCTCGATGCAGTCCTGGACCTGGTCCTCGACCGGGCGGATGCCCACCGGCGGATCGATCAGCCCGGTGGGACGGATGACCTGTTCGGCGAAGACGCCGCCGGTCTGCTCCATCTCCCACGTGCCCGGCGTGGCCGAGACCGCGAAGGTCTGCGGGCGCATCGCGTCCCATTCGTTGAACCGCAGCGGGCGGTTGTCGATACAGGAGGGCAGGCGAAAACCATGTTCGGCCAGCGTGATCTTGCGGCGGTGGTCGCCCTTCGACATCGCCCCGATCTGCGGCACCGTCTGGTGGCTTTCATCGACGAACAGCAGCGCGTTCTCGGGCAGGTATTCGAACAGTGTCGGCGGCGGTTCACCCGGCAGGCGCCCGGTGAGGAAGCGGCTGTAGTTCTCGATCCCCGCGCAGCTGCCCGTGGCGGCGATCATCTCGAGGTCGAAATTGGTCCGCTGCTCGAGCCGCTGCGCTTCGAGCAGGCGGCCTTCCTCGTGCAGTTCCTTGAGCCGCTCGGCGAGCTCGAACTTGATCGCCTCGGCGGCCTGCTTCATCGTCGGCCCCGGCGTCACATAGTGCGAATTGGCATAGACGCGCACCTTGTCGAGGCTGGCGCCCTTCTTGCCGGTGAGCGGATCGAATTCGCTGATTTCCTCGATATCGTCGCCGAAGAAGCTGATCCGCCATGCCATGTCCTCATAGTGGCTGGGGAAGATTTCCAGGCTGTCCCCGCGGACGCGGAAATTGCCGCGCGCGAAGGCCGCGTCATTGCGCTTGTACTGGAGCGCGACGAGCTTGCGGATCAGCTCACGCTGGTCGACCGCCTCGCCCTTCTTGATGTCGAAGATCATCGCCGAATAGGTTTCGACCGAGCCGATACCGTAGAGGCACGACACCGAGGCGACGATGATCACGTCGTCGCGTTCGAGCAGCGCGCGGGTGGCCGAGTGGCGCATCCGGTCGATCGCCTCGTTTACGCTGCTTTCCTTCTCGATGTAGGTGTCGCTGCGCGGGACGTAGGCTTCGGGCTGGTAATAGTCGTAATAGCTGACGAAATATTCGACTGCGTTCTCGGGGAAGAAGCTCTTGAACTCGCCGTAAAGCTGCGCGGCGAGGATCTTGTTCGGCGCGAGGATCAGCGCCGGCCGCTGCAATTCCTCGATCACCTTGGCCATGGTGAAGGTCTTGCCCGACCCGGTCACGCCCAGCAGCACCTGCGTCTGGTCGTCCTCGCGTGCACCGGCGGTGAGTTCGGCGATGGCAGTCGGCTGGTCGCCTGATGGCGTATATTCGCTGACCAGCTTGAACTTCTTGCCCGGCATCGATTTTTCGGGGCGGGCGGGCTTGTGCGGGACGAAATCGCCAGTGGTGTCGGGTTCTTCGAGGCCGCGGCGGATGACGAGTTCGCTCATGCGCGCACATATGGGGAACGCGGGCGGCAGGCGCAACGGTGCTTGCCTCGCGCAGCCCGGCTGCTAGCCTCCTGCCTCGACCAGAAGGAGGGATTTTCCATGCGCCGTATCGTGACTGCCGCTGTCGCCAGCTTTACTCTCGCCGCTTGCGGAGGGGGCACCGCCGATGCCGACGGCGATGGCGAGATCAGCATGGAAGAGGCCGCTGCGCAGACCGCAGACATGGTCCGCCCGCTTCCCGGCCAGTATCGCGCCACGGTCGAATTCGTGGATGTCGAACTGCCCGGGGCGCCGCAGCAGGTGCAGGACATGATGCGCGGGATGCTCGACCAGGGGCCGCAGACGCACGAATACTGCCTCACCGCCGAAGAGGCCGAGAAGGGCTTCGAGGAAATGGCGCGGCAAGCGCAGGAAGACGGCGACGATTGCAGCTTCGAGAAGTTCGACGCATCGGGCGGCCAGATCGATGCGGTCATGAATTGCGAAGTCGAAGGGCAAGGCGCCGCACGGATGACCATGAAGGGCAGGGGCGGCGAAACCTCGTCGGAAATGACCATGACGATGGATGCCGAGGCGCCCGGCGGACAGACGATGACCATGACCATGAACAGTTCACAGGAGCGCATCGGCAACTGTGACGCTTAGAAGACCGGGAAGCTTTAAGGGGAGCTAAACCGTCCACGGTGCATTATTACACCGTGATGGCAGCGTTACCGTTCAAAGACACCGCACTCATCGACCGCGAGGAACTGGCCCGGCGCTGGGCGTTGGCGGCCGAACCTTGTCCCGATGATGCCCGCGGCCCGCGCTGGCAATTGCTGCTGCGCGAATTGCTGTGGCCGCTCGAACCGGTCCGCCGCGCGCTGGGCAAGCCGCTGGAGGTTGCCGCTGCCGCGCATCCCAGGACCGTGATGCTACTGCCCGGCTTCGGTGCGCATCCGATCCGCATGCGGTGGATGGCCCGCCATCTCGAACGCGCCGGCCATACGGCCAAGAAATGGGGCCTCGGCTACAATCTCGGCGCGACCGAGTCCCGCTTTCGCCAGGTCGAGGAACGGCTGGTCGATCTGTACCGCCGCACGGGCGAACCGATCCATCTGGTCGGCTGGAGCCTGGGCGGGGTTATGGCGCGCGAAATCGCCAAGCAGCATCCCGACAAGGTCGCCAAGGTCATCACCATGGGATCGCCCTTCTCGGGCAGCCCGCGGGCCAACAATGGCTGGCGCGCCTATCAGGCGATCGCCGGGCACCGCGTCGACGAGCCGGAAATCGATACCGTGCTGCATGAAAAGCCGGCGGTGGAAACCGTCGCGTTCTGGAGTCCGAAGGACGGCGTGGTCCATCCGCGGGCGGCCTGCGGGCGTGCCGGCGAACGCGATCGCGCAGTGGCGCTGCGCTGTTCGCACATGGGGTTCGTGCTGACGCATGAAGCGGTGGAAGCGGTGCTGGACGAACTCGACCGCGACTGACGGGCGGTTGGCGGCTTCTGCCTCCCTGTCCCGTCAGCGGCAGTAATTGCCCTTGCCGTATTCCAAATGGAAATGATCGTGATGCGCGCGGTTGTAATCGGGGCCGAGCACGGTCCCGAAGCGCTTGCACGCGCTCTTGTGGACGACCCGCAGGAATTCCCTCTCCTCGCGCGAGGCGTTCCACCCCGACAGCACCGACACGCGCCGCCCATCGGCTAGCACGAAGGCCGAAACGTCGATCGCCTCGGCGCGTGAATGCGCGCTGCGGCGCGCCGTGCCCGCGACATTGCGGCACGAATAGCTGCCCATGGTCTCGATCCGCTGCAGTGGGCTGCCGAGGATCTGGCGCGCCGCCCGATCGACGCCGAAGCGCGCCCATCCGACAAAATTGTTCGCCAGCGGACAGGCCACTGCGCCGAGATTGGTCACGGTGAAATGATCGCGATCGCCGCCGACGCCTTCCAGCCTAACGCTGTTGGCGGTCGAACAGCCCTGGCCGTAGAACTTGTCGGGCAGCGGGATGAAGCGCGATCCGGTCATGCCCAGTTCGGCGTGGCACTGCCGCGCCTCAGGGCGGGCGGTGCTGATCGCCGGCGAACCGGCCTGCCGCATGCCGCGATCGGCGGTCTTGCTGTCGGGTACGACGCCGCATCCCGCCAGGATCAGGAGGAGGAGAGCAATGGCGGGATGCGGTCGCATGCCGCGATTATTCCCTCGACATCGTTAACATAGCGCTAACGATGTTCGTGCTGACTAAGCGGGGGCCTGCACCTGCTGCCACAGCTCGATCTTCACCCCGTCGGGATCGAGGATCCAGGCGAACTTGCCATAGCCTTCATCGACATGGCCGAGCACCTCGACGCCCTTGGCTTCGATCTGCGCCACCATGCCGTCGCAATCGTCGACGCGCAGGTTGATCATGAACCCGCCGCGCCCCGGCTTGACGTATTGGTCGTCGGGAAAATGGCTGATCAGCGAATAGGGCTTGTCGCCGGTTTCTTCGGACCAGTCTAGCTGCGGCCCGTATTCGCCGTCGATCCCCAGCACGTCGCGATACCATGCGCGCGTGGCGGCGGGGTCTTCCACCACGTAGAAGACCCCGCCCAGTCCGGTTACCTTGGCCATGTCGCTCTCCTTGTCAGGCGACCCTCAATAGCCCGATGCCTGCCCGTCCTTGCGCATTTCGGTGGCCCCCGTCAGCACGCCCGTTGCGGGATCGCGCGCGATTGCCTGGTAGCCGCCGAACATGATGCCGTTGTCGACCACTTCGACCGTATGGCCCATGGCGCGCAGCTGCGCGATCAATTCCGCCGGAATGCCGGGTTCGACATACAGCGTGCCCAGCGGATCGGCCGAGGGCCCGGCCAGTGCCTCGGTCGGCTGGCGGCCGCCGTCATGGTTGAAGCGCGCGGCATCGCCGGCTTCCTGCAGGTTCATGCCGTAATCGACGATGTTGACCAGCACCTGCACGTGACCCTGCGGCTGCATGCCGCCGCCCATCAGGCCCAGCGTCATATAAGGCTGGCCGTCCTTCTTCACGAAGGCGGGAATGATCGTGTGAAAGGGGCGCTTGCCCGGTTCGTAGGCATTGGGATGCGCCGGATCGAGGCTGAACAATTCGCCCCGGTCCTGGAACATGAAGCCCGTGCCGGGCGCCACCAGCCCGCCGCCCATGCCGCGATAATTCGACTGGATCAGGCTGACCATCATCCCTTCGCCATCGACGACGGTGAGATAGGTGGTGTCGCCTTCACCCTCGAGCTTGGGCGCGACCTCGATCTCGCCCGGCGCGAATTCGGGTGTGGCCTTGGCGGGGTCGATCAGCTTGAAGCGTTCGGCGCCGTAATCCTCGCCGAGCAGTTGGGCGGGGATGGCGGCGAAGTCGGGATCGGCATAGAAGCGCGCGACATCGGCATAGGCGAGCCGTTTCGCCTCGACCATGTAATGCAGCGCTTCCGCGCTGCCGCGTTCCCATTGCGACAGGTCGATATTCTTCAGGATGTTGACCATCTGCAGCGCGGCGAAACCCTGGCTGTTGGGCGGCAATTCGCACAATTCGTAGCCATCCTTGTAACCCACGCAGGCGGGTTCGACCCATTCGCTGCTGTGCCCGGCGAAATCGGCGCGGGTGAAGGCGCTGCCCTGCGCCCGCAGGTAATCGATCATGCCATCGGTCAGCGCGCTGTCGTAGAAGGCATCGCGCCCGTCGCGGGCGATCGCCTCGAGCGTGTCGGCCAGGTCCGGATTGCGGAAGATCTCGCCAGCCTCGGGCGCATTGCCATCGGCGAACCAGACCTGGCGCGCATTGCTGAAATCGAACTGGTCCTCGCGCGCCGAATAGGCCTTGAGCGAGCGGGCGAGATACATGCCGATGACCGGCGCGATCGGGTGGCCTTCGCGGGCATAGCTGATGGTCGGTGCCAGGTTGGCCGCCATGCTGCGCCGGCCGAAGCGTTCGTGCATCGCGAACCATGCGTCGACTGTCCCGGGCACGGTGATCGGCAGCGCGCCATAGGGCGGGAGCGCCTCGGCCTCGCCCAGCTTTTCGCGCAATTGCGCGAGCGTCTGGTTCTGCGGGCTGCGGCCCGAGCCGTTGATGCCGTGCAATTCGCCGGTCGCCGGGTCGTAGATAATGGCGAACAGATCGCCGCCGATCCCGTTGCCGGTGGGTTCCATCAGGCCCAGCGCGGCATTGGCGGCGATCGCCGCATCGACCGCGCTGCCGCCGTCCTTGAGCACATCGAGCGCGATCTGCGTCGCCAGCGGATGCGCGGTCGCCGCCATGCCGTGCTGCGCGATCACCGGGCTGCGCGCCCAGTTGGCGCCGACCGGACGGCCGCCGCCGCCGATCTGTTCCTCGACCGCGGGCCGCTCGGCGGTGTCCTGCGCGGTGGCCGGGATGGCGGTGAGGGCGAAGGCTGCAACGCCCGCCAGTAATGCTCGCATGTCCGTCTCCTGAATTTTGCAGACGGTGTGACGAATGCGCGTCAGGCTGGCAAGGGGCGGTCGCTGCTTCCGGCGGTTGCCTTGCTGACCAGGAAGATGGCCAGCCAGGCGGCGATGAAGCCGGGGACGATTTCGTACAATCCCTGGTCCATGCCCGGGAGCGCCGCGTTCCAGCCCAGTGCGATCCACGCGATGACCACTGCCGCACCGGTGACGAGGCCCGCAACGGCGCCGGCACCCGTCATCCGGTCCCATGTCAGCGAAAGGATGATCAGCGGGCCGAAGGCGGCGCCGAAGCCTGCCCAGGCGTTGGAGACGAGGCCGAGCACTTGGCTGTCGGGATCGCTGGCGATGATGATCGCCGCGATCGCGACCAGCGCCACGCAAATGCGGCCGACATTGACGCTTTCACGCTCGGATGCATGGCGGCGGAAGAACAGCTTGTAGAAATCCTCGGTCAGCGAGCTCGAGGCGACCAGCAGCTGCGAGCTGATCGTCGACATGATCGCGGCGAGCAGCGCGGCCAGCAGGAAGCCGGTGATCAGCGGGTGGAACAGCAGGTTGGCGAGCACGATGAAGATCGTCTCGGGATCCTCGACGACGATGCCGTTGCGTTCGGCATAGGCGCGGCCGGCGATGCCGATGCCGATCGAACCGAGCAGCGCCACGCCCATCCAGGTCATCCCGATATTGCGCGCCGGGCGCACCTTGGCGACCGTGTCGATCGCCATGAAGCGCACGATGATGTGCGGCTGGCCGAAATAGCCCAGGCCCCATGTTACCGCGCTGATGAAGCCGATCAGCGTCAGGCCGTTGGTCAGGCTCAGGAAGCCGTCGACCGGTACGTCGGTCAGCGATCCACCCGCGCTGCCGCCTTCGCCGAACATCACCACCAGCGGCATCACCGCCAGCGCGACGACCATGATCAGGCCCTGCACGAAATCGGTGAGGCTGACCGCGAGGAAGCCGCCGACCATCGTATAGGCCAGCACCACCAGCGCGGTGATCCAGATGCCGAGCATGTAATCGCTCATGCCGATATCGCCGAACAGGCTGGCAAAGCTGGTTTCGAACAATTTGCCGCCGCCGACCAGGCCAGCGGCGGTATAGACCGCGAAGAACACCACCACGATCAGCGCCGAGATCACGCGCAGCGCCACTGCCTTGTCGGGGAAGCGGTTGGCGAGGAATTCGGGGATGGTCAGCGCATTTCCGTAGCTTTCGGTCTGCGCCCGCAGCCGCGGCGCGACCACGAACCAGTTGGCCAGCGCACCGACAAACAGGCCGATCCCGATCCACGCCTCGACCAGGCCGCTGGCATAGAGCGCGCCGGGCAGGCCGAGCAGCAGCCAGCCGCTCATGTCCGACGCGCCCGCGCTCAGCGCGGCGACTGCCGGTGGCAGGTTGCGTCCGGCGAGCAGATACCCCTCGCTGGTGTCGGTCGAACGCTTCCATGCCCACAGGCCGATGGCGATCATCAGAACGAAATATAAGGCGAGTGAAATATATGTTCCCGTCTGCATGGGCGGGGCATCTAACAGATGCATGGTGCACTTGCCACTGCTGCGATTGCGCCGCTGCGCAGCCCGTCCGCCGGGGAGGGGGCCATAAACGCTGTTGCACATATGAGACACTTTGACGCCGGCGCCGAACGGCGGTGGAACGGCTTGGCGACCCACGCGTCTAGCGGACAACAGGGTCCAAATAACTCAAAGGTTTTTCAATGAAAAATTCGACAATTCTGGCCACCGCGATTCTCGCGGGTCTCGTTGCTCAGCCTGCTTACGCGCAGGATGCCGATCCCGATTTCTTCAACGGCGTCTATGTCGGCGGCAGCTTCGGGCTCGACGGGCTCGACGACGAAGCGGGCGAAGGCATCGTCTTCGACACCGATGGCGACGGCGAGTTTGGCGACACGGTCCGCACCACGACCGGCGCCAATGCGTTCGGCCCCGGCTTCTGCAACGGCATTGCCAACGGCCCGCGTGCCGCCGACGGCTGCAGCGACGACAAGTCGCGCTTCGGCTACGGCGTCCGCATCGGTTTCGACCAGCGCATCGGCGATGGCCCGATCGTGGCCGGCCTGCTGGTCGAAGGCGCGATGTCGGATTCGGAAGAATATTCGAACGGCTTCAGCACCACTCCGGCGAGCTACACCTTCAAGCGCGAGCTCGACAAGTCGGTCGCACTGCGTGGCCGTCTGGGCGTTTCGCCCGGCAGCGGCCGCGGTCTGATCTACGTCACCGGCGGTCTCGCCTATGCCGATATCGACCATGATTTCATCACCACCAACGGCGCCAATTCCTTCACCATGACGGATGATGACGATTGGCAGCTGGGCGGCCAGATCGGCGCCGGCGGCGAACTCTACCTGTTCGACAATGTCTCGCTCGGTCTCGAATATCTGTATTCGCGCTATGACGACAACGACGCCTATGTCGTGGTCGGCGCGGGGAGCGCACCGGCGACCAACCCGTTCCTGCTCGATTCGGGCCAGACGGGCCTGCGCCCCTCGGATCCGAACTTCGACATCCATTCGATCCGCACGACGCTGAACTTCCGCTTCTGAGCGAAGTCCTAGCCGAAACGAAAAGGGCCACCTTCGCGGTGGCCCTTTTTTTGTCTGCTGTCGGCGCGGCGGTTACTGCGCGGCGCGTTTCGCGCGCTTGCGCTCGTGCGGGTCGAGGATCGCCTTGCGCAGGCGGATGTTCTCGGGTGTCACTTCGACCATTTCGTCATCGTCGATATAGGCGATCGCCTGTTCCAGCGTCATCACTCGCGGCGGGGTCAGCCGGATGGCGTCGTCCTTGCCGGTCGAGCGGAAGTTGGTCAGCTGCTTCGACTTCATCGGATTGACTTCGAGATCGTCGGGCTTGGCGTTTTCGCCGATGATCATGCCTTCGTAGATCTTCGCCTGCGGACGGATGAACAGTTCGCCGCGGTCTTCGAGCGCGTTGAGCGCATAGCCGACCGCTTCGCCCGGGACCATCGAGATCAGCACGCCGTTCTGGCGGCCCTCGATCACGCCGCGATAGGTGTCGTACTTCTCGAACAGGCGGTTCATGATGCCCGTGCCGCGCGTGTCGGACAGGAATTCGCCGTGATAGCCAATCAGCCCGCGCGACGGCGCGGAGAAGGTGATGCGGGTCTTGCCCTGGCCCGAGGGGCGCATTTCGGTAAGCTCGGCCTTGCGGCGCTGCATCTTCTCGACGACCGTACCCGAATGCTCGTCATCGACGTCGATGACGACCGTTTCGAACGGTTCCATGCGCTGGCCGTTCTCTTCACGGAACAGCACGCGCGGACGCGAAATGCCGAGCTCGAAGCCTTCGCGGCGCATCGTTTCGATGAGCACGCCAAGCTGCAGCTCGCCGCGGCCGGCCACTTCGAAGCTGTCCTTGTCGGCGCTTTCGGTGATGCGGATCGCGACATTGGTTTCCGCTTCGCGATACAGGCGATCGCGGATCATGCGGCTGGTGACCTTGCTGCCTTCGCGGCCGGCAAGCGGGCTGTCGTTGACCGAGAACTGCATCGCCAGCGTGGGCGGATCGATCGGCTGCGCGGCGATCGGCGTTTTCACGACCGGATCGGCGATGGTGTTGGACACGGTTGCCTTTTCAAGGCCGGCAAGCGCGATGATGTCGCCCGCCTCGGCATGTTCGACGGGGACCCGCTCGAGCCCGTCGAACGCCAGCAGCTTGGTCGCGCGGCCGACTTCGACGACATTGCCGTCGGGGTCGAGCGCATGGATCGGGTCGTTGACGTCGATCTTGCCCGACTGGACGCGGCCGGTCAGCACGCGGCCCATGAAGTTGTCGCGGTCGAGCAGCGTCGCGAGGAAGCTGAACGGCGCTTCGGTGTCGAGCCCGGGGGCGGGCACGTGGTCGACGATCAGCTTGAACAGCGGCTCGAGATTGCCTTCGCGCGCATGCTCGTCCTCGCTTGCATAGCCGTCGCGGCCCGAGGCCCACAGGCTGGGGAAGTCGAGCTGGTCGTCATTTGCATCGAGATTGGCGAAGAGATCGAACACTTCGTCGAGCACTTCCTGCGGGCGCGCATCGCCGCGGTCGATCTTGTTGACCACGACGATCGGGCGCAGGCCCAGCGCAAGCGCCTTGCCGGTGACGAACTTGGTCTGCGGCATGGGGCCTTCGGCGCTGTCGACCAGCAGGATGACGCCATCGACCATCGACAGGATGCGTTCGACCTCGGCGCCGAAGTCAGCGTGGCCCGGCGTGTCGACGATGTTGATGCGGGTGCCGTTCCATTCGACGCTGGTGCACTTGGCGAGAATGGTGATCCCGCGTTCTTTTTCCAGATCGTTCGAATCCATCGCGCGTTCTTCGACGCGCTGGTTGTCGCGGAAGGTGCCCGATTGGCGGAAGAGCTGGTCGACAAGAGTGGTCTTGCCGTGGTCGACGTGGGCGATGATCGCCACGTTGCGCAGGTCGCGGGACATGGATTGTGCTTTCTATTGGCGTGCCGTAGCGTCAACGCATGGTGGGCACGAGACGTTTCGGGCGCGCCCCTAGCCGAGTTGCTGCATTGCGACAAGATGTTGTGGTGTAACGTCAAAGTCACAGTCGCCGGATGAGCTATCATCGCCGCCGCTAAATGCTTGAGAGGCTGGGCAAGTCTGGTAATCGGCCGCAGCTTGCGTGATTTTGGGGACTGCGCAGCAGACCAAAAATACGTCTTGAGAGAAGAGGACCATTCATGAAATTCAATGCTTTCGGCCGTTCCGCGTCCGTTCGTACCGCCCTGATGGCAGGTGCTGCCGCCATGGTGCTGCCCGCTGCAGCGCAGGCGCAGGATGCCGAAGACGAAGCCGATGACAGCGCCGTTGCCGCACCGGCCAACAGCAATGTCATCATCGTTACCGCCACCAAGCGCGAACAGACGCTGCAGGAAACGCCCGTCGCCGTCAGCGTGACCAGCTCGGAAGCGATTGAGCAGGCCCAGATCCGCGACGTCGCCGACCTTGCCACGCTGGTTCCCTCGCTGCGCGTCAGCCAGAACCAGAGCTCGTTCGCCACCAGCTATTCGGTCCGCGGGTTCGGCACCGACGGCAACAACATCGGTCTCGAACCGTCGGTCGCGATGTTCGTCGACGGCGTCTATCGCAGCCGCGCGGTATCGCAGATCTCCGACCTGCCCGACATCCAGCGTGTCGAGGTCCTGCGCGGCCCGCAGTCGACCCTGTTCGGCAAGAACGCCAGCGCCGGCGTGATCTCGATCGTCACCAAGGAACCGCAGTTCGACTTCGGCGGCATGGTCGAAGCCAGCTACGGCAATTACGACGCAATGGTCGTCAAGGGCTTCGTCACCGGTCCGATCAGCGATTCCTTCGCGTTCAGCGTGGGCGGCGGCATCAACAAGCGTGACGGCTTCCTGACCAACGGCGCCAATGGCGACGACATCAACGACCGCGATCGCTGGTTCACCCGCGGCCAGCTGCTGTTCGACAACGGCGGCCCGCTGCGTGTCCGCGTGATCGGCGATTACGACAAGATCGAAGAGCGCTGCTGCGGCGTGCTCAACGTGGCGCCCTCGGCCGAAATCGGTGCGATCCAGCTGCTCGGCGGCCAGGTCAACGATTTCCGCAACAACCCCGATGGCGATGTCGTGTTCACCGATGTCGATCCGATCAACAACGTCGAGAACTACGGCATCTCGGGCCAGGTCGATTACAACTTCGGCGCGCTGGGGCTGACCTCGATCACCGCCTATCGCAAGACCCAGCTGGGGGCCGACCAGGACGTCGACTTCACCAGCCTGCCTGCCGTGAGCGGTGCGAACATCGGCGATGCCGACATCGAAACCTTCACCCAGGAACTGCGGATCGCCTCGGATTTCGACGGCCCGTTCAACTTCCTGATCGGCGGTTACTATTTCGACGAGCGCGTCGATACCTCGGACCAGATCGTCTACGGCAGCGCCTTCCGTCCCTACGCCAACCTGCTCCTGCAGGGTGCGACCGGTGGAACGCAGACCGTCAATTCGCTTGAAGCCACGCTGTCGGCGCTCAACGGCACCGATTACACCGGCCAGTTCTTCGCCGAAGGCCAGGGCTTCTTCAACAACATCGTCCAGGACAACGAAGCGTTCTCGATCTTCGGTAATGTCGATTTCGAGATCACCGACCGGCTGGTGCTGACGCTTGGCGCCAACTACACCAAGGACAAGAAGCAGATCGTCACCAATTCGACGAGCACCGATGTGTTCTCGAACATCGATCTGGTGTCCTCGGGCAATCGGGCGATCTTCGCTCAGGGCCTGGCCACGCAGGTCGGCACGCTGCTCGGTCTCGGCCGTCCGGCCAGCCAGACCGAAATCGGTGCCTTCGCTGCGGCCAACCCGGCTGCCTTCGGCCAGGTTTCGGCAGGCGTGCAGGCCTTTGCCGACGCCAACCAGGCGGACCCGTCGGTCAACCCGTTCCTGGCGCTCAATCCGTTCCAGTTCCTGCCGCCGATGCAGAACTGCCCGAACGCGGTCGAGGATTGCTCGACCAATGATGACGACTGGAGCTGGAACGTCCGTCTGGCTTACGAAGTCTCGCCGACGCTCAACGTCTATGCCAGCTGGGCGACCGGCTACAAGGCGCCGAGCTTCAACCTGTCGCGTGACAGCCGTCCGCTGCCGGCCGATTTCGCCGCGCTGCAGGCCCAGGGCCTTGCGGTCACCAACCTGCGTCCGGGCACCCGCTTCGCCAACGCCGAGAATTCGGAAGTCTACGAAGTCGGCATCAAGGGCAATTGGGACCGTGCCGCAGCGAACCTGACCTTCTTCCAGCAGGCGATCGAGGATTTCCAGGCGAACACCTTCACCGGTACGTCGTTCATCCTGTCGAATGCGGGCAAGCAGGAAACCTTCGGGATCGAATTCGACGGCCAGGTCTACGCCAGCGACGCGCTGACGCTGAGCGTGGCGATGACCTATCTCGATGCACAGTACGACAGCTTCGTCGCTTCGCCGGTGGGCGATCTGACGGGCGAACCGGTTGCCGGCGTACCCGAACTGTCGGCCGTGTTCGGCGCGCAGTACAACCAGGAAATCAACTCGCGCGGTGACCGGGTCATCCTGCGGGGCGACTTCTCCTATGCATCGCCGGTGCAGGTCGTGGATGGCCTGACCAACTACATCGTGATCGATCCGGTCACCGGTGAACGCGACTTCGGTCCGGCGCGTGCCGCGGCCGCTGCGTACAAGCGCGAGGTCAACAGCCTCAACGCATCGTTCACCTATGCCTTCGACATGGGTCTGGAACTGACCGTGTGGGGCCGCAACCTGCTCGACGACCGTTACCTGACCACGGTCTTCCCGGCAGTGGCACAGGGCAGAGCGATCTCGGGTTACCCGAACCAGCCGCGCACCTACGGTGTGGCAGCCCGCTTCCGCTTCTAAACGAAGCGAACAATCGAACAGGGGAAGGGGGCCTGCGGGCCCCCTTTTCTTTGCCTGAGGCGGATTCCGCAGCGCTGGTCCGTAAGTGCCGATTGCCATTCGCTGGGATAGAAGCAACGCAGGGTGCCCACTCGGCCTTGCGGCCGATCTCCAGCCTCAGGCTGCTATCGTGGAATGGCGTAAGAGAGGCCGGCCGTTTTGATGCCGGGGCGGTGGGGCCTGCCCCGCCGCGCAACCCGCCGCGAAGCCCCGAGTTAGAGCGTCCGCAGCGCCTGCGCGGGCTTGGCGCGCAGCAGGGGCAGCGAGGCGCCCAGCGCGAAGGCCAGTACAGTGACGATGCCAAGGCCCAGGACGGCCAGCACCACCCCCCAGTCGGGCAGCCAGTCGAATTCGAACAGCTGCGTGATGACCAGCCATGCAGCGAGGCTGCCGATACCCAGCGCGACCAGCGCCAGCGCCCCGGCCAGCGCGACATATTCGATCAGCTGCATCACGAGGATCTGGCGGCGGTCCGCGCCGAGCACGCGCAACACCACCGTGTCGTAGGTCCGCGCGGCGCGCGCCGCGGCTATTGCGCCGAGCAGGACGGCAAGCCCGGCCAGTACCGCGACGCTGGCCGCCGCCAATGTGGCGAGGCCCACCTGTTCGAGGATCGTGCGGGCCTGTTCGAGCACGCCGCCCACCTCGATCACCGAAGTGGAAGGCAATGCGGCCACCAGCGACTGGAGCAGCGGACCGGTCGGCGTTCCCGCGCTCAGCTGGATGGTGGCGGCCAGATTGTGCGGGGCATCGCGCAGCGCGTTGGGGCTCAGCACGAAGACGTAATTGAAGCCGAGGCTTTCCCAGTCGATCCGGCGGAGATTGGCGACGCGCACGGTGCGTTCCACGCCCAGCACGCCGAAGGTCATCAGATCGCCGATTTCCAGACCTGCGGCCTGCGCGAAATCCTCGTCGAGGGACACCAGCGGTTCGCCTTCGTACATCGGTCCCCACCAGCTACCGGCGGTCAGTTCGTTTCCGTTAGGCAGAGCGTCGGCATAGGTCAGCCCGCGTTCGCCGCGCAGGGCCCAGGCGCCATCGGGGATCTCCTCGAGCTCGGCCGTGCGGGTCATCGCCGTGTCATCGCCGAAGGCCAGCACCGAGCCGCGCAGCGCGGGTACGGTGCGCCAGCTGGCATCGGGATCGGCTTCGCGCACCAGCGTCTCGAACTCGGTCACCTGGTCGCGCGGAATGTCGAGCACGAAGTAATCGGGCGCGCGGTCGGGTACGCGTTTGGCGATATTGCCGTCGATCGCGGTCTGCACCGCTGCGAGCAGGACGAAGGCGGCCAGCCCGAAACCCAGCGCGGTCACCAATGCGCCGGTCGAACTGCCCGGTCGGTGGAGGTTGGCCAGCGCATTGCGCGCAATCGGGCTGCGCGGGCGCGGGATGGCTCCCGCCAGCTTGCGGATGCCGAGGCCGATCAGCGCAAGAAGTCCCAGTACTGCGGCTGCACCGGCGAGGAAGCCGGCAGACAGCAGGGGATTGCTGGATGTCAGCAGGGCCAGCGCGATGATCGCGGCCAGCCCGCCGCCGACCAGCACCAGCGCCTTGGGATCGCGCGCCAGCGGGGCCACGCGCGAACGCATCAGCGCCATGGCCGGAAACTGCCGCGCGCGCAGCAGGGGCGGGGCAGCGAACACCAGTGCCACCAGCATGCCGTAAGCCAGCGCGAGCAGGATCGCCCCGGGATCGATCACCACGCTGCTCGACACGGGCAGCAGGCCCTGCAGCGCGGTCGCGAGGAGCGGGACGAGCGCGACCCCGACCACGATCCCCGCCAGGCTTCCGGCCAGCGAGGCTGCGACGATCTGCAAGGCATAGATGCGGGCGATGTCGCTGCTCGATGCGCCGAGAATCTTGAGCGTGGCGATGCCCTGCCGTCGGGCGTCGAGATAGGAGGTCACGCCGCCGCCGATGCCGATCCCGGCAATGACCAGCGCGGCGAGCCCGACCAGCGTGAGGAATTCGCTCATCCGGTCGACGAAACGGTCAGTGCCCGGCGCGGCGCGGTCGGCGGTGTCGATGTCGAAACCGGCTTCGGGGAAGCGGTTTTCGAGCTGTTCCTCGACGGCTTCGAGATCGCGGCCTTGGTCGAACCGGACGCGGGTCTTCGACTGGTACATCGAACCGGGCGCAATCAGCCCCGCACGCATCGGCAGGTCTTCGGCCACGATGACCGTCGGGCCGAGCTGGAAACCTTCGCCAAGGCGATCGGGTTCGGTCTCGATAATACCGCCCACGCGCAGCGTCTCGGTGCCGATCGCGATCGCCGCGCCGAGGGCGACGCCCAGCCGGTCGGCGGCGCCCTGCGACAACCATGCCTGACCCGCGGGAGGCGCGCCGACCGAGCGGCCGTCGGTTAGCGTCAGTTCGCCATAGAGCGGATAGGCACTGTCGATGGCCTTGAGTTCGATCGGGGCGGCCTTGTCGTCGAACCGCGCCATTGCCTGCAGGCGCGTGCCGGCAGAAACATCGCCCAGTTCCTCCAGCGCGCCGCGTTCATCGGGGGACAGCCCCCGCTGCCACAGTTCGATCTGCAGATCGCCGCCGAGATATTCGCGGCCGTTGGCCTCGATCTCGCCTTCGATCGCCGCGGTCAGCGAACCAATGGCAGCAAGCGCGCCCGTGCCAAGGAACAGGCACACCAGCAGCAGCCGCAGCCCCTTGAACCGGGCATTGAGGTCGCGCCGCGCAATGCGCCGCGCAATGCGCCATGCAGTCGCCCAGCTCATGCGGCAGTGTCGCTCGCAATGCGTCCGTCGGCAAGCGTGAGCACGCGTTCGCAATGCTGTGCCAGTTCGGGGTCATGCGTGATGACCAGCAGCGTGGCGCCGGTTTCGGCGCGGCGCGCGAACAGCAGTTCGACGATTTCGTGCCCCGTGGCAGCATCGAGATTGCCGGTGGGTTCGTCGGCGAAAATCAGGTCGGGGCGGGCGGCGATGGCACGCGCAATGGCGACCCGCTGCTGTTCGCCGCCCGAAAGCTGCTGCGGATAGTGATCGAGCCGGTGGCCGAGGCCGACCGCTTCCAGTTCGCTGCGCGCGCGGACCTGCGCGTCGTCTGCGCCGGCGAGTTCCATCGGCGTGGCGACATTTTCGAGTGCGGTCATCGTCGGCAGCAGGTGGAAGGCCTGCAGCACGATCCCGATCCGCCCGCGCCGGGCATGCGCCAGCGCATCTTCGTCCATCGTCGCGAAATCGGCACCGGCCACCTGCAGGCTGCCGCCGCTGGCGCGCTCGAGACCCGACAGCACGGCCATCAACGAGCTTTTGCCCGAGCCCGAGGGGCCGAGCAGCGCGACGGTCGATCCCCGGGCGATGTCCAGATCGATACCGCGCAGGATATCGACCGGCGCTTCGCGCGTGCCGAGTGAAAGGGTGAGGTTGCGGGCGGAAATCGCGGGTTGAGAGTTGGTCACAGTGCTGCGATGGCAGGCAGCCCAAGGTTGCACAAGGAAACTCGCCGATGCGGATACGGCATTTATCGATAACGGTAATCGGTCTTTCGCTGGCTGCATGCGGGGACGGTGCCGAAGATGCGGTGGTGCCGGCGGAAGCGCAGGAGCAGGCGGTTGCCGCTGCCGAGCAGGAAGTCGCCGGGCCCGAGCGCCGTATCCTCGCGTTCGGGGACAGCCTCTTTGCCGGTTACGGGCTGGACGAGCAGCAGGGATACCCCGAACAGCTCGAGGATACGCTGCGCGCACGCGGCACAAATGCGCGCGTGATCGATGCCGGCGTATCGGGCGATACCAGCGCCGCGGGTCGCCAACGGCTGGCGTTCACGCTCGACGCGCAGGATACGCCGCCCGATCTGGTCATTCTCGAACTGGGCGGCAACGACATGCTGCGTGGTATCCAGCCCGACCAGACGCGCGCGAATTTCGCAGCCATGCTCGAGGAATTGCGCGCGCGGCAGATACCGGTGCTGCTGATGGGCATGCGCGCGCCGCCCAATTACGGAACCGAATACCAGCAGCAGTTCGACGCCCTCTATGCCGATCTGGCGCAGGAATACGGCACCGCGCTGGTGCCGTTCTGGCTCGAGAGCATCTATCAGGATCCCGCCCTGTTCCTCGACGATCGCATCCATCCGACCGCCGCGGGCATCGCCGCGCTGGTCGAAGATACGGTGGACGATGTGGAACGGGTCCTGCCGCAGGAGTAGCGCGGCCCGCCCGCAGGCGCAGGTCAGAGGCGTTCGACGCCGCCTGCGTCGACCCGCCATACCGCCGCATCCGCCGCAATGCTGCTGAAGGGGGCCATCTCGGTTCCGGTCATCCAGACCTGCGCGCCGCTGGTGCGCAACTGGTCGAACAGCGCGGCACGGCGCACCGGATCGAGATGCGCCGCAACCTCGTCGAGCAGCAGCAGGCTGGCGCGACCTTCCGCGGCCAGCGCGGCATGCGCCAGCGTCATCGCGACCAGCATCGCCTTTTGTTCGCCGGTCGAGCTTTGCGCGGCAGGCACGCGCTTGGCCGCATGGATGACATCGAGCTCGTCGCGATGCGGCCCCGCCAGCGTGCGCTGCGCCGCACGGTCGCGCCTGCGATTGTCGAACAGCGCCTGAGACAGGCCATCGGCATGCGCCGGAGCGCCCGGGGCGTATGTCAGGGCCGGCCGGGCGAAGGGCTCGGCAGGCATGGTGGCGAGCCGCACGGCCAGCGTGTCGACCAATGTGGCGCGGCCCTGCATCAGCGCGGCGCCATGCTGGACCATCTGCGCTTCGACCGCATCGAGCCAGGCACTTTCGGGTTCGCGCAGGTCGGACAGCAGGCGATTGCGTTCGCGCAGCGCGGCGTCGTAACGCGCGGCATGGCTGGCATGCGCAGGGTCGAGCGCAAGTGCGAGCCGGTCCACGTACCGGCGCCGGTCGCCAGCCGGACCAGTGAAGATCCCGTCCATCGCCGGCGTGAGCCACGTCACTGCCATCCATTCGCCAAGGCCGGTGGCACTGCTGTCGGCGCCGTTGATCCGCACCCGGCGCCGCGCGGGCAGGGGGCTGTCGGTGTATGTCGCCAGCCGGACGGCCTCGCCCTGCTGCTGCCGCAGGCTGGCCCCGATCCCGAACCCAGTCTCGCCGCCGCTGCGCACCAGATCGGCCAGCGCCGCGCGGCGCAGCCCGCGCCCTGGCGCAAGCAGCGACAGCGCTTCGAGAATATTGGTCTTTCCTGCGCCGTTTTCACCAACCAGCAGGTTGAACTGCGTGGTCGCTTCCAGCTCGGTCGCGGCATGATTGCGGAAGTCGGTAAGGGAGATGCGATCGAGCGCCATGGGTCGCCAGCGCGATAGCGCGCCCTTCGTTCCGCCGCCACTCGAAACGGTAGATTCCAACAGTTGGTAAAAATCACCAACCTTTCGGATTGATGAACGGCGCCCAACGCGAGCGTTCAGGCAAAAACGCCGGATTCCTGCGCTTCTTGAAGTTTGGCACACCCGTTGCAAAGCATGGGGCAACCCGGATGACCGGGGGGAAACAAACCAAGGTTCAAGGAGATTACCCAATGTCCATTCTCGAAAACGCCAGCAGCCGCGCTCTCGCCGCCGTCTTCGCTTTCGGCGTGTCCGCCATGTTCATGGCCGCCGCCATCGTCCCCGCCAGCCCCGCCGGCCTGATCGCCTGATCACCCCGCGCATAACTCGAACGGAAAGGAACCAGACATGTTCAACTCGGACAACAGCAGCAAGCTCTTCGCAGCGGCGTTCTCGCTCGCGATTTCGGCGGCCTTCTTCGCCACCGCCATCATCCCCGCCTCGCCCAATGGTCTGATCGCATGAGCAAGCTCGAATTCCGCGAAGACGACCACGCCGTCCGCCCCGCCAAGAGCTTCGCGCTCGATCGCCGCAACGGCAAGCTGATGGGGGTTTGCTCCGGCATCGCCCGCTACTTCGGTATCGATGCCACCTGGGTCCGGATCGGCTTCGTCGCAGGAACGCTGCTGGGCTTTGGCAGCTTCATCCTGATCTACCTCGCGATCGGACTGATCGCAGACTGACCACGGCCTTCGCGCTGACCGTCCCGGTTTTCGTGCCGGTCGTGGCTCACATCGAGAGAAACCGGGAGGGGCCAAGCGGCCCCTCTTGTGCATCCGGCTTCGGCAGACATCACATTGCCGATATACCGCCGTCGAGCTTGATCTCGGCCCCGGTCATGAACCGGCTTTCATCGCTGGCCAGATAGACCACCGCATTGGCGATATCGTTGGGCTCTCCGACGAACTTCAGCGGGATCTGCCGCGCCAGCTTGTCCATCAGAACGCCCTTGTCGATATTGTGGTTCTTCGCCGTCCCGTCGAGGATGGGCGTGTCGACGAAGGTCGGGTGGACCGAATTGCAGCGGATCTGCATGTTGTTCTTCGCGCAATGCAGTGCGATCGACTTGCTCAGCATCCAGACCGAGGCCTTGCTGGCGTTGTAGGCCGGCATGGTGTCGCTGGCGATCAGCCCGGCGATGCTGGAGATGTTGACGATCGAACCCGGCGCATGTTCGCGCATCAGCGGCAGCGCCTTCTGGCAGCCGTGGAAGATCGAATCGACATTGATCGAGAAACAGCGCTTCCAGTCGTCGAAATCGCAGGTTTCGATATTGCCCGCCACGCCGATGCCCGCGTTGTTGACCAGGACATTCAGCCCGCCGAGATTGTCGCGCGCGGCATCGACCGCGGCTTCCCAGGCGGCCGGATCGGTCACGTCATGGGCGATCGAGAAGGCCGTGCCGGCGCCGATCGCGTCGTTGATCAGCTGCGCGGTTTCAGCTGCGCCTTCGCCGTTGATGTCGGTGCACAGCACCCGGGCGCCTTCCTCGGCCAGCCGCGTCGCATGCGCGCGTCCCAGTCCCTGCGCCGCGCCCGTAACGAGGGCCAGCTTGCCCGCACACCGTCCTGCCATGTCTCACTCTCCTGCCAGTATGTTCTGTCCCAGCAGCAAGAGCATGCGCACGTCGATCCCGCAACCATCGGCACGCTTTGCGTCGATAAAGCTGCGGATGTCGGCCAGCGGCACGCGGTGGACGGTGATGTTCTCCTCGCCCACGCCGCCGCCTGCTCCCACCTTGGCGAGATCGCGCGCGCGGACCAGCGTGAAGCTTTCGCTGACCATGCCGGGCGACGACCAGAAGCAGCCGAGGTCTTCGAGCACCGCGGCGCGGTAACCGGTTTCTTCCTCGAGCTCGCGCCCGGCGGCGGCGAGCGGATCCTCATCGCAGCGCCCGTCCTCGTCGCCGATCAGCCCCGCGGGGAGTTCGAGACAATACTGGCCCAGTGGCACCCGGTACTGCTCGACCAGCAGCACATGGTCATCGTCGTCGACGGCGAGGATCACTGCAGCGCGGATATTGCGCGGGCGCCCGACATATTCCCAGCGGCCGCGCGTCTTGGCGGTGATGTAATCGCCCTGCCAGACGATCCGCTCGTCGGCATCGTGGTCGGGGACGGGCACGATCAGACCTCGATCAGGCGATCGGGCAGTTCGTTCTCGTCATCCTCGGCGCGGGGGAAATGCTCGGACAGGACCTTGCCCACGTCGCGGACGCCCGCGGCGAGGCCCAGGGCGATATGGCCCTGCTTGATCTCCGCCAGCATGTCCGCCATCGCCTCGCCCCAGACCTCGGGGGGGACGATTTCGGCGATCGGCTGGTCGGCGACGATTTCCGCGCGGTGCTCACGCATCGACAGATACAGCAGCACGCCGGTGCGGCCATGCGTGCGGCGTTCCGCGCCGACCTTGAAATGCTTGATCGCGCGGGCATGCGCACGCGCGGTCTTCACCGGGCCCGGCGTCAGCGCAAAGCGCAGCGGATCCCAGCTCAGCAACAGCCAGCCGGCCACGAAAGCCACGAGACCGAGCGCAATGGTCATGCTGGCGAGTTCGCCGGTGGTCCACACATGCGACCAGCCGCCGACCAGCGCGTCCCACAGGTCCATGAAGGGCTGCGGCAGGACCGCGAACAGGCTCATGGCGGAGAATGCCAGCGCCGCGGCCCAGACCAGCACGACATCGTCATACGCATCGCTCCGGTCGGCCAGCACGGTAACGATCTCGCCGCTGGTGGTGAGTTCGGCCTCCGCGACCGCATTCGAAACGATCTCGTGATCGGATTGCGAGAGATATCCCATTACCACCCCCCGGAGGCGCCGCCGCCCCCGAAACTGCCACCGCCGCCGGAGAAGCCGCCGAAGCCGCCGCCGCTGCCACCAAAGCCGCCACCGCCGCCCCAGTCATCGCCGCCGACACCGCGCGCGATCGCCTTGCCGGCTTCCCACAGGATGATGTCGCCAACGACCCCGCCGACACCGCCGCGGCGATAGCGCCGCCGCCGGCCGCCGCTGAACATCGGCAGGATGAAAAAGAAGAATATGAAGCCCAGCCAGATCAGCGCGCCGATGGGAAAGCCGCCCTCGTTCTCCCGCGCGGCAGTGCGTTCCTGCGCGACGCGGGCCGCCTCTTCGGGGGGAAGTTCGAGCTGGGTGACGATCTCGTCGGCCGCCCAGGCGATCCCGCCCGAATAGTCGCCCTGCCGGAAATAGGGCTTCATGCCTTCGACATATTCGAAGGCGAGCCCGTCGGGAATGACGCCTTCGAGGCCATAGCCGACCTCGATGCGCATCTTGCGTTCGTTCGGCGCGACAATGAGCATTATGCCATCGTTGCGCTCCGCATCGCCCAGCGCCCATTCGCGGCCCAGCCGATAGCCATAGTCCGAGATATCGTAGCCCTGCAGGTCGGGGATGGTGGCGATCACGAACTGGCGCTGATTGTTTTCCTCGAACTGGTCGAGCTTCTGCGTCAGCGCCGCTTCGGTCGCGTCGTCGATGATGTTGGCGGCATCGACCACCGGCGCGGTGCCCCGCTCGGGGAAGTCCTGCGCGGCGGCGGGCAGGGCCAGGCCCAGCGCCGCCACCAGCGTCAGCATCGATTTCATCAGCAGGCGCATGTCAGCGCCCCTCAATTGGCCGCATCGTCATCCCCGCGCATGTTCAGCGTCGGCGCAACCTCGGCGCCTTCGGTCACTGCCGCATAGGGCACCATCGGTTCGGCGCCGTGGATGATGTTGGCACCGATCGTATCGGGGAAGGTGCGGATGGTCGTGTTATACTGGCGCACCGCCTCGTTGTAGTCGCGGATCGCCACGCGGATGCGGTTTTCCTGCCCTTCGATCTGCGTCATGAAGCGGCCGAAGTTTTCCTGGCTGCGCAGTTCGGGATAGGCTTCGACATTGGCCATCAGCCGCGACAGTGCGCCGCCGAAGGTGTTCTGTGCTTCCTGGTACTGTGCCATCTTGTCCGCATCGCCGAGATCATCACCGTCGAGCTGGATTTCCGGACGCGTCGCCGAGGCGCGCGCCTGGATCACCGATTCCAGCGTTTCGCGTTCCTGTTCGGCCGAGCTCATCACGATCTGTTCGAGATTGGGCACCAAATTGGCGCGTTCCTGAAACGCGGCTTCGACATCGGCCCACTTGGCCTTGGCCGTCTCTTCGGCCGCTGGCACCGAGTTAATTCCGCACGCCGACAGGACGAGGGCGGCGGCAGCAACGATGGAGGTGCGAAAGGCAACCAGGCGGTTCATGGAACATCCCTTTTGTGGTAAGTGTGTCTTGTCCAGATAGCACACCTTGGCCGCCATACAAGATTAACGCGGACTTTTCGCCGATCCTGTTTAAAGCGCAGACAGCGGCGTGATTCAGCATGAACGCGCCTGCGACCAGACAACCCTTTGGCGGAAAAATCAGGGGAAATGCATGTTCAAGGAATTCAAGGCCTTCATCGCGAAGGGCAATGTCATCGACCTTGCGGTGGCAGTGATCATCGCGGGCGCATTCGGCGCCATCGTCAGTTCGCTGACCGATGATATCATCATGCCGGTGATCGGCGCGATTTTCGGCGGGGCCGATTTCTCGAGCTATTTCATCTTGCTGAGCACGCCCGAAGGCTATGATGGGTCGCTGACCGACTATGCCGCGCTGAAGGAAGCGGGAGCCGCCATGATTGGCTATGGCGCATTCGTCACCGCGATCATCAATTTCGTGATCCTCGCCTTCATCATCTTCCTCCTGGTCCGCTATGCCAAGAAGGTCATGGCCGAACTCGAGGAAAAGAAGGCGGCTGCCGCGCCCGCGGGGCCGACCGAAATCGAGTTGCTGACCGAAATTCGCGACGCGCTGAAGAAATAGGCCGGTCGGCCAGGCGCCCGTATACACTTCACATTAAGCGGGCAGGGCCTATATGGGTCCTGCCCGTTTCGGCGGGCTATGGCGATAAATGGCGCTGTGCAATAGGTACAACGGACCCGGGGGCAGTACCCGGCGGCTCCACCACAAACCGCTTCATTGGCGGGTTATGACGGGGCCGAACTAGGATCGACGTGTGCTGAAAGACAGTGTTTTTGCTCGGGCTGAGTATCCCGTAAAAATGTTCACAACACACAAGTGCCAACGATAACGAAGCACTCGCTCTCGCAGCGTAATTTGACGGCCTAACGGCCTGAATTTACAAAGCTAAAGCGCGGTTGGACCCACCGGGCAACAGAAGCGGATTCCGGGGCTCCGGGGGTAGCTAGCAACAGAAACCCCCACCTTAGCCTTATCGAATTGTGCGATTTCCCGCTTGGCGCGGCTCAGGGCTGCAGGCCGGCTTTCTCTGCCGTGTCCGCGCCGGCTTCGCGTGCCTCGCGTTCGTAACGCAGCGCGTCGAGGATCTTGGCGCCGCCGAGAAAGACCGCACCAGCGGTTGCTGCAAACAGCAGGTAACCGCCGACACCGGGGTATTGAACCGTGTAGTGCGCGCCGCGAGTCATGGCGCCGAGGGCAAGCGCAAAGATGATCAGATACGCTTCGAAGCGCGTCTTGATCACGAACAGCCGTTTTACCCTCGTCAGCGAAATCGTCCGGTCTCCACGGTTAATCCCTAGGAACTGCAATTCCCGTGCCAGCGTCGCGTTCCCGCGACTCGCAATGGTTAATGCGTCATTGAGTGTAAGACCCGCCGACGCGGCGGTCCAGAGGCGGACGACCAAACCGGGTCAGGCGAGCTCATCTAGCGAGAGCACCGCGAGCAGCGCCTCGCGCGCTTCGATCACGGTCTTGGCCAGCTTTTCCGATCCGATTTCTTCCGGTTCGATCCGTTCGGGCCAGGCCTGGGCGATGACCGATTCGATCCGCTGCGCCTTGGCTTCGTCGAGCAGGAACCGTGCGTCGACCGTGGCGGGATCGGCCACCACCCGCAGCCGCAGGCATGCGGGCCCGCCGCCATTGGCCATCGACTGGCGGACATCGACGGGGATTACCTGCCGGATCGGTCCGTTCGAGGCGAGCATCCGTTCGCACCATGCCCAGACGCTGGCGCTCTCCTGGCATTCGCTTGGGACGACTAAGGCCATCTCTCCGCTCGGCAGGCTGACCAGCTGCGCGTTGAACAGATAGGTCCGGATCGCTTCCTCGAGCGATACCGCGCTGGCCGGCACTTCGACGACGTGCAGCGCCGGGAAGGCGGCGTGCATCGCTTCATAGGCATCCTTGCGATCGGCAAAGGCCTGTTCATGCGTGAACAACACGGTTTGGTTCGCAACCGCGACGACATCGTTGTGGAACGCGCCCGCCTCGATCGCGGCGGGGTTCTGTTCGATGAAGACGCAGCGCGCAGGATCGAGCCCGTGCTTGCGGGCCACGGCGCGGCTGGCCTGTTCGTGCTGGCGCGCGGGGAAGCGCCCGCCGGGCCGGCCATAGACGAATACCTCCACTCCGGGCTGCCCGTGGCTTTCGCACAGCCGCATGTGGTTGGCCGCGCCCTCGTCGCCGAAACTCGGCGGGACCGCATCGTGCACTGCGAAATGGCGGGTATCGCCGAAGGCGAGCTTCAGCTGCGCCTGCGTATCGCGCCATTCCTGGCCGCGGTGCAGCATGGTTACGAGATTGGCCGGGGTCAGGTGACAGCGCCCGTCCGCGGTATCGGGCGCGGGGCTGACCGTTGCGGCATTGGCGGTCCACATCGAACTGGCCGACCAGGCTGCGGCCAGCAGCGCTCGGTCGCTTGTGCCATCCACCGCGAGATCGTCCAGCAGTGCAAAATTGGGCCGCGGCAGCGGGAGCAGGAAGCCCTGCGCGAGCCCGCGTTCCATATTTGCGCGCATCTTCGCCATGCCTTGCAGCGCCGCGGCACGCGGATAGGAGGCGCTGCCCTTGTGGCTCGCGCTGGCGATATTGCCGAGACTGAGGCCGGCGTAATTGTGGCTCGGCCCGACGATGCCGTCGAAATTGATTTCCCTGAGCATATGCTATCCGTTCGGTTCGAGCGAAGTCGAAGGCCAGCCGCGCCGCCGCGTCCCGACTCCGTTGGACGCGCGCGGCCATGTTCCCGTCAGCGGGCGACGCTCCAGACTTCGTCGCCTTCGCCCACTTCGAGCGTTTGCGCAGCCATCGCGTCGATCGCGATCGATCCGTCCTCCGCAATTTCGCGCATGCCATAGACACTGCGGAAACTCGCCAGCGTGCCAGTGGCAATCAGCGCCCGTTCGCCGATGTCGAGATCGGTGTCCGAAACCTTGCCCGGCTGCGCCTTGCGCACGCTGCGCACCTGGCTGGTGCGCGCGGTCATCGTTGGCCCGCCGTCGAAAATGTCGACATAGCCTTCGGCGGCGAAGCCCTCGTTCTCCAGCATCCGCATGGCCGCCCGGCCGGAGGGGTGGGGCACGCCGATCACCTTCTTCGCCTCCTCGTCGAGCATCGCGATATAGACCGGATGCTTGGGCATGAGGTCGGCGATGAACTGGTTGCCGTTGATCGCATTAAAATAATCGGCTTCCTGGAAGGTCATGCCGAAGAACCTGCCGGCAACGCCGTCCCAGAAGGGCGAGCCGCCGCGGTCGTCGATCACGCCGCGCAATTCGGCAATGACGCGATCGGCAAAGCGCGCCCGGTGCATGGCGATGAACAGGTACCGGCTGCGCGCCAGCAGCAGGCCGAACCCGCCGGCACGTTCGGCGGGATGAAGGAACAGCCCGCCGACTTCCGAACAGCCCTCGAGGTCGGTGACGAGGCTGAGCAGTTCGGCGCGCACGGTCCGGTCGAGTTCCTGGCTGTGCTGCGTCAGCGTGGTCATGCGGTAACTGTAGAAGGGCCATTGCTGCCCCACCTGGCTGAACATTTGGCAGGTGCCCCGCACCTGGCCGGTCTCGGTGTTTTCCAGCACCAGCGTGAATTGGTCGTCGCCCAGATCGTCATAGGTACGCCCAAAGGCTTCCTCGGCGCGTTCCAGCTTGCGCGTCAGCGCGGTGCGGTCGGCGGGGAGGTTGGTGAAACCGCCGCCGGTCAGCTTGGCCATTTCGTAGAGTTGTTCGAGATCGGCGATTTGCGCGGCGCGCAGGCGAAAGGTCACAAAGGGTCTCCGGTCGAAAGCCTGGCCAGGACCAGCGCGGACAGGGCGGCGCGCTCGCGCAGGCTGGGCACGATCATGAATTCATCGGGCGAATGGATGGCGCCGCCGCGCACGCCCATCGTATCGACCACGGGCACGCCGGTGGCGGCGATATTGTTGCCGTCGCACACGCCGCCGGTGCTTTTCCAACCGATCTGCTGGCCCAGTTCGGCGCCGCATGTCTTGACGAGATCGAACAGCTTCTGCGCTTTGGTATCGACGGGTTTGGGTGGGCGCGTCACGCCGCCGTGGCGATGGATGGCAACCTCGAGTTCGCTGCGGATCGCATCGAGGATCGCGTCGAGCTGGCCGTCGAAGCGGTTCATCGCATCGGTCGATTGGGGGCGGATGTTGAAGCGCAGGATCGCCAGGTCGGGCACCACGTTGTTCGCACTGCCGCCTTCGATCTTGGCTGGGTTGACCGTGATGTCCCCGGCCTCGAGCGCCTTGATCCGCAGCACGAGGTCGCTGGCGGCGACGATGGCATTGCGGCCGTCATGCGGATTGCGCCCCGCATGCGCCGACTTGCCGGTGATTGTGATCGAGTAATTGCCCGTCCCGCCGCGCGCATGCGCCAGCGTGCCGTCGGGCAGCGCGCTGGGTTCGTAGGTCAGCGCGGCATATTTGCCGCGCGCCAGTTCCTCGATCAGCGTACGGCTGGCAAGACTGCCGGTTTCCTCGTCCGAATTGATCATCACGTCGTATCCCACGCGCGACGCGCCTGCCATCGTTTCGAAGGTCTTCAGCGTGTGGAGGATGACATTCAGCCCGCCTTTCATATCGGCGGTGCCGGGCCCGTTGATCGTCTCGTCGTCGAGCCAGCTGACCTGCTGGAAAGGATGATCCTCGGGGAAGACGGTATCCATGTGCCCCGTCAGCACGAAGCGCCGCTCCGCTTCCGGCCGCACGCGCAGCACCATGTGCCTGCCATGCGGCTTCTCGAACTCGCGGCCCTCGGGCGAGATCGCGGTGACCGTGGCGGGTTCGACCAGATCGACGTCGCCGGGCAGGGTGCTGAAGGCATCGGCGAGGATCCCCGCCATCCGGTCCAGCCCGGCGATATTGCCGGTGCCCGTGTTGATTGACGCCCAGTCCTGCACCTCGCGCAGCATCGTGTCGCCATCGATTGTGGCGAGCAGCGCTTGGGGGGCGGTATCCGGTTTCATGTGCAACGTCCTTAATCCTGCCTTGGCCCGAGTCCAGCCCGTGCCTTGCATTGATCAACGGCTGGCGGCATAGACCGTGCCACTCCTCCCCGGGTACGACATCGCCGTTCTACTACTGCTCGAGGAGTTCCATGACCGAATTTGTCACGCGCGCCGGAATCGAAGCCGATCCGCAGCTTGCCGCCTTTATCGAAACCGACGTGCTTGGGCCCCTCGGCCGCGACGTCGATGCCTTCTGGAAAGGTTTTGCCGACCTCCTGGGCAGGTTCGGTCCGCGCAACGCGGACCTGCTGGCCAAGCGCGAGGATCTGCAGGCGAAGATCGATGCCTGGCACACCGAACGGGCTGGGCAGCCGCATGAAGCGGGCGCCTATCGCACCTTTCTGGAAGACATCGGCTATCTCGTCCCCGAACCGGGCGAGTTCACCATCGGGACCGAGAATGTCGATCCCGAGATCGCGACCATGGCCGGCCCCCAGCTGGTGGTGCCCATCCTCAACGCACGCTTCCTGCTCAACGCCGCCAATGCCCGCTGGGGCAGCCTCTACGACGCGCTTTACGGCACCGATGCGCTCGACGCGCCCGCCGCACGGCCGGGCGGGTATGACGAGGAGCGCGGCGCCGCGGTCATCGCCGAGGCGCGCAAGCTGCTCGACGAGATCCTCCCGCTCGCATCGGGAAGCTGGAAGGATCTCGACAGCCTCGACACCCTCGAACTGGCCGATCCTTCGCAGCAGGTCGGGCAGACCGACAAGGGCCCGCTGTTCCGCCACAACGGCCTGCATATCGAGATCGTCGTCGATCCGGACAGCCAGGTTGGCAAGACCGACCGGCTGGGTATCGCCGATGTCAATTTCGAGGCCGCGCTGACCACCATCGCCGATTGCGAGGATTCGGTCGCGGCGGTCGATGCCGAGGACAAGCTCACCGCCTATCGCAACTGGCTCGGCGTGATCCGCGGCGATCTGGAGGAAAGCTTCGAGAAGGGCGGCAAGACGCACACTCGCAAGCTGGTGGGTGACAAGATTTACACCGGCAGCGACGGCGGCGAACACAGCCTGCCCGGCCGCAGCCTGATGTTCGTGCGCAATGTCGGCCATCTGATGACCAACCCGGCGATGCGCTGGGACGGCAAGGAAATCCCCGAGGGGATCCTCGATGCGGTGGTCACCTCGGCGATCGGCGCGCAGGATGTCGCCGGACTGGGGAAGTACGGCAATTCGCGCTGCGGCAGCATCTATATCGTGAAGCCCAAGATGCACGGGCCCGAGGAATGCGCCTTCACCGACGACCTGTTCGACGCGGTGGAAGATCTGCTCGGCCTGCCGCGCCACACGATCAAGGTCGGGGTGATGGACGAGGAACGCCGCACATCAGCCAATCTTGCCGCCTGCATCCACGCGGTGAAGGACCGCATCGTCTTCATTAACACCGGCTTCCTCGACCGTACGGGGGACGAGATTCACACCTCGATGCGTGCGGGGCCGATGATGCGCAAGGGCGAGATGAAGAACTCAGCCTGGCTCAAGGCCTACGAGGCGCGCAATGTCGGCATCGGGCTGGCGCATGGCCTGTCGGGCCGTGCGCAGATCGGCAAGGGCATGTGGGCGGCGCCCGACCTGATGGGGCAGATGATGATCGACAAGATCGGCCATCTTCGCGCCGGGGCGAACACCGCCTGGGTGCCGAGCCCGACCGCCGCGACGCTGCACGCGATCCATTATCACCGCGAGGACGTGTTCGAGATCCAGAAGGGCCTGCCCGATGCGGCGAAGCTCGACGAACTGCTTGCCATTCCGCTGGCTGACGGCACCAACTGGTCGGAGGACGAGATCCGCGAGGAGCTCGACAACAATTGCCAGGGCCTGCTCGGCTATGTCGTGCGCTGGATCGATGCCGGTGTCGGTTGCTCCAAGGTCCCCGACATCAACGATGTCGGCCTGATGGAAGACCGCGCAACGCTGCGCATTTCCAGCCAGCATATCGCCAACTGGTTGCTCCACGGCGTCATCAGCGAAGAACAGGTGATGGACAGCCTGCGCCGCATGGCCGCCAAGGTCGACGAGCAGAACGCGGGCGATCCCTTCTACCAGCCGCTGCTGGAGAACGAGGACGGCGCGGCATTCAGCGCGGCGAAGGACCTCATTTTCAAGGGTGTCGAACAGCCCAGCGGCTACACCGAACCGCTGCTGCACGCCTGGCGGCGCAAGAAGAAGGCGCAGGGCTGACCACAACCAGTCGCGATCGAAGGAGAAGCCCCGCCGACCGGCGGGGCTTCTTCGTGGGGCCTTAGCGTTCTGCAGTGAGTGCGCGCGCGAGGGTCACGAATTCGCCGACCGTTACCGTCTCCGCGCGGCGCTGCGAATCGATGCCCAGCTGCTCCAGCGCGGCAACCGCACCGGGCACGCCCTTGAGGCTTTGGCGCAGCATCTTGCGGCGCTGGCCGAAGGCGGCTTCGGTCAGCCGTTCGAGCAGCCGGGCGTCGACCCTTTCGGGCATCTCCGCGGGTTCGACATGGACGATTGCGCTCATCACCTTGGGGGGCGGGGTGAAGGCGCTGCGGTGGACCTTCATTGCCAGCTTCGCGCGGCTGCGCCACTGCGCCAGCACTGCAAGCCGGCCATAGGCCGAGCCGCCGGGCTGCGCGACGATGCGCTGGGCGACTTCCTGCTGGAACATCAGCGTCAGGCTGGTCCACAGCGGCGGCCATGCATTCTCGCTGCCCTTCGCTCCGGCCAGCCAGCGCACGAACAGCGCGGTGCCGACATTATAAGGCAGGTTGGACAACACGGCGAAGGGTTCTCCGCCCATCAGTTCGGCATGATCGAGCTTGAGCGCGTCGCCCTCGATCACGCGCAACTGGCCCGGGAAGGCGTCTTCCAGCTCGGCCAGCGCGGGCATGCAGCGGCGGTCCATCTCGATCGCGGTCACGCGGGCGCCGGCGCGCAGCAGGGCGCGCGTCAGCCCGCCGGGACCCGGACCCACCTCGAGCACCTGCTTCCCGGCAAGATCACCGGGCACCGCGGCGATCCGGTCGAGCAATTGCTCGTCGAACAGGAAGTTCTGCCCCAGTGCCTTGGAAGCGCTGAGGCCGTGGCGGGCGATGACTTCGCGCAGGGGCGGCAGCTCAGCCATGCGCGGACCGGTTGGCGGCTATCTGTCCCGCCATGCGAATGGCGGCGATCATCGCGCTGGGATCGGCGAGCCCCTCGCCCGCGATATCGAAGGCGGTGCCGTGGTCGGGGCTGGTGCGCACGATCGGCAGACCAAGCGTGACATTGACCCCCTCGTCGAAATCGAGCGCCTTGAGCGGGACCAGAGCTTGGTCGTGATACATTGCCAGCGCGGCGTCGTAGGTCTGCCGCGCGCGCGGTGTGAACAGCGCGTCGGCGGGATGCGGCCCGGTAATGTCGAACCCTTCGCCCCGGAGGGTCTCGATCGCCGGCGCGATTATGCGCGCTTCCTCGTTGCCGAACCGGCCGCCTTCGCCCGCATGCGGGTTCAGCCCACATACCGCGAGCCGCGGCGCGGCGATGCCGAAATCGGTCGCCAGCGCGCGCGCCACGATCCGCGCACGTCGTTCGATCAGCTGCTGCGACAGCCGGCCGGAGACTTCGGACAGCGCGCAATGGACGGTCAGCGGCACGGCGCGCAGACTGGGCCCGGCGAGCATCATTACCGCCTGGTCGGCTTCCATTCCGCAGACTTCGGCGAAGAATTCGGTCTGGCCCGGATGCTCGAAGCCGACGGCCGCCAGCTGCGCCTTGGCAATCGGCGCGGTGACGATCGCTGACGCGGTACCCAGCAGCACGCAGCGCGTTGCCTCGGCCAGCGATTGCAGCGCCAGCGCGGCGCCCATTTCATCGGGCTGTCCGGGGTGCGCAGCGACATCTTCGCGGCCGAGCACCGGCAGCGCACGGCCGAACAGTCCCGGCACTTCGGCCGGATCGTCGATCAGGGCGATGTCGAGCGCGAGCCGGCGGCTGCGCGCCGCGGCTTCGAGCACGCCCTTGCCGCCGACCACGAAAAAGGGCGCGAGGCCCGCTTCGGAGCGCCGCGCCCAGCTTTCGACGATGATTTCCGGCCCGATCCCCGCCGGATCGCCAATCGATACGGCGAGGGGTGCCATGACGGGCGTCAGTTGTACTCGATGAAGGCGTCGTTGCGCAGGTCGCGCAGGTAGCGCTGGGCGCGTTTCTCGATGCGCTCGTCCTCGAGTTCGCCCATGATCTGGTTGAAGTCGGGGCCGGCGGCCACTTCGGGATCGTCGCGCCCGCACAGCATTAGCACGCGCACGCCTTCCTCGAACGAGCCGAACGGGGGCGTCGCCTGGCCGACCTGCAATTGCAGCAGGATGTTCTGCAGCGCTTCAGGCAGCGACCGGACACGGATCTGGTCGTTGGTGACGACATTGGCGCCCAGACGGGCAGCCGCGCTCTCGGCATCGCCGCAACCGCGGATGTCGCGCACGCCTTCGGTGAAAGCCGCCACACGCTGCTGGGCCAGCGCTTCGCTGGTACCAGGTGCGAAGCTGATCTGGATCTGCTTGAGGCTGAGCATCGCATCGCGCGGATCGGCCATCAGCACCTGCCGCTTGTCGATCAGGTAGAGGATCGAAAAGCCGCCCGGGATCCGGATCGGGCCGACCAGCTGACCGGGGCTCATTTCCGCGGCCACCGTTTCCAGCTGCGGGTTCTTGAGCTGCGCCAGCTGGATCCAGCCCAGATCGCCGCCAACGGCTGCGGTGGAGGCTTCGGAGAACTGCCGCGCATAGGCCACGAAACTGCCGCCCTGGCGGAGCTGTTCGACGATCTTGCTCGCATTGGCCTCGACCGCGGCTTCGGTTTCGGGCGTGGCCGAAAGATAGATTTCGCCGAGCCGGAATTCCTCGGTCCCGCGCGAGGCCTCGAGCCGTTCGATCAGTTCGGTCACTTCGTCCGACGAGACGTTGACGAAGGGGGCGATATTGCGGCGCAGCAGGCGGTTCCACGCCAGTTCGCCGGTGATCTGCCGTTTGAGCGAGGCGGGCGAGGAGCCGATGGACCGCAGATATTCGTCCATCTGCTCGGCGGCCTGACCGAAATTGCGGGTCGCGACGCTGGTATAGGTCTGCTCGACTTCTGCTGCAGGGACTTCGAGCTCCTGCGCTTCCGCGGCCTGAATCTGCAGCGTTTCGTCGATCAGATTGCGCAGCACCTGCATGCGCAGGCGGACCAGCTCTTCCTCGCTGACCGGCGTCTGGTTGGCCGCCAGCAGCAACGCCGCCCGCTGGTCGACATCGGTTTCGGTCACGACATAGCCATTGACGACGGCGGTGGCGACGCGGTGGTTGGGATCGCTGTCCTGCAGCATGCTGAGGTCGCTGGGCAGGCCGAGCAAATTGCCCTGGCCCATGGTCTGCTGGGCCTGGCCCGCAATCGGTGCGGCGACGAGGCCGGCCGCTGCGGCAAAGGAGAGCAATCGGGAAATCATGTGTGCAGTCACCTGTCGAACCTGTCTTGCGGCATCGCCGGGATGCCCGAATATGCCGGGCGTCTTGCAGCGGCGCGGCTTAACCAAAGCTGATGATTGCGCGCCGGATAGCGCGTTTGGGCCGGGGTGCCAATAAGCGCAGCCTAGCGGAAACCCAGATTTCTCAGGCTGAAGTAGAACTGGAAGGTATCGCCGCGTTCGGCATCTCCCGCGGTAATGTAATCGCGCCGCCAGGTAACGCCCAGTTCGAGGCAGTCGTCCTGATAGGCGATGCCCAGGCGGGTACGGATCGGATCGAACCCGTCCGATGCCAGCGTGGGGTCCTCCTCGCGGTCGGTAAGGTTGAACACGCCCGAGCCGAACAGCGACCAGTAATTGGCAAAAGCCACCCGCACCGCGCCGCGCAATTCCTCGCGGTCCTGCAGATCCTCTACCTGCGTGATATCGCGGTCGAGCCGGACGTAACCGATCTCGGCATAGGTCCGGCTCGACCCGACGGTGGCGTCGATCTCGTTCCGGCGGATCGCCAGATTGTCCTTGTCCAGCCGGAAGCGGTGGGTGAACTTCAGGAAGTTCTTGTACCGCACCTCGGTCCGGCCGACGAAATCGGAGAACCGTTCGGACAGGCCGGTCCCCACCGGCAGGATGTCGCGGTCGCTGTCGAGACGGTAGGATTGTCCCACATTGGTCTTCAGTTCCCAGTCCGGAATGCGCAGTGACCAGTCGAATCCGTAGGTGACCCGCGCGCCGTCCTCGACCCGGTCGTAGCCGGGGAAGCGGTTGAGCGCGAAGAGGTTGGAGTCCTCGAGGTCGATCGCGCGGGCATCCTCGTTGGGGATGGCCAGATTCTTGATTGGCGGGGTGGCGACGAATTGCACGCGAGGGGTGAACACCTGCGTGCCGCCGAAGGCTTTGCCGACGAAGGGCCATTGCACGTCGAGTGCGCCCAGCGCCACGCCGCGGTATTCCCAGCCGGGATTCCCGCGATAGCTCGGCGTGGTGGTGAGGTAATTCTCGTCCGAATGGTAGACGTTGCCGCGCAGCATGCCGGTGAGCGTGACGACCTGGCCAAGCGCGGTCACGCGGCGCAGGTCCCATTGCGCGCGGGCGAAGGCGCGCTGCGTGTCCTGCCCGATATCGCGCATGATCGCGAGCGTGTTGCCCTGCAGTTCGAGCTGTCCGCCGAGGATCTTGGCATCGGGCCGCCAGCGTACATCGAGCACGGGCAGCGCGATCGGCACTTCGCCTTGCGGCTGGTCGAGCCGCAGGGTCTGTGTGGCCCAGCCGGCCAGCGAGAAATAGGTGTTGCCGGCAATTCGCTCCAGCTCGAGCGTGGAGCGCAGCCGGTCGTCTCGGCTGATGTCGTAGCGGCGCAGGAAGGTGCGGTCGGTGGTGCGGCGGACCGATCCGGTCAGGCTCCAGTCGGGCGTCAGCTGGAACCTGCCATTGGCGAACAGGTAGCCGCGGAATTCCTCCGCGCTGTCGGCCACGCCGGTGAAAGTGGAAATTCGCTGCGAATGGGTGGCGTAACCGGTGATCTGGTAGGCGCCCGCTTCGGTCAGGTGGCGCCACTGCCCCGCGACCATCGGTGCCGCCCCGGTATAGACATGGGTGGTCAGCGTAAGGTCTTTGTTGTCGCCGAAGCGCAGGTAATAGCTGCCCGATACCTCGACCCCGTTGCTTTCGGAAAAGCGCAGATCGGGCACGAGGAAACCCGAAACCGCACCGCCATCGGTGCGGATCGTCAGCCCCGGCAGCGGCAGCAAACGGGCGCCGAACAATTCCAGATAGGCGCCCGAAAAATTGATCCGGCTGGTCTCGGGGTCGTAAACGACGCGCTCGGCGGTTATCCGCCAGCTCGGATCGCGCGGGCAGCCCTGCGGATCGACCACGGCGCAGCCGCTATAGGCCGCTTCCTCCAACGCGACAGTGCCGTCGCTTTCGCGAATGCCGCGATTGGCGGCGAGCCGCCCGCCCTGCCGCAGCGCGAGCAGCAGATCGTCCATCGCGCCGGCTTCGAATTCGTCGGTCAGCTCGACCCGTTCGGAAAACAACTGGTTGCCGTTTTCATCGACGAACCGCACGCGCCCCGTGGCGAGGATTTCGCCGGTCTGCTCGTTCCAGCTGACCGAATCGGCGCGCAGCGACCGGTTGCCGCTGCGCAGCACGACGTTGCCGCTGGCGGTCACGACATCGCTATCGGCACTGTATTCGAGGATATCGGCTTCGAAGTCGATCGCGCGGTTGCCGGCCGCATCCAGCCCGTCATCGCCGGTGGGGGCGGGCGGCGGGTCCAGCCCGGCGCCGGGATCGGGTACGGTGAGCAGATCGTCGACGCGGGCGCCCTCGTCCAGCGTGGGCCGGTCGGGCTGCGGGTCGCCGGGCTCGCCCTGCGGGTCGATGACGTTGCCGACATTGTCGGCCGCGCGCTGCGCAGCGGCCGGGCTGGCCGCGCATAGCGCCAGCGCAATGGCAGTCAGAGTCGCGGGACGGATGGCCTCCCGGATGGCGTGCGGGGCTGTCTCGGCAGGCGGGAGCATCCCTTGCCTATCGCACCGGCCACGCCTAATCGCAATCGCCATCCTCGATGGGCGTGCGCGCAGCGTATCGGCCCTGACCAAAGACAATTCCGGAGATCCCATGCACATTCAGTTCAGCCAGTCCCGCCCGCAGGTTGCGCGCCTTGTTGCGCAAGTTACCGACAAGGACAAGGTTCCCGCTGGGCTGGAAAAGCCGTTCGCCGAAGGCATGGAAGCCGCCCGGTTCAAGGGCAAGGCGGGGCAGGTGTTCGACGGCTTCGTCGAACGCGATGGCCAGGTCCTCCGGCTGGCGCTGGCCGGCCTCGGCGACAAGAGCGATGAAGCCCGGCTCGCCAATTGCGAGAAAGCGGGCGCGGCGCTGGCTGCAAAGTACCAGTCGAGCGGCGACGAGGAACTCGTCCTCGACCTCGCGGACAGCGGCCTGACCGCCGAACAGGCAGCCAGCGTCCTGCTCGGCCTGCGGCTGCGCAACTGGCGCTACGATGTCTATCGCACCAAGATGAAGGACGAGCAGAAGATCACGCTCGCCACTGTCACCGTGATCGGCGCTCCCGAGGGGAGTGAGGCCGCGTGGGACGACATGGCGCGTGTCGCCGAGGGCGTCGAGTTCACCCGCGTGCTGATCACCGAACCGGCGAATATCCTGTACCCGGAAAGCTTCGTCGAGCGCTGCCGCGAACGCTTCGAAGGCACCGGCGCCGAGCTGATCGTGCTGGACGAGGCGCAGATGGAAGAGCTCGGCATGGGGTCGCTGCTGGGCGTCGGTCTCGGGTCGGAGCGCGAATCGCGCATCCTCGCGATCCGCTGGGACGGCGGGGAACCGGGGGCCGCCCCGACCGCCTTCGTCGGCAAGGGCGTGACCTTCGACACCGGCGGCATCTCGATCAAGCCGGGCCCGGGCATGGAAGACATGAAGTGGGACATGGGCGGCGCAGGCGCCGTGGCGGGCGCGATGCTGGCGCTGGTCGGGCGCAAGGCCAAGGCCAATCTCGTCGGCGTGGTCGGGCTGGTCGAGAACATGCCCGATGGCAAGGCGCAGCGTCCCGGCGACGTGGTCACGAGCATGAGCGGACAGACCATCGAAGTGCTCAACACCGATGCCGAAGGGCGGCTGGTGCTGGCCGATGCGCTTCACTGGACACAGGAAGAATTCAAGCCCGCGCGCATCCTCGATTTCGCGACGTTGACCGGCGCCATGATCATAGCGCTCGGCCACGAGTTCGCGGGCGTCTTCTCGAACGATGACGCGCTTGCCAGCCAGCTGCACGATGCGGGCGAGGTGACCGGCGATCGCAACTGGCGCCTGCCGATCGGCCCGGCGTATGACAAGCTGATCAATTCGCCGATCGCCGACATGAAGAACATCGGTGGGCGCGCCGCTGGATCGATCACCGCCGCGCAGTTCCTGCAGCGCTTCATCGCCGACGGGACCCCGTGGGCGCATGTCGACGTGGCTGGCATGGTCTGGTCGGACAAGCCGGGCCGGACCTGGGGCAAGGGCGCGACCGGTTACGGCGTGCGCCTGCTCGACCGGTTCGTTCGCGACACGCTGGAAGGCTGACGGATATCATGGCCAAGGGTACCGGCAAGATGCGGCGGATGGGCGACTTGCCCAGCAAGACGTGCCTGACCTGCGGCTTTCCGTTTACTTGGCGCAAGAAATGGGCGCGGGACTGGGAGGGGGTCAAATATTGCTCGGACAAATGCCGCCGCAACAAGCCATCCTCGTCGGGTGAGGCGGCGGGCCCCGAATGACCACGACCCGCGTCGATTTCTACCAGCTCAGCCGCGATCCGGTGGACGTGACGGTGGCCAAGCTTGCCCGCAAGGTGTTGCAGGCGGGCGAGCGGCTGGTGGTCGTCAGCGGTGACGACGCGCAGCGCACGCATCTGTCGCAACTGCTCTGGCAGCAGGGCGGGGCGGCCTTCCTCGCCAACGGCATGGCCGGCGGGGCGCATGAAGCGCGCCAGCCGATCCTGCTGTCGGGCACCTGCGGTTCGCCCAATGGCGCGCGCATGGCCCTGATCGCCGATGGAAGGTGGCGCGAAGAGGCGCTGGAATTCGACCGCGTCCTGCTGCTGTTCGATGCCGCCCAGCGCGACGCGGCCGCGGCTTTGTGGCGCCGCTTCGCGCAGGACGAGACGATCGACAACCGCATCAACAAACAGGATGAACACGGCAGTTGGCGCGAGGGTCGCTGACGGAACCGTTGCGCGGTTCAAGCATCGATAGGGCATGACACGCAGCCCGCCCGCCGCCCGCCTCGCCGCTTTCACTGCCGCCGCGCTGGCAGTTGGGGCCTGTGGGGGCGAAGCCGAGAACGCGGGCGAGAATGGCGGCGACGGCGCCGAACCGCGCGGCTCCTACGATATCGATGCGGAAACGGGCGAAACCCGCGCGCGGCATACGGGCGACGACGGCACGGTCACGACCATGCGTTCGGGCGAGCGCGTCCCGGTCGAACTGCCCGCGGGGTTTGCCCTCTATCCCGGCGCACGGGTGACCAACAACACGCGGGTGGAACAGGCCGCTGGCGTGCTGGTCCTGCTGACGCTGGAGAGCGCCGCGCAACCGGCGGATATGGTGACGTATTATCGTGAACAGGCAGCCAGTGCCGGGATCGACGTGGCGACGTCGCTCGACAGTGGGCCGATGACGATGATCGGCGGTGAAAACGCCGATGGCACCAGCTTCTCCTTCACCGCGACGCGCGAAGGCGAGGTCACCCGGGCGCAGCTGTCGATCGGACGTGGTCTCGAATGAAACTTGCCCGGGCGGGCCCGCGGCGCTAGGGGCGCGCGCGAGAATTTTCTCCCCCGCATACTCCACGCAAGGAAATCACCATGGCGGTTACCCGCACCTTTTCGATCATCAAGCCCGATGCCACGCGCCGCAACCTCACCGGTGCGGTCACCAAGATGCTGGAAGAAGCCGGCCTGCGCGTCGTCGCCTCGAAGCGCATCCAGATGACCCGCGAGCAGGCCGAAGGCTTCTACGCGGTGCACAAGGAACGTCCCTTCTTCGGTGAACTGGTCGACTTCATGATCTCGGGCCCGGTCGTCGTGCAGGTTCTCGAAGGCGAAGACGCGGTCAAGCGCAACCGCGACGTGATGGGCGCAACCAACCCGGCGGATGCCGATGAAGGCACCATCCGCAAGACCTATGCCGAATTGATCGAAGCCAATTCGGTTCACGGCTCGGACAGCGACGAAAACGCCAAGATCGAAATCGACTTCTTCTTCAACGAAGACGAAATTGTCGGCTAAAAGCCTCTGCGGCCATGTCTTTTGGCCGCACATCATTTGTTTATAGGCTCAGGGGGCGATCCGTTCTAGGATCGCCCCCACTATGGTCTTCGGCTTCTTGAACAAGCGCCTTTCGCGCAAGTCCCGCGCGAAGATGGTCGGCCAATTGGTCGATGCACTGAACAGGTTCGATTACGAAGCGGTCGAAAGGCTGATCTCGCCCGACATGAAGGTCGTCGATGCGGGTGGGTACAGGCTGGAAGGCGCCGCCGCGGTTATCGACGCCGACCGCACCTTCCGCGAGCAGGCCGACCGCCCGCAGATCATCGTCGATACGCTCGACCACTGGGGCAAGGGAATGCTCCTGCGGGGCCATCTGGAAAGTCCGATGGCGGAAATTGACGGGCCGCTGATGTGGCGGATCGAATTCACCGGCAATCGTATCGGCCTGATCGAAACCACCCGCCCGCTTGACCGGATGACCGCGCCGATGTTCGCCTCCCGCCGCAGCGCCCAGGCGGCCCGCTAGGCGGCTTCGCCCGCGGCGAAATTCTCGATCTGCACCTTGTGCGCCGTATGACTGCCCGCCGCGGCCTTGCGCTGTTCGCGCCGCATCGCGGCCAGTGCAGCGCCCGATAGCGGCATGTCCAATGCAGCATAGACGTGGCCGATCTCGGCTTCCCAGTCCGCATTCAGCCGATCGAAATCGACATGCGCAACCTGTCCGGCAAAGCCCGCCAGTGTGCGTTCGATCCGCTGCTGGCGCAGTGCCAGCTTGCGCTGCCATTCGGCGGTGATGGCGGACAGGTCGCGGCGGGTGCTCTGGGGCGCCATCTGGCTCGCCACCAGCGATACCGAACTCTCGACGATCGCGGCCGCATCGCGGTGCGTCACCACCAGCCGCGCACCGGGGAAGTGCTGCAACAGCGCGGGCAGGTCTTCGGCGAATTGGGGGCATTTCAGCACCCGCGGGTGGTCGGTATTGCCCATCGTCGCCGCGTCCGTCCGCAGGATGCGTGCGAATTCGGCATAGACCGGACCGGGATCGCGCGCCTCGCTCCACGCCACGAAGGACGGGATGTGCCACTGCGCCTCGAAGGTCGCGGGCGATAGCGCTGCGGCAAGCCAGCCGATTTCTTCGTCGATACGGGTCGAACCGAACGGATGCAGCGCATCGAGCCAGGGATTGATCCGCCGCGCGATCGCCAGCGCCGCGGCGGCCTTGAAGGGGCGCCAGTCGGGCGTAACCGGAACCGGGTTGTGGCTGTCGCAGAACCGCGTACCGGCATGGTCCGGGTCCGCGGCCAGGAGCCGGTGCATTCGCGTGGTGCCCGCGCGCATCTGTCCGACGACGACGATCGGGGATGCGATGTCACCCTGCGGCAAGCTCGGGTCGGTTCGCCATGCGCGGCCCAGTGCATGCCGCTTGCGGATGGCCGAGGTCAGCTGGCCATAGGCCATCGTGTGGCCCAGCGCATTGAGTTCGGCTTCGCCGCGCAGGCTGGCGCACAGGCGTTCGAGGCGCAGGCGGAAGTCGGCAACTTCTGGCTCGCTGCGGCCCGCATGTTCGTCCTGCGCGGCAAAACCGCGGCTGCCCACCTGCCACAGATATTCGGGGTCGAGCGGCGGCTTGGCGGTGATGCCCTTGCGCCACAGCGCGCCCACCGCGCGATCGGCCCAATCGGCGGCGCGGGCGGTGGCCAGCGGGTGGGGGCGCGGCGGCATGGCCATCGCGCTCAGGAAACGTCCGCGGCGTCGAGCAGGCCGGCGATGCTCTTCGGGGCTACCTGCTGCCAGCTGCGCCGCAGCCAGTGGGCGGCATCATCCCAGTCGAGGTCCGCCCGGTTGAGGATGACGCCGATCCATCCACTGGCGCCGTAGTAGGCCGGCTTGTGATAGGCATGCGGCTGTGCCTCGACCAGGGTTTCCAGCTCGTCCAGCCCCGCGCATTTCACCAGCAGCGAGATGTGGGGGGCGCCGTGATGCCGGTCGGAGAAATGGGCGAAGAACTTGCCCGATTTCTCGGTCCCGACCCGAAAGCCCGGCGCACCGTGGCTTTTGCGCTCATGTGTTTGCGGCAACGCCAGCGCCAGCGTGCGCACGCGGGCCAGCAGGTGTTGCGGGTCGTTCCAGCGCGAAACGTAATCGGCCAATACGCGGGGATAGAGCTGGTGTTCGGCCAGCCGGACGCGGGCGGCCAGCGCAGCGGGTGTGTCGCCGGGCTGGATCGCAATCGGGATCTGGCCGAGGATTTCGCCCGCATCTAGCTCTTCGGTCACCAGGTGGACACTGGTCCCGCCGTGGCTATCGCCCGCCGCAATCGCGCGCGCATGCGTATCGAGCCCGGGATAGGCGGGCAGCAGCGAGGGGTGGATATTGAGCATGCGTCCCTCCCAGCGCCCGACGAAGCCGGGCGTCAGGATGCGCATGTACCCCGCCAGCACGATATATTGCGCGCCGGCATCGCGCGCCGCCCGTTCCATGGCCGCATCGTGGTCTTCGCGGGCCATGCCCGCGTGCGCCAGCGCGAAGGTGGGGACCCCTTCGGCCCGGGCCAGCGCAAGCGCGGGGGCGGCGGGATCGTTGGCTGCGACAAGTGCGATTTCATAGGGCGAACCGGGCAGGCGGCTGGCATAGAGCAGCGCCGCCATATTGGTGCCCGTGCCCGACACGAACACGGCGACCTTGGCGGTGGCCGTCGCGTGCTCAGGCAAGATGCGCCGCCGACCAGTCCTCGCGCGCGGCCCAGGTGCCGGCCGTGCCGTGCACGCTGCATCCCTTGTCGCCCGCCTCGATGCGGCCCACAGCCAGCACGGTTTCGCCCGCGTCCTCGAGACGGGTGCGAACGATTTCGGCATTGGCGGGCTCGACCGCGAGCACCATCCCTACCCCGCAATTGAAGGTCCGCGCCATTTCGGCGGGTTCGATATTCCCCTGGGCCTGGAGGAACGCCATCAGGCCCGGTTGCTCCCAGCCATCGGCTTCGACATGGGCATGCGCACCCTCGGGCAGGACGCGGGGGATATTTTCCAGCAGGCCGCCGCCGGTGATATGCGCCATGGCGTCGACCAGTCCGTCGCGCACCAGCGGCAGCAGGCTGCGCACGTAGATCCGCGTCGGTTCGATCAGTGCGTCGATCAGCAGGCGGTCGCGATCGAACAGGGCCGGGCGGTCGAGTTTCCAGCCCTTGTCCTGCGCCAGCCGCCTCACCAGCGAATAACCGTTCGAATGCACGCCCGAACTGGCGAGGCCAAGCAGCAGGTGGCCGGGCGCGACGCGTTCGCCGGTCAGCTGTTCGCCGCGCTCGACCGCGCCGACGCAAAACCCGGCGAGGTCGTAATCGCCCGCGGCGTACATGCCGGGCATTTCGGCGGTCTCGCCCCCGATCAGCGCGCAGCCGGCCTGTTTGCAGCCCTCGGCGATGCCCGCGATGACGCGCTCGGCCACGCCGTTCTCCAGCTTGCCGGTGGCGAAGTAGTCGAGGAAGAACAGCGGTTCGGCGCCCTGGACGATCAGGTCGTTCACGCACATGGCGACCAAATCCACGCCCACCGTGTCGTGGCGGTCGCTGTCGATGGCCAGCTTGAGCTTGGTGCCCACGCCGTCATTGCCCGCGACCAGCAAGGGATCCTTGTACCCGGCTGCCCTGGGGTCGAAAAAGCCGCCGAAACCGCCGATCTCGCCATCCGCACCGGGACGCATCGTGGCCTTCACCAGCGGCCCGATCGCCTTGACCAGCGCATTGCCCGCCTCGATCGAAACACCCGCCTGTTCGTAGGTGTAGGAAGGGCTGCTGCTGCGCGGTTGGTCACTCATCTGACCCGCCTTACGCTTTCGCGCTTGGATTTCCAGAAGCCTTTCGGCAAAAGGCGCCCTGTTTTCCCCATGATCCGATCGATATCCTCCCCCTTCGCGTTCCGCCGCTTCGCCATCCTCGCCGTGGTCCTGGCCACGCTGTGCGCGCTCAGCGTGGTCGTATGGGCGCAAGTCGGCGGGGAACGCGGGATCGCCCCGGTGGCCTCGAGCAGCGATATCGAAGTGTCGGGAATCGAAGTCGATGTCCGTGCCGAAAGCGGCATCGCCGCGCGCGAACAGGCCTGGGAAGAGGCGCAGCGCAAGGCCTGGGACCGCCTCGAAGGCCCCAGCCTCAGCGATTCGCAGATCGCCGCCCTGGTTTCCGCCGTGGTCATCGAGCGCGAACGGCTGGGACCGAGGCGCTACATCGCCACGCTCGGTGTCGTGTTCGACCGGCAGCGCGCGTCGCGCTATCTCGGTTCAGAAGGCGAAGCGACGCGCTCGGCGCCGATGCTGCTGCTGCCGGTGACCGTGTCGGCAGGTACGCAGATGGTCTACGAGCAGCGCAATCCCTGGCAGCGCGCCTGGGCCGGCTATCAGGCAGGACAGAGCCGGATCGATTATGTCCGCCCGGCGGGTGCCGGGGGGGATTCGCTGCTGCTGACCTATGGCCAGACCGGGCGCCGCAGCCGCACCTGGTGGCGCAATGCGCTCGACCAGTTCGGCGCTGCCGATGTGCTCGTCGCCATTGCGAGCCTGCGGTACACCTATCCCGGCGGGCCGATCGAGGGCACGTTCACGGCGCGTTTTGGCCCCGACAACGCCTATCTCGACGGGTTCGACATGACCGCGGCATCGCCGGCCGAGCTTCCGACCATGCTCGAACGCGCCGTGGTGCGCTTCGACCGGATCTTCGAACTCGCGCTGGCCGAAGGCAAGCTGCGGCCCGACCCAACGCTCGACATCGGCACGCCCGAACTCGATCCCGCGCTCCAGCGGCTGCTCGATCTCGGCCGCGCACTGCGGGCGCAGGAGCAGGCTGCGGCAGCCGCGGCATCGCAGCCCACTGCCGAAAGCGGCGATGCGATCACCGCAGCGCCCATCCAGACGCCGCCGCCCGAAGGATCGGTCGCGCTCTACACCGTGCAGGTCGCCACGCCCGATGCCGCCAGTTTCGATGGCGCGGTCTCCAGCGTGCGCGGGACGCCTGGCGTGCGGGCAACGGGCATCCGCAGCACTGCGATCGGCGGAACCTCGGTGATGACGGTCAGCTATTCCGGTTCGATCGGCGAACTGGCCGACGCCCTGCGGGCGCGCGGCTTCACCGTCCGCCAGGGCAGCAACGCGCTCGCCATCAGCCGCTGATTCGCGGGCGATGACCTCGCAGATCGCTCTTCCGCTGATTCCGGCCGGCGCCGGCGAGCCGTCCTCGATCGTGATCGGATCGGGGAACCGCGCAGTGGCCGAAGCGCTGGCGGCGCCGGCCAGCTGGCCGTTCCGCACCGCCATCCTCCATGGGCCGCCGCGCGCGGGCAAGTCTCTGTTCGCGCGCTGGTTCGCCGCGCAGCAGGCGGGGGAGGCGATCGACGATGCCGAAACGCTTGACGAGACCGCGATCTTCCATCGCTGGAACCGCGCGCAGGAAAGCGGCATCCCACTGCTGCTGGTGGTGGGCGACGGGGGCTGGGACATTGCCTTGCCCGACTTGCGCAGCCGGATGGGGGCTGCATTGCAGCTCGAAATCGGGCCACCCGACGATGCGCTGGCGACCGACCTCATGCTGTCGCATGCCGCCCAGCGCGGCCTGGTCCTGGGCGAGGGTGCACCCGCCTATCTCGTGCCGCGAATGGAACGCAGCTATGCCGCGATCGAGAAAATCGTTGGCGAAATCGACCGGCTGAGCCTTGAACGGCAGGTTCCCGCCACCCTATCTGTATGGCGTGATGCACTGGAAGCGGTGCAGGGCCCGGACCAGGGACGCTTGCTTTAACTGCTTCCCGATGGGAGAATAGTGCCCATGTTCGAACGGCTTGTCGCCTATCTCGACAGCGTGAAGGCACGCGATCCGGCTCCCCGCAGCCGCTGGGAAGTGCTGACCTATCCCGGTGTCTGGGCGGTGTTCTACCACCGCATCGCGCATTGGCTGTTCGAAGCGGAGCTGTTTTTTCTGGCCCGGCTGGTCAACCACTGGAGCCGGATGGTCACTGCGATCGATATCCACCCGGGCGCGAAGATCGGCAAGAACCTGTTTATCGATCACGGCTTCTCGGTGATCGGCGAAACCGCCGAGATCGGCGACAACGTGACGATCTACCAATGCGTGACGCTTGGCGGCACCAATCCGGCCAATGGCAAGGGGGGCAAACGCCACCCGACCATCTCGGACGAGGTGATCATCGGCTCGGGCGCGCAGGTAATCGGCCCGATCACGGTCGGCCGCCGCGCGCGCATCGGTGCCAATGCGGTCGTAACCGACGAAGTGCCCGAAGGCGCCACAATGATCGGCCTCAAGGCGCGCAGCACGCTGGTGCCGGCCGAACAGTGGCTCAAGGAATTCATTCCCTACGGCACGCCGTGCGACGATCCGTGCGAACCCAGCCGGGATTGCATCGAGAAGCTCGACAGCGAGCTGAAGGCACTGCGCGCCGAAGTCGCCGCGCTGCGCGCAGAACGCGAACCGGCGCAGCGCAACGGGACTGCCGATTGATGGGTTCTTTCGGCGATACGGTCGTCGCCTTCCCGGGTCGCAAGCCGCTGCAGATCGGTTTCAGCCGCGAGGAACTGACGCGGATCCTCGATCTCTACGGGCGGATGGTCGCAGCCGGGCAGTGGCGCGATTACGCGATGGATTTCACCAAGGATTGCGCCGTGTTCGCCGCATTCCGGCGCGCGGCGGAACGTCCGCAGGCGCGGATCGAGAAACGCCCCGCCTTGCGCAACAAACAGGGCATGTGGACGCTGTTCGGCGAACATGGCCAGGTGCTCAAGCGCGGTCACGAATTGCCCGGCGTCATCGCGCCGATGGAACGGCGCCTGCTCAAGACGGTCGACAGCTAGGCAGCGGCAGTTGCGAAAAGGGCCCGCGCCGCAGCACGAGCCCCTTCCTCAACATATTGCAAAGCGGATCAGCCGCGGGCGCTGCCGGGGCCGGTTCCGGTGACCTTCTGCATCGCGGTCAGGATCGCGCCCGACTGCTCGCTGCCCGACTGTGGGGCCTTGAGGTTGGAGAAGTCGCTGATCTTGTCCCAATTGGCAGCAAAGCCTTCGACGGTGCGCTCTTCATCGGTGAGCCAGACCGCGTCGTTCATAACCGTCCAGGCCGAGTGGAAGCCGCCAGCGCCCGCGCCCACGATCGCGTTGGTGGGCGCGTCTTCGCTGACGAGGAACAGCGCGGCCGGGACCACATTCACCGGGTCGAACAGCTTGAAGGCTTCTTCGGGGAAGAGGTCTTCGGTCATGCGCGTGCCCGCCACCGGCGAGATCGTGTTGACCTTGATGTTGTACTTGGCGCCTTCGAGCTGCAGCGTCTTCGTCAGGCCGGCGAGGCCGAGCTTGGCGGCACCGTAGTTGGCCTGGCCGAAATTGCCGAACAGGCCGGTCGACGAAGCGGTCATCAGCACGCGGCCATAGGCCTGCTCGCGCATGGTTTCCCATACAGCCTTGGTGACGTTTGCCGAACCGTTGAGGTGGACGTCGACGACGAATTCGAAATCATCCATCGTCATCTTGGCGAAGGTCTTGTCGCGCAGCACGCCGGCATTGTTGATGACGACGTGGACGCCGCCCCACTTCTGCTTGGCGTCGGCAACCATCTTTTCCATCTGTTCGTATTCGGTGACCGAGCCGCCGTTCGAAACGGCTTCGCCGCCGGCCTTCTCGATTTCCTCGACCACCTGCAGTGCCATGTCCGAATGGCCGGTGCCGTCGCGCGAACCGCCGAGATCGTTGACCACGACCTTGGCGCCGCGGCGGGCGAGTTCGAGCGCGTATTCGCGGCCCAGACCGCCGCCTGCGCCGGTTACGATGGCTACCTTGTCCTTGAAATCGATGCTCATGGGGCTGCTCCTGCTTTATCGTTTACGTAAAGGTCAATTGCGCGGCTGGGTGGCATGTTCGCTTCGCACTTGCAACACCGGGTATGGCGGGCCGCCGTTCCGTAGCGGCGGACCGCTCAGCCCAGCCTGGCCAGCGCCGGAACCAGTTCCGCCAGCGAATCGATCTCCGCATCGGCGCCCAGCTCACCCTGCGGCTTGTCGCAATAGCCGTAGCGCGCGCCGATCACGGGGACGCGGGCGGCGCGCGCTGCGGCAACGTCATAGGAGCTATCGCCGACAAAGGCGAGGCTGCCGCCGCCGCCGCGCCGCTGCGCTTCGAAGATCGGGTCCGGCGCGGGCTTGGCCTTGCCCTTGCCCATGGTATCGCCGCCGATGATCGCGACGAAATGATCGGCGAGGTCGAGCGCAGCGAGGATCTGCCGCGCGAAGCTTTCGAACTTATTGGTCACCACCACCATAGCGATATCGCGTTCGCGCAGCAGCGCGAGCGTTTCGCGGGCATGCGGATAGGGCTGTGTGTGGACCGCGTTGTTGTCCGCGTAATAGGCCAGCATGGCCTTGTAGAGCTTGCGGAATTCGTCGTCGGGCAGGCCGCCCTGTTCGTCCACCGCGCGCTGCAGCATGATCTTTGCGCCGCCGCCGATGAGGTCGCTGGCGTGGTCCGCCGGGACGGGCGCGAAGCCGCCGAGATCCAGCGCGTGATTGACTGCAGCGCCAAGGTCGCGGTGGGTTTCAAGCAGCGTTCCGTCGAGATCGAAACCGATGATGGAAAAGGGCAGGTCGCTCATGGCAGCGGCGGTGGCGGAAGGTTCTTCAAACTGCAAGCGAATGGTGGCAAGGCACCGCGCATGAACATGACACGCGATTTCGCCGCCATCGTCCTTGCCGCGGGCAAGGGCACCCGTATGAAAAGCGATCTGCACAAGGTCCTGCACCCGATTGCCGGTCGCCCGATGCTCGACCACCTGCTGGCGACCGTCGATGCGCTGCAACCGGCCAAGAAGGTCGTGGTGGTGGGCGCGGGGCGCGACCAGCTCGAAAATGCGCTGGCCGGCAGCGCCGAAACCTGCCTGCAGGAACCGCAGCTGGGTACGGGACACGCGGTCCAGCAGGCCGAGGAGAGCCTGGCAAATCACAGCGGCGATGTGCTGGTGCTGTATGGCGATGTGCCCTTCGTGAAGGGCGAGACGATGCAGGCCATGCTCGACCGTCTGCATGCCGAAGACCGGCCGAAAGTCGTGGTATTGGGCTTCGAACCCGACGATCCGGGACATTACGGGCGAGTCATCGCCGATGCCGACGGGCGGATCGACAAGATGGTCGAATTCAAGGATGCGAGCGAGGAGGAACGCGCCTGCCGCCTGTGCAATTCGGGCGTCATGGCAGCGCGCAGCGCCGACATGTTCGAGCTGCTCCGCCGCGTGGGCAACGACAATGCGCAAGGCGAATATTACCTCGTCGACATCGTCAACATCGCCAGTGCGGACGGCGATAGCTGCGCGGTCGTATCCGCCGACACGCCCGCCGAGGTTACCGGCATCAACAGCCGCGCCGAACTCGCCCGTGCCGAAGCGCAGTGGCAGGAACTCAAGCGCGAGGAAGCGATGACCGAAGGCGTCACGCTGACCGCGCCCGACACGGTATTCTTCAGCTGGGACACCGCGCTGGCGCCCGATGTGACGGTGGAGCCGCATGTCGTGTTCGGCCCCGGCGTCACCGTCGCCCGCGGCGCGCGGATCCGCGCGTTCAGCCATCTCGAGGGGGCGCGCGTCGGGGAAGGGTGCTCGGTCGGTCCCTATGCCCGCCTGCGGCCCGGCGCGGTAATGGAAAAGGACAGCTTCGTCGGCAATTTCGTCGAGATGAAGCAGGCCACGCTGGGCGAGGGGGCCAAGGCCAGCCACCTGACCTATCTTGGTGATGCCGAGGTCGGCGCGGGCGCGAATATCGGCGCGGGCACGATCACCTGCAATTACGATGGCTATTTCAAGCACAAGACCGTGATCGGCGAACGCGCGTTCATCGGTTCGAACAGCGCACTGATCGCGCCGGTGCGGATCGGGACCGATGCAATCGTCGCTGCAGGCAGCGCGGTCAGCCGTGATGTCGGCGACGGCGATCTGCGCATGGTGCGCGGCGAACAGGTGGTTAAACCCGGCTGGGCCGACCGTTTCCACGATGCGATGAAAAAGAAGAAGGCGGCGGACAGGAAGTGAGGGCGCTGCTCGGCTGCACCCTGTTGCTCGCGTCCTGTGGCAGTGCCGGCGCGGGAAATGATGGTGAACCAGTGGAGCAGCGCGCCGAACAGGCGCCGCCGCCTGCTGGGCCCCTCTCGCCGGTACCGGCAACAACTACGTCAGGTTCGCCCGGCCGGACGGTCGAATGCGCTTCGGGCGAAGCCGAGGTGTTTTCGTGCAAGGTTGCAGGCGGCAAGCGGATTGCCATTTGCGGCACGGGCACGGGGAGGGGCGAGGCCGAATACCGCTTCGGTGACGGCGAGCCCGAGCTGGTCCTCAGCGGGGGGCGCTGGGCCAGTGTGCCCTATTCCGGCGGCGGCGAAGCGCAGGTTGCCTTTGCCAGCGGCGATACGCGCTACGTCGTCTTCAGCCGCATCGTGCGGACCAATTTCGCTGCCGGCGAACCGAACGACCCGGCCATCAACGACGGCGTGATCGTGCTCGAAGGTGAAGAGGTGATCGGCATCCAGCTATGCGACGATCCCGATGTCGCGGCAATCGACTACGATCTTGCCGAAGCCCATTTCCCCCGCGCCGACGATCTTTTCAGCTGGGAGACCGACCTCGCCGAACACCGAACCCGATAACTGCTGGCTGTGCGGGCGCGCGCTCGGGCGCAAAGTCCAGCTGCATCATCTCGTGCCCAAGGCGAAAAAGGGGCGCATGACCGTGCCGGTGCACCCGATCTGCCACCGCGCGATCCACGCCAATTTCACCAATGCGCAGCTGGCGCGGATCGGCACCGACCGCGACGCGCTGCTTACCGACGAGACCCTCGCGCGGTTCGTGGAATGGGTGGCCGACAAGCCGCCCGATTTCCACGCCCCGACGCGCAGGCCGCGCTGATCAGTCCGCCAGTCGCTGCAGCAGATAGACCATCTGCAGCGCCTGGATCTTGGCGCGCTGTTCGTTGTCGACGCCGCCCGAATGGCCGCCGGTCATGTCCTCGAAGTAGTAATACTCCTGCCCCAGTTCCTTGACCCGCGCGGCGCCCTTGCGCGCATGCGCGGGGTGCGTGCGGTCATCGGCGGTCGAGGCCCAGAAGAAGGGCGCGGGGTAGTCCTTGCCCTCGAGCAGCTTCTGATAGGGTGAATAGGGCTCGATCCAGGCGCGCTGCTCGTCGATGCGCGGATCGCCATATTCGCCAGTCCACGACGCGCCGCGCCCGATCACGTGATACCGCAGCATGTCGAACAGCGGGATCTGCACGATCGCCGCGTTGAACAGGTCGGGACGCTGGGTGAAGGCCGTGCCCACCAGCAATCCGCCCTGCGAACCGCCCTGGATGCCGAGATGGTCGGGACTGGTGATCCCGCGCGCGACCGCGTCTTCGGCAATCGCGAGGAAATCGTCCCAGGTGCGCTGCTTGTTCTCGCGGATCGCGCTCTGGTGCCAGCCAGGGCCGAATTCGCCACCGCCGCGCATGTTGCCGAGGATGTAGGCGCCGCCGCGTTCGAGCCAGATCTTGCCGATCGAACCGAGGTAGGAGGGCAGGCGCGGCACCTGGAAGCCGCCGTAACCGGTCAGCAATGTCGGATTGTTCCCGTCCATCACCATGCCCTTGGGCTTGACGAGGAAGTAGGGGATCTTGGTCCCGTCCGCGCTGGTCGCCTCGTATTGTTCGACTTCCATGCCTTCGGCGTCGAAATAGCTCGGCGAGGTCTTGATCACTTCGGGCGCGCCGCTCCCGTCCGAATAATAGAGCCGCGACGGGGTGAGGAAGTCGGTGACCGAATACATGATTTCGTCCGACCCTTCCGATGCGGCAGCCACATCGAGGGTCGAATTGTCGGGCAGCTCGATCTCGCTCGAGACCCATTCGCCGTCGACGTGGTCGAATTTGAGCACCCGGCCGCGAACGTTGTCGAGCAGGCTGACGTAAAGGCTCTCGGCGGTGTTCGCCGCGCCCTGCTTGGTCTGCTTGTCCTGCGGGGCCCAGACCAGTGTCTTGGGCGCGCCATTGGGATCGGTCTTGAACTGTTCGAGATCGACCGACACCAGCGCATCGGCCGGGAAGGTCTGGTCGCCGACTTCCCAGTCTACATCGGTCGAGAACAGCAGCTGGCCATCGATCAGGCCGTAGGGCGAGGCCTTGAGCGGCAGCTCCAGCCGGAGCCATTCGCCGTCATGCTGCCAGAAATATTCGGTTTCGTGGAAGCTGACCGCGCGGAAGGCATAGGTGCCGTGAACCTCGCCCGTGTGATCGCGCAGCAACGCCGCGCCCGACCAGACATCGGCTTCCTCGCCGCGCCAGATCTCTTCCGCCTGTTCGATCGGCGTGCCGCGTTTCCAGATGCGCGCTGTGCGCGGATACTGGCTCTCGGTCAGCGTGCCTTCGCCGAAATCGCGGCCCACCAGCAGCGTATCGGCATCGATCCACTCGATCCCGCCCTGGCTCTTCTCGTCGAGCACGAAGCCGCCCTCGACGAAGCTCTTGGTGGTCATGTCGAATTCGCGCAGCACGGTGGCATCCTCGCCCCCGTCGCTCAGCGCGATCATGCACAGGCGATCTTCGGGCGGCAGGCAGGTCGAGCCCTTGTACACCCATTCGCGCCCTTCGGCCTCGGCCAGCGCATCGACGTCAAGCACGGTTTCCCATTGCGGGTTGTCGGAACGGTAGCTTTCCAGCGTGGTCCGGCGCACCAGCCCGCGCGGGTTCTGCTTGTCCTGCCAGAAATTGTACAGGCCGTCCGGGCGGATCGTGACATAGGGGATGCGATCTTCGCTATCGTAAATCGCCAGCGCCTCGGCCTTGACCGCGTCGTAGCGCGGGTCGCCCGCGAGCAGCTCCATCGTCCGCTCGTTCTCGGCGCGGACCCAGTCGAGCGCCTTGTCGCTACGGGCTTCTTCGAGCCAGATGTAACTGTCCTGCTCGGGGCCGGGAATGCCGTCCTGCGCGGCGACGGGGGTGGTGCTTGCAATGGTCATGGCAGTGGCAATGGCCAGCGCGGATGCGAGTTTCAAGGGCAGCTCTCCAGATTTGCTGGAGCATGTTCTGCCCCGGCGTCAGGCCGGCGACAAGCCCTTCCCGGTCACCGGCTGGTGGAAAGAAGATCACGCCGCAGCCATACTGCGAGTCCGCGGTCATGGATGCGTTCTTCGGCGATCACGATGTACCCTTGCGGCAGCGTGGTCTCAACGTAGTCGAGCGTTTCCAGGTTCTGCTGGGTGAATGGCCGGTCGGCGGTCACGACCACCGGTGGACCGGTATCGAGAATACGGCGGACCTCGTCGATCTGGCGCACCTCGAGAGAATTGCGCTCGAGCGCGTTGTTGAGATGGTCGGGGTAGATCAGCCGGGTGGGAAGGCAACTGCCGGTAGCGCTATAGAGCGCTGTAGGACCGTCGAAGACCCACAGACAGGCTTCCTGTTCATCGACATGCGGCTGGATCGCGGCGACCAGTCCATCCATCGCTTCGCGGTGGTTCTGGGAGGCTTCGTAGCGTTCGGGCAGATAGAGCAACCCGATGCAGGCCACGGTCGCCGCGGCCAGTGGGGCCAGCCCCGCCGGTCCTTGGCGGTGAAGGAAGGGCAGGGCGACCAGCAGCACCCCGGGGACCAGCGCGGCGAAGTAATAGGCATAGACGGTCGACGGCAGGAATACGGTTGCGACCGAAGCACCGAGCATGGCGCAAAAGAACCGATAGCTCCGCCGATCGGCGGGAGGAGACATGCGCAGGCTTGCGTAGAACCCGGCGAGAGCAAGCACGACGAGCGGCATCAGGAAGAGCGTATGCCGTTCTGCAAACCGCCCCATGGGGGCAGGTTCGCGCAGGAAGAAACTGACGAAATTGGCGAACCAGAATTGGTCCCATCCGCCGACGGCGAAATAGAACAGCCCGACGAGAAGCGTGGGCGCCAGACCCAGTGCAGCGAACGCGATGCCGATCGCCGACAGCTGCGCCAGCGATCGCCCCGAGCGGTACTGCCCCCACAGCGCCCAAAGCCCGAAGAAAACGCATTGTGGCACGACGGTGTACTTCACCTGCAGCGCCAGACCGCCGATCACCATTGCAAGGAGCGCACGCTGCAAGGCCTGAGGGTGGCCCGTATCGCGGACCAGCAATGCCATCCCCAGCATGGCCGGGACATGGTAGATCTCGCTCTGTGCCGAATGCGAGCCATAGATCGTCATCAGCACGATATAGAGAACCGCGGCCGCGCTTGCGGTGACGCTGTCCGTCAAATGGATGGCCAGATTGCGCAGCAGCACGGCGCCCAGCACTATGAAGCCCGTCGCGAGCAACTGGTACGACCACGGGGCGGGCAGTCCGGTGGCATCGGCAAGGCCGAACAATGCGAAGAGACCGAAGGGCTTGCGGTCCCACAGGTCCACGAAGGGCAACTGGCCCTGCCACATTCGGCTGCCGATCAGCGCATAGAGTTGTTCGTCGATGTCGGCATTGTGATCGCCAAGGAATGGAAACCGCACGGCCAGCGCGAACAGTGCGAGAAACAGGACCAGCCACAGACCACGCGCTGCATGGCGCCGCGTCGGCGGCGCTTGTGCCATATCGAAGCTGATTGCCGTCATCGGACCGAATGTCTTCCCGCATGCATGCGGAAACGGCCCTCGCAGCTTGTGGTTAATTATCGGTTGCCACAGCGCAGGCTGCTGCAAACGAAAAGGGCGACCCGTGGGCCGCCCTTTGTAAGGTGCTGTATGGTTAAAGGGTGGGGCGCATTTCCCCTTCGCTGGGCGTCAACCCGGGCGGCGGACCGCTGACCAGCCTCTTCATTCGCGGTGTCGGCGCACTGACCGTCAATCCGCTGCAGGATTCGGGCGTCGCGCAGAACTACGACGGCGTATACCTGGGCCGCGCCAGCTCGGCCGCCGGCCAGAACTTTTACGACATGGAGCGTGTGGAGGTCCTGAAAGGTCCCCAGGGGACGCTGTACGGCCGGAACGCCACGGGCGGCGTGCTCAACTACATCCCCATGAAACCGCAAGTCGGCGAGTTCAGCGGTTACCTACAGGCCGAGTACGGCAACTTCGACAAGATCGGTGTCCAGGGGGCGGTCAACGTACCATTGACCGACGGGATGGCGGTTAGGCTTGCTGCCAGCCATCAGTCGCGAGACGGTTACAACGACGATGGGACTTCCGACTTGGAAGCGACCTCTGTGCGCGCGCAGATGTTGATGGAACCGACCGACCGTCTGAGCCTGAGGTTTGGATTCGATTACACGTCGGTCGGGGGCAAGGGCTCTACCGGCTCGCTGCTGGGCTTTTTCAGCAACACGCCGGGCCAGCAGACCGAATTTACGCCCACGGACATCGACATCGACAGCGGTGCATGCAGCGCCGCTTCCAATGCGTTCCGGGTGCAGACCTTCCAGGGTCCCTCCTTCGCATTGCTGCCGCCGATCAGCTGCGACGACCTCTTCCAGGACCTGTCCTACGGCGGGCTGCAAACCGAACTCACCTATGAGCTCGATGCCGGAACGATCACGATCATCCCTGCTTGGCGGGAATACTCGCAGGACTACACTTTCGTAGGCCCGGGTTTCGCGCCTGCGCCTACGCAAGAGAGTGGAGAACAGTTCTCGATCGAGGCGCGGTTCGCATCCGATTTCGACGGGCCTGTGAACGGCGTCTTCGGCCTCTACTATTTCGAGGAAGAGGTCGATTTTGCGGCGAACTTCTACCAGGTTGCGGTTGCACCGATCCAGAACTGGACCAACGGCGGGGATTCTTGGGCCGCATTCGCCCAAGTCACGTTCGACGTTACGGACCAGTTCCGGATTAACGTCGGTGGCCGCTACACCGAGGACAACAAGTTCGTCAGAGGCGACGATTTCGCCTTCCTGACGATCTGTCCGCTTGAAGTTCCGCCGTTCCCCGGAGCCCCGTTCACGATCCCGGACTTTGCCGGATGCGCTGCACAGAACTATCCGGCCGTCCTGCCGCCGACAACGGATCCGCAGGTCTACATCGACAGCCTGATCGCCGGTGGCTTCATCCCGCCTGGCTCGACGATCAACGATGGCTTCTATCCGCTCATAAACGGCTCGGCGGGCTTTATCGTCGACGGCGGCGCGGGCCAGGGCCTGACGAGTGAGGACAGCTGGAAAGAGCCGACCTACCGTGTTGGTGTCGAGTACGATCTGACGCCCGACAGCCTGCTCTATGCGACTTATGAGCGCGGTTACCGTGCGGGCGGTGTCGAGCTCGCGGCGGTCGGTGCCGGTGGCGGATTGAGCTTCGATCCCGAATTTATCGATGCTTTCACCATCGGTTCGAAAAACAGATTTCTGGGCGACACGCTCCAGGTCAATATCGAAGGTTTCTACTGGGAGTATAAGGGCCAGCAGATCACCTATTTCTCGACGATCGACGATGCGCCCAACTTCGGTACGGCCAATGGCGATTCGACGATCAAGGGTATCGATCTGGACGTGCTCTGGGCTGCGACGCCGACCACGACACTGGGGGTGAAGTTCCAGTATCTGGATGCGAAGCTGGACCAGCTGACACTGGTCTCCGATCCCGGCACTGGCCGTTTCGGGTGCGAAAATGTTGGCGTGGTTTCTGGCCTGCAGACATTCGAATGTGCCGGCACCGAGCTTCTCTATTCTCCCGAAATCGCGCTTGATCTGGCGCTTGAGCAGGTTTTCGTCCTGGGCAACTTCGATCTGACGTTCTTTGCCGATGCATCCTATCGCAGCGAGCAACAGACCGACCTGTCCTTCACGCCGCAGACCGTTTCGGATGAATACATCACCGCGAACTTCCAGCTCACGCTTGAGCCGGCGGACGCTCTTTGGTCGATCTCTGCCTTCGTCAACAACGCGTTCGACGAGCGGTATTTGGTCAATACCAACGTAGGCAGCTCCGGAGCATTCTACGGCGAACATAACCCGCCGCGGACGTACGGTGTGCGGGCGAAAATCGACTTCTGATCGGAGAGGGAAGAATGTTTAAATTCGCAACTGCATTGGCAGGCGCCCTGACGCTTGCCGGCGCACCTCTCCATGCTCAGGAGGTCGATGCCGCACCTGACGCAACCGCAGTGGCGGTCGATGCTGGTCGCTGGGTGACGCTGGGGACGGTTGCCGGTCCGGTAGCCAGTCCCACGCGTTCGCAGCCGGCCAACCTGCTGGTCGCGGGTGGCCAGAACATTCTGGTCGACGTCGGTGACGGGACGGCAGGGCAGCTTGCCAAGCTTGGCCTCCGCACGGCACAGGTGGACGCGGTATTTATCAGCCACCTGCACTGGGACCATACCGGGGGGCTCGCAGCGCTCCTCGGTCTGCGCGCCCAGACGAATTCGCCCCCGCGCCTCCGCATCTACGGGCCCCCGGGGACGAAGGAAATGGTCGCCGGCTTGCTTGCTTCCATGGTCCCCGGTGCGACGGCGGGATATGGTGTTCCCGGGGCACCAAAAACCGACCTGAACGAACTCGCTGAAGTTTTCGAACTGCGCGACAAGGCCGGCGTCGAACTTGCAGGCATGACCGTGACGGTGCGAAACAATTCGCACTACAGTTTCGCAGCGGACAGTGATTTGGCCAGCCGGTTCGAGTCCCTGTCTTTCCGGTTCGATCTGCCCAGGCGATCCATCGTCTACACGGGCGATACAGGCCCAAGCGGAGAGGTCGAGGAACTGGCTTCCGGAGCGGATCTGCTCGTGGCCGAAATGATGGATGTCGATGATACCATCGCCGAGATCCGCCGCGACAATCCGAATATGCCCGAGGCTGTAGCCAGAGGGATCGAGCAGCACCTTCGCAGCCATCATCTCCTGCCCAGCGATGTTGGCCAGATGGCGGCAGGCGCCGGCGTTGGAGCGCTCGTCGTGACCCATTTTGCCGGCCGCGAACGCGGTGATCCGAAGCACTTCGAATATCTGCGCGACATTGCCGAGCAGTATGACGGCCCCGTGGTCATTGCCAACGATATGGATGTGTACTGAGCCATGCGAAACGCAAATGTACTTGTAATCGGAGGGGGGGTCGGCGGACTGACGACCGCGATCGCCCTGCGCCGCGCCGGACACACCGTGACGGTGATCGAGAAGGATCCCGACTGGTCCGTCTACGGCGTGGGTATCATCCAGCAGTCCAACGTCATCCGGGCGATGGCGGAACTCGAACTTCTCGACGATTACCTTGCTGCCGGGGTCCCCTTCGACAACATTGCCATCCACACTCCCGACGGAACCAAGGTGGCGGAAATCCCCGCTCCGCGCCTGACCGAAAACTACCCCGCGAATGTCGGGATCGGCCGGCCGGCGTTGCACAAGGTGCTGGGCGACCGCACGATCGCCTCGGGCGCGGACGTTCGCCTCGGCGTTACTGCACAATCGCTCGATGATCGCGGTGATGCCGTCCACGTCGTTTTCTCGGATGGCGAGAGCGGGGACTTCGATCTCGTCGTCGGCGCGGACGGCGTCTATTCCGATACGCGGCAGAAGATCATGCCCGATGCCGAGAAGCCCGAATTCACCGGGCAATCGGTCTGGCGTTACAATTTCAAGCGTCCTGCCGACCTCAACGCTCTGCACGTCTACAACGGCCCGACCGGGATCGGTCTCGTGCCCATCAGCGAAGAACTGATGTACATGTATGTGACGACGCCCGAACCGGACAATCCGCACTATCCCAGGGAAGGGTGTGCCGAGGCGATGCGCAAGAAGCTCGCCGAGGCGCCGCCCCAGATCCAGGAACTTGCGCAAGAGATCACCGACGACCACGGGGTTGTCTACCGCCCGCTCGAGCAGATGATGCTCTATGGCGACTGGCACCGTGGCCGGGTGGTCCTGCTGGGCGATGCCGTTCACGCGACCACCCCTCATCTGGGGCAGGGCGCCGGGATGGCGATCGAGGACAGCCTTGTCCTGGCCGACGAGATCACCAGGCACGACACGCCGCAGGAGGCCTTCAAGGCCTATCGCGATCGCCGCTTCGATCGCTGCAAATACATCGTCGAGAAGTCGCTGGCCATTTGCCACGGCCAGCTCGGCAAGGGCCCCCCAGTCGATAACGCTGCTGCCACGCACGAGATGTTCGGCATCGTTTCGCAGCCGATTTAATCAAGATTTCGAGGAATTGGATATGAGCCGAGTAACCGAAATTCGCTATGTCGGATACGGCGTCGAAGACTTCGCTACCGAGCGGAAATTCTATGCCGAGGATTGGGGCTTGGTCGAGGTCGAGGCGACCGAAGACATGGCTTGGTTCAAGACCCACGGACATGACGAGCACCACGTTGTCCGGTTGCACAAGCGCGATACCAATTGCATCGAAGTGATCGCGCTTAGCGCCGACAGCCGCGACGATGTCGATGCCCTGCGCGCCAAGGTCGGCGATGCCGGGTGCAAGATCATCCGCGAGCCGGGCGAGATCGACGGGCCGGGCGGCGGCTATGGGTTCCGGTTTTTCTCACCCGATGGGCTGCCCTTCGAAATTTCCTCCGACGTCGCGCGCGGCAATCACCGCGCAATGGAGCGGTGGGAGGGCATGCCGCTCAAGATCAGCCACATCGTCCTGCATTCGCCCGATCACCAGGCCGCGGTGAAATTCTTCACCGAAGTGCTCGGCTTCAAGGTGAGTGACTGGCTGGGCGACTTCATGTGCTTCCTGCGCTGCAACGAAGCCCATCACCGCATTGCCCTGCTGCCGGGGCCGCCGTGCCTCAACCACGTGGCCTACGACATGCTGACGGTCGACGACATGATGCGCGGAGCGAGCCGGCTCAAGAAGCGCGATTGCGACATTCGCTGGGGCCCGGGCCGCCATACGGCCGGCAACAACACCTTCAGCTATTTCTGCACGCCCGCCGGCTTCGCGGTCGAATACACGTCCGAACTGGAGGAAGTCGACTTCGAGACGCACGAGCCCAAGGTCCACGAACCGGGGCCACAGGTCATGGACCAGTGGGGTGTCGGGTCCGGGGGGCCGCAAACCATGCCCAAACCCGCACCCGATCCCTGCCTGTTCCAGCCGGCGGAGGTGTGATCGATGGCATTGTTCGAATACTTCCCCAATTACATCTGGAACCTGTCGGTCGCGATCGCGATGGAGAGCGGCGGCAAGATCGGTGAAATCGTCGACATGTGCCAGCCGATCAAGGACGCCGCGAACAGCGGCGCCGATGCGGGCACGCCGCAGTTCATGAAACAATGGGCCGCAATGGGCGACAAATTGCTCGAACTGGCGGCTGAAGATGAAGCCAAGGGGCGCAACTTTTCCGCGTCGAACAAGCTGGAGCGGGCATCGCTCTACCTGATCACCGCGGAACGCATGCAGGGCCACGGCCATCCCGGGCGGAAGGAAACCTTCGCCAAGGCGCGCGAGGCTTTCGACCGCTCGACTAGGCTCGGGCAGTTGAACCGCGAGCGGGTCGAAATTCCGCTTGAAACCGGCACGATGCCGGCGCTCTGGACGCGCGCACCCGGCGATGGGCCGAAGCCCGCAGTCGTGTTCTGCAACGGTCTCGATAGCAATAAGGAGCTGCTCTACTGGACGCGGCTTCCCGAAGAGCTGGCGCGCCGCGGCATCTCCACCCTGTGCGTCGACCAGCCGGGTTCGGGCGAGGCGCTGCGGTTGCAGGGCCTGCCGGTCGATCCGCACAGCGAGAGCTGGGCATCCAAGGCGGTCGACTGGCTCGAACAACAGCCGGATGTGGCCGCGGACAAGATCGGCATGACCGGCATCTCGCTCGGCGGACATTTCGCCCCGCGCGCGGTGGCCTACGAACCGCGCTTCGCCAGCGGTGCGGTCTGGGGCGCGAACCACAATTGGCGCGAAGTGCAGGACAAGCGGATGGAGCGCGAAGGCGAAAATCCGGTTCCGCATTACTGGGCGCATGTCCATTGGGCCTTCGGTGCCGAAGGCCAGGAGGACTTCCTCGAAAAGTCCACCGATATGAACCTCAACGGACATATGGACCGGATCAAGGTTCCGTTCCTTGTGACGCATGGCGCCAACGATCGGCAGATCAGCCCGGGCTATGCCGACGATCTTTACGACCAGCTCGTCAACTCGCCGCGGCGTGAAAAGGTCGTGTTCACGCGCCGCGAAGGCGGCGTCGAGCACGTCGGCGCCGACAACATGGCCTACGGCCTCGACCTGTTGTCGGACTGGTTCGCCGAAACCCTGGGCGGAAACACCGGAGCGGCGTGATGAAGCCTGGCGAAGCCGAAGTGGTGCCGAACCTGGCAATCGATCCCTTCGACAAGGTCTTCCTCGGTGATCCCTACGCGTATCACGACATGATCCGCGAAGCCGGCCCGGTGGTATGGCTCGATAGCGTGGGCGCCTTTGCGATGGCGCGATACGAGGAGGTGAAGGACAGCCTCAGGGATCATGAGACCTTTTGTTCAAGCCGCGGGGTCGGCACGCTGGATTTCGCCAAGGAAACCCCTTTCCGGCCGCCGTCCCTGCTGCTCGAGGCGGATCCTCCGCTGCATGATCGAACGCGCAGCATGATGAACCGCATTGTTTCGCTGAAAGCGCTCAAGGAACTGCGCCCCCGCTGGCAGGCCAAGGCCGAAGAACTGGTGGATCGCCTTGTCGAACGGCGCCGCTTCGATGCGGTCAAGGACCTGTCCGAGATCTTCCCGATGATGATCTTTCCGGACACGATCGGCCTCCGCGACGATGGCCGCGAGCATTTGCTCGATTATGCCACGATCGTGTTCAACGCCTTCGGCCCCGACAATGACGTGCTGCGGGAAGGCAATGAAGGCAAGGAAGCGGCCATCGAATGGGTGGCCGAGGCTTGCAAACGCGACAACCTGAAGGAAGGCGGCTGGGGAATGGCCGTTTTCGAAGCCGCCGACCACGGTGAATGCACGCATGAAGAGGCCGAGCGGCTTGTGCGTTCCTTTCTTTCGGCGGGAGTCGACACCACGGTCAACGGGATCGGCCACATGGTGCTGGCCCTCGCCGGCCATCCGGAGGAATACCAGAAGCTGCGCAGCAATCCCTCGCTGGTCAGGCGGGCATTCGAGGAAAGCCTGCGCTGGGATTCAACGGTCCAGACCTTCTTCCGCACGACGACCAAGCGGGTGGAAGTGGGCGGGGCGGAAATTCCCGAAGGCCAGAAGGTTCTCCTGTTTCTCGCCGCGGCAAACCGCGATCCTCTGCATTGGGACGAACCCGATGCCTTCCGGATCGAGCGCAACACCAGCGGGCATGTCGGTTTCGGTTTCGGGATCCACCAGTGTCTCGGCCAGATGGTCGCCAGGCTGGAGGGCGAGCTGATCGGAACCGCGCTTGCCGAACGTGTCGCTTCCATCCGGCTTACCGGTGCTCCGGTGAGACGCCTCAACAATACGCTCCACGCTATCGACAGCGTGCCGGTCGAAGTCGAACCGGCCTGATCACAAGCACCCATTCGCTGCCGCACGCAGCGATCAATGAAATAGGACCAGTACCCGAAATGAAGACCAGAGCTGCCGTAGCTTTCGAAGCGAAGAAACCACTCGAGATCGTGGAGCTTGACCTCGAGGGCCCCAAGCCGGGGGAAGTTCTGGTCGAGATCATGGCAACGGGCATCTGCCATACCGATGCCTATACGCTCGACGGGTTGGACAGCGAGGGGCTGTTTCCCTCCGTTCTCGGCCATGAAGGCTGCGGCGTTGTGCGGGAAGTCGGCGCAGGCGTGACCAGCGTGAAGGAGGGCGATCATGTCATCCCGCTGTACACGCCCGAATGCCGCCAGTGTAAGATGTGCCTGTCCGGCAAGACCAACCTGTGCAGCGCGATCCGCGAGACACAGGGCAAGGGCCTGATGCCCGACGGGACCACGCGGTTCAGCTACCGGGGCCAGCCGATCTATCATTACATGGGCTGCTCGACCTTCTCGAACTTCACTGTCCTGCCGGAAATCGCAGTAGCCAAGACCCGCGAAGATGCGCCGTTCGACACGACCTGTTACGTCGGTTGCGGCGTGACGACCGGCGTTGGCGCGGTAACCAACACCGCCAAGGTCCAGCCGGGCGACACCGTCGTGGTCTTCGGCCTCGGCGGAATTGGCCTGAACGTGATCCAGGGCGCGAAACTGGCGGGCGCCGACCGGATCGTGGGCGTTGATATCAACCCTTCCAAGGAAGAATGGGGCCGCAAGTTCGGAATGACCGATTTCGTCAATCCGAAGGATGTCGGCAATGTGGTCGAAACGCTGGTCAACATGCTCGACGGCGGAGCCGATTACAGTTTCGACTGCACCGGCAACACCGCGGTCATGCGGGATGCCCTGGAATGCTGTCACAAGGGCTGGGGCACCAGCATCATCATCGGCGTTGCCGAAGCGGGCAAGACCATCGAAACCCGCCCCTTCCAGCTGGTGACGGGCCGGAACTGGCGCGGGACCGCCTTCGGCGGCGCCAAGGGCCGAACCGACGTGCCCAAGATCGTCGACTGGTACATGAACGGCAAGATCGAAATCGATCCCATGATTACCCACCGGCTGAGCCTGGACGAGATCAACAAGGGCTTCGACCTGATGCATTCCGGCGAGAGTATCCGCGCGGTGGTCGTGTACTGATGGGCACCATCAACGTCACCCTTCGAGACGGGACCGATCAGTCCGTCGAGGCCGCTGGCGGCAGTTCGGTCATGGAAGCGATCAGGGATGCCGGGATCGACGAACTGCTGGCCCTGTGTGGCGGTTGCTGTTCCTGCGCCACCTGCCACGTGCACGTGGCAGGCGAATGGTTCGACAAGCTGTCTGCCATGAGCGAAGACGAGGATGACCTTCTCGAAAGCTCGGATCACCGTACGCTGCAGTCCCGGCTCTCCTGCCAGATCGCGTATACCGACGCGCTCGACGGACTGCAGCTCGCGATCGCGCCCGAGGACTAGCGCAATGTCTCTCGTCTCGCAGGCCCGGGTGCCGACACCCCATGCGCGCAAGTACGCGCTGCAATTGGGCAGGCATTGGCAGCACAACCTTGCGGTAGAAGAAAGCGGCGACATGCGCCGGATCACGTTCCCGCGGGATGCGCGGGGTGCGGCGTGGTCCGGCGATGCCCTGGTCACCTTGCAGCCGGAGGACGGAATTCTCCTTTGCCGGATCGAGGCAAGCGAGCCGGGACAGCTCGAAGAGCTGAAGGGCGCGGTCGAGCGGCACGTCGCCCGTTTCGCGTTTCGCGAAGACGGCCTCTCCTACCACTGGGAGGATGTTGCCCCTCGCGAGCCCGGAGCCAGCGAATGACGGGTACCCCGCCATTGCATCCGGCACCGCGCACGCGGGATATCGCCGCGACCCGCCACGGGGTGGTGCTGCTGGCCGCCTCGGTCATGCCGGTCATGGCGATCATCTCGCTGGTTCCTGTACTGCCATTGCTGATGCGCGAATTCTCCGGGGTGGAGGGCAGCGAATTTCTCGTTCCCATCGCGCTCACCATTCCGGCCCTTTGTGTCGCCCTGTTCTCGCCCGTGGCTGGCTGGCTGGCAGACCGGATCGGCCGCAAGATACTGCTTGTTTCCGCGCTCGTCCTCTACGCCGCCTGCGGCATCGTTCCGTGGTTTCTGGACGATCTGTTCCAGATCATCGCCGCCCGGATCGCGCTTGGGATGACCGAGGCGGTCATCATGACCGTCGCGACCACGTTGATCGGCGATTACTTTGTCGACGAGCGTCGGGAGAAGTGGATCGCACTGCAGGTGGCAACCACCAGTGTATCGGCCATCGTTCTCATCGCAGTCGGCGGTTTGCTGGGCGAGATCCTCGGCTCGCGCGGCCCGTTCCTGCTTTACCTTCTCGGACTGCCGATAGCCGGCATGGCCGCAATGATCCTGTTCGAACCCGAGGACCACGCCCCATCGACCGGAGTTGGCGCCACCGCTTTCCCCTTCGCCAGGGTCCTGCCGCTCGTGGCGATTACTCTTGGTGTCGGGATCGTCTTCTACACGCTTATAGTCCAGCTCGGGCCTATCCTCGAACTTTCGGGGCCCGTTTCGCCCGCGACTATCGGAATGGTCGGTGCGGTTACAAATCTGTCAGTGGGTGGCGGGAGCTTCATTTTTCACAAGCTCAAGCAGCACGCGGGAAGAATGCCGCTGGCGCTGGGCTTGCTGCTGGCCGCCTTGGGCTACGCCGGGGCCGCTTATTCGACGAGCTTGCCGTCGATCGCCGGGTTCGCCGCGCTCGCCTGCGTCGGCAGCGGCATCCTGCTGCCCAACATGCTGACATGGACAATGCGGCGTCTCCCCCCCGAGTTTCGCGGTCGCGGAACCGGGCTCTGGACAGGGGCATTTTTCCTCGGCCAGTTCCTCGCCCCCCTGGTTGCGGCAGCGGTTGTCGGTGCGACGTCAGGTTTGGCCAGTGCGCTGCTGGTTTATGCAGGCGTCGTGGCCGTGGGTAGCATCGTCGCTGCCCTTTCATTCCGCCTGGGGAGCCGCCCTGGGTGACCGAGCAAGCGCCAATCCTTTACTTCGCGCCGCAAACCTGCGCGCGCGTGAGCCTTACGGCACTGGAAGAGATCGGTGAGCCGTTCGAAACCCGCCTGATTGCGTTCAAGGCGGGCGAGCATCGCCGACCGGACTATCTTGCGGTCAATCCTGCGGGCAAGGTTCCTGCGCTCGATACCGGGAGGGGGGTCGTGACGCAGAGCGGATCGATCCTGCTGTACCTGGCGCGAGCGCACCCGGATGCCAGATTGCTCCCGCTGACCGGCGATCCGCTCGGGGAGGCGGCGGCGGTTTCGGCGCTCTTCCGCTTGTCGAGCGATTTGCATCCGCTGGTGACGCGGTTCGTCCTGCCGGGCATGATGCTCCAGTCGGACGAGGCGGCCCCGCAGGTCCGGGCCAAGGCGGAAGAGCTGCTGATCCAGCAATTGCAGTCGATCGCAGCACAGTTGGCGCAGCAGCGATGGATGCTCGGGCCCGACTGGTCGATTGTCGATACCTATCTGGCCTGGATCTGGTTCCGCATAACCGGAGCGGGATTCGATGCCGCGGCATTCCCCGAAATCGCCGAAATGACCGGGCGCGCCAATGAACGCGCAGCGGCGAAACGGGCACTGGAGCACGAAGCCCGCGCGCAGCAGGACCTAAAGCAGCGCGGCCTGGCATTCACGCCGCCTCAAGTGACCACACAGAAAAGTTGAGAGGACCGAATATGAATAACGCACCGATCCGCCGCGTGGTCACGGGCCATGATGCATCCGGCCGCGCCATCATCCAGGAAGACGGCATCGTCCCTCGGATCCAGAAGATCGGCGGCGACACCGGCCCCATGTTCTACGAGGTGTGGAACACGCGCGCGACGCCGGCCCCGATCGATCCCGCCTCGGGCGAACCACCGGAAGAGGGCATCATCCTCGCGCCGCCCAAGAACGGGACGCGCATCCGCGTGCTCGACATTCCGCCCGACGATCCGTCGTTTGCAGAGATGACGCCGGAAGAGGCGCGCGCGCACTTCGCCGAAATCGGCGCGGCCGACGCCTCGTCGTTCGAGGGCAAGGAATCGCGTCATGCCCATATGCACCGTACCGAAACGGTCGACTACGGCATCGTCATCGAAGGCGAGCTGGTCCTGATCATGGACGAGGGCGAGACAACCGTGCGGGCAGGGGACATCGTCGTCCAGCGCGGCACCAATCACGGCTGGGCCAACCGGACGGACCGGAATTGCCGCATCGCCTTCATCCTGATCGACGGCGAATTCAGCGAAGAACTGAAGGGCTGAAGCACCGCCATCCTCGCGTGTGACGGCGCGCCGTAGCTCGCAAGATATTCCGGAGAAACCCATGCGGTTCGCAACTTTCACCTCACAGTCCCGCGATGGCCGCCTGGTCGTCATATCCACCGATGGGCGCCGCTATCTCGAGGTCGGGGACACTGCCCCCAATCTGCTCGGAGCGATCGAGCGGTGGGATGCACTCATGCCGCGGCTTTCGGAACTCGCCGACCGGCTGGAACAGGGCGAAGGGGATGGTTTCGATCCCGCCAATTGCGCCGCCCCACTGCCACGCAGCTGGCAATGGCTCGACGGATCGGCGTTTTCGACGCATGGCGAACTGATGCAGGTCGCCTTCGGTCTCGATCCGATCGAAGCCGAGAAACCGCTGATGTATCAGGGTCTTTCCGATCGCTTCTACGGCCCGGTCGATGACGTGCCGTTCCCGGGCATGGAACACGGGATCGACTTCGAAGGCGAGTACGGGGTGATCGTCGACCACGTTCCGATGGGCACCGGTGCCGCCGAAGCGATGAAGCACATCAAGCTGATCGTGCAGATCAACGACTGGTCGCTGCGTGCCATTGCGCCGGTCGAAATGAAAACGGGTTTCGGCTGGGTTCAGGCCAAGCCGGCATGTTCGATGGCGCCCTTTGCGGTGACGCCCGAAGAGCTCGGCGATGCGTGGCAGGACGGCCGTGTTTGCCTCGACCTGGAGATTGACTGGAACGGCAAGCGGTTCGGCGCGGCTAATGGACGGGAAATGGATGTGGGCTTCCACGACCTCATTGCGCATGCGGCTTTTACGCGCGACCTTGTCGCAGGAACGATAATCGGCTCGGGCACCGTCTCGAACGCCGACTACGCTCAGGTGGGTTCGAGCTGCATTTCCGAAGTGCGGGCCATCGAGATGATCCGTGACAAGGGCCCGGCGACCACGCCCTTCATGGCGTTTGGCGATACGGTCCGGATGGCTGCACGCGGGCTCGATGGGGGGCTGCCATTTGGCGTGATCGAGCAGAAAATCGTGCAGGCGTGAATGTGTTGGCGTGCATTGTCGGTGCAGGCCCCGCCGGACTGCTCCTGGGGCACCTGCTGCGTGCCGAGGGCATCGACTGCTTCGTGGTCGAACGACAGTCGCCCGATTAAGTGCTCGGCCAGATCCGGGCCGGCGTACTCGAACAGGTCACTGTCGGACTGATGGAACGTCTCGGGCTCGACGCCCGGGTGAAGACCGAAGGCATGCCGCATGATGGCTTCCACCTCGCCGATGGTGAGCGGCTGATCGGCATCTGAACCTGGCTGCCAGCGACGTCTATTACGCGGCATATGCGCCGGTCAGCTTCTCCAAGCGCGGCAGACCCGGATGCCATTGCGGAGTATTCCGAAACGGCCTTGGCCCGGGTTTGGAAGGCTTAACGCTTCAGCTGGGCACTCACGCGACTGATGCACCGGTTCCCCGAAGACGGTCCCTTCGAACGGGCCATGCAACTGGCGGCACTCGATTCCATCACGAGCAGCAGGGCAGCGCAGACTTCGATTGCAGAGAATTGCTTGGGCTTGCCTCTCTAAGCGTAATCCTCGGTGTCGATCGTGCCCCGCATCACTTCGGGATAGCGGTGACCACGCACGCTTTGTTGGTTGATCAGTTGCCCCGCGCGGTCGAGGACTTCGGCTGGCACCGTTTTGTCGGACGAGGCGAAATTGTCGGCCATATGGCCAATGTCGGTGGTGCCGGGGATCGCATGGACGTGATCGCCCTGCGCCAGCACCCAGGCGAGCGCGAGTTGGGCCGGTCGGAGGTCGTTCTCCTGCGCCAGATCGTCGAACTGGTCGATCAGCGCGCGATTGTGCGGCCAGTTTGCGCTATCGAACCGCGGATGCGACCGGCGCAGGTCCTTGTCTCCCAGCGTCGCGGGATCCTTCAGCTCGCCGGCCAGCGCGCCGCGGGCAACCGGCGAAAACGCCACCAGCGCAATACCGAGTTCGCGGGTGGCGTCCAGCACCCCGAGTTCGACGTTGCGGGTCCACAGCGAGAACTCGGTCTGGACCGCGGCCATGGGATGAACCGCATGCGCCTCACGGATATGGGCAGCGGACCATTCGGACACGCCGTAAGCCCCGATCTTGCCCGCCTCAATCGCACGGACCATCGCGCCGACGCTGTCCGCGACCGGGACTTTCGGGTCGAAGCGGTGCATGTAGAACAGATCGATATGATCGGTGCCCAGCCGCTTCAGGCTGGCATCGAGCGAACTGCTAATCGCCTCGGGCGAGCAATCGATCCCACGGCGCGGGCCATCGACGATGATGCCGGTCTTGCTGGCGAGCAGGAATTCATCGCGCCGGTGCATGGCGGCGCCACCGAGCAACTCTTCGTTGGCCCCCTTGCCATAGATATTGGCGGTATCGAGATGATCATAGCCGAGGTCGAGCGCTTCATTCAGCAAGCGCACCTTGTCCTCGTGCGGCGGAGGATCACCATAGGCCCACGAGAGATTCATGCAGCCCAGACCGATGGGGCGGACGGGCCGTCCGCACAATTGCCGCGTGTTCACGACCAGCCGTCTTGCGCTTCGAGGCTGCCTGCCAGTTCGCCGATCACGCGGTAGCAGTCGAGCACCTGCGCGACCGAACCATTCGGTTCGCGGCCTTCCTTGATCGCGGCGATGAACTCGCGGTCCTGCAACTCGATGCCGTTCATGCTGACGTCGACCTGCGACACGTCGATGGGCTCTTCGCGCCCGTTCACCAGATCGTCGTAGCGCGCGATATAGGTGCCGGTATCGCCGATGTAGCGGAAGAAGGTGCCCAGCGGCCCGTCATTGTTGAACGACAGCGCCAGCGTCAGGATCTGCCCCTGGTCGGTCTTCATCTGGATCGACTGGTCCATCGCGATCCCCAGTTCGGGGTGCTTCGGCCCCTGGAGAATGTTGGCCTGAACGACCTTCGCGCCGGTCATGTACTGGAAGATGTCGATCGTGTGGGCAGAATGGTGCCACAGCAAATGATCGGTCCAGCTGCGCGGTTCGCCCTTCGCGTTGGTGTTGGTTCGCCGAAAGAAGAAAGTCTGCACATCCATCGACTGGATGGCGAACTCGCCCGCATCGATCCGCTGTTTCACATATTGGTGCGAAGGATTGAAGCGGCGGGTGTGGCCGACCATGCAGACGAGGCCCGTCTCGCGCTGTTTCGTCATCACCGCCTGCGCATCCGCCCAGCTATCCGCCACGGGGATTTCCACTTCGACATGCTTGCCGGCATCCATGGCCTGAATCGCCTGGCGGGCATGCATCGGGGTCGGCGTGGTGAGGATGACGGCGTCGATATCATCGCGGCGCAACGTCGCCTCGTAACTGTCCGACACGTCTGAAATGCCGTGCGGCTCGGCGAGCTTGCGCAATTCTTCCTCCGATGCGCTCACCACGGTGACCACTTCGGCGTCGGGGATGTTCTTGAGGCCGACGAGATGCTTTTCGCCAAAGGCGCCGGCGCCGACGAGGGCGATGCGGATCATGGGATACTCCTGAAAATCATTCGATCATGGCCTGCGCGGCCGGACTGTTGCCCTCGATCGTGGGCGAGGGAGGCACGGTTCCGTCGACCGGTTCCAGCACCAGATGGCCGATGGCGGTGTTCGAGCAGGGGACATGATAGTGGCGGTGCAGGGCGCGGGTTTCCCTGCCCAGCGCACCGCGCATGATCAACCACATGACCATCTCGATCCCCTCGGATCCGGTCTCGCGCAGATATTCGATATGCGGGATGTGGCGCAGGTCGTCGGTGGTGCCGCAAAGCTTGTCGAGAAACATGTTGTCCCATTCGCGGTTGATCAGCCCTGCGCGCGGCCCCTGCAACTGGTGGCTCATCCCGCCCGTGCCCCAGATCTGCACGTCGAGGTCCTCGGCAAAGCTGTCCACTGCCCGGGCGATGGCCTCGCCCAGCGCCCAGCAGCGATTGCCCGAAGGCGGCGGATAAGTGACCACGTTTACCGCCAGCGGGATGACCTTGCAGGGCCATTTGTCGGGCGCGCCGAACATCATGGTCAGCGGCACGGTAAGTCCGTGATCGACGTCCATCTCGTTGATGATCGTCATGTCGAACTCGTCGAGGATCAGGCTCTGCGCGATATGCCAGGCCAGATCGGGATGGCCTTCGACGTCTGGCACTTCCCGCGGTCCCCAGCCTTCGTCGGCCGGGGCGTAGCTTTCGCCGCAGCCGATTGCGAATGTGGGGATGATCTTCATGTCGAAAGCGGATGCGTGATCGTTATAGACCAGCACGATCACGTCGGGCGGGTTCTGGGCGATCCATTCGCGCGACCATTCATAGCCTGCGAAGATCGGCGCGAAATACTCGTCGCCCGCCTTGCCCTGATCGGCGGCGACGCCGAGCAGCGGGACATGGCTGGTCGCTACTCCTGCGGTAATCCGGGCCATCAGCGTTTGTCCTTGATCGAACGGACGCCTTCGGGAGAACGCCCGCCCTTGTTCATCATGTCGCGGTAAGTGGGAAAATCCATGTCGGTCATGGTCGAAACCGCTTCGGCAAAGCTGACCCCGTCGGTGGAGAATATCTTCGACAGGAAATAGACGTTCCCGCCCAGATCGAGCAACGCGTTGTAATCGCGCCGAAGCACCGCCGCCTTCATCGCGTCGGTCAGCTTCCATTCGTCGAGATAGGCTTTTTCGTCGGCCCTGAACCGCTCGCGGTTGTCCGGCTTCATCAGGCTCATCGCGAACTGGTTCAGGTGATATCCCTGCCGCGCGCGCGCCGCGGTGAAGACGCGTGTGCCCGGAATGTCATCGAACTCGCCAAGATAGGCGTGAATGTCGAGCTTGTCGGTCATAGCCCGCGCTCCTTCAGCAGGGCATCGAGGCGCGGGAAGACGCGCCGGGCATTGCCTTCGAAGATGGCGCGCCGTTCGTCCTCGGAGATGTCGAGGGCATCGACATAGCGCTTGGTATCGTCGAAATAATGCCCGGTCTGCGGGTCTATCCCGCGGACCGCGCCGACCATCTCGCTGCCGAAAAGGATGTTCTTGTTCTCGATCACATCGGCCAACAGATCGATCCCCGGCTGGTGATAGACGCAGGTGTCGAAGAACACGTTGTTCATCAGATGCGTATCGAGGCTCGGCTGCTTGAGCATATCGGCCAGGCCGCGATACCGTCCCCAGTGATAGGGGACTGCTCCGCCGCCATGCGGGATGATGAAACGCAGGCCGGGAAAACGGCTGAACAGGTCGCCCTGCAACAGCTGCATGAAGGCGACGGTATCCGCGGCGAGATAGTATCCGCCGGTCGCATGCATTGCCGGGTTGCAGCTGCCCGATACGTGGATCATCCCGGGGACCTGCAATTCCTCCATCACCTCGTAGAGCGGAAACCAGTAATCGTCGGTCAGCGGCGGATGCTGGAAATGGCCGCCGCCCGGATCGGGATTGAGATTGCAGGAGACGAAGCCCAGTTCCTCGACGCAGCGGCGCAATTCCGAGACGCTCGCTTCGAGACCCGCCTGCGGGCTTTGCGGAAGCATGCAGCCGCCGACAAAGACATCGGGGAAGAGCTGGGTCACCCGGTGGATTAGATTGTTGCAATGCCGGGCCCAGGTCGCCGACACGTCCTGGTCGCCGACATGATGCGCCATGGCGCTGGCGCGGGGGCTGAATATCGTCAGGTCTGCGCCGCGTTCCTTGATCAGCCGCAGCTGGTTGTCTTCGATCGTCTGGCGGATCTCGTCGTCGGTGATGTCCGGATAGGGCGGGGCGGGGCGTCCCTCAGCGAAGGCCGCCTTCTGCTCTTCGCGCCACGCATCATGGCCTCTCGGCAGGACGGTGTAGTGGCCGTGGCAATCGATAATCAGGCTCATGCCGCGTTTCTCTCCGTGGTGATCGGGGCCGCGGCGGCGCGCTGACGGCGGACGGTGCCCTGCGTCATGACCGGTTCGACGCCCAATGATTGCAGCGTGCTGGCCGCTTCTTCCATCTCGGCAGCGCGGCGGATGCCGTGCGTCGCCATGCGCTCGCGGTTATAGGCAGCCCGGCTGAACCAGCTGTCCGACTTTTCGCTGGCGTCGAGCGAGGCCAGGACCTCGTCGACCACGCCCGCCGCTTCGGCCGCGCTCATCATTTCATCGGTGAGCGCTTCCACGCCCTTGACCATGACCGAGCGGATGAGCTTGATCGCGGACGCGCGGCCGACTTCCTCGCCCACCACGCGGACATTGGTGAAGCCAAGCGATATGAGCTTTTCGCGCGCCGTTTCGGCCATGTTTCCTGCAAGCAGGACCGGGACGTTCAGCGCGGCCGGACGGACCGGTGCGAGTATCGCGGCATCGACGTAGACGCCGCCCCGCTCTTCGATTGCAGCCGCTGCCCGGCGCTTGGTGTCGGGCGCAACCGAATTCATGTCGATCCAGCATGCGCCCGGCTGGAGGAACGCTGCCGCCGTCTGCGCCGCAGCCAGCGCTTGGTCGGCGGTGACCAGCGACAGCACGATCCGGGCATCGGCAAGCGCGCTGCGAACATCGGTCGAAGCGCTTATGCCAGCTTCTTCAATTGCCTGTTTGCGCGAAGGGTCGGGGTCGAACGCGCATGCGGGCTTGGCCCAGCGTGCAGCGGCGCAGAAGGTGCTGCCCGCTTCGCCAAATCCGATAAGGGCAAGATCGCGTTCCATGTCCGACAGGATGCAGCCGAGCGCCTGCGCGAACCAATGAATAGCCCGGCCAGCGAATAAGTTTTTACGAATAGTCTTGCGCGATCTCTCGCAGGACAAGCTGCATCGAACGTTGCGCGGCGGTCGGACGCCAGTCGCGCCTCGTGGTGATCCCGATGGTGCGCGAAACCTCGCTCGGAGGCGGAGATGTCTCGATCAGGCCCGCTTCGATCTCGACGCGCAGCTGGTCCGGCGACAGGAGCGACAGCATGTCGGTTTCCAGCAGCAATTCACGGATCGTGAGCACCGAACCGCATTCGATGCGCACCTCCGGTTCCGCACCGCCGTCGGCCCCGATCATCGTTTCCCAATACTGCCGCAGGGGCGCATTGCTCGAAGGCAGGATCCAGGGATAATCGCGCAGCGAGGCTAGCGACAGGGGATTGCCGCTTGCAAGCGGATGTCCCGCCCGCATGACGATTTGCGGGCGATCGATAAAGGCGACCTCCTGCGCCAGGTCGTCCGAAGGATCGTCCAGTCTCAGCGCCCCGAGCAGCAGGTCGATCTCGCCATCGCGCAAGGGGCCGGCCAGTTCGGGATAGCTGCCTTCGATCACGGCGACTTCCACCCCCGGATGGCGGCGGGAAAATGCCAGAAGCGCGCGCGGCAGCCACCGCGCCCGCGACAGCGGCATGGCGCCGATGATCACGCGCCCCTTGGCGTTACCGAGCCACACCGCGACTTCCGAAAGCCCGTTGCGCAGCTCAGTCTGTGCCAGACTGAACTTGCGTGCACGCAGCGTGCCCTTCCTGGTGAAGGTAAGATAGCGTCCGCGCCGTTCGACCAGACGTTCCCCAAGGGCGAGCGAGAGGTCCGCGACCGCGCGGTGAAGCGAGGCGGGGGCCACGCCCGCAAGCTGCGCGGCAGCAGAATAGCTGCCCGTCCGGGCAAGGGCGATAAAGGCGCGCATCTGCGTCGCAGTCACGCGGGAAGACCCGATCAGCTCGAGCGCGGTTCGCGCACGCGCGTTAAGCAGCAGTGCCGGCTCGGTCGGTTTCATCCCGTCGGGTTCACGCTGGAACAGGCGGCATTCCAGCGTCCGTTCGAGACGGGCGATCGCCTGCGTCAGCGCGGGCTGCGTGAGGTGCACCGAACGCGCCGCTTCGGTCACCGTGCCATGCTCTACGGTTGCGACGAGAGCGGCAAGATGCCGGATATTGGGCAGGCGTTCGATCATCGTGTACGATTAGCAAAATGTTATACGACGGCAAAGCTTCGCATTGGCATGGCCGAAATGGCGGGCGCAGGTAACCCGCCGAAGGAGATCGCCATGGGCGTGGTTGTGCAGAACATCGAGCGGGCCGACCGCGACACTATTGCCGGACTGGCTCGCTGCGGCGTCGCGACAGTCCATGAGGCGCAAGGCCGCAAGGGCCTGCTGGCGAGCTATATGCGTCCGATCTATTCCGGCGCGCGCATCGCCGGGAGTGCGGTCACGATCAGTTCGCCCCCCGGTGACAACTGGATGGTCCATGTCGCGATCGAACAATTGCAGGAAGGCGACATCCTCCTGCTTGCGCCCACCAGCCCCTGCGAAGACGGCTATTTCGGCGATCTGCTGGCGACCAGCGCGATCGCACGGGGGTGCCAGGGGCTGGTTATCGACGCTGGGGTTCGTGATGTTCGCGATCTGACCGAAATGGGCTTCCCCGTCTGGTCGAAGGCGGTCTTTGCGCAGGGGACGGTCAAGAACACGCTCGGGAGCGTGAATGTGCCGGTGGTCTGCGCCGGGGCTCATGTCGAGCCGGGGGACGTGATCGTCGCCGACGACGACGGCGTATGCGTGGTGAAGCGCGCGCAGGCAGTGGCCGTGCTCGAAAAGGCGCGCGTACGCGAAGCGAACGAGGAAGAAAAACGGCAGCGCCTCGCGAAGGGTGAACTGGGCCTCGATATGTATGCCATGCGCGAGCGGCTCGAGGCCGAAGGGCTGAAGTACGTCTGATGCAGACCAGCGCGCCTGTCATGTGGATGCGCGGCGGAACGTCGAAAGGGGGATACTTTCTCGCCTCCGACCTGCCGGCCGACCGGGACGCACGCGACGCATTCCTGCTGCGTGCGATGGGCAGCCCCGACCCGCGCCAGATCGACGGAATGGGCGGCGGCGACCCGCTGACCAGCAAGGTGGCCATCGTGAAGCCGTCGGCACGCGAAGGAATTGATGTCGATTATCTGTTCCTGCAGGTGTCCGTCGACCACGGGCTGGTCTCGGACCAGCAGAACTGCGGCAATATCCTCGCCGGGGTCGGCCCCTTCGCGATCGAACGCGGGCTGGTGGAACCCGCAGGTGAGGAAACGCGTGTGGCGATCTACATGGAAAACACGGGCCAAACTGCCATCGCCAGCGTACAAACGCCCGGCGGTTCGGTCAGCTATGCCGGCGATGCGGCCATCGACGGCGTGCCGGGGACTCACGCGCCCATTCCCTTGGAGTTCCGCGACACGGCGGGGTCGAGCTGCGGGGCATTGCTGCCGACCGCCAATCCGGTCGACGATGTCGCCGGGGTGGCGTGCACGCTGATCGACAACGGCATGCCCTGCGTCGTATTCAGGGCGGAAGACGTCGGCGCCACCGGCTACGAGAGCCGCGAAGAGCTCGAAAGCGCGGCATTCGCCCCGGTTCGCGAACGGATAGAACGCATCCGGCTGGCAGCAGGCCCGCTGATGCAGCTGGGGGATGTGCGCGACAAGACCGTTCCCAAGATGACGCTGGTCGCGCCGCCGCGCCATGGCGGGGCCGTGACGACGCGCGTCTTCATACCGCGCCGTGCGCATGCCAGCATCGGGGTGCTGGGCGCGGTGACGGCAGCGACCGCCTGCCTGATTCCGGGTTCGCCTGCGGCGGCGGTCGCGAAGGTGCCGCAAGGCGCCCGTAAAACCCTGAGCATCGAGCATCCGACCGGCGAAATGAGCTGCGTGCTCGAAGTCGATCCCGCAGGGGGGGTGGTTTCCGCCGCGCTGCTCAGGACAGCGCGCAAGCTGATGGATGGCACTGTATATGTCTGATCGTATCGTCAGCTGGCACGCCGCACCCTCGCGGCCCGCGTTCACGCCGCCCGCCGGCGCCGTCGATGCCCATTGCCATGTGTTCGGCCCGCAGGCTCGTTTCCCGTTCAGCCCGAAGGCCAAGTACCTGCCCGCCGATGCCGGGCCCGAAAAGCTCTTCGCCCTGCGCGATCACCTGGGTTTTTCCAGGAACGTCATCGTCCAGGCGAGCTGCCACGGAACCGACAATTCCGCCACGCTCGACGCGATCGCGAGGTCCGAAGGCAAGGCAAGGGGTGTCGCGGTGGTCGATCCGGCGATCTCGGAGGACCATCTGCATCGCTTGCATGGTGGCGGGATGCGCGCGGTCCGGTTCAATTTCCTCAAGCGCCTGGTCGACAACGCACCGAAGGACAGGTTTCTCGATGTCGCCAAGCGGTTACCTGCCGGGTGGCACGTGGTGATCTATTTCGAAGCGGACATTCTGGACGAACTGCGCGCCTTCATCGATGCTATTCCCGTTCCTGTGGTAATCGATCACATGGGCAGGCCCGATGTGACACAGGGGCCCGACGGACCCGATATGAAGGCGTTCAGGTCGCTGCTCGACAGCCGCGAGGACCTGTGGTTCAAACCCACTTGTCCGGACCGGCTCGACGCGAAGAAGGAAGGCGGGCAGGGCGACCCGTGGGATGCTTTCGCCAAGGCGGTCGCTCCGCTGGTTGCCGATTATCCCGATCGCTGCATCTGGGGCACCGACTGGCCGCATCCCAACATGCAGGACGAAGTCCCCGATGACGGGCACATCGTCGACATGATCCCCCGCATTGCGCCGACAGCCGAATTGCAGCGCAAACTGTTGGTGGACAATCCCATGAGACTGTATTGGGACGACGCCGAAACGGCCGGCTAGACGCTCCGCGCTCCCCCACGACTGGCGAAGATCGTTCCGAGCTTATCGGAGAGCGGGTAGCTCATCCTGTCGATTCAATCGCGTCCATGGAAGCCGTAAAAGAAGCATTGAAGCAGCACCGCAATCCGGATCGCCGAGGTGAAGTGCAGCAATTTCCCTTGGTTCCGCAGTTGGGCGCTGAAAACGGTCCTGACAACCCCGCCGTGCATCCAGGCGCCCCCAGGGTGCTTGAGCGTGTCAGCAGCCAGATTTGCGTCCAATCTGATTGTAAAGTTGCCAATCCCGCCTAAGGTCGGCGCCTTAACCAGGGGGGCCTGCCATGAAGTTTCTTGTCGTTTCCGTTGCCGCGTTGCTTTCAACTGCCGCGTCGGCGGAGACCCACCAGTATCGCGTCCTCTTCGGCGGCGATGATGTAGGCGGGTTGGAAGTCGAAACCGCCGGCAACACGTCGAACATCGAGTTCGACTACAAGCAGAATGGCAGAGGTCCGACCATCACGGAGAAGGTGGAGGTCGATGCGGAGGGCATCCCGACCAACTGGACCATCACGGGCCGCACCACTTTCGGGAACCCGGTTAACGAGAGCTATGCCTGCGCTGACGGGAAAGCGAGCTGGCAGGACTCGACTGGCGCAGGTTCGGCAGACGCGTGTTCATTCTACATCGACCAGAACGGCAGCCCTTGGGGCATTTCCTTGCTCGCCAAGGCCCTGCTTGCGACTCCAGACGCTGAAATGGCGGTGCTTCCCGGCGGAACTGCCCGGATCAGGGCGCGTGACACTGCGACCTACGACGGGGCCGACGGGGAGGTGACCGTCACCACCTACGAAATCACAGGGCTGTCGACCGATCCGGCCCATATCACCCTTGATCAGGACCTGAATTTATTCTCGGTCGCGGACCCTCGTTTCGCGATCGTTCGGAAAGGCTATGAAGCGGCTGACGAGGCGCTTCGCGCCGAAGCCGAACGTTACTCGACGCAGCGCTTTGTCGAAATACAGGCAAAGGCCGCCCGCAACTTCGATGGCCCGGTTCGCATTCGCAACGTGCGTATTTTCGATCCGAAAACGCTTGCCCTGACGGAAGCAAGGGATGTCGTCATATACGGCGAGCGCATTGCCAGTATCGAGGACTTGGGCAGTCTCCCGACCGAAGGCGAAACCGTGATCGACGGGGCGGGGGGCACACTTGTTCCCGGCATGTACGAAATGCACGGCCACATAGGCCAGGACAATGCCCTGATGAACATCGTGGCGGGCGTCACGTCAGTCCGTGACATGGGAAATGAGAACGAAGTCCTGGACGGGCTGATCGAACGGATCGACGATGGTATTATCGCGGGACCTCGCATCAGCCGGTCGGGATTTATCGAGGGCCAATCCGAATTCTCCGCAGCGACGGGTGAAATCGCAGCCAACGAGCAGGCAGCCATCGATCTTGTGCGTTGGTATGCCGCGCGCGGCTATCCGCAGGTGAAGCTGTACAATTCCATGAATCCTGAATGGGCGGATGTCGTCGTTGGCGAAGCCCATGATCTCGGCATGCGCGTAGCTGGCCATGTGCCAGCTTTTTCGACTGCAGACGCCATGATTGAGGCCGGTTTCGACGAGATCACGCACGTCAATCAACTGATGCTCGGCTGGGTCCTGAACGAGGGAGAAGACACACGCACCCTCTTCCGCTTCACCGCGATGCAACGATTTCCCTCGCTCGACCTGGACGGCAACCTGGTCCAGTCGACCCTGGACAAGATGGCGGAAAAGGGCGTGGCGCACGATCCGACCATTGCCATTCACGAACTGGGTTTGACGGCCATCGACGGGCAGGTTCCCGCAGGCTCGATCGACGTGTTCGACAATATGCCGGTCAACACGCAGCGGTACATGAAGCAGGCTTTGTTCGGCACGGAAAACCAGGCGGAGAGAGATGCCTACATAGCGGCTTTCGACACGATCATCGAGACGCTCACGCTGATGAATGACAAGGGCATTCTCCTGGTTCCTGGCACGGACCTCGGCGGCAGTTTTGCGTATCACCGCGAACTCGAACTCTTCGGGAAGCTCGGCATGTCTCCGGCGCAGGTGTTGAGGCGGGCCACCTATGACATGGCCGAATACCTCAATCAGGATCAGGAACTGGGCTCGATCGAGAAGGGCAAGTATGCGGATTTCTTCCTGGTGCCCGGTGATCCGACAGCCAGTCTGAAGGAAATCAAGAGGATCCAGATGGTGGTATCGAACGGGACGGTTTACTTCCCGAGCGATATCTACCCTTTCTTCGGTATCGAGCCATTCGCTGAGGCTCCGGAGATCTTAGCCGAATAGACGGTTCCGACAGGCGCGGTCGGTAGTCTTCTCCCATCCGGCCGAATTGGTGCGATACATGCTGCCGTTCTCAAGACCACGGCAGGGTGCCAGGTGGTTTGAGCGGGTGGGAAGCTGACGCTTCGCGAGCGCTTGATAAGTGTCAGGATAGTGGCTGGGGTGGCAGGGACCTCAGCCGATTTTCGACCACGCTAAGTCATTGATTTCTCTGGAGTGCAGCCGACGGCTGCACAGTGAGTTGCTACATCTCATTGGCACAGCAAGCAAGCCTCCAGTGCTCTTCGGTTTGTCAGCCGTTCGGCATTCATCAGGTGCAAAGCTGCTTTCTCTTTGAGCCAAAATTTCGCGAGATCAGGATGACCAATGGCTTCGCGCGATACTCGTGACCACCTGATTGATATCCGCCCTTCATTTGTCGAGTTCAGTGTCTCTCTAAGTACGAACCAAAAGTGGCCTTTTAGCTCTCGGACGGCGCCGAACAGTCAGCTTGGGGGCCGTTAGCCGACCGCCCGCTATCGAATGCGAGGAGGGCAATTTTGGACGTTCGTTCAGCAAGGCGCGCGACCACCGCTTGCGTCCCCTTGCAGACATTAACTTTTCCATGAGGCTGTGTGCCGCAGAGGACAACTCGTCAGCCACTGGCGAGCGACGCGGCTAGAAGCTCTGTCCTCCGACCGATCTGAGCGCATTATACTTGCGAAGCTGGGGGTGAGTAGTGATACTCGCCCTAAGTGAAGGGGCCCCCATGATCGTTCTGAATCCGGCAGATCGCAACCTGCTTATGCGCGTGCTCGAAACTGAGCCTGACCTTAGCCGTAAAGGTAATCCGCGCCTCCGGCCGCTCTCGCTATATTCGACCGAGCTGAAGAACCTAAAGCAGGTTGCCGCTGCGGTCGAGCGCGCCTCCAATGGACAAGCGCTGCATGCCACTGGCACCACGGCGAAGCGGTATGGGAACACCCTTTCCAATCTCGGGATCTGGAGTGGCGGCGACCGCAGCACGAACGTCGGGGCTGCGGGGGAGAAGCTCCTTCAGCTTGCACAGACGAACAACGGTGATGCGACCGTTTTCTGGAACCAGAATACGCGGGCAGGGGACCGCATCTTCTTCGAGCACCAGCTGAACCGTTTTCTCACCGGGCAGGAAAAGCTAGTCAACACCCTGTGGCGGGAGACCTTCTTCAACGTCCAAGACGTTCTCGATCACCTTTCTGAAGATTACCTTCGCACGTTGCTCGCCGATGCGGAGCTTCGTGGGATCGAAGCGCTCCAATACATGGACTCAGTTGGGACGGAGCCGTGGCGTTTTACGCGCCTAAACGATGACGAGAAAGCTGCAGCGCTCATCCTGATCGTGCGGCTCTACACTTCGTATCAGGCGAACCAGGCCACTCAGGGTGACCCAGAGCTCACGACAGCGAAGCAATATGCGCAGGCGATGAATGCCTATCAGCGGGACGTGAGGTTCCGAGTGGCAGGGTTCCTCGAGGCGTTCCTCGATATGCGCGCGTCACTGGGCAGTGACTTCCCACGACTTACTCCCAGCCTCGAGGTCAAGCTTCGCTCTCGAACGACGGCACAGAACCCTGCCGGAGCTGGCGCTGCTGGAGCTCAGGCGGGCCCCAAGGTGCCTCGACCCAAGCTCCCGCTGCCGCTGCAGGTGATCATTTCCGGATGCCCGGGTTCCGGCAAGAGCAACCTTGCGGATCGATCTGCAATCAGCGCGCAAGTCATCCGGACTCAGTTTCACTCTGAAACGACCACGGCATCGTTCGTCGGTGGCTATCGCCCTGTGCCGGTCTACGAGGCAGCCGCGGACATCACTGAGGTGACCGGCGCTCCATTCCAGCCTGGACGGCCGATGATCGATTACCGCTTTGTGCCCGGGCCCGCACTCGAGGCGATTGCAGCCGCCAAGTGCAATCCGAACGAGAACGTCGTCCTGCTCATCGAAGAACTCAACCGCGGCAATGCAGCCGCAATCTTCGGCGAATTGTTCCAGCTGCTCGACCGTGCCGACGACGGCGGCAGCCGCTACGGCGTCACTCTCGGGACGGAAGCGATGGTCTGGCTCCGGGCTCAGAATGCACTCGATGCAGACGGCAATGCTCGTTTTCCCGCGAACCTGCACATCTGGGCCACGATGAACAGCGGCGACCAGGGCGTGTATCCGATCGACACTGCTTTCCGGCGTCGCTGGGCCTATCGTTACCTCGGCTATGCCCAGCCCTGTCTCTATCCGGCCGAGGACCGGGTCGTCCGGTTTGGCGGCCGTGACCTCGACTGGGATCGGCTGCGCGCAGCGCTCAATCGGTTCCTGAAGAAGCTGCCAGTGCAAGAAGACCGGTTGATCGGGCCCTATTTCCTCACGCCTGATCAGCTTCAGGACCCCAACGATGTTCTGACCAAGCTTCTGCTTTACCTGTGGGACGACGTTCTTCGCTTCCGGCAGCAGGAAGTCTTCAATGCCGACTCCTTTGCTCAGGTCGGCATCATCTGGAGGAACGGCGAAGGTAATCCGCTGATTGAGAGCATTATCGACCTGGATGACGCCGAGGTAGCACCCGAAATTGACCCTGCGGATGCCGAGCTGGGGGACGGACAAGCACAAGAGGACGACAACGCCCCTGAGGCGAACGCCGGCGGAGGAGAAGCAACCGGCGTTGCCGCCCCGCAGGCTGCGGGCGGAGGTGCTGCGGGTCAAGGCGCTTGAGCCTTACCCGGCTCATAGAAGGCCAGCGGCGGACTGCTCAAGCTTGGCGGGACGAACTCGGCCTCAACCTGGCTGCATGGGATGGTCTGGTAGCAGAAGGAGTATTTGCGCCCGCTCGCAACGGCCGGAGCTCAGAGGTCATCCTCCAATTTGTCGGGCTGATTGGCCTTCCTGATCGACTGCTCGCTTGCATGCCCAGGGTTGAAGTCACGTCGACCGACCCTGTTCTGTGGCTCCGCCGTGTCCTCTCCACTTACTTTGTGCGGGAAACGCGGCGCTCGCGCGACGATGCCACCGTCGATCTGCAAAATCGTGATAAGTCGCTCTTCAGAGAAATCGACGCGCTGGCTACCCTTCTCGGCTTCTTCAGTGAGCGCGGGCTGCATCAGCGATCAACCACCTCCTCCAATCATCGAGGCTCAGGAGCAGTCGACTGGTCGAGCACGTTGACGAGATGCGAGCCGCTCATTGCCAACGGGCAGCCCATCTATGTGGAGCCCCGCCGCTGGTTGCGGACGACTGAGACGAATGAGATCAGCCGCCTGCAAGCGGCGGCGACCGTTTGGCTCGCCCACAAGTATGAGGTTCCGGTGCCACCCGGCCTAATTGAGGCGACCGCTGGAATGGACGTCCAAGATCGCATGGCGAGCGAGCGAGCTGCATTCGACTTGGCTCTGTTGGCGCGGGAAAGATCGGTCACTTACCTTTCCTCAGACTTGCGCCTGCTCGACGCCCTTGAGGCTGTAATCTCCAATAGTCGCGACATGAGCGGCGTGGCAGCGGTCAAGCTCTTCGGCACAACGGCTTTTGCCTTAGTGTGGGAAGATGCCTTGCGCGACCTCTTCGGGGATGACGCAAGCCTGTCGTCGCTTGGTCAAGCCAATTGGTATGACGTGCACGATGGCGCCCTGGCTCCGCCTCGGCAAGCGGCCAGCCGGCGTCTGGATCTTATGATCCACCACAAGGGCGAGATCCTTCTGCTCGACGCGAAATACCACTACCCGTTCCCCGACACTCGGCCCGGCTGGGCGGATATCATCAAGCAGATCTACTATGCCGAGTTGCTTGTGAAGGACGCGCACGCTCCTGTTCGCAACGCGTTCCTGCTTCCCAAAGCGGGCAAGCATCTGAAACTTGCCAGCCTCGTTCGGATAGAGGGAGCCGCTCGCGAATTTGCTCCGATCGAGGCTTGGACTCTGGATCCCAGCTGGGTGTTTTCAGCCTACGGTGATGGGGACATGGCTCGGCGCAGCAGTGCTTGTGACGCCTTCATGACGGCGCGCGACGAAGTGGCCAAAGTGCTCGGCGATGCCTAGCGCAGTATTGGCTGAAAGAGCCGAAAGTGGCTGGCACTTTGTCGCGGGCACTCGCGACCGACTGCCCATCAGTAGATACTCATCGACCAGGCGCTTCCGTTCACCGACCCGGCTCTGATAATTCTGCCTGACGCCAAGCACCGGCACGATCTCGCACTCATCGAAGAGGCCGCGATCTCGGAAGATCGCCGATAGCTCACGCAGTCCGCGATCGGTCGGCACGTCCGTGGTAGACCAGTGGTTCCAGTGATTGCGGCCGCCGTAGTAGCTCAACACCACGTGCTGTGAGGGCACGCGCTCGATGAACGCTCTTAAGGCACCCACGAAATCATCTCGAAAGCAGAAGGCACTGCTATGATCATCGGCCATGTTCTGACCCCGAACGAAAGACAGATCAGCCGCATACGCTTCAGGATCGTCGAGGAAGGGGTAGGCTGCGACAAAGTTCAGCAGGTGATAATAGGCTCCATACTGCCTGAAGTTATAGGGCGGATCGATGTAGGCGACATCGTGTGGCCTGATCGCGCTGGCTGCGGCAACCGCGTCCGCGTTGACGATCTCAGCGCTGCCTTCTGCCAGAACCATTGGCGGCATTCGCAGGGTAAATCGCTGCAGTGCGTTCGGCCACAGTTTGTCGCGGCTGAAATCGTGGAAGGTGCCACTCACGTTTGCGGTGATGACAACCTCCTCGATGATGCACGCGAGCAGGATCATGGTAAGCGTTTCCGAGATCTGGCCGGCCAGTCGCCATGAGCGAAGCTGCTCGAGTGCCCCATCGAGGATGAGCGCGTTAGACTCCGAAAAGTAGTTTCGCCTGCCGGTGCTTCCGCGGACGCTCACGAATTGAGATCGCTTGCCTTGGGCGCAGAAGTTGTCGTGGAAAACGCCAGGCTTGCGGTTCTTCTCAGCCGCCAGTTGCAGGATCGCGAGAGCGCGCGCCAACGGAGCAACTGAGTGGCGATGTTCCGCTCTCGCGGAGGTCGGAATGTGCTTTTCCGCCATAAACCGCAGCGCTTCGAACACGGCAGGATCATGATCGCCGTCTACAGCGGCAAGGTTGGGCCAGCCTGATGAGCTTAGGTAAGCTCGCCCCAAAACATAGCTGAAGCGATTGAGGTCACCAGTCGCAACATCCATGCCCTCGCGGCGAAAGTGGCGCGACACGTTGGTAGTGCCCGCGAACAGATCTGAGATCGAAGTCGCGTCGGGAACTCGCTCCTTCAGGAACGAGCCGATCAAGGGCAGGAGCGAAGTCTTGTTTCCGAGATACTTCTCCATATCAGCTCCTGCAGATGATGAGGCGTTCGGATTGACGCTCAGTGGTGACGTTGCGGTTCGACGCGTTGAACTTGCGATGCCCTTCGAAGTGAGGTTCGGTGACCTCGACTGAGCGAAAACTGCTCCGTGCGATGGCAATCAGGGTCTCAAGCGGGAGAGTGCGGGACCGCTGCGCTGAGTTGACGTGACCGGAATAAGAGAGCACCAGGGGAGCGCCCCGTCGCGCGACGCCCTCTACTAGCCGTTCAAAGGCTGCTGGAGCCCGGGACGGAATGCAATAGTCCGACTGAAAGCGGTCGTCGCGGTAAAGTCCTCGCATGACGGTCGGCACGCCGTTCTTCCGCATGCGCGCGAACGTAGGCCTGTCCCGGCGAACCAGCGTCTCGAGAACATGGTAGAAGCGACTGTAGTGATCAATGGTATAGGGCGGGTCAGCATAGGCAGCCTGCCAATCACCGTCGGCTTCCAAAAACGTTTCTACGTCCTGCCGCACCATGCGGCTCGGCCGGACCTCTGTCGGTAGAGTTGAACGCCAGCGATCGAACAACTCGATGAATAGCTGACGCCCATCAAGGCTGCGGTCCCGGAGCGTGCGCTCCATCAGCAGTGGCTTGGGAACGCCCTGTCGGTCGAGAAGCCGCATCGGCTGAGCAAATTGCTTCCCAACGGTGTTCACGAGCTCGCTAGCCACGCCAAGCATGGTCGCGATCAGCACGTCCCGTAGAGGAGAGCGCTCGCTCGCAGCAGCGCAGTGGAGGGAATCAAGTGTGATGCTTTGCCTGAACGAGAAATAGACACCGCCAAAGGCTAGTGTCGCCACCGGGTCATTTTCGGCCCGCTTAGCGGTAAGCAGTTTGCCGAGAATCGACCTGAAGCGAAGGTATTCAGCTGAATCTAGTTCCGCGCTGAGTGCGGAGCCGCGCTCGATCAGCATGGAGATCGGCAGTGGGTTGCCGCTGTGGAGAGACGCAAGAGCCCTTTCCTCCTCCTTAATCAAGGGCGCGAACATGCAGGTGAGCGCTGTCTCGACCTCATCAGCACGTGCCAAAAACGCGTCGAGGTTGAAGCCGTCGAGATCGATTCTGGATGTCTGCAGCATGGCCCGTCCGATCACCTCAGAATAGGCCTGGACGTCGACAGCGATCACCGGGTTACGTGCGGCGAGCCTCCGCCCCACGACACCCGTGCCCGAGAATAGGTCGGCAACAGGAGCCTCGGGCCCGATCACCGAGGCCACGGCAGCGGCAATGTCATCGAGCAGGCGAGTCTTGTTTCCCAGATATTGAATCGGCCGAAAGGGGGGCGGAACCTTGGAATGCATATTCATTGCCGCGAGCCCGACCGCCGGCCTGACTCAAGCGAGCGGCTGATCATGGCTAACTCTTCGCAGTGGTGCTTCAGCATGGTTCCATCCGCAGCAGGCCATCTGGACCGAAGGCTCGCTCGAAGGCCTGAGGACTGGGGCGGTCGCGCCATTTGCGAAGTCGATCATGCGTTCTACACCCCGTTTCCAACGATCTGAGCACCTTGCTTAAATGCCTTTGGCTCAAGCCACTCTGCCGAGCAAGTTCCGCTTGAACGGCGACCTGATCTCGCATGGCTCGCCTGACCTCGTCACGCGATGCGTCCAGATGGTATTTTTCCATAATGCATAAATGAAAACAAGGAACTTGCGTCACAACAAGTTGCCGTTGTGTTCATTGTTTGTTCTTTGTCAACGTCGCTAAGGCCAGCGGCAGACATTCCAGAGGGACTATCTGGCTGAAGCTTCAGACGTGTTCGAATAATGGGGAGTAATTCAGACCCGCCCAGAGGCCCAGCCTTTGAGAGAGGGCGGCGCGCATGCGGTTCAGAAGTGCGCCGATCACCGAACGACCGTCGGCTATCAGGCTCTGCTGACCCGAGAGCAGACAGCCCGCTTACCACCAATCGAAGATATTGGATGGAGCTGAACGAATGTCCGCAAACGGGGCGAGCGCGCGTCAGCCTTAATAGCTAAGAATGAGGGTGCATGATTGCCGTTCTCGTCGCAGGATCTCACTGAATAATGACACTTTCATCGCTCGCGCCCGCGATCTTGTGGCTTTGCAAGGTCGACGAAATTATCCGGATGGTCATCAAAGAAGCCGTTGCTTCTCCCGAGAGCGAATATGCGCTTCATCTCCGGACTTCTGGCAGCCTCCTCCGCTTCAGCGCCCCCTTTCGATAAGAAGGCTTCCCGATGCAAACCCATTGCGGCCGCGACCCGCGTAACCATGTCTCGGATCGGTTGCGTCATCTGAAGCAGCTCGGCGAGAAGTTCTCGTGCTTTGCTTTGATCCTGTTGCGCTAATTTGCGTTCGCGCTCGGCTTCTGCCAGCGCTTTTATTGCTTCGTTCTCTTTCCGCTTGGCTCGATCTTTCAGTGCTTCCAACTCTCGCTCGCGAGCCGTATTTCGGGCAATCTTGTGCGCTGCGATCTTCTCCCGGTCCTGGGCAGACTTGACGGCAAGCTGGAGAAGCTCGCGATCATTATCGATCTTTTGCGCGGATTTTTGGGCTCGTTCCAGCTCGGCGGCTGCCTTGCTCCGATCAATGGCCGCTACTTCGCGATCAGCCTCGATTTCGTCCGCACGGCTGTTGAGATCGGCATGTCTCTCCCGAATTAGATGTTCCTGAGTTTGAAGCTTCGTATCCCGGGCGTCGAGATCGATCTCGCGATCCCGCGCGGTCGCTTCTTGCTTTTGAACCACGGCCAAGCGTTCCGCGATTTCGTTTTCAACTTTGACGATCGTCGCAGCGCGTTCGTCTAGTCCTCTCTCTCGAGTATCTAATTCCTTTGATTGCTCAATATTGGCCTGCAGTTCGACTTGGAGCATCTGACGAGCTTTTTCGGCAGCTTCGCGGTCACGCTTAGCACCGTAAATCTCTGGCGAATCCCAATCCGATCCGCTGGTCGTCTTGGGCTTTCCCCTCAGAGCGCGAAAACCGTGGTGCACGAGGTAATCGGCAAAAGCGGTCTGCAGCGCCTTTCCCTGTGACTGCTTCGACGCCTTTGCAGTTCGAGCTCCCTTCACGTCGAAGCCATGCTCTTCAGCAAGCAGCTTCAGGTGCCGGGTCATCGAAACGGCTTTCTTGCTGCCCCCTGGAGCCTTCTTGTCGCTCTTATCGTATATCGGTGCGAGAAACAGATCGACATTGTTGGTGGACTGCTCATCCCGGTCGATCCGTGCGGAGAAGACCGCCTGACCGCCGAATGTTTCCTGCGCGAAGTGAACAGCAATTAGCATTGCGGTGTAGGCTTCGCTCTCCGTTTCGGTCGGTATGCTGTCGGGCATCTTCACGATCATGTGCTGTGCGATCGTTGTCCCACCTTTCGGCCGGAACGCGCCGGCGACGTGCTCCTCTAGCCGGTCGACCAGTGCCAAGGGGTCGCCGGTTATCCCGTCCGGAACCCACGTCAGGCTGTCAGCTTCTCGCACCTTGCGTGCTTCCGCTGCACGATCAAGTCTTCGCCCATGCTTCTCGGCCGCGCGCAGGAGCAAGGCGTTAAGAGGAACGAGGCGGGCGCTGACAAGGTCGGACATACATTTAGTTTAGGGCCCCGACCGAAGGGAGGGGAAGGCCCTCATGTCTCTTTTTGAAAAAAAGGACACCTGCTAGTCCTTTTTGTCATTCACATATGGTGCCCATGATATGAACGACAAAAAGGCGCGGGCGAGGGAGGCAGCTGTGCCCTCCCTTGCGATCCCACCAACCTTGTTCGGGCTCTGCCCGAAGCTCGTTTCCGAGATGCCAGCCGATAAGCGGCTGCATCACGTAAACGAGCAGGGACAGGGTGCGAGCGAATGATCGTATCGTGCGCTGAGCAGTCCGCACGATCTCGAGAACATTGAAGTTCGGTCGCTCAGCACCCCAAAGCGGAAAAGCCGCTTTGGCGATTGCGCGAGCGCAATCGTGAAGGCGGTCGCGCCCAGCGCGACCGAATTAGAGTGTCGTGGAAGAGCGAAGCTGTCCTTCGGAAGAAATGTGAAGGCAGCCTGATCCGCCCGAATGTCGAGCGGTGATCCTCTTAAGAAAGCTCGAAATGACAAAATTCAATAACAGATCCTTCGCACCTTGCGAGCGCCTATTGGCGCTTCCATTGCTCGAATTAGCAGCAACAGAAGTCTCCGAATGGCGGTTGCCAGGAATGCCGCAAGGATGCCTTGACCTTCCAGAGTGCGGTCTCGTCCTGAGCGGAACGGCGGATTCCGAGCGGTTCGATTTCGCAATGGTCAAGACGTCGACTGATCGAGATCGTGACGTCCTGCTGATGCGGATGTCCACCGGCGATTTCCCAGCTCTTAGCGACGTCGTTCTGCGATCTTTTGCAGAACCAATATTGCTGTCGAATCTGATCCCATGCCGGTTGGAAGGGAAGCTGTGGTTTGTGCCGACCTCGAATGGAAGGTGCGTGGAAGTGACGGAGAAGGGTCTCGCCATGCGCTGGAATGCGCCCGTGCCGCCTCAAGCAATTAAGGAGGGGTGCTACCGTATGGGTGATGAGATAGCCCGGTTTCTGCGGGGGGTGACTTTCTGATGGCTGCGACCAAATCCAAGCCGCGAACGAAGAAGGCGAGTTCAGATACTAAAACGGACGAGAAAGACCCGCTTAGCTGGCTCTACTTGAACCCGGAGAAGTCCTCGAACGGCGTCGTATTTGGCGTGCTGCGCAAGAGCTTCAGGGGGAGGTCAAACACCGCCCACGAGTTCGGCTTCCGCAAATGCCATCTTGGATCGGCATTCGTGAACGCGGACCGTTCGATCTGGGCTCCGAATTCCGAGAAGGTCGAGGTCATTCTTCCTTCTCGAGCCGACGATATGTTGAGCGATCCGGATATCCTCCTGCGTCAGGTCGATGCATTCGCTTGCCCGAATGAAGCGGGCCTGCTCACCTACCTTACCCTGCCGCTGGCCGACGCCGAACGTCTTCATGTCGGATGGGAGCGGGCACGCTCGTTCGCAGTCAGGCTGGCACACGAGCGCGACGTCGCGTCGATCGTAATTTTGCATTCGCCAGGATCGATCGGTTCGGCGTTCCCGCTGCACTCGCATCTTTGCGTCATCCCGCGCATTCATAATGGGCACGGGATTGCCCATGCTCCGCTCGATAGCGAATTACTTCGCGACGAGGGGCAGGGGATCTTGTCGGATATGTGGGACGACCACTGTCGCGGAACCGCATAGCCGACAAACTGAGCGATACCCGCGGGGATGCTACTCTCCCGCGGGTATCGACGCGTGGAAGTTCTTAAGTAAGGTGGGGCGGTATTGCGCCTTCTGCCTCTCTTAAACCGTCAAGCAATATTCTGATAAATCATTAGGCGGCCTAATGGGTAGGGCGCCAATCCGCATCCCTAGGGATGAAACGGTTGGCTCGAAGCTAAGTTACCTTGCGGTCACGGATGATCGGATGGCTGCTTTGCACCCTCATTTAGGGCATTCAGGCGGTTCATTATACCGCCCGATAGCAGACACTCCCAACGACTTTTTCGTAGGCTCGTGTCCGGCCATATTGGACTACACAGCGCTCACTTGCTTTTGTCTTTCGGTGACAGCCTGCAACCAGGCGTCGAGCGCATCCAGTTCGGCCTCGATATCCTCGGGCTTTGGGGCGGCCGGGTTCATTGCGTCGGAAGTCTTATGTAAGAGGACCGAGCACTGGCCGTAGTGCTTCCGCATCGTCACGGCATCCTCCAGCCTGATCGCTGAAAGCTTGGCGAAGCCCTTCGTATTCACCTTGCTCGCAAATGTTCGCAGCACGGGCGAGATTGCGTCTTCAACGGCGGCTTCCCACGTCTGGCGCAGACTGTCGATGATTCCGCGCGCCGTTATCAGCCAGGTTGTGCCATCCGGATCCTGCTCGTGCTGAATGCGGGTATTGCCCAGATGCGTCCGCATAGTCTTCAACCGGGAAGCTGCATCCTGCGCTTTTTCGGGCGCTTCATTCCGGCAATGACCAGGGATCTTCTGTCTCTTTTGAATGTGACGCAATGCGATCTCGGTCGGCTGATCCGCATCTTCGCCCTGGATGCAGGCATTTCGTAGCAGGAAGAGGAACGGCAGGTCATGGGTAAATACGATGACCTGCCTGTGGCGACCTTCGGCGGCGAGCCGTTTGGCGATGGCTTCACGATGCAGATGATCGAGCGACGAGACCGGATCGTCGAAAATGATGCCCGAGCCGCTATTGTTGGTCGCCAGTTCGGCCATAAAGCCTGCCAGTGCGACACAGCGAAATTCTCCCTCGCTGAAGACATCACCGGCATTGCTTTTGGCGCTCTCGATGAGTCCGATCTTGAAGCGGGAAATTCCGGCCTGCGAACGCGCCTGCGTCAGCTCGATCGCCAGCCCTGCGAGATTAAGATGATCTATTTCCTGGGCGAAACGCGCGCGCAACCGATCAGTGATTAACGCTTCTGACAACCCTGTGTTCTTGGCGGTGATGGCATTGGCGCGGGTGTCCTTCACCGCAGCATCCAGATCGAAGATGGATCGGAGGCGTGTGATCTCGGCAAGGACATCACTCTCGATGCCGGCAAGCCACTTCCGATCCTGCAATTCGGTAAGTTCGGCGCGCAACTCCTTACGCTCTTCGCTTTCATCATCGGCGAGCAAGGCCGCAGCGCGCGCTTCCAGCGCATCAATATGCGTATCGAGACCAACATCGGCCAAGGCGAAGCGGGAGTGGGGGACATCTGCATTTGCGTCGAGCATCGCGCGCAAACGCCATTGCGTCTGAACGATGAAAACCCGCACGAGCTTTGCCAGTGCTTCGTTGCCAAGCTCGTCATCAATGAACTGCACGGCATTAAGAAGATCGCGGCGGGCAATAGCCGCATCTGCGAGTTCTGAACGAATCTCTGTCAGAGCTCGATTTGCTTCGGCCTCTTCCTGCTGCGTCGTGTCTTGCACGAAAGCTTCGAAACGGCGCAACCTGTCGGCAGCATTCGGCCCTAAATCTTGCTGGCACAAGACACATAACGCATCTTCATTCGTTTTCGGAAAGGCGAATTCAGGATAGGCTTCGGCGGTGGAATATGCGCGGGCCGCCTCCCACAGCTTTTTCCAGGTGGCCGAACCGACGCCGTTGAGCGGTTCGGCTTGGGACAAGTCCTGTGCCGCAAGCTTCGCCGCTTCGCGCTTGGTCGAAAGATCAGCGGCTAACGCAGCAAGCCTTTCGCCATTCTCTGGGGCAGCTGCCTGCGTCAGTGTTTCGAGCTGACTACGCAAATCTTCCAGCCGCTTCTTACGTGTCCGCAACCTGCGCGAAGTGGCTGCAGGGTCTTGAGCGAAGTCGGATGCGAGTTCAGCAAGCCGCGCGAGTTCCTCATCGGACAATATCGCTAGTTCTTCGACCTCTTCTGGTTTGGTATCCTTGCTCAAAGTCGCGATGAGTAAGCCGGTTTTGGTGGTCGGCGCGCAGCTTGGTTCCAGGATACTCTTGGGCGTCTGTGCCTTGATCGCAGCGATCTCGGCGTCTAGCTTGTCTTTCACCGCCTTACAGGCATTCACCAGCCGTTCGAGCAGCTTCATAGGATAGGGCGTGTAAGCGAGGTCGTTCGTTTCCTCGACGTGGACGTTGGCTGTGCGGGAATCGAAGACGCTTATCTCGGAGAGGAGTTCGTCGCTGGGCTCATCGATCTTCCATTCGCTTTTCTGCGTCTGCGCTCCGACATGGTATTCAAGTTCGGCGCGTTGTGGCCCGACCGCGTCTTCGTAGATGTTGGGCAGAATGGGTTCCTCTCGCCCGCGCTTCGTTCTGGCGCGGCAGGCGCGCTTGAGAATGCGGACATAGCCCGACTTGCCCGCGCCATTGTCGCCATAGATGATGGTCACGCCAGTGGGGATGAAGTTCAGACTTTGTCCCGGGGCAAGCGCATTGACGTTCTGGACACCGCGAATGGTTTTCAAAGCGACGGTCGGTGCGCCGGTGTGCCGGGCGCTGATAAGACCTTCGGCCAACGCTTCGCTTCCCAGCGAGCTGTCCTTGCACAACGCTGTTAGCTCATCGACATCAGCGTCGTTTAGTTCACCCTGAACGACCAGGCGGCGAAGCGCGTCGCGCTGCCAGACAGGCCGATCAACCGACCAATCCAGAATATCGCGCAATGCGTCAGCTTCTGTTTTGACTGTTGTCTCCGCCATGGTCCTCTCGTTGCCTAATGTCTTCGCTGAACAAGTTGTCGACAAAGACCTTGAACAGATTCGCTTTGTATTTCTACCGCCCACTTGTGAATCGGAACCAGAGAATCACTCCGACCTGTGTCTTATGCAGATTGTCGGTTTTATTCGCTTCCGCTGCCAGAAGCAGGCAAGCTGTTCCCAGTCTACTTCCGGCGTCCATCCTTCCCAATGTCCGACTGCACCCATATGGGTCGTCACGACCTCTCGATGCCACAGGACCGAGCGACCATGCCGACGATTTCTTCGATGACCTTGCCCAAACCTGCTAGTTGGCAGGATTTCGAGCGCATGACGCGAGACGCGTTGGCGCTCAAATGGGCAAGCCCCGACTTGCAGATGAACGGTCGTTCGGGGCAAAGTCAGAACGGCGTCGATATCTGGGGAGCCGATGCGATCGGACGGCGGGTGGGCGTGCAGTGTAAGCGCTGCGTGGAAGCACCCAGCCTCGCCTTGGTAAAAGACGAAGCCGACAAGGCCAGGGCGTTCGGGCAGCTGTCCGCGTTATTCGTCGCGACCACCGCGCCGCATGATGCCAAGCTCCAGCAGCAAGTCCGCAACCTGTCAGACACGCGCGTCGCGCAGGGTGAGCCAGCGATCGCCATGCTGTTCTGGGATGACATCGTCGACGGGCTCAAGATGAATTCAGACGTGCTGCGCTCCCACTACCCCCAGATAACGCTCGAGCATTCGGGGGCGCTCGACACGGAACGCGCGCTGGCGCTGCTCGAGCTCGGCTATTTCGGGACCGAACTATGGGAGTATGTCGTGCTGACATTCGGCGAGTTCGGGTGGATGGCGCAAGCCGATCCCGACGAGCTGTTTGCGACGCTTGACATTCTCGAGAAGCGCGCACGCTTAGTCCTTGCGCCTGACGATGCCGAACCGATCGTCGAGGCACTGTCGACGGTCAGGGAATGCTGCAAGAGCACGAAGACCTGCAAGTCCGATTGGGACCCGGCCGAGGTCTGCGCCAAGCGGGTCGGCACGCGGCTCGGCCGGGTTCAAGGGGCGCTCCCGCTAGCCGAGCAGAATATCCTGGATCTCGCGATGCATCTCGCGCGGCTCTATCACCACCTCGAGGACGGACCCGACGAGGTCCTTCTGGGAAAGTTGGGACGCAAGCTGCGCAAGTGCCTTCCCGAAGCAAGTGAGCCGGGGATTGCTACGACGCTCGCAGCGGTCAGCGAAAGCCGCAGCGGTTATGCGCTGGCCCAAAAGCTCTACACCCTGCTTGACCAAGAACTGCGCTGGGCGTGAACGGCAGGCGGAAACCAATCTAACCGAGGAAGAATAGCGCGCGTGGCTCTTCATATGGAGGTGGCGCCCCATGCCGCGCTCCAGGTAGAGGTATCGCCTGTTGTCGGCATCTCAGTCGATACGCTCGCAGAACTTGTGACTGCTTTCCGATATCCTCAAACCAAGTGGCGACGGTCCGCTTCCGGCCCAGGTGAAGCCATGCATGCCCCAGTGAATGATCGGCAGCTATCAGGGAACAGAAGCAGGTCGAGGAATGGCCACTATGTTCGCGTCTGGTGATACAAGAACCCGTTAATACTTGTGCCGCTAGCAGTAGCTTCGCTGGAGGAGGCCATGGGCGAGCGAACGTTCGATATTTTGCGAAAGAACAGTGCTGATCTTAAGGCTTGGGCAAGTAGCAGCAGCGGTCCTTCGCCGAGTGTGCGAAACGCGATGGGCGCTCTGGCAGAGATCGTCTTTGCCCGGCATGTAGGCGGCGTGATCGTGTCTGATACGAGGAACGAGTATGACGTCGAGTTTACAGGGGCCGACCGCTATACCGCGGAGGTCAAGACGCGACTGAACGGGGAGAAAGCCAATTTCAAAGGCAAAGCGGCTGACTTGTTCGCGCAAGTTTACTTCCAGCGCAATGCGGGGACACTTTCGGTCGTCGCGATCAGGACGCGAAACGGACAACCACTAGTGGTCAATACCGGCGAGAACCCTTGGTCGGTCGATGAGGGTTTCGAGCCCTATGCGGTGGACATCGACGCAATTTGCAAAGAGTAAGTTGGCAGCCTTGGCAGGGGAAAGCGGACTGCAAACCTTAATTGCCGCGATAACAACTGAGCATCGGCTGCTAGGACGGTAACGTGCCCCTGCTTTTTATCTGAGTCCGGTATAAGTCGTTCCATCGCCGTCCCTGAACGACCGCCAGGTTTCGACGAGCGGATCTGGGATTCGCGGCGATCGCTTTGTCGGCGTGACTGACCGAGGTTCAGGCGCGAACGAATGTCAGCTTTCCCACCTTTAGTGCCTGAAACCTGACAGGCCGCAGACGGCCCTAATTTTGCCGTCAGATCGTAGGCTCCCAGCCGCGCCCGATGAGGGCTGGCTTCCTTTGCGACGCAATGTTCCATTCTCGCGTCGGTCGGTCAATGAAAGCATGCGCCGAGAACGAGTGAACCCCACTGCATAATCGCTTCGCGACGCTCTTATATGATATAGTCGTCGAAAGATGCTCATAGCGACAAGCTTAGCTCGCCTTGTTCTCTTTTCGGCTGGGCCTGGGGGTCCGCAACCAGTCAGGCAACAGGTTGATGACATGTTGATCAGGTATGTGGGCAGTCACAACGGGGATTTTCTCGACGAGGGTCTTTAACTTGGCGAGCGACGTCCGTGATGGATACCTGGTCACTCCTTCGCCACCCTTTCCTTTGTGACCCAAATGGTCATTGCGAAATTCAATGAACACTTCTTGGTCTTTAAGTTCATCGCTAACCATATGCCGAGCCGAGTGCATAGCTTGCCCTCGCTTAAGGTCAGGAACATGAGGCGCGATATGAACCCACCAGATTTTATAGAAAACATCACCGAGCTTTCGCTTGGTGCTTGAGGCGGGCATCAGTTCCGGAAATAGAAGGGTCTCTCCGGCCTCGCGCATCGCCTCCACGTAACGAAGGAACCCTAACCGGATGAGCTCATCGCAAATCACGACTACACGCCGCGCTGACTTGTTTTTCAATCGTCCAGTAATAGTTGGGCGTATTGCGAGGTAATAATATCCGTCCTTGCCTTCAACATCGTCGAGCATGAGCTTGCAGATTTCTTCTCTCCTAGCTCCAGTATACCATACGAGCAAAAGAACGAAAAAGAGGCCGTCGTGGAGGATGGCTTTTCCTGCTTTCAGACGCCCCTTGTTCTCAACCGATTTGCACCCTGTCCAGGGTGGAAGCTGGAAGATAGCTTCACCTTGTTCGCGACTGAGGCGATCTCGAGCAGCAAACTCGTCTTCGTCGACCGGGGTTATGAAACAAGAAAAGTCGACCGCGCCACCATTCAGATAAGATACCGGTATAAAATTGTAGATCTGTTTGAGGCGTTCAAAATGTCTATTCGATGTTCGGAGGTGTAGTCCGATAAATTCTGCGCCAACGTTGCCAGAATTTACTTTATTGGCTGCCCGAGCTGCTGCATCCTCCAATGTATCGGTGATTCTTCTATCTGCCGGAGATTTTCCGTAGTGGACAGAAATATGCTCAAGATGACAATCGAACGTCTTGAGGTCGTCTTGAGTTATTGAACAAAGCGGTGTTCCTGTCGGTAAGGACTTCTGAAGTAAGGTTGCGGCCCACCGAATCTGTCGAAGCGTGTGCTCGTGCGTCTGTGGGCGAGCACGTTTACCGCCGTCACGATGTTCGAGGGGAAGTGAGTTGCTAGCTATCATCTTCTCGGCCACTTCAAGCGGGCTGAGATTGGACCACTCGTCCTCGAGATTTTCGTCGGTCGTGTTCACATTCCTTGTAGGATGGCTAGACGAATTAGCGTTCTTATCAGTGACCGATTTCTTTTCAGCTCCCGCATCGAAGCAGTCGGTCTTTCCTACAGGGTCGACTAAGTCCTGTAGAGCGACCTGAGCATCCACGAATACATCCCGATAAAAGGGATAAAGCACCACCTCGAGCCGCCATTGGTTTTTTGCGCTAGCTGCAAAACCACTCAATTCGAGGTGACGAACGATGTCCTTTTTGCGGAGTGGGCTGAGGCCTTCGGCTTCATCTTTTTGAATTACTGTTTTGAGATCATCAATGCGCTGCTGGTCCCAACCCGCGTCCTTTTTCGCTTTTTGCTCTGATGGAAGGAAGGACATTCGTCCTCCAAGTTCAGTCATGCGCTGAAAGAAATCGATATAAGCTAGGTTGGCGATACAGTGCAGCTCGCCGAGCGTCGCGGTTGAGCGCTGGTCGTCGCAGACTTCCTGGAGCTTCTCTTCATACATAGCTGCTGCGATTCCCCGAAGTTCGGCTTCGGTGATGTTCGGGTTAGCTTCTACGTTTTTTCTCAGCACGCTGGTCACTTTCGGCATAGCGGCGGTTAAGGCCGCACCTCGATTTCGTGCTTCGACCCGGTCTTTGGTCCGGAGTGAGAGTCGAACATCGATACGCATATTATGGAACGTTAAGTGAACGCGCCGCCACCAGAAAATGTGCCCACGGCGAAAAACATGCTGAAGAGATGCCACTTAGGAAGATCTTTTCTGGCCAATTAGTTGGCACACTGAGGTGCACAGCTGAAATAGCCTTCTGGAATTTATCCAGTTAGATCAACAACTTAGGGGAGAGCTGGCTGGGGTGGCAGGGATCGAACCTGCGAATGTCGGTACCAAAAACCGATGCCTTACCACTTGGCTACACCCCAGCAGTGCGCGCCCCTATAGCGTCTCGGGCGGGGAAGGGAAGGGGGTCGGGGCCGATTGCATCCGGCGCTGCGCAAGTTCGCTTTCGAAGTGCGCGATGGTCCGCCGGTCGAGCTTGTAGAACAGCATCGCCACGCCCGCCGGGATTATGATTGCCGCAGGCACGATGGCGAAGGCGAGATCGATGCCCAGGCGGGCGTCGGCGGTCTGCACTGCCCCTGCCTCGAAGCCGGTCAGGGCGAACAACAGGCCGGGCAGCGCGGCGCCGACCGCCACGCCGGTTTTAACGGCGAAGACCGCGCCCGATACGGCAAGACCGGTCATCTGCCGCTTGGTCGACCATTCGAGATATTCGGCGATATCGGTGAACATCGAATAGGCGAGCATCATCATCATGCCCAGTCCGACGCCGACGAAGACCTGCGCGGCGGTCTGCGGCCAGACGGCATCGACCGGCATCAGGTGAAACGCGCTGATCGCGGCGACTTCGATGATGCCGGCGACGATGATGAGGTGCGCCTTGTCGAACCGGCGGGCCAGCGATGCGGCGACGAGCACGCCGATCAGCTGCCCCAGCGCGAAGCCGGTATAGAAAAGGCCCACCCGATCGAGGAACAGGAAGACCGTACGGCCATCGTCGCCCGCTACATAGCGAAACCAGAACAGCGCGCTCGAAGCGCGCGAAGCAAGCGCAACGGGCGTGAGCACGGCCGCGGCGGCGACCGCGATCCACGCCGGGGTCCGGATCAGCAAGCCGATATCGTCGCGGATCCGGCCGTTGGTGGGAGCAGGGGGGATACGTTCACGCGTGGACGCGAAAGCGATGACCAGTGCGAGCATGCCGGCGCCCGCCAGCACGAACATCGTCAGCATGATGCCGCGTCGTTCGTCGCCGGCGCCCAGTTCGCGCACCAGCGTGGTCGCGACCACCGCCACGCCGACCACCGCCAGCGCGGAAAAGATCATCCGGTAGGCGGCGACCGAGGAACGCGTATCCGCACTTGGCGAAATCACGCCCATCAGCGCCGAATAGGGTACGTTGGTCGCAGTGAAGGCAACCATGGTCAGCGTATAGGTGACATACGCCCAGACCAGCATCGATCCGGGGGTAAGTTCCGGGGCCGCGAAAATGGCGGCGCCGAACAGGCCGAAGGGCACCGCCCCCCACAGCAGATAGGGCCGGTAGCGGCCCCAGCGCGTGCGCGTGCGATCGCCGATGGCCCCCATGACCGGATCTGTGATTGCATCGAAGAACTTGGTCAGCAGCAGCATCAGGCCCATTGCCGCGGGGCCGACGCCGCCCAGCTCTACGAAATAATAGAGCAGGTAGATGTTGAAGAAGTTGATGTAGAGCGACGAGGCGAGATCGCCAACGCCATAGCCGAGCTTCTCCAGCCTCCCGACCGGGGGATCCTGATTAGCCAACGCGCGTGCCCTCTCTCCGTTGAGCCGAGGAGAGGGCAGCGCGGCGTCCGAGTCAAGCGGTTGCCGACGAGCGTACTAGAGCGACTTGCCTTCGAAGTCGGCGGCCGAATGCCGTTCGAGCATTTGGGTGTCTTCCTCGCCCCAGGTCTTGTTGACGATGCGGCCCCGCCGCACGGCAGGGCGCTCGGCAATCTGCTTCACCCAGCGATCGACATGTTCGTATTCGTGAATCGAGAGGAAGGTCCTGGCTTCGTTGTAGATGTTGCCGAATACGAACGGGGCGAACCAGGGGTAGGTCGCAATGTCGGCAACGGTGTAGTCGCTCCCGCCCAGATATTCGCTCTCCGCCAGCCTCTGGTTGGCGACATCGAACAGGCGCTTGGTCTCCATGGCATAGCGATTGATGGGATATTCGTATCTCTCGGGGGCGTAGGCATAGAAATGGCCGAACCCGCCGCCGATGAAAGGGGCGCTGCCGACCTGCCAGAACAGCCAGCTGAGCACTTCGGCGCGCCTATGGTCAGTGGGCAGGAAAGCGCCGAACTTTTCCGCCAGATGCATCAGGATGGCCCCGCTTTCGAACACGCGCAGCGGCTCGGGCCCGCTGCGATCGAGCAGCGCGGGAATCTTCGAGTTGGGATTGAGATCGACGAAACCCGAAGTGAACTGCGCCGCGTCGCCGATATTGACCGTCCAGGCATCATATTCGGCGCCCGAATGGCCCGCCTCGAGCAGTTCCTCGAACATGATCGTGGCTTTGACGCCATTGGGCGTGGCAAGCGAATAAAGCTGGAAATCGTGCTCGCCCACCGGCAGCGATTTTTCCTCGCGCGCGCCGGCTGTGGGACGATTGATCCCGGCGAACCGGCCGCCGTTCTCGGTGTCGTTCTGCCAGACTTCCGGCGGGGTGTAGGTGGGGTCGGCCAAGATCGTTCTCCTCTGGTGCGGGGGTAATGCAGCCTCCCGTTCGTCGCAAGTTGGGGAACCGTCCATGCCGTACCAAGGTTCTTCCCTTCGCCATGACGAAGCTCATCTATGTCGACGACGATCTGCCCGGTATCTCCCGCAAGGGAGCGGGCAAGGGGTGGGCCTATTACGATCCCGAAGGGCGCCTGATCACCGACCGGGCGGAGAAGCGCCGGCTCAATGCCGTGGCGCTGCCGCCCGCCTATACCGATGCATGGTTCTGCCCGGCCCCCAATGGCCACATCCTCGCGACCGGCATCGACGCCAAGGGGCGCAAGCAATATCGGTACCACCCGCAGTTCCGGGCTGCCCGCGAGGGCGAGAAATTCGACAGCTGCATCACATTCGGCAATCTCCTACCGCTCGTGCGCAAGCGGGTGGAGGACGATCTGCGGGGCAACAAGCTGACCCGCAACCGCGCCATCGCCAGCGTGGTCCGCCTGCTCGATCTGGGCGCGGTGCGCGTCGGCAATGAGGGCTATGCCAGGACGAACAAGAGTTTCGGTGCCACCACGCTGCGCAACCGCCATGCCGAACTGACCGGCAAGACCCTGCGGCTGCGCTACAAGGGCAAGGGCGGCAAGCTGCGCGAAGTCACCCTGTCCGATGGCAGCCTCGCCCGGGTGGTGCGCAAGATGCAGGACCTCCCCGGCCAGAACCTGTTCAAATACATCGATGACGACGGCGAGCAGCATGCGGTCGGTTCGAGCGACGTGAACGCCTATTTGCGCGAGATCATGGGGCAGGATTTCAGCGCCAAGAACTTCCGCACCTGGCACGCCAGCGTCAAGGCGCTGACCTGCCTGCACCAGGCCGAGGGTACGATCCCGATGAAGGAACTGCTGGAGTGCGTTTCCGACCATCTCGGCAACACGCCCGCCGTGGCGCGCAAAAGCTATATTCACCCGGTGTTGTTCGGATTGCTCGACGGGCAGGAAGGCTGGCGCAAGGAGCTCCGGCTGCCGCGCGCGACGCGCTGGCTGACCCGCGAGGAACGCGCGCTGATCGAGCTCTTGCAGGAATGTCCGAAAGCCGAGGATCTCCTGGCCGCCTGAGGCGTGAGCGTGGCAAGCCTCTTCCGCTTTTTGATTTAACGCAGTAAATGGACCGGACCGATGGTGCGGAGCCGTCGAGCGTCCGTCTATGCATCACGGTAGCGGCGGGCATCTGTACTCCGCCGGAAGACTGCCATCATGCACCGGCTTGCCAATTTCGATGTCAGCCGCCAGTTCCTTGCCCGGCGCAGCAAGGTGGCAGCGCAGATCGTGTTCGGCGGAATGTGTGCGGCTGCCATGATCGGGGTGCGCTCGTTGATCGACGTCTGGGCTCCGGTATCGGGACCCTTCGCGCTGATCTACCCCACCGTCCTGCTTGCCACGCTGTACGGCCATTGGCGTGCCGGAGTGGTCGCGCTAGCAGTCACTTTCTGCTGGGCGTGGTTCTTCATCCTCCCGCCGGCGAGATCCTTCCTGTTCGCCGACCCCACCGATCCGGTGCGTGTGTTGCTGAATGCCGTTAGCGCGGTGGTGGTCGTGGTGTTCGCCGAGGCATTCCGCCGCGCCGCCCAGGCTACGCTATCCGAAATCCGCGAACGCGCCGACCGGCGGCTGACGTTGCTGGCGGAGCTCGAACATCGCACGAAGAACAATTTCGCGCTGGTCGCCAGCATGCTCGAACTTCAGAAACGGCGCATCCCGCAGGCCGAACTGCACGCACCGCTCGACGATGCGGTGGGACGGGTACGGACCTTCGCCGATGCCTATTCGGCGCTGGCGCTCGAACAGTCGGACGAGCCGAATGTCTCGATCAAGCCCTATCTCGAATTCCTGCTCGACCGGATCGAGGCATCGGCTTTGCCGCCTTCGGTCCGCCTGTTCCGCGAGATCGACGAGGCGACGCTTACGCCCGAAGAGGCGGTGGCGATCGGCCTCTATCTCAACGAAGCCGTGGCGAATGCCTGCAAATACGCATTCCCCGAACAGCGACCGGGGACGATCGCAGTGTTTTTCAACGAGCGCGGTGGAAGCTGGCGTTTCACCATCGAAGACAACGGGATAGGCGCAGAAGCTGCGACCGACCCCAGCGGCGGGCTGGGGAGTCAATTGCTTGCGGCCTTCGCCACTCAGGCGCAAGCGACCCACCACGCCGGGCCGATCCTCAACGGCTATCGCACCGAAATGCGGCGCGAGGACCAGAGCGAACTTGCCTAGGGTAGCCTAAAAGGATACCGCCCGGGAATGCACTTGGCCGGTTTCAAGTTGCGCCGCTGGCGCGAAACGCATGACCCGCCCCTGAGCGCGGACCAGTTCGGCGCGCGCTATGGCCTTCCCAATCCGTGGCCCAGCCGCACCGTCTACGGCTGGGAAGCCAAGGGCAAGATTGCCCGCGGCTCGGTCCAGAAACGCTTGGCCGAGCTGGGCGTTTGCCAGCCAGCGGACTGGCTCGAACCGGCACCCGCATCTGGATATCCCCACCCGAAAGGCCCAGCCCGCATGAGTGGCAGCGACACGCATTCCTTCTACGATCTTCACACGCATGGTTTTGTCCGCGTGGCGACCAGCACGCCCAAGGTGCGCACGGCGGATATCGCGTATAACGCGGCAGGCATTCTGGAGACTGCCCGCCAGGCCCACGCGCAGCATGTCGACGTGCTGCTCTATCCCGAACTCGCGCTTTCTTCCTATGCCATCGACGATTTGCATCTGCAGATGGCCCTGCTCGACGCGGTCGAGGCGCAGGTCGCCGCGATCGTCGAGGCATCGCGGGATCTTACACCCGTGCTGGTGTTCGGCGCCCCCCTGCGGCGCGGTGGACGCATCTACAACTGTGCGCTGGTCGTTGCGCGGGGCGAACTGCTGGGCGTCGTCCCCAAGAGCTATCTGCCCAATTACCGCGAATATTACGAGAAGCGCTGGTTTGCCCATGGCCGCGACTGCGTCGGTCTGACCATTCGCTGCGGCGGGCAGGAGGTGCCGTTCGGCACCGACCTGATTTTCGCAGCAAGCAATCTGCCCGGTTTCGCCTTCGGAATAGAAATCTGCGAGGATTTCTGGGCGCCCAATCCGCCGGGGACCATGGCTGCGCTTGCCGGCGCTGCGATCCTGCTCAACCTGTCTGCGTCGAACATCGTTATCGGCAAGTCGGACGAACGGCACCTGCTGGCACGCGCCAGTTCGAGCCGGACGCTATGCGCCTATGCCTATTCGGCGAGCGGGCACGGCGAAAGCACCACCGACCTGGCGTGGGACGGGCAGGGCATGATCTACGAGCTGGGCGATCTGCTGGCCGAGAGCCAACGCTTCGATCTGGAGCCCGAGCTGAGCATCGCCGACGTGGATACGCAGCGCATCCTGTCGGAACGCATGCGCATGCAGACCTTCAATGATGCCGCCGAAGCGGCCGGGCGGCCCGAGGACTGGTACCGCCGCGTCGAATTCGACCATGCGGCCGTGCGCGGGGAAATCGGCCTGCATCGTCCCATCCGGCGCTTTCCCTTTGTGCCGAACCGCGCCGACAAGCTGGACGAGGATTGCTACGAGGCGTTCAACATCCAAGTCGATGCACTGATGCGGCGGATCCAGGCGACCAACCCCAAATGCCTGACGATCGGGATTTCGGGCGGCCTCGACAGCACGCACGCGCTGATCGTGGCGGCCAAGGCGATGGACCGGCTGAAGCGCCCGCGCACCGATATCCGTGGTTATACCATGCCCGGCTTCGCGACGTCGAACGACACCAAGTCGAACGCCTGGCGGCTGATGAAGGCATTCGGCATCACCGCCGAGGAGATCGACATCACCGCCACCGCGCGGCTGATGCTGGAGAATATCGGCCATGCCTTCGCCGATGGCGAGCCGGTCTACGACACGACTTTCGAGAACGTCCAGGCGGGCCTGCGCACTGATTACCTGTTCCGCCTTGCCAGCCAGCATGGCGGCTGGGTGATCGGCACGGGCGATCTGAGCGAGCTGGCGCTGGGCTGGTGCACCTACGGCGTGGGTGACCAGATGAGCCATTACGGCGTCAATGCGGGCGTGCCCAAGACGCTGATCCAGTATCTCATCCGCTGGACGACCCAGACCAGCCAGTTCGACGAAGGCGTCGACGCCGTGCTCGCCGATATTCTCGATACCGAAATCAGCCCCGAACTGGTGCCGGCCGGAGAAGATGGCGCGATACAGAGCACGCAATCGATCATCGGGCCCTATGAGCTGAACGACTTCTTCCTCCATCATGTCGTACGCTGGGGGCAGAAGCCGAGCCATGTCGCGTTCCTCGCCTGGCATGCGTGGAAAGATGTGCAGGCGGGCCAGTGGCCGATCGATTTCCCCGAAGACGCCAAGAACCACTACGATCTCGCCACGATTGCCCACTGGCTGGAGAAATTCCTCAAGCGGTTCTTCGGGTTCAGCCAGTTCAAGCGCTCGGCACTGCCCAACGGGCCCAAGGTCAGTGCAGGCGGCGCGCTCAGCCCGCGCGGCGACTGGCGCGCACCGAGCGATTCGGTGGCCGATACCTGGCTGGCCGAACTGGCTGCCGCCTTGCCCCCGCTCGAGGACTGACGATGTCCTTTCGCGCTTTGCTGATCATGGCGTTCTGCAACATCGCCTGGGCGCTCAACGTCGTGGTCAGCAAGCTGGCGATTACCGACTTTTCCGCTCCGCCGCTGTTCTACGCGCTCGTGCGCTCCATCATCGTCGCGGCGGTGCTGATTCCGCTGCTGCGGCCCCTGCCAGCCAAGCTGTGGCAGGTCCTCGTCATCGGCCTGGCCATCAGCGGCGGATCCTTTGCGCTGCTGTTCATGGGCCTGGAAACCGCCAGCCCGTCGGCCGCTGGCGTCGTCAGCCTGAGCGGCGCGCCGATGACGGTGCTGTTCGCCATCCTCTTCCTGGGCGAGAAGGTGCGCTGGCGGCGTGGGCTGGGCATCGGCCTCGCCTTCGGCGGCGTGCTGTTCGCCATGGCAGGGGAGAACCAGATGCAGACCAGCACCGGGCTGCTGCTGGTATTCCTTTCGGCGATGGTCGGGGCGCTCGGCACCGTTTTCGTCAAGCGTCTCGACCTGTCGTCGATCCGGCTGCAGGGCTGGGCGGCGGTGGCTTCGGTCGCCGTGCTGCTGCCCCTGTCACTTACGCTGGAAAGTGGTCAGTTCGCGGCTCTGGCCGCTTCGCCCTGGGAACTGGCGGCGTGTCTGGTCTTTGCCAGCCTGGTCGTCTCGATCGGGGCGCACACCGCCTATTTCCGCCTGCTTGGCGAATACGACGCCAATCTGGTCGTGCCGCTCACGCTGTTCACGCCGATCCTGACGATCGTGTTCGGCGCGTGGCTGACCGGCGATGCGATCGGCGAGCGGCTGGTGATCGGCGGTGCGATCGCGCTGGCAGGGGTGGCGATAATCGTGCTGCGGCCCAGCGCGACTTTCACGCGCCGGTTCCTGGTGCGCCCGCGTTTCTGATCAGTCGAGCGTGACCGTCCAGCCGTGGGTGTCCTCGATGGCGCCCTTCTGGATGCCGACCAGTTTCTCGCGGATCTTGTGGGTCATCTGCCCGATCCCGCCGCTACCGATGGTGAATTCGCCATCGGGGCCCAGCACGGTGCCGACCGGGGTGACGACCGCGGCGGTGCCGCAGGCCATCGTCTCGAGCAGGCGGCCTTCGGTGGCGTCGGCACGCCACTGGTCGATGCTGTACGGTTCCTCGCGCACCTTCAGACCCTCCTCGCGAAGAAGCTGGATCAGGCTGTCGCGGGTGATGCCGGGCAGGATCGTACCCGTCAGCGGCGGGGTGATCACGCTGCCGTCGTCGAACACGAAAAACAGGTTCATCCCGCCCAGTTCCTCGACCCATTTCTTGTCGACCGCGTCGAGAAAGACCACCTGGTCGCAGCCATTCTCGATTCCTTCGGCCTGCGGGACGAGGCTGGCAGCGTAATTGCCGCCGGTCTTGGCCGCCCCGGTGCCGCCGGGGGCGGCGCGGGTGTAATTGCGGCTGACCCAGATTTTCACCGGCTTCGCGCCGCCCTTGAAATAGCCGCCGACGGGCGAGGCGATCAGGATGTACTTGTACTGCCGCGCGGGACGTACGCCCAGGAACGCTTCGGAAGCGAACATGAAGGGCCGCAGGTACAGCGCGCCATCGGGGATCGAGGGGACCCAGTCGCGGTCCTTGGCGACCAGCTGGCGGATCGATTCGAGGAACAGCTCTTCGGGCAAGTCGGGCATCGCCATACGGCGCGCGCTTTCGTTGAAGCGCCGGGCATTCTTTTCGGGGCGGAACAGCGCCAGCGTGCCGTCTTCGCGCTTGTACGCCTTCATGCCTTCGAAGATTTCCTGCGCATAATGCAGCACCGCTGCCGCCGGATCGAGACTGATCGGCTCGCGCGGGCCCAGCGTCGCCTTGTGCCATCCACCAAGATCGGCATCGTAATCGATGACCACCATGTGGTCGGTGAAGAGCGTGCCGAAGCCGGGGTCCATCAGGGCCTGCTGGCGTGTTTCACCGGGGACGGGGGCGGAATGGGGTAGGTGCTCGAAATCCATCTGCGCGCGGGTAATGGGAAGCCGCGCGCGAGGCAAGGTTTTGGAGCAGGCCGGGAATGGGCAGTCGGATCATGGCGCGCAATGCCCGCGAATTGCCGGCGCGGCAAAATGAGAAGGGCAGCCCCACGCCCGTAGGTGGAACTGCCCTTCGCATGGTCAGCGGCGGGAAGTGCCGCTTACGAAGCCTCTAAAGGTATGTTCTACCGATAGTGCCCCGTGCGGAAACTTGCCGACCTCTCTGCTGGACCATGAGACATCGGATCACCTCCTTTCGCGCTGTTTAGAGCCAAAGTACCCCGTCTCCGGGGACCAAGATCGCGTTTCGCCGCTGATCTTGGAAGGCATATTGGAGTCTTCGAGGGGGGCAAAACAACCCTTGTAAAAAAGTTTTCCCACGTCAGACTTGGCGTTTGTGGCTCGGGTCGTTTCCCGGGCCTTTTTTGTGCCGCGAGATCCCGCGTGCCGCGAGAGCGAAGCGGGTCGCGACTCCGCCTAGCGACAATCCTCGATCACGCGGGAAACTTCCGCCCAGGGCGGCAGGTAAAGTGTGGACAACCCCGGCGTCTCGACCGCGAATCGTCCGCGCGTCACCGCCATCGCATCGAGCAGCGGGTCATTCGCCGCGAGCGTCGCCGTCAACGATTGCAGTTCGCGCGCAGCAGGCGCCGCAGCAAGCGTGCGATCGGTGGTTTCGGTGCGGATCGTCATTGTCGCAGGTGCGGCGGCGCTGCCGATACGGCTGAGGGTTACGCGTGCGGCACCGCGGTCGCAATCGATCGCGAACAGGGGCTTGTCGGCATTTGCACCGAACATGGCCACGCCGCCATCAGCCTCGGCGCGGTAACTCCAGTCGCCCGCGGTTTGCGGCCGGTCGATCCAGTTTTCCGATGCGGGCGGAGCGGGCCGCTGCGGGGCCGGCGCGGTGGCGGTGGGCGACGGGGTCGGCGTCGGTGTTGGCGTGGGTGCCGGGGTCGAATCGGGCGCGGGCACGCAGGCCGCGATGGTGAAGCTCAGCGCCAGCGCGCCACCCAGATGCACATAGATCGGTTTCATGCATGCACAATGATCGCTAACGCGCATGTTTCCAATGACGAAAAAGATGCGCCTCGATCAGATGCTGGTGGACCGCGGGCTCGTGGAGAGCCGGACGCGCGCGCAGGCGCTGGTCATGGCGGGGCTGGTGTTCAGCGGCGAACAGAAACTGGCCAAGCCCGGCCAGCAATTGCCCGTGGACGCGGCGCTCGACGTGCGCGGGCGCGATCATCCCTGGGTTTCGCGTGGCGGGATCAAGCTGGCGCATGCGATCGAACATTTCGACCTCGACCCGCGCGGCGCGGTGGCGATGGACATCGGCAGTTCGACCGGCGGTTTCACTGACGTATTGCTGCAAGGCGGGGCGGAGCATGTCTTCGCGGTCGACAGCGGCACCAACCAGCTGGCCTGGAAACTGCGGCAGGACGAGCGCGTCACCGTGCTCGAACAGACCAGCGCGCGCATCCTCACGCCCGAAATGATCGACCGGCCCTGCGACTGGGTCGTGTGCGACGCCAGCTTTATCGGTCTGGCCAAGGTGCTCGAACGCCCGCTCCAACTCGCAGCCCCGCACTGCCGCTTGGTTGCGCTGATCAAGCCGCAATTCGAGGTCGGGCGCGAGGAAGTGGGCAAGAAGGGCGTGGTCAGCGACCCCGCACTGCACCGCCGCGTTTGCGACGAAGTGCGCGACTGGGTCGAAGGACTGGGCTTTACCGTACAGGGCATCGCCCAAAGCCCGATCACCGGCCCCGAAGGCAATATCGAGTTCCTCATCAGCGCCGAGAGAAGCGCGCCGCGCGATTGACCTTGCGCCTCGCTTGGCACTAGTCGCACATCAAAACCTATTCACGGAGAGAGCATGTCCGCCAATATCGCCGAAATGGAACGCCGCCGCGATGCCGCCAAGATGGGCGGCGGGCAGAAGCGGATCGACGCGCAGCACGCCAAGGGCAAGCTGACCGCGCGCGAGCGGCTCGACATCCTGCTCGATGAAGGCAGCTTCGAGGAACTCGACACCTATGTCGAACATGACTGCGTCGATTTCGGCATGCAGGACCAGAAGATCCCCGGCAACGGCGTGGTCACCGGATCGGGCACGATCAACGGCCGGCTGGTCTATGTCTTCAGCCAGGATTTCACCGTCTTCGGCGGCTCGCTGTCGAAGCGCCATGCGGAGAAGATCTGCAAGGTGATGGACACCGCGATGAAGGTCGGCGCGCCGGTGATCGGCCTCAACGACAGCGGCGGCGCGCGTATCCAGGAAGGCGTCGCCAGCCTCGGCGGCTATGCCGAGGTGTTCCAACGCAACGTGCTCGCCAGCGGCGTGGTGCCGCAGATCAGCCTGATCATGGGGCCGTGCGCGGGCGGGGCGGTCTACAGCCCGGCGATGACCGACTTCATCTTCATGGTCGAAGATTCGAGCTACATGTTCGTCACCGGCCCCGATGTCGTGAAAACGGTGACCAATGAGGTCGTCACGCAGGAAGAACTTGGCGGCGCGAAGACGCATACGACCAAGACCTCGGTCGCCGACAACAGCTTCGAGAACGACATCGAGACGCTGCTCGCGACGCGCGATTTCTTCGATTACCTGCCGCTGTCCAACCGCGAGGACGTGCCCGAACGCCCGACGAGCGATGCCTGGGACCGCGAGGAGCCGAGCCTCGACACGCTGATCCCCGACAATGCCAACCAGCCTTACGATATGCACGAAGTCATCCGTAAGACGCTGGACGAAGGTGATTTTTTCGAAGTGCAGCCGGGCCATGCAGCGAACATCATCTGCGGTTTCGGCCGGGTCGAGGGGCGCACGGTGGGCGTGGTTGCGAACCAGCCGATGGTTCTAGCGGGCGTGCTCGACATCAATTCATCGAAGAAGGCCGCGCGCTTCGTGCGCTTCTGCGATGCTTTCGAAATCCCGATCCTGACCTTCGTCGATGTGCCCGGCTTCCTTCCCGGCACCAGCCAGGAACACAATGGCATCATCAAGCACGGCGCGAAGCTGTTGTTCGCCTATGCCGAGGCGACCGTGCCCAAGATCACCGTGATCACCCGCAAGGCCTATGGCGGCGCCTATGACGTGATGGCGTCCAAGCACCTGCGCGGTGACCTCAACTACGCCTGGCCGACCGCCGAGATTGCGGTGATGGGGGCAAAGGGCGCGGTCGAGATCATCTTCCGGTCAGATCGCGGGAATGCCGAAAAGATCGCCGAGAAAACCAAGGAATACGAAGACCGCTTCGCCAATCCCTTTGTCGCGGCAAGCCGCGGCTATATTGACGAGGTGATCTACCCGCACTCGACCCGCAAGCGCATCGCGCTGGGGCTCAGAAAGCTGCGGACCAAGCAGCTCGAGAACCCGTGGAAAAAGCACGACAATATTCCGCTGTGATGCGCCGACGTCGATCTGATCCGACTTACATGGCGTTTTTTCTGATTGTTTTGGTGATAGGACTACTGGCCGTTCTTGATCCTTTCGGGACCGCTTCGCCATCTCGCCAAGCGCTGGGAGGTTTGGTCCTCGGGCCATTGTCGATTTGGTATGCGATTCGGGGTTGGCGCAGGGGTGTCTTTCCGGAACTCTCCAAAAGCAAGCGTCAGGAAAACGCCTTTCAATTTTGGTTTTGCTTCATCGCATTCGCATTAGCTGGGGTGATTTTTACAGTGATTGGGTTCAGAGCATGGTTAGGAAATTAAGATGAAACTAGGCCGTCTCAATCATATCGGCGTCGCCACGCCTTCGATCGAGGAATCGGTCCGCTATTACCGTGAGGTGATGGGCGCGACGAAGTTCCACAAACCCTTCGATCTCGAGGAGCAGGGGGTGACAGTCTGCTTCGTCGATACGCCCGGCGAAAACGGCACCCATGGCACGCAGATCGAGCTGATCGAGCCGCTGGGCGAGCAGTCGACGCTGACCGGTTTCCTCGCCAAGAACCCCGCTGGGGGGCAACACCATGTCTGCTACGAGGTCGAGGACATCGAGGACGCGCGTAAGTGGTTCGAGGACATGGGTAAGCGGATCCTCGGCCCCACGCGCATCGGTGCGCATGGCACGCCGATCTTCTTCCTGCACCCCAAGGACATGATGGGCCAGCTGACCGAGATCATGGAAACGCCCAAGGACGACGCGCATTGGTCGAATTGAGGGGGTGGGAGAACTGATCGCGCGCGCCCAACCTTTTTCGTCACCCCCGCGCAGGCGGGGGTCCAGCTGACCTTGCGAGTTTGAACGACCGTTATCTGATCCCCGCCTGGGCGGGGATGACGGGAAAAGACGGCGGAAATGAGAGGAACTTCGATGCTATTCTACGACAGTCCCAACCCGGCGCCCAATCCGCGCCGCGTGCGTATCTTCGCCGCCGAGAAGGGCATTGAGCTTCCCAGCAAGGAAGTCTCGATCCCCAAGCGCGAGCAGAAGGCGGAGGACTTCGTCGCCAAGAACCCGCGCGGGCAGACGCCGATCCTCGAGCTCGACGACGGCACCGTGATCGCCGAAAGCGTCGCGATCATGCGCTATCTCGAGGCCGAGCATCTCGAACCGCCGCTGTTCGGCACCACCTCGCGGGAAATCGCGGAAATCGAGATGTGGTGCCGCAGGGTCGAGATGATCCTCATGCCGCCGGTCGGCGCGGTGTGGGTGCATACGCATCCCTTCACCGCCGCCCTGCCGGGGCGCAATGCGGAATGGGGCGAGGCCAACCGGCCGCGCGTTGCCGAGGCGATGCGCTTCTTCGACGAATCGCTCGGGGCGCGCGACCACCTCGCCGGCGACGATTTCTCCGCCGCGGATATCCTGCTGCTGACCACGGTCGATTTCGCCAAGTTCGTCGGGCTCGAAATGCCCGGGGAATGCGCGGCGCTGGCGGCATGGCACGAGCGGGTATCGGCACGGCCCAGCGCGGCGGCCTGAAGCCCACCCGCTGCGCAAGCCTCTTGCACGCGGGCGTCATCGCAGCCAAGGTCGGTTGCGAAACGAAACGAAACTAACCAATAGCACCCTGGAGAGTGACGCGTGAGCTACGAAACCATCGTCGTCGAGAAGGACGGCCCGCTGACCACCATCACGCTCAACCGGCCCGACCGGTTGAATGCGATGCCGCCGCAGATGGCGGACGAAATCGGCGCGGCTTTCTACGATCTGGGCGACAGCCGCGCAGTTCTGATAACCGGCGCGGGCAAGGGTTTCTGCTCGGGCGCCGATCTCGCTGCGCGGGGCGAGGGCAGCGCGCTGCAGAACAAAGGCGGCAGCCACCGCGCCCTGCAGAACCATTACAACCCGGCGATCAACCAGGTGCTGCGCGCCGACGTGCCCGTGATCTGCGCGGTCAACGGCCCCGCCGCGGGCGTCGGCTGCAGCCTTGCGCTGGCGGGCGACTTCGTGCTGGCGGGCAAGAGCGCCTATTTCCTCCAGGCCTTCGTCAACATCGGCCTCGTGCCCGACGGCGGATCGACCTGGCTGCTCGCGCGCTCGATCGGCCGTGCGCGCGCCACGCGGATGATGATGCTGGGCGAGAAGATCGGTGCGAGCCAGGCCGAGGACTGGGGCCTGATCTACAAGGCGGTCGATGACGAAGCGCTGATCGGCGAAGCCCGCGCGCTGGCGGAGAAGCTCGCCAATGGTCCGACGCTGGCCTACGCCACGATGAAGAAGAACATCGCCACCGCGATGGATGGCACCATCACCGAGGTGCTGCTGGCCGAGGCCGAGGGCCAGCGCCTGGCGGGTGCGAGCAAGGATGCGATGGAAGGCGGCATGGCCTTCCTCCAGAAGCGCAAGCCGGACTTCAAGGGCGAGTAAGAGGCGAACGCCGCAAGTCTTTCGTCATCCCCGCGAAGGCGGGGATCCAGCGAAGCTTGCCATTGATCGCACCCTTATCTGGACCCCCGCCTACGCGGGGGTGACGGGGGAGGAGGGTGGTTTGCACCGCACCCGCTCTTTTCCTGTGCATACGATTGTGGTTTAGGACCGTGCATGACCGACAAGCCGACTTATGACGATTGGAAGCCCCTCGCCGACAAGGAAGTGAAGGGGCGCGATCTCACCTGGCACACGCCCGAAGGGATCGCGGTGAAGCCGCTGTATACCTCCGAGGACACTGCCGCGCTGGTCGATCCCGGGGTGCCGGGGATCGCGCCGTTCACGCGCGGGCCTTATGCCTCGATGTACACTGGGCGCCCGTGGACCATCCGCCAGTATGCGGGCTTCTCCACGGCAGAGGAATCGAACGCCTTCTATCGCCGCAACCTTGCTGCCGGGCAGAAGGGTTTGTCGGTCGCATTCGATCTCGCCACGCACCGCGGCTATGACAGCGATCACCCGCGCGTCGTCGGCGATGTCGGCAAGGCGGGCGTCGCGATCGATACGGTGCGCGACATGGAAATCCTGTTCGACCAGATCCCGCTCGACACGATGAGCGTATCGATGACGATGAACGGCGCGGTGATCCCCGTGCTGGCCTTCTACATCGTTGCCGCCGAACGGCAGGGCGTCGCCCAGGACAAGCTGGCCGGGACCATCCAGAACGACATCCTCAAGGAGTTCATGGTCCGCAACACCTATATCTATCCGCCCGAACCGAGCATGCGGATCGTTTCGGACATCATCGCATATACTTCGGCCAACATGCCGAAATTCAACAGCATTTCGATTTCGGGCTATCACATGCACGAAGCCGGGGCGACGGCGGTGCAGGAACTGGCCTTCACCATCGCCGACGGCAAGGAATACGCCAAGCGCGCGATCGAAGCGGGGCTCGATATCGATGCCTTTGCGCCGCGCCTGTCCTTCTTCTGGGGCATCGGCATGAACTTCTTCATGGAGATCGCCAAGATGCGCGCCGCGCGCGCGCTGTGGCACGATGTCATGGAAGGGCTGGGGGCGCAGAACCCCAAGTCGAAGATGCTGCGCACGCATTGCCAGACCAGCGGCGTCTCGCTGCAGGAGCAGGACCCCTACAACAACGTCATCCGCACCACGGTGGAAGCAATGGCGGCGGTGCTGGGCGGAACGCAGTCGCTCCACACCAATGCGCTGGACGAGGCGATCGCGTTGCCGACCGATTTCAGCGCCCGGATCGCGCGCAACACGCAGTTGGTGATCCAGGAGGAGACCGGCATCACCAATGTCGCCGATCCGCTGGGTGGCAGCTATTACATCGAAAGCCTCACCGCCGCGCTGGTCGAACAGGCCAAGGCCATGCTCGACGAGGTCGAGGCGGCCGGCGGGATGACCGAATATGTCGCCAGCGGCAAACCCAAGGCGCAGATCGAGGAGGCGGCAGCCGCCAAGCAGGCCAGTGTCGACCGCGGGGAAACCGTCATCGTCGGCGTGAACAAGTACCGCCGCGACAAGGAAGACGAGATCGACACGCTCGATATCGACAACCACAAGGTCCGCCAGAGCCAGATCGCGCGACTGGAAGAAGTGCGCGCCAAGCGCGACGATTTCGCTTGCCGCGCTGCGCTCGACGCCCTGGCGCGCGGGGCCGCCCAGCGTGAGGGGAACCTGCTTGCCCTCGCGGTCGAGGCTGCGCGTCACGATGCGACGCTGGGCGAAATCAGCCAGGCGATGGAAGACGCCTATGGCCGCTACGACACGATCCCCAAGCCGGTCCGCGGGGTGTATGCCGCCGCCTATGCCGAAGACGACCGCTACCAGCAGGTCGTCGAAGGCGTGCAGGCGGTCGAACGCCGGCTCGGGCGCGCACCCCGGCTGATGGTCGCCAAGATGGGCCAGGACGGGCACGACCGCGGCGCCAATGTCATTGCCAGCGCGTTCACCGACATGGGCTTCGAAGTCCTCTCTGGCCCGCTGTTCCAGACGCCCGGTGAAGCCTGCGCCATGGCGCTGGAACACGATGTCGACGCGATCGGCGCCAGCAGTCTTGCCGCGGGACACAAGACGCTGATCCCCGAGCTGATCGGGCACCTGCGCGATGCCGACCGTGCCGATATCAAGGTGATCGCGGGCGGGGTGATCCCGCAGAAGGATTACGACTTCCTGCGCGATGCCGGGGTGCAGGGCATCTACGGCCCGGGCAGCAATGTCGTCGAATGCGCCGCCGACGTGCTGCGCTTGCTCGGCCACAACATGCCGCCCGCGGGCGAGGATCTGGACGAGGCGGCGCAGTAGTGAGCGCATCTTCGTCCCCTGCCTTCCTGCCGCTTGCCGCCATGATGTTCGCGGCCGGGCTGGGCATTCCGGTTTTCGCGGCGCTTAACGCGGGGCTCGGCCAACAGCTTGGCGGGCCCGTGGCGGCGACGGCGGTGACCTTCGCGATCGGCTTCGTCATCGCCACTGCGATGCTGGTATTCACCGGGTTTCCCGCCGCCAGCACCTTCACTTTCGAACGGCCCTGGTTGTGGATCGGCGCCGTCGTGATGCTGTTCTACGCCACTTCGGTGGCCTACTCCGCGCCGCGTATCGGGCTGGGCAATGCGATCTTCTTCGTGCTGCTGGGCCAGATCGTCGCTGCGGCGATTATCGACCATTTCGGCCTGCTTGGCTCCATCCAGAGCGCGATCACCCCCAAGCGCGCGCTCGGGCTGGCGGTCATGGCATTCGGCCTTTACCTTGCCAGGAAGCCTGTATGACCCAAATCCGCACCGACTGGACCCGCGACGAGATCGCGGCGCTGTTCGACCTTCCCTTTACCGAACTGCTGTTCCAGGCCGCGAGCATCCACCGCGAGTTTCACCCGCCCAGCCAAGTCCAGCTGTGCACGCTGCTCAGCATCAAGACCGGCGGGTGCCCGGAAGATTGCGGCTATTGCTCGCAGTCGGTGAAGGCCGACAGCGGGGTCGAGGCGACCAAGCTGATGGAAGTGCAATCGGTCCTTCAGCGCGCGGCGCAGGCGAAGGATGCGGGCAGCCAGCGGTTCTGCATGGGCGCCGCCTGGCGCAATCCCAAGGACCGCGACATGCCCGCGATCGTCGAGATCGTGAAGGGCGTGCGCGCGATGGGGCTGGAGACCTGCATGACGCTGGGCATGCTGACGCCGAAACAGGCCGACATGCTCAAGGAAGCGGGCCTCGACTATTACAATCACAATGTCGACACCGGCCCCGAATATTACGAGCGGGTGATCTCCAGTCGCAAGTACGAGGACCGGCTCGACACGCTGCAGAACGTCCGCGATGCGGGCATCAATGTCTGCAGCGGAGGGATCGTCGGCATGGGCGAAACGCGCAGCGACCGCGTCGGCTTCGTCCACACGCTCGCCACGCTGGAACGCCATCCCGAAAGCGTCCCGGTCAACGCGCTGGTCCCGGTCAAGGGCACGGTGCTGGGCGACATGCTGGCTGATACGCCGCTCGCCAAGATCGACGATATCGAATTCGTCCGCACCGTCGCGGTCGCGCGCATCACCATGCCGATGAGCATGGTGCGCCTGTCCGCCGGGCGCGAGAGCATGAGCGAGGCCACGCAGGCGCTGTGCTTCATGGCGGGCGCGAATTCGATCTTCACCGGCGACAAGCTGCTCACCGCGCCCAATGCGGGCGACGACACCGACGCCGCATTGTTCGCCAAGCTGGGCCTGACGGCGTTGCAGCAGGAAGAACCGATGCGCGCCTGCAAGGTGGCCGAGCCGGCCGAATGATCATCCTGTCGTCCCTGCTGCTGACTGCGCAGGCCGCTGCCGGCATGCCCGACTGCACCAACCCGCAAGTGCAAAGCGAGATGAACATCTGCGCGCATCGGGAATGGGAGCAGGCCGATGCCGAACTGAACGCCCTGTGGCCGCAAGTGCGCGCGATCATGCAGCGCGAGGATGGTTATGCGGTCGAGGATGACCAGCCGGGCTATTGGGAGAGCCTGCTGGAAGCCCAGCGCGCCTGGATCGCGTACCGCGACGCGCACTGCCGGCTGTCGAGCTACGATGCGCGCGGGGGAACGATGCAACCGCTCCTCCACAGCACCTGCATGACCGTTCTGACCGAGCGGCGAACCGAAGAACTGCGCGAATTGACGCGCAATCAGATGTCCGGCGAAGCGAAGCCCGGAACGGAGAACTGACACCGATGTTCACGAAAATCCTCATCGCCAATCGTGGTGAAATCGCCTGCCGCGTCATCAAGACGGCCAAGCGCATGGGTATCGCGACCGTGGCGGTCTATTCCGATGCCGATGCGCGCGCACCCTTCGTTCGCATGGCTGACGAGGCGGTGCATATCGGTCCCGCAACCGCGTCGGAAAGCTATCTGGTGGCGGACAAGATCATCGCCGCGGCCAAGCAGACCGGCGCCGAAGCGGTGCATCCGGGCTATGGCTTCCTGTCCGAACGCGCGAGCTTCGTCGAAGCGCTGGAAGCGGAGGGCATCGCTTTCATCGGCCCGCCGGTGAACGCCATCGCCGCGATGGGCGACAAGATCGAATCCAAGCGCATCGCCAAGGACGCCGGGGTCAACACGGTTCCCGGATCGCCCGATGCGATCGAAACCACCAAAGACGCGCTCAAATGGGCCAACGACATCGGCTATCCGGTGATGATGAAGGCCAGCGCGGGGGGCGGCGGCAAGGGCATGCGCCTCGCCTGGAACGACAAGGATGTCGAGGAGGGCTTCGAAGCGACGCAGCGCGAAGGGCTCAACTCCTTCGGCGACGACCGCGTCTTCATCGAGAAGTTCATCGAGGATCCGCGCCACATCGAGATCCAGATCCTCGGCGACAAGCACGGCAACATCATCTACCTCAACGAGCGCGAATGCTCGATCCAGCGCCGCCACCAGAAGGTGGTCGAGGAAGCCCCGTCGCCCTTCGTGACGCCGAAGATGCGCAAGGCGATGGGCGAGCAATGCGTCGCGCTGTCGCAGGCGGTGGGCTATCACAGCGCGGGCACGGTCGAACTGATCGTCAGCGGCGCCGACAAGACCGGTGAGAGCTTCTACTTCCTCGAAATGAACACCCGTTTGCAGGTGGAGCATCCGGTTACCGAGGCGATCACCGGTGTGGACCTGGTCGAGCAAATGATCCGTGTCGCGGCGGGCGAGAAGCTGGCGATGACGCAGGACGATGTGAAGATCGACGGCTGGGCGATCGAGAACCGCGTCTATGCCGAAGATCCCTATCGCGGATTCCTGCCGTCCACCGGGCGCCTGGTGCGCTACCAGCCGCCGGTCGAACCCTGGGCCGATGACGGGCAGGAGAACGGCCGCCGCGGCGTCGACGGCGTTCGCGTCGACGACGGCGTGTTCGAAGGCGGCGAAGTGTCGATGTTCTACGACCCGATGATCGCCAAGCTGGTGACCTGGGGCGAGACACGCGACGAGGCGGCCGACCTGCAGATCGCGGCGCTCGATGCCTTCCGCATCGAGGGGCTGGGGCACAATGTCGATTTCCTCAGCGCGATCATGCAGCACCCGCGCTTCCGTTCGGGTGAACTGACGACCGGCTTCATCGCCGAGGAATATCCCGATGGGTTCACCGGCGCGCCCGCGTCCGACCAGCTGACGCGGGTTCTGGCCGCGGTCGCCGGCGTCATCGCAACGGCCGATGCCGACCGCGCGCGGCGCGTCGAAGGGCAGCTGTCCGACGACCTCTACGCTCCCGGCGACTGGACCGTGCGCATCGGCGAACGCGAGGAAGGCTCGACATCGCACGAAGTGCGGCTCGAGGAAGCCGCGCTGACCGTCGATGGCGAACCGGTCATGCTGGAAATGCAGTACACTCCGGGCGAAACGATGGTCGATGTCGCGCTGTTCGAAAACGGAGCGGACGACGATGCCGATCCGGTTGCGCGCTACACGCTCCAGCTGCGGTCCACTCGGACCGGCTATGCCATCACGACGCGCGGTGCGACGCATCATTTGCGGATCCTGCAGACGCGGGTCGCGCATCTCGCGGCGCATATGATCGAGAAGACCCCGCCCGATCTGTCGAAAATGCTGATCTGCCCGATGCCGGGGCTGCTGGTGAAGCTGCACGTAGCCGAAGGCGAGGAGGTCCAGCCGGGTCAGCCGCTCGCCACCGTCGAGGCGATGAAGATGGAAAACATCCTCCGCGCCGAAAAGCAGGCGACGGTGGGCAAGATCAACGCAGCGGAAGGCGATTCACTCGCAGTGGATGAGGTGATCCTCGAACTCGAATAGTTCGCTGATCCGGTGCAAACGGAACTTCCTGCGCAAGATCGGTTCAGCGGTGCTTTCCGTTTCGCGCAGGTTTCCCCGCCGAGCCGGCCAAAATGGTAAATGCTCTGGAATCCCTGCGCCAAGGGGTAGATAATCCGTGCCTTCGGGTTCGCCTTGTGCATCCACGCAGGAGGTTTCGAACATGGCACGCATGGGTACCGGTTTCTTCGATGCGAAGGGCCACTATTTCAAAACGCCGGACGAGGCGACGATCAGCGACTTGTCGGCCATTCTCGGCAAGATCGGCGACGGCGAAAGCCTCGCTCCGGGTATAGCGCACACGCTGCTGCATCGTCGCAGCGAGATCGAGCAGCTTTTCACCGACCACGACCGCATGCTGGCAGAGTACGAGCCGGTGGGCGCGGCCTCGGTTACGCGGTTGGAAACGCGGCTCAGCTGATCAGGTCGCTGCCGGCGCAAGCGCGAGGTGGTAGCACTGGTTGTGCGGACCATTGGCGTAGTCCGCGAAAGCTTCGCCGGCGAAAAATCCGCGCTTGGCATACAGTGCGACCGCGGGGGCGAACCGCTCGTTCGTGCCCGTCTCGAGGCTGAGCCGGGAAATCCCTTCTGCCCTGGCGATCGCGATCAGGCGATCGAGAACTGCCGATGCAACTCCGCGGCCCAGATGGTCCGCATGGGTGCGCATCGATTTGAGTTCGGCACTATCGGCGGACAGGCGTTTCATCGCCCCGATGCCGACTAAAACTTGTCCACGCCATGCACCCAGCAGCGTGATGCCCGGTCCGGAAAGACCACTCTCGTCGAGCGCAAAGCTGGTACCCGGCGGCGACATCGCCAGCATGTCGCGCTGGTGATAGGCGACCAGTTCCCTCACTGCGGGATCGGAAAGGTGGGCGGGGCGGATGTCGAGAACCATTCCCGCAACGATGCGCGCGGCCGGATCGGCGGTCAATGCGCCTGCAATTGTTCGTCGAGGAATGCCGCGATGTCGGTCATTTCGACATCGCGGGCGAGATAGGCTTCGCCGATCGCGCGGAGCAGGATGAAGGGCAGCGTGCCCGCGTCCATCTTCTTGTCGTGGAGCATGTGGTCGGCAAGCCGCCGACCGTCACAGTCGAGCCCCAGCGCGGAAATTTCCGCGGGCAGGCCGGCAGCATCGACCGCGGCAGTCACGCGCTGCGCGTCGGCCAGCGAAATCTCCTCGCGCCGCGCCGAATAGCGTGCGGCCAAGACCATCCCCAGCGCGACGCCTTCACCATGCAGCAAACGGTCGGAAAAGCCGGTTTCCGCCTCGAGCGCGTGGCCGAAGGTATGCCCGAGGTTGAGCAGCGCGCGGGCACCGCTGGTCTCGCGTTCGTCCTCCGCCACGATCCGCGCCTTGGCGGCAACGCTGGCGGCGACGGCGCGTTCGGTGGCAGCGGGGTCGAGGGCGACGACGGCCCGGCCGTCCTGTTCGAGCCAGTCGAAAAACCCGCGATCGCCAAGCACGCCGTATTTGAGAACTTCGGCATAACCGGCGCGAAGTTCGCGTTCGGGCAGCGTGCCCAGCGCGCCCAGATCGGCCAGCACCAGCGAAGGCTGGTGGAACGCGCCGATCAGATTCTTGCCCGCCGCGGTGTTGATCGCGGTCTTGCCGCCGACCGAACTGTCGACCTGCGCCAGCAGCGTGGTGGGCAGTTGCACGAAGCCGCAGCCGCGCTTGAGGATCGCGCAGGCAAAGCCGGTCAGGTCGCCGACCACGCCGCCGCCCAGCGCGAAGACATGGTCGCCGCGTTCGACACCCTGGTCCAGCAGCCAATCGGTCAGCCGGGCGAGACTGTCCCAGCTCTTCGATGTTTCGCCGGGCGCGACATCGTACCAGCGCGGTTCGATGCCCGCGGCAGAAAGCGAATTGCCGACGGCTTCGCCCCAGTGTCGGCGCGCGTTGGCATCGGCCACGATGCATGCATGGCGCTTGCGCAGGAGGGGCCGAGCCTGCGCTGCCAGATCGGCCAGCAACTGGTTGCCGACACGCACTTCGTAGCCGCGGCCGGCCAGTTCGACGGGAATTACAGCCATGCGTCTATCGCACTCAGGATGCTCAGCGCGGTTTCGGTGTGCGGCGCATCGTCGGTGACGACATGGACCTGCGCCTCGGCATAGGCGTTGCCGCGCTGGTCCTTGAGCTGCGTCAGGATTGCGCGCGGATCGCCCTTGCGCAGCAGCGGCCGGCTGTCGCGCCGCGCGGTGCGTTCGACCAGCGTATCGATATCGCAATCGAGCCACACCGCGATGGCGCGGTCGAGGATCAGGGCCCGGGTCTCGGGATCGACGAAGGCGCCGCCGCCGGTGGCGATCACGCCGTGGCCTTCCTCGACCAGCCGGGCAATCACCCGGCGTTCGCCGGCGCGGAAATAGAGTTCGCCATGCGCTTCGAAGATTTCGCTGACCGACCGATCGGCGGCGCGTTCGATTTCCTCGTCGACATCGATGAAGTCGGTGTCGAGCAGCGCCGCAAGGCGGCGTCCGACCGTGGACTTGCCGACCCCCATCAGGCCGACCAGCACCACGGGGCGATCGATCCGCCGGGCAAGGCCGCCGATTTCGGCAGGCGTGAAGGCTGTTGCATGGGTCATTGCCGCCGTGCCTAGAACTGGGCTAGGGCGCGGGCAAGGTATCAGCACTTGAAACGGGACGCGAAAATCTTGGCGATGAGCGGGAGAAAGATTGCAGGTCTCTTGGCAATATTGTTCGCCGTGTTGGTGATCGCGGCGCTGATCGATGGCGGCGAGGAACCGCTGCATCCGATCGAACAGGGTATCGATATGCCGGAGGCTGCACGATGAAATCCGCATGGCTGGCGGGCGGCGCCGCACTGGCGCTGAGCTCGGCGATGGTTCTCGCGCAGGACGCACCGGTCGATCTGCTGCCGCCGGGTTTCGACGAACCCGCGCCGGCACCGACCCCGACGCCGACACCCCGGGCGACGCAGGCTCCGGCCGCGCCGGGACCGGCTGCGGCACCACGCGACCCGGGCGAAGCCGGCGCATCGCAATCGGGCGAAGTAGTGCAGCCCCTGCCGACACAGCCGGCGCCGGTCGGCGGGACCGACCTCGACCTGGCCGACTTGCCGACGCTCGAAGAGCTCGAGGCGATGTCGACCGACGAACTCGACGAATTGCTGGGCCTGAAGCCGAAATTCGACATCCCGCCCGCGGCACGCCGGTCGATGGAACAGGTGGGCATTCTCGGCCAGCGCGAGGGCGGTCTGCCGGCTGCTTCGCTGGCGCGCCAGCCTGCCGCGCTGGTGCGCGCGGTGCTGGCCGGTACGACGCGTCCGATGGTTTCGCGCTGGGGGCACATCCTGCTGCGCCGCGCCCTGGCCAGCCGACTGGCGACGCCTGAGGGAATGGATCCGGTCGAGTTCGCGACGTTGCGGGTCCGCGCACTCAACGCGCTGGGCGAACATGTCGTCGCCCGCGCCGTCGTCCAGGATATCGACACGGCAAACTATTCGCCCGCGCTCACCGATGCGGCGGTAGAGGCCTATATCGGCAGTGCCGACATTATTGGCGCCTGCCCCGCGGTGCGGCTGGTCGATACCCAGCGCGACGATGCCGAGTGGCAGATGCTGGCTGGGATCTGCAATGCCTATGCGGGCGAGGCGACCCGTGCGCAGAACGACCTGCGCCGCCTGCTGTCGCGCACCGAGGACGACCGTATCGACGTGCTGCTGGCGCAGCGTGTGGCGGGCTCTGCCGGGCGCGGACGCCGCGCGGTAACCATCGAATGGGACGGGATCGCGGCATTGACCCCGTGGCGGTTTGCCCTGGCCAATGCGCTGGGCGAGCCCGTGCCCGACGAATTGCTGGGCGATGCCGAGCCGGACCTGCTGCGTACCGCGGCGCTCACCCCCGCGCTTACCCCGCTGCAGCGCGCCCGCGCGGCGGACATTGCAGCGGCCAGCGGCATCCTGTCGTCGGCGGCAATGGTCGATCTCTACAGCCAGATTTTCGCGGAGGAGGGCGCCGAGGGCGATGCCGCTGTCACCGCGTCGCGCCTGCGCGAAGCCTATGTCGGAACAGATCCGCTGCAGCGGCTCGCCGCGATCCGCGATATCTGGGGCGGCGGCGGCGAGTTTTCCTATGGCAGGGTGGTGCTGACTGCCTATGCCGCCGCGCGTCTTCCGGTCGACGATGCATTGGCCGACGATGCGGACGGCCTGGTCGCGGCCATGCTCGCGGCGGGGCTTGATCGCGATGCGATGCGCTGGGCCGGCCAGGTGGATGACGGCAGTGTTGGCTGGGCCATGCTGGCCCTGGCCGATCCCGCCGGTTCGGCAATGGTCAGCGATGGCGAACTCGATGGCTTCGTGGACGAAGACGATTCGCCGCGGCAGCACAAGTCGCGCATGCTGCTCGCGGGGCTGGCGGGCCTGGGGCGCGTCGCGGATGCCGAAATAGCCGAGTATGGCGAGCGGCTGGGGGTCGACCTGGCGGCGCAGACACGCTGGACGCGGATGATCGAGCGCGCGGCCGAAGTCGACAATCCGGCGCTGGTCACCATGTTGGCGGGGCTCGGCATGCAGGGATCGGGCTGGGACCGCATGACGGCGCGGCACCTTTTCCATATCGTTTCCGCATTGCGGCGCGTGGGACTGGAAGCCGAAGCCAGAATGATCGCCGCGGAGGCGGTCGCGCGCGCCTGACATGGGCGCTTCGATCGCCGATTTCCTCGCCATGCTCGCCACCGAGCGCGGGGCGGCGCGAAATACGGTTCTCGCTTATGGCCGCGACCTCGAACAGGCGGAGGAACTGATCGGAACCCGGCTGGAGGACGCCCAGCCGGCGCAGCTCGCCCGGTTGGGACAGGGCTGGTCGTCGCTGGCCCCGGCGACGCTGGCGCGCAAGGTTTCAGCCCTGCGGCAATTTTTCGGTTTCCTCGTCGATGAAGGGCTGCGCGAGGATGATCCGACGCATGCGCTGCCGCGCCCTGCCACGCGCCGCCCGCTGCCGAAGATCCTGTCGCATGCCGAGGTCGAAGCGCTGTTCGCGACCGCGGAAGAAGAGGCCCGGGGCAATGCCCCGCTCGCGGTACGGATGCTGGCGCTGCTCGAAATGCTCTACGGTTCCGGGCTGCGGGCCACCGAACTGGTTTCGCTGCCGCTTTCCGCAGTACCGCGCGATGCGCCGTTTCTCACTGTTACCGGGAAGGGCGGCCATGCGCGCATGGTTCCCGTCAGCCAGCGGGCCGATACCGCGCTCAAGCGGTGGCTGGCGCTGCGCGGATCCGATTCGGCGTGGCTCTTTCCCTCGCGCAGCGGGCATATTTCGCGCGTGCGCCTGTTCCAGCTGCTCAAGGCGTTGGCGGTGCGCGCCGACCTCGCGCCCGAGAAGCTCAGCCCGCATGTCCTGCGGCACGCCTTCGCCACGCATCTGCTCGAAGGCGGGGCGGATTTGCGCGCGCTCCAGACGCTGCTGGGCCATGCGGATATCTCGACCACGCAAATCTATACGCATGTCGATGCCGCGCGGTTGGTGAAACTGGTCAACGAACGCCATCCGCTTGCACGCGCGCCCGCTTCGGACTAGCGCCGTAGCATGATTTCCTATCTCGAATTCGAGAAGCCGGTCGCCGAGCTTGAACAACGTATCGCCGAACTGCGGAGCGCAGCGGAGGGCGATGATGTCGACATCACCAATGAATTGCAGCGGCTCGAGCTGAAGAGCGCGAACCTGCTTGCCAGCACCTATCAGGCGCTCAGCCCGTGGCAGAAAACGCAGGTCGCGCGGCACCCGTCGCGCCCGCATTTCCGCGATTATGTCGAATATGCCTTCGACGAATTCGTGCCGCTGGGCGGGGACCGCTGCTACGGCGACGACGAGGCGATCCTCGGCGGGTTCGCGAAGCTCGATGGCCGCAAGGTGATGCTGATCGGCCATGAAAAAGGCAACGATACCGCCAGCCGGGTCCGCCACAATTTCGGCATGGGCAAGCCCGAAGGCTATCGCAAGGCGATCCGCTTGATGGAAATGGCCGGACGGTTCGGCCTGCCGGTGGTGACGCTGGTCGACACCTCGGGTGCCTTTCCCGGGATCGAGGCCGAGGAACGCGGCCAGGCCGAAGCCATTGCGCGTTCGACCGAGGCCTGCCTGGCGTTGCCGGTGCCGATGGTGGCCGCGATCGTCGGCGAGGGCGGATCGGGCGGTGCAGTCGCGCTGGCCAGCGCCGAGCGGGTGTTGATGATGGAGCACGCGGTCTATTCGGTGATCTCTCCCGAGGGCTGCGCCTCGATCCTGTGGCGGACAGCCGAGAAGGCCCCCGATGCCGCCGAGGCGATGAAAGTGACCGCGCAGGATCTGGCCGCGCTGGGCGTGATCGACCGGATCGTGCCCGAGCCTGTCGGCGGGGCGCATCGCGATCCGCGGGTGGCGGCAACCGCGCTCGGTGATGCGATCGTGGAAGAGCTGGACGCGCTGGCGCGGCATGCGCCGCATGAACTCAAGCGGTTGCGCGAAGAGCGTTTCCTCGCGCTCGCCGGCTGAGGACGCGGTACCCCGGCGGGAACAAACCGCCGCATGACCCGGTTCTTCCCAACATATTCAACGCCTCGCGCGACCGGCCGGGAATGTCCGTCGGCCGCGTGCCAGATTTATGGGGACCGCCGCTCATGACGCGCATTTCACTCGCCGCCGCCGCATCCGTTTCGACACTCTCGCTGGCGCTGGCCGGCTGCATGGGCACGGGGAACATCCCCAGTGCGTCCACCCCGATCACGCAGAGCGAGGCGCAGATGGGCGCCGAGGCGCATCCGCAGCTGCTCAACGAGTTCGGCGGAGCGATGAGCGGCAGCCATGCGCAATATGTCGAACAGGTGGGCAAGAACATCGCGGTCCAGTCGGGCCTGGGCAATGCCCGCGATTCCTTCACCGTCTCGCTGCTCAACAGCCCGGTGAACAACGCGTTCGCGATCCCCGGCGGTTACGTCTACACGACCCGGCAGCTGGTTGCGCTGATGAACAACGAAGCCGAACTGGCGGCGGTGCTAGGCCATGAAGTCGGCCACGTTGCCGCGCGCCATTCGCAGCGCCGGCAGGCCACGGCACAGCGCAACACGCTGCTCGGCGCGGCCGGTGCGATCCTGTCGGGTGTCCTCCTCGGCAATAGCGGGCTCGGGCAGCAGCTCGGCCAGGCTGCCTTGCAGGGGTCGCAATTGCTGACGCTCAAGTTCTCGCGCTCGCAGGAACTCGAGGCGGACGAGCTCGGCATTCGCTATCTCAACTCGGCGGGCTACGATCCGCGCGCGATGGGCACGGTGCTGCAGAGCCTCGCGCTGCAGAATGCGCTCGATGCCCGCGTGCAGGGACGCGACAATGCCAATATTCCCGAATGGGCATCGACCCACCCCGATCCGGCCAGCCGTGTGCAGACCGCGCTGGCGAAAGCGCAGGCCACCGGCGTCACCGGCGGCGTCACCAATCGCGATACCTTTCTGACCCGGATCGACGGGCTGACCTATGGCGACGATCCGTCGCAAGGCGTGGTCGAGGGCCGGCGCTTCATCCATCCCGATCTGCGGCTGGCATTCACGGCGCCGCAGGGTTTCTACATGATCAACGGGACGAGAGCGGTCACGATCAATGGCCAGAGCGGGCAGGCGCAATTCTCGCTCGCGCCGTACAACAATGACCTCAACAGCTATGTCACCAGCGTTTTCGCCGGGGTGAGCGAGCAGCAGCAGATCCGGCCGCAATCGATCCAGCGGACCACCGTCAATGGTTTGCCCGCCGCCTACGGGACGGCGCGCGTCGCATCGGGTAACGGGCAGGTCGACGTGACCGTTTTCGCCTATGAGTTCGCCAGCGACCGCGCGTACCACTTTCTCGCGATAACCCCGGCTGGCCAGACTTCGGCGTTCAACGACATGTTCGCATCGATGCAGCGGATCGACTCGCAGACCGCGGCGAATGTGATTCCGCGGGTGGTCGATGTCGTGACGGTCGGCAGCGGCGATACGGTCGCCTCGCTCGCGCGCCGGATGGCCTACAGCGACAACCAGATCGACCGGTTCCGCGTGCTCAACGGGCTGACTTCGAATGAAGGCCTCAGCGTTGGGCAGAAGGTGAAGATCGTCGTCCGCGGGCGATGAACTGCAGCAATTGATCGGGACAAAGAAAAGGGGCGGCGGGTTGAACCCGCCGCCCCTGATTTTCGTCGGGAGTTACCCCGCGTCTTAGCTGCCGCTCATCGTCGTCGAAACGGTGTTGAACGTCGTGCTCAGCTGGCCGCCGAGGCTCTGCATCGCGGTGATCGCGGCAACGGCGATCAGGGCAGCGATAAGGCCGTATTCGATTGCGGTTGCGCCTTCTTCATCGCGGCGCAGCTTGCGGAAAAACTTCATAATTCGTCTCCTGGTTCAGTCTTCGTACCCGGCCCGCTCCAAGAATGTAGAGCGGACAATTATGCGTTCTGCAGCGAAGTGGTTTAAAAACCCCTAACCGCTGCGGTCAGCCGCCCATTGCGGCAGCAGCCGCGGTTGCGATTCTCGACCACATGGTCGTCGCAGACGCGCCGAAAGCCTGGAGCCCGCCAATCATGGCGAGAAAGATCAGGGCGAGGATCAGCCCGTATTCGACAGAAGTGGCGCCGCGATTATCGCGTTCCAACATGCGCAGGAATTTGATCATGCCCGGTGCCCCCACTCGTCGCTTGTCTAAGCTGACATGGGATGTTTACGCTGGGGCGGGTTAAGAAATCGTTGAGAGTGGTCGCGAAAGTGGAAAATATCCCGACATGGACCTGCGTCGTCGCGCTGGCGCTGCGCGACGGGAAGGGGCGCTGGCTGATGCATCGGCGCCCCGCGGACAAGCACCATGGCGGGCTCTGGGAGTTTCCCGGCGGCAAGGTCGAGACGGGCGAAACCCCGCGCAATGCGCTGGTTCGCGAGATCGACGAAGAGCTTGGCCTGGTCATCGAACCGGCGGCCTGTGCGCCCGTCGGCTTCGCCGAGGAGACCAGCGGGGAAGGGCGCCCGCCGATTGTCATCATGCTTTACACTTCGGTCTGGGACGGGAGCGGTATGGGCGCGCTCGAGGGGGGTGAAATCGATTGGTTTACCCCTGAGGAGGCGGAGCTACTTGCCAAACCCCCGCTCGATGTCGCGCTGGCGGCAAAGTTGTTTGCAAAATGGGTGATTTAGGGATTGCCAAGCTGTGGGTGCCTGCCTATGTGGCGCCCTCCAAGCGCGCCCGTAGCTCAGCTGGATAGAGCACCAGACTACGAATTTGGGGGCCGGAGGTTCGAATCCTTCCGGGCGCGCCACAAAAGGCCATCCTTCTCCGGAAGGGTGGCCTTTTGTGGTTCTGGAGGAGGCGCAAGGGCGCCGGTGCCCGCAAGCCGCGGAGTAGGGCGGTCAGTCGGCCTCGTCTTCGAGCCAGTGCATGTCGTCATCGCTGAAGCCGAAGTGATGGCCCGCCTCATGCACCACCACGTGGCGCACCAGATCGTCCATTCGGACCCCGGTTTCGCGCCATTCGGCAATCAGCGGTTCGCGGAACAGCCAAATGCGCGGCGGGAGCTGCCCGCTCTGCCAGATCGATTGATCGGGCAGGGGTTCGCCTTCGTAGAGGCCGGAAAGATGCCAGCGGTCCGTGATATCGACCGATGCCAGCTGCTCGGGGGTCGCGAAATCCTCGACCTGCAGAACGACATCGCCCATCTGGTCGCGGAACTGCGCAGGCAGTTCGGCGAAAGCCGTTTCGGCCATTGTCTGCATCTGGGCCCGCGTGGGCGCTTGTCGGTCATGCATGGTGAAGCCGATATGGGTTTGCCGGCCGGGCCCCACAAGACCGGAACCGTGCCGCCGGTGACCGGTTCATCTTCCAAAGGAGATAAGAAACATGGCCGATGCCACGAAGATTTTCGAACGCCTGAAGGAAGATCATGACCGCCACCGCGAGCTGCTGGACAAGCTGCTCGACACGAGCGGGGATACGACCGAGCGCAAGTCGCTGTTCGAAGAGCTGACCAAGGAGCTCAAGAGCCATGCTGCCGCAGAAGAGCAGGCGCTGTATTCCACAATGTTGCGCAAGCCGCCGACGACCGGCGAAACGCGCCATTCGGTGGCCGAACACCACGAGATCGAAGAGGCGCTCAACGACCTTGCTGCGACCGATATGTCCGAAGGTGGCTGGCTGACGAAGTTCAAGAGCTTCGAGCACCAGTACCGGCACCATATCGACGAGGAAGAGGAAGACCACTTTCCCGACTTCGAACGGCACCTCGACGAGGATGACATGAAGCACATGGAACGGGTCTTCGAGCGCCGCAAGGACGAGGAAATGGCCGAAGCCGAAGTGACGCCCGAGAAGAAGGAAGACGCGAAGGAATAGCGCGCAGCGCAGGGGGTCGGCACATGAGTGAAGACAAGCAGGCGGATCCGAGCCGCACTTCGGCGCTGTCGCCTTCGGTCGAGCCCGGGGTCTGGCGCTATGCCAGGGCCTCGCGCGCGAGCGTAATCGTCGATGCTGCCGACTATTTCGCCTTCATGCAGGAAGCGATGCTCAAATCGCGGCGGCGAATCCTGCTGATCGGCTGGGATTTCGACACGCGGATACATCTGGAACGCGGGCGGCGCTGGTGGCAGCGTGCGTGGAAACGCGGGTACCCGTCGCGGCTCGGCAGTTTCATCGCCTGGCTGGCGCGCCACCGCAAGCAGCTCGACATCCGTATCCTGAAGTGGAGCGTAGGCGCACTGTCGACCATGGGCCGTGCCTCGATGTGGTGGGATCTTGCCCGCTGGTTCCGTCATAGCCGGATCAACTTCCACTTCGATACCGCGCATCCGATCGGTTGCACGCATCACCAGAAGATCGCCGTGCTCGACAACAAGGTGGCGGTGTGCGGCGGAATCGACATGACCGACAAGCGCTGGGACACGCGCGATCACGACGAGGTCGATCCGCGCCGCAAGACACCGCACGGGCGCAGTTACGGCCCGTGGCACGATGCCGCGATGCTGATGGAGGGCGAGGTCGCCACCGCGCTTGCCGAGCTGGGCGACGACCGGTGGACATCGGCCGGCGGTGCCGAGCTACCCGAAGTTCCCGATGCCCCCGGCAGCCCCTGGCCCGATGCGCTGACCGCCCAGTTCGAAGATGTCGAGATCGGCGTGGCACGTACCCGCGCTGCCTACCGTGACTGGGAAAAGATCACCGAGATCGAGCAGCTTTATCTCGACCAGATCGCCGGCGCGAAGCGGTTCATCTACGCCGAAAGCCAGTATTTCGCATCGCGGGCGATCGCCGAAGCCATCATCGCCCGCCTGGGAGAGGACGATCCGCCGGAAATCGTCATCGTGCATCCGTGCCACGCCGATGGCTGGCTCGAACAGCAGGCGATGGATCATGCCCGGGCGGAATTGGTGCGCGCGATCGGCGAAGCGGATCCGCAGCGCCGGTTCTCGCTCTGGTCCCCCTTCACCGGCGAGACGCCGATCTACGTCCACGCCAAGATCATGATCGTCGACGACACGATCCTGCGGATCGGCTCGGCCAATCTCAACAACCGCTCGATGGGCCTCGACAGCGAATGCGATGTGTTCATCGATTCGACGCGCAAGGGCAATGCGCACGCCGCCGATGCGATCGCGGCTCTGCGCCATTCGCTGCTCGGAGAACACTGCGGCATCGATGAAAACGAGGTTGGCGAACTGCTGTCGCGGCACGGGTCGATGGCCGCGTTGATCGACCATTCGCAAGGCGAAGGCGGCCGAAATTTGCGGCGCTACCATCCTCCCGAACTCAACGACGTGCAAAAGGGCCTCGCCGAGAGCGCGCTGCTCGATCCGGAGGACCCCGACGACATGTTCGAGCCGTTTGCAAACGGCGGGCTTTTCCGCAAGGGGAGCAGGCTCAAGCGGTTTCGCGACAAGTTCAGGAGGATCAAGGGAACGTGAGCAGCCTAGTTGGACCCGACGAGGACGATCCGCGCGGCAAATTGCCCGTTCCGGAGCATGTGCAGGATGCGATCCGCACGCTCATCGAATGGACGGGCGACGATCCCGCGCGCGAAGGCTTGCTCGACACCCCCAAGCGGGTGGCGCGCGCGTGGAAGGAATATTGCATCGGGTACACCGAAGACCCGGCAGTGCACCTCGATCGCGTGTTCGAGGAAGTGGGCGGTTACAACGAGATCGTCCTGCTCAAGGATATTCCGTTCCAGTCGCATTGCGAACACCACATGGCGCCGATCATAGGCAAGGCCGCGATCGCCTATCTGCCGCATGACCGCGTCGTCGGCATTTCGAAGCTTGCGCGCGTGCTGCATGGCTTCGCGCGGCGGCTGCAGGTGCAGGAACGCCTGACCGCCGAAGTGGCCGACTGTATCTGGGAAAATCTCCAGCCGCAGGGCGTCGCGGTGGTGATCGAGGCATCGCATGCCTGCATGACCGCGCGCGGCGTGCGCACGCCCGGTGTCGGCATGGTCACGAGTAGGATGATGGGCACCTTCCTCGACGACCATCGCAGCCGCGAAGAAGTGCTCAAGCTGATGGGATACGGCTGACCGCCCGGGCGGCCGGCTCCGAGGTCAAACCCGCAAGTAAAAACGCCCCGCCGGGCAGCAAGCCGGACGGGGCGTCTGTTTGCGTGTCGGCAGGGCCTATGGCTTACATCTGGCCGAGCATGTGTTCCGCACTCGAGACCGAGAAATCGCCCGGTGCTTCGACATTGAGCTGGGTAACCACGCCGTCCTCGACCACCATCGAATAACGCTGACCGCGCTTGCCGAGGCCGAAGCCCGAACCGTCCATCGTCAGGCCGACCGCTTCGGCAAAATCGCCATTGCCGTCGGCGAGCATGGTGATGTCGTCGGAACCGGCAGCGCTTTTCCATGCGCCCATCACGAAGGCGTCGTTGACTGCCGTGGCGACGATTTCGTCGACGCCCTTCGATTTCAGATCGCCGGCCTTGTCGACATAGCCGGGCAGGTGCTTGGCCGAACAGGTCGGGGTGAAGGCGCCGGGCACCGAGAACAGCGCCACCTTCTTGCCCTTGAAGTAGTCGGCCGAGCTTACCTGCTCGGGGCCGTTCTCGGTCGCCTTGACCATTTTTACATCAGGCAGCTTGTCGCCTACCGAAATCGTCATAACAAAACTCCGTCTATCGCGTGTGCCGGGTGAGGTAAGCTGCACCGCGGCGATGCGCAAGCTCCCAGCGCGGGTTGCGGCTCGGGGGCTGGTACGGGGCCGCGGGAGGGGGATGTTGCCCTCGTTCGGCTGGGCGGCTAGGGCCGCTGCCATGCGGCAGCCGCGCACTCCCCCCAAGCGGCCACCACCCCGATAGACTGAGGATTTACCGTGAGCGAATTCACCGATTACGTCATCAAGGACATTGCCCTGGCCGATTACGGCCGCGCCGAGATCGCCATCGCCGAAACCGAGATGCCGGGCCTGATGGCGCTGCGCGAGGAGTATGCGGCAAAGCCGCTGAAGGGCGCGCGGATCACCGGTTCGCTGCACATGACGATCCAGACCGCCGTGCTGATCGAGACGCTGGTGGCGCTCGGCGCGGATGTGCGCTGGGCGACCTGCAACATCTACTCGACGCAGGATCATGCCGCGGCGGCCATCGCGGCGCAGGACATCCCGGTCTTCGCGATCAAGGGCGAGAGCCTGGCCGACTACTGGGACTATGTCGGCCGCATCTTCGACTGGTCGACCGATGAGAATCCCGACCAGACAGCGACCATCATTCTCGACGATGGCGGCGATGCGACCATGTTCGCGCTGTGGGGCGCGCGCGTCGAAGCGGGCGAGGAACTGCCCGAGCCGCAGAATGCCGAGGAAATCGAATTCCAGCGCGCGCTCAAGGCGTTCCTCAAGGCCAAGCCGGGCTATCTGACCAAATCGGTCAAGAACATCGTCGGCGTGTCGGAAGAAACTACCACCGGCGTCCACCGCCTCTATCATCTCGCCAAGCAGGGCAAGCTGCCGTTCCCCGCGATCAATGTGAACGACAGCGTGACCAAGTCGAAGTTCGACAATCTCTATGGCTGCCGCGAATTGCTGGTCGATGCGATTCGCCGCGCAACCGACGTGATGCTGTCGGGCAAGGTCGCCTGCGTCGCCGGCTTCGGCGATGTCGGCAAGGGGTCGGCGCAGTCGCTGCGCAACGGCGGCGCGCGCGTGCTGGTCACCGAAGTGGATCCGATCTGCGCGCTCCAGGCCGCGATGGACGGCTTCGAGGTCGTGACGATGGAAGAAGCGGTCAAGGTCGCCGATATCTTCTGCACCGCGACGGGCAACGAACACGTCATCACCGCCGAACACATGAAGGCGATGAAGGACAAGGCGATCGTCTGCAACATCGGTCACTTCGACAGCGAGATCCAGATCTCGGCGCTCGACAATTACGAGTGGAACGAACTCAAGCCGGGTACCGACCTGGTGAAGTTCCCCGACGGCAAGGAAATCATCGTGCTCGGCAAGGGCCGGCTGGTGAACCTGTCCTGCGCCACCGGTCACCCGAGCTTCGTGATGAGCTTCAGCTTCACCAACCAGACGCTCGCGCAGATCGAACTGTGGACCAAGGGCGACGAATACAAGAACGACGTCTACGTCCTGCCCAAGCATCTCGACGAAAAGGTCGCGGCGCTCCATCTCGACAAGCTGGGCGTGAAGCTGACCAAGCTGAGCCAGAAGCAGGCCGACTACATCGGCGTGCCGGTCGATGGGCCGTTCAAGCCCGAACATTACCGTTACTGACGGCCGTTCCGGTCCGGATACACACGCATGAACGCGCGCGGGGGCATTGCATCCCCGCGCGCGTAGGCATAGCTGGCGGGTAATGGACTCATCTCCCGCACTGCTGGCCGTCATCGGCCTTCTGCTGGCGCTTTGGACCGCGGGTGCGGTGTGGGTGATGCTGCGCGCCAGCGGACGCGAACAGCGATCGATCGCCAGTCGCAAGACCGCCCAGCGCCTGTCGCGGCTGATCGAGGAAGGTCCCGCCATTCCGCTGCTGGTACGGGCCGACGGGCGGATCGAGGCGCCCGATCGGCTGGCGCGGTGGATCGGGCTTGAGAAAGTCCCCGAATATCTCAGCGAGCTGGCTGGCGGCGAGGGGCGCGGGCTCACCGAAGCGCAGATCGATACGCTGACACGCAATGTCCGGCGCACGCAGAAGACCGCCAAGCCGTTTCGCATGGCGATCAATGTCTCGCCCGCTTCGGGCAAGTCGCTGGCGCTGCAGGGGTCGCTGGCCGATCCGGCGGTGTCCCCCGGCGGGTCGGCGCTCGTCTGGGTCTTCGACTTCAGCGACAGCCAGGCGGAACTGACTCAGCTGCGCGAGGAAGCGGCGCGCGCTCGCGAGGATTTCGGCGCGCTGGTCGGGCTGATCGAGGCCGCCCCGATGCCGATGTGGTTCCGCGGGGCCGACATGCAGCTGCGGCTGGTCAACCAGGCCTATGTCGCCTCGGTGGGTGCCGAAAGCGCCGACCAGGTCGTTGCCGACCAGGTCGAACTGGTCGAAACGGTCAATGGCCGCACTGCGGCCGAGGTCGCGCAGCAGGCGGCCGACCGCCGCCAGCCGATCGAACGCATCCTCAGCGCGACGATCGAACGCGCGCGGCGCACGATCCGTGTCACCGACCTCCCGTTGATGGGCGAGGGGATCGCCGGCTATGCGGTCGATATCGAGGAAATGGAGGAGCAGGCGCGCGAGTTCCGTGCCTTCCGCGAAGCGCAGCGTTCGATGCTCGACCAGCTTTCGATCGGCGTGGCGCAGTTCGATGCCGGCCACCGCATGACCTTTGCCAACCAGCCCTTCCACCGCGTATTCTCGCTCCCCCCCGGCGTGGTCAACGAACGCACGTCGTTCGGACAGATGCTGCTGATCGCGCGCGAAAACGGCCGGATCCCCGAAGTGCGCGACTTCCCCGCCTGGCGCAACGAATTGACCGAGTGGTTCCAGCGCGACGAGCCCCACGAGGAAGCCTGGCCGCTGTCCGACAGCACCCATCTGCGTATCGTCGCGCAGCCCCTGCCCGATGGGGGGCTGGTGATGATTGCCGAAGACCGCACCGAACAGCTCGCGCTGTCGGCAACGCGCGATACGCTGCTGCGCACGCGGACCGCGACATTCGACAATCTGTTCGAGGCGCTTGCCGTGTTCGCGCCCGACGGCCACCTCGAACTGTGGAACCGCGGTTTCCCTGGCGCCTGGGGGATCGATCCCGAAGTGCTCGACGGGCACCCGCAGGCCGAAGATCTGTTGCAGGCGATCTCGCGCAATCTGTCGGACCCCGCTTCGGTTTCGCAGCTCAACCAGGTGATCCGTGCCGCCACGCTCGATCGCAAGAAGAGCAATGGCCGCATCGAGCTCGCCGATGGCCGGACGCTCGACTTCACTGGCGTGCCACTGCCCGATGGCAATGGGATGCTGACCGTGCTCGACGTCACCGCGTCGCAGCAGGCCGAGGTCGCGCTGCGCGAACGCAACCGCGCGCTCGAGGAGGCCGATGCGGTGATGACCCGTTTCCTCGCCAATATGAGTTACGAATTCCGCACTCCGCTGACCTCGATCGGCGGGTTCGCAGAGCTGCTGACCAGCGGCATCGCGGGCGAGCTGTCGCCGCAGGCGACCGAATATGCGCAGGCGATTTCGCTGTCGGTCGGGAAGCTGACCGAGCAGGTGGAGAACGTGCTCGACCTGTCGCAATCCGAAGCGGGCCTGATGCCGCTGCGCAAGAGCACCTTCACGCTGCTGCCCTTCCTGACCAAGATCGTGCGCAAGGAAGAACAGCGCATCCATGATGGCGAACTGACGCTCGACCTGAAGGGCGATGCGGAAAAATCGGTGACGGCCGATCCGCACCAGCTGCGCCGCGCGATCTCGCAACTGCTCGACAATGCGATCAACGGCACCCCGCGCGGGGGCCGGATCGCGATCGATATCGGGCGCAAGCGCGACGAGACGCGGATCGTGATCTCCGACAATGGCCGCGGGATGAGCCAGCACGAGCTTGCTCGTGCGCTGGAGGGCATCCGCATGTCGTCGGACGGCAAGGGTATCGAACGCCGCCACGGGCTGGGCATTCCGCTGGCGCGGCAATTGGTCGAAGCGCATGGCGGTACGCTCGAGATCCGCAGCCGCAAGAACAGCGGCACCACTGCAACGATCACCCTGCCGTGAAAATCGCGCTGCCCGATCTCGCGGCGATGGAGGCGTTCGGCCAGCAGATCTCCGCGAAGCTGGCGCCGGGCGATGTCGTGGCGCTTTCCGGTACGCTGGGCACTGGCAAGACCACGCTGGCGCGTGCGATCATCGCGGCGCTCGGTCACGAGGGCGAGGTGCCTTCGCCGACCTACACGATCATCGAAACCTATGACGGCCTGCCGGTCCCGCTGGTCCATGCCGATTTCTACCGGCTCGAGGATCCCGCGGAAGCTGCCGAGTTGGGGCTCGACGACTACCGGGAGGGCGCCGCACTGCTGGCCGAGTGGCCCGATCACGCGGGCGGTTTCGCCCATGAGCCGAACTGCCTCGCCATTGCGCTGGAAAAGGTGGGCGAAGGCCGCGAGGCCGTTGTCACCCCGGGCACATCTTGGCAAAGCCGCTGGCCATGAGCGATGCGCCTTTCGACGAGATTCACGAGTTTCTGGGTGGCACCCGGTGGGAAGGCGCGGAAATCGCCCCTCTCGTCGGCGATGCCAGCTTCCGCCGCTACTTCCGGGTAAGGATGGGGGGGGACAGCGCGATGCTGATGCATGCGCCGCCGCCGCACGAGGACCCGGAGCCGTTCCTGCACGTGGCACACTGGCTCGACCGGAACGGCCTGCGCGCGCCCCGCATACTGAGTGAGGACGCCGCCAATGGCTGGGTGCTGATCGAGGATTTCGGCGACCAGCGCATGCGCGAATGGATCGATGCCAATCCGGCCGACGAGCGCGGGATCTACGCGCAGGCGATCGATACGCTGGTGGCGCTCCACCGGCTGCCGCCCGGCCCGTTCGAGCCCTATGACATGGCCGTCTACCTGCGCGAAGCGATGCTGCTGGTCGAATGGTATTGCCCGGCCATGGGACTGACGGTCGATGTGCCGGCCTATCGCGCCGCATGGGAAACCGCACTCGAGCCGCTGCTCGCGAGGCAGGATCCCGGCGTCACCGTATTGCGCGACTACCATGCCGAAAACGTCATGCTGCTCGAACCCGGCAAGCTGGCGGGAGCGCAGGGATTGATAGATTTCCAGGACGCGCTGGTCGGCCATCCGGCCTACGACCTCGTCAGCCTGCTGCAGGATGCGCGGCGCGAAGTATCGACCGAACTCGAATGCGAGATGCTGGGCCGCTACCGTGCCGCGGCCGACCCGGGCCCCCATTTCGAAGCCGATTATGCCCGGCTCGGGGCGCAGCGGAACGCCAAGATCGTGGGCATTTTCACGCGTCTCGCCAAGCGCGATGGCAAGGCGCGGTATCTGGCAATGGTCCCGCGCGTCTGGCAGGCGATGGAACGCGATCTGGCGCATGAAGCGCTGGCGCCGGTCACCGCGTGGTTCGACGCGAACGTCCCGCAGGAAATCCGCGATGCCGCCGGAGGGGAAATCCAGTGACCACACTCGTCTCCGACACGGCAATGCTGATGGCCGCAGGGCTGGGCAAGCGCATGCGCCCGCTTACCGCGACCACGCCCAAGCCGCTGGTGCGCGTGGCCGGAAAACCCCTGATCGACCGTGCGCTCGACCGCCTCGAGGAAGCCGGTGTCGCAAGGGCCGTGGTCAATGTGCATTACCTGGCCGATGCGATCGAAGCGCATGTCGGTGCGCGCAAGGCGCCCGCGGTGACGTTCTCGGACGAACGCGAGCAATTGCTCGAGACCGGGGGCGGCATGGTCAAGGCCGCCGCCGCCGGGCAGCTGCCCGATCCGTTCTTCGCCTGCAATGCCGACAGCATCTGGCTAGACGGCCCGCAAAACGCCTTCAGCGATCTTTCGGCCGGGTGGGATCCCGAGCGCATGGATGCGTTGCTTTTGCTCGTCACGCACGCGCGCGCCCACAATTTCGACGGTTCGGGCGATTTCTACATGGACCCCGCCGGCCAGCTCACGCGCAAGCTGCCCGGCCGGATCGCGCCCTTCATTTACACCGGGATCCAGCTGGTATCGCAGCGCCTGCTGCGCGATGCACCGGACGGCAAGTTTTCGACCAATGTCCTGTGGGATCGCGCGATTGCCGAAGGGCGGCTCTACGGTGTCGCCTTCACCGGACGGTGGTACGAAGTCGGCACGCCTGCGCATATCCGCCCGACCGAGGAAGCGCTCAAGGGTGGCTGAGCGGCAGGGGCCGAAGGTCTATTCGATTGCCGCACATCGCGGCTTCGCCGATGCCCTCGTCGCTGGCCTGGTCCCGCGTTATGCCGACGACGAGTTCGGCCTGGCGCGCCTGACGCTGCTCGTCCCCAGCAGCCGAGCCCGGCGCACGATTTCCGAAGCCTTCATCCGCCACGCCGGCGAACAGGGCAGGCCCGGACTGCTGATGCCGCGCATGGCGGTGGTCGGCGATCTCGATCTCGATGAAACGCTCGGCCCGCTGCTCGACCCGCTGGGCGCCGCCGACATACCCCGCGCTATCGAACCGCAGCGGCAACTGTTTGCACTGGCCCGGCTGATCGCGGACACGATGGGCGACGAGACACCCGGCGGTGCAACGTTGCTGCGGCTCGCGCGTGAAACCGGGGCAACGATGGACCGGCTGCTGGTCGAGGGCGTGGGTCCTGAAGAACTGGTCGGCGAAAGCGTGCTCGACCTGTTCGGATCATTGTCCGATCACTGGCAGCGCAGCCTCCATCTCTTTGCAACTGTTCAGGCCAAGTGGCTGGAACAAATGCAGCAATGGGATGCGCTCGACGCGGCAGCTCGGCGCAATCGCCTGTTCGACTGGGCCGCCGCGCGCTGGCGTGCTGCGCCGCCCGAAACGCCCATCGTCGCTGCGGGCGTGACCAGCGCCGCACCTTCGCTTGCGCGGCTGCTGAGAGTGGTCGCCGATTGCGATCAGGGGGCGGTGATCCTGTCCGATTTCGATCTCACCATGCCGCAGGCGGTGTGGGACGAATTGGGCCGCGCCGGGGCGACGCCCGAACCCGGCGCCACGCCTTTCGCACGTGAGGATGCGGTGACGCATCCGCAATACCACCTCAAATTGCTGCTCAACCGCATGGGGATCGCACGCGAGGAAGTGCGGCCGTGGCATCGCCGTGGCATCGCCGCGGCGCAGCCCGAACGCAGCCATGCGCTCGGATCGCTGTTCCTGCCGCCCGAAGCGAGCAAGGGATGGGTCGACCTGCCCGCCGAGAAACGCCGGTTGGCAGGCGTGCGCATCATGACCTGCGCCAATCCGGAGGAAGAGGCGCAGGCGGTCGCCCTGCTGGTCCGCGAGGCAGTGGAACAACCGGAAAAGCGCGTGGCGGTGGTCACGCCCGATCGCGCGCTGGCGCGGCGCGTGGTCCACCACCTCGACCGCTGGAACATCACGGCCGACGATTCGGGCGGGCGCCCCTTGTCGCAGACCGCTGCCGGCCGGCTGTTCCTGCTGCTTGCCGAGATCGTCGCCGAAGATGCCGCCCCTGTTTCGCTGATGGGGCTGCTGGGCCACCCGCTGGTCGATGGCGGGATGGAGCGCGGCGTCTGGCTACGGCAGCTGCGCCGGGTGGAACGCGCGCTGCGCGGGCCGCGCAAGGCGGGCGGCCTGGCCCCCGTCGCGGCTATCGCGGCGCGGCTGGCCCAGCGGCATGGCCGCGTGGCCGATTGGTACGCCGCGGTCGATCAGGCGCTTTCGCCGCTGGTGGCGCTGCACCGGCAGGATGCCATCCCTATGCACGCCTTGCTCGATGCGCTGGTCGAAAGCGGCGAAGCGCTGTGCGGCGAAAAGCTCTGGGCACGCGAGGACGGCCGTTCGCTGGCTGGCTTCGTGGAGGAATTGCGCCGTCATGCGCGCGAGGCGGGGTTCGCCCTGGCGCCCGGCGAGGCCGCAATTGCGCTGCGCGATGCCATGGAACAGGTGGCGGTCCGGCCTCCCTATGGGGGGCATGCGCGGGTGCAGGTGCTCGGGCTGCTCGAAAGCCGGATGAACCGCGCCGAACTGGTAATCTGCGCCGGACTGAATGAAGGCGTCTGGCCGGTCCGCGGGGGGATCGACGCGCTGCTTGCCCCGCCGGTGCTCCGCGCGCTGGGCGTGCCCGGTGCCGATTTCCGTATCGGACTGTCGGCGCATGACCTCGCCGGGGCGCTCGGCGCGCCCGAGGTGGTCCTGTCGCGTTCCGAAAGGGACGAGGCCGGCCCGGCCATTCCCTCGCGTTTCCTGCTGCGCGTGCAGGCGCTGCTGGGCGAGCTGCTCGATCGCTACGAGGACCGCGAGACAGTCGCGCTGGCGCGGGCGATGACCCGCGCGCCGAGCGCGCCGGCCTATCCGCGTCCGGCACCGCAGCCGCAGCCCGAACAGCGCAAGGTCGACATTTCCGCGACCGCGCTCGATCGCCTGCTCGGCGATCCCTACCAGTTCTATGCCGACCGGATCATGGGGCTGAAGGATCTCGACGCGCTGGATGCCGAACCTTCGGCGCAGTGGCAGGGGACGGTGGCGCACGCCATCCTGCAACGCTGGCACGAAACGCGCGAGCGGGATCCTGCCGCCCGCCTCGCCCCGATCATGCAGGCCGTGCTCGACGAAGAGAACGCCGATCCGCTGATGCGGGGGCTGTGGCAGCCACGGCTCGAAGCCGCGCTGCGCTGGATCGAAGAGGAGATCGGTGCCTATGACGACCGCCGCGTGCTGGCGGTCGAGAAGCAGGGCGCGATGACGTTCGACGGCGTCCATGTCCACGGCCGCGCGGACCGGATCGACCGGCTCGCGGACGGCAGCCTTGCCATAATCGATTACAAGACCGGTACGCCGCCCAGCGCGGCCCGGGTCGAGGCCGGTTTCGCGTTGCAGCTTGGCGTCCTCGGCCTGATCGCCGAACGCGGCGGTTTCGAAGGTCTGGCCGGCGACGCGCAAGGCTACGAATACTGGTCGCTTGGCAAAGCCAAGGATGCGGAAAACCGCTACGGTTTCGGCTATGTCGACGTGCCGCTGAAAGTCGGACGCAAGACTTCGGGCGTGGCGCCCGAGGAATTCCTGCCGCTGACCGCGGACAAGCTGACACTGGCCATCAACCGCTTCATCAAGGGCAATGACTCCTTCACGGCGCGCGAGAACCCCGATTATCCCGCCTATGATACCTATGATCAGCTGATGCGGCTCGATGAATGGATCGCGCACCAGGATGGCGGAGAAACGGCGTGAGCGGGACCGTCTACGAACTGCAGGACAAGCAGCGCCTCGCGGTCGATCCGCAGGACAGCGTGTGGCTTTCGGCCAGCGCGGGGACCGGCAAGACGCAGGTCCTGTCGGCGCGTGTGCTGCGGCTGCTGCTCGAACCGGGTGCCGATCCTTCGCAGGTCCTGTGCCTCACTTTCACCAAGGCGGGCGCGGCTGAAATGGCAGTGCGTGTCAACGCGGTACTGGCGCGCTGGGTCCGGATGGACGATGCGCAGCTGGCGCGCGAACTGGCGTTTTTGGGCGCGCCCGGCGACCCAGAAACGCGCGCGCGGGCCCGGGCGCTGTTCGCCCGCGTCCTCGATTGCCCCGGAGGCGGATTGCGGATCGATACGATCCACGCCTTCGCCCAATATCTGCTTGCCGCCTTCCCCGGCGAAGCGGGCATGCTGCCCGGATCGCGTCCGATGGAAGACCGCGAGCGCGACCTCCTGAGCCGCGATGTTCTCTCGAACCTGCTGGCCGAAGGCGACCCGCGCATCGCCGGGGCGGTCGCCGAGATGAGCAAGCGCAAGGGACCCGATGCGGTCCGCGGCTGGCTGATGCGCTGCGCGCGGCACATGAACCTGTGGCAGGGGCCGGGCAGCTGGCAACCGCCGATGCAGCCGCGCGTGTTTCGCTTGCTGGGCCTCCCCGCCGATGCCGATGCCGCATGGGTTGCAGACGCATGTTCGGACGCGGCGTTTCCCGGCGCCAGCCTGCGCGCCTGCCTGGCCGCCAGCCGCGGCTGGTCGGCAAAGACGGGCCAGACTTGTGCCGATTTTCTCGAAAGCTGGCTGGTAAGCGATACGGAGGCCCGGCTTGCCGCGATCGACGGGTTTTCCAAGACACTGCTCAAGGCCGATGGCACCCCGCGCAAGATGGCCGGGGCGGAAAAAGTCGATCCGGACTTTCCCGGTAACCAGGAACGTGTGGCCGAAGCCGTGGCCAAGGTGCGCGAACGCGCGGCATTGCTCGAACTGGCGGCATTCCTCGGCCCGCAGCTCGAAGCGGGACGTGCCTTCGCGCTTGCCTGGCACAGGGCGAAGGAACGCGAAGGGCTGGTCGATTTCGACGATCTCATCGCCCGCGCAGCCACGCTCCTGTCCGACAGCGCGATGGCCGACTGGATCCGTTACAAGCTCGACCGCAGCTTCGATCACATCCTCGTCGATGAAGCGCAGGATACCAACGCGGCGCAATGGGCGATCGTGAAGGCACTGACCGACGATTATTTCGACGGTTCGGGCGCGCGCGGCGAGGCGGTGCGCACGATCTTTGCCGTGGGCGATTACAAGCAGGCGATCTTCGGCTTCCAGGGGACCAGCCCGGAGAACTTCCGGCAGGCGCGCGATTTCTTCCGCGACAAGATGAATGCCGCCGCCGATGCGGCCCGCGATACGCGCAGCGCGCCCGATATTCGCGGACTGGAGGAATACGGCCTCGGCCGGAGTTATCGCACCAACCAGCAAGTGCTCGGTTTCGTGGATCGGGCGATCGATGCGATCGGTCATGAGGGGTTCGGGCTCGATCAACGCAGCGATCCGCATACGGGCAGCGGCGAACCCGGACTGGTGGGTCTGTGGCAGGTCGTTCGTGTCGCCGAGGAAGAAGAGGACGGCGGTGAGCGCGAAGGCTGGCTGGCGCGGCACGACCGCTTGCTGGCCGACAGGATCGCGCGGCAGGTGGCCGAATGGCTCGACCCTGCCGGCGATGGCTTTACGTTGTCGCGCGGGACCAAGCGCCGCGCCAGCGCAGGCGATATCATGGTGCTGGTCCAGAAACGGCGCGACCTGGCTTCGCTCATCGTCGCGCGGCTGTACCGCCACGGTGTCCCGGTGGCCGGGGTCGACCGGCTGCGTCTCGGCAATCCGCTGGCAGTGAAGGACCTGATGGCCGCCTTGCGCTTTGCCGCGCAGCCGCTTGACGATCTCACGCTGGCCAGCCTGCTGGTTTCGCCCTTGCTGGGCTGGAGCCAGGAGGATTTGCTGGCGCACGGCTACCGGCCGAAAGGCGTGCGCCTGTGGGAGCACCTGCGGGGCAGCAGCGATGCGTTCGTTCGCGGCACGGTCGATGCGCTGCGCGAGATACTACGGCGGGCCGATTACGACAGCCCGCAGCAATTGCTGCACTGGATATTGCTTGGCGCGCTCGACGGGCGGCGCAAGCTGGTCGCGCGGCTGGGCCGAGAAGCGAACGATCCGATCGACGAATTGCTCAATGCCGCCAATGCCTACGCAAGCGCGCATACCGCGAGCCTGCAGGGGTTCATCCGCTGGTTCGATGCTGGAGATGGCGAACTGAAGCGCGAAGCCGGGGAGGGCGGCAACCAGGTCCGGGTGATGACCGTCCACGGGTCGAAAGGGCTCGAAGCGCCCATCGTCATCCTCGCCGATGCCGCTATCCGGCCCGATGGCGCGGGCGATCTGGTCCTGGAAGAAGAGCTGCCGGGGTCGGCAACGCCGCGCGCCGTTCCGCTGCCGGGTCTGACCAAGGAAGAAAAGGTCGGCCCTGTCGCCGAGGCTGACGCGGCGGAAGCAGCCAAGGCGATGCAGGAACATTGGCGGCTGCTCTATGTCGCTCTGACGCGCGCACAGGAGGCGCTGTTCATTACCGGCTCGCTCGGCCCGCGCGATGCGAAAAACGGCCCGCATGACGATAGCTGGTATGCGCGGCTCGCGGCACTGTTCGATCAAAACGAGGCGCTGGCGGATCCCATCTGGGGTGCCCGCTGGGAATTGGGCGAATACGCTGCCCCGGTTGCGCCGTCCGCGCCCGATACGGATGGTGACGGCATGCCGCTTTTGCCCGACTGGGCCACCACGCCGGTCGGGCCGGAGCCCCGGCCGCCGCGCCCGCTCGCCCCGTCGGGGCTAGGCGAGACCGAGGGCAGCGATCCCCCGCTGCCACCTGCCAGTGTCGGCGCGGCCGCGCGGCGCGGGACGTTGATACACGCGTTGCTCGAGCGCTTGCCGCAGATCGCTGGGAAAGACCGCGAAGGCAAGGCGCGCGCATGGCTGGAACGGCAGGCGGGTGACCTGGCGCTGGCGGAGCGTGAGGAAATGCTTGCGCGGGCAACGCAGGTCCTGGCCGAACCGGCGTTTGCGGAAGTGTTCGGACCCCGCGCATTGGCCGAAGTGCCCTTGGCCGCGACGGTCGAGGGGCAAGTGGTCATGGGAACCGCGGATCGCCTGCTGGTCACGGCCGACACGGTGACAGTGGTCGACTTCAAGACCGCCCGGCGTCCGCCCCTGTCTCCCGAGGCCATTCCCGACGCCACGCTCAAGCAGATGGCCGCCTATGTCGCGGCGCTCGAGACGATCTATCCCGGGCGCAGGGTCGAGGCGGCGGTGCTCTATACCCAGACGCCGCAGTTGTTCGCCTTGCCGGCCGCGCGGCTGGCTGCCTACAAGACCGCGTTTGCGGCGCCGCAGGAAAGTTTTGCCCTGCCGCCCGTTGAGTAACCGCCTTGGCCGCCCACATCATGGGCCACACGCTTTACAGGAGATTCCCATGGCCACCACCGCCGTTACCGACGCCAGCTTCCAGTCCGACGTGCTCGAAAGCGACAAGCCCGTGCTGGTCGATTTCTGGGCCGACTGGTGCGGCCCGTGCAAGATGATCGCACCCGCACTTGAAGAACTGAGCGAAGAGCTGGGCGACAAGGTGACCATCGCCAAGATGGACATCATGGAAAATCCCGATGTGCCGGGTTCGATGGGCGTCCAGTCGATCCCCTATCTGGTGCTGTTCAAGAATGGCGAACAGGCCGCGCAGATGCGCGGTGCAGCACCGAAAGGCCAGCTCAAGCAGTGGCTTGAAGGCGAACTTTAATCCATTTTCGCATATAGATCGGCAAGCTCGTCCCACAGGGCCGGGCTTGCCGCACCCAGCAGGCCCGTGCGGCCCACCTCGTCGATGCGATAGGGTGAGCCGTCGGGCCGCGCTGCTTTCCCCCCAGCTTCATTGAGCCACAACACGCCTGCCGCATGGTCCCAGGCGAGCGTGCGTTCGAAGATGGAAACATCGTTCGTGCCCAGCGCCAGCCGCGGATATTGCTCCGCCGCGCAATAGGGGATGTCGACGAGCTCGTACGCCGGGGCGATATGACGGCGCGTGGCGTCGCGGCGCTGCTCCTCCATGAAGATCAGCGAAATCGCCGCAATCGGCGGTGACTGTCCTGTGGGGCGCGACGCCACCCGCTCGCCGTCGATCATGGCGCCGGCACCGCGGTGGGCGCTGCAGAAGCGGCCCGTCAGGCAATCGTAGATCCAGCCGGACTGGGCGACGCCGCCATCCGCGCGGGCGATGATGATGCCGAAGGGCGGTTTGCCGGCAGCGAAATTGCGCGTGCCATCGACGGGATCGACAATCCAGCAGGGCCAGTCGAGCCGCTCGAGGATCGCCGGGTCCGCATGCGCGGTCTCTTCCCCAACGAACGCGAGCGAGGCATCGATCGCGGCCAGGCCTTCGCGCAGCAGCGCCTCGCTGTCCTTGTCGGCAATCGTCACCGGGTCGTTGCCGCCCTTGTCCTCGACTTCGCCCGCTGCGAGATTGCGATAGCGCGGCAGGATGGCGCGTTCGGAAACCCGGCGCATGAGATCGAGGATCTGGTCGTCGAGCGCGGTCACGAGCGATAGTCCGCATTGATCGAGATGTAGCCATGCGTCAGGTCGCAGGTCCACACGGTCGCGCGCCCGTCGCCGACGCCGAGATCGACATCCATGCGAATGTCCTCGCCTGCCAGGTGGGCGGCCACGGGAGCTTCGTCATACTCGGCCAGCGGCTGTCCGTCGCGCGCGGCCCAGATACCGCCGAAGCCGATCGACAGACGGTCGCGGTCTGCCGGTTCGCCGGCCTTGCCGACCGCCATGACCACGCGACCCCAATTGGCATCGCCGCCCGCGATCGCTGTCTTGACCAGCGGCGAATTGGCAATGGCAAGCCCGACGCGCCGGGCGCTGTCGTCGCTTGCCGCACCGGCAATCGCTATTTCGATGAATTTCTGCGCACCTTCACCATCGCGGACCACCAATTGCGCGAGGTCGCGGCACACCTGGAGAAGCGCGGCGTAAAAGGCGTCCGCCCCCGCATCGCTCCACGACGCAAGCGGGGTATTGCCGGCCTTGCCGGTGGCGAACAGCAGCACGGTGTCGCTGGTCGACGTGTCGCCGTCGACGGTTATGCACGAATAGGTTGCGGCATTCGCCCGGCCGAGCATTTCCTGCAGGAATTCGGGCGCCACCGCCGCATCGGTAAATACATAGCCGAGCATCGTTGCCATGTCGGGGGCGATCATGCCGCTGCCCTTGACGATCCCCGCCAGCGCGACGCGCGTATCGCCCAGCATCGCATGCGCGCCCGCGCCCTTGGTAAAGGTATCGGTCGTCCCGATCGCGCGCGCGGCATCTTCCCAGCTGCATGGCTCGGCGGAGAGAACGGCTTCGACGCCCGCGCGTGCCCGGTCCTTCGGCAGTGGCACGCCGATGACGCCGGTGGAGGATACGAACACGGTTTCGGCGGAGCAGCCCAGCGCTGCGGAGACCTGCTGCACGATCTGATCGACCGCCTCGCGGCCGCGGTAGCCGGTGAAGGCGTTCGAATTGCCGGCATTGACAATCAATCCGCGCGCATGACCCTGGCGCACCTGTTCGCGGCCCATCTCGACCTCGCTCGAGGCGCAGGAGGATTGGGTGAAGACGCCGGCTACGGTGGTCCCTTCGGCCAGTTCGGCGAAGGTCAGATCGGCGCGGTCCCACTCCTTGTACCGGGCGCAAGCGACGCGCAGCGTGACGCCGCCGATCCGCGGCAGTTCGGGAAAGGGGCGGGCGAGGGGCGAGCGGGCAAGATTCATTGGCGCTCGTTAGGCGCAGAGCGGGGCGGGGTAAACGGTCAAGCGGGGTGGACGCGCATAGCCACACGTCCTATCTGACCGCTGCAATGCTTCGTCGCATCCTTACCCTGCTTGCGCTTCTTACCGGCCTCGCCGCCGCGGGCGCACCTGCGCATGCGCAGGCCTATGACGGGGTTTCCGGAGTCGAACTGACCGCCGGTACCGACCGCTGCATCCAGCACGAGGCCCGCGAAGGCGCACCGATCGCCGGCCAGGCGCGTGTCCTGGGGCCCGCCGCGCAGCCGGCCGAGTGCGTCCGGACCGTCGCGGTGATGATCCCCGCGGTCCACATCGGTATCGACCGCTCCTACGAATAGGCGCCCCGCGCCCGTTTGCTGCCGTATTCCTGCCCGCCGCGCACCGCGCGTGCGGGCCTCCCATCCATAAGTTCACGCGGAAGGCTCGAAGGCCCCAACATGTTCAACTCCATCATGAAATCCGTCTTTGGCTCGGCCAACGACCGCTATGTCAAATCGCTCGGCAAGATTGTCGATCGGATCAACGCGCTGGAGCCGCAGATGCAAGCGCTCAGCGACGCCGAACTCGCCGCGCAGACCGACAAGTTCCGGGCGCTCTTGGCCGAGGGCAAGACGCTCGACGACATCCTTCCCGAAGCCTTCGCCACGGTGCGTGAGGCATCGGTCCGCGTGCTCGGCATGCGCCATTTCGATGTCCAGATGGTCGGCGGCATCGTCCTGCACCGCGGCGAAATTGCCGAGATGCGTACGGGCGAGGGCAAGACGCTGGTCGCCACACTGGCGACCTATCTCAATGCGATCGAGGGCAAGGGCGTGCACGTCGTCACGGTGAACGACTACCTCGCCGCGCGCGACTCCGAATGGATGGGCCGCCTGCACAAGTTCCTCGGCTTGACGGTTGGGGTGATCGTGCCCAACATCAGCGAGCAGCAGCGGCGCGATGCGTATAATTCGGATATCACCTATTCGACCAACAACGAGCTCGGCTTCGATTACCTGCGCGACAACATGAAGCACGAACGCGGGCAAATGGTGCAGCGGCCGTTCAATTTCGCGATCGTCGATGAAGTCGATTCGATCCTGATCGACGAGGCGCGTACCCCGCTGATCATTTCGGGACCGACTGAGGACAAGTCGGACCTCTACCTTTCGATCGACGAGGTGGTGAAGACCTTCCCCGAGGACTGGTACGAAAAGGACGAAAAGCAGCGCAACATCCAGCTGACCGAGGATGGCACCGAACAGCTCGAGAAGCTGCTGATCGAACGCGGCCTGCTCGAGACCGAGAACCTCTACGACGTCGAGAACACGCAGGTGGTTCACCATGTCGACCAGGCGCTGCGCGCGGTGCACATGTTCAAGCGTGATACCGATTACATCGTGAAGGACGACAAGGTCGTCATCATCGACGAGTTCACGGGCCGCATGATGGAAGGCCGGCGCTGGTCGAACGGCCTGCACCAGGCGGTCGAGGCCAAGGAAGGCGTGAAGATCGAGCCGGAGAACCAGACGCTGGCGTCGATCACCTTCCAGAACTATTTCCGCATGTATCCCAAGCTGTCGGGCATGACCGGCACGGCGGCGACCGAAGCGGCCGAATTCTGGGACATCTACAAGATGAACGTGGTCGAGATCCCGACCAATGTCCCCGTTTCGCGCATCGACGAGGATGACGAGTTCTACAAGAACACGCAGGACAAGTTCAAAGCCATCGCCAAGGCGATTGCCGAGAAGAACGCCATCGGCCAGCCGGTCCTGGTCGGCACGGTGTCGATCGAGAAGTCGGAAATGCTCAGCGAATTCCTCCGACAGGAGGGCGTCGAGCACGAAGTCCTCAATGCACGCCAGCACGAACGCGAAGCGCATATCGTGGCGCAGGCGGGGCGCATCGGCGCGGTGACCATCGCCACCAACATGGCGGGCCGCGGGACCGACATCCAGCTCGGCGGCAATGTTGATTTCCGGATCGACGACGAGCTGAGCGAACTGGAGGACGGGCCCAAGAAGGACCTCGAAATCGATCGGATCAAGGCCGAGGTCGCTGCCGAGCGGCAGCAGGTGCTCGAAGCGGGCGGATTGTTCGTGCTGGGCACCGAACGCCATGAAAGCCGCCGGATCGACAACCAGCTGCGCGGCCGTTCGGGCCGTCAGGGCGACCCCGGGCTGAGCCGGTTCTACCTGTGCCTCGAAGATGACCTGCTGCGCATCTTTGGCCCGGATACGTTGTTCTCCAAAATGATGAATTCGAATCTCGAAGACGGCGAAGCGATCGGTTCGAAATGGCTGTCGAAGGCGATCGAGACCGCACAGAAGAAGGTCGAGGCGCGCAATTACGAGATCCGCAAGCAGGTGGTGCAGTATGACGATGTCATGAACGACCAGCGCAAGGTGATCTATGAACAGCGCGCGGAGATCATGGACAGCGAGGCGGTCGACGATGTGGTCGTCGACATGCGCCAGGATGCAGTCAATGCGATCGTGACCGAAGCCTGCCCGCCGGGCTCCTATCCCGAACAATGGGATATCGAAGGGCTCAAGACGCGCGTCCACGACGTCCTCGCCATAGATGCGCCGATCGAACAATGGGTCGAGGAAGACCAGGTCGAGCCCGAGATGATCGAGGAACGGCTGGTGGCGGAAGCCGATCGCATCATGGAAAACAAGATCGCTGCGGCCGACCCGGCGCTGTGGCGGCGGATCGAAAAGAGCGTGCTGCTGCAGGAACTCGACGGGCAGTGGAAGGATCACCTCGCCACGCTCGACGCGCTGCGGCAGGTCGTCGGCCTGCGCGCACATGCGCAGAAGCAGCCGCTGAACGAATACAAGCAGGAAGCGTTCAGCCTGTTCGAATCCATGCTCGAGAAACTGCGCGAGACGGTGACCAACAAGCTCATCCGCCTCGAACTGGCCGAGCCCGCGCCGATGCCGGCAGTCAATCTTCCCGACCTGCCCGATTTCCTCACCGGACATATCGACCCGCTGACCGGGCTCGACGACTCGAACGATGGTGATGGGTCGGCTGGGCGCGAAGCCTTGTTCGGCGCGCTGGCCGGCAGTTCACGTGCAGCCGTGGGGCCGGGCGGCTCGGCGGGCGAAAATCCCTATGCCGACATGGAAATCAGCCGCAATGCGCCTTGCCCCTGCGGTTCGGGCAACAAGTACAAGCATTGCCACGGTGCCATCGGCACCGGTGCGAGGGCGTGAACCTGTCGCCCCGCTGCTAGCTGCGGCGGGGCTGACGGACCATCGGCACCAGCGGGGGAGAACCCGGCTCGGGGTGGATCGGATCGCCGAGCGGCGCAAACCCGCAGGCGGAATAGAACCCGGTGTTTGCCGGGTTCGAATTCTCGAGATAGGCGGGCAGGCCCTGCCGGTCGCACGCGTCGAGCACGGGTTGGATGAGCGTGCGCCCCAGCCCCTTGCCGCGCGCCGTCTCGCGCACGCCGATGCTGAAGAGATAGGCGTGCGGGAAATCGGGATGACGGCTATCCATCGCGGCCCCGGTCCGGACCCCGCGCCGCACCGCCCGCGGACCGCAATGCCATAGCGTGGGGAAGACGAAGGCGGCGTAATCGGGCAGCGAAAACCCGGCATCGCCGCCCGGCAGCATCCACATGCATGCGCCTTCGTGGCCCGCCGTGTAGCAATAGCCGCGCGGGACGTAGATCCGCCGCGCCTGCAGATGAAACAGATTGGCGATCCCGGCGAACGCGCCGAACAGCCAAAGATTGAACGGATCGTAGCGGAAGGCATCGGCGGTGATCGCACCGACCCGCTGCGCGTCGCCCGCCCGGACGCGTTCAAGCCCGCCCGTCAGCGTGATGTCGTCCGGTCGCATAGTGGCCTGTTCCCTCCGCCTCGACGCTAGCCCGGGCGGCACCCAGCGTCTAGGCGGAGGCATGGCCGCGCTCGCACTTGCCTTCTTCGTTACCGCCCTGTTGTACGCCAGCGTCGGGTTCGGCGGCGGATCGACCTATACCGCGCTGCTGGCCTTGGCCGAGGTCGATTACCGGTTGCTGCCGCTGCTGTCCCTCGCGTGCAATCTGGTGGTGGTGACGGGCAGCTCGGTACGCTTCGGCCGGGCGGGCGTCACTCCCTGGCGCGGCGCGATCCTGCTGACCGGGCTGGCCGCACCGGCCGCCTTCATCGGCGGCCTGACCCCTATCGGCGAGGCCGGCTTTCTCGCCTTGCTCGGGGGGAGTTTTGTTTTTACCGCGCTCTCGATGTTGCTGCCTCTCGCTGGCGGCGATCCCTCCCGGCCGACGCGATTTGCGCGGTCGATGCCGCTGGTGGCCGTTCCGCTCGGCTATCTTGCAGGGCTGGTGGGCATCGGCGGGGGCATTTTCCTCGCTCCGTTGCTGCATCTGGTGCGCTGGAACGATGCGCGCGCTATCGCCGCAACCGCGAGCCTGTTCATTCTCGTCAATTCGCTGTTCGGGCTGGCGGGCCAGGTCGTCAAGAACGGTCCAGGGCGTCTGGGCGCAGCGGTGGAGCTGGGATTGCCCCTGCTCGTCGCGGTCGCCGTCGCTGGTCAGGTCGGCAGCCTGCTGGCGCTCAAATACCTTCCGCAGCGTTGGATCCGCTGGGGCACAGCTGCGCTCACCGCCTGGGTGGGCGGGCGCTTGCTGTTGAATTTGTGAGAAAAGTGGCTCCCCGAGTTGGATTCGAACCAACGACCAAGTGATTAACAGTCACCTACTCTACCGCTGAGCTATCGGGGAGCAGCCCGCTGGGCAGGGGTGCGCCTATATGGGTGCGATTCCGGTTTGGCAAGCGGGCATTTCGCAAAACTTTTACGCAGCCGCACGGGCGAGTGCATCAGACCACGAATTGCTCGGCCACGATGCGTTCGTCGAGCGCGTGGCCGGGGTCGAACAGCAGCGTCAATTCGCTGTCGCGCGCGATTTCGAGCCCCACCGACGAGACGTGACGCAGTTCGCGCTGGTCGGCTACGACGGACACCGGGCGCTTTTCCTGTTCGAGCACGCGCAGCGAGATGCGGCTGCGATCGGGCAGGATCGCCCCATGCCATCGGCGCGGGCGGAACGGGCTGATCGGTGTCAGCGCCAACAGGTTCGAATCGAGGGGCAGGATCGGCCCGTCGGCGGACAGGTTGTATGCGGTCGAACCTGCCGGCGTCGCCACCAGCACCCCGTCGCAAACCAGTTCGGCGATGCGCACCTTGTCGTCGACCGTGACTTCCAGCTTGGCGGTCTGACGCGTCTCGCGCAGCAGGCTGACCTCGTTGATGGCGCAGAACGTGTGGACCGCGCCATCCTGCGTCTCGGCCTGCATCCTGAGCGGTGCGATGTGATGCGGCTTGGCCTTCCCGATCCGCTTGATCAGCGTCTCGGGATTGCGGTTGCGGTTCATCAGGAACCCGACTGTGCCCAGGTTGAGCCCATAGGCAGGAATGATGCGGCCGGTGTCGAGCATGGCATGCAGCGTCTGCAGCATGAAGCCGTCGCCGCCGAGAACCACGACGGCATCGGCTTCTTCGAGCGGGACCCAGTCCGTAACGGAGCGAAATTCCCGCTCTGCCGCTTCCTGCGCCCGCGGGGCATCGGAAACGACCAAGGCCAGGCGGTTGTATTCGGACATGCTTTCCGTTGACCCTCCCGTTCAGGACAAGACCCGCTTCCCGGTACCCGCGCGGTCCCTATGAAGCTACGTCCCATTTGGCAACACGTCCGAAATACTGATAACGGTGCCATTACGCGCGGATAAGGACTGGGAAATGGCCACGAACCCGAAAGAACCGATAAGGAAAACGCGCGACGCACTTACCGGTCTGGCCGATCAGCCGTCCGCGCGTGAGACGATAGCGCGCTGGCAGCGCGAATGGCCTTCGGACACTATTTCGTGTCCGATCCAGGCGATGCTCATCACGCTCGGCCGGATCGACAATGTGAATGTGGCCTTCGGGGAACTGGCCGGCGACGGTGCGCTGGTCGAAGTAGCACAGCGGATCAAGCACTTCGCCGCCGATGAGCTCGAAAGCAGCAATGCCTGGGTTGCGGCGCGGCTGAACGGTGGCACGTTCCTGCTGCTCGCGCGGCAGGAATGCAGCCGCGAACGCTGGCAATGGCTGGCCGAAGCACTGGCCGACGCCATCGCCCTGCCGATCGCCAGCCCCGAGGGCGGGGGAAGCAGCCTGCGTCTATGGCCGCGCATCGCACTCATGCGGGTAACCGAGAAGGACGATCCCGAAAGCGTGCTGGAACGCCTGGCGGCGGTGGCCGAGGGAATGCGCGAGAGCAACCGTCGGCGGATCGACTGGTCGACGGGGGAAGCGGCGCATGCCGGGCGTTCAAACCGCCAGTTCGAGGCCGATCTGCTTGCCGCGATCGACCGCAACGAGATCCAGATCCTCTTCCAGCCTCAATATTCGCTGGAAAACGACAGCATAATCGGCGCCGAAGCGCTTGCGCGCTGGGATCACCCGGTCGTCGGCCGTATCGGGGGCGGGGCGCTGTTCCAGATTGCCGAGCGGGCGGATCATATCGCGCATCTCTCGCGTCACATCGTAGAGCGCGCGCTGGAAGAGGCCCTTGCCTGGCCCCACCACCTGCAGCTTTCGATCAATATCACCCCGGTCGATCTGGCGGTCGAGAATTTCGCAATCGATTTCGCGCAGATGGCCGAGCGGATCGGCTTTCCGTTGGGGCGGATCACACTCGAACTCGTCGAACAGGTCCTGCTCGCCGATCTCGACCGGGTGAGCCGCGTGCTCGACCAATTGAAACTGTTCGGCGTGCAGATCGCGCTGGACGATTTCGGCGCCGGCTTCTGCAATTTCCGCTATCTCAAGGTGCTGCCGATCGATTGCATCAAGCTCGATCGCTCGATGCTTGACGGTGTGCTCGAGGACGAACGCGACAAGGCAGTCGTCCACGCCATCGTCGCCATGGCGGCGGCGCTCGATCTCACCGTGGTTGTCGAGGGTGTCGAGCAGGAGGCGCAGCGCGAATTCATGCAGGCGGCGGGCTGCAAGGCCTATCAGGGATTCCTGCGCGCCAAGCCGGTGACGGCGCAGGAATTCCTCAAGCTCGCCAACAGCTAGGCGGCCGCCTTCTTCCCGTTTTTCTGGGCCTTGCGGACCACTCCGGACAAGCCCTTGGTCAGCTGGAACAGACCGTTGAGGCGGCTTTCGGGCGATCCCCATGCGCGGCTGATGACCAGCTTCATGTCGGGCCGCAGCTTGGCGGTGCCTTTCAACCGGTCGACATAGGCCAGCAGGCCCACCGGATCGGGGAAATCGTCCTGGTGGAAGGTCACCAGCGTACCCTGCGCACCGACATCGATCTTGGCGATGTTGGCTTCGATCGCCTGATGCTTGATCTCGATCAGCCGGACGAGGTTGGCAGTGGCGGCGGGCAAATCGCCGAAGCGATCGATCATTTCCGCGGCAAGCGCTTCGATCTCGGACTTGTCCGCAGCATCGTTGAGACGGCGATACAGCGCCATGCGTACCGCCAGATCGGGCACATAGTCTTCCGGGATCATGATCGGCGCATCGACGGTGATCTGCGGGCTGACCCGTTCGGGCTTCGCCTCGAGCCCCATGTCGCCGGCCTTGGCGGCGAGGATAGCGTCCTCGAGCATCGATTGGTAGAGTTCGAACCCGACTTCGCGGATATGGCCCGACTGTTCGTCGCCGAGGAGATTGCCTGCCCCGCGAATGTCGAGGTCGTGGCTGGCGAGCTGGAAACCGGCGCCGAGACTGTCGAGATCGCCGAGCACCTTGAGCCGTTTCTCCGCGACTTCGGACAGCTGCGTATCCTTGGCATAGGTGAGATAGGCATAGGCGCGCAGCTTGGCCCGCCCGACGCGCCCGCGCAGCTGGTAAAGCTGGGCAAGGCCGAAGATATCCGCGCGGTGGATGATGATCGTGTTCGCGCTGGGCAGGTCGAGCCCGCTTTCGACGATCGTCGTGGCGAGCAGGACCTCGTACTTGCCTTCGTAGAACGCACTCATGCGTTCTTCGATCTCGCCTGGCGACATCTGGCCATGCGCGGCGACGAACTTCACTTCGGGGATGTTCTCATGCAGCCAATCGGACAATTCCTCCATGTCCGAAATCCGCGGGACGACGATGAAACTCTGCCCACCGCGATGGTGCTCGCGCAGCAGTGCTTCGCGCATCACCATGTCGTCCCATTCCATCACATATGTGCGGACCGCGAGCCGGTCGACGGGCGGGGTCTGAATGGTCGAAAGCTCGCGCAGGCCGGTCATGGCCATCTGCAGGGTGCGCGGGATCGGTGTTGCGGTCAGCGTCAGCATGTGCACATCGGCGCGCAGCTGCTTGAGCTTTTCCTTGTGCGTCACGCCGAAGCGCTGTTCCTCGTCGACGATGACCAGGCCAAGGTTCTTGAAGCTGGTCTGCTTCGACAGGATGGCATGGGTCCCGATCACGATGTCGACGTCGCCGGCGGACAGCCCTTCGCGGGTCTCCTTCATCTCCTTGGCGGATACGAGCCGTGAAAGGCGACCGACTTTCAGCGGAAAACCGCTGAAGCGATTGGAAAAATTCTCGAAATGCTGGCGGGCGAGCAGGGTGGTGGGGGCGACCACGGCAACCTGCTGGCCATTCATTGCGGCAACAAAGGCGGCGCGCAGCGCGACTTCCGTCTTGCCGAAGCCGACGTCGCCGCAGACCAGGCGGTCCATCGGCTTGCCGCTCTCGAGATCGCTCAGCACATCGGCGATCGCGCGCTCCTGATCGTCCGTTTCTTCCCACGGGAAGCGATCGAGGAACTGGTTGTAGGTGCCATCCTCGACCTCGATGACCGGGGCCTTCTTGAGCGCTCGCTGCGCAGCGACCTGCATCAATTCGCCCGCGATCTCGCGGATGCGCTCCTTCAGCCGTGCACGGCGTTTCTGCCATGCCTCGCCGCCCAGCCGATCGAGCATGACCGCTTCCTCGCTGCTGCCGTAGCGACTGAGCACGTCGATATTCTCGACCGGGATGAAGAGCTTGTCGCCGCCCTTGTATTCGAGCTGCACGCAGTCGTGCTTCGATTTGCCCACCGCGATCGGTTCGAGGCCGAGATATTTGCCGATCCCGTGCTCGGTGTGGACGATGAGATCGCCCACGCTGAGCGCCTGCAGTTCGGCCAGGAAGGCATCGGCGCTCTTGCGCTTCTTCTTGCGCCGCACCAGCCGGTCGCCGAGAATGTCCTGCTCGGTCAGCAGTTCCATCTCGTCATTGGCGAAGCTGGCTTCGATCGGCAGGATCATGGCTGCAGGCTTGCCCTTGGCCGACAGGCCGAGCGCATCCTGCCAGCTCTCCGCCATCTGCACGGGCGTGCCGGCTTCCTCGAGGATCGAGGCAATGCGCGAACGGCTGCCCTTCGAATAGGCCGCCAGGAGCGGGCGCTTGCCGGCCTTGGACAGTGCTTTGAGATGATCGGCAAGCACCGGATAGACATTGTCGCCGCGCGCGCGTTCGGGGGCGAAATCGCGGCCCGACCGGAACCCGAAGCCGACCACGCCGTCGCTTTCCGGCTCGTCGAACGGCGTCGCACGATGTGCGGGTGCAGCGGCCAGTGCATCCTTCAGTTCATCGGCCGACATATACAGCGCATCGGGCTGCAGCGGGCGATAATTGCCCTTCGCCTGACCGGTGATCGCGGTGCGCTGGTCGAAATAGTCGCGCACATCCTTCACGCGCTCGTCCGCGGCGGCGAGCGCCGCCTGGTCGATCACCACCAGATCGTCCTTGCCGAGATGGTCGAACAAGGTCGCCAGCTTGTCCTCGAACAGCGGCAACCAGTGTTCCATGCCGGCCAGCCGGCGGCCTTCGCTGACCGCCTCGTACAGGGGATCCTGCGTCGCATTGGCGCCGAACATCTCGCGGTAGCGGCTGCGGAACCGCTTGATGCTGTCTTCGTCCAGCAGCGCTTCGCTCGCCGGGAGCAGGAGATGGCTATCCAGTCGGCCGGTGCTCATCTGCGTATTGGGATCGAAGCTGCGCAGGCTTTCCAGCTCGTCGCCGAAGAAGTCGAGCCGCAGCGCTTCGTCCATGCCGCTGGGGAAGATGTCGACGATCGAACCGCGGACTGCATATTCGCCCTTGTCGATCACCGTGTCGGTGCGGCTGTAGCCCTGCCGTTGCAACAGGGCGGACAGGCTTTCGCGGCCGATTTCGACACCTGGTTTGAATTCGCGAACGCTTTCGCGGATCCGGAACGGGGTAAGGACGCGCTGGAGGACCGCATTCGCCGTCGTCACGATCAATTGCGCCCTGGCCTTGCCGGCCTGAAGCCGGTGCAGCGCGGCGAGCCGCCGGGCGCTGATCGCCAGCGCGGGGCTGGCGCGATCGTAGGGCAGGGAATCCCATGCCGGGAATTCGATCACTTCGAGCTCGGGCGCGAAGAAGGCGGCGGCATCCACCACGCTGCGCATCGCGGCATCGTCCGGTGCGATGAACACCGCGCGGCCGGTGCTGGCGCGGGCGAGATCGGCCATCATCAGCGGCTGCGCGCCGCGCGCAACCTGCGCCAGCGTGAGCGGCTGGCGGGCTTTCAGGATACGGGAAAGGTCGGGCATGGTGTTCCTAGCGTTCAAGAGCGCGCGGCGTTCCGCACACGCTGCTTCGCCCCCTGCCCGATCGGGAAGGGGGTGCGCGGCGTATCGGAAGGGAGATAGGCGCTAGCGCCGGGTCGTCAACGCGGAATATCCACGTAATCGAGCCGCTGCATCGCCGCCATCAGTTCGCCCTGGAAGCGGGGCGGGGTGGGTGCGGTCTTGAGCGCCCAGGCCATCACGTCGACGTCGTCTTCCTCGAGCAGCGCCTCGAACCAGGCCAGTTCGTTTTCGCTCCAATCGGCGTTGTAGCGATCGTAGAAGCCGCCCATCATGTAGTCGGCCTCGCGCGTGCCGCGATGCCAGGCACGGAACTTGGCGCGTTGCTTGCGGCCGTCGAATGTCAGGAGATCGGGCATGCGAAGCGCCTATCGCGCGTGCCCGCGCAGCGCAAGTTGGGATCGCTATCCACAAGCGCGGCTTCGGGCGATGCGCTTGCCGCTTTCGCCAGCTTGGCGTTGATGGCTATGTGCGGCCATGCGCCCTGATATCCTCAACCCGCTGTTTGCCGAGACCGAGACGCTCGAAGGCGTGGGCCCCAAGCTGAAGAAGCCGCTCGACAAGCTCGGCCTGACGCGGGTGCGCGATATCGCCTACCACCTGCCCGAACGGTTCGTGACGCGGCGTGCGATCGACAATATCGACGATGGCGGCGAGGGCGAGCAGATCGTCGTGAAACTGACGATCGGCGAACATCGCAGCAGCCGCAACCCGCGTGCGCCCTACCGCGTGCTGGCGCAGGATGCGGCGGGCAACGTGGTGGCGCTCACCTATTTCGGGCGCGCGTCCTATACCGCGAAGAAGCAATTGCCCGAAGGCGAAACGCGCTGGGTTGCGGGCAAACTGGAACGGTTCGGCAACATGCTCCAGATCGTCCATCCCGATCATGTGGTCGAGGAGGGCGGCGAGACGCTGCAGCGGCTGTGCGAGCCTGTCTACCGCCTTTCCGAAGGGCTGACGCAGCCGCGGGTGGCGGGTCTGGTCGAACAAGCCTTGGCGCGCGTGCCCGAACTGCCCGAATGGATCGAAGGAACACAGCGCGACAAGGCGGACTGGCCGGCCTGGCGCGATGCGCTGGTGCTGGCACACAAGGGCGAACATGGCGCCGCGCGCGACCAACTCGCCTATGACGAGCTGCTGGCCAACAGCCTGGCGTTGATGCTGGTGCGTGCGGACAATCGCAAGCGCAAGGGCCAGCCTTTGCGGGGAGACGGCAGCTATCGGGGCAAGCTCGACCTGCCGTTCCCGTTGACTGGGGCGCAGACTCGATCGATCGCGGAAATAGAAGGCGATATGGCGCAGGAAGCGCCGATGCTCCGGCTGTTGCAGGGCGATGTCGGTGCCGGCAAGACAGTGGTCGCGCTCGAAGCGATGCTGATCGCGGTGGAGGCCGGGGCACAGGCGGCGCTGCTGGCGCCGACCGAAATCCTCGCCCGGCAGCATTATGAAAGCCTGCGCCGCATGGCAGAACCGACGGGCGCGCGCGTTGCGCTGCTCACCGGCCGCGACAAGGGCCGGGCACGCGAGGCAACGCTGATGGGGCTGCTCGACGGCAGCATCGACATCGTCGTGGGCACACATGCGATTTTCCAGGACAAGGTCGCCTATCGCAACCTGGCGATGGTGGTCATCGACGAGCAGCACCGCTTCGGGGTCGGGCAGCGGCTGATGCTGGCCAGCAAGGGCAAGCGCGCACCGCATGTCCTCGCGATGACCGCGACACCGATCCCGCGCACGCTGACGCTGGCGCAATATGGCGAACTCGACGTCAGCAAGCTCGACGAACTGCCACCCGGACGGCAGGCAATCGATACGGTGGTGATGGGGCAGGAGAAGCTGGCGGCGCTGGTCGACCGGCTGGCCGCGCAGATGGCAGAGGGGCGGCAAGCCTATTGGGTGTGCCCTATGGTGCGCGAAATGGATGGTCCCGAAGATATCGCCGCCGCCGAAGCGCGCTATGCAGCGCTGAAGGAGCGCTTCGGTGACGACGTGGTCATGGTCCATGGACAGATGCCGGGTGAAGCGAAAGACACCGCAATGGAGCGGTTCGCGCGCGGTGAAGCGAAATTGCTGGTGGCGACGACCGTGATCGAAGTGGGCGTCGATGTCCCCAATGCCACGTTGATGGTAATCGAGCAGGCGGAACGTTTCGGGCTGGCCCAGCTACACCAGCTGCGTGGCCGGGTGGGACGCGGCCTTCAGAAATCCTTCTGCGTGCTGCTTCATGGCGAGGCGCTGTCCGAAACCGCGCAGGAAAGGCTAAAGTTGATGCGCCAGACGCAGGACGGTTTCCTGCTTGCGGAGGAGGATTTGCGCCTGCGCGGCGGCGGCGAACTTCTCGGCACGCGGCAGTCAGGCGACACGCCGTTCACGATTGCGACGCTGGATCAGATCACCGAACTTCTGCCAAAGGCCTATGACGATGCGCGCCTGCTGATGGACCGCGACGGCGGGCTCGAAGGTCGGCGCGGAGAAGCGGCACGCGTGCTGCTGTATCTGTTCGAACGCGATTTCGGCGTGAAGACGCTACGCGGCGGTTAGCAGCCGAGCAGTGCGAGGTCTCTCTCCGCTGCGGCACAATAGCTCTGCCCGAACAGCCGCACATGGATCAACCACATCCACAGCCGGTAAGCAGGCCGACGCGCGCGCCAGCCGGCAGCCAGTTCGAGCCGGTCGAAGAACCCTTCGGGCGGGCTGTCGAAGATGGTCAGTGCAGCGGCATCGACTTCGCGGTCGCCATGATAGGCGCACGGATCGATCAGCGTCAGTGCTGCGCCGTTCCATACGATATTGCCGCCCCACAGGTCACCGTGGAGTAGCGCGGGAGGCGGACGGCTGGGCAACAGGTCGGCCAGTCTTGCGGCCAGCGTCTCCACGCGCTGCGCCAATGGTGCAGGCAGGTGTGGGACATGGCACAGCAGGCGCTGGTCGCGCCAGAATTCGACCCAGTCCGTGCGCTGCGCATTGTGAACCACAACGTGGCGAAAGGCATGGTCCTCGCTCCATCCGTAAGGCTCGGCTTTCGCGGCTGCGTGCAGGATGTCGAGAGCGTCGGCGAGCGAATGCCAGGCCGTTTCGTCCAACGGGCGTGCGGCACCCGCGTCGGTCATCACGAGCCAGTCATCCTGCATGCCGACCACCTCGGGGACTGGCGCACCCAGCGTATGCATCGCGTCGAGCATGCGGGCTTCCCGCGCAGTCGTGGGACCGTGCTTGGCGATAAGCGTTCGTCCGTCGGCCAGCGCTAGACGGCTGGCGCCCGAGGTATCGCCGCCCGCGAGGGTCTCGGCCCCGATGACATTGGCACCGCAGAGCGGCTCGAGGACGGCGTCAGCGTGTCTCATCGAGCAGGACAGCGACCAGCGCGCGGGCTCCCGCGTCGACTTCGTTCCATGTCGCGCCGAAGCCGTCGGCCCCGCCGTAATAGGGATCGGCCACTTCGCGCCCTTCCTGCCCGGGGACGATATCGAGCAACATGGCGACCCGCGCCCTGCCATCGCCCGGATCGACGCGGGCGATATTGGCCATGTTCGAACGGTCCATGCCGAAGATGTAGTCGAAGTCGTGGAAATCCTGTGCGGCAAGCTGCCGTCCGCGATAGCCGGTGACATCCACGCCGCGTTGGCGGGCTTCAGCGATGGTCCGCGGATCGGGTGCTTCGCCGACATGGTATCCCGCGGTGCCTGCGCTGGCGACATGGACCTCGAGCCCGGCCTCGTCGGCAGCTTTGCGGAAGGCCGCTTCGGCGAGAGGCGAGCGACAAATGTTGCCGAGGCAGACGAACAGGATGCTGGGCGTGGACATGGTGCGACCTAAACGGGCGACTGGCGTCGGCGCAACCCTCACGCAGTGGTGCGGACCTGGTTTCTGCCGCTGGTCTTGGCATCGTAAAGCGCGGCATCGGCGCGCGTCATCAGATGGTCGATATCATCCTCTGCCTGGAACTGGGCGATCCCCACGCTGACGGTAAAGGCGATGATCGCATCATCGCGCACCACCGGTGTCCCGGCGATGGTTTCGCGCAATCGGCCGCACACCGCCCGCGCGCTGGCGAGATCGGCGCGCGGCAGGATCACGCCGAACTCCTCGCCGCCGATACGCCCGACGATATCGTTCTCGCGCAGGGCCGATTTCGCCCGTTTGGCAACTTCTTCGATAACCGCGTCCCCGGCCGGGTGACCGAAGCGGTCGTTGATGCGCTTGAAATGATCGATGTCGAAGATTGCGAGGCTCAACCTCGGGGTCTGTTCGGCCTGCGATGCCGCGATCTCCCGGCTGAGATCGCTCATGAACGAGCGACGGTTGGGGAGGGCGGTCAGCGCATCGGTCATGGCGAAGACTTCGAGTTCGCGCCGGGCGGCATCTTCGCGCGCCAGCGCTTTGCGAACGTAGTTCGTGGTGACGATCGACAGGCCCAGCAGCAACAGGCCGATCCCGGCCAGCAGATATTGGTAGAGCTCGTTGGCGACAGCGCTTCTCTGCGCTGCACGCGAGGACGCCGCCAGCGCTTCGCGCTCGCTCGCCTGGATCGCATCGAGAGTGCGGGTAATTGCCTCGATTGCATCGCGGTCGCTCCCGCTTCGCATGATCCGCATCGCGTCGCTCTGACGGCCTTCGTCGGCCAGCTTGATCATCGCATCAATGACCATGTTCAGATGCGCCAGATCGATTGCCAGTGCGCGGGTCCGCAGCAACTGGTCGCGATTGTCGCCGATCAGCGCAGTCAGTCGTTCGTGCGCCGAAGCCGCGGCCTGGCGACCCTCGTTGAAAGGCTCGAGAAAGGCAGGCCTCCCGGTCAGCAGATAGTCGCGACCGCCGCGCACCTGCTGCAGCGCTGCCGAGCGCAGGTGGTCGGTTTCGAGCAGGACCTGCAACGTCTGATCCTGGCGCTGTTCTGCCGCGGTGCGCTCGATCGAGGATTGCCGGGCGCTCCAGCTGGCGCCCGCCAGCAGCAGGGCCAGCACGGCGACGCAGCCGATCAGGAAATAACCCCGCCAGTCCGAACCCTGCGTGCGCGCCGCAACGTGCTTTACCAACCACATGATGCAAGGCCCGCTTCCATGAGCAATTTATGCGCCCCGGCTGGTTAATCGTGCGATAACGCTACATGCGGGGGAACCACACGCGGCAACGCATTCAGCGGTTCCGGCGGCCTTCAACAAGCGCATCGACCACGCCGGGGTCGGCCAGCGTCGAGGTGTCGCCCAGCGCCCCGTGATCGTTCTCGGCAATCTTGCGCAGGATCCGCCGCATGATCTTGCCACTGCGGGTCTTGGGCAGGCCGGGAGTGAAGTGGAGATGGTCGGGTGTCGCGATCGGGCCGATTTCCTTGCGCACATGCGCGCGCAGTTCGGCGGTCAGGTCTTCGCTCTCCGCGACATCGGCATTGAGCGTGACGTAGCAATATATTCCCTGACCCTTGATGTCGTGCGGGAAGCCGACCACCGCGGCTTCGGAGACGTTGGGATGGAGGACCAGCGCGCTCTCGACTTCCGCCGTGCCCATGCGGTGCCCCGACACGTTGATCACATCGTCCACGCGGCCGGTGATCCAGTAATAGCCATCTTCGTCGCGGCGGCAGCCATCGCCGGTGAAATACTTGCCGGAATAGGTGCTGAAATAGGTCTGCACGAAGCGGTCGTGGTCACCGTATACCGTGCGCGCCTGTCCCGGCCAGCTGCGGGTGATGCACAGATTTCCCTCCGCCGCGCCGTCGAGCACCTCGCCCTCGGCATCGACCAGCTGCGGGCATATGCCGAAGAAGGGGCGTCCGGCGCTGCCCGGCTTCATGTCATGCGCGCCGGGCAGGGTGGTGATCATCACGCCGCCGGTTTCGGTCTGCCACCAGGTATCGACGATCGGCAGTTCGCCCTTGCCGACAGTGTCGTGGTACCAGCGCCAGGCTTCCGGATTGATCGGCTCGCCCACGCTGCCCAGCAGGCGCAGCGACGACAGGTCGTGTTTCGTCACGTGCCCTTCGCCCTCGCGCATCAGTGCGCGAATGGCCGTGGGCGCGGTGTAGAAGATATTGACCTGGTGCTTTTCGCAGACCTGCCAGAAACGGTCGTGATCGGGGTGATTGGGCACCCCTTCGAACATCAGCGCGGTCGCGCGATTGAGCAGCGGACCGTAGACGATATAGCTGTGCCCGGTGACCCAGCCGATATCCGCGGTACACCAGAAAACCTCGCCTTCGCGGTAATCGAATACGTGACGGAAGGTGGTCTCGGTCCAGACCGCATAGCCGCCCGTCGTGTGCAGCACGCCCTTGGGCTTGCCGGTCGACCCCGAGGTGTAGAGGATGAACAGCGGGTCTTCCGCTTGCATCGGTTCGCAGGGGCAATCGGCTGCGACGTCGGCAGAAAGTTCGTGGTACCAGTGGTCGCGGCCGCCGGTCATGGCCACCTCGCCCCCGGTATGGCGCAGCACCAGCACCGCCTTGACCGAAACCTTGTCGAGCGCGGCATCGACATTGGCCTTCAGCGGAATGCGCTTGCCGCCGCGCAGCCCCTCGTTGGCGGTCACGATCCAGTCACTGCGGCAGTCCTCGACCCGCCCTGCGATCGCTTCGGGGCTGAAGCCGCCGAAAATGACCGAATGGATCGCCCCGATCCGCGCGCAGGCGAGCATGGCGAAGGCGCCTTCCGGAACCATCGGCATGTAGATCGTCACCCGGTCACCCTTTGTCACGCCCATCTTGCGCAGGGTGTTGGCCATGCGGATCACTTCGGCCTGCAATTGGGCATAGGTGATCCGGCGCACCTCACCTGCCGGATCGTCGGGCTCGAAGATCAGCGCGGTGCTGGCCCCGTGGCCCGCCGCGACATGGCGATCGACCGCATTGTGGCAGATGTTGAGCACGCCGTCGTCGAACCACTTGATCGATACCGGATCGTAGGACCAGTTGGCGATCACGGTCGGGTCCTCGATCCAGTCGAGCCGATCGGCCTGGCCAGCCCAGAACGTATCGCTGTCCTCGATGCTGCGCGCGTAAAGCGCCTGGTAATCTTCCAGCGTACAACCGGTACCCTCAATGGCCGCCATGGGACGCTTGACCCAGCCCGAACGATCCTCTGCCTCAGTCATGCCGCATTTCTCCCTCTTGTGTGTGTATCTCTAGGCATTCGGCGCGATGCTGCAAACGGTTAGTCGGGCCTCGCAATTCGGCATTCCACCGGTTACGGCGCCCCCCATGACCCTGTTTCGCAGCTTGATGGCCGGTACCGGCCTGTCGTTGGCGCTGTGCGCCGCTACCCCAGCATTCGCCCAGGATGATCCTGTGATCGTCGTGACCGGCAGCGGTTTGGAGGAGACACCCGCTGCGCCGGCCTACGATACCCAGGTCATCGACCGTGACCAGCTGGTGTCGGTACCCTCGGGCCGGATCGAGGATGCGCTGAGCGCGGTCGCAGGTTTCCAGCAATTCCGCCGTTCGGACAGCCGTTCTGCCAATGCTTCGGCACAGGGCGCGACGCTGCGTGCGCTGGGCGGCAATGCGACCAGCCGCGCGCTGGTGCTGCTCGACGGTGTGCCGATGAGCGATCCGTTCTTCGGCTATATCCCCTTCAGTGCTATCGCGCCCGAGCGCCTGGCGCAGGTGCGCGTAACGCGGGGCGGGGGATCCGGGCCCTTCGGTGCGGGCGCGCTGGCAGGGACGATCGAGCTGGAGAGCGCCGGTATGGACTCGCTGGGCGGCTTCACCGGGCAAGCGCTTGCCAATGACCGCGGCGAAACCGAACTGTCGGCCAGCACCGGCGCGCAGCTCGGCAGCGGTTTCGTCGTGGCGTCAGGGCGCTGGGACCGCGGAAAGGGATTCTTCACCACGCCCGAGGCGGACCGCGTTCCGCTCAGCGCGCGCGCCGCATTCGACGGCTGGTCGGTCCAGATTCGCGGCGTGGCCCCGGTGTCGGGCGATGTGGAACTGCAGGTCCGGGGACTGGCCTACCGTGACGAACGCACTCTGCGGTTCGAATGGGCCGACAGCACGATCGAGGGACAGGATGCCAGCGTGCGACTGGTTGGCCGCGGCGCCTGGGCCTTCGATGCGCTTGCTTATATCCAGGCACGCAACTTCACCAATATCGTCGTCAGCTCGAGCCGCTTCGTCCCCGTGCTCGACCAGCGCAACACGCCTGCGACGGGGCTGGGGGGCAAGTTCGAACTGCGGCCCCCGGTGGGCGATGCGCATGTGCTGCGGCTGGGCGTGGACTATCGCAATGCGCAGGGCGAATTGTTCGAAACCGCTATCAGCGCCTTTTCGGGTAACGTCACTGCGCGCCGGCAGGCGGGCGGGACCAACACCGATCTCGGTTTCTTTATCGAGGATGACTGGACCCTGGGGGCAATGGTGCTGACCGCGGGCGCGCGGCTCGATCGCTGGACCATCCGTGACGGGTTCTACCGTGAGCGCGACGCTGCGGGCACGCTGCAGATCGATGCCGGCTATCCGGACCGGTCGGGCTGGGATGCCTCGTTCCGTGGAGGATTGCTGTACCGGGCGAACCCGCTGATCGCCCTTCGTGCCGCAGCCTATTCGGGCTTGCGGCTGCCGACACTGAACGAATTGTACCGCCCCTTCGTGGTTTTCCCCGTCGTCACGCAAGCGAATGCCGCCCTCGAGAACGAGCGTCTCGAAGGGTTCGAGGCGGGTGTCGATCTCACGCCGTCATCGGGCGTCAAACTGTCGCTGATCGCCTTCGACAACCGGGTGAAGAATGCGGTGGCCAACGTCACGCTGGGCACCAATCTGCGTCAGCGCCGCAATATCGACGCGATCCGTGCGCGCGGCCTCGAAGCCGCCGCATCCGCGAATGTCGGGCGGTTCTCCTTCGATGCTTCGGCTTCATGGACGGATGCCGAAGCGCGCGGTTCGGGATTTGCTGCAGTGCTCGACGGAAACCGTCCGTCGCAGACGCCGCGTTTTGTCGGCGGGGCATCGCTTGCCTGGCGCCCGGCAGAAGCCTGGCTGCTTTCGGCCACGATCCGTCATGTCGGTGCGCAGTTCGAGGACGATCGCGAAACCAACATCCTTCCAGCCGCGACCACGCTGGATGCCTACGCGCAGATACCCCTGCTTCGAGATGTAGCGCTGGTGCTTCGCGGCGAGAATCTGACCGACGAGACCATCATCACCCGCAACCAGAGCGGATCGATCGATCTCGGCGTCCCGCGGACTGTCTGGGCGGGGGTGAAGATCGGCCTCTGACCGGCGACCTTCACCTCACCTGCAGGTCAGACGACCGCGAGATGCCGATTGCTCAGCGTGCCGCTGTAATTCTTCCTTAGTCGCACCTTGCGTTCGAGATCGTCGATGATCGCGCCGCTGAAATCGACCCCGCTGAGGTCTTCCATATAGCTGAGCGCACCAGGGCTATCGACATTCACTTCGATCATCCGGTCTCCGACGATATCGAGCCCGGCCAGATACATGCCATCGTCTATCAGCTTGGGCGCGCACATCTCGGCCGCGCGCATCGCCGCCTCGTCGGGCTGTTCGAGATCGGCCTTGCCCCCCGCCGACAGGTTCGAGCGATGATCTTCGGTCGTGCTCGAGCGGCGCAGCGAGGCGAAGGTGCCGTCGACTTGCAACGGACGCCCGTTGAGCGTGATGACGCGAAGGTCGCCCTCGGCTGCAGCAGGGAGGTACTCCTGCACGATCGCATAGCCATCGCGAGTGATCGATTCGATGATCTGGTTGAGGTTCTGGCGGTTCTTCTTGTCGACAATGAAGACTCCTTGTCCGCCCGAACCTTGCAATGGCTTGAGCACACCCTTGCCGTCATGTTCTTCCAGAAACGCGCTGACTTCGTCGGCGTGGCGCGTGATGCAGGTGGCCGGGCGCACTTCCTCGGGAAAATGCTGGAAATAGGTCTTGTTCTGCGCGTCGGTCAGATGGCTCGGATCGTTGAGCACGATCGTGCCGTGCGCGGCCGCAAGCTGCGCGAACAGCAGCGACGACGGCGGCGCCCACGGCCGCGTGGTCAGTTCGTCGGCCGGGTCGCTGCGTAGCATGACGATGTCGTAATCCTCGACCACGATACGCTTTTCCGGAGCGTCGTTCTGGAGGTGGTCGAGATAGGCGGCGTCATCAGCATAGTCTCCCGGCTCGGGCACGCTTGCCATTGCGCAGATCCGCCCCGAGGATTCGTAGATGAAATCCGCCAGCCCGAAGAAGGCCAGTTCGTGCCCGCGGGCGGCGGCCTTCCGAGCGAGGCGGATGGTGGTGTAATCGGCCTGTTCGGTCTCGATCTGATTGACGACAAATGCGAGTTTCATGCTGCGGTGCTTTCCGTGTAGAATTGTTCGACGCGCATTTGCCGAATTGGTGAAATGGGGTCTTTGGCTGGCGGTGCCGCAAATTCATCGGGCACGATTGCGGGCGGTTGCAGGAAGCCGTCGTCGAGAAGCCGCTCCAGCAGTGCCCGCTGCTTGAGCGCGAACTTGCCGATGAAGAGGAATTCCGTCGATCCGCCGCCCGCCAAATAGGCGAGCAGGTCGACCAGCCCATGCAGGTACAACGCGTCCTTGGTCATGCCGCCACCGCGCAATGCGCGGACGGTGGTGTCGAATGCGGTTTCGCTACGCAGGTGATACTCTTCGCGCATCTTTGCGAATATCTCGCTTGCAGGCCGGCCATCGATTGCCATGCGGGCAGCCACCGCGCGCGCCGCCAGGACCCGCAGGCGTGACGGCGGCATGTCGCCGGCGAGGTATTCTGCCAGAACGGCGATGCCTTCCTGCAATGCATCATAATCGGCAAGCCCGCATTCGAGCACGCTGAGCGGTTGGCAGCGACCGTTGAACCGCGTCACCGTATGGGTGCCGACTTCATGGCGGATCAGCGGTTCGACGCGGTTGCGCGGACAAGTATAGTCGAAGGCGACATGCAGATTGCCCGCCGCTGTGAAGATGTGGGTGCCCGGCGTGGTTTCCTCCACCACTTCGAAATCGAAGCGCGGATCTTTCGCGCGGTAGCTGTCCATCGCCTCGCGTGCGGCTGCCATGAATGCCTGCGCATCGACGCGCTGGGCGGTTGGCCGGTCGCGGATCGGCACCTCTTCAAGCACTTTCTCGGCTACCGCCAACAGGGCCGCATCGACATCGCCGAACAGGTCGATCGATGCCATGGTGAAGCCGTCGCGGCCGCGCAAGCGGACCAGTTCGATCTGCCGGTCGAGTTCGCGCTGCTTTTCGATCAGCAGCGCCTCGATATCGAGATTGCCAAGCTGTCGCATCGGGAGGTCGAGCAGTTGGGAGCGCAACGCCCCGAGATCGTCGGGGATCGGCGGGTATTCCAGTTCGGGCAGCACCTTGTACCCGCTGTCGCGAAAACCTTCGGCGACCGCGTCGAGGTTTGTCGGCGTGAGATAGGACAGCCAGTCGATCCGGCCGTCGATCCGTGCCAGCGCCCGGTCCGTTTCGCGGGCCGTTGCGGTAAATTCGATGTCATCGCTCATCGGTTGAGCTTGGCCAGTTCCGTGCGGGCCACGCCGAGCGCATGCATCAGCTCGGTACGCAGATCCTGCGCCGCGCCGATGTCGAGCGTGCCCGTCCATTCGTCCATGAATATTTTCTTGTATTCAAGGGTGATGACGCAGGTGCGCTTGCCATAGGTTTCGAACAGCCATTCGGGGAAGTTCCCGCCATCGGGATAGCGGACATTTTCGCCGATCTGCAGCGCATTGCCGCGCATCGTGTGTCGCCCGAGCTCCTCGGTGAAGCGCCCCAGAAGATCGCCGAATACCCCGCGGTCGAGCGTTGTTGCTCCGATATCGATATCGGGGTTTTCCTCGACCGGCGCCGCTTCGGCCTCTGCCCCGTCGCGGCGGTGGTTGTAGCTGTGAAGATCGAGCACCAGAAGCCGGCCGTGCTGGTCGAGCAAACGGTCGAACAGCGTCCGCATCTCGGCATAGAAGCGATCGTGCAATTGGCGCGAAGTTTCGATCTGGCCTTGGGGAAGCCCATCCTGCCAGATCTTCAGGTCCCAGGTATCTGCCGGATCCGGGCTGATGCAGCCCGTGCGGGGGCGGTTCATGTCGCATTCGAAGCGTGAGCGGTTCACACGGACGAGGTTGTCGCTCAGTGACAGGAAATAGTCGGTAAGCGGGTCTTCCTCGCGCCGGCGGTCTTCGGGATCAATCGCGAGATAGGGCGCCAGCTCGTCACGGACGACATGCCCGGCGTGGATGGCAGTGGCCACGACCGGGCCCCCGTTGGTGATGATATTCCAAGGCGGCCCATCGTTGTGGGAGGTGGTTTGTTGTGCTTGCATGGTAGGACAATGCCTCGCCGCGGGGAGGGGTCCGAGAAATTGTCTCCCACGGCTTTTGGCCGCTGCGCGGATGCCGCAGGGCGCCGCTCACGGGACTACGATACCGCGAGGCCAGCGGATTTGCCGAAACCGGGCTGCATGCCCCGGCCGTGGGTGGTTCGAACCGGTCCTCAGGCCGCCCATGGCCCGGTGACGGCCAGGGTGCGGGTGGGCGAGTAGGCGTTGACGAAGAACCATCTGCCATCGGGGGAGAAGCATCCGCCGGCAAGTTCGGTCTGCATCCGCAGGCGTCCAAAGGGATAGGCGCGCCCATCCGGGGTGATGCCGCGCAAATGGTTGTCGACCACGTCGGTGTACTGGTCCTCGCAGACGATCAGATGGCCATTGGGGCCGACGGTCAGGTTGTCGCCGTAGTTGAACTGGTCCTCGCGCTCGCTTTCGAAGAACAGTTCGATCGTATCCGCGGCTGTTCCGCGGCCCGGAACAAGCCGGAAAATCTGGCCCAGCTTGCGCTGCCCGCCATTGGTCGAGCAGACGAACAATGCGTCGGTCCCCATGTGAATGCCTTCGCCGCGTGCGACCAGCGCCGCGCCTCGCGCCGCCGCGCGGTGACGCAGATCGTCCTGCGGTGCCTCGACATTCTCGCAGTCGATCCAGCGCACCGCATGGCGCGTGCCAACGGCCATGGCCGGGCCTGCCCAGTTGCGCGTATCGGCCAAGCCTTCGACCACCATGGCCTGCAGGTGTCCGCCTGCGCGCAGATTGCCCGGAACTGCCGGGAGGAAACGATACAGTACGCTGTCGCCGCGATCCTCGGTCAGATAGACGATACCGGTCACGGGATCCACGCAAGCCGCCTCGTGGTTGAACCGGCCCATTGCGGTGAGCGGCACCGGCTCGACAAGCCCGGTTGCCGAAGCGGGAACTTCGAACACCCAGCCATGACTTTGCGCGAGGCCCTCGCCGGGTCCCACGGGGGCTTCCTCGCAGGTCAGCCAGCTTCCCCATGGCGTGATCCCGCCAGAACAATTGCGGATGGTCCCCGCTAGTGTCCGAAACTCGCGTTTAACTTCCAGCGTATGCGCATCGAGCACGATATTGGTCGTGCCCCCCGGCACGATCGCTCCTTCATAGGTGCCATAACCTGCGGCCGGCGTGCCGCCCGCTTCGTCGCTCGGTACGAGCTCGTGATTGCGGATGAGCACCAGCTCGTCGCGCCCCAAGGGCAGGCAGCCCATGCCGTCGGCCTTGTCGGGGACGGTCCCGCCGTCGTCCATCGGCGTGCCGAGCTGCGACAGCAGGCGGTAGGAAAAGCCGCGCGGCAGGTCGAGCATCCCTGCGGGATCGGGGATCAGCGGGCCATAGTCGGTAAAGCCGCTTCCCGAAGCGGCCAACGGAGATGCCTGTCTCGTGCAGCCGTTCAGCAGCAGTCCCGCAAAGGCTGTGCCCGTTGCGCCGAGAAAGTTTCGTCGGTCGATATGCATGGTATCTCGGTCCTCGATCCTGCTCTTGCTCGGGCGCGATTTTGCTGCGCGGCCAATTTTTCCGCATCTCGCTCACTCTGCGCCGGTGACGCAGGCGAGGCAACCGGGTCTAACTGTCGAAGATGACACATTGACTGCGCTCCGCCGCAAGGCGACAGATCGGTCGAACCGTGAGCGAGAGGATTGACGAGATGGCGATAGGCAGGCTGGCGACGGGGATCGCATTGCTGGCAATACCGATGGGCAGCGTGCTGGCACAGCAAGCTGAACCCGCGCCGCAGGACGCACCGGCACGAAGTGTCGAAAACCAGCGCGCGGCGCCCATGACGGGTGCGGCAATGGGCAGCGACCGCACCGGGCCCGAACGCCGTTTCACCGGCGCCGATCTGTTCGACATCGCGATTGCGGCCGACCCGCAGATCAGCCCTGATGGCCGCCATATCGCCTATGTTCGCCGGACGAACGACATCATGTCCGACCGCGCCGTCAGCTCGATCTGGTTGATCGACACCCGCACCGGACGCGAAACGCCGCTCGCCGGGCGCAATGGCGATGCCTTCAGCCCGCGCTGGTCGCCCAGCGGCGACCGTCTTGCCTATGCGTCGACCGAAGCGGGCGGGGCGCAGCTGTGGGTGCAATGGCTGGATGGCGGCGAGGCCATACGCCTGACCGGCCTGCCGACGGGCCCGTCGAGCATCGCCTGGGCCCCCGACGGCCGTTCGATTGCCTACACTATGAAGGTCAAGGACGAGGGGCCCAAGCTGGGATCGGCGCCGGCGAACAAGCCGGAAGGCGCCGACTGGGCCGAACCGCTCGAGATCCGCGACCTGCTGACCTATCGCGCCGACGGGCAGGGGTATGTCGAGCCCGGTTTCCAGAAGACGTTCCTCGTTCCGGCAACCGGCGGTGCGCCGCGGCAGCTGACTTACGGGCGGTATCACGACGGCGGCCCGCTCAGCTGGTCGTCCGATGGATCGACGATCTATTTCGGTGCCAACCGGCGCGCGGACTGGGAAGAGGATCCCGTCGAGGGCGAGATCTACGCGCTCGATGTGGCGAGTGGCGCAGTGACCCAGCTGACCGATCGGGACGGCCCCGATCATAGCCCGGTCGCATCGCCCGACGGCCGACTGGTGGCCTATCTCGGCTTCGACGATGCCCTGCGCGCCTATGAGGATGACGACCTCTATGTCATGGACCGCAGTGGCGGAAGCGTCCGCAATCTGACCGCCGAATGGGGATACAGCCCTGCAGGTATCCGGTGGGATGCCGACGGCCGCGCGATCTACGCGCAATATGATATCAGCGGGGAAACCCGCGTCGCGCGTATCGGTCTCGATGGCTCGGTGCGCGATGTGGTCGAGGGCGTCTCGGGCGGGGGGCTCGATCGGCCCTATACCGGTGGCAGCTTTTCGGTTTCGGAAAACGACGCGATTGCCTTTACGGTGGGCACGGCCACGCGCCCGGCGGAAGTCGGCCTGCAACGCGGCGGCGACCCTCGGATACTGACCGATCTCAACCGCTCGCTTCGCGCGGTGAAAACGCTGGGCGAAGTGCGCCGGATCGCGGTGCCGTCGAGCCATGACGGGCTCGAGATCGAGGGGTGGCTGACCTTGCCGCCGGGCTATACCGAAGGCCAGCGTGTGCCGCTGATCCTGGAAATCCATGGCGGACCCTTCGCCGCCTACGGCCCGCATTTCTCGACCGACAACCAGCTTTATGCCGCTGCCGGCTATGCTGTTCTGTCGGCCAATCCGCGCGGTTCGACCAGCTATGGGGAAGACTTCGCCAACGAGATCGACAAGGCCTATCCGGGCAATGACTATTTCGATCTCATGTCGATCGTCGACCGTGCGATCGCGCTGGGGATTGCCGATCCCGACCAGTTGTTCGTTACCGGAGGATCGGGCGGCGGCGTGCTGACCAGCTGGATCGTCGGCAAGACCGACCGGTTCAAGGCTGCCGCCACGCAGAAGCCCGTGATCAACTGGACCACGCAGGCGTTGACCGCCGACGGTCCCGCGTTTTTCGGCCGTTACTGGATCGGCGCACAGCCCTGGGAAGACCCCGAGACCTACTGGCGTCTGTCGCCGCTTTCGCTCGTTGGCGAGGTGGAAACGCCCACGCTGGTGGTGGTCGGCAGCGAGGACTACCGCACGCCGGTCAGCGAATCCGAGCAGTATTACACCGCATTGCGGCTGCGCGGCGTGCCTACCGCTCTGGTCAAGGTGCCCGGCGCCAGCCACGGCAGCATTGCGGCGAGGCCGTCGCAATCGGCCGCCAAGGCTGCGGCGATTCTCGCCTGGTTCGACCGCTACCGTTCCGGGTGGACCCGGACCGCATCACCGGCCGAGTAAGGCGGGGCAGGCCGGTCTGGCGCGCGAGGTGAGCGCGTGTCTCACCTCGGGCACCGGTTTGCGCGCCTAGAACCAGGCGCGCAAACCAAGCGCTATTTTCAGGCCATCGGGGTCTTCCCCCGCAAGGCGCGCGATGTCGGCGGTTTCGCCCGTTTTCGCTTCATATTCGAGACCGATGTAGGGTGCGAATTCGGGAACGATCTCGTAGCGTAGCCTGAGCCCGGGTTCGATCTTGGTGATCCCTGCACCGATCTCGCGTGCAGGAATGTCCTGCGCGGCGAACTCGGCCTCGATACGGGGCTGAAGAATGAGCCGCTGCGTGATTTTCTGGTCGTATTCGGCCTCGATCCGCGCAGTCAGCTTGCCCCGGTCGGACAGGAACAGCGCTCCGTCGACATGGAACATGTAGGGCGCAAGACCCGCCACGCCGACCACCAAATGCGTGCGCGCGTCGGGTTCGGGATCGAAGCGGACGCCCGCTTGCAGATCGAAGAAGGGGCCGATAGCGCGGCTGTAGAGCGCCTGGATCTCCGCATCCTCCAGCGCGCCGCCGATCTCGCCTTCGCCTTCGGTCTTGAGCACGAAGCGATTGATGTCGCCGCCATACCAGGCCTGGGCATCCCAGACATAGCCGTCCTCCGCGCCATCGGTCGCAAGCCGGGCTTCGAGCCGTTCGACGAAGATTTTGCCCGTGACCATGCCGCCGTTCTCGCGCGCGAGCTGGCGGCGGGCGGGCGCCATGGCCGCGCTGCCCCAGATCGCGTCGGCGGCATGCTGCGGCCCTTCGAGCGCACGCCGAGGCAAGGCATCTTCGGGCGCCGCGCCGGGAGCCGACTTTTCCGCCATGCCCCGGTGCGCGCCATGATCCATCCCCGCCATCGGGTCGTCCATGGTCTCCGCCGGCGGGTCGCCTTCTTTCGGTGGACACTGTTCGGGCGGCAGGTGTCCCATCGCGCAGTGGTCCATTTGCGGCTGCGTCCCGGCGTTTTTCCCGTGCTCCGCATGGTCCTGCGCGGCGAGCGGCGCGGCCATCAGCATGGCCCCGGCTAGCAGTGCGGCGCGCCTCATGCTTCCGCTCCTTCGGGGAACGGCCGCACGGTCACCACCTGCATCATGCCCGCATGCATGTGGTAGAGAAGGTGGCAGTGAAAGGCCCAGTCGCCCGGTTCGTTGGCGGTGAGGTCGAACGTGGCGGTTCCGCCGGGTTGCACCACAACGGTATGCTTGAGCGGCTGGTGCATGTGGTCAGCACCGTTGACGAGTTCAAAAAAGTGCCCGTGCAAGTGGATCGGGTGCGCCATCATCGTCTGGTTGACCAGCTTCACGCGAACCCGTTCATCATAGCCGAAACGGATCGGATCGTCGGTGACCGCGGTGAACTTCCGGCCGTCGAACGACCACATGTAGCGTTCCATATTGCCGGTAAGATGGATTTCCATTTCGCGGTCGATTTCGCGGTGGGGGTTCATCCGGCGGGCCCTGAGATCGGTGTAGCGCAGCACGCGGTGGCTGACCGTATCCAGCCCGAGCCCGGGGAAGTCCATCCGGTCCATCGGCATGGGGGCGACCATGTCCACGCCGGGCCCCGCTTCGACATCGGCGGGCAACGCCGATGTGTCGCGCATCGAATGGTCCATGCCCTCCATGCTCGCCATTCCGCTTCCGGAATGCGCGGAATGGTCCATCATCCCCATGTCCGCCATGGTCAGCGTGGGGATCTGGCGCAGGGGGGGCGGGGTGGCGATATGCCCCTTGTGACTGGTCAGGCTGGCGATGCCCATACCGCTGCGGTCCATAGCCTCGGCAACGATGGCATGGCTGCCGGCGGGCGGACTGACGATGACGTCGTATGTCTCGGCCACACCGATCTGGAATTCATCGACTTCGACTTCGTCCACGTCCTGGCCGTCGGCCTGGATCACCGTCATCGGAACGCCGGGAATACGCAGATTGAAGAAGGTCATGGCCGACCCGTTGATGACCCGTAGGCGCACGCGCTCGCCCGGAACGAACGCGAACTGCAGATCGTCCTGCGGCCCGTGGCCATTGATGAGGAAGGTATAGGTGCTGCCTGTCACGTCGGAGATATCGCGCGGGTTCATCCGCATCTTGCCCCACATGCGGCGCATGGCGCCGGGCATGGTGCCTTCGCTTGCAGTCAGCATGTCGCGCTGGAAATAGTGTTCGCCGACCTTCAGCTTGCGCATGATGTCATGCGGATGGAGCGGCGTGAATTCGCTGAGCAGCACTACGTAATCGCGGTCGTAGCGCGGATCGGGGTCGGCACTTTCGACGATGATCGGACCATAGTGACCGGCCTGTTCCTGCAATCCCGAGTGCGAATGCCACCAATAGGTGCCGCCCTGGCGGATCGGGAAGTCGTAGGTGAACCGTTCGCCGGGACGGATACCGGGAAAGCTCACCCCCGGAACACCGTCGAACTGGAACGGGACGAGCAGGCCGTGCCAGTGGATCGAGCTGTCCTCGGCGAGCGTGTTGGTGACGTGGAGCCGCGCTTGCTGGCCTTCGCGCAACCGCACCAGCGGCCCGGGAATCGTCCCGTTTACCGCCACGGCATGTCCCGAGCGGTTGCCGGTGGCGAAATGGTGATTGCCGATGGCAAGCTCGATATCCTCCCCGGAAACCTCGCCGAACCCTTTCTTGGCGTGGGAAAGCGACTGTCCTTTCGCCCACGCTGGCAGGGGCAGCGCGCTGGCGGCGGCAAGCGCGGCGGTGCTCTTGATGAGGTGGCGGCGGGAAAGAGTGGACATGCGAAACTGCTTCCAATTGAACCTGCGGTCGAACCGATATATACCCCCATAGGGTATTTTGACAGGACGACGGAATGGCCGAAGCGAAAAAGGCAGGGATCAACCGGCTCAACCGCATTGCGGGTCAGGTTCGCGGCGTCGCCCAGATGGTCGAGGACGATCGCTATTGCATCGACATCCTGCACCAAATCCAGGCGATCAAGTCCGCGCTGGCAAAGGTGGAAACGCAGGTCCTGAAGGATCACGCCGCCTGCTGCGTCGCCGAGGCCATCGCCAGCGGCAATGCCGACGACCAGCGCGAAAAGTTCGAGGAACTGGTGACGCTGTTCGAAAAGGCGAAACGGTGAGCGCGGTTCGAGACCAAGGAGAACACACATGATTTCATCGCTCGGATCGGCGCTTTCTCGCCGGACGCTGGCGGGTTCGCTCGCTCTGGGGGCGGCATTGACCGCCTGCGCTGCCCAGGCGGCCAGCCTGACCATGTACCGCGATGCCAATTGCGGCTGCTGCCTCGCCTGGGCCGGGCATGTAGAGCGCGGCGGGGTACACGATGTCGAGGCGGTCAATCATGCCGATATGGCAGCGGTGAAAGCCGCACACGGCGTGCCCGCGGATCTGCTTTCGTGCCATACCGCTGTCGTCGATGGCTATGTGATCGAAGGGCACGTGCCCGTCGCCGATATCGAACGCCTGCTGGCGGAACGCCCCGAGGGCGTTGCCGGGCTCGCGGTCGCAGGCATGCCCGTCGGATCGCCGGGTATGGAACATGGCGATCACCGGCAGGCCTATCAGGTCATCGCTTTCGGGCCTGATGGCCGCAAGGTCTGGTCCAGCTATCCGGGCGGCGCCTCGTGAACACTAAGACCGCGACAGTCTACCGGATGGTGATGCCGGGCCATCTGTGCCCCTATGGCCTGAAGACGGTCGACCTGCTGAAGCGCGAGGGCTTCGCGGTCGAGGACCACCATCTCGAGACGCGCGCCCAAACCGATGCCTTCAAGACCGAGCACGATGTCGCGACCACGCCGCAGACCTTTATCGATGGGCAGCGGATCGGTGGCTACGACGACCTGCGCGAATATCTGGGCAAGTCCCGCAGCCAGCCCAAAGAGGGCGAGACAAGCTACCAGCCGGTTCTCGCCATATTCGGCGTCGCTTTTATGCTCGCCTTGGCGATCAGCTGGTATGTCTTCGAAACGGTTTTCACCGTGCAGGCGGCGGAATGGTTCGTCAGCCTTTCGATGGCGCTGCTCGCCATTCAGAAGCTACAGGATCTGCGCAGCTTTTCGACCATGTTCCTGAATTACGACCTGCTTGCACGCCGGTGGGTCCGCTACGGATATATCTATCCGTTTGGAGAAGCACTCGCAGGTATCCTGATGGTGGCGCATGTGTTGCCGATCATCTCGGTCCCCGTGGCGCTCTTCATCGGTACCGTCGGCGCAGTGAGCGTGTTCAAGGCGGTCTATGTCGACAAGCGCGAACTCAAATGCGCCTGCGTGGGCGGCAACAGCAATGTCCCGCTTGGGTTCGTTTCGCTGACCGAGAACCTGTTCATGATCGGCATGGGCCTGTGGATGGGGGCCAAGGCGCTGGGCTTTGTCGCGGGGTAATCGCCAGGCGATCAGGCTCAGTTATTGCCCAGCCCAACGCGGGGCACCGCCGCCCAGGACGTGTCGTTGCGGAAGTAGCGGCCGAAGCCGGCCAGGCGGTATAAGATGTTGATCTGGCGGTAGCCGAAATTTTCGAGGACCGCAGCGGCGCCCAGCCGTAACAGGTCCTTCGCGCTCGGCGTCCGCCGCAGCTGTTGTTCTTCCAGCGCCAGCGTCCCAAGGCTGAGCACGCAGCCGAAAACGACCGATACGAAGAAAAAGGCCACGGCCATCATCGGATCGAGCAGGCCGAGCAGCGCAGCGGCGGGCAGGACGAGATAGCCGAGCAATTCGGCCGGCGGACCGAGAACGTCTTCGAGTACGATTTGCGGCATGGCAAGCAGGCCGATGCGGCCATAACGCGGGTTGAGGATCATCCCGCGATGGCGCTGCAGTGTTTCCAGCGCGCCCTGCTGCCAGCGGGCCCGCTGGTTGTCGAGGCCGTCGAGTTCAGCGGGTGCTTCGGTCCAGCAGACGATATCGGGCACGAAGTCGATCCGGTAGTCGCGCTTGTGATCGCGCAGGTGGCGGTGCATGCGGACCACCAGTTCGAGGTCCTCGCCCACGGTATCGTGATAATACCCCCCCATTTCGACGAGCGTGGACCGGCGGAATACGCCGAACGCGCCCGAGATGAGCATCAGCGTGTTCATATGCGCATTGGCGACGCGGTTCATCAGAAAGGCGCGCAGATATTCCACTACCTGGAAGCGGGGGACCATGGTGTCGGCGATGCCGATCTTCTGCAGCGAACCGCCGCGAATGGTGCAGCCATTGGCTATGCGGATGGCCCCGCCGACCGCGACCAGCCTCCCGTCGTCATACATGAAGGGCTCGGCTGCGCGCAGCAGCCCGTCGGGTTCGATGATCGAATCGGCATCGATGATGCACACCAGCGGTGTGCGCGCAAAGCCGAGCCCGGCGTTTGCGGCATCGGCCCTGCGGCCGTTCTCCTTGTCCACCACGAGCAGGTTCGGGTAGCGCCGCGAATGGAAGGTCCGGTAGACTTCGGTTACCTGCAGCGCGGCGATTTGCGTGCGCTCGGTCTCCTCCATTTCGAACGCTTCAATCAGCACGTCCAGTGTGGAGTCCTTTGACCCGTCGTTGACAATGATAATTTCGTGTTCGGGATATTCGAGCGCGAGCAGCGCCCTTGTGCTCTGCACGATCGACAATTCTTCGTTGAATGCAGGCGCGATGACGGTGATCGGCAGCGCGAGATCGGCATAGCGGTGCCACAAATCGCGGGCGCCTTCGCTCGGCCGGACCCGGGTCACGAAGACCCATGCCGCGACCAACAACTGGATGAGGCTGATCCCGTTGCGCAGTGCAACGATGATGAAACATGCGAAGGCGACCCACATAACTCCGTTCGCCGCCAGTATCTGAAACTGTTCCCAACTCATCGGGCATCATCCTTCGGCAAAGCCGCGTTCTGATCGGGCGCGAGCCTTTCGAACGCCTCTTCGACGCGCAAGCGTATCCAGAGTTCTTCATCGCTCCGCATCGTCGTCAGAACGGGAAGGGCGCTGCGCAGGCCAAGCGAAACGCTCGCCGCGATCGCCTGCAGACGCACCGATGTGATCGGATCGTTCAGCGCGGGCAGGATCCAGCGTTCGGCCGCCGGATGGCCGAGCTTGGCGGAGGCGCGCAGCGCCGCCCGGCGAATTTCGGGGTCGGGATCTGCTGCGGCACGCTCGAGCAGGTCGATGGTCCCCATGTCGCCCGACCAGCCAATCGCGTCGATGATCTGCGCGCGCCATTCGCTCGGCAAGTCGTCTTCGAGGAGAAGGACCATCTGCGCGGGGTAGAGCGGGGCCGTCGCGCGCAGCAGCGCGACATCGAGCCGTGTCGGTTGCCGGGAAAGCGCATTCAGGATGCGCAGGCTCTCCCGAGGCGGCGGCAGCGCGTTGTTCGCGGCCAGCGCGAATGCCGCTTCTAGCTGCACGCGGAATTGGGAATCATTCGCCATGAGCTGGCGCAAGCGGGCCACGCAGACCTCGCTTCCGAACCGCTGGAGAAAATGGATGGCGGAAATCCGTTCGGCTGCAAACATGCTGTGCGAGCGCCGCAGCGTTTCGGCCAGCACTCCGTCGAGTTCGGCGATCTGCAGCAGACGCGCTCTTTCGCCGCCCTTCAGCAGCGGCAGGATGCGGGTTACCGCTGCGAGCCTCACGCTGCGGCTCCACTTCGCGCTATCGTCTACCCTGTGCCCGGCCACGCGGTGGAGGTAATTGCGAGTAATGGCGGCATCGCGCTCATCGCGCTGCGCCTTCGAGCGTTCTGAAAGGAAGCGACGCAGTACGAGGATGAGGAATACCACCACGATCGCCGCCGCAAGGAACACCGTCCCGGTCACCACCTGGCCGTACCCGATCATGGCGTGCCGAACCTGTATGACAAAGCCAGGGTCCCGGACAGGCGGCGATAGCTGTTCTCGCGGTCTTCGTAGCTCGTCGCGCCCGACAGGGTGAAGCGGTCGGACAGCGGAACGGCCACGCCAAGCGCACCGCTGCGCAACTGTCTGACGCCGTCGGCCTCGACATCGGGATAGCTCGCAGCGATCGCAAACAGGGCCAGACCGCTGTCGGCGCGGTAGTCGAGCCGCGCGGAACCACCCAACCGATAGCTGTCGCCGCCTCCGAAGATATTGATCGCGCGTGCAGTCAGCGAGAAATCATCGTCCAGGTCGAACCGCAGGCCCGGCTGCAGCGCGAGGATAGTTCCCGTTTCATATTCGGCGATACGCGTATCGAGAATGGCCGTGAGGCGTTCTGAAATCCGGTCCTCGCCGCCCGCGGCAAGGCTCCAGCGTTCCTGGAAGTCGGCATCGGGAACGATGCTGGCCGCGATATACAAGAAACCGGTGCCGATCCGCCGGTTGATGCGCGCCGACAGACGGGTGTCCTTGGTATTGCGATCCTCCCGGGCGAGGGCGAGCGTGATCGAGGAGCGTTGTGACACGTCAAACGCGACGGCCACATTCTGGCTGGTCCAGGTCTGGCTGCCGCGATTGTCGAATGCGATATCGGAAACGCTCGCGGACGCCGACAGCACGCGCAAGCGAATGCCGCCTGCATCGCGCTGGCGCTGCAGGTTCGCCTGTAGCGGGGCGAGGTCGGGATAGTCGGGCGCACGCGCGGCGATACCGGCCACGGCCTGTTCGGCCGCGTCGTACTGCCCGTTCCAGTAAAGGATATAGGCGCGCGCCAACGCGACATCGAGGTCGGCAGGCGCGCGCTGGGAAGCCTGCTCGACCAGCGCCAGAGCCTCGTCCAGATTGCCATCGCCCGCCTCGGTCATGGCGAGGCGGCGAAGCAGGTCGGCATCGCCGGGTGCGTTGGCAAGCAGGCTGCGCAGTAATCGCCGTGCTTCCGCAAAGTCGCTCGCGGAACGCGCAGCCTCGGCGGCTTCCACCTGTTCGCTGCGCGTTTCGAGCGGTTGCTGTGCGGCGAGCGGCGCCGCCATGAGGGCCGATGCGGCAACAAGGATACGGGCCCCGGCCACAGGGATTACCCGAGCAGGCCTTCGATGCGGACGAGCAGTTCCTGCGGGATGAACGGTTTGGTCAGATACTCGGCAGCGCCGCCTTTCAACCCGGCGACGATATCGGCCTCGCTGTCGCGCGCGGTGAGCATGACCACCGGAATGTCGCGCAGCGCTTCGTCGGATTTGAGCTGGGCAAGGACCTCCGGACCGGAGAGGATCGGCATCATGGAATCAAGCACGATCAGCTGCGGCGCGCCGGACTGCACCATCGCCAATGCCTCCTCGCCGTCCTTGGCGACCGATACCGAATGGCCCGCACCCTCGAGCCGAAACTTCAGTATTTCGACAAGAATGGGGTCGTCATCGGCAATCAGTATTTCGGCCATCTATCGCTCCAGGCTCGTTCATTGGATAAGGAATGATTATTAAGGCAATTCTAAGGCATGTTTCCCGCGGCGGGCCATGCGTAGAACCTCGCAGTGCTCAGCTTTCCGCCGAAGCGCCAGCCGCGACCGTCGATATCTGCCCGCGAATGGTTTCCATCAGTTCGCGGCTGTCCCGATCGGTCCGGGATGCGAGGATCTTCCGTTCATACTCACGGCATGTTTCGCCAAGCGCTGCTTGTCCGAAATAACCGGCGACCCCGGCTATCTGGTGCAACAGGCTGGCTACCTCCTTCTTCCGATCTTCGGTAATTTCGTTTTCGCCAAGCGCTGCAGCCAGCGCATCGAGCGCAGCGGTCTTTCGTTCATCGAACATAATGCGCAAACGTGGATCGGTTTCCTCTTCGATCGCGTTTTCTTCGCTGCGCGGCTCGATTACCACACGCGACGACCAGTGCGCGATTGCGGCGCACAGGTCTTTCAGGCGCAGCGGCTTGGCGAGGTGCGCCTGCATTCCGGCCGCCTTGCAACGCTGGATGTCGTCGGCATAGGCATTGGCCGTGACCGCGATAATGGGCAGGGTGTCGCCATCGAAACCCGCCGCGCGGATCGCCCTGGTGGCTTCCAGCCCGTCCATCTCGGGCATTTGCATATCCATCAGGACCAGATCGTAGGGGCTCCCGTTGCGCTTGGCGTTGAGCACGGCCTCGACCGCCTCGCGGCCATCCTGTGCAAGTTCGCATTCGTGTCCGGACTTGTCGACCATCGCCATGGTCAGTTCCTGGTTCACCGGATTGTCCTCGGCCACCAGCACACGCAGCGTCACGTCATGCCCGCAATCGCCGGACGGCGCTTCCGCAGCCTGCTGCGCCACCTGCGCGGCGCTGGCTTCGAGCGGGATCGACAGGATGAAGGCAGAACCCACGCCCGGCTCGCTCTCGGCGCGCAAGTCGCCGCCCATGAGTTCGGCGAGTTCCGCACTGATCGGCAGACCAAGGCCGGTCCCGCCGAAGCGTCTCGCCGTCGTATCGTCGGCCTGGGTGAATTTCTCGAAGATGCTTTCGAGCCGGTCGGCAGCGATGCCGATGCCCGTATCGCGCACCGTAACCTCGATATTGTCTCCCGGCTCGGACGCGCGCCTGGCCACCGATGCCGCGATCGTGACTTCGCCTTCCATCGTGAATTTCAGCGCATTGCCGACAAGGTTCAGCACGATCTGGCGGAAGCGCATCTTGTCGACGAGAACCATTGGCGGAAGCGCCGGATCGATGTCGAGTTTCAGTTTCAGGTCCTGCGATTGCGCGACCGGTTCCATCAATCTCTGGCAGCTTCTCAGCGTATGCCGCAGATCGGTCGGCTCGCTGACGATGGCCATCTGCTTGGCCTCGATCTTGGCAAAATCCAGCAGGTCGTTCAGCAGGCGGAGCATGGCGTTGCCCGAATCCGCGATGATCTGCAGGCGCCGCTTCTGGGCCGGTTCCTTTTCCTCGCTCAGCGCCAGCTCGGTGAATCCGATCACACCGTTCATCGGGGTGCGGATTTCATGGCTCATATTGGCCAGAAAGCTGGTCTTGGCCTTGTCGGCCGCCCGGGCTTCTTCCAGCGTCTCGGTAAGGCGTTCGCGCATCAGGGTCTCGGGCGTACGGTCGATCATCACGCCGAACAGGGCGCTGGCTTCGCCTCCTTCGCAAGTGTCGACCCGGCCGATCACCTCGACATGCCTGGTCTGGCCATCGGCGGTCAGGATACGCGCCTTGAACCTGCACGATTCGCCGCTCGCGATTGCCTGGTCGAGTGTATCCTCGACCCGCAGACGATCTTCCGGGTGGTAGAATTCGAACGCCCGGTCGAGCGGCGGTGCTTCCTCGGGCGCCAGTCCGTGCAGCCGGAACACTTCGTCCGACCAACGAATATCCTCATTGACCAGGTCGAAGTGCCAGTGGCCGATATGTGCGGTTGCCTCGGCCATCTCGAGCATGCGGTTGCGCTCTGCCAGTTCGGCGGTCGCTTCCTCGACCTTGCGCACGACATCGCTTTCCCGGCGCAGGAATATCGTGAGCAGCAGGCCCAGCAGGATCGTGATCAGGATGCCGCTTCCCAGCACCAAGGCCGGCGCGCTCGACGAATTGCGCTGTTCGAAGGGCGTCAGGCTGCTCCAGCGCAGTGAAATCGGCTGGCCTGCCAGTTCGACCGTCCGCGTCACGACAAATCTCGCCGCCGCATTCTTCGCCGTGGTCGAAAACAGCAGAGCGTCGGCGGCAGGCTCGTCGCCGTGGAAAACCTCGAGCGCGAATTGATCGCCCTGTCCGGGCGTCAGCGCCGAGACCAGCTCTTCCGCCACGACTGGGGCGTAGACCCATTTGCCGGTCGGTTCGCCGGCGCGGTCGAAAACTGGCCGCATCAGGAGGAAGCCCGCGCCCTGCTTTGCGTCCTGCACCAGCACGACCGGGCGAGTGAGCACCGGTTCCTCGGATGTCCTCGATAGCGCGATCGCGTCGCGGCGCCCTTCCTCGAACGCGAGGTTGAGGCCGAGAGCGGCGAGGTTGCTTTCCAGCGGCTCGATCCGGTTGATGACATAATGCTCGTCGCGCATCACTTCGGGATGGATTTCGAAGCGATCGCCGAACTCGCGAATGAAATTGTCGCGGAAGGCGGGCAGGTCGTCTGCGGACACAAATTCGAACGTGCCGAAGCCGCGCATGCCCGGATAGGCGCGGGTCATGTCGAGCTGGGCAACATATTCGCGCCACTCGGCCGGGGACACGCTTTCATTGACGGCGACGAACGCTGCGCCGGCTTCTAGCGCACGCTGGTATATCTGAAGGCGGTACCGCAGCGCATTGTCGGTCTCGTCTGCGATCGCCACGAAATTGGCTTCGGCCTGCCCGTATTCCCGCTCCGAGATGAACTGCCATGCGTAGAATGTCAGCAGCAGTGTCGTCACCAGGCTGATCGCCACCAGCGAGCTTGCGCCTTGCAGCGAGCGGTCGTGCCACCGCACTTCGACCGGCGAGCGATGCGACAGCAGGAGGATCGGGATGATCAGCAGCACGCCGAAGAAATCGCCGATATACCAGGTACGCCAGTTCTCCAGCACCATGTCGGGACCGATCGCGCCGGCCGCAAAAAGCATACCCGTCCCGATCGTGGGGGCGATGAGACAGGGCAGGACGATCACCAGCAAGACCGCCATGCACATCCGGCGCATACGCGAAAGCTCGATACTATCGGAGAAGCGCTGGGCCAGGCGCAGACCCACCAGTGCCTGGATGCTTGCAGCGACGGCGACCACCGCGGCGATGGCAATGATCGGCACGGCACTGTCGAAATTGGCCCGGTCGAACCCGTTCATGACGTTGAGTGCGAAGGACCCCAGCCAGATGCCGGGCCAGATAACCGGGCCGCGCAGCAGCAGGGCACACAGCGCCACGCCTGATGCGGGCCAGATGATCGTCGCATAGCCCGGCGGCACCGCCAGTGAGAGGCCGATATAGCCCGCGACGAAATAGCAGATCGCCAGCAAGCCGATGTCACGCAGATTTCGTGGCTGGAGAACCTTGTCAAGGTTCGCAGAACCCCCGGCCTTGTGACGTTGCGACATATTGTACCTGTTGAAACGATGGGGGGCGGCGCTGCATCCGCATGGGTGACGCAAGGTTAATAACCTCGAAACCAACGTCTAGCGCACATTGCGGAGCAACCCGCATCGCCCGCCTAAAGTTCGCTATGGAAGCAATGGCTTAGATCCGGGCCGAAGTAGGCTGGCGATATCGCCAATCGCCACCGCTCGGCCATGTCTCGGCGCCGCATCGCACGCCGGCCCGGCTTATCGTCTCGAACAGGCAGGATCCTGTTCGGCCGTATGGCGAAGACGACGAAAATTGGTCGGGGAGAGAGGATTCCCGACCTTTTCTCGACCGCTTCTGAAGAAGCCCAGAAAACAGCCATTTCGACGCTTCCGGTTGAAGCGTGTGGCACAATCTGTGGCACAATTTGTGGCACAGTGCGAGAAGCGATTTGCGGTCTGATTTGGCCCGTCCAGAAATCGATCTCACATTGTTAGCTTTGCGTCCCAATTTCGGTTATGGCAGCCATATCCATTTCTTCTCCAAAGCGGCCATTCGCACGAGAGTGACCGAAGTCACTCTTCATACGAGTTCAGCCGCAAGTTAAATCCTTGCCGCACCCCACATCTTTCCGATGAAAAATAGGCAATGACGACTCAGTGAATTGCTGGGTCGATTTTCGTCGTAGGTATTTTCCAGGTGGTCAGCCGAAGCCGAACGAATGACTCGTTCCCGCCAGAGTCCGCAACCGCTTGGCCAATTCCTGCTGGAGGCGGGCCAGCCCTTCAACATTGTTGAGGTATTGCAGATAGCGGTGATGTTGGAGATCGAACGGCACATCGCTCTTGTGCTGCGTGATCGGCACGACCGGCTTGCCCAGCGTATGAGCGATCCCGCACTCATAGAACACGTTCGCATTCCGCCCGCTGAAATCGCACACGACGATGCTGGCTCGCCAGATCAGCGAGAACACGTCTTGGATCACCGTCGCGTGTTCCCACAGATCATCGACGCGCTGGCACTTCATCCCGGCATCGGTGCAGGCTCGTGAGATAGCCGCATGAGTCCCTACGAATGCTGAGTCGAAAGGCATCATCACGGCCACGAGGGAAGAGTCCACGGGGGCATCTGGCACCTCGAAAACGCTAGGCTTGAAAAGCACCTTCTTCCCTCCGTCTAAAGACGGGAGCGTAATGCCATCGCCTTTCCCCAGCACGTAATCCTCAATGATCGCCATGTTGGCGGGATCACGCCCAGCCATGAGCAAGAGCATACTGAGAGCATGTTCTTCGTAGTCTGGATCACCCCAGCCAAGGCTGCGAATAAGGCGCGGATGCTTTCTGACCTCTTCGACACAGCCCGTCAGCATCCCGAGTTCTGTCCAATTCCCTGGGGTGAACTTATCGAGGACAACGGACTTGAGGGCCAAAAGCTGTTTCTGTTGATTCTGGTCGAGGCTCATGCGGTTTCAGTAAGGTTCGTTCTGCACGATTGGTAGTGCTTACTCCGCGCTGGCCCACTCCGGTAATGCGTCCAGGTGCAAAAGGAACTCGCGCACCTCGGGATCAAGCGCCTCTGGCAACAACTGGCGCAGCAGCTTCCATTCGGTCGAATGTTCATCGACCTGATGAGCGTCACCGTGCAGTCGCATGTGCTTCCACACAGACGGTTTGAGCGAACTGCTGATCGCCGTGTTCTCTATCAGCCGCGTCAGCAGGTCGGTGTAACAGGCAAAGTCACCGTTATGCAGATAGGTATTGAGCAGCGCGGATATGCTGCCTTGATTGCTCGCGTAGTTGATGACTTTGCCGTTCGCCGCTGTTGCGACGATGGAGAATGCGGCGGCGACAAGGAGACTCTGCGGACGGTCGAGGTCGCGGATCGGAAAATAGCGATCATCCCACTGCTTGAGCGTGTCAAACCAAGGACGACGCAGTTCCCTGATTGCAGCAAGGCGCGGCTCCACGATCCGATCTTGGTAGTATGGCACCTTTGAACGCGGCACGGTCAGTTCGTCGAAGCGGACAAGCTGTGCTGGATCGAGTCCACCACCAGCATTCCGCAGATAGCAAGTCAACACGAGCGTCTTCTGCTCACGTGATGCAGCAATCGCGGATCGATCGAGCACGAAGGCGTTACCGCGATGACGGCGGATTACATCGACCATGCTTTGCGGCAGTTCGACAGCGGTATTGATCCCGAACAATATCCAGAGCAGCGGGATGCCTTCGCGCTCGTAGTGCTTGCACCGCCCAGATATTTCCGTCTGGAAGGTGCCGGACATCTGGAATTCAACGGCGAAGGAGCCGTAGCCTTCCCATTCAACATAGATGTCAGGATAGCGACCGTGCTCGTTTTCTGTGGGCGGCAGATACTGTTCAACGGTGTGCCTGACATGCCTCTCGTCGAGTGCAACGAGTTCCGCGACTTGCTCGCACATTAGGCGGTGAAAATTAGATTCCTGCCGTCCTTGGTATTGTGCTGCCCGCGCATCGTCAGGCGTCAGGTTGCGACCTTGATACCAGCGGCAAGTCGGATCGCTGCCAGAATAATGCTGGAAGAGCGGACGCGCGACGCCACGCAGTTTCGACGTGGGTATATAGACCGGGCTATCGCAGGCCATGCACCGGGCAACGAGGCCGACTTTGCCGTTCCTGTGATCAGTAATGCGATCACGGATTAGGCCCCAGCTATCGTCAGACATGGCAAGCAACTCTTGGGCCGTGATCGGTCCAATTCGCTCGATCAATGCCGCCTCGACTATTCGCTGTGGTGCCCTTGCCATCCTGCCATCTTACCGCGATGAAGGAACAGAGCAAGAACCCCCTTCTGGGTGATCGCGGAAAATGGCCTGTGCACCATGGTCAGGTAGGGTATTGGATAAGAAATCGATCTTTGGGGGGTCCCGTGACCGACGAATACGATGAGCAAAGATGGTTCTTTGACCGCCGAACGGACAAGACCATCATCAGCAAAGCGTTCAGCAATAAACTGACGGGTGAGAAGTTGCGGATTGCTTCACATATCATTGAAGGCCAACCGGGGCTAAAGTTTGCGGAGGTGAATGACGAGGTTGTCCTTCGCCAAACGCCTGCGGGACGGTATGAAATTAAGGCTACCTTCTTCGTTGATGACAGGAGGATTAAGACGCTCACCATCCAACGATTCAGCAACAAGTCGGGGCCGTTGGAAAAGCAGCATTTCTCATTTGTAGGCGCGGAAATTGATACCCTGCTTCAATTTGTGGCAGGTATCAAAACTATGAATCTCGACGGTGATGGCAAGGTTCATCTAGCCGATGATGTTTTACGCGAAATTGTCCTTGATGAAGGACAGGCACGGCAACTATTTGCAAAAAACCCTGATGTATTTCTGGAACTTGCGCAGAGTGAAGAAGTCACACGCGATGTTGTTGCATTGGGATACCGTCGCAAGCAACTGGCGTATTTCGAGAAACTACTTTTGGATAGTGACTTCTTTCAGAGTGAAAAGCAGCGCTTTGATTGTCGGCCGGAGGACGTCTGGCAAGCGTTCTTCGAAGCGAACACGTGGATTTTCGGGTATGGCCTCGCCTACCAATTTCTTTCCACACTTGACGATCAAAAGCTGGAACAAATTGTGCAGGGTTACGACGTAACCGGCCCCGGCAAGCGTTCCGACGGGTTAATGAAAACTCATGGCTTGATAGGCTCGCTCTGTTTCGTTGAGATCAAGCGGCATGACACTAAACTTCTGGCGAACAGCGAATACAGGTCTGGCGTCTGGCCTCCTTCGGTCGAACTAGCTTCTGGCATCGCGCAGGTCCAAGGGACGGTTCAGGCTGCAATTGAAAAGATTGGGCAACGCATGTCCCCTACGCGCAAAGGCGGCGACCCTACCGGCGAAGACCTGTTCAATATCGAGCCTCGATCCTTTCTGGTGATCGGTTCGCTCGATGAGTTTTATGCTGATCATGGGGTGAACGTATCGAAGTTCCGCTCGTTCGAACTTTACCGGCGGAACACGTCGCGACCTGAAATCGTCACATTCGACGAATTACTTGAGCGCGCCCGGTTCATTGTCGAACATAGCCCCGCAGAAATTCCCTCCGACGTATGGGACGATGACGACATTCCTTTCTGACCCACGGTATCAGTCCCAACCAATCAGCTTTCCCTGCCCCCAGAAGCCAGCCGTCAGGTTCGCGGACGCAAAGAAAGCCGCCCTGTCTGCGCGATGGCCTTTCAGCGCAGCATTCGATAATTGCTTCGACGCTTCTTAAGGGCCGTTCAGATTAGCTCGTTGGCGAGCGCTTTAATGCCAGCAGCATCGACATGTGCATCCATGAGCGTGGGTAACCGCGCAAACGAACGACTGTAATTGCGGTATGAATCGAATAGCAGATTCCAACCGCTGCCGCACTAAAGCAGTCTGTCGGGAGATGGCCCGTTTGAAGCCGGCCAGTCGTAACTCTCCGCGCAAAGAAGTTTGCGTTTCCAGCTTCCTGACGGCAGAAAGGAGCGATGGGGGAAGCCACCGACAAAGTTGAAGAATTCATCGCCGCCTGGCGTGATACGGGCGGTTCGGAGCTCGCTAATACGCAGAGCTTCGTCAACGGTCTGTGTGACCTGATCGGAGTGCCGACGCCCGACGGCAGCAAAGCCGATGACACCGAAAACGATTACGTATTTGAGCGGCGGGTCTTCGCCGAAAACGGTGACGGAACCACCAGCTTCGGACGGATAGATTGCTATAGACGCGGGGCATTCATACTCGAAGCCAAGCAGGGCTCTGACGCTGACCGGCGAGCGGCGGAAGCCGGTGAGGAAGACCTCGATCTGTTCGGCCAGTCCGCTGCTCGGCGTATGAAGCGGGGCACCGCGCGGCGAGGAACTGGAGGATGGACCGCCGCGATGATCGCGGCGAAGGGACAGGCGGAACGTTATGCCCGCTCCCTCCCTGTGGACCACGACTGGCCCCCGTTCCTGATCGTCACCGATGTCGGCTATTGTCTAGACATTTGGGCTGACTTCTCCGGCACGGGCAGGGCATATACCCAGTTTCCAGACCGGGCGCGCTATCGCGTAATGCTGGAGGACCTCCGCGATCCGGATGTGCGTGAGCGGTTGCGCTGCATCTGGACCGATCCGCTCGGTCTCGATCCCGCCGCTAAGGCCGCGCGGGTTACCCGTCAGATTGCGGACTTGCTGGCCAAGGTGGCGAAGCGCTTGGAGGCGCGCGACCACGACCCCGAGCGTGTCAGCGGTTTCCTTATGCGGTTGCTTTTCACCATGTTCGCCGAGGACAGCAAGCTGATCCCCGAGGAGAGTTTTACCGGTCTGCTGAAGGCGCAGCGGCAGCATCCCGAACATCTCGCCCCGCAGTTGTCGGCCCTATGGCGGGCGATGGACAAGGGCGAGTTTGCGCCTGCGCTGGGCGTGCCGGTCAAAAAGTTCAACGGCTATTTGTTCAAGGATCGCACCGCGCTCGACCTCGAAGCGGACGAGTTGGAGGTGCTGATACAGGCAGCCGAGCACAAATGGACCGAGGTTGAACCGGCCATCTTCGGCACGCTGCTGGAACGGGCGTTGAATCCAAAGGAACGGGCCAAGCTCGGGGCGCATTACACCCCGCGCGCCTATGTCGAACGGTTGATCGCGCCGACGATCATGGAGCCGCTCAGGGGCGACTGGGATGGCGTTCGCACGGCCGCCGCCAGTCTGATCGACGATGGGAAAACAGATGCCGCACGGCAGTTGGTGGAGCAATTTCACACCCGCCTGGCTGGCACCAAAGTCCTCGACCCGGCGTGTGGCACGGGCAACTTCCTCTACGTTGCAATGGCGCGGATGAAGGAACTGGAAGGCGAGGTGCTGGATCTGCTGGACGAGCTGTCTTCTAGCGATGCCGAGAAGCAATATGTCGCCGATCTTACTGGCCACACCATAACACCCGAGAATTTCCTCGGGCTGGAGATAAACCCGCGCGCGGTCGAAATCGCGCAGCTCGTCCTGTGGATCGGTTACCTGCAATGGCACTTCCGTGTGAACGGACAAGAGCGGATGCCGAACGAGCCGATCCTCACCGGCCTGCGCACTATCGAACACCGTGATGCGCTGATCGAATATGACGAGAAAGTGATTGAGCGGGACGAGGAAAACCGGCCGGTTTCACGCTGGGATGGCGAGACGATGAAGGCCCATCCCGTGACTGGCAAGCCGGTGCCGGACGAGACTGCGCGCGTGGAAAGCTGGCTCTATCCCAATCCCAGAGCGGCCAAATGGCCCAAGGCCGATTTCATTGTCGGTAACCCGCCCTTCATAGGCGGAAAGGATGTCCGCGAGAGGCTCGGTGACGGCTATTTCGATGCCTTATTCAAGGTGTCCGACGTCCCCGAAAGCGCGGACTTCGTCATGCACTGGTGGGACCGCGCGGCCAGCGCAATTCGCGCGAGCAGTGCCCGCCGTTTCGGCTTCGTCACCACCAATTCCATCACGCAGGTTTTCAGTCGTAAAGTCACTGCAAAGCACCTCGACGCCAAGAAGGGCATCGCCATCGCCTATGCCATTCCCAACCACCCATGGGTGGACGAGAAGGATGGCGCTGCGGTGCGCATCGCGATGACCGTTGGCGTCCCGGCTACCCAACAGAGTGAGGGCCTGCTGCGCAGGGTAAGCGACGAGAGCGGTGCGCCCGACACCATTCTTTTCACCGAAGAAACGGGCCGCATCGGTCCGGATCTGCGGGTCGGAGCGGATGTGACCAAGACAACTGCGCTGAAGGCGAATGTCCGTATCGCATCGCGCGGTGTGCAGTTGATGGGCTCCGGCTTCATCGTCACACCAGAACAAGCAGAGCGGCTCGACCCGTCGTCAATCGATATCGCGCGCGGAGACAATGAGGTTAAACCCCGTATCCGTTCGGGTGTCGGCAACGAGCCACAAGTGATCTTCGAATATCGCAATGGCAAGGATCTCATGGCCCGTCCGCGCGGTGTCATGGTCATTGATACCTACGGCCTTAACGAGGCGGAACTGCGCGAACGGCACGCCGCTGTCTGGCAACATATTCATGATGAGGTGAAGCCGCACCGCGATACGAACAACCGAGCATCCTACCGGGAAAATTGGTGGTTGTTCGGGGAGCAGCGCAGCGAGATTCGCAAGGCGCTGCGCGGGTGCGAACGCTATATTGCCACCGTAGAGACGGCCAAGCACCGTGTGTTCCAATTCCTTCCGATCGCCACCGTTCCGGACAACATGATCGTCGCAATAGCTTCTGCGGATGCGTTCGACCTCGGTGTGCTATCCAGCAGATCGCACCTCGCGTGGGTTAGTGCGATGGGAGGGACTTTGGAGGACCGTCCGCGATATACGAAGAGCCAATGTTTCGACCCATTCCCGTTTCCGGTCGACGTGCCCGAACCGCTTGCAAATACGGTCCGAACCGAGGCGGAAGCACTCGACGCGCTGCGCAAGCGCGTGCTCGCCGAACACGACGATTTGACCCTAACCAAGCTTTACAACGTGATCGAAGCCTTGCGCTCCGGCCGCGCGCTGACCGACATCGAACGCGATATTCACGATCGCGGTCTCGTCACTTTGATACGCTGCCATCACGATGCCATCGATGCCGCCGTGGCCGAAGCCTACGGTTGGCCAGCGGACCTGCCGGAGGAAGAAATCCTCACTCGCCTCGTCGCGCTCAACCGCGAACGCGCCGCCGAGGAATCGCGCGGTCTGATCCGCTATCTTCGCCCCGAATTCCAGGATCCGGGCTACCAGGCTCCCGTCAATGAAAGGCTGGATCTGGGCGAGACAGCGGCGCCGCTGCCCGACAATATCATTGTCTGGCCGAAGGACCTGCCAGCCCAGATCGGCGCTGTGCAGTCCATCCTATCCAGTTCGCCAGAGCCCCTTGCAGCACAAGACATCGCGCGTGCCTTCAAAGGCAAGCGAGCCGCGACTATTCGACCTGTCCTCGACGCATTGGCAGGCGTCGGGCTGGCGCGCCGGACAGGTGAGGGAAAGTATGCGGCTTAAATCTGCCCAAATCGCCAAGCATTGACCCCCCAAGTTGGGCTAGTTCGAAAACCATCCTAAAAAGGCACTTAGAATCCCACGGAGTGCCTTAGAATGTCCTCAAAAAATGAACGCGAAAGAATGGCTTTCCATCGTCGACAGATGGATGCCTTACCGACACTAATCTCAGGGTTAGACCCCGATCCGCCTGTCCTGCTCTGCCCGCGCACTGTGAAGTTCGATGATCTCGTGTGCCAAGAGCTTCGGGCTGCGGGGTGGCCAGCATCGGGCAAGACTGCGGAGCAACGCAAAGCCAATCCTCCGGCCCCGATCAAGGGTGCGGTTCTGGCGCGAAAGCTGGCGAAGGGAAATGCCCTAACCAGTGATGACGTCAAGCTGTTGGCAGAGCGGATCGCATGGCTGCAGCGCAACTGGTTTCGCTGGTCTGCTCGCGATGGATATAAGGTGCTGGCGGCTGCGAAGGCGCAGGAGCAAACTTTGCCAGCGGCACCAGAAAAAGTCGGTCTGAAGCCGCCGCCAGAAGTGATCGACGAGGCCGTGAAAGGACCAGAGCCTGAGGCTGAAACAGAATCCCGCGGGGACCTCTTTCACGCCGTTCCAGCTCGAATTGGCGAGGCCCGGAAAGAGGCAGAGCCGGCGGAAACCCAGAAGAGCAACTCGTCGATACTGACTGCGCAAACCGGCGAAGACAACGGACTTGGGAAGACGAATGGCGGCTCGCCGAATAGCGCCAAGCGGCCCGCCGAAGAATCCCAAAAGGAAGGCTCAGTGGACAAGTTCGAAGCCGCTCTCGCCTCTCTTAGGGACATTTCTGATAACGAAGATGTCCCATCGTTTGACGATTACGCCAAAACCATCGGCGGGGGCGGTTCGGATGAAGCCGATGAACACCTGATCTCCCTTCGAACCGGGCACATCAAATCCGTCGAAGGCGACGAGGTTCAAAGCTTCCTTTTCGCAATATACTACAAGAAGTCGCGCGAAGAGATCGAACGGCGTGCCCGCGCGCTCGCGGCGGACAGAGCTCAGCTATCCGGTGCCTTGTCTCGCAGAGATTCGACAAGCCAAGACATTCGGGAAGCCTTCGCCAAACTGGGGCTCGATGCCGATGCGTGATCCAGCGCCATACGGCACACAATTTGAAGGGTATAGCAATAAGCAGGATGGGAACGGGTCCCGTTCCTTGGGGCGTCGTGTCGCTGCGCTTCGTGCCGCCCTTGAAGAAGGGAGGGAAGCAAGATGACGGAACGTTTTTCCAAATCTTCGTCGGATATAGAAGCGGAACAGGATGATCCCTCTCCGAAGGATCGACGCGATGGCATCATCAAGGTCTTCGTAAACGAGACAGAAAAGGCAGAGCTTGAAAAACAAAAGGGTCGGCTGAGCTTCTCCGCTTTCCTGCGAGATCGCGGGTTGACCCGGGGCGATGTCTACGATCCGACCTACGCTGCCATCGGAGGCGTTTACCAGTCTGCCCGGAACCTGCGTGACAGCGCTGAGTGGCTGGAGGAGGCTAGCATCACCCTCAAGAATTCTGCGACAGTCTTCGTAAGCTCGGCGGGCCAAAATCCCGGCGTCGAAAGCAGCCGGGAGGGCATCGAGAATTTGCGCGAACTTGCGACGCAGCTTCAGGCCGGTGCCGAGCGGATGGAGTCGCAGGCAAAGACGCTTGGCGGACAAGCCCGCGAACTGGGGCAAAAGCATATGAACGAAATGCTTCAGCGATACCCGGCAAAGGACATCGTGCCGAGGAAAGGTCGATGATCGCCAAGTGCATTTCCTACGCGCATCTTTTCAAGGATATCGCGACTATCTCGAGTGCCGACCGCAAGGCGCTCTTCGCGGGCTGGGCGGTCGCCAAATATGTTCTCGGTTTGGAACTTGACCAAGATGAAGTCACGTTTGTGCGCGAGGCCAGCAATATCGGTTCATATGGTCCTGACGACAGGGGCGACGATACGCGCGTTCTCGATGCGGCGATTTTCAATCTCGAAGAGGGCACCGAACAGGATCGGGCGCTTGAATTTGCCTTTCGCGTCGCAGCGTCGGGAAAGAAGTCATTGCGGCAGATCGTCGTAGCCTACGGAGACGAGCCCGTAACCAACGAGATGGCCGCGCGTCACAGGGACATTTTTCGCCGCGCGCTGCGAGCCGAAAACAAGCCAATGATTTATTCAAACCATGGTGACACGCGCTTTGGCCATTTTCACCTCGCCGTCTGCACTGCCGACGCCAAGTCGGGCAAGGTCGGCGAATGGGGGCAGGGGAAGGAAATCGAGGCGCTGCACATCGCCTTGGCCATCTGCGAGGCACAAGATAATCTGCAGCCCGAACCCAACCGCCGATACGTAGCCGACGAAACAGGCGTCTATCATACTTGGAGCGGATTCCGGATCGCAGAGCCGAACGGCGACATCATCAACCGCGGTGCGTTCAAAGCGGTGGAAGCAGAACAGGCCGAGTTCGATGCCGAAGTTCTTGCCCCCTCGGACGCCTATGTCGGCCAAGCGCTTCCCAACCCGAAAGCCATCAAGTTGCTGGCGCGCGCCGTGAGCCGGCAGGCGAAGAGCTGGGACGAATGGCACCGTGGTCTCGCCCGTGTCGGCATTCGCTACGAACCTTATCGGATAAAAGGGGAGATCGCGGGCGGTCATCTGGTCGCAAACGGGGTCTTGGACAAGAGTGACGATCGCATCCCCGCCAGTGACGTGAATGCAGGCTACAAGCGCCTTTGCAACAAGCTGGGAAAGTGTCTCTATGAAGCGCCGGCAAGTGACATTCGCGTTCGTTCGTTCGTCGCCCCTGCCTATCGAAAAAAAGGGCTCGACGTCGGGCACGATCTCTCACGTGATGTCGACCTCGCGGAGCAGGCCGAGCGGCAAGCGCAGATCGACAGTGAACTGGAGGAATTCGAGCGAGCGCTGAAAGAAAGGCATGAGGTGATCAGGCGACAGCGTGCGGACGCAAAGAAGGCCCGCGATAAAATGAAGTCGCGCGACGAAAAACGGCGCCAACATAATTTGCAGCAGAAGCGGGAAAGAGCGAGCAGGGAGGAGGCAGAGAAGATCCTGCGCGAACTGCGATTGTCCTTTGACCGAGAGGCCGGACGTAAACGCAAGGGACCGCGGCCGAAGACCGAACCTGCTTCGACTGTCTTGTGGGGTGAATACGAGAGACTCTTCCTCGACCATGATGACAAACCGGGCACGTGGACGAGGCGCTACTCGATCGAACAATCGGACCACAGCCGAACTTATCGGCTGAACGACGAGATTGCATTCGTCGAAACTGCGAGCTTTGTCGCGATGTATTCGGACGACCGCCAGGCAAAGATCGATGCCTTGCGCCGTGCGCATGAGAAGTTCGGCAAAGTCAGGGTTGTCGGCCCCGCAAGCTACCGGCGCGAAATGCTGTTGCTGGCCGCACAGATGGAAATTCCGCTCCACGCAAAGCAGGTCAAGGAAGCAGAAAAGCTTCTGGCGAAATCTAGGGTGAAGAAAGGGCAGGTCAGCGAGGTCATCTACGACAGTGCCTGGTTCGACCGACCGAAACGCAAGAAGGCGAATACTCTGTCTCCGGAAGAGCTTCGGATGCGACAGGAGCGCGAACAGCGAGGCGCTGGCTTTACTTCATCGGTGTTGCAGGACTTCCGCAGGCGCAACGCGCGTGATGACAAAGATCACCAAGAGGGCAAACCGAACTCTGCCAAAATTCCCATGGCTCATCGCTTCTTGACCGAGATGAACTGCGACCGGATGCTGCTATGCGTTTCGCGATTTTGCGTAGACGGAGTCCGCTTTCTTGACGACGAGGAGTTGATCACGGAGTTCGCCCCATTGCCACATGCGTTGGTGCGTCCAGAAGTCCAGCAGCGTTTGGAAGCAATCAGGCGGGTTCAGGAAGCTAAGAGGCTGTGGATATTCACGGGTCTTGCCAAGGGAGAAATTCAGCTCCGGAAAGACAAGCTTCTAATACCAGACGGCCACGGCAGTTGGCCCACTGAATTTATCGGTGGGCAGCGTCGCGATCCCACATTCGTTACCCAAATACGTGAAGCGGCCAAGGGAGACTATGCTGGCAAATTTGTCGATCTCGCCGTTCGGCCCGAGATCTCGGTGTGGCGAGAAGCCCGCGAGGGATCAGATCAAGAGAAGGCCTTGGTCCCCTACATCGTAGACGAATGGATGCGCACGAGCGAGCATGCGGATCGCCACACGATATTTCAGACCATGAAATACACAGAGGCGGAACAGCTCCGCCGCACCACCGGCCTCGCCGCCGAAGCATACAGAGGAGCATTTTACCAGAAGGATGACGAGAGCGATCAGGAATTCGCACGTCGCCATCGGATTGCGGAGCTCAGCAACAGACAGCAGGGCCGATAGCTATCTTGGCTTTTCGGGTGCTTCCCTCGCGCCTGATCACGACCGTGCGTCTTGGCGACCGCTCCTTTTTTTGCCAGCGCAGCAGGAAAAGCCGACCACTCCTGCGTGATAAATTCAGCAGCTTGAAAATCTGCAGGTTGACCTGCCGGATGAACCGGCGGGTAGAGTGGAAAAGAGTGTAAATACACTCGGCATTCGCCTCGTCGGTTCGAATACGAACCGAAAGGCAAAATCATATGAATATTGGACACCTGAATCCCGAACATGAGGACGTCGCACGGCGCCTCGAAACCGACCAGAGTTACCGCGTCCTGCGGGCTGTTCCTCGGCCCTATTCGGATGTGCCCAAAGGCGCGCCACCCGATGCGCGATGCCTGGCACTGGTTGACCTTGAAACCACGGGCCTCGATCCAGTCAATGATCGCATCATGGAACTCGCGATCATGCTCGTCTGGGTCGGCGAGAATGGCGAGGTTCTCAACCACATCGCGCCAAGGGTCTGGCAGGAAGATCCGCAGGTCGAGATCGACCCGAGGATCACATGGATTACGGGCCTTGCGAACCATCACCTGGTCGGTCGGAAGATCCGCGACGATGAAGTGCTCGCTATGCTGGACCGTGCGGATCTGCTGGTGGCCCATAATGCCGCCTTCGAAGTCAGCTGGCTGGAGCGCCGCTATCCCGGGATCAAGGGGGCAGCATGGGCGTGCTCAATGAAGGACGTCGACTGGCTGCGCTCCGGGCTCGACGGACGCGCCCAGCAGTGGCTGCTGGCGCAGCACGGATGGCACAGCAGCGCTCATCGCGCGGGCGACGATGTATGGTCCCTTTTCTGGCTGCTTCAACAGCGCCGGCGGGGCTGGGGCAAGGACCCGGAACGCAGTCATCTCGAGCGTCTGCTCGAAGGTGCAGATCGCACCACCGTGCTGGTGCAGGCGACCCGCGCACCGATCGCCAAAAAGGATCTCCTCAAAGCTCGTCAGTATCACTGGAATGCCACGCAACGAGTGTGGGAGAAGGAACTGGAAGAAAATCTCGTCTCGCACGAAGAGGCCTGGTTCTACACCGAGGGCCTGCCGGCGCCGACGCTCAGGACCGTCACCGCCCAAGAGCGGCACCGCTGACCTTCTTTCACCAGAATCGACACTCAACCAGCAAGGCCCGCCCACCGGCGGGCCTTTGCTTTTTCAGACAAGGAATATCGCCATGACCAATCAATCAGACCGCATGGACAGGTTTGTGCAGGACCTCGAGCAGCAGGCTCGCAGTTTCGCAGCCCGCAATAGCGGCAAAGAGGGCAGGTCAACTCGCTCTCTCATCGTCGCCGATTTCGAGTTTCTCTGGGACCGATCACGACACCATGGATATAAGACCCAGGAGGGCAAGGATGCAGCGGCGATCCGATGGCCATTCGATAGGGTCGCGGCGTCGAGCTGGATCAGTCTCACCTTCGTTGCCGGCGAGATCAGCCCGCGGATTGAGGGGCCGTTCGTCCGGACGATGGAAAACTCAGCAGAGGTCGACATCGTCGAGAGCCTGTTCGATGCGTTACGCGCTGATAATCGCGCTTCACTCTTCACATGGGGAGGGGAGTTTCGCGATCTGCCCGTCCTGCGTCGTTGTGCAACAGAGCATTGCCTCCTCCTTCCCGATCAGTTGCGCAACCTCTCGCCGCACGCAGGCGAGCGCGTTGATCTGTGTCGGGCCGTGGCAGGCTTGGCGGAGAACCCGCACCTCGGTGAGTATGCTGCGGCACTTTCAATTCCAGCCAAGCCGATAGCCGCCAGTTCGATAGGCAAACTTGTCGAGAGAGGCGAGTGGACAACCGTTCGAGAACAGTGCCTCGCCGATACATTGGCGACCGCGCTTCTTGCGGTTCGCCACTGGGTAGCTCTCGGCCAGATCACCTGCGACCTGATGGCGACCGATCTCGCGATCGTCGATGCGGCACATGCAGCGCAACCGCACAGCGAGTTCGTGACCCGCACGCTCAAGCCTTGGGTGCGGGCGCGGCATGCTCGCAGCCGACTGAAAGGCTCGGTCTATCACGCCGCTGACTCAGTGATCCGGGAAGGAGAGACCGTCACGTAGACATCGCACTGGCCAACCGCCTCTCGCGGACACCTTCAATTCCCAATCAATCTTTTTGGGCCGCCCACGATCGTGTGGCGGCCCTTTTTAATGGAGAATACCAATGCCCAAGAAGAAGACCTCCAAGGCACTTATGCCGACGAAATCGACTGCTCCTACACTGCCGCAACGATTTGCCATCGCCGATACGGAAATCCGGCCCGAACAATTCTATCGCCTGCCCGGCCGGCAACCGACGGAGCGTGGGCCCTGGTCTGACGAACCCGGGAAGATCGCCTGGAAAGACCCCGAGACCGGACTGGACTGCATCATCCTGCGACAGGAAAACGGGACGCTATCCGGCTATGTCTCCGTCGATCTTGATCATCCGCTTCATGCCTACAATCATGATGCTCTTCCTCGAGCCGTGCGCAACGCTTCCCATGGCGGCGTCGATTACGCCGAACCTTGCCGAAATTACGGACCCGAGGCAGTCCGCGTGTGCCATATCCGGCCGACGGGAACTCCGAGCCACGCGCCAGGAAAAGCTGAGCATGACGACAAGTGGTGGTTCGGGTTCCGGACATCTCATCCGGGCGACCTCGTGCCGACTGGTATCAAGCCCGACCGCTACCGCGAGGAGGGTGAGACCTACCGGGACATGCATTACGTCTTCGCGGAAGTCCGCAGTCTGGCGCGCGCACTGAAAGCCTTCGCGTATCGACCTGTCGAGGGAAGCAGCAAGCCGTTGCAGATCGGCTCTCGCGCCATTGACGAAGACCAGGCGTGATGGAGGCGAATATGGACAACCGTGCTTTTCAGGACCGCCGCAATGCCAGCCTCCCTTGGGGCTACTGGCTTCACGTGGATCCGGGTCGGAATGACCTCATTGATGAAGACGGCAACCGATGGGAGAGCGTGCGTCATTGCCTTTGGAACGGACGCCTCGGAATGCCAGGTCGCTATTCTGAACTCATCGATTCCCAGCTCGAATTCATGCTCACGATCCTTGCAGCGCACAGTCGGGACCTCGTGCCTATCGAGGAGCGGGTTCTGGATCTTTGCGAGGGATCGTGGACGCTGCGCGCCCATTACGAAAACTGGCTCGAAGCCGTCGGTTTGCTCACGGAACGTGGAGCCTACGGACTTACTCCCGAGGGCAGGGCGGTCCTGCTCATGTTAGCCTCCACCCGCTCCGCAGAATATGCGAGGCGTCCCATCGGCCTTGCCTCACTCGGCCTCACTCGCGGGCTTGATGGGGGTGCCACGCGCGAAGATCGCGAGCGCGTGCTTGCGGAGATCGAAGCCCGCACCACAGACCTGCCTTTCCGGTTCGTGCGCGATACACTGGAGGGCAGGGCGGCAATCAAGCTGCTCGGTGCCAGGATCGGGAGCAACATGCCACTCTCGAGGACGCTGTGGGCGATCGAATTGCCCGACACCCATGCACGCGACCGGCTGTTCGCCTGGATGGCCCTACGAGTAGAGCGCTGGCAGCCGTGGGGTTCGCTCGCGAACGAGCAAGGCGCGCAGGCCCTGAGCGAACACTTCCTGCAGCTTGCTCTCGCTGATCAGCCGTCACCGCCTGACGGATGACTGAGAGGCTTTTCAAACACCATTTACAACGACCAATTTCTTCCGAGCGGGCGGCGCCATTGGCGACCGCCCGCTCGTGCATTGAGGAGCACCAAAATGATCAAACACCCGCTGATCATTCCCGACCGGATGATCGCACTTTCCCTTCTGCCTCCACCCGCGCTTGGACAGCCAGCAGCCCCGTTCGGTTTCGGCGCGCTCGTTGTCGAACAGACGCGTCGAGGTGAAGCGCGGTTCGAACTTCATGCCCATGGCTTTGGTGCGAATTATCGTCCGGAGGCCTTGCGGGAGCGGCTGCAGCCCTTGTTTACGCCCGACACGATGACGCTCATCTTGGACCCCAAATGTAAGCATCGACCTGTAGTCGATCTGAATCGCAACCCTGATGCAGACCAGCTGGTCAAGCACGTGCCGAAATGCGGCCATCGGACCCATATCAGGGCATCTGCCGCCTATCACCTGCTGTGTCATGCAGCCGCCATGACAAACCTCCGGCTTCCTTCTCGAAATCCGTCGCCGCTAGCACGTATCCAGCGGATCGGTGCCGAAGCGCAGGCTGCGTGGATTTGTTATCTGTTCTCGCAGCGGGCTTCGAGAGAGCGAGGTCGGTTGTTCGCCAGTTTCGAAGCCTGGCAATTTCTTCAAAAGGCCAGACTGACCGTGATGGCCTGAACTAGGCGGAGGCGTCAGACCTCCGCCCCTTTTTTGAATCCACACTCGGGATACTTAATCCGGTTCGTCGATGAGGCCATTGCAATCGATTTTTTCAAAGCGACCCAGGGAATGATGCATCCATGCGAGTATGACCAGAACTTGATCGAAGCCTGGGTATCTCATCCAATCCTTGCTCCCCAATAGGGGAATACTGCACCGGGGGCGCACTATCGACGGTTTGCTTATAAATATCTGATTTACAGGAATTTATTAAGAACGGGAAGGTAGGCAGGTTTCATGCGAAAATCTGTCATGACCCCCTTTATCAGCCGTCTGCCTCGTGGGACCTGTTTGCGTCCCGAAAGTGCGTTGTCGATCTTACATGCAGAACGCCATGCATATGCTGCAAAGCGGCCACTCAATGTCTTCATAACAATAAAATTTCCATCAGTCAGCAGGTCCGGTGAGAAACCCTACGATATCTTCCGAAAGAAGTTCTGGGGAAACACCAAGCGCCGGTGGGACACGATGGTGAAGGACGCAAAGAAGCATTCGCCCTTTGACGCTATCGCTGTCTTCGAGAACCCACTCGTGTCAGCGAGAGGCTGGAGGAGGCACTACGGGCCTCTGCATGTCCATTGGATGATACGATGGCCATTCAGGAAATGTGAGCGACTGGAATACTTCTTGCGCCGGCAATTCCAAAGGGAGTTCTTCGTCGCGAAGCCTGGGTCCATTCTTATGGGACGTGTCCGACATAGCCCCGCTGCTGCTGCTTACCTTGCGAAGGGAATAGACCCGCCTTTCGCAAGGCACCTTCATCTGGATCATTCCCCCCAAGGTAGGATAAATCATCGGCGAATAATTGTGTCGAGGTCCTTGGGGCCGACGGCTCGAAAACGAAAGAAGGAAGCAGGAAAAGATCCGCTTCCAAAGCGGAGGAAGGCTTACTACAAAAAGTTCAAGCTTGTAGACCTTAACAAGTTGATTGCTGGCTATAAGAGGTCGCGCCTCATAGGCGCGGGTATGCGTAAGCAACAAATGAAAGGCAAAAATCATCGTCGTCCAAATGCGCGCCGCGCATTTGCTTGTCGAACCGCTTGATACCTTGGAAGCGTTCAAGTTGCTTACCTGAGATTGAAAGGGTCAGCGACGCGAATTGGGCCGCAAGCGGCCTGTCCGGTTATGTCGCGCAGGCTCCGGTTAGCTGACCCACGAAAGCGCATAGCCGACAATCTCTATTGATGCTGTCAGATTGCCGATCAAAACCGCCTATGCGAGGTAGCCATGGCAATGATCTATCTCGTCTATTTGCTCGCGGCCTTAGCTGAAATCGCTGGTTGCTTCGCATTCTGGGCGTGGCTCCGGCTTGACCGGTCGCCATTCTGGCTAATGCCTGGCATATTCGCCCTCTGCATTTTTGCATGGCTGCTGACTCTTGTGGAAGCCGAGCATGCGGGGCGAACCTATGCTGCCTATGGCGGCATTTACGTTATCTCCGCGCTTGGCTGGCTATGGATTGCGGAGGGCGTGCGACCGGACCGATGGGATCTGATCGGAGTGGCCATATGCCTGATTGGCGCATCTCTAATATTGTGGGGGCCGCGGCCAGCCTGACCAATCTCAATTTCGCCGACCGAGGCTTTCCACAATCCGGCATTCACCGATACGATCGGATTGGCAGGACCGCGACAGTTGCGCCAGTTCCTCGCGCAGCGTGGTCAGATCGGCGATCTTGCTGTCGACGTCGCTTAGCTGTTGCCGAACGAGTTGATCGACATCCTCGCAAGGCTTTTCATCATGGTCGGACAGCGCGAGCAATTCGCGCACTTGCGCCATGCTGAATCCGAGCCCACGCGCACGTCGCACGAAGGTCAGCGCCGCCAGATGGTTTTGCGAATAGTCGCGATAATTGCTGTCGGTCCGATCCGCGACGGGCAAGATGCCCTCGCGCTCATAGTAGCGGATCGTTTCCGCCTTGGTCCCGGTGGCCTTCGCCAGTTCGCCAATACGCATCGCTTGACCTTGTAGTTGCTACAAGGTGCATATGTAGCTGCGACTCGAAAATTGCAAGGAGAGTGGCATGGCGAAGTCCTGCTGCCAGACACCAGAACCCGATAGCGCCGCGCACAACGATCCACGCTGGCGCCGCGTCCTCTGGATCGCGCTTATCGCCAATGCGGCCATGTTCGTGGTGGAGATGATTGCAGGTGTAGCAGCCGATTCCCGTTCGCTCCAAGCCGACGCGCTCGATTTCTTTGGCGATGCCGCGAACTACGCGATCAGTCTTGGCGTCGCCGGGATGGCGCTTGCATGGCGGGCCAGAGCTGCCCTGGTAAAGGCCGCGACCATGCTTGCATTCGGCATCTGGGTTATCGGCTATGCTATTTACGGCTTGATAGCCGGAGCCAATCCGGAGCCGGCGACGATGGGTCTCGTCGGCACGTTGGCTCTGGCGACCAATGCGGCCGTCGCGCTGATGCTCTTCCGCTTCCGCGCGGGCGATGCGAACATGCGGTCGGTATGGATCTGCTCACGAAACGACGCGATCGGGAACATCGCGGTTCTCGGCGCCGCTCTAGGCGTTTTCGGGACGGGCCAGGCATGGCCCGACCTGCTTGTCGCCACGGTCATGGCCGGCCTGGCGTTCTGGGGCAGCGTCGAGGTATTCGGGCAGGCACGGCAGGAGCTGGCTCATGAATAGCGATGCCGTATCCAGCAAGGATGCATTCCTCGCAGCGGAATACCGTCTTGCTGCGAACGCCATCGACGAGCAGAATTTCGAGGAAGCCTGGCATCACCTCGAACGTGCCCACGTGGTGGCGCAAGATCGTCTGGGACTGCATTGCGGCTCCCACTTGCGGATGCTTCGACTTGCCTGGCGATTGAGGGACTGGCGTGAAGTCTCAGGCCAGATCTTCAGGCTAGCCCTAGCTCCCTTGGGTAACCTCACGGGGAAGCTTCCGGTCGGAAACAGCGGACGATCGAGTGTCAGCGCCTTCGTCCCAATGGAAATATCGCATGAGTTGAAGGAAGTCATGGGTGCACCCGACAGATCGAAGTGATTGATCGGCCGTGGAATGAACCGGATTAAACGATCCATTTGTTATGAAATCACATTTCACCTTTCGAAAATATTCTTTCGCCACGAGGATCCTGCTGCTAACGGCGCGCACATGACCCGGCTCTTCGCCCGCTCCTGCATGCTGCAGCTGATCACGCTGTGCACCGCTCTCGGCGTCCTCTGGGCACCGGTCGCGGAAGCCGCTGAATGCGCGGACGAGCCCGAAGTCGCTTCGCTGATCGAGCAGCACGGCGAACCGGGCGAAGAAGGCGACGCGCCCGAGAAACACGGCACATGCGCGCACGGTCATTGTCACCATGTGTCGCAGGCGGTGGGGCGATCGACAGAGGACGTCGCAACGCTTTCGGTCACCGCGCTGAACTGTGGCAAGAGCCACGCTTCGCTCCACTCCGGCATTACCGAACTGGCTACGCCCCCTCCTCGAGCCTGACGTTCTTCGCGCATCGGACACGCTTCGATGCCGTTTTGACGTCAGCAGAGGAATTTACCCAACATGTTCGCCACATTCCGGCGAAGCACCCTCGTCGCAGGGTCAGCCTTCGCCATGCTCGTGCAGCCTGCCATCGCGCAGGAAGCGCCTGTCGTCTCGCTCGAAGAAGCGCTCTATCTCACAGGGGTCGCCGACGACGTGACTTCCAGCGCAACAAATCCCCGCATTGTCGGACCGCGCGCGGAATCCGAAGCGGCGCAAGCGCTCGTTGGCCAGGCCCGGTTGCGCCCTAATCCCGAGGTCTCGCTAGAGGTCGAGAACATCGCCGGGAGCGGTGCCTTCTCGGGGCTGAGCGCTACCGAGTATACCTTGGCTGTCGGGCAGAGGATCGAGCTTGGCGGAAAGCGCGGCGCACGCGTCGAAGCGGCCCAGGCGCAGGCACAGCTGGCAAATTTGCGGGCTGATCTGGCGGGGGCTGAACTCGGCTTCCTTGTCCGTGAGCGCTACGTTGCAGCGGCGGCGGCAGCGTTGCGAGTTGAACTTGCGCGAGATGTCGTCGAACGAAATCAGGAACTCGCCCGCATAGCCGGCGTGCTGGTCGAGGTTGGGCGCGAGCCGCCGCTGCGCGCATTAAGGGCGGAGGCCGCACTGGCAGAAGCGCGTGCCGAACTTCAGGCGGCGGAGGCGACCAGTCTGGCAGCCCGCACGGCGCTTGCCTCGCTATGGGGCGAGCAAGGAACGCCTCCGCTCGTGCCCGGTGCCTTTCCGAGCATCGAACCGCCGGCCGGAGTGCTTGTGTCGGCGACTGGCCTGCAATTGCAGGTGGCCCGCGCGGAAAGCACGGCTGCGGCCGCCGAGATCGACCGGGAACGCAGCCTGCGAATTCCCGATCCGGTCGTTTCGGCAGGTGTGAAGCATTTCGAGGAAAGCAACGACAGTGCCTTTCTTGTGGGCGTTTCCATTCCACTCCCCTTCTGGAACCGCAACCAAGGTAACATCGCTGCCGCCGAGGCCCGGCTGCGCGCCGCGAACGCCCGCGAGGCTGTCGCGTTGGCCGATTTTGAACAAGCCGTGAGCCGCGCACGTGCGCAATACCTTGCCGCCGAAGCTCGCGTCGAAACACTTTCCGCAACGTCAATCCCCCAAGCCGAGGAGGCCCTTCGGCTCGTCCGCATCGGCTACCGCAATGGCCGCTTCCCACTGATCGAGGTGCTGAGCGCAGCCGAAGCGCGCGATGCCATCCGCGAGGCCCTGATTGCCGCGCAGGAAGACCAGGGACAGGCAGCCGCCGAGCTCATCAGGCTGGCCGCACAATGAGGAACATACTCATGAACCGCAGAAAACTGGCGATCATCGCCGGGATTGCCATTCTTGCCGCAGCGCTGCTGATTTTGCTCTGGCCTGACAGCGAAGCCGAAACCCACGCCGAGGGCGAAGCGCTCGCCGGTGAAGAAGGCGCCGAAGCCGAGCAGCCTGAGGGGCTGGTTCTGCTCAGTGAAGAGCAGATCCGCACCGCGGAAATCGAACTTGCGACCGTCCAGACAGGCGCTGCGGTCGAGCTCGTTTTCCCAGCCACCGTCGCCGCCAGTCCTACGGCCAGCGCGCGGATCGATGCGCGTGCCTCGGGCGTCGTGCGCAGTATCGGCAAAACGCTGGGCGACTATGTTCGGCAGGGCGAAACCGTCGCGCGAATCGAAAGCGCCGATGCTGCGGCGCTCGCATCCCAGTTGAGTGCCGCCCGCGCTCGGGTGACCGAACTGTCGTCAGCCTTCGAACGCGAACGCCGCCTGTTCGAGGAGAATGTCACTGCGCGGCAGGACCTCGAGGCTGCCCGCGCCAATCTCGACGTGGCCCGCTCCGAACTGAACCGGGCAGAGGCCGCCGTCGCCGCAGCCGGTGTCAGCGGTGATGGCCGTTCGCTGGCGGTCACCAGTCCCCTGGCAGGGCGGGTGACGGCCGCGCCCATCGTGCTCGGTTCCTTCGTCGATGCCGGCGAGGAGCTCTACCGCGTCGTCAATCCCAACGCTCTTCAGGTCGAAGTCGCCTTGCCGTCCGAAGATGCGACGCGCATCCAGCCGGGCGACGAAGCCGCTGTGATCGTCGGCGATGGCCGCGAGATCGGTGCGCGCGTGCGTTCGGTCACGCCTTCACTCGATCCCGAAAGCCGCAGTGCCACTGCCGTGCTCAGTCTGACGCGTGCGATACCGGGTCTTCAACCTGGGGCCTTCCTCCAGGCACGCATTCGCCCGTCGGGCGAAGTGGACCAGAGCCGTATCGCGGTTCCCGAAGATGCTGTGCAGGTGCTCGAAGGCCGCGATGTCGTGTTCGTGCGGGCCCAGCGCGGGTTCCAGGCGCGCGAGGTAGCGACAGGCAGCCGGTCCGCCGGAATGGTGACGATCTTGTCCGGTCTTGAACCCGGACAGCAGATCGCGACCGACAACGCCTTCCTGCTGAAGGCCGAACTCGAAAAGGAGGGTGCCGAACATGGCCATTGATCATACCGCGGCTCCCGCTGACGAGAGTAGTCACCGCCATGGCCTGATCGGGATGGTTCTCGATATTGCCGTGCGTTTTCGCTGGGCGATCATCGTCTTGACCGTATTCGCGGCGATTTACGGCGCGTTCAACCTTCTGCGCCTGCCTATTGATGCTGTCCCCGACATCACCAACACGCAGGTCCAGATCAACACCAGCGCGCCCGCGCTTTCGCCTGCCCAGGTCGAGACGCAGGTGACCTTTCCAATCGAAACCGGTCTCGCCGGGATCGAGGGACTGGAGATGACCCGCTCGATCTCGCGCAACGGCTTCAGCCAGGTCACCGCAATTTTTGAGGAGGGCACCGATCTATACTTTGCCCGCCAGCAGGTAAACGAGCGGCTCGCACCGATTGGAGCTTCGCTGCCCGAGAGAGCGGAACCCACCATGGGGCCGATTTCCACCGGCCTTGGCGAAGTGCTGATGTATACGATCGAGTATGAGCACCCTGGTGGCAAGGGTGCTACCACTGGCGGCCGGACAGGCTGGCAGTCCGACGGCAGCTTCATCACCGAACGTGGTGACCGCCTCGAAAGCGAAGTGGCGAAGGCGGCCTATCTGCGCACTGTGCAGGACTGGGTGGTCGCACCGCTGATGCGCTCTATCGACGGCGTGGCCGGCGTGGATTCAATTGGCGGGTTCGAAAAGCAATTCCTTGTTCAACCCGATCCTGCGCGTTTGACGGGCTACGGCTTGTCGTTCGATTCGTTGATCGACGCGCTCGCAGCCGCCAATTTGGCCGCAGGGGCCAATTTCGTGGATCGCGCCGATGAAGCCCTGCTCGTCCGCGTCGATGCGAGGCTGGGCAGCATTGCCGACATCGAAGAAGCCGTCATTGCGACCCGCGAGGGCGTGCCCATCCGCATCGGCGATGTGGCCGAAGTGGAGATCGGCGGCGACTTGCGAACCGGTGCTGCTTCACTGAACGGTGAAGAGGCGGTGGTGGGAACCGTGCTGATGCGCGCGGGTGAGAACAGCCGCACCGTCGCAGCCGGAGCGGCAGCAAGGCTCGAAGAGGTCCGCGCGTCGCTCCCGGACGGAGTGGTGGCCGAGATCGTCTACACCCGGTCCTCGCTCGTCGATGCGACGATTTCGACGGTTGAGAAGAACCTGCTCGAAGGCGCATTGCTGGTGATCGCCGTCCTGTTCCTCCTCCTGGGCAATATCCGCGCAGCGATTATCACCGCACTGGTCATCCCGGTGTCGATGCTGATGGCGGCGGCGGGGATGAACCGGCTCGGCGTCTCGGGCAATCTGATGAGCTTGGGCGCTCTCGACTTCGGCCTGATCGTCGATGGTGCGGTCATCATCGTCGAAAACAGCGTCGCGCGGCTTGCGGCGCGGCAACACCGGGAAGGCCGATTGCTTACTTTAGGGGAGCGGCTGACCGAAACGCGTCTGGCGGCGCAGGAAATGATCAAACCGACCGTTTACGGGCAGGCGATCATCTTCCTCGTCTTCGCCCCGTTGCTGACATTTACCGGGGTCGAAGGCAAGACGTTCTCGCCAATGGCGATCACGATGATGCTCGCGCTGGCTTCGGCCTTCGTGCTGTCGCTGACCTTCGTTCCGGCGATGATCGCGGTGCTGCTCAACAAGAAGCTGACCGAAAAGGAAGTGAAGCCCATTCGCTGGTCAAAGGAGCGTTATGGGCCAGCGGTTCGCAAGGCCATTGCACGGCCCTGGCCGGTTATAGGCACAGGGGTCGGTATTTTTGCGGTCGCGGCTGTCATCTTCGGGTTTCTCGGTAGTGAATTTACGCCGCAGCTCGACGAACGCGACATAGCGGTGCAATCGCTTCGAATTCCCTCGACCTCGCTGGAACGTTCGCTTGCTATGCAACGACAGGTCGAGGACCGCATTGAGAGGTTTCCGCAGGTCGAGCTGGTGTTCTCGAGAACAGGCACGGCAGAGGTCGCCAGCGACCCGATGCCGCCCAACATTTCGGATTCCTACGTGATCCTCAAGCCGCGTGAGGAATGGCCCGACCCCAGCTTGTCCAAGGACGCCTTGATCGCAGAAATAGAGGAGTCTCTCGGCGACCTGATTGGCAACCTCTACGAGTTCAGCCAGCCAATCGAGCTGCGGTTCAACGAGCTCATCGCCGGTGTGCGCGGCGATGTCGCGGTCAAGCTCTACGGCGATGACCTTACCGCACTCACCGAAGCGGCAGGCGATGTGGCGGGCGTGCTGCGCGGCGTGGAGGGCGCGGCAGACGTCAAGGTGCAACAGGTGACGGGCTTCCCGACCCTCGACATCGCTTTCGATCGTCCCACCATCGCGCGCTACGGGCTGACGGTCGAAGACGTGGCCCAATCGGTCGCCATCGCACTTGGTGGACGTCCGGCGGGCCTCGTGTTCGAAGGCGATCGCCGGTTCGATGTCGTAGTGCGTCTCGAAGATGCGGCGCGCGACGATTTCGACCAGCTCGGTGCTCTGCCGATCGTGCTTGAAAACGGTGTCACGGTTCCCCTCAGGACCCTAGCCGATTTCAATGTGGTCGATGGCCTCGCCGAGGTGCGACGTGAACAAGGGCGCCGGCTCGTGATCGTGTCGGCAAACGTGCGTGAGCGCGATCTCGGCTCCTTCGTCGAAGAGGCGCAGGAGGGAGTTTCGGCTCAGGTCGATATGCCGCCCGCATCCTTCATAGAATGGGGTGGTCAGTATCAGAACTTGCAGGCCGCTCAGGCTCGCCTCGCGGTCGTAGTGCCTGTCTGCTTCGCACTAGTCCTGCTCTTGCTGTTCATGGCTCTGGGCGGATGGGTTCCGGCGCTTGCCGTGTTCAGTGCCATTCCCATGGCCTTGGCTGGCGGGGTCTTCGCACTTGCCTTGAGGGGGCTGCCCTTCTCGGTATCGGCCGCAGTGGGCTTCATCGCGCTCTCGGGCGTGGCGGTGCTCAACGGTCTCGTCATGATGACCGCGATCCGGCAGCGTCTCGACAGCGGGATGCCGCTGGACGAGGCGATTGCCGATGGTGCGCTCGCACGTCTGCGACCGGTGCTGATGACCGCGCTGGTGGCTTCGCTCGGCTTCGTGCCAATGGCCATCGCCACCGGAACCGGCGCCGAAGTTCAACGTCCATTGGCTACGGTGGTTATCGGCGGACTGATTACCGCAACGGCGCTGACGCTGTTCGTATTGCCGGCGATCGCCCGCCTCGTGCTGAACCGCTCGGATGACGAGCGCAGCTGGCGGGAGAAATGGTGGGAGCGGCTGCGCCGCAATGTGACGCGTGAAGAACAGCGAGAGCTGACAGACATCGCGTGACGACTGGAGTGCAGGAGGCAAATGCTGAAAATCGATGAAGAGAGCGGCCTGGTCAGGATATTCGCCGGGGGTGCCCTCAGCAGTTCGGACTATGATCGCTTCGTTCCCCAATTCGAGCGCATTGCAGCGCGCGAGCCAGGAACGGTCCCGATGGTTATCGAGCTTGCCCCCGATTCTTCGGGTTGGGATCTCGGCGGCATCTGGCGCGATCTCAAGTTCGACATGAAGCACAAGGACAGCTTCGGCCGGATTGCGATCATCGGCGGCAGCAAGTGGGAAGAGTGGGGCACGAAGCTCTCCGATCCGCATTTCCGCGCCGAGATGAGATTCTTCATGCCTTCCGAACGCGATATCGCTGAGAACTGGGCCAGAGACGAAAGGAACACGGCATGAGCGGCAACCACGGCGTCGATCTCGGCTCCGCCGAGAAGCGCCGCACCCTGTGGATCGTCCTCTGGCTGAACGTGGCGATCGCGATAGGATTTTTCATAGTCGGTTACTTCGCCGATTCCAACGCACTGCTCGCGAACGGCCTCGATAATTCGTCGGATGCGATCGTCTACGCGCTCAGTCTGCTGGCGCTCACCCGGTCGCGGACCTGGAAACGCGGAGCCGCCCGTTTTTCCGGCATCATGCTCCTCGTCTTCGCCGGCGGGGTCATCGCCGATGCCGTCCGGCGCTTCGTCGAGGGATCAGAGCCCGGCGGTCTCATGATGATGGCCATGGCGGCAGTAGCCGCTGTGGTGAACCTGATCTGCCTGCGGTTGCTGCAGAAGATGAAGGCGAAGGACGTCAACCTGCGCGCGGCCACGACCTTCAGCTTCAACGACTTCATCTCCAATGGCGGCATCATCATCGCCGGGATTATCGTCATGCTGACCGGCGCGAACTGGCCCGATCTGTTGGTCGGAATCGCGGTTGCCGGGATCGCTCTCTGGGGGGGCATCGACATCCTGCGCGATGCGCACATGGATGTGCATGATGAGGAAGGCACCGAGCACCACAAGGGCGACGAATTCGGTCGATAAATAGAAAACATGGCTGAAACGTAAGACGCACCGGTCGTAGCTACCGCGAGGAAAGCCTCGGCTACGATCAGGCGCATTCTAGCTAGGAATGTCCGGTATTGGCAGTTTCAGAGAACGTGCTGAACGACTGATTTTTGGGCGCGTAGCAGACGCGCACATCCTTACCTATCGTCGCTTCTTTGGTCGACCTCTGGGCTTGCCGAATTTCTGATATTCCCGCGGCCTGAGGTTAAGCGATCGCCTCGGGATATCGGGTAACAACCCTGAGAGCACTTCGACCAGTTCGACGAGCTGCCAAGGCTCGAAATCTTCGTCGTAATGCTTTCCTTCCGTATCATTCGGCTCGTGCCCGCCAAGGCCTTGCCGGTGCGCTTTGTTGAATATTTTGAGCCCGGTCTCATCCTCTTTGTCGCGAAGAATGTTGAAGCCCAGAGTGCGAATAGAGGGAACGTCTACGTCCTTGCGGCCCCTCTTTCGGGAAGTCCCATTCGGGAACACCAGTGTGCGCAGAGGGCCGAAAAGGTCCTTGTAGAAGCACTTGTCGGAATCCATCGTCGGGTGCACGAACTCAGGGAAGAGAGCGCGATGACCGGCCTCCTTCATCGCTGTCACGTATTCGCCAAAGCCAAGATCGAGCAGCTTTCGCGCGATCGGAACACGCCGGGTTGAAGAGACTGTCTTGATGCGTCGCAGGCTGTTTTCCCGGATATGGAGGTGGGGAACCTCATCGTCGAGAACGACGTCGGAAACAGACAAGCCTGCAATTTCGTCGGACCGTGCGAGCGTGGAGATTACCAGCGGCAGCACCCAATAACTGCCGTCATGGATTACTTCATCGCCCGGTTCGAACCGCTGCCACAAACCGGCGCATCCATACCAGACGGGGGTTTCAAGCATTTTCCGCAATTCGTCGGGATGCCACGGCAACCGACCGGCGTTCCGCTTCTGGTTGTTCTTGACCGACTGACGCTCGCCCTGTTTCTTCGGATTGACCAAGGTCTTGCGAACCGCGGTGAAATTCAGACCCTTGGGAGCAAGATCCGGATCATGACCCTCAAGGTGCGTGATCAGGGCGCTGATCCACGTCATGTGCTTGCGCTGCGTGACGAGCGACAGGCCTACGTAAGGAAGCCCCTCGGCATCGGCGGCGGTGGGATCTTCATCCCATCTTCTTCGCAGGGCATCGCCGCGTTCGAGCGCTTCCTCGATTGTTTCCCTGACTTCCATGCCGTTTTCATCGTTCCGCGCCCGTCCGTAAACGACAGGAAGACGGGGAAAGAGGTCTTTCATGTCGATGAGGTGCTTCTGGGTAATGGCGTTTACGGGGATGTCTCCGTTCGCCGCGATGAATATCCTTACCGCACCTTCGATATCGCGCTTGCGTCCCTTGTCCCACGCCCCGTCCTTGATCTTCTTCCGCAAAGCTTCCTTCGCGTAGACGGAAAGCGGCGGAGCTACGAATGGCGAAGACCTCGCATTTGTAGCTGCGGGTGCCTCATCCAACGTTTCATGCGCGAGCTGAACCGGAGCGAGAACTGCGGGCACTGCTTCGGCATGAGCAAGCCGTTCCAGATGTTTCGGCAACGGCCAGACATCGCCTTCCGGCAACGGTGATCCCAGCTCTTCGCAAGCCTCGATATTGGCATTTCGATAGGCCGCAGCTGCAATCCGCGCACAAGCAGCAAGGTTTCGCTCGTTGGGCTCTAAACCTTGGATGCGCAGGTCATCCGCGAGTTGTCCGGGCGAAATCGGGCGCTGGTGCTTGTGACGGCTTGCTATGGCGGAAAGTGCATCAGCATCGTTCTCGCCAAGACCACGCGCTACGAGTTCCTGATGGCTTTCCATGCTCGCATCGAGCAGCTGCGGTTCGGTGGCCAGCAGCGAAAAGTAACAGGCGTAGTGGCGATTGAAGGCCAGATGATCATCGACCCGGCCCGGTTCCTGGAACTGGGACATGATGATCCGGTCGAGCTCACGCTCGAAGGCCTGCTTGTAGAGCGCGGGCATGTCGTCCGCCTTCATGCTGCGCCTCAGTAACGGCATCTGTTCCATCATTGCGTCCTTCGCCAGATCGAGTTCGGCTGCACGCGAACGGGCCTGCTGGGGGCTCGCCGTGCGCAGCGACAGTCTGACGGTTGTAGGACGCGCTGGAACAGAACCAAAACGCAGGCGGGATTTCCACCAGAATATGGAGCCGCGACGATAGAGAGCCATGCCATGTGAACCTCGGCTGCGAGGAGCGGGACGGGGCACGATGCGGGCACAATCTGTGGCACAATTTGTGGCACAATAGGCGCGCAGGATTCCCGACCGATTTCCTCGGTTGAAGGAAAACGGCGGAATTCTGGGGTTTATTGTCGGAAACGACGAAAATTGGTCGGGGAGAGAGGATTCGAACCTCCGGCCCCTGCCTCCCGAAGACAGTGCTCTACCAGGCTGAGCTACTCCCCGACCGGATCGGCCCGCGACTTCGTGAAGCGGCGGGTGCGAAGCAAGGCGCGCCCTATAGGTGGGGATTGCGGCACACGCAAGCGGGCAATTTGGGCAATTTGTGCCTAGGAGGATTTTCCGCAGCAAAACGAGCCTTCCGTGTCCGAATCGCATCCCGAACAGCAGTATCTCGATCTCATGCGCCGCATATGGTCGGAGGGTGACCAACGCATGGACCGGACCGGCGTGGGCACGCGGTCAGTCTTCGGCGCGATGCTGCGGTTCGACCTTGCCGATGGAGCCATGCCGCTGGTGACGACCAAGCGGGTCTACTGGAAGACCGCGACGCGCGAATTGCTGTGGTTCCTAACCGGCAACACCAATATCCGCCCGCTCGTGCTGCAGGGGGTCAAGATCTGGAACGAATGGCCGCATGCGCGCTATGTCGCGGAGACGGGCGAGCAGGTCTCGCTGGAGGAATTCGTCCAGCGGATCGCCGACGACGAGGCCTTCGCCGCGCGCTGGGGCGACCTTGGCCCGGTCTATGGCAAGCAATGGGTCGACTGGCCGACCTATGAAGCGCAGAGCGACGGCAGCTTCCGGCCGGGACCGGGGATCAACCAAGTTGCTGAGGTGGTCGAATCGCTGCGCAGCAATCCGGGCAGCCGGCGGCATATCATCGAGGGCTGGAACGTCGCCGAGCTGGACGCGATGGCGCTGCCGCCGTGTCACAAGACCTACCAGTTCCATGTCGGGGGCGAGGAGACGAAACTCAACTGCCTGCTCTACCAGCGCAGCTGCGATGTCGCGCTGGGCCTGCCGTTCAACCTGTGGTCGGCGGCGCTGCTGACCCGGATGATCGCGCAACAGGTCGGCCTTCAACCGGGCGAGCTCGTCTGGACGGGCGGGGACACGCATCTCTACCTCAACCACGAAGCGCTGATCGCGGAGCAGCTGTCGCGGGAACCGCAGGGCCGCCCACGCCTTGAGATAATGCGGCGTCCGCCCTCCATTTTCGATTACACGATCGAGGATTTCGTGGTTCATGACTATACGCCGCACGGGCCGATCAAGGCGCCCGTCGCGGTGTGATCCGGCCATCCCTTGACCGTTTCCCATCTGTGAAATAAAATAACGCTTAAGCGTAAGATTGCGTCTGGGAGACAATTCTATGGCCGACAGGCTCCAGGGTAGTGCAGCGGAAGGCGAAAACCGCCCGACACTCTCGCTGCATGTTCCCGAACCCAAGTTCCGGCCGGGCGACACGGTCGATTTCTCGCATATCGACGTGCCCGAGGCGGGCAGCATGGCGCGGCCCGACGAGGCGTGCGACCCTGCGGAGATGCGCGACCTTGCCTATGGCCTGGTCCGCGTGCTGGGCGATGACGACAAGGCGCACGGGCCGTGGGATCCCAAGCTCGATCCCGATACGCTGCGCGCCATGCTCGGCCACATGGCGATGACGCGGGCGTTCGACGAACGTATGTTCCGCGGGCAGCGGCAGGGCAAGACCAGCTTCTACATGAAGTGCACCGGCGAGGAGGCAACCAGCGTCTCCGCCTCGATGGCGCTGGCGGGGGACGACATGGTCTTCCCCAGCTACCGCCAGCAGGGCATCCTGATCCAGCGCGGCTACCCGCTGATCGAGATGATCAACCAGATCTACTCGAACAAGGGCGACAAGCTGAAGGGCCGCCAGTTGCCGATCATGTATTCGAGCCGCGAGCACAGCTTCTTCACCATCAGCGGCAATCTCGCGACGCAGACCCCGCAGGCGGTTGGTTGGGCGATGGCCAGCGCGATGAAGGGCGACAGCCGGATCGCCGCGACCTGGGTGGGCGAGGGCAGCACCGCGGAAGGCGACTTCCATTCGGCCTGCACCTTTGCGACGGTGTATAATGCACCGGTTATCCTCAATGTTATCAACAACCAGTGGGCGATCTCGAGCTTCAGCGGTTTCGCCGGGGCGGAGCGCACCACCTTTGCTGCGCGCGCGCTGGGCTACGGCCTTGCGGGTCTGCGGGTGGACGGCAACGACGCACTGGCCTGCTATGCCGCCGAACGCTGGGCAGCCAATCGCGCGCGGGCCAATGCCGGGCCGACGCTGATCGAGTTCTTTACCTATCGCGCCGAAGGGCATTCCACCTCGGACGATCCCAGCGGCTACCGCAGCGCGCAGGAGCGCAGCGAATGGCCGCTCGGCGATCCTGTCATGCGGCTCAAGAACCACCTCATCGCGCTTGGCGAATGGGACGAAGAGCGGCAGGAGAAGATGGACCTCGAGGCGGCCGAGCACGTCAAGAAGGTGACCAAGGAAGCCGAGGCCAACGGTATCCTCGGCCACGGCCTGCATCACCCGTTCCGCACCATGTTCGAAGACGTCTTCGAAGAGCTTCCCTGGCACCTGCGCGAGCAGGCCGACCAGGCGGTGCACGAGCGCAAGACCAAGTTTCCCGAAGGACTGCCCGAGGCATGAGCGAGACCCAAACAAAGGACATGCCCGCAGGCACGCAGGACGGCGAACGCCGTCTCAACATGATCGAGGCGATCAACGACGCGCTCGACGTGTCGATGGGCCGCGACGACGATGTCGTGGTGATGGGCGAGGACGTCGGCTATTTCGGCGGCGTCTTCCGCTGCACCGCGGGGCTGCAGGACAAATACGGCAAGACACGCGTGTTCGACACGCCGATCAACGAATGCGGGATCATCGCGGTGGCGGTGGGCATGGGTGCCTATGGCCTGCGCCCGGTGCCCGAGATCCAGTTCGCCGATTACATCTACCCCGGGCTCGACCAGCTGATCTCCGAGGCGGCGCGCCTGCGTTACCGCTCGGCGGGCGAATATGTCGCACCGATGACCGTCCGCTCGCCCTTTGGCGGCGGCATCTTCGGCGGGCAGACGCACAGCCAGAGCCCAGAAGCGATCTTTACGCATGTTTCGGGCCTCAAAACGGTTATCCCGGCCACGCCCTACGACGCCAAGGGGCTGTTGATCGCGTGCATCGAAGACAACGACCCGGTCATCTTCTTCGAGCCCAAGCGCATCTACAACGGCCCGTTCTCGGGCTATTACGACAAGCCGGTTCAGCCGTGGAAGAAGTTCGACGCCAGCGTCGTGCCCGAAGGCTATTACAAGATCCCGCTGGGCAAGGCGCGGCAGGTCACCGAAGGCGACCGGCTGACCGTCCTCGCCTATGGCACGATGGTCCATGTTGTCGAGGCGGTATGCCGCGAGAAGGGCGTCGAAGCCGACATCCTCGACCTGCGCACGCTGGTTCCGCTCGACATCGAAGCGATCGAAGCCTCGATCGAACGCACCGGGCGCTGCCTGATCGTGCATGAGGCAACCCGCACGAGCGGTTTCGGCGCGGAGCTTTCCGCGCTGGTGACCGAACGCTGCTTCTATCATCTCGAAGCCCCGGTCGAACGCGTGACCGGCTTCGACACGCCCTATCCCCACAGCCTCGAATGGGCCTATTTCCCCGGCCCGATCCGCATCGGCGAGGCCATCGACAAGATCCTCAAGGACTGATCCCCATGGCGAAATTCACCTTCATCATGCCCGATATCGGCGAAGGCATCGCCGAGGCCGAGATTGTGCAATGGCACAAGCAGGTCGGCGATCAGATCAGCGAAGACGAAGAATTCGTCGACATGATGACCGACAAGGCCACCGTGCCGATGGAAAGCCCCGTGAACGGCAAGATCCTCGAGATCGCCGGTGGGGAGGGCGACATGGTGTCGATCGGCTCGATGCTCGTCGTCATCGAGGTCGAGGGCGAAGTGCCTGAGGATGTCGTCGAGGAAGCCGCGCTTGCAACCGATTCCGCGCCCGCGTCGGCACCCGCGCCGAAGGACGAGGCGGTCGAGGAACGGATCGAGGTCGAAAACTCGGATGCGTCCGATGCCGACGATGCGCTCGCCGCCGATCCAAAGCCGGAGCCGCTTCCTGCGCCGACGCCCGCGCCCGAGCCGGTCCAGCACGCCAAGGTTCTCGCCACGCCCGCGGTGCGCAAGCGCGCCAAGGACCTCGGCGTCGATCTCGCGCAGGTGAAGCCAGCCGAGGACGGCCGCGTCCGGCACGGCGATCTCGACCAGTTCCTGTCCTACAATGCAGGCTATGGCGCCGCCGCCGCGCCGCGTGCGGATGAGGAGAAGAAGGTCATCGGGATGCGCCGCCGCATCGCCGAGAACATGGCCGCATCGAAGCGCAACATTCCGCATTTCTCCTATGTCGAGGAATGCGACGTCACCGATCTGGAAGTGCTGCGCGCGCAGCTTAACAGCAACCGCGGCGACAAGCCCAAGCTGACCATCCTGCCGTTGCTGATCACTGCGATCTGCAAGACGCTGCCCGACTTCCCGATGATCAATGCCCGTTACGACGACGAAGCCGGCGTCGTGACGCGCCACGGCGCGGTGAACCTGGGCATGGCGGCGCAGACGGATGCCGGCCTCATGGTCCCCGTCATCCGCAATGCGCAGGCGCAGAACCTGTGGCAGCTTGCCAACGAGATATCGCGCCTCGCCGAGGCGGCACGCAGCGGCACTGCGAAATCGGAAGAAATGCAGGGCGGCACGCTGACGGTGACGTCGCTGGGTCCGCTCGGCGGGGTGGCGACCACGCCAGTGATCAACCGTCCGGAGGTGGCCATCATCGGGCCCAACCGCATCATCGAACGCCCGATGTATGTCACTGGCAGCGATGGCGTCGAGCGGATCGAGAAGCGCAAGCTGATGAATATCTCGATCAGCTGCGACCACCGCGTGGTCGATGGCTGGGACGCGGCGAGTTTCGTCCAGGCGCTCAAGCGCCTTCTCGAAACGCCGGCCTTGATCCTGATCGACTGACGGCCCTTTCCGAGGTCAATTGCAGCATCGACTTAAAGGGGGCTCCCGGACGATCGGTCCGGGGGCCCTTTTCATTGCGATGGTGCGGTAAAAACGCGCGGAATTCGGCGGTTTTGCGGTAAATAGAGAGGCGGATTGCCGCCTGGGAAAAAAGTTCGAAAAAAGGGACAAATCTTCGTTGACAGGAATCGGACCCGCCCGTAGATGCGCGGCTCCCAAGTGGCTGCGCGGGTGTAGCTCAGTTGGTTAGAGTGTCGGCCTGTCACGCCGAAGGTCGCGGGTTCGAGTCCCGTCACTCGCGCCACTTGGGAATTTCCTTGCAACTCGATGTCCATCAGCTTGCCGCGCCCTTGCGGGTTTGCGCCAGCCGGCGCAGGTTTTCCTCATGCGCGTTCCGGTCGATGCGATAGCGCGCGATGCACAGCAGCGCGGCGAGGTAGACCGCGAGGATCGCGGGGGCGTAGAGCGCACCGAGATTCCACAGCGTGTCCGCCGCGACGCTGCCCGGCTCGGCTCCTTCGGGGAAGTTCACGAAGGACAGGATGAGCCCGGCGGCGAGCACGCCCAGACCCTGTGTAGTCTTTCGCGTGAAAGTCACCGCAGCATAATAGACCCCTTCGGATCGCCGCCCGGTGCGCAGTTCGTTGGATTCGACCAGATCGGCGATCATGGAAAAGGACACCACCTGGACCGCGATAATTAGCGCCAGGTCGATCACATTCACGCCCAGCACCAGCGGGAACAGCAGCGGATCGCCGTTTTCGGGCATCAGCCCGGCCAGCCGGAGCAGCACGGGCATGGGCTGGATCGTGAAGGCCAGCACCCCGAGCAGGATCGTCGCGCGCTTCTTGCCCAGCCTGCGCGTCGCCCAAGGGGCGAGCACGAAGCCCAGCAACGCGGAGATAAACACCGAGCAGGTCCAGATGAAGATCTGGTATTCGCTGAAGCCCCAGAAGTAATTGAGCATCAGGAAGGCCAGCGCGGCGGACAGCCCGCTGGCGATGGCAAACAGCATGGTCGCCAGGAACAGCGCGATGAAGCTCTTCTCGCTCAGCGTCTGCAGCATCTCGCGGAAGATGCGGCCGACGCTGTAGCGCTCGCCCGTCTCGACTGGCTGGTGGAGATAGGGAATGCGGCTGTGCGTCCCCAGCGCCGACATCATGATGGTCGCAAAGATCAGCACCGAGGCGATGATGCCATAGGTGGCGTAGGCATCCGGATCGCGCATGCCGAGCGGACCGGTCAGCAGCACGCCGAACATCACGACGCTCATCCCGGTTCCCGCCGACCAGCCGAACAGCAGGCGATAGGCCTGCAGGCTCGTACGATCGGCATAATCGGTGGTCAGTTCGGGTATCAGCGCCGAGCTGGGTGTTTCGTAGAAGGTGATGAAGGTTCTGATAAGGACCGCGAGGACGGTCAGATAGACGAACAGCCCGGTCTGCCCCCAGTCGGGCGGGTTCCACAGCAGGAAATAGCTCAGTGCGACGGGCAGCGCGGCCGCATACATGAAGGGGTGCCGCCGCCCCCAGCGGCTGCGAAAATTGTCCGACCAGTAGCCTACCAGCGGATCGCTGATCGCGTCGACCACCAGCGCAATCAGGATCGCGAGTCCCACCAGACCGGGTTCGAGCCCGATGACCGTGCCGTAGAACAGCAACAGGAAATAATCGAAGCCGCCGTTCTTGATCCCGAACGCTGCGGCGCCCGATCCATGTGCCAGCTTCAGCCACACCGGGGCTTTCCCGGTCGCGCCTTCAGTTTGGGTCAATGCCCTCTCCCTATCCCGCAACGAGGCTAGGGCAGGGCAGGCGCCTTGGCAATCAGCCCCAGCGGCCGGTTTCCATCCAGATCAGGAAGCGGCGCAGCGGCAGCAGCCACACGATGCCGAGGACGACATAGACCAGCGTCTGCAGCAACGTCGGCCATTCGCCGATCAGGCCCGGGGCATAGCGCGCGATCACCACGCCATAGACCACCAGTGCGACCATCAGGCCGAAAATGCCGACCGGGAGGCGCCAGCTGGGTTCTTTCCTCATGCGAAGGGTCCGTAAATACGGGTCGGGGTGACCACTGCCGATAGCGGAATATCGTGCGCTTCGCTGGGCAGATCGTCAACCAGCTGGCTGTCCCAGGCGAGCCCGATCGCAATCGTCCCGGGGTGATCGGCAAGCCAGCGGTCGTAATGTCCGCCGCCCTGGCCCAGTCGCGCACCCGAGGCGGTAAATCCGACCAGCGGGACGATCAGCACGCCCGGTTCGAGCGTGTCGGTATCGCCGGCGGGCTGCATCACGCCGAACGGGCCGGATTCGAGATCGCTCTCGGCGAAGGGATCGGTGAAGCGCGCGAATTCCATCGCGCTGTGCGCATCGGCGAAACGCGGCAAGGCGAGATCGTGGCCTTGCTCGATGAAATACCGTGCATAGGCGGCCGTCGGGGCTTCGTTGGCGGTCGCACGGTATAGCCCGACCACAGCACCGTCCGGCACCAGTTCGAGCAGCGGCGCGGGCGGGCGCATGAACACCAGCGTGCGCATGCTGGCGGGCAGGGCCGCGACATGGTCGCGCCGCGCGGTGCGCAATTGCCTGCGGAGATCATCCTTGGTCACGGGGCAAATCCTTATCGGGGAGAAGGCAGGGCGTCCATCGCGCCGCACGCCGGCGCGTACCGGACACGCAGCCCCGGACACGGGACGGGCAGACGGAAAGGGAAGAGTGACGGGACCACCATGGGTCGTTTCCGGCGAAATCCTCTGACGCCTAAAACGTCAGGTGGGTACCGTATGCCCCAATCCCACGGCCGAACCGGTGGACCAGGGCAGGGACAGCTCCCTTGGATTGCTTATAGCCTCAGGGATGTTCATGCGGCTCGTGCCGGGCAGCCCCGTCACCGCACTATCTAGGCGTTATGCGACCCGTCCTCAAGGGTGGACGCCGCTTTCTCGAGCGCGGAGGCCAGGCGTTCGAGCCGTCCGGCCAGCCCGTCCACGTCGATTTCGAGCTCTGCGGGCGGGGCGGTTGCGCGCTGGCCGGCTTCCTCCAACTCGTCGGCCAGAAGGAGCGCAGCGAACAGCAGGTTTTTCGCCTCGTTGGTCGACAGATTGGTGCCCATCGATCCCAGCTTGCCATCCACCACGCGCGCCAGCCGCTGGACGTTTTCTTCCTGCCCATCGGCACAGGATACGGTGTAATTGCGGCCGCCCACGGCAAGCGTCACGTCGCTCATCGCTCGAGCCCTTCGATCAACCCGTCGAGTTCGGCGAGGCTGGCTGTGACGCTGCGGCGCAGGGCTTCGTGCCGGGCGGCCAGGCCGCTGTCGTCCGGATCTGCCGCATCGCCGAGGCCGGTTGGAGGCGCGGCATGCGAAGCCAGCGCGGCTTGCGTTTCGATGCGCGCCATCGCGCGATCGATCCGATCGAGGGCATTTGTAATTCGCTGCGAAGTCATGACTCGCACAAATTACCAAGATTGCTGGGCCAAGGCAAAGGTTTGCCCCGCGCTGTTGATAAGTGGAATGAGGCGGCTGCGCGCTGTGCATCGCGGCCGGGGCGGGTTGACCTCGCGCCTACGCTCCGCGAAGGCTTCGCGCGCGTCGAATCGACCCAGTTTCCGGAGAATAAATCCCATGAGTCTTGCCACCGCTCGCATGGTCCAGATGGCCAATGCCATCAGGGCACTTTCGATGGATGCGGTGCAGGCGGCGAATTCGGGGCACCCCGGCATGCCAATGGGCATGGCCGATGTTGCGACCGTGCTGTGGAGCGACTATCTCAAGCACGATCCCGCCGCACCCGACTGGGCGGATCGCGACCGCTTTGTGCTCAGCGCGGGTCATGGCTCGATGCTGATCTACAGCCTGCTCCACCTGTCGGGCTATGCCGCCCCGACGATGGAGGACATCCGCAATTTCCGCCAGCTCGGCAGCCCTTGCGCCGGACATCCGGAGAACTTCCTGCTCGAGGGCGTCGAAAGCACCACCGGCCCGCTGGGACAGGGTCTGGCGATGGCGGTGGGCATGGCGATTGCCGAGCGGCATCTTAATGCGGGCTTCGGCGACGACATTGTCGACCACCGCACCTGGGTGATCGCGGGTGACGGCTGCCTGATGGAAGGCATCAACCACGAAGCGATCGGTCTTGCCGGGCATCTCAAGCTCGGCCGCATGAACGTGCTGTGGGACGACAACAACATCACCATCGACGGGACCACCGACCTGTCGACCAGCGAAGACATCAAGGCGCGCTACGAAGCGACCGGCTGGCATGTCGTCAGCTGCGACGGGCACGATTTCGACGACATCCGCCGCGCGCTCGATGAAGCGGTGGCCGACGAACGGCCCTCGCTGGTCGCGTGCAAGACGGTGATCGGCAAGGGTTCGCCCAACAAGCAGGGCACCAGTGCCACCCACGGCGCACCGCTGGGTGATGATGAAATCGCTGCAGTGCGCGAAGCGCTGGGCTGGGACGCGGCGCCGTTCGAAATCCCCGAACAGGTGCTGTCCGACTGGCGCGGAACGGCCGAGCGTGGTTCGGCGGCGCGCGCCGAATGGCGCAACCGGCTCGAGGCGCATGGCGACAAGGCCGAATTCGAACGCCGGATGGCGGGCGATCTGCCCGAGAGCTTCAGCCTGGACACTTATATCCAGTCGCTGATCGACGAACCGCAGAAGGTCGCGACGCGCAAGGCGAGCGAGATGACGCTGGGCGAAATCAACGCCAACCTGCCCGATACGATCGGCGGCAGCGCCGACCTGACCGGATCCAACAACACCAAGGCGGGCGGTATCGGCCCGTTTACCGCCGACGACCGCAGCGGACGCTATATCTATTACGGCATCCGCGAATTCGGCATGGCCGCGGCGATGAACGGCATGGCGCTGCATGGCGGGGTGATCCCTTATGGCGGCACCTTCCTGGTGTTCACCGACTATTGCCGCGCCGCGATCCGCCTGTCCGCGCTGCAGCAGGCCCGCGTGGTCTATGTCATGACGCATGACAGCATCGGGCTGGGCGAAGACGGGCCGACGCACCAGCCGATCGAACACATCCAGTCGCTGCGGATGATCCCGAACCTGCTGGTCATGCGCCCGGCGGATACGGTCGAAACCGCCGAATGCTGGGACATCGCGCTGCGCGAGAAGGACCGCCCGACGGTTCTTGCGCTGACCCGCCAGGGGTTGCCGCAGCTGCGCACCGAGGCGGCTTCGGAGAACCTCAGCGGGCGCGGGGCCTATCGCCTGAAAGCCGCCGAATCCCCGCGCCGGGTCATCCTGATCGCGACCGGATCGGAAGTCAGCCTGGCGACCGAATGCGCCGCCGAACTGGAAAAGGCGGGCATCGGCGCGGACGTCGTGTCGATGGTCTGCACCCAGCTGTTCGACGAGCAGGACGATGCCTACAAGGCCGAGCTGCTGCCCGATGTTTCGCCCGACGAAACGCTTCGCGTCAGCATCGAGGCGGGGACGACATTCGGCTGGGATCGCTACACGATGACCAACGGTCTGCGGATCGGCATCGACCGCTTCGGCGCCAGCGCGCCGGCGGGTGATCTGTTCGAGAAATTCGGCTTCACTGCGGACGCCATCGTTCCGCAAATCATGAACAAACTGAACGGTTAAGCAGGAGTTTTTGCAATGGCGACGAAGGTTGCAATCAACGGTTTTGGACGTATCGGCCGCCTCGTGGCGCGCGCCATTCTCGAGCGTGACGATCACGATCTCGAACTCGTCAGCATCAACGACCTAGCCGACACCAAGTCGAATGCGCTGCTGTTCCAGTATGACAGCACCCATGGCCGTTTCCCCGGCACGGTCGAGGTCGGCGACAATGCGATCATCGTCAACGGCAAGTCGATCGCGGTCACCAGCGAACGCGATCCGGGCGACCTGCCGCATGGCGACCAGGGCGTCGACATCGTCCTCGAATGCACCGGCTTCTTCCAGAGCCATGAAGCGGCCGAACCGCATCTCAAGGCAGGCGCCAAGCGCGTCCTGATCTCGGCTCCGGCCAAGAACGTTTCGGCCACGATCGTCTACGGCGTGAACCACGAAACGCTCAGCGCCGAGGACGTGATCGTCTCGAACGCCAGCTGCACCACCAACTGCCTCTCGCCGATGGCCAAGGTGCTGCACGACACCGTCGGCATCGAGCGCGGTTTCATGACCACGATCCACAGCTACACCAACGACCAGCGCATGCTCGACCAGATGCATGGCGACATGCGCCGGGCCCGCGGCGGCGCGCAGAACATGATCCCGACGACCACCGGCGCGGCGCGCGCGGTCGGTCTCGTCCTGCCCGAACTGGCGGGCAAGCTCGACGGTTCGAGCGTGCGTGTGCCGACGCCGAACGTCAGCCTCGTCGACCTCGTCTTCACCCCCGGCCGCGACACCAGCGCCGAGGAACTGAACGCGGCGCTCAAGGAAGCCGCCGAAGGCAAGATGAAGGGCGTGCTCGACTATACCGACCAGCCGCTCGTCAGCAGCGATTTCAACCATTACCCCGCCAGCTCGACCATCGACAGCCTCGAAACCAGCGTGATGGAAGGCAAGCTTGCCCGCGTCGTCAGCTGGTACGACAATGAATGGGGCTTCTCGAACCGCATGATCGACACCGCCGGCGTGATGGCGAAGTTCCTCTAACGCCAAGTTCCGCCAAAGGACGCCCCGACCAATGAGCAGCTTCAAGACCCTGGACGATCTCGGTGATATCACCGGCAAGGTCGCGCTGGTGCGCGTCGATCTCAACCTGCCGATGAAGGATGGTTCGGCCACCGACGTCTCGCGCGTCGAGGCGGTCAAGCCGACCATCCTCGAACTCGCAGAAAAGGGTGCCAAGGTCCTGTTGCTCGCGCATTACGGGCGTCCCAAGGGCCAGCGCTTCTCGACCATGAGCACCAGCTTCGTGCAGGGCGATGTCGAGAAGGTGCTGGACAAGGAGATTATGTTCATCCCCGAGGTGATGGGGCCCGTCGTCGAACAGTCGATCGGCATCCTCGGCAATGGCGATATCGGCCTCCTCGACAATGTCCGCTTCTGGCCTGGCGAGGAAGCCAACGATGCCGAATTCGCGCGGGGCATGGCCGCGCATGGCGATTTCTACGTCAACGATGCGTTCAGCGCGGCGCACCGCGCGCATGCGACCACCGAGGGCTTGGCGCGTCACCTCCCGGCCTATGCGGGCCGCGCGATGGAAGCCGAACTGAAGGCGCTCGACGCCGCGCTGGGTAATCCCGAAGCGCCGGTGGCCGCGGTCGTCGGCGGGGCCAAGGTCTCGACCAAGCTCGACGTGCTGACCAATCTGGTCGGCAAGGTGCAGCACCTGATCATCGGCGGCGGGATGGCCAACACCTTCCTCGCCGCCAAGGGTGTCGATGTCGGCAAGTCGCTGTGCGAACACGAGCTGACCGACACCGCCAATCGTATCATCGACGAAGCGGCGCATGCGGGCTGCACGGTTCACCTGCCCTATGATGTTGTGGTGGCGAAGGAATTTGCCGCCAATCCCGCGTCTCTGCGTACCTGCAACGTCCACGAAGTCGCGGATGACGAGATGATCCTCGATGTCGGCCCGCTGGCGACCGAGGCGCTGGCCGACGTGCTCAAGACCTGCCGTACGCTGGTGTGGAACGGCCCGATGGGCGCATTCGAGACCGAACCTTTCGACACCGCCACCGTCGCGCTGGCCCGGACCGCCGCGGCGCTGACGCAGGACGGTTCGCTGATCTCGGTCGCGGGCGGGGGCGATACGGTCGCCGCACTCGCGCATGCCGGGGTGAAGGACGATTTCACCTTCGTCTCGACCGCAGGCGGCGCCTTCCTCGAATGGATGGAAGGCAAGCCGCTTCCCGGCGTGGCGGCGCTGACCGCATGAGCGAGAACGAAGCAGTAGGTGCGAGCGGCGGGCTCGTACCCGTCACCGAGGGCGAGTGGGCCGGCTGGTCGACCTGGCAGAGCGATGCCTTCGAACAGCGCGCGGGGCCGTTCTACGAACGGCGCGATGACGACGGCAGCATGGTCGCCGCCTTCCGCGCGGAGGAGCGCCACATGAACGGCGCGGGCTTCATGCACGGCGGCTGCATGATGACCTTCGCCGACAGCGCGATCTTCACCATCGCGACCGAGGAACTCGCCGGATCGCATGGCGTCACCATGCATCTCGCGGGCGATTTCCTCGATCCGGCCAGTGTCGGCCAGCTGATCGAGGCGCGCGGCGAAGTCGTGCGCGCGGGCGGCAAGACGATCTATGTCGTCGGCATGATCCGCGCCGACGGCAAGCCGGTGCTGAGCTTCAACGGCATTATCCGGAAGATCACGCGCCGCTAGACCCCGCAGGCACACCCGCTAGCGGTATTCAGGATTGGGCGCGTCGAAGCGGCGGCCTTCCTGCCACAAATCGACCGAATTGCCCCATGCGGGAATGCCGCCCGCATCCTTCAGCATGCGTGCCATGTGCATCAGGTTCCACGTCATGAAGGTCGTGTTGCGGCGGGTGAAGTCATTGTCGAAGCCTTCGTAGCCCTGGCCGTCTTCCTTGGCGTCGCCATAGCTTGGACCAGGGCCGGCTTCGCCGACCCAGCCGGCGTCCGCCTGCGGCGGGATGGTGTAGCCGACATGCTGCAGCGAATAGAGCACGCCCATACCGACATGCTTGATGCCGTCTTCATTGCCGGTGACGATGCAGCCGCCGACCTTGCCGTAGAAGACATACTGGCCCTTGTCGTTGGTCTGGCCCGAATGCGCGTAGAGGCGTTCGATCAGTCGCTGGCAGACCGAGCTTTTCTCCCCCAACCAGATCGGCGTGCCGACGATCAGGATGTCGGCGGCCTCGACCTTTTTCCAGATCGCGGGCCAGTCGTCCCGCTCGGCGCCCTGTTCGGTCATGTCGGGATAGACGCCCGGTGCGATCGTGTGATCGACCAGCCGCACCTGTTCGAGCGTCACCTCGTTGCGCACGAGGATCGCCTCGGCAACGCCCAGCAACTTGTCGGTATGCGAACCGCCGGGGCTAGGCTTGAGCGTGCAATTGATGGTCAACGCCTTGAGATCCGAAAAGTCGGTGGTGTTGTCGTCGCACAGTTTGCGCTGGGTATCGTCGAGCATGCGTCCTCCTTGGGTCTGGTGAAACTACGCATGGGCGGCGCGATAGTTACCGCGCGGCATCCGCGGCTTGCCTTGCTTTGCGCGAAGCCCGCCACCGCGGCCGTCCTGTGTTCCCGCAAGGCTGCGGATTTTGTTGCCCCCGCAGTTGCAGGGGTTGGGGGCCTTTTGTATGCGCCGCATACGAATGCAGTACCACTACCAGCGACGGGGTTTTCCAGATGACGTTCGATGAAATGAAGGCGCGTATTGCCGAGGGCCAGGGCTTTATCGCGGCGCTCGACCAGTCGGGCGGTTCGACCCCCAAGGCACTGGCCGGTTACGGTGTTGCCGAAGATGCCTGGACCACCGAAGACGAGATGTTCGGCCTGATCCACGAAATGCGCCAGCGGATCATCGAAAGCCCCTGCTTCGGCAATGGCAAGGTCATCGGCGCGATCCTGTTCGAAAAGACCATGGAAGGCGCCAGCGGCGGCAAGAGCGTGCCCGCGCGGCTCAAGGAACGCGGCATCGTGCCCTTCCTCAAGGTCGACAAGGGCCTGGCCGAGGAACGCGACGGTGCGCAGCTGATGAAGCCCAATCCGGGCCTGGAAGACATGTGCAACCGCGCGCGTGAGCTGGGCGTCTTCGGCACCAAGATGCGGTCGGTGATCAAGTCGGCCAATCCGGTCGGGATCAAGGAAGCCGTCCGCCAGCAATTCGCCGAAGGTGCGCGCATCCTGTCCTGCGGCCTCGTCCCCATGCTCGAGCCGGAATACGACATCACCGCCGCCGACCGCGCCGAGGGCGAGAAGATCATGCTCGAAGCGATCGAGGAAGGCCTCGTCGCGCTGCCCGAAGGCCAGCAGATCATGCTCAAGCTGTCGATCCCCAAGGAAGCCGGGATCTATGGGGGTCTGACCAACCATCCCAAGGTGCTGCGCGTGGTCGCGCTCTCGGGCGGCTATTCGACCGAGGAGGCCTGCAGCGAGCTGGCCAAGAACCCCGGCATGATCGCCAGCTTCAGCCGCGGCCTGCTGCAGGATCTGCGCGCCACGCAGAGCGACGAGGAATTCGACGGCACACTGTCGGGCGCGATCGACCAGATCCACGCCGCCAGTGTTGCCTGAACGCTACTGGCGTTCGAAGACGAACCGATAGTCGCCGGCGGGGATGTCTCCGCCGGCCGTCGGCAACGGAGCAGCAGTGGCTAGCACATAGGTGCGGCCCATCACTTCGTAGGGATCGCCCAGCGTCAATGGGGCGGTCTGCGTCCAGTGCGTGGCCGCGATGCGCGTCGACACGGTCAGTTCGCCCCCGTGGAAGCACTGCACGTCCGCCGGGCAGCGCGTGTCCTCGATGATCGCCAGCGGCGTCAGGATCGCATCGCCCGCCCACACCGGGCTGCCGATGGCGACCGCGCTGCCCTGGCTGGCGGCATCGCCATTGCCGCGGGGCGTATCGGGAATGATGGCGCAGGCGGCGGTCAGCGGGGCGATCAGGGCGGCGGCGAGATAGGCTTTCATGTCTGCGGTAGAGGCGCCGGCTGCTTTCGTATCGCTGAACAGGTGACGCGGCGCGGCAATGGTCTTATGGGCGCCAGCCATGACCGATTGCCAATTGTACCTAATCTCTCCGCTCGATGTGACGGGCGACTTTCCCCAACGTCTCGAGCGCGCGCTGGATGCCGGGCCCGGACTGGTCACCGCCTTCCAGTTCCGCGTCAAGGATATCGACCAGCACGAAGCTGCGCGGCTGGCCGAACCGCTGCAGGCGATCTGCGCGGCCCGCGACGTGGCCTTCATCGTCAATGACGATGTCGCGCTGGCCAAGCGGCTCGGCGCCGATGGCGTGCATCTGGGGCAGGGCGATGGCGATGTCCGCGATGCGCGCGAGGAACTTGGCCGCGAAGCGCAGATCGGGGTGACCTGCCATGCCTCGCGCCATCTCGCGATGGAAGCGGGCGAGGGCGGGGCCGATTACGTGGCGTTCGGCGCCTTCTTCGACAGCACCACCAAGCCGAGCGAGCACCGGCCCGAGCCGGAGATCCTCGAATGGTGGAGCACGGTGTTCGAAATCCCCTGCGTGGCGATCGGCGGGATCACGCCTGCCAATTGCGCGCCGATCGTGGCGGCGGGTGCGGACTTCCTGGCCGTGTCCGGCGCGGTCTGGAAAGGAGACGAAGTCGCGGCGGTCAAGGCCTTCGCCCAGCGGATCGGCGCGGAGCAAAACGGGGCGGCGTGAGTTGGCTATCCTGAAAGGGCGGTAAAGCCCTGATTTCAGGAGCTCTCCCCATGCGCAATTTCATCCTCGCCACCGTGTCCTCGCTCGCGCTGGTCGCTTGCGGCGGGCAGGAACCCGATGCTTCGCCCGAAGCCGCGACCGAGACCGCCGCTGCGAGCGGCAGCGAGCATGGCTACGAAACGCGCGGCAGCAACAATCTGGCCGACACCATGGCGTCGGACGATGCGCGCTACATGGCTGATGGCGCGACGCCGGACAGCGACGCGGCGAACGACATTCCCGATGCGACCGAACGGCCGGTCATGCAGGCGCAGGTCGTGCTCGACCGTATCGGCTTCGGCCCCGGCGTGATCGACGGCAAGATGGGCATGAGCACCGAAAACGCGCTGCGTGGTTTCCAGGAGGCTAGCGATCTCGAGGTGACGGGCAGACTGGACCAGCCGACCAAGACCGCGTTGGCCGAATGGGAGCGGATCCCCGCCACCCGCGTGGTGACGGTACCCGATAGCTGGGCCGAAGCCGAATACACCGACATGCCCGACAGCGTGGCCGGTAAGGCGAAGCTCGACCGATTGGGCTACAAATCGCTCGATGAACGCCTTGCCGAACGGTTTCACACCACCGTCGAGATACTGCGCGAACTGAACCCGAACGGACGACCTGCGGGCAGCAGCGCCTCCGCCGACGCCGGTCCCGACGAGGTCGCCAATGCGCAGGCCGCGGACGGGCAGGCCGGTGGCGGCTATTTCGTGGCCGGGCAGCAATTGCGCGTACCCAATATCGGTGCGGATCGGATCGCGCCGGGGGCGATCGCCGATGCCGACTGGCAGCGCACGCTGGCCTCGCTCGGCGTCGGCTCTGAACAGACCGCGGTCGACCGGATCGTCGTCAGCAAGGCGGGCAAGACGCTCAAGGCCTATAGCGGGGACAAGCTGGTGGCGCTGTTCACGGTCAGCTCGGGATCGAGCGAGTTCCCGCTTCCGCTGGGCGAATGGGATATCGTCGGCGAAGCCTACAACCCGCCCTACAGCTACGATCCCGAAGTGCTCGGCAATGGTGACGGCGAAACCTATACGCTCGCCGCGGGGCCCAACTCGCCAGTGGGCGTCGTGTGGATCGACCTGAGCAAGGACCATTACGGTATCCACGGCACGCCCGACCCCGAAACCATCGGCCGCGCGCAGTCGAGCGGCTGTGTCCGGCTGACCAATTGGGATGCCGCGCGGCTGGCCGGAATGGTCTCGCAATCGACGCGGGTGCTTTTCGAGGCCTGAACGGGTAGGCTGTGCGCATGAACCTCGTCGACCGCATCCTCACCATCGTCATCACCGCTACCATCACCAGCGCGATCTGGATCGTGGCGGGGGGCAGCCTGATCGAAAACGCAACCAGCGTCAGCCAGCGCAACGCCACGCGTCCGGCGGAGGCTGCGCCGAGCCCGCAGCCCGAACAGGCAGCGGATGACGGGGAAGAGGCGTCGGACACCGGAGCGCCCACCGGCGAACCGCTCGATCTCGACGCGCCGGTCGCGCCCAGCAGCGAACAGTCGCGCCAGTTGCTGGTCCCGGTGAAGAACATCCGCGCCAGCGACCTCAGCGATACCTACAGCGATTCGCGCAGCAGCGGTTCACGCCTGCACGAGGCGATCGATATCATGGCGCCCAAGGGCACCAGCGTGCGTTCGGCCGCGCCGGGAACGGTCGAGAAGCTGTACCGCTCGGATGTCGGCGGCAACACCATCTACATCCGTTCGACCGACGGTTTGACAATCTATTACTACGCCCATCTCGACGCCTATGCCGAAGGACTGCAGGAAGGCCAGCGCGTGCGCCGCGGGCAGCGGCTGGGCACGGTGGGCAGTTCGGGCAGTGCCTCGCAGGATGCGCCGCACCTGCATTTCGCGATCCTTCAGACCACCGCGGATGCCGAATGGTGGGAGCCCGCCAATGCGGTCAATCCCTACCCGCTGCTGACGGGGCAGTGATCAGTCCCGCACCGGCCCGGTGCGGTGGCAGCGCAGGCGGCCCAGCTTGCCGCCGGGCTCGATCTGCTGGAGCAGGCCCGATCCCAGTCGCATCATCTTCATCCCGCGCATCGGTCCGCGGGTGAAGGTGACCGTCTTGCCTTCCATCAGATAGGTCCCGCTGCCGCGCGGCGTGCGATAGCTCGACCCGCCGGTGATGGAAAAATCGCGGCCTTCCTGTTCGATCCAGGCAGCCCCCGTCGCATCGCCCGGGAGCGCGCAGACATAGGCGCCCTGGTCGAGCAGCAACAACCGCCCCTGCGCCGCGGCAGGGGTGAGCGCGAAGCCGGCCAGCGCGGCGAACAGGGCAGGGGTGAAAAATCGTCTCATGGTAACCGTCCGCCCGCGATATAGGGATTGGCTGCGCGTTTTTCCACTCGCTTGCCCGCGCGGCCATGCTCGGCTAAGGCGCGCGGCACACGATCGCTCGACGGGCGATCCGCTCTTTTACAAGTCGAAGGTAGCTTCCCCATGAAGATCAGCGGCGTGGACATCCGTCCGGGCAACATCATCGAATACGAAAAAGGTATCTGGAAGGTCGCCAAGATCCAGCATACCCAGCCCGGCAAGGGCGGCGCCTACATGCAGGTCGAGATGAAGAACCTGCAGGATGGCCGCAAGACCAACGTGCGCTTCCGCAGCGCCGATACGGTCGAGAAGGTCCGGCTGGACACGGCCGAGTATCAGTTCCTTTACGAAGATGGCGACATGCTCGTCTTCATGGACCAGACGAATTACGAACAAATCACGCTGCCCAGCGACCTGCTGGGCGACGCGCGGCCGTTCCTCCAGGACGGCATGCAGGTGAAGCTCGAACTGTGGGAAGAAAAGCCCATCTCGGTCGAACTGCCCGCCCAGATCGAAGCCGAAATCGTCGAAGCCGATGCCGTGGTGAAGGGGCAGACCGCCTCCTCCAGCTACAAGCCCGCCGTGCTCGACAACGGCGTGCGCATCATGGTCCCGCCGCATATCGAAAGCGGCACGCGGATCGTGGTCGACGTCTACGAACAGAGCTACGTCGGCAAGGCCAGCTAACCGCATGGGCAAGTCCATCGCCAGCCGGTTCGAGAACATCGATGTCACGCACAGCGTCTTGCGCGCGGTGATCATCAACGATGACGAACTGACGCTGGAGATGGACTTCTGCCTCGAGCCCGCGCACCCCGATTACGAAACGCCGGGCGCGGGCGACGACTGCTGCTTCCATCCGGGCCTGCTCAAATTCGCCGGGATCTCGAAGCTCGGCCTCGAGCGCGCCGAGCATCCCGACCAGACCCAGCGCCGCTTCGTGATCCAGTCCTTCAACATCGAAGGCACGAAGTTCGACATGGCCTGCGAATGGGGCACGATCCACCTCCAGGCGCGTTCGATCCGCGTCCTTACCGAATAAGAGAGTTTCCATGGCCGTTCTATCGGGTGTCATCCGCGTAATGGAGAAAGCCGCGCGCAAGGCGGGCGGCCGCCTGCGCCGCGACTTCGGCGAAGTCGAGCACCTCCAGGTGAGCCGCAAGGGCCCGGCGGACTTCGTCTCCAAGGCCGACCGCATCGCCGAACGCACGCTCTACGACGAACTGCTCGCTGCGCGCCCCGACTGGGGCTTCGTGATGGAAGAAGCGGGCGTCATCGAAGGCGACGAGAACAAGCCCCGCTGGATCGTCGACCCGCTCGACGGGACCAGCAACTTCCTCCACGGCATCCCGCACTTCGCGATCAGCATCGCAGTGCAGGAACCCAAGCTCGGCGGCGGCGGCTGGGGCGATGTCACTTCCGGAGTGATCTACAACCCGGTGACCGACGAGACCTTCTGGGCCGAGAAAACGCGCGGCGCATGGCTGCACGACGGCCGCCTGCGGGTCTCGGCGCGGCGCAATCTGGCTGACTCGCTGATCGCCACCGGCATCCCCTTCCAGGGGCATGGCGATTTCGGCGACTGGACCAAGATCTTCGCTGCCATCGGGCCGCAGGTCGCGGGCATCCGCCGGTTCGGCGCGGCCTCGCTCGACCTCGCATGGCTGGCCGCGGGCCGGTTCGACGGCTTCTGGGAAAGCGACCTCAACGACTGGGATACCGCGGCGGGCTGCCTGATCGTGCGCGAGGCCGGCGGCTTCGTGTCCGATTTCCGCGGCCGTTCGCAGCCGATCCATGCCAAGCAGATCCTTGCCGCCAATGACGCGCTGCATTCGAAGCTGCACAAATTGCTGGCGAATGCGCTGAAGGCTTGATGCCGGCCGAGGGCGCGGCTAACCCCGCGCTCCCGACCCAGTGCCCCTGTGGCGGAATTGGTAGACGCGCTCGAACTCAAAATCGAGTTTCTTTGAAGTGCCGGTTCGAGTCCGGCCAGGGGTACCACAACGATTATTCAAACGCTTGATTTTTCGTGATTTCGTGGAGGTTGGACAATCAACCGGGGTCGCAGGTAGGGCAAAACAGGAGCAGGTTGCCTGCTAGCAGATTCGTGGCGGACCCGACCACAAGCAGAATGGCCGCTAACGACGCCATTGCGGACATTGTAAATTAGTATCGAAGCGCCGATGTTGCCGTGCATGTCTTTCAGCCGACGAAACCTAATTTGCTATGCCGCCATAGCAGCTCCTTCCGCCGCTCTTTTGCCCGTTCTCGGTCGCTCTCAGCTGCGCGCTAGCGAAGGAGCAACGTCAATTCTCCGGTTCATTCCTTCTAGCCTGCACCAGGGCATTCTAGATGGATCGTCAAAACGTGACCTCAGTCGATACATTCAAAGTGGCGTAGATTCTGGCGAAAACCTGTTCTTCCCGGGAAAGGCTTCTTCGAAATACGCGATCGACGGACAGATCCAAATTCGAAATCATGCGCAATACCTCAGTTCTTCCGGGTTGGTTCGGCTCGATTTCCTAGGCCGGGCTGAAGACTTGAACGCCATTGAGTTGCTTTCTGGGCGAAGGGACGGGCTATCCTCTTCTATGACGCGGCAGGCCCAGTCGATAGCCGGGTTTCGCATAACCGGTCCAGAAGATGCGAAGTACGGCAGTATGATCTTCGTGGAGGAGGGTACGTTTTTTCCTCGCATTGAGAGGATATTCAGCGAGACAGGGGTCAACCGCGGTTATTTAGGCTCTCTTGCTGATTCCTTCCTTCGTGTTCACGGCACGACAAAATCGTACGTGAACGACGTGACGATTAGGGATTGTGTCTTCGCGGGTGTCCGTAACGCTGGCGATCCGAATTTCCCAGCATGCGGCATCTGGATCGAGGGCTGCATTGAAGGCAGAGTAGAAAATACGAAGGTATTCTATTTCGACGAATGTATGCGCCTTGGAAACGCTGACTCAGCCACAAGGAACGTGCAGTTCATGATTTTTGATCAAGTCCAGCTTGAGCCGACGAAGCCCTATGACCAAGCAGACCGGCAAGCCGCTTTGAATATCTATCTCGCCCACGCTTGCAATTTTCGCGATTGTCGCTTCGCCGTCGGGAACGGCGCTGACCGTGTGAACTCGGTTGCCGTTAGAGTATCCGGGATCGCTAAGCAGATCCGTTTCAGGGACTGTTCATTTCAAGGCTTCCGGCGCGCGCAAAACTTGTTGGAGATTTCTGAAAGCGGTGCCGCAGATGGCATATACATATCCGGAGCGGACATTCGGGATTTCGTTGGCGACTTGACCGTCAACCTAGGAACGGCCCGTGATATTGTCTTTGAAAACTCGAGCATCCTTCCGCCAACCATTTGACAATCAAGTTAGTCCGTCCCCCACCCAATTTCAGTCAAAGACTAACATTGGTATCTGCTAGAAAGCTGACATTTCAATTCGGGCAGGGCAATCCATTAAATCGCAAACGAAATGGTTGGACATCGCCATGCGGGATGCGGCGGGTTTCCGTGGGGTGCTATGGTAGGTTGGACACCAGCAAAGCGCTGATGCGATAGAGTTCAGGCACTTCGGCCAGGGGTACCAAACTAAATGCTTGCACATCCAGACGGAGTTTGGGATTCCCGTGCCTGAATGATCGGGGTCCCTTCCTACCATGCAATAGCGGCGATGGGCATCACCATCGCCATGTTCATTGCCTTTGCGCGCGGGCGCATGTCGGTGGAGATTATCTCGCTGATGACGATCGCCGTCATCGCGGTGGGGCTGTATTTCTTCCCGCTCGACGACACGCAGCCGATCGACGGCTTGAGCCTCGCATTTTCGGGTTTCGGTCATTACGCTCTGATCACCATTTGCGCGCTGATGATCATGGGGCGCGGGCTGGTGGTCACCGGCGCGCTCGATCCCGCGGCGCGTTTCCTCGAGCGGTTGTTCAAGATCAACCTCCAGCTCGGGCTGCTGTTCTCGCTGGTGGTGACCTTCCTGCTGTCGATGGGGGTCAACAACACGCCGGTGCTGGTGCTGCTCATGCCGATCTTCGTCCAGCTGGCGATGCGCGGCGCGATGGCGGCGTCGAAAACGCTGATCCCGCTCAATGCGGCTTCGCTGATGGGCGGCATGGCCACCACCATCGGCACGTCCACCAATATCCTCGTAGTGTCGATCGCGGTGGATCTGGGGATGCCCGAAATGGGCGTCTTCCACTTCACCCCGATCGTGCTGATCGCCTCGCTGGTGGCGCTGCCCTTCGTATGGATCGTCATGCCGCGCATGCTGGGCGACAACCGGATCGAGACGGTCCATGCCCAGCGCCTGTTCGAAACCCGCCTGCGCGTGACCGAGGATTCGATCCTCAACGGGCGCCAGCTGTCGGAACTGCAGTCGCGCCTGCCGGCCGGGATCGAGTTCCACGACGTTCCGGTCGGCCTGCTGCGCCCGCAGCACCGGCTGCGGATGACGGGGACACATGAAGCGATCGAGGAGGCGATGGCTACGCTGCGCGGCGATGCGGCGCCCAGCTGGGTGATCGACCGCATCCGCCGCCGGTCGAGCGAGACGCGCACCGACATCGCGGTCGGCGAGATGATCGTCACTGCGGATTCGCGGCTGATTGGGCGGACGCTGCCAAGCTCGGGGATCGCCGACCTGTTCGGCGTGGCGGTGATCGGGACCCACCGTCCCGCGCGCCTGGTGGGCGAGAAAGAACAGTTTTCCGAAGTCGGCGACATGCGCTTTGCCGAAGGCGACGTGCTGCTGGTGATGGGCCTGCCCGATGACATGCAGCACTTTGCCCGCTCGGACAGCCTGCTGCAGCTCGAGGGGGTCCGCGAATTGCCCCGCCGGTCGAAAGCGACGCTGGCGGCAGCGATCATGGGCGGTTCGATCGCCTTCGCTTCGGTCGGGCTGGTGCCGATCGCCATCGCGTCGCTGGCCGGGGCGATCCTGATGTTCGTGACCGGCTGCGTGCGGTTCGACCGCGTCGGGCGCGGCTTGTCGGGCAGCGTTATCGTGCTGGTCGCCGCCAGCATCGCGCTGGGCCGGGTCATCCTCGACAGCGGGGCCGCCGATTGGATCGGCGGGGTAATGGCCTTCGGGCTGGAATACCTGTCCGCGCCCGCGGCGCTGGCCGCGATCATGCTGACAATGACCTTCCTCACCAATTTCGCCTCGAATGCGACCGCGGCAACGGTGGGCACGCCAATCGCCTTTGCCATTGCCGCAAAGCTGGATCTCCCGCCCGAGCCGCTGGTGCTGGCGGTGCTGTTCGGCTGCAACCTGTGTTACGCGACCCCGATCGCCTACCAGACCAACATGCTGATCATGGCGGAAGGGTCGTATGAGTTTAAGGACTATGTCCGCACCGGGGTGCCGCTGGTCCTGATCATGGTCACGTTGCTGTCGGTCGGCCTGGCCGTCACCTATCAATTGTGATTGCCGAGAGCGCGCGGCCGCGGCGGTTCGCGAAGCCCGCGCTGCTGGCCTTGTACGGCATCCTGTTCCTGCCCGAGTTCTTCGACCGCCTGCGCGATATCGGCGGGATCGCGGGGCCGCTTGCCTATACCGTGCTGGTCTTAGCGGCGCTGTGCGGCATAATCGGCGCCGCCTACACCGCCAATGCGCTGCTGCGCGGGGGCCTCGCACTGCTGCTGTTCGCCGCCAGCTTCGTGATCGAAGCCTATGCCCGCTCCTCGCTCGAATTCCTCACCTATGGCGCGTTCATCGACCTCATCACCGCGGCCGAGTTTGCCGGGGATGCAATGGACCAGAACGAAGCTGCATTGTGGCGCAGCCTGCCGGGACCGGCGGTCCTGCTGATCGCCGTGGCGTGGCCGCTGCGCCGCCGGGCGCGTACCCGCGCCAACACGCCGGCACTGGCCATGCCCGCGGCGCTCGTCCTGTTCACGCTGCTTGCCTTCACGCGCGGCGGAGACGGGCTCAAGGCGCTACCGGGCGGCTATGCCGCGCTCAGCTATGCCGTGCTGGCGGCGTATGAGCGAGCGGCAGGCGATCTCGGGCCGCGCAAGGGCGTCTCGATCGCACATGTCCGGGCGCCGCTGTACCGCGATATCGTGCTGATCGTCGATGAAAGCATCTCGGGCCACTATCTCGATATCAACCATCCGCGCGGGGTGCGTTCTGGCCTTGCGGAGGCGCGGCCCGGGGTCGAGATCGCCAATTTCGGAGTGGCCGCTTCGGCGACCAACTGCAGCGCCGGTTCCAATCTCGTGCTGCGTTTTGCCGGGACGCGGGACAGCTACCGCCGCGACATCGCGGTCGGGCCCTCGCTGTGGGACTATGCCGCGCATGCCGGGCTGGAGACGGTCTATATCGATGCCCAGCGTTCCGGCGGCGCGATGCAGAACCAGATGACGCCGCGCGAACGCGAGCGCATCGACCGCTTCATCCAGTTCGGCGGGCTGGCGGTGCGCGACCGCGACATGGCCGTTGCCGACCGGATCGCGCACTTGCTGGGCGACGGCACTGCATCCTTCATCCTGGTCAACAAGGTCGGCGCGCATTTCCCGATCCACGACAAGTTTCCCGACAGCCATGCCCGCTACCGGCCGATCCTGCCGCGCGGCGGCTTCCTCGATGTGGCCGATACCGGATCGCGCACCGGCTTCGGCGGTTCGCAGGCGGACTGGCGGCGCTACCGCAATTCCTATCGCAACACGCTCGAATGGAGCGTCGGTGCCTTTTTCGACCGGCTGCTGGAGCGCGCCGAGCTGGCCGAGGCGCTGGTCATCTATACCGCCGATCACGGGCAGAACCTGCACGAAGGCGGCAAGGGCGGGACGACCACGCATTGCTCGGTCGACCCGCGGCCCGAGGAAGGCGCGGTGCCGCTGGTTGTGCTGCAGGGCGGGGCGGGGGCGCTCGCGTTCACGCCCGGCGGGGCTGCCAGCCACTACATGATCGCGCCGACGCTGCTGGCAGCGATGGGATACGACCGCGAGGCCGTGCGCGCGCGCAGCGGCGGGGCGCTCGACGAACCATCGCGCGATCCGGCGACCTTCAACTATCTCTACAACGCGCGGCTCAACCGCGAGCCGCGCTGGCGCGAGGTCGATCCCACGGCGCTGGCCCCGGTCCCCGACGACCCGGAGACGGGGAGGCCATTCTGACCGCCGGCGTCTTTCCTGCCGCGCCGCTCCGTGACACAAGGCAGCCGCAAGTTTCGCGGGTCCGGCAACGCGCGTTTTCTGCCGCGGGCCCGCGTTCCAACTGTTCCATCCAATAGGGAGAGCCGAGATGGTTTCCAAATTCACTTCTACCGCGCTGGCGGCGCTGGCCGTGGCCACCGCAGCGCCAGCCCAGGCGAACGACCTGCGCGAGACGCTGGCGGCCGACATGCCCGAGCTGATGGAACTCTATCGCGACCTGCATGCGAACCCCGAACTCAGCTTCGAGGAGCACGAGACCGCGGCCAAGCTGGCCGCGCGGATGCGCGCGCTGGGTTTCGAAGTGACCGAGGGTGTCGGACGCACGGGCGTGGTCTCGGTGATGCGCAATGGCGATGGGCCGACCGTCCTGCTGCGCGCCGACATGGACGGCCTCCCGGTGGTCGAGCAGACCGGGCTGCCCTATGCCTCGACGCAGACTGCCACGCCCGCCAGCGGCGTGACCACCGGCGTGATGCATGCCTGCGGCCACGACACACACATGGCGGGCTTCATCGGTGCCGCGCGCCTGCTGGTCGATCACAAGGACCAGTGGCAGGGCACGCTGGTGATGGTGCTGCAACCTGCGGAGGAGATCGGCCTCGGCGCGCTCGCGATGCTCGATGACGGGCTTTATACCAAGTTCCCCAAGCCCGATTACGCACTGGCATTCCACGATGCCGCCGCGCCCGCCCCGGCGGGGACCATCGGCTACACGCCCGGCTATGCACTGGCCAATGTCGACAGCGTTGACATCACGGTGAAGGGCATCGGCGGGCACGGTGCCTATCCGCACACCACGGTCGATCCGGTGGTGCTGGCCAGCGCGATAGTGATGAAGCTGCAGACGGTGGTCAGCCGCAGTTCCTCGCCGCTCGATCCCGCCGTGATCACCGTGGGCAGCTTCCATGCCGGGGCCAAGCACAACATCATCAGCGACGAAGCGAAATTGCAGCTGACGGTGCGCAGCTATTCGGACGAGAGCCGCCAGCTGCTGCTCGACGGGATCCGGCGCGTGGCGCGTGGCGAGGCGATCACGGCCGGACTGCCCGAGACCCTGATGCCCGAAATCACCGTCGAGGACCCCTATACGCCGTCGACCTTCAACGATCCCGATTTCAGCGAGAGCATCGCCGCGGGTTTCCGGCAGCGGTTCGGCGATGAGCGGGTGATGGAGTGGCCGGCGGTCATGGGCGGCGAGGATTTCAGCCAGTTCCGCCGGGCCGCGCCAGAGGACGTCAAATCGATGATCTTCTGGATCAGCGGAACGCCGCAACCGCTGCTCGACCGGCTCGAAGAGGACGGCACGCCGCTGCCGTCGCTGCATTCGCCCTTCTGGGCGCCCGACGCGGAGAAGGTGATTGCGACCGGTGCCGAGGCGCTCGCATCGGCGGCGATCAGGCTGATGCCGAACGGGGAAAGCTGACGCCCGATAAAAGTGTGGCCGCCGGAGCGTTTGGGGGCGCTCCGACGGCCGTATTCTCCTCCCCAGGAGAACTGTTGATCGGGTCTAGTCTTCCGCGGGGACGTAGGTCCCGAGGCGGTGGTGCAGGGCGTTGATCCGGGCCAGCTCCTCGCGGTCGTCGGTGGCGCGGGCGTAATGCGTCAGCGCCGTCCGCAGGAGGCGGAAATCCGCCGTCGAGAAGAGCGCCCGGGCGCGGCCCGGTTCGGTCTTCGGAGTGTCGTCTGCCATAGTCGTCATCCTTCCTCTCCTTAGGCGGCTGCGAACTGGTTCATCGTGTTGTCCTTGCCGCCGGCCTTGAGGGCCGCTTCACCGGCGAAGTATTCCTTGTGATCGTCGCCGACGTCCGAACCAGCCATGTTCTGGTGCTTCACGCAAGCGATACCCTGACGGATTTCTTCGCGCTGCACGTTCTTGACGTAGCCGAGCATCGCCTGTTCCCCGAAATATTCTTTGGCGAGGTTGTCGGTGCTCAGCGCAGCCGTGTGGTAGGTCGGCAGCGTGATCAGGTGATGGAAGATGCCGGCGCGCTTCGAACCATCGGCCTGGAAGGTGCGGATCTTCTCGTCGGCTTCGGCGGCAAGGTCGGTGCCGTCGTAATCGACGCTCATCAGCCGGTCGCGGTCATAGGCGGAGACGTCCTTGCCCGCTTCGGCCCAGGCATCATAGACCTGCTGGCGGAAGTTGAGCGTCCAGTTGAAGCTGGGCGAGTTGTTGTACACCAGCTTGGCGTTGGGGACGACTTCGCGGACCCGGTCGACCATGCCGGCGATCTGCTCGACATGCGGCTTCTCGGTTTCGATCCACAGCAGGTCGGCCCCTGCTTCCAGCGCGGTGATGCAGTCGAGCACGCAGCGGTCTTCGCCGGTTCCGGGACGGAACTGGTACAGGTTGCTGGGCAGGCGCTTGGGCGCCAGCAGCTTGCCGTCGCGGCTGATGAAGACCTGGCCGTTCCTGATGTCGCCGGCATCGACTTCGTCGCAATCGAGGAAGCTGTTGTACTGGTCGCCGAGGTCGCCGGGCTCCTTCGAATAGGCGATCGACTTGGTCAGGCCGGCGCCCAGGCTGTCGGTGCGGGCGACGATGATGCCTTCGGGAACGCCCAGTTCGAGGAAGGCATAGCGGATCGCGCGGATCTTCTGGTGGAATTCCTCATGCGGCACGGTGACCTTGCCATCCTGGTGACCGCACTGCTTTTCGTCGGACACCTGGTTCTCGATCTGGAGCGCGCAGGCACCGGCTTCGATCATCTTCTTGGCGAGCAGATAGGTCGCCTCGGCATTGCCGAAACCGGCGTCGATATCGGCGATGATCGGCACGACGTGCGTCTCGTGGTCGTCGATGGCCTTCTGCAGGCGCTGTGCTTCCACCTGGTCGCCGGCATCGCGGGCCGCGTCGAGATCGCGGAACATCATGCCCAGTTCGCGGGCATCGGCCTGCTTGAGGAAGGTGTAGAGTTCCCCGATCAGATTGGGGACTGAGGTCTTTTCATGCATCGACTGGTCGGGCAGCGGGCCGAATTCGCTGCGCAGCGCGGCGACCATCCAGCCCGAGAGATAGAGGTAGCGGCGCTTGGTGTTGCCGAAATGCTTCTTGATCGAGATCATCTTCTGCTGCGCGATGAAGCCGTGCCACGTACCGAGCGACTGGGTGTAGTTGGCCGGGTCGCGGTCGTAGGCTTCCATGTCTTCGCGCATGATCTTCGCGGTGTAGCGGGCAATGTCGAGACCCGTGCGGAAGCGGTTCTGGACGACCATGCGCGCGGCGCTTTCGCCATCGATGGCGCCCCAGGGCGCGCCATTGGCGGCGATGGTCTGGTTCATTTCTTCGATCCGGTCCGAATAGCTCACGGGGGAACTCCTTATTGGTCTGATTTCGGAGACCCTGATGGCCCGATAGCCCGACCGATGACAGGGAAATTTACAAATTATCTTGTATATCGCGTCCCCGTGCCGCTAATGGGTCTGTAAAGTTGTAAAGAAAGTGACACCGTGACTGAGGAATCGCTTTTCGCCGGCCCGGCAATCCGGCGGCTTCGCAAGCGCGAGGGCCTGACGCAGGCGGCCGCCGCCAAACGGCTCGATATCTCGCCCAGCTACCTCAATTTGATCGAGCGCAACCAGCGTCCCGTCAGCGCGCGGGTGATGATGCAGCTGGTCTCGCAGTTCGATTTCGATCCCCGCTCGCTCCGCGGCGACGAGGCTATCGGAGGCGTCGAGGGCCTCATCCGCCGGTTCGCCGACGAGCGGTTCGCCGATCTCGGGATCGACCGCGACGAAGTGCAGGAATTTCTCGCCGCGTCCCCGCAGCTCGCTTCCGCATTCGCGCGGCTTTACGACAATGCGGGACCGGCAGGGCTGGAGGCTGACGATCCACTGTCCGCCTCGCGCCGCGAAATCGAGCGCTGGCGCAACCATTTCGCCGATCTGGACAACGCCGCCGAGGAACTGGCGGACGAGATGCGCCTGTCGCGCGGGGACATCGGGATCGCCCTGACCGAACGCCTGCGCGAACGCCACCAGCTGTCCGTACGGATCTTGCCGCGCGACATCCTGCCCGGCAGCCTGCGCCGGCTCGACCTGCATGCCCGGCAGATCCAGCTGTCCGAAATGCTCAGCATGCCTTCGCGCAATTTCCAGCTGGCGCTGCAGATCGCGCAGCTCGAATTCGCCGACGTTATCGAAGCGGTGGCGCGCGGCGCGCGGTTCGATGACGAGGCGGCCCGGGCGCTGTTCGAACGGCATCTGACCGGCTATGTCGCGGCAGCGCTGATCATGCCCTATGGCCGGTTCCTGCGCGCCTGCGAGGCCACCGGCTACGACCTGCCGGTCCTCGAACGGCGTTTCGCGGTCAGCTTCGAACAGCTTGCCCACCGGCTGACCACGCTCCAGCGGGTGGGCCAGCGGGGCCTGCCCTTCTTCATGATCCGGCTCGACCGGGCCGGCCAGTTTTCCAAGACGATTACCGGTGCCAGCACCGCGCGCTTCGTCGATTCCGCCAGCAGCTGCCCGCTGTGGCACGCGCACCGCGCGTTCGACCGCGCAGGGGAGTTGCAGGTCCAGTTCGTCACCCCCGACAATGCCGCAGACCGCGAAGGTGGCTGGCTGACGATGGCCCGCACGGTGGAGGGCAGCGGTGCGCCGGGCGAAGCGCAATTCGTCGTCGCGCTGGGGATCGAGGCGGTGCTGGCGACCGATCTGGCGCATGCGCGCGGCGTATCGCTGCGCACTGACGATGCGCAGCCGATCGGGCCTGGCTGCGCGCGCTGCCACCGCGAGGGATGCAGCCAGCGGTCCTTGCCGCCGCTGGGCCGCAAGCTGGCCTTCGACCGCACGCGGCGCGGCGTGACCCCGTTCGAATTCGAAGTGGCCTAGCCGCGCGCACAGTCCTGATCGGATCGCTTACAGGCGTGATGTGTAAAGTTTACCGACGGTTCATTCCTGTCTGCTAGTCAAGCATCCCGACACTAACCATTGGTGAGCCGGTTCGGATGATCCGCCTGTTCAAGCATTACATTTCCTACAATGTGGTGCTGCTTTCCCTGATCGACTTCATGTTGCTGCTGCTGGCAGGCGAAGCCGCGTGGCGGCTGCGCGTGATGCAGATCGGCACGGGCGTCGGGGAAGTTTCCGATCGCGCGGTCGAAATCGGGGTTTTCGCCGGAGTCATCTGGCTGGGGATGATCGCCGTGGGCTCCTATGGCCCCGAGGCGCTGCGCTCGATCCGCTTCGCGACTGCCCGGTTGCTGGTGGCGGTCAGCCTGGGCGTGCTCGCCATATCGCTGGTCAATTTCGTCCTCCCCGGTTCGGCGCTGTGGCGCTCGGTCCTGCTGTACGCGATGGGGATCGCCATCCTCGTGCTCGTGGCGAACCGGATCCTCGCAAGCCGGATGCTGGGCGCCGAGGCGTTCCGGCGGACGGTGCTGGTGCTGGGCGCAGGCGAACGCGCCAGGCGGCTCGAGCGCCTGTCGCACAGGCCCGAAAGCGGCTTCAGGATCGGTGCCTTCGTCGCGATGGGGGAAACCGCGCCGCTGATCGCCACCGCCGTGCAGCGCGAATCGATTTCCGATCTCGGCCGGTTCGCCGACCGCGTCGGTGCGACCGAGGTCGTGCTCGCGCTGCAGGAACGGCGCAATTCGCTGCCGCTGAAAGACCTGCTGCGCGTCAAGACGCAGGGCGTCCACGTCAACGACTTCTCCAGCTTTCTCGAACGTGAGCTGGGACGGGTGGATCTCGACACGCTCAACCCCAGCTGGCTGATCTTTTCCGACGGGTTTTCCGCCGGCCGGCGCTTGTCGAGCATCGGCAAGCGGACGTTCGATATCGTTGCCAGCCTGCTGCTGCTGATCGTCGGTCTGCCGCTGATCGGTATCTTTGCGGTGCTGGTAAAGCTGGAAACCGGCGGCCCGGCATTCTTCCGCCAGAAGCGCGTCGGCCTCTACGGCCAGACCTTCACGCTGATAAAGCTGCGCTCGATGCGCTTCGATGCCGAAGCGAACGGGGCGCAATGGGCGGAGAAGGGCGATCCGCGGGTGACGCGGGTCGGACGGGTGATCCGGACCGTGCGCATCGACGAACTGCCGCAGGCCTGGAGCGTGCTCAAGGGCGAGATGAGTTTCGTCGGCCCGCGGCCCGAAGTGCCCGCCTTCGTCTCCGAACTGGAAAAGGCGCTGCCCTATTATGCGGAGCGCCATGTCGTGAAGCCGGGCATCACCGGCTGGGCGCAGATCAACTACCCCTATGGCGCCAACACCGAAGACGCGCGCCACAAGCTCGAATACGATCTCTATTACGCCAAGAATTACACGCCGTTTCTCGACCTTTTGATCCTGTTGCAGACGGCGCGGGTCATCCTCTGGCCGGACGGTGCGCGATGATGGGTCTCGTCGGCAGCCTGTCCTATGTGGCCTACACGATCGGGGCGATCGTCTGCGCGCTTGCGGCGATCTGGATCGGGCGCAAGGGCGATCCCGCGCGTGGCGACCGCACACCCGCGATCGTCGCTGTGGCGCTGACTGCCAACTGGTGCTTCGCCGCGGCCAGCTTCGAGCCGGGCCGGCCGATCGTCGAGCTCACCGAGATCGCCCGCAATCTCGCGTGGTTGTTCGTCCTGTTCCGCCTGTTCAGCAACGATGGCCGCGACGAGACCTTGCGGCTGGTGCGACCGGTGGTGGTCGCGCTGGTGCTGGTCGAGGTCATGCAATTCCTCTTGCTGCTCATCGCCCGGCGCTATGCGGTCACGCCCGAGCTTGCGCTGCTGACATTCGATACCGCGGCGCTGTTCCGCGTGATGGTGGCGGTCGGCGCGCTGGTGCTGCTGCACAATCTCTATGCCGGTGCCGCCGCGACCTCGCGCGAAATCCTGCGATGGAGCGTTGCTGCCCTGGCGGGGCTGTGGGCCTTCGACCTCAACTATTTCACCATCGCCTACATCATGGGATCGCCGCCGGGCGAGCTGGCCGTTCTGCGCGGACTGGCGGCCGCCATCTTCGCCGTACCCTTCGCAATCGGCTTCACGCGCGATTCTTCCGAACTCGCCTTCAGCCCGTCGCGTGCGGTCACCTTCCGCTTCCTCTCGCTGCTGCTGATCGGGGGGTATCTTGCAGTGATGCTGGGCATCGCGCGCTGGCTCAACATGCTCAGCGGCGATCTGGCCCGGCTGACACAGGTGGGCCTGATCATCGCGGCGGGTGCGCTGGCGTTGATCTGGCTGCCTTCGGACCGCCTGCGCGGCTGGTTGCGGGTCACCGCGGTCAAACACCTGTTCAAGCACCGGTACGACTACCGCACCGAGTGGATCCGCTTTACCGACACGATCGGCACCACCGGGTTCGACAACATCACCCTGCAGGAGCGTACGGTCAAAGCGCTGGCCGATATCACCGACAGCCCGTCTGGCCTGCTGCTGGTGCCGGGCGACGAGGGGGACCTCGAACTCGCGGCCAACTGGCGCTGGCCGGGACGCAACCTGCCCACCACGGCAGCCCCCGAGGCGCTGGCGAAACTGCTCGAGGACAGCGAGCTGATCCTCGATTTCGACGAACTGCGGGCGGGCATCGACCATCACGGCGAACTGGCGCATATTCCGCAGTGGCTGCGGCACGACCGATCGGCGTGGGCGGCCGTCCCGCTGATGCATTTCGACCGCCTCGTCGGCCTCGTCATCCTCGCGCGGCCGCTGGTGGCGCGCAAGCTCGACTGGGAAGACTTCGACCTCCTCGCGGTCGTGGGACGCCAGCTGGCCAGCTATCTGGCCGAACAGGCCAGCCAGACCGCCCTGCTCGAGGCGGGCCGGTTCGAGGAATTCAACCATCGCATGGCCTTTGTCATGCACGACATCAAGAACCTCTCCAGCCAGATGTCGCTGCTGCTGCGCAATGCCGAGAAACACGCCGACAAGCCAGAGTTCCGCGAGGACATGCTCGTCACGCTGCGCAACAGCGCCGACAAGCTCAACGCGCTGCTCAGCCGGCTGGGCCGCTATGGCGGGGGGACGTCTGAAGCGGTCCGCCGTTTCGATCTGGCAGTCGCTGCGCGGCGCACGGTTGAGCAGCTGAGCCAGTTTCACCCGGTCGCCGTCCTGCGGTCCGAGCCGGTCGCCGTCGAAGGCAATCCCGAAGCCTTCGACCAGGCGCTGGTCCATCTGGTCCAGAACGCGATCGATGCCAGCGATACCAACAGTTCGGTGATGGTCGAGGTGTATAGCGACGGCATGTCGGGCAAGGTCACCGTGATCGACAACGGCCATGGCATGTCGCCGCAATTCATTCGCAACAGCCTGTTCAAGCCGTTCGTGTCTTCGAAGAACGGCGGGTTCGGGATCGGTGCCTTCGAAGCGCGCGAACTGATCCGTTCGATGGGCGGCAGGGTCGACGTCGAATCGCGCGAAGGGCTCGGCACCCGCTTTACGATCAGCCTGCCGATACAGGCGGCCAGTTCTCTGATCAGGCGCAGCAATTCCGCAGACAATAACGAGGTCGCATAATGGCGGAAACAAAGCCGAAACTGCTCATCGTCGAGGATGACGAAGGGCTCCAGGCCCAGCTCAAATGGGCCTATGAGGATTTCGACGTGATCCTGGCGGACACGCGAGAAACCGCCGTGGCAGCGGTGCGGGCGGAAGAACCCGCGGTGGTCACGCTCGATCTCGGCCTGCCGCCGGATCCCGACGGGACCAGCGAAGGGTTCGCGGTGCTTGAGGCGATCATGGCGATCAAGCCCGATACGAAGGTGATCGTCGCCTCGGGCCACGGCGCGCGCGAAAGCGCGCTGCGCGCGGTCGAGGAAGGCGCCTACGATTTCTACCAGAAGCCTGTCGATATCGACACGCTCGGGCTGATCGTCCAGCGCGCCTACCGGCTGCACCAGATAGAGAGCGAAAACCGCCGTCTGGCCGAACAGATCGGTGACGAGCGCACAGTGCTCGGTTCGATGATCACGGCCGCGCCCGAAATGGCCAAGGTCGCGCGCACCATCGAACGCGTGGCGCCGACCAATGTGTCGGTGATGCTGCTCGGCGCGAGCGGTACGGGCAAGGAACTGCTGGCGCGCGGCGTCCACGATTGCAGCGTTCGCAAGGACGGTTCCTTCGTCGCGATCAATTGCGCGGCAATCCCGGAAAACCTGCTCGAAAGCGAGCTGTTCGGGCACGAGAAGGGCGCCTTTACCGGCGCGGTGAAGACGACACCGGGCAAGATCGAACTGGCCGATGGGGGCACGCTGTTCCTCGACGAAGTGGGCGATATTCCCTTGCCCTTGCAGGTCAAACTGCTGCGCTTCCTGCAGGAACGCACGATCGAACGCGTCGGGGGCCGCAAGGCTATTTCGGTCGACACGCGGATCGTCTGCGCCACCCACCAGGATTTGGAGGCGATGATCGGCGCGGGCACCTTCCGCGAAGACCTGTTCTACCGGCTTGCCGAAATCGTGGTGAAGGTGCCTCCGCTGTCCGACCGGCCCGGCGATGCGGTGCTGCTGGCGAAGCATTTCCTGACCCGACTGGCGAAGGAAATGAACCCGCAGGTCAAGGGGTTCGCGCCCGATGCGCTCGCCGCGATCGACAGCTGGGCCTGGCCGGGGAATGTCCGCGAGCTGGAGAACCGCGTGAAGCGCGCGGTGATCATGGCCGACAGCAAGCTCGTGACCGCCGAAGACCTTGACCTGACGCAAAGTGCGGCAGACGGCGCGGATATCGCGCTCAACCTGAAGGCGGCGCGCGAACAGGCTGACCGCCGGATGATCCGCCAGGCGCTGGCGCGCAGCGAGGGCAACATCTCGAACACGGCCAAGCTGCTGGGGATCAGCCGGCCGACGCTGTACGACCTGCTCAAGCAGTATGATCTGCACGCGTGACCTGGCCCTCCTGGCGGGACTCGTCCTGGCAGCGCCGGGCCTTGCCGCCTGCGATGGCTCGGTGGAGGATCCGTCCGGCACGGGCGCTGCTGCGCCAACCCAGCCTGCGCAGCAGCGGGCCGACATCGCGGCAATGCACGGCGAACGGGCATTGCTCGCAGGCGACCTCGCGCTGGCGCGCGCCTGGCTCGAGCCGGGCGAGTTCTCTGCGGAGACCCGCGCCGAGGGGTTCCGGAGCCTCGGTCGGCTCGAAATGGCGCAGGGGAACCTGCCGGCTGCCGGCGCGGCTTTCGACCAGTCCTATCGCGCCGATCCCGCCAATGCGGGACTGTGGGTCGATATCGGCCGGCTGCGCTATGCCGGGGGCGAACAGGCGCAGGCACTCGAGGCGGTGGAACGCGCGCTGGCAATCGATCCCGCGCATGCCGACGCGCTGCGCTTTCGCGGCCAGCTGGCCCGCGATGCGCAGGGCCTTGCAACCGGTGCGGAGTGGTTTGCCCGTGCGCTGGAGCTGCACCCGCTGAACCGGGAACTGCGGCTCGATCTCGCCGCAACGCTGAGCGATGCGGGGCGCGCGCAAGACGCTTTGGCGGTTCTGCGGGGCGGGGACGGGACTGCCGCGGCGGCGCCCCGGGGACTGTTCGTCCAGGCGGTCATTGCCGCGCGGGGTGGCGATGTCGCGCTGGCCCGCGATCTGCTGGAACGCTCGGGTCTGGCGAAGGACGGGGTCGCTTCAGCGCAATTGCTGTCGGCGCTGATCGACCTGCAGCAGGAAAACTACGCGATCGCCGCCGTGACGCTCGATCGGCTGTATTCCCGCCAACCCGACAATCGCCGGATCCGCGATCTGCTGGCCTTTGCCCTGTCGCGCAGCGCTGGCGAGCGCGAGCTGGTCCGCCGGTTTGCCGGTATCGTGGCCGACGATCCCGCATCGGCCTATCTGCGCACATTGGTCGGCCGCGCTTACGAGGCGCTGGGCGACCGCGCCCGCGCTGCGCGGTTCCTCGATCAGCCGGCGATTGCATCGGGCCAGTTGACCGCACTGCCGAGCCTTTCGCCGGTACGGATTGCGCCGACGTCGCAAGCGACCGGGGCACTGCAGCTCAGGGATCAGGTGCGCCATGCCATCGTCGCGGGCGACGGTGAGGCGGCAGTGACGCGCGCAGCCGAACTGGCGCGCCGCTTTCCCGGCTCGGCCGATGCGCAGGCGGTTCTGGGCGATGCAAGCTTTGCCGTGGGGGACAAGCCCGCCGCGCGCGCCGCCTATGGTCGCGCCGCCCGGATCCGCCTGGGGTGGCCGCTCGCTCTGCGGCTGGCGCGAGCGCAGGACGATGTGCCACGCGCGCAGAGGATGCTCGCCGACTATGTCAGGCAGAACCCGATGAACGGCGAGGCGGCGGCTGCACTGGCCGACAGCTACGCCGCGCAAGGCGATTGGCCGCGCGCGGTCGGCCTGCTCGATCACGCGCTCGATCTCGGCATGGGCCGCGTGCCGTGGGTGCTCGCCGCGCGCAGCGTCGGGGCGCGGCAGCTGGGCGACGCGGAGGAGGCAATGAGCTATGCGCTCGCCGCGCACGAACTCGAACCGATGAACCCGCTGGCGATCTCCGCGCTGCTTGCAGCCATGCCCGAAGACGGGAGCGCCGCGCGCGCCGAATTGGAAGCCAAGCTGCGCTCGCTGCAATCGCGCTGACCCGCTCGACAAGCGTTTCGCCGGCAGGCAGGGCAGGGCGATGAGTTTCAGAACCGTATTGACCGACCCCATGCTGCGCATGCTGGTGGCGGCGATCGCCGTCGCTGCGCTGCTGCCCGCCACCGGTGATGCGCGCGGCTGGGCGCAGATGGTGGCAAATGCCGCGATTTTCGTTCTCTTCCTGCTCAACGGCATGCGGATCGCCCGGCGAGATATCGTCGCCGGTTTCGCGAACTGGCGTTTCCTCGTCCCGCTGGTGTTGTGGGTGTTCGGGGGGATGGCGCTGGTCGGGCTGGCGCTCTCCTCGATCGGGCAGGGTCTACTGGCGCCGTCGGTCGCGCTCGGGTTCCTGTATCTGGGAACGCTGCCCTCCACCGTCCAATCGGCAACCTCCTACAGCTCGCTTGCTGGGGGCAATGTGGCGCTGTCGGTCGTCGGCGCGGCACTGCTCAACATCCTGGGCGTGTTCGTCACGGTGCCGCTGTTCCTCGCGCTGGGCGGCAGCGGCAGCGGGGCAGTGGGGATGGAAGTGATCGGCAAGATCATGCTGCTGCTGATCCTGCCCTTCGCCATTGGGCAGGCCGTCCAGGGCTTTACCTCGGGCTTCATCGCGCAGCACAAGCCGAAGATCGCCTGGATCGACCGCTTCGCTATTTCGGCGGCGGTCTATGTCGCGTTCTCGGGCGCGGTGGAGCAGGGCATCTGGTCGCGCGTCGCGGGAATCGACTGGGCGGTAATCGGCGCGCTGGTCGCCGCCTTCCTGCTGGCGGGCAATGTGGGCGCTTGGCTGGCGGGCGGCGCGCTCCGCCTCCAGCGGGCCGATCGCATCGCCTTCCTGTTCGCCGGGGCGCAGAAAAGCGCGGCGGTGGGTGCGCCGCTGGCGACGATCCTGTTTCCGCCCGAAGAGGCCGGCTTCCTGGTGATCGCGCTGCTGCTGTACCACTTCTTCCAGCTGGTGGTCGCCGCGCCGATCGCTAGTCGGCTGGCGTCGTCACCGCATCGGCCGGAAAGCGCCGGTTATGGCGCACCGACCACCAAAAGCTGAGACCGATCAGCACCGCGCCCAGCAGCCCGGTGATCGTTTCGGGAATGTGATAGCGCGCCGACAGCAGCATGATCACGCCCAGCACGATGATCGCCCAGAAGGCCCCGTGCTCGAGATAGCGATACTGCGCCAGAGTGCCGGTCCGCACGAGGTGGATCGTCATCGAACGCACGAACATTGCCCCGACCGACAGGCCCAGCGCGATGATCACCATGTTGTTCGACAGCGCGAAGGCCCCGATCACGCCGTCGAAGCTGAAGCTTGCGTCGAGCACTTCGAGATAGAGGAACCCGCCGAGACCGGATTTCACGATCTGGCCGGCAGCTTTCTTGGCCGCTTCGCGTTCCTCGATGATCGCGGCGATCGCGTGGACGGCGATGAAGGTCACCAGGCCGAGAACTGCGGCGGTGAGGAAGGTGATCTTGTCGGCCGGAACGAGCAGGGTGGAAACCCAGTAGACGAGTACGAGCACCAGCCCGATCTCGACTGCGGGCACATTCGAGAATTTGTTGATCGTCTTCTCGATCGCGGCGATCCAGTGCACTTCCTTGTCGTTGTCGAAGAAGAAGGTCAGCCCGACCATCGCCAGGAAGGCACCGCCGAAGCCGGCGATGCCGATATGCGCTTCGGAGACGATCCGTTCGTATTCCGCCGGATTGTTGAGCGATAGCGAAACCGCCTCGAGCGGCCCGACGCGTGCCGCGATGGCGACGATCGCGATCGGGAACACGATCCGCATGCCGAACACGGCGATCAGGATGCCGATGGTCAGAAACCGCTGTTGCCAGACCGGGTCCATGTCGCGCAGCACGGTGGCGTTGACCACCGCATTGTCGAAGCTCAGCGACACTTCGAGAATCGACAGCACGACGACGATCCACAGGATGCCGAGCGTGGCGGTGATCGATCCCGTGCTCGACCAGCCATACCATGCGGCCAGCGCGAAGCAGACTGCGGTGAAGCCGAACGAAAACGTGTAGTAATTGCGGATTGTTTCCATGGTCTGCGCCCGGTTGTCAGTTCTTCGGCTGATAGGTCTGGTCGGGAGTGGGGAAGCTGCGGCCCCGCACTTCCTCGGCATATTGCGCCACGGTCGTCTCGATGACCCCGGCGATGTCGGCATACTTCTTCACGAAACGCGGGACCCTCTCGAACATGCCCAGCATGTCCTCGGTCACCAGCACCTGCCCGTCGCATTGCGCCGAGGCGCCGATGCCGATGGTGGGGCACGACACTGCACCGGTCGCCTCGATGGCGATGGGTTCGAGCACCCCTTCGAGCACGATGGCAAAAGCGCCCGCCTCGTCGAGGGCGCGCGCATCGCCGACGATCTTCTCGGCTTCGGCGTCGCTGCGGCCGCGCGCGGCATAGCCGCCCAGCACATTCACCGCCTGCGGGGTGAGCCCAACATGGCCCATCACCGGGATGCCGCGCTGGTTGAGGAAACTGACCGTTTCCGCCATCTGCGCGCCGCCTTCGAGCTTCACCGCGGCCGCGCCCGATTGCTTGAGCAGGAAGGTCGCGCTTTCGAAGGCCTGCTGGGGCGACTGTTCGTACGACCCGAAAGGCATGTCGACCACGACCACCGAATGATAGCTGCCGCGCACGACCGCCGCGGCGTGGGTGGCCATCATGTCGAGCGTGACGGGGATGGTGGTGGGCAGGCCGTAGATCACCTGCGCCAGCGAATCCCCGACCAGCAGCATATCGCAATGCGCATCGAGCAATTGCGCCTGCCGCGCGGTGTAAGCGGTCAGCATCACCAGCGGCTTGGCGGTTTCCCCATCCGCCTTGTGTGCGCGGATTTTCGGGACCGTCAGCCGCTTCATGGGCTGGGGAGTGGGGTTGGCCCTGCTGGTGCTGGTATCGAGCTGGAAGGTGGTGGACATGGGCACCCACTAGCAAGCACGGGAACGATGGCAAAGCGAAGCTTGGATTCTCGCAAGATTGTGTGTTTAAGGGCGGACATGTGAGGCGCGGCCGGGATCGCCGCGGTTTGAGAGGAACAATCTGTACATGGTCGCCACCACGAGTTCGACGGGCGAGGGCTGGTCCTCGCGCACGGCATTCATCCTTGCCGCGGTGGGGGCCGCGGTCGGGCTGGGCAATATCTGGCGGTTTCCGACGCTGGCGGGCGAGAGCGGGGGCGGCGCATTCGTCATCGTCTACATCGCCTGCGTGTTCCTGCTCGGCCTGCCGCTGGTATTGTCGGAGATATTCATCGGACGCGTGGGCCAGACCGACGCGATCGGCTCGATTCGCCGGGTGGCGGCGCAGTCGCAGGCGAGCCCGGGATGGTCGGTGTTCGGTGCGGTCGGCGCGCTCGCCGCCTTCCTGATCGTGGCGTTCTATTCGGTGGTTGCCGGCTGGGTGCTGTATTACGTCGGCGTGATGGGCAGCGACCTCGCGCAGGCCATAATGGCAGGCGATCCGTTCCGCGGCGCGCTGGCGGGGGAAAGCCGCGAACAGATCCAGCAGCGGCTGGGCGACATGTTCGCCAATCCCGGTCTGCTCCTGGCAGTGCATTTCCTGTTCATGGGGCTGACGCTCTACATCGTTGCGCGCGGCGTCAGCTCGGGCATCGAGAAGGCCGCCACCTACCTTATGCCGGTGTTCTTCGTCCTGCTTGTCGGGCTGGTGATCTATGGCGCGATCGAAGGCGACATCGGCGACGCAGCGGCGTTCCTGTTCACCCCCGACTGGTCGAAACTCACCCCCGAAGTCATGAACTCGGCGCTTGGCCAGGCGCTGTTCTCGCTCTCGCTCGGCGTGGCCGGGCTGATCACTTACGGCTCCTATATCAAGGAAGGCAGCGCGCTCGGCCCGACGGCCGCGATCATCGCGATCGCCGATACCTGCGTGGCGCTGCTTGCCGGCCTGATGATCTTCCCGATCGTCTTCGCAGTCGGGCTCGATCCCGCTGCCGGTCCGACGCTGGTGTTCCAGACGCTGCCCTTCGCCTTCCAGACGATGCCCGGCGGGGCGCTGTTCGGCCTGCTGTTCTTCCTGCTGATCCTGGTCGCCGCGGTCACCAGCTCGATTTCGCTGCTCGAAGTGCCGACCGCCTACGGGATCGGCGAGCGCGGCTGGAGCCGGCCCAAGTCGGCCCTGATCTTCGGCGGCGGTGCGTTCCTGATCGGGATCGCCTGTCTGCTGGGCTACAACGTGTGGTCCGATGTCCGCCCGCTGGGCTTCTGGGACCTGTTCGCGGATACCGATATCCTCGACACGGTCGATGGCTTCACAGGCAAGGTCATGCTGCCCGTCGGGGCGCTGCTGACGTCGATATTCATCGGCTGGAAGGCGGATACGAACTTGCTGCGTACGACCACCGGCCTGTCGCCCTTGGCGTTCGGAATCTGGCGTTTCCTGCTGGCGTGGCTGTGCCCGCTGGCCGTGGCGATCATCCTGGTCACCGGGCTGTTCCCCGCCATTCTCGGCGGCTGAGCGCAGCGCCGCCAGCGGCGGAACCGGGACCGCGCCATTGCGCCGAGCGAACGGGATAGCCGACAAGCGATGCCGGACATGAAAAGGGCCGCCCCCATGTGGGAGCGGCCCTTGGTTTGCCCGGAGGCGAAATCCTAGAGGTCGACGCTCTTCGCGTGCTTTTCTTCGGCTTCGTCGACCACGGTCTTGCCCAGCGCCATCTTGGCAGTGGTGAGCAGGCCCAGGTCGCCGTTCCAGATTTCGGCATCGCCGAGATCCATGCGCAGGAACAGGATGTTGGGATCGTCCTTGCCGCCTTCGTACCAGGCTTCGACGAAATTGCTCCAGAACTGGTCGAACCGCTCCTTGCTGGTCTCGCGGGTCAGCGTGCCATCGAAGCGCGCAAAGACCTCGTGGCTCTTGCTCTCGAAAGTGGCCGTCGCGCGGCCGAGCTTGGCAAAATCGCTCTTGGTATGGGTGAAGAACCAGATCGAACTGTTCGCATCCTTGTCGAGCTGCGGGCTCATCGGCACTGCGGTAGAGCTCTGGCCGTCGAGCTGGAGGAAGAGGAAGGGCGAATCTGCCAGTGCCTTCCAGAACTGTTCCTTGAGTTCGTCGGGGTTCCCTGCGGCGTGTTTCATGGTGTCTCCTTGAGTTGGATTTACCCGATCAATGTACGAGCGCGCGGTTCGGTCCCGGATCGTGTGATTGGGGGATGACTGGGTCCGCCGAATTGCGAATCGCTCCGATATGGAACATAAAATGAACAAACGAGTCGTTCCGTCATGTCCCAACCCGATCCTGTCTCCTTGCCGTTCACGGCCTTTACCGATGTTGCCGCGCTGTCCGCACGGCGCAGCACGCGGTGGCGCCCCGGGTTAGCGGCACATCAGGGTCTGGCGCTGCACAACGAGGTCTTCGCCTCCACGCGCGAGAGTGCGGGCTGCGCCGCCGCGTTGGCGCTGGCGCTCGATGATGCCCGCTGCCTGCCGCGCGAAGCCGGGGACGAAGCGCAGGACCGGCGCAGCGTGCTGTGGGTCCAGACGCGCAAGGCCGCGCGGCGGGTGGGTCGGCCCTATCGCGCCGGCCTGCCACAGACCCTGCAGGGGCGGGTGATCCATGTCCTGGCGGAAAAGGCGGAAGATGCGCTCTTCGCACTGGAAGAAGGATTGCGCTGCCGTGATCTGGCCTTCGTGCTGGGAGAGATCGCCGGCAACCCGAAGGCGCTCGATTTCACTGCCTCGCGCCGGTTGACGCTGGCGAGCGAAAGGCACGGGGTGCCCTTGTTCCTGGTGCGGCTCGATGCCGCGCGCGACCTGTCTTCGGCACGCATGCGCTGGGAAGTCGCCTCGGCCCCTTCGCCTGCGCCGCACTGGGACCAGCGGGCCCCCGGTACTCCCCGCTGGCGGGCGGAGCTGTTCCGCGCGCGCGCGCATGCGCCGGGCGAATGGGTGCTGGGCGAGGAGCAGGGCGGGCTGATGGCCCGCAAGCCGGACGAAGAAACCGGAGAGGCGGCGGCGAACTGGGCGGCCGGGTTGCGCTTGCGCCATCCGCTGCGCCGGGCGTGAGCCCGCAGGAGGCGGGATCATCGCGGTCCCGCCGCATCCTGTCGATCTGGCTGCCCGCGCTGGCGATCGACCGCTGGCGCGTGATGGCGGACGAGCACAGCCGCGTGCTGGACAGGGGGCCGCTGGTGCTGATCGCCGACACGGCGCACGGCCCGCGGATCGAGGCGGTCAACCGTGCGGGGGCCGCTGCCGGCGCGCACAAGGGCATGATGCTCGCCGATGCGCGTACGCTCTGCCCCGAAATCGCCACCGCGCCCAGCGATCCGGCGGGCGATCTCGGCTTTCTCGAGACCCTGGCAATCTGGGCGCAGCGCTGGGGGCCGTGGTCCGCGCTCGACCCGCCCGACGGGCTGCTGGTCGATGTGACCGCGGTGGCGCATCTCTTCGGCGGCGAGAACCGGTTGCTTGCCGATGTGCAGCAGGCCTTTGCCCAGCGAAAGCTGGCGGTTCGCACGGCGATTGCGCCAACCGCCGGAGCCGCCTGGGCGCTGGCGCATCATGGCCGCGACGGGGCTATCGTCGAGGGGGCCGAAGCGATCGAACGCGCCCTGTCCGATCTGCCGGTGGCCGCGCTGCGGCTCGACCAGGATGTGGTGACCGTGTTGCGCCGGCTGGGGCTCAAACGGCTGGGCGAAATCGCGACCCTGGGGCGTGATGCGATCCAGCGCCGTTTCCGCAACCGCAAGTCGCCTGCCGCCAACCCGCTGGTCCGGCTCGACCAGCTGCTCGGGCGCGTGCCCGAACCGCTGCTGCCCGTCGTTCCGCAGCAGGTGCCGCTGGTTCAGCGGCGCTTGCTCGAACCGATCCGCCATCGCCAGTTGCTCGATACGGTGGTCACCGATCTTGCCGGGGACATGGCGCGCGAGCTCGAGGGGCAGGGGCAGGGTGCCCGGCGTCTCGAACTGGGGTTGTGGCGCGTCGATGGCGAAGTGGTGGTTCGCCGGCTCGAACTGGCGGCCGCGACACGCGATCCGGCGCATATCGTCCGGCTGTTCGCGGCGCGGCTCGACGATGTGGATGCCGGGTTCGGGATCGAGATGCTGCGCCTGCGGGCAAGTTGGGCGGAACCGCTGGCACTTGCCCAGGACGATATCGAGACCGCGGCGGAAACCCACGGCACGTCGCTGGCGGCCTGTATCGACCGGCTGACCGTCCGTCTCGGGGCGCAGGCGGTTACCCGCCCCGTGCCCTTTGCCAGCCATATTCCCGAGCGCGCGCAGCGCTGGCAGCCGCCGCTCGAACCGGAGGCATCCTCGCAAGGGCAGCTCGCTTTCCATGCGCGCCCGCTCAAGCTGCTCGACAGTCCCGAAAGCATTGCCGTGCTCTATGCGACGCCCGATGGCTATCCGCAGCGGTTTCGCTGGCGCGGGCAAGTGCACGAGGTGGCGCGGGTTGAAGGGCCCGAACGCATCGCGCCCGAATGGTGGCGCGAACGCGGCGGCGCGCGGTTGCGTGACTATTACCGGATCGAGGACGAAGCCGGCCGGCGGTACTGGATCTACCGCCTGGGCATCATCGGCGATGGCCGGGGCGGCCCTCCCGACTGGTACCTGCACGGTTTGTGTGCCTGAAACCGCCTCGATGCATCATTCGACATTGGCAGGGGGCTGTGTGGAACATATATAGAACGAATGGCTACGCAAACCGTCCTTCAGAAGCTCGAGATTCTCGCCGATGCGGCAAAATACGACGCTTCCTGCGCGTCCTCGGGCACGGCCAAGCGCACCAGCATGGGCGGTAAGGGAATCGGTTCGACCGAGGGGATGGGCATCTGCCATGCCTATGCACCCGACGGGCGCTGCATCTCGCTGCTCAAGATCCTGCTGACCAATCACTGCGTGTTCGACTGCCATTACTGCGTCAACCGCAAGAGTTCGAACGTCGCGCGGGCGCGGTTCACGCCGCAGGAGGTGGTCGACCTCACGCTGTCCTTCTACCGGCGCAATTATATCGAGGGGCTGTTCCTGTCCTCGGGCATCGTGAAGAACTCGAACCACACGATGGAACAGCTAGTGGAAGTCGCCCGTATCCTGCGGGAAGAACACGATTTTCGCGGGTATATCCATCTCAAGACCATTCCCGAGGCCGATGCCGAGATCGTCCACCAGGCGGGGCTTTATGCCGACCGCGTATCGATCAATGTCGAACTGCCGACCGACAGCGGCCTCACCCGGCTCGCGCCCGACAAGGATGCGCGGCAGATCGAAGGCGCGATGGGCCGGGTCAAGAGCGACATAAGCGAACTGAAAGACGCCAGAAAGCGCTTCAAGCACGCGCCGCGCTTCGCCCCCGCGGGCCAGTCGACGCAGATGATCGTCGGCGCCGATGCCGCGACCGATGCGGACATCGTCGGCAAGGCGAGCCGGCTGTATGACAATTTCCGCCTGCGCCGCGTCTATTACAGCGCCTTCTCGCCGATCCCCGATGCCAGCGCGGTGCTGCCGCTGAAACGTCCGCCGCTGATCCGCGAACACCGGCTCTACCAGTCCGACTGGCTGATGCGGTTCTACGGCTACAAGCCGGCCGAAGTGATGCAGGCGACCGAGGCGGACGGCAACCTGCCGCTCGACATCGATCCCAAGCTCGCCTGGGCGCTCAAATTCCGCGAACAGTTCCCGGTCGATGTCAACCGCGCCACCAGGGAACAATTGCTGCGCGTCCCCGGGCTGGGGGTGAAGGCAGTGGGCAAGATCCTTGCCAGCCGGCGCCATCGCAATCTGCGGCTCGACGATGTGGCGCGGCTGACGCTGTCGGTGACCAAGGTGCGGCCCTTTATCTGCACTGTCGACTGGCGGCCCGTCATGCTGACCGACCGTGCCGACCTGCGCAGCCTGCTCGCGCCCAAGACCGAGCAGCTGGAGCTGTTCACCGCATGAATTTCCTGTTTCTCTTTCACCGTCATCCCCGCGAAGGCGGGGATCCAGACAACGGACGTGGCTTGTGTTGCAGACCTTGTCTGGCCCCCTGCCTGCGCAGGGGCGACGGCTTGGGGGTGCTGGTGTGAGCGCGCTCCCGCAGGCCCGGCTCGCCCGCTACCACGTGGTCCACCTGCCCGAGCCGGACGATTTCGAGTTCTGGCGCGAGCAGGCCCGCACGCTGGTGCAATGCGAGGTCCCGCCCGATCGCATCGCCTGGGTCGAGCCGGGCGGCAATGGCGACCTGTTCGCGGCTGCACCGGCTGCGGAAAGCGAACGGGGCATGCCCGTCCCGCCCGCCGATGCGCGGCTGGTGCGCGCGAGCAAGCGCTTCGTGACGCTGGCGCGCAATGCCATCCTCCATTCCGACCCCGAGCGGTTCGCGCTGCTCTATCGCCTGCTGTGGCGGTTGCAGGCGAACGGGCGGATCATGGAGGACAAGGCCGATCCCGATGTGCGCCGGGTGGAGGAGCTGGCCAAGAATGTCCGCCGCGACAGCCACAAGATGCATGCCTTCGTCCGCTTCCGGCTGGTGGAGAACGAAGAGGGGGAAGGCGGCGAGCATTACGTCGCCTGGTTCGAACCCGATCACCATATCCTGCGCGCCAATGCGGGCTTCTTCATGCGGCGCTTTGCGAACATGCGCTGGTCGATCCTGACCCCGCGCGGTTCGCTGCACTGGGACGGGACGACCATGTCCGAAGGCCCGCCGGCCGAGCGGTCCGATGCGCCCGAAGGGGATCCGACGGAGGATCTGTGGCGCAGCTATTACGCCTCGATCTTCAATCCCGCGCGGCTGAAGATCGGCGCGATGCTCAAGGAAATGCCCAAGAAATACTGGAAGAACATGCCCGAAGCCGCGCTCATCCCCGAACTGGTGGCGGGCGCGCAGAACCGCGAGGCGCAGATGGTCGACAAGGGCAAGTCGCTGTTCGCGGACGGGCTGGAGGACCGGCCCGATACGCTGGCGGCGATCGACAAGGCGATCCATGCCTGCCGCAAATGCCCGATCGGCCAGCTCGACAACCATGCGGTGATGGGCGAGGGGCCGGACGATGCCGCGCTCATGATCGTGGGCGAACAGCCGGGCGACCAGGAGGATTTGTCGGGACGCCCCTTCGTCGGGCCCGCCGGGCAATTGCTCGACGTGCATCTGGAAAAGGCCGGGATCGACCGGCGCAGCGCCTATGTCACCAATACGGTGAAGCATTTCAAATATGTCCAGCGCGGCAAGCGGCGGCTGCACCAGAACCCGGGCGCGAAGGAAATCGACACCTGCCGTTGGTGGATCGAAAGCGAACGCGCGATCGTGCAGCCCAAACTGGTGCTGGCCATGGGCGCCAGTGCGGCGCGCGGGATGCTGGGCAAGACGGTCAGCATCACGAAGGCGCGGGGCCGCCCCATCCCGCTCGAGGATGGCAGCGAATTGTGGGTCACCGCGCATCCGTCCTACCTGTTGCGGCTCGATGGGCCCGCGCGGGAGGAACAGGCGCGCCTGTTCGATGCCGACCTTGCCGCGGTGCGTGCACGGCTCGCGGAACTAGCCGCGCCATGATGCCCTCAACTTCTCTCGTCACCCCCGTGAAGGCGGGGGTCCAGCCAAGCTTTCGCCCAGCGGCGCAGGTGGATGGATCCCTGCCTTCGCAGGAATGACGGCGAGACCTGCCCGTCATGCCCGAAAACGATCTCCAGATCCCCAAGCGGACGATCAAGCTCGATCCCGCGAGCATCGAGGCGCCGCCGCGTTCGCCCTTCGTCGAACTCGGACTCGTGTCCTGCTTCAGCTTCCTGCGCGGGGCGTCGGATGCGGTCGACCTGGTGCTGCAGGCGCGGGCGCTGGGTTACGATGCGATCGGGATTGCCGATGCCAATACGATGGCGGGCGTGGTGCGCATTCATACCGAGGCAAAAACGCTTAAACTGAAGCCGCTTATCGGTTGCAGGATAGAAACTGTCGAAGGTCTTGCCTTCCTGGCTTATCCGAACAATCGCGCCGGCTATGGCCAATTGTGCCGCCTGATCTCGGCCGGGCGGATGCGCACGCTCGACGGGGAATGGCAGGCCAAGGGCGCCTGCGACATCAGCCTTGCGATGCTGGCCAGGCATGCCGGGGATGTGCAGCTGATCCTGCTGCCCCCGCGCGATCTCGACCAGCGCTTTGCCGTGACGGTGCCGAGCAATGTCGTCCCCTTTTCGCCCGCCCCCCGGACAGAGGCATCCGAAGGCGGGCAAGCGGATCGGGTGCGGGTGGAAGGAACGCTGTCCGATATCCTGCCGCATATCGCGGCCCAGCTTCCCACCCTTCGCCACCTTGCCGCAAGCTTCCTCTATACCGACAGCGATATCGCGCGGATCGAACGGCTCGATGCACTCGCCAAGGCGCATGGCCTTGGCATCCTCGCCACCAATGACGTGCATTACGCCACGCCCGACAGGCGCCCGTTGCAGGACGTGATGACCGCGATCCGCCACAAGACCACCGTGGCGGCGGCGGGGCATCTGCTGGAGAGCAATGGCGAACGCTATCTCAAGCCGCCCGCGACCATGATCAGGCTGTTCGATAGCTGGCCGCATGCGATTGCCGCCACGCGCGAAGTGGCCGATGCCTGCGATTTCAGTCTCGACGAACTGGCGTATGAATATCCCGAGGAAATATACCCCGACGGGCAGGCGCCGCAGCAATATCTCACCAGCGAAACGTGGAAAGGGGCCGCCTGGCGCTATCCCGGCGGCGTGCCGGAGACTGTGCGCGAAACGATCGAACGCGAACTGGCGCTGATCGGCAAGCTCGACCTGGCGCGATACTTCCTCACCATCAAGGATATCGTCGATTATGCGCGCGGGGTCGATCCGCCGATCCTGTGCCAGGGGCGCGGCAGCGCGGCCAATTCGGCGGTCTGCTATTGTCTCGGCATCACCAGCGTCGATCCGGCCAAGCACGCGCTGCTGTTCGACCGTTTCATTTCGGAAGAACGCAAGGAGCCGCCCGACATCGACGTCGATTTCGAGCATGAGCGGCGCGAAGAGGTGATCCAGTACATTTATCGCAAATACGGCCGCCACCGCGCCGGCCTGTGCGCCACGGTGATCCATTACCGCCCGCGCATGGCGATCCGCGAAGTGGGCAAGGCGATGGGGCTGACCGAGGATGTCACCGCTGCGCTGGCCAAGACCGTATGGGGCGGGTGGGGCCGCGAGATCAGCGAGAAACACGCTGCCGAGACGGGCATGGATGTGCGCGATCCGCACTTGCGCCGGGTTCTTAAACTGACCGAGCAAATGATTGGTATGCCGCGGCATTTGTCGCAGCATGTCGGCGGTTTCATCCTCACCGAAAGCGCGCTGACCGAAACCGTGCCGATCGGCAATGGCGCGATGCCCGAACGCAGTTTCATCGAATGGGACAAGGACGATATCGAGGCGCTCGGCATCCTCAAGGTCGATGTCCTCGCGCTGGGCATGCTGACCTGCATCCGCAAGTGCCTCGACCTGCTCGACGATCACTACAATCGCCCGCTCAGCCTTGCCAGCGTCCCGCGCGAGGACCCGGAAACCTATGCCATGCTGCGCAAGGGGGATTCGCTGGGCGTATTCCAGGTTGAGAGCCGTGCGCAGATGAACATGTTGCCGCGGCTGCGCCCGCGCGAATTCTACGATCTCGTGATCCAGGTCGCCATCGTGCGCCCGGGGCCGATCCAGGGCGACATGGTGCACCCCTATCTCAAGCGCCGGCGCGGGGCCGAACAGGTCGTCATTCCCGCGCCTGCCCCCGAGCATGGCCCGCCCGACGAATTGTCGAGCATCCTCGAACGCACGCTGGGTGTGCCGATCTTCCAGGAACAGGCGATGAAGATCGCGCTCGACGCCGCGAAATTCTCCTCGCGCGAGGCGAACCGGCTGCGCAAGGCGATGGCGACCTTCCGCAGCCGCGGCATGGTCGACGAATTGCAGGACATGATGGTCGAGCGCATGGTCGAACGCGGCTACGACCGCGAATTCGCGCAGCGCTGCTTCAACCAGATCCGCGGTTTCGGCGAATACGGTTTCCCCGAAAGCCACGCCGCCAGCTTCGCGCATCTCGTCTATGTCTCGAGCTGGCTCAAATGCCATTTCCCCGCCGCCTTTGGCTGCGCGCTGCTCAATTCGCAGCCGATGGGGTTCTATGCCCCCGCGCAGATCGTGCGCGACGCGCGCGAGCATGGCGTCAGCGTGCTGCCCGCTGACGTCAATCTGTCGCAGTGGGATTGCACGCTGGAGGATATTGGCGGCGAGGCACCCGCGAGCGGCCGAGAACGGGGGCGGGGCAGGCAGGACAGGAATATCGCGCTCCGCCTTGGCCTGCGGCAGGTCGACGGCCTGCCAGAGGCCGTGGCGGCGCGGCTGATCGCCGAGCGCGAGGCGGGCGGGCCCTATGCCGATGTCGCCGCGCTCAAGGACCGCGCGCGGATCGGCCCGGCGCATATCGAACGCCTGGCCAGCGGGGACTGCTTCGGTTCGATGCAGCTGTCGCGCAGGCAGGCGCTGTGGGATGCGCGCAGCATCGTGGGCGGGGCGGACCTGCCACTGTTCGCCGCTGCTGCTGCGCGCGAGGAGGGGGCCGAGACCGTGCGGACGCAGCTTCCCGCCATGCCGCTGAGCGAGGAAGTGGTGGCCGATTACCAGACCACGCGGCTGAGCCTGAAGGCGCATCCGATGGCCTTCCTGCGCGCCAGCCTGGCCGAACGCGGTTTCGTGCGCGCCTGCGATCTGCGCAGCCGCAAGTTCCGCAGCATGGTGCATGTCGCGGGCGTGGTGCTGATCCGCCAGCGACCGGGCAGCGCCAAGGGGGTCTGCTTCATCACGCTGGAAGACGAGACCGGTGTCATCAACCTCGTGGTCTGGCCGGATCTGAAGGAAAAACAACGCCGTGTGGTCATGGGTTCACGGCTGATGGAGGTGCGCGGCCGGGTCGAATATGACGACGAGGTGATCCATGTGATCGCGCATCACATGGAGGATGCGACGCACCAGCTCTACCGGCTCTCCGACGACATGCTCAATGCGCCGGTCGCGCGCGCGGACCATGTCACGACGCCGCTGCCCGCGAAGTTCAATCCGCGCGACAATCTCAGGGAAGGCGGGGACGACCCCTACCGGCCGGTCGAGCCGTGGGAGGAGCCCCCGCCGGGCAATCGCGAATGCGGGTGGTTCGGCCCCAATTCGGGCGGGCATCCGCGTGATGCGCGGATCATTCCCCCGAGCCGCGACTTCCACTAGGCGCGCTGCATGATCGATGCCGAAAAGCTCGCCGCCTTCGCGCTGGTGACCGCGACCACCAGCCTGGTGCCAGGGCAATCGATGCTGTTCGTCATGGGGCAGGCAGTCTGGCGCGGTGCGCGCTCGGGCTGGGCGGCGCTGCTGGGCATGCAGAGCGGCTACCTGGTGTGGTGGGTGCTGGTCGCATTGGGGCTCGGCACGCTGGCGGCGGCCTATCCGCTGGCCTTCCGGGTGCTGGCCTTTGCGGGGATCGGCTATCTCGCATGGCTCGGCATTGCGGCGATCCGGCACTCCTTCCACGCGGGAGAGGAAGCACCGCCAACTGCCCGCGGGCCTTCGCACCATGCCTTTCGCGACGGCATCCTCATCGCCATCGGCAATCCCAAGTCGCTGATCTAAATGCTCGCGATCATCCCGCCCTTCGTCGATGCCGCATCGCCGATCGGTCCGCAGATCATCCTTCTCGCCGTTCTCGCTCTCGTGATCGACGTGCCGGTCGGGGCGCTGTACATCGGTGCCGGGCAGCGGCTCGCCCGCCTGATGGCGCGCGCGGCCACGCGGCGCTGGATCGATCGCGGCATTGGAACGGTTTTCCTCCTGATAGCGGCCCTCGTGCTGGCCGAATTATTGGGGACGGAGCTGTGACACGGATGATATCGCGACGAATCGGACACTTTGCCGGCGACCGGCGGGTGGCACTGCTGCTCGTCATGGCGGGACTTCTGCTGAGCGGCCGGGTCTGGCTCGCCGAGCATCCCGAGCACAATCCCTGGGCACCGCTCGACCTGCGCGATCCGCCGGGCTGGGCGACCGAAACCAAGCTGCTCGCGCTGCGCGAGGATGCTCCGGCATGCCGTGCAGTGCTCGAACGCAGCGATATCGCGCATGATGTGCTCGAACCCGCGGGCGAGGGCGCGTGTCGCCGCGAGGATCGCACGCGGCTCACCGACTATCCGCTCAGCCCGAACACGCCGCCGGTCACCTGCCCTGCGTCGATCGCGCTGTTGCTATGGGAGCGCGATGTCCTGAAGCCCACTGCACACGACATATTCGGGTCGGAAATCGCGCGGATAGAGCATCTTGGCGCCTATTCCTGCCGCCGTCTCTATGGCCGTGACAGCGGCGCCTGGAGCGAACATGCCACTGCCAACGCGATCGATATCGCCGGCTTCGTACTTGCCGACGGGACGCGGATTAGCGTGCTGCACGATTGGTCCGGTGAGGGGGACAAAGCGCAATTCCTGCGCACCGTGCGCGATGGTGCGTGCCGCAGCTTCGCGACCGTATTGTCTCCCGATTACAATGCCGCGCATGCGGACCATTTCCATCTCGACATGAGCCCGCGCTGGAACAGCGTGTGCCGCTAGGTCAGGCCTCGAGCGAATAGCCCGCGCTGCGCACCGTGCGCACCGGATCCTTCGCGCCGTCGATCTCGATCGCCTTGCGCAGGCGCCGGATATGGACATCGACCGTGCGCAGCTCGATCTCGCTTTCGGTACCCCAGACTCCGTCGAGCAGCTGCCCGCGGCTGAACACGCGGCCCGGGCTTTCCATGAAGAATTTGAGCAGACGATATTCGGTCGGGCCGAGCTGCAAGGTGCGGCCGCGGCGGGTGACCTTGTGCGCCACAGGATCGAGCGTGATATCGCCGACCTCGATGCTTTCGCCGGCCAGCGCGGGGCGAATACGCCGCATGACCGCCGCCACGCGCGCGAGCAGTTCGCGCGGGGAAAAGGGCTTGGTGAGGTAATCGTCGGCGCCCGTATCGAGCCCGCGCACGCGGTCGTCCTCGGCCTCGCGTGCGGTGAGCATGATGATCGGGACATGCGCGGTCTGTTTGTCGCGCCGCAACCGGCGGCAAACCTCGATCCCGCTGGTGCCTTCGATCATCCAGTCGAGGATGACGAGGTCGGGCACATCCTCGGTCGCCAGCAACAGTGCCTCGTCGCCGTCTGGGGTCGTGCGAACCTGGTAGCCTTCGTTGGTGAAGCGGTATTCGAGCAGCTCAGAAAGAGCCGGGTCGTCTTCCACCAATAACAGTTTCGCAGCGTGCAAATGCTTGCCTTTCCGGGGAGTTTCAGTCTCGGTCGGCACAGCATTATGACCCCAGCGCTACAGTTTTATGTCAGCCATCCTCGTCGAGAGGATATGTCCCGGTAGCGGCGAAGTGAACCATTTCAGCCACATTCGTCGCGTGGTCGCCAATGCGCTCGAGGTTGCGGGCCACGAACAGCATCTGCGCCGCGCTCGAGATGGTCGAAGGGTTTTCGACCATATGGCTGACGAGGTTGCGGAAGATCGAATTGTAGAAGGCGTCGACCTTCTCATCGGTAGCGATGACCTCGCGTGCCAGTTCGGCATCGCGCGCCGCATAGGCGGTCAGCACGTCGTGGACCATTTCTGCGGCTACGTCGGCCATCGCGGGGAGCAGGGTCAGCGGTTCGAACTGCTTGCGGTTGCCCCCGATCGCCTTGCTCGCCTTGGCGATGTTCTTCGAATAGTCCCCGATCCGTTCGACGACGCCGGCAATCTTGAGCGCCGCGATCACCTCGCGCAGATCGTCCGCCATCGGCGCACGCAGCGCGATGATCCGCACCGCGAGCTTGTCGATCTCGCTTTCGAGCGCGTCGATCTTCTTGTCCGCCTTGACGACGCGGTCGGCAAGCTCGTCGTCGCCATTGACCAGCGCCTCGAGCGATTGCGCGATCGCCGCTTCGGAAAGACCACCCATCTCGGCAATCAGTCCGCGCAGGCGGGTGATGTCCTCGTCGAATGCCTTGACGGTATGTTCTTGCATCGAATTCATAGCCTTAACCGTAGCGGCCCGTGATGTAATCCTGGGTCCGCTGCTCATGCGGATTGGTGAATATATCGGACGTACGGCCATATTCGACCATCTTTCCGAGATGGAAAAAGGCAGTACGCTGACTGACACGTGCAGCCTGCTGCATCGAGTGCGTCACGATGACGATAGCATAGCGACCATTAAGTTCCGCAATCAGTTCCTCGATCTTGGCGGTGGCGATCGGATCGAGCGCTGAGCAGGGTTCGTCCATCAGGATGACTTCGGGGTCGACCGCAATGGCGCGCGCGATGCACAGCCGCTGCTGCTGACCGCCCGACAGCGCCGTGCCGCTGTCCTGCAGGCGTTCCTTGACCTCTTCCCACAGGCCAGCGCGCCGCAGCGATTTCTCGACGATCGCGTCGAGTTCGTCCTTGCCTTCGGCGAGGCCGTGGATCTTGGGACCATAGGCGATGTTGTCGTAGATCGACTTGGGGAAGGGGTTGGGCTTCTGGAACACCATGCCGACACGCGCGCGCAGCTGGACGACATCCATGCCCGAGGCGTAGATGTCCTCGCCGTCGAGCTGGATGCTGCCCTCGACCCGCGCCGTGGGAATCGTGTCGTTCATGCGGTTCAGCGTCCGCAGGAACGTTGATTTGCCGCAGCCCGAGGGACCGATGAACGCGGTCACATATTCGGTCGGGATATCGATCGAAACCTCGTCGATCGCCTTCTTGTCGCCGTAGAATACGGAGACCGCCTCGGCTCTCATCTTGGCTTCGGTTTTCTCGAGGTTGTCGTGGACTACGGTCACCAGGTTTTCTCGAATTTGTTACGCAGGTAGATGGCGAGCCCGTTCATCACGAGCAGGAATAGCAATAGCACGATGATCGCCGCGCTGGTGCGTTCCACGAAGCCGCGGTCGATTTCATCGGACCACAGGAAAATTTGCATCGGCAGCACGGTTGCGGGCGATGTGAAGCCGTCGGGCGGCGTGGCCACGAAGGCGCGCATGCCGATCATCAGCAGCGGCGCGGTTTCGCCGAGCGCTCGGGCCATGCCGATGATAGTGCCGGTCAGGATGCCGGGCAAGGCGAGCGGAAGGACGTGGTGGAAGACCACCTGCACGGGCGAGGCGCCGATTGCGAGCGCGCCGTCGCGGATGCTCGGCGGCACTGCCTTGATCGCATTGCGACCGGCAATAACGATGACCGGCATGGTCATCAGCGCCAGCGTCATACCGCCGATCAGCGGGGCCGATCGCAGATTGGGGAACAGCGTGAGGAACACCGCGAGCCCGAGCAGGCCGAAGATGATCGACGGCACCGCGGCCAGATTGTTGATCGACAGTTCGATCAGATCGGTCCAGCGGTTCTTGGGGGCGTATTCCTCCAGATAAAGCGCGGCCAGCACCCCGATCGGGAAGGCGAGCAGCAGCGTCACCACCATCGTCAGAAGCGAGCCTTTGAGCGCACCCCAGATCCCGACCTGCTGGGGGTTGGTGGCATCGGACCGGCCCAGGAAGCCCGGGTCGAAATTCTTTGCCAGCCGGCCTTCTTCGTAAAGCCCCGCCGCCAGGGCCTGCATTTCGGGCGAGCCTTCGCCCTCGTAACCCGAGGCGAGGTTGGCCGAAGCGGGCAGCCAGAAGCTTTCGCTGCGCTGGAGAACCGCTGGATCGGCGATGATCGCGGTAGCGACGTCGCGCCACGCCTGCGCGCCGAGCTCTTCCGCAGCCGCTTCGCCCAGTTCTTCCTCGGCGAAATACTGCACGACATCGCGCAGGCCCTGCGCCTCGAGCGATGCCAACGCACCGGGTTGGTCCATCGCCGCAGGGTCGGCGGCGATACCGGCCTCGGTGAAATCGATCGGCACTTCCATTTCGACCCGCTGGAAACCGCCGATGCCGTTGAAGGTCATCGTTCCCAGCAGGAACACCAGGACCGCGACCGAGAACACGATGGCGCCGAGACCGAGCGCGCGGAAGCGGCGCTCGGAAGCGTAGCGTTTCTTCAGCCGCGCTTCGAATTCGGGCGTGCGCGTGGGGGCGATGCGCTCACTCATATGCTTCGCGGTACCTCTTGACGACGCGCAGGGCGACGAAGTTCAATCCCAGCGTCACCATGAACAGGACGAAGCCAAGGGCGAACGCGCTGAGAGTGGCGGGATGGTCGAAACTGCCTTCGCCGGTCAGCATGGCGACGATCTGCACGGTGACAGTGGTCATCGATTCGAGCGGATTGGCCGACAGATTGGCGGCGGTCGAGGCGGCCATGACAACGATCATGGTTTCACCGATGGCGCGGCTGATCGCCAGCATGATCCCGGCAACGATACCAGGCAGCGCGGCGGGAATCATGACGCGCTTGATCGTTTCCGAGCGCGTGGCCCCCATCGCGAGGCTGCCGTCGCGCATGGCGCCGGGGACCGCGGCGATCGAATCGTCGGCCATCGAGGAGACGAAGGGTATGATCATGACGCCCATCACGAGGCCGGCGGCGAGTGCGCTTTCGCTCGACGGGTTCGATACGCCCATGCCGATGGCGAGGTCGCGGATCGCCGGGGCGATCGTCAGCGCGGCGAAATAGCCGTAGACGACGGTCGGGACACCGGCGAGGATTTCGAGCGCGGGCTTGATCCAGCGCCGCAACGCCGGGTCGGCATATTGCGTCAGGTAGATCGCGCTCATCAGGCCCAGCGGGATGGCGACGATCATGGCGATGATCGCACCGATGAAGAGCGTGCCCCAGAACAGAGGCACCGCGCCGTAGCGGGTACCATCGGGATTGTCGGGGTTGGCCATCGGGTCGGGGCCCCAATGCGTGCCGAACAGGAAGTCCAGCGGCGACACCATGCCGAAAAACCGGACCGTCTCGAACACCAGGCTGGCGAGGATGCCGATCGTCGTCAGGATGGCCACCAGCGAAGCGCCCAGGAGGATCGCCATGACGATGCGTTCGACCTTGCTGCGCGCGGCGAAGTCGGGCCGCAGCCGCAGGAAAGCGAAGGTGCCGGCCAGGAAGGCGACCAGCAGCGATACGATGATCCCGATCGTGTTGTAGTAGAACAGCGCTTCGCGATAGGGTTCGACGAGCGCTGCAGCCTGCGGATTGAAGACCGCAGAGGACGCGCCCGTCGCTACCGCACGCGCTTCGTTGAGGATGGTCTGGCGCTGGAAGCCGAAGGCGGGCAGTTCGGCTGCCGCCGGGCTCGCCAGGACCTGCTGGGTCACCAGGCCGGGAGCGATGGCGCTCCACAGCGCGATGAACGCGACCATCGGCAGGATGATCCACAGCGCGACATACCATGCATGGTAAACCGGCAGGCTGGGCAGCCGCCGTTCGGCGCTGTCGCGCCGGAAGGCCCATGCGCGGGCACGGGCCGCCAGCCATCCGGCGAGCCCGAGCCCGAGGGCCAGGAAGAGCAGGATAGCTGGCGACATAAGTTGCTTTCAGACCTTACTTGAGCTGCGCGCCATCGAGCGTGGTGTATTCGGTGGCTGCTTTCAGGTTCGCCGCCATAACGTCCGCAGGCGATGCGACAAGACCGATCTTGGCGAGTTCACCATCCTTGTCCCACATTTTCGTCCACTGGAGCAGGTATTCCCGCAGGCCGGGGATCGCATCGAGATGCGCCTTCTTGGCGTAGACGTAGAGCGGGCGCGCGCCGGGATAGGCGAAGCTCGCGATGTTCTCGTAAGTCGGGGCGACACCGTTCATCTCGAGGCCCTGGACTTTGTCGGCATTCTCTTCGAGATAGCTGTAGCCGAAAACGCCCACGGCGTTGGGATTGCCTTCGATCTTCTGGACAATGAGATTGTCCTGCTCGCCCTGGTCGACATAGGCGCCGTCCGAACGGACCTCGGTGCAAAGCTGTGCGTGGCGATCCTTGTCGGTTTCCTTGAGCGCTTCCATTTCGGGATTGGTATCGCAGCCGACTTCCAGAACCAGTTCCTTGAGCGCGTCACGCGTGCCCGACGTGCTCGGCGGCCCGTAAACCAGGATAGGCTGGTCGGGGAGCGAGGGGTCGACATCGGACCAGGTCTGGTTGGTCTGCTCGCCGCCATAGGGCGAGGCCGCAATCGCTTCGTAGACCTGCTTGGGGGTCAGGCTCATCGTGATGCCGCCCTGCGCCGACGCGAAAGCGATCCCGTCGAGACCGACCTGGATTTCGATGATGTCGGTAACGCCATTGGCCTGGCAGTCGGCAAATTCGCTCGCCTTCATCTGGCGCGAGGCGTGCGTCATGTCGGGGGTGTCGGCGCCGAGACCGGCGCAGAACAACTTCATTCCGCCGCCGGTGCCGGTCGATTCGATGATCGGCGAACGATAATCGGGCTGGTTGCGAACGAAGGCTTCGGAAACTGCCTTCGCAAACGGGAACACGGTCGACGAACCGACTGCACGGATCGAGTCGCGCGAGCCGCCATCGGCTCCGTTGCCACCGCATGCGGTGAGCGCGAGCGCCGATACTGCGGCGAAGATGAAGGATTTGGTCTTGGTCATGGATAGCCCCTTAGATGTATAGCTAGCGCCGCAAAAGCGCCCCAATGTTACAGGGTTGCGACAATAGTTTGACCCGGCGCCCGGGGGCCGGGAATTGGCGGATTGTCCGCCGGTCAGAAATCGATTTGCGCGCGCACGCCAAAAGCGTCGACACCGTAGGAGGTATCGCCATTCGCGGCGGGCAGGACCGCGTCTTCGTACTGCAAGCGGCCGTAATTGACCAACAGCGCGGTATAGTCGGTCGGTTTCCAGATCAGCGAGGCGAGATAGCCTGCCTGGCGGCCGCCGAGGATCCCGGCGTCGTTGAGGTCGAGATGGTCGTAGCGCAGCGTGAACTGGAGCGATCCGAACCCGCCTTCGCCAACCGGCCGCTGCGGCTTGGTGCGATCGAACTTGCCACCCTTGTATCCGCGCGAATCGTCGGTGAGGAATACCCCTGCCTCGGCATAGCCGCCGAAGAAGGTAGGGTCGCTCGCCAGCGCGGGCATGTCGACCGTCTGCCAATAGCCTTCGGCGGCGGCGTGGAAGCGCCCGGCGATCGCTGCGGCCTCGATCCCGAACCCGGTTTCGCTGCGGGCACCCATGCTGCCGGTGTTGATGAACCGCTGCGAGGTGAAGTGCACCAGCGGGCGCTGGCGATAGCGCACCTCGGCAGCAGGATCGTCGAGGTCGTTGTAATGGACCGATCCGCCGAAATGAAGCTGCGTGTCGCCAGCCTCCGGCATGAAGACGATCCGCGCATCCACGCCCCGGTTCTTGCTGTCCGTGTCCTCGATATTGTCGGTGAAGACCCCCGCCTGGATGAGGATATCGCCTCGACCGTAAGTGATCGACGCACCCAGACGGCGTTCGAAGCCGAACGCGTCGGTAAAGGCCGCGCGCTCGATAAAGGTCGTGTGCAGGCTGCTGGTCAGTTCCTCGAGCGACTGGAAGTTGTTGTGTTGCCCGACCGCGACTTCGAGCGGACCGTCCTCATAGCTCAGGATGGCGTCGGTGACGGAAACCTCGTTGCCTGCGAAATCTATCTCGAACTTGTAGCCGAACCCTCCGGGCATATCCCCCGAAGCGCCCAAGCGGGCGCGGCGCAGTTCGCTGCCGAAGCCATCGCTGGCCCCGGTCGACGAAGGGGCGCTGGTGAAACCCGTATCGACCATCAGACGGCCGCGGGGCTTGAAGCTCCAGCCGTCGGACTTGGCGAGCACGGCGACCGGTGCGGCTGCTGCCGGCTCTGCCGGGGTGGTGGGAGCCGGCACCGCCGCGGCGGCGGCACGCGTTGCCTCTAGCTCGGTTTCGAGCTGGTCGATACGTGCGTTCATGGCCGCCAGTTGCATGCGCATGGCCGCCAGATCTTCGTCCGCATCCTGCGCGAGCAGGGGTGCGGGGGCAGCGCAGCCGAGCGCAATGATTGCCAGCGGGAAGCGGGTGCTACGGGGCATCGTTCAAATCACTTGATCAGAGGGTTACGGAACGACGACGCCACTATGACCGCGATGTTTCAGATATATGACATCGTGTAACAACCGGAACAGGCTGGCATGCCCCGGCCGCTACCGGCACAAGCCGCGTCAGTCGTCTTCGTCTTGCTTTTCCAGCGGCAGGGTAACCGTGACGCGCGTGCCTTCGCCCGGCGTGCTGTCGATATCCAGCCGGCCCCGGTGCCGTTCGACGATGTGCTTGACGATTGCCAGACCCAGTCCGGTGCCGCCCGATGCCCGGCTGCGGCCCGGATCGGTGCGGTAGAACCTGCGGGTGAGATGCGGAATATGTTCAGCCGCGATGCCTTCGCCGCGATCGGTCACGGTCAGCCTTAGCCGGTTGTCGCCCTTGGGATGGATGCGCACCGTCACCGTCTGGCCGGGCTCACCGTATTTGAACCCGTTGTCGACGAGGTTGCGGACCAGCTGTTCCAATTGCTGGCGATCGCCGCGGACCGGGAATTCGCCGGTCGCCTCGAAGTCGAGCAGTTCGAGCCGTTCGCCATTGGCGGCATCATGCGCCGCGCGCTCGGCCAGCTTGGCCAGGTCGAGCGTGGTGTCGGGCAGGTCGTGTTTCACGGCCTCGATTCGTGACAGCGACATCAGGTCGCTTACCAGGTCCTGCAAGCGTTTCGCCTCGCGCTGGATCGTGCCGAGGAACTTGTCCGCCATGCGCGGATCGAGATTATCGACATCCTCGCGCAGCGTTTCGACATAGCCGATGATCGAAGCCAGCGGCGTGCGCAGTTCGTGGCTGGCATTGGCGACGAAATCGGTATGGGCCCGCGCGATATCGGCTTCGGCGGTCTTGTTGACGAATTCGATGACGGCAAGTTCGCCGGGCAGCGTCTTGCGGTTGATCCGCCAGATATCGGTGCGCCTCGCCAGGCCGCGGACGACCGCACCGCCGTCGACGTCGCGACCGAGCAGGCGGATCGCTTCGGGCTGTCGCAGCGCCATGCGGACATCCTGCCCGACGATATGCCCGCCCAGCAACTGGCGCGCCGACAGATTGGCGATAATCGCCCGGTCGCGTTCGGTGATGACCACGGGTGTTTCGGAATGTTCGAACAGGTCGGCCATATTGTCGCGGGTGAAGGCAGGGCCTTGCGGCGTGGGGCGCGCTTCGTCCGGCCGCGCGGCCACCAGGTAGAGCGAGCCGATCCAGACCAGCAGGACGAGCGCGACATAGATCAGATCCACGCCAAGCGAGGCCAGGATGATGCAGGCCATCATCGCCAGCGCGAATCCGGGCCAGGGAAAGCTGGGCTTGGTCATGGCCATGCGGCCTAGCGGCGCATCCGCGGACGCGCCAGCCGCTTTTCAGCGTGGTGGAGAAGTGGTGACCCGTACGGGAATCGAACCCGTGTTTCAGCCGTGAAAGGGCCGCGTCCTAACCGCTAGACGAACGGGCCACAGAAGTGGCGCTTTGCGCGGATTGCCATGGCAATACCACCACCGTGGTGACCCGTACGGGAATCGAACCCGTGTTTCAGCCGTGAAAGGGCCGCGTCCTAACCGCTAGACGAACGGGCCACACCCGCGTTGCGGGTCGGTGGCGTGGCGGGCCAATTAGGCGTGGGGCTGCGGGCCGTCAACCCTCCTTCGCACGCAAAAGTATCAATCGGCCCAGGCGGCATCTTCCAGGTGCAGTTCCGCCTGCGGGCGGTTGCCCCAATCGTCGATCTTCACGCGGCCTGCCAGCCACAGGCGGCGGCCGCGCGATCCGTGCAGCAAGGCCTGTCCCATGTCGCTTTCGGCGGCGCGGAAGGCGATGCCCTTGAAGCTCTTGCCATCGTCGCCCGCGGCAATCAGGCGGACGTGATCCGTGCCCACGATATCGCATTTGACCAGCCGTACCGGGCCGACCGCCACCCGCGGCCCGGGCCAGCCGACCCCGTAGGGGCCGGCCTCTTCGAGCGAATTGACCAGCTCGGACGTCAGCCCGCCGGGCGCCACGGCAATATCGAGCGCCATGTCGCGCGTGGCGGAGGCGCGGGCGACATGGCCCTCGAGCGTATGATCGAGCCAGTCAGCCAGCCGGTCCACCTTGTCGGCGTCCACCGTGAGCCCGGCTGCCATGGCATGGCCGCCGCCCGCCACCAGCAGACCTTCGCCGCGCGCACGGATGATGGCAGCACCAAGGTCCACCCCGCTGATCGAGCGGCCCGATCCCTTGCCGGTATCGCCGTCGAGCGCGATGACCACTGCAGGCTTGCCGGTCTTTTCCTTGATTCGCCCGGCTACGATCCCGATCACGCCGGGGTGCCACCCTTCGCCGGCCACCAGATGCACCGCCCGGTTGTGCTGGGCAGCAATCTGCTGCTCGGCCGCTTCCTGCACTTCGGCCTCGATCGCGCGCCGCTCGTCGTTGAGCGCTGACAATTGCGCGGCGATGGTGCGTGCCTCTTCGGGATCGCGAGTGGTCAGCAACCGCACGCCGAGCGTCGATTCGCCCACGCGGCCGCCGGCGTTGATCCGCGGGCCCAGGGCAAAGCCGAGGTCCGAACAGGCGGGACTGCGTTTGAGCCGGCTGGCATCGATCAGGGCGGACATGCCGATGTTGTCGCGCCGCGCCATCACCTTCAGCCCCTGCGCTACGAAAGCGCGGTTGAGCCCGTGCAATGCAGCGACATCGGCTACCGTGCCCAGCGCCACGACATCGAGCAGCGCAAGCAGATCGGGTTCCTTGCGGCCGGCAAAGAAGCCGCGCTGACGCAACGTGCGCACCAGTGCGATACCCAGCAGGAAGGCGACCCCGACTGCGGCGAGGTGGCCATGCGCGGCAGCGTCGTCCTCCTCGTCCAGCCGGTTGGGATTGACCAGCGCGACCGTCTTGGGAAGTTCGGCCGAGCACTTGTGGTGATCGACGACAATCACGTCGATCCCCGCGTCATGCGCCATGGCAAGCGCTTCGTGTGCCATAGCGCCGCAATCGACGGTGACGATCAGGCTCGAACCCGATTGGCCGAGCCGGACCAAGGCTTCGCCCGAGGGACCATAGCCTTCGAGCAGGCGATCCGGAATGTAATAGCCTGCTTCGACCCCGAGGTCGCGCAACAGCCGGATGAGCAGCGCGGAACTGGTCGCGCCATCGACGTCGTAATCGCCATAGATCGTGATCGTTTCGCCTGCGAGTACCGCCTGCGCGATGCGGTCAGCGGCCACGTCCATGTCGCGGAAGAGCGACGGGTCGGGCAGGAAGTTGCGCAGGGTGGGCTGCCGGTGGCGTTCGATATCCTCTGCTGGAACACCGCGCGACAGCAGCAGCTGGCGAACGATATCGTCCCCCAGGGTCTGGGATCCGCCGAGTTCCATGTTCCCGCCGCGCCAGCGCCATGCGCGACCGGTGAGGGAGGATGATACGCCGAATACATGTGAAAGGGCCTGCGATGCCATGCGCGGGCAATAGCCTGTGCTTGGGGGCAACGGAAGTTGCACCGTTTGACAATCGACAGCCGCGCGCGATGCTTGGCCCATGTCCACCGGACCGCTTCTGATCATCTGGCACAGCCGCACCGGTACCAGCGAGCAATTGGCACAGGCTGCACACCAGGCAGCTGGCGCCGATAGCCGCCTGCTGCGCGCGGAAGAAGTCGAACCGGAGGATCTTTTGGCAGCGGGCGGATATCTGTTCTGCTGCCCCGAAAACCTCGCGAGCATGAGCGGCGAAATGAAGGAAATGTTCGACCGGTGCTACTATCCCGTCCTTGGAAGGATCGAGGGGCGACCCTACGCGACGGTGATCGCCGCGGGGTCGGACGGGGAGGGGGCCCAGCGGCAGATCGATCGCATCGCCACCGGCTGGCGGCTGAAACGCGTGGCCGATCGGTGGATCGTCAACACCGAGGCGCAGGAAGCAGAGGCCATTCTTGCTTCGAAGACCGTTGAGCCGGAAGCCCTGGACCGCGCTCGGGATCTGGGTACGGCACTTGCCGAGGGCGTCGCCCAGGGTATTTTCTAGGGATCGGGTCCGTTTCGGAGCCATGCCGCCGGATCGGTCTCGACGCAGCGGCTAATTGCGACCACAAGAGCCCGGCATGGCAGCAGGACGGACGGCACGGTGACGGTCGGAGCTTCGAGGACCGGTGCGGCGGGGGCCGGCGCGGCTGGGCTTGTGCTCATGTTCGAGCACGGCCGCCGTCCCGACCGCGCGGCGATAGTTGAAGCGCTGGAATGCTTCCCCCGCGCGTCGATCAGTTTCGATCCCGCTAACGCGGATACGTCGCACCATGTCGCAGCCGAACTCTCGCAAGCGTCCCGCGACACCGACTGGCTCGAACTCCTGCTCGACGGCCTGACCTTCGACTTGCGGGGCTTGGCGCGCGGTCCGGCGATGGTCGCCCCCGAAGTGGCCTACCGGTTCAACTGCGATGTCGATTGCCTTGCAGATGCGGAGGCCGTCAGCCTGCGTCCTGGCCCGCATATCGCAGCAGGCGCCCACTCCTTGCCGGTGGTGCGGACCTTGCTGGCGCTGGGGGGGGAACTGGCTGCGCGGCTGCCGGATGTTCGTGTGGTGTGCTGGCCGCCGGCGCGCACTGCGATTGCGCCGAAGTTCTTTAGCGGCACGGTCGAAGCGTGGATCGCCGGCGGGGCATTCCCTGCGCTTGGGATGCTGGGTGTATATGCCGGTCCGGGCGGCCATCTTCGCACCGAGGGACTGGCCTTCTTCATCGGCTGCGAACTGGCGCTGGCGCCATCCCTTTCGCAGGACCGTGCTGCCGCGACACGGCTTGTTGTTCGCATCGTCCAGGAACTGGTCGGTTATGAATTGCCCGTCGAACCGCTGCGTTTTGTCATCGAGGGGGGAGCGGAACTCGAAATGGTGCCAGACTTGGCCGCTGGCGTGATCCGCATCGATCCCGTCTAGCGGCACAGTGGATCGCGGCACGCACACTGGAGCCCACTTCGCCCGCCCGCACTTGCCCTTCCGTGCGGTCAACCGTTCCGGCACCGCTGAACATGACCCCGCGCTGCAGAAACACCATCTGCTGCCTCGCCAGGCGCTGAACAAGCGATGTTTTACGGGATTGATCGAAACGGTGGGAGCCGATCGGATCGGGTTCGACGATTTTCGTTGCAACGGCCTGCTGCTGCCTGCGCGCGAGGATGCAGCGCTGCGTCTGGCGCTGCCGCTCCATCGCGGGCCGCATCGCCGCTACAACGAAATGGTCATCCAGCGGATGGGACGTATTGAGCGGCGCTGGTCACTTCAGAAGCAGTCGCGCCCGGACGAAGCCGCTGCCGTCGCCCTGATGCGGCTTGCGCTGTTGCAGCGGGCCCTGCGGCGGCGATTGCTGGATGTGCGCAAACCCCTTCGCCTTAATCGGAAAGATCGCCAGGCCGCCCGCGTCGATTTTACCGATCTCGACGCGATGGCGGGCCTCCTGTGGGAAGCGAGCGCGGACTAGGCGGTGGCCTTTGCCAGCGCTTCCTTTGCAGCGATATATTCGCGTTCGAGCCGCGCGACGGTCTCTTCGACGGGAGCGCTCCGGGTGACCGCGCCGATGCCCTGGCCCGAACCCCAGATGTCCTTCCACGCCTTGGCCTTGGAATTGCCGCCGCTGCCGAAATTCATCTTGCTGGGATCGCTTTCGGGCAGGTTGTCGGGATCGAGACCCGCGCTTTCGATGCTCGAGCGCAGGTAATTGCCGTGAACGCCGGTAAACAGGTTCGTATAGACGATGCCTTCGGCGCTGCTGTCGACGATGGCCTTCTTGTAGCCCTCGTCGGCATTCGCCTCGCTCGCGGCGATCCACGGCGAACCGATATAAGCGAAATCCGCGCCCAGTGCCTGCGCGCCAAGGATCGAACGGCCATGTGCAATCGAACCCGAAAGCGCGACCAGGCCGTCGAACCATTCGCGGATTTCCTGCATCAGCGCGAAGGGGCTCAGCACGCCGGCATGACCGCCGGCGCCGGCGGCCACGGGGATCAGGCCGGTGGCGCCCTTTTCGATTGCCTTGCGTGCGAAACGGTCGTTGATCACGTCGTGAAGCGTAATGCCGCCCCAGCCTTCGACCGCGCTGAACACTTCCTCCCGCGCTCCGAGCGAGGTGATGACCAGCGGCACCTGCCATTTTGCACAGGTCGCCATGTCAGCTTCGAGCCGGTCGTTCGATTTGTGGACGATCTGGTTGACCGCATAGGGGGCTGCCGGACGATCGGGATTATCGCGGTTGTGCGCCGCCAGCTCTTCGGTGATCTGGTGCAGCCACTCATCCACCTGGCTTTGCGGACGCGCGTTGAGCGCGGGAAAACTGCCGACGATCCCCGCCTTGCATTGCGCGATGACCAGTTCGGGCCCGGAAACGATGAACAGCGGCGATCCGATGACGGGGAGGCGCAGCTTGTCGAAGGGGGCGGGCAGGGGCATGGCGGGAAAATTCCTCTCATTAGTCGCTAGGCGGGTGGCGTATGGTGCGTTCGCCCGCTTGTCGAGAGTGACGTTACGTAAACGTCAAGCTGCGGCGGACGGCAGCTCGAGCACGTGTTCGATGTCGTAGATACGCGCCGCAGTGCCAGCGAAAAGCGCGCGCTTTTCTGCCGGGCTGTGCTTTGCTGCCAGTCGCTTGAAGGCGTTCCACAGCACGGGGTAAGTCGCCCCCCAGCGATCGACCGGATAATTCGATTCGAACATCGCCCGATCGGGTCCGAACGCCTCGATGCAGGTTTCGATATACGGTCGCCACAGGCCGGCCAGGTGTTCCGATCCATAGCCCTTGTCAGGACCTTCTTCGGGCAGTCCGCAAAAAGCCATCGCCAGCCCGCCAAGCTTCACCGCGACATTAGGACACTCGGCAAGCGCGTGGATCGATTTGCGCCAAGTGTCGAACCGTTCGTGCAGCTTGCCTTGATAGCAGGCAATCCCCAGCGGGGTGCCGCAATGGTCGAGCACGATCTGCTGGTGGGGAAAGGCCCGCGCGAGATCGATGAGGTCGCCCAGTTGCGGTTCGAGCAACCAGGCATCGAACGTCAGATTATGCTCGGCATAGGCGGCAAACCCAGCCCGGAACGCATCCGACCCATACAGACCTTCGGGGGCGTGGAACGGCGGACCTAGTACTTCGGGATCGGCATCCCAGGCAGCGGCATGGCGGATGCCCTTGAAACGCCCGTTGCCCGCCGCGATAAGCGCTTCGAGCACCGGCCTGACACCATCGCCAAGGGTCAGATCGGCATGGCCTACAATCCCGGCACAGGGCCGATAATCGCCGTACAGGCCACTGGCGCCTTGTGCCGCTACACCATTGACGAATTCGACTTCGCCGACGGGTTTCATCGCTTCGTCGCGGCTGGCATCGTAGAAGGCGCCGCATTCCATGAACACCGTGCCCACGACATTGTGGCCGGAGTGCGTATCGGCGTAAAGTTGGTCGAAGGTATAGTAGGCGGCACCCGAGATCGCTTCGATGAAAGCATGCCGCGGTTCGGGGAATGCCCCGACCAGCGGGCGCAGGTCCCACAGGTGATGGTGCGGATCGATGATCGGCAGTTCGGGTTCGAGAATATCTTCGGTCACTGGCTGCGCTCCCCCCTTCGGCTGCCTTCGGTCTCTCCCGGTGATGGAACACAGGTCCGCCCGTTCTGACAAGCGAAAAGGATGCGCGGGAAGGGTGGCCTCATGCCTTGGGGCGCTGCCGTTTGCCGTCGCGCTGTCCGCGCACGGATATCTACGCGTTGCTACGGGGCAACCCGCAGCCAAATCCTTTCAGGCCGTTAACCTCCCCGGTCTACCGCGCCACCATGGGAACGGTTGCTCCATGACGCATCCCGCGATGCGGATCGCCTTGTACGGGGCGCTGTTCTTCGTGGTCACGTCGGCCACGATCTTCTGGACCCGTTTCGCCGGCGGTCTTGCGTTGGTCTGGGTGGGATCGGCACTGGCTGCAGCCCTGTTCCTGACCCTGCCCCGCGTCCACCACCTCGGAGCTTTTGCGATCCTCATGGGCCTGAGCACGGCGGCGACGGCGCTGTTCGGTTTCGGACCGGCCTGGGCGCTCCCGCTGGCAGTGGCGAATATCTTCGAAGGCTGGTTCATCGCGTGGCTGCTGGTGCGCTTGAGGCCACAGCGCGATTTTATCGAAAGCGAAGGCGGCGTCGCCTCGCTCGGGTTCTGGGCCGGTTTTGTCGGACCCCTTCCTAGTGCGATCGTGGGCGGGTTGATGGCGGTCCAGATCGTCGGCGGAACGTGGCTGTTCCATGCGTTTTCTTGGTGGGTCGGGCACGGACTTGGCACCTTGCTGGTGCTTCCGCTGGCCTTGCTCTTGCAGTCCTATCGCAGGGAAGACTTCGCTAATATGCGCGATCGCGCACGGGTTCTGGCCTTTGCGGGCGTGGTAAGCCTCACCGCGCTGGTCTCGGGGTTTGCGTTTCACCAGTCTGCCATGCCGCTGCTGTTTCTGCCCATCGTACCACTCGTTTTCGCCAGTTTCCGGTTTCGCCGGTTCGGCGCCGCTATCGCGGTGCTGGTGATTTCCGTCGCGGCGGCGTTCTCTCTGGGAATGGGAACCGGGGTCTTCGCCGAACTTGCCATGCCACTGTGGCAGAAGGCGCTGTTCCTGCAATTCTATCTCGCGACATTGTTGCTGATTGCTTTTCCGATGGCCGTCATAATCCAGCAACGTCAGCGGATCCTCGACGAACTCGGTGATCGCGAAGCGATGCAGCGCCTGATCGCCGACCATTCGGACGACGCCCTGCTGCACCTCGACAGCAGTGGAACCATCCGTTTCGCGTCACCGGCTTCGACCCGGTTGAGCGGTCGCGGCAGCGTGGATCAGCTGCACCTTGCGGCATTTTTCAGCGAGTTCGATCGTAAGAAGGTCGACCGCGCGCTCGATAAAGCCAGCCGCCATCCGGGCCGGACCGAAATACTCGAGCGGTCGGTGGGCCGGGGCGGGAAGACCCGCTGGCTTGAGGCAAAGCTGCGCGCAGTGGAAACCTCGGGTCGGAAAGTATGCGGCTTCGTGGTCACGATCCGCGACATTACCGCACGCAAGCTCGAGGAGCTGGAGATGACGCGCGAAGCACGGACCGATACGCTCACCGGCTTGCCCAACCGCCGCGCATTCCTCGATATCCTCGAGAGACGGTTGGACGTTGCCGATCAGGAGCCGTTCGGACTGGCATTCGTCGATCTCGACCATTTCAAGCAGGTCAACGATACCCACGGGCATGCCATCGGTGACAAGGTGCTTAGCGAAGTCGGCGCGATCATGAACGGCATGGCGTCCGATACGTTCTTCTTCGCACGGCTGGGGGGCGAGGAATTCGCCATCATCGTGAAGCGCCCGCTGGCAGAAGCAGCGGCAGACATTTGCGAACGCCTGCGTCTGGCAATCGAGAAACACCCCATGGCCGACAGCGATGGCAAGGCGTTTACCGTCACCGCGAGCCTCGGTTTCGCCATGATCAGCGAAAGCTGCAGCGCGTCGATGGCGCTGCAGGCCGCGGACGCCCCGCTCTATCTTGCCAAGGCGTCGGGTCGCAACCGCACCTGCCGGGCGCAGGGCTTCGGACGACTTACCAGAGGCGGAGCACCAATCGAACAGGCGCGGATTGCCGTCGCCGGCTAGGCTGCGTCCATCGCCGAATTCGCTGCGCTGAGCACGGCTCTGACGCTTGCTGTCGCGACATCTTCGTCGACCCCGCAGCCCCAGATGGTCCGCCCGGCGGAATCCCGGCATTCGAGATAGGCGGCAGCGCGGCTGTCCCGTCCGGCAGTCAGTGCATGTTCAGTGTAGTCGACCACTTCCAGGCTGAGTCCGAAAGCGTCCTCGAGCGTGGTCAGGACCGACGAGATCAGGCCGTTGCCGCGGCCCGAAACGGTCTGTTCCTGTCCAGCAACCGCGATGGTTCCGGTGAACAGCCGGGTACCGTCGCTGCCGCGCCGTTCCTCGTAATCGACCAACTGGAAATGCTTGTCGGCGGTTTGGACATGGTAGGCCGCCTTGAACGCTTCCCAGATATCGGTTGCATTGAGCTCGCGACCGACCTCGTCTGCCATGCGCTGCACATGCGGACTGAAATCGGCCTGCATTTTCTTGGGCAGCTTGAGCCCCTGGTCCTGTTCCAGCACCCAGGCGAAGCCGCCCTTGCCGGATTGCGAATTGACCCGGATCACCGCTTCGTAGCTGCGCCCCAGATCGGCCGGGTCGATTGGCAGGTAGGGTACGCGCCAATGCGGATCGTTCTGCGTCTCGAGCGCCGAAAATCCCTTCTTGATCGCATCCTGGTGGCTCCCCGAAAAGGCGGTGTATACCAGTTCGCCACCATAGGGGTGCCGCTGGTGGACCGGCAGTTCGTTGCAATATTCGACCGTCTCGATCACGCGGTCGATGTCGGAGAAATCGAGCTGCGGATCGACGCCCTGCGTGTACATGTTGAGCGCCATCGTCACCAGGCAGCAATTGCCCGTGCGTTCGCCATTGCCGAAGAGGCAGCCTTCGACGCGGTCGGCACCGGCCATCAAAGCCAGTTCCGCCGCGGCCACGCCGGTGCCGCGGTCATTATGCGTGTGCAGGCTGATCACCGCGCTGTCGCGAGCGGGCAGGTTGCCGATGAAGTATTCAACCTGATCGGCATAGATATTGGGGGTCGCCGCCTCGACCGTCGCGGGCAGGTTGAGGATGATCGGGTGTTCGGGGGTGGGCGCCAGCACCTCCATCACTGCTTCGCAGACCTCGAGGCTGAAATCGAGTTCGGCAGTCGAGAAGGTTTCGGGGCTGTACTGGAAATGCCACGCGGTATCGGGTTGCCTGGCCGCTTCGTCGCGCATGATCTTGGCGCCATGCACTGCAATGTCGCGGACCTGCTCCTTGCTCATCCCGAACACCACTTCGCGCCAGGCGGGGCTGACGGCATTGTAGAGATGGACGATCGCCTGCTTGGCCCCTGCAAGGCTGGCAAAGCTCGTCCGGATCAGGTCTTCACGGCTTTGAGTGAGGACCTGCACCAGCACGTCATCGGGTACGCGCCCGTCGCGAACCAGGCCCGAGATGAAGTCGAACTCGGTGGCACCGGCGCTGGGGAAACCGACTTCGATTTCCTTCACCCCGATTTCGACGAGGAGGTCGAAGAAGCGCCCCTTCTTGTGCGCATCCATCGGATCGACAATTGCCTGGTTGCCATCGCGCAGATCGGTCGACAGCCAGCGCGGCGCCGCAGTGATGGTACGTGTGGGCCACCGGCGTTCGGCAAGCGGTACCTGCGGGAAGGGCGAATATTTGACGCTCGGGTCGCGGAGCATGGACATCGGGGAAACTCGGTATCTGCGAAAGTGTAGGGTGGCGGTCGGTCCCTTGGGCGCTCAGCGCACCGGGAAAGGCACGCCAGATATCACGCCCAAGGGCGAGTAAGTCGCAGGATAATTAGGCCGAGTGCATTCGTCATACCACGGCGTATGCGAAAGCCAGCCGGGGTTGTAAAGCAAAACAGTCTTGGGCATCGCGAGAAATTATATTTCACGGTAGATGGGAGAGAGCATGGCCGAGGGGCATTCGCTGAACGAAACACTTGGTTTGATACGGGTCGTGTCGACCGACGCCGAGGGACATGCGAGGCTGGAATACGAAGCCAAACAGGCGCAGTGCCATTCGGGCGGGGTTGTGCAGGGCGGCTTCATCAGCGGCTGGATCGACGCGGCCATGGCGCATGCGGCAATGGCCAGGAACGGCCCCGGCATTGTCCCGATGACGCTGGAACTCAAGGTCAGCTATTTCGCCCCGACGCGCCCCGGGCTTGTCATCGCCGAAGCGTGGGTCGAACGGCATGGCAAGCGGACCAGCTTCTACGAAGGCCATTTGAAGGACGCGGCAGGGACCGTTCTCGCCAAGGCAACAAGCACGATATTGCTGGCCGATATGAACCGAGTGGTCGCCGCATCGAAAAAAGCGACGGAGGACGCGTAGCCATGAACGCGATCAGGCCGTTCACGCTCGACATTCCCGAGGCGGATCTAGCGGATTTGGCAGCACGCCTCGATCGCACGCGCTGGCCCGAAGCGGCAACGGTCGACGACTGGACGCAGGGCACACCGCTTGCCGCGCTTAGGGAGTTGGTCGCCTATTGGCGGACCGGTTACGACTGGCGGCGATGCGAGGCGCGGCTGAATGCAGTCGGGCAGTTCTTAACCGAGATCGATGGGCTGGATATCCACTTCCTGCACAAGCCCTCGTCGCGCTCCGATGCCGTGCCGCTGTTGCTGACGCATGGCTGGCCCGGTTCGGTGGTCGAATTCCTCGGCGTGATCGACGAATTGACCGAGCCGACTGTAGCAGACACGCAGGCGTTCCATGTCGTCGCCCCGTCGCTGCCCGGCTACGGCTTTTCCGCCAAGCCCGCGACTACAGGTTGGGGGGTAGAACGGATCGCGCAGGCCTGGACTGAATTGATGCAGAGGTTGGAATACCGGCGCTGGATGGCGCAGGGCGGGGACTGGGGCGCGGCAGTCACGATGGCGATCGGGCAACTGGCCCCGTCCGAGTGCAGGGGCATCCACCTCAACATGCCAATCGGCCGTCCGGGACCGGATGACATGCAGAGCAAGGACCCCAAGGTGCTCAAGGCGCTGCAGCGCCTCGGGTTCTATCAGGAATGGGATTCGGGCTATTCCAAGCAGCAAAGCACGCGTCCGCAGACGATCGGCTATGGCCTGGTGGATTCGCCCTCCGCGTTGGCGGCATGGATGCTCGAGAAAGTGCACTACTGGACCGATAACCAGGGTTCGGCCTGGGATGTGCTGACAATGGACCAGGTGCTCGACGACGTCATGCTCTACTGGCTGCCGGCTACGGGCGCCTCCGCGGCCCGGCTCTACTGGGAAAGCTTTGGCAAGTTCGGCGACGGCACGGTGAGCATACCTGCGGGGGCGAGCGCCTTTCCCGGAGAGATCCTGCCCGCGCCACGCGAGTGGGTTGAGCGAACGCTCACCAATCTCGTTTACTGGAACGATTTGGACAAGGGCGGGCATTTTGCCGCGTGGGAGCAGCCGGAACTGTTCGTGAGCGAGCTGCGCGCCTGTGTGGCCGCCATGCCGTGATCGCCGCTGAACCGATACTCAGCGCCGACGCAAGCGGTCGGGCGCAAGCTGGTCGATCGAGGTGACGCCCATGAGCCGCATGCCGCGTTCGATTTCTTCCTTCAGGATCTGCACCGCCCGTTCGACCCCGTCCTGCCCCGCAGCGGCAAGCGCATAGAGATACAGTCGCCCGCCCGAGGCGGCTGTCGCCCCCGCTGCCAGGCTCTTGAGGACATGCGTGCCGCGGCGCACACCACCATCGAGAATGATCTCGATCTCGCCATCCACGGCCTCGACGATTTCCGTCAGCTGGTCGAAGGGCGCGCGGCTGCCGTCGAGCTGGCGTCCGCCATGGTTGGAAATCCAGATAGCATCGGCACCGATCTCGACCGCTTTCCGCGCATCGCCCGCGCTCATGATACCCTTGAGGGCGAAAGTCCCGCCCCAATCCTGCCGGATGCGCGCCGCGGTATCCCAATCCATGTTCGTATCGAGCATGGTGTTGAAATAGTCCTGGATGCTGACCGCCTTGCCGCTGCCTTCTTCGACATGTCCATCGAGGTTGGGCAGCCGAAACTTCGGACCGAACACGTAATCGAGCGTCCAGCGGGGGCGCGTGGCGTAGCTCCAGAGCGAGGATGCGCTGAAGCGGGGCGGGGTGGTGAAGCCCGAACGCAAGCAGCGTTCGCGCTTGCCCGATACTATGGTGTCGACCGTCAGCGCGAGCGCATCGAAGCCCGCTGCCTGGCAGCGTTCGATCATGCTGGCGTTGAGTCCCTGGTCCTTGTGAACGTATAGCTGGAACAGCTTGGGTCCGTCGGTCAGCGCCGCGATCTCTTCGATCGAGTGCGTGGCCAGGCTGGAAATGCCGAACCACATGCCGAACCGGGCCGCCGCTTGCGCGACGGCCCGTTCACCGTCGCAGTGAAAGGCGCGCTGCAACGCGGTCGGGCTAAGGACCAGCGGCAACGCGCTGTGGCGGCCCATGATCTGGCATGAGGTGTCGATTTGACCGACGCCCGCGAGCACGTCCGGCACGAGATCCATCGTATCGAACGCGCTGGTGTTGCGCGCCTTGGTCACCTCGTCATCGGCAGCCCCGTCGATATAGTCGAACACGGGCCACGGCAGCCGCTGTTTCGCGAGCCGGCGGAAATCATCGATATTGTGGCAGTCTGACAAGCGCATGGGGAGGACCGTGGCCGCTCGCCATGCGCTTGTCGAGTGGGGTTCAGTCGCGTTCGAAAGCCGCGCTGATTTCCAGGTCGACCATGTTGTCGACCAGCGGGGCGGCGTAGCTGATTCCCCAGTCGGTACGATCGATCTGCGCACGTGCGTGGAAGCCGACTGTCTGTGCTTCGCTCATCGGATTCTGTCCGGCGCCAGTGAATTCCACCAGCATGGTAACCGGGCCGGTCTGGCCGTTCATCGTCAACATTCCGCTGGCGACGGCGGTGGTTTCACCGGTCCGCCGGACCGAGGTTGAAACGAAGCGCGCCGCTTCAGGTTCGGGACCGAAGAAGTCGGGGGCCGCGCCATCCTTGCCCGGTCGCAGCAGATGGTCGCGCAGACCTTCGCTGGGCACCGATACACTGGTGATCGGAACCGTGATGTCGAACTGCGTCGCGTCGATATCGGCAGGGTCGAGCGTCATCGTGCCGTCGATCTGGCCAAACAGTCCGAAGTAGTCGTTGAAGCCGAAGTGACCGACCTGCCAGCTGACCAGCGTGTGCGATGGATCGAGCGAATAGCTACCGGCGGCGACCCGGCTGACGTCGACGACGCCCGGGATCTGCGGCTGATCCTGCGCGGATATCGCCGTGACGGCCAGCGATCCGCTGGCTGCAAGCGCAAGGGCGAGGAAAGATGTCTTCATGGTCGGCCTCCTGTTGAACCTCACTGAAGAATGCCCCGCGCCAGTAACGCGTTCCCGGAGTGTGTCGGTCCGGTCGGCTGCGGTACGCACCACAACGGGTCGGTGAACGGCATCCATTGGCCGGGATCTGACCAATGGATGCCGATAGCAAGTGTCAGTTCTTGTCCTTGTCGACCAGCTTGTTCGCGCCGATCCAGGGCATCATCGCGCGAAGCTGGGCGCCGGTCTTTTCGATCGGATGCGCGGCGGCGGCCTTGCGGCTGGCCTTCAGTTCGGGCTGACCGGCCTGGTTGTCGAGCACGAAGTCCTTGACGAAACGCCCTGACTGGATGTCCTTCAGGACGCGCTTCATTTCGGCTTTGGTCTCTTCGGTGATGATGCGCGGGCCGGTCTTGATGTCGCCATACTCGGCCGTGTTCGAGATCGAATAGCGCATGTTGGCGATCCCGCCTTCATACAGCAGGTCGACGATCAGCTTGGTTTCGTGAAGGCATTCGAAATAGGCCATCTCGGGCGCATATCCGGCTTCGACCAGCGTTTCGAAGCCGGCCTGGATCAGATGGGTGACCCCGCCGCATAGCACGGCCTGTTCACCGAACAGGTCGGTTTCGCACTCTTCCTTGAAATCGGTTTCGATGATGCCCGACCGGCCGCCGCCAACCGCGCTCGCATAGGACAAGGCCAGCTGTTTGGCGAAGCCGTTGCCGCCCGACTGGCTCGATTCCTGGTGCACCGCGATGAGGCAGGGTACGCCGCCGCCCTTGATGTATTCGCCGCGCACCGTGTGACCCGGCCCCTTGGGCGCGATCATGATGACGTCGACGTCGGCCGGCGGGTCGATCAGCCCGAAATGGATGTTCAGACCGTGCGCGAAGGCAAGCGCAGTACCCGGGCGCATCCGGCCAGAGACTTCATTGGCGTAGATCGCTGCCTGGTGTTCATCGGGCGCGAGGATCATCAGCACGTCGGCCCATTCGGCGGCTTCGGCAACGGTCTTGACCGTAAAGCCCGCACCTTCGGCCTTCTTCGCGCTGGGGGAGCCATCGCGCAGCGCAATGGCGAGTTCGCCCACACCGCTATCGCGCAGGTTCTGCGCGTGGGCATGGCCCTGACTGCCATAGCCGACGATTGCGACCTTCTTGTCCTTGATCAGCTGCTGGTCGCAATCGGCATCGTAATAGACTTGCATTTTCTTCCCTCGCGTCGCCCCCGCTAAGGCAGGGGCCCAGAATTGGTCGCCGGCTGGCGATAGGTTGGATAGGCTCCCGCCTGAGCAGGAGCGACGAAATTCATTCGATCAGTTCGGCTCGGGCCCGCGGACCATTCCCACGATTCCCGAACGCCCCACTTCGACAAGCCCGAGCTCGCGCATCAGCGCGATGAAACTGTCGATTTTCTCGGGCGAGCCGGTCAGTTCGAAGACGAAACTGGAGGTCGTGGTGTCGACCACATTGGCGCGGAACAGTTCCGCGATGCGCAGCGCCTCGACGCGATTGTCGCCTTTCCCGGCGACCTTGATGAGCGCCAGTTCGCGTTCGACATGCCCGCCCAATTCGGTGAGGTCGATCACCTTGTGGACCGGCACCAGCCGTTCGAGCTGGGCGCGGATCTGGTCGATTACCGGCTCGGGACCGCGCGTGACGATCGTGATACGACTGATCGCGTGATCTTCCGAAATGTCGGCCACTGTCAGGCTGTCGATGTTGTAGCCGCGCGCGGTGAACATCCCCGTGATCTTGGCGAGAATGCCCGGCTCGTTGTCGACGATAACGTTGAGGACGTGCCGTTCGGCCGCCTGCTGGGCAATCTTCATTGTGCGCGGTCCTGCCAGACGGGTTCGAACATCCGCCCTTCGCCGTCATATTCCGACAGGAAGACGCGGCCCATGCGGATGGCCTCGAAATTCTCGGTCTGGCGCGACAGGTCGAGCGAGTCCGCAAGCAGGGTCCAGGTTCCGTCGTCCTGCTTCTGCGCGACCTCGAGCCCGATGAACCGGTGTCCGCAGTCCTCGACCCAGTCGAGCAGTGCTTCGGCATCCTTGCGGGCAAACCAGTTGCGCCGTTCGGCACGCGCTTCGAAGCGGTTCGGGAAATTCGCCATCATGCCCATCACACAAGCGCCTTTGCTTCATCGTCCATGGTGCCGCCCACCTGATCGCCATAGAGCAGCATGTCGGTATGCGCCGCGCCGCTGGGGATCATCGGGAAGCAGTTCGCTTCCTTCGCTACCCGGCAATCGACGATCGCCGGTCCGTCATGCGCGAGCATGGCTTCAATCCCGGAATCGAGCTGGCCTTCGTCCTCGATGCGAATGCCTTTCCAGCCATAGGCTTCGGCCAGCTTCACGAAATCGGGAAGGCTGTCCGAATAGCTGTTCGAATAGCGGCTTTCATAGGTCAGCTCCTGCCACTGGCGGACCATGCCCATGTATTCATTGTTGAGGATGAACACCTTGACCGGCAGGCGATACTGGCTAGCGGTGCCCAGTTCCTGGATATTCATCTGGATGCTTGCTTCGCCCGCAATGTCGATCACGAGACTGTCCGGATTGCCAAGCTGCGCACCGATCGCGGCGGGCAGGCCATAACCCATGGTCCCCAAGCCGCCGCTGGTCAGCCACTTGTTGGGGCAGAAGAACCGGAAATACTGGGCCGCCCACATCTGGTGCTGGCCGACTTCGGTGGTGATGATCGGATCGCGGTCGCGGGTCAGCGCAAACAGCCGCTCGATGCTCTTCTGCGGCATGATCAAATCGCTGCCGCGTTCGGGATAGGCAAGGCAATCGCGCGCTTTCCAGCCGAGAATACGAGCCTGCCATTCGGACAAGTCCCGCGGTTTGCGGCCACCCCAGGCTTCGAGCATCTGATCGAGCACATGCGCGCAATCACCGACAATGCCCAGATCGACGGGGACGATCTTGTTGATGCTGGCGCGGTCGATATCGATGTGGATCTTGCGGGCTCCGGGCGCGAAGGCATCCAGCCGCCCGGTCACGCGATCATCGAAGCGGGCGCCGATCGCGACGATCAGGTCGGCGCGGTTCATCGCCATGTTGGCTTCGTAGGTGCCGTGCATGCCGAGCATGCCGAGCCAATCAGGATGCTCGGCAGGAAAGGCCCCGAGGCCCATCAGCGTGCTGGTCACCGGCGCTCCGGTGGCAGACTGGAGCTTGCGCAGCAATTCGCTCGCCTGCAGGCCGGCATTGATGACCCCGCCGCCGGTGTAGAACACGGGCCGTTCGGCCGCGGCGAGCATTTCGACCGCTTCGGCAATCTCGTCGGCAGCCCCGACCATGCGCGGCTGATAGCGATGCGAGGGCAGCGGCGTGCCGTCCTGTCCGCTCTGCGTCGCCAGCGCGATCTGGACGTCTTTGGGAATGTCGACGACCACCGGGCCGGGACGCCCCGTGGTGGCGATGCGGAATGCTTCTTCGATCGTCGCGCCCAGCCGTTCGGGGTCTTTGACGAGGTAGTTGTGCTTGGTGCAGTGGCGCGTCAATCCGACCGTGTCGGCTTCCTGGAACGCGTCGGTCCCGATCAGCGCCGTGGGCACCTGCCCGGTGATCACCACCAGGGGGATCGAATCCATATAGGCATCGGCGATGCCCGTCACGGCATTGGTCGCCCCCGGTCCGCTGGTTACCAGCACGACGCCGGGCTTGCCGGTCGAACGGGCGTAGCCTTCGGCGGCATGCGCCGCGCCCGCTTCATGGCGAACGAGAACGTGACGGATATCTTCATCGGCGAAGAGCTCGTCGTAGATCGGCAGGACCGCGCCGCCGGGATAGCCGAAAACGAATTCGACACCCTGCCGCTTGAGGCATTCGATCAGGATTGCAGCGCCGCTGCGCTCGGTGGTCACACTATCCTCCAGCCCGATCCGGGCATTTCAGAACACAAGTCGGCCCGACGCTGGGGTCTCAAGCGCCGGGCCGACATGCACTCAAATACGATGCTTCAATTACGCGGTCAACCTTCTGCGTGAAACAAAGAAACAAAAAAATCGTGTTCGGCGATAGTTTTGTTATCCGTACGCACCCAGTCGGCGGGTGGTTGGTTGCGAAACCACGTGTATTGGCGCTTGGCATACTGGCGCGTAGCCAGCTGGCCAGCCGCGATAGCTTGAGCGCGCGATAGTTCGCCTTTGATCAGGGCCGCGATTTCACGCACTCCGATGGCGCGCATCACCGGGAGGCCGGGGTCGAGTTCGCGAGCCAGCAGCGCCTCCACTTCGGCGATGGCACCGGTATCGAGCATGCGTTCGAAACGCAGGTCGCAGCGCGCGTTGAGCCAGCCGCGGTCGGGCAGCAGCACGAGTGGGTGAAGCACCACTTCCTTGGCGATCCCCCCGCGTTTATGCGCCTGCCATTGCGCCAGCGTGCGCCCGGTCGACCGGATGACTTCGAGTGCGCGGGCCGTCCGCGTGGCATCGGCAGGCGCAAGGCGCGCCGCCGCTTGGGGATCCTCCGCCTCGAGCGCCGCCCGCGCGCGCACCTGGTCCAGATCCCGCACCGCCGCGCGAATGTCCGGGTCGATGTCAGGTACGGGGGCGATGCCCTCCAGCAGGGTGCGCAGGTAAAGCCCCGTTCCGCCGCACAGGATCGGAACGCCGCCACTGGCGTGAATCTCGCGAATGGTGTCGCGCGCCGCTGCGGACCAATCTGCGGCCGAACAGGATTGCGCCCCGTCCCAGGTTCCGAACAATCGGTGCTCGATGCCCTGCGTTTCACCCTCCGAGGGGCGTGCCGAGAGGATATGCAGCTCGCGGTAGACCTGCTGGCTATCGGCGTTGACGACGACCCCGCGGCGCCCGTCGCGCGCCAGCCGCTGCGCCAGATCAACCGCGAGTTGGCTCTTGCCGCTGGCAGTCGGCCCTGCAATGAGCGCCACCGGCTTGTTCTCGGGAGATTTCGAAGTGCTCATCGCGCGGCTGATAGCAGACATGGACGGCGTGGAAACGCGTCTCGACGCCGCGCTGCGGGCATGCGCCGATGCCGGGATGCCGGTGGCCATGGCAGGCATGCTCGATTTTTGTAGCGACGTGCTCCAGATTTCGCTTCCGGACGGCGAGCGCGCCCGGCTTACCGGCATCCTGACCGAACATTTCGGCGAATGCGACCTGCTGGTCGCGGATCACGAGATCGAGGTGCCGCGGCTGTTCGTATCCGACATGGATTCGACGATGATCGGGCAGGAGTGCATCGACGAGCTCGCCGATTTCGCCGGTATAAAGGACAAGGTCGCCGACATTACCGAACGCGCGATGCGCGGCGAACTCGAATTCGAAAGCGCACTGAAGGAGCGTGTCGGGCTGCTCGAAGGGCTCGAGGAAGGCGCTATCGCCACCTGCCTGGACCAGCGCATCCAGCCGGTGCCGGGTGCACGGGCGCTGGTGAATACCCTGCGCAGCAAGGGCTGCCGTACGGTCCTGGTGACTGGCGGATTCCATCATTTCGCCGACCCGGTGGCCGAGCAACTCGGCTTCGAGCGCGTCGTGGGCAACCGCCTCGGCGTGGCGGGCGGGGCGTTGACCGGGCTTCTGGCCGGACCGGTCAGCGATGCTTCGACCAAGCTCGCCACGCTGGAGGACGAACGCTCCCAACTTGGCGAGGGCGCGCGCGTGCTGGCGACGGGCGACGGGGCCAACGACATCCCGATGATCGAGGCCGCCGATTACGGCATCGCCTACCGCGCCAAGCCCAAGGCGCGCGAAGCAGCCAACGGCCGGATTGCCAGCGTCGAACTAACCGCGATCCTCAAGCTGCTCGGAATTGCGGAGAGCGAATGGGTGGAGGATTTCGATCCGGCCTAGCCATGGCGCGCTTTTCCAATGCGAGATGGGGCTGAACTGGTAGCAAACGGGCACCATGAACGATCAGATCAGCCTCGGCGCTTTCACCTCTGTCGATTTCGAATCGGCGCGCGACGGCACTCCCTTGCGCGACCCGCGCCGCCCCAGGCCGCGCTATCGCCCCTTTGCCGCTTTCGGTCACTTCCGCGAATTGCTGAAGGATAAGGAGAATACGGCCGAGGTCTTCAAGATCTACGATGCTCTGCCGTCCGGCCAGTTCGTGCCGCGTGTACGCGAACTCGCGCTCAGCCCGCATGGCGAGGCGCTACGCGCGAGCGAACCGTTCCTGCCGCCCATTCTCGACGACCATGCCGCCTTGCGCCGCCATCCCGAGGGTACGGTAGCGCACGCCTATTGCGATTTCATGGAACGCGAAGGCCTGACTGCCGCCGGGCTCGTCGAAGAGTCGGAGAAGTCGGGCAGTCAGAGCTATGACGACCTTATCCAGTGGTACGGCTATCGCCAGCGCGATACGCACGATCTGATGCATGTGCTCACCGGATATGGGCGGGATGCACTGGGTGAACAATGCGTATTGCTGTTTACGCACGGGCAATCCCCCAGCCATGGTCATTTGCTGTTGGGCTATGCCGGTGCCCTGCATCTCAAGCGGCTAGTCCGAAGCGAAGCCCCGGTGATGAAAGCCGTGCGGCAGGCGCATCGGACCGGGAAAGCCTGCCCGCCGCTGGTAGGCCTTTCGATCCGCGAACTGCTGGGCAAGAACCTCGCCGAAGTCCGGGCGCAATTCCGTATTCCCGATCCACACTGGTACCGTGTCTGCCACCATGTCTGGCGTCAGGACGGGATCGATCCCTATGACCTTCTGGCGCAGCAGGGGGGCGAGGCCGCCGCTGTGGCCTGATCCTAGAGCCAGCTGGCAATCCGGCTGAGCGGTTTCTTATCCAGCGCGTGCGCGGGAACGCTTGCATCCTTCGCCGGGTGCCCGACCACCACGATCATCACCGGCTTTTCATGATCGGGCCGGCCGCAGATCGCGCGCAGGAAGCCCATGGGCGACGGCGTGTGGGTCAGTGTGGCCAGCCCGGCTTCGTGCAGCGTGGCAAGCAGCAGGCCGCAGGCGATCCCCACGCTTTCGCTGACATAGTAGTTCTGCGTCTCACCATCCTCCTCGATCCCGCCCTTGCGCTGGGCGAAGACGACCACCAGCCACGGTGCGGTTTCGAGGAAGGGCTTGTCGGCATCGGTCCCCAGTGGCCCCAGCGCTTCGAGCCACTGCGGTCCGGCCTTGCCGGCGTAAAACTTGCGTTCCTCGGCTTCCGCCGCGTCGCGGATCGCGCGCTTGGTTTCGGGCGTTGAAATCGCCGCGAAATGCCAGGGCTGGTGGTTTGCTCCATTGGGCGCGCTGCCGGCCGCTTCGATGGCGGCTTCGACAATCGCGCGCGGGACCGGCGTGTCGGCGAAATACCGGCAGGACCGCCGTAGCTTCAGCCGGTCGCGCATGGCCTCCGCCCGCGCGATGCGTTCGCCATCGGACAGGTCGGGGAGCGAGTAGGGGACGGTTTCGTGATCGCGCATGATGCGGATCTATACCAAGCGGCGTTCAGCGCAATTCCTTGCGGACCACCAGCTTGAGGCCGGACCAGTCCTCGTTGACCGCGCATTGCTTGGTGTCCACCAGTCCCAGCGGGAGCGCAATCTCGCGAACCAGCTCCTCGGAAAGGGCGAAGGGCGCACCGTCCGCCCGTGCCGGCCAACTGACCCAGACATGGCCGTCGCCTGCCATATGTTCGCGCAGTTCGGCGAGCTTTGCTGCAAGCGCAGCCTGTTCGGTCACGAAGATGTGTGCAGCATCGGGCCCCTCTTCGGGGCCGCGAACGAACGTAAGCTCGAGTGCGTATTCACCGATTTCGTCCTGAATGCTTTCGGGCATGCCGTCGAACCACACCCGCTGGCCATCGCGCAGGCTTAGCTTCTTCGCCAGAGGTGTCTCGCGATAGTCAGCCTTCACGCGGTCAGCCTTCCATCCAGTCGGCGAAAAAGCTCTGATGTGCGGCGCGCATCGCCGCGACCGAATTGCCGAACAGCGTATCGCCCCCGGTGCGACCGATGCGGCGGAAACCGATCGAGGCGGTTTCATCGTTTTCAGTGCCCTTGGCGAGCGCCTCGTTGAGTGCTTGGGTGTCGGGAACAGTGACGACATAGCGTCCCTGATCCTCGCCGAACCACCAGGCTGCCCTCGAATACTCTTCGTTCCACTCGACCTCGGCGCCGATACCGCCCGCCATCGCCATTTCTGCGAGTGCGATGGCGAGACCGCCGTCGGAAACATCGTGCACTGCGCTGACGAGGCCGTCGGCGATCAACTGGCGGACGATGCGGCCCGCGTTCTTTTCGACGGTGAGGTCGGTCGGCGGGGTACGGCCTTCGTCGCGGCCATGGATTTCGCTCAGCCACAATGACTTGCCCAAGTGCGAACGCTCGGGATCAGCGGTCGCCCATTCTTCGGCATGGAGCAGGTAGATCGTTTCGCCCGCTGCCTTGAATGGCATGGTCATCATGTAATCGTAATCATCGATCAGGCCGACGCCGCCGATAGCGGGCGTTGGCAGGATCGCGCTGCCACCGCCGGTCGCCTTGCTTTCGTTGTAGAGCGAGACATTGCCCGATACGATCGGGAAGTCGAGCAAACGGCAGGCGGCGCCCATGCCTTCGAGCGCATGGACGAACTGGCTCATGATCTCGGGGCGCTGCGGGTTGGCGAAGTTGAGGCAATTGGTCACCGCCAGCGGGCGCGCGCCGACCGCGCACAGATTGCGGTAGGCTTCGGCAATCGCCTGCTTGCCGCCTTCATAGGGATCGGCATGAACATAGCGCGGAGTGCAATCGGTGGTGATCGCGAGCGCCTTGTTCGTTCCATGCACACGGACGACACCGGCATCGCCGCCGGTCTGTAGCGTATCCGCGCCAACCTGGCTGTCGTATTGTTCGGCGATCCAGCGGCGCGAGGACAGGTTGGGCGAGGCGAGCAGCTTCATCACGTCACCGCCCACATCGTCGGTGTCGGGACGCTCGCGCATCGGCGCAATGCCCGCCCAGGCAGTGTAGTCTTCCTTGGACAGATAGGGCCGGTCGTATTCGGGCGCGTCTGCCGCCAGCGGGCCGAGCGGAATGTCGCAGACGACTTCGCCATCGAATTCGAGCACCATGTGCTGCGTATCGGTCACTTCGCCGATGATCGCGAAATCGAGCTCCCACTTGTCGAAGATGGCCTGCGCCATGGCTTCCTTGCCGGGCTTGAGGACCATGAGCATCCGCTCCTGGCTTTCGCTCAGCATCATCTCGTAGGGCGTCATCCCGTCTTCGCGGCACGGCACCATGTTCATGTCGAGACGGATGCCCGCCTTGCCATTGGTCGCCATTTCGACGCTGGAAGAGGTCAGGCCCGCGGCGCCCATATCCTGGATCGCGACGATCGCGTCGGTCGCCATGAGTTCGAGGCAGGCCTCGATCAGCAGCTTTTCGGTGAAGGGGTCGCCCACCTGCACGGTGGGGCGCTTGGCATCGGCGTCTTCCTCGAAATCGGCGCTGGCCATAGTCGCGCCGTGAATGCCGTCGCGGCCGGTCTTCGATCCGACATAGACGATCGGATTGCCCACGCCGGTGGCGGCGGAATAGAAAATCTTGTCCTGGTCGGCGACGCCCACGGTCATCGCATTGACGAGGATATTGCCGTCATAGGCGGGGTGGAAATTGGTCTCGCCGCATACGGTCGGCACGCCGACGCAATTGCCATAGCCGCCGATGCCGGAGACGACGCCCTTGACCAGGTGCTGCATCTTGGGGTGGTCGGGCCGCCCGAAACGCAGCGCATTGGCATTCGCCACCGGGCGCGCGCCCATGGTGAAGACATCACGCAGGATGCCGCCCACGCCGGTCGCCGCGCCCTGGTAGGGCTCGATATAGCTCGGGTGGTTGTGGCTCTCCATCTTGAAGATCGCCGCCTGCCCGTCGCCGATGTCGATGACGCCGGCGTTCTCGCCGGGGCCGCAGATCACCCAAGGCGCCTCGGTCGGCAGTTTCTTGAGATGGAGGCGCGAGCTCTTGTAGGAGCAGTGCTCGGACCACATGACCGAGAAAATCCCCAGCTCGACCAGATTGGGCTCGCGGCCAAGCGCGTTCAGGACGCGGTCGTATTCTTCGGGGCTGAAGCCGTGCTGCTCGACGACTTCGGGGGTGATCGCGGATTCGACAGAATGTCATGCGCGCGCGCTTAGCGCTGCACGCTCCCGACCGCCAGTCCCACGTGGTTTTTATGCCACCGGGTCGACTGCACCCAGAACGCGAGCACAGTCAGTATGCCGAAGGCCAGGAAGGCGGTCGCAGAAAAGGACGCCCCGGCGTGTTCAGGTTCGGAGCCGAACCAGTTCAGCGCCTGGAACAGCAGCAAGGCGGCCAGCAGGATCAGCGGTGGAAGCAGCGGCCCCTTGGTGCGGGCGATATAGAAACCATAGGCGAGCAGCAGGAGGCCCAGTTCGAGCGGGATCGCGACGATGGGGAAGTTCCACAGTCCGAGGCCGTATTTCTCCGCGCCTCCGGCAAGCGTCAGATCCGGCCTGTGGACGAGCAGGTCGAGCACCCAGTGACTTGCCACGACGAAGGCCGCCCAGCTCGCAGCCACCAGACTTCGTGTCCCCAGCCAGATCAAGGCGGCAAAGCCGATCGCCCAGAGTGCGGTGCCCAGCAGGCTGTGCGTATAGGGCATATAGTAAAGGTCGAGCGGGTTCATCGCGGTGATACCGGGCACGATCCGCAATTTCTCGATCCCGCCGAGGGTCAGCGTGAACAAGGCCCAGTCGGTCAGCTGCGCCCCGATGAACAGCACACCGAGCCGCGGGGCGTCCTCGCTGATCCCGCGCGCCAGGAATGCGGGAGCGAAATGGCCTATGAACATGCGCTCACGCGAATTTGTCGGCGGCCAGCGTCGCGGCAGAAGCGGCCAGGGCGGTAGCAAATGCGCCCCAGGCAATGTCGGCCACGGTCACCGCAGTGGACCAGGTGCGCATCGTCGCCTGGTTGGTCAGATCGTAGGTCGCGTAGCAAATCGCCCCCAGCAGCGCCCCGTTGAGCGCAGCGGCGGCAAGCCCCTGGGCCAGTCCCGGGCGCACCGCGAACCAGACGACGGCGGCGATATAGGCAGCGTAGAATACCAGCGCCGGAGCCATGCGGAAACTGTCGGCCAGGATGTCTCCCAGCCGGGGACGGTAGAAATTGGGCCCGGCCCAGCCGAGCCACGCGGCGTCCAAAGCGCCGAAGACCAGAGCTGCGGCGATGAAGGCGACAATCCACGTCATATTCGCTCCCCCGTTTCGGTATACTTGACCGGGCGCAGGCGGACCGTCAATGCTCGCGGGCAATGGCAGAGGAACAGTCACATATTTCCGAGATGAGCTTCGAGCAGGCCCTGCGCGAGCTTGAGAGTGTCGTCCGGCGTCTCGAAAGCGGCGATGTCCCGCTCGACGAGAGCATCGATCTGTACGAGCGCGGCGAACAACTGCGCAAGGCATGCCAGTCGCGGCTGGACGCTGCACAGGCGCGGATCGAGAAGATCGTAGCGGGCAGCGACGGCAAGCCCGCGGGTACCGAGCCGTTCGATGCGGGCGGGGCCGCGTGAGCGTCGCAACCGCGATGCCCAGTCGGCTCGGCCAAGCTTTCGAGCAGGTCCAGTCTGAAGTCGATAGCGTCTTCGATGCGTTCCTTCCCGTGCCCGACGATACGCGCGCACGGCTGATCGAGGCGATGCGTTACGCCGTGATCGGAGGCGGCAAGCGGGTGCGCCCGCTGCTGCTGGTGGCGACCGCGGAACTGTTCGGCGTCAATCGCAACGCCGCGATCAACGCGGGCTGTGCAGTCGAAGCGATCCATGCCTATTCGCTCATCCACGACGATCTGCCGTGCATGGACGATGACGAGATGCGGCACGGTAAGCCGACCCTGCACAAGGCGTTCGACGAAGCGGCTGCCGTGCTTGCGGGGGACAGCCTGCATGCGCTGGCGTTCGACATTCTGACCCAGCCGGACACCAGCACCGATCCCTTCGTTCGCGCGGAACTGGTTGCCACGCTGGCGCGCGCCAGCGGGCACGACGGGATGGCGGGCGGCCAGATGATGGATATCGTCTCCGAAGAACAATCCTACGACCTGCGCCAGGTCACCCGGCTGCAGCAACTCAAGACCGGTGCCCTGCTGGCCGCCAGTGTCGAGATGGGCGCGGTGCTGGGGCGGGTGGCGCCCGAAGGACGCACCCATCTGCGCGCCTATGCGCGTGATATCGGGCTCGCCTTCCAGATTGCCGACGACCTGCTCGATGTCGAAGGCGACGAGACGCTGGCCGGCAAGGCGCTGCGCAAGGACGAGGAACAGGGCAAGCAGACCTTCGTCACGCTGATGGGCGTCGATCAGGCGCGGGCGCAGGCGACGATGCTGGTGGAACAGGCGGGCGACCATCTCGCCAGCTACGGCGACGATGCCCGGCTGCTTGTCGAACTGGCGCATTTCATTGTTAAGAGGGACCATTAATGGCCAAGCGCATCGGCATCTATCCGGGCACGTTCGATCCAATCACGCTGGGTCACATGGACATAATCGAGCGCGGCGCGAAGCTGGTCGACGAACTGATCATCGGCGTGACCACCAATATCGCGAAGTCGCCGATGTTCGATGACGACGAACGTATCGCCATGGTCGAACGCGAAGTTGCCGGCATCGCCAGCCAGAGCATCCGTGTGGTCGGGTTCAATTCATTGCTGATGGATTTCGCCGACCAGATGAAAGCGGGCATCGTGATCCGCGGCATCCGCGGGGTGACCGACTTCGAATATGAATACCAGCTCACCGGGATGAACCGGCAGCTCAACGATCACATCGAAACGGTATTCCTGATGGCCGATGTCGAACTGCAGCCGATCGCCAGCCGCCTGGTAAAGGAAATCGCCTTCTACGGCGGCCCGATCGGCAAGTTCGTCACGCCTGCCGTGCGGCAGGACGTCGAGGCGCGAGTGAAGAAACTCGGGCCGCGCGGGGGCTGAGCTTCGCAGGCACCTATTCATTGAACGGACAGACGCCCCTCGCTAGGGGCCTGCAACCCAGGACATTGCCACGGAATGACGATGCTCAAGACTTCGCTTGCCCTTGCCGCCGCATTGGCGCTCGCTTCGACACCCTTCGCCGCCCAGGCGCAGGACGACGCCGCTGTCGACGCTGCCGCTACGGCGGAAACCGCTGCGGATACGCGGGTGTTTTCGCCAGTGAACTTCAATGTCGAAGAAGACCGCGAAAACATCCTGCTACTCGACCTGTCGAACGGCGAACGCGTCGCGATCCGGCTGAAGCCCGACTGGGCGCCCAACCATGTCGAACGCATCAAGACGCTGACCCGGCAGGGATTCTACGACGGGGTGATTTTCCACCGCGTCATCGACGGCTTCATGGCTCAGACCGGTGATCCCACCGGTACCGGCACGGGCGGATCGCAGCTGCCCGACATCGCGGAAGAGTTTCACGGCATGCCGCATGTCCGCGGTACCGTCTCGATGGCGCGCGCGGGCAGCCCCGACAGCGCCAACAGCCAGTTCTTCATCGTTTTCTATCCACGTTTCAACCTCGACCAGAACTACACCAACTTCGGGCGCGTGATCGCCAACATGCCCGCAGTCGATGCGATCCAGCGCGGCGAGCCACCCGCGAATCCAACGCGGATCGTGCAGGCTTCGATCGCGGCGGACAACAAGCCGGTGCCGGCCATGACAGCTCCGCGGGTGCAGGACGAAGACATTTCGGCCAGCGATCTGAACGCGCCGCTCGGCAACTGACTTTCCATCGCGTCGCACCCAGACTAGGGGCGGCGCGATGAAAGTCGACCTTTTCGATTTCGAACTCCCGCCCGAGCGGATCGCGCTTCGGCCCGCGCGCCCGCGCGATGCCGCACGCATGCTTGTGGTGCGCGGCGCTGGCCCCTTCGAGGATCGCGGCGTGCGCGACCTGCCAGAGATGTTGCGGGCAGGCGACGTGCTCGTGTTCAATGACACCCGCGTCATACCTGCGCAGCTCGAAGGGCGGCGGGGTGAAGCCCGGATCGGCGCGACGTTGCACAAGCGGATCGACCTGAGACGCTGGCAGGCTTTCGTGCGCAATGCCAAGCGACTGCGGATCGGCGATGCCGTGGAATTCGGCGGCGGCGTGGCAGCGACCGCGGAAGAGCGGCTCGAGGATGGTAGTTTCGTGTTGGCCTTCGCGGGCGAAGAGCCCGTCGAAATCCTGCTCGAACGCGCCGGACGTATGCCATTGCCGCCCTATATCGCCGGCAAGCGCGCCACCGATGCGCAGGACCTTGAAGACTACCAGACGATGTTCGCAGCCGAGGACGGCGCGGTTGCCGCGCCGACTGCCGCGCTGCACTTTACGCCTGAACTTATCGAGGCGCTCGACGCTGGCGGGATCGGGCGCGAGACGCTAACGTTGCATGTCGGTGCGGGCACCTTCCTCCCGGTGAAGGCTGACGATACCAGCGATCACGCGATGCACTCCGAATGGGGCCGGATCGAACCCGAAGCCGCGGCACGCCTGAACGCCGTGCGCGCGGCCGGCGGCAGGGTGATAGCGGTGGGGACGACCAGCCTGCGCTTGCTCGAAAGCGCGACGGGAGAAGACGGGATCATCGGTGCCTTTGCTGGCGATACCGATATCTTCATCACCCCGGGATACCGCTTTCGCGCGGTCGATGGCCTGATGACGAATTTTCACCTGCCGAAATCGACGCTGATGATGCTGGTGAGCGCCCTGATGGGCCGCGAACGCATGATGGACGCTTACGCACACGCCATCGACAGCGAATACCGCTTCTACAGCTACGGCAATTCCTCGCTGCTGCTGCCACACGACTGAGTGGACAGATCGCCGGTATCGAGCAACCGCTCGATCAGAGCGTTGTCGGCGGGGATGCGCCCGTCGAGCATCAGCATGGCGATACCGTGCACCATTGCCCATGACTGCAGGGCGAGCGTTTCGGCGCCATCTGGATCGCCGACCAGCGCGCGTGAATTGGCTGTCAGCAATGCGTATGCTTCATCGGGTGTCGCCGATCCGTCCACCGGGTGGCCCTGGGTGAACATCAGCCGGAACAGGGCAGGGTGGGCGAGCGCAAAGCGGACGTAGGTGCGGCCCGTTTCGGTAAATCCTTGCGATCCACCGCCTGCACGTTCGGCGGCAGCGGCCTGCTCCTTGCCCAGCAGGTCCAGTCCTGCGCGGGCGAGCGCGGCATCGAGTGCCTGCTTGTCGGGAAAGTGCCGATAGACTGCCGTCGCCGAGACCCCGACCACGCGCGCCAATTCGCGCAGCGAAGGCGCTTTGCCTTCGGCACCCTCAAGCGCGGCCAGTCCGGCTGCCAGCAAGGCGTCGCGCAGGTTCCCGTGATGATAGGCTTCGGGCGATGTTGACACTGTTATCATAACCTCTATGTTTACGGCGTTCACTTTAATCGGAGCGAGTCGGTCATGGCAAGTGTCGTCGAGAAAACCATCCGCAGGGCGGTTACGCCTGCCGTACAGGCAGTTGCCAGCATCAACCGGGCGCGCCTGCCCGGTCCGGGTGAAAATCCTTTCCTGCGGGGGATCCATACCCCGATGGCCGATGAGCTGACGCTCGCAAATCCCACCGTAACCGGAGCCATTCCCGCTGAGCTTGACGGGCGGTATGTCCGCATTGGGCCAAATCCCTTCGGCAAGGCGGGGAAGGGCCATCACTGGTTCCTCGGCGACGGGATGGTTCACGGCGTCCGGCTGAAGGACGGCAAGGCCGAGTGGTACCGCAACCGTTTCATTCGTTCCGCAGAGCTCGAAGGCAAGGGCGGCCCGGCGGCGGTTGGCGGTCCGCGGCGCGGCTTCGGCGATACGGTCAACACCAATGTCCTCGATATCGGCGGCAAGATCATGGCGCTGGTCGAGGCCAACAGCTTCCCTGTCGAACTCGACGGCAATCTCGATAGCGTCGCCTATTCCGACTTCGGCGGCGGGCTGACCGGTTCCTTTACCGCGCACCCGCATCAATGCCCGGACACCGGCGAATACCACGCGATCTGCTACGATGGCCCGTCGCAGGATACCATCCGCCACGTCGCCATGGACCGCAGCGGCAGGGTGCTGAGCGAAACCGAGATCGCGGTAAGGCATGGCCCCTCGATCCACGACTGCGCGCTGACCCGGAACTTCGCGGTCATCCTCGACCTGCCGGTGACCTTCTCGATGCAGGCGCTGATTGCGGGGCACAAGTTTCCCTATCGCTGGAACCGCAGCCACCGCGCACGGGTCGGATTGCTGCCGCGCGGGGGTAGCAACGGGGACGTGGTGTGGCACGAGGTCGACCCCTGCTATGTCTTCCACGTCGGCAACAGTTTCGAAGACGAAACCGGCCGGGTGATCATCGACGTCTGCCCCTATGAAACCATCTTCGACGGCGAAATGCCCGGGCCATACGGCAAGCCTCTGGGGCTCGAGCGCTGGACGGTGGACGGGCAGGGCGGGAAAGTCGTCCGCGACACGCTCGATACGGCGGGACAGGAATTCCCGCGACCGGACGAACGCTATTTTACCAAGGCGCATCGCTACCTGTGGGCGATCGGCATGCCCGCCGATGGCGATCTCGAATTCGTTGCGCCGATGCCGCTCTATCGCCACGACCTTGCCACCGGCGAACGGGTGCAGCGCGATTTCGGCGAAGGCCGCATTCCCGGTGAATTCGTTTTCGTTCCGCGCACGCCCGATGCAGCCGAGGGCGATGGCTGGATGATGGGTTATGTCATCGACCGCAACCGGCAGACCAGCGCGCTAGAGATCCTCGACGCGATGACGCTCGGCGTGGTCGGGACGGTCGAGATCCCGCACCTGATCCCTCCGGGCTTCCACGGCAACTGGATCGCCGCTAGCTAGGAGATGTGGAGCCGATTCTCGAACTCTCCGGCCTGTCGAAGGTCTATCCCGGCGGGCTGACCGCGCTCTACAATGTCGATCTTAGCATCAACAAGGGCGAGGTCTTTGCTCTGCTCGGGCCTAACGGGGCAGGCAAGACCACGCTGATCGGGGCAGTATGCGGGCTCGTGCGCCCGACTTCGGGAAGTATTCGCGCTTTCGGGCACGATCTGGCGTCCGACTGGCGCCGCGCACGCAGTCGTATCGGCCTGGTTCCCCAGGAACTCAGCACCGACATGTTCGAACCCGTCCATCGCGCGGTAAGCTATTCGCGCGGCTTGTTCGGGCTTGCCCCCGACCGGGACCGGATCGAGGAAATCCTGCGGTCGCTCAGCCTGTGGGACAAGCGGGACGAGCGCATCATGGCCTTGTCCGGCGGGATGAAGCGCAGGGTGCTGATCGCCAAGGCTCTGGCGCATGAGCCGGACCTGCTGTTTCTCGATGAACCCACGGCAGGCGTCGATGTCGAGTTGCGCAAGGGAATGTGGGCGATCGTCGACACCATGCGCGAGCGCGGTGTCACGATCATTCTCACCACGCATTATATCGAGGAAGCCGAGCTGATGGCCGACCGGGTCGGCATCATAAATCGCGGCAAATTGCTGATGGTCGACCAGAAGAATGCGATGATGGCGCGTCTCGGCAGAACCGAAGCGTATATCACGCTGGCCAGGCCGCTTGCCGCCTTGCCGCCCGATATCGCCCGCTTCCCGGTAGAACTGGAACCGGGTGGGGAAGTGCTGTGCTACCGCGGCGGCGACGGAACGGGGAAGGGCAAGGCCGAAGTGGCTGCGCTGACCAAGGCGTTGATCGCCGCGGACATCGATTACGTCGGCATCGACACACGCGAGAGCAGCCTCGAGGAAATCTTCGTTTCGCTGCTCGGTGAAGGGAAGGCAGCATGATCTCGTGGCGCTCGACCTGGTCGATCTACACCCGCGAACTGATGCGCTTCCTGCGCACCGCCTTCCAGTCGGTGCTCGCGCCGGTACTCACCACATCGCTATATTTCATCGTCTTTGGCGCGGCGATCGGAGGGCGCATGCCTGATCTGGGCGGGGTGGATTACGGCGCCTTCATCATTCCGGGTCTGCTGATGCTCACCCTGCTGGGCGAAACGACCAGCAATTCCAGTTTCGGGATCTACATGCCGCGTTTCACCGGCACCATCTACGAACTGCTCAGCGCGCCTGTCGGAGTATCGGAGACGCTGCTGGGGTTCGTGGGTGCGGCAATGACCAAGAGCCTGCTGCTCGCCGCGATCATCCTGCTCACCGCGCGCCTTTTCGTCGATTATTCGATCGCGCACCCTGTGCTGGCGGTCTTCTACATCATGCTCGTTGCGGCGGCCTTCAGCCTGTTCGGCTTCATCCTCGGCATCTGGGCGGATAATTTCGAGAAGCTGGGCATCATCCCGATGCTGTTCCTCACGCCGCTGACCTTTCTTGGGGGCACGTTCTATTCGATCGATATGCTGCCCAGGCCGTGGGACACGATCGCGCTGGCCAATCCGATCGTCTACCTGGTCAGCGGCCTGCGGTGGACTTTCTACGGCCAGAGCGATGTGAACATCTGGATCAGCTTCGGCATAACGCTTGGTTTCCTGGCAATCTGCGTGGCCGTGATTACGTTCATTTTCCGCACGGGATGGCGCCTGCGCGCGTGACATATTCCATCGATTGAAGGGTGGCGAGGCGCAAAACAAGGCGCTAGGCGCACTCGATGCGCTTCGCCCCGTTGATCTTTTCCGCCCTGCTGGGTTGTGCTGCGACTGCCGCGCAAGCTGAGCTTCCCGAAGGCGCACGTGCGATGATCGATGCAGCCATAGCCAGCGGCGACGAAAGGAAGGTCGCCACGGTGATCGGTCTCGCGCGCAGCACATGGCCCGAAGAACGCAGCACGATCGATGCGATTAACGACCAGTGGAAGATCACCCTGGCTGCGCGCCGCGCGGCCGAGGCCGAGGCGGAGCAAACCGCGCTGATCAACGCCGGCATGTTCGACCGCTGGAGCGGCGAGGGCGAACTGGGGGCTTTCCAGTCGAGCGGCAACACCGAGTTGGTCGGGGTGGCGGCCGCGTTGCGCCTTGATCGCGAGGGCATCGACTGGACCCATTCGATCAGATTGCGCGCGGACTACCAGCGGCAGAACGGATCGACCAGCCGCGAACAGTTCGCCGCATCCTACGAACCGCGCTGGCAGTTCGACGAGAACATCTTCGCCTATGGCCTGGCGCAATACGAACGCGACCGGATCCAGGGCTTCTCTTCGCGCTATTCGGTGTCGGGTGGTTTCGGTTATCGCGTTATCGATAATCCGAAGCTCAAGCTCTCACTCAAGGCAGGCCCTGCCTACCGGGTAACGGATTTTACAGACGGGACCAGCGCGGATCGGCTCGCGGAACTCGTCGGGCTCGATTTCGACTGGCAGATGCTGGACCGTCTCAAGCTGACCCAGGATGTCGAGGCACTGGCGGAAACGGGAGGCGAGGCAACGTTGATTTTCGATGGCGCGAACACCACGATCAATCTGGTGACCGGTCTCGATTTTCGCGTGAGCAACCGTCTGCGTTCGCGCCTTTCCTACAAGGTCGAGTACGACAGCAATCCGCCAGCGGGGTCGGAAGGCACCGACACGCTGACCCGTGCCACTCTCATCTACGGCTTCTGACCATGAGCGAACGTTTCGCATTCACCATCGACGCGACCGACGGGGCTGCGCGCACCGGGCGAATCGCCATGCAGCGCGGCACCATTCGCACGCCTGCCTTCATGCCGGTCGGTACTGCAGCGACAGTCAAGGCGATGAAGCCCGAAACCGTCCGCAAGACAGGAGCCGACATAATCCTCGGCAACACCTACCACCTCATGCTGCGACCCGGCGCCGAGCGGATGGCGAGGCTTGGCGGCCTGCACAAGTTCATGAACTGGCAACGGCCCATCCTGACCGACAGTGGCGGCTACCAGGTGATGAGCCTGTCCGAACTGCGCAAGCTCACCGAGAAGGGGGTCGAGTTCCGCAGCCACATCGACGGTTCCAAGCACATGCTTACGCCCGAGCGCAGCATGGAAATCCAGCGCATGCTGGGCAGCGACATCGTGATGGCGTTCGACGAATGCCCGCGCGCCGATCGGCCGCGCGACGAAATCGCCGCGAGCATGGAAATGAGCATGCGCTGGGCCCGGCGCAGCCGCGATGGGTTCGATGCGGGCGGCGAACACGCGCAGCGATCCGCATTGTTCGGTATCCAGCAGGGCGCGCTGGACGAGGAATTGCGCCGTATAAGCGCGGACAAGCTCACCGATATCGGTTTCGACGGCTATGCCATAGGCGGGCTGGCGGTCGGCGAAGGCCAGGAAGCGATGTTCGCCACACTTGACTTCGCACCCGGCCAATTGCCCGCCGACCGGCCCCGCTATCTGATGGGGGTCGGCAAGCCCGACGACCTCGTCGGTGCGGTGGAGCGCGGGGTGGACATGTTCGACTGCGTGCTGCCCAGCCGGTCCGGGCGCAACGGACAGGCGTTTACCTGGAACGGGCCGGTCAACCTGCGCAATGCGCGTTTTGCCGAAGACGAGGAACCGCTCGACAGCCGCTGCACCTGCGATACCTGCGGGACCTACTCGCGCGCTTACCTGCACCATTTGGTGAAATCGCAGGAAATCCTCGGCGCGATGCTGATGACCGAGCACAACATCGCCTTTTACCAGCAGCTGATGCAGGCGATGCGCGATGCGATCGCGGAAGCGCGGTTCGCCCAGTTCGCGCGCGATTTCCGCCGCGACTACTTGCAGTGAGACGAACCGGCGATACCGTGCCGGTATGAGAAAAGGCCGCGCCGGTTCCGCTGCTCCCGCGAAATGGGGGCTTTCCCCCAATCGCAAGGCAATGCCGCGCGAACAGAGCTATATTCTCGCCTTTGCCGGGCTGACGATCCTTGCCTGGCAGACCGGCTTCGGAACGCTTGCGCTGATGCCGTTCACGTTGCTGGCCACCTGGTTTCACGAAATGGCGCACGGGCTGAGCGCAATGGCGCTCGGCGCTGAATTCCATCGCCTCGTGATCTTCGCCAATGGCTCGGGCTTTGCCGAGTTCTCCGGCAGCATCGGCTACCTCGGGCAGGCGGCCATCGCGGCGGCAGGGCTGCTGGGTCCCAGTGTCGCGGGCTGCCTGTTGATCGTCGCATCGCGCTCGCGGCGGGCCACGCAGCTGGCGCTGCTGGTTCTCGCATCGGCGCTCGCGATTTCGACGGCGGTGTGGGTGCGCTCGGTCGCCGGATGGGTGGTGCTACCGCTGTTCGCTGCAGCAGCCGGGTACATCGCGCTGCGCGGGAGTGCCAAATGGCAGCGGATCACGGCGGAATTCCTCGGGGTACAAGGCGTGGTGAGCGTCTATCAGGACCTTGGCTATTTGTTCAGCCCGGGCGGCACGGTCGGCGGCATGTCCGCGCGATCCGACACCGGCCTCATCGCCGACGCTTTGTTCCTGCCCTACTGGTTCTGGGGCGGCCTGATCACGCTGACGATCCTCGCCATGGTGTGGCTGTCGCTTCGATTTGCCAGCCGGTACTGACCGGGCAACAAAAAAGGCGGCCCCGTGAGGGACCGCCCTTTTGCTGTGTCGCTGCCGCCTGAGCTTAGCGCGAGTAGAACTCGACCACGAGGTTCGGTTCCATCGTGACCGGGTAGGGCACTTCGTCGAGCTTGGGCACGCGGGTGAAGGTCACCTTGTCGTTGCCATCGGGGCTGACGTAGTCGGGAATGTCACGCTCGGGCAGGCTCTGCGCTTCGATGACCAGCGCCATTTCCTGTGCCTTCTTGCCCAGCGAAACGACGTCGCCGACCTTGACGCGCGCCGAGGCGACGTTGGTCTTCACACCGTTGAGATAGATATGGCCGTGGCTCACGATCTGGCGCGCAGCGAAGATGGTCGGCGCGAACTTGGCGCGATAAACGACCATGTCGAGGCGCTGTTCGAGCAGGCCGATCAGGTTCTGACCGGTGTCGCCCTTGATCCGCGACGCTTCCATGTAGGTGCGCTTGAACTGCTTCTCGGTCACGTCGCCGTAATAGCCCTTGAGCTTCTGCTTGGCGCGCAGCTGGAGACCGAAGTCGCTCGTCTTGCTCTTGCGGCGCTGGCCGTGCTGGCCCGGACCGTAGGAACGCTTGTTGACGGGGCTGTTCGGGCGACCCCGAGATGTTTTCACCCATCCGGCGGTCGAGCTTGTACTTGGCGCGGGTGCGCTTCGTCATAATCTTTCCTTCAATTTGCTGGGCCATCCCGTTGACGGCCATTCAACCCGGCATCGCACCGTCGTTCCTTCGACACGCTCAGGAGATCGACGCGGCTACCGCTTCACCGGGGTGCGGAGCCAATTCGCGAAGGCGCGCTAGTAGCAATATGGCGCGGTTCGTCAAGCACGAAGATAGGCGCTCGACAAGCACCGGCAGGCGGGGCAGGGCGCATTGCCATGAACGACGATTTCAAGCTGCCTGAAAACTGCGCCGACATGCGTGATGTACGCGCCGGCGTCGATGCCACCGACCGCGAGCTGATGGAATTGCTCGACCGGCGGTTCGGCTACATGCGGGCGGCCGCGCGGATCAAGCCCGATCGGGCGATCGTGCGCGACGAAGCACGCAAGCGCGCGGTTATCGACAATGCGCGCCGCGACGCGCAGGGCCGCTCGCTGCCGGCAGAGCCGATTGCGCAGATCTGGGAAACGCTGGTCGAGACGTCGATCGACTACGAACTGGCCGAATGGGACCGGATCAGGGCTTAGGTCCGCGCCCCAGCGACGACAGGACACCGCGCAGCGTCCGCACCTCGAGATGGTTCCAGCCGGGCTTGGTAAGCACCCCGCGCAAGGTCCGCCGGGTGGCTTCCGCGCGCGCCGCGGGCAGGAAATAGCCCTTGGGTTCGAGCATGGTTTCCAGATGCGCGATCAGCCCGTCGAGCTCTTCCTGCGGTGCAGGGGGGAGCAGTTCTTCCTGCGTGGGCTGCACCAGTTGCTCGTGCTTCGACCATTCATAAGCGCACAGGATTACCGCCTGCGCCAGATTGAGCGATCCGAATTGCGGATTGATCGGCACCGTCAGGATCGCCCGCGCAAGCGCGACGTCCTCGGTTTCCAGGCCCGAGCGTTCTGGTCCGAACAGGATTGCACTGCGTCCCTGTGCGGCGGCCATTTCCTGGCTTGCTTCCTCGGGCGTGACGACCGGCTTGGTCACTCCGCGCTTGCGCACCGTAGTGGCGTAGACATGCGCGCAATCGGCCACCGCCTCCGCAGTGGTCGCAAAGACCTGTGCCCGGTCGAGGACGACATCCGCCCCGGCCGCTGCCGGACCCGCCGAAGGGTTTGGCCAGCCATCGCGCGGTTCGACCATTCGCATCTCGGTCAGCCCGAAATTGAGCATCGCGCGGGCTGCCTTGCCGATGTTCTCGCCCAGCTGCGGACGAACCAGCACAACGACGGGTTTGTGCGTGTCAGCCGCGTTCATTGGCGGCCGCTTCCTGTACCGTACTGGCAAATTCCTCGAAATCGCGCGCTTCGCTGAAGTCGCGATAGACCGAGGCGAAGCGGATATAGGCGACGCTGTCGAGCCCGCGGAGCCCGTCCATGACCATTTCGCCGATACGCTGCGAGGCTATTTCGGCCTCGCCCGCGGTTTCGACTTGGCGCTGGATCCCGCTGACCAGCTCGTCGATGCGTTCCTGCGGGACATCGCGCTTGCGGCAGGCGAGCGCGATCGACTGTTCGAGCTTGCTGCGTTCGAAGGGCTGGCGGCGGTCGCCCGACTTGACCACGGTGACTTCGCGCAGCTGGACCCGTTCGAACGTGGTAAAGCGCGCGCCGCAGCTCGAACATTGCCGACGCCGCCGGATCGAGGTCGAAATCCTCGGTCGGACGACTGTCCTTCACCTGGCTGTCGTCATGCGCGCAGAAAGGGCACCGCATTTACGGTCGGATACGCTTGTAGAGCATGTATCCCGCGCCCGCGACGAGCCCGATCGGCCAGGTCACGACGGGCAGCAGGCCCCCTGCGATTGCGCCCACGGCAGCGCCGGTCAGCACGGGTTTCGTCGAAGGGTGGTCGAGGCCCTTGCTCGCCATGTCCTTCACTTCGTGCTTCGCGTCGGAAAGCAGTTCGTGATCCTGGTGCTTGGGATTCTGGTCGTCCATCGCTTTTCTCCTCAGCGGCCGGGATAGACGGGGAAGGCAGCGCACAATTCGGCCACCTTGCCGCGCACCTTGTCTTCCACCTGCCCATCGCCTTCGGGGCCATTGCGCGACATTCCGTCCACCACCTCGCAGATCAGCGCGCCGATCGTCCGGAATTCCTCGGGGCCGAAGCCACGCGTGGTCCCCGCCGGAGTGCCGAGGCGGATACCGCTGGTCACAAAGGGGCTGCGCGTGTCGTAGGGAATGCCGTTCTTGTTACAGGTCAGCCATGCGCGATCGAGACCGGTTTCGGCGGCCTTACCGGTCACGTCCTTGGCCGTAAGATCGACCAGCATCGAATGGTTGTCCGTCCCGCCCGACACGACGCGCAGGCCATTGGCTTCGATGGCTTCGGCCAGAGCGCGGGCGTTTTCGACCACGCGCGCGGCGTAATCCTTGAAGTCCGGGCGCAGTGCTTCGCCGAAGGCGACTGCCTTGGCGGCCACGACATGCATCAGTGGGCCGCCCTGCATACCCGGGAACACCGCCATGTTGAACGGCTTGGTGAGTTCCTCGTCGTTCCACAGGATCACGCCCGAACGCGGCCCGCGGAGGGATTTGTGAGTGGTGCTGGTGACGACATGGGCATGGGGGAAGGGGTTGGCATGCGCGCCGCCCGCGACGAGCCCGGAGATGTGGCTCATGTCGACCATCAGGTAGGCCCCGACCTCGTCGGCCACCTTGCGGAAGGCTTCCCAGTCCCAGCTACGCGAATAGGCGGTGCCACCGGCGATAATGAGCTTGGGCTTGTGCTCCTTCGCCAGCGCCATCACTTCGTCCATGTCGATCAGCTCGTTATCCTGGCGCACGCCATAGCTGACGGGGTTGAACCACTTGCCGCTCATGTTGACCGGCGATCCATGCGTGAGGTGACCACCCGAATTGAGGTCGAGACCCATGAAGGTATCGCCCGGCTGCAGCAGCGCGAGGAAAACCGCCTGGTTCATCTGGCTGCCCGAATTGGGCTGGACGTTGGCGAAATTGCACCCGAACAACTGCTTCGCGCGCTCGATCGCCAGCGTTTCGATGACGTCGGCATAATCGCAGCCGCCGTAATAGCGCTTGCCCGGATAGCCTTCGGCATATTTGTTGGTGAACACGCTGCCCGTGGCTTCGAGAACCGCGTTGGAGGCGATATTCTCGCTGGCGATCAGCTCGATCTTGTCCTGCTGACGCGCCAGTTCATTACGGATCGCATTGTGGATCTCGGGATCGGCTTCCGCCAGCGTATCGTGCCAGAAGCGGTCCATGGGGTCGCGCGCGGTGTCTTGTGCCTGGGTAGCCATAGATCAGATGTCCGGGTTGGATAGCTTGTCGATGCGGCGCTGGTGGCGGCCGCCGGCGAAATCGGTTTCGAGGAAGGCGGACAGGCACGCCTTGGCCATGTCGCTGCCGACGAGGCGGGCGCCCATCGCGATGCAGTTGGCATCGTTGTGTTCCCGCGCCAGCGAAGCGGACAACGGTTCGGAAACCAGCGCGCAGCGGATGGCGGGATGGCGATTGATGCTCATCGAGATGCCAAGCCCGCTGCCGCACAGGGCAATGCCGCGATCTGCGGTCCCATCGGCGACAACCGCGGCCAGCTTGTACCCGTAGTCGGGGTAATCGACGCTGTCGGCGGTATCCGGGCCGAGATCGGCGACCTCGTGACCCTGTTCGATCAACCAGTCGCGCAAATCGGCTTTCAGATCGAAAGCGGCGTGGTCGGAAGCAATGGCAATACGCATGCGCAGCCCCATAGTCGTTTCCGGTGCCGCTCGCCACCTCCTTGTGGCGGTTTGCCCACGCTGAACTCCGGCCAGTCAGCCGCCCACTGCGATGTTGCGGATGTCGGCGAGGACATAGGGTTTCGTCAGCGTGGTGACATGCGCCAGTTCTTCGGGATGTTCGGCATCGCCATAGCCGCTGGCGAAGACGAATCGTACGCCCTTGCTCCCCAGCCGGAAGGCGATCGGGTAGCTTTTCTCGCCATGCAGGTTGATATCGAGAATGGCGAAATCGAACACCCCTGCTTCGGCCTGGTCGAGACCTTCCTCGAGTGAACCGACGGCGACCACATCGGCGCCGTCCTCGATCAGCATGTCCTCGAGCGCAAACGCGATGATGGGTTCGTCTTCGACGACGAGGATCCGTTTGCCACTCAGAGGCATAGTTTGCCCTCGAGCCGGCAATGCAGCCCGTCCGGCAGATATTCGATCGTTGTCCGGCTACCCGGAGTTCCCAGCCCGCGCTGGATGAGACGCGAACCGAAACCCGTGCGATCCGGCGTGGCGACTGAAGGACCGCCGTTTTCGCGCCAGTCGAGGATGAGCGTGCCGCCATCTTCGCCGGCTTCGAACGACCATTGAATGTCGACCAAGCCATCGTCGGTGGAAAAGGCACCGTATTTCACGGCGTTGGTCGACAGTTCGTGGATGACCATCGACAGCGCAACGGCGGGTTGCGGTTCCAGCCGAATGTCCGGCCCGTCGAGCGTGTAGCGCGATTGCTGAGTCCCGGCCGTCGCCTCGAGCGCGCCGCGCACGATCGTTCTGAGGTCGGCGGATTCCCAGCGCCGCTCGGTCAGCAGGCTGTGCGCACTGGCCAGCGCGGCGAGCCGCTCGACAAAGATATCGAGTTGGGGGTTCTGCCTGTCCCCCTTGAACGACTGCTGCGCCAGCCCCTGGACGACGGCCAGCGTGTTCTTCACGCGGTGGTTGAGCTCATTGATCAGGATGCGCTGGCTGTCTTCAGCCAGCACTTCCTCGGTCACGTCATACCCTTGGACCAGAACCCCGTCGAAGCTATCCGGGCCGCTGATGGGCTGGAAAATGAATTCGAGATGCCGTTCGCGCAACTCGTCATGCTCGCCGCTTTTGAGCATGACCTTTTCCCTGCGCCCGAAATAGGGTTCGCCGGTCTCCATGACCTTGTCGAGGATGTCGACGAAGCCCTGTTCGGCGATCTCGGGCAGGGCTTCTGCCACGCTCTTTCCGTCGAGGTCGCGCTCGCCGATCAGCCGGCGATAGGCTGCATTCGACATGACGAAACGATGTTCCGGCCCGGCGAGCACGGCGACGAAGCCGGGCGCTTGTTCCAGCAAGGCGCGCAATCGCTCGAGCTCCTTCGTTGCGCCGCGCCAACGCTGTTCGACCGCTTCGGCGCGGCGGACCACGCTCGCCGTGTCGCGCTGCTCGATCTTGGTGATCTGAACCGGGTGCTGGAGGATGTATTGGACCGCTCCGCTGTCGTCGAGGATCGGCACCTGGGTCGTGCTCCAGATGTGCGCGTCCATACCGCCCGAGGCGTTGGGAATATCGTATTTGAGATGGGCGATCTCGTCAGGTTCGCCCGTCTCTAGCACGCGCTCGAAAGACGATTCGATAAGGTGATGGCTTTCGCCCGCGCCGGGAAAGGCGTCGAACACGTGGCTGCCCGCAATATCGTCCAATTCGCGGCCTACGGCTGCGAGATACGCATGATTGGCCCAGCTTATGCGCAACTCGGCATCGAGCAGCAGATAGGGGTTGGGAGAGTGCTCGAGCACCCGCCTGAAATCAATGGACCCGTCCGACATCGGCATCTTTCGAGCGCCGGTCAATCCCCCGACCGTGGCCCCATTTGTTTTTCCCCGCATTGCGCCTAAAAGCATAGGGCGCCATGCGGTTCCCGCCTCTCGGAAATATTTGTTCGGGGCACTATGAGGCACACGCGCAGCCGCTGGCCGCGCGTGTGCTTACTGGTCGAGGAACGAGCGCATCTTGCGGCTGCGGCTCGGGTGCTTCAGTTTGCGGAGCGCCTTCGCCTCGATCTGCCGGATACGTTCACGGGTAACCGAGAACTGCTGGCCGACCTCCTCGAGCGTATGATCGGTGTTCATGCCGATACCGAACCGCATGCGCAGCACACGTTCTTCGCGCGGGGTCAGGCTGGCCAGAACCCGGGTCACGGTTTCCTTGAGGTTCGCCTGAATCGCTGCATCGACGGGGATGATCGCGTTCTTGTCCTCGATGAAATCGCCGAGATGCGAATCTTCCTCGTCGCCGATCGGCGTCTCGAGGCTGATCGGTTCCTTGGCGATCTTCATCACCTTGCGCACCTTCTCGAGCGGCATCGAGAGTTTCTCGGCCATCTCTTCGGGTGTCGGTTCGCGGCCCTGATCGTGCAGGAACTGGCGGCTGCAGCGCACCAGCTTGTTGATCGTTTCGATCATGTGCACCGGAATTCGGATCGTACGCGCCTGGTCGGCGATCGAGCGGGTGATCGCCTGACGGATCCACCAGGTGGCATAGGTGCTGAACTTGTAGCCGCGGCGGTATTCGAACTTGTCGACCGCCTTCATCAGGCCGATGTTCCCTTCCTGGATCAGGTCGAGGAACTGCAGGCCGCGGTTGGTGTATTTCTTGGCGATCGAGATCACGAGACGCAGGTTCGCCTCGACCATTTCGCGCTTGGCGATCCGCGCTTCGCGTTCACCCTTCTGGACCTTGGTCACGATGCGCCGGAATTCTTCCAGCGCCATGCCGGTCTGACTGGCGATATCGGAAATCTCGGTCCGGATACGCTCGACCGCGTCGGCTTCCTTCTCGGCGAAGGCCGCCCACTTCTTGTCCTTCTTGGCGCGCTCCTTGAGCCACGCATCGTCGAGCTCATTGCCGATATAGGCATCGAGGAAATCGACCCGCTTGACCTTGTGACGCTCAGCCAGACGCAGCATCTGGCCGCCCAGCGCGGTCAGCCGGCGGTTGAAGGCATAGAGATTGTCGACCAGGAATTCGATCTTGGTCGCGTGGAACTGCACGCTTTCGACCTCGGCGGTCAGCTGCTCGGACAGCGCCTCGTACTTCTTTTCCTTGGCCGCGGTGAAGGTCTCGCCGCGGGCCATCAGATCGACGCGCTCGTTCTGGAGCTTTTCGAACTTGCCGAACAAGTCGGTGATCCGGGCAAAGCGTTCGATCGCGTCGGGCTTCAGCGCGGCTTCCATCTGAGCAAGGGACATGGTGTTGTCCTCTTCCTCTTCGTCGTCGCGCTTGGACGAACCTTCCTCGCCGTCTTCGCCTTCCTCGTCCGAATCGTCATCGTCGTCGTCACGGATGGTCGGACCGGCGGTCTCTTCCGAGATCTCGCCGTCATCGTCTTCCTCTTCCTCCGCCATCTTCTCGGGCGGGGGTTCCTTCGACAGCATGGCATCGAGATCGAGAATCTCGCGCAGCTGCATTTCCTCGGCATTGAGCGCTTCGGACCACTGGATGATGGCGTGGAAAGTGATCGGGCTCTGGCACAGGCCCATGATCATCATGTCCCGGCCCGCCTCGATCCGCTTGGCAATGGCGATTTCGCCCTCGCGGCTCAGCAGCTCGACCGCGCCCATTTCGCGCAGATACATGCGCACCGGATCGTCAGTGCGTTCGCCGGTGGCAGCCTTCTTGACTGCGGGCTTTGCCGCGGTCTTGGTGTCCTTCTTGGCGCTGGCCGCCAGTTCTTCGACTTCGTCGGCTTCCTCGGCAGCGGCCTCGGCTTCCTCGTCGCTTTCGACGATCTGCACGCCCATATCGGACAGCGCGGACTGGATATCCTCGATCTGGTCCGAACTCATCTCGCCCTGGGGCAGCGCATCGTTGAGCTCGTCGTAAGTGACGTAACCCTTGCGCTTTGCCTTAGTGATAAGCTTCTTGACCGATGCCTCGTTGAGATCGATCAGGGGAGCGTCGCCGTCGTCCTTGGTCTTCGACTTGGTGGCCATGAGGTAATTCAGTCCAGTCTTGTCTTGCCCTTGGGCCGCGCACCCGTGGGGATCATGATTCCGATTCGTCGGCCGCTGCAGCCTTCCTGCGACCAAAACGCTTCAACCGCTCGTTAAGGGCCAACAACCGCTCGCGCAATCGGGCCTGTTCGGCGATGGAGCCTTCAGGATCGCGTTCGAACCGCGCTGTAGCCGCCGAAAGGGCGGATTCCAGCGCCGGCCTTTCGACCAGCAACGACACGGCTTCGGCCAGATCCTCGCGCGCATCATCCGGGTCGGTGCCTTCATCGAGGAAGGCGAACAAGGTTTTTTCCGGTGGGGCGGGTAGGCCTGTTTCAAGCGATATGGTCGATTGCGCGGACAAATCAAGCGCCTCGGCAGCTTCAAGCAGCGAATCGATGGCGGGGCCGACATTTGGATCACGCCGCGCCAGTTCCGAAAGCGTGTCTTCATGGCGCATGATCTGCTCGGGAAAACGCACCAGGCCGGCGATCACCGCCCGGGTCAACGCGTCGCGTGCGCCGCCCTGCATCGCGCGGATCAGCCGCTCGCGCGCCTCGGGTGCCAGCGTCGGGGCTGCCGGCTTGAAGCCGGACTTCTTCCAGTCCCCCCGCGGCCGCGCTTCGCGCGGGGGGCGCGGCGGAAAGGCGAAGGCGGAAAAGCGCTCGAGCAATTCCCGCTTGTACAGCGCGCGGATATCGGGGTGCTGGATGCTGTCGACATGGTCGAGCAGCCTCGCCTTCAGCCCGGCCTTGTCTTCGGGCGAATTGAGCGGCGAGGCCGCGCGTTCGAATTCCCACAGCGTGTCGAGCAGGCTGTCGGGCTGCGCCAGCAGCGCCTCCATCGCCTCGGGGCCCTTGTCCTTGATCAGGTCATCGGGATCCATCCCCGCGGGCAGGCGCACGATAGCCAGCGAATGCGCCGGGCGCAGCATGGGCAGCGCCCGCGCTATGGCGCGCATTGCGGCGCGCTGTCCGGCATTGTCGCCATCGAAACACAGGATCGGGCGCTCGACCTGCCGCCACAGCAATTCGAGCTGGTTTTCGGTCAGCGCGGTCCCCAGCGGGGCGACCGCTTCGCGGATGCCCGCATTGGCCAGCGCGATCGCATCCATATAGCCCTCGACCACGATCATCCGCCCGCTTTGCCGCGCGGCGGGGGCAGCGCGGTGCAGATTGTAGAGCGTGCGGCCCTTGTCGAACAACGGCGTGTCGGGACTGTTGAGATATTTGGGGGCGCTGGGGTTTGCCTCGCTGTCGAGAATGCGGCCGCCAAAGGCAATGACCCGGCCGCGTGCATCGTGGATCGGCAGCATCATCCGGTTGCGGAAGCGGTCGTAGGGATCCTTGCCTTCGACCTCGATCCGCATCCCGGCTTCGCTCAGCATGGCCTCATCGAACTGTCCAAGCGCGCGTTTGAGCGCCTGCCGGTCGCCCGGGGCGTAGCCGAAGCCGAATTCGCGGATCGTCGCGTCCGAAAATCCGCGCCGGGACAGATAGGCACGTGGCTGCGACCCGTCGGCACCGCGCAGATTGCCTTCGAACCAGACCTGCGCCGCGGCGGTCACATCGTGCAGGCTGGCGCGCTTTTCCGCGCGCTGGGCGGCGCGCGGATCGGGGGCGGGGACTTCCATGCCCGCTTCGGCCGCCAGTTCCTTCACCGCGTCCATGAACGGGAGGCCGCGCTGGTCGGTCAGCCAGCGGATCGCATCGCCATGCGCTTCGCAGCCGAAGCAGTGGTAGAAGCCCTTCTCGTCATTGACGTAGAAGCTCGGCGTCTTTTCGTTGTGGAACGGGCAACAGGCCTTGAACTCACGGCCCGCCTTGGTCAGCCGCAGGGTGCGACCGATCACCGCGGACAGCGTGGTCCGCATGCGCAATTCGTCTAACCATTGGGGTGACAGGGCCATGAAGGCGCTATCCTACTGCAGCCCGGCGTATACCGCTAGCGCGCGGCCGAACCCTCCACAGGCTTCTCTTCGGGCGGGAAGGGGCCGGTGGCAGCGATCTGTTCGCCGTCCACTTCCAGCAGATAGGCCTCTGCCGGCCCTTGCGGTGCCATGGTCGAACGCCACCACAGCGTGACCGTGCCGCCGGGTTGCCAGCCGGGGCCGCGGGTGACGCGCCAGATCAGATTGCCATTGTCGTTGATGATCGAAATCGCGTCGGGATCGCCCAGCACGGCTTCGGCCTCGGCGGTCGAATATCCGACCGACTGGGTGAACCCGCTCACCTTTCGCGTCGTGCGGAACAGCGTCGGAGGGGCCTCGCCGGTGGCAGGCGCATCGATGGCCTCGTCTGCGCCCACGTCGTCGATCTCGGCCAGAGTGACCTTGTGGACATAGGTATAGACCGTGTCGTCCGGCAATTCGCCGGGGTTGCAGGTCTCGATGCCTTCCGGACACGCGACATAGCTCACCAGCGTGCCCACCTGGCGGGTGCCGTTGCTGAGAGCGGTTTCGATCTCCGCCCCCTGGGGGCCGACGATGCGCGCGCCCAGCGTCGACAGGTCGAGATCGGCACCGATCAGCGTGCGCGGCGCGGCTACGGTGGGGGTGGGGGTCGGCACGGGCTCGGGCTCACTGGACCCGCAAGCCGCCAGCACCATGCATGCCACCGGTGCCGCGAAATTCTTCAGTCTGGTCAAGCGATCAATCCTCTGATCCGTCGAGTGATGGCGCCAGGCAGGCGTTGACTGCGTCGGGTGCCGCAGCGGGATAGGGGCCGCTGCCGGTCGCGGGGGTGTAATTGGCGAGAATGGCATAGGCCGGTGCGGGCCCCGCGGGCGGCACGGTCGATTGCCACCAGAAGGTCAGCGGTTCGGCCTGTTCCCACTGGTCGCCGCCGTCGCCTGCGCTGACCGTCCATACCAGCGCGCCTTCGTCGCAGGTGATGACGACGTCCGCTTTCATGCCGATCGCGGCCAGCGCTTCATCCTTGGAATAGCCTGCCGCGCCAGTGAAACCGGTCGCCGGCTGCGTCATGCGGAAGGACGTTGCACGTTCGACATCGGACGAATCGTTGGCTTCGCCGCTGCCGGTGCCCGCTTCATTGTCCTCGCCGGGGAATACGACGTGGACATAGGTATAGACGGTCCCCTCCGGCGCGGTCTGCGGATCGCACACTGCCATTGCAGCGGGGCACGCGACGAAGCTGCGCATGTCGGCGAAATTGCCTTCCGCGTTCGAAAGCGCGCTTTCCACTTCCTCGCCCTGCGGCCCGGCGATCTTGGGACCGAGCGCAAGGTCGAGGAAATCGCCCGCTTCGATATTGCGCGCCAACGCCTGCGCCTCGCCGTCGCTGCGCGCGGCTTCAAGGTCGGTGGGCGGTTCGTCCGCGCTGCCGCAGGCGGACAGCGCCGCCGCCAGCGGAAGGGCGAGAATCAATCGGTTCATGACAGCGCTTCCTTTACCAGCCCGCTGGCCTTGCTCATGTCGAGAGTAGCGCCGTGGCGGGCTTTGAGTTCCCCCATTACGCGGCCCATGTCCTTCATCCCCTCCGCGCCGAGGTCGGCCTTGATCTGCGCGATCGCGGCGCGCGTTTCATCCTCGCTCATCTGCTGCGGAAGGAATTCCTCGATCACCGCCAATTCGGCCTTTTCCTTTTCGGCCAGTTCGGTGCGTCCGCCGTCTTCGTACATCTCGATCAATTCGCGGCGCTGCTTGGCCATCTTCATCAACACGTCGGTGACCATGGCGTCATCGTCGGGCTTGCTGTCCGCGGTGCGCAATTCGATGTCGCGGTCCTTGATCTTGGCGCCGATCAGGCGGAGCGCGGCCGTGCGTTCCTTGTCCTTGGCCTTCATCGAGGTAACGGTTTCGGACTGGATTTTCTCGCGGAGCATGGGGCCTCTATGCGCTGGACTGTGGATGGTTCATATGTCCTGTAGAACAAGCTGCCGCAAAGCCAAGTGTTGCGCTTGACGGAACGGCTGCGCGTCTCTAGCGGCTGAGGCTTAGCAACATCGCTGGAAAACTTTTACCCGGAGTGCCCATGGCCCTGTCCGCATCTTCGCACGCGCAACCCTCAGGCGCGACGGGAGTCCTCGTGCTGGGTGACGGCACCGTCATCTGGGGCAAGGGGTTCGGTGCCACCGGTAGCGCGGTGGGCGAAGTCTGCTTCAACACCGCGATGACCGGCTATCAGGAAGTGATGACCGATCCGTCCTACGACAGCCAGATCGTCACCTTCACCTTCCCGCATATCGGCAATGTCGGCGCGAACGAGGAAGACCATGAAAGTCGCGGCCTCGGAGCGGTGGGCTGCGTGGTGCGGCAAGAAGTGACCCCGCATTCGAACTTCCGTGCGCAGAACGAATTTGTCGAATGGATGAAGGATCACGGCAAGATCGGCCTGTCGGGCGTCGACACACGCGCGCTGACCCGCCGCATCCGCATGGCCGGCGCGCCCAATGCGGTGATCGCGCACAGCCCGCGCGGCGAATTCGACCTTCCGGCGCTGAAGGCACAGGCCGCCAAATGGAGCGGGCTCGAGGGGCTCGATCTCGTCCCCGGCGTGACCCGCGATGCCAATGAAGACTGGACCGGCGGTCATTGGCAGCTCGGCTTCGGCTATGGCGAGGGCAAGGCCACCAAGCCGCATGTCGTGGCGATCGACTACGGCGCCAAGGACAACATCTTCCGCAATCTCGTGCAGGCAGGGGCCAAGGTGACCGTCGTGCCCGCGCGCATCACGCTCGACGAAGTGCTCGCGCTGCAGCCCGATGGCGTGTTTCTCTCGAACGGCCCGGGCGACCCGGCGGCGACGGGCGAATATGCCGTGCCGGTGATCAAGGGCCTGCTCGAACGCGATGTGCCGCTGTTCGGTATCTGCCTCGGCCATCAGATGCTCGGCCTCGCCGCGGGCGCGAAGACCGCCAAGATGTTCCAGGGCCACCGCGGCGCCAACCATCCCGTCCAGCGTGTCGGGGAAGGGTGGGGCGAAAGCACCGGCCTCGTCGAGATCACCAGCATGAACCATGGCTTCGCGGTCGATGGCGAGACTTTACCCGATGGCGTGGAGCAAACCCACGTCTCGCTGTTCGACGGCACCAATTGCGGCATCGCGATCACGGGTAAGCGGGCGTTTGGCGTGCAGTACCACCCCGAGGCAAGTCCCGGCCCGCAGGACAGTTTCTACCTGTTCGAGAAGTTCGTAGGGATGCTGGGGTGAGTTCGGTTATCCCCCTGGACCTACTAATAAACCTCGTCCGCTATCATTTATACGAAGCGGTTGCCGTCGAGGGATTAGAGGTCGTTCGAACCGAGTATCTTGCTGGCGTGATTGGAAATGGCGTTACGGCAAGCTTTGTTCGTCTCGCCCTGAACCAGCTTGTTGAATTAGACGAAGCCACCTTTGAGGCGCACCCTGGTCAATTGGTTATCATTGCTGAAAAGCGAGCCGCCTGTTTAACACCAATGGGTACGAGGATGGTCGAACAGGAATTGCGTGATCCTGACTCACTAATTTCTCGGTACCGGGACTTCGACATGAACGGTCTAGAGGATCAACTCGTCATAGCACGAGGCATTCCAGCCTCAGACCGTATCGTTAATCGCACCGACAATCAGGATCTAGCAGATCAGGCTGTCGCGTCACTTGCTGATCTCAGAGATGAACTCTCATCCCAAAGCAATGAAATTGGGGAAGCGTTCGGTGACGATCGCGAAATCGCCATCAATGAGATTGAGCAGCTTTCGTCGATGGTCGAGAAGCCGCGAATTCGGGTCAATTCTATTCTGGCCTATGCACGGCGGAGCTTAAGTTGGATCGCAGAGAAGGCGGGCGGTGCGAGCGTTGGTGACCTTGCCAAAAGAGCCTTAGCAATTTTCATTGAGTGGTTAACCTAAATGCCCAAACGCACTGACATCTCCTCGATCCTCGTCATCGGCGCTGGTCCGATCATCATCGGCCAGGCCTGCGAGTTCGACTATTCCGGCACGCAGGCGATCAAGGCGCTGAAGGAGGAGGGCTACCGGGTCATCCTGGTCAACTCCAACCCCGCCACGATCATGACCGATCCGGAAATGGCCGACGCGACCTATGTCGAGCCGATCACGCCCGAGATCGTCGCCAAGATCATCGAGAAGGAACGCCCCGACGCGGTGCTCCCCACGATGGGCGGGCAGACCGCGCTCAACTGCGCGCTGGCTTTGTTCAACGACGGCACTTTCGAGAAATACGGCGTGCAGATGATCGGCGCCGATGCCGATGCGATCGACAAGGCCGAGAACCGCCAGCGTTTCCGCGAGGCGATGGACAAGATCGGCCTCGAAAGCGCACGCAGCGGCGTCGCCACCACGGTCGACGAGGCCTATGCGGTGCTCGAACGCACCGGCCTGCCGTCGATCATCCGCCCCAGCTTCACGCTGGGCGGGACCGGCGGCGGCATTGCGTACAACAAGGCCGAGTTCGAACGGATCGTCCGCGACGGGCTCGATGCCTCGCCCACCACCGAAGTCCTGATCGAGGAATCGCTCCTCGGCTGGAAAGAATACGAAATGGAGGTGGTGCGCGACCGCAAGGACAATTGCATCATCATCTGCGCGATCGAGAATGTCGATCCGATGGGGGTGCATACCGGCGACAGCATCACCGTGGCGCCCGCGCTGACGCTGACTGACAAGGAATACCAGATCATGCGCACCGCCAGCATCAACGTGCTGCGCGAGATCGGTGTCGAAACCGGCGGGTCGAACGTCCAGTTCGCGGTCAATCCCGCCGACGGTCGCCTGATCGTTATCGAGATGAACCCGCGCGTGTCGCGTTCCTCCGCGCTGGCATCGAAGGCCACCGGCTTCCCGATCGCGCGCGTCGCCGCCAAGCTGGCGGTGGGCTATACGCTGGACGAAATCCAGAACGAGATCACCGGCGCGACCCCGGCCAGCTTCGAGCCGACGATCGACTATGTCGTCACCAAGATCCCGCGCTTCGCATTCGAGAAGTTCAAGGGATCGAAGAACGAGCTGTCGACCGCGATGAAATCGGTCGGCGAGGTCATGGCGATCGGCCGTTGCTTTGCCGAATCGATGCAGAAGGCGCTGCGCGGGCTCGAAACCGGGCTCGACGGGTTCAACCGCATCACCGAATTCGAAGGCGTCAGCCGCGAGGTCATCACCGCCTCGCTGTCAAAGCGGACGCCCGACCGCATCCTCAAGATCGCGCAAGCCTTCCGCGAGGATTTCACCGTCGAGGAAATCGCCCGGATTACCGGTTTCGACCCGTGGTTCCTGCGCCAGATCGAAGCGATCATCTACGAAGAGAAGATGATCGCGCACAACGGCCTGCCCAATACGGCGGACGAAATGCGCCGGCTGAAAGCGATGGGCTTCTCCGACAAGCGCCTGGCCACGCTCGCGGTCCGCTCGGTCGGTGTGGCCGGCGGGCTCGGCGAGACGCAGGCCAAGCGTTCGGGGCTGCTGCATGACGCGCTGCGTGCCATGGCGGGGGCCACCAGCGAGCAGGAAGTGCGCGACCTGCGCCGCAAGCTCGGGGTCTATCCGGTCTACAAGCGGATCGACAGCTGCGCCGCTGAATTCGAGGCGATCACGCCCTATATGTATTCGACCTACGAAGCGCCCAGCTTCGGCGAGGCCGAGGACGAGGCGATGCCGTCCGACCGCAAGAAGATCGTGATCCTGGGCGGCGGACCCAACCGCATCGGGCAGGGTATCGAGTTCGACTATTGCTGCGTCCACGCCTGTTTCGCACTGGCCGAGGCCGGGTTCGAAACCATCATGGTCAATTGCAATCCGGAAACCGTCTCGACCGATTACGACACTTCGGACCGGCTCTATTTCGAGCCGCTGACCGAGGAAGACGTGCTCGAGATCATGCGTGTCGAGATGTCGCAGGGCGAAGTGGTCGGGGTCATCGTCCAGTTCGGCGGGCAGACCCCGCTCAAGCTGGCTGCCGCGCTCGAACGCGAAGGCATCCCGATCCTCGGCACTTCGCCCGATGCGATCGACCTTGCCGAAGACCGCGAACGTTTTGCCAAGCTGATCAACAAGCTCAAGCTCAAGCAGCCGATGAACGGCATCGCCAAGAGCCGCGACGAGGCCGCCGCGGTCGCGGCGCGGATCGGCTATCCCGTGCTGCTACGCCCGAGCTACGTGCTCGGCGGCCGCGCGATGGAAATCGTCGACAGCGAAGCGCAGCTCGACGACTATATCGCCACGGCGGTCAATGTCAGCGGCGACAGCCCGGTGCTGGTCGACCAGTATCTGCGCGATGCGATCGAATGCGATGTCGATGTGGTCGCCGACGGCACCGAGGTGCGGATCGCCGGCGTGATGCAGCATATCGAGGAAGCCGGGGTCCATTCGGGCGACAGTGCCTGCACGCTGCCGCCTTACAGCCTGCCCGCCGAGATCATTGGCGAGATGGAACGCCAGGCTACCGAACTGGCGGTGGCGCTGAGTGTACGCGGCCTGATGAACGTGCAGTTCGCGGTCAAGGATGGCGAGGTTTACCTGATCGAGGTCAACCCGCGCGCCAGCCGCACCGTGCCCTTTGTCGCGAAGGCGATCGGCCGGCCCATCGCCAAGGTCGCGGCGCGCGTCATGGCGGGCGAGCCGCTGAGCGCGTTCGAACCGTTCGATCTCAACCCGGACCACATGGCGGTCAAGGAAGCGGTGTTCCCCTTCGCGCGCTTCCCGGGGGCGGACCCCGTGCTGTCGCCCGAGATGAAATCGACCGGCGAAGTGATGGGGATCGACCGCGGTTTCGCGGCGGCCTTCCTCAAGTCGCAGCTGGGTGCAGGCATGACACCGCCGCAGTCGGGTACGCTGTTCGTATCGGTCAAGGACACCGACAAGCCGCTGATCGTGCCGGCAGTGCGCACGCTGCTGGACAAGGGCTTCCGCGTCATCGCCACCGACGGCACGCAGTCCTATCTCGCGCAGCAGGGCGTGGACGTCGAACTGGTCAACAAGGTGGCCGAAGGGCGCCCGCATGTGGTCGACACGATCATCGACGGCGATGTGCAGCTGATCTTCAACACCACCGAGGGGTGGCAATCATTGCTCGACAGCAAGTCGATCCGCGAAGCCGCGCTGGAAAAGAAGCTGCCTTATTATACCACCGCCGCCGCCTGCCTTGCCGTTGCACAGGCGATAGCAGAGGTTTCGCCCGACCAGCTTGAAGTGCGTTCGTTGCAAGACTATTATAGCTGACGAAGAACACGCGTATCCCTCCTCATATTCGAACCGGCCGGGTTCCGCACGCTGCGGGCCGCGGTAGGATTGTCGGGAAGGAATGCTGGAACAGGAAGGACACAAGCCCATGGAAAAAGTGCCGATGTTGGCCGAGGGCTATGAAAAGCTGACTGCAGACCTCAAGGTCCTGCGCGCCGAGCGCCCGTTGATCGTCGATGCGATCGAGGAAGCGCGAGCGCATGGCGACCTGTCGGAAAATGCCGAATACCACGCGGCCAAGGAACGACAGGGCCAGGTCGAGGCGAGCATTTCCGATATCGAGGACAAGGTCAGCCGCGCGCAGATCATCGATCCGGCAACGCTTTCGGGCGACCGTGTCATCTTCGGTGCCACGGTGACGTTGCTGGACGAGGACGAGAAGCCGATCAGGTACCAGATCGTCGGCCAGACCGAGGCCGATGCGGGGAAGGGCCGGATCAGCTACAATTCGCCCATCGGCCGCGCGCTGATCGGCAAGCAGCTCGGGGAAGAGGTCGAAGTGACCGTGCCCTCGGGCGAAAAGTTCTACCTGATCGAGAAAATCGAGTTCATCTGAGCGTCTTTTCCATCGCCCAATTGTGGATCGGGACGTCCCGGCCCTCATGGGCGATGGCGAATTCGCGCTTTTTCGTCGCCGCATAGCCTGCGCGGGCGAAAACGGGGCGCGCAAGATCGCTCGCCTCGGTGTAGAGGCGGCTGAACTCCTCGCGCCGGGCATGCGTTTCGGCCGCGGCAAGCAGTTGCGTGGCCAGTCCGCACCGCGTGTGATCGGGATGGATATAAAGATGGTCGACATGACCATCGGGTTCCATCAGCAGATACGCGACCGGCAGATCGGCGGGATCCGCGGCCACGAAGATCACATTGCCTGCCGCCGCGCGCTGGCGGTACTGCGCGGCCCCCGGATGCCGCGCCGACCATGCCGCGACCTGCTCGGCAGAATAGGCGGCGGGGCCGATCCGGGTGATCGCCGCCGCCAGTATCCCGGCCAGCGCTTCGGCATCGTCATCGCGGTAAGGCCTGACGACATGGGCCATCGCGTGATCAGGCGCCGGGATCGAGCAGCTTGTGCAGGTGGACGATCACATACTTCATTTCGGCGTCGTCCACGGTGCGCTGCGCGTTCGAGCGCCACGCTTCGACCGCATTTTCATAGGTGCTGTACACACCCGCGACATGCAGGCTCTCGGGATCTGTGAAGGTCACGCTGCGCGGGTCGGACACACGGCCGCCCATGACGAGGTAGAGCGTCTGTTTGCTCTCTTTTTCTTCCATGGCTGTTTCTTTCTCGATGGGGAGGGAGGAATGCGTGCAGCACATAGCGAAAGCGGCGCGACAGGCAAGCCCGGCGCGCCGCTACGGCATCGGTTTGTTTCACGCGATCAGTGGGTGATGCGCGTCCGCAACGAACGGTAGGCGCGGCTGCCCTTGCGGCCGGCCTTGCGGCTCGAGGCGCGCAGCGCGTCGCCGGCAACATCGAGCTTGTAAGCGGCGTCGCGGCGCAGACCACGTGCGGTGGTCGCGGTGCTTTCGCCCAGGTCTTCGATCCGGTCCCCGGCATATTGCGCGCCATCGAGCACTCCGTCGACCATCCGTGCGCCATAGGCGAGGGCGGTGTCGGCCGCGAGCGCCGCGAAGGCACCACCACGCCGCCCGATCCGGCGGCCCGGACGCGTCATCGCGCCAATTGCGAGGCCGGCAAGCAGTACCCCGCCGACGACTGCAAAGGGATGCTTCTTGGTGAATTCCATTGCGCTATCGGCAGCATCCTTGGCCTGTTCGGCCAGCGTGCGTTCCTCGTTGCGCTGTTCGCCTGCTTCGATGCGTTCGCGCAGCTTTTCGCGCTTCTGTTCGTCGGTCAGCTTGCTGTCCGCGCTGATGGGCGTGACGTTGGTTTCTGCAGTGTCTGCCATGGTGTTTCTCCGAATTTGCTGTTCGTCAGTCCAACGTGCGCCGTGCGCCTAATGTTCCGCATCGTCGTCATCAGCGCGGTCTGCGCCGTCATGGTCGGATACAAAGCCGAGCATCTCCAGGATCGGGTTGCGCGCGAACCACAAGACCACTGCGGCAAGCAGGGCAGCGAGTGCGCCCTTGTTGTCGTCGGCGATGTCGATGGCCTCCTCATAGAGCTCGGCCGCGCCTTCGCGGGCGCGCTCCATCGCGCGTGTGGCAAGGCTTTTCTGAGACACGTCGGTCTTGAGATGTTCGATATCCGCTTCAACCAGGGCCCGCGCGGAATCGCGCAGATACTTGTCTTCGAGCATACGGGCGAGACGATCGGTCATTCGCTCTCTCCATCGTCGAAAGCGTCGCGGATATCGTCGAGCCGGCCCTTCAGCAGCCACAGCAGCGCGATGCCGGCAGCGATCAGTGCCAGCGTCACGATAGCGGTTGCACCCCACGGCCCCACGATGGGAGCCAGTGCGATGACCAGCCCGACGGTCGCGGCGATCAAGGCAAGGTGAAACACGCCGAACGCGCCAAGGCCGAAGGCAATCGCACCCTTGATGCGGTTGCCGACGAAACCGGCGCGGCTTTTCTGGAAGCGGACTTCCGCCTCGGCATAAGTCTTGCCGTCTTCGATCAGTGCGAAGACGTCGTCCACCAGCGAGAATGGGTGCTGGTTCGCATCGGTCGGCGCCGGATCGGCGTCGTGCCCATCGGGAAGATCGAGCGGGCCGGGATGATCCGCGGCCCGCTCGGTGTTGTCATCGCGCATGTATGCCCCCGTCGTCACAGTCCTTAGCGCGAACCGCGAAACAGGCGCGAAACCATGAAACCGACGACTGCGGCGATACCGATCGCCTTGCCGGGGCTGCGACGGACGAATTCACGGCCGTCTTCGACCAGCTCGTCGACGCTCTTCTCATCGAGGCGCGATGCATAGCCGTCGAGCGATTTCGAAGCGTTGCGGGCGTAGTCGCCGTACTTGGCACCCAGCTTCTCGTCGATCTGATAGGCGTTCTCGTTCACCATCTTGCTAAGCGAGCGGAGGCCTTCGCCTGCCTTGACCTTGCCTTCGGTGGCCAGTTCGACGCCCTTGACCTTGGCATCTTCGCCGGCAGCCTTGGCATCGGCAGTCCAGTCGTTGCCCTTGCCCTTCGCCTGCTCGCGATAGGCATTCGCGCGGTCCTTGCCTTCCGCCTTCAGCGCGGCGGCACCGGCCTTGGCTTCTTCAAGCGCGGCGTTGAAGCGCGACTTGGCTTCGCTGCGATGGTCGGTCGAAGTAGCGGTGTCGGTCATGGGGGCTGTCTCCTGTACTGCGGGTTTCTTGGCAGCCTTGGTCTTCTTGGCTGCGGATGTCTTGGTGGCCGGGGTCTTGCGCTTTTTCGGCGCGCCGGCTGCGGGTGTGTCTGCCATCGTTTTGTCCTTCCCCTCGGTCTGTATTGGTTCGGCGATACGCCTTCGATGGTGCAACGCAACTTGCGCAGCAATGTTCCGGCGCATAGAGCCTCCGCGACTCCCAGATCGGGAGTGTCTTAGCTAATTACAACACCTATGCCGGGAGCGTCACCAACCATGACCGCGATCATCGACATTCACGCCCGCGAAATCCTCAACTCGCGCGGAAATCCCACGGTAGAAGTCGATGTCCTGCTCGACGACGGCAGCTTCGGCCGGGCCGCGGTACCGAGCGGCGCATCGACCGGGGCGCATGAAGCGGTCGAACTGCGCGACGGTGACGGCGAGCGCTATCTCGGCAAGGGCGTGACCAAGGCGGTCGACACGGTGAACACGGAAATCAGCGATCTGCTGGTCGGCGCCTTCGATGCCGAGGACCAGCGCGACATCGACCTTTCGATGATCGCTCTCGACGGCACGGCGAACAAGGGGCGCCTGGGCGCAAATGCCATTCTCGGCACCAGCATGGCGGTGGCCAAGGCGGCGGCAAATGCCCGCGGCCTGCCGCTCTACAGCTATATCGGCGGTGTCTCGGCGCACGTCCTCCCGGTGCCGATGATGAACATCATCAATGGCGGCGAACATGCCGACAATCCGATCGACATCCAGGAATTCATGGTCATGCCGATCGGCGCGGACAGCCTTGCCGAAGCGGTCCGGTGGGGCGCCGAAGTGTTCCATACGCTGAAGAAGAAGCTGCATGAGAAAGGCCTCGCCACCGCAGTGGGCGACGAGGGCGGCTTCGCTCCCGATCTCGCCAGCACGCGCGACGCGCTCGATTTCATCATGGCCTCGATCGAGCAGGCAGGCTTCAAGCCGGGCGAGGATATCGCGCTGGCGCTCGACTGCGCCTCGACCGAATTCTTCAAGGACGGCAAGTACCGGATCTCGGGCGAGGACCTGTCGCTCGATGGGCCGGGTATGGCCGAATATCTCGACAAGCTGTGCCGCGACTATCCGATCCGCTCGATTGAAGACGGGATGGCGGAAGACGATTTCGAAGGCTGGAAGGCGCTGACCGATCGGATCGGCAACACCGTCCAGCTGGTGGGAGACGACCTGTTCGTCACCAACCCGCAGCGCCTGCGCGACGGGATCGACCAGGGTCTCGCCAATTCGCTGCTCGTCAAGGTCAACCAGATCGGCACCCTGTCGGAAACGCTCGAAGCGGTCAGCATCGCCAACCGCGCGGGTTACACGGCAGTCATGTCGCACCGTTCGGGTGAAACCGAAGACGCGACGATTGCCGATCTCGCGGTCGCGACCAATTGCGGTCAGATCAAGACCGGCAGCCTCGCGCGTTCGGACCGTCTGGCGAAATACAACCAGCTGATCCGGATCGAGGAAGAACTGGGCGACAGCGCGGCCTATGCCGGGCGTCACTGCTTCGGCCGTATCGGTTCCTGATCCGCGCTTCCGCCACGAGCGGCGCTAGGCGCTGTTCTTCGGGTGGAACCAGTATTGCCACACGCCCCAGGCGTTGATCAGCAGCAGCACGCCGTTCATCGCGGCGAGCGGCACTGCGTCTTCGGTCAGCCCGATGTAGATCCACAGCGCCGAAACGAGGCAGAACAGCACGAAGCCCCACGCGGTTGCCCGGCGTCCGAGGTCGAAGGCGATCATCGATGCGGCGGCGACCGTCCCGATGGAGGTGATCCATTCGAGGGGGCCGTTCATGGGGTTGTATCCTGCATGATTGTCAGGACGCATATCGCCCGCTAGCGTTCCCTCATTGCTCTTGGGGGAGAGGGGCTTGGAACGATTTCCGGTACATCCGGACGAGGTCACGGCTGCGTGGCTGGGCGAACAGCTCGGCGTGCGAGTCACTGCCCTGCGCTGGGAGCCGATCGGCACCGGACAGGTCGGGGACAGCGTCCGGTTCTTTATCGAGGGCGATGGCGATGTGCCGCCGACGCTGGCGGGCAAGTTTCCCGCCGCAGACACTGCCAGCCGGACGACAGCCGCGATGTTCGGCCTCTATCGCAAGGAAGTGGCATTCTACCGGGAGGCTGCGCCGCTGCTCGATGTGCGCGCGCCGCGGGTCTTCTTCGCGGATGCCGATGAGACCGGCGCGGATTTCCTGCTGGTGTTCGAGGATGTCGGTCCCGCCCGGCAAGGAGACCAGATTGCCGGCTGCGATTTCGCCGACGCCCGTGCGGCAATCCGCCAGGCGGCCGCGATCCACGCGCCGAGCTGGGGCCGTGCCGAATTGCTCGAGGCGGACTGGATCGCACCGCCGCCGGACCTGCGCGAACGGCTCGGCGCGATGTATCCGCAGGCCCAGGCGATCTTCCGCGAGCGCTACGCCGACAGTCTCGACCCGGACTGCATGGCGGTATGCGACCAGCTGGCCGAGGCGAGTTCCGCCTGGTTCGGGCGCGAGGATCCCCCGCAATGCCTCGTGCATGGCGATTTCCGGCTCGACAACATGCTGTTCGATATTCGCGGCGGGCAAGAACCGATCGCCATACTCGATTGGCAGACCGTCGCGGCCGGCCGCCCGATGACCGATGTCGGCTACTTCATCGGCTGCGGCGTGGGCGAAAGACTATGGCGCGAACACGAGCGCGAGTTGCTCGACCTGTGGCGCGCGGAAATGCGCGAGCGCGGCGTTGCCCTGACCCACGACGAGATCGAGCGCGATTACCGACTGGGGCTCCTCCACGGGGTTTCGACCGCAGTGTTCAGCGCCGCCTTCGTGGAACGGACCGAACGTGGGGATGCCAATTTCCTGTCCATGGCGCGCGGCGCCTGTTCGCTCGCGCAGGCGCGCGGCAGTATCGAAGCATTGAAAGAGGTGATCTAGTGGTTCTCAGCCGCGGAGACGAGTATCCGATCCACCAGACCGCCGAGCCGGTGGCCTATTCGGGCACCGATCGCAATTTCTACGACCGCTATTTCTTCAATGGTTATGCCGCCGACGGGAGCGGGTTCTTCGCCGCCGCGCTGGGGGTCTATCCGCATCTCGACATCATCGATGCGCATTTCACCGTGGTCCGCGACGGGGTCCAGCACTGCGTCCACGCCAGTGCGGAACTGGGGATGGAGCGGATGGCGATGGCGGTGGGGCCAATCTCCATCGAAATCGTCGAGGCGCTCAACGTGCTCCGCCTGCGCGTCGAACCGTTTGAAGGGGTCGCGGCGGACATCACCTTCACCGGACGGGCCTTCCCGATCGAGGAGCCGCGCTTCACGCACCGTATCGGCCCGCGCGCCTTCATGGATTACACGCGAATGACCCAGAACGGCCGCTATGCCGGATGGATCGAGGTCGATGGCGAGAAGCACGACCTGGCAGCCGGTTCGATGGGGACGCGCGATCGCAGCTGGGGTGTCCGCCCGATCGGCGCGCGCGACCCGCAGCCCATGCCCGGTGCGCCGCTTCCCGGCTTTTTCTGGCAGTGGACGCCGATCAATTTCCCCGCCGGCAGCCTGTTCTTCCACGTCAACAACGACCAGCACGGCAAGGCGTGGAACACCCGCGCCGCATGGGCCGGGGAGGGCGCGGGCGCGGCAGAGGTTGCAGAAGGGCACGGCAGCATGCGTACCCGGCTTGAACCGGGGACGCGCTGGCCGCTGGGGGGCACGCTCTCGCTCGCGCTACGCGGTGCGCCCGAACAGGTCACTTTCGAACCGCTTGGCCGGTTCCAGATGCGCGGTCTGGGCTACACCAGCCCCGAGTGGGGCCACGGCATGCACCACGGCCCGCTCAGGATCGAACGCGAAGACATCGTGCTGGCCGATTGCGACCCGCTGGCTCCGGAAAACCTGCATGTCCAGGTTCCCGTCCTGGTTACGGGAAGCGATGGGTCCGAAGGGATCGGCGTGTTCGAACAGCTGATCATCGGCCCATTCGCCCCGCTGGGCCTCGACGAGTTCCTCGACGGGGCGCGTTAGCCGGCGAAGCGTTCCTGCAGCTTCAGGAGAGCCATGGCTGCCTGCGCGGCTTCACCGCCCTTGTCCTTTTGCTTGGGGTCCGCGCGAACCAACGCCTGGTCCTCGTTCTCGACCGTCAGGATGCCGTTGCCGATGGCCATGCCATCCATCGTCAGTGCCATGATCCCGCGGGCGCTTTCGCCGGCGACGATCTCGAAATGGTAGGTCTCGCCGCGGATGACCACGCCGATGCCGACATAGCCGTCATACTGGCCGCTTTCCGAGGCCAGCGCGATCGCGCCGGGGATTTCCAGTGCGCCGGGCACGGTGAGGACATCGACGTCGTGTCCCGCCGCTTCGAGTGCGGCGCGTGCGCCGGCTACGAGCATGTCGTTGAGATGGTCGTAGAAACGGGCTTCGACAATAAGGAAACGGGCCATGGGGGTCACTCCGGAATGGGCAGGTGGTCGACGATGTTGAGGCCGTAGCCTTCGATCGCGACGACATTGGGCTGCGAATTGCTGAGCAGGATCATGTCGTCGATCCCGAGATCGGCGAGGATCTGCGAGCCGATGCCGACATTGCGCTGGGAATCGCTTTCACTGTAGCCGCGATTGCCCGCGGGCCGACCGGTGATCAGCACGATCACGCCCGAGCCATGATCGCCTACGGCCTGCATTGCGCGCTGCAGCGTACGCTTGCGCGGGCCGGGCTTGCCGAGGACATCATCGAAGATCGAGATCGGGTGGACGCGCGCGAGCGTGGGCTGGCCTTCGACCACATGTCCCTTCTGCAGGACGTAGCTTTCGCTTTCGTCGACCGTGTTGCGATAGGTGATCAGGCGCCAGTCGCCACCGTAATCGGATTCGAAGCCGTCCTCGGCCACGCGTTCGACGAGGTGGTCGTGCCGCATGCGGTATTCGATCAGGTCGCGGATCGTGCCGATCTTCATGCCGTGCTTGCGCGCGAAGCCGATCAGGTCATCGAGGCGGGCCATCGTCCCGTCCTCGTTCATGATCTCGCAAATCACGCCCGAGGGGTTGAGCCCGGCAAGGCGCGAGATGTCGACCGCCGCCTCGGTATGGCCGGCGCGGACCAGCACGCCGCCGTCGCGCGCGGCGAGCGGGAAGACATGACCCGGGGTGACGATATCGTCCGGACCCTTGGCCGAATTGATCGCCACGGTGACCGTGCGGGCCCGGTCGGCCGCGCTGATGCCCGTGGTGACGCCTTCCTTGGCCTCGATCGAGGTGGTGAAGGCGGTCTGCATGCTTTCGCGATTGTCGCGGCTCATCGGTTCGAGCCCGAGCGCCTCGACACGCTTGCGGTCAAGCGACAGGCAGATCAGCCCGCGGCCATGCGTGGCCATGAAATTGATCGCGCTGGGCGTGGCCATCTGCGCGGGGATGATCAGATCGCCCTCGTTCTCACGGTCCTCATCGTCGACGAGGATGTACATGCGGCCATTGCGTGCCTCGTCGATGATCTCCTCGGCGCCGACGATAACCGGGGTGTCGTCATTGGCTTCGAGGAAAGCCTCGAGCTTGCCGAGCGTTTCGGAGGTCGGGTTCCAGCTGTCCTCGGCACAGTCGCGCAGCGTGTTGGCGTGCAAGCCAGCCGCCCGGGCGAGCCCGGCGCGGGTCATCAGGCCCTGCGAGACGAGTGTGCGAACTTTTTCGATCGTATCCATGGCGGGTGAGGTATCACATCGTAATGTGATTGCCAATGGCGAGTATCACATCGAGTGTGACAAACCATCCTCGCGCGCAAAGCCATGGTCGTTGGACCGGCGTGTGGGGTATGACGGAATGGGGAAGGTGGTGGACGCACTAGGGTTCGAACCTAGGACCCGCTGATTAAGAGTCAGCTGCTCTACCAACTGAGCTATGCGTCCACACTGCGGCGTACCGCGGCCCCGTGGAAGGGGCGTTCCCGACTCGGGAGGCGCTCATATAGCGGGCTTCTCGCGGATGAAAAGCCCTAAATGCGCATCATGCCGCGCGCTGGTGCCGGTTCGTGTCCGACGCCGGCTCCGCCACTGCCAGGACCGCATCGAACGGGTGGCCCGACCAGTCGCCGATCACCAGCAGTCGCTCGCATTCCAGATTCCGTACCGCGGCGTAGGCGGCCTTCAGCGTGAGGTCGGTCGCGTTGGGCAGATCCCAGACCGTCATCGGCTTGTCGCGGGCCTGGGCGTGACGCACGGCGGACAGGACGAGGTCGCGAATCTTGGGGCAGCAGGTGTCGAAGCTGCAGCTGCCGCACGATGCAAAATCGCCGTCGTGTATTTGCTGCAAATGGTTTTCGGGCGTCATTCTGTCAGATGTCCTGGTTCTCCAGCGACTAGCCCTACCTTCGTCACCTTCGGTTCGTTGGTTGTCCTTATGCAGTCGAATCTGATACATGTGCAGTCCCTCAATTTGGGGACAAGCACTTGGGCTGATTAGGCGATGTGGGATTTTGCGGCAGATATTGCCAAGATGGCCGATTGCGAGGCCATACTGGAATTCGTCTACGAAAACTGCCTCGACAATGGTGCCACCTGGTTCAGCTACCATTTCACGCCGATCTTCGAATCGCAGACTTCCAAGAAGACCTTCATCTGGTCGCGTGACTATCCGCTCGAATTCCAGCGGCGCTACGTCAGTGGTGCGTGGCGCGAGATCGATCCGGTTCCGCGACTGACGTTCCAATACGGACCGGTGCTGGTCTGGCGCGACGCGATCGAGCTCGGCCGTGGCGACCCGAAAGCCGAGCGGTTCTTCGAGGAAACCGTCACTGCGGGGGTCGACAACTGGGTCGGTTTCGCCGTGTTCGGCCCGCGCAACCGCAATGCCTATTGCTCGATGCGATTCGAGCGCGACCCTGCCGATTTCTCGAACGAGCAATTGCAGCAGATCCATTCGCTGCTGCTCGCGGCGCATCTCCAGATCTGCAAGATCATGGATGGCGGCCGGGCGTCTGTCTCGCTGTCGGAGCGCGAACGCGAGGTGCTCGAATGGATGGGGCGGGGCAAGTCGTCGGTCGATATCGGAACGATCCTCGACATTTCGCCCGAAACCGTACGCACCTATACCCGGAGGATCTTCGACAAGCTGGACACCAATGACCGGGTCACCGCGACGGTGCGCGCGCTCAAGCTGGGATTGGTCGAGCTTTAGCGCAGCAGCCCGGTGCGCGGCGCCTTGCGGTTCCAGCGGTGGACTAACATCAGCGATCCGATGCAGATCATGTTGGTCAGCATGGAACTGCCGCCATGGCTCATGAACGGCAGCGGGATGCCCACCACGGGGGCAAGCCCCATGACCATCATCAAATTGATCGCGACATAGAAGAAGATCGTCGCGGTCATGCCCAGCGCGATCAGCTTCCCGAACCGGTCGCTGCTGGCGCGCGCGACCGACAGGCCCCAGCGCAGGATCATCGCGAAAGCGCCAAGCACCACGATCCCCCCCAGGAAACCCCATTCTTCCGCCATGGTGGCGAAGATGAAATCGGTATGCGGTTCGGGCAGGTAGTTGAGATGGCTCTGCGAACCCTCGTTAAAGCCCTTGCCCGAGAAACCGCCCGAACCGATGGCGATCTTCGACTGGGTGATGTGATAGCCATCACCCAGCGGGTCGCTTTCGGGATCGAGGAAGGTGAATACGCGCTTCTGCTGATAGGGTTGCAGACCGAAGAAGAACGCGATCGGCGCCAGAACCGCGCCCGCCGCAGCCGCACCGATGAACCAGCGCAGCGGCAGGCCGGCGGCGAACATCACCATCGACCCGCCGAAGACGATCGCCAGCGACGTGCCCAGATCGGGTTGCAGCAGCACCAGCGCCACGGGTGTCAGGATCAGCAGGCCGGGCACGACAAGCGCGCCGAGCGTCGGGACCATGCCGACCGGCAATGTGGAATAGTAGCGCGCAAGAACCAGCACGACCGCGGGCTTCATCAGCTCGGACGGTTGCAGCTGCATGAAGCCGAGATTGAGCCAACGCTGGCTGCCGCCACCGACGAAACCGATCGCCTCCACCGCGAGCAGCATTGCCAGGACGACGCCATAGATCGGGAAGGCGAAGAACAGCACCAGCTCGCGCGAGAACCGGCTGAGGACGAACGCCATGACCAGGAACACGCTGAAGCGGATCACGTGCGACGAGGCGTAGGGATCCCAGCTGCCACCCGCCGCCGAGAACAGGACCAGCGCCCCGAAGGCGATCAGGACGAACAGCGGGAACAGCATCTGCCAGGGCTGCCGCGCGATCGGCGCAGGAACGATCGAGCTCATTCGCTGGTGTCCGGCGTGGTCGCGGCAGGATCGCCCTGCGCGGCGTCCGCCCGCGCGCTGGCTGCGGCTTGCGACACTTCCTCGGGCGAACGGGTATCGACGCGCGAGGGGCCGACTTCTTCGGCAATGCTTTCGGGCTGGCGGGCCGCGACGCGGGCTTCGGCCTCGACCTGGTCGAAGATATCCTCGTCGCGCGAGGGCGCCGGGGGCACCGCCTCACCCTGCGCGGCGGCATAGGCGCGGTATTTCGCATCCAGCCGTTCCTGCGCGCTGCCGCCCCACTGTTCTTCGAGCGGGCGCAGTGCGTCCATGCCCTTGGCCGGGTCGAACATGAAGGTCATCACATCGCGGGCGATGGGATAGGCCGCGCCCGAGCCGCCGCCGTGCTCGATCACCACCGCGCCGGCGTATTTCGGTTTGTCGAAGGGTGCGAAGAACACGAACAATCCGTGGTCGCGATACTTCCAGGGGCCGGTCCGGCCATTGGACACGCTGAGCGAGACGACCTGCGCGGTTCCGGTCTTGCCGGCCATCTTGATGTCGTCGAACGGCAGGCGCGCACGCCCGGCGGTGCCCGGTCCGTTGACCACGTCGCTCATCGCCTGGCGGACATAGCCGATCTCGTCGGGGCTGAAATCGAAATGCTCGAACTGCGGGGTTTCGCCGGTCAGCTGCAGGCGCGGCATGACCCTGTTCCCGGTCGCCATCCGCGCGCTCATCACCGCCAGCTGCAGCGGGTTGGTCAGGTAGTAACCCTGGCCGATCGAGGAATTCACCGTGTCATAGGGCTGCCAGGCACTGTCGTGCTTGCGCTGCTTCCATTCGGGGGAGGGCACGGTGCCGTAGAACTGGCTGGTCACGGGGAGGGGGAATTCCTCGCCCAGACCCATCTTGTGCGCCCATTCGGCGACTTTGGCGAAACCGATCTGCTGCGCGAAATGGTAAAAATAGCTGTCGCAGCTCTGATAGATGGCTTTCGCCATGTCGACCCGGCCGTGGTTGCTCCAGCAATTGAAGAAGCGGTTGCCGATCCGCCGCCCGCCACCGCACATGATCGCCTCGTCGGGTTTGATCCCCGCATCGAGGAAGGCCATGCAATGCATCGGCTTGACCGTCGAGCCGGGGGGATAGAGGCCCTTGAGCACCTTATTGCGCAGCGGCACGCGCTCGTCTTCGCGCAGCATGGCGTATTCGACGCGCCCGATGCCTTGCGAAAAGCTGTTGGGGTCGAAACTGGGCATGGACGCCATGCACAAGAGGTCGCCCGTCTCGCAATCCATGACGACGACCGAGCCGCTTTCGAGGCCGATGCGGCGCGCCGCGTAGTCCTGCAGCGGGCCGTCGATCGTCAGCCGAACGGGATCGCCTTGGACGTCTTCGCGGGTCTCGAGATCGCGGATGATCCGTCCCGAAGCGGTGACTTCGACCCGGCGCGCGCCGGGCACACCGCGCAGGTCGAGCTCGAACTGCTTTTCCAGAGCATCCTTGCCGATCTTGTACCCGGGCGTGATCAAGAGCGGGTTGCGGTCCTGCTCCTCGTATTCCTCGGCATTGGCCGGACCGACATAGCCGAGCAAATGGCCGACGCTGGGCCCGGTCGGGTAGAACCGCGAAAAGCCGCGCTGCGGAACCACGCCCGGTAGGTCGGGCAGGCGCACGCTAACTGCGGCGAATTCGTCATAGCTGATACCCGAGGCGATCTCGACGGGCTGGTAGCCGGGCCCATCGTCGACCCGTTTGCGGATATCGGCGGCCTGGTTGTCGTCGAGATTGAGAATGGTCGTAAGCGCGTCGATCGTCGCATCGGGGTCTTCGGTGCGATCGGGAATGATGTCGACGCGGAAATCGGCCCGGTTCGAAGCCAGCGGAGCGCCGTTGCGATCGAGCATCCAGCCGCGCCGCGGCGGGATCAGCGACAGGTTGACGCGGTTGCTCTCGCTTTCGAGCTCGTATTTCTCGTTCTCAGCGATGGCGATATAGCCCATTCGCGCGGCCAGCAGCACGCCGAGCCCGCCCATGGCGGTGCCGATGACAAAGGTTCGCCGGTCGAAGGCATTGTCCAGCGTCGACTGGGTTACGACCTCGCGGGGCCGGGCACGGCGGCGCAGGCGCATTACAGCGCTCTCCAGCGGGTTAGCCGGAAGCGGTCGAGCATGGCCACGAAACGCGCCGCGATCGGGAAAAGCAGGATGGTGAGCACGAGTTGCGGAACCAGGGCGACGAGCGAATGGATGGTGGGCTGCGCGCCCGACAGGAGCCAGCCTGCGAACAGGTAGCCGACGATCAATAAACCCGCCGTGAACCAGTCCTGCCAGAAGGCTCGCCACGGCAAGCGCATCTCGACCACTTCGATCGCCAGCATGATCAGCGACCAGACGAACATCGCGAAGCCGAAGGGCTGACCGCTGAACAGATCGTCGATCAGGCCCAGTGGCAGTCCGGCCCAGACGGGCAACAGGCCCGGCCGTACCAGCCGCCACCCCAGCAGCATCAGCAGCCCCAGCGGCGGGACCACCGGCAGCGCGGTGGCGATGGGGAATACCGGCAGGATGGACGCGACCATGATCGATGCCCAAGGCACCGCATTGGCCAGCATGTTCGAATGCGATCGGTTTATCCGGCTGCCATAGGCATCGGTGCGCGCCCGTGGATCGTTGCGCTCCATCAATCCGTCAGCTCGCGTTCGATCGGGGTTTCCGCGCCCAGCGCCGCTTCGGGTTCGTAGATCTGTTCCACGCTGACGTAGTCCGCGGCCGCCGGATCGCTGACAATCCGCGCAAGACCGCCATCATCAGTCGTCTCGGTCAGTATCGCCACGGCGATACCTGGCGGATAATAGCCGCCCGCACCGCTGGTGACGAACAGGTCGCCGGGCTCCAGCGGGTTGATGCCGAGGTTGATCAGCTTGATGCGCAGCAAGCCATCGCCGCGGCCTTCGGCGAAAGCGACCACTTCATCGCCCGCGCGGCGGACCGGCAGCACGCTTTCGGTATCGGTCAGCAGCAGGACGCGCGAACTGGAACTGCCGGTTTCGAGGATCCGCCCGACCACACCGCGCGGTGAACGCACCGGCATTCCGACCGCGACGCCATCGTCGCTGCCCGCGCCGAGATAGGCGAACCGCCGCGTGCTCGAGGCGGACGAACCCACCAGCCGCGCCACCGCGACGGGCTTGGTCTCGGCCTCGTGCAGGTCGAGCAGGCCCTTCAGGCGGACGTTTTCCTGCTTCACCGCCTCGGCCTCGCGCAGCCGGATACGCGCGATTTCCATTTCGCGCTTGAGCTGCGCGTTCTTCGAACCCGCGCGGTAATAGCCGCTGATGTTCTCCCAGACGCTCTTCGATCCGGTGCGCACCGTGGCGGCGGTTTCGGTGGCCGGCGACAGGCTGCCCTGCGCCGCGCCGCGCACTCCGCCGAACAGCTGCGGCTGGAAGAACGAAAGCGCAAGCAGGATCGCGCCGATCAGCGCGCCGATGCCCGCGATCACGTATCCGGTGAACAGATTGTACTGCGCCCTGCGAGAATACCCCGAGCGCCGTGAGCCTGTCGGCGCCATTCCCCTGCCTTTCCTAAGCCGTCATCAGGACGCCGCGGTAGATCGGGTCCTCCATTGCGCGGCCCGTGCCGAGAGCGACACAGGACAGCGGATCTTCCGCGATGGTGACCGGCAGGCCGGTTTCCTCGCGCAGATATTCGTCCAGCCCGCCGATCAGCGCGCCGCCGCCGGTGAGCACGATGCCCTGGTCGACGATGTCGGCCGCCAGCTCGGGCGCGGTGTTTTCCAGCGCGATGCGCACGCCTTCGACAATCGCGCCGATGGGTTCGGACAGCGCTTCGGCGATGTGGCCCTGGTTGATCGTGATTTCCTTGGGCACGCCGTTAACGAGGTCGCGGCCCTTCAGCGTGATGCTTTCGCCCACGCCGTCTTCGGGCGGACGTGCGACGCCGAAATCCTTCTTGATCCGCTCGGCGGTGCTGTCGCCGATCAGCAGGTTGTGATGTCGGCGGACATAGGAAACGATCGCTTCGTCCATCTTGTCGCCGCCGGTGCGGACCGAGGTGGTGTAGGCGAGGCCACGCAGCGACAGCACGGCGACTTCGGTTGTGCCGCCGCCGATGTCGACGACCATGCTGCCGACCGGTTCGGTCACGGGCATGTCGGCACCGATCGCCGCGGCCATCGGTTCTAGGATGAGATAGACTTGGCTGGCACCCGCATTCGATGCGGCATCGCGGATCGCGCGGCGTTCGACCGAGGTCGACCCCGACGGCACGCAGATGGTGATTTCGGGATAGCGCATCAGGCTCTTGCGCCCGTTTACCTTGCGGATGAAGTGCTTGATCATCTCTTCGGCCACGTCGAGATCGGCGATCACGCCGTCGCGCAGCGGGCGGATGGCCTCGATGCTGTCGGGCGTCTTGCCCATCATCATCTTGGCATCGTCACCCACGGCCTTGACGCGCTTCATGCCGTTGATCGTCTCGAGCGCAACCACGCTCGGTTCGTTCAGGACGATACCCTGGTCCTGCACGTAAACCAGCGTGTTGGCGGTGCCGAGGTCGATCGCCATGTTCTGCACGCCGAATTTGAAGAGATTGTTCCAGAAGCCCATTTTCGTTCGATTTTCCGTTGTGTCGCGTGATCCGGCGAAGGGGAGCGACCCGCTCGCACCTCTCCAGCAGGAAATGGTGGGCGAGCCTTAGCGAGATTATCGCGCGAATGCCAAAATTTTCCGCTATTCCCGTGGGGGATAGGTGAACGCATTGCCTCGGAATCGCGGCGCTTCACCGCTAGAACGATTTACCCATGCCGCAAATCCGCCGCCTGCCCGAGAATCTGGTCAACCGCATCGCTGCGGGCGAGGTGGTCGAACGGCCGTCTTCGGCGCTCAAGGAGCTTGTCGAAAACGCGATCGACGCCGGCGCTACGCGGATCGCGGTGAAGCTGGTCGAAGGCGGACTGACCAGTCTCGAGGTGACCGACGACGGCTGCGGGATGAACCCCTACGAAATGGCGTTGGCGCTCGAACGGCACGCGACATCGAAGCTGCCGGACGAGGCGATCGAACAGGTCGCGACACTGGGGTTTCGCGGCGAGGCGCTGCCGAGCATCGCCAGCGTTGCCCGGTTCACGATCGAGAGCCGTCCGGCCGGTGCCGAGCAGGGCTGGAAACGGGTGGTCGATCACGGCGAGGTCGCCGCCGAAGGCCCCGCCGCGCTGCCGCCCGGCACGAGGGTGCGGGTCGAAAACCTGTTCGGCAAGATCCCCGCGCGGCGCAAGTTCCTGCGCACGGCGCGGAGCGAATACGCCGCCTGCAAGGACGTGATCATGCGGCTTGCCATGGCGCGGCCCGACGTGGCGATCAGCTTCGATCACGGCGAGCGGCGGATCTTCGCGCTGCAGGGCGGGGAAGGGCTGGCCAACCGCGTCGCGCAGCTGATCGCGCGCGAGCTCAAGGACAACGGCGTCGCGATCGACATGGACCGCGGCGAAATGCGCCTTACCGGGATCGCGGGGCTGCCGACCTACAATCGCGGCGTGGCCGACCACCAGTATCTGTTCGTCAACGGCCGCCCGGTGAAGGACCGCCTGCTCACCGGTGCAGTCCGCGGTGCCTATGCCGACATGCTCGCGCGGGATCGCCACGCGGTGCTGGCGCTGTTCCTCGACCTGCCGGCAGAAGAAGTCGACGTGAACGTCCACCCCGCCAAGACCGAGGTGCGGTTCCGCGATGCGCAGGGCGTGCGCGGATTCATCGTCTCGGGTCTGCGCCGCGCGCTGGCGACGGGCGACAAGCGTAGTGCGCAAAGCCCCGACGCGGGTGCCATGGCGCGCTGGCAGCAGAAACCCGTGCCCGAGGAGCCGTCACCCGCGCTGCGCTCGATCTTCGAAGGGCGTGACTGGTCCGCGCCTGCCACCGGCGTGGCCGAGCCGGGCCGGGCCTGGCACGCGGGCGAGGGCGGCACCATGGCCGAGCCGCGTGGCCGGGCCGAGGAAGCGGTACCGGCGGATACGTCCGCGGCGGACTATCCCCTGGGCATTGCCCGCGGTCAGGTCGCCAACACCTATATCGTCGCCGAGGCGCAGGACGGGCTGGTACTGGTCGACCAGCACGCGGCGCACGAACGCCTCGTTCTGGAACGCTTACGCGCGGCGGGGGCGGAAGAAGCGGTCGCGCGCAGCCAGGCCCTGCTGATCCCCGAAGTGGTCGAACTCGACGAAACCAGCTGCGATCGGCTCGAGGAGGCGGCGCCCAAGCTAGCCGAACACGGCCTCGCGCTCGAACGCTTCGGCCCCTCCGCCATGCTGGTGCGCAGCCTGCCGCACGCCATCGCACGCACCGATCCGGAAAAGCTGCTGCGCGATATCGATGACGACCTCGCGCTCAATGGCGAAGCGCTGCTGCTCGGCGAAAAGCTCGATCTCGTTCTGGCAACGATGGCCTGCCACGGCTCGGTCCGCGCGGGACGCGTGCTGCGGGTCGACGAAATGAACGCGCTGCTGCGCGAAATGGAACGCACCCCGCGTTCAGGCCAGTGCAATCACGGCCGGCCGACCTGGGTCAAACTATCGATGGAAGACGTCGAGAAACTGTTCGGGAGGCATTGATGCGCATTACCATACCGCTCCTGTTGGCGCTGGGACTGGCGGCCTGTGCGGACGAGCCGACCGAGGAAGAGCGGGCTGCCGCCGTGGCGGAAGTGGAGGCGCACCAGACGCCGCCGCCCGAACAGCTCGAACCCGGCGCGATCCGCTATCGCGAGATCGAGGAATACGACCTCTACGGCGCAGGCTGCAGCTTTGCGCCCGCGGGCGGGGGATTGGCGGCGGTGGCGCTGGCCATGGCCGAAACCGGGCATTTCCTGCGCGATGGCGAAATGCAGACGCTGGCTGCCGACAAGGGCAGCGCCGAACTTCCCTATCTTGCGCGCAGCAAGTATGACGGGACGGCCTATTCCATGACGCTGGAGATCGACGAGGATGCGGGCGAGGAAGTGGCTCCGGAAGTCAGCGATTTCCCCGCCACGCTGACGATCTCGAATGCCAACGACCAGGTGGTCTATCGCAAGTCGGGCATCGCGCAATGCGGCGTCTGAGCTAGTCGGTCCCTTCCGGGTCGCGTGTGCGGATCAGCCCGTTCGAAACCATTTCCATGACCGGCTCGTCATTCTGGTTGAAGACGGTGAGATGGCTCTTGAAGATGCCCATTTCCGGGCGCGAGGCGCTGCGGCGTTTCTCGATCACTTCGCTTTCGCAGCGCAGCGTGTCGCCCGGATAAACCGGCTTCTTCCAGCGCAGCTTGTCGACCCCGGGTGACCCGAGCCCCGCCTGCTTGTGCTTGGTGAGATTGGCGACCAACATCGACATGGTCATCGCACAGGTGTGCCAGCCGCTGGCGGAGATGCGGCCGAAATGGGTTTGCGCCGCGGCTTCGTCATCGAGGTGGAAGGGTTGCGGATCGTATTTCGAGGCGAAGTCGATCACCTCTTCACGCGTCACTTCATACCGGCCGAAGGCCTGCTTGTGCCCGATGGCGATGTCTTCGTAGAACTGCATTGCAAAATGCAATGGATCAATCGCGCGAGCGACGCAACATGGAAATGCAGCCGCGGCCCTTTAACGCGAAAAGGCGCGCGGGTTTAAAGCCGCGCGCCTGATGCGTTGGATGGGTGGTGGAACTACGCCCGGAACTGCGGGACCCGGCCGTCGGAACCCATGTCGGGAATGATCCGGTAGCGGGCCAGCACGAGGCTGAAGATCCCGAAGGCCAGCAGGCCGATCGCCACTAGCGTGAAGATGATGCCTTCGCCCGCAAGGCTCGCCACGGCATCGCCCAGTGTCTTGACCTGATCCGAGCCGCCCGACAGGAAACCGGCCTTGAACAGCGACCAGCCGATGACGAGGAAGACGACGGCGCGGGCGATATAGCCGATGCCGCCGACGATCCGGGTCTGCGAGGGTGCGCGGCCGCTGATCCGGTTCATGAAGCTGCCGGTCGCGCCCTTCTTGGCCTGGAAGATCGCAGTTGCGAAGAAGGCGATGCCGAGCAGGCCCAGCACCACGCCGCCGAACTCCATCGACAGGACACCCGAAGCCGCGTCCCGTGCGCCGCCACCGCTGCTGTCGCTGCCGGAACTGGCGAATTTGTAGGCCGAATAGGCGAGGGCGAGGTGGCCGATTGCGCTACCCGCATGGCCAAGCCTTACCGCCCAACCCTTGGTGTCGGTCCCGTGGTTCTCGATATCGAAGAATGTCGAGGCGAAGCGGAACAGTGCATAGGCAAGCAATCCCACCACCATCAGCCACAGGATGGCGGTGCCGAGCGGGAAATCGCGGATCGCCTGGAAAATGCCGTTGGTGCCTTCGCTGATACGGCCTGCGCTGGTCAGCGCGATCAGGCCGAGCACCGAATAGAGGATGGCGCGGCTGAAATATCCGACGCGCACCAAAGTGCTGAATTTTTCCGACTTGTCGACCACATCTGTCTCCCCGTTGAGCTTTGATTGGCAACGGGGTGGGGGCGGTCTCGTTCCGCCCGGCGCTTAATTTTGCTGGGCGAGAGCACCGCTGACATCGCCCAGGTCGCCATCCGAGCGTGCTGCCTGCGGCAAGCCGACAAGATGGCGCAGCAGCGGCGCGACCGCGGTGTTCTGGAAGCCGTCCAGCGTCACGCCGCTGCGGAAGGCCGGCCCGTGGGCAATGAACAGCGATGCCATTTCCGGCGCGAAGGGATCGTACCCGTGACTGCCGCCGCTCCACTGTGCGCCCGGCGCCGTGGCCGAAATCGTCCAGCCGGTATCGGGCAGGCACAGATAGGGCGGGATGCGATCATGCGTGCCGTACTGGAAGCGCGCCGGGATCTCGCCCTTGCGCCAGCATTCCATATGCGCGTGATCGCGCAGCAGGGCCGCCTCGAGCGCCGCGGTATTGCCTTCCGTGGGCTGGAAGGTCGCATAGGCGCCGCCTTCGACCAGCCGGTAGAGCGCCGGATCGACGATATCGGCCAGCGCAATGACCCGGTCCGAGCCTGTCGCAGCCATGCCGTGATCCGAAACGATCACCAGGTTGGCGGGCTGGCCCAGCGTCTCGAGCCCGGCGACGAGACTGGCGATGTGCCCGTCGATATCGCGCAGCGCGGCGTCGGTTTCCTCGCTAGCCGGCCCCGCGCCATGGCCCGCGCTGTCGACCGTGTCGAAATAGAGCGTGACGAATTCGGGACGGATTTCGGCCGGCCGGCGCAGCCAGTCGAGCACCGAATTGACGCGCTGGGTGTTCGAAACCTGCATGCTGAAGGCCTGCCAGTCGCTGGCCATCGTCCCATCGGTCACCGGGCCGTAGCGCACTGCCGTGCCGCCCCAGGCCACGGCCGAGCCGGGCCAGAACATTGCGGCGCTGCGGATGCCCGCTTCCTCGGCCTCGACCCAGACCGGCTTGGCTTCGCTCCACCAATAGGGATCGACTGTGGCCATGGTGAAGGGATCGTCGGGGCGCGCGGCATCTTCCATGCGGTTGGCGGTGATGCCGTGATGATCGGGCACCAGGCCGGTCACCAGCGTCCAGTGATTGGGGAAGGTCTTGGTCGGGAAGGACGGCCGCATCGCCGCGCGCGTACCGTCGCTGGCCAGCTGCGAGAGCGTCGGGGTCAGCCCGCGTTCGAGATAGTCCGGGTGGAAGCCGTCGATCGATACCAGGATCGTTACCGGTTCGCGCTGCTGGGCCACCGCCATGCTGGCGACTGGCGCATCGGCATAGGCGGCGCAGCCGCCCAGCACGCTGGCAAGACCGAGGGCGAGGGCGGCGGCAATCCGGTTCATGGAAGTGACCTCAGACGTTGAACTTGAACAGCAGGACGTCCCCGTCCTGTACCAGATATTCCTTGCCCTCCTGGCGCAGCTTGCCCGCTTCGCGCGCACCGCTTTCTCCGCCCAGTGCAAGGTAATCATCGTAGGCAATTGTTTCAGCGCGAATAAACCCGCGCTCGAAATCAGTGTGGATTTCGCCCGCGGCCTTTGGTGCCTTGGCCCCGGTGGGGAAAGTCCAGGCGCGCGTTTCCTTCGGACCGGCGGTGAAGAAGGTCTGCAGGCCGAGCAGCTTGTAGCCGGCGCGGATCACCCGGCTCAGTCCCGATTCCTCCAGCCCCAGTTCGGCGAGGAATTCGCCGCGATCTTCGACGGGCATCGCGACCAGTTCGGCTTCGATGGCTGCCGAGACCACCACAGCTTCGGCGCCTTCCGTCTTGGCCTTGGCGAAAACCAGTTCGGACAGCGCATTCCCGCTGGCAGCGTCTTCTTCGGCAACGTTGCAGACATAGAGCACGGGCTTGGCGGTCAGCAGCTGCGCCTGGCGGAAGACGCGGGCCTCTTCCTCGTCCTTGGGCTCGGTCAGCCGCGCAGGCTTGCCGTCCTTGAGCAGCTCGAGCGCCTGGCCGAGCACGCTGGCCATCAGCTTGGCTTCCTTGTCGCCGCTGGTGGCACGCTTGGCGGCAGCGGGAACGCGCTTCTCGAGGCTTTCGAGATCGGCCAGCAGCAATTCGGTCTCGACCACTTCGGCATCGGCCAGTGGGTCGACCTTGTTGGCGACATGCTGGATGTCGTCATCCTCGAAGCAGCGCAGCACATGCACGATCGCATCGACCTCGCGGATATTGCCGAGGAACTGGTTGCCCAGCCCTTCGCCCTGGCTCGCGCCTTTGACCAGTCCGGCGATGTCGACGAAGGCCAGCTGCGTCGGCAGGATCTTGGCCGACTTGGCGATCGCGGCAATCTTGTCGAGCCGCTCGTCCGGCACCGCGACCTGGCCGACATTCGGCTCGATCGTGCAGAACGGATAGTTCGCGGCCTGCGCGGCCTGCGTCTCGGTCAATGCGTTGAACAGGGTGGACTTGCCGACATTCGGCAGGCCGACGATCCCGCAGCGGAAACCCATCAGAAACTCCGGTATATGTGTGTGGCGCGCGCCTTAGCCGCGCCGCACGCGAATAGCCAGAGCGTCAGACGTTGTGCACCGCCTTGATCAGCGGGCCGTAGCCGCTTTCGCCCAGCCAGCCGACCTGCGTCCTGGCGCTGACCTCGTTGATCGCGGTCTGCGGGATCGCTCCGCCGCTCACCGGCAGGCGTACCGGCCGGCTCCCCGGCACCATGCCCAGCACCCGCATCATCGCGCGCGGGATATCCATCGGATCGGCGCTGCGGCCCGAACCGTCCGCCGTTCCCATGCCTGCGACGATCTGGGGGTACCCGTCCAGATGCGTCTGGTCGGCGCGGTCCTTGAGCTGTTGCGAATAGCGGTTCCGGTTGACCCAGATCTGCGTCGGGTAGCCACCCGGCTCGATCACGGTCACGCCGATATTGTGCGGGACCAGTTCGTAAGCGAGCTGTTCGAACATCGCCTCGACGGCGAACTTGGTCGCCGAATAATGTCCGGTATAGGGTACCATGACCCGGCCGAGCTGGCTCGACACGGCGAAGATATGGCCCTGCTTGCGCGCGCGCATTCCGGGCAGCACCGCGCGGGCCAGCCGGTGGTAGCCGAGCACGTTGGTGTCGAAGGCGAGCTTGGTCGCTTCCATGTCCTGGACTTCGACCGGGCCGGTGATGCCGATCCCGGCATTGTTGACCAGCACGTCGAGCCCGCGCCCGATTTCGCGCTCGGCGCTGGCGACGGCTTCGCTGACCTCGTGATCGAGCAGCACGTCGAGCCGCATCACGCGGATGTCGAGCAATTCGTCGCGCGCCAGCTGCATCAGCTCCTCGGCTTCGGGCCGCGGCGTGTTGCGCATGGTGGCGAAGACAGTCGCTCCGGCGCGGGCGAAATGTTCGGCGGCGAGGCGCCCGAAGCCCGATGAGCAACCGGTGATGAGGATCGCCTTGCCCGTCAGGTCGGGCGCGGGGATCAGCTTGTCGTCCTGCGCCCGGACGGCAGTGGCGGCAAGCGCCCCGGTGGCGGCGGCTCCGGCAAGCAGGGTGCGGCGGGTCAAATCAGGCATGGCAGTCTCCCTTCTGCGGAAGCATGCCGTCAAATGCCCCGATTGGCCAGCGGTTCGAAAGCCGCCGCGCCGGACCGAAGCTAGCCGCCCCGCTTGCGCTTCTTGCGGCGGTAGAGCGCCACTGCGGCACCGTAGCCCGCGATACCGGTCCCCATCATCGCCAACGCGCCCGGTTCGGGAACCGCAGTTCCGCCGCTGCCGTTTCCGCCACCCGAATCGCTGGGCGGGCGGGTCATCGCCGCCGCGGAAGTGGCCGTGACCAGCAGGCTGGCGGTGAGAAGTGCTGTCTGCAACAGGCGCATGAATGATCCCCGAATTATTCGAATGCGGCGATAATGGAACATTCGAACTTTTCGAACCGTCTTTGCACGATTGTCTCCGACCGGGACATTTCGACTTGTTGCCGCTTCAGTCCTGCAGGCGCAGCGCGATATCGTTCATGAAGCGGGCGTCGTCGCCCTTGGCCAGCCATTCTGCTTCGGCCGCCATCGCCGCCAGCATGTCGGCTAGCGGGTCTATTTCGCTCTTGGCGTAATTCCCCAGCACATGGCCGTGGACGCGCTCTTTCGATCCCGGATGGCCGATGCCGATCCGCACGCGACGGAAATCGGGGCCGAGGTGCTGGTTGATCGACCGCAGCCCGTTATGGCCCGCCAGCCCGCCGCCCATGCGGACCTTGACCTTGAAGGCGGCAAGGTCGAGCTCGTCGTGGAACACCGTCAGCGCATCTGGGTCGAGCTTGTAGAACCGCAGCGCTTCGCCCACCGCGCGGCCGCTTTCGTTCATGAAGGTCGCGGGCTTGAGCAGCAGCACCTTGTGCGTGCCGATCCGGCCTTCCTGCGCCCAGCCGGAAAACTTCTTCTGGACCGGGCCGAAATCGTACATCGCGGCGATGACGTCGACCGCCATGAAGCCGACATTGTGCCGGTTCATGGCGTATTGCGGTCCGGGATTTCCAAGGCCTGTCCATATCTGCATGCGGGGTCCTCTAGCGACCATGGGGCCAAACGCAAAACGCCGGCCCCTCGCGGGACCGGCGCTTCGTTGCGGTGAGGCAAGAGGCGATTACTCGCTCTTGTCTGCCTGTTCCTGCGCAGCGTCCTCGTCGACACCCTGTTCGGTGGCGGGGACATCCTGCGGATCGGTTTCGCCGTCCTGCGTGGTATCGCCTTCGGCCTTCTTGAGCGCCGAGGGAGCAACCAGCGTGGCGATGGTGAAGTCGCGATCGGTGATCGCGCTTTCGCTGCCGGCGGGCAGCTGCACTTCGCTGATGTGGATCGAATCGCCGACTTCCTTGCCGGTGACGTCGACTTCGATCTCGCCGGGGATCTTGTCGTTGTCGCAGACCAGTTCCAGCTCGTGACGGACCACGTTCAGCACGCCGCCCTTCTTCAGGCCGGGGCTGGCTTCCTCGTTGAGGAACACGACGGGGACCGAAACTTCGATCTTGCCGCCCTTGGCGAGGCGGAAGAAGTCGGCGTGCTCGGGACGGTCGGTGACCGGGTTGAGAGCGACGTCCTTGGGAAGCGTCTTGACCTTCTTGCCACCGATTTCGACCTCGACGATCGAGTTCATGAAGTGACCGGTCATCAGCTGTTTGACCAGTTCCTTCTCCTCGACGTGGATCATGATGGGGTCTTCCTTGCCGCCGTAGATCACGGCGGGGACACGGCCTTCACGGCGCAGCTGACGGGAGGCTCCCTTGCCAGCCCGTTCACGCGCCTCGGCCGGCAGGGTCAGAGCGTCGCTCATGGCACTTACCTTTCGAATGCTATTTGGTTGCTCGGTCCACCACGCCTCCAGGGATGACCATGGTGCCGAAGGGCGCGCGCATACGCAGGGCGGGCGTGAAAAGCAAGCGGCATCGCCTGCCGGGCGGCGCTATTCGAGGCGGCTGACGGTGTAGCCGCGGCTTTCGAGCAGGGCGGGCAGACCGCGTTCGCCGAGCAGGTGGCCCGCGCCCACCGCGATCAGTGGGCGTTCGCTGGCGGAAAGCAGGTTCTCGATCTGCGCCGCCCAGGACCGGTTGCGGTCATACAGCAGGACCTGCGCAAGTTCGGGGTCGGCGAGGATCCCGCGCCGCGTCAGCTCGATCAGCCGGTCGGTGTCGCCGCCCAACCAGGCGTTGGCCAGCGTATCGCCCTTGTCGCCATATTCGCGCGCTTCCTCGATCACGGCATTGAGGAGGTCGCGCTGTTCGGTCTGGGGCAACGTATCGAAGATGGCCAGTTGCGCGCGCGCGCCCTCGAGTTCGACGACCTCGCGCTGGTCGAAGGCGGCCAGCAGCACGCGGTCGGCGCCGTTTTCCGCCTTGTTGGTCTGCGCGACCTGCGCCAGCGCCAGCGCCGCAGCCCAGCTTTCCATCGGGTCGAAATAGCTCCGGCGGACCTTGGCCTTGACCAGCAGTTCCTCGAATTCGCCGCGCAGCGCGGGATCGATCCGCTCGATCACCGGCCCCTCGCGCCGGTCGAAGGCCATCTGCTCGAACAGCTTCGACAGGTCCTCGCCATTGCCGAGATCGGCCACTTCGACCACCAGCATGTCGGCATCGCCAAGCGTTTCGGTCAGCCGCGGCGATTGCCACTTGGCCCCGTCGGGCAGCGCGTGGATCGTGCCGAACAGCCATCCCTCGACTGCGCCCGCGCTATCGGTGATTTCCCATAATGCGGGGTGCGGCCCATCGGGCTTGGCGGCATCGGGCGTGCTGTCGCAAGCGGCGAGCAGCAGCGCCAGCGCAAGGCCGAGCATGCGGGCAGGCCGGGAGGATAAGCGAAACGTCACAAGGCCTGTCTGCATGGAACGCGCGGCCGCGCAAGCCGGGAAAAGCCCGCGGTCCGACGATGGGACAGCTATTGCACGCGGGTCACCGCCAGCCCGCGGCCGGTGAGATAGTCCTGCACGCTCATCGCGCCCGCCAGATGCCCCGCGCCCACGGCAACGAACACCGTGCCGGGCTCATCCAGCCGCGTATCGATCCATTCGGCCCAGCGCTCGTTGCGATCGTAGAGCAGCGCCTTGGCGAGCACCGGATCGGTCAGCCCCTCGTTGAGCAGCGCGGCCAGCCCGTCGGCATCGCCATCGAGCCATTCTTCGACCATGCGGTCCATCATCGGGACGATGTCGTCGATATTGTCGGCCGAGACCATCAGGAAGGCGACCTGCAATTCCACCGGCAGCGTGTCGAACAGTTCGATCTGCCATTCGAGCGTTTCGAGCGCGCCGCGCGCCGCACTGGCCGGGGCGAGTTCCTCCAGCTTCATCTCGACCCCGCTTTCCGCCTTGTAGCCGGCCTGGAGCAGGGGGACGATCGACAGCGTCATGGCCGCGAACCACGGTTCGAACTGGTCGAAGGCGGCGGGCGGCATGTTCATCCCGGCCAGCGCGGCTTCGAACTTCGCGCGATCATCCTCGCCCAGCAGGTCGCGCAGCGTGCGCCCGTCGGCCAGCAGCGCCTTGGTCATTACCTGCTGCTGCGCTGCAGGATCGAGCGCGGCGCCGCTGGGGATCTCGGTCACCAGTTCCTGCGTCTGCGCCAGCGCTTGCTCGATCGGCCCGCGGTACCATTCGACGCTTTCGGGCAGCGCGTGCACGGTCCCGAAGAGATAGATCGTCGTGTCTTCGTCGGCGACCTTCCACAGGCCCGGGCCCGTGGGCGCCGGAGGTTCGGCAACGGGGGCGGGCGGCGGGGCGGGGCTTTCGGCCGCGGGGTAGCTGGCGCAGCCCTGCAGGACGAAGGCCAGCGGGGCGAGCGACAGCAGCGCCGGACGTAGCTTGGATATGGGCATGCGCGATGATTCCGTTCGGTTGGGCGTTGCGGGATACCGGCGCTTGGGGCTGCTTGCCAAGCCGCGCTGGCATATTGCCCGGGGAAGCGCGCCGCGCTGCGGCATTGACCGGTGAAACACCTTGCGCCATTGCCCCGCGCCATGGACCGCAATCCGCAAAATTCCTTCCAGGACATGATCCTCGCGCTGCACGATTTCTGGAGCGCGCAGGGCTGCCTCATCCTACAACCCTACGACATGCGCATGGGCGCAGGCACCTTCCACACCGCGACGACGCTGCGCGCGCTCGGCCCCGAGCCGTGGAACGCCGCCTTCGTCCAGCCCTGCCGCCGCCCGACCGATGGGCGCTATGGCGAGAACCCCAACCGGCTGCAGCATTATTACCAGTATCAGGTGATCCTGAAGCCGAGCCCGCCCGATATCCAGGACCTTTATCTCAAGAGCCTCGAAGTGATCGGCATCGATCCGCTCAAGCACGACATCCGCTTCGTCGAGGACGACTGGGAAAGCCCGACGCTGGGGGCCTGGGGGCTGGGCTGGGAAGTCTGGTGCGACGGGATGGAAGTCACCCAGTTCACCTATTTCCAGCAGATGGGCGGGTTCGACTGCAAGCCGGTGGCGGGCGAACTGACCTACGGGCTCGAACGCCTGGCGATGTATATCCAGGGCGTCGACAACGTCTACGATCTCGCCTTCAACGATCGCGGCGTGAGCTATGGCGGCGTCTTCCTCGAGAACGAGAAGCAGATGTCGAAGTGGAACTTCGAGGTCGCCGAGACCGACGCGCTGTTCGACCTGTTCAACAAGGCCGAGGCCGAGTGCAAGAACGCGCTCGCCAATGACGTGCCGATCGCCGCCTACGAACAGGCGGTGGAGGCAAGCCACATCTTCAACCTGTTGCAGGCCCGCGGCGTGATCAGCGTGCAGGAGCGCGCCAGCTACATGGGCCGCGTCCGCGACCTCGCGCGCGGCAGCTGCGAAGCGCATATGGCGAAGGAAGCGCCCGCCTGGGCCGAGAAATATCCGGAGTGGTCGAAATGATCCGTTTACCCGCTCCCGTCGCTCCTGCGCAGGCAGGAGCCTATCTGCCCTCTGAGGAGCTCGCCAACGCCCTTATCTGGGCCCCTGCCTGCGCAGGGGCGACGGAGTGGGATTATGTCTGATTTCCTCCTCGAACTGCGCAGCGAAGAAATCCCCGCCCGCATGCAGGCTGGCGCGCGCGCCGAACTCGAAAAGCTGTTCCGCCGCGAAATGGATGCCGCCGGTGTCGAAGCGGGCGAGATCACCGTCTGGTCGACCCCGCGCCGCCTCGCGCTGATCGCACGCGGGCTCCCGCTGGCGACCGAGGCCGTCAGCGAAGAACTGAAGGGCCCGCCCATCGGCGCGCCCGATCAGGCGGTCGACGGTTTTTGCCGCAAGGCGGGCGTCGCCAAGGCCGATCTCGAAACGCGCGAGGTCAAGGGCCGCGAAACCTATTTCGCAGTGAAGAACGTACCCGGCCGCGCGACAGCGGACCTGCTCGCCGAAGCGATTCCGGCGATTATCCGCGACTTCAGCTGGCCCAAGTCGATGCGCTGGGGTGGTGCCTCGATCAGCACCGAATCCTTGCGCTGGGTGCGCCCGCTGTCGGGCATTGTCGCGCTGCTGGGTGACGAAGTGGTCGACTGCGAAGTGCACGGCGTCACCAGCGGTGCGGTCACGCTGGGGCACCGCTTCCACCACTCGGGCGACATCACCATCGGCAATGCCGACGACTATGCGATGAAGCTGCGCGCGGGGCATGTCATCGTCGACCATGAGGAACGGCAGGACCTGATCCGCTCGGGCGCCGCCAAGGTCGCCAGTGAAGCCGGCCTCCGCCTCGTCGAGGACGAGGGGCTGGTGATCGAGAACGCAGGCCTGACCGAATGGCCCGTTCCGCTGCTCGGCCGGTTCGAGGAGGATTTCCTCGAGGTCCCGCCCGAGACGATTCAGCTGACCGCGCGCGTCAACCAGAAGTACTTCGTTTGCGAGGACGAAAAGGGCGAGCTCGCCAACGCGTTCATCTGCACTGCCAATATCGAGGCGGAGGATGGCGGCGCGCGCGTGGTCGACGGCAACCGCAAGGTCCTCGCCGCGCGCCTGTCCGATGCGCGCTTCTTCTGGGACGTCGACCGCAAGAAGACGCTCGCCGAACACGCCAAGGGGCTGGAGCGGATCACCTTCCACGAAAAGCTGGGCACCGTGGCCGACAAGGTCGAACGCGTCGCCAAGCTCGCGCGTTGGCTGGTCGAGGAAGAAATCGTCAAACCCAACACCCGTCATTCCCGCGAAGGCGGGAATCCAGATAACGGCGGTGGTACAGGCAATTCAGGCCAGCTGGACCCCCGCCTGCGCGGGGGTGACGGCTTGAGCCGGGAAGACCTCGCCGACATGGCCGAACAGGCCGCGCGGCTCGCCAAGGCCGACCTCGTCACCGAAATGGTCGGCGAGTTTCCCGAGCTACAGGGCCTGATGGGCGGCTATTACGCCCGCGCCGAGGGCCTGCCCGACGCCGTCGCCGACGCGATCCGCGATCACTACAAGCCGGTGGGGCAGAGCGACGACGTTCCGACCGCACCGGTCACGGTGGCGGTGAGTTTGGCGGACAAGCTGGATACGCTGCGCAGCTTCTTCTCGATCGATGAGAAGCCCACCGGATCGAAAGACCCCTTCGCACTTCGTCGTGCGGCGCTGGGTGTTATCCGCATCGTACAAGACAACGACCTTCGTTTCGGCGTTGCCCAAGGCGACCTCCTCGACTTCTTCGCCGACCGCCTCAAGGTCCAGCAGCGCGAGGCAGGCGTTCGCCACGACCTGATCGATGCGGTCTTCGCGCTTGGCGGCGAGGACGACCTTGTCCGCCTGCTTGCCCGCGTGCATGCGCTCCAGTCCTTCATGGACAGCGAAGACGGCGCCAACCTGCTCGCCGGCTACAAGCGTGCGGCCAATATCCTCAAGAAGGAGGACTGGCACGGCGCCGAAGGCGAAATCGCGCGGACGGGCGAGGAAGACCCGCTGGCGATTGTCGACGATCCCGATCTGAAGGCAGTGGTCGCGGCCAAGATGGAGCAGCGCCACGCCAGCGAGCTTTCCTACGCGGCCGAACCGGCCGAAAAGGCGCTCATGGATGCCTTGGCAAATTCGGAACCGGCAGCGAGCCGAGCCATTGCAGCGGAAGACTTTTCCGCCGCCATGGCCGCACTGGCCGCTTTGCGGGCGCCGATCGACCGGTTCTTCGAAGAAGTGACGGTAAATGCGGATGAAGAAAACAAGCGGGCGCACCGTCTCGACCTGCTTGCGCGCTTCCGTGCTGCGGTGCACAAAGTCGCCGATTTCAGCCGCATCGAGGGCTGATGAATTATTGCTCCATGGACCGTGGTCCATGTGGTCCAAGTTGTAGGGATTGCCTTGATGAGTAACGACACGGTCTTCACCTTCGGCGGGAACGCGCCGCATACGAATGCAAGGCAGAAGGACAAGACCGTGACCGGCGGCAAGGGCGCCAACCTCGCCGAAATGGCGAGCATCGGCCTGCCGGTCCCGCCGGGCTTCACCATCGCGACCGAGGAATGCCTTACCTACCTCGCCGGCGGCAGCGACTTCACCGCCAAGCTGCGCAATGATGTCGCCGCCGCGCTGAACCATGTCGAAAAGACCGTGGGCAAGGGCTTCGGAGACGCCGCCGATCCGCTGCTCGTCTCGGTCCGCTCGGGCGCCGCAGTGTCAATGCCCGGCATGATGGATACCGTGCTCAACCTCGGCCTCAACGACGACACCGTTGCCGGGCTGGCGAACACCAGCGGCGACGAACGCTTCGCCTGGGACAGCTACCGCCGCTTCATCCAGATGTATGGCGATGTCGTGCTCGGCGTCGATCACGGCCTGTTCGAGGAAGCGCTCGAAATCGCCAAGGAAGACCAGGGCTATTACGCCGATACCGAGCTGAGCGCCGAAGAGTGGAAGGTGCTGGTCGCCGAATACAAGGCGATCGTCGAGCGCGAGCTGGGCTCGCCGTTCCCGCAGGACCCGGTCGAGCAGTTGTGGGGCGCGATCAGCGCGGTCTTCGACAGCTGGGATACCGAGCGCGCCAAGATCTACCGCCGCCTCAACGACATCCCGCATGACATGGGCACCGCGGTCAATGTGCAGGCGATGGTGTTCGGCAATATGGGCGACACCAGCGCCACCGGCGTCGCCTTCACCCGCGATCCGTCCACCGGCGAGAAGGCCTATTACGGCGAATGGCTGGTCAATGCGCAGGGCGAAGACGTGGTCGCGGGCATCCGCACGCCGCAATACCTCACCAAAGCGCGGCGCGAACTGGCCGGGGCCGACAAGCCGAGCATGGAAGAAGCCATGCCCGAGGCCTTCGCCGAACTCGCGCGCGTGTTCGACCTGCTCGAGCGGCACTATACCGACATGCAGGACATCGAGTTCACCGTGCAGCAGGGCAAGCTGTGGCTGCTGCAGACGCGCAATGGCAAGCGCACTGCCAAGGCGGCGCTCAAGATGGCGGTCGACATGGTCGGCGAGGGCCTGATCGACGAGAAGACCGCGATCCTGCGCGTCGACCCGATGGCGCTCGACCAGCTGCTCCACCCGACGCTCGATCCCGAAGCGCCGCGCGACGTGCTGACCACCGGCCTGCCGGCCTCGCCGGGCGCGGCCAGCGGCAAGATCGTGCTCGATGCGGACACTGCCGAACTGTGGGCCAATCGCGGCGAGAAGGTCGTGCTCGTGCGCGTCGAGACCAGCCCCGAGGACATTCACGGCATGCATGCCGCCACCGGCATCCTCACCGCGCGCGGCGGGATGACCAGCCATGCCGCCGTGGTGGCGCGCGGCATGGGCCGCCCCTGCGTGTCCGGCGCATCGCAAGTGTCGATCGCGCGCGAAGGCCGCACGCTCACCATCGGCGACCGCGAGCTCAAGGAAGGCGATGTCATCACCATCGACGGCGCCAACGGGCAGGTGATGGCGGGCGAAGTCGCCACCATCGAACCCGAACTGGCGGGCGATTTCGGCACGCTGATGGAATGGGCCGACAAGCATCGCCGGATGCGCGTGCGCACCAATGCCGAAACCGAGACCGAATGCCGCATGGCGCGCCAGTTCGGCGCCGAAGGCATCGGCCTGTGCCGCACCGAGCACATGTTCTTCGATGCCGGTCGCATCAGCGCGGTGCGCGAGATGATCCTCGCCGATAGCGAGGCCGGTCGCCGCGCCGCGCTCGATAAGCTGCTGCCCGAACAGCGCAGCGACTTCGTGACGATCTTCGAGGTCATGGCGGGCCTGCCGTGCACGATCCGCTTGCTCGATCCGCCGCTGCATGAATTCCTGCCGCATGGCGATACCGAGTTCGAGGAGCTGGCCGAGGCCACCGGTGTCGATATCGAAAAGCTGCGCCGCCGCGCGGGCGAGCTGCATGAATTCAACCCGATGCTGGGCCATCGCGGCTGCCGGCTCGGGATCACCTATCCCGAAATCTACGAAATGCAGGCGCGCGCCATCTTCGAGGCCGCCTGCCAGGTCGCCGTGGACAGCGGCGATGCGCCGGTGCCCGAGATCATGATCCCGCTGGTCGCCACGCGGCGCGAGCTCGAACTGCTCAAGGATGTCGTCGACCGCGTGGCCAGGGAAGTGTTCGCCGCCACCGGCACGACGCTCGAATATCTCGTCGGCACGATGATCGAACTGCCGCGCGCCGCGCTGATGGCGGGCGAAATCGCCGAAGTGGGCGAATTCTTCAGCTTCGGCACCAACGACCTGACACAGACGACGCTGGGCGTGAGCCGCGACGATGCGGGCCGCTTTCTGACGACCTATGTCGACAAGGGCATCTTCGCACGCGATCCCTTCGTCAGCCTCGACATCGACGGCGTCGGCCAGCTGGTCGAACTCGCCGCCGAACGCGGGCGCGCGACGCGCGACGGGCTCAAGCTGGGCATCTGCGGCGAACATGGCGGCGATCCGGCGAGCATCGCTTTTTGCGAGAAGACCGGGCTCGATTACGTCAGCGCCTCGCCCTACCGCGTGCCGATTGCGCGGCTCGCGGCAGCGCAGGCCAGCCTGCGCTAGGCAATTCGCTAGTCTTTCCAGCCAGTCAGCGTCAGGATCTCGAAGCTTTCGAGCACGCGGCCCTTGTTGTTCGCCTGCTTCATGAAGGCGTGTTCGGCGCGTTCGAGCGCGGCCTTGCCGAGCGGCGGGGCGGCGCTGGCCAGAACGCTGCCCAGGCCCTGGTCGCGCAGGTCGGACACCAGCCGGTGCAGCCCTCCGAACGACACCGTGAGCGTATGGCTGTCGACCACCTGGCGCTTGAACAGCGCGCGCTGAAGCAGGCCGGCGGCAGCCTGGTTGTCGATCAGTGGATGCATCCGCGCCGCGGGCCGATCGGGCTCTGCGGCGAGCATCGCGCGGCGCAGGTGCGGCAGGCTGCCCGCACCGGGAAAGCTGGCGATCATCAGTCCGTCTTCGGCCAGCGCATTGCGGAGGTGGAGCAGCGCGCCGGGCAGATCGTTGACGCGGTCGAGCGATCCGAGGCTGACGATCAGGTCGTAGGGGCCGCCGTCGAGTGGACGTTCCTCGTCCAGGCTGGCGGCATCGTGTTCGTCGACCTCGGCCCCCGCGCCGCGCAGCGACAGCGCGAGAGTACCGGTCCAGTCGCCGATCACCAGCACGCGGCCGGGCGACAGGCGGATGAATTCGAGCCGGTCGAGCACGTCCTCGACCATGTCGTCGAGCAGGTAGCGCGCGGCATCGCGATGTGCCTGGCGAACGCGCGCGCGGCGCAACCCGGCAATCCGGCGCTGGCGGGAAAAGATGCGCGGGGGAGCATGGCTGGTCATCGCCCATTGCCCTGCCGCGCTTGCCAGCGCCGTGCAAGCGGCGCACCATCGCAAGGTGTCGACAAGCCGCCTCCTGCGCGACAGCTTCGCGCCCGTGCTGGATTTCGTCTATCCCCCGCGCTGCCCAGCATGCGGCGGGGGCGTGGGCGAACAGGGCGGTTTGTGCGCTGCCTGCTGGGAGGATCTGTCAATCCCGTCGGAGCCTTGCTGCGTGTCCTGCCAGCGCCCGTTCGCCAGCACCGGGCCGGGCGAGGGGGCATCCTGTGCGGTCTGCCTGGCTACGCCTCCGCTTCACGACGGGATCGCAGCGGGCACGCTCTATACCGATACGGCGCGCAAGCTGGTGCTGGCGTACAAGCACGGTCGCCGGATCGCGCTGGCCCCATTGCTCGCGCGGCTGATCGCGGCGCGCCTCCCGCCAGCAATGGGCAACCGGGTGATCGTACCGGTGCCGCTGCACCGCAGGCGGATATGGCAGCGCGGCTTCAACCAGGCCGCCTTGCTTGGCCGCCAATTGCATCAGCTCGGTCATGGCCCGCTGTGCGTTGACGCCCTTGTCCGCAATCGGGCGACCCCGCCGCTGGGCGGATTGGGAAAGAAGGCACGGGCCCGTACGCTGAGCGGGGCGATCGCGCTGCGCCCCGCGCGCGCGGGCATGATCGCGGATGCCGATGTCATATTGGTCGACGATGTGCTGACCAGCGGGGCGACGAGCACCGCTTGTGTCCGCGCGCTCAAGCGGGGCGGCGCCCGCAGCGTAATCATCGCGTGTTTTGCGAGGGTGCTCGACGAAGCGCGCGACGCGCGCAGGACCGATAGCGCGCCGTAGAAACGAAACGCCCGGGATCTTGCGATCCCGGGCGCCACGTGACGAATATAACCGGACCGGCCTTGCGGCATGGTGCAGCCCCCCAGCATGCACCTCGGATCCATCCCTCATCGTTCCCGGATGCGCCGCAACCCCTCGATCGCGGCAGCGAACCCGGTGACCCCCTGAACCCTGGCGCTCTGATGGCACCGTTGTTCCGGTGGGCAGGCCTCATTTGCCTGCGCTGCATATGTTCCCGAAACTTCGCGATCATCAAACAGGCATTTGCAACAATGTCCGATTTTGGGTCGACTTTGTGGTTATCTTGCAACAACAGGGCGCGCAGTTTCCGATGTGAAAGGCCAAGAGAGTGAGTGAGCGTACCGACCGGGAAGCCGGCAGCGACTTCATGCCCAAGTTCGACGACAAGGGATTGCTGACCGCGGTGGTCGTCGACCATGCGACGCAGGCGGTGCTGATGGTCGGCTTCATGGATGCCGAGGCTTTGGCTGCGACACGCGAAACCGGGCTTGCGCACTTCCATTCGCGCTCGCGCGGGAAGCTCTGGCAGAAGGGTGAGACTTCGGGCCATGTCCTGCGGGTCGAGCGGATCTTTGTCGACTGCGATCAGGACGCACTGGTCCTGTCATGCACCCCTGCGGGGCCGACCTGCCACACGGGGGCGCCAAGCTGTTTCTACCGCGAACTCGTCGGTGACGTTCTCCAACCCGTCAAGACTTGACGCTTACGTAAACGTTCCATTATGCACGCGGCATGACACAGCCGCTGCCCAACGATCCTCGTGCGCAAACCAGCGATCGCCGCCACGCCGGCGCACATATCGAACGGCCCGACGAGCTGGGGCGCGAACAATATTCGATCTCGGACCTCACCAGCGAATTCGGCTGCACCGCGCGTGCGCTGCGCTTCTACGAGGACGAGGGGCTGATCGCGCCTTCGCGGATCGGCCTGACCCGCATCTATTCCAAGCGCGATCGCGCCCGTCTCGCGTGGATCATGCGCGCCAAGAACGTGGGCTTCTCGCTGACCGAGATCCGCGAGATGATCGACCTCTACGATCTCGGCGATGGCCGGGTCGAACAGCGGCGCGTCACGATCGAGAAGTGCAAGGCGCATGTCGCCAAGCTGAAGGAACAGCGTGACGATATCGACAGCTCGATCACCGATCTGACCGAGTTTATCGACCAGATCGAACGGCTCGAAACCGAATGATGTGCCGCAAGGCCCCTACAACCGACACCCCCCAACCCTAAGGACACGCAGATGCCCAGTTACACCGCGCCGACCCGCGACGCCCGCTTCATCATCAACGAGATGCTCGATCTCGCCGGCTATGCCGACCTGCCCGGCTTCGAGGCCGCCAGCGTCGATGTCACCGATGCGGTGATTAACGAAGGCGGCAAGTTCTGCGCCGAAGTGCTCGCCCCGCTGAACCAGTCGGGCGACCAGGAAGGCTGCACCCGCCACGAAGACGGTTCGGTCACCACGCCCAAGGGTTTCAAGGAAGCTTTCGACCAGTTCCGCGAAGCGGGCTGGGGCACGCTGTCGCAGCCCGAAGAGTTCGGCGGGCAGGGCATGCCGCATGTCCTCGGCTTCGCCTTCGAGGAATTCGTGTCGAGCGCCAACCAGGCCTTCGGCATGTATCCCGGCCTGACCAACGGGGCGGTCTCCGCGCTGCTCGCCAAGGGCAGTCAGGAGCAGAAGGAGAAGTATCTTCCCAAGATGATCTCCAACGAATGGACCGGCACGATGAACCTGACCGAACCGCATTGCGGGACGGATCTGGGGATGATCCGGACCAAGGCCGAACCGCAAGCCGACGGCAGCTATTCGATCACCGGGACCAAGATCTTCATCTCGGCCGGCGAACACGACATGGCGGAGAACATCATCCACCTCGTGCTGGCGAAGACCCCCGGCGCACCCGACAGCAGCAAGGGCATCTCGCTGTTCGTCGTGCCCAAGTTCCTCGTCGGCGACGACGGCTCGATCGGCGAGCGCAACGGCGTGGTCTGCGGTTCGATCGAACACAAGATGGGCATCCATGGCAACGCCACCTGCGTGCTCAATTACGATGGCGCGAAGGGCTGGCTCGTGGGCGAGGAGAACAAGGGCCTCGCCGCGATGTTCATCATGATGAACGCTGCGCGTCTCGGCGTCGGCATCCAGGGTCTCAGCCAGGCCGAGGTCGCCTATCAGAACGCGGTCGCCTATGCGCTCGATCGCCGGCAGGGCCGCGCTCTGACCGGCCCGGCGGAACCCGAGGCGCAGGCCGACCCGATCTTCGTGCACCCCGATGTGCGCCGCATGCTGATGGACGCCAAGGCCTTCACCGAAGGCATGCGCGCCCTGTGCCTGTGGGGCGCTCTGCAGGTCGACCTGACCCACAAGGCCAAGACCGAGGAAGAGCGCGAACAGGCCGACATGCTGATCGGGCTGCTGACCCCGGTCATCAAGGGCTACGGCACCGACAAGGGCTATGAAGTCGCCACCAACATGCAGCAGGTCTTCGGCGGCCATGGCTACATCGAGGAATGGGGCATGAGCCAGTTCGTCCGCGACGCCCGGATCGCGCAGATCTACGAAGGCACCAATGGCGTGCAGGCAATGGATCTGTGCGGCCGCAAGCTGGCGCAGAAGGGCGGCGCGGCAATCCAGGCCTTCTTCAAGGTGGTGAGCGACGACATCGCCGACGCCAAGGGCGATGATACGCTCGCCCCGATGGCCGAAGCGCTCGAAAAGGCGCTGGGCCAGCAGCAGGCGGCGACGATGTGGTTCATGCAGAACGCGATGCAGAACCCCAATCATCTTGGCGCAGGCGCCCATCACTACATGCACATCATGGGCATCGTGACGCTGGGCTGGATGTGGCTGCGCATGGCGAAGGTTGCGCAGGCCGCGCTTGCCGCAGGCGGCGAGGACAAGGCCTTCTACGAAGGCAAGATCGCGACCGCGCGCTATTACATGGACCGCTACCTGCCCGACGCCGGCGCGCTGCGCCGCAAGCTCGAAGCGGGCAGCGAAAGCCTGATGGCGCTGGACGAGGACGCGTTCGCGACCGCAGCTTAACCTTCCGCAGGAAGGCATGACGGGCCGGGGGCGATCCAGTCCCCGGCCCTTTTTGTTTGCCTGGCAAGGGCTTGCGCGGGGTTCCGCAGTGGTGATCGCAGCCGCGTCGGCCCGGCACGCGCCGCCTGCGGAGCAAATCAGCGCGCCCGAACCCGCGTGCGTTTACCAAGATTTCGGACTTGCCGGTTAGGGAAGACCTTTCTCGGATATCCCGCCTATGACAGCCGCGTTCGTACTCAGCATCAACATGTTCATCGCCGCCCTGTTCGCGGTTGCGTTCACCGTGGTGGCGTCGACCAACCCGACGGTTCGCGGCGCGCGCTGGCTGGCGGCGGCCTATGGCATTGGCGTGATCGATGTGGCGCTGGAGTTCATCCTGCCCTCGCTGGCGCAGCCCACTCCGGTCGTGGTGGCGATCTATGTCAGCTATCTGGCGGCGCTGACCTGCGGCCTGATCGGCGTCGCCCGGCATTATGGCGCAGCGCTGCCCCGGTCCGCCACAGCCATCGTCTGGCTTGCCGGGCTGGCCTTCGTCCCCGTCATGCTCGGACTGCCGTACGGTTCGGCCCTGCGGACGCTCCTCTACCAGCTCCCCTATGCGGCAATGCAGGTGCTGATGGTCGCGGTCGTCGTGCGGTCCGGCGGTAAGCTGGCGCTCGACCGGCTGCTGGTCGCGGTCGGCGCCCTCGCGGTGCTGGTCTACCTGGCCAAACCCGCGATTGCCTGGTGGATCGGCACCGCGGACCACGCGCAAGCCTATCTCGCTTCCGATTATGCGGCGATCTCGCAGACGATGGGATCGGTGGTCCTGATCGCACTCGCGCTGGTGCTGCTGCTGGTCATCATGCGCGACACGACGATGGAAATGATCGCCCGGTCGGAAACCGACCCGCTTTCCGGCGCCCTCAACCGGCGCGGCTTCGAAACGCACGGCGATCGGGCGGTGGTCCGGGCCCGGCGGACCGACCGGCCCCTGTCGCTGATCACGCTCGATCTGGACCGGTTCAAGGCCATCAACGACAGTTTCGGCCACGCGGCAGGCGACAGGGTGATTGCCGATCTCGCCGGGCTGCTGGACGATACGGTGGGAAGCGACGATCTGGTCGCGCGTCTGGGGGGCGAAGAATTCGCCATCCTCCTGCCGGGGCGCACCACTGCGCAGGCCCAGGCTCTGGCCGAACGGATGCGTCTGGCGGTGGCGCGGGACCTGCCGGTGCGGCTCGACAACGCGCCCGCCGTTACCGCGTCGTTCGGCGTGGCTGAATTGCAATTCGGCGAGCGGCTTTCGGACCTTTGTCGCCGCTCCGACCTGGCGCTTTACGAAGCGAAAGCGGCCGGGCGCGACACGGTCTGTGCCGCTCCGCGCCTGCGGTCCGTCAAGCCCGACGCTGCAGCGGCGGAATTTGCCGCCCCGTCCGACCGATTGGTCCAATCTTTCGGTTAAGCCTGCTACCGGACCTCGCGCGGCAATTCCGTCAGGGCGCTTACCCTATCCGAGCACTTCGTCGAACAGCGCATGCATCGCCGCCCAGCTCTGGCGGTCGGCACTTGCGTCATAGGCGGGATTGGGCGAACCGTCGCGCATGCGCGGCGTGGTGAAGCCATGCTGGACGCCTGCATAGCTGTGGAAATGCCAATCGGCCCCCACCGCGTCCATTTCTTCCCAGAAACCGGTGACCCGGCTGCGGGGGACCAGCGCATCGGCATCGCCGTGGCATACCAGGATCCGCGGCATAATCGGCTTGCCGGCGGGCAAGGCGGTTTCGAGCAGGCCGTGAAAGCTCACCACGGCAGCGAGATCCTGCCCGTCGCGCGCCATTTCGAGCACTGCCATGCCGCCGAGGCAGAAACCGATCGCCATTTGCGGCACATCGGGTTCGAGCCGGCGCAGAAGATCGAGCGTGGCGCGCAGGCGCTGGCGCATGGCCGGCGGGTCACCGCGCAGCCGGCCCATGGCGGCAAAAGCCTGGTCGGCATCGGACGGGGCTTCGGGCCCGTAGAAATCGCCGATGAGCACTGCGTAACCGGCATCGACGAGTGCAGCGGCCTTCGCCTCGACCGCGGGGGTGGTGTTCATGAAGGTCGGATAGATCGCCACCGCGGCGCGGGCTGGGGCGGCGGGCCGCGCGTAAAGCGCGGTCAGCGCGACCGCGCCGTCTTCATATCCGACCTTCTCGAAAGGCATCACTCGGGCAGGAAATCGGGCACCGAAAGGTACCGTTCGCCAGTGTCGTAATTGAAGCCCAGGACGCGCGATCCGGCAGGCAGATCGGCCAGTTTCTGCTTGATTGCGGCCAATGTCGCGCCGCTTGAGATACCCACCAGCAGGCCTTCCTTCGCAGCGCACTGGCGGGCCATTTCCTTGGCATCCTCGGGATCGACCTGGATCGCGCCGTCGATCGCCTGAGTGTGCAGATTGTCGGGGACGAAGCCGGCGCCGATGCCCTGGATCGGGTGCGGGCCGGGCTGGCCGCCGCTGATGACCGGCGAGCCCTGCGGTTCGACCGCATAGGCTTTCATCGCGCTCCAGCTCTGCTTGAGCACTTCGGCGCAGCCGGTCAGGTGTCCGCCGGTGCCGACCCCGGTGATCATCGCATCGATCGGCGTATCGGCGAAATCGTCGAGGATTTCCTTGGCAGTGGTGCGCGCGTGAACCTTCCAGTTGCTTTCATTGTCGAACTGGCTGGGCATCCAGGCGCCTTCGGTCTGTTCGACCAGTTCCTGCGCGCGTTCGATCGCGCCCTTCATGCCCTTTTCCTTGGGCGTCAGGTCGAAGGTCGCGCCATAGGCCAGCATCAGCCGGCGGCGTTCGACGCTCATGCTTTCGGGCATGACCAGCACCAGCTTGTAACCCTTGACCGCGGCAGTCATCGCCAGGCCGATCCCGGTGTTGCCGCTGGTGGGTTCGACGATTGTGCCGCCGGGCTTGAGCTTGCCCGCCGCTTCGGCATCCTCGATCATCGCGAGGCCGATGCGGTCCTTGATCGAACCGCCCGGATTGGCGCGCTCGTTCTTCACCCAGACCTCGTGGTCGGGGAACAGGCGCGACAGGCGAATGTGGGCGGTATCGCCGATCGTGGCGAGGACGGAGTTGGCTTTCATGGCATCTGCTCCTGCAATTTCTCTTCGGGGGGAGTGTCTAACAATTCGTCAGGCGGGTCAAAGGTCCGCGTTGTCCGCAGGACGGGAAAAATTCGCGACCACAGCGCGACCGTGGCGATCGCGCCGACCCCGCCGCCGACCACCGCGATCACCGGGCCGAACAGGAAGGCGAGGCTGCCCGAGAAGAAATCGCCGAATTCGTTCGACGCGCTGATCGTCAGCAGGCTGACCGAGGACACGCGGCCGCGCTTGTCGTCGGGCGTGTGCAGCTGGATCAGCGACTGGCGGATATAGACGCTGAACATGTCCGCCGCACCGATGATGAACAGCATGGCGAGGCTGAGCGGCATCGTCTTGGAGAGCCCGAAGACCACCGTGGCCAGTCCGAATACCGCCACCGCCCACAGCATCTTGGGCCCGACATTGGTCTTGAGCGGACGGAAGCTGAACCACAGCGCGGTAAGCGCGGCGCCCACTGCCGGCGCCATCGCCAGCTGCGCCAGCCCGGTTTCGCCGACTTCCAGGATATCGCGCGCATAGACGGGGAACAGCGCAGTCGCCCCGGCGAGAAAGACCGCGAACAGGTCGAGCGTGATCGCGCCCAGCACCATCTTGTTGCGGACCACGTAGCGCAGCCCTTCGACCATCTGGTGGATCGGGCGCCTGTTCGCGGCGCGCGCTGGCTGCGGCACCTTGCCGATGAGGCTCAGCGCGGCCAGCGATACCGCGAACAGCGCGAAGGCGGTGATATAGGGCAGGGCGGGCAGGATTGCGTAGGTGTAGCCGCCGATCGCCGGACCCACGATCATCCCGACCTGCCAGGCGATGCTCGACAACGCGATGGCGTTGGGCAGGACCGCCTTGGGTACCAGATTGGGGGCCAGCGCGGACAGCGCGGGGCCGTTGAACGCGCGGACGATCCCGAGCACGATCGCCACGCCGAACAATACGGTGACCGTGAGCGTCTCGTTCCAGGTGAACCAGGCGAGGGTGCCCGCGCAGCCCAGCTGGGCAAGCACGGTCAGGCGGGCGATGTTGCGCCGGTCGAAATGGTCCGCCGCCCAGCCGGAAAAGGGCGTCAGCAGGAACAGTGGGATGAATTGCAGCAGACCGATCAGCGCCAGTTGGCCCGACGCGGCGCCGACCCCCATCCCGCCGTCGCGTGCCAGATTGTAGGTCTGCCAGCCGATGATCAGCATCATCGCATATTGCGCCAGCGTCATCGACAGGCGGCTGAGCCAGTAGGCGCGGAAGTTCGCGATCCTGAGGGGCGATGCGTCGGGGGAAAGCTTGCTGGTGTCGTTCACCCCGGACGCATGGCAGGCCCGCCTTCGGTTGTGAAGGCGGGCCTGCTTGTCGTTCTAGAAGAAGCGGTTGGAAATCAGCGCAGCTTGCGCAGCCGCGGATTGGGCTGCAGCGTGTCGATCATCGCCAGGAAATCGTCGACCCGGATGATCCGTTCGAACTGGAAGCCGGCGCGGTTGTCGCGGATCCAGATGCAATAGGCCTCGATCCGGCCGATGACCGGCAAGCGCACGATCACGCGTTCGCCGCGGGCGATGTCTTCCGCATTGTCGATCATGAAGCCGTTGGAGGAGACGTTGGCGATATGCAGGTGCACGTCGCCTTTTCCGAAATGTTCGGCGATGACGGGATGGTCGACCGGATGACGCGCCATCCGGCGCTGGTCGGTTACGCTCAGTTGTGCTCCGACAGTCATGCTGGCGTTCCCTTTGAAGTGCTTAAGACGAAATATACTATGCGCGGAAAAGTCTTCCAAATGGTAAACAATCGGGGCCTTTCGACGTTCCTGATGCTCGCTTCGCCGCTTATTGCGCGCGGATGATTGCGTGCTTCTTCTTGCCCAGGCTGAGCTTGCATTCGCTGCCTTGCGCGACCGTTACCAGATGCCCCGGTTCGGTGATCACTGCCCCGTCGAGCTTGACCGCGCCTTCGGCCAGCTTTCGCTTGGCCTCGCCGTTCGAAGCGGTGAAGCCGAGCTCGGTGAGCACCGCGCCGATCCGCATGCCGTCCGCGCCCACGGCAAGCGTCGGCAGATCGCTGCCCGCGCCGCCGCCGGCGAAGGTCTCGGCCGCGGTGCGCTCGGCGAGCCGCGCGGCTTCGGCACCCCGAACGAGCGTGGTTACTTCATTGGCAAGAACCGTCTTGGCTTCGTTGATCTGCGCGCCTTCGAGCGCTTCGAGCCGGGCGATTTCAGCCAGGTCGAGGTCGGTGAACAGCCGCAGGAAGCGGCCCACGTCGCGGTCGTCGACATTGCGCCAATATTGCCAGAAGTCGTAATTCGGCAGCTGCGCTTCGTTGAGCCAGACCGCGCCCGAGGCGGTCTTGCCCATCTTGCCGCCATCGGCGGTGGTCAGCAGCGGCGTGGTCAGGCCGAACAGCTCGCTGCCATCCATCCGGCGGCCGAGCTCCATCCCGTTGACGATGTTGCCCCACTGGTCGCTGCCGCCCATCTGCAGCCGCACGCCCATATCCTGCGCCAGGTGACGGAAGTCGTATCCCTGCAGGATCATGTAGTTGAATTCGAGAAAGGTCATCGGCTGCTCGCGCTCGAGCCGCAGCCGCACCGAATCGAAAGTCAGCATCCGGTTGACTGTGAAATGTGTGCCGACCTTCTGCAGCATCTCGATATAGCCGAGTTCGCCCAGCCAGTCCTGGTTGTCGACCATGACTGCATCGGTCGGCCCCTCGCCGAAGGTCAGCAACCGTTCGAAGACGGTGCGGATCCCCTCGATATTGGCTGCGATCGTCTCGTCGGTGAGCATCTTGCGACTCTCGTCGCGGCCGGTCGGATCGCCGATCCGCGTGGTCCCGCCGCCCATCAGCACGACCGGCTTGTGGCCCGCCTGCTGGAGGCGCCGCAGCATCATGATCTGGACGAGGCTGCCGATGTGGAGCGACGGCGCGGTGGCATCGAAACCGATATAGCCGGGGACGATCTGCCTGGCGGCAAGCGCATCGAGCCCTGCGGCATCGGTGACCTGGTGGATATAGCCGCGCTCGTCGAGCACGCGCATGAGTTCGGACGTATAGTTGTTCATGACGAGGCGCGCGCTAGCAGGTAAGGGGCGGCATGCAAATCTATCGATTGGAACCGCATCCGGCATGCCCTGCACTGGGGGTAACGGCGGTGGAGGCGCGCGTGACCGCGCACGATGCCAACTGGCTGACGCTGCGCTGGCGGATCGAGGCTGCGCATGATCTCGTCCTCCCCGGATTTGCCGGCAAGGGACGCGCCGACGGACTGTGGCAGACCACCTGCTTCGAGCTGTTCCTGCGGCCCGATGGGGACACCGCCTATCACGAATTCAATCTGTCGCCCTCCGAGCGCTGGAATGCCTACCGCTTCTCGGCCCCGCGCGACGGCATGAGCGAATGGCCGATGCCCCGCGATGCGGTCTGTACGATGCGCCCGGGCGGCAAGTTCGCGATCTTCGATGCCGCGCTGCCCGCCGCGGGGCTGCCGCAGACGGAATGCGCGATGGGCATCAGCTGCGTGATCGAGGAGACCGGCGGGCACAAGAGCTACTGGGCGCTCGCTCATGGCAGAGAGGCGCCCGATTTCCACGATCCGTCTTGCTTCACCGCGCGGCTTGGGGCAGCTAGCGCGCCATGAAATTTGGCATCGATCGGCTCGTCACGGAAGAGCAACTGCGCAAGCCGCTGGAAGGGCGCCGGGTCGCGCTGGTCGCGCATCCTGCCTCGGTAACCGCGGGCCTCACGCATTCGCTCGACGCGCTGATCGACCGCGGGATCAATGTGACCTCCGCCTTCGGTCCGCAGCACGGGCTCAAGGGCGACAAGCAGGACAACATGGTCGAGACCGGGGACGAGGTCGATCCGCACTACGGCATCCCCGTCTTCAGCCTCTACGGCGAAGTACGGCGCCCCACCGCGCAGATGATGGACAGCGCCGACGTCTTCCTCTTCGACCTGCAGGACCTCGGCTGCCGCATCTACACCTTCGTCACCACGCTGCTGTATCTGCTCGAGGAGGCGGCGAAGACGGGTAAGTCGGTATGGGTGCTCGACCGCCCCAATCCTGCCGGTGGGCCGGTGGAAGGAACCCTGCTCGAACCCGGTCAGGAGAGCTTCGTCGGAGCCGCGCCGATGGTGATGCGTCACGGGCTGACCATGGGCGAAATGGCGCGCTGGTTCGTCGCGCATTTCAAGCTCGACGTGGATCTGCAGGTGATCGAGATGCAGGGCTGGTCGCCCGGCCGTGGCCCCGGCTATGGCTGGCCCGAAAGCCGCATCTGGATCAATCCGAGCCCCAATGCGGCCAGCCTCAACATGGCGCGGGCCTATGCCGGCACCGTCATGCTCGAAGGCACCACGCTAAGCGAGGGCCGGGGGACGACCCGGCCGCTGGAAGTCCTGTTCGGGGCGCCCGACGTGGATGCCAAGGCAGTGCTGGCCGAAATGCATCGTCTGGCCCCGGTCTGGATGCGCGGTTCGGCGCTTCGCGAATGCTGGTTCGAACCGACTTTCCACAAGCACGCGGGCGCGCTGTGCAACGGGCTGATGATCCATGCCGAGGGCAAGTTCTACGATCACCACGCGTTCCGCCCGTGGCGGTTGCAGGCGCTGGCCTTCAAGTCCATCCGCGCTCTCTATCCCGACTATCCGATCTGGCGCGATTTCCCTTACGAATACGAACTCGACCGCCTGGCGATCGATGTGATCAACGGGGGTTCGGTGCTGCGCGAATGGGTCGACGACAGTGAAGCCGTTCCCGACGATCTCGACCGGGTCGCCAGCGCGGACGAAGCCGCTTGGCGCGAATCGATCGCAGCGCATCTGGCCTACAGCTGACCGGCCGGGCGGCACCGGCCGTCCGTACGCGGTCGCAGGGTTGGACAGCGGCAAACATTTCTACCCGACCGCAAGTTCGATTTTCGATCAATGGTCTTGACCTAAGGCGCCGGGAAGGCGAGCCTACTTGAAAGTGACGGGCATACCCGCGCTTCGGGAGAGGTTATAATGGCGACTGCGGCAGCACGGCAGACTGGTGGATCGGTCAGGGTTACCCTGTGGATCCTTCTGATAGTTTACATCTTCAATTTCATCGATCGGCAGATCGTCAACATCCTGGCCGAGCCGATCCGGCTCGAACTGGGTCTGAGCGATACGCAGATCGGCCTGATGACGGGCCTGGCCTTCGCACTGTTCTACACGATCCTCGGCCTGCCGATCGCGCGTTTCTCGGATCGCTCGACCACCAACCGGCCATGGCTGATCGGCGGAGCGCTGGCGATCTGGTCGGCCATGACCGCCTTGTGCGGACTGGCGCAGAATTTCATCCAGCTGCTGCTGGCGCGGATCGGCGTGGGCGTGGGCGAGGCGGGTTGCACGCCGCCTGCGCATTCACTGATCGCGGATATGGTCGAACCCTCCAAGCGCTCCTCCGCGCTGGCCTTCTACGCGCTCGGCATCCCCATCGGCACGCTGCTGGGCATGCTGATCGGCGGCCTGCTTGCCGATTCGGTCGGGTGGCGCAACGCCTTCCTGATCGTCGGGCTTCCCGGCATTGCGCTGGCCGTGGTCGTCTTCACCTATCTGAAGGACCCCCGCCGCACCGGGATGATGCAGGCCGGTACGCAGCAGTCGGCCGAACAGATGCCGATGAAGGTCGCGCTCAAGGCAATGTTCAGCTCGCGCGCCTTCGTCCTGCTGGTGGCGGCAGGTTCGGCCGCGGCCTTCCTCGCCTACGGCAAGGTGACCTGGATCACGATCTTCTTCCAGCGCACGCACGGGCTGACGCCGGGTGAAACCGGGCTGTGGTTCGGGCTGGTCAATGGCGGGGCGGGCATCGCCGGCACGGTCCTGGGCGGTTATATCGCCGATCGCTGGGGCGCCAAGAACCGCCGTCATGTGCTCACCGCGCCCGCGGTGGGCATGGTGGTGACGATCCCCTTCGCGCTGCTGGCCTTCATGACCGACAACTGGCTGCTGGCGCTGTTCCTGCTGATCGTCCCGACGATCTGCAATTCGCTCTATTACGGCCCCACCTATTCGAGCGTGCAGGGCCTCGTGCCGCTGCGCGCCCGGGCGATCGCGGCCGCCGTGCTGCTGTTCTTCCAGAACCTCATCGGGCTGGGGCTGGGACCGCTGTTCTTCGGGATGATGTCCGATCTGCTGCAGCCCGCCTATGGCGAGGAAAGCGTGCGCTACGTGCTTTACGGCGCGACGTTCCTCGGGCTGCTGCCGGCGTTCTTCTTCTGGCGCTGTTCGCTGCGCCTCAACGAGGAACTCGATCAGAAGGACTAGCCGGGGCGGGCCGCCTGGTCCGCTACCCGCTGGAAGCAACGACCCCGGGCGTAAGCAACGCCCGGGGTTTTCTCATGCCCCGGTCTTGCGGCTCAGTTCGCGCATCGCGTCGTCGAGCCCGTCGAGCGTCAGCGGATACATGCGGTCGTTGACCAGCTGTTTCATCACCTTGGTCGACTGCGAATAGCTCCACTGCTTTTCGGGCACCGGGTTGAGCCACACGGTCGCCGGATAGGTGCTGGTCACGCGCTGCATCCAAGTGGCGCCGGCTTCCTCGTTCATATGCTCGACGCTGCCGCCCGCATGGGTGATCTCATAGGGGCTCATCGCCGCATCGCCGACGAACACGATCTTGTAGTCATGCCCGTATTTGTGGAGCACGTCCCAGGTCTTGGTGCGTTCCTGCCAGCGCCGGCGGTTGTCCTTCCACACGCCTTCATACAGGCAATTGTGGAAGTAGAAGAATTCGAGGTTCTTGAATTCGGCCGTGGCCGCGCTGAACAGTTCCTCGGTCACCTTGATGAAGGGATCCATCGACCCGCCGACGTCGAGGAACAGCAGCAGCTTGACCGCATTGTGCCGTTCGGGCCGCATGCGGATGTCGAGCCAGCCCTGCTTGGCCGTGCCCTCGATCGTCGCATCGAGGTCGAGCTCGTCGGCGGCGCCTTCGCGGGCAAAGCGGCGCAGGCGCCGCAGCGCCATCTTGATGTTGCGCGTCCCCAGTTCTTTGGTGTTGTCGAGGTTCTTGAACTCGCGCTTTTCCCACACCTTGACCGCACGCTTGTGCTTGCTTTCCCCGCCGATCCGCACGCCTTCGGGGTTGTAGCCCGAATTGCCGAAGGGCGATGTCCCGCCCGTGCCGATCCACTTGTTGCCGCCCTGGTGGCGTTTTTCCTGTTCCTCCAGGCGCTTCTTGAGCGTCTCCATGATCTCGTCCCAGTCGCCCAGGGCCTTGATCTTTTCCATTTCCTCTTCGGACAGGAACTTCTCGGCCACCGCCTTCAGCCAGTCTTCGGGGACATCCACGGGGTTCTGCCCGTAATCGCTGAGGATGCCCTTGAAGACTTTCTGGAACACCTGGTCGAACCGGTCGATCAGCCCTTCGTCCTTCACGAAGGTCGCCCGGCTGAGGTAGTAGAAGGCCTCGGGCGATTGCTCGATCACGTCGCGGTCGAGCGCCTCGATCAGCGTGAGGTGTTCCTTGAAGCTTGCGGAAATGCCCGCAGAGCGAAGCTCGTCGACGAAATTGAAGAACATGCCGAACGGCTTAGCGCGTGTGGAGCGCGTGCACCAGTGTGTGAATCGCAACCGATTTTTACCCTCCACTAACCATCAGCGCCTAAACCTCGCTGATCAAGACGAATAAGGGGGTCGTAAGCACATGGAACTCAGCGCGATCGACAAGGGCGGCGCGTCCGCTCTCGATCAAATTCCGGCCGCCTGCGGCAAGGTCACCGTCGGCTGTTCCGATGTGGCGGGTATCGTCCAGGGCGTGATCGATTCGTTCGGCCACCTGCGCAGCGAATATGGCGAGTTGCAGGGCACCGTGCGGACGCTCGACGAAGATCAGCGCAAGGTGCTCGAAGCGAGCGACGAGGCCCGGCTGCTGTCCGAACGCGCGATCGAACGGCTCAGGCACGGTTCGACGATGATCAACAACTCGCTGAACGAGATCGGCAATCTGCTCAGCCTGGTCGAAACGCTGACCCAGCATGTCACCGGCTTTGCCGCGGCGATGGACCAGGTGCGCCGATCAAGCCAGGAGATCGACCAGATCGCCGAGACGACCAACATCCTGGCGCTCAATGCGACGATCGAGGCGATGCGCGCGGGCGAGCAGGGCCGCACTTTCGCGGTCGTCGCCAATGAGGTGAAATCGCTTGCCAGCCAGACCCGCAAGGCAACCGAGGAGATCGGCCGGACGATCGATACGCTCGGCAACGAAGCGGGTCAGGTGATCGAGAAGATCGAAAGCGGCGCGGAAGCGAGCAGCCAGGCGAAGAACTCGGTCGGCTCGATCGAGGATACCATGCGCAGCGTCACCGAACTGCTGCTCGAGGTCGACGGCCAGCAGGACCTGATCGCGCGCAACACTGCCACCATTTCGGGGCATGTCCACCGCGTGCAGGGTGTGCTCGACGATTTCGACGAAGCGGTCACGGTCAACGAAACCAAGCTCGGTACGGCGCATGGCCGGATCGAAGATCTGGAAATGACCGCGAGCGAGATGTTCGACCAGCTGGTCAAGGCGGACCTTTCGCCCGATGACAGCCGGATGGTCGAGCAGGCGCGCCGCTTCGCCGCGGAAGTCGCCGGCGTCGCCGAAGCCGCGATCGCCGACGGATCGCTCAGCATGGACCAGCTGTTCGACCGCGATTACCAATATGTCCCCGGCACCAACCCCGAACAGTACCGCACTGCACTGAGCGATTGGGCCGATGCGAACTGGCGCCCGATCAACGACCGCGTGGTCGCGCAAGGCGGACCGATCCTGATGTGTTCGGAAGCGGATATGAACGGCTTCCTGCCCACGCATATCACCGATCGCTGCCGGGCGCCGACCGGCGATGTCACGCATGATACGACCTACTGCCGCAACGGGCGCGTCATGCTCTATGCGATCGACAAGAAGGCCAAGAGCCAGACCGATCCCTACATGATGGCGGTGTACCGGCAGGAAGGCGACGGCCGGAACTATGTCGTCGTGCGCAATGTCTATGTCCCGCTGGTTATCAACGGCCGCCGCTGGGGCGATTTCGAACTGGCGTACAGCTTCAACTGACGGCGGCTTTCCAGACGTGAAAAGGAGCGCGAACCATATCCGGTCCGCGCCCCTTTCACATGCGTATTTCGCTGTGCGTGATCAGCTCTGGCGGCGGGCCATGAAGGCGAGCCGTTCGAACATCATGATGTCCTGTTCGTTCTTCAGCAAGGCGCCATGCAGCGGCGGGATCGCGGCATTGGGGTTGGCATCCTGCAGCACTTCGAGCGGCATGTCTTCGTTGAGCAGGAGCTTGAGCCAGTCGAGCAGTTCGCTGGTCGAGGGCTTCTTCTTCAGACCCGGCACTTCGCGGATTTCGTAGAACACTTCCATCGCCTTGGTCACCAGGCTCTTCTGCACGCCGGGGAAGTGGACTTCGATGATGTCGCGCATCGTCTCGGTGTCGGGGAACTTGATGTAATGGAAGAAGCAGCGGCGCAGGAAGGCGTCGGGCAGTTCCTTCTCGTTGTTCGAGGTGATGACCACGATCGGGCGTTCCTTCGCCTCGATCCGCTCATGCGTTTCGTAGACGTCGAAACTCATGCGGTCGAGTTCCTGCAACAGGTCGTTGGGGAACTCGATATCGGCCTTGTCGATCTCGTCGATCAGCAGCACGGGCAGCTTTTCGGAGGTGAAGGCTTCCCACAGCTTGCCGCGCCGGATGTAGTTCGAAATGTCATGGACGCGCTCGTCACCGAGCTGGCCGTCGCGCAGGCGGGCCACCGCGTCATATTCGTAAAGGCCCTGCTGCGCCTTGGTGGTCGACTTGACGTTCCATTCGATCAGCGGCGCGTCGAGCGCCTTGGAAATCTCGTGCGCCAGAACCGTCTTGCCCGTTCCCGGCTCGCCCTTGACCAGCAGCGGACGCCTCAGCGTAACAGCGGCATTGACCGCGACCTTGAGGTCATCGGTCGCGATATAGGATTTGGTGCCTTCAAAACGGGTCGGTTCTGTCATCGGTTTTCCCTTGCAACTTTACGTTAGCGTTAGGGGCCGGGCACCGCTCGTGCAAGGGGGCGTTATGGGTTCAGACGCGAGGGAGATTGCATGCCTACCGAAACGATCACGATCGCCACCGATGCGGGGCACGAGCTGACCGGCTCGCTGGAAATGCCGACCGGGCTGGTGCGCGGCGCGGCGCTGTTCGCGCATTGCTTCACCTGCACCAAGCAGAGCCGCGCTGCGGTCAGTGTGGCGCGCGCGTTGTCGCGTGAAGGCATCGCCTGTCTGCGGTTCGACTTCACCGGGCTGGGCGGCAGTGAAGGCGACTTCGGCCGTGCCGGTTTCGCCACCGATGTCGCCGACCTGGTCGCTGCGGCCGAGGACCTGCTGCGCCGGTTTGCGCAGCCCGTCCTGCTGGTCGGGCACAGCCTCGGCGGGGCGGCGGTGCTCGCTGCGGCAGACGATCTGGGATTCGACAAGGTCGCCGCGATCGCTACCATCGGCGCGCCCAGCGATGTGCCGCATGTGCTGGGCCGGATCGAAGGCGATATCGACGCCATCCGCGAGCAGGGGGAAGGGCCGGTCACGATCGGTGGCCGCGATTTCTCGCTCAGCCGTGAATTCATCGAGCGGGTGGAGGCGACCGACCTGCTCGAGGAAGTGGGCAAGCTGCGCTGCCCTTTGCTGTTCCTCCATTCGCCGACGGACGATATCGTCGGCATCGAGAACGCCAGCGCGCTGTTCGGCGCGGCACGGCATCCCAAGAGCTTCGTCAGCCTCGAAGGCGCCGACCACCTGCTGCTCGACCGCCAGTCGGCAGAATTCGCTGCCGGCATGATCGCCGCCTGGGCCAATCGCTATCTCCCGCTGCGCGACGACTGGCCGCTGCCCGAAGAAGGGATCGTCGCCAAGACCGGCCACGGCAAGTTCGGGACCGAAGTGCATACCTCGAACCACAGCTTCGTGGCCGATGAACCGCGCAGCTATGGCGGCGACGACAGCGGCCCGACGCCCTACGACCTGCTCAACGCGGCGCTGGGTACCTGTACCGCGATGACGATGAAGATGTACGCCGACCGCAAGGGCTGGCCGCTTGAGGGCGTGACCGTGGAAGTCACGCATGAGCGCAACCACGCGGATCGCTGCGACCACGCCGAAGCCATGGCGGAAGGCACCAAGATGCAGGCGCTCAACCGGCGGATTGCAGTCCACGGCGACGCGCTGGATGCAGACCAGCGCCGCCGGATCATCGAAATCGCCGATAAATGCCCGGTCCACCGCACGCTCGAAGGCGAGCTGCACGTGCATACCGAAAGCGCCGACTAGGCGTCGATCATCTCGCGGTCCATGTCGCCGGCATTGTTCTGGATGAAATTGAACCGGTGTTCGGGGTTGCGGCCCATCAGCTGGTCCACCAGCTCCTTGACCACCGCGCGCTGTTCGAACTCGGCGGGCAGGGTGATGCGGATCAGGCTGCGGGTCTCCGGGTCCATCGTGGTTTCGCGCAGCTGGGCGGGGTTCATCTCGCCGAGCCCCTTGAAGCGGCCGACATCGACTTTCTTGCCCTTGAACACGGTGGCCTCGAGTTCGGCGCGATGTTCGTCGTCGCGGGCATAGCGGCTCTCCTTGCCCGCGGTCAGGCGATAGAGCGGAGGCTGCGCGAGGTAGAGTTGCCCGCCGCGCACCACTTCGGTCATTTCCTGGAAGAAGAAGGTCATCAGCAGCGTGGCGATATGCGCGCCGTCGACATCGGCGTCGGTCATGATGATGATGCGATCGTAGCGCAGGTTTTCAGGCTCGCAGTCCTTGCGCGTGCCGCAGCCCATTGCCAGCGTCAGGTCGGCGATCTCGCTGTTGGCGCGGATCTTGTCCGCCGTTGCGCTGGCCACGTTGAGGATCTTGCCGCGGATCGGCAGGATCGCCTGCGTCTTGCGGTTGCGCGCCTGCTTGGCGCTGCCGCCCGCAGAATTGCCTTCGACGATGAACAGTTCGGTCTCGCCTTCGCCTTCGCCCGAGCAATCGGTCAGCTTCCCAGGCAGGCGCAGCTTCTTGGCATTGGTCGCGGTCTTGCGCTTGATCTCGCGTTCCTGCTTGCGCCGCAGGCGCTCGTCCATGCGCTCCATGACCTGGCCGAGCAGCGCCTTGCCGCGGTCCATATTGTCCGACAGGAAATGATCGAAATGGTCGCGGACTGCGTTCTCGACCAGCCGTGCCGCTTCGGGCGAGGTCAGCCGGTCCTTGGTCTGACTCTGGAATTGCGGATCGCGGATGAAAACCGAGAGCATGACTTCAGCACCGACCATGACATCGTCGGCGGTCAGGTCCTTCGCCTTCTTCGCGCCGGTCAGCTCGCCGAAGGCGCGCAGGGCCTTGGTCAGCGCAGCGCGCAGGCCCTGTTCGTGCGTTCCGCCGTCAGGGGTGGGCACGGTGTTGCAATACCAGCTGGTCGACCCGTCCGAATAGAGCGGCCAGGCGATCGCCCATTCGACGCGCCCGGCCTCGTCGGGAAAATCCTGCGTGCCGGCAAAGGGCTGCGCGGTGACGCATTCGCGCCCGCCGAGCTGTTCGGCCAGGTGGTCCGCAAGGCCGCCGGGAAATTTGAACACCGCTTCGGCGGGGACATCGTCGCTGGTCAGGCTGGGGGCGCATTTCCAGCGGATTTCGACCCCCGCGAAGAGATAGGCTTTCGAGCGCGCCAGCTTGAACAGCTTCTTCGGATTGAACTGCCGGTCGCCGAAAATCTCGGTGTCGGGCACGAAGCTGACCGTGGTTCCGCGGCGGTTGGGGGTAGGGCCGAGCTGTTCGATCGGCCCGAGCGTTTCGCCGCGTGAGAATTTCTGTGCGTAGAGTTGCTTGTCGCGTGCCACTTCGACGCGCGTATCGCTCGACAGCGCGTTCACCACCGATACGCCGACGCCATGCAGGCCGCCGCTGGTGGCATAGGCCTTGCCCGAGAACTTGCCGCCTGAGTGCAGTGTCGAGAGGATCACCTCGAGCGTCGACTTGCCCGGATATTTGGGATGTTCACCCACCGGGATGCCGCGCCCGTTGTCGCTGACGACGACGCGATTGCCTTCCTCGAGCCGTAGTTCGATCCGTGTCGCGTGCCCGGCTACGGCTTCGTCCATAGCGTTGTCGAGCACTTCGGCCACGAGATGGTGCAGCGCGCGGTCGTCGGTCCCGCCGATATACATGCCCGGACGCCGCCGGACAGGTTCGAGCCCCTCGAGGACCTCGATCGAGGAAGCGTCGTAATCGCCGCTGGACGTGGGCGTGTTTTCGAACAGATCGTCGGACATGCTGCAGGAATACCGCTCTAGGCCGCTGCCTTACAAGCGGCGCGGCCGGATTTACCCACCGTACCGAGGCCGGGGCGTGCGGGCCGCGTCCATCGGGACGGGACCGAGGTCAGAAACGGGCCGGGGCGTTCTCGACCACCACGACCGCACCGTCACGGACCTCGCGGACCTCGAAGGCGCGTTCGACGAGGCCATTGGGGCCGAAGCGGAAGGCGCCGTCGAGACCGAGGAAACCGTCCTCGCTGCGCAGCGCCCGGTCGGGGAAATCGCGGCCGACGCGCCAGTCGCGCGCCACGCGCAGCGTCAGCAACACCGCGTCATAGCCGAGCGTGGCGATGCGATAGGGCTGGCTGCCGAAGCGCGCCTCGTAACTGTCGACGAACCGCTTGTAGCGATTGTCGGACACGGCCGAGAACAGCGCGCCGCGCAGCGCGGAGGCCCGCGTTACCGAGCCTTCGCCGCTCCACAATTCGGTGCCGAGCAATTGCGGTGTGCCGCCGGCACGCGGCTTGAGCACGCCGGCCGCCTGCGCCGCGAGACGCGCGCCGTCGGCGATCAGCACGGTGTCGTACCCGCCATGCGCCTTGAGCCGTTCGGCGGCGCTGACGATCGACGTATTGCCGCGGGCGTAGCGTTCGGTCCACACCATGGTGCCGCCATAGGCCGCCACCGCGCGGCGGGCGGCTTCCTCGGCACGGGCGCCATATTCGCCATCGGGAGCGATGATGGCGAAATTCTGCGATCCGCGGCTGCGCGCATATTGCACGGTGCGCATGATCGACTGCTCGGGAATGTGCCCCATGATCAGCACGTCGGGTCCGGCCGCGCCGGTATCGTTCGAGAAGGAAATGACCGGGACGTCCGCCGCCCGCGCCGTGGCGGTGATCGACGGGATGTTCGACCCGAGCAGCGGGCCGAGGATCAGCTTGTTGCCCTCGGCGATCGCCTGGCGCGCTGCCGCTTCGGGGCCCTTGGCGGTATCGTAGCTGGTAATCCGCAGATTGCTGGCATTGGTGTCGAGCAGCGCCATGGTGGTGGCGTTGGCGATCGACTGGCCCACGGCGCCGTTGGTGCCCGACATCGGTACCAGCAACGCGATGCGGTGGCGCGTTTCGTCGCTCGGCAGGCTCTGGGTCGGTTCGGGGGTCGGCGTGGTGACCACCGGTCCGGCGCGGTCGGCGCCCTTGGGAATGACCGAACAGGCCCCCAGCAGGGCGGCCAGCCCCACGGTTACCATTGCCCGGCGGTCGATAGTCCAGCGCTTCATCTTGCCGCGTCCCTCATTCTTGGTTCAAAGGAGGGGGGTGACAGATGCGCCCCCTCCCGAAACTGCCCTTACACCCGGGCTCTATATCGTCGCCACCCCGATCGGCAACCTAGGGGATATCACATTGCGAGCGGTCGACGTGCTGCGCCGCTGCGACGGCATCGCGTGCGAGGATACGCGCGTCACCGGCAAGCTGCTCAAGCATCTGGGGATATCGAAGCCGATGTGGCGCTATGACGACCACAGCGAACACCGCGACCGCACCCGGCTGGTCGAATCGATGCGCGATCGCGCGGTCGCGCTGGTCAGCGATGCGGGCACGCCGATGGTTTCTGATCCCGGCTATCGCCTCGTCAACGACTGCCGCGCCGAGGGTATTCCGGTGACCGCGCTGCCCGGCGCCTGCGCCGCGGTCACGGCGCTCGCGCTCAGCGGACTGCCCAACGACCGCTTCCTTTTCGCCGGCTTCCTGCCGAACAAGGACAAGGCGCGCCGCGAAACGCTGGAGGAACTGGCCGATGTCGACACGACGCTGGTGTTCTACGAAACCGCACCGCGGCTGACCAAGTCGCTGGCGGCCATCGCCGAGGCGCTGCCCAACCGCAATGTCGCCGTGGCGCGCGAGCTGACCAAGCTGCACGAGGAACTTCGCCCCGGCCTGCCGCACGGCCTGATCGCCTATTACGAGGCGCATCCCCCGAAGGGCGAGATCGTGCTGCTGGTCGGGCCGCCGCCCGAGCGCGTGGCCAGCCCCGAATACGCCGAACAATTGCTCGCCGATGCGCTGCGCACGCTCAAGCCGTCGCAGGCCGCGGGACAGGTGGCGAAAGCGACCGGGCTCGATCGCAAGGAACTCTACGCCAGGGCGCTGGAACTGCGTTCCGAATGACGCGCAGGCTGGCCGAGAAACGCGGCCGCGACGGCGAAACCCGCGCTGCGGTCTGGCTCAGGGCCAAAGGCTGGCAAATCCTCGACCGGCGGGTCAAGACACCGGCGGGCGAGATCGACATCGTCGCCAGAAGAGGCGGGGTGATCGCCTTCGTCGAAGTGAAGTGGCGCCGCCGGCGCGCCGATCTCGATCATGCGGTCGACGAACACCGGCTGTCGCGCGTGGCTGCCGCCGTGGAAGCGGTAGCGCATCGCTATGCCGGAAGCGGCGAAGATATCCGGCTCGACGTGATCCTGCTTGCACCGGGCAGCTTCCCTCGCCACATCGCCAACGCATGGCAGCCCTGAGCTCCGCTTGCGCGTCCGGTGCGCAGCGGGTGGTGAGCGGGCCAGCCGGAATTCCCTACCGTGCCCGGCACCACCCGGACACGCCAAGCGAAAGGTAAGTGCATGTCGCTCCGCGTTGCCATCCAGATGGACCCGCTCGAAAGCATCAGGATTGCGGGCGACAGTTCGTTTGCGCTGATGCTGTCGGCTCAGGCACGCGGCCACGAGCTGTGGCATTACGATGTCACCAGCCTGGCCTATGAAAGCGACGGCACGCCCCGCGGGCGGATCACCGCGCATGCCGCGCCGGTGACGGTCCAGCGGGTCGAGGGCGACCATTACACCGTCGGGGAACGGCGCCGGATCGATCTGGCGCAGGATATCGACGTTGTGCTGATGCGGCAGGATCCGCCGTTCCATCTTGGCTATATCAGTGCCGCGCTGCTGCTCGACCGGCTCAAGGGCACCACGCTGGTGGCAAACGATCCGCGCGAAGTGGTCAATGCACCGGAAAAGATGTTCGTGCTCGATTACGCGCGGTTCATGCCGCCGACGCTGGTCGCGCGGCATCTCGACGATCTGCGCGACTTCCAGAAACGCCACGGTTCGGTGGTGGTGAAGCCGCTGCATGGCAATGGCGGGAAGGCGATCTTCCGCATCGACGAGCAGGGCACCAACCTGTCCGCGCTGTCCGAAGTATTCGACCAGACCTGGCCCGAACCGCACATGGTCCAGCCGTTCCTCCCCGAAGTCAGCGAAGGCGACAAGCGGATCGTGCTGGTCGATGGCAAATTCGTCGGCGCGATCAATCGCTTCCCGGGTGAAGGCGAGTTCCGTTCGAACCTTGCGCAGGGCGGCCATGCGGAAGCGGCGACGCTGACCGCGCGCGAGGAAGAAATCTGCGCGGCGATGGGCCCCGAGCTCGAACGGCGCGGGCTGGTCTTCGTCGGCATCGACGTGATCGGAGGCAAATGGCTGACCGAGATCAACGTCACCTCGCCCACCGGCATCGTCGCGATCGACAAGTTCAACGGGACCGACAGTGCGGGCCTGATCTGGGATGCCATCGAACGCCGCCACGCGGCGATGTAGGACCGTTGGCGCGGCCGGGCCGTTAGGGCACCTATGCACGAATTTATCCTCCGCGCGATCGAGCAGGGCGGGCTGCTGGGCATTTTCCTGCTCATGGCAGTCGAGAACATCTTCCCGCCGATCCCGTCCGAAGTGATCATGGGGCTGGGCGGGGTCGCGGTATCGCGCGGAACGATGGATTTCTGGCCGCTGATGATCGTCGGCACGGTCGGTTCGACCGCGGGCAATTACGTCTGGTACTGGCTGGGCGACCACTGGGGGCGCACGCGGCTCGAACCCTTCGTCAACCGCTGGGCGCGCTGGCTGACGATGGAGTGGCAGGATGTCGAACGCGCGCAGGGCTTCTTCCAGCGGCACGGGCCCTGGGTCGTCTTCGTGTTCCGCTTCACCCCGGTCTTTCGCACGATGATCTCGCTGCCAGCGGGACTAGCGCATATGGGGCTGTGGCGGTTCCTCGGCTTCACCTTTGCCGGGGCCTTCATCTGGAACCTGCTGCTGGTCGAGAGCGGACGGCGGCTGGCGGTATGGCTCGCCGAATTGCAAGAGGTGCTCGGCTGGATCACCCTCGGCCTGCTCGGTCTGACGCTGGCTGGCTATGCGTGGCGGGTCGTGACCTGGAAACCGCGCGCCGAACGCTAGTCCTGTTCGCGCGGATGGGCCTTGCGATAGGTATCGAGCAAGGTGGCCGCATCGACCTTGGTATAGATCTGCGTCGATCCGAGGCTGGCATGGCCCAGCAGTTCCTGCAGGCTCCTGAGATCGGCCCCGGCACCCAGCAGATGCGTGGCGAAGCTGTGGCGCAGCGCATGCGGCGTGGCGCTATCGGGCAGGCCGAGCGCCCTGCGCGCCCGCGCGGTCGCCTTCTGCAGCACGCCCTGTGACAGTGCGCCGCCCTTCGCACCGCGGAACAACGGATCCGATTGGGTGAGCGGCCACGGGCACCGGGCGGCATAGTCGGCCACCGCCTCGCGAATGATCGGGAGCAACGGGACCACGCGCTGCTTGCCGCCCTTGCCGGTCACGGTCAGCCGTTCGCCCAGCGGCAGGTCGGCGCCGGTCAGCGACAGCGCTTCGGCAATCCGCAGGCCGGCACCATAGAGCAGCAGCAAGACCGCGCGATCGCGCGCGCCGATCCAGTCGTCGCTCGCCAGTTCGGCAACCGTATCGGCCAGCCCGACCGCATCGTCGGGCGTCACCGGGCGCGGCAGTCCCTTCGCAATGCGCGGACCGCGCAGCCGCGGGGGGTCGGATACCGCGTGGCCAGCCTGCGCGCGGGCAAAGGCGATGAACCCCTTGAGCGCAGACAGTTCGCGCGCGGCGGAGGCATTGGAAAGCCCGTCCGCCCGGCGCGATGCCAGATGCGTGCGCAGCCGCGTTGCCGGCAATCGGGCTACCTCGTCCCATGTCGCCAGATCCATCCGCGTCAGCAGCCGCTGCGCCGCCGTGCCATAGGCCCGTACCGTGTGCGGCGAGCGCCTCAGCCCGAGGGCCAGATGGTCATGCCAGGCCGCGAGCATGTCGGCGCCGGTCATGAGGTTACGAGGTCGGCCTGAACCAGCTCGCCGAGCAGCGCGTCGAGCACCGGCATTCCGCGCGGCGTGACACCGATCCGCGGCCCGTCGGACCACGCCATGCCCAGATCGCGGTAGAGTGCCAGCTTGCGGGCGTCGATCAGCGTTTCCGGCTGCGCGCCGAAGCGCTGCGCCAGCTGCGCAAGATCGACGCCTTCGAGCAGACGCAGCCCCATCAGCAGCGCCTCGCTCGCCTGTTCGCTGCGCCCCAGCGGCCGCGCCTCGGCGATCCCGTGCTGCTGCGCTGCAAATGCGCCCAGATAGTTCTCGGGCTTGCGGTGGCGCACCGTGGCGGTGTCGCAGCGCCTGCCATGCGCGCCGGGTCCGATCCCGATATAGTCGAGATAGCGCCAATAGGTCAGGTTGTGGCGGCTCTCCTGGCCGGGACAGGCATGATTGCTGGTCTCGTAGGCGGGTAGTCCCGCCGCCTCGGTCATTTCGCGGGTGAGGGCGAAGAGATCGGCTGCCGGGTCGTCTTCCAGCGGTGCGAAGATCCCCTGGCGGACATCGGTGGCAAACCGTGTCGAGGGTTCGATCGTCAGCTGGTAGAGCGACATATGGTCGGTACCGAGCGCAAGCGCGCGGCCCAGCTCGGCGTGCCAATCGGCCTCGGTCTGACCGGGGCGGGCATAGATGAGATCTATCGAAACGCGTTTGAAATGCCGCTGTGCGACTTCCAGCGCCTGCAGTGCTTCGCTTGCGCCATGCAGCCGGCCGAGGAAACGCAACGCCTCGTCGTGCAGGCTCTGGACGCCAAGCGACACCCGATTGACCCCGGCCATGGCCAGATCGGCGAAATTGGCTGCCTCCACGCTGCTGGGATTGGCTTCAAGTGTGATCTCGACAGCGGGATCGAAACCCCACAACCGATCAGCTTCGGCGATCAGTTCGGCCACCAGGCTGGGCGGCATCAGAGACGGTGTTCCGCCGCCGAAAAAGATGCTTGTCAGCGGTTCTTCAGAATTTGCCTGAACATGCTCATGGCGCATGTCGGCAATGAGCGCGTCTTTCCAGACGGCAGTCTCCGCAGTTTTCCGGACATGGCTGTTGAAGTCACAATAAGGGCATTTTGCGATGCAGAAAGGCCAGTGAATGTAGAGCGCGCGGGCCAATTGTGAGTTTACCCAATCTTAACGATCGTAACCGATTTGCCCGACGCATGAAGAGCGTAGGAAATCGCAGAATGCCGTGGTTCGGTGCTTTGTCCGTGGCGTGTGCCATGGCCTTGGGCCTCGCTGCAAGCGGTTCGTCGACTCCCGCAGCGGCGAATGGCGCCTTCACCCACTCCCGCGCGCTGCCCACTGCGACCGATCGGCACCTCGCCGCGCGGATCCTGCGCGCGCATAATGAGGAGCGCCATCGCCTGCGTCTCCAGCCGCTCAAGTGGAACGTCCATCTCGAACGCGAGGCGGAGGAATGGGCACAGCATCTCTCGCGCATCGGCCGGCTCCGGCATGCCGACAGCCGCCAGCGCAACCGGACGGGCGAAAACCTCTGGATGGGGACCGCCGGTCACTGGCCGGTCGAGACCATGGTCGACATGTTCATCGCCGAAAAACGGCATTACCGCCACGCCCGCTTCCCCGATATCTCGCACACCGGCAATTGGGCGGATGTCGGGCATTACACGCAGGTGGTCTGGCGAGACACGCAGGAAGTGGGCTGCGCCGTCGCTACTGCCGCGGGCAACGATGTGCTGGTCTGCCGCTATTGGCCCGCCGGCAACATCTGGGGTCAGAAGCCCTACTGAGGCTTAGCCGAACTGCTCCGCGACCAGCTTCGCAAACGCATCGGCGCGGTGACTGATCGCGTGTTTCTGCGCCGGTTCGATCTCGGCAAAGGTCTGCTCGTTGCCCTCGGGCACGAACACCGGATCGTAACCGAAGCCCATTTCGCCACGCGGCGGCCAGGTTAGGGTCCCCGGCACGGTGCCTTCATAGACTGCGTGCTCACCATCGGGCCATGCCAGTGCCAGCACGCAGTGGAACGCGCAGGACCGGTCTACATCCGCGCCCTGTTCCTGCAACAGCCCCTCGACCTTGCCCATCGCCATGTACCAGTCCCGGCCCGGATCGCCTTCGAACCACTGCCGTTCGGCCCAGTCGGCGGTATAGACGCCCGGCCGCCCGCCGAGCGCAGTGACCGACAGGCCGCTGTCGTCGGCCAGCGCGACGATGCCCGACGCCTCCGCCGCAGCCCGCGCCTTGAGCAGCGCGTTCTGGACGAAGGTGGTGCCGGTTTCGGCCGGTTCGGGCAGACCCAGCGACCCGGCCGACAGGCATTTCATGCCATGCGGTTCGAGCAGCGCGGAAATCTCTTTCAGCTTGCCGGCGTTATGCGTGGCAATCACGAGCGAGCCCGAACCGAGCCGGCGTGTCATTTGCGCGTGGCCTCGTCCTGCGCCTTGAATATCTGTGCGCAGCCCATCTGCGCCAGCCGCAGCAGGCGGAGGAAGGCTTCCTCGTCATAGGGCGCGCCTTCGGCAGTTGCCTGCGCCTCGGCGATCTTGCCGCCTTCGATCAGCACGAAATTGGCGTCGGCATCGGCATTGCTGTCCTCGGGATAGTCGAGGTCGAGCACGGGCGTGCCCTGGTAGACCCCGCAGGATATCGCCGCGACCTTGGCGGTGATCGGGTCCTGCGTGATGTCGCCCGACTTGAGCAGCCCGTTGACCGCGAGGCGCAGTGCGACCCACGCGCCCGAAATCGACGCCGTGCGCGTGCCGCCGTCAGCCTGGATCACGTCGCAATCGAGCGTGATCTGCCGTTCGCCGAGCTTCTTGTGATCGACCACCGCGCGCAAGCTGCGCCCGATAAGCCGCTGGATTTCCTGCGTCCGGCCGCTCTGCTTGCCCTTGGCCGCCTCGCGCTGGCCGCGCGTATGCGTGGCGCGCGGAAGCATCGAATATTCGCCGGTGACCCAGCCTTCGCCCTTGCCGCGCAGCCACGGCGGGATGCGTTCTTCAACGCTGGCGGTGCACAATACCCGCGTCTCGCCGAAGCTGATCAGGCAGCTGCCCTCGGCGTGCTTGGTGTAACCGGTTTCGATAGTGATGGCGCGCATTTCGTCGGGCGCCCGGCCGGAAGGTCGCATGGGGTTCTCCATTGCAGTCGAATCTCGCGAGTGCCTGTGGCGCAAGCCCCTTGAGGCCGCAAGGGGAGTGGTTAGATAGGGGGCATGAATTCCCCGCCGCTCAACGATCTGACCGAACGCGCCCGCGAGATATTCCGTCTCGTCGTCGAAGGCTATCTCGACAGCGGCTCGCCGGTCGGATCGAAGGCGCTCGCGGGCGAGGGGCGCGTCAACCTTTCTCCCGCCTCGATCCGCAACGTGCTGGCCGATCTCGAGGCGCGCGGGCTCCTGTCCGCGCCGCATACGAGCGCGGGGCGCATGCCCACCGATACGGGCTTGCGGCTGTTCGTCGACGCGATGATGCAGGTGGCCGAACCGACGCGCGAGGAACGCGACGCGATCGAGCAGCGGCTGGGCGAACCCGGACCGATCGAACGCGCGCTGGAGGAAACCAGCGCGCTGCTGTCCGACCTCTCGGGGGCGGCGGGCATGGTCATGGTGCCGACGCGCGAACCGCGCCTGGCACAGGTCTCGCTCACCGCGCTCGACACGCACCGCGTGCTGGCGGTGCTGGTTGGTGAAGACGGCCAGATCGAAAACCGGATCATCGCGCTGCCCGCCGAAGCGCTCGGCACGTCTCTGGAACAGGCCAGCAACTACCTCACCGCGCGCAGCGCGGGCCGTACGCTGGCCGAAGCGGCCAGCGCGGTGGAAGAGGAGATTGCCAGCGGGAAATCGGCGCTCGACGAAGCCAGCAGCGATCTGGTGCGCCGCGGTCTAGCGACTTGGAGCGAGGATGCCGCGAAACGGCCGGTGATGATCGTGCGCGGGCAGGCCAACCTGCTCGACGAGGCGGCGCTGGGCGATATCGAGCGCGTCCGGTCGCTGCTCGACGATCTGGAAAGCAAGCAGTCGGTCGCCAGCCTCCTCGAACGCGCGCGCCGCGCCGAAGCGATGCGGATCTTCATCGGCAGCGAGAACCGCCTGTTCTCGCTTTCAGGATCGTCGGTCATCGCCTCGCCCTATCGCGACCGCGAGGGCAGGGTGGTCGGCGTGCTGGGGGTGATCGGCCCGACGCGGTTGAATTACGCGCGGGTCGTCCCCATGGTTGATTTCACCGCCCGATCCTTGGGCAAACGCATTGGCTGACAGGGTTTTTACGTGACCGACGAAAACAACAACGAACCGCAGAAAAAGGCGGTCGACGACGAAGTGCTACGCGAAATGGAAGGCGTGCCCGAACATCTGCGTGACGATGCGGATGAAGCGGGCGACGAGACGCCGGTCGAGGATGCGCTCGCCAAGCTCAAGGGCGACCTCGAAACCGCGATGCAGGACGTGCTCTATGCCCGCGCGGAAACGCAGAACGTGCGCCGCCGCATGGAAAAGGACGTCCAGGACGCGCGCAATTACGCGGCGACCAATTTCGCCCGCGACGTGCTGAGCGTGGCAGACAATTTGGCCAGAGCGCTCGACCATGTGCCCGATGAATTGCGCGATCACGAGAAGGCCAAGAATTTCATCTCGGGTATCGAGGCGACCCAGCGCGAACTCGAGAAAGTGTTCGCCAGCAATGGCATCACCCGCATCGCGGCCAAGGGCATGCCGCTCGATCCCAACCAGCACCAGGCGATGATGGAAGTGCCGAGCGACGAAGTCGAACCAGGCACCATCGTGCAGGAAATGCAGGCCGGCTACATGATCAAGGACCGCTTGCTCCGCCCGGCCATGGTCGGCGTGGCGAAGAAACCGGACTGATTGCCGGACAAGGGGAAGTGACGATGAGGACTGCGATCTACGGTGGGGCGGTCCTCGTCGCCGCTTCGCTGGCAGCGCCGGTGGCAGCGCAGGATACGCCTGCCACGCGTCTTTCGACACTGGCGGATGCCTTCTACGACTACCGGCTCGAACAATTCGGCCAGATCGAGACTGCCAATGGCAGCACCCGGCGCGGCCCCGCGCTGTGGTCGGTCGCACCCGAAGCGCAGCGGGCACGGGCGGCGCAATATGCCGATTACCTCGCCCGGCTCGATGCCATCGACCTGTCCGCCCTCGACGCGACGGAGCGCACCAATGCGCTGGTGCTGCGGACCCTGCTCGAAGCCGAGATCGGTGATGCGCGGTTTGCCGAATGGGAAATGCCCTTCGACAGCGACAGCAATTTCTGGTCCTATCTCGCACCGCGTTCAGGTTTTACCACAGTCGCGGAATATGAGGATTACATCGGCCGGATGCGCGACATCCCGCGCTATTTCGCCGAACACACCGCCAATGCCCGCGCCGGGCTGGCGCGCGGATTCTCGGTACCGCGGGTCACGCTCGAGGGACGCGACGTCTCGATCGCATCCTATGTCGTGGACGATCCCGAGCAAAGCGCGTTCTGGACCCCCTTCGCCGCTATGCCGCGCAGCATCTCGCCGGCCGATCAAGCGCGCTTGCGCACCGCCGGCCGCGCCGCGATCGAAGAAAGCGTGACGCCCGCCTATGCCGACTGGCTCGCCTTCTTTCGCGAAGAATACCTGCCGCAGACCCGCACCTCTCTGGGCGCGAGCGAGTTTCCCGACGGGGCGGCCTATTACGCTCAGCAGATCCGCCAATACACCACGCTCGACCTGTCCGCCGAGCAGATCCACCGCATCGGGCTCGACGAAGTCGCGCGGATCACCGCCGAAATGGAAAAGGTGAAGGCCGAAGCTGGCTTCGCAGGGACGCTGACCGAATTCGTCACCTTCCTGCGCACCGATCCGCAATTCGTAGCGCGCAGCGGCGACGAGTTGATGGGCGTCTCATCCTATGTCGCCAAGCGCGTCGACGGGAAACTGGCCGATTACTTCGGTTTCCTGCCCCGCCACCGCTTCACGATCCGCCCCGTCGATCCCGCAATCGCCCCCTTCTATACCGCGGGACGCGGCGGGCTCGACGCGTGCCAGATGAATACCTACGACCTGCCGTCGCGCCCGCTCTACAACATCCCCGCGCTGACGCTGCACGAATGCGCGCCCGGGCACAGTTTCCAGGGCGCGGTCGCGCTCGAACAGGAAGAAGCCCCGCGGTTCCGCCGCCAGACCTATTTCTCCGGTTTCGGCGAGGGCTGGGGGCTCTATGTCGAATATCTCGGCGAGGAGATGGGCATCTACCGCACGCCCTACGAGAAGTTCGGGCGGCTTTCCTATGAGATGTGGCGCGCGGCGCGGTTGGTCATCGATACCGGAATCCACCACTACGGGTGGAGCCGCGAACAGGCGGTCGATTACCTGTCGAGCCATACTGCCCTGTCCGAGCGCGAAGTCGGGACCGAGATAGATCGCTATATCAGCTGGCCCGGCCAGGCGCTGGCTTACAAGCAGGGCGAAATGACCATTCGCAGGGTTCGCGCCAAGGCCGAGGAGGAGCTGGGCGAACGCTTCGATATCCGCAAGTTCCACGATGTGGTGCTGGCGCTGGGATCGGTGCCGCTGCCCGCGCTCGAAGCGCGCATCGATGCCTTTATCGCCGATGGCGGGCAGGGACTGCCCGGTGTGACTTACGACTGAGGAACGGCGAGGCCGCTCGTCCGTATGTGATCCGACAGGGACGCAAACGGAGAGATACCATGAACACCAAGCTGTTACTCGCACCCGCGCTACTCGCCTCGAGCCTCGGTCTGGGCGCCTGCGCGCAGAATTACGCGGTCGAGGGCGCAGCTGCCGGTGCGGCCGCCGGTGCCGGGCTGAGCGCATTGCTGGGCGAAGACCTCGAAACCTACGCGCTAGCCGGTGCCGCGATCGGCGGGGTGATAGGCTATGTCAGCGACAAGGACGACGATTGCGACGGCTATTACGGCGATGGCCGCTATGTCGACGACGACTGCCGCGATGACGATCGCTACGCCCGCTACTGGCGCTGATCGCCTGGCCGGATGAACATCCGATCAAACTAAAAGGGCCGTCCCGCATGGGGCGGCCTTTTTCGCATCGGCTGCCCAAAGAGCCTAGCGCTCAGCCCCCGGGAAGCGGACCAGCAGGTCGTATGCTGCGGGATCGGCGATGCCCGCGACCTTGACGCCATTGCGCAGCCAGAAGGCGTGCTTCACGATCTCGGCCTGCTGTTCGATCCCGTAGCGATCGAGCGGCCATCCGGGTTTGAGCGCATAGTCATAGCGCGCCCACGGCATGCGGCGCGTGACCAAATACCAGTCGCCCATGGTCTGGACCTGCCAGACATGCACCAGTTCATGGATCAACAGCCCCTGGCGCAGCACGTTCGCAGTCGAGAAATCGTCGCAATAGGCATCGCCCCGCGGGTGGAAATGGACGTGACCGCGCGGCGCCATCGTGATCCGGCGGGGCTGGAACGGAAACCATTTCCGCCGCCGGATCGTCACCTTGCCGTAATCGATCGCGTCGCCGAACACGCTCCGCGCGAGCTTTACCTCGCCCCGCGTCAGGCGGCGTTCGCCCCCCGCCGGGCAGGAATGCGCGACAGGCTGGTCGTGGGTTTCCATTCCCAGCGTGTCGTGCAGATCGTTCAGCGTTCGTCACCCGCGGCGCGAATTTCCACCGGGAAGGTCTTCTGCTTGCCGCCGACCACGGTCAGCGTCATTTCGGTGGTGCCGCCGGCTTCGAGTGCGGGATCGACATCGAACACCATCACGTGGAAGCCGCCGGGGGCGAAGCTCTCGCTCTCGCCCGCATTGACCAGCACCTGACCGACGCTGTCCATCATCATTTGGCCGTTCATTTCCATCGATCCGTGCAGTTCGGCGCTGCCGGCGCCTTCAACATCGGCGCGGCGGATCGCGTAATTGCGATCGCCGGTGTTCTCGACGTCGAAATAGATCGCGCCCGGGCGGTCCGAAACCGCCGGCAACATCAGCCGCGCATTGCTGACTTCGAGCATGACTTCATCGGCGACGGGGGCGGCGGCCTCGTCGCCGGTATCCGAACAACCTGCCAGCGCAACCGTCGCAAAACCCAGCGCCAGCGGCGCGAAATGCGTGAATTTCATGGATTTGATCCCCTCTTCGTCCTGCGCAAAAACTAGCGCGGCACGTCCCTTGTGCCAAGAAAAACCGCACCTATATCGCTCGTGTAACACACCACCGGATAGAGCCGCCAACCGGTTCCGCCAGGATCGGGGAACCCAGCGTGCGGTGTCCAACGACTTGAAACAGATGGGGAAACCATGAGCAAAGTTATCGGTATCGACCTTGGCACCACCAACAGCTGTGTCGCCGTGATGGACGGCGGCAAGCCCAAGGTCGTGGAAAATTCGGAAGGCGCGCGCACCACGCCTTCGATCGTTGCCTTCACCAAGGACAACGAGCGCCTGATCGGTCAGCCGGCCAAGCGCCAGGCAGTGACCAATCCGGACAACACGCTGTTCGCGATCAAGCGCCTGATCGGCCGCCGGTTCGACGACCCGCTGACCAAGAAGGACATGGAGCTCGTTCCCTATGACATCGTCAAGGGCAAGAACGGCGATGCCTGGGTCGAAGCCGGCGGCGAAGACTATTCGCCCAGCCAGGTATCGGCCTTCATCCTGCAGAAGATGAAGGAAACCGCCGAGAGCTATCTTGGCGAAACCGTCACGCAGGCAGTGATCACCGTTCCCGCATACTTCAACGATGCGCAGCGCCAGGCGACCAAGGACGCCGGCCAGATCGCCGGTCTCGAAGTGCTGCGCATCATTAACGAGCCGACCGCCGCGGCGCTTGCGTATGGCATGGACAAGGAAGACGGCAAGACGATCGCCGTCTACGACCTTGGCGGCGGCACCTTCGACGTCTCCGTGCTCGAAATCGGTGACGGCGTGTTCGAAGTGAAGTCGACCAATGGCGACACTTTTCTGGGCGGCGAAGACTTCGACAGCGCCATCGTCGAATATCTCGCAGACGAGTTCAAGAAGAAGGAGAACATGGATCTCCGGACCGACAAGCTCGCGCTGCAGCGCCTCAAGGAAGCCGCCGAAAAGGCCAAGATCGAACTGTCGAGCTCGGCTTCGACCGAAGTCAACCTGCCCTTCATCACTGCCCGCATGGAAGGCGGCAGCTCGACCCCGCTGCATCTGGTCGAAACGATCAGCCGTTCGAAGCTCGAACAGCTCGTCGGCGACCTGATCAAGCGCACGCTCGAGCCGTGCAAGAAGGCGCTGGCCGACGCCGGCGTGTCGAAGAACGAGATCGACGAAGTTATCCTGGTCGGCGGCATGACCCGCATGCCCAAGGTGCGCGAAGTGGTCGAGGAATTCTTCGGTTCCAAGCCGCACACCGGCGTGAACCCCGATGAAGTCGTCGCCATGGGCGCAGCGATCCAGGCCGGCGTCCTCCAGGGCGATGTCAAGGACGTGCTGCTGCTCGATGTGACTCCGCTGTCGCTGGGGATCGAGACGCTGGGCGGCATCATGACCAAGATGATCGACCGCAACACGACGATCCCGACCAAAAAGACGCAGACCTACTCGACCGCCGAGGACAACCAGAACGCGGTGACGATCCGTGTTTTCCAGGGCGAGCGCGAAATGGCGCAGGACAACAAGATGCTCGGCCAGTTCGACCTGGTCGGCATTCCCGCTGCCCCGCGCGGCGTGCCGCAGATCGAGGTCACTTTCGACATCGACGCCAATGGCATCGTCAACGTGTCTGCGAAGGACAAGGGCACCGGCAAGGAGCAGCAGATCCGCATCCAGGCTTCGGGCGGTCTGTCCGATGACGACATCGAGAAGATGGTCCAGGATGCAGAGAAGTTCGCCGACGAGGACAAGAAGCGCCGCGAAGGCGCCGAGGCCCGCAACCAGGCCGACAGCCTCGTCCATGCGACCGAGAAGCAGCTCGAAGAGCATGGCGACAAGATCGACGCTTCGCTGAAGAGCGAAGTCGAGGAAAAGGTCGCCGCGCTCAAGACCGCGCTCGAGGGCGATGACCCCACCGACATCAACGCCAAGGCCGAAGACCTGTCGCAGAGCGCGATGAAGATGGGCCAGTCGATCTACGAGCAGGAACAGGCGAATGCCGCGTCCGCAGCTCCGGAAGGCGAAGCCGCGAGCGACGGCGGCGCGGAGGAAGAGGTGGTCGACGCCGAATTCTCCGAAGTCGACGAAGACGCAAAGAACTGATCGAACGATGAGAAACCAGTCGCCACCGGTGCCCCAGCGCACCGGTGGCGATTAGTTATTGGGAAGCCATGTCGACAACCGAAACCGACCTGTACGAATTGCTCGGCGTCAGCCGCGATGCCGATGGGGCGACGATCAAGTCCGCCTATCGCAAGCTGGCAATGAAACACCACCCCGACCGCAATCCCGGTTGCACCGAGAGCGAGGGCAAGTTCAAGGCGGTCAGCGCTGCCTATGAAGTGCTCAAGGACCCGCAGAAACGGGCGGCCTACGACCGTTTCGGTCATGCCGCGTTCCAGCAGGGCGGTCCGGGCGGCGGCGGTCATCCGGGCGCCGATTTCGGCGATATCGGCGATATCTTCGAAACCATCTTCGGCAGCGCATTCGGCGGGGGTGGCCGCACGAGGGCGCGCCGCGGCGCCGACCTGCGCTACGATCTGCAGATCGATCTCGAGGATGCCTTCAGCGGCAAGTCGACCGAGATCGAGATCGAGGTCTCGGAAAACTGCGAGACCTGCCATGGATCGGGCGCGACGCCGGGCACCCGCGCGCGCACCTGCAACCTGTGCCACGGCCAGGGACAGGTCCGTGCCAAGCAGGGTTTCTTCGTCGTTGAACGCCCGTGTCCCAACTGCCACGGCAGCGGCGAAGTCATTTCCTCGCCCTGCCGCGACTGCCGCGGCGAAGGCCGCGTCGACAAGGCGCAGGCGCTGGAGGTGGAAATCCCGCCGGGCGTCGATACCGGTACGCGTATCCGCCTTTCGGGCAAGGGCGAGGCCGGACCGCGCGGCGCGCCTCCGGGCGATCTCTACATTTTCCTGCATGTGAAACCGCACGCGATCTTCGAACGCGAAGGCACCACTCTGGCCACGCGCGTACCGATCAGCTTCACCAAGGCTGCCCTGGGCGGATCGATCACCATTCCCAATATCGACGGCGAGGAAGTCACGCTCGAAATCCCGGCGGGCATCCAGTCGGGCAAGCAGCTCCGCCAGCGCGGTGCGGGCATGCCCGTGCTGCAGGGCCGCGGACGCGGCGATCTGGTGATCGAGATCGCGGTCGAGACACCTACGCGGATCAGCAAGGAACAGCGCGCGCTGCTCGAACAGTTCCGCGAGCTCGAAACAGGTGACGAATGTCCCGAGAGCCGCGGCTTCTTCGACAAGCTCAAGGGCGCGCTGGGGGGGTGATTGCCAAGCAAGGCAGGGCCCGCGATAAGCGCGCCATGCTGCCTGCGCTGACGATCATCGACGATTTCCTGTCCGATCCCTGGGCCGCGCGCCGCGCGGCGTTGGCGCTCGATTATGCGCCGCCGGGGACGGGCGGGAATTACCCCGGGCGCGATACCACCGGGGCCTTGCCGGTGGACGCGATCGACGCGTCGGTTTCGCGGCAACTCGGCGTGGAACTGGTCGGTGCGCCGGGCACCGAACATGGCCATTGCCGCATGACGCTGAAAGCCGACAGGGGGCGCAGCGGCGTCCATGTCGATCCGGCGTTCTACTCTGGCATTCTCTATCTCTCGCGGCCGGAAGACTGTCTCAAGCCCGGCGCGGGCGGCACCGATTTCTTCCGCCACAAGCGCACCGGCCTCGAACGCGTCCCCGCCAATGGCGCCGAACTCGCCGCGACCGGCTATGATACGGTGGACGATCTCGTCGCCGACGTGGTCAACAAGGACACCACCCATCCCGCTAAGTGGGAACGCGTGATGCGCGTGCCCATGCGCTTCAATCGGCTCGTCCTTTTTTCGCCGTGGCAGTTCCACACCGCCGCGCCGGGTTTCGGCACCGATCCCGAAAGCGCGCAACTCGTCATGCTGCTCTTCTTCGCGCGTGCGGGACGCTAGGGCATCCGGGCGACGATTTCGGCGCGAATCTCGTCGATCAGCCGCAGCGCACAGCGCCCCGTGCGTTGCTCCTCGTCCAGGATCGCGTGAAACGCCTCACGCTTGAAATGCGCGCACGTCTCGGGCGCAAACGGTTTGTCCAGCGTCGAACAGACAAGATCGATCATCCGTTCGCACCCGTGCAGCCGGCCCCACAGGTAATCGTTCTCGCGATAGGCGCGGCTGAAGAACGCACCGAAATTGTAGAACTCGATCCCGCGTAGCGTCGCGGCGGTGCCGCCCTCGCGAATGCTGCGGGCATCGTCGGGGCTGATCCGGTCGACCTTGACCGGGTCGAACTCGGTCAAACCTTCGTTTCGCAACAGGGGCAGGGTAGCGACGTCGTAATAGGGAAAACCGAGATAGGTCAGCAACATCCGGCGGCGCAGGTTCTTGGGCATGACCTCAAGCGCTTCGGCCAGCATTTCCTCGGCGCGGTCATCGAGCTCGGGCAGCAGGCGCTGGGCTTCGATCAGGTCGAGCAGCGTGCCCGGATCCTGCAGGACGCGCTCTGCCAGATCGCCGAAGCGGCTTCCCAGCGCGGCCGTGCCTTCCTTTTCGAAATAGAGCGACAGGATGCGGTACACCGCGTCGCGGGCCTGCTCCAGCGCGTCGTCGGGGATTTCGGGATCGGCCTCCCAGTCGCGAGCCAGACGGCGCGCCAGCAATCGCAGCCGGCGGATGCGGAAGCCGATATCGTGTTCGCGGAAGAAGGCGATCGCTTCGGCCGACGCCCCGCCCGAAGGCGATGCCAGCGTTTCCAGCCCGCGGCGGATCAGTTCTTCACGCAGCACCGCTTCGATCGGCGCGGGATCATCGATTGCCAGCTTGGGTGCCGCATCCAGGACCAGCCGCGCGAGCCGTCCGACGATACCGGTGAACTTCGCTTGCGCATAGGCGTGAAAGGCATAACCCGCGCGTTCGGCGGCGGATTGCTGCGCCTTCTGGCGCCAGCTCTTGAGCCGGGCCGGGGTGGGCCGGTCGAAGAACAGCGTGCGCCCGAACAGCTTTTCCACTGCGCCATCGACCTCGGGGCGCAGCGCGGCGACGATGCGGCCCAGCCGTTCGGCCTCGCGGCTCTGTTCCTCGAGCTGTTCGAGATTGTCGCGGATCGGCTGTTCGCGCGGCAACGTCGATAGCGAACCGAAGATCGCCGAGAAGAAGCCGACCGGTTCGCTCTTGCCGTCGGCTCGTTCTCCGAACCGGTCGGGCCGCGGGTCGACATAGACGAAGCGCCGATCCACCTCGCGCTGCGCGGGGCGCCCCTGCAAGGCCGAGATCGCGCCTGCAAAGGGCTTGTTGACCAGCACCGACCCATCGATAAGCGACACGTTATCAAGCGTTTCCCGCGCAACATGGACAGGCATGACGCGCTTGAGGAAAGCCTCCCTTTCGGGCCAGTTCCGTTCGGTCAGGTCGGACAGCCGGTCGATTTCCTCGACCCGCAGCGGAGGGAACGCGCCCGGGAAACTGGCGGTCGCGCGGGCCGCGAAGACGAGTTCGAGCGGGTTGGCGAGATCGGTTCCGCCGGCAAGCGGCGCGCGCGCGCGAAATGCGATCGGCATGCGGTGTTCGGTATCCTCAACCACCGGCGGGCTGTGGAGCCGCAGCAATTCCTGGTACCCGTGGAAATCGGTGGCGGTGACATACAGGTCGAGCGGATGGCCCGGCGGCAGCAGCGGTTCGTCGATCGGGCCCTCGGCCATGGCCGAAAACGCGCGTTCGAGCAGGCGCGAGAAACCGAGGCCGGAAAAGGGTGGTTCGAACCAGCGCCCCCGGATGAGGTGCGATACCTTGCGCTCCACCTCGGCCCGGGTTTCGGGCGCGACTGCATCGGTGATGTCGCTGCCCGGACGGCTCAACAGCCAGTTGGCGAAGGGCTGCGCCCACATCTTCGAAAAGCGCCATTTCAGGCGCGCGGCGGGATCGACCAGTTCGTCGACATCGGCCACCTCGAGCCACAGGTCGGTCAGCGGTTCGAGCGACTGGCCCGAATGGACCGCCTGCGCGAGGAACACCGCGTTGATCCCGCCCGCGCTGGCCCCGCTCATGATATCGGGCAGGATGCGCAGCCGCAGGCCGTGTTCGTCCTCGATCCGTTCGATCAGCTGGCGGTAGACCGCCTCAACCCCTTGCAACGGACCGCTTGCGGCGTGGAACGCGCGACTGGCGCGGGCCAGCTGCCACAGCTCGCGCGTGACCCCATGCATGTAGATCGCCAGGCTGACGCCGCCATAGCAGACCAGCGCTATCCGCAATTCCTTTTGCCGCATCGCCCGGTCATGGCGGGATAAATCGGTAAAGGCAATTGCGTTCGTGAAATGTTCCGTTTAGCGATCGGGCATGGCCAAACCGAAGAAACGCTATGTCTGCCAGGCGTGTGGCGGCGTGTCGCATCGCTGGCAGGGGCAGTGCCCCGACTGCGCCGAATGGAACACGCTGGCGGAAGATGCGCCGGCGACCGTGTTCTCGATGAAACACGATCTGTCGAGCGGGGGGCGCGCGGTCGAATTCGTCGAACTCGACAAGCCCGGCGCCTTGCCGCAGCGCCAGCCCACCGGCCTGGCCGAATTCGATCGTGCGCTGGGCGGCGGGCTGGTACCCGGTTCGGCGATCCTGCTGGGCGGGGACCCGGGTATCGGCAAGTCGACATTGCTGCTGCAGGCCGCGGCCAGGATCGCGCGCGAAGGGCGCGGCGTGGTCTATGTTAGCGGCGAGGAGGCCAGCGGGCAGGTGCGCATGCGCGCCGCGCGGCTCGGATTGTCCGATGCGCCGGTCAAACTCGCTGCGGCCACCGGCGTGCGCGATATCCTTACCTCGCTCGGATCGATGGATGCGCCGGGGCTGCTGGTGATCGATTCGATCCAGACCATGCATTCGGACACGATCGAAGGCGCGCCCGGGACGGTCAGCCAGGTGCGCGGCTGCGCCTTCGAGTTGATCCGCTACGCCAAGGAAAACGGCGTTGCGCTGGTACTGGTGGGGCACGTCACCAAGGATGGCAGCATCGCCGGGCCGCGCGTGCTCGAACACATGGTCGATGTGGTGATGAGCTTCGAGGGCGAGCGCAGCCACCAATACCGCATCCTCCGCGCGCTCAAGAACCGGTTCGGCGCGGTCGACGAGATCGGCGTGTTCGCGATGGCGGGGGAGGGGCTGGAAGAAGTCGACAACCCCTCGATGCTGTTCCTTTCGGGCCGGGACGAGCCGATGGCGGGCAGCGCGGTGTTCCCCGCGATCGAGGGAACCCGGCCGGTGCTGGTCGAGATCCAGGCTTTGATCGTCCGCCTGCAGTCGGGCGCGACGCCGCGCCGCGCAGTCGTGGGGTGGGACAATGGCCGGCTGGCGATGCTGCTGGCCGTGCTCGAATCGCGCTGCGGCCTCAACTTTTCCGCGGCCGAGGTCTATCTCAACGTGGCCGGTGGCTACCGGTTGTCGGACCCGGCTGCCGACCTTGCGGTGGCCGCGGCGCTGGTCAGCGCGATGGCGGACAAGCCGCTCCCGCCACGCAGCGTATGGCTCGGTGAAGTCTCGCTCGCCGGAGAGATCCGCCCGGTGGCGCATGGCGGGCTGCGGCTGCGCGAAGCCGCCAAGCTCGGTTTCGATCGCGGTTTCGGCCCGGTTGACGTCAAGGGCGCGGGCAGCGCGCTGACCTATGACGGCTTGGGACAATTGGCCAATCTCGTTGACCGCATAATCGGGAATTCATAAGTCCGGCCGCATGGGCAGGTCATGACTGGTTTCGATTACATCGTTTTGCTGATCGTGGGCATTGCCGCGGCGGGCGGTTTCATGCGGGGATTCCTGCAGGAAGTCCTGTCGCTGGCGGCGTGGGTCCTCGCCGCATTCGCGATCCGCGCGCTGCATACGCCGCTGACGCTGGCGCTGCAGGACCACATCGGCACCGACATCACCACCGCGCTGCTGGCGTTCACACTGCTGCTGCTGATCCCCTATGCCGCGATGAAGGTGATCGCCAACAATGTCGGCGCGGTGTCGCGCTCGTCTATGCTCGGGCCGGTGGACCGAGTGCTCGGCTTCGGTTTCGGCGCGCTCAAGGGCATGCTGATCGTCGTCATCGCGTTTTCGCTGCTGGTGGTCGGCTACGACACGGTGTGGAGCTACAAGGGCCGCCCGAACTGGATCACCACCGCGCGCAGCTATGAACTGGTCGACGCCAGTTCGCGCTCGCTGGTCGAAGTGCTGGCCGAACGGCGCGCCCGGCTGCGCGAACAGGCCGCCGACGGCGCCTGATGGCGGCCCCGCGCGCGCCGGCGCTGTATTCTCCCGCACTGCTCGCCATGGCGGTCGAACTGGCGGACTATCCCTTCGATGCGCAGGCGATCGCGGTGGGCGAGGCGCGGTCGCGCAGTTGCGGCAGCGTGATTTCGCTGTCGTCGGTCCATACCGGCCGGCTCGAGCGGATCGGTCTGAAGGTGAGCGCCTGCGCGGTCGGGCAGGCCTCGGCGGCCATTTTCGCGCGCGAAGCGGGCGGCATGGACGCGGCCGCGGTGTCACGCACGCTGGGTGCCCTCGGCGAATGGCTCGAGGGCGATGCCGCCGCGCCCGCGCTCGAACGGATCGACATGCTCGAACCCGCGCGCGCCTACCGCGCCCGCCACGGGGCCATTCTCCTGCCGTGGAAGGCCGCGCTCGACGCGCTTTCCAAGGGTGGGGGTGCAGGCTAGACCGATCGAACGAAAACCACACTCGCGATGCAGGGGGAGCGCGACATGGCCATAAGTGCCGTCACACCGCAAAGGGAACCGACCGAGAAGGAAATACGCCTCGTCATTGCGGCAAGCAGCGCGGGGACGATCTTCGAATGGTACGATTTCTTCATCTACGGCACGCTCGCCGGGCTGATCGGCGCGGCCTTCTTCCCGAGCGATAACGAGACGCTCGAGATCCTGCTGGTGTGGGCCGGTTTCGCAGTCGGCTTCGGCTTCCGTCCGCTGGGCGCGATCCTGTTCGGCTTCCTCGGCGACCGGTTGGGGCGCAAATACACCTTCCTCGTGACGGTCACGCTGATGGGGATTGCCACCGCCGGCGTGGGCCTCATCCCCAGCGCGGCCAGCATCGGCATCGCCGCGCCGTTGATCGTGATCTGCCTGCGCATCCTCCAGGGTCTCGCGCTCGGCGGCGAATATGGCGGCGCGGCGATCTATGTCGCCGAACACGCGCCGCCCGAGAAACGCGGCTTCTACACCAGCTTCATCCAGGCCAGCGTGGTCGGCGGCTTCGTGCTGTCGATCCTGGTGGTAATCGCCTGCCGCGCGTTCATCCCCGCACAGGACTTCGCCGAATGGGGCTGGCGGATCCCGTTCCTGCTGTCGATCGTGCTGCTGTTCATCTCGCTGTGGATGCGGCTCAAGCTGTCGGAAAGCCCCGTCTTCCAGGCAATGAAGGCCGCAGGCGAAACCAGCGCCAATCCGTTCAAGGAAAGCCTGACCTATCCCGGCAACCCCAAGCGCATTTTCGTGGCGCTGTTCGGCATCACCGGGGTGCTCACCACGATCTGGTACACCGCTTTCTTCTCCGGCCTGTCCTTCCTGCGCGGCCCGATGCGGGTCGACGAGAACGTGGTCGAATGGATGCTGCTGATCGCGGGTACGCTGTCGATGGGCTTCTATATCATCGTCGGCAAATGGTCCGACCGCGTCGGGCGCAAGAAACCGATCATCATCGGCGCGCTGGCCTCGCTGGCGCTGCTCTTCCCCGTGTTCTGGGGGATCGGCGCGCTCGCCAACCCGGGCCTGCAGGACAGCGCGCGCGCGGCCCCCGTCACGGTTAGCGGCCCGGCCTGCGAATACGATCCCTTCGCCGAAGTGCAGGCCAGCCCCTGCGGCCGCGCGCTGCAGGACCTGACCGCGCTGGGCGTGCCCTATACGGTGACCGAGGAGCCGCAGCCGGAACTGGCCATCGGCACACAGAGCTATAGCTACGAAGGGCTGCCTTCCGACACCCGCCGCGCGATCGTCCAGAGCTGGCTCGAGAGCAATGGCTATTCGTTCGAACGGCAGGTCCCGCCACTGGCGAGCATTATCGGCATCATTGCGCTGCTGCTGGTGCTGGGCATGCTGTCGGCGCTGACCTACGGTTCGGTTGCGGCGCTCCTGTCCGAGATGTTCCCCGCGCGCATCCGCTACAGCTCGATGTCGATCCCCTACCATATCGGCGCGGGCTACCTGGGCGGTTTCCTGCCGCTGATCGCGGGCTATATCGTGGCCATGACGGGCAATGCCTATGCCGGGCTGTGGTACACGATCGTGGTGGTCGGTTTCGGCGTGATCGTTGCCTGGTGGGGATTGCCCGGTGGTCCGCCGCGCGATTTCGAAGACAGCGTGCAGGACCCGCCGGTCTCGCCCGTGCTGCCATGAGCCTGCCATGACCCGCCCTCCGCCGCCGAGCCTGCGGCTGCATATCGACAGCGACGCGCTGGCGCAGAACTGGCGCACGCTCGACGCCATGTCGGGCGCGGCGCGGGCGGGCGCGGCGGTCAAGGCGGATTGCTACGGCCTCGGGGTCGATCGCTGCCTGCCCGTGCTGTACGAAGCGGGCTGCCGCGATTTCTTCGTCGCGCACTGGAGCGAGGTGCCCGGCGTCATCGCGCATGTCCCGGCACAGCGCCTGTCGGTCCTGCATGGGCCGCTTGGTGCCGACGATGTCCGGTTCGCGCGCGAGACCGGCGTTCGCCCGGTGATCGACAGCCTGCGGCAGGCGCGGCTGTGGTCCGAAGCCGGGGGCGGCGCCTGCGACCTGATGGTCGATACCGGGATCAACCGGCTGGGCGTTGCGCCCGCGGAACTGGCCGATCCGTCGATCCAGGCGCTGGAGGTGCGCGTGCTGATGAGTCACCTCGCCTGCGCCGACGAGGACGCGGCGATGAACGCGCGCCAGCTCGCCGTTTTCCGCGACTGCATCCCCGCCGTGGCTCACGACGAGACCAGCCTGGCCAATAGCGCGGGCGTGGCGCTGGGCAGCGACTACGCCTTCGATCTCACGCGCCCTGGGCTCTCGCTTTACGGCGGCATCCCGCGGCCCGAACTGGAGGACCGGATCGCGCAGGTCGCTTATCCGCAGGCGGCGCTGATCCAGGTGCGCGATATCGCGGCGGGCGCCAGCGTGGGTTACAACGCCACCTTCACTGCGGGCGAGGCCATGCGCATCGGCGTCGTCTCGCTCGGCTATGCCGACGGGATTTTGCGCAGCTGGGGCGGGGCGCATTTCACCCATGGCGAACGCCGCCTGCCGATCCTCGGCAAGGTATCGATGGACATGATCGTGCTCGACCTGTCGGCGGCCCCCGAGCTGGCCGAGGGGGACTGGCTCGACCTGCCCTACCGGCTTCCTGATGCTGCGCAGCAAACCACTCTATCGCAATATGAATTGCTGACCGTACTGGGCAATCGCTTCGGTTGACCTTTACGTCATGTTGCACTGCACTTTTCGCGCGTGCTAATCCTCTCGCATTGCACAAATGGGGAGCATGAGAGAATGGCCAAGCGGAGCGCCGAGGGCGAACCCATCATCATCAAGAAATACGCCAACCGGCGCCTCTACAACACCGACACCAGCAGTTACATCACGCTCGACGATCTCGCCAAGATGGTCCGCGAGAACGTCGATTTCCACGTGCTGGATGCGAAGTCGGGCGACGATATCACGCACACCATCCTGACGCAGATCATCGTCGAGGAAGAAAGCCATGGTTCGCACATGCTCCCGGTCAGCTTCCTGCGCGATCTGATCCGCATGTATGGCAATTCGATGCAGGCCATGATGCCGAGTTATCTCGAAGCCAGCATGACCAATCTGCAGAAGAACCGCGAACAGATCCAGGAAGCCTTCGCCAAGGGACTCGAGACCAATCCGTTGGCGCAGATGGCCGAAGCCAATTTCAAGATGATGCAGAACGCCGCCGAAGCGTTCATTCCCGGCTCGCGCAAGGCGTCCGCGCCAAGGCAGGCACCCGCGAGCGAGCAGGCGGACGAGCTGGCCGAAATGCGCGCGCAAATGGCCGCGATGCAGGAGAAGCTCGACAAAATGGGCAAATAGCACGGGGCTTGCCCCGCCTGCGGCCATTTTCTGCGCCGCGCGCTTGTCGAAGGGCGCATCTTCCCATTATGGGCGCGCCAGATGAATGACGGTTCTTCGTCTGCCCGCACCCGACCGTGGGGCCGGAACGAGGCGCCATTAGCCAAGGCCCCCACGATCATGCCCAATATCCGCCATGCCCTGAACACCCGGCGCGAAGACGATTTCGCGGCCTGGTACCAGGATGTCATCAGTTCCGCCGAAATGGCCGAGGAATCGGGCGTGCGCGGCTGCATGGTGATCCGCCCGTGGGGCTTCGGCATCTGGGAGCGGATGCAGCGCCTGCTCGACGACCGGATCAAGGCGACGGGCCATGAAAACGCCTATTTCCCGATCTTCATCCCGTTGTCGAACTTCGAGCGCGAGGCTGAGCATGTCGAAGGCTTCGCCAAGGAAATGGCAGTGGTCACGCACCACCGGCTGATCGCGGGCAAGGATGGCGGGCTGATTCCAGACCCCGAAGCCAAGCTGGAAGAACCGCTGGTCGTGCGCCCGACCTCGGAAACGATCATCGGCGATGCCATGGCGCGCTGGATCCAGAGCTGGCGCGACTTGCCGCTCAAGCTCAACCAGTGGGCCAATGTCGTGCGCTGGGAAATGCGCACGCGCATGTTCCTGCGGACCAGCGAATTCCTGTGGCAGGAAGGCCATACCGCGCATGCCGACGAAGCCGAGGCGAAAGAGCACACGCTGACCATGCTCGAGGTTTACCGCGCTTTTGCCGACGAGGACCTCGCGCTGGCGGTGGTGCCCGGTGAAAAGCCCGAGAACGAGCGTTTCCCGGGCGCGGTCGAGACCTGGTCGATCGAGGCGATGATGCAGGACGGCAAGGCGCTGCAGGCGGGCACCAGCCATTATCTCGGCACCAATTTCGCGCAGGCCTCGGGGATCAAGTACCAGAACCGCGAGGGCGGCGAGAGCCTGGCGCATACCACCAGCTGGGGCGTTTCGACGCGGATGGTCGGCGGCGTCATCATGACGCATGGCGACGACGACGGCCTGCGCCTGCCGCCCAAGATCGCGCCGCAGCAGGTCGTCATCCTGCCTATGCTACGCGACAAGCCCGAAGACCAAGCGCTGATCGATTATTGCGAGGGCCTGCGCGCCACGCTGGCCGGCCAGAGCGTGCTTGGCGAACCGCTGCGCGTGCTGCTCGACACGCGTCCGGGCAAGGCGGCGCAGAAGCGCTGGGACTATGTCCGCAAGGGCGCGCCGGTGATCGTCGAGGTGGGCGGGCGCGACATGGACAATGGCGTCGTCAGCTTGCTGCGCCGCGACCGCTTGTGGGATGCCGAAACCGGCAAGCCCGCCTTCGAGAACCCGACGCGTGAAGCCGCAGGGGAGGCCATTCCCGCGATCCTCGCCGACATGCAGGCAGCGCTGCTAGCCCAGGCTGCCGAGCGCCGCGATGCGAACATCACTCGCGGGGTCACCGATTTCGCCGAGGTGGAAAAGCACTTCTCCGGCTCGCGCTATCCTGGTTGGGTCGAAGTGCAATGGTCGAAGCCGACCGGCGCGGAGCTGGAAAAGGTCGTCGAGCGGCTGAAGGACCACAAGCTCACCATCCGCAACGTGCCAATGGACGCTGCACCGGTCGACGGCGCATGCATCTTCACCGGTGAACCCGCGGTCGAGCGCGTGCTGCTGGCCAAAGCGTACTAAGGCACTCTGGTTCGTCATCCCCGCGCAGGCGGGGATCCAGACAAGTGACCAGTCCGGGCAACTCGCTTGCATATGGTCATTGCCGATGCAGGGGGCAGGACACGGTGGGTACGTGACACCGGGCCTTGCCATCCCCATATGGCGCGCATGACAAAACAGAACACGAACCGGCGGCGTCAGGGGATGCCGTCGAAAGAACAGATACTCGAATTCATCCAGACCTCCGACACGCCCGCGGGCAAGCGCGAAATCGCCAAGGCCTTCGGTCTTAAGGGTCAGGAAAAGATCACGCTGAAGAAGCGTCTCAAGGACATGGCCGAGGAAGGCCTCATCGACGGCAAGCGCACGGCCTATCACCGCATGGGCGGCGTGCCCAAGGTGACCGTGCTCAAGATCGTCGCGATCGAGGATGGCGAGCCGATCGCCGAACCCGAGAACTGGGCGCCCGACAGCAAGGAGAAACCGCCGCGGCTGCTGGTGAAGGAAAGCAAGAAGCTTTCCGCGGTCAAGCGCGGCGACCGGATCCTTGCGCGCAACGAGGAAACCGCGCGCGGCTGGGTCGCGCATCCGATGAAGAAGCTTCCCGCGCGGACCGAAGGGCTGATGGGCGTCGTCGAATTCGATGGCGCGGGCAAGCCCTGGCTCGCCCCGGTCGACAAGCGCGTCCGCGACAGCGCGCCGATCGGCGACCTGGGCGAAGCGCAGGAAGGCGAGCTGGTGCTGGCCGAACGCATGGGCAAATCCGCTCGCGCGAAGGTCAAGGTGGTCGAGGTGGTCGGCGATCCGCTGGCGCCCAAGGCTTTCAGCCTGATCGCCATCGCCAAGCACGGCATCCCGCATGTCTTCCCGAGCGAAACCATCGCCGAGGCGGAACGCGCGGTCGACCTGCCGCTATCGAGCGATCACCGCGAGGATCTGCGCGACGTTCCCATCGTCGCGATCGATCCCGCCGATGCGCGCGACCATGACGATGCGATCTGGGCCGAGCCCGACGGGAAAGGCGGTTACCGCGCGATCATCGCGATCGCCGATGTCAGCTATTACGTCCGCCCCGGCGGCGAGTTGGACCGTGAGGCGCGCAAGCGCGGCAATTCGGTCTATTTCCCCGACCGCGTCGTGCCGATGCTGCCCGAAGTGCTCAGCGCCGATGTCTGCAGCCTCAAGCAGGATGTCGACCGCGCCGCGATGGCCTGCCACATAAGCATCGACAAGCACGGCAAGGTCAGCGACTGGCGCTTCACCCGCGCGATCGTCCGGCTGGCGAAGAACATCGCTTACGAGGACGCGCAGGCCGCAATCGACGCGGGCGACGCGCCAGAATACCTGCAGAACCTGTGGGGTGCGTGGAAGCTGCTGTTCAAGGCGCGGCAGGCACGCGATCCGCTCGATCTCGAACTGCCCGAGCGGCAGGTCCGCCTCAATGAGGAGGGGGTGATCGAGGAAATCGCGATTCGCGAACGGCTCGACGCGCACCGCGTGGTCGAGGATTTCATGATCGCCGCCAATGTCGCGGCGGCCAAGGCGCTCGAGGCCAAGGCCGCGCCGGTGGTCTACCGCGTGCACGAACAGCCAAGCCGCGAGAAGCTGCTCGCCTTCCGCGAATATCTCGCCACGCAGGGCAAGAAGTTCGCGCTGGGGCAGGTGATCACGCCGGGCCTGTTCAACCGCATGCTCAAGGACATTTCCGAGCCGGCCGAAAAGGCGCTGATCATGGAAGCGGTGCTGCGCAGCCAGACGCAGGCCTTCTACGGGCCGCAGAATGCGGGCCACTTCGGCCTGTCGCTCGGCAGCTATGCGCATTTCACCTCGCCGATCCGGCGGTATGCCGACCTGCTGGTGCACCGCGCGCTGGTCGATGCCTACAAGCTCGAGCAGCCCAAACCCAAGGTCGACCTGCCCGAAGGCTCGGGCCTGTCCGATCGCGACAAGACCGCGCTGCACCAGATCACCGATGCGATCAGCCAGACCGAACGCCGCGCGATGGAGGCCGAACGCGACACGATCGACCGCTATGTCGCGGCCTGGCTCTCGGGCCGCGTGGGCGAGACCTTCGACACGCGCATCACCGGGGTGCAGGGCTTCGGCTTCTTCGCCACGATCGAGCAGCTCGGCGGCGACGGGCTGGTCCCGGTCAGTACGCTGGGGCGCGAATATTTCAGCTATGACGAAGGCGCGCGCAAGCTCGTCGGCGAACGCAGCGGCACCGAATATGCCGTGGGCGACCGGCTCAAGCTCAAGCTTGCCGAAGCCAATGCGCTGACCGGCGCGCTCAAGTTCGAAGTGCCCGACAGCGACGGGACGGGGGTCGAACCACGCGGCAACCGCGCCCCGGAAAAGAAGCGGACCCACCAGAACAAGCGCCCCAAGAAGGCGCAGGGTGCCCCGCGCCAGTCGCATCCCGCGGGCAAGCGCGGACGCCCGGGCAACATCCGCCACCAGGGGCGCAAGAAGAAGTGACGGAACGGGCCGGGGGGCGGCTCATTGGGTTGGTAAAGGAGCCTTCATGACCCAGCTTATCCCCGGCCAGACCGTCCCCGATCTCGACCTGCCGCTCACCATCGATGCGCGTTTCGAACTGTCGAAGCAGCAGCCCGAAGCGTTCACTATGCTGGTGTTCTATCGCGGCAAGCATTGTCCAATCTGCAAGAAGTACCTTACCGAGCTGAGCGGCAAGCTCGACCAGTTCACCGACAAGGGCATCAACGTCTTCGCGGTGTCGATGGACAGCCCCGAGCGCGCCGCGGTCAGCCATGAGGAATGGGACACGGGCGACGTCCCGCTGGCGCATTCGCTGAGCGAGGACAAGGCGCGCGAATGGGGCCTCTACATCAGTGAAAAGCGTGACGGCAGCGAAGAACCCGACATCTTCTCCGAGCCGGGGCTGTTCCTGGTGAAGCCCGATGGCACGCTGCATTTCGCCGTGGTCCAGAACGCGCCGTTCACGCGGCCCGATCTCGATGACCTGCTGAGCGGCATCAGCTTCACGCTGGACAAGGATGATCCGACGCGCGGCACGCTGACCTGAGCGTCAGGCGAGCGCGTCGATCTCGTCGCGGCTGAGCCCGCCGGGGACGAGATAGAGCGGGCAGGGCAATTGCCCTGCATGCGCCGCGAAATGCGTCACCAGCGGGCCCGACCCGCCTTCCGCGCTGGTCGCCAGCACCAGCGCGGCAATGCTGGCATGTTCGTCGATATATTTGCGCACGACATCCGCCGCCGGGCCGGGGCGCACCGCAATGGTGGGCATCTTGCCCATTTCGCCGAAGATGTTGCCGGCAGCCGAATTGGCCATCACCTCGGCGCGTTCGCGCGCTTCCTGTTCGATCGTGGCCTGCACTCCGCCGAAAGCGTTGAAGGTTTGCTGCGGAACAAGCGCGAGGATATGCACCGACCCGCCGGTCTTCTGGGCGCGCAGCGAGGCGAACCGCAGCGCCTGCCTGGCTTCTTCGGTCTCGTCCATCACGACAAGGTATGTGCGCATAGCGGCTCCCCCGGATCCCTCGCAGCGCGTTACCCGGTAATTCGTATTCTGTGCAAGGACCTTGCGGCGCAGGGGCATCTTCGGCAGAGGTCGCGGCACAACTCTCTCCCCAGCGAGGACGTAACGTTAGACCATGCCCACGCCGATCAAGATGCCCGCCCTGTCGCCCACCATGGAGGAGGGCACGCTCGCCAAATGGCTGGTGAAGCCGGGCGACAAGGTGGAAGCCGGCGACATCATGGCCGAAATCGAAACCGACAAGGCGACGATGGAATTCGAGGCGGTCGATGAAGGCACCATCGCCAGCATCGCGGTCGATGAAGGCAGCGAGGGCGTAAAGGTCGGCACCGTGATCGCGATGCTCGCCGAAGAGGGTGAGGATCTCGATGAAGCGGCCGCTGCCGCGCCGGCTGATACGACAAGCGAAGCGGAAAGCGAGCCGGAAGCTGCCCCCGCTAAGTCCGAAGAAAAGGACGTCGTCCCAGCGCAAGCTGGGACCGCCAACAGCTCCGCGCAGCCGAAAGCGACCCCAGCTTCCGCTGGGGTGACGGACAAGGATCGCATCATCGCCTCACCGCTCGCGCGCCGGATCGCCGAGCAGAAGGGCGTTGATCTTGCGGAGGTGACCGGCTCCGGCCCGCGCGGCCGGATCGTCAAGGCCGATGTTGAAGGGCTCGAAGCCGGGGCGGCCCCCGCGAAGGCCGAGTCTGCAGCACCTGCGCCGAGCGCGCCGACCAAGCCCGCCACGCTCGGCGGCGATCTCGATGCGCCCTACGAAGCAACCAAACTCAACAATGTCCGCAAGGTCATCGCGCGCCGCCTGACCGAAGCCAAGCAGACGATCCCGCATATCTACCTCACCGTCGATGTGCGGCTCGATGCGCTGCTCGACCTGCGCAAGCAGCTCAATGCCAGCCTCGAAGCCGATGGCGTCAAGCTCTCGGTCAACGATCTGCTGATCAAGGCGCTCGCCCGCGCGCTCCAGCGCGTTCCCGCTTGCAATGTCAGCTTCCAGGGCGACGAGCTGTACCAGTATTCCCGAGAGGATATCTCGGTCGCGGTCGCCGCGCCCTCGGGTCTGATCACCCCGATCATCCGCGATGCGGGCAGGAAGGGCCTCGCGCAGATCAGCACCGAGATGAAGGAACTGGCGACCAAGGCGAAGGACAGCAAGCTGCAGCCGCAGGAATACCAGGGCGGCACTGCCAGCCTGTCCAACCTCGGCATGTTCGGAACCAAGCAGTTCGACGCGGTGATCAACCCGCCGCAGGCGATGATCCTCGCGGTCGGCGCAGGCGAGCAGCGCCCGCATGTGATCGACGGCGCATTGGGCGTCGCCACGGTGATGAGCGCCACCGGCAGCTTCGACCACCGCGCCATCGACGGCGCCGACGGTGCGCAGCTGATGGAAGCCTTCAAGCAGCTGTGCGAGAACCCGATGGGGCTGGTGGTTTGAGCAACACTAGGCAGCTCCTCTCCTTCTTTTTCATAGCGATCGGTGTTTCAGCAGCGCTTGCTTACATCGGCGGTTTTTGGTCGGTCATGGATGGTTCAGTAGGGGCGAATTTCGCTTGGGAATATCTCGCTTTTGGACCGATCTATCTGGCTCCCTTTTATGCAATTTTTCTTGTTCTCGGTGGTCTGTTAGTCGGTTTGCCTGCCTTGGGCGTATTACGGAGCACGGGACGCTCTACTAACCCTCGCTGGCTCATTCCCGTCGGTCTGATTTCCGGGGGCGTGACAGGCCTCATTTTTTTTGGGCTATGGCTGGGTCCAGAAACTGGGGGCACCGGAGGACTCTTTGGCGCCCTCGGAGGCGTCATGTCAGCTGCCGCGTGGTATCTAAGCGTCGAAAGGTATCTCGAAGATGCCTGACCGCTCCCCCATGATCCGCGTCACCGCAATGCCCACCGACCTCAACCCCTATGGCGGGGTGTTCGGCGGCTGGCTGATGGCACAGATGGCGCTCGGCGCGGGATCGCTTGCGAGCCGCGAAGGGCAGGGCAAGGCGGTGGTCGTCTCGGCAAGTGATTTCGCCTTCCCCGGCGTGATGCAGGTCGGCGACGAGTTGTCGGTCTATTGCGCCATCGCCACCACCGGCACCACCTCGCTCACCATCACCGCCGAGGCGATCGGCCGCGAACGCAATGGCGAGGCCGAGACCAAGGTCGCGCAAGGCACGTTCAAATTCGTCCTGCTCGACGACAACGACCGCCCACGCGCGGTGGCGGAGCGGTGGGCTTGAGCGCTGTCCTACAGCCCGCTCACCATGCGATATGCACCCGCATGACCCGCACGCATTCTCCGCCCCGGACCGCCGCAATTCACGGCCTTGCGCGCCACAGATTTTCTTCGCTTGGACCGTGTAACACCCGGTCCATGTCTGCGACCAAACAAGAGACTACAGAGACGAATCATGGCTGACACCAAATACGACGTCATCGTGCTCGGCAGCGGCCCCGGCGGCTATGTCGCGGCGATCCGCTGCGCGCAGCTGGGGCTGAAGACCGCCATCGTCGAGCGCGAACTGCTCGGCGGGATCTGTCTCAACTGGGGCTGCATCCCGACCAAGGCGTTGCTGCGTTCGGCCGAGATCCTGCATTATGCGCGGCATGCCAAGGACTACGGGCTCAAGATCGCCGGCGAGATCGAGGCCGACCTCGAGGCAGTGGTGAAGCGCAGCCGCGGGGTCGCCAAGCAGCTCAATCAGGGCGTCACGCACCTGATGAAGAAGAACAAGATCGCGGTTCATATGGGCGAGGGCACGCTGACCGGCCCCACCAGCCTCACCGTGAAAGGCGAGAAGGGCGAGGAGAAGCTCACCGCCAAGCATGTGATCGTCGCCACCGGCGCGCGGGCGCGCGACCTGCCCTTCGCCCCGGCGGATGGCGAGCGCGTGTGGACCTATCGCCACGCGATGACCCCCAAGGAAATGCCGAAGAAGCTGCTGGTGATCGGCAGCGGCGCGATCGGTATCGAGTTCGCCAGCTTCTACAACGACATGGGCGTCGATGTGACCGTGGTCGAAATGCTCGATCGCGTGGTGCCGGTGGAAGACGAGGACGTCTCCGCCTTTCTCGAAAAGAGCCTGACCAAGCAGGGCATGACGATCATGACCGGCGCGGGGGTGGAAGACCTCAAGGTCACCGACAAGGGTGTGAAGGCCAAGATCCAGGACAGCAAGGGCAAGGTGAACGAGACCGAGTTCAGCCATTGCATCACCGCGATTGGCATCGTGCCCAACACCGAGAATGTCGGCCTCGACAAGCTGGTCGAAATGGACCGCGGCTTCATCCAGATCGACGATTACGGGCGCACCAAGTCGAAAGGCCTGTGGGCAATCGGCGATTGCACGCCGGGCCCGTGGCTGGCGCACAAGGCGAGCCATGAGGGCGTCACTACGGCCGAGGCGATTGCGAAGGAACTGGGCAACAAGGAGGTCCACCCGCACCCGCTCGACCGCGCCAACATCCCGGGCTGCACCTATTGCCACCCGCAGATCGCCAGCGTCGGCCTGACCGAAGCCAAGGCGAAGGAAGCGGGCCACGACGTCAAGGCGGGCACCTTCCCCTTCATTGGCAACGGCAAGGCCATCGCGCTGGGCGAGGCGGAAGGCTTCGTGAAGACCGTGTTCGACGCCAAGACCAGCGAACTGCTCGGCGCGCATATGATCGGCGCGGAGGTGACCGAGATGATCCAGGGCTTCGTCGTCGGCAAGACGCTCGAGACCACCGAGGCCGAGCTGATGCAGACGGTGTTCCCGCATCCCACGATCAGCGAATCGATGCATGAGAGCGTGCTTGCGAGCTATGGCCGCGCGCTCCATATCTGAGGCCTGACACGCGCCGCAGCGCGAGGGGAATGACAGCGTGACCGGTTTCCTGATCCTCGCCTTCCTGATCCTGATCGCGGGGGTGCTGGCCGTTCCGCTCGCCACGCGGATCGGGCTCGGCTCGGTGCTTGGCTACCTGCTCGCAGGGATGGCGATTTCACCGCTGCTCGCCGCGCTGTCGGTCGATGTCGAGGCCCTGCAGGTCTTCGCCGAATTCGGCGTGGTGATGATGCTGTTCATCATCGGGCTGGAAATGGAGCCACGGCGCCTGTGGGCGATGCGCGGCAAGCTCACCTGGCTGGGCGGCGGACAAGTGCTGCTGACCACGCTCGCGCTGACCGGCATCGCGCTGCTGGCCGACCAGCGCTGGCAGACCGCGCTGGCAGTCGGCATGGTCCTCGCGCTCAGCTCGACCGCGATCATCGTCCAGACGCTGACCGAGAAGGGCCTGCTCAGGACTGAAGGCGGCGAAGCGAGCTTCTCGGTGCTGCTGGTGCAGGACGTCGCGGTCATCCCGATCCTCGCGCTGGTGCCGCTGCTTGCGCTGCCCGAACTCGCCGGTGCGGCTGCGGACCACACGGGCGGGGGCGCGCATGGCGGGATCGACTTCACTGCACACATGTCGGGCTGGCTGGCTGCAGGCACACGGATCGGTGCGGTCGCCGCAGTGATCGCGATCGGCATCTTCGCGATCCGCCCGCTGTTCCGCTACATCGCGCGCGCCAATCTGCGCGAACTGTTCACCGCCGCAGCATTGCTCGTGGTGATCGGGATCGCGCTGCTGATGTCGCTGGTCGGCCTCTCGCCCGCGCTCGGCGCCTTCATCGCGGGCGTGGTGCTTGCCACCAGCGAATACCGCCATGAGCTCGAAAGCGACATCAACCCGTTCAAGGGCCTGCTGCTGGGGCTGTTCTTCATCACTGTCGGCGCGGGGATCGACTTCGCGCTCGCCAGCACGATCTGGGATTCGGTGGTGTTCTGGGCCGCGGTGACGGTGGCTGCCAAGATGGCAGTGCTGCTGCTGGTCGGCTGGTTCTACGGCCTGCGGCGGCAGGCGCTGTGGCTGTTCTGCCTGAGCCTGCCGCAGGCGGGCGAGTTCGCGTTCGTCCTGATCGCCTTCGGCGTCGCCAATGCGGTGTTCGAACCCGCCTTCGCCGATCAGTTGCTGCTGATCGTCGCGCTGACCATGCTGGTCACCCCGCTGCTGTTCATCCTCTACGACAAGCTCATCGCGCATGCCTATTCGACCGGGCAGGGCGGCCGCGAGGCCGATGCCATCGACGAGGACAACCCGATCATCATCGCGGGGCGCGGGCGCGTCGGCGGGATCGTCGACCGCATGCTTGATGCCGCCGGACACCGCGCGACGGTGATCGACTACAACAGCGAGCATTTAGAAGTGCTCAAGAAGTTCGGCGTCACGACCTATTACGGCGACGCGACGCGGCCCGACCTGCTCGCCAGCGCGGGGATCGACCGCGCGCGGATCCTCGTCGTGGCGCTCGACGAGCGCGAGCAGATCGACCGGCTGGTACGCTATGCCTGTGCCAACTTCCCGGGCCTGCACGTCGTCGCACGCGCCAAGGACCGCGACCATGTCTATCACCTGTGGGCGATGGGCTGCCGCGACATCGTCCGCGAAACCTACGACAGCAGCCTGCGGATGGGCCGTTCGGTCTACGAGGCGCTGGGTCACGACCGCCAGTCCGCCACCGCCATGGTCGAAGCGTGGGAGGAGATGGATCGCACCTCGATGCGCGAGATTGCCGATGTCTTCCGGCTCGATACGCCATCTTACGAGAACGAGGAACTGCTTGCCAAGATCAGGGAGCTCAAGGCCGAATGGGATCCCAAGCTGCGCGAGGCGATGGACGAAATCGCCGCGCGCGGACGCTAGACGCAACCAGTCAGCATGCCGCGCGTTGGGGGAGGAAAGGAGAACACGATGACAATCCCGAAGCGCGATACCCCTCAGGCCCAGGACGACGCGGCGCAGGACGCCGAGGACAGCAAGACCATCAAGGATCACAAGGCCCTGCAGAACCAGTCGTCGATCGACCCGGAGGACTACCCCAAGGGCGATCGCAGCGCGCAATCGCTGGTCCGCAAGCCGGGCGACAAGGACTGATCGGGGATCGTGGCGGAGAGGGTGGGATTCGAACCCACGAAGGGCTTGCACCCTTGCCGGTTTTCAAGACCGGTGCATTCAACCGCTCTGCCACCTCTCCGCGAGCGCGGGCTAGCTAGTCACTTCGGCCGAGCTTGTCACGCATTTACCTGCAAGGAGGACGGGCCGTGCCCCGTAAACGCCAAATGACACTTGCCGTTAAGCTTCGCTCTGCGACAATCGCCGGATGAAATTCAAACCCCTTCTCGCCGCCGCCGGGGCATTTGCGCTCGCATTGCCCGCCGTTCCCGCCACCGCCCAGCAGGACCTGAGCTTCGATGCCTATGTCCAGCTGCTGATCGCCAAGGCACGCGCCGAAGGGGTCAGCGAAGCGACTCTGGCGCGCATGACCGCGGGACTGGAGCCAAACGACCGGGTGATCCGGCTCGACCGTGCGCAGCCGGGATCGCCGACCTCGTCCGGCTATCCGGCTCTTGCGCCCTACATCGCGCGGCACGTCGATGCCGCGCGCATTCGCGGGGGACGCAGCGCCCGGGCCGAGTGGTCAGGCACGCTGCGTGCCATCGAACGCGATTACGGCGTGCCGGGCGAAATCGTGGTCGCCATCTGGGGACATGAAACCGCCTATGGCGCGGTCAAGGGCGGGTTCGACCTGTCGCAGGCGCTTGCCACGCTCGCCTGGGAGGGCCGCCGCCGCGACCTCTTCGCCAGCGAGTGGGTCGCGCTGATGAAGGTCGCCGACAAGGGCTATTCCCGCGGCGAACTGCAGGGCAGCTGGGCGGGCGCCTTCGGCAATCCGCAGTTCCTTCCTTCGGTCTACCTGCGGCTCGCCGCCGACGGCAATGGCGACGGCCGCGCCGACATCATGAACGACCGCGCCGATGCGCTGGCCTCGATCGCCAACTATTTCCGCGACGCGGGCTGGCGCGAAGGCCAGCCCTGGGGCGTGGGCGCCTATGTTCCCTCCGGCTTCGACGTCGCGGCCTACCGCACGCCGATCGCTGCCCCGGTGTGTTCGCGCGTCCACGAACGGCACAGCGTCTACAAGCCGGTGTCGGAATGGCGCGCACTCGGCATCCAGCCCCAGCGCGCAATCGGCGACGACGTGCTGGTCACGCTGTTCCAGCCCGACGGTCCCGGCACGCCGGCTTGGCTGTTAACCTCGAATTATCGGGTGATCCTCGAATACAACTGTTCGAACTATTACGCCATGAGTGTGGGGCTGCTCGCAGATGAAATCGCCGAATAGGATACTTCTTGCTGCGAGCGCCGGGCTGGGCCTGCTCGGCCTCGGTGCCTGCGCTTCGAACGCGCAAGCCCCGGCCGCAAGCACCGCGCCCGAAGCAGGCAACGGCCCCGCCGCCGATTACCCCGTCGTGGTCGGCGATCCGTTCACCATCGACGGCGTAACCTATACCCCGGTCGATACGATGAATTACGACCAGGTCGGCTATGCGGGGCGCGAAGGGGCCGGCGTGACGGGGGTGACAGGCGCGCATCGGACACTCCCCTTGCCGAGCTATGTCGAGGTGACCTCGCTCGACACCGGGCGGACCATCCTTGTCCGGCTCGAACGGCGCGGACCGATGACCAACGACCGGCTGATCGCACTGGCCCCCGACGCTATCGAGCAGTTGGGGATCGGTGAGGGAGCTCCCATCCGCATGCGGCGGGTGAACCCGCCCGAGGAACAGCGTGCGGAACTGCGCGCCGGGCGCGAGGCACCCCCGCGGATGGACACGCCGCAGGGCCTGCTCGAAGTCCTCAAGCGCAGGCTGCCGCCGCGCGGCTCGGCGCCGCTCGGCGACCCGCGGCAAGCCGAGGTGAGCGGTGTCGCGCCGACGCTCGAGGTCATCGAAACCCGCGACCCGAACGAGGAGGCGCTGGTGGAAGATGCTGCGAATGAAGCGGAAGAGCCCGCGCTCACGCCGGCCGAACCGCCGGCCGGACGGCCGCAGTTGCGCAATGCAGTCGAAGGCGGTCCTGCCCGCGCCCCGGTCATGGTGCCGACCGATCCGGACGGGAAGTTCGCGGTCCAGCTCGGCGCCTTTTCGGTCAGGGCCAATGCGCAGAAGCTGGCGCGCGAAGTGCAGGGATATGTTGAAGACAGCGGTGCCTTGGCAATCGTTCGCGTGGGACCCTTCGCAACCCGTGGACAGGCGGAGGAGGCGCTCGCCAAGCTTCGCTCACGCGGTTATAGCGACGCGCTGATACGACCACTCGATTGATCCGCCGCGGCTCCTGCCCGGCGACGGGAGCACACTTGCGCAACCGCCTGACTTTACTGGCTAGCATGGCAATGGCCTGCATTGCTGCGCCGCTTGGCGCGCAGCGTGCGCCGGGCGCCGCCATTCCCAGCGAGGCCGATGCGCCGATCGCCTATCTGCTCGATGCCACAAGCGGCCAGATCCTCTATCAGCGGGAGATAGACCGGCGGTTCATGCCCGCGTCGATCACCAAGGTGATGACGACTTTCCTCGCTTTCGAATGGATCGACGAGGGCCGCCTCCTGCGTGAACGGATCTTCGGTGTGCGGCCGGAGACTTTCCGCCAGTGGCACCGCAAGGGCTCGACCATGTTCCTCGCCGAAGACGCGCGCGTATCGGTCGACGACCTGCTTCACGGCGTGACCACCGTCTCCGCAAATGACGGCGCGGTGGTGCTGGCCGAAGGCGCGGCCGGATCGGTCGAGGACTGGGTCGCTGCGATGAATGCCAAGGCGCGCGAGATCGGCATGGCCAACAGCCATTTCGGCAATCCCAATGGCTGGATGGACGAAGGCAGGACGTTCGTCACCGCGCGCGATCTCGGCACGCTGGCGCAAGCCATGGTGGTGCGGCACCCGACGAAATACCGTCATTTCGTCGGCGCGCAGGGTCTCGAGTACAACGGGATCGAACAGCGCAACCACGATCCGATAACAGGTGTCGTGCCCGGTGCCGACGGCATCAAGACCGGCTATACCAACCAGGCGGGGTTCGGTTTCCTCGGGTCCGCCGAACGCGATGGCCAGCGCCTCGTGATGGTGGTGGCGGGCAGCCCGGGCGGACGCGAGCGGCGCCGCGCCGCGCGGCAGTTCATCGAATGGGGATTTCGCAATTTCGACAGCCGCGTGCTGTTCGCGCAGAACGCACACATCGGCACGGCGCGCGTGCAGGAGGGCGGAGCAGGCACGGTCGGGCTGACCACGCGCCGGCCCTTGCGCATTGCCGTGCCCCGCGGCAGCGATCCCGAGATATCGCTGACGATCAGCTATGAAGGACCACTGCAGGCTCCGGTCGCGAAGGGTGAAGAAGTGGCCGAACTGGTGGTGTCGATCGCCGGCATGCCCGAACACCGCGTGCCGCTGGTCGCGGCCGAAGAGGTGTCCGAAGCCTCGATCGTCCGCCGCGTCTTCAACGCATTCCAGAGCTGGCTCGGGTGAGCGCGGGCCGCTTCATCGCCTTCGAAGGCGGGGAGGGCATGGGCAAGTCCACCCAGGCGCGCCTGCTGGCGGACCACTTGCGCAAGCGCGGCCTGGGGGTCGAACTCACACGCGAGCCGGGCGGTACGCCGGGCGCGGAAGCGATCCGTACGTTGCTGCTCGATCCGCCGGCTGATGGCTGGACGCTCGAGGCCGAGGCGCTGCTGTTCGCCGCAGCGCGCGCGGATCACGTGGCGCGGCTGATCCGGCCTGCGCTCGACGCGGGCCATTGGGTGGTCTGCGATCGCTTCATCGACTCGAGCAGGGCCTATCAGGGCGAGGCCGGGGCGCTGGGTGATGACCGCGTGATGGCGCTGCATTCGCTGGGCAGCGCGGGGCTATTGCCCGATCTGACCATTGTCATCGATGCGCCCGCGCAGGCGGTGGCGGGACGTCTCGCACAGCGCGATGGCGGCGTCAGCGACGCCATCGGCGGGCGTGCAGCCGATTACCATGCGCGCGTCAACGCAGCCTTCCTCGCCTTCGCGCGTGCCGAACCCGATCGGTTCGCGGTCGTCGACGGCAGCGGCAGCGTCGAGGATGTGCATAGGCGCATCCTGGCGGAAATCGCCACGCGGTTCGGTGATGGGGCGGACTGATGCTGCTCGGCCACGAGACTGCCTGGCGCGAATGGCGCAAGGCCCTGGGCGGGGAACGCATGCACCATGCCTGGCTGCTGGCCGGACGACGCGGCGTGGGCAAGGGCAGCTTTGCCTTCGCCGCCGCCTGCGAACTGGTCGGTGTGGATCCCGCTGATGCCCAGAACCATCCCGACATACTGACTCTCACCTACGCTCCCAAGGACGACAAGGAAGAACGCAAGCGCGCCGACGGCAAGCCATACGAGGTCGCGCGCAGCATCCGTATAGCGCAGGTGCGCGGCATGCAGGCGCGGCTCGGAACCCGCCCGACACTCGGCGACAAGCGCGCGATCATCATCGATCCGGCCGACGATCTCGAGCGCAATGCCGCCAACGCGCTGCTCAAGAGCCTCGAAGAACCGCCGATCGGCACTTATTTCCTGCTGGTCGCGCACAGTCCGGCCCGCCTGCTGCCGACCATCCGCTCGCGCTGCCGCGTGTTGCGCATTCCGACGGTATCCGATGCCGAGATGGACCGGCTGCTGGCCGATCTCTCGCCGGGAGCGGACACTGCCACACGCGCGGCGGCGATTGCGGCGGCGGGTGGTTCGCCCGGCGCCGCGCTTCAGTTCGTCGACATGGAACTGGGCAAGGTGCGTCAGGCAATGGATGCAATCTTGGCCCGCGGGGATCCCGATTTCCAGCTGCGCGGCACGCTCGCGGGGCTGATCGGTGCGCGGCCTGACCGCGAGCGGATCCGCGCGGTGCTCGAACTGGCCCGCTCGGCAGTGGCGCAACGGCTCGACGGGGCGATGGCCGATCCGCGACCCGTCATCGACACGCATAGCGAACTGGTCCGTCTGACCGGCGAGCAACCTACCTATAATTTCGATGCGGGACTGCTGGCAATGGAAATCGGCACCTTGCTCGCCAAGGCGGCTACCGCTAGCGAGCGAGCCGATGGCTGAACCCTATTACCTGACCACCGCGATCCACTATCCCAATGGCAAGCCGCATATCGGCCATGCCTACGAGACGATCGCGGCTGATGTTATCGCCCGCTTCCAGCGCCTGCGCGGCCGTGAAGTCCGCTTCCAGACGGGGACCGACGAACACGGTTTGAAGATGGCCCAGAAAGCCCGCGACATCGGCAGCACCCCGCGTGAGCTTGCGGATGAAATGTCGGGCCATTTCAAGGACCTGTTCGATGTTCTGAACATTTCCTATGACCGTTTCATCCGCACCACCGATCCCGATCACCACCGCGCGAGCCAGGCGATCTGGGAGGCGATGGAGAAGAAGGGCGACCTCTATCTCGATCGCTACGAAGGCTGGTACTCGGTTCGCGACGAAGCCTATTACGACGAAGGCGAACTGGTCGAAGGCGAGGGCGGGGCCAAGCTCTCGCCGCAAGGCACTCCGGTCGAATGGACCGAGGAGGAAAGCTGGTTCTTCCGCCTGTCCAACTATGCCGAGCCCCTGCTCGAACTGCTCAAGACGCCCGGCTTCCTGGAACCGGTGAGCCGGCGCAACGAGATGGTCGCGTTCATCGAACGCGGCTTGCAGGACCTGTCGGTCAGCCGCACCAGTTTCGACTGGGGCGTCAAGGTGCCCAGCGGCGATGGCCACGTCATGTACGTCTGGGTCGACGCGCTGACCAATTACATCACTGGCGTCGGCTATCCCGATGGCGGCGAATTGTGGGACAAGTTCTGGCCCGCCGATCTCCACCTGATCGGCAAGGACATCGTCCGCTTCCATACGATCTACTGGCCGGCCTTCCTGATAAGCGCGGACCTGCCGCTCCCGAAAAAGGTCTTCGGGCATGGCTTCCTGCTCAATCGCGGGGTCAAGGAATCCAAGTCAGCGGGCAATGTCACCGATCCGATGGAACTGGCCGACAGGTTCGGCGTCGATGCGCTCCGGTACTTCCTCATGGCCGAGGTTACCTTCGGGCAGGACGGCAGCTATTCGGCGCAAGCGCTTGTTAACAAGGTCAATGCCGAGCTAGCCAACAGTTTCGGCAACCTTGCCCAGCGCACGCTTTCGATGATCGCCAAGAACATGGACGGCAAGCTCGAGCTGTTCTCCGCAGCCAGCGAAGACGACACGCTCCTGGCCACAGTTGGGAAGGCCTGCGCCGAAACGCTGCCGCAAGAATTCGAAGCGCTCAATTTCTCGGTCGGGATCGAAGCCTGGCTTCGAGCCGTGTATGCCTGCAATGCCTATGTCGACGAACAGGCGCCGTGGGGGCTAAAGAAGACCGATCCCGAACGGATGAAGGCGGTGCTGCAAACGCTGTTCATCGCCATCCGCGACCTCGCCATCGCGATCCAGCCCGTCGTCCCCGAAAAGGCTGCGGCAGTGCTCGACCAGCTGGGTATCCCGGCGGATCGCAGGTCCTATGCCAACCTTGGCGATGCGGACTGGTTCAGCGCTTTGGCGGCGAGCGGCCATGCTATCGACAAGCCGACCCCGGTCTTCCCGCGGCTCGAATTGCCCGAAGAGGAGCCGGCCTGATGCTCGTCGACAGCCATTGCCACCTCGAATACGAAGGCCTCGTCGAAGACCAGGACGCGGCGCTCGATCGGGCGCGCGAAGCGGGGATCGAGGCCTTCCTCAACATTTCGACGAAGCGCGCGGAATGGGACCAGGTCGTCGGTACCGCAACGGCCAAACGCGACGTCTATGCCAGCGTCGGCATCCATCCGCACAATGCCGACGATCACGCCGATTTGACACGCGAAGAACTGCTCGCGGCAACGCACGACGCTAAGGTCATCGGGATCGGCGAAACCGGACTTGATTACTATTACGACCATTCGGACCGCGCCGTGCAGCAGGACCTGTTCCGCCTGCACATCGATGTGGCCCGCGAGGTCCAGCTTCCGGTTATCATCCACACCCGCGACGCAGAAGATGATACGCTCGCGATCCTCGAAGACGAGCTGGGGAAGGGGGCTTTCCCCGCGCTGATCCATTGCTTCACCGCGTCGGCCGAGTTCGGGAGGGCGGTCATCGACCTGGGACTGTCGGTCTCGATTTCGGGCATCGTTACCTTCAAGAACGCGAAAGATCTTCAGGCGTTCGCGCGCGACATTCCGCAGGACAGGCTGCTGGTCGAAACCGACAGCCCGTTTCTCGCGCCGGTTCCGCATCGGGGCAAGCCATGCGAACCCGGCTACGTCCGCGACACCGCGCAGTTCCTCGCCGACCTTCGCGAGGAACCGCTCGCGAATCTGGCCGCCTATACCACGCGCAACTTCTACCGCCTGTTCAGCAAGGCCGCCGCGTGAAGCTGCTCATGCTCGGCTCCGGCACGTCGACCGGCGTGCCGCGGATCGGCAACGACTGGGGCGAATGCGACTCGCACGAACCGCGCAACCGGCGTACGCGCGTTTCGATCATCGTCGAGAACCAGGCGGGACAGCGGATTTTGATCGACACCTCGACCGACCTGCGCGCACAATTGCTGGCGAACGGGATCGGCAAGGTGGATGCGGTCTTCTGGACGCATGACCATGCCGATCACTGCCACGGCATCGATGATCTGCGCGTCATGCGCTACGATCGCAGCAACCCGCTGCCAGGCTATGCCAGCAGCAAGACCTGCGACAATCTGCGTCGCCGGTTCGATTACATATTCGAAGGACAGCACGGCTATCCCACGCTGATGTCGCTCAAGGATATCGCGGACGCCAGGCTCGTTGCCGGTTTCTCCTTCGACCATGTCGAAATGCCGCACGGACCGGTGACCAGTACCGGTTTCCGGTTCGAAGCGGATGGAAAATCAATCGTTTATGCGACCGACTTCAGTGAGATTACAGCCGGCATGCTCAAATGCTTCGACCGGGCCGACATTCTTGTCGTCGACTGTCTTCGCAAGCGGCCGCATCCCACGCATGCGCATCTCGACATGGCGCTCGATCTCGCTCGGCGGGCCAAGGTTGGCCGCACGGTCCTGACGCATATGGACAAGAGCATGGACTACCGCAGCCTGTGCGACGAAGTACCCGATCATGTAACGGTCGGTTACGATGGCCTGACGATGACCGCATGAACGAATACCAGATCGTCTCGCTGATATCGCTGCTGGGGTTCCTGATCCTGGTGACCGGCGCATTCCGGGCACACCGTGTGAACGTCAAAAAGGCTTTCTACATGGCCGCAGCATGGGCGGGCATCTTCGCAATCGTCGTCCTGTTCATCGATCTGGTGCGGTAGGGCAGCACGCAGAAGCTCCTCCTCGCTCAACAACGTTATTTAACATAATATATATTATCGTTCCATATGAGAAGAATAGGCCGCTTCCAAGCAGCCTTACCCTCCCGCAGCCTTGGCGTTAGAAGACAACCATGTCCGATCAGACCGACCGCTTGCTCCGCATCATGGCCCGCCTTCGTGATCCCGTCAGCGGCTGTGAATGGGACACGGCGCAGGACTTTGCCTCCATTGCACCGTATACGATCGAAGAAGCCTACGAGGTCGCCGACGCCATCGAACGCAGCGACATGGACGATTTGCGCGGCGAACTCGGTGATTTGCTTTTCCAGGTCGTGTTCCATGCGCGCATGGCCGAGGAAGCCGGAGATTTTGCCTTCGAAGACGTCGCACGTAGCATCGCCGACAAAATGGAGGCGCGCCATCCGCATATCTTTGGCGATGAAGGCGGCATCATGGAAGACGGCCGGTGGGAGGATATCAAGGCTGCAGAACGGTCGCGAACGGGACAAAGCAGCGCGATGGACGGCGTCGCAAACGCGCTTCCCGCCTTGCTGCGCTCGCACAAATTGCAGAAGCGTGCAGCACGGGTCGGTTTCGAATGGCCCGATGTCACGGGCCCGATAGACAAACTGCGCGAGGAACTGGACGAACTCGCGCAGGCACAGACCGATGACGAAAAACTGATGGAGGCGGGCGACGTGCTGTTTTCCGTCGTCAACATCGTGCGCCGCTACGGAGTCGATCCCGAACAAGCCTTGCGCGCTTCGAACGCCAAATTCGAACGTCGTTTCAGGAAGATGGAAGAACTTTCGCAGAACGAGGGCGAAGATTTCGCCGCGCTCGACCTCGATGGCAAGGAAACCTATTGGCAGCGCGCCAAACGCACGATCGGTTAGTCGAGCGCCTCGTATTGCCCCAGTTCCTTGGGGTTGAGCCGCACCGTAATCAGCCGGTTTGCGCCGCCGTCTTCTTCGGGGACATCGTCGATCACCTCGCCATGCGCATGCAGCCAGGCAATCCGCCGGCCATCGCCAGCGGGAACCTCGAAAGTGCGGAGCGAGGCATTGCGGGTCAGTATCTCGCCGAGCCGTTCGAGCAGGGTATCGACCCCCTCACCCGTCAGCGCCGACATCGCTACCACAACGTCATTGCCGACGACCTGTTCGGCCAGTTCTTCGGCATCTTCGGGCGATAACTGGTCCCACTTGTTCCACACTTCCAGGACGGGGATCGAAGGCTCTTCGCCTTCCTCGTCGGCCACCCCGAGATCACGGAGAACCTGCAGCACCTGCGCCTTCTGCGCGCCGGTCGACGGGTTCGAGATATCGCGAACGTGACAGATCACGTCGGCCGCGGTGACTTCTTCCAGCGTTGCGCGGAACGCGGCCACGAGCTGCGTCGGCAGGTCGGAAATGAACCCGACCGTATCGGACAGGATCGCTTTCTCGACCCCGGGCAACGCAATTGCGCGCATCGTCGGGTCGAGCGTGGCGAACAGCAGGTCTTCCGCCATCACCCCCGCCCCGGTCAACCGGTTGAACAGCGTCGACTTGCCCGCATTGGTGTAGCCGACCAGCGCGACCACCGGCCACGGCGCGCGTTCGCGCCGTTCGCGGTGCAGGCCGCGGGTCTTGCGCACCTGCTCGAGTTCCTTGCGCAGCCGCCCCATCCGCTGCCGGATCATCCGGCGGTCGGCCTCGATCTGGGTTTCACCCGGACCGCCGAGGAAGCCGAACCCGCCGCGTTGCCGTTCGAGGTGGGTCCAGCTGCGCACGAGCCGGCTCTGCTGGTAATCGAGATGGGCGAGTTCGACTTGCAGACGACCCTCGGCAGTGGCCGCACGTTCGCCGAAGATCTCGAGGATCAGTCCGGTGCGGTCGATGACCTTGCGCGCCAGCTTGTCTTCCAGATTGCGCTGCTGGATCGGCGTGAGCGCGCCGTCGACCACGACCAGTTCGACCTCGTCCTGTTCGCAGGCGATGCGGATGTTATCGACCTGACCGGCGCCGAACAGCAGGTTCGGACGCACCTCGCGAACGGGCAGCACGAAACTCTCGGCGATGACCACGCCGATCGCCAGAGCAAGCCCCTCGGCTTCTGCAAGCCGCGACTGCGCGTCGAGGTCATAGGCCATCCCGCGAATGTCCGGGCACACCACGAGCGCCCGTGCTCCGCGAGAGACCTCGCCCATCAAGTCGTCATCGAAACTCAGTTGTCGTCCTCTTCCCAGTCTTCGGTCAGATCGACCGGTGTTGCGGGCTGGATCGTCGATACGGCATGTTTGTAGGCAAGCTGGACGTAACCGTCACGCTCGAGCAACATGCAAAACAGATCGTAGGACGCGATCCGGCCCTGCAGCATCACCCCGTTGACGAGGAACATGGTGACCTGCGCTTCCGCCTGCCGGACCCGGCTCAGGAACACGTCCTGCAACAGCCGCTGCTTGGCCCCCGAACCCTGGCTCGTAAATTGCTCGGTATCGACCGGCTGCGCGGGCATGATCGTGCTGATCGCGTGTTTGTAGACCAGCTGCGACTGGCCATCGCGGCGCAACAGGATCGAGAAATTATCGAACCAGGTGACAATGCCTTGCAGCTTCACGCCCTTGACCAGGAACATGGTCACCGGGGACTTGTTCTTGCGCAGCAGGTTGAGGAAGGCATCCTGCAGGTTCACGGGACGGCCGCCCGATGCAGTTTCTGGGGGTTTCGGACGCGGTCGTGCCGAGAGTGTCTTTTCGCCGGACATGTCTTTTCCCGTTTCTTGGCGGCCCTCCACCGAGCCGCAATCTGGGCGCCCGCGACGCCCGTGTGTGCATCCGCAACTCTTTGCGAACGCCATTAATGTGGGACATCGCACCGTCGTGCGCAATGCATTCCTTATTCTGTCGCACAACGCGCAACTTTCCCGATCGCTCCTACTTTTTCGGCTCGCTCGGCTTGCGTTCGACCATACCCAGCAGCTTCAGCTTGCGGTGCAGCGCGGAGCGCTCCATCCCGATGAAGGTCGCGGTCTTGGAAATATTGCCTGAAAAGCGCCGGATCTGGACGGTGAGATACTCGCGCTCGAAATTCTCGCGGGCTTCGCGCAGCGGCGCTCCCATCATTGCCCCCACCCCGCCGTTTCCGCCGAGCTTACCCCCGAGCACTTCCTCGGGCAGCATGTCGACCTCGATCTGATCGAGATTTTCGCGCGGGGTCAGGATGATCGTACGTTCGACCACGTTGCGCAGCTGGCGCACGTTGCCCGGCCAGTCATAAGCCTGCAGCGCCGCCATCGCCTCGTCGCTGATGGTCGGGGGGCGCAGACCCTGTTCGGTAGCATAGCGGGCAAAGAACCCGTCGGCGAGCGCGGGGATATCGTCGCGCCGCTCGGCCAGCGAGGGCACTTCGACGGGCACGACATTAAGGCGGTAGAACAGGTCTTCGCGGAAGCGCTTCTCCTCCATTTCGCCGGTGAGATCGCGCGAGGTGGACGAGACCACCCGCACATCGACCCCGATCTGACGGGTTCCGCCCACGCGGACGAAGCTCTGCTCGGTGAGCACCCGCAGGATCCGTGCCTGCGTGGAAAGCGGCATGTCGGCGACTTCGTCGAGATACAGCGTTCCCCCGTCAGCGGTCTCGAGAAGGCCCGGGCGGACCAGCTTGCCATCGGCTTCCTCGCCGAACAGCTCCTCTTCGAAACGTTCGGGCGTTATCCGGGCCGAATTGACTATGACGAAGGCCTTGTCGGCACGCGGGCTCCAGCTGTGGAGCAGCCGGGCCGCCACTTCCTTGCCTGCCCCGGCAGGGCCGGTGACCAAGACTTGGCTGCCGGTACTGGCGACGCGCTTCAGTGTGGCGCGGACCGCATTGATCACTGCCGAATTACCGGTGAACTCGTCACCCTGCCCCTGGTTTTCGCGCAGCCGCGTATTCTCGCGCCGCAGCCGTTCGGTCTCGGTCGCACGTTCGACCAGGTGCAACAGCCGCTCGGCCTCGAACGGCTTCTCGATGAAATCGACCGCGCCGCGGCTGACCGCACTGACCGCGGTGTCGATGTTTCCGTGGCCCGAAAAGATGATGACCGGCAGATCGGGTTCGCGCACCTTGATCGCGTCGAGCACTTCCAGCCCATCCATCTGGCTGCCGTGTAGCCACACATCGAGCAACACGAGGCTCGGCCGCTTCTGGTCGATGGCTTCCAGCGCGGCGGTGCTGTCGGCGGCGGTACGGCACTCGTAGCCCTCGTCGCTCAGCACCCCGGCCACCAGTTCGCGGATGTCGCGTTCGTCGTCGACGATCAGAATATCCAGCGCCATGCGTCCCTATCCTTCATTCTTTGTCGTTGTCTGCGCGTCGCTTTCCTCGGCGAGAGGATCGCGCGCGAAGCGCATCGTCACCCGCGTGCCCCCGGTCTCGACCGAGGTGAACGTCATTTCACCGCCGTGTTCCTCGACGATCTTGTTGACGATCGCGAGGCCCAGCCCGGTGCCCTTTTCACGCGTCGTCACATAGGGTTCGAGGATATTAACCCGGTCTTGCGGCAGGCCGATACCATTGTCTTCCACCGAGACCGAGATCGAATCCTCGGCGGTCTCGACCTCGACGCGGATCCTGCCGCGGTAGTCGACACCCGCCGACTGCGCTTTGGCCTCGATCGCCTCATAGGCATTCTTGAGCGTGTTTGTCAGCGCCTGACCCAGTTGGTGACGGTCGCAGCGGATGCGCAGCGGGCCTTCGTCTGGGGCCTGGAAACGGTAATCCACCGCGGGATGCGCCACTTCCTGCAGGAACAGCGACTGGCGGATCAGGTCGATCGCGTTTTCCGTCCGGAAGGTCGGCTTGGGCAGCCGCGCGAAGCTGGAGAATTCGTCCACCATCTTGCGCAGATCGCCGACCTGGCGAACGATCGTGTTGGTCAGTTCGTCGAACAGTTCGCCGTCGATCTCGATCTGTTTGCGATAGCGCCGTTTCAACCGTTCAGTCGCCAGCTGGATCGGGGTCAGCGGGTTCTTGATCTCATGCGCGATCCGGCGCGCGACATCGGACCATGCCGCCTGACGCTGGTCGAGCAACTGCCGCGTGATATCCTCGAATGTGATCACATGGCCATCGCTCTCGCGGCCGATCTTCACGGCGAAGGTCAGCAGTTCGCCATTGCGGCTGTGCGAGATGACGCCCCTTGTCAGCCCGCCACGCACCATGGCGCCGATCTGCGGGGCCAGGTCGTCGAGTGTCGCGGGCGTGCTTTCGCCCGCCGCATCGTAGCCCAGCATCGACTGCGCCGGGGCATTCATCAGCAACAGGTTCAGGTCGGCATCGACCGAGATGATTCCTGCACTCACCAATTCCAGAACCGCTTCGATGAACCCGCGCCGTTCCTCGAGCTCAATATTGGCGGAAAGCAGCGCATCGGTCTGTTTTTCGAGCTGCGCCGTCATGCGGTTGAAGGCGCGGTTGAGCAGGCCGATCTCGTCGGCTCCGGTGCGCCCTTCGACGCGCAGCGCGAAATTGCCCGCACCGACCTTGCGCGCAGCGGCAACCAGATCGGTAAGCGGTTCGACCTGCCGGTCCGCGAACCGCAAGGCAAACCATACCGCGACGCCCACCAGCGCCAACGAGACGAAGAACAGCGCGAGATTGAAGCGCAACTGCAGCGCACGTGCACGCTTGGTCAGTTCCTCATAGGCAGCGGAAATCGAGCGGGCGGATTGCCAGCTGCGGAAGGTCGCCGCCTCCGCATTGCGCGCGGTGTAGAGATAGATCCCCGCCTCGCGATCGATCGGCGCCACCGCCTCGATCCGTTCGGCGCTGCCACGAACCGCAACCTGTTCTCCGCGGGCAAGCTTTTCATAGGCATCCTGGGCGAAGGTTCGCGGATCGCTTGCCTCGCTCAGGCCATAGACCACCGCAGTGCGCATGGTGTCGTCGGGCATCGCCTGGAGGATGGCGCTTTCGATGACATCGCGCGGTTCGGCCTGGTATTGGTAGACGAGCGCAAAGTTGGGATCGGTTACCTGCACGCGCGCAAGGATGGCGCGCATGTCCATTGCCATCGAGATCGTTTCATTACCGAGATCGAGCTGGTTTTCCTCGTAATATCCTTCCGCGAGCTGGTTGGCATTTTCCATCAGTCCGCGCGAATTGTCCGAAAACCAGAAATCGACGCCCGACTGGAACAGGAAAGCGGCGAACCCCGCCACCAGCAGCGTCGGGACCGCTGCGATCATCGAAAAGAAGAACACCAGTCGGACATGAAGCCGCGCGGTGCTGCCGGCAGCGCGCCGCAGCGCAATCCGCCTTCCGGCAAGCACGAGCAGCGCCATGGCGGGAATCAGCGTACCGATCAGCAGGCCGGCCACCTGTCGCGATGGCAGGAGCGCACCATCGGGCGGCGCATTGGTGAAGGTTGCCCAGGTGCTGGCAACCATGACCAGGAAAGCGATTGCGGCGACGACCTCGATATAGCCGACCATGTTGCGTTTGCGCGAGGTTACGACGAACCTGCGCCACCAGCGGGGCGTCTGTCGTCCACTTCCTGCTGTTCGCGTCGCCATCGTGGCGCGCATACAACGGGACTGTTGCACTTTTGCAAGTATAAATTCGTCAAACCCGCCGCGGTCCGGTCGAAACGCGGGATCAACGGCGACGAGCGTAGCTTTCAGGAGCGATGTCGAGTTCGGAAAGCCGCTTGCGCAGCGTATTGCGATTGATGCCAAGCATCCTCGCAGCGCGCAGCTGATTGCCCTCGGTCCGTTCGAGCGCGAGTTCGAACAGCGGCCTCTCGAAGGCAGCCAACGCGGTGTGATAGACAGCCCCGTCGGCCGGCCGCGCGTGTTCGAGCCAGCGCTCTACAGCGGCGGCTAGACCGTCCTTCTGCCCCTCACCCGTCTCTCCGCGCGCGGCGGGAAGGATGTCCTCGACCGCGGCTGCATCGATTACATCTTCGCGCGCCATGAGGACGAGCCGGAAGACTGCATTGCGCAGTTCGCGGACATTGCCCTGCCACGGTCGCGCCTCGAGCGCGTTGATCGCCTGCGCATTGGCCTTGCGGACGGGCAGTCCCTCATTCGCCGCCTGGCCGAGGAAATGGCGCACCAGAGCGCCGATGTCCTCGCGCCGCTCGCGCAGCGGCGGCAGGTGGATCGGCACGACGTTCAAACGGTAATAGAGGTCCTCGCGGAACCGCCCGTCGGCGATCATCGGGGTGAGGTCGCGATTGGTGGCCGCCACGATCCGGACGTCGACCCCGATCTCCTGCCGCCCGCCGACGCGGCGGATCCGCCCTGACTGCAGCGCGCGCAACAGACGCGTCTGCGCTTCCGCCGGCATGTCGCCGATTTCGTCGAGGAACAGCGTGCCGCCGTTCGACTGTTCGAACTTGCCGATCTGCTGTCCGACCGCGCCCGTGAATGCACCGCGTTCGTGCCCGAACAACTCGCTTTCGAGCAGATCGTGCGGGATCGCCGCCATATTGACCGCCACGAACGGACCGGTCTTGCGCGCGCCAAGCTGGTGGATCGCCTCGGCGACCAGTTCCTTGCCCGTGCCGCTTTCACCGGTGATCAGTACCGTGAGATCGTTGCGCAGGACCCGCGTGATCATCCGGAACACGCCCTGCATCGCGGGACTGCGACCAATCAGCGGAAGCGCGCTGTCTTCGCTGTCGTCCGCGCCCTCGAGGACCGGCCGACTGGCGACCGCTTGCGCAACCGCCTGCGTCAGCTCGTCAAGATCGAAGGGCTTGGGGAAATATTCGAAAGCATCGCTATCGCTCGCGCGGACCGCCGTATCGAGCGTGTTCTGGGCCGACAGGACGATCACCGGCATGTCGGGCGCGCGCGATCGCACGGCATCGATCGACGCCAGACCGTCGCCGTCGGTCAGAATGACGTCGGTCAGCATGACGTCGAACGCCTGCTCGTCCAGCAAGACATCGCGCCGGGCGAGCGTATCGCATGCCGTCACTTCGAACCCATCATCGCGCAGCGCTTCGGTGATCACCGTGGCAATGCTCTTGTCGTCTTCGACCAGCAGGACCGTGCGTGCCATGTGCTCCCCCTACCCTGCGACCGGCAGGTTGATGCGAAAATGGGTTTCACCCGCGCGCTCGTCGCGCTGGTGCGAGATGCGCCCGCCCATGTCGCGCAGCAGCTTGCGCACCAGGGCAAGCCCGAGACCTTGTCCGTGCGGCTTGCTCGAAACGAACGGTTCGAACACGTGATCGCGCAGCGCCGGTTCGATCCCGGATCCGCCGTCGGTGACCGTGATCTCGATCGGCAGGCGGGTCGCCTTGCCCAGACGGATGGTGTTGAAGACGAGGCCGCTGGCGAAGCGGGTGCGCACACGCACCCGGGCACTGTCGAGCGCGGCGCTGGCGTCGCAGGCATTGGCGATGAGATTGATAAGGACCTGCTCGAGCGCGCCCTGATCCGCCGCGACCGGGGGGAGCGAGGGATCGAATTCCTCCACCAGTTCGCAGGGATCGTCTCTTCCCGCGCGCACTGTCGCCATCGCGTTGCGAATGGCCTCGTGCAGGTTGCACGGCCCGGTAATCTCGATCGGCTTCGCGCCGAGCTGCTGCATGCGATCGATCAGCTGCGCGATCCGATCGACTTCGGCGGAGATCATTTTCGCCAGCGGCTTGTCCTTCCCCGCAACGCGGCGGGCCAACAGCTGGCTCGCCCCCCGGATGGCGGAGAGTGGATTCTTGATTTCATGTGCGAGAACCGCGGGTGCGCGCAATTCGACGCGCTCTTCGGCGTCCTCGTCATTGTCGGGCTGCCCTGCGTCGGACAACGTGAGCACGCGCCATCCCGCGGATGCATGAATGGGCGAGCTGCTGATATTGATCCGCCGCTCACCGACAGCGGTGGCGATGGTCACGCCCCGGGCGATGACCTGCGCATCGACACTCGAGAGGCGCTCCGTGAGCCGTTCGTCGGCGATTCCCACGACATCCCAGAACCGCTTTTCGGATAGCTTGCGGGCGCTGCGGCCGAGCATTTCTTCGGCTGCATAATTGACTTCGACGATGCGATCGTCCTCGTCCAGCAGCAGCACCGCGAAGATCATCGCGGCAAGCTGGGCGCGCGCATCGGGTGCGCCGGAAGACGGGGTCACGCGGCGCGGCGCCGCAGGAAGGGCTCGTAAAAGGCTTCGATTTCCTCGAGCACCTTGCGCGGATCGTCGATGAAATTGACGAAATTGCGGAACTCCGCCGAGCCGTGCATGCCCTTGGTGTACCACCCGAGATGCTTGCGCGCGATCTTCGTCCCGACGCCTTCGCCGTAATGATCGAGCATCGATCGGTAGTGTTCGACAAGGACGTCGTACTGCTCGTCGAAAGCAGGCGTCTCAAGCACTTCGCCGGTGCGCCACCAGTGCATGATCTGGCCCAGCAGCCACGGTTTGCCATAGGCCCCGCGCCCGATCATGATGCCGTCGGCACCCGATTGCTCGAGCGCGGCCGCGGCGTCGGCTATCGTGCAGATATCGCCATTGGCGATGACCGGGATCGAGACCGCATCCTTCACCTTGCGAATGAATGCCCAGTCCGCGTGCCCCTTGTACATCTGGTTGCGGGTTCGGCCATGGACGGTGATCATCTTCACGCCGAGGTCTTCCGCGATATGCGCCAGTTCGGGGGCGTTGAGATCGGCATGGTCCCAGCCCATCCGCATCTTGACGGTCACGGGCACATCGACCGCCTTGACTGTCGCTTCCATCAGCTTCGTCGCCAGCGGCACTTCGCGCATCAACGCCGACCCGGCTAGCTGACCCACGACCTTGCGCACCGGACAGCCGAAATTGATGTCGATGATAGCCGCGCCGTTGTCCTGCTGCAGCTTGGCCGCCTCGGCCATGCTGTCGGGATCGCAGCCGACCAACTGCATCGACACCGGTTCCTCGATCACGTCCCAAGCCGCCTTCTGGACGCTCTGCCGCGTTTCGCGGATCGCCGCTTCGCTGGCGATCATCTCGGTCACATTGAGGCCCGAGCCATAGCGCCGCACCAGGCGCCGGAACGGCAGGTCGGTCACGCCGGTCATCGGCGCGAGCACCACCGGCGTGTCGATCGACACGTTGCCGACCTCGATCGGCTGCGGGGGTGCGGGCGGGAGCGGTTGCGTCGTCATAAGGAATTCATTGCCTAAATATTGGGCAGGCACATAGTGCGTTGCAGCGAAAACGGCAAGCCGCTAGCGCGCTGCTTTCGTATGCAACACGCGCCCCCCCTTCCCGCCTTCGCGGCAATCATCGTCGCCGCAGGGAAGGGTATCAGGGCGGGACAGCCGCTGCCAAAGCAATTTGCGGACTGGCGCGGCAAACCGGTGCTGCGCCACTCGGTCGAAACCCTACTCGAAGCCGGGGCGGCCCCGCTCGTCATCGCGATCCCCGAAAACGGTGAAGCGGCGGCGCACACGGCGCTGGACGGACTGGCGGGCTATACGCTCGTCGTCGGCGGCGATACCCGCCAGCAATCGGTTGCCCGGGCGCTGAGCGCTATCGAAAGCGCCGATACCGTGCTGATCCACGACGCGGCGCGACCGGACCTTCCGCCCGCGGTGATCGAACGCTTGCTTGGCGCGCTTGAAACCCACGCTGGCGCCATTCCGGTCCTCCCGGTCGTCGACAGCCTGGCTTTCGAGGAAGAGGGTATGATGGCCGGCGCCGCGCCGCGCGAACATTTGCGCCGGGTCCAGACACCGCAAGCTTTCCGCTTTGCCGCCATTCGCGATGCGCATGCCACCTGGGCAGGCGAAGCCGATGCGGGCGACGATGCGCAGGTGCTGCGTGCAAGTGGCGGAGAAATCGCGCATGTCGCGGGCGACGAACGGCTTGCCAAACTCACTTTCGCGGAGGATTTCATGACCCGATTACCGCCCCTGCGCACCGGCATGGGCTACGATGTCCACCGGCTGGCCGAAGGCGAAGAGCTGTGGCTCGCTGGGGTGCGGATCGAACACGACAAGGGCCTGGCCGGCCATAGCGATGCGGATGTGGCACTGCACGCCATCGTCGACGCATTGCTGGGGGCGATCGCTCAAGGCGATATCGGCAGCCATTTCCCTCCCAGCGACGCGCAGTGGAAAGGAGCGAGCAGCGATCGCTTTGTCGAACACGCTGCCCGGCTCGTGCGCGAAGCCGGCTACAGCGTTGGCAATATCGATCTGACGATCATCTGCGAAGCGCCGAAGATCGGGCCGCATCGCGACGCCATGCGCGCGCGGATCGCCGAACTGCTCGGCGTTGACATCACCGCCATATCGGTAAAGGCCACGACAACGGAGCGGCTCGGTTTCCCGGGTCGCGGCGAAGGAATTGCAGCGCAGGCCGTGGCAACCGTCATCAGGGAGTAGATTGATGCGCATGGGATATCGCAAACGGATGGGCGCCGCAGCGCTTGCTGCATTCGGTCTGCTTGCGGCGCAGCCGGCGCTGGCGCAGCGCTGCATCGCCCCGCAGGACGTGACCGATACCGGCATCTATGCGGTCCCGATCCTGGCGGAGGGCTTCCGGGCGTCGTGCACCCCCTACCTGGCCGAGGACGGATTTTTTGCGACCCGCGGCGAAGCATTCGTCGCGCCCTATGCCTCGATCCAGTCGGATCGCTGGCCCGGCGCTTTCCGCACCTTCATGGCGCTGGCGAACGGCAGGGAAGACGACGGCACGGCCGCGATGCTGTCCGACCTGCCACCCGAGACACTGCGCCCGATCGTCGACGCCTTCCTGGCGCAGAAGATCGGGGAAGAGATCAAGCCCGGGGATTGCCCGAAGATCGAGCAGGCCATGGAACTGCTGGCGCCCCTTCCCCCGGAGAATTTCGGCGGACTACTGACCTTCATTCTTGATGTTACCGATGTAAAGGAACCCGACATTTGCCCGGCGGAGCAGCCATGACCGGCGGACTGCTACCCGATGATATCGAGACGCTCGCCCGCCGCGTAGTCGAGGAAAACGCGGCGCTCGGGCGCAAGGTGACCGTCGCCGAAAGCTGCACTGGCGGTCTCGTCGCTGCCGCGCTAACCGAAATCCCGGGATCATCGGCCGTGCTCGACCGCGGTTTCGTAACCTATTCGAACGAAGCCAAGATGGAATGTCTCGACGTTTCGCTCGAGATCATCGAAACCTTCGGGGCAGTTTCGATCGCCTGCGCCTGGGCCATGGCCAAGGGCGCGCTCGACAGGAGCCATGCCGATGTGGCGGTTGCCATCAGCGGGGTCGCCGGGCCCGGCGGCGGCACCGATCTCAAGCCCGTGGGGACGGTCGTCTTCGCGCGTGTCGTTCGCGGAGATGGCGTCGAACCCGAAGGCGAACTCAAACGGTTCGAGCCGACTTCGCGCGCCGATATTCGCCGCGAGGCGACGATCTGCGCGCTTGAACTCTTGCTGCCCTAGAGGTTGGCGGCGGCGTTTTCGCGGCCGTACAGTTCGTCCGCACGATCTTCGAACGCCTGCACCATTTTGCGGAAGGCACGGTCGAAATACTGGCCTGCCAATGCTTCGAAGACCGCGTTGCGGAAAGTGAAATCCACGCAGAAATCGATCTCGCACCCTCCGTCCTTGGTCGGGGTGAAGGTCCAGTTGTTGTCGAGATCCTTGAGCGGTCCGTCGACGTAGAACACTTCGAGGTGCTCGGGACGCTGCTTGACGACGCGGGAGGTGAACTTCTCGCGGATCGCCTTGAAGCCGACCAGCATGTCGGCGACCATTTCGGTTTCGCTGTCGCTGCGCACGCGCGTCGCGACCACCCACGGCAGAAATTCGCCATAGCTGCCCACATCGGCGACGAGGTCGAACATCTGTTCCTGGCTGTAAGGCAGCCGCCGTTTTTCACGGATGCCGGGCATCAGGCGCCTTGCTTGGCGAGCTTTGCTTCGCGCGCGGCGCGCATTTCGGCGAAATCGTCGCCCGCATGATAGCTCGAGCGGGTCAGCGGGCTCGATGCGACCTGGAGGAAGCCCTTCGCCCGCGCGATCGAACCATAGGCCGCGAACTGCTTGGGCGTGACGAATTCTTCCACCTTCGCGTGCTTGGGCGTAGGCTGGAGATACTGGCCCATGGTGATGAAATCGATGTCCGCGCTGCGCATGTCGTCCATCACCTGATGGACCTCGAGCCGGCCTTCGCCCAAGCCGAGCATAATGCCCGACTTGGTGAAGATCAGCGGATTGTGGACCTTCACCTCTTCGAGCAGGCGCAGTGAGGCATAGTAGCGCGCGCCCGGGCGGATCGTCGCATAAAGCCGCGGGACGGTCTCGAGATTGTGATTGAAGACATCGGGGCCTGCCTCGCAGATCTCTGCGATCGACTGCTTCATCCGTCCCTTGAAATCGGGGGTCAGGATTTCGATCGTCGTATTCGGCGTTTCGCGGCGCAGCGCGTTGATCACCTTGACGAACTGCCCCGCACCGCGATCGGGCAGGTCATCGCGATCGACGCTGGTGATCACGATATGCTCGAGACCCATGGCCGCTGCAGCGGTCGCGGTGTGTTCGGGCTCGAGCGGATCGACGGGCATCGGCATGCCCGTCTTGATGTTGCAGAACCGGCAGGCGCGCGTGCAGGTATCGCCAAGGATCATCACCGTGGCGTGTTTCTTGGTCCAGCACTCGCCAATGTTCGGGCAGGCCGCCTCTTCGCACACCGTGTGCAGGTTGAGTTCGCGCATCAGCTTGCGCGTTTCCTGATAGCCCTTGCTGACGGGCGCCTTCACCCGGATCCAGTCGGGCTTGCGCTGCATCTTGGGGCGTTCGCCCTCGGGCCGCGGTGCGGAAGAAAGGTCGTTCATAGCGCGGCCCATCTAGGCCCCCTGCCCGCCAACGGCAACCCGCATAGCTATGCGCCGCCCCTTGCCACCGGGACCATTTCACGGCAGCGATGATCGCATGAAGACTTTCGAACAGATGATCCAGGGTTACGGCCGCTTTCGCGAAGGCGACTGGCACAAACAGCACGACCGCTGGGAACAGCTCAGGGAAGGCCAGTCGCCGCAGGTCATGGTGATCGCCTGCTCCGACAGCCGCGTCGACCCTGCACAGATTTTCGATGTCGATCCGGGCGAGATTTTCGTGGTGCGTAATGTTGCCGCGCTGGTCCCGCCGTTCGAAACGACGCCCGGCCGGCACGGCGTATCCGCGGCGCTCGAATTCGCTGTCCAGTTCCTCAAGGTCCGCGAAGTGGTGGTCATGGGCCATGGCATGTGCGGGGGGTGCAAGGCTGCGCTGACGCAGGACCTGCATGGCAACGCGCTGGGCGAAGGCGGGTTCGTGGCGCACTGGATCGACATGCTCGACGCGGTGCGGGAACCGATCGCTGCGGAAAAGGGCACGAGCGGCCGCATCGCCGAACGCGCAATGGAACTGGCCGCGGTCAAGGTCAGCCTGGAGAACCTTCGCACCTTCCCCTGCGTGCAGGAAAAGGAAGGCAATGGCAGTCTCACCCTGCGGGGCGCCTATTTCGCCATTTCCGACGGGATTCTGCACCTGCTCGACGAGGAAAGCGGAGAATTCGCCCCCGCCCCGTGACTTGCGCGTGACCCGGCTTGCGGTCATGGAAGCGCATATGTCGGATATCGAACAACGCAATATCGCTCTTCTCATCAATTCGGATAATGCCAGTCCTTCGGGCATTGATCCGGTGCTCACCGTGCTTGCCGAACTGGGCCAGGTGAACATCCGCCGCGCCTATGGCAATTGGCGCAAGACGAGCCTCAAGGGCTGGATCGATCTGATGCATCGCTATGGCATCGAACCGCAGCAGCAGTTCGACATAACCAAGGGCAAGAACGCTACCGATATGAAGATGACGATCGACGCGATGGACCTGCTCTATCGCGGCCGGGTCCATGGGTTCGGAATCATGAGCTCGGACAGCGATTTCATGCCGCTGGCGATGCGCATCCGGCAGGACGGCCTGCCGGTCTACGGGTTCGGCGGTGCCAAAACCCCCGAGGCATTCCGCCAGGCATGCACGCGTTTCATCGACGTGAATGCGCTGATCAAGGCGGAAAAGGACACCCGCAAGGAAGGCGGGCCGAGCAAGGCATCGAACGTCCTCGATCAGGATTTGCTCGACCTGCTGTTCGATGCCTATGCCGCCAGCAAGCGCGACGACAAGGGCTATGCCAACCTGTCCGAAGTCGGACAGCGCGCGGGCAACCGGTCAAGCTTCGACACGCGCAATTACGGTTTTGCGCGGCTCACCGACCTGATCGAGACGATTCCCAATTTTTCGGTCGAGCGGCGCGGGAATGGCCAGAGCTTCGTTAAGCGGTTGCGCTAACGAAAAAGGGCGCGAGCCGTAGCCCGCGCCCTTCTGCAATTCTTAGGCTGTCAGCCCTTACATCGCAGTGCCCGAAGTCTGCTGCGCGGCGTAGATTGCCCAGAGGTTGGCGATCGCGTCACGCGGACCTTCCACTTCGTTGAAGGTCGCTTCGGCTTCAGCGAACTTGCCCTGGTCGAACTGCGCAATGCCCAGGCGGGTCAGCGCCATCGGCGCCTCGGCGCCAGCGATTCCGGCGGCCCTGCGATAGAACTCCTCGGCCTCGGCCGGCCGTTCGAGACTGAGCAGCGCGTCGCCTGCAGCCATTACCGTGCGGACCCCGGCACCATCCGCACGCGCATCGGCGAGGAGGGTGTCCATGTCGGCGCGATCGGCTGCAACACGGCCGGCCGCCTCGCTGCGTGTATCGGTGACGTAGGGATCGTCAGCCGCCAGCATTCCCTTCTCGACACCCTCGTCGATCACCGAAACCACTTCGGCGGGCAGACGGCGGTAATCGGCCGCCTCGACATATTCGAGATAGATGCGGTCGTCGTTGAGCGTGCCGACGCGGCGGCCGAGACGAAGCAGGTCGAGCGTTTCCGGCTTTTCGTATCCGCCGGTGTTCAGCAGGATGGCGATCGCGTCGCGCCAGCTGGTTTCGCTGGGATAGTCGGCGACGTACCAGCCAGCGAACTTCTGCGCGTCCTCGGTCATAGAGGCGCGATAGGCGACAGCCAGACCGCGCTGGAGCCAGGTTTCGTCGACCGGCTGACCGGCGCTCTTGCGTGCATCGATCACGCCCGAAAGATAGGCAAGGCCTTCCGCATCACGCTCTTCGGCGAAATAGCTTTCCGCAATGATGCCTTCGGGATTGTTCTCGGTGTATCCGGCATCCAGCGCAGCCTGGAGATAGGTGCGAGCTTTCCCGTACTGCTTCTGGTTATAGGCGATCTGGCCGGTCTGAAGATTGACCATGCCCAGCTGCTCGGGAGCGACCTGCCCGCTTTCAAGCATGAGTTCGAGGCCCTGGAGGATCAGACCCATGTCATTGAGCTTCTGGCCCGCGTTCACGATCGCGCCGCCGGCAGCATGGCGATCCGACGCGTTTTCGATGGCACCGACGACTGCGGGGACGGCTGCCTTGACTGCAGCAGGATCGACGGTCTCAGCGCCGAGCGCCGTCTCGAGCGGCGAATATGCTGCGATGAAGGCCTTCGAATACTTCGGCTTCTTCTGCGCGACTGCGGGTGCCTCGATGGCTGCCAGGCCAACAGCGCCGCCCGTGGCCAGCGCCAAGGCGAGCGCGAGGGTGGAAGCCGCGCCGTTCTTGCGGGCAAGACGAGTGAAAATCATGTGGTAAACTCCCAAGGATGAAAGGGGATCGAGCGCGTCGAACACCTGGATAAATGGCTGCGCGGGACATGCCGCGAGTGCACGCTCATTGCAAATTCTTCTACCGGAGACGTGCTGAACGGTGATTGAATGCACCCACGCGGTGCAGTTCATCGTGATGATCGCGGAATTGTGCAGCCATATGTGGAAAAAGCGCGCGAAAGCTGGCTTTGGTTCCCATTGTCGAGTGGCGCCTTCTCCCCCTTTGCCCTAGGGTCGCGGGCCATCGGAAATTAGTTTTTCGCAGTACGGAATTACACGTTTTGTCAGACGACACCGACATTCTGGAAACGCCCGCCCCCGGCGGTGACGGTTACGCCCGCATCGACATCGTCGATGAGATGAAGACGAGCTATCTCGATTACGCGATGAGCGTGATCGTCAGCCGCGCGCTGCCCGATGTGCGCGACGGTCTGAAGCCGGTTCACCGCCGGATCCTGTTCGCCAGCCAAGAAGGCGGCTTCGTGGCCGGGCGCCCCTATCGCAAGAGCGCCAAGATCGTCGGCGACGTGATGGGCAACTATCACCCGCACGGCGATTCCGCGATTTACGATGCGCTCGCCCGCATGACGCAGGACTGGTCGCTGCGCGTGCCCCTGGTCGATGGTCAGGGCAACTTTGGTTCGATGGACCCCGATCCGCCGGCCAGCATGCGATATACCGAAGCGCGGCTCGCGAGGGTCGCCAACGCGCTGCTCGACGATCTCGACAAGAACACGGTCGATTTCACGGACAATTACGACGGTTCGCGGCGCGAGCCGACCGTATTGCCCGCGCGCTTCCCAAACCTGCTGGTCAACGGCGCGGGCGGCATTGCCGTCGGCATGGCGACCAATATTCCGCCGCACAATCTGGGCGAAGTGATCGATGGCTGCTTTGCCTATATCGATAACCCGGCGATAACCTCGGAAGAGCTGTTCGAGATCATCCCCGGTCCCGATTTCCCGACCGCCCCGCTCATCCTGGGCAAGTCGGGTGCACGCTCGGCCTACACGACCGGACGCGGATCGGTACTGATGCGCGCGCGGCATGAGGTCGAAACCAAGGGCAATCGACAGGCGATCGTGCTCACCGCGATCCCCTACCAGGTCGGCAAGAACGCACTGGTCGAAAAGATCGCCGAAGCCGCCAAGGAGAAACGGATCGAAGGCGTTGCGGACATCCGCGACGAATCGAGCCGTGAAGGCGTCCGCGTGGTGGTCGACCTCAAGCGCGATGCTTCGCCCGAAGTCGTCCTCAACCAGATCTGGCGTTACACGCCCGCGCAGGCGAGCTTTCCCGCCAACATGCTGGCGATCCGCGGTGGTCGGCCCGAAGTCCTCACGCTGCGCGACTTCATCCAGGCCTTCATCAGCTTCCGCGAAGAGGTCATCACGCGGCGGACGAAGTTCGAACTGAACAAGGCCCGCGAACGCGCGCATATCTTGCTTGGCCTGGTCGTCGCCGTGTCCAACCTTGACGAGGTCGTGGCGATGATCCGCAGTTCGCCCAATCCGGCGGAGGCGCGCGCCAAGCTGCTCGTCAAGGAATGGCCGATCGGCGACATCGCGCAATACATCGCGCTCGTCGAAGCAATCGAGCCGACCGACGAACAGTCTGGCGGGACCTACCGCCTGTCCGAACGACAGGTCAAAGCGATCCTCGACCTTCGGCTTCACCGCCTGACCGCTCTGGGCCGGGACGAGATTGGAGACGAACTCAAGGAACTCAGTATCGCGATCGAGGAATACCTCTCGATCCTCGCCGACCGCGTAAAGCTCTACGGCGTGCTGCGTGAAGAGCTCGAAGAAATCCGCAACACCTACGCCACCCCTCGTATCAGCGAAATCGCCCCCGCATGGGACGGGATCGAGGACGAAGACCTGATCGAGCGCGAGGAAATGGTCGTCACGGTCACCCATGGAGGGTACATCAAGCGCACTCCGCTCGATGCCTTCCGTGCGCAAGCGCGCGGCGGCAAGGGCCGCAGCGGCATGGCGACCAAGGACGAAGACGCGGTCGTCGAAATGTTCGTCACTTCGACGCATAACCCCGTGCTTTTCTTCACCAATACCGGCCGCGTCTATCGCCTCAAGGTATGGAAGCTGCCCGAAGGCGGTCCCCAGACCAAGGGCCGTCCGATGGTCAATCTGCTTCCGCTGGGCGACGATGAACGCGTGACCAACGTGCTTCCCCTGCCCGAGGACGAAAGCGAATGGAGCGCGCTCAACATCGTCTTCGCCACCGAGCAGGGGATGGTGCGGCGCAATTCGATGGACGCCTTCACCAACGTCCCCAGCAATGGCAAATACGCCATGGGCTTCGTCGAAGGCAGTGGCGACCGGTTGATCGGCGTGCGGCTGCTGCGCGAAGACCAGGAAATCTTCCTCGCATCCGATGCCGGCAAGGCCATCCGCTTCTCCGCCACTGACGCGCGCGAAACCAAGAGCCGGACGGGCATCGGGGTTCGCGGGATGAAGCTCAAGGAGGGCGAAAAGGTCGTCTCGATGGCGGTGCTCGTCACCGGCGAACGCGACACCGAAATTCGCGATGCCTATTTGCGCGCTGCCGACTGGAAGAACAACGAGAATGCCCCCACCCTCGACGCGGCAAAGGTCGAGGAAATGGCCGAGCAGGAAGAGTTCATCCTGACGCTGACAGCCAATGGCTACGGCAAGATCTCTTCCGCCTACGAATACCGTACGACCGGCCGCGGCGGTCAGGGGCTGACCAATATCGGCGAACCCACCAGCAACCCCGACCGCAACGGGCACGTGGTGGCCAGCTTCCCGGTCCGGCATGGCATGCAGCTGATGCTGGTGACGGACCGCGCCAAGCTGATCCGGTTGCCGCTGCAATTCCGGCATATGCTTGAGAACGGGTTCGAGACGCACGAAGGCTTCTCGATCTCGGGGCGCGGTTCGTCGGGCGTTCGCATCTTCAACGTTGCCAAGGGTGAACAGATCGTCGGTGCCGCGAGGATCGATGAGAATGAAGAACCCGAAAACCCGGCGGAAGAAGCGGTAGCGGACGAGATTGCCGACCGTGGCGGGCTCGACAAGACCGAGCCCTACACTACCGCGCATTCGGACAAGAATATCGAAGGCGAACCGGGCGGCTGACGATCAGAGGGCCGGTCCTGCATTGGTCCGGCCCTTGTGGCCCTCGGGCTCTGGATCAGGTTTTGCCCCGCCGTTGATCCGTGCGCAGCGTCTGCACCACGCCGGTCGCGATAAGAAACTGCCCGCCGAAATAGAGGGGCCAGATCGTCCATGCGGTGACGAAATCGGGCAGGGCCGCTGCTTCGCGTGCGAAGATCAGCAGATCGCTCACCACGAACATTACCGCCCCCAGGCCCACCCGGTACCGCGGAAAGCGGCTCGTCCAGGCGGCAGCTGCCATGCCCCCAACAACTGCGGAATAGGCCGTGGCGACGATCCAGTTCGGCAACGGATAGGCAATCAAACCCGCGATAAGGGGTGTCAGCAGAAGCAGGCTGCCACCGGCGAGGATTTGACTGCTGCTGGTGCTTGCACGGCGATTGCGCAAATACAGGATGATCGCGACTGCATGGCCGAGCGCGAACAACGCCCCGCCGATCAGGAAGCTGATCTCCAGTGTCACATCGCCCAATGCGCCCAGCGTGAGCGCGCCGGCAATCAGCAAACCGTCGAAACCCCGGGTGCGAAAGGCAGCGTAGAGCGCCAGAAATCCGACCCCCGCCCCTTTCCACAGCATCAGCCATGCGCCGCCGATCGGATCGTCGGCAACGAAAAAATAGGACACGCCGGCGACGAGGCTGGCCAGCAGCCAGGGCCGGTGCTTGATAAGGGCGCGATGCGGCATCGCACGACGCTAGGCCTTGTCGAAGGGGCCATGCAAGCACTAGGGCGCGCGCGATGACCCATGATATCCACATAATCGGTGGCGGCCTCGCAGGCAGCGAGGCGGCCTGGCAACTGGCGCAGCGCGGCTTCAAGGTGCGGCTGTCCGAAATGCGCGGCAGCGGCGAGATGACGCCAGCGCACCAGACCGACGGCCTGGCCGAACTGGTCTGTTCGAACAGCTTCCGCTCGGACGACGATACCAAGAACGCGGTCGGACTGCTGCATCACGAAATGCGCCGGCTCGACAGCATCGTGATGCGGGCCGGCGAAGTCGCGCGCGTCCCCGCGGGTTCGGCAATGGCGGTCGACCGCGACGTCTTTTCCGCCGAGGTGCAGCGCACGCTGGAAGAGCACCCCAATGTCACCGTAGTGCGCGAACGGGTGGACGCTTTGCCCGCCGAAGGGCCGACGATCGTCGCCACTGGCCCGCTGACCGCGCAGTCTCTGGCAGAAAGCATTGTCGGCGCCACCGGGCAGGACCGGCTCGCCTTCTTCGATGCCATCGCGCCGATCGTGCACCGCGACAGCATCGATATGAGCAAGTGCTGGATCCAGTCGCGCTGGAACAAGCGCACCGCGGCGAGCAATGAGGACGGCGATTACATCAACTGTCCGATGACCAAGGAGCAGTATCTCGCCTTCCACCAGGGCCTGATCGACGGCGACAAGACCGAATTCAAGGAATGGGAAGCCGACACGCCCTATTTCGATGGCTGCATGCCGATCGAGGTGATGGCCGCGCGCGGTGTCGAGACGCTGCGTTATGGCCCGATGAAGGGCGTCGGGCTCGACAATCCCTACGACACCAGCGAGGAACACCCGCAGGGTCGCTGGCCCTATGCGGTGGTGCAGCTGCGGCAAGACAACAAGCTGGGCACGCTGTGGAACATGGTCGGCTTCCAGACCAAGCTCAAATATGGCGCGCAAATCGAGCTTTTCCGCACGATTCCGGGCCTAGAGAATGCCGAATTCGCGCGGCTGGGCGGGCTGCACCGCAACACCTTCATCAATTCGCCGCTGGTGCTCGATCGCCAGCTGCGGTTGAGGGGCGGCGCGCACATCCGCTTTGCCGGGCAGATCACCGGCTGCGAAGGCTATGTCGAGAGTTCGGCCGTCGGCCTGATGGCAGGACTTCATGGCCGCTGCGGAACTGGCCAGCCACGAATGGTCGGCGCCGCCGCGGACCTCGGCGTTTGGTGCGCTGCTGTCGCATATCACCGGCGATGCCGAAGCTGCGACCTTCCAGCCCATGAATGTCAATTTCGGGCTGTTCCCGCCGCTGCACGATGTCGGCAAGAAGGTCCGCAAGGAAGCCTATACCAATCGGGCGAAGGAAGACTTCGGGCAGTGGCTCGCCGCAATGGAAACCGTGCCAGCCTAGCAGGCGCAGCGGGTTTTCCGCCGTGGTTTCGGCGCAGTGGTGGCAAATTCGCCCGGGGTCAGCTGGTTGTCGCCATCGGCATCGGCGCCTTCGAATTTGGTGACCGTAGCTACCGCCCATTCCTCGAAATCGAGCAGGTTGTTGCCATCCACATCAAGCTTGCGGAACGCGTCGGTGCGGCTCGAAAGCATTTCCGTGCGGGTGATCCGCCAGTCGCGATTGCGGTCGTAGCGGAAAAAGCGGCGCTGTTCCTTGGTCAATTCGCTCGCCTCGGGCGGCGCGGGGCCGACCATGTCGCCCGGGTCGCTCGCGGGGACCTCGGGTTCGACGACCACAGGCTCGGCCGGAACCGGCGGCGGGGCGCCGCGTTCGATTTGCGCGCGGCCCTGCCACCAGAAGGCACCCAGCCCCGCGAGGGCGAGTGCAATCATCGCTCCGAGCACGATCCGGTTCATGGCCCCCGCTCCTTCTGCCGTTAAGAGCGAGCCTAGCGTCCAAACAGGCCCAGTCGCAAGGCCACCAGCGGACTCAGACGATCGCCCAGCATCGGTCCGCCCCCTGCGCGAAGCGAGCGCCGAGCGAGGCCTTCGATCACGGCCAGTGGGCGCAGCGCCGCGGGAAGCTGCCCTTCGGCCCGCGCGGCGCCCCGCTCCTGATCGAGCGCGCGATCGCGTTCGCCGTCCTCGGAGGCATAAGCGGCCAAATCCGCCCGGGCCCAGATCCGTCCTGCCGCTTCCGCCCGTACCTCTGCATTGGCTGCCCCGAGACGGGCAGCCAGCCCGCGAGCCACCCCCGCTCTCCCGTCGATGAAGCGCTGCATGTCGGCAGCGCCAAACGGACGTTCGCCAAGCAATGCTTCCCACCCGTCGACCAGCGCGAGCAGCGGTAATTCATTGCCCGCCCATGTCCTGCCGATGAGGTCGAGCAGCAGATCGCCATGCGGGCGAGCGGACGCTGCCGCCCCCAGCTGATCGCGCCACCATGCCAACCGCATCTGGCCGAGCATCGGCTCGCTCGCGCCGAGCACCATCCGTCCGATGCGCCCGTCGAGCGCAAAGGCGGCCAGCCAGAATGTCTCGCCGAGACCCGGCACTCGCCAGTGCGATGCGCGACACTTCCGGACATTCGTCGAGCAGGTTGCCCGCGGCTGCCCAGTCCTGCTCCATATCAGTCGCGATAGCAGACCTTCTTTGCGGCAGCGACGATACGCGGGGTGTCGATCAGGGCCAGCTTCTCAAGATTGGCGGCATAGGGCAGCGGCACGTCCTCGTCGCACACGCGCGTTACCGGGGCGTCGAGATGGTCGAAACCGTCTTCCATGCAGATTGCCATGACCTCGGATGCGATCGAGCATGTCGGCCACCCCTCTTCCGCGATGACCAGACGATTGGTCTTCGCCAGCGAGGTGAGGATCGCTTCCCGGTCCAGCGGGCGCAGCGTGCGCAGATCGATCACCTCGGCATCGATGCCTTCATCCGCCAGCTCGTCCGCTGCCTCCAGCGCGAGACCGACCGCGATCGAATAGGCGACGATCGTGACATCCGTTCCCTCGCGCATGATCCGCGCCTTGCCAATCGGCAGGACGTAGTCATCGAGATCGGGGACGTCGAAGCTGCGCCCATAAACGAGTTCGTTCTCGAGAAAGACGACGGGGTCTTCGCAGCGGATGGCGGCTTTCATCAGCCCCTTGGCATCGGCAGCATCGTAGGGAGCGATCACCACGAGGCCCGGCACGCTGGCGTACCACGGACCGTAATTCTGGCTGTGCTGCGCGCCGACGCGGCTGGCCGCGCCGTTCGGGCCACGGAAGACCACCGGGCAGCGCATCTGGCCGCCCGACATGTAATTGGTCTTCGCCGCCGAGTTGATGATGTGGTCGATCGCCTGCATGGCGAAATTGAACGTCATGAATTCGACGATCGGGCGCAGGCCGCCCATCGCTGCCCCGGTGCCGATGCCGGCGAACCCGTATTCGGTGATCGGCGTGTCGATGACGCGCTTGGGGCCGAATTCGTCGAGCAGGCCCTGTGTGACCTTGTAGGCACCCTGGTACTGCGCAACTTCCTCGCCCATCACGAACACGCGTTCGTCGGCACGCATTTCCTCGGCCATGCCGTCGCGCAGCGCCTCGCGCACGGTGGTGGCGGTAAATGCCGTTCCTTCGGGAACCTCGGGGTCCTTAGCATCGGTCTTGCGCGCAGGCTTGGTAATCTCCGCTTCGCTCGGATCGCGGCCGACATCCTTGCCTTCGCCAGGCGTATCCTCGACCGCTGCGTCCTGGACGGGAGCCTCGATCTCTGATGCATCTTCGCCTTCGCCGGCGAGCATGGCGATGACCGTGCCGACCTTCACGCCTTCGGTGCCTTCATCGACCAGGATTTTCCCAAGGGTGCCTTCGTCGACGGCCTCGAATTCCATCGTGGCCTTGTCGGTTTCGATCTCGGCGATGATGTCGCCGGCGACGATCGCGTCACCTTCCGACTTGAGCCATTTGGCCAGCGTGCCTTCTTCCATCGTCGGGGACAGCGCGGGCATTTTCAGTTCGATAGCCATCGCTCAGTACTCCCCCACGAGAACATCGGTGTACAGTTCGCCGGGTTCCGGTTCGGGCGAACTCTCGGCGAAATCTGCTGCCTCGGTCACCGTCTTGCGGATATCCTTGTCGATGGCCTTGAGCTCGTCCTCGGTCGAACCGTTCTCAAGCAGCACTTTCTTGATTGCCTCGATCGGATCCTTGTGTTCGCGGATATCCTGCACTTCCTCGCGCGTTCGGTACTTGGCGGGATCGGACATCGAATGCCCGCGATAGCGATAGGTGTTGCATTCCATCAGCACGGGGCCCTTGCCCTCGCGCACGTGCTTGAACGCGATTTCGGCGGCCTGCCGCACTTCGAGCACGTCCATCCCGTTCACATCCATGCCGGGAATGCGGAAAGCGGTGCCGCGGCGATGGAATTCGGTTTCCGCCGAACTGCGACCGACCGCGGTGCCCATGGCGTACTGGTTGTTCTCGACGACGAAGACGATCGGCAGCTTCCACAGCGCCGCCATGTTCATCGTCTCATAGACCTGGCCCTGGTTGGCCGCGCCATCGCCGAAATAGGCGAGGCAGAAGCCGCCATCGTCATTATACTGATGCGCGAGCGCGAGGCCGCCGCCCAGCGAGACCTGCGCGCCGACGATGCCGTGCCCGCCGTAAAATTTGTGCTCGGTCGAGAACATGTGCATCGACCCGCCCTTGCCCTTCGAGATGCCTGCCGCGCGCCCGGTGAGTTCGGCCATGATGACCTTGGGATCGATGCCGTAGGCAAGCATGTGACCGTGATCGCGATATCCGGTGATCACGCTGTCCTTGTCGCCGTCGAGCGCGGACTGGAGGCCGATCGCAACCGCTTCCTGGCCGATGTACAGGTGGCAGAAGCCGCCGATCAGGCCGAGCCCGTAGAGCTGGCCGGCGCGTTCCTCGAACCGGCGAATGAGCAGCATCTGCTTGTAGAAGTCGAGCAGCTGTTCCTTGCTGGCCTTGAACCGCGAGTCCTGTTCGAACGCGTCCTGCAGCGAGTGGAGCGCGAACTCGCTGTCCTCTGCTGGTGACTTGGGGGCGGTTTTCTTGCTCCGGGGGGCTTTGGCCAAGACTTCGGATCCTTGTTCTTCCGGGGAGGAATATCGGCTGCGCGTATAGGCACAGCCACGCGTACCGCGCAACGGCAGAGCGTGCATGCATACGAAAACCCTTACGGAACGCGGTGGTTTCCGTATGCAGTCAGTCTTCGAGCTTGATAACCACTTCGTTGGGGTGGACGACGTTGAGCTGGCTGCGCAGCAATTCGCCGACCATGTCGGGATCGGCATGGTCCGGATGCAGCAGTGCGACGCGGTTCTTCAACGCCTCGCGCTCCGCTTCCAAAGAAGCGAGCTGGGCCTCACGCTGATCGAGCACGCGCAGGTTTTCGCTCCACGCGAGCAGGCCCGAAGGCCCGGCAATGGCAAAACCGCCCATCACCAGCAAAGCCGCCAGCGCAGTGTGCTGGGTGATCTTCGCCTGCTGAATCGGGGATCGAGAGCGAGTGCGCCGCATCATTCGACAGAATCACAGTTAACCGGCTTGCGCAAGCGCATTCTTGCGCGTGGGACCGTTCGTCGCACCGACAGAACAGCGCGTGGCGCCAGCCCCTGCCCGGCTTGACAACAACCACCCCGGACAGGTATTTAGTTTCCATTGCAACCAAACACCGTACCAGAGGATCTCAATGCCCGACCTGTTTGAAAACCCCATCGGCCTCGACGGCTTCGAATTCGTCGAATTCTGCGCCCCCGAAAAAGGCGTCATCGAACCGGTTTTCAAGGCCATGGGGTTCACCCACGTCGCATCGCACCGCTCGAAGGATGTCGATCTTTGGCGGCAGGGACAGATCAATCTGATCCTGAACTACGAACCGCGCAGCGCGGCATGGTTCTTCGCCCGCGAGCACGGCCCCTCTGCCTGCGGCATGGGCTTCCGCGTCCGCGATGCGAAGAAGGCCTATGACGAACTGCTCCGGCGCGGGGCCGAGCCTGTCGCGGTCGAAACCGGCCCGATGGAACTGCGGATCCCGGCGATCCGCGGCATCGGCGGCGCGATCGTTTACCTGGTCGATCGCTATGCCGATGACCACGGCAACGGCCTGTCAATCTACGATATCGATTTCGAATATCTCGACGGCGTGGAGAAGTTTCCCGTCGGCGCCGGGTTCAACGTGATCGATCACCTCACGCACAACGTCTACAACGGCCGCATGAAATACTGGGCGGACTATTACGAAACGCTCTTCAATTTCCGCGAAATCCGCTTCTTCGACATCAAGGGCGAATACACCGGACTGACCTCGAAAGCGCTGACCGCGCCCGACGGCAAGATCCGCATCCCGCTCAACGAGGAAGGCGAAGGCGGCAAGGGCCAGATCGAGGAATTCCTGCGCGAATTCAATGGCGAAGGCATCCAGCACATCGCACTGATCTGTGACGATCTTCTGCAGTGCTGGGACAATCTCAAACAGCTTGGCGTGCCCTTCATGACCGCCCCGCCCGCCACCTATTACGAGATGCTTTCCGAGCGTCTGCCGGGCCACGGTGAAGACGAGAACGAACTCCAGATGCGCGGCATCCTGCTCGACGGCACGACCGAAGGCGGCCAGCCGCGCCTGCTGCTGCAGATCTTCGCCGAAGCGCAGGTCGGACCGGTGTTCTTCGAATTCATCCAGCGCAAGGGCGACGATGGGTTCGGCGAAGGCAACTTCAAGGCGCTGTTCGAAAGCATGGAACGCGACCAGATCAAGCGCGGCGCGCTGACCGTCGGGGAAGCCGAAGCCGCTGCGAAGGAGCCGGCAGAATGAGCGATGTGACCGAACATCCGGTGAAACTGGGCGGCGTCCACCATGCAGCCTATCGCTGCAAGGACGCCAAGGAAACCGTCGAATGGTACGGCAAGGTGCTGGGCATGGAATACACCACTGCTTTCGCCGAGGACCACGTTCCTTCGACCGGTGAGTACGACCCCTACATGCATGTGTTCCTGGATGCCGGTAACGGCAATATCCTGGCGTTCTTCGAACTGCCGAACCAGAAGGACATGGGGCGCGACGAGAACACGCCCGCCTGGGTCCAGCACCTTGCCTTCAAGGTGGCAAACGAGGACGAGCTTCTGGCCGCCAAGGACCACGTCGAAAGCCTCGGCATCGACGTGCTCGGCCCGACGCATCACGGCATCTTCAAGTCGATCTATTTCTTCGATCCCAACGGTCACCGCGTCGAACTGGCCGCCGATATCGGGACCGAAGAACAATATGCCGAACTCAAGCGCGTGGCGCCGATGATGCTCGACGAATGGAGCGAGACCAAGACCGCGCCCCGCCATGCGGACTGGCTGCACGAACTTGCCCGGAAGGAACACGGGGTCAGCTGATCCACACCGGCTAGGAACCTCACCCTTTGCGTTGCGTTGCAGCGCAAAGGGAGTTTCGCACTCGTGAATTACATCGATACGCTGCGCGAACAGCTGCAGGACATGGGCGAAGGTTTCGTGGCGAGCCTTCCAAGCATCGCGATTGCGATCTTCATCCTTTTCATTACCTGGATCCTCGCGCGCTTTGCTGCGCGTATTTCGGACATGCTGGTCGGCCGGACCGACCTGCGGGCCAGTCTCAAGACGCTGATCGACACGCTGGTCAAGCTGGGCATCTGGGTCGCGGGGATCTTCATTGCGGCTGTCGTCGTCCTGCCGGGCCTGACCGCCGCCAGCCTGCTCGCCGGGCTCGGGATCGGCGCAGTCGCCATCGGCTTCGCCTTTCAGGACGTTTTCGAGAACTTCCTCGCTGGCGTGCTCATCATGGTCCGCGAGAAGATGCGCATCGGCGATGTCATCGAGTGCGAGGGCATTTCGGGCAAGGTCGAACATATTACCTTGCGCGAAACGCATATTCGCAAGCTCTCGGGCGAACTGACCGTCGTGCCCAATTCGATCCTGTTCAAGAACCCCGTCGAAATCGTTACCGACGAAAGCCAGCGCCGCCACGAGGTAGTGGTCGGCGTTTCCTACGACACGCAGCTCGACCATGCTGCAAGCGTGATCCGACGTGCGGTCGAAGGGGTCGACCATGTCCTCGCCAGCAAGGGGATCGACATCTTCGCGCAGGAATTCAATTCCAGCTCGGTCGATTTCCTGGTGCGCTGGTGGGCGGGATCTTCCCCGCGCGACGGCTGGGAAAGCAAGGACAAGGTCATCCGCGCAATCAAGGCGGCGCTGGACGATGCAGAGATCGAAATCCCCTTCCCCTATGTGACGCATACCTTCAAGGAAACGGTTCCGGTCAGCCACTTGGGTGACACCAGTCATCCGACGCCTTAAGGTTTCGAATCAGGACCGGATCATCGGTCGCCTGGGAGGAGAAACCTTTGCAGATCCTGCGCACGCCCGCCGAACGCTTTGCCGGCATTCCTGACTATCCGTTTGCCGAGCACTGGTTCGAGGTCGACCTCCGCGATGGCCTGAAGGCTCGCCAGCATTACGTCGACGAGGGGCCGCGCGATGCCCCGCCCGTCCTGCTGTTCCATGGCGAGCCGAGCTGGTCGTTCCTCTATCGCAAGATGATCCCGCCGCTGGTGGAGGCTGGCTTCCGCGTGCTCGCGCCCGATCTGATCGGCTTCGGAAAAAGCGACAAGCCCGACGACATCGCGTTCTACACCTATGCCCGCCATGTCGACTGGCTCAAGCAGTGGCGCGCTGCAGTCGAACCGCGCCCGGCCGCGCTGTTCTGTCAGGATTGGGGGGGACTGCTGGGGCTGCGGATGGTTGCCGACGATCCCGATCTGTTTTCCTGCGTCGTCGCCAGCAACACCTTTCTGCCCGCAGGCGGCACGCCAAGCGAAGCTTTCCTGGCCTGGCGCGAGTTTGCCCGAAGTTCGCCCGATTTCAGGATCGGCGCGCTGCTCGACCGCGCCACCGCGACGCCGCGAAGCGAGGCGGAGATCGCTGCCTATGACGCGCCCTTCCCCGATGAGCCTTCGAAAGCGGGCGCCCGCGCCTTCCCGGCCTTGGTCCCTGCGGCTGACGGGATGCCGGGGGTCGAGGAAAACAAGCGAGCCTGGCCCGTGCTCGCCGCTTACGACAAGCCGTTCCTCACCCTTTTCGGCGAAGACGATCCCATCACCCGCGGCGCTGAAAAGCATTTGATCGAACGTATTGCGGGCGCTGCGGGGCAGCCGCACCGGACGCTGGCCACCTGCGGTCACTTCTGCCAGGAAGACCAGCCCGGTGTTCTCGCGCAAGGCGTCATCGCGATGGCGCGCAAGGCGGGTCACCTCGGTTGAACCATACGGCACGACTGACGGCCGCGCAGGAAACCTCGCTCGCGATCGCCGCGGCGGTGGTGACGGCGAACGCCTATTACATCCATCCGATCATCGCGCTGGTTGCCGACCACTTCGGGGTCAGCCACGCACGGATCGGACTGGTCCCTGCGCTCAACCAACTCGCTCTGGCCGTCGGGATCTTCCTGCTGTTGCCGCTGGGCGACAGGTTTTCCAACCGCCGCCTCACCATCGCGTTTGCCACAGGACAGACGGTATCGCTGGCGGTCATGACGTTCGCACAGGGCTTTACGCTTTTCGTGCTCGGATCGACGCTGCTGGGGTTCTTCACGATCGCACCGTACTTGCTGCCCGCATATGCTTCCAAACGCGTGGCTCCCGAACGGTTGGGACAGGTCACTGCCAAGCTGACTGCGGGCGTCATCCTGGGCATTCTCGTCGCCCGGGTGGGCGCGGGCGTCGTCGCCGAGCATTTCGGCTTGCGCGCGGTCTATTGGGCCGCGACCGGGCTGATGCTTGCAGTCACTCTCGCCCTGCCCCGACTGATGGAAGGTGGCGAGCGGCCGGCCAGCGGAAGGCAGTCCTATACCGGGCTCATCCTCTCGGTGTTTCCGCTACTATCGCGCCACCGCGAGATCCTCATTGCCGGCGCCATTCAGGGCTTGAACTTCGCACAATTCATCGCGCTCTGGCTCGGGCTGGCGCTTTATCTCACCTCACCGCCGATGGGGTATGGCACCGACACGGTCGGCTACCTTGCAGGCTTGGCGGCGGTAAGCATCGCCTCCACGCCATGGCTAGGCCGCTGGTCCGATGCGATCGGCCCGCGCACTGCGCGAATGGTCTTCGCCTCGATACAGCTCGTCGGGATCCTGCTGCTGTGGCCGCTGGGCGGGACGCTGTGGGGGCTGCTGGTGCCGCTGTTCATCGCCAATCTCGTCGGACCGGGAATCGACGTCACCGGCCGGATGACCTTCCTTTCGCTCGATCCCGCGATCCGCACCCGGCTGACCACGATCTATGTCGTGATCATGTTCATCGGCGGCGGAATCGGCAGCTATGCCGGGACGCTGGCCTATGACATCCACGGCTGGGCCGGGACCTGTGCGCTGCTGGCGGGATGTTCGCTCGCTCTGACTGCGCTGTCCTTCGCAGCGCGCCGGTATGGCCGCTGACGCTCAGACCGCGGAGCTGAACTGCCGAGCGCTCGGCTGCCGATACGCGTCGAACGCTGCGGCGATCGTTCGCGCATAGGGGAGCCCCTCCGGACAGATGGCAAGCCATTGCCCGTCGATAGACGCCAACCCTCGTTCGAGAAACGGGCGGAGCGTCTCGTTCGCTTCCCGCATGAGGCACGCCCCTAACTGCGCGCGGCCCTGGCACAGCAGCCGTTCGATCACCGCTGCGCGGTAACGGTCGTCGGGATTGCGGACGATGCCGCGACCGGCCGCGAGGTGTCCCTGCGAGCTGAGCATGCGATAGCGGCCACTGTTCTTCTCGTTTTGCGCGAGCAATTGCGGGAAGCTGCTGATTGACGACGCGCCCAGCCCGATCAGGATGTCGCTGGGATCATCGGTGAACCCCTGGAAGTTGCGCCGCAACGTCCCGTCCAGCGCCGCACGCGCGAGCGGGTCTCCCCCCGGCTTGGCGAAATGGTCGAAGCCGATCGGCGTGTAGCCATGCGTGGCGAAATAGGCGTATCCCATCTGGGCCATGGCAAAGCGTTCGCGCTGGTCTGGCAGGTTGCTGCCATCGATCACCCGCTGCCGCGGTACCATGTGCGGCACATGAGCATAGCCGAACAGCGCGACCCGGTCGGCGCCGAGCACACGGGTGCGCTGCAAACTGTCTTCCAGGTCATGCATCGTCTGGCCCGGCAGACCGTACATCAGATCGAAATTGAGCGACGTCACCCCTGCCCCTCGCAGCCAGTCGACGGTCTGGACGATGCAATCCTCCGATTGCACGCGGCCAATCGCCTCCTGACACTGGGCCGAGAAGGTCTGTACGCCGAGGCTGGCGCGTTCGATACCGACCTGCCCGATCACATCGGCCCATTCCCGCGTCATGGTCCGCGGGTCGAGCTCAATCGAGAAGGTCGGATTGGACACATGAAGGTTTGCAAGCAGGCTGTCGACCAATCGCTGGAAGTCGCCAGGCTCGATGGCATTCGGGCTGCCCCCACCGAAGGCGACCCGCGCGATCCGGGCAGAATCCGGCAGCAGCGCAGCGACCAGCTCGATCTCGCGGTGGAGGGCGGCCAGATAGGTCTCGAGCCGCTGACGCCGGCCTGATGCAGCCGTGTTGCATCCACAATAGTAACATATCTTCTCGCAAAACGGGATGTGGACGTAGAGCGAGATATCGCCTCCTGCTCCGCTCAGCGCTTGCCGGTAGAGGCCGGTATCGATGTCGCCGAATTCGGCGGCGGTGGGATAGCTCGTGTAACGCGGCACGGGCCTGGCGAGCAGATCGGGGTAATATGTCCACATGCGGGCCTGCTTGAAGGGCCGCACCACGCGCGTCATTGCGCCAGATCAAATCTCTTGCGACATGAACCTGCGTGGCACGCCTTCACGGCGCAGGGCTCCTCACGCGCCGGGTTGCGATCGACGGGAATTTCCACCGATCCGCCGTTGCACAGATCGGCGGTGATGGTCCGTGCGGGCTGCGGCAGCGGACCGACCGCCAGTGGCAGCAACACGAGGATGCCCGGTAGCACGGATCCGGTCATCGCTCGTCTTCCTCATCGTCGATCAGGATACGCTGCGCAGCGCCATCGAGATCCTCGAACTGGCCCCGCTTCATGGCCCAGAAGAACGCGGCGAGACCGAGCATTCCAAGGCCCAGCGCAATCGGGATCAGGAAGGCGAGGCCGCTCATTGCGCCGCCCTGGCAAGCCTGAGCGAATTGCCCACCACGACGAGCGAGCTGAGCGACATCGCCACCGCTGCGATCAAGGGCGTTACAAGACCGGCCAGCGCCAGCGGCAAGGCAAAGACATTGTAGACGATCGCGAAAGTGAAGTTCTGTCGCACGATCCGCATGGTCCGGCGGGCGACCCGTACCGCCAGCACGACGGGACGCAGCGACCGGCCGAGGAAGACCGCATCGGCTGCCTGCTGGCTCACATCGCTGGCGCTGCCCGGCGCTATCGAGGCATGCGCCGCGGCCAGCGCCGGGCCGTCATTGATGCCATCCCCCACCATGAGCGGGTGATGCCCTGCTGATTTGAGTTTTTCGATATGTGCAAGCTTGGCGTCGGGGTGAAGTTCGGCCTTCCACTCGAGCCCCAGGTCGCCGGCGACCGCGCTCACCGGCCCCGCCCTGTCACCCGAGACCACCGCACTTTCAATGCCCGCAGCGGCAAGCTCGTCCAAAGTCGCCTGGGCATCGTGCCGAACGGGGTCGTCGAACGCGATATTCGTGACCTCGTCGCCGATCCGCAGTCCGGTAGCGATACGGAACCCGTCGGTATCGGGGCGGGTGAGCGCGACTGCGATACCGCCGAAGACAGCGGAGACACCGGTGCCGCCCGTTTCTTGCACACCCGACAAGTCGACGGGTTGCACGCCGCGCCCTTCGAGCGCGCGGGTGATGCTCTTGCTCAGCGGATGGCGGCTGGTGCGGGCAAGTGCCAGGGCGATCGCTGCCTGCCGGTCGGTAAGATGGCCCAAGGCGGGCACCGGCTCGCCCACGGTCAGCGTGCCCGTCTTGTCGAACAGCGCGGTATCGATTTCGGCAAGCCGTTCTAGCGCGCTGCCATCCTTGACCAGCAGGCCGTTCCTGGCGAGCGCCCCTGACGCCACGACCTGCGCTGCCGGAACCGCGAGCCCCATTGCGCACGGGCAGGTGATGATCAGCACCGCAATCGCGATCACCAGCGACTGGTACCAACCCGCCCCGGCGATCATCCACCCGGCAAAGGCCAGCAGCGCGAGCGAGTGCACCGCCGGGGCGTAAAGCCGGGATGCGCGATCCGCAATGCGGACATAGTGGCTGCGTGATTGGCCCGCCTCGTCCATGAGCCGCGCGATCCCCGCGAGCGCCGTATCCGAAGCGGCCTCTGTCACCCGCACGCGCACTGCATTCCCAAGATTGATCGCCCCGGCATAAACCGTATCGCCGACCCGTGCCGCCTGCGGTGCGCTTTCCCCGGTCAGCATGGCATTGTCGAGCGTCGTCTCCCCTTCCTCGATCACGCCATCGGCTGCGAGCGCTTCGCCGGCCGCGACGATTATCAGCATGCCCCGCTCGAGATCCTCCGCAGCGACGGTGCGATGCGCCCCGCTTTCATCGAGGACCATCGCGCTGCGACCCATGCGCGACAGCAGGGCTCCGATTCCTGCGCGCGTCCGGTTGCGCATCGTCGCGTCGAGCGCGCGCCCGGCAAGCAGGAAGAACAGCAGCATGACCGCGCTGTCGAAATAGGCATGGCCCGTGCCCGCGATGGTCTCGTAGAGGCTCAAGCCCGTCGCCAGCAGGACCCCGATGGAGATCGGCACATCCATGTTGGTGCGTCGGTGGCGCAGTGCCATTGCAGCGCTCGCGAAGAAAGGCCGGCCGGCATAGGCCACCACCGGCAAGGCAATCATCGCCGACAGCCAGTGGAACAGGTCGCGCGTAACCCCTTCCGCGCCCGACCATACGCTGACCGAAAGCAGCATGATGTTCATCATGCCGAAGCCGGCTACGGCGAGCGCCCGCATCAGCGCCGCCGATTCGCGGTCGTCGCGCGCCATCGGATTGTCGGCCACGGACTGGGCCTCGAACCCGATGGCGGCAATCGCTTCGATCAGGTCATCCTCACCCAGCCGCTCGTGGTGGCGGACGGCGACACGCTTGGCGGAGAAGTTCACCCGCGCCGCGTCGACACCTTCGAGCTTCGCCAGCCCGCGCTCGATCTTCGATATGCACCCGGCACAGCGCATGCCCGGCACGGTGAACCGGCTGTCGCGCAAGGGCATGCTACCCTGCGTGTCGAGTGCAAGCGGGGCATTCATTGCACTTCCGCTTCATCCATCCAGCGCTGGTCACCGACGGCGATGGTAACGCGCGCGATCCAGCGGCCCGCGGGCAGGGTTTCGGCCGAGAGATAGCTGCCCGCCCCTGCCTGCTCCAGCTGCAAGGACATGTCCTGCGGCCGGCCGAGCGGTCGCCGCAAATCGGCAGAGACGCGTGCCGCCGGCGGCACACCCTGCGTCGCTACCATCAGCCTGCCGTCCGCGGCGCGAGCCATCTGCGCAGCATAGCCAAGCTTGCGGCCCTCGCGCGCCTCGTCGAGCCAGCCATTGAACTTCTGGCTCGCGACATAGGAGTTCTCGACCACCACGCCGCCGAAACCGCCGATGGCGAGCGAGGCCATGTAGAAATTCACCGCAACCACGACCCCGAAACCGGCGACCATGACCATGGCCATGTCCCGTCCTGTAAATTCACGGCGCATCATTCATCCTCCGGTGCATCGAAGCGCGTTTCCACCACATCCGTTTCGCGTTGCTCGTCGAGCGAGGTGACGCGGAATTCGAATTGCTGCGGTTCGGTGCCGACCGGCACGACGACATAGGCGCGCACTGCCCGCATGAGATCGGCCGGCACTGTCACCCGCTGCGTGGCTGAGGCCTCGTCGCGGTTGATCGTGTCGGTCCACATGAGAGCGCCGGGCAGGCCCTCGACCGCGATCTCCATGGCGCGCGGGCGGCTTTCCATGTTGCGGATCTTGAGCGTGTAGGAATTGCGCACCGACCCGTCCGACATGAGCATGAAGGGCGGGTTGCGATCGGGGGCGACGGTCAGTTCGGTATGACTGCGCGTACCCAGCGCGAACAGCAGTGCTCCGCCGATCCCAGCCCAGATCATCGTATAGGCGATCGTGCGCGGCCGCAGCAGCGTGCGCCAGGGCGATTTCACGGCTTCGCCGGCTGCCTCGCGCTCGCAATCTTCGAGCGTCGCATAATCGATCAAACCCCGCGGGCGTCCGATATCGTCCATGACCCGGTCGCAGGCATCGATGCACAACCCGCAGGTGATGCAGCCGATCTGCGGTCCTTCGCGGATATCGATCCCCGTCGGGCACACTTGCACGCACTGGGTGCAATCGATGCAGTCGCCGAACCGGTCGGGGTTCTTCGCTGCCTTCTTGACGCTTCCGCGCGGCTCGCCGCGCCAGTCCTTGTAGGTCACCAGCAGCGAATTTTCGTCCATCATCGCCGTCTGGATGCGTGGCCAGGGGCACATGTAGATGCACACCTGTTCGCGCATGAAGCCGCCCAGCGTGACCGTAGTCAGTGTCAGCACCGCGACCGTTATGTAGGCAACCGATGCCGCCTCGCCGCGCCAGAAATCCTGGACCAGCGTGGGCGCATCGGCGAAATACATGATCCACGCGCCACCGGTCCAGAACCCGATGAACAGGTAAATGCTCCACTTGAAGGCGCGGCGCGCCACCTTGCTCCAGGTCCACGGTGCCGCGTCGAGCCGGATGCGCGCATTGCGATCGCCGTCGACGAAGCGGTCGACGTGCTGAAACAGGTCCGTCCACACCGTCTGCGGACAAGCATAGCCGCACCATGCGCGCCCCACGGCGCTGGTCACGAGAAACAGGCCGATCCCCGCCATGATCAGCAGCCCGGCCACGAAGTAGAATTCGTGCGGCCAGATCTCGATGCTGAACATGTAGAAGCGGCGATTGGCGAGATCTACCAGCACGGCCTGGTCGGGCGCGTAGGGGCCGCGGTCCCAGCGGACCCACGGCGTTACATAGTAGATCCCCAGGGTGACCAGCATCACCAGCCATTTGAACCGGCGGAAAGGCCCGTCGATCCGTTTGTTGTGCACTGCCTTGCGCGGCTCGTAGAGCCGTTCGGGCAAGTGCTCTCGCGCGGGTTCGTGCGGTTCGTGGCGACGCGTCGTTGCCGCAGGATCGGCAATCGCACTCGAGACCGGCTGGTTGCTCTTGGCGATGCCGTCCTCGACGACTACCGACCAGTCGCGTTCACCCGGTGGCCTGTTGTCTTCAGGGTTGTTCATCGACCGCTACCTCGGGATCCTCGGCAACTTCCACGAAGTCTTCGCCTCCCCCGAGCGAGTGTACATAGGCCGCCAACATCTTCAGCGTCACCGGATCGAGCCGGCCCTCCCACTTGGGCATCATGCCCATGCGCGGATTGAGGATCTGCTGCTTGATCGCCTCGCGGCTGCTGCCCCGCAGCCAGATCGCATCGTTGAGCGTGGGTGCGCCCTGCGCCCGGTCCCCTTCCCCGCGGATGCCGTGGCAGGCAGCGCAATTGTCGGCATAGATCTGTGCACCCACCGGATTGCTCTCGGCCTTGCCGCTGAAGGCGAGAACGTGATCGGTCAGGGCATTGAGCTGGTCGGTATCGAACGCGCCCGCGAAGGGCGGCATGACGCTGCTGCGGGTCTCGTCGTCGCCAGCCTGCCGAATGCCATGCGCAAGCGTGTATTCGATCGCCCTGAGATCGCCGCCCCATAGCCAGTCGTCGTCATTGAGGTTGGGATAGCCAAGTTCCTGGCTGCCCGCCGCGCCCGAACCATGACACTGCACGCAATTGACGCGGAACGCAGCTGCGCCACCGGCAACCGCCTGCTGCATCAGCGGGCCGTCTTCGGGCAGGCGTTCGATCGGAATGCGGGCCAGCTGCTCGCGCACGGTAGCGCGGGCCTGGTCGGCAGCGCTCATTTCCTCTGCCAGTTCCCCCCGGCTCGACCAGCCCAGCACGCCCTCGGTCGCCCGGTCGATCATCGGCCAGGCTGGATAGGCAATCACATAGCCCACCGCGAAGGCAATCGTCAGATAAAAGGTCCACAGCCACCAGCGCGGCAGCGGCGTATCGAGTTCCTCGATGCCATCCCATTCATGGCCGACGGTGGGCGTGCCGGTCGGTTGGTCGATGCGCTTATTCGCCATCGGCTTTTCCTTCGAAGATCAGGTTTGCAGCGTCGCGGTTGCGTTCTTTCGCGCCGGGTCGGAACGGCCAGGCGCACAGCCCGACGAACAGCGCCAGCATCAGCACCAGCGCATAGCTGTCGGCGAAGTGGCGCAGGGTTTCGTAGATGCTCATCGGCCCTTCTCCTCGGCCAGTTCCTCGAGCGGTGCGGCGCTGTCGAAATCGACGAGCGTGCCAAGCATCTGCAGATAGGCGATGAGCGCATCCATCTCGGTCAGCTTGTCGGGATTGCCATCGAAATCGCGGATCTGCGCCTTGGGATAGCGCGCCGCGAGATCGCCGGGATCGCGATCGGGATCCGCCTGCGCGAGCATATCGGCCTCGGCATTCGCGAGGTCTTCCTCGGTATAGGGCACGCCCACCCGCATGAGCGCGACCATGGTCGCTTCGGGATCGCCGATTTCGAGTTCGGTCTCCTTGAGGAAGCCGTATTGCGGCATGACGCTTTCGGGCACCACGCTTTGCGGGTCCTCGAGGTGCTGGACGTGCCATTCGTCGGAATAGCGGCCACCCACGCGCGCCAGGTCGGGTCCGGTGCGCTTGGAGCCCCACTGGAACGGATGGTCGTACATGCTTTCGGCAGCGAGGCTGTAGTGGCCGTAGCGCTCCACCTCGTCACGGAACGGGCGGACCATCTGGCTATGGCACACGTAGCAACCCTCGCGGATGTAGATGTCGCGCCCTGCCTGTTCGAGCGGGGTGTACGGGCGCACGCCCTCGACCTCCTCGATGGTATTGTCGAGATAGAACAAAGGCGTGATCTGGACGAGACCGCCAATGGCGACGGTCACGAAAGTGCCGATGGCCAGCAGGGTGATGTTGCGCTCGAGCCGCTTGTGGCCCTTGACGGTTTCTTCGACGACGGGATCGGTCATGGCTTGGGTGATCCTATTCGGCCGGAACGGCGCTGGGCTGGTTGACGATCGGACGATCCGCTTCGGGATCGTAGGCAGCGTCGTTGAGCGGAGCTTCGACACGCTGCTTCCCGGCCAGCGTCATCCAGATGTTGTAGGACATGATGAGGGCACCGCCGAGGTACATCAGGCCGCCCGCGGCGCGCATGACATACATCGGGTGCAGCGCGGCAACGGTGTCGGCGAAGCTGTTCACCAGGTATCCGTCCGGCCCATATTCGCGCCACATCAGGCCCTGGGTGACACCGGCAACCCACATGCTCGCGGCGTAGAAAACGATGCCGATCGTCGCGAGCCAGAAGTGCCAGTTGATCATGCGCAGCGAATACATCCGTTCGCGCTTCCACAGGCGCGGTACGAGGAAATAGACGCAGGCGAAGGTGATCATGCCGTTCCAGCCGAGCGCGCCCGAATGCACGTGGCCGATGGTCCAGTCGGTGTAGTGCGACAGGCTGTTGACGCTCTTGATCGACAGCATCGGTCCTTCGAAGGTGCTCATGCCGTAGAAGGCGAGTGCCATTACCATCATGCGGATGATCGGGTCGGTGCGAACCTTGTCCCAGGCCCCGTTGAGGGTCATCAGCCCGTTGATCATGCCACCCCAGCTCGGCATCCACAGCATGATCGAGAAGACCATGCCCAGCGTCTGCGCCCAGTCGGGCAGCGCTGTGTAGTGCAGGTGGTGCGGGCCCGCCCAGATGTAGAGGAAGATCAGCGACCAGAAGTGGATGATCGACAGCCGGTAGGAATAGACCGGGCGTTCAGCCTGCTTGGGGACGAAGTAATACATCATCGCCAGAAAGCCCGCAGTGAGGAAGAAGCCGACCGCATTGTGGCCGTACCACCACTGCGTCAGCGCATCCTGCACCCCGGCAAACGCGCTGTAGCTCTTGGCGCCCAGCAGGCTCACCGGCATCGCCAGGTTGTTGACGATGTGCAGCATCGCAACCGTCACGATGAAGGCGAGATAGAACCAGTTGGCGACGTAGATATGCGGTTCCTTGCGGCGCGCCAGCGTGCCGACGAAGACCACGAAATAGGCAACCCAGACGATCGTCAGCCACAAGTCGACGTACCATTCGGGCTCGGCATATTCCTTCGACTGGGTAATGCCGAGCAGGTAGCCGGTCGCTGCCAGCACGATGAACAGCTGGTAGCCCCAGAAGACGAACCGCGCGAGATTGGGAAAAGCCAGCTGTGTGCGGCAGGTGCGCTGCACGACGTAGAAGCTCGTCGCCAGCAGGGCGTTGCCGCCGAAGGCGAAGATCACCGCGCTGGTATGCAGCGGACGCAGGCGTCCGAAATTGAGATAGGGTTCGAAATTCAGCTGCGGATATGCCAGCTGGGCAGCGATGAAAACGCCCGCCAGAAGGCCCGCGAGGCCCCAGAACATGGTGGCGATGACGCCCCAGCGAATGGGATCGTCGTCATACCGCGAAGGTCCGTCAGGAAGCTTGAAGAAGCCCCGCGCCTTGCCCAGCGGGTCGAACCGCGAGGCGCTGACCCAGATCATCACGAAACCAAGGGCTGCAATGATCCAGGCGTGCGCCGCGAAGCCGCTATCCGCCGCCCCGAGCGCTGCCGCCATCGCGACCAGCATGACCAGGAACCACAGGCCCACCCGGCCCAGCGCCGTTTCCGCTTGCATAGAATTCTCCGTCCTTTTGCAGGGGGTTAAGCGGGTATCCCGCGAAGGGCATTGACCCAGATCAAATTCGGAAAAGATTTCACGCGGCCTCGCGCAGGAAACCCGCGCGGTCCCGGAGGCTCTCCAGGGCGTTCAAAATCACGCCTGAACGGCCCACCGTCTCGATCACCCCGTCGTCCCTCAGCTTCGATAGTTGACGGCTGACAGTCTCGATCGTGAGCCCGAGACTGTCCGAGATATCACGGCGGGACATCGGCAATTCGAGAACCAGCCGGCCGTCCTGCTCGACCCCGATCCGCTCGGCCATCCCGACCAGGAACACGGCAATGCGTTCGCCCGCCGTCTTGCGGCCCAGCGCGATCGTCTTCTCGCGGCAACGGCGCAGCGAAAGCGTGGTGTTTTCCAGCAAATGGTGGAGGACCCCCGCTTCGCTCGATGCCAGCCGGAGGAATTCGGCCGAGTCGAAAGCCAGGATGTCGCAGTCCTTGAGCGCGCTGACGGAGTAGGAATAGTTGTCGGGACCGGGGACAGTGAAGACCTCGCCAGCGAATTGGAAAGCGACGATCTGGTCGCGCAACTCTGACGCGTGCGCCACCAGCTTGGTAGCCCCGTCGACGACGAAGACGATCTGCTGGCCCGCCCCCGCGAAATCCAGAGAATGCGCCTTGGCAAGCCGGCTTGCCCGGGCGAGCGCCTGGAACCGGAAGTATACGGTATCCGACAGATTTGCGGGAAGTATCCGGTTGGCAAATCGCTGGAAGGGTTCGGCTGGTGTGATCATGAAGCCGCCCTCGCCCCGATAAGCCGGCGCTTCCTTGACCCAGATCAATGCCGGCAAGAAATTTTCGCGCCACAGCCATCCCAGCGCTGCAACATCCCTGGGCCGCATGGGGCGGCCACTGCCGCGCTCGAGGACGATCGAATGAAGAAGTTTCTGGTAGCTGCGCTGGCCGGTACGGCAATGTTCGCCGCACCTGCCCAGGCCGCGGACAACGACGGCAAGCTGCAGGTAAAGCTGCTCGGCACCCTTGTCGCACCCGATGGCAAAATCACCGATATCAACACGGATATCGTGGGCCTTCCCGCCACGACGCAGACCGAGGCGAGCGACAATTTCGTACCCACGCTGGCAATCGAATATTTCGCCGCGCCGAATTTCTCGATCGAGACGATCTGCTGCGTGACACAACATGATGTCGATGCGGTGGCCGGGCTGCCGGGTGCAGAGCTGGTGTCAGACGCCAAGGTCATCCCCGCAACTTTCACGGCGAAGTACCATTTCGATCTCGGCGGCGTGAAACCCTATCTCGGTGCCGGGGCCACCTATTTCTGGTGGGTCGATGTCGAACCGGGTGCGGACACCATTCCGCTCGGTGTGACGCGCACCACGCTGTCGGACGAATTCGGCCTCGTGCTGCAGGCAGGTACCGATATCGCGCTTGGCGACAGCGGTCTCGGCCTGACGATCGACGCGAAACGCTATTTCGTCGACACGACCGCGCGCTGGTATGCCGGCAACACGCTCGCAATCGAAACCGAACACAAGCTCGACCCGTGGGTATTGAGCGCAGGCGTAAGCTATCGCTTCTGACCGAAGCCAGGCATAATCGGCCTGTAACCTGAGAGGCCTGCCCCCCGGCGATGGCCCGCCCGGGGGGCGGGACCAAGCAACGAGTATCCCGAGAGCTCCTCACCTCCTGTCGAGAGGCCTTCGTCATCTTCTTAACAGCATTTGTAAATTTCCGGAGACGGCGTCCTTCGGTAATCGGATCCGACCGAACCGAGGGGAAAACCATGACGCCGAAATTTCTGATATCGCTGGCCTGTGGCACCGCGCTGCTCGCGTTCTCGCAGCCAGTCCTTGCGAAAGATCCGAGCCCGAAGAAGCTGCTCGAGATGAGCGCAGGCTGTGCATATGTCGTCTCGATCGCAGAAGGCAGCGACGTGAGCCTAAATTATGGATCGGCGGAATGGATCGGCCTGGTTAGGATCATCGAACAGCGGACCGGTCTCGACGGCGAAAAAGCGATCCAGACGGCCAAGGCCAAGTACAACAAGCGGGCGCGTGTGATGGGGGCGGACGAGGCGCGCAACCACATGTTTAAACGCGCGCGCGACTGCGATCGCGAAATGGCCGTTATCCAGTCGTGATGCCGTCCGCCCTCCGAGGACGCCGCGACACGCTCCACGCGTCCCCCGGCGTCCTCGCGCTTGGCGCGGCGGCTTGCTTGCTGGTGGCGGCGGCTCCGCTACGCGCCAATACGGAAGACGCCGAACTGATCTACGAATGCGGTCTGGCGATGCAGTTCGCCGAGAAAGAAGACATTCAACTGCCCGTTTCATCCAACCGTGCGATGGGCCATTTTGCCGAAGTGACACGGAATGATCCGAACCTTCGCAACGAGGCGGATCGGCAAGTTCGAGCCGTCTGGGACGGGATGAGAAAGAGCGACGGGCGCCCCGCGCTCGAGCGTTACGTCCTGTCCGTCGCACAGGACTGTTCCGACCTCTACGTCGAACTGGCAGAGCGCGACGCCGCAGCGGTAGAGGGCGAGCTCAATTCGCTGGGCACCCTGTCAGCCGCGGCGCTCCGGTCTTATGCGACACGAACGGGCGATCTCGGCGAAATCGCCAATTACCTCGTCTACAATTACCCATACGGCAAAGACCTGTTCAAGCCGAACGAGGATGGCGATCTGCTCGGCCAGCTGGTCGTGGAAGCGGGCGCGTCCGGGCTACGTCGATGGAGCGACGAAGCGATCTATGCGATCGCGAACAAGCATTACTGGCAGTATAATCCGCCCGCCACCCGCTTGGTCGATGCAGAGTATAGACGCCGCATGCGGATGATGCGCCAGACCCAATCGGAAGCGCAACGCTGGGCGCAGCGCGCGGCCGACGATCGCGCGGCGCAGGCGCGGCGGGCGAATGCGCCCTACGTCGGATCGCTTGGCAGCGGAAGTTCGAGCAGACCGAAACCGGGCAGCGGTGTCGTCGTCTGCACCACCTACAAGGGCACCGGCGGCGGGCGGGTCTGCAAGGAAGACTGAGGCGCCGGTGAAACCGTGCTTGCGCTTCCATCGAGGCAGTGCGCAGAACGTGAGGGGAAAAGTGAAATGTGTGCGCGACGTAAACTCTTGGGTAGCGGCGCTCTGGCGCTAGCCCTTTCGGCAGGCGTGTCCTTTCTGCCGAATATGGCGCTTGCTCAGCCGCAACAGGTCCTCCGGGACGGCGCGGAAAGCGCTGCCATGCACAATGCAGCCTATGATCGAGGATTGGCGGAGTCCTATACCTCGCCCGAAACAATCGGTGAGATGCTGCAATGCTCCGCGCTGTGGCAGCGTTGGTCCGATATCCTGGGGAGCTCCCAGGATTCGGCATTCGTTGCGAACCTGCGCGAAGAATTGTCAGCCGCTCGTGCGGGAATCCGCCATCGCTATTGGCAGCGTCAGGCACGTCGCGACATGCGGGAAGACAGCGATCTGAGCTATTTCGACAAAATGCACGCCAGGGCTGAAAGCTGGGCGGACAGCCAAGCCGCCGGCTACGCCACCGGTGCCGACAGTAAAATCAGTTCGATGATGAGCTGGCTGGCAACCTGCTAGAACCGCTTTGCGCGCAAGCTCCGGCGGGGGATCCTGTCGCCTGTTTCGGGACTGTCGACATAGCGGACGCGACATTTATCGACCGTCGATGAGCACCATGCTCGCCCACCGCTCAGGATTGGCGGATCCGCTGTCCGTTTCGCTCTCCAGCATCGATAATTGAGCAAGACGAAGAGCGTCCGCGTGGGCGTGCCCATCACGCAGGCGCTTAACGAATTCCACGGTCAGCTGCGACGCGGCTTCGTCCTGGACCCGCCAATGCGAGAGCATCACGCGCTCGCTTCCCGACGCGAAAAAGGCATTTGCAAGACCCGTATAAGCAGGAGCAGCATGAGTGCGTCCCGCGGCGGTGTTGCATGCGGAGAGGATCGCGATCTGGGTCGAAAGGCCAAGCTCCGCAATTTCACCGGCAAGCAGGATGCCGTCGTCGGTCGTACCGCCCGTTCCCGATCCGGGCGTCAGGACGAGCGCCGGTTCCCGTAGACCGCCCAGTTCCCCTTCCATGAGACCGTGCGTGGCGAACAGGACTACACTGTATTCTGCTTCAGCCAGCAGCCGAAGCCGGGCTTCGGTTGCGTCCCCGCCGATGAGGAGGATGCGCTCGCTGGCGCCGCTGACTTCCCCCGCAAGCCGGACCTCCTCGCGGCTCGCAGGCAGCGAGGGCAGCGATCGCAAATCCACGGCGGTTGCCACGACCGCCCGCGTTTCCCCAGCGAACGCTTCGTCCGAATTTGCGGCGGCGCCTATGCCGAGAAACCGCCCGGCATTCCCCCCATCTTGTCTCGAGCCCAGTACAGCGGAAGGCGAAAGAACCGTCGCGAATGCGTGATGGCGGACCAGCCATTCCATCTCGCTGAAGTCCCGCACCTGTCGGTCGGGCACGGAAGACAGCAAAGCGGAAAATGGCAGACGCGAGAGAGCATCGCTCGTAACCAAGGATACCCGGGTCTTTCCATTGAGCGCCGCTGCGATTTCGGCCGACAGGACGAGGTCGTGCAACGCCTTCGCATCGTCGAATGGGAATGCGTCTGCACCTTCGCCCGCGTCGAGTGCCAAACGCAATCGTTCCACGAACGGCCGGATGGTTGCGCGCCCCCCCGGCCCCACTTTCATCACCGCCGTTTCGGAGGTCACGGCCATCAGGAGCATCCCCCGCTTGGCAGGCATTGCGATCAGCAGGGCTTCGTCCGGCCGCAATCGGGCTTGGACGGTCTCGATTGATACATCGACCGGTCGCCGCGTCGTATCGAATTCGGGAAGCGCCGTGCGCAAGGCCGCTTCGGCATCGCTCACCGATCGCTCGAGGTCGGCAATTTCCCGCTCGACTTCGCCGATCGCCTCGGATCGCCCCGCGGCCAGCATCGCCGCCCGCTCGCGCGCGAGCAACCGAAGGCGCGCGGTCCCGCTGCGGAGCCTCTCGATATCGGCAGCAAGGTCGGGCCTGTCGAACTGGCCGTGACGCAGCTTGGCCAATTGGCGCGCACGGGCGTTGACGCCCCAACTGGCCAGTTCGAATGCATTGAGCGCATCATCGGCGCGGTCGGAAATGATCGCGGCTTCGGCGATCAGCAGGATCGAGTCGAAGTAATTTTCAAGATCCGCATCGAGTTCGAAGCTGGTCGCATCCTGGATCATCTTGTCGACGATCCGCGCGCGTGCCCTTGCTACGTGCTCCCAACCCTCATCCTGTCCTGCGCGAACCTGCGACAGTCCACGTTGAATAGCTGCATCGACAGGTAGCTCGCGCCCGCTGCTGTTCACGCGCATTTCGATTTCATCGAGGATGTCGAGCGCAGCCTCGGGTTGTCCGCTCTCATCGAGACGCTGCGACAACGTGAGGAGGCCGCGCAGCGCCTTGTCGTCGTCGGTCGGCAGTTCTCGTGCCAGACCCGCAGCCTTGAGCGCGAAATGCATGGCGTCGTCGTCACGGCCGGCTTCGATCGCGGCGTTTGATGCGGAGAGCAACGAGTTCACCGCTTCTGCCGGGCTGATCTCCATCAATCGCTCGTGCCGCGCCAGCATGAGTGCGATGCCTTCGTCATACTGCCCGAGGCGCATCTGGACCACGCCCAGATTGTGCAGTGCGACCAAGGTATTGCGATGTGTCGGGCCAAGCCTTTCGGTCATTATATCGAGTGCACTTCTAGCAGGTTGTTCGGCTTCCTCATATCGTCCCGCCTGCAACAGGACCTTGGCCAAGGTTCCTTGCGCGAAACCGTGGAACGGGTGCTCCTCCGGGAGCAGCTCGTTCGCCATCGCGATCCCCTGCCTCGCGAGACGCAAGGCATCGACCTGGCGACCGGCATCGATGTAGATATTCGCTCCGGTCGAGAGCGCCACGAAGAGCGTGGTGTCGGTCATCCCGCCACGGATCAGGCCCTTGATAGCGGGATCGACATATTCCGCGGCGTCACCGAAGCGGTTCGCTTCGTACAGCGCGGCGGCGTAATTCAGATATCCCAGCCCGAGTGCCTTGGCGTCGGGAGGGGCAATCCCTTCGGGGTCCTGGCCATACAAGCCGGTCCTTATCTTCAGCGACCGCTCCTGCAGTGGGACGTTCTTCTCCGGCTGCCCTACCCCTGTGTAGAAGGTCGCGATGTTGGCCAATGTCCCCGCCATGGCTTCACCATCGGTCGCCCCTGCGGCGATCAGTCGCTTTTCCGCTTCGAGCGAGGATGCGAGCGCGCCGGCAATGTCCTGCTGGTAGTAGCGGCTGTCGCCGATGCGGTTTAGTGCGTGCGCCTGTTCCTCTGCGGGGCCGTTCTCAGCTTCCAGTGCTTCCAGATAGACAGACCACGCACCCTCCGATTTCGCCGCCTCGGCGAGCGGGTCGATCGCCTCTGCGGCCGCTTTCAGGGATGCGAGATCGGTGAGGCCCGCACCTTCGGAAACGGTCTGCACCTGCGGCAGTACTTGTGGAGCGAACGCGATAGCCTGGCCGATCGCGGCAATCGCAAAGATATGACGGTGCATGTCGACGTGTCCCCCTCGAAACAGCGAGGATATGGCATCGCAGGACGATCAATCGATCACAAGCTGGTAGCGTGTCTTTTTCGTGTTGGGGTTACGCAAAGTAATCGTGTGCCGGTGGGTATAGAGCGGCACCCAGCGACATGTGACACGTTCGGCGACCTTCCTGCACAGCGACTGATCGCTGCTGTCACGAACGGAAATCTCCAGCGGCCTTCCTTCGAGCGCGGACAAACTGATCGCGGCACCGCGCCCCGACAGGAACGTCTGCTCAAGCGCGCGTTCTTCCTTTGGTGCGAGTTCTCCCACCATGAACCCCGGACCGAGGATCCGCCCTCGGGTAATGGCAGGCTGATCTGCGGCCGCCCGCCACCGAGCAAGGATGTCGTTCGCTTCTTCGCCGACCGGATGAAGGCCGACGGCATCCAGCCGCGAAAGCGCGAGAGAGAGGGCGGCACGATCGCCATCCTCATAAGCCGACTGCGCGCGATACAGGACCGCCACCGCGGTTCTATCCGTATCTAAACGGGCCGCCGAGTGGCCCGCGAGTGACGCGCTGCGAGGCTCACCCGCCGATCCGGTGCAGCTGCTGGTCAGCGCGCCGAGCAGCGCCATTGCCAGAAGCTTGTTCATGGCGTCTCTCTGCGGAGCTGGAACAGTGCACCGGTTGCACTCGGAAGGCATTCCAGGATCATCGAATGACGTTGTGCGATTGCGGATGCGAGGGCAAGGCCAAGTCCTGCGCCCGGGCGTTCTTCGCCTCCCTTGGCGTCCGGCCCCCGCTGGAAACGCTCGAATATCCGCGTCCGGTCGGCTTCGGCTATGCCAGGCCCATCATCCGCCACGACGAGGACGGGGCCATCACCGAGCGTGACGCGGATTGTCCCTCCGCGCGGGACGTATTTGAGGGCATTGTCGAGGAGGTTGGCCAGCAGGCGCCCGAGCTGTGCTTCGTCACCGTCCAAGACAACGCCGGGCTCCACCTCCCACTGCAGGACCAACCCGGCATCTTCGGCGCTATCGGCATAGAGTTCGCACAAATTGGTAACGAGGGCGGACATGTCGACGGGCGTTAGCATCGATCGATCACTGAGGCGGGCTTTGCTCCACGCGATATCAAGCAGCGATTCCAACATGCTAACCAGCTGCCGGATTTCGCTGCGGGCTTCGGTCAGCCGCCTGGTGACTTGCTCGTCCGGTTGCGTTTCGAGCGCTTTAACCAGCCTCGCATCGAGGTGGGTCAGGGGGGTGCGAATTTCGTGGGCGAGCCTGTCGGTCGTATCGCTGTGGGCTTCCAACAGGTTCCGTACCCGGAGGATCACTTGCGCGCTATTGGCTGCGAGTTCGTCGATTTCGTCGCGGGTTCGTCTGGGGAGCTCTGGCATGGACGCAAGCTCATCGGGGTGCGACAGGGTGCGGTTGATGCGCGCGATGCGGCGCTTCAACCTGTCGGCAGAAAATTTGCCAAGCATCGCCACGACCAAAACCAGAATGGCCCCGCCAACCAGAAACACGGTTCGCACTCCGGCCTTCAATGACTTGGCCGGATCGACCTCATGCGCGACCAGCAGCCATCTATCCGGAGCAAGCCGGGTCGAACGGGCATGCGCGCTGGAACGATGGCCTATCGCGATCATGCCCCGCTCCGAGATTGCCGCATCGAGATCCGGCCAGGCTTCCAGATCGCCCGCGAGGCGGACCCCGTCTGTGCGCATAAGCAGATAGTGCGGCGCTCCCCCGTCGGCGGGCCGCAATGCCAGGCGATCCTCGATCCTCCGCACCAGATCCGCTTCCCCGCTACTGGAATAGATATCGGCCAGACCGGCAAGATCGACATCGACCGCCTCACGCGCACTTTCGTTCAGCGCGGCATCCATCGTTCGCTCCGTCACCAACCAGAGCCCCAGCACCGTGAGGGCCGCCAGCAAAGTGGCGGCGGCAACCAACCGGGAAAAAATGGAACGTGCCGGTGACACGTCTATTTGCCGTCCAGCAATCGAAAGCCCGTGCCCCAGACCGTTTCCAGCGCCGGAGCGGAGAAGCCGTCCTCGAGCTTGCGCCGCAAACGTCCGATATTGACGTCAACCACATTGGTTTGCGGGTCGAACGACATGTTCCAAACATCGCGCAGCAGCATTTCGCGCGTTACCACCTCCCCGGCGTTTTCCATGAAGTAATGGAAGAGCTCGAATTCCCTCGGGCTCAAAGCGAGGTGCCGGTTCTCGCGAAAAGCCGTGCGCGCTTTCAGATGGCACTCGAAGGCACCGTAAAGGATCACCGCGCTATGCACCCTGCCCGATGCACGCCGGTGGAGGGCGTTCACGCGGGCCATCAATTCTGCGGCTTCGAATGGCTTGCCAAGGTAATCATCGGCACCGGCGTCGAGCCCTTCGGCGCGGTCGCTGGTGCGCCCGAGTGCACTCAGCATCAGGATCGGTGTGTCTACCCCGCTCTCGCGCAGGCGGGCCAAGATCTTGAGGCCATCGTCATCGCCCAGCATTCGATCGAGTATGATGACATCGAACCTGTCCCGCCCCGCTATCCGCAGGCCGGCAGATCCATCGCTTTCCCAATGCAGATCGTCGCCGCGAGACAGGGCGAGTTCCTTCACCCGCGTCGCGGTGTGCGCATCGTCTTCGATGTAGAGGATTTTCAGTCCATCCACGTTCAGCCCCCCGCGCCCGGTATCCGGCCGCCTTCGGATAGCGCGCCCAGACAATTCGAGACACCCGTTATCGCGTCAGTTTTTCACGGGGGCGCGGCGCATTCGACCACGCCAAACCTTCCCTGACCGCCCCCAGGTTGATTTGCTGCACTCCGCTGCCCTTGCTCGGAGCGTCGAAAATCCGCCATTCCTCTCCAGCCTGCTTGAACGCAACCCGAACCGAAACGTCCGCCCCCTGATCCCTCAGGACGGTCAATCCGCTTTTGCCGAGTTCGAAGGTCGAAGTGCCCTCCATCCCATTCTTCTCGCCGGCGACCTTCTCCATGGGCAAACCGGTGCCGTTGCCGAGCCGGAGTTCGACCGCTTCGATGTTCCGGTTGATACCCGCGATCCACTTCCCCCCGGTGGTAAAGTACATGTGCCCCGCGACGCCGAAAAGACCCGGACTGGACAGCCTCGCAAAGCCGGTTTTCACGTCCCCGTCGTGGGCCATGCGGTAGAAGTCGGGTTCGGTAGTATAACCGCCCCCGGTCCATGAACGCTGCGACCGCCAAAGGCCGAGGTGTCGCGAGGTGAATGTGCGTTCGGACGATCCGAGCGAAGTAAAGGCCATCGCGTCGGGAGCAGCAAAGCTGCTGGCTTCTTCCATCAGGCGGAGTTTCTCGAAAGCAGGAATCAACATAACCGTCTGCTTTACCAACCCGCAGGCCTGGTCCGCGATACTCGCGAAATTCGTCCGCAATCCCTGATACATCGCCTCGAGCTGAGGGTCTTCGTACTCGACGAAATGCCCTTTCGGAACGAACTCCCATTCGCGCCGATGGAAGCGCCAGTGCGTTCCCTCAACCGCGCATTGCTGCTGGTCGGTCGTCATGGCTGCCGGGGCGTCCTCCAAGGCCCTTGCCACTACCCTCGCACGCTCGATCGTGACCTTGGTGTCGTCCGGCATGGCGCAGCCCTTCGCCTGCCGCGTGCCACGTTCGGACTGGTCTATCGCTGCGACAACTTCGTCCCCGCCGACCCGCGCCAACTGCCTCCCGATCTGCCCCTTGAGGACCTGGAACGCGCGCAATTCGCCGACGTCGAACAGCTGGCAGCTTTCGTCCGCACCAGCCGCGAAGGTGGCAATTCCGAACACTTCCATCAGCGGTCGGGCCTGCTGGTTCCCGGCCAAGATCTGGAGCCGTTGCTCCACTGGAATGTCTTCCAGGCTCTGAGCGTGCAAGGGTGCCGCGAGCGCCACCGCCGCAGCCAACGTTCCCCAGATCACCGATCGCATCGCAGTCTTCATCAGATTTCCTTCACGCAAGAGGGCTTGTCGCCCAGCCGACATGCACGCCGGAGGGCCTCCATCGTGGAGACCCCCGCAACTTCACCTTCTTCACTTTCCCCTGCGATGCGCGCCAGAGTGGCGCAGGCTTTCGGACTTCCGATTTCGCAAGCATGCGCCACGAGCGATTGCGCACGGGTTTCATCGACCCGGCCGCCAATCCCCTTCTTGTGCATCACCCCGTATGCAAAGCATGCCTTGGCTACGTAGAGATCGCAGGCGCTGCGCATGTAGCGAAAGCCGATGCCCGGAAAATAAGCGTCCTTCGGCCCCTGCGTATAGTAAAGGCCGAGGTTTGCGCAGGCGATCCCCACCCAATCGTCGCACGCTGCCTTCAGGGCCTGCTTGAGATCATCGACTTCGCTTGCCGCCTCGCCCGTCATCAGCGGTTCCAGCAGCGCGTCGCACCCACCGGCCCAGCCCACATTGCACAGCAGGACATTGCGCGCGCGCGTCTCCGCAGCGTCGGGTTCTTCGGCAGGAAGCATCGCGGCGCTGATGCAGGCTGCGAATTGCTGGTCCTCGCAAGCCCTCACTGCGTAACCGCGAACCGCCGCGATGTCCGCCCCGATCTCTTCAGTCGTGCCAAGCAGTTCTGCGGCGTCGACACAGGCCTGCGCACCGCCGTGACGGCACTCCTCGCCCATGGCCAGCAGCGCGAGCTTCATCAGCCCATCGGGTTCGGGCGAGTCTGCCTGCGAGAGCGGCCCCAAAGCCATCCCCGTCCGCGTGCAGGCGAGGTCGTCTCCCGCGCGACAGGCAGCGGCGAACATGCGCGCCGCCCTGATGTGATCCTTGTTGTCGGATGCCGTTTCATGCTCGATTTGTCCGCCGAGGGTGCAGGCCGCGGCCAGCCCCATGTCGCAGGCCTGCCCGTACATCGACAGTGCGGCATAGGTATCCCCGTCGCGCTCATAGGCAAGTCCGCCGCGATGGATCTCCATTAGAGCCTCGTCGTCGAAAGGTCGTTCTTTCGCCTCTGCGAATGTGCTGGTGCTTGCTGCAGCGAGAAGTACGGGCGCGAAGATCCGCGCCGCTACCGCAGTCAGTGTCCCGCGCACCCTGTTACCCACACCACATGCCCCCGCTCGCCTTTGCTTTTGCAAAGCCCGACGAAAGAGATCAATCGCTTGCGGCATTTCTGCCCTCCCCAAATTCATGTCAGTCCTGACGGGCCGGTCCATCGACCATGGCGCAGGCGCTGGACTGGCCGAGATCGCAGGCCTTTTGCCGCAGCGCGCGAGCGGTTTGCGCATCGGCCTCGACGCCTTCTCCCGCTCCCCGCATATCGGACGCGAGCAGGCAGGCCCGCGCGCTGTTCGCTTCGCAGCCGCGCACAGCGAGATCATGGGCGCGCACGAGATCGGTCGGCACGCCCCGGCCTTCGCGCAATTGCCGCGCCGCGTTGGAACACCCTGCACCGTCTCCGCCATCGCATGAGGCGATGAATACGAGCAGCGCCGGGTCGCGCCAGCGCTCGTCCCCGCTGCGATCGGACAGTTGCATCCACATGATGCCGAGATCATTGCAGGCGTTGGCGATACCACCGTCGCATGCCATCCCGAAATAGTCTCGCGCGGACGCCCAGTCGGCGTCATGCGCCAGTCCGTCGCGTGCCATGACGGCGACATTGGCGCACGACTGCCATTGCTCTGCCCGGCAGGCGCGCTCCAGTAAGTCGTAGCCTTTGATGGGGTCAGCCGGCCCACCGGTGCCGGTTGCCAGTAGGGCACCGGCTTGCCCGCAAGCCTCCATCGAATCCAGATCACAGCCTTGCAGGTACAACTCGCGCGCGGCGATCAAATTCTCGTGGTCGATTTGCTGGTCCGATGCGGCCTGCCGCGAAAGGACATTCGCCTGCCAGCTGCAACCCTGTCCAGACCCGGCTTCGCACAGGATTTCTGCGACCTCAGCCGCCACATCGAGCAATTGCGCACCCCCACGCCCTTCGATCAGCATTGGTACCAGCAGATGGCACGCATCGGTGTTGCCGAGTTCGCAGCCCCGCGCGAACATATCGCGAGCCCTGATGGCGCGCGCTTCGCCAGAAAGCTGGACGAGGATCCTCCCTGCATTGAGACAAGCCGCGACCTCCCCGGCTTCGCAAGCGCGCTCGACAGCCGATTTTTCCGACGCCGCGCCCTGGTCCGCGGGCGAGGCGCTCGAGGGAACCGACCAGGCCGCAGCCAGCGCGAAAACCAGGCCCATGCTGAGTAGTTTCAGGGCGAACGCGCCAATTAGTCCCGCTGCAACGCTCACTGTCCCAGCGCCTCAGCCATGGCACAGCCGTCCTGGATGCCCAGTTTGCATCCATTGGTGAAATAGCGCTTCGCCCTGGCGTGATCGGGAGCGGCTCCGGTCCCGTCGCGGTACATCATGCCCGCATTCATGCATCCGCCGGCGGCCCCGTTGTTGCATGCCTGCGCGAACTGGTCGCGGGCTTCGGCGAATTGCCCGTTATCGTAATAGCCGACGCCGGATTCGATGCATCCTTCGGCATTGCCGCTTTCGCACGCGATGGAGAAAGCCTTGTTCGCTCCCGCGGTATCGACCGCACCGCCTTGACCGTCACGTTTCATTATCCCGAGCGCATAGCAGCCATCCGCCGCGTAGCCGGGGCAGGCCCCGGCGAATGCCGTTCGCGCTTCTTCGAAGCGGCGCTCACCGGCGTCGCCGAAATAGAGGATCTGGCCCTGATTGTAGCACGCGCCCGCTTCGCCCGCCTTGCAGGCGAGCCCCAGCGGGCCCAGCGCCTCGGCAGGAACGGCCGGTCCGCCAAGACCATCCTTGAGCAATGCGCCATACTGGCCGCAGGATTTGAGCAGGCCGGCTTCGCATCCGCGCCGATAGGCATCGCGCGCCTGCACCGGGTCCTTCGCCCCGCCCTGCCCCCGCCACGCCATCGAACCGAGATTGTGGCATGCCTCATCCTTGCCATCGCTCATGCACGCTTTCTGGTAGAGTGCGCGAGCAGCCGGGAAGTCCCCCGCATTGTAGCGCTCCTGCGCTTGCTCTGCATTGCTTTGCGCCGCGACGGGGAGAGCTGCAATCGATGTCACCGACAGGACGGTAGCCGCAAGAAAAGGACGAAGATTCATGGCTGCTTGCTCCACGTTCAATTGCAAAGATATCGGTTTGCGTTGTTGTTCATCGTGCAGTGGGCTGTGCGATAACGATTGCGCGTCTCGCGGGAGATTTCCGCTGCACTTTTCATCCGGGCTGGCTGGAACGAGGACGCGGATGAGGAGGACGAACGCGATGCCGCCGTTCTACCCGCCCCTGCCGCCCAACGACGGCTCGATGCACCGGGCATGTTGGTGCAGTTGTAGATTCCGCAGTCGTCGCCCCGGCTGCGCCGTGCAATCTCCGCATTCACCGCGGCATTGAGCCTGCCCGACGGGAACCAGTAGTCGAGAACATAGAGATGGTCCTTGTAGACACTGCCCAATGCGCCCGCCTCCAAGGTCGCTTCGAGCGCAGTCCGCGCATCTGCCAGCTGGCGGCTGTGATAGATCGCCGCATAGATCGCGCTGTCGTATTTGCCCTGCCCGAGGAAGGATTGGACGACTTGCGAAGCGCGCTCGCGTTCGGCTAGGCGACGGCGCTGCGCTTCATGTCGTTCGGTCAACGCCTGCTCGATTTCCTGGCGTCGCTGACGCAGGCTTACGGCGAATTCGCATACCGACCGCTGCTCGGCATGTGGGGGATCGCACGCCTTGGCAGCCACCTGTTCCGCCGGTGCGAATTCCCCAAGATTGTAGTAAATGCGCGCGAGATCTTCGCACGAGCGCCATCCGCCCTGATCGCAATTCACGCGCCGGTAGCGCAGGGCTTTCTCCGCGTCGAATTGATCGGACGACGCCTCTGCAAAGACTGTCTCGGCGACTTCGCACGCTGTTTTATCGAACAGCGAACACCCCTTGATCGCAAACCGGCCTGCCGTGGCCCGATCGGCTTCGATATCTTCGGATCCCTCGAGGTAGACCAACGCAAGACGGCCACACGAAGCCGCGTGGTTACCGCGGCAGGCCTCTTGAAGAAATCTCAGGCTGAGGAAAATATCGTATTGGTCGTTCGCCGGGTCGGAATAGGCGAGCCCGACCGTGCCGCATGCGACCGACACCTGCTGCTCGCAGTCAGCGATAGCCTGAGCGATTTCGGGGTCCTCGCTGGCCTTGGCCGCGCTGGAGCCAAAGGCGAGGCCAGCGACCAAGACGAAGTTGAGTAAGCGCGAACTCGCCCCATCCATCCTGCCCGACTGCACCAAGCTGAAGAACGTGCGAAAAATGTGACCTACCCCCTGTTCGTGATCCACATCAAGGTGAACGAACGATGGCAAACGGCCAATTTACAAATGCTGTTAGGTCTCGATTGAACTCGCAATAGCCAGGCGCCGACGCCACAAGGCACAAAACGGCTTTCCCATACAGTTGGCCGACGCTTCAGCCAGCATTTGGCGCCTTGACCGGAATGACTGCGGACGGCCAAAAAGCTGCCATTCAGTGCCCATAGCATTCCTGCCGGGCGAGTCCGGAAATCAGAGAAATCTGCGGATTTTCGTCAATGGTGCGCCCGACAGGATTCGAACCTGTGGCCCCCAGATTAGGAATCTGGTGCTCTATCCGACTGAGCTACGGGCGCCCGCCGCCGCATTTAGCAGACGATCGCGCGCAAGCAATCAGTTCAGTTCGTCGGGCGGCGCGACCGGCACCAGCAGGGGGGCGACGGCGATGCCTTCCGCGACCATGTCCTCGGCCTCGTCGCGCGTGGCGCGCCCGTGAATGGGTGCGTTTTCGCTTTCCCCATAGTGCATTTCGCGGGCCTTTTCGGCAAAGCAGTCGCCGACCCAGGTGCTGCTCTCGAGCGCCTTGGCCTGAGCCTTCGCCAGCGCTTCGAACGCTTGTTTGACGGCCGGGGGCATGTCGCCCGTGCTTAGCTGCGCCTTTTCTCCCGCCGGGGCTGCGACGGCATTGGCCTTGGCCGGGACTGAGGGGGCCATCGGCGCCTTGCCGACATCTTCGCACCCGCAGGCGGGACACTGCAGCAAGCCTTGCGCTTTCTGGTCCGAGTAGTCGCTCGAGGACGAAAACCAGCCCTCGAAGCGGTGGCCTTCGCTGCAGGATAGGTCGTAAACGATCATGCCGCGGCCTATGCGGTGATATGCCTGCGGTTGGCAAGGCTGGGCACCTGTTCGCGCACCTCGGCCACCCGCTCCAGATCGACATCGACGAAACCCAGTCCGGCCTCCTCTCCGCCCATGTCGAGCAGCACTTCGCCCCACGGATCCACCACCAGGCTGTGACCATAGGTCCGGCGGCCGTCCTCGTGCTCGCCAACCTGCGCCGCGGCCACGACGAAAGCGCTCGCCTCGATGGCGCGGGCGCGCTGCAACACGTGCCAATGCGCGGCGCCGGTCGGTACGGTAAAAGCAGCGGGTATGGCGATGCAGTCGCAGTGCGCGCGCCCCAGCGCCTCGAACAAGGCAGGGAAGCGAATGTCGTAGCACACGGTGAGGCCGAGCCGGCCGAGCGGCGTGCCCTCCACCAGCCCGACGCTGTCGCCTGCACGATAGGCATTGGATTCGCGCCAGCTTTCACCGCTTGCCAGGTCGACATCGAACATGTGCATCTTGTCGTAGCGCGCGGCAATCGTGCCGTCAGGCGCGATGACGAAAGCGCGGTTGACCCATTCGCCCCCGCCACCGCCCTCGAGCGCGAGCGAGCCGAGCGATACCCACAGGCCGTGCTTGCGCGCAGCTTCACGGACACGGGCAAGGACGGGCGAAGTGTCTTCGCTGCAGATCGACCGGGAAGCGCGTTCGCGATCGCGATCGAGCAGGCCCGACATTTCGGGCGTGAACAGCATGTCGGCGCCCCCGGCCGCAGCCTGTGCGACCGCGTCTTCGAGCCCTGCGGCATTGGCCCCGGGATCGATGCCCGAAGTCATCTGCAGGACAGCGACGCGTGCCATTCAGCCCGCCAGCAACGCGTCGAGCTTGCCTTCGCGCTCGAGCGCGGCGAGTTCGTCCGAACCGCCGACATGCGTATCGCCGATGAAGATCTGCGGCACGGTCCGCGCGGTAGGCGCGCGTTCCAGCATCTCTTCGCGCTTCGGCCCGCCCATCGTGATGTCGTGTTCGCTATAGTCCACGCCCTTCTCGTCGAGCAGGCGCTTGGCTCGGACGCAGAATCCGCAACCGAATTTGGTGTAAATGTCGACCGGGTGGTGGCTCATTGATATTCCCTTGTTTTCCGCGGCGAAACTAGCGCGCGACAAGAAGTCTTGAAAGCGCAAAGGACGCGCCTATCTCGAAAATACCGTCACGGTGTTCGTGGCGGCAACGGGGCGCCGATACCGGGCCCCGCCATCATAGAATCGCTCACAAGAGGATTTGTTTCGATGAACCGTATGGACCTTACGCCTTTCCGCCGCTCCACCGTGGGCTTCGACCGTGTGTTCGACCTGATGGAACGTCAGGCTCGCAATGCCGGCGGCGACAATTACCCCCCCTTCAACATCGAACGCCGCGGCGATGACGAATATCGCATCACGCTGGCGGTCGCGGGCTTCCGCAAGCCGGATCTCGATATCGTTGCGCAGCAGAACCTGCTCGTCGTGACCGGCAAGAAGCGCGACGAACTCAACGACGGCGAAATGCTGCATATCGGGATCGCCAACCGCGGATTCGAACGCCGTTTCGAACTGGCCGACTATGTCCGCGTGGCCCATGCCGACCTGGCCGATGGCCTGCTGGTCATCGATCTGGTGCGCGAAGTGCCCGATGCGATGAAGCCGAAGAAGATCGCCATCGGCGAAACGCAGCCGCTCGAAGTCGTCAAGGACGACGAGCGCGACGGCGACACGACCAAGGCGGCCTGATCCCGCCTTCACCTGCACTGGTGAAATGAATAGGGGGCGGAACCAGGTTCCGCCCCCGCGACGTTGAACGCCGCCAAACCCCGAAATCGGCCGTCCGGGTCGCAGAAGACAACCGGCTTCGAAGCAAGCCCCGCCTCGTGCTGGCAAAGCATGTGTCTCCATGCGCCCACACCCGAGGTGTGGAACAGCCGTATCCTGGCCCAAACATAACAAAAGATAAACCGGTCTCGTGCCCGCGACATCATTTTGTCGCATAGCTACAAGCGTAATTTCGACGCCTCCAACGAAATCAGAGGCTTAAAATGCCGCCATCTCGGCGCTGGATCAGACCAGACGTGCCTGTTCCAGCGCCGCGCCGACGAAACCGGCGAACAGCGGGTGCGGTTCGAAGGGCCGCGATTTCAGCTCGGGATGGAACTGCACGCCCACGAACCATGGGTGATCGGGGCGTTCGACGATTTCGGGAAGCAGGCCGTCGGGCGACATGCCCGAGAAGACCAGGCCCTGTTTCTCGAGCGGCTCGATATAGGCCCCGTTCACTTCGTAGCGGTGGCGGTGGCGTTCCGAGATGCTGGTCGCCCCGTGATAGACCTTCGACACGTGGCTGCCCACCGCAAGCTTGGCATCATATGCACCCAGCCGCATGGTCCCGCCGAGATCGCCGCCGGCTTCGCGTTTCTGGAGACCCTCTTCGGTCATCCATTCGGTAATGATGCCGACCACCGGTTCTTCGGTCTCGCCGAATTCCGTCGACGAGGCGCGGGCAAAGCCGGCCTCGCGCGCAGCGTCGATGCACGCCATCTGCATGCCAAGGCAGATGCCGAAGAACGGCACCTTGCGTTCGCGGGCGAAACGGACTGCCGCGATCTTGCCCTCGCTGCCGCGCTCACCGAACCCGCCGGGCACGAGGATGGCATGCATGGGTTCGAGCTTGGCGGCAATGTCGGCATCGTCGCCTTCGAACACTTCGGCGTCGATCCACTTGATGTTGACCTTGACCCGGTGCGCCATGCCGCCGTGCACCAGCGCCTCGTTGAGCGATTTGTAAGCATCCTGCAGGCCGACATATTTGCCGATCACGCCGATCGTGACTTCGCCCTCGGGGTTGGAATGGCGATCCACGACGTCGTACCAGCGCGACAGGTCGGGATCGGGCGCATCGGTTATCCCGAAGGCGCGCAGCACTTCGGTATCGAGCCCCTCGCCGTGATACTGCAGCGGCACGGCATAGATCGACGGCGCGTCCAGCGCGGGAATGACCGCTTCCTGCCGCACGTTGCAGAACTGCGCGATCTTGCGGCGGTCGGATTCGGGGATCGGATGCTCGGCGCGGCACAGCAGCACATCGGGCTTGATCCCGAGACTGGCCAGTTCGCGCACCGAGTGCTGCGTCGGCTTGGTCTTCAACTCGCCCGCCGCGGCAATATAGGGGACCAGCGTGACGTGGACGCTCAGCGTCTGCCACGGCTCCAACTCGTTGCGCAGCTGGCGGATGGCCTCCATGAACGGCAGGCCTTCGATGTCGCCCACGGTTCCGCCGATCTCGCACAGCACGAAGTCATGGTCGTCCTGCCCGGCCAGCGCGAAGGCCTTGATCTCGTCGGTCACGTGCGGGACCACCTGGACGGTCGCGCCGAGGTAGTCGCCGCGGCGTTCCTTGGCGATGATGTCCTGGTAGATCCGGCCCGAGGTGATGTTGTCGCCCTGGTGAGCCGATACGCCGGTGAAACGCTCGTAATGGCCGAGATCGAGATCGGTCTCTGCCCCGTCGTCGGTCACATAGACCTCGCCGTGCTGATAGGGGGACATCGTCCCCGGATCGACGTTGAGATAGGGGTCGAATTTCCGGATACGGACCTTGTAGCCACGCGCTTGGAGGAGGGCAGCAAGCGATGCTGCCATGAGACCTTTGCCAAGCGAGGAGACCACGCCGCCGGTGATAAAGATATACCGCGCCATGGGGGTCGAGCCTTAAGCTGTGGGATTGAGTCGGGGCAAGCGCAAACGCACATGGATCGCGCCATTCGCACGGCGCAATCCACAGCTCTGCGATGGAATGGAGATTATTCGGTCGCGCCGGACAGCGGATCGCCGTCCGCAGGAGCGCCCAGGGGATCGGCGGCAGGAGCGGCTTCGCCGGTCGTGGCCGCACCGAGCGGATCGGCCGGTGCAACCGTGCGATCGAGCGTCGATTCGATGGCGTCGCTGCCGGTCGTCTCGACTGCGACTGCAGCCAGCGCGATCGACAGGACGACGAACAGCACCGCGAGCCATTTGGTCGAACGGGTCAGGAAATCCGCGGCTCCGCGCGCGCTGAGCATGCCCGACGGGCTGCCACCGATGCCAAGCCCGCCGCCTTCGGAGCGCTGCATCAAGATGACGCCGACAAGCGCGGCTGCGATGATCGCCTGGACGACGGTTAGGAACAGGAACATGCGAATACTCTTGGAAAGGCTTTAGCGGAGCTAACGCGCATCTAGGCGCGCCGGCGGCAAACGGCAAGGTCGGGTGCGATCAGGCCTCTTCGGCTTCGGAGGCGCCGACCACGATCCCGAGGAAGCTTTCCGCCGACAGGCTGGCACCGCCGACCAGCGCACCGCCCACTTCGGGGGTCGCCAGGATCTCGCGCGCATTGTCGGGCTTCACCGAACCGCCATAGAGGATGCGGACCTTGGCGGATTCCTCTTCGCCATAGGTTTCGTCGAGCAGCCGACGGATCGCCCCGTGCATCGCTGCGATATCCTCGCCGGTTGCGGTGCGCCCGGTACCGATCGCCCAGATCGGCTCATAAGCGATCGTAAGACGTTCGGCGGGATCTTCGACCACCGTCAGAGCGGCCTTGATCTGGGCCAGCACGTATTCTTCGGCCTTGCCCGCGTCACGCGTATCGAGCGGTTCGCCGCAGCAGAGGATGATGCGCAGGCCCAACTCGATGGCCAATTCGATCTTGGCGTTGATCAGTTCGTTGCTTTCGCCGTGGCCCTGGCGCCGTTCGCTGTGGCCCAGGATCACGAACTTCGCACCTGCATCGGCAACCATCGAGGAGTTGATGTCCCCGGTATGCGCACCTTCCGCGCCCGGGTGGCAATCCTGCGCGCCGACGCCGATCTGCTCGGCTTCCTTATGGACCGCATAAATCAGCGTGTAGGGAGGCGCCACGGCGACCTCGACCTTCATGTAACGCTGCGCGGCACGATCGATGGCGCGTGCTTCGGAAAGCATGGCGCGCGTGCCGTTCATTTTCCAGTTTCCGACGATGTAGGGCCGTTCGGCCATGTCTTGGTCCTGCGATTTATTGAAATGTGTGGCCCGCTATATGGGGCTTGGAATGCGCTCCGCTAGACAAGGTTTCTTCCCGCGTCAAAACCCTTTGCAACCTGTTGCCGCGAGGTCGCAGGGGGGATAAAGCGCCCCAACCCATCCAGGCTCCGCCTGAACAACAGCAGCCATCCAACCGGATCGTCCGTCTATCATGTTCCAATTCTTCCGCAATTTCTTCAAGACCAAGCTCGGGCTGGCAATCGCGCTCGCCTTCCTCGGTCTGATCGCCCTGGCGTTCGCCAGCGCGGATGTTTCGTCCACCGGGACTTTCGGCGGCATCGCGGGCGGTGACCGCGTGGCTGTCGTCGGGGATGAAAAGATATCCACCGCGGATCTGATCCAGGGCGCGAACAACGGGCTCGACCGGGTGCGGCAGGACCAGCCTACGGCCACCATGCAGGCCTTCCTGCGCGGTGGGGGGCTCAATTCCGCGCTCGAAGCGCTGATCAGCCGCGCCGCGCTTAAGGAATACGCCCAGCGCTACGGGCTCCGGGCGGGCGACAATCTGGTCAACAGCGAAATCCGGATGATTCCCGCGTTCCGCGGCCCAGACGGCAATTTCAGCGAGGATACCTATCGTCAGGCGCTGGCCCTGCAGCGGCTGAGCGATGCCGACGTGCGCGAGGACTTGGGGATCGGCCTGCTGTCGCAGCAGATGCTGCTTCCCGCGAGCTTCGGAGCGACCGTGCCCGACAAGCTTGCGTACCGTTATGCGCAATTGTTCAAGGAACGGCGCGAAGGTTCGATCGCGTTGCTCCCCGCAGCGACATACGCCCCGAGCGGCGCAGCCGACCCCAAGGTCTTGCGCGCCTATTACGATGCGAACCGTGATGCGTTCGTACGGCCGGAACGCCGGACGATCCGCTATGCCACCTTCGACGCGGCAGCACTGGGCGACCGGGCGGAACCGACCGATGCCGAAATCGCCGCGCGCTATGAACGCGATGCCGAACAATACGCCGCTGCGGAAACCCGCGACGTCACCCAGCTGATCGTACCGACAGAAGCCGCCGCCAAGTCGATCCGTGACCGCGTTGCCGGTGGCGCGTCGTTCGAACAGGTCGCCCGCGAAGCGGGGCTGCGCGCTTCGCCCGTGGTCGATGTTGTTCGCGAAGGTCTCGCGAGCCAGGCGTCGCCTGCGGTCGCCGCAGCCTATTTCTCCGCCGAACGCGGCGCGATGACCACGCCCGCGCGCAGCCCGCTGGGCTGGCATGTCGCGCGGATCGACGCGGTCGAAACCACTCCTGCCCGCTCGCTGAGCCAGGTGCGCGGCGATATCACCGATACGCTGCGCGCGGAAAAGCGGGTGCGCGGCCTGGCCGATCTCGCAAGCGAGATCGAAGAGCAGCTCGGAAACGGCGCCACGCTCAGCGAAGTGGGCGAAGAACTGGGTCTCGAGCTGGAAACGGTCGGCCCGGTTCTCGCCAATGGCCAGCTGTTCGACGAGCCCCGCGGCACGGTGCCCGAGGTGCTCCAGCCCGCCCTTGCCACGCTGTTCCAGATGGAAGTCGAAGAACCCGAGATCGCCCCGATCGAAAGCGGGCAGACCTATCTGGTTTACGAAGTGGACGACATCACGCCCGCTGCCGTCGCCCCCTATGCACAGATCGCCGATGCGGTCGAAGCGCGCTGGCGTGCTACCGAGGGCATGAAAGCCGCGCAGGCCGCGGCCGACCGGGTGATCGCACGCGTGCGGTCGGGCAAGACGATGGCCGCCGCGCTCGCCGAGGAGGAGCGCCGCGTTCCCCCCGCGCAGAGCGTCGACATGACCCGCGAAGATCTCGCGCGCCAGCGCGAACAGCGCATCCCGCCCCCGATCGCCCTGCTGTTCAGCATGGCTGAGGGAACGACGAAGCGGCTCGAAGCGGGCAACAATGCCGGTTTCTTCGTGGTCGATGTCGATGATATCACCATGGGCGAGATCGCCGGCGACGATCCGCTAATCGCGCAGGCCACCCGCCAGATGGGTCCGCTGCTGGGCGAAGAATACGCCGAACAGTTCAGCCGCGCGATGCGCGAACAACTGGGCGTCTCGCGCAATGCCACGGCGATCGAAGCCGTGCGTGCCCAGCTCTCCGGCAACTGAGGTCCAGTTGGATAACGGCCTGAAAGGCGTCGACCGGGCGCGCACCGCACTGGCGCAGGGCACTCCCGCGCTGATCTGGCGCGAAATCGTGGCCGATACCGAAACCCCTGTCGGCGCGGCGCTCAAACTGTTCGAGGAAGGGCGCGGCGATTTCCTGCTCGAATCGGTCGAGGGCGGTGAAGTCCGCGGCCGTTACAGCCTCATTGGGCTCGATCCCGATCTGGTGTTTCGCGCGACGGGCGACAGCGCGGCGATCAACCGTCGCTGGCAGCACGACCGCGAGGCTTTCGAGGCCTGCGATGCCGGCACGCTCGACAGCCTGCGCGCACTGGTCGAAAGCTGCCATTGCGCGGTTCCCGGCGAACTGCCTCCCGCCCTTGCCTGCCTCGTCGGGCATTTCGGCTATGAGACCATCGGGCTGGTCGAAAAACTTCCGCGCCCGCCGCAGGGTGCGCTTGACGTACCTGACATGCTGTTCGTGCGGCCGACCGTGCTGCTGGTGTTCGACCGGCTCAGCGACGCGCTGTTTTGCATCGCCCCGGTATGGTCGGGCGGTTCGATCGAACGTTCGGGCGAACGCATCGACGAGGTGCTGCGCAGGCTCGCCCGGCCGGCGATCCCGTCGGAAACACGCGCCGCCGATCATCCCGAACCCGCTCTGACGCCGACGATGCCCGCCGCGGACTACGAGGCGATTGTGCTGCGCGCAAAGGACTATATCGAGGCCGGCGACATCTTTCAGGTCGTGCTGTCACAGCGCTTCGCGACCCCGTTCGAACTGCCACCTATGGCGCTTTACCGCGCGCTCAGACGGGTCAATCCCTCGCCCTTCCTCTATTTCCTCGACATGCCCGGGTTTGCGATCGTGGGGTCGAGCCCGGAAATCCTGGTCCGCGTGCGCGAAGGCGAAGTGACCATCCGGCCCATCGCCGGCACTCGCCCGCGCGGCGCGACGCAGGCAGAGGATCGCGACGCCGAACGCTCGCTGCTGGCCGACCCGAAGGAACGCGCCGAACACCTCATGTTGCTCGACCTGGGCCGCAACGATGTCGGACGCGTGGCACAATCGGGCAGCGTGACCGTCACCGACAGTTTCATGGTCGAACGCTACAGCCACGTGATGCATATCGTCAGCAATGTGACCGGCCAGCTCGATCCGGCGAAAGACGCGATCGATGCGCTGTTCGCCGGCTTCCCCGCGGGCACGGTCAGCGGTGCGCCAAAGGTGCGCGCCTGCGAGATCATCGCGGAACTCGAGCCGGCAACGCGCGGCCCCTATGCCGGCGGCGTGGGCTATTTCGCGCCCGATGGTTCGGTCGACAGCTGCATCGTGCTGCGCACTGCGGTGGTGAAGGACGGGACCATGCACGTGCAGGCCGGCGCGGGGATAGTCGCCGATAGCGAACCCGCGTATGAGCAGAGAGAATGCGAAGCGAAAGCGGGCGCCCTGCTCGCTGCGGCGAAGGAAGCCGTCCGCCTCGCGAAGGAACCCGGATTCGGCCAATGAGAACGACACTTGCCGCGCTGGCGCTGCTTGCGCTGACTGCATGCGAAGCCCAACCCGAGGGCGAGCCGGTGGCCCGCGCGCGGATCGACGGACAGCCGCAGGATGCAGCCGGCGACACGCCCACTCCGGCGGCGACACTGGCGAGCCAGGTCGAAAGCGCCTGCCGCTCGATCATTTTCGAAGATACGCCGCTAACGCACTGCCTCGCCGTGCCCGAACGCCACGACATCTCGACTGCGCTCGACCGGGGCGGATCGCGCTACGGCAGCCTCGCCAGATATGCCGATGCCAATGACGGCGACACCATCGCCTTCGCGATGAACGCGGGGATTTTCGGCGAAGGCGAACGCCCGGCGGGCTATTTCGTGGAAGATTCCGAACGATTGAGCGAACTCGACACCGGTTCGGGATCGGGCAATTTCTACATGAAACCCAACGGGGTGTTCTACGGCAGCGGCGGTGACTGGCAGGTGCGCGAGACCGACTGGTTCCTCGCCAATGTCACCGAGCGCCCGCAATTCGGCACGCAGTCGGGGCCGATGCTGATCGTCGACGGCAAGATCCATCCGCAGATCGTCCATGACGGCCCGTCGCGCAAGATCCGCAATGCGGTGGGCATCGATGGCGAAGGGCGCGCGCATTTCGTGATCTCCAACGCTCCGATTTCCTTCGGCAAACTCGCCCGGTTCTACAAGAACGAGCTCGAGGCCGAGAACGCGCTGTTCCTCGACGATACCGTGTCGCTGCTGTGGAATCCGGCAACCGATCGGCTCGACACCGGTGCCGCCATCGGCCCGATCCTCGTGGTCAGAAAGAAAGCAAGCGAATGACCGATACCCGCCGCACGCTCTATCCGGAGATCGAACCCTACGAGACCGGCATGCTCGATGTCGGCGAAGGCCATTCGCTGTATTACGAGCGCGTGGGCACACCGGGCGCCAAACCGGCGGTTTTCCTGCATGGCGGACCCGGCGGGGGCATGGCTCCCGATCATCGCCGCCAGTGGGACCCTGAACTCTACGACGTGTTGCTGTTCGACCAGCGCGGTTGCGGCAAGTCGCTGCCCTTTGCTGAAATAGAATACAATGACACATGGCGCATCGTCGAGGACATCGAGCGCTTGCGCGAGATGTGCGGACACCAAAAGTGGCAGGCGTTCGGCGGCAGCTGGGGTTCGACGCTCGCGCTTGCCTATGCGCAGAAATATCCCGACCGGGTGAGCGAGCTGGTGCTGCGCGGCGTGTTCCTCGCGCGGCAGCAGGAAAAGTCGTGGCTCTACGATTATGGCGCGAGCGAGATCATGGCGGAGCAATGGGATGCGTTCACCGGTCTCATTCCCGAAGCCGAGCGCGGCGACCTCGTGCGCGCTTATTACAACCGCCTGACCAGCGAGGACGAGGCGACCCGGCTTGCCGCGGCGCGCGAATGGTCGCTGTGGGAAGGGCATGTCGCGACACTGCTGCCCAATGAAGACCTGCTCGAAAGCTTCGGCGATCCGGCCAAGGCGGTTCCGTTTGCACGCATCTGCGCCAAGTTCTTCCTCGAGAACTTCTTCCTCGAGGAAGGCGAGCTGCTGCGGAACGTGGATGCGCTGGCGGGAATACCTGGGATCATCGTTCAGGGCCGCCACGATATCTGTACCCCGCCGGGCGCGGCATGGGCGCTCAAGAAGGCCTGGCCCGAAGCCGATCTGTGGATCGTGCCCGATGCCGGTCACAGCGCCGGTGAACCGGGCATCGTCGATGGCCTCGTCCGCGCCACGGACAAGCTGGCCGGCAAGACCGCCTGATCGGCTGCGGGAAGCGCGGTGCCGGCCGCGCTGGCCTGCAAACCTTTCCTTGCTTGAAAGCGCGTCGCCATCGCTTCAAGGACCGTATCGATGACCGACAGCCGATCCATTCTCGTAATCGACAATTACGACAGCTTCACCTTCAACCTTGTCCATTACCTGATGGAGATGGGCGCCCGCGTGGAAGTGGTGCGCAACGATGCCATATCGGCGGTCGAGGCGATGGATGGCGGTCATGCGGGCTATCTGATTTCTCCCGGACCCTGCACTCCCAACGAAGCCGGCATCAGCCTCGATATCGTCGCGGCCTGCGCCGCAGCGGGCAAACCCCTGCTCGGCGTCTGCCTCGGCCACCAGGCGATCGGCCAGCATTTCGGCGGCCGCGTGGTGCGCGGCGGTCTGATGCACGGCAAGACCTCGCCCGTCACGCATGAAGGCGACGGGGTGTTTGCCGACCTGCCCTCGCCCTTCACCGCGACGCGCTACCATTCGCTGGTGGTCGAAGACATTCCCGATTGCCTGGCGATCAACGCGACCAGCGAGACCCCGGGCCTCGACGGCAGCAGCGTCATGGGGTTCCGCCACCGCGATCTTCCGCTCCACGGCGTCCAGTTCCACCCCGAAAGCATCGCCACCGAACACGGCCACGCCCTGCTGGCGAACTTCCTCGCCATCTGCGGCATCGCCGCCAAGGTGCCCGCATGAAACAGCTTCCCGATGCCACCCGGCACCTTGCCGAAGCCGAGGCCGAGGAAGTCTTCGGCTGGATCCTCGACGGCGAAGCCGATGACGACGCGATCGCCCGTTTCCTGGTCGACATGTCAGCGCGCAGTGAAACCTCCGAGGAAATCGCGGGCGCGGCGCGTGCCCTGCGTCACCGGATGATCCCCATCGCTGCGCCCGAGGGCACGGTCGATTGCTGCGGCACCGGCGGCGATGGCCATCATACGCTCAACGTATCCACCGCGGTCAGCCTGGTCGTGGCGGCCTGCGGCGTCCCAGTGGCCAAGCACGGCAACCGCGCTGCCAGCAGCAAGGCGGGCGCGGCCGATACGCTCGAGGCGCTCGGACTCGACATGGAAGCGGCAGGCCGCAGCGCGGAGAAGACGCTCGCCGAACTGGGCATATGTTTCCTGTTCGCCAAGAACCACCACCCGGCAATGGGGCGGATCCAGCCCATCCGCCAGAAGCTCGGGGTGCGCACGATCTTCAACCTGATGGGGCCGCTTTCCAATCCCGCCGGGGTCCGGCGCCAGCTGATCGGTATCGCCCGCCCCGCTTATGTGCCGATCTATGCCGCGGCCAAGGCCCGGCTCGGAACCGAGCGCAGCTTCATCGCCTCGGGCGACGAGGGCCTCGACGAACTCAGCCTCGCGGGCGGCAACGAACTGGCCGACGTGACGGGCAACAGCTTCGAAATGCGCCGCGTGCTGGCAGTGCAGGCCAATCTGCCGCACGCCCCGGTCGAAGCCATCCGCGGCGGCGATCCGGCGCACAACGCCCGCGCGCTCGAGGCGCTGCTGGCAGGCACCCCCGGCCCCTATCGCGATGCGGTGCTGTTCAACGCATCCGCCACGCTGATCGTCGCCGGCCGGACCGACGATTGGACCGAAGGCGCCCAGATCGCTGCCGAGGCGCTCGATTCCGGCGCTGCCCTGACCCTCCTGCGCGACTGGATCGCACTGAGCGTTTGACATGAACAAGCTGGAAGAAATCTGCGCCACCAAGCGCGAAGAAGTGGCTGCCCGCAAGCAGGAACGCTCGCTGTCCGATCTCGAAACCGCGATCCGTGCGCAGACCCCGCCGCGCGGGTTTCAGGCTGCACTCGCCCGCGCGCAGGATGACGGCTTCGGACTTATTGCCGAGATCAAGAAAGCCTCGCCGTCGAAGGGCCTGATCCGCGCCGATTTCGAGCCGGCGGCGCATGCCAGGGCCTATGCCGCAGGGGGCGCGGCATGCCTTTCCGTGCTGACCGATGCGCCCTATTTCCAAGGCCATGAGGATTACCTCATCGCCGCCCGCGAGGCCTGCGACCTGCCCGTCCTGCGCAAGGATTTCATGGTCGACCCGTGGCAGGTCGCCGAAGCACGCGCGCTCGGTGCCGATGCCATCCTGATCATCGTCGCGGCGCTCGATGACAGCGTCATGGCCGAGATCGAGGCGGCCGCGCTCGACCATTCGATGGATGTGCTAATCGAAGTCCACGACGCCGCCGAAATGGACCGCGCAGCGCGGCTTTCCTCGCGGCTCATCGGGGTGAACAACCGCGACCTGAAAACCTTCACCACCGATCTCGCAACGACCGAGCAGCTTGCCCCGCGGGCGCCGGCGGAAAGCCTGCTGGTGGGCGAGAGCGGGATCAGCTCGCATGCGGATTGTGCCCGTCTCGCAGATTCGGGTGTGCGCAGCTTCCTCGTTGGTGAGAGCCTGATGCGGCAGGCCGATGTCGCTGCTGCGACCAGGACGCTGCTGCACGGCTGAACCGTCGCGCCCGGGGCAAAGCAGGAACAGCTGTTCTCGCCTCCATACCGCTAAACCGGCGCAATTGCTTGACTTGCCGATTCGGGTTGCCTACTTGTTCCGTATTCGTTCACAGCTTTGTGAACAGGCGATACGGGAGTTCGCACCATGCTGACCGCCAAGCAGCACGAATTGATCCGCTTTATCCAGCAACGCCTGGAAGACACCGGCATTTCCCCGAGTTTCGAGGAAATGAAGGAAGCCCTCGACCTCAAGAGCAAGTCGGGCGTTCACCGCCTGATCTCGGCGCTCGAGGAACGCGGTTTCATCCGCCGGCTGCCCAACCGTGCACGCGCACTGGAAGTGGTCAAGCTTCCCGAAGACGCAGTTACCGGGAGCGACAAGCCCAGTGCTGCGAACGCCCTGGTCGGGGCGGCAATGCCGACCAAGACCGTGGCACCCGAACCCGCCAACGACATCATCGACGTGCCGCTGCACGGACGGATCGCCGCCGGCGCGCCGATCGAGGCGATCGAAGGCCAGTCGAGCATGCCGGTTCCCGCTGCCCTGCTCGGTCCCGGCGAACATTACGCGCTCGAAGTCTCGGGCAATTCGATGATCGAGGCCGGCATTTTCGATGGCGACTTCGCTCTCGTGAAACGGACCGACAGCGCGCGCGATGGCGAAATCGTGGTGGCGCTGGTCGACAACGAGGAAGCCACGCTCAAATATCTGCGCAAGGACGCGGGGCGCGTGATCCTCGATCCGGCCAATGGCGCCTATGACCCCCAGGTCTACGATGCGCACCGCGTTCAGGTGCAGGGCAAGCTCGCCGGGCTATTGCGCCGCTATCACTGATGGTACGCGCACCGCGCCCTATCGGCGCGGGGCCGGCCACCAGCCATGCGCACCCTGGTCCTGCGCGACCGTATCGATGCGTTCGCGATCGAGATAAACCGCGACGCCGCCTTCGCGTTGCAGATAGCGCCGATCGGCCTTGAGCCAACGCGGCCGGCAGCTGCGCGGCAGGAAGCGGTCGGCCACGACGATATCGGCCTTCCCGCAGGCTGCGGCCAGCGCACGCTCGGCGATCAAGTCGCGATTGCGGGCCACGAGCACGCTCCATGTCTTCCCGCTTCTCTCGACGGGGAGCACGCAGAACTCGGGGCTGCACCGGCTCTGCGGCCACGCCGCGATGGCCATGGGCTCGCGGTCGGTTCCGGCCAGTTCGAGCAGGTTCTGCTGCGCATAGCCCCCGGCACTGTCGCGGAGGACGAGCAGGCGGTCGGCCTGGCTGGCAATACCCAGATCGCGCCCGTCACGGGTGATCAGCAGGTCGGGAACCGGGGCTGTCACGATCAGGATCGTGGACAGCGCGATCGGCACCGCGCCCCACAGTCTTGCCCTGCCCTGCCACAACGCCAGCCACAGTGCACCGCCGATATAGAGCGCCATCGTGCCCATGCCGATGCGGGGCGACAGTTTGACCGAACCGGGTTGCTCGGCGAAGAAATGCGCGATCGCCAGCAGCACGTCGAGTGACTGGCCGACCAGCCACCAGGCCGGCGCCCCCGCCCCCACCAGATCGAGGAAGAGCGCGAGCGCAACCAGCGGCATCGATACGAAGGTTACCAGCGGGATCGCGATCAGATTGGCCGCCGCGCCGTAGAGCCCAGCACGGTGGAAATGGAACAGCACGATCGGAATCAGCGTGAATTCGATGACCAGCCCGGTCAGGAACAGCATCGCTGCACGCCGTGCCAGGCGCGATAGCCAGCTTTCCTCGCGCGGCGCTAGGAAGCTGCGGACCCAAGCGGCATTGTGGAGCGAGACAATGGCGATGACCGCGGCAAAGCTCATCTGGAAACTCGGCCCGACCAGCAATTCCGGCCAGAGCGCCAGCACCACGCCGGCGGCGATCGCGACCATCCGCAGCGACAGGGGTTCGCGCCCCAGGGCCAGCGCGACGAGCACGAGCAAGGCGCCGATGCAGCTGCGAACGGTCGGCACCTGCGCGCCGGTAAGCAGCGTGTAGCCGATGCCCGCAAGCGCGGCTGCACCCGCCGCCACCAACGGCAACCGCACGCGCAGCGCCAGCCAAGGCCAGGCTGCCAGCAGTTTCAGCACCACCAGATAGGTCGCGGCGATAATCGCGCTGACATGCAGGCCGCTGATCGAAAGCAGATGGGTCAGCCCGGCATCGCGCATGGCTTCTTCGTCGGCCTCGGGGATCGCACCGCGGTCGCCGCTCGCCAGCGTGGCCGCGATGGCGCCCGCCGTCCCGTCGAGATTGCGCCGCACATGCGCCGACAGGCGGCGCTGGATCACGGCGATCGACACAAGCGTCTCCGCGGGCGGTTCGACGAGTTCGACGTCACCGACCACCGATCCGGTGGCCGACAGGCCATCGAACCAAGCCCGCCGCGCGAAATTGTAAGCACCCGGCACGATCGGCGGCGATGGCGGCATCAACCGCGCGCTCAGACGGATCCGTGCCCCTTCGCGCAGCTGCGGCCCGTCGGCTTCCAGCGGCAGATTGACGCGGTAGGCGACTGCCCGGGCTGTCTCGGGGTCGCGTGCTGCCAGCACCAGCCTTACCCGTCCTTCCGCCGGCTGTTCCTCGCGCGCGAGGATCCGTCCATCGATCCGTTCGAACCGCGGATAGGGGATCGGCTCGGCACCCACTGTCGCCGACCGCGCCCAGACCAGCGCGGTGCCCGCTGATATGGCGAGGGCAATCGAAAGCAGCGCAGCAAGCGCATAATTACGGTTCTCGCGGCCGCGCCATGCGGTGATGGCTGCGAAGGCTACGACCAGCGAACCGGCGATCACGGCGAGCCATTGCCACGGCCCGGCAAGGAGGAACCACAGCCCGATGCCGCAGCCGAAAGCGACCGCCAGCCATGGACCGCGATCGAATTCGGCGCCCGCGAGAAATGCCTCGAACCGGGCTGCCAAACTGGACATTGCGCCGCGCATGCGCCAAGGGCGCGGCACTGTTTCGCGGGCGGTTTCGCCCGCTTCTCCCATCGGTATCGAAGGCGTCCCCCGTGTCGCCATGTGAATGTTTGAAAGGAAGCGAGTGACAATGGCAAGCGATAGTGACAGCGAGACCCCTCCGGTCGTCACCCGCTTCGCTCCCTCGCCCACCGGCTATCTGCATATCGGCGGGGCGCGGACCGCGCTGTTCAACTGGCTCTATGCGCGCCACCACGGCGGCCGCGCGCTGCTGCGGATCGAGGATACCGACAAGAAGCGCAGCACGCAGGACGCGATCGACAAGATCATCGACGGGCTTGGCTGGCTCGGCCTCGATTTCGACGATGCGCCGGTGTTCCAGTCTGACCGCGCCGAGCGCCACGCCGAAGTGGCGCACAAGCTGCTCGAGGCGGGCCATGCCTACAAATGCTTCGCCACGCCCGAGGAACTCGAGGCGATGCGCGCCGAACAACGCGCCAACAAGCAGCCGATGCGTTACGACCGCCGCTGGCGCGATCGCGATGCGAGCGAAGCTCCCGCGGGCGCGCCCTATGTGATCCGGCTCAAGGTCCCGGCCGAGGGCGAAACCACGATCCACGACCAGGTCCAGGGCAAGGTCACGGTGAAGAATGCCGAGATCGACGATTACGTGCTGTTGCGCGCGGACGGCACGCCGACCTATATGCTGGCGGTGGTGGTCGACGATCACGACATGGGCGTCACACACATCATTCGCGGCGACGATCACCTCAACAACGCCTTCCGCCAGCTGCCGGTGATCCGCGCGATGGATGCGATCGAGGGCGGCTGGCCCGATCCGGTCTATGCGCATGTCCCGCTGATCCACGGACCAGACGGGGCGAAGATGTCGAAGCGCCACGGCGCGGTCGGCGTCGAAGCCTATCGCGACGAAGAAGGCGTGCTGCCCGAAGCGCTGTTCAACTACCTGCTGCGGCTCGGCTGGGGTCATGGCGATCGCGAGGAAATCAGCCGCGACGAAGCGATCGAACTGTTCGACCTCGATGGCGTCGGCAAGGGCCCGGCGCGTTTCGACATCAAGAAACTGCAGAACCTCAACGGCCATTACATCCGCGAGGCGGATGATGAACGGCTGGCCGACATCGTCGCCGACAGGATCGGTGAAAACGCCGACCGCGCGCTGCTTGCCGAAGCCATGCCTGTGCTCAAGACGCGTGCAAGGTCCATGAATGAACTTGCTGAGGGTGCAGGATTTCTTTTCGCCACGCGCCCCTTGCAGATGACCGACAAGGCGGCGGGGTTGCTCGATGATGAAGCGCGGGCGCGGCTCGCCGGTTTGTCCGAAATGCTGCATGTGCAAAATGACTGGACAATCGAGGCTCTGGAAGCCACTACGAAGGCCTATGCCGAGCAGCTCGAACTGGGTCTCGGCAAGCTCGCGCAGCCCATGCGCGCAGCACTGACGGGGACGACGACGTCACCCGGCATTTTCGATGTGTTGGTCCTGTTGGGCAAGGAAGAGTCGCTCTTGCGTATCGATGCGCAGGCCGCCTCGCCCGCAGGCACCGAAGAGAACGAGTGAGGAGACACGCGTGGCCGACAAGCAGGCAACCCTCGATCTGGGTGGTCAGACCCAGGAATTCCCCGTGCTGCAGGGCAGCGTTGGCCCCGACGTGGTCGACATCCGCAAGCTGTACGGCACCACCGGCAAGTTCACCTACGACCCGGGCTACAAGTCGACTGCCAGCTGCGAAAGCGCGCTGACCTATATCGACGGCGAAGAAGGCATCCTGCTGCACCGCGGCTATCCGATCGGCCAGCTGGCGGAAAATTCGTCGTTCATGGAAGTCGCCTACCTGCTGCTCAACGGCGAACTGCCGCAGCAGACCGAGCTCGACGATTTCACCTACACGATCACGCGGCACACCATGCTGCATGACCAGCTGCGCCAGTTCTACCAGGGTTTCCGCCGCGATGCGCACCCCATGGCGATCATGTGCGGCGTGGTCGGCGCGCTGTCGGCCTTCTATCACGACAGCACCGACATTTCGGATCCCGAGCAGCGCAAGATCGCCAGCCACCGGCTGATCGCGAAAATGCCGACCATCGCCGCCATGGCGTATAAGTATTCGGTTGGTCAGCCGATGATGCAGCCCGACAACTCGCTGAGCTACACGGGCAATTTCCTGCGCATGACCTTCGGCGTGCCGGCCGAGGAATATGAAATCCACCCCGCCATCGAGCGTGCAATGGATCGCATCTTCATCCTCCATGCCGACCACGAACAGAACGCCTCGACCTCGACCGTGCGACTGGCCGGTTCGTCGGGCGCCAATCCCTTCGCCTGCATCGCGGCCGGCATTGCCTGCCTGTGGGGTCCGGCGCACGGCGGCGCCAACGAGGCGGCGCTCAACATGCTGCAGGAAATCGGCTCGCCCGATCGCATCCCGCACTATATCGAGCGCGCCAAGGACAAGAACGACCCGTTCCGCCTGATGGGCTTCGGCCACCGCGTGTACAAGAACTACGATCCGCGCGCGACCGTGATGCAGCAGACGCTGCGTGAGGTGTTCGAAGCGCTGAACGTCAACGACCCGGTGTTCGAGACCGCGCTCAAGCTTGAAGAGCTCGCGCTCAACGACGACTACTTCAAGGAAAAGAAGCTTTTTCCGAACGTCGACTTCTACTCGGGCATCATCCTCAACGCGATCGGTTTCCCGACGACCATGTTCACCGCGCTGTTCGCACTCGCCCGCACCGTGGGCTGGGTCGCGCAGTGGAACGAAATGATCTCGGATCCCGCTCAGGTGATCGGCCGTCCGCGCCAGCTTTACACCGGCCCGACCGAACGCGATTACGTCCAGATCGGCCAGCGTTAAGGCTCAAGCCAGGTAACACGAACGGGCCTTGCGAGGCGGCTTCCCGCCCCTCGCAAGGCCCGTTTTTCGTTGGGGATGCTACTGCCGCTGCGCGCGGCCGCGGCAACGGCAAGGCTTCAGCGCGGTGTCTGGCGCAAATCCTCTGCGGCGGGGACCGACAGCGTGAAGCGCGCGCCCTGCCCCGGCGCGCTTTCGACGGTCAGGTTGCCGTCCATCGCACGCGCGATGCGGCGCGAAATGTAGAGTCCGAGACCAGACCCGCCATCGCCGCTGCGCCCGAGCCGTTCGAACTTCTCGAAAATCCGTTCCTGCTGGTCTTCGCCGAGGCCATGCCCCTGGTCGGCGACGGTGATCAGTGCGCGGCTGCCAATCCGGTCGAGCCGGATCCATACCTGGCTGTCATCGGGCGAATAGCGGATCGCATTGCCGACGAGATTGAGCAGGATCTGCAACACGCGCCGGAATTCGGCGATTGCCAGCTGGCTTTCCCCTTCGGGCGGCGCGACGAGCGTGATGCCCTTCTCGCGCGCGCGCACGCCTAGTATACCGCAGGCGCGCCGGGCCACATCCGCCAGTTCGATCCGGTCGGGCGCGGTCACGAAATCCTCGGATTCGACGACTTCGAGATCGGACAGATCATCGATCAGCGCGAGGAGGTGCTGCGCGGCGGTGGCGATATCGGCGGCGTAGGAACTGTATTCGTCGGCCAGCGGGCCCGCCAGCTTGGTCCGGATCGTCTCGGCGTTGGCGATGATCCGGTTGATCGGCTGGCGCAGGACGGGGGTCAGGTCGCGGCCGAACGAAGGCCCTTCCGCGCCCTCGTCCTCGGCATCGGCGTCACCCTTGGCCAGCGGCCGGTCGGCGGTCAGATAGAGCACGAAACCCGCGCTACCGGGCTGCGACTGTCCCAGCGGTTCGAGATGCGCGGTCCAGTTGCGGTTCGACCCCGCGATGCTGCAACTCGCACCGTCGAGCAGGCGCCAGTGCAGCGGCTGCTGGTGGCTGCTGCCGGGCAGGTCGACCAGCTCGGTCCACGGCTTGCCGACCTTTGCCCGCGCTTGCTCGGAAAACTCGGCAAGATCGGAAGCTTCGGTTTCGAGCGACAGGAGCCGCTGCTGCGAATCGAGTCGCGCGGTGCAGTCGGCCGTATGGCGGTTGATCTCGACGCGACGCCGGGCCGCTTCGATATCGTTCTCGGGCGGCAGTTCCTCGCTGTGCCAGCTGACCACGTCGATCGCGCAGCCATCGGCCTCGCCCGCCTCGTTTGTCACCGGCGCGATTTCGACCCAGGCGGTGACCCGGTTCTCGCCGTCGATGGCTTCGAACTGGCGCGCGAGGCGCAGGCCATAACGCTGGGCCTTCTCGACCAGCGCAAGCAGTTCGGGAATGGCGATACGCGTACCCAGCGAACCGCCGCAGGCATGCTGGAGGCGCGCGACGATTTCGTCCGCTTCGACCAGTCGCGCGTCGGCATCGGCGTGGGCCCGGGCGATATAATGGGTTCCAACAGTCGTCGCCATGGTCAGTCTACCTCGGTGAGCGGTGTATCGGCGATCAGCCGGCGGGCATCGTCGGGATCGATGGTAACGGCCTCGGCGGGCGGTTCGGCCTGCGGATTGATCCGCAGGACCTGTCGTTCGGCCTCCTCGCCCGACAGCCCTGCGGCGCGCAGGCCGAGCGCAAGGCGCGCAGTCTGGCGGTTGTTTGTCGACAGCACCGCAGCTGTGCGCGACTGGCCCGACCGTGTCGCCAGCGCGGTCAGGAACAGCGCCACGCCAGCGCGATCGATATCGAGCGCGCGTGCGCCCGCGGCCCCCATGCCCGTCACGACCCGCGCAAGCAGCGACAGCCGCCCTGCGCCTTCGTCGAAACTGGAACGGAGCTTGGTTTCCGCCCGCATCATCGCATCCGACCGCAGCTGGTTGCTGAATTCGCGCCATCCGACCAGCAGGTCGTGCAGGAGGTCGCCCGGCAATTCGCTGAGCGGCAATTCCATGCGGCGCTGGGTCTGGGCGAAGCGCGCCTGTGCGGTCAATGCAGCCATTGCCGCGCCGGAGACGCCATCGTCGTCATGCGCGATGAGTTCCTGCACCAGCGGCGAGAGCACCGGATCGATGCCCGAACGCACTTCCAGCGCTTCCGCCAGCTGCCACTCGATCGCCAGCGAATGGCAGTGCGCCAGCAGAGCGGGCCGTCCGACGAAATGTTCGGCCAGGGCTTCGCCGTGGCGTTCAACGAAGGTTTCGCGTTCGGACTGCCCCGCCGCCTCGGCCTGCGCACGCAGCACCTGCCAGGCAAGGTGGTGGCACATGCCGCGAACCCGGGCGACGATCTCGTCGCTGAACAGCGAATGATCGGGCGTGGCCAGCAGATGCGTCAGGATCGGCGTGATCCGCGCAAGCGACGCATTGCCCTGCGCGAGGGCTTCGCGCAGCGAATCGTGGCCGGCGCCCTGCGGCTCGGATGCGGGATCAGGGATCGACATGACCGGGTGGTACCATCGCCATAGTTAAATGGCCGTTAGTCGCGCGGCGGTGCAGTGAGAAAAAGCGACACGAGAGCGCCCAGCGCGAGCACTGCGGCTGCGGGCTGGATCACGCCGAACAACGCCGCGGGGATCAGCAGCGCCGTCAGCATGACGCGATCGGCATAGCTGCGGCGCCAGTCGCGCTGCGCCAACCGCTCGCCCAGGTGCAGCAGGCCGAACAGGACCGCAGGCACGAAAAGCCGCAGCCAGGCGGTGTCTTCAGGCGATGCGAGGACGATCAGCAGGACGATCACGGGATCGATGAGGATGGCCAGGGCCTGCACCAGCAAGGGCACGCGCGGACGGACCTGGCCCGCCGACGATACACGGCGCACCACCGCCTCCATCGCGAACAGCAACGCGGCGACCGCAGCGAGGCCGAAACCGGGCACCAGCCACCCGAATACTGCAACGGCCAGCGCAAGCACGGCGGCCGCAGCCGAACCCAGCGCGAGGAAGCGTGCCAGATTGCCGCGCATCGTATCGCGCGCGAGCCGCGCCCCCATGCGTTCCGCGACAGCAAGGCCGGGGGCCTTGAACGGCGCGACGTCGGCATGCCCCGCCACCCAGCTGCGTTCGCGCACTGCAAGCTGTTCGGGCGCCGGGTCGTTGAGCCAGATATCCTCGTCGAGCAGGCGGGTCTCGAGCGGATAGGTCCGCGTGCCCGATTGCAGCGCGATACGCAGCAGCGCGGAGGGCGTATCGACATCGTCGGGCAATTGCGCGAGCTGTTCGACCGCCTGCCCCCTCGTCAGCAGGACGCCGGCCCAGGCGAAATGCGCATCGATGCGCTCATAGCCGCGCTGCACCGCAGGATCCTCGGGAAAGACCAGCACGCCCGGCTTGGTCAGCTGCCGCAGCACCGCCTCCTCTTCGGGCAGCACGCCCGGCGCCATGACCAGCAATTCGTCCGATGCACTCACCATGCCCGACAGCTTGCGGGGTTCGTGCAGCGCGATGAAACGCGCACCGGCGGCCTCCGCCCGGTGCTGGAGTTCGATCACCTCGCGGCCGACCGCCTGCGCGAGACAGGCGATGGTTTCGCATCCCGCAGCCAGCGCGATGTCGAGCTGGCGTTCTACCAGCCTCGCGCCGGCAAGCAGGCGAAAGGGAGCCGGCACCTGCTGCGGGCCGGTCTGGCGATCGAGCACGGACAGCAGGGCGACGCGCACGCAGGACTCCGGTTGGCGGTTCGACGGATGTCTTGCTTTTAAGTGTGCGGGGCAGCTTCCGCCAAGGGTGCGGCGGCGGTTTCCCTCAGTTGAGAGCGGCGATGACGCTTTCGATGCGGCTGATCACCGTGGGTTCTCCCGGTGCCCCGGCGCGGGCTTCTTCGGCGAGATCCATCAGTTTTGTTGCATGAAAGCTCGCGGCCAGTTTCCCGAGCCGCTCGGCCGCCATTGCCCAATTGGCATCGCACCGGGCCCGGCGCAGCAGGTCGTGATGCGCCGACGCGCTCTGCACGAACGCCTGCTTCAGGTCTTCCCGCAGGGCGAAGTCGTCCCCGGCAGCATGGGCCAGCGCGGCTTCGAAACCTGTAGTGTGATAGGCCATCGGGCTACCGTAAACGCGAGGCGGTTAATTCAGGTTTAAGCCTGATCGCTTTGGTGGTAGTTTGCCCCATTATGAGAAAGCGCTCGCTTATCCAGGCCGTCGATCAGACGCCTGACGAAACCCATGAGGAAGCCGTTGTTTCCGAAGAGTTTGTCGCAGAAACTTCGCCGGAACTCGAAGAAGACGACGAGGTGGTCTGGGACGATGAGTCCGCGGCCCGGCGGCGCTTTTCCTGGCTGCTCCCAGCTGCGGCGATCCTGGCGATAGCGGGCTGGACGGCGTTTTTTGCCTGGGCGCATGCCAGCCAGCTGATGGCCCTCCCCACGCCCCGCGCCTGGACCGCGCTGGTCACCCAATGGGCAGTGCCCGTCCTGCTGGTAATCGGCGTATGGCTTCTGGCAATGCGCAATTCGGCCCGCGAAGCGCGCCGCTTCGCCACTGTCGCCCACGATCTGTCAGCGCAGAGCGCCGAACTGGAAAGCCGGCTGGTGACGATCAACCGCGAACTCAGCCTCGCGCGCGAATTCCTGACCAGCCAGACGCGCGATCTCGACTATCTCGGTCGGACCGCGACCGACCGGCTGTCCGAACATGCCGACCGGTTGCAGGCGCTGGTCGCGGACAATGGCGAACAGGTCGAAGCGATCGCACGTGTGAGCGTTACCGCTCTGGAAAACATGGACAAACTCCGCGACAACCTGCCTGTTGTCGCCAGCTCGGCCAAGGATGTGTCGAACCAGATCGGTAGCGCCGGCCGCGAAGCGCAGAACCAGCTCGACGGGCTGGTTGACGGTTTCGCCAGGCTCAACGAGTTCGGCTCTGCGAGCGAGCGGCAGGTCGCCTCGCTACGCGAGCGGATCGATGGCGCGCTCGAGGCTTTTTCACAGCAGGCCGATCATCTTGCCGAGATCGCCGATCGGCGGTTCTCGGAACTGCGCGAGGGCAGCGAGGATTTCCGCGGCGAACTCGACCGCCGCGAAGTCGAGGCGTTGGCATCGCTGCGCACCCGCTTCGACAAGCTGCGCAGCGAATTCGCCGAGACCGAGACCGCTACCGCGGCGGACCGTGAAACCGCGGTCGCCAGCCTGACCGAGCGGCTCGCCGCCATTCGTGAGGAAACCGCGCATGCGGCGGCGGCCATACGCGAAGGCGAAGCGCAAGCGATGAACGCATGGCAAGAGCAGATCGAGGCCATGCGCGAGAGGATGAACGACGCCGTCGAGGAGATCGCCCGCGTCGATGATGCCGCGCTGGAAGCGGCCAATGCCAAGCTTGCGGCACTGGCTGCCGAGGCCGAACGCGTCGATACCCGGATTGCCGAACGCAATCGGATGTTCGCGCAGGAGACCACCGAGCGACAGGTCGCCATGGCCGAGGCCGAAGAGGCAGCCCAGCAACGCCTGACCCAGCGGCTCGCCGCGCTCGACGAAGCGATTGCCGATCGCCGGGCAGCGCAGGCCGAACAGCTGTCGCTCATGGCTGCGGAAGGCGACGAACTGGGCGAACGCATCGCGGCGCTCGGTACGGTGTTCGCGGCGATTGCCGAACAGGGCCGCGAGGCGCGGACCGAGCTCGCCGACGGGATCGGCGCGCTCAATGCGAAACTGGCGGACAGCCGCGGCGCGCTCGACGGGACCGAGACAGCGGTATCGCAGCTGACCGACGCCAGCGTCCGCCTGCTCGAGCTGATCCAGGCGAGCGCGAAGCACAGCCGCGACGACCTGCCGCAGGCGATGGAGGCAAGCGAAGCGCGGCTGGACCGAATCGAACAGCGCGCCGAAGAAGTGAACGCGCTGCTCGACCAGGCGAAATCCGCCGGCGAAGCGCTGACCGCGAGCATGGATACCGCCGAGGCGCGCAGCCGCGAGGCAATGGACGGGATCGAGGTGTTCCAGAACCGTTTCGGCGAAACCGCGTCCGAGCATGCCGATGAAATCGCCCGGCTGCGCGGCAGCATTGCGACGCTGGGCGAGGAAAGCGCCGGGGTTTCCGAACAGGCGCAGACCGCGCTGCGCGATGCGATCACCGCGCTCGAAACCAGCGCACGCGAAGCGCTGGGCGCGATCGAGACCGAACAGGCCGAACGCATCGCCGGGATCGCGCGCGAGGTCGGCCAGCAAAGCGCCGAGGCGATCGACCACGCGCTGCGCGAGCAGACCGCGCATGCGCTGACCGAACTGGACGCCGCGAGCGAGCGTTCTGCCGCAGCGGGACGCGAGATCACCCGGCAGCTGCGCGACCAGCTGGCCAAGGTCAACGAACTGACCGCCAATCTGGAAAGCCGCATTGCCCACGCGCGCGAACGCGCGGCCGAGGACGTGGACAATGATTTCTCACGCCGTGTCGCGCTGATCAGCGAAAGCCTCAATTCGAACGCGATCGACATCACCAAGGCACTGTCGACCGATGTGACCGATACCGCGTGGACCAGCTATCTGCGCGGCGACCGGGGGATCTTCACCCGGCGCGCGGTCCGCCTGCTCGACAACACCGAGGCGCGCGAGATCGCGGAACTGTACGATGCGGACCACGATTTCCGCGACCATGTCAGCCGCTACATCCACGATTTCGAGGCGATGCTGCGCACGCTGCTATCCACGCGCGACGGCAATGCCATCAGCGTGACGCTGCTCAGCAGCGATATGGGCAAGCTCTACGTGGTGCTGGCGCAGGCGCTGGAACGGCTGCGCCAGTGATCAGCCCGCCGACGGGCCCCACAGGATGATGTCGTCCACGGTGATCCATCCGTAGATGTAGTTGAGCACGTAAAGCGTGGTGACGACCGCGGAGAGGATCACCGCGCGCAGCAGCAAACGACCGGCGCGAAATTCCACCGGCGCGCTATCGGCCTGCCCGGGAATTTTCTCGATCCCCGCCTCGTCATGCGTGCGCACGCCGAAGGGCAGCAGCACGAAGGCGCTGAACACGAAGAACAGGAAATAGATCGCGAGAATGCTGGTCCACTGCATGGCTGCGCCTCCTACAGATTGGGTACGATCACGCGCACCTGCGGTCGCTTGCCCGACCAGCGCTGCGCCGCCCGGCGCGCGGCGAGCCGCGCGGCCTCGTGAACGCTTGCCTCGTCGCGCCGGTCGCCGCCGCGAAGCTTGCCGATCGCGGCGGTGATGTCCCGCGTCGCTTCGGCGACGAAATCGTCGTAATCCTCGTCCAGCGGCAGCCCCAGGCTGTCGATCCGCGGGTTGAGATCGCCGTCGAGCGCGACGATGAGCACGCCTTCGCGCATGATCCGGCGCCGCATGGCGATCGCCTCGCCATCGGCCGGGATGATGAGATCGCCATCGAGCACCAGGCGGCCCGCCTTCACTTCGGCAATCTTGCCGGGCGCACCGGGCGCGAGCCGCACGAGATCGCCGTTCTGCTGGACGACCTGGTCGGGTATCGCGCATTCCTTACCCAGCCTGCCCTGCTCCTGCATGTGGCGCATCTCGCCATGCACGGGGACGAGGATGTCCGGCCGGATCCAGCCATAGAGCGCTTCCAGCTCGGGGCGGCCCGGATGGCCCGACACGTGGATCATGCTCTGCCGGTCGGTGACCATGGTGATACCGCGCGCAGCGAGCTTGTTCTGCACGATCCCGATCGACAGTTCATTGCCCGGGATCTGCCGGCTCGAAAACAGCACGACATCGCCGCTGACCAGTTCGATCGGGTGGTTTTCGTCCGCCACCCGCGCCAGCGCGGCGCGCGGTTCGCCCTGCCCGCCGGTCGCAATGATCAGCACTTCGCCGCGAGGCAGCCCCATCGCGGTGTCGAAATCGACCGGGTCGGGGAAGTCCCGCAGATAGCCGTTATCCTGCGAGACCTCGATGATCCGGTCGAGCGAGCGGCCGGCAACGCAAACCTGGCGGCCGGTTTCGCGCGCGACATCGCCCAGCGTCTGGAGCCGTGCGACATTGCTGGCGAAGGTGGTCACCATCACCCGCTTGCCCGCATGGCGCTGCACTTCCTCGAGCAAGCCCTTGTAGACCGCCCCTTCCGAACCGCTCGGCGCGGGATTGAAGACATTGGTGCTGTCGCAGACCAGCGCCAGCACGCCCTCGTCGCCGATCGCGACCAGTTCTTCCTCGGTCGTCGGTTCGCCGATGATGGGGTCTTCGTCGAGCTTCCAATCACCGGTGTGGAAGATCCGCCCGTGCGGGGTATCGATCAGCAGCGCATTGCCTTCGGCGATCGAATGCGCGAGCGGGATATAGGTCACCTCGAACGGGCCGACGGCGAACTGGCCGTGGTCCTCTTCGATGACATGCAGCTCGACCTCGTCGACCAGACCCGCTTCCTTGAGCTTGCGGCGGACGAGGTCGGCGGTGAACGGCGTGGCATAGATCGGCACGCCGAGATCGGCGGCGAAATAGGGGACCGCACCGATGTGGTCTTCATGCGCATGCGTCAGCACGATGGCTTCGAGCTGATGGGCGCGTTCCTCGATGAATTCCAGATCGGCGAACACCAGGTCGACGCCGGGATACTGGTCGCCCGAGAAGGTCATCCCCAGATCGACCATCAGCCATTTGCCCTGGCAGCCATAGAGATTGACGTTCATGCCGATTTCGCCCGAACCGCCGAGCGCGAGGAACAGCAGTTCGTCTTCGGGGGTGAAGTCCTTCTTCACGCGGCGCGCCCTGCCAGAATGGCAAGCCCTTCGAGCGTGAGGTCGGGGTCGACCACGTCGAACAGGTCGGTGTGTTCATCAAACAGGATCGCCAGGCCCCCTGTCGCGACCACCTTGGCGGGACGTCCGATTTCAGCCTTCATGCGGGCCACAAGTCCTTCGATCAGAGATACATAGCCCCAGAAAACCCCAATTAGCATCTGGTCCTCGGTGTTGCGACCGATGACGCTGTCGCTTTCGGGCTTCTCGATGGCGATCCGCGGCAATTTGGCCGTGTTCCCTACCAGCGCGTCAAGCGACAGATTGATCCCGGGCGCGATGATGCCGCCCTTGTAGGCGCCGTTGAAATCGACCACGTCGAATGTCGTCGCGGTGCCGAAATCGATGACGATAAGATCGCCGTCGTGCTTGGCATGCGCCGCAATGGTGTTGAGCGCGCGGTCCGCACCCAGCGAGCTGGGCTGTTCGATATCCAGCTCGATTCCCCAGGCCGCCTTGTCCTGGCCCGCGATGAGCGGCGTGATCCCGAGATACTTTTCCGACAGGACCGTGAGATTGTGGATCGCCTTGGGAACGACCGAGCCGATGATCACCTGATCGATCTCGCCGCTGTCGAAGCCCTGGAATTCGGCCAGTTGCAGCAGCCATACGGCATATTCGTCGCCCGTCCGGCGCGGGTCGGAGGCGATCCGCCAGCGCGCCTTGATCTCGCCCTTGTCGATCAGCGCGAAGACAACATTGGTATTTCCGACATCGGCGGCGAGCAGCATGGCTCAGCTCTCCTCGTTTGCGAGCATCACGTCGCCCGCATGGATGGCACGGGTCGATCCGTCCGCCAAGCGCAGCGACAACGCGCCGTCGGGGGTCAAACCGGCAAAGGCGCCTTCGATCCGCTCCTCGCCCGGCGGTTGCACGGTCAGCCGCGTGCCGGGCGGGTGGGCCACGCTGGCCCAGCGCCGCGTGAGCGGTTCGAGGCCGTAGGTGCGCCACCGCTCGAGTTCGCGGTCGAAGGCCTCGGCCAGGGTGCGGGCGAACATGTCGCGATCGGGCGCGGGGCCCAGTTCGGCCAGCGCCACGGTCTTGCGGTCGGGCAGGTCGGGCGCAGCAGCCAGGTTCATGCCCATGCCGACGATGATCCTGTCGCCTTCGCGTTCGAGCAGGATGCCGGCCAGTTTGGCATCGCCGAGCATGAGATCGTTGGGCCATTTGAGCCGCAGCTTGCCGGGTTCGGCCAGCACGGCGGACACGGCCTCGTAGGCCGCCACGCCCGCGACCAGCGCCAGCGTTGCCGGGGCGGGATCGCGCGGCGAAATGCGAACCGCGGTCGAACCCATGAAATTGCCGCTGCCGTCGAACCAGCTGCGTCCCTGCCGCCCGCGCCCCGCGACCTGCCGATCGGCCACCAGCCAGTGACCCTCGGCCACCACCTCGCCCGCGCGCACCTGCGCGGCGAGATCGGAATTGGTCGAACCGGTTTCGGTTACGAAGCGGATCACATCGCAGCGACGAAGGATGCCGCGGCCTGCGCCGTCCATTCACCCAGCGGGATGGTCAGCAGGTAGCCGAGCGGTGACAGGATCGCGACGCACACGCCCAGCACGGCCCAGTGGCTCACTGGGCTGCTCGTCTCGACATCGCGCGTGGGTTCGTCGAAGAACATCACCTTGATGAACTTCAGGTAGTAGAACGCGCCGATCACGCTGGCGGCGATCCCGATCGCGGCAAGTGCGACCAGATCGGCCTGCACGGCGGCCTGGAACACCACGAACTTGCCCCAGAATCCGAACAGCGGCGGAATGCCCGCGAGGCTGAACATCAGCACCAGCAGGCACCAGGCGAGCGCCGGCCGCCGGGTCGAGAGCCCGGCAATGTCGGCGAAGGTTTCGAGGTTCTGACCGGCCGGGTCGCGCAGCATCAGCAGCGCGGTGAAGCTGCCGATCACCATGGCGACGTAGATCGTCAGATAGGTCAGCACGCTGGCGACGCCCGCGGCGGTCGCTGCGGCAAGACCGATAAGGATGAAGCCGACGTTGTTGATCGACGAATAGGCCAGCAGCCGCTTGAGGTTCTGCTGCCCGATGGCGCCGAGCGCGCCCACCACGATCGATGCCAGAGCGGCGAAGATGATGATCTGCCGCCAGGCATCGACTTCGCCCGCGAAGGGATCCATCGCGATGCGCACCAGCACGCCCATCGCCGCGACCTTGGGCGCGCTGGCGAAGAAGGCCGTGACCGGAGTCGGTGCGCCTTCGTAGACGTCGGGGGTCCACATGTGGAACGGCACGGCGCTGATCTTGAAGGCGACACCCGCCAGCACGAAGACGACGCCGAACAATGCACCGGTGGAGAAATCGAGCGCAAAGGCGGCGCGGATGCCGTCGTAATTGGTCGAACCGGTGAAACCGTAGACCAAGCTGACGCCGTAGAGGATGATGCCCGATGCCAGCGCACCGAGCACGAAGTACTTGAGCCCGGCCTCGCTCGACCGGTCGTCCTGCCGCAGGAAGCTAGCCAGCACGTAGCTCGACAGGCTCGACATTTCGAGACCGATGTAGAGCGTCATCAGGTCGGTGGCGGAAACCATGATGCCCATGCCGACCGCGTTGAACAGCATCAGCACGGGATATTCGGCGCGGTAACCGTCCAGCTGGGTGAAGAAACGCGGGGTGACGATCAGGACCGCCGCCGACGCGAGATAGATCAGCACCTTGCCGAAGCTGCCGAAGGCATCGGCGCGGTAAAGATCGCCGAAGGCCCGCCCGGCGACTTCGCTTGCGCTGCGGTCGAACAGGCCGATGCTGAAGATCGCTGCACCGACGAGCGCGGCCACGGCGATGATGGTCAGCAGGCGGGCAGACCGGTCCCCGTTCCATGCGGCGAGCAGCAGCAGGACGAGCGCCGTGATCGACAGGCCGATTTCCGCCGCGGTGAGATAGAGCGAGGTAGCGTAGGACATCAGTGCGCTCCCTCTTCACCGCGGGCTTCGCCATGCGCGGATCCGACGTAATTCGCATTGTGTTCGCGCGGCGTGCCGATGGTGTTGTCGGCATCGAAATCGGGTGCGGCGCGCGCCACGCGCGCCTCGAGAGCGGCAATATCCTGACGCATGGGGGCTAGGAAGCTTTCCGGATAGACGCCCATCCACAGCACGGCGGCTGCGATCGGGGCGAGCATGGCCCATTCGCGGGCGTTGAGGTCGGGCATGCGCGCGGCATCTTCGTTGACCTGAAGCCCGAAGACGACGCGGCGGTAGAGATACAGCATGTAGGCGGCACCGAGGATGATCCCGGTGGTGCAGACCAGCGTGACCAGCGTCGAGACCTTGTAGAGGCCGGCCAGCGCGAGGAATTCGCCGACGAAGTTGCTGGTGCCCGGCAGGCCGATCGAGGCCATCGTGAACAGCAGGAAGAACAGCGCATAGCGCGGCATGTTGATGGCGAGGCCGCCATAGCGCGCGATCTCGCGCGTGTGCAGCCGGTCGTAGATGACGCCGACGCACAGGAACAGCGCGCCCGAGACCAGCCCGTGGCCCAGCATGACCATCACCGCGCCTTCGATGCCCTGCGCGTTGAACGCGAAGATGCCCGCGGTCACGATCGCCATATGCGCGACCGAGGAATAGGCGATGAGCTTCTTCATGTCGCTCTGCACCAGCGCGACGAGCGAGGTGTAGATCACCGCGATCATCGACAGGACGAAGACGAACCAGGTGAACTGCGCGCTGGCTTCGGGGAACATCGGCAGGCTGAAGCGGATGAACCCGTAGCCGCCGAGCTTGAGCAGCACGCCCGCGAGGATGACCGATCCGGCGGTCGGCGCCTGCACGTGGGCATCGGGCAGCCAGGTATGCACCGGCCACATCGGCATCTTCACGGCGAAGCTGGCGAAGAAGGCCAGCCATAACCAGGTCTGCGCCTGCGGCGAGAAGTCGTAGTTCAGCAGCGTCGGGATATCGGTCGTGCCCGCTTCGTTCGCCATCCACAGCATCGCGATCAGCATCAGGACCGAACCGAGCAGCGTGTAGAGGAAGAATTTGTACGAGGCGTAGATGCGGTTATCGCCGCCCCATACACCGATGATCAGGTACATCGGGATCAGGCCGGCTTCGAAGAAGATGTAGAACAGGAACATGTCCTGCGAGGCGAAGACGCCGATCATCAGCACTTCCATCAGCAGGAAGGCGCTCATGTATTCGCCGACGCGCTTGCTGATCGCGTCCCAGCTGGCGAGGATGCAGATGGGCATCAGGAACACGCTGAGCATGATCAGCATCAGCGCGATCCCGTCGATCCCCAGCGCATAGCTGAAGCCCGCGAATATCTCCGCGCGCTCGGTGAACTGCCACTGCGCCCCGCCGATATCGTAATTGAGCCACAGCACCACGCCGAGCGCGAGGTCGATCAGCGTGGCCACCAGTGCGACCATGCGCGCGGTGTGCGCACCGAGGAACAGGCAGGCGATAGCGCCGGCCAGCGGCACGGCGAGCATCAGCGAAAGGATGGGGAATTCCATCAGAACAGCACCCAGGTGATGGCGGCGACGAGCCCGAGGAGCATCACCAGCGCATAGCTATACAGATATCCGGTCTGGAAGCGGCGGGCGCCAACGGCCCCCTTCTCGACCACCCAGGCAATGCCATTGGGACCGAAACGGTCGATCGTGCCGACATCGCCAAGTTTCCAGAACTGGCGTCCCAGCCAGAAGGCAGGGACGATGAAAAGGTAGTGATAAAGCTCGTCGAAATACCACTTGTTGTAGAGGAAGCGGTAAATCGGCCCGAGCTGTTCGGCCGTCTTGCCCGGAATGCTGGTGTCCTTGATATAGGCCAGCCAGGCGACGAACAGGCCGATCAGCATGACGATGAAGGCGGCGTATTTCACCAGATAGGGCACGCCGTGCATCGCGTGGATGAGCGGTTCGTTGTAGAAGATCGAGCTGCCCCAGAACGCGGCATCATCGAGGAAGGTCGGCGCGAAAATCTGTCCGGCCAGGACCGCACCGATCGACAGCACGCCCAGCGGGATCAGCATCGACAGCGGGCTTTCATGCGGATGATAGCCGCCGGTCGTGTCCTCGCCCGCTTCGGCGGGGGTCTTGTGAACCGAATGCTGGATGTGCTCGCTCTCGATCCAGCGCGGCTTGCCCCAGAAGGTGAGGAACATTAGCCGCCAGCTGTAGAAGCTGGTCAGCAGCGCGGCGAAGGTGCCCATCCAGAAGGCGAAATTGCCCAGCTCGGTCCCGCGGCCATAGGCCACTTCGAGGATCGCGTCCTTCGACCAGAAGCCGGCGAAGCCTGCGCCGAGATGGTAGATGCCCACGCCGGTAATCGCCAGCGTCCCCATCATCATCGCCCAGAAGGTCAGCGGGATGTGCTTCCGCAGCTCGCCGTAATAGCGCATGTCCTGTTCGTGGTGCATCGCATGGATGACCGAGCCCGCACCCAGGAACAGCAGCGCCTTGAAGAAGGCATGAGTGAACAGGTGGAACATCGCCACGCCATATGCGCCGACGCCCGCTGCAAAGAACATGTAGCCCAGCTGCGAACAGGTCGAATAGGCGATCACGCGCTTGATGTCCCACTGCGTGGTGCCGACTGTCGCGGCAAAGATGCAGGTGGCAGCGCCGATGAAGGTCACCATGCCCAGCGCCACGGGCGCGGTTTCGAACATGGGCGAAAGGCGGCAGACCATGAACACGCCCGCGGTCACCATGGTCGCGGCATGGATCAAGGCAGACACCGGCGTCGGGCCTTCCATCGCGTCGGGCAGCCAGGTGTGCAGGCCGAGCTGCGCCGATTTGCCCATCGCGCCGATGAACAGCAGGATGCACAGCACGTCCATCGTCTGCACGGTGAAGCCGAGGAAGCCAATCGTCGCCCCGCTCATACCGGGCGCGGCGGCGAGGATTTCGGTGATCGAAACGGTGTCGAACACCAGATAGGTGCCGAAAATGCCCAGCATGAAGCCAAGGTCGCCGACGCGGTTGACCACGAAGGCCTTGATCGCGGCGGCATTGGCACTCGGCTTGCGGAACCAGAAACCGATCAGCAGGTAGGATGCCAGGCCCACGCCTTCCCAACCGAAGAACATCTGGACGAGGTTGTCCGCAGTCACCAGCATCAGCATGGCGAAGGTGAACAGCGACAGATAGGCGAAAAACCGCGGCTGGTCGGGGTCTTCGTCCATATAGCCCCAGCTGTAGAGGTGGACGAGCGCCGAAACGGTGTTGATCACCACCAGCATGACCGCGGTCAGCGTATCGACGCGCAGCGCCCAGTCGAATGCCAGCGTGCCCGACTGGATCCAGGTAAGCACCGGCACCACGGCCGGTTCGGACGATCCGCCGACGAAGCCGAGGAAAATCGGCCAGCTGAGCGCGGCGCTGATGAACAGCGCCCCGGTGGTCACCGCCTTGGCGAAGACCGGCGGCGCGGCCTTGTTGGTCAGGCCGGCGACGAGCGCCGCCAGCAGCGGCAGGAATACGATAAAGAGGATCGGGTGCACGGGTGCTTATCCCTTCAACCGGTCGACGTCGTCGACGGCAATCGTGCCACGGCTACGGAAATAGGTGACGAGAATGGCGAGACCGACGGCGGCTTCGCCCGCTGCCACGGTCAGTACGAACATGGCGAAGACCTGGCCCACCAGATCGCCCAGAAAGGCACTGAACGCGACCAGCTGGAGATTGACGCTGAGCAGGATCAGTTCGATCGCCATCAGGATGACGATGATGTTCTTCCGGTTCAGGAAAATACCCAGCACGCCCAGCACAAACAGGATCGCGCTGACCACGATATAGTGTTCGATGCCGATCACAGCTCGACCCCCCTGCCCACTTCGGGCTGTTTCATGACGGTTGCCTCGTCCGGATTGCGGCGCACCTGGCGGGTAATGTCCTGCTGGCCGCGCGCACCGTCGGGGCGCTTACGGTGCGTCAGCACGATCGCGCCGACCATTGCCACCAGCAGGATCAGGCCTGCGGCTTCGAACAGGAAGATATAGTCGCGGTACAGCACCGCGCCGATGCTGGCGGTATTGGATTCCCCGAGGATGGGGGCAGCAGCGCCGCTGGCGACGCCCAGGTCGATCCGCCCAGCCTGATAGGCACCGATCCCGAAGATCAGCTCGGCAGCGAGCACCAGCGCGATCGCGATACCCAGCGGGAAGTTCTTGATGAAGCCCGCGCGCAGTTCGGCAAAGTCGATGTCGAGCATCATCACCACGAACAGGAACAGCACCGCGACTGCGCCGACATAGACGATGACCATCAGCGCGGCGATGAATTCGGCGCCGACGAGGACCATCAGCCCGGCCGCATTGAAGAAGGCGAGGATCAGCCACAGCACCGAATGCACCGGATTGCGCGACATGATGACCATGACGGCGCTGGCGATGACCAGTGCTGCGAACAGGTAAAAGGCGATAGTCTGTATCACTTTTCCCTCAAACCTCTTGCGTCACGCCCGCAAAGGCGGGGGTCCGGATAACGTTGCATGGTGCCACTGCCGCCTGATGGATCCGCGCCTGCGCGGGGATGACGGAAATGGTGGTGAGTTGGTATGCCCCAGTCACGCGCGGCCCCTAGCGATAGGGCGCATCGGCTTCAAGGTTCGCGGCGATCGCCCGCTCCCACTTGTCCCCGTTCGCCAGCAGCTTGGCCTTGTCGTACAGCAGTTCTTCACGCGTTTCGGTGGCGTATTCGAAGTTCGGCCCCTCGACCACGGCATCCACCGGGCAGGCTTCCTGACAGAAGCCGCAATAGATGCACTTGGTCATGTCGATGTCGTAGCGCGTGGTGCGGCGGCTGCCGTCCTCGCGCGGTTCGCTCTCGATGGTGATCGCCTGCGCGGGGCAGACGGCCTCGCACAGCTTGCAAGCGATGCAGCGTTCTTCCCCGTTGGGATAGCGGCGCAGCGCATGCTCGCCGCGGAAGCGGGGCGAGATCGGGTTCTTCTCGAACGGGTAGTTGATCGTGACCTTGGGCTTGAAGAAATACTTCAGCGTGAGGGCATGCGCCTTCACGAACTCCCACAGGGTGAACGCCTTGATGGTTTGCGCGATACTCATCCGTAATGTCCCGTGGCCATCAGATAGCCCGAAATGACGACGACGAAGCCGAGGCTGATGGGAAGGAACACCTTCCAGCCCAGGCGCATCAGCTGGTCGTAGCGATAGCGCGGTACGGTCGCCATCACCCAGCTGAACATGAAGAAGAAGAAGAAGGTCTTGAGCAGCAGCCAGACGATCCCGGGCACGTAATAGAGCGGTGCCCAGTCGAACGGCGGCAGCCAGCCACCCCAGAACAGCAGCGCATTGAGAATGCACATCAGCAGGATGTTGGCATATTCGCCCAGCCAGAACAGCGCGAAGCTCATCGAGCTATATTCGGTCTGGTATCCAGCGACGAGCTCGCTCTCCGCCTCGGTCAGATCGAACGGCACGCGCTGCGTTTCCGCGAGCGAGCTGATGAAGAACATCACCCACATCGGGAACAGCAGCGGATGGATGCCATAGGCGTTGATGAAGCCGAGGCCGAAGCCTTCCTGCGCGCGGACGATGTCGTTCAGATTGAACGTGCCCGCGAACAGCACGACGCACACCAGGATGAAGCCGATAGAGACTTCGTAGCTGATCATCTGCGCGGCGGCGCGCATGGCCGAGAAGAACGGGTATTTAGAGTTACTCGCCCACCCGCTCATCACCACGCCGTACACCGACAGCGAACTGATCGCGAGGATGTAGAGCAGCCCGATATTGATGTCCGCCAGCACCGCTTCGGCGCTGAACGGCACCACCGCCCACGCGCCGAGCGCGACGGTGAAGGTAAGGATCGGCGCAAGGAGGAAGATCCCCTTGTTCGCCGCCGAGGGAATGATCGTTTCCTGCAGGAACACCTTCAACCCGTCGGCAAAGCTCTGCAGCAGGCCGAACGGGCCGACCACATTGGGACCGCGGCGCAGGTTGATCGCCGCCCACACCTTGCGGTCGACATAGATGACCATCGCGACGCTGAGCATCAGCGGCAGCGCGATCAGCAGGATCCCGGCAAAGGTCGCAAGACCCCAGGCCCATTCGTAGGTCATGCCCAGCGATTGGAAGAATTCGGTCATTCCGCGGCCTCCGCAAGCTCGCCGCTGCCGAGCAGTTCGCTCGAACATTGCTGCATCACCGCGCTGGCGCGGGCGATGGGATTGGTGAGGTAGAAGTCCTTGATCGGATAGGCGGTGATCCGTCCTTCCGCCTTGGCCGTGCTGCCACCCTTGGGCAAGTCGCCATAGCCGGCAAGGCCTTCCTCGCCCAGTGCGGGGACTTCGCGGATCATGTTGGCCTGCAATTCGGCAAAGCTGTCGAAGCCGACCTCGACCTTGAGCGCATCGGCCAGCGCGCGCAGGATCGTCCAGTCCTCGCGCGCGTCACCCGGCGCGAACACAGCGCGTTCGGCGAACTGCACGCGGCCTTCGGTATTGACGTAGGTCCCGTCCTTCTCGGCGAAGCTCGAACCCGGCAGGATGATGTCCGCCGCATGCGCGCCCTTGTCGCCGTGATGGCCGATATAGACCTTCAGGCTGTCGGCGAAGGGTTCGAAATCCATCTCGTCGGCGCCCAGGCTGATGACCACCTTGGGCCCTGCCGCGGCGATGTCCTTCATCCCGCCCTTCTGCGCGAAACCGAGCATCAATCCGCCCATCCGTGCTGCGCTGAAGTGCAGCACGTTGAAGCCGTTCCAGCCCTCGCGCACCAGCTTGTGCGTTTCGGCAAAGGCGAGGCCTGCGCCCAGCGCACCCTTGGCAAGCGCCGCGCCGCCCATGATGATGGCGGGGCGGTCGGCGCCGGCGAAGGCATCGACCACGTCCTTGGGCAATTCGCCGAGTACTGCGAGGTCCTCGCCGAGGAACTGCGCCGGATAGGTCGTGTCCCACTGCGGACCGACCACGAAGACCCTGGCGCCGCGCTTCACGGCCTTGCGGATCCGCACGTTGACCAGCGGCGCTTCCCAGCGGATGTGGCTGCCGACGATCAGGATAGCATCGGCGGTTTCGATACCCGCAAAGGTCGAATTGAAATTGACCGCGGCCAGGTTTGATACGTCGTAATCCATGCCGGTCTGGCGGCCTTCGATCAGCGACGAACCGCAGGCCTTGAGCAGCGTCTTGGCGGCGAACATGGTTTCGCAATCGACCATGTCGCCCGCGATGGCGGCAATGCTGTTGCCCGGCTTGGCCTTGGCGATCGCCTTGAACGCCTCGTCCCAGCTCGCCGGTTGCAGCTTGCCGCGCTTGCGCATGAAGACCTTGTCCAGGCGCCGCTTCGACAGGCCGTCGACCTGGTAGCGGGTCTTGTCCGAGATCCATTCCTCGTTGACGTCGTCATTGATGCGCGGCAGCGCGCGCATGACTTCGCGGCCACGGCTGTCGAGCCGGATGTTCGACCCCACCGCATCCGAGACGTCGATGCTGAGCGTCTTCTTGAGCTCCCACGGGCGCGCTTCGAAGGCATAGGGGCGGCTGGTCAGCGCGCCGACCGGGCACAGGTCGATCACATTGGCCGACAGCTCGTGCTCGGCCGCCTGCTCGAGATAGGTAGTGATCTGCATGTCCTCGCCGCGATAGAGCGCGCCGATTTCGTCCACGCCGGCGATCTCTTCGGAGAAGCGCACGCAGCGGGTGCAGTGGATGCAGCGGGTCATGACCGTCTTGATCAGCGGGCCCATGTATTTCTCGGTCACCGCGCGCTTGTTCTCTTCGTAGCGCGTGGCCCCGCGGCCATAGGCGACCGACTGGTCCTGCAGGTCGCATTCGCCGCCCTGGTCGCAGATCGGGCAGTCGAGCGGATGGTTGATCAGCAGGAATTCCATCACGCCTTCGCGCGCGGTCTTGACCATTTCGCTGTCGGTGCGGATTTCCTGCCCGTCGGTAGCCGGCAGCGCACAGCTCGCCTGCGGCTTTGGCGGTCCGGGCTTCACTTCGACCAGGCACATGCGGCAGTTGCCGGCGATGCTCAGCCGCTCGTGATAGCAGAAGCGCGGGATTTCCTTGCCCGCAAGCTCGCAGGCCTGAAGGACGGTCGCGCCATCGGGGACCTCGATTTCCTGTCCGTCTACGGTGACTTTGGGCATTATTCCGCTGCCTCGGCAAATTTGGCGTTGTGTTCTTCGATCCGGCGCTCGAGCTCGGGGCGGAAGTGGCGGATCAGGCCCTGGATCGGCCAGGCAGCCGCATCGCCCAGCGCGCAGATGGTATGGCCTTCGACCTGCTTGGTGACCTGCTGCAGCATGTCGATTTCCTCGATCGCGGCATCGCCGGTGCGCAGGCGTTCCATCATCCGCCACATCCAGCCCGTGCCTTCGCGGCAGGGCGTGCACTGGCCGCAGCTCTCGTGCTTGTAGAAATAGCTGATGCGGCTGATCGCGCGGACGATGTCGGTCGACTTGTCCATCACGATGACGCCCGCAGTGCCGAGACCCGAGCCGAGCTCCTTGAGCCCGTCGAAATCCATCGGCGCATCCCAGATCTGCTCGGCCGGAACCAGCGGCACCGACGATCCGCCCGGGATCACCGCGAGCAGATTGTCCTTGCCGCCGCGGATACCGCCGCAATGCTTCTCGATCAGCTCGCTGAACGGAATGCTGAGCGCTTCCTCGACCACGCAGGGCTTGTTCACATGGCCGCTGACCTGGAAGAGCTTGGTGCCCTTGTTGTTCTCGCGCCCGAACGAGCTGAACCACGATGCGCCCCGGCGCAGGATGGTCGGCACGACGGCAATCAATTCGACATTGTTGACCGTGGTCGGGCAGCCGTAGAGGCCTGCTCCCGCGGGGAACGGGGGCTTGAGCCGCGGCTGGCCCTTCTTGCCCTCGAGGCTCTCGATCATCGCGGTCTCTTCGCCGCAGATATAGGCCCCTGCACCGCGGTGCAGGAAGACGTCGAAATCGTAGCCCGATTTGCTGGCGTTCTTGCCGATCAGCCCCGCATCATAGGCTTCGTCGATCGCGGCCTGAAGCGTCTCCGCCTCACGGATGTATTCGCCGCGGATATAGATATAGGCCGCGCGAGCACGCATTGCATAGCCGGCGACCAGCGCGCCTTCGATCAGCTTGTGCGGATCGTGGCGGATGATCTCGCGGTCCTTGCAACTGCCGGGTTCGGACTCGTCGGCATTGATGACGAGGAAGCTGGGACGGCCGTCCTTCGATTCCTTCGGCATGAACGACCATTTCAGGCCGGTGGGGAAGCCTGCCCCGCCCCGCCCGCGCAGCCCCGAAGCCTTCATCTCGTCGATGATGCTGTCATGGCCGCGCGCGATCAGCGATTTGGTATCGTCCCAGTCGCCGCGCTGCTGCGCCGCCTTGAGGCCCCAGTCCTGGAAGCCGTAGACATTGGTGAAGATGCGATCCTTGTCGGCAAGCATCAGAATGCGCCCCCTTGCGAGAGGAAATAGATGGCAGCGACCGCGATAAGCGCGAGAACGCCGAATTTCACGAGGCCCACCAGCACCTTCCAGGCGATCCAGGCGAGCACCAACGCGACCAGGATAGTGACGATCTCCATCACCATTCCTTCCGGTAATCGTGATTGGCATCGACCATCTCGGTCAGCGTGGTCGGCCCACCGGCGGGTTCGCTGGTGTGGCGGCCGGGTTCCTGCGTGCCGGTCTTGGGTTGCTCGCCCTTGGCCAGTGCGTCGAGCACCGCGTCGAGGCGCTCGGGGGTCAGGTCTTCGTAATTGTCGTCGTTGATCTGGACCATCGGCGCAGTCGCGCAATTGCCCATGCATTCGACTTCGGTCAGCGTCCACAACCCGTCTTCGGAGACGTGCCCCTTCTTCATCCCGCGCTTGCTGCAGGTGGCGAGAAGGCCGTCCGAACCACGCAGCATGCACGGCGTCGTGCCGCACACCTGCACGTGGTACTTACCCACGGGCCGGAGGTTGTACATGAAGTAGAAGGTCGCAACCTCGAGTACGCGGATCACGGGCATGTCGAGGTAATCGGCGACATATTCGATCACCGGCAGCGGCAGCCAGCCCTGCGTGTTTGTTTCTTCACCCACCTGGCGCTGGGCGAGGTCGAGCAGCGGCATCACTGCCGAGCGCTGGCGCCCTTCGGGATAGCGCGCAATCGCCCTGTCGGCACGGGCCCGGTAGCTTTCGGTGAACTCGAAACCGCCCCAGCGCTCGCGCAGCTTGGGGGTATCGGGAGCAAGGGAACGGTCAGCCATTGATCAACCTGCGTTCGACATAACGGCCCACATAGAGACCGATGACGGCAGCGAAGGCCGTCGAAAGGATTTCCTTGAGCGAGCTTTCGCCATGGAAGGCGAACAGATAGGCAGCAACCGCCGAAGCGAATGCCGCAAATGCCGCGATGAAGATGAACACTTCGCGCGCAATCACCGGTCACACTCCCCGAACACGACGTCGATGGCGCCGAGAATGGCGGTGGCGTCGGGCAGCATATGGCCGCGGCTCATGAAATCCATCGCCTGCAAGTGGCTGAACGCGGTCGGCCGGATCTTGCAGCGATAGGGTTTGTTCGACCCGTCGCTGACCAGATAGACGCCGAATTCGCCCTTGGGGCTTTCGGTCGCGACATAGACTTCGCCCGCGGGGACGTGGAACCCTTCGGTGTAGAGCTTGAAGTGATGGATCAGCGCTTCCATCGACTGCTTCATCTCGGCACGTTTGGGCGGCGAGACCTTGCGGTCGTCGGAGCAGATCGGCCCGCCGGGCATCTGCGCCAGGCACTGCTTGATGATCTTCGCGCTTTCGTAGACTTCCTTCACGCGCACCACGAAACGGTCGTAGCAGTCGGAATTGGTGCCCACGGGAATGTCGAATTCCATCCGCTCGTAGACGTCGTAGGGCTGCGACTTGCGCAGGTCCCACGGGATGCCCGCAGCGCGGATCATCGGGCCGGAGAAACCCCAGGCGACCGCATCGTCCTTGCTGACCACGGCGATATCGACATTGCGCTGCTTGAAGATGCGGTTGTCGAGCACGAGGCTCATCGCATCGCCGAACAGTTCCTGGAGCCGGCCATCGACCCAGTTGCCGATGTCGACCAACAGCTTTTCAGGCACGTCCTGGTGGACGCCGCCGGGGCGGAACCAGGCGCTGTGCATGCGCGCACCCGAGGCCCGCTCGAAGAAGTTCATGCAGTCTTCGCGCAGCTCGAACACCCACAGGTTCGGCGTCATCGCGCCGACATCCATGACATGGGCGCCGATATTGAGCATGTGATTGCAGATACGGGTCAGCTCGGCGAACAGCACGCGCAGGTATTGCGCGCGTTCGGGCACCTCGACATTGAGCAGCTTCTCGATCGCGAGGACGTAGCTGTATTCCTGCGCCAGCGGCGAACAATAGTCGAGCCGGTCGAAATAGGGCAGCGCCTGCAGATAGGTCTTGTGCTCGATCAGCTTTTCGGTGCCGCGGTGCAGCAGGCCAACATGCGGATCGATCCGTTCGATGATCTCGCCGTCGAGCTCCATCACCATGCGCAGCACGCCGTGCGCCGCGGGGTGCTGGGGCCCGAAGTTGATCGTGTAATTGGTGATCACTTCGTCGCCGGTGGTCGGCGACTCTTCCAGGTGCATGGCGTGGCTCATGAACAGATCCAGTTACCGCTGTAGCTTTGCGTCTTGCCCGCCGCGTCGGTCACGGTGACATTCGCGGTACGGCGTTGCTCGGTGCCCGCAGCGGGGGCGACCGATACAGTGAAGCCTTCGCCCGCGAAGCTGGTCCCGTCGCGGATGGCGTCGAGACCGCCCGCCGCGGCATCGGTCAGCACCAGGCTATCGCCCACGCGCACCACCGCCTTGCCGGGGACCGAGGCGTCATCGGGCGCACCGGCGATCAGCATTTCGTCCTTGCCGACCATCAGCGTGCAGCCGCCGTCGCGCGCACCCAGGTCGACGCCGCCGATATCGCCCAACTTCTGGAGCTGGGTCAGATCGGCACCGCCGGGCGCCGTAACGCTTGCAGTGTTGGGCAGGTCGGGATCGGCCTGCGGTCCGCCAGCGGCATTGCCGTCCTGGCCGATACGGCTGGCGAAATCGTCGGCGCTTTCCTGCTCGGCGGGTTCCGAAGAACACCCGGCGAGCGCCAGCGGGAGGGCAATCAGGAGCAGCCGCTTCATGACTTGCGCTTCCCGGCCGCAGGCGCGGGGCCGCCGGCATCGTTATCCGGCGTATCCGGCTCGGTCGCTTCGGCGGTGTCGGTGGTCTTGCCCTCGCGCTCGGCGCGTGCGGGCTGGTCCTCGGTCGGTTCGGGAGCCGGGGCGTTCTCGCCGCCGTCTTCCTCGGCCGGGGCACCGGCGCTGACCTTGTCGGCCGCATGTTCGTCGGTTTTCTTGCCCGCACCCGTGTCCTTGGGCGTTTCGGTGGTCTTGGGTTCGTCGACCGGCGGGACATCCGCCTTCTCGTCACCCGGCAGCACGTAATCGGCCCCTTCCCAGGGGCTCATGAAGTCGAACTGGCGCAGGTCCTGCGCGAGCTCGACCGGTTCATAGACCACGCGCTTCTCGTCCTCCGAATAGCGCAGCTCGTGATAGCCGGTAAGCGGGAAATCCTTGCGGAAGGGGTGCCCTTCGAAACCGTAATCGGTGAGGATCCGGCGCAGGTCGGTATTGCCTGCGAAGAGCACGCCGTACATGTCGAACACTTCGCGCTCGAGCCAGCCTGCATTGGGCCACAGCGTCGTTGCCGTCGGGACCGGCGTGTCCTCGCTCGCCGAACACTTGACCATGATGCGGTTGTTCGTGGTCAGCGACAGCAGCATGTAGACGACTTCGAACCGCTCCGCGCGGCTCGGATAGTCGACCCCGGCGATTTCCATCAGCTGCTGGTACTTGTGGTCGTCGCGCAGGATGCGCAGCACGTCCTCGATGCTGTCGCGCTTCACGGTGAACAGCAGTTCGCCGTGCTCTTCATGCACATTGAGCAAGTGCGCGCCGAGCGCCTTGCCCAGCGTGTCCTTCAGCCCGTTGATCTGCGTGAAGCGGGGTGCGGAATGTAGCGTAGCCATTGCGCCCTACCTCTCGATCGTGCCCGCGCGGCGGATTTTCCGCTGCAGCTGCATCACGCCGTAAAGCAGCGCTTCGGCGGTCGGCGGGCACCCGGGAACATAGATGTCGACGGGGACGATACGGTCGCAGCCGCGCACCACCGAATAGCTGTAATGGTAATAGCCGCCGCCATTGGCGCAGCTGCCCATCGAGATGACGTATTTGGGCTCCGACATCTGGTCGTAGACCTTGCGCAGCGCGGGCGCCATCTTGTTGCACAGCGTACCGGCGACGATCATCACGTCGCTCTGCCGCGGCGAGGCGCGCGGAGCGACGCCGAAGCGCTCCATGTCGTAACGCGGCATGTTGACGTGGATCATCTCGACCGCGCAGCAGGCGAGGCCGAAGGTCATCCACCACAGCGATCCGGTGCGCGCCCACTGGAACAGGTCCTCGGTGCTGGTGACGAGGAACCCCTTGTCGTTCACCTCGGTCTGGAGCGCGTTGAAATAGTCCGCGTCGGGCTGGCGGGTTTCGCCGCCCTGCGCGGCGGGCACGGTCTGCGGCGGGGTGATGATGGTCGAATTGCTCATGTCATTCCCAGTCCAGTGCGCCCATCTTCCATTCATAGGCCAGGCCGACCGCCAGAATGCCGAGGAAGATGATCATCGCAATCCAGCCGGTCCAGCCGGTGTATTCGAGGCTTACCGCCCAGGGAAACAGGAACGAGGCCTCGAGATCGAACAGCAGGAAGCTGATCGCCACGAGGTAGAACTTGACGTCGAACTGGCTGCGCGGGTCTTCGAAGGCGGGGAAACCGCACTCATATTCGCTGAGCTTCTCGGCATCGGGCTTGTGCGCTCCGGTCAGCCGCGACACGCCCATCGGCAGGAAGACGAACAGCGCCGAAAGCCCTGCGGCGAATATCAGGAAGATCAGGATGGGCAGGTATTGTTCGAGGTCGACCACGAATGATTCCTAGGCGTAAAGCTTGGTTCGCGCCCGCCTCTAGGCCCCTCACCCAGATGGCGCAAGGGTGCAGAAATGCGAACAATTCGCAACAATTCCGCACCCCGCGCACACCCCCTGCCCCGGGGTGTTACTTCATCATCGTTTTGACCGCTTTTTCAGTCGCGGGCCCATAGGGCGGCTTGAATCCGCCCAGCTTGGCGACGTCGATCTTGGGCTGGGTATAGATGCTGCGTGCGTGGCTGAATTCGCGGAAGCCCTCGACCCCGTGATAGCTGCCCATCCCGCTCGGTCCAACTCCGCCGAACGGCAGGTCTTCCATCGACACGTGGAAGATAACGTCGTTGACCGTCACACCGCCGCTGATCGTCCGCGACAGCACCTTCTCGCGCTCGTCGCTGTCCTGGCCGAAGAAATACAGGCCCAGCGGGCGATCGTGGTCGTTCACGTAATCGATCGCCTCGTCGATGTGGCGATAGGTCTTCACCGGCAGGACCGGGCCGAAGATTTCCTCCTGCAACGCGCGCATGTCGTCATTGACGTTCTTGAGGATCGTCAGCGGCATCTTGCGCGCATTGGTGTTGGAGAAATCCTCGTTCCCGGGATTGACCTCGATCACCTCGGCACCCTTGTCGCGCGCATCGGCAACCAGCTCCTGCAGGCGGTCGAAATGGCGGTCGGTGACGACGCTGGCGTAGTCCTCGTTATCGAGCAGCGTGGGGTACATGTTGGCCGTGCCCTGCCACACGCCGTGGATTGCCTCGTCCTGCTTGCTTTCGGGGACATAGAGGTAATCGGGCGCGAGGCAGATCTGGCCCGCGTTGAGCATCTTGCCCAATGCCACCCGCTCGCCCGCCTTGGCGAAATCGGCACTTTCGCCGAGGAACACCGGGCTCTTGCCGCCCAGTTCGAGCGTGACGGGGACGAGGTTCTTGGCCGCCGATTCCATCACCTTGCGCCCCGTCGCGGTCGAACCGGTGAAGATCAGGTGGTCGAACGGCAGTTCGCTGAACGCCGCGGCGACTTCGGGCCCGCCGGTGAACACCGCGCATTCGTCGGGGGTGAAGTATTCCTCGACCAGTTCCTTGGTCAGTAGGCTGGTCTTCTCGGTGAACTCGCTCGGCTTGATCATCGCGCGATTGCCCGCAGCGAAGATCTGCATCAGCGGGCCGAAGCTGAGATTGACGGGGAAGTTCCACGGGCTGAGGATGCCCACCACGCCCTTGGGCTCGTAGCGCACCTCGGCCTTCGCACCCAGCAGGCCGAGCGGGAACTGGACATGGCGCTTTTCGGGGCGCGACCATTTGTCCATGTGCTTGAGGCAGTACTTGCCGAAGTTCACCGTGCCCGCGATGTCGGTGATCATCGACTGGTGCGGCGAGCGATTGCCGAAATCGGCGGCCATCACCTTGCACAGGTCGTCGGCATGATCGGTGAGCAGCTTCATCGCGCGCTGGATGCGGTCCTTGCGCAGCGCCAGCGGTTCGGGGCGCATCTGGTGGTGCGCGGCGCGCTGCTTGCGCAATACGGCTTCCATTTCGGTTTTCCGGTCGTCCGCCATTGCTCTCTCCGTTTGATATTGCTGCATCGCAGCACTAGGTTGTGGGCCACCAGATAGGTCGCCATTGGCAACCGATATTCCAGAACCGAAGGACATACACAAGCATGACCCAGTTCAGCGCATCCGATCCCGTCGTCATCCTGTCTTACGCCCGCACTCCGATGGGCGGCATGCAGGGCGCGCTCGCCGATGTCTCGGCCACCGATCTCGGGGCCACGGCAGTAAAGGCCGCGGTCGAGCGCTCGGGGGTGCCGGTGGACAGTTTCGACCGCACCTACATGGGCTGCGTGCTGCCCGCCGGGCTGGGCCAGGCGCCCGCGCGGCAGGCATCGATCAAGGCAGGCCTGCCCAAGTCGGTCCAGGCGACCACGGTCAACAAGGTCTGCGGCAGCGGCATGCAGACGGTGATCATGGGCGCCGAAGCGCTCGCCAGCGGCACGGTGGACTATGTCGTCGCGGGCGGGATGGAGAGCATGACCAATGCTCCCTACCTGCTCAAGAAGCACCGCAGCGGCGCGCGCCTCGGACACGACACCACCTATGACCACATGTTCCTCGACGGGCTCGAGGACGCATACGAAGAAGGCCGGGCGATGGGCACTTTCGCGCAGGAAACCGCCAATGACTACCAGATGACACGCGAGGAAATGGACGAATACTCGATCGAATCGCTACGCCGCGCGAATGCCGCGATCGACAGCGGCGCCTTTGCCGACGAAGTGGTCCCGGTCACATTCACGACCCGCAAGGGCGAAGTCACGGTCGAGCATGACGAGCAGCCCGGCAAGGGCCGTCCCGACAAGATCCCCCAGCTGCGCCCCGCCTTCGCCAGGGACGGCACGATCACCGCAGCGACCTCCTCCTCGATCTCCGACGGTGCGGCGGCCGTGGTTCTGAGCCGCGAAAGCGTCGCTAAGGCCAATAGCCAGCAGCCGGTGGCGAAGATCGTCGCCATGGCCGCGCATGCGCAGGAACCCGCGCAGTTCACCGTCGCCCCGATCGGCGCGATCGAGAAGGTCCTCGACAAGGCCGGCTGGAGCGCGGACGAAGTCGAACTGTGGGAAGTCAACGAGGCCTTTGCCTGCGTCGCCATGTTCGCGATGCGCGACATCGGCATCCCGCACGACAAGATCAACGTGAACGGCGGCGGCACGGCTCTAGGCCACCCGATCGGCGCCAGCGGCACACGCATCATCGTGACGCTGCTCAACGCCCTCAAGCAACAGGGCAAGAAGCGGGGTGTCGCCTCGTTGTGCATCGGCGGCGGCGAAGCCACGGCGGTCGCAGTCGAACTGGTCTGATATTCGGGCACTTACCCCTTTCGCGCGCGTTGAGGCGGGCGAAAGGGGAAGTATCCATGAAGAAGTTTCTGGTCGCCGCATCCTGTGTGGCGCTTGCCGCCTGCGGTTCCAACGAGGCAGAGGCTCCGGTCGAGCCGATCGAAACCGCTGACACGACGCTCGACAGCACCGCCACCGGTAATGTCGCCGGCACCTATGAGGTGAAGCTCGCCGACGGCAGCGTCACGATGCAGACCATCAATGCCGATGGTACCTACGTCGACACGACTCCCGATGGCACCCGCATCGGCGGCGGCACTTGGCGCACCGGCGACAATGGGACGATGTGCTTCGATCCGGAAGGCAACGATCCCGAGGAATGCTATACCGGCGGTGCGCCGGCAGAAGATGGTGCTTTCGAAATGCGCGGCGAAGACGGCACGGTCCAGTCCTCCGTCCGCAAGGTCGAAGCCCAAGCGTTGGCCGCCCCGTCGGAATGACAAACGATCAGGGCGGCGCTACGCTAGCCGCCCTGATCGTTCGCAAGGGAGGATTTCATGACGTTCAAGCTTTTGCCGATCGTTGTGCTTGGGGCGCTGATTGCCGGATGCAGCAACGAGACCAACGCCGACACGCAAACGCCGATCGAAGGGAGCGAACGTGCCTCTCCTGCCGCCTATGTGATGGGACCGGGCAGATATGCCATCGAGGGCGGTGACGGAACGGTCTATTCGCAGACTGTCGTCAAGTCTGACGGAACCTATGCGGATCTCGATGCCGAAGGCAATGAAGTCGGACGCGGAACCTGGCGGGACGAGCGCGGCCTCGCCTGCTTCGACCCGGATGGCGACGGGCCCGATCAGCAGGAACGCTGCTGGACGAATTCTGCCTTGGCCGAGGACGGGAGTTTCACAAGCACGCGCGACGACGGAAGCGAGAGCTACACGATCCGCCCGATCGGCGGATAACCTTCAGGGTTCGCCTGCGCCCCACAGCCGGTTCTGCGCGATATAGCCCCGATAATCGTCGATGCGAAGTTCGCACCAGCCATCGTCGCAGCCTCCGAGCGCACCGACCACGCCGGGTTCGACGCGCCATTTCAGCATTGCGTCGTGCGACGGGCCATCGCGCAGTTCGGCCAGGCCGTCCCCGATGACGATGGCCCCGCGATCGGGACTGAGCAGCCGGGCCACGACCCAACCCTGCGCGCCGTCGGGATCCTCGATCAGCCGCCAGCCTTCCATCAGCCGCAGGACCTTCACCGGCAGGCCGGGAAGCCGGTAGACCCAGTCGATCTTGTAATCCGCGCTCGGGCCGACACGCATGTTGAGTACGCTTGCACGGATCGTCGCCCAATAGGGGGTTTCGCGGTCCTGCGCCTGCAGGGGAGCAGCAAGGCCGGCCAGCAGCAGGAAAGGCATGAATAGGCGTGCAAACATCGCGGTGGTGAATCGGGCATCACGCGCTTCCAGTCAACGCCCTTGATGCGCGATATCGCAGGCGAATCCTTGACCACGGCGCCGCCGGCGTCCTAGCGCTGCTGCACACATGGAAAGCCCCGACACCCGCCCCGCCAAGCGTCTCGAACGCACGCCGCGCGTCTTCGTCACGCGTCACCTGATGCCTTCGGTCGAAAGCCGCATGCGCGAGTTGTTCGACGTCAGCCTCAACACCAAGGACCAGCCCCTCGCGCGCGAACAGCTGGTCGCCGCGATGCAGGAATACGACGTGCTGGTGCCGACGGTGACCGACCGGATCGATGCCGACATGATCGCCGCTGCCGGCCCGCAATTGGGACTGATCGCCAATTTCGGCGCGGGCACCGAACACATCGACCTCGCAGCGGCTTCCGCCCGCAATATCCTGGTCACCAACACCCCGGGCGTCTTTACCGACGACACCGCCGATCTCGCCATGTCGGGGATTATCGGCGTGCCCCGCCGCATCCGTGAAGGGGTCGAACTGATCCGCAGCGGCCGGTGGACCGGCTGGACGCCTACCGCGCTGCTCGGGACCAAGCTGGCGGGCAAGGTGCTGGGGATCGTCGGCATGGGCCGTATCGGCCAGGCGGTGGCTCACCGGGCGCATGCCTTCGGGCTCGAAATCGCCTATCACAATCGCAAGCGGCTCCCCGAAGCGGTGGAACGCATGTTCAAGGCGCGCTGGGTCGAACAGCTCGACGACCTGATGAGCGAAGCCGATATCCTCTCGCTGCATTGCCCTGCAGGCCCCGATACGCACCACATGATCGATGCGCGGCGGATCGGCCTGATGAAGGACGGCGCCTGCCTCATCAACACTGCCCGCGGTGATCTGGTCGACCAGGAAGCGCTGATCGCCGCGCTGGAAAGCGGCAAGCTCGCGGGTGCGGGGCTCGACGTCTATCCCGACGAACCCGATGTCGATACGCGCCTGATCGCCCACCCCAACGTGATGACACTGCCGCATATCGGCAGCGCCACGCGCGAGGGCCGCGAGGACAGCGGTCTTAAGGTGATCGCCAACATCCGCATGTGGGCCGACGGCCACCGCCCGCCCGATCAGGTGCTGACGGGGTTCTGACCCGAGATCACCCCGCCCCGGCCCGAAGGCCGGGGTGAAGCGGATCCGGTATTGTAGGGCCTAGTCGCCGGTCAGGATGCGCTCGACCAGTTCCTGCACCGTGGGGGTGTAGTTGTTCGAATAGAACGGGTCCTGCTTGAAGCGGTAGGCCGCGTGGCCGGCGAAAGCGAGGTTCTCGTCCGGGTCGCCGCCATGCGCGATGTCCTGCAGCGTTTTCTGGATGCAGAAGCTGCGCGGATCGGCGAGCCGCCCGGTGGTGTGGTTGTCGTGATCCTTCCAGCTCGAGAACTGGCAGTGCGACAGGCAGCCCATGCAGGCCTGCTGGTCGGCGCGGATCTGCTCGGCGCTTTCGGGAGTGGTGAACACCACCGTGTCGTCGGGCGTCTTGAGCGCTTCGGTAAAGCCCTCGTGCATCCAGGCCTGCGCCTTGCGCTGGTCGCCGGGGTGAACGAAGAAATATTTCGCCTTGCCGTGATCGGCCAGCGGAATGGTCCCTTCCTCCTCGTCGCGCTTGAAGATCGGGATCTGCCGCTCGCTGCGATGCATCAGATCGTAGAGGAACGGCGTCTTCACCGCGCTGGAATAGAAACCGGTCGGGCTGAACTTGTGCAGCGCTACGTCGCCCGGCTCGACCGTGCGCAGCATGTCCTTCCACACATTGGGGATCGGGCTTTCCTGCGTCAGCAGCGGACGCGTGCCGAACTGGAACATGATCTTGCCCAGCTCGGGATTGTCGATCCAGTCGTTCCATTCGCGCAGGAACCACACGCCGCCAGCCATGACGATGGCAGTGTCTTCGGACACGCCTTCCTTGCGCATCGTGTCGCGCAGCGCGGCAACGCGCGGATAGGGATCCTCGGGCTTGGCCGGGTCCTCGGCGTTGGACAGGCCGTTGTGCCCGCCCGCCAGCCAGGGGTCTTCATAGACCACTGCCGCCATCAGGTCGGGGACCTTGGAATAGCTGCGCTTCCACAGCGCACGGAACGCGCGCGCCGAGCTGACGATGGGCAGGTAGTGGACATTGTGCTTCGCGGCGATTTCCGCGAGCTTGTAGGGCATGCCCGCGCCGCAGGTGACGCCGGTGACGAGGCCGGGGCAGTTCTCGAGAATGCCTTCGAGGACCTGCTGCGCGCCGCCCATTTCCCACAGCACGTTGATGTTGATCGCGCCCTTGCCGCCCGAGATTTCGTGCGCGCGCTTGACCTGTTCGGTGCCGCCTTCGATGCCGTAGCGCACCAGCTGTTCGAAGCGTTCGACGCGGGTCGCCTGCGGATAGACCTGCGGGATCGGGTTGCCGTCCTCGTCATAGCTGTCGGCATTGACCGCGCTGACGGTGCCGATGCCGCCCGCGGCGGCCCAGGCACCCGAACTCAGGTGATTGGTGGCGGACACGCCCTTGCCGCCTTCGACCAGCGGCCAGACTTCCTTGCCGCCATAGCTGATCGGCTCGAGACCCTTGAAACTCATAAACTCAACGCTTTCTCTGCTTTTGTCTTATGCAGGCCGTTCGGCCCTGGCGCCTAGCGCGGCACGATCGCCGCGACAGCGCTCTATCTCTCCGGGAGCGGGTCTCGTAGCGGCTGCCTTGAACTGTGCATAGTACCCCGCCAGTTCGGGCGCGTCCTTGAAAGCCACCAGCTCGTAACCGACCGCTTCGAATTCGCAGCTCAGCAGCAGCGGGTCGATCCCGTGCTGGTCGGTCGGCCGGTCGATATCGACGACGACCACCTGCCCGCCCTCACGCAGCGCGGGCCACATCCGCCAGAGGAATTCATAGGGGCTTTCGATCTCGTGGTACATGTGGACCATGAAGATGCGATCGAAACTGGCGGCGGGCAGCATCGGATCGGCCAGTTCGCCCTGCCGGATCGAGACGTTTTCGAGCCGGTAGCGCTCGATCCGGCGGGCTAGCCGGGTCAGCGCTGCGCCATCGATATCCTGCGCCAGCACGCGGCCGTCATCGCCGACGCGTTCGGCCAGGCGAACGGTGTAATAGCCATTGCCCGCGCCGATATCTGCCACGGTCATGCCCTCGGCGATCTCGGCAAGCTCCATCACCGTGCTCGCCTCGCCGCGGCTGTCGCGCTGGTCTTCGGTCGAGAACTGGTTCGACCCCAGTTCGGACACCGGGCGGTCGGGTTCCGGGAAGCGCGGGCCGTCATCGGCCATTCGCGCATTGCCCTCGCAGCCGGCCAATGCCGCCGCGACCAGCAGGGTCGAGAGGAGGCGGTGCCTCACTCGGTATCCTCTACCTCGACCTTCTCGCCGGTCACCCGCTGCGCCAGCGCGGCCGAGATGAACGGGTCGAGCGCGCCGTCGAGCACGTCGTCGGGCGTGGGCGACTGAACGCCGGTGCGCAGGTCCTTCACCATCTGATACGGCTGCAGCACATAGGACCGGATCTGGTGCCCCCACCCGATGTCGCTCTTTTCCTGGTATTCGCCCGAAGCGGCCGCCTCGCGTTCGGCCATCTCGCGTTCGAACAGCCGCGCTTTCAGCATGTTCATCGCGGTGGCGCGGTTCTTGTGCTGGCTGCGGTCGTTCTGGCTGGCGACGACGATGCCGGTGGGCTGGTGGGTGATACGGACGGCGGAATTGGTCGTGTTGACGTGCTGCCCGCCCGCGCCGCTGGCGCGGTAAGTGTCGATCTTGAGGTCGGCGGGATTGATCTCGATGTCGATGTCGTCGTCGATCACCGGATAGACCCACACCGAGCTGAAGCTGGTGTGGCGCCGCGCCGAGCTGTCGTAAGGGCTGATCCGCACGAGCCGGTGAACGCCGCTTTCGGTCTTGGCATAGCCATAGGCGTTCTCGCCCTTGATCAGCAGCGTCGCGCTCTTGATCCCGGCCTGGTCGCCCGCGGCATATTCGACCGTTTCGACCTTGAAGCCGCGCCGTTCGGCCCAGCGCGCATACATGCGCAGGAGCATGTCCGCCCAGTCCTGGCTTTCGGTGCCGCCCGCACCGGCGTTGATCTGCAGATAGGTATCGGAGCCGTCGGCTTCGCCCGAAAGCAGCGCCTGGACTTTGTCGCGGTCGGCGCGGTCGGCCAGCCCGGCGAGCGAATCGAGCCCTTCACGCTCGACCTCGGCATCGCCTTCGGCTTCGCCCATCTCGACGAACTCGATCGCATCGGCCATCTCGCTCTCGATTTCGCGCACCGTGTTGATCGCGGTTTCGAGGCGTTTCTGTTCCTGCGTGATCGCCTGCGCCTGCTTGGGATCGTCCCACAGGGTGGGGTCCTGGACGCGCGCGTCGAGTTCGTCGAGCCGGCGCAGCGCCTGCTCCCAGTCGAGCGACTGGCGCACCAGCGACAGCGCGGCTTGGATACGGTCGATATGGGCCTGCCCTTCGGCACGCATAGGAAATTCCTTCGGATCTGCTTGGACCTGCCCCTAATATGCGCAGGGCGATTGTAAAGTGCAGCGGCGGCGGGACGCGTGCGTCAGTAGATGCCGCCCTGGTCCTCGACGAAATCGTTGGGCTGGTCGCCGCCATCGCGCGCGCGCGCCGATAGCGCCCCCTGCCGGCCGCGGCGGATCAGCTCGAGAATCTCGTTGCGCTTGGCGGCGATCGCATCGCTGCGTGTCGCCCGCGGCGGTTCGGTGTCGGGCTTGAAGACTTCCCAGATGATCGAAGCGGTGGGCTCGTTCGACGGGGTTCCTTCGAACACGCGCTTGCCGCTGCGGCGGTCGATCTTGACCATCCGCACGCCCGGCGGGGCTACGAAATCCTCGGCCTGCCAGCGATCCGGAGTGGCTTCGACGAAGCGCTTCATGATCGTGGCCGCGGTATTGCCGCCCTGCACCCAGCCGCCCAGATTGCGCGGCTGGTCGAAGCCGACGTACATGCCGGCGATGATTTCGGGCGAGCCGCCGACGAACCAGGCATTGGTCGGGCCATTGGTGGTGCCGGTCTTGCCGAACAGCGGTAGGTCGAGGCTGCGCAGGCGGACCGCGGTACCGCGGGTGACCACGCCCTGCAGCATGTGGACCATCTGGAACGCGGTGCGCGGGTCGAGCACCTGCTTGCCCGACACGTCGAAGCGCGGCATCGGTTGCCCGTCCCATTCGGCCATGTTGCATCCCGAACAGTTGCGCGTGTCGGTGCGGAAGATCACCTTGCCGTCGCGGTCCTGGACGTAATCGATCACCGAGCCCGGGTTCTGCCGGCCCCAGTTGGCCAGCGCGGCATAGGCGTTGACCATCCGCGCCACCGTGGTGTCGCCCGCGCCCAGTGCGAAGGAATAATAGGGTTCGTAGGAGCCGATGCCGAGCCGGTCGATCGTCTTGATCACATTGTCCATTCCGGCATCGTCGGCGATGTGGACCGTCATCAGGTTGCGGCTCTGTTCGAGGCCCCAGCGCAGCGTATGGACACCGCCCCCGCCGCCGCCGAAGTTGCGGAAGCATTTCTCGCCCAGATTGGCGCCCTGCCAGACACAGAACGTCTGGTCGGGCACCTGCGTCGCCGGGGTCATTCCCTGGTCCAGCGCGGCGGCATAGACGAAGGGCTTGATCGTCGACCCCGGCTGCCTCAGCGCCTGCGTCGCGCGGTTGAAACTGCCGAGCCGGCTGTCGAAGCCGCCCTGCATGGCGAGCACCCGGCCGGTTTGCGGCGCTTCGGCAAGGAACGCGCCCGAAACCTCGGGAACGCCGCGGATCGCATAGCCCCCGCCCGACCTTGCCGCGGCGACCACATCGCCTGGCTTGAGCGACGAGGGCCCGCCCGACAGCGCGAATTCCTCGCCATCGGAAAAGCCGATCCGCCCCGGCGCTGTCACCACGCCGACGCGCCAGTCGCGATAGTTGATCCCGATGTTGGACGAAGCGAGCTGCGCGGTAAGATCGCCATTGTCGGGATTGAGCGTGGCAATCGGCCCGGTAAACCCGCGATTGCCGTGATAGCTGATAAGCTGCGCCCGCAGCGCGTCGCGCGCGGCATCCTGCAGTTCGACATCGAGCGAGGTGCGCACCCACAGCCCGCCCGAATAGACGCTGTTGCGGCCATCGTCGGCGGTTTCGCCGAACTGGTCGATCAACTGGCGGCGGACTTCCTCGAGGAAATACCCCGCATCGGCCGAACGCGTCCGTTGCTGTTCGACCAGCCCCAGGCCCATCCGTTTGGCCGCTTCGGCCTCTTCCGACGCGACGAAATCGTTCGCCACCATCTGGTCGAGCACGAAATTGCGCCGCACGATCGCCATGTCGCGATACCGTTCGCGGCCATAGCGCTCGGGGGCCTTGGGCAGGATGGCAAGGAAGGCCATCTCATGCAGGTCGAGATCGCCGACATCCTTGTCGAAATAGGCGCGCGCTGCCGCCTGCACGCCGAAACTGCGCCGCCCCAGCGGAATCTCGTTGAGATAGAGTTCGAGGATTTCCTCCTTCGTCAGCACGCTTTCGATGCGCGTGGCGAGGATCATTTCCTTCAGCTTGCGGGTCACCGAATATTCGTCGCCCAGCAGCAGGTTCTTGGCGACCTGTTGGGTGATCGTCGACCCGCCGACCGCGCGTTCGCCCGACCCGAACTTGGTCGCATAGTCGATCACTGCATTCGCCGTGCCGGTGATATCCACCCCGCCATGGCTGAAGAATGTCTTGTCCTCGGCCGACAGGAACGCCTGCGTCAGCCGCTCGGGGAAATCCACATACTGCAGCTGAACGCGCCGTTCGCGCGCATAGGTGCTGACGATTTCGCCGTCGATCCCGCGCACTACCGTGGGCAGCGGCGTTTCATATTCCAGCAGCAATTCGGCATCGGGCAGGTTGCGACCCAGCGTCGCCCAGGCGAGCAGGATGGCCACCACCGCGAAGCCGCCGAGATAGCTGAGCACGCGCAGCTTGCGATTGTGCGACCAATTGTCACCGAACCACGCGATCAGCCGCTTGGGATCGCGGCTGATACGGTAGCGATAATATTGCAGGGCGGCTTGTTCTGGCATGATAGTGCGGGGGCCTCTAGCATGGTCATTCTGCAAATCGCCAGAACGAACAGCGTGGTGGGATCAGCTTTCTTGCTGGCGGGCGAAATAGCTGCGGATCGCCCGCGCCATGACTTCGGCGAAACGCGCCCGCCCCTCGGGCGACGCCAGGCGGCGCGCGTCGTCTTCATTGGTGATGAAGCCGCTTTCGAACAGCACCGATGGCACGTCGGGTGCGCGCAGCACCTTGAGCGCGGCCGATTTGCGCGCTTGCGGATGGAACCGGATCGCCCCTTCGGCCTCGCGCTGGATCAGCCGGGCGAAGGCGTCCGACTGCTCCTGCGTACGGCGCTGCGACAGTTCGACCAGGATCGTGCTGACGACGTCGCTTTGCGCGCCGACATCGGTCCCGTTTATCCGGTCGGACGCGTTCTCGCGTTCGGCGAACAGCGCGGCGGCCTCGCTCGATGCCTTGTTCGACAGCGTGTAGATGCTCGCCCCGGTCACCTCCGCCGCCTCGCCCGCGCTGTCGGCATGGATCGACAGGAACAGGTCGGCATCGAGCCGGCGGGCGATATCGACGCGTTCGGCATGGACGAGATAGCGATCGTCATCGCGCGTCAGCGCGACCCGCACCCGGCCCTCTTCCTCCAACCGGTCGCGCAGCGCGCGGGCGAGACCCAGTACGATCGTCTTCTCGCGGTACCCCTGCCCCGAGGCCCCGGGATCGTGTCCGCCGTGACCGGCATCGATCACCACCAGCGGTAGCCCCGCGCGGCCCGCGACCTCGGGCAGGTCGGCGGGCCTGTCGACGCGCGGCAATTCCACCCGCAGGACATAGCTGCGCCCCATTTCGGGCACGGGTATGCGCTGCGCCGAAACGACCAGCAGCGCCACTGCGGCGAGCGGCAAGAGGATGAGCAGGAGGATTTGCGCCCGGATCGACATTGGCTGCATGGTTACGGCCTTGTTGCCGAATGACGCAATATGGTTGCCGTGTGAAACCCACGGTGCTAGCGACATGTCATCGGTTTCCCGGTGCCTCCGATCGGCGCGAACAATGCGCGACGAAGAGGGTCACATGGAAAAACCGTGGTTTTTCAGGCCGCAGCGGCAGTCCCGCTCAGGCCCAAGTCAATACAGGTTGATGCCGGACATGGCCCGTTACTCCCCGACATTCGCAGCACTGGCGCAAGCCCGTGCAGCCGTGTCGGGTCGGACAGCGCAGAAACAGCGCGCGGCCACTCCCGCAGTCACGAATACCCGGCCTCCTGCACCAGCAGGGCGCGGCCGGTTCGCAAACACCGCGATGCCCCAGGAGGGCCGCGGATTTTCCAACATAAATCGCCGCGCTTTTGCAGGGTCATCCCTGCCCCGACGCGGCTGGAGACAGATACATGGCAACGCGCATGCTTATCGATGCGCGCCACCAGGAAGAAACCCGGGTGGCGGTGCTCAAGGGCAACCGGATTGAAGAATTCGATTTCGAATCTGCCGATCACAAGCAGATCAAAGGCAATATCTACCTAGCCAAGGTTACACGGGTCGAACCGTCGCTGCAGGCGGCCTTCGTGGATTTCGGTGGCAACCGCCACGGCTTCCTCGCCTTCAGCGAGATCCACCCCGACTACTACCAGATCCCCAAGGAAGATCGCGAAGCGCTGCTCGAAGCCGAGGCCGAAGCTGCCGAGGAAGAAGCGCGGCTGCGTGAAGAGGAAGAAGACCGCGGCGAAATGCCCGGCAACGAATACGACGCCGACGACGAAAGCTCCGAAGCGCTTGCCGAAGACCTCGCCGAAGACGGGCTCGAGGAAGTCGACACCTCCGACAAGGACGATGTCGCCACGATCGAGGAAGGCCATCTCGACGGCAATGAGGACGACGACGATTCGGATGACGAGGGTTCGGACGATGACGACGACAAGTCGCGCGGACGCGGCCGTGGTCGCCGCCCGCGTGGCCGCCGCCAGAACGGCAAGGGCCGCGCGCGGACCAAGGAAGTCGACGAAGCGCGTGCCAAGCGCATGGCGCTGCGCCGCCGCTACAAGATCCAGGACGTCATCCAGCGCCGCCAGGTGCTGCTCGTCCAGGTCGTCAAGGAAGAACGCGGCAACAAGGGCGCAGCGCTGACCACTTATCTCAGCCTGGCCGGTCGCTACACCGTGTTGATGCCCAACAGCAGCCACGGCGGCGGGATTTCGCGCAAGATTTCCAGCGCATCGGACCGCAAGCGGCTCAAGCAGGTCGTCAGCTCGCTGAGCCTGCCGCGCGCCATGGGCCTGATCGTGCGCACCGCCGGGCTCAGCCGCACCAAGACCGAGATCAAGCGCGATTTCGACTATCTCGCACGGCTGTGGGACGAAATCCGCGAACGCACGCTGTCCTCCAGCGCGCCCGCGCTGATCCATTCGGACAGCGACCTGATCAAGCGCGCGATCCGCGACATCTACAATCGCGAGATCGAGGAAGTCGTCGTCGAGGGCGAGGAAGGCTACAAGCTGGCCAAGCAGTTCATGAAACTGCTGATGCCCAGCCACGCCCGGCGCGTGAAGCAATATTCCGACCCGGTGCCGATGTTCCAGCGCTATGGCGCCGAGGATCAGCTCAAGGCGATGTACGACCCGATGGTCCAGCTCAAGTCTGGCGGCTATCTAGTCATCAACCCGACCGAAGCGCTGGTTTCGATCGACATCAACTCGGGCCGCTCCACCAAGGAGCACAATATCGAGCAGACCGCGCTGCACACCAATCTGGAAGCCGCGCGTGAAATCGCTCGCCAGCTGCGGCTGCGCGACATGGCCGGGCTCGTGGTCATCGACTTCATCGACCAGGAGCACCATTCGAACACGCGCAAGGTCGAACGCGCGATGAAGGATGCGCTCAAGAACGATCGCGCGCGGATCCAGGTCGGCCGGATTTCCAGCTTCGGCCTGATGGAAATGAGCCGCCAGCGCCTGCGCACCGGCGTGCTCGAGGCGACCACGCGCGAATGCCCGCACTGCGATGGCACCGGGCTGGTCCGCACCGCGTCGAGCGCGGGTCTTTCGGCGCTGCGCCTGATCGAGGACGAGGCTGCCAAGGGCAAGGGATCGGTCATTCGCCTGGCCGCCAGCACCGAAGCCGCGGTCTATCTCCTCAACGAGAAGCGCGCCGATCTGATGGAGATCGAACAGCGCTACCACGTGACCGTCGAAGTCGTGCCCGAGGGCGAAGACGAAGGCGCCAAGATGGTGGTGTCGAGCCACGGTCCCAAGCCGAAGGACGCGCCGCGATTCGATCCGATCGTCCATGAGCAGGACGAGGACGACGACGAAGAAGAAACCGCCGAGGAAACTGCCGAAAACGACGGCGACGGCGAGAACGACGATGATCGTCCGCGGAAGAAGCGTCGTCGGCGCCGGGGCGGCCGTGGTCGCAACAAGAACCGTTCGCAGGATGACGACCGGGACGACAATGACGATGACAATGGCGACGACGGCAATGACGACGCCTCATCGGACAATGACAATGACGATGGCGACGACGGTGACGACAGTGGCAAGAAGCGCCGCCGTCGCGGTGGACGCCGCCGGGGTGGACGCGGCCGTGGCCGGAACGCTGACGAGGTGAACGCCGAAGACGCGCAGAACCTCGAACAGGTGTCGGAAGCCGTGGTCGACGACATGGCAGTCGTCGCCGGTCCGAGCGATTCCCCCGAAACGGCCGAAGCCGCCGCGGAAGAGGAAGAAAAGCCCAAGCCCAGGAAGCGGGCACCGCGCAAGAAGAAGGCCGACACCGAAGCGGCTGATCCGGCGACCGGCGAGGACGAGGCCGAAGCCAAGCCCGCGCCGAAAAAGCGGGCCCCGCGCAAGAAGAAGGCAAATGCCGAAGCCGGTGATCCGGAAACGAGCGAAAGCGAGGCCGAGGCCGAAGCCAAGCCCGCGCCCAAGAAGCGGGCTCCGCGCAGGAAGAAGGCGGAAGCCGAACCTGCCGCCGATGCCGCAGTGGAACCGGCCGCCGAGGCCCCCGCGGAACCGGCGCCCCAGCCCGCCCCTGCTCCGGCGCCTGCGCCCGAAGCTACGGAACAGCCGGCCCCGGCCGCTGAAGCCCCCAAGCCCAAGCGGGGCTGGTGGCAGCGGACTTTCGGCGACGAATAAGGACCTCGAGGGTCGGCGAGCCGCTGCGCTTGCCGGCCCTCAGGCCTTGCGCGCCACGCCCCATTCCATCCACCCCAGCACGCGCGGCGCCTTGTCGAGATAGGCCTGGCCCAGCGGTTCGACCGCGAAACCGGCACCGCGCAGCGCCGCCCCCACGGGGCGCGTCAGATTGCAGCCACCCGCCAGCGGTTTCCACAGTGGTTCGAGCCGCTCCTGCCACAGCGCCACGCCCGCATCGGGCGCGCGGCCGTGTTCGAGGAACAGCAGGCGGCCGCCCGGTGCCAGCACGCGGCGCATTTCGGCCATGACCCGCGCCGGATCATCGACCGAGCATAGCGTATAGGTGCACACCACCGTATCGAACGAGCCATCGGGAAACGGGATGTCTTCCCCCGCGCCCTGGCGGATATCGACCGGCCATCCGCGCGCTTCGGCGCGCTGGCGCGCCCGGGCGAGCAATTTTCCATGCGGATCGATCCCGGAAAAGGCGGTAACCCTGTCGTGATCGTAAAGCGCCTGGTTCAATCCGCCGCCGCAGCCCAGTTCGAACACCCTGCCGCGGGCGAGCGGGACGATGGCACGGCGGCGGTCTTCGATCCCCGGCTGGCCGCAGGCGCGCGTAATGAGCCGCGGCATCACATGCGCATCGTACCAGCGCTTCAACCCCATCGCGCGCTCCTCAGCCGCTTTTCCTGCCGCAAGGCTATCGCTTAACGATAATCCGGCAAGCACAAAATTCGTGACCGGCCCCGGGCCTGCGCCTAAAGCGCGGCGCATGAGCAACAAGATCGACCTGTTCCGCATCCCCGCCGCCGACAAGGAGCGGCTGCGCGTCCTGTTTCTGGCAAAGCACGCCGAATCCGGCGGATCGCTGCATGGCGAGGACGGCAACCATGCGGTCTATCACCACGAAGTGCTGACGACGCTGCGCGCCATCGGCCTCGACGTGACCCCCGCGAGCGACTTCACGGCACTGTTCGGTCCGACCGATCACGACTTCCTGTTCACACTGCTCAACCGGGCCGGCTATCCGATGAGCGAGATGCTCGGCCCGCTGCTTGCGCAGCGCATCGGCCTGCCCGCGCTCGGTGCCTCCCCGATCCTGCGCGGCCTGTCGGATGACAAGCATCTGATGAAGACGGTGGCAGTGGCGCGCGGCGTGCCGGTGGCACCGTGGCTGATCGCGCGGCGGGGATGCCAGTGGATCCCCTATCCCGACTTCGCTTTCGAACGGCTGGTGGTCAAACCCAATGCGTCTTCCGCCAGCTGGGGGGTAAGCATGCCGACCGACTGGGAAACCGCCAAGAACGACATCGCCAAGCTGCATGCCGAGGGGCATGACGTGATCGTCGAACGCTACGAGGGTGCCTATGACGTGGTGGTCCCCGTCCTTGGCGGAGCCGAACCGATCCTGCTGTCGACCATGCGCTTCGAAATGCCGGGCGATGAAGGCAATTTTCGCTCCTACGAGGAAAAGCGCGGGCTGTCCGAAGGTCCGAAGGAACGGCTGGTGGCGATGAAAAACCCGGTCATGACGCGCAAGATCCGCGAATACACACGCGCCATGCTGCCCGAACTGTGGCCGTTCGATTACGGACGTTTCGAGTTCCGTTATACTCCGACGACCGGCGAAGTGCTGTTCATGGAGGTCAATCTGTCGTGCAACCTGTGGTCGAAGAAGACCGTCTCGGGCGCGGCGCAACTGGCCGGGCTGACGCATGCCCAGCTGATCGAGCATATCGCGGCCTACAGCATGGACCGGCAGGGAGTGATCACGGCAGAACGGGTGCCGTTCGACCTGGCGATGATGCCCGAGGATGTCGGCGGCGAAACCATCGAAGTCTGACCCGCCATGCACCCCGCCGAACTCGCCTATTACGCCAAGAAGGCGTTCGCGCTGTTCCCCGGCGGGGCCGAAGCCGCCAGCGCCCCGGCCTTCGCTGCGCATTACGAGCGCCGCCGCCGCAGCCGGTCACCGGCGCGCGCAATGCTCGACCGGGGCATCGCGCGGGGCTTTGCCGCGTGGCTGCCATCACGAACCCGCGCTGTCGCGTGCAAGTACGGCATGGATGCGCAGTGGGAACGGCAGGCGCTGGCAATCGCGCGCGAACGCTTCGTCGATCCCAACGACATTGCGCTGTTCCGGATCGAGCGGCCCGAGGAGCTCGATCACTATATCCGGCGGTTCGAGGATGCGGGTTTCAACAAGATCATCAACTCGCTGGGATGGAGCCGCGCCTGCGTGCTGGTCGACAAGGCGGCGTTCTATCGCCGCTGCGCGGCGCACGGCCTGCCCCATCCCGCCGTGCACGTGGTCTACGATCGCGAAGTACGCGATTTTCGCCCCGCCCGCGGACACCCGCTGATTGCCAAGCCCACGCACGGCGAAGGCGGCCGCGGTGTCGCGCTGCTCCCCCATGCCGTGTCCGATATCACCGGCCAGGCCGCCTTCGCCCAGGCGATCACGCCCTATGTCGATGACCGGCAAGTGTGGGTGATCCAGCGCGCACTGGGCAACCACGCAGCGCTGGCGGACTATGCGATGGATGCCCTGGCGACTGCGCGGCTCACCACGATGCGCAATGAGACGGGAGAACCCGAACTGGTCAGCACCGTGCTTCGCGTGCCTTCGCTGCGCGGCCCGGTGATCGATAACATGAAGGCGGGCGGGCTGATCATGCCGGTCGATTTCGAAACCGGGCGCGCGGGTACCGCCTGCAAGGGCTATGGTGGCGGCGATTACGAATGCCATCCGGTCAGCGGCGCGGCCTTTGGCGATCTGCAGCTGCCCGATTGGGAAAAGGCCGTGGCGCTCGCCTGCCGCGCGCATGCCGCGGCGTTCCCCGAATATACGCTTATCGGCTGGGATATCGCGTTCACGCCCGACGGGCCGATGGTGGTCGAAGGCAATGCCAAGCCCGGGGTGCTGATGCCGCAGCGCAGCGGCCGCAAGGGTCTGGCAGGCCAGCGCTATGGCGAATTGCTCGCCTTCAATCTCGAGCGTGCCGAAACCGGGCGGGCGGGCGCGTTGGCCGCCTAGGCCGGAACGGCTTCGCCCTTCCAGTCGAACACGCCGCCGCTGTCCGCCACCGTCAGCCCGTCGATGACATTCAGCAGGTTGTCCGCCGCATCGGCGGGCCGGGTCAGCTGTCCCGCGGGTAGATTGGCCTGGAAGGGTTCGGACAGCGCCGAATCCACCGTGCCCGGATGCAGACCTGCCACGATCGCCTGCTTGTGCGTCCGGCCCAGCTCGATCGCAAAATTCTTGAGCAGCATGTTGAGCGCGGCCTTGCTGGCACGGTAGCTGTGCCACCCGCCGATGCGGTTGTCGCCGATCGATCCGACCCGCGCCGACAGCGCGGCGAAGACGCTGCGGCGGTCGCGCGGCAAGAGGGGCAACACGTGCTTGGCCACCAGCGCGGGGCCGATGGTGTTGAGCCGGAACACCTCGTCCATCGCCGCGCCGTCGATCTGCTTGTAGCTGCGTTCGGGGCCCGAGCCATCGGCCAGTGTCAGCACACCGCTCGCGACCACTACCAGATCGGGGGGCGCGTCGGCCATCGCGCCAGCGGCGGCGGCGATCGAGGCTTCGTCGGACAGATCGAAGCGAAAGGCGCGCAGGGCGGGGTCGGCTGCCGTGCCCGAACGGCTTCCCGCCCATACCTCGACGCCGCTTTCCGCCAGCCTCGTGGCCAGTGCGGCGCCGATACCGCCGCTGGCGCCGAAGATCGCGGCACGCCGAAAGGGGTTTCCTACATTCATCATACCGATCTAGACCTCCGGCAACCGCTCGTGGTTCCCTCGAATTCACCCGATTACCGGGCTTTTGACGCAAGAAAGCGTTTTCGCTCTGGACCGTGTAACACCCGGTCCATGTTGTAGGACACCCGTTGCAGGATTTGCGTCATACATGGCCTTGCACCAAGCGCCCGAACCGCTAGATGGGTTTCGCAAAGCAACAGGACTGACAGCGTAATGGCGACCTTCACCCTTCCCAAGAATTCGAAGATCACCGGCAAGAGCCGCACTCACAAGGCTGAAGGCGGCGCGCGCATCCGCAAGTTCAAGGTCTATCGCTACGATCCCGACAGCGGTGAGAATCCGCGCTACGACACCTTCGAGCTCGACCTCGACGATTGCGGCCCGATGGTCCTCGATGCCCTGTTCAAGATCAAGAACGAGATCGACCCGACGCTGACCTTCCGCCGTTCGTGCCGCGAAGGCATCTGCGGTTCGTGCTCGATGAACCTCAACGGTAAGAACGGTCTCGCCTGCACCACCGCGATCGAGGATCTCAAGGGCGAAATCCGCATCACCCCGCTGCCGAGCATGGACGTGATCAAGGACCTCGTGCCCGACTTCACGCATTTCTATGCGCAATACGCCAGCATCCGTCCTTGGCTGCAGACCGTCTCGACCACGCCCAGCGGTAAGGAACGGCTGCAGTCGCCCGAACAGCGCGAGAAGCTCGACGGATTGTACGAGTGCATCCTGTGCGCCTGTTGCTCGACCGCCTGCCCCAGCTACTGGTGGAATTCGGACAAGTTCCTCGGCCCGGCAATCCTGCTGCAGGCCTATCGCTGGCTCGCCGACAGCCGCGACGAGATGACCGGTGAACGGCTCGACCAGCTGGAAGACCCCTTCCGCCTCTATCGCTGCCACACGATCATGAACTGCGCGAATGTCTGCCCCAAGGGCCTGAGCCCCGCCAAGGCAATCGCCGAAACCAAGAAGATGATCGCCGAACGCGCGATCTGATGGCTCTGCGCGACGAGGTATTCGACCATGGCCCCGACCCGGAAAACCCCGGCTGGCGGCACTGGAACCTGAAGGACGAAACGCTGTTCAACGGCGCGGTGATGGGCAAGCTCATCACCCGGGTGGACGATGACGGGAAGGCGCGGCTGCGCATGTTCCCCGAACGGCGCCACCAGAACCTGCAGGGCATCATCCACGGCGCGGTGACGCTGTCGCTGATCGACATTTCGCTGTTCACCACCATGCACAATATCGGCAGCGGCAATGCCGGACCCTCGGTGACGGTCGAGCTGTCGACCCAGTTCGTAGGCGGCGGCAAGCCCGACATGCCGCTCGACGCGGTGTGCGAGATCGTCCGCGAGACGGGCAGCATGGTGTTCGTGCGCGGCACGGTGGTCCAGGAAGACCATGCGGTCGCCAGCTTCTCGGGCATCGTCAAGAAGATCAAGCCCCGCGCCGCCGCGTGACCGGAATGCTCGCCCGCTATGAGCGGCTCGTCTCGGCGGGCGAATTGCAGGCCGATCCCGACCAGCGCCGTGCCGCCCAGCGGCTCGACCGGCTGCAGAAGGACCTCGAGGCAGATAGCTCGGGCGGGCTGCTCGCACAGCTGTTCAAGCCGAAGAAGGCGCGGCCCGAGGGCGTCTACATGTGGGGCGGCGTCGGGCGCGGCAAGTCGATGCTGATGGACCTGTTCGTCGAGACGCTGGGGATCGCCGAGAAACGCCGCGCGCATTTCCACGAGTTCATGCTTGAGGTCGACCGGCGGATGCGCGAACGGCGGACCAGCGATCCCGGCGATCCCACCGGCAAGGTTGCGCGCGATATCGCGGCCGATGTGCTCTGCCTCGCCTTCGACGAGATGGTGGTGAACAACACCGCCGATGCCGCGATCATGGCGCGGCTGTTCACCGCGCTGATCCGCGACGAGGGCGTGACCGTGGTCACCACCAGCAACCGCCCGCCGCGCGATCTCTACAAGGACGGGCTCAACCGTTCGCTCTTCCTGCCCTTCATCGACCTCGTCGAGGACGAAATGGATGTGCTCCCGCTCAACGGTCCGACCGATTACCGGCTCGACCGGCTGGGCGATATCGCGACGTGGCACGCCCCGCTGGGCGAGGAGGCGACCGCGCAGGTGCGCGAGGCCTTTTTCCGCCTCACCGATTACGCGCCCGAGGATGCCGAACACGTTCCCAGCGCCGAACTGGACCTGGGCGGCGGGCGGACGATCCACGTGCCCAAGAGCCTCAAGGGCGTGGGCGTGTTCAGCTTCAAGCGGTTGTGCGGCGAGAACCGCGGAGCGGCGGACTATCTCGCGATCGCTCATGCCTATCACACCGTGATCGTGGTCGGCGTCCCCGCCATGTCGCCCGACAACCGCAACGAGGCGATCCGCTTTACCAAGCTCATCGACGCACTCTACGAGAACGGCGTCAAGCTGTTCGTCACCGCGGCGGCCGAACCCGAAGACCTCTACACCGCCGGCGACGGCGCGTTCGAGTTCGAGCGCACGGTCAGCCGCCTCAAGGAAATGCAGAGCGCGGATTACATGGCGCGGGGTCACGGCGCCGACTAGCCGGGCCGCAAGGCAGTTACATCGGTGTTTCTTGACGGCTTTCGCGCCGCCCCCACATCGCCCGCATACCGGCGTCAACACCCCGCCGATGTGAGACTGAACCATGATCGATATCCGACCCTTCGCCACGCTTGGCCACGCCGACCACGGCTGGCTCGACGCGCGGCACCATTTCAGCTTCGCCAATTACCACGACCCCGACCGGATGGGCTGGGGCAGCATCCGCGTGTGGAACGACGACACCATCGCGGCGCAGAGCGGCTTTCCCCCGCACCCGCACCGCGACATGGAAATCGTCACCTTCGTGCGCAGCGGGGCGATCACGCACCGCGACAGCCTCGGCAATGAAGGCCGCACCGCCGCCGGCGATGTGCAGGTGATGAGCGCGGGCACCGGCATCACCCATGCCGAGATGAATCTCGAGGACGAAGCGACGACGCTGTTCCAGATCTGGATCATTCCCGATCGGCAGGGTGAGCAGCCCGGCTGGGGCCAGCGAGAGTTTCCCAAGGCCACGCGCGAAGGCGGCTTCGAAGTGCTCGCAAGCGGCGATGCCGAAGCGGATGACGCGCTGCCGATCCGGACGGATGCGAAGGTCGCCGCGGCGACGCTGGCGAAAGGCCAGAGCGCGGTCTGGAACACTTCGGGCGAACGCCACCAGTATCTGGTCGCGCCCAAGGGTCGGGTCACGGTCAATGGCCGGGAAGCGCAGCCGCGCGACGGGATTGCCGTGACCGGCGAGAGCGAAATCGTGGTCGAGGCGCTCGACGATGCCGAAATCGTGCTGGTCGACGCGCGCTAGGCGCTGGGGGCGAGATGGCGGAGCGATCGCTCCAGCATCAACAGCTGCCACAGCACCCGGCCATGGTCGCTGCGGCCGGAAATATGGTCGTCCGCGAGGCGTGACAGCGCCTTGCGGGCGAACCATCCGCTCCCGGTCAGCAATTCGCTCGAGGCGACTGCCCTCGCCTCGCCCGCCAGCGGACCGCGGAACCACTCCGCCAGCGGGGTCACGAAGCCCTGTTTGCGGCGATAGAGGATGTCTTCGGGCAGATACCGCTCCATCGTGTGCTTCATCAGCCATTTGCCGGTGGTGCCGCGCAGGCGCTGGCGCTGCGGCAGCCGCGCCGCGAACTCGATCAAGCGGTGATCGAGCAGCGGCTCGCGCGCCTCCAGTCCCGCCGCCATGCTCGTCCGATCGGTCTTGGTCAGGATGTCGCCCGGCAACCAGAACTTGAGATCGGCATATTGCGCCCGGTCGAGCCCGCTGCGCGCAGGAGCATCGCGCATCGTTTCCTCGAAAGACTGTTCGGCGCGGTACTCCCCGCGTTCGCGGAGCATGGTATCACCATACAGCGCCTTGCGCTGCTCGGGCGCCAGAATGGCGAGCGCACGCGCGTAGCCGGCCTCACCGCCCGCCGAAAGCGCCAGCAAAGTGGATTTGGCGCGCAGCGGTCGCGGGGCCCAGTCGGCCTTGGGCCACACCTTCCCCAGCGAACCGAACAGCGGCTGGCGCAAGGTGCGGGGCAGCACCGAGCGTGCCTGTTCCTCGCGCGCGTGGAACATCTGCCGGCGGTACCCGGCGAACGCCTCGTCGGCCCCGTCGCCCGACAGCGCCACGGTGACATGCTCCCGCGCCAGCTGGCATACGCGCAAGGTCGGCAGCGCGCTGGCGTCGGCGAAGGGTTCGTCGAAGATTGCCGCGATGCTGTCGATCGCATCGAACTGGTCGGCCGATACGATGCGTTCGTGGTGATCGGTGGCGAACAGCTCGGCCACCTGCCGCGCGTATCGGGTCTCATCCACGCTTTCGACATCGAAACCGATCGAGCAGGTGGTCACGGGGCTGTTGCTGGCCTCGCTCATCAGCGCGACGACCGACGAGCTGTCGACACCGCCCGACAGGAATGCCCCCAGAGGGACGTCGGCGACCATCCGGCTGCCAACGCCTTCGCGCATGCGGTGCAGCAGCTGCGCCGACAGGTCGCGCGTGCCGCCCTTTTCACGCTCGGCGAAGGACACGTCCCACCACTGCCGCTGCGGCTCCGGCGTACGCCCATGTTCGAGCAGCAGGAAATGGCCCGCAGCGAGCTTCTCGACGCCTTTCAGGACGCTGCGGTGATCGGGGACATAGCCCCAGGTCATGTAATCTTCGATCGCCAGCGGATCGATCGTGCGGCGCAGCAGCGGATGGGCAAGCAGGCCCTTGAGCTCGCTCGCGAAGGCCAGTGCACCGCCTTCGAGCCGCGCGAGATAAAGCGGTTTGACCCCCAGCCGGTCGCGCGCGAGGAACAGCTGGCGCCGGTCGCAGTCATAGAGCGCGAAGACGAACATTCCCTCGAGGCGGTGGAGGCAATCGGGGCCCCATTTCCGCCAAGCGGCAAGAATGACCTCGGTGTCGCCATCGGTATGGAACTGCGCGCCGTCCTGGATCAGTTCGCGCCGCAGTTCGCGGTAATTGTAGATCTCGCCATTGAAGACGATAACCGCGCGCCCGTCGGCGGAATGCATCGGCTGCGGCGAACCTTCGAGGTCGATGACCGACAGCCGGCGATGTCCCAGCCCCACTCCGGGCGCGGTCCATACCCCGCTGCCGTCGGGTCCGCGATGCGCAAGCGCATCGGCCATCCGTTCGACCCGCCTGGGATCGACCGGCTTGACCGTTTCGTAATGGAAAATCCCCGCGATGCCGCACATGCGGGGCTGCCTAGACCAGCCGCGCGGCGACGGCAAAGCATCCTGCGGCAAGCAGGATCGCGGCAAGGACGAGATTACGGTCTGCGCCCGGCCCTTCCCACCGAGCGACATGCGGCAGTGCGGCGATCCCGGCGGCGGTCCAGCCAGCCTCTTCCGGTTCGCGCTCGAACCAGCGCCAGGCCGCCCCCAGCACCAGCGCCAGCACCAGCGCGAAGAAAAACCAGCCGTAGACGATATGGTCGAACCCGCCAGCGGCTTCGGCGCCGACATATTGGGCAAGGAAGATCGTCGCCCAGGCGCGGATGCCATTGGCGATGATCGGAACGACGACACAGGCGATCAGGAACCACGCCCTGCGGTTCCAGCTGGCGAAACAGGTATGCGCGACCAGCAGCCCCAATGCGAGCATGGCGACGAGGAACTTCACGCCCGAGCATTCCTCGGCAACGATGAACAAGCCCGCGGGCGTATCGATGAGAATGCCGCTCGCCACCGTTTCGATACCGCTCCACCGGGTCAGCGCGGTGGCGATTTCCGCAGTGACCATCTGCAACGGGGGAATGATCTCGTCGCCGAACGGCACCAGCACGAAGGCATAGGCAAGCGGAAAGGCCAGCACGAGCCCGGCGCGCAGGCCCCACAGCGCCAGCACGGCGCCTTGCAATGCCATCACCGCCCCGCCCTGCGCGATGGTGTTGATCGCGATCTCGCGGCCCACGAACCAGACGGCGAGGCCCAGCACCAGCCATGCGAGCCCGGGCCCCCAGCCCCGCAGCCCGGCCCGCGCCAGTTCGTCGCGCCGGATCCACCCGAGCCACGCAATGATCGGCGGAACCAGCAGGATATGGCTATAGGTGTCGATGTTCCACCACTGATGTACCATCGCGCGCCATTCCGCGAATGTCAGCGCCACCAGCACGAGCGCGGCGAGCGCCAGCATCGCCCCGGGTATGGCGAACGCGCCCTTGCGCGTGGCAGCTGCGGCCGGACTACGGAGCATCGTGCGGCGCGCCCGCGCAGACCAGGATTTCGCTCAATGCCCGTTCCACGCTTTCCCAGCTCATCTCGTCGATCACGAACTTGCGGGCCGCCTGTCCCATCTCCTCGGCCCGGGGCGGATCGCCCAGCAGGCCCGTGATCCGGGCGAGCACCGCTGCGCCCTCGGCAGGAGCAATTGCGAAATGGCATCCGTCCCGTGCCTCTATGCCGGTCGCGGCCCCCGGCGTCAGCACCACCGGGCGCGCCATTGCCATCGCCTCGAGCACCTTGTTCTGTACCCCCCGCGCGATCAGCAGCGGCGCGACGACGAGGTCGGCCGATTTGAGGAAGGGTCGCACGTCGGGAACTTCGCCCCAGACCCGGACGCCGTTTTCGCCATGCCGTCTGCTCAGCACGGGCACCGGGGCGCGGCCAACGATATGCAACCGCGCACGGCTGTAGACACGGCGCAGATCGGGCATGACGTTGTCGATCAGCCACTGGGCCGCCGCGACATTGGGAGCGTAGTCCATCTGCCCGGTGAACACGAGCTGCGGATCCTCGCCCTCGTCGAGATCCTGCTGCCGGGCGACGGTTTGCGGATCGAATATCTGCGCGTCGATCCCGTTGCCAAGGACCAGGCATGTGGCTGCACCGGGATCGACCAGCCGCGACGTGAACAGTTCCACCTCGTGCCCGCTGATGAGCAGCACCCGGTCGGCGCGCGCGGCAATGCGTTCCTCTTCGCGCGCGAGCAGCCGGCCCTCGCGCCGGTTGAGCCAGACGCGCCGCCCGGCATCGGCATAGGCTTCGAACTTCGCGCTATCGACATCGCAGAGGTCGACGATCACCCGTCCGGTGAAGCTGTCGGGCACATATTGGGCCATCTGTCCCGAAAAGACGAAGATCGTCTCGATCCGGTGATTGCCCAGCGTCTTGGCGACATAGCGGTGCATCGCGGCATCGTCGAATGCGGTGAGGCTGACCGGCTTGCGTTTCAGCACTGCCTCGGCCCCGGCGAGCGCCAGCGGCTTTTTGCGTTCGATCAGCGCATGGGTGCGCGCCAGCGCGGCGAGCGCCGATTTCTGCGCAAGGTCCGTCTCGGTCTCGCCGAAGGTGCCGACATGGACCGGCCCGCGCTTAACCAATGCCCGCAGCAGATGGTGCGAACGGATCTTGTCCCCGCGGTCGGGCGGGAACGGCACGCGGTGCGCCAGGAACAGTGTTTCGCCCATGCTAGCCAAGCCCGCGGGCGATCCACGGCCCCAGGCGGTTCGCCACCGGCAAGGGGAGCCGCTTCCACAGCGCGATCTTCGCCGAATAGCCGGCATCGGTCGGATCGATATTGCGCGGCGCGGTGCCCGGCGGCGACCATTCGTAATAGGTCAGCGGCGCGGGCTTGAAGCCCCAGTTCTTCTTGAACGCATAGGGCCCGCTGCCGGTTTTCGAGCGGCCGAAATCGAACCTCGTGCACCCACGCCGCCGGGCGTGGGTCATCAGTTCGTAATACATGCGCTCGTTTGCCCTCAGTCCGCGCGCGCTCCATGTGCCGCCGCCCCAGAAGGGCATCACTGTTTCCCGGTGATAGAGCGAGAGCACACTGGCCACGGGAAGTTCCCCCTGACGGACGGTAAGGATATCGGCGTCGTCGCCAAACCGGTCGAGCACGGCATCGAACAGTGTCCGCGGAAACACGGGCGTGCCGAGGTTGCGGACGCTCTGTGCATAGACCGCATAATGCGCGGCGCGGTCGGTCTCGGCGGTGCCGGTGGTAACCGTCAGATCGTACTTGAGGCCCTTGCGAACCTCGGCGCGCGCCTTGCGCGGGATGGCCAGCAGCTGCGCCTCGTCATCGGCCGCGAGCTCGGCGGCGAAATTGGCGTGCTTGCCGCTTATCGTGGTCCAGTCCACCGGCGCGCTTCCCCCGCGCAGTTCGACGCTGGCCGCGCAAAGGCGGCCGGCCAGTTCCTCTGCCGCGCGGCACAAGCGTCGTGCATCGTCGTCCCGCGCTGCCAGCACGCCGCCACCGACCCCGAAGCCACTGGAAACGAGCGCGCGGCCGAACAGCGGTGAATGCACGTCGCTGAGTGGAAGCCAGCCCGCCAGGCGGCCTCCGCGTTCGGCGATCAGGCCGCGCGCGCTGTTGCCCGTGCCGTGCGCGATGGCCTGCAGCCACAACGGACGATGGAAGACGTCCCCCTCATTCGTTGCGACGAATGCCTCGATCGCTTCCGCTTCGCCCCGATCGGCAAGGTCTGCCTCGCGTATGACGGGAGTGTGCACCATCGGGGCGTTCATGCCGCCCAGTCCAGGCTCCGCGGCTGTTCGCGCGCGGCCAGCGCGTCCATCCGCCCCCATTCGAAATCGCCCAGCAGGCCGGACAGCTTGCCCGCCATTTTAGACAGATTGGTATAGTGGCGCAGTCGCGATCGCAGCGGCGCGCCCGCTACGCGCGGTTGGCCGGGATCGATTTCCCACGGGTGGAAATAGAACACCGCGGGGTGTCCTTCGCGGTTCACCTGCCGGATCGCCCAGCGGCTGAATCCATAGGGCAGGACACGGAAAAAGCCGCCGCCGCCCGCCGCCAGACGTTTCCCGCGCAGCATTGCGGTCGTCACCGGGATTTCGACGAGATCGCTTCCGGAAACCGGCGCGAAGGCAAAACGCGGCGCCTCAGGCCAGCCATAATGGTCGTGGACCACCGGTGCGACCGATGACGAATAGGCATAGCCGTGTTCCGCCAGCACGTCATGCGCCCACGCATTGCGCGAATCGATCGAGAAGCTCGGCGCCCGGTATCCGGTGATCGCCTGCCCGCCCGCATCCTCCAGAATGGCGCGGGCGCGCATGAGGTCGGCGGCGAATTCATCACGGCTGAGCGTGAAGACGCGCGTGTGGTCATAGCCATGGCTGGCAAGTTCGTGCCCGCGATCGACGATGGCGCGCATTGCGGCGGGGTTGCGTTCGGCGACCCACCCCAGCGTGAAGAAGGTCGCCTTGACCCCGGCTTCATCGAACAGGTCGAGGATGCGCGCGACATTGTCGCCCACGCGCAGTTCGAGCGCGTCCCAGTCGCTGCGCGCGATGGTGTTCTCGAACGCGCCGACCTGGAACCAGTCTTCCACATCGACCGACAGGCCGTTGACGACGGTAATCTCGTTCAACGCACCCTCCCCGGCATCACGCTGCGGCGCGCGAACCCTGCGATTCGAAATAGTCGATCATCATCGCGAGCACATGCCGCAGCGAGCGCTCCTGCTCGTCGAGGCGCGCCTCGATGGCCGACAGGCGCTCGCCAGTGTCACCAGACGCTTCGCCTGCCGCAGGCGCCTTGGCGAGCTTGTCCACTTCCTCGCGCATGGCACGCAGATGCTTGTCGCGTTCGGCGAAGGCAGCTTCGATCGCCTGGATCTGGTGATCGAGCAAGCCGGTCTGCTGCGGATCCGCACCGGTGGCCGCATCCGTCGCAGGCTTGCCGCCCTTCGCGCCGGTTGTCGCCGCGGTGGCTTCGGCCTGCCGCGCTTCCTGCCTGGCCCGGGCGATCGCTTCGAGCGCGCGGCCATCGCGGTCGGGCCGCGGCTTCACGACATGGTCTTCGGCCGGTGCCGCATCGCCGGACATCTCCTCGACCACCGTGTCGAGCATCTCGACATCAAGCCGGGACTTTTCCTCGACCGAACCCAGCAGCAGCAACCGGGTCATGACCTGGTTGATCTTGCGCGGAATACCGCCGGTCGCCTTGTGCAGCTTGACCCACATGCTCCCGTCGAGTTCGGGATGCTCGTCCCAGCCGACATGGCGCAGGCGATGCTCGACATAGGGTTCGATCTCGCCCGGCTGCATCGGTTCGAGATGGTGTGCGGCGATGACGCGCTGGCGGAGCTGCTCGAGCTCGTCCGAATGCGCCAGCAGCTGCTTGAACTCGGGCTGGCCGAGCAACAGCGTCTGCAGCAGCGGGTGCGAACCGAGCTGGAAGTTCGACAGCATCCGCAGTTCTTCGAGCGCGCCGATCGACAGGTTCTGCGCCTCGTCGACGATCAGCAGCGCCCGGCGGCCATTGCGCGCCTCTTCGTGCAGGAACATCTCGATCGCTGCGAGGTCGGCAGCCTTGTCGCCGCCCGCGTCGAGCCCGAAGCTGCGCGCTGCGACATGGATCATTTCCTCGCCATCGAGCGCGCTGGTCACCACTTCGCCCACGGTCATGCGGTCGCTGTCGAGCTTCTGCTTGAGATGGGCCACCAGCGTCGACTTGCCCGAGCCGACCTCGCCGGTGATGACGACGAAGCCTTCGCCCTGGTTGAGGCCGTACCCGAGATAGCTCAGCGCCTTCTTGTGCGTGACGCTTTCGTAATAGAACGCCGGGTCGGGCGTGAGCTGGAAAGGACGCTCGCTGAAACCGTAATATTCTTCGTACATCTGCGCAGTCCTATCAGAAATCGTACCGCAGGCCGAGCAGGGCCGATGCAGTGGTGAAATTGTCGGGCGCGATATCGCTGTCGAGCATCGAGATCGCCACCGCCGCGCGCGCCGAGAGATTGCGGATGACCTCTTCGCTGTAGCTGGCCGATCCGCCAATCGCGGTCACATCTTCGGCGCCCGCCGTTCCGCTTTCGAAACGGTTGGCATAGCTGTTGACCGAGAAGCGGCCGCGCTGGCCGACCGGACCAGACAAGCCGGCCGTCACGTAATAGCTTTCATCCACGAGGCCGTCGGCCAGTTCGAGCACCGTGCCGGGCGCACCGATGAATGTCCGGCGATCGTAGCCCGCGCCGATGCTGGCGGTCATGCGGCCGATCTGGCGGCTGTAGCTGCCGACCACGCCGCGGCCCCGGAAGACCGAAGAGCGGAGCGAGCCGAGCAGGCCGTCGAGGCAGCCGCTGCCGTCGATCGAGCTGACGCAGCCGGTCAGCTCGCCCGTGACCGGATCGCGCGAGACGGTGAAATCGGTGGGCAATGCGGCGAGCGAATTGTTGAGCCGGCCGCCGAATCCCTGAATGCCGTCGTAGACACCGATCTGCAAACTGCTGCGGCTGCTCGGCCGCCAGCTGAAGCTGCCGTAGAAGGTTTCGCTGTCATAGCGATGGCCGAACCGCGCTTCGAGCTGCGTCCGGCTGCTCGGCGACCATACGACCCCGACATCCCAGATGAGGCCGCTGGCTTCATAGGCGATGATCCGCGGGCTCGCCTCATCGGTAATGAAACGGCCATTGTCGCCGATGACCGGGTTGCCCGCAGCATCGCGCACCGCATCGCGGCTCGACACTTCGACGTCCTCGATGCCCGCACCCGCGACGATTGCCAGCGTCGGCGTGACGGGAACGGTCACGTCGCCGCGGACATAGGCATCGCGCACGCGCTGATCGAGGTTGGAGACATCTTCCTGGTAGTAGCCGGCACCGACCCCGAGACCGACCGGTAGCGGCTGGCCGGGCCGCGTTCCCGCGCGCACGCTGGCGCTGTGCGAAACGCTTTCGTCGAACAGGTCGGCAGCGGTGCCTGTGGCGGGGATGAAATCGGGGCTGTCGACGCGCGTATAGCCGATACGGTAGTTCGCGTTCACTTCGACATCGCCCGCGCGCGTCTGCAGCGTGGGTCCGGCATAGGCGGAGTATGTCTGGGTCGAAAGCGTATCGTCGACGATCGGATTGATCACCGAACGGCCCTGCGCATCCACGCGCGTGCTGCTGGCCAGCGCGCCCGCTTCCACCGTCAGGACGCGCGGGATGATCGAGGCATAGCCGCGCGCCACGCCGGTGATCGTGTCCGAATCGGCGCCGTTGGACTGGTGCGCGAAATTGCGTTCGTAACGCACCGACACGCTGCCGCCGTTGTTGCGCCCGGCGATCGAGGCGTCGACCCCTGCGGCAAGTTGCGTGTAGGTAACCACATCGCTGCCCGGCGATATCTGCCAGCTCGCCAGCGAATTGGCCTCGATATAGGGATCGATGCTGGTGCGCCCGCCGCCAGTGGACACGCCTTCGGCCGCGCTGCCCGCCGAACCGCTGTCGGCCCCCTGGTAGGACTGGGCCTGCAGCGGCGCGGCGCCAAACAGCGCAACAGCCGTCGCGGCGCTTGCCAGATAGGGTGTTTTCATTCGGTAGATCATGGGCTTACTCGCCATATCCGTAGTAGGTTCCGAACCTGCGCCCGCTGGGGCTGAAGGTCGCATCGTTGAGCAGCAGCTTGATGTCGGGACAGGCCGAAAGCAGGTCGACCGCATCTTCCAGCGCCGCGCGCCCGGTCAGATCGGCGCGGGCGACCAGCAATGCCTGGCCCACCTGCTTGGCAAGCTCGGCAGCCGGCGTCGCGGCGAGTGCCGGAGGGCTGTCGAACACGATGATCCGGTTGCGCGCGCCGCGCGTGAGCTGGTCGAGCACATCGCGGGTGCGCTCGCTCGAAAGATATTCGCTGTCACGCCCGGTGCGCTTGCCCGCGGGCAGGACGAACAGCCCGGGAATATCGGTACCGACGACGAAGTCCGCGACCTGCGCAGCAGGGTCGGACAGCACGTCCATGAAGCCCGCGGATTCCTGCAGGCCGAGTTTCTCCATGACCGACGGATTGCCGAAATCGGCATCCACCAGCAGCACTTCCATGTCGCGTTCGCCCGCCAGCGCGATGGCGAGATTGAGCGCACAGAAGGTCTTGCCCTCGTTGGGGTGCGGCGAACAGACCAGCACGCGGCGCGCCAGCTGGCTGCCCTCGGTCTTGGTGGTGGCCAGCACCTGGCGCTTCACGATGCGGAATTCCTCGAGCAGCGTCGATGCCCCGCCATCGGGATCGATCAGGCCCTGCTCGCGCAGCATGGCGCGCACGATTTCGCGTTTCGGACCGGTAAAGGCGACTACCGGGCGGTCGGGTTCCACATCGGCGGGTGGAACAACCACCGGCTCGGGAGCGGTAGACGTATGCGCATCGCTCGCGCGGCGCTGCGGTACGGGTGCCGGCGCGGGCGTCGGCGTCACCTCGATGGTCCGCCGCGGGGCGAATTTCTTCGCCTTGTCGCTGTCGAGCTTGGCCGGAACCGCGGCGGGAATCAGCCGGTCGAAGCCGAAGGTGCCACTGGCGCGTTCGAGAAGCGATGCCCGCTTGGGCTTGCCATCGTCATCGTTCGACGGCTCTATCTGCGTGGGTTTGTTCACTGCCATGTTCCCTCAGGCCACCGATCCGACCTGGACGATTTCGACGACCAGCAGCAGGAAGCATACCGCTCCCAGCGCACCGACACCGGCGAAGAATTGCTTCAGACGGAGTTTCTGGTGCTTGCGCGCCGCTTCGGTGACCGAACGCGAAATCGTCCCGATCACCGGCAGGTCGAGCGAGCGCTCGAGCTTGTCCGCGGTGGTGAAGCTCGAACGGAGCTGGCCGAGGACGAATGCGGCCCCCGCGCCCGCGCCGAGGCCGACGATCAGCACGCCCAGCAGCAGCAGCGGCCGGTTGGGAGCCGCGGGATTGCGCGGCGCGGTGGGCGGGTCGATCACCTCGAACTGGAACGCGCTGCGTTCGGTTTCGACCTGCCCGCGCAGCCGCATTTCCTCGCGGTCGTTGAGCAAGTCGTCATACTTGTCCTTCAGCACTTCGTAGTCGCGGCTGATGCGATTGGCTTCGGCCGCCACGGCAGGCTCGTTGGCCTGCGCGGCGATCAGCGCGGAAATGTCCGATTGCACCGCCGCCTTGCGGGCCTGCAGCGCCTGCACATTGGCCTGGCGTTCGGCGCGGATCGACATCAGCGAAGTATAGGCCGGGTTGGGCGAACCGCCCGAACCCGCCGGTTCGCTGGCTGCCTGTTCGCGCAGCGAGGCGATCTGGCGCTGCTGCGCCTGCACGTCGGGATGGCTGTCGGTCAGGCCGCGCGCACGCATGGCCGAGAGGTTCGATTGCGCCTGCATCAACGCCCCGCGTGCGCCACCGCCCCCGGCGGTCACGATGCTGCGCGGCGTGCTGGCGATCTGGCCGTTGATGGCCGCCAGCGCGCTTTGCGCCGCGGCGATATCGGCATCGATCCCGCGCATTTCGGTGCGCATCGTCTGCAGGCGACCGGTCACGGTGCCAGTGCCGCCGATCAGGTCTGGGTGTTCCGCCTCGAAGGCCAGGCGCCGCTGTTCGGCGGCTTCGAGCTCGGCCTTGCGGTCGTCGAGCTGCTGGTCGAGAAACGCGATCGTATCGGCGACATCGCCGCGGTTGCCCGCGATGTTCGATTCGCGGAAGATATCGATCAGCTTCTGAACCACGTCTTTCGCCAGCGCGGCGTTCTCGGCATCGCTCAGGCTCGACTTGCCGACCGTCGCAGTGATCGTGAACAGATTGTCCTGCTCGCTCTCGACCACGATGTTCTCGGTCAGGCTCTGCACCGCGCTCTGCATCTCATTGTCGGTGGCGACCTTTTCGCCCAGCTTGGTGCTGCGTACCACGCGCTCGAGGTTGACCGCGCTGACCAGCGTCTGGCGGACCTTGGTGATCGCCTGCTTGCCGTCGCCGGAAATCTCCAGCTGCTCGGACAGGACATCCTCGAGCTCGACATAGATCCGCGCCCGGCTTTCATAGCTGTTGGGGATGAACGCAACCGCCAGCCAGCCGAGGATGCACACGGCCCAGGCCACCGCGAGCGCGAGCCAGCGGCGGTTCCACACCGTATGCAGCGCGCTGCGAAGTTCTTCGACGACTTCCTGCATGCCCCCGCAGTCCCCTAGAAGGTGCTTTCGGGGATGATGATCACATCACCCGGCTGCAGCAGCACATTGGCCTTGCTGTCGCCCCGCTTGAGCAGATCGGTCAGGCGCAGCGCATATTCGCGCTGGCGGCCGAGCTGCTTGTCGAAACGGATCAGCTTGGCGCGATTGCCGGCGGCGAACTCGGATAGGCCGCCGACCGCGATCATCGCGTCGAGCACGGTCATGTTCGCGCGATAGGGCAGCGAGGCCGGCTGCGCCGTGGCGCCGACAATGCGGATCTGCTGGCTGAAGGTCCCGGCAAATTCGTTGACGATGACCGAGACCAGCGGATCCTCGATATACTGGCTGAGCTGGAGGCGGATATCCTCCTCGAGCATCGATGGTGTCTTGCCCACCGCCGGCATGTCCTTGACCAGCGGGATGGTGATGCGGCCATCGGGGCGCACCTGGATCTTTTCCGCACCCAGTTCGGGATTGCGCCAGACATGGATGGTCAGCTGGTCGAGCGGACCGATCACATATTCCTCGCCCGGGCCTTCCTGCATGGCGACGAAAGTCGCGGGGGGAAGCTCGGTGTTGCCGCCGGCGGCACAGCCCGCCAGCATCAGCATGGGTGCGGCGCATCCGGCAAAAAGCAAGCTTGGTCGGTTCAAACGCATGTATCTATCCCGGCATCTGTCCACGGCCGTTTCGGACGCCGATTGCGCCCGTTGGCCCCTGTTTGGGAAGACTATTGCCCAAGAAAGGTGAACATACAGTTAGCCATAGCGCCCGGGAACCGCAGAAACCGCAGGATTTGCGGGCCTTACCCCGCCACGTTCACACCAGCATTTCGGCCGCCGGCCCCTGTCCGAGGAAGGCGCTGGGTGACGCGCTGGCGCCATAGGCCCCCGCGCAGAACACCGCGACCAGATCGCCCACCTCGGCGCGGGGCAGATGCGCCTTGTCCGCAAGCCGGTCGAGCGGGGTGCACAGGCAGCCGACCACATTCGCGGTTTCTTCCGGTTCGGCGGCAAAGCGGCTGGCGATCGCCACCGGATAATTGCGCCGGACCACCGTGCCGAAATTGCCCGATGCCGCCAGCTGGTGATGCAGGCCGCCATCGGTAATCAGATAGGTTTCGCCGTAGCTGTCCTTGCGATCGACGATACGTGTGAGATAAACCCCAGCTTCGCCAACAAGATAGCGGCCGAGTTCAAGAAAGAGTTCAGCATCGGCCAGCGTCTCGGGCAGGTGCGCGAAGCGGTCGTGCAGCGCGGCCCCTACGGCAGCTATGTCCAGCGGTTCGTCACCCGGGAAATAGGGAATGCCGAAGCCGCCCCCCATGTTGAGCTTGGGCAGCTTGACCCCCGCCTCGCCAGCCAGGCGGTCGGCGCAATCGAGCACCTTCGCCTGCATGTCGATCACCGCTTCGGCCGACAGCGCCTGGCTGCCGGTAAAGATATGCAATCCGCGAAATTCGCAGTCTGCCGTAATGATCCGTGCGATCAGTGCCGGCACCCGCTCGGCATCGATCCCGAATGGCTTGGGGCCGCCGCCCATCTTCATTCCCGATCCCTTGAGTTCGAAATCGGGATTGACGCGGATCGCCATCCGCGGGGTCTTGCCGAGCCGCGCGGCGATACCCAGCGCGCGGTCGGCCTCGGCCTCGCTTTCGAGGTTGAGCGTGACGCCTGCGGCAATAGCCGCTTCCAGTTCGCTGTCGCGCTTGCCCGGCCCGGCGAAACTCACCCGCGTCAGGTCGAAACCCATTGCCCGGACCATTTCCAGCTCGCCGCCCGATGCGATATCGAGCCCGTCCGCTAGCGTCGAGACATGCTCAAGAACCGGCGCGAAACTGTTGGCCTTGATTGCATAATTGATCTTGACCCGGTCGGGCATCGCCGCGCGCAGATCGGCAAGGCGGTGCGTTATCAAATCCTTCGAATAGACGAACAGCGGGGTCCGCCCCGCAGCCTCCACCCAATGACTGGCGGGCTTGCCCCCGATGGCCAGCTCGCCGCCGATCGCGGTATAGCCCGCGGGAATGGGTCCCAGCGGCTTCATGCGCCGATCTCCGCGGCGATCGCGGTCCGGTCGAGTTTGCCGTTGGGATTGAGCGGCAGCGTGTCGCGCCAATGGATCACGTGCGGTTGCATGAAATTGGGCAGTTCCTTCTGCAGGGCCTTGCGAAGACCGCTTTCGGGGTCGTCCGAGCCTACGGCAGGACGCACGACGAGATGGATCGCGTGACCGAGGCGTTCGTCATGGACCCCGAGCGCGACCGCTTCGGCCACCAGGCCGCTCGCCACGGCAGCGCTCTCGATTTCCTGCGGACTGATACGGTTCCCCGCGCTCTTGATCATCGCATCGCGCCGTCCGACGAAATGGAGCAGCCCGTCCGCATCGCGCAAGGCCCGGTCGCCCGACCAGACGGCCGTGCCGCCATATTCGGACATCGCCGGGGCCGGCTTGAAGCGTTCGGCTGTACGCTCGGCATCCTGCCAGTACCCCTGCGCCACCAGCGGTCCGCAGTGCACCAGTTCGCCTTCCTGACCCGGTCCGGCCAGCGAACCATCGTCGGCCATCACCAGTATCTCGGCGAAGGGAATGGCCCGGCCCATCGATGTCGGATGGGTATCGACCAGCGCCGGATCGAGATAGGTCGAACGGAATGCCTCGGTCAGGCCATACATCGGAAAAAGTTGTGATTGCGGGAACATGCCGCGCAAATTTCGTACGAGGTCGAGCGTCAGCGCGCCGCCGGAATTGGTCAGCCGCAGCATGCTCCCGATCGCCTCCGCAGGCCATTCGACGTCGGTCAGTTGCAGCCACAGGGGCGGCACCGCAGCGAGCGTCGTCACCGCATGCCGGGCGCAGGCTTTCGCCACATCGCGCGGGAAGAGATAATCGAGCGGGACCACGCAGCCCCCCGCATACCAGGTCGATAGCAGCTGGCTCTGGCCGTAATCGAAACTCAGCGGGAGCACCGCCAGCGTCACATCGTCCTCCGCCATGCCGAGGTAATGCGCCACGCTGACCGCGCCCAGCCACATATTCGCATGGCTCAGCATGACGCCCTTGGGCCGGCCGGTCGAACCGCTGGTGTAGAGGATGGCCGCCAAGGCGTCCGGATCGTGCGCGGATGGCCCTGCATGGTCGCCCTGCGCTTCGGCCAGCGCGAAGACATCGGCTTCGTCGATCGGCGAACACGCTGGTGGCAGGTCCGCGTCCTTCAGCGTGGCCAACCGGGCCCTGGTCCCCATCAGCAACACAGCGCCGCTGTCGGCAAGGATATGCGCGACCTGCGCGCGCTTGAGCAGCGGATTGATCGGTACGTGCACCACGCCCGCGCGGGCCGCGGCGAGCGGCAGCAGGCAGGTCAATTCGCCCTTCGCCGCCCAGCTGGCGACACGCGTGCCCGCCGGCACCCGGCCTGCAAGCCAGCCTGCAAGCAGGCCCACTCGCTTTCTCAGCTCGGCATGGGTAAGCGTACGCTCGCGCAGAACGAGCGCAGGCGCATCGTCTCGCCCGCGCCCGGTCAGTCGATCGAGCGGCTGCGGCGTGGAATCAGGCATTAACGCTCCTGAGTGAGGGAAATCCGGTGGACATCGCGGTCAGCTATCACGAGAGCCTTACCAAACTGCAAGCGCTGGATTGGCCGCAGGACGGTCCTTTCGACAGGCTGGAGTGGTTCGGCCTGCTCGGCCCCGTGCTGGCCGCCATGGCCGAGCGCGGGGATGAGCGCGTGCTGCTGCCGCTGCGGCGCGAACATGAACACCTCGCCAGCCTGACCTACTGGTTCAGCTTCAGCTGGCGCCCGCTGGGCCGTTCGCAAGCCCTGCTCACCGCCCTCGCCCGCGACCTGCGGCGACAGGCCGGCCGGATCGTGCTTGCCCCCGTTCCCGGCGAGGACGGTAGTGCGGACGCGCTCGAACAGGCGTTCCGCGAGGCCGGCTGGCTGGTCTTTCGCAGCACCTGCGATGAAAACCACGTGCTCCCGGTCGAAGGCCGCAGCTTTGCCGAGTACTGGGCCGCGCGCCCGGGCAAGATGCGGACCACGCTCAAGCGCAAGGCGCGCAAGGTCGAGGTGAAGATCCTCACCCGGTTCGACGAGGCGGCCTGGGCCGACTATCAAGCGGTCTATGCACAAAGCTGGAAGCCGCGGGAGGAACGCGCGGATATCCTCGAGGCGTTTGCCCGCGCAGAAGGCGCTGCCGGCCGGATCCGGCTGGGGCTCGCCTATGCCGCTGGCGAGCCGGTCGCGGCGCAGTTCTGGACGGTGGAAGGCGGTACCGCCTATATCCACAAGCTGGCGCATATCGAGGCGGCCAAACCGCTTTCGGCGGGGACGACGCTGAGCGCGGCGCTGTTCGAGCGGGTTATCGATACGGATGGCGTGTCGCTGGTCGATTTCGGTACCGGCGCTGATGCCTACAAGCGCGACTGGATGGAAGCGAACCGGCCGCGCTACCGGCTCGATTGTCTCGACTGGCGCCAACCGCGGGCCTGGCCGGCCATCGCCAGGGCGTGGGTCCGCCACCTTGCACCGCACAATAGGCCCAGCTAAGGGCAGCGCCTCCAATCCAGGGCCAAAGGCAGGGGAAGCCGAGGAAATGAACGCCGAAACCGCACACGCCGCACCGACCGGGCCGAGCCGCAGCGACATCGACCAGACGCTGCGCGCGATCCTGCGCGACGTTCTCGACCTCGACCAGGCTCAGGTCGACGGCTTCGATGGCGATACCGGGCTGTTCGGCCACCTTCCCGAACTCGACTCGATGGCCGTCGCGGGCCTGCTTACCGAAATGGAAGACCGGCTCGACATTGTCATCGAAGACGAGGACGTCGATGGCGAAATGCTCGAAACCTACAGCGGCCTGCTGGCTTTCGCCGAAGCCAAGGTCGTCGAAAGCTGACCGCGCACATGTATGTCACATGGCCTTGCCCGCTGCTGGACGGCACGTCGGGCGAGGAAATGGCGCTGTGCTTCGAACAACGGCGGTCCCGGCGCTTGCTGGTGATTCCCCCGCTGTTCGATGAAGCCAACAAATTCCGCCATCAACTCTCTGAAATCATGCGCAGACTCGATGAAGGCGGCGTGGATTGTTTCCTCCCCGACCTGCCCGGCTGCAACGAAAGCATGGCGCCGCTACAGGCGCAGACGCTCGCCGGCTGGCGGCAGGCGGTCGGAGCAGCTGCCGCGCATTTCGGTGCCGCGCATGTCCTTGCGATGCGGTCGGGCTGCTGGCTGGTGCCCGATGACATGCCCGCCGCGCTCTATGCTCCTGCAAAGCCTGCACAGGTCCTGCGCAACATGCTGCGCGCACGGGTGCTGGCCGCAAAGGAAACCGGGCATCCGGAAACCGCCGAGGCACTGCTCGACGATGCGCGGTCGAACGGCATCGTGCTCGCGGGCTGGCAGCTCGGCGCCGAGCTGGTCGGCGAACTGGAAACGGCAGTTTACGATCCTTCGCCGCGGCACCGGATCGTCGAACAGGCCGAGCTTGGCGGGCGGCCGCTGTGGCTGCGCGCCGAAAACGATTTCGATGCCGCGCAGGCCGACACGCTCGCGGCGATCGTGATGGCAGAAATGGCCGACCGATGAGCAGGTTGCATCTTACCTTCGAATGCCGCGAGCAGCGCTGCGGTGCCACGCTGGACAGCGCCCCGGGTACCACCGGGCTGCTGATCGTCAGCGGGGGCAACGAGATACGCGCGGGCGCGTTCAACGGCCAGTCGCAGCTTGCCGCCTCGATCGCGCGCGCCGGTTTCCCGGTGTTCCGCTTCGACCGGCGCGGGATCGGCGACAGTGAGGGCATCAATCGCGGGTTCCGCCGCTCGGGCCGCGATATCGCGGCCGCGCTGCTCGCCTTCCGCGCAATCGCTCCGCAGGTCCAGCGCGTGGTGGCATTCGGCAATTGCGATGCTGCCAGCGCCCTCATGCTGGCCGGGGGCGCGGAATGCGATGCCCTGGTCCTCAGCAACCCGTGGACGATTGACGAAAGCGAAGACAGCACCCCGCCGCCCGCGGCCATCCGTTCGCGCTATGCACAAAAACTGAAGAATCCGCAGGAACTTGCCCGGCTCCTTTCAGGCGGTGTCGACCTAAAGAAACTGTCGCGCGGGATGGTCAAGGCGATGCGCCCGCGCAGCACCCCCTCGTCGCTCGCCGACCAGATGAAGAGCGGGCTCGACAGCTTTGGCGGGCCGGTGCGCTTCCTGCTCGCCGAAGCCGATCGCACCGCGCAAGTCTTTGCCGAGCGCTGGGATGCAGACGATGAGCGGATCGCGCGGTGCCCGGGGGCGGATCACGCCTTTTCGGATGGCGAAGCGCGCGCCTGGCTGCGCGCCCGCCTGCTCGAAACGCTGCGTGCCTACCGGGTGAAGTAGCTCGACAGCTCGACATGCGTCGACCAGCGGAACTGGCCGACTGGACGCAGCTTTTCGAGCCTGAACCCCGCCTCGACCAGCGTCCTCGCATCGCGCGCCCAGCTGGCAGGATTGCAGCTGACATATGCCACGCGCGCGGCATCGCTGGCAGCAATCTGCGCCACCTGGTCGCGCGCACCCGCGCGCGGCGGATCGAGCAGGATCGCGCCGAAGCGCCCGGCTTCCTCGGACTGCAAGGGATTGCGGAACAGGTCGCGGTGCAGCGCAAGCACGGGCACACCGCGCATGTTGGCCGCGGCCTTGCACGCCAGATGCGCGTCGCGCGCGGCCTCGGCCGCCAGCACCTTGCGCGGCCCCGCCAGCGCGAACGCGAAGGTCCCGAGACCCGAAAACAGATCCGCAATCGTCGTCGCCCCGTCGAGGAAGGCGCGTGCATCGCCGACCAGCACGCCCTCCCCATCCTTGGTGGGCTGCAGGAAACTGCCCTGCGGGAAGGGTACCGGGAACGAGCCGAGCGTGACCGTCAGCGGCTGCGGTTCCCACACGGTCTCGGGGCCGAAACCGCGATCGAGCGAGAGCCGGGCGAGCGCATTGTCGCGCGCGAAATCGAGCAGCGCCTCGGTCGCCGCGAGGCCATCCGCCTCGATCCCCTTGAGCGTGCAGTCCACGCCTTCGTCGACCAGCGTGAGTTCGATATCGACCGGCTGGCGTGCCCCATGTTCGGCAACCAGCGAACGCAGCGGCCCCACCAGTGCGAATAGCTCGGGCACGAGGATGTGGCATTCGCGCATGTCGACGATGCGATGCGCCCCGCCTTCGCGAAAACCGAGCACTGCACCCCGGGCCGTGCGCAGCGCGTGCAGCGTCGCGCGGCGCCGCGAATTGGCTGGCGAGAGATGCGTCGGCAGCACCTCGCCGATGGCAATGCCCTGCCCTTCGGCGGCATGGACGACCCGGTCGGTAACGAACTGGCGCAGCGCGGTTTCATCGGCCTGCTGCAACTGGCAGCCGCCGCATTCCGGGAAATGGCGGCACGGGGGCGTGACATGATGCGGCCCGGCAACCAGCGTCCCATCGGCGGCAACCGCGTCGCCGGGTACAGCGCCCGCGACGTGGCGGCCCGATGCCGTGATGCCGTCACCGCGGGCGGCGATCCGTTCGATGATCTCGCTGTCGCTCACAGAAATGTCTCCATTGCGGTCCGGACCGCCCAGGCCAGCTCGCCGGCAGTAAAGGCAGGACCCGCGCGCCGCGCCGCTTCGTGATGCAACCACACCGCTTCTTCGCCAGCGCGGCGCGTATTGCCGTGTACCGCGAGCCGCGAAGCGAAGATGCCGGCAAGGACGTTGCCGGTGCCCGCGACCGAAAGCCAGCTGGACCCGCGCGGGAAGAATGACGTCATGCCGCCAGCCACGAGTATCGTGTCTGCGCCCTTGGCCAGCACGGTCATCCCGGTGACGTCATGAAGCCGCCGTGCGCGGTCGAGCTTGCACTCCGCCGTGACGCCGAACGCCGCGCACAGCGCCGCCAGTTCGCCTTCATGCGGGGTAACGCACAGCTTCGAAGCATCGGCCTCCGCCAGCAGCCCAGCATCGAGCAGATGCAGCGCGTCGGCGTCGAGCACCGCCGGCAACCCCCGGCCGAGGACCGCCGCGAGCCGTGAACGGGCAGCGCCGTCGCGCCCCAGCCCGGGGCCGACCAGGAGCGCCGCGATCCTCTCATCCGCAATGGCCCCGGCGAAATCCCCCTGCTCGATCACCAGTTCGGCGGGGGCATCGGGATGCGCGTGTTCGCTGAGCAATTTCACATAGCCCGCCCCCGCGCGCATTGCCGCCTCGGACGACAGCAGCGGTGCGCCGGGCATCGCGCCGGCGACGATCGCAAGCAGGCCTCGCCGGTATTTGTGGGCATCGGCCGCCGGAGCGCCGAGCCGCGGCGGCGCGGCAAACGCCGCGGTTCCGCCCCCGGTCTCGATCCCGATCGGAACACGTCGCAGGGCCCCCATCCGGGCAACCGAGGGCATCAGGGCATGTGCCTGTTTCCATGCCCCGAGCGCCAGCGTAAGATCGTAGCGGGGCAGCGGTCCGAGCACCCGGCCGCTGTCGCTTTCGACCGCGCTGGGCACGTCGATTGCGATACGATAACAGTCATTTGCTTCGAGCTCTTCGAGCAGTTCGGTAAAGGGGCCCTCGACTGCGCGGGACAGCCCGTAGCCGAACAGGCAATCCACCACCACGGGGTGCTGCAGCCGGGCCGCTTCGCTCACGGGACCCTCGTAATGCGCCCGCGCGGTGCGCGCCGCAGTGCTGGAGGGTTCGCGCGGCGCGACGACATCGACGGCATAGCCTGCGCGATGCAGGCATTGCGCAATAACATAGCCGTTGCCGCCATTGTTGCCCGGCCCGCACAGCACCGTCACGCCGCGCCCGGCAGCCGCGCGCATGACCCACAGCGCCGCGCCGCGACCGGCGCGTTGCATCAGTTCCCATTCGCTGGTCCCGGCATCCACTGCGGCACGCTCAGCCGCGCGCGTCTGCTCGACCGTCAACACGGGCTCACTCATCGGCCGGTTCCTTCCAGCGGTAGCGGTCGTCGCCGATCATCAGGACAATGTCGCCCCCCTCGCGCTTGCTGGTCGCGATCTGCGACCCGTCGGATTCGGCAAGGCCGGCGGGGGTGTCTGCAGGCACCAGCGTCCGGAAACCGCCATCGGGATGCCGCATGAGATACACCGCGCCCGTGCCCTCGCCGCTCTGGATCAGGCGGCATTCGCTGGCAAAGTCGCTCGCGCCGCCGAGCGCGCAGGCGACGCTGGTGCCGCCTTCGCTCTCGATCCCGGGGGATACATCGCAGCCGGCCAGCGCCAGCGCCGCCAGCGGCGCGCATAAAAGGGATCTTGGTTTGACCATCCGCCGCCGCTGCCACGCGCGCGGCCGCGGGGCAAGTGTCAGCGCTTTTTCAGCTGCCCGACATCGCGGATGGCCCCGCGTGCGGCGCTGGTGGTCATGGCGGCATAGGCCTCGAGTGCGGGCGAGACGCGCCGGTCGCGCGGCTTGACCGGTTGCCACCCGCGCGCTTCCATCGCGGCGCGCCGCTCCGCCAGCATGTCGTCGGGCACGGCGAGGGTGATCGTACGCTCGGGAATCGAGATTTCGATCAGATCGCCCTCTTCGACCAGGCCGATGGTCCCACCCTCGGCCGCTTCGGGCGAAACGTGGCCGATCGACAGCCCCGATGTGCCGCCCGAAAAGCGTCCGTCGGTCAGCAGCGCGCAGCCTGCGCCGAGGCCCTTCGACTTGAGGTAGCTGGTCGGATAGAGCATTTCCTGCATCCCCGGCCCGCCGCGCGGCCCTTCGTAGCGGATTACCACCACGTCGCCCTCGACCACCTGCCCGGTGAGGATCGCGGTGACCGCATCGTCCTGGCTTTCGTAAACCTTCGCCGGACCGGAGAAGGTGAGAATGCTTTCATCGACCCCCGCGGTCTTCACGATGCAGCCGTCGCGCGCGATATTGCCGTAAAGCACTGCCAGTCCGCCATCCTTGCTGAAGGCGTGCTCGGCGCTGCGGATCACCCCGTTTTCGCGATCGAGATCGAGTTCGGGCCAGCGGTTGGACTGGCTGAAGGCGGTCTGTGTCGGCACCCCGCCCGGCGCGGCGGCAAAGAAATTGCGCACCGTGTTGTTCTGCGTGCGGCCGATATCCCAATCGTCCAGCGCATCGGCCATGGTCGGGCTGTGGACGGTCGGCAGCGCGGTGTGGAGCAGCCCCGCCTTCTCGAGTTCGCCGAGGATGGCCATGATGCCGCCGGCGCGGTGCACGTCTTCCATGTGGACATCGTCCTTGGCAGGCGCGACCTTCGACAGGCAGGGCACCTGGCGGCTCAACCGGTCGATGTCCTTCATGGTGAAATCGACCCCGGCTTCATGCGCGGCGGCCAGCAAATGCAGCACGGTGTTGGTCGACCCGCCCATGGCGATATCGAGGCTCATCGCGTTTTCGAACGCCTCGAAGCTGGCGATGGTGCGCGGCAGGACGCTTGCGTCGTCTTCCTCGTAATAGCGCTTGGCGAGCGCCACCACGAGCCGTCCCGCGCGTTCGAACAACCCCTGCCTGTCGGCATGCGTCGCCAGCGTGGACCCGTTGCCGGGCAGCGAAAGGCCGAGCGCTTCGGTCAGGCAGTTCATCGAATTGGCAGTGAACATGCCGCTGCACGAACCGCAGGTCGGGCAGGCGTTCTGCTCGATCGCGGTCACTTCCTCGTCGGTGTAGCTCTCATCCGCCGCCGCGACCATCGCATCGACCAGGTCGAGCGCGACTTCCTTGCCCTTCACCACGACCTTGCCCGCTTCCATCGGCCCGCCCGAAACGAACACGCTGGGGATGTTGAGCCGCATCGAGGCCATCAGCATGCCCGGTGTGATCTTGTCGCAATTGGAAATGCACACCATCGCATCAGCGCAATGCGCGTTGACCATATATTCGACGCTGTCGGCGATGAGGTCGCGGCTAGGCAGCGAATAGAGCATGCCGTCGTGCCCCATGGCGATCCCGTCATCGACCGCGATGGTGTTGAATTCCTTGGCCACGCCGCCCGCTGCCTCGATCTCGCGCGCGACCAGCTGGCCGAGGTCCTTGAGGTGGACATGGCCAGGCACGAACTGCGTGAAGCTGTTGACCACGGCGATGATCGGCTTGCCGAAGTCGCCATCCTTCATCCCCGTCGCGCGCCACAATCCGCGCGCGCCGGCCATGTTGCGGCCGTGGGTGGTGGTGCGGGAACGATAGGCAGGCATGATATTGGTCCGGTCGGCTTCGGGGAGGAGGACAGACTAGAGGATCGCGGGTGCGGGTCGAAGCGGAAAATCTTTACGCGAAGCTAGATGCGGGATTTGCGCGCTGGGGAGCGGAGGAACCGTCAGCCCCCCGCATCCGCCGCGTCGCCCCTGCGGAGGCAGTGGCCCAGATGACCTTCGTTCTTTAACGCCACGTCAGCTGGATCCCCGCCTTCGCGGGGATGACGGGAAAGCGCGAGGAAACCTGTCTTCGCGTCTTGGCGTGCGGTATCGACGCTCCGCAAACCGCAAGCGACGAAGCGCCTCCTCAGACCTCGAGCGCGACGCGGCCCATCACATCGGCCAGCAGCGTCGCCCAGCGCGCCTGTCCGGCGGCGGTGCCGATCTGGTCCTGGCGGATTTCGACCGTGCAATAGGGGATGCCCTGCGCCTCGGCGTGGCGGTCCATCGTCGCATTGAGCTGCTTGCCGGAATAGGGCTGGTTGTCGCCCACATTGAGGCCCTGCTCGCCGAACAGGCGGATCGCATGGCGCGCCGCGCGGTCGTCCTGGTTGTAAAGCAGCGCGACTTCCCACGGGCGCTGTTCGTCGCTGGTGGCCATTTTCGGCGTGAAGCTGTGCAGCGCCAGGATCAGGCGCGGCTGGGCCCGCGCGATCAGTTCGGCCAGCGCGGCATGATACGGACGGTGGAACCGGTCCAGCCGGGCTTCGACATTGGCGCCGATATTGCCGGGGATCAGCGTCCCGTCGCTCTCGCTCGGCACCGCTGCGGGATCGTCCTCGCGCCGATGCAGGTCGCACACGAGGCGGCTGACCGTGGCGATATGCGCGGGCATGCCGTGGCGCCGGGCCAACCGGTCGGCAATGCCCTCGACACCGATATCGACCGCGATATGCGCGTCGAGCAAGGCCGGGTCGATGCCCAGCTCGATGTCTTCGGGGACGTGGTTGGAGGCGTGGTCGGCGACGCACAGCAGCCCTCCCGGACGCAGGTCGTCGACCGCGACCTGGCGGTAGGGGAGGTTGTCGATCATCATCGCAGGAGCCCTTTCATCTGCCACCAGTCCGTGTGGAGCTTGCCGATCTGCGAAGCTGCCGCGTCACGCGCCGCGACGCTTTCGTAGAGCGCAAAACACGTCGCGCCCGAGCCCGACATACGGGCGAGGATGGGCGATGTTCCGCCCAATTCCGCCAGCACCCCGGCGATCTGCGGACATAGCGAAATTGCCGGCCCCTCGAGGTCGTTGCGGCCCGCGATTGCCACGCTCCGCGCATCCCCGGCAGGCAGTGCGCCGCGGTCCTGGCCATCCCAGTGCCCGAACACCGGACCGGTGGCGAGCGGGAAGCGCGGATTGACCAGCAACACCGGGGTGCCGGCAAGGCTGTCGTCCGCCGCCTCCAGCTCGGTTCCGGTCCCCCGGCCGACACAGGTGCGGCTCTCGACGCAGGCGGGCACATCGGCGCCGAGCGCGGCGGCGCGCGCGTGCCAGTCCTCGGGCAGGCCGAAGCGCGCCTGCACCACGCGGAAGACCGCGCCGGCATCGGCCGATCCGCCCCCCAACCCCGCCGCGACGGGCAGGTTCTTCTCGAGCGTAACCGCCAGCCCATCGGCGCGCGGGAGCTTGCCCAGCGCCTTGGCGACGAGGTTGTCGAACGGATCGTCGAGCCCGCCGGCGAATTCGCCGAAGACGGTGACGCTGTCCTGAGCCGCACTGCGCGCCGTCAGCACATCGCCCGTATCGACGAAAGCGAACAGCGTCTCGAGCTCGTGATAGCCATCCTCGCGCCGCCTGCGGACATGCAGCGCGAGGTTGATCTTGGCGTAGGCGGTCTCAGCAATGGCCACCCGTAGGCTCCCACGTCATTGCGAGCGAAGCGAAGCAATCCAGGGCGCTGCCGTGGATTGCCGCGTCGCTTCGCTCCTCGCAATGACAGAGCAAGCGACGCCGGCGATCACATATTCGGGTAGTTCGGGCCGCCCCCGCCTTCGGGCGTGGTCCATTCGATGTTCTGGTTCGGATCCTTGATGTCGCAGGTCTTGCAGTGGATGCAGTTCTGCGAGTTGATCTGGAACTTCATCTCGCCCGTGTCCTCGTCGGCAAGCCATTCGTAGACGCCAGCGGGGCAATAGCGGTTCGACGGGCCGTCGTATTCGGCCAGTTCGCTGGTCTTCTGCAGCTCCCAGTCGCACACCTTCAGATGGACCGGCTGGTCCTCGGCGTGGTTGGTGTAGCTGAAGGCGACATTGGTCAGCTTGTCGAAGCTCAGCTTCCCGTCGGGCTTGGGATAGGCGATCTTCTGATGCAGGTCGGCGCGCTGCAGCATCTCGTGGTCGCGGTGGTGCTTCATCGTGATCGGCAGGCCGATCTTGAGCGTGCGCATCCACATGTCGATGCCGGCCAGCACGGTGCCGAGGTCTTCGCCCCACTTGGCCACCGCGGGCTGCGCGTTCTTCACCTTCTTGAGCTCTTCGGCAATCCAGCTCGACCGGACCGCGGCGTCGTAATCCATCAGCTCGCTATGCTCGGCGCCGCCGGCAATCGCCGCAGCGATGCTCTCGGCCGCCAGCATCCCGCTCTTCATCGCGGTGTGGCTGCCCTTGATCCGCGGGACATTGACGAAGCCCGCGGCGCAGCCGATCAGCGCGCCGCCGGGGAAGGCCAGCTTGGGGACCGACTGCCAGCCGCCCTCGTTGATGACGCGGCCGCCATAGGCGACGCGCTTGCCGCCTTCGAGAATTGCCGCGATCGCCGGATGGTGCTTCCAACGCTGGAATTCCTGGTAGGGCGAAACGTAGGGGTTCTTGTAATCGAGCGCGGTGACGAAGCCGAGCGCGACCTGGCCATTGGCCTGGTGGTAGAGGAACCCGCCGCCCCAGGTGCCGCTCTCGCTCAGCGGCCAGCCCTGCGTGTGAATCACGCGGCCGGGCTCGTGCTTGGCGGGATCGATATCCCACAGTTCCTTGATGCCGAGGCCGTAGACCTGCGGCTCGCAATCGGCCTCGAGGTCGTATTTCGCCTTCATCTTCTTGGTCAGATTGCCGCGCGCACCCTCGGCGAAGAGCGTGTATTTCGCGTGGATCTCCATCCCCGGCTGGTAATCGCCCTTCTGCGAGCCATCTTCGGCGATGCCCATGTCCTGCGTTACCACGCCGGTAACCGCGCCCTGCTCGTCGAACAGCACTTCGGCGGCGGGGAAGCCGGGGAAGACCATCACGCCCAGGCCCTCGGCCTGTTCGCCCAGCCAGCGCGCCAGATTGCCCAGCGAACCGGTGTAATTGCCGTGATTGCCCATGAAGGGCGGGAGCAGGAATTCGGGCAGGTCGGACTGGCCGGTTTCGGACAGCACCCAGTGGTGGTTCTCGGTCACCGGGGTTTCCGCCATCGGGCAGTCCATGTCGCGCCATTCGGGCAGCAGTTCGTCCAGTGCCCGGGGGTCGACCACGGCGCCCGACAGGATGTGCGCACCGATTTCGCTGCCCTTCTCGAGCACCACGACCTCGAGGTCCTCGTTGATCTGCTTCAACCGGATTGCCGCTGCCAGGCCGGCGACACCGCCGCCGATGATGACGACGTCGCAGGGCATCGATTCGCGTTCGCTCATGACTCTCTCTTTTCGTCGCGTAACTTGTGAGAGTGCCTTGATTGGTGGCGCTATTGAGGTCAAGACCTGCGGACCGAGGAATGATGCACGCCGATCCCCTGAACACACGCGATTTCACCGCGCTGGAGAGCCTCGAAGGCGCGCTCGACTGGTGGCGCGAGGCCGGGGTCGATGCCGATTTCGCGGATGAGGCGAGCGGCTGGCTGGTCGAGCCCGAGAGCGAGAATGCCGTAGCGGCCCCGCCCCCGCCCGCCCCGCCGCCGATCCAGCGCAAGACCGCGCTCGAACGCGCGCTCGAACAGCCCGGCGCCCACTCGCTCGCAATCGACCCCGCAGCCCTGCCCGCCACGCTCGAAAAATTTCGCGAATGGTGGATGACCGACACCGCACTGGCCGAAGGCGCGCTCGACCGCCGCGTGCCGCCGCGCGGGGTTGCCGGAGCCCGGCTAATGATTGTCCTGCCGCAGCCGTTCGACGACGATGGCGATGGCCTGCTGACCGGCGGCGCCGCCCCCTTCTGCGCGGCCATGCTGCGCGCGATGGGGATCGCCGAGCACGAGGTCTATTTCGCCAGCGCGCTGCCCGCGCCGATGGCCATGCCCGAATGGGACCGACTGGCGGCAGCCGGCCTGGGCCAGGTCCTGCGACACCACATCGCGCTCGCCGCGCCGCAGCGAGTCCTGCTTTGCGGCCGCGCGCAGCTCGCGCTGTTCGGCATCGCGCCCGAACAGGCGCGCGAGCCGTTGTCGGTCGATTGCAACGGCTCGCCCCATGCGCTGCTGGCCGCACCCGACCTGCGCAATCTCGCCCGCTCGGCCGTGCGCCGGGAGAATTTCTGGAACCGCTGGCTGGACTGGACCCGATGATCCTACGCCCCCTCGCCGCCGCCGCTCTAGCGGCATCCGCGCTCGCCTCGGCCGCGCCCGTGATGGGCCAGGGCGACAGCGTCGACTATTTTACCCGCTCGCACGCCGCCGCTCTGCCGCAGCTGCTGTCGGCTGACGAGCGCGGCTATTACGCATCGCTGTTCGCCGCGATCGAGGCGCGCAACTGGGACCGGGTCGAAGTCATGCTTGCCGGACGCAGCGAAGGGCCGCTGCATGGCGCCGCGCTGGCGGCCTATTACCTGCACCCCGAAAGCCCGCGGATCGAACTGCCGCGGATCGAGGCATGGCTGGCGCGCTATGCGCAGCTGCCGCAGGCCGAGGCGATGGTCCGGCTGGGGCAGACGCGCGGGCTGGAAAATCCGCCGCGCCTGTCCGGCGCACGCGATCTCGTCCGCCAGCCGGGGTCGAGCAAGCGCATCCGCCCCGGCACGATCAACGACGGGACCATGCCCGCCAGCGTACGGGCCGCAATCCTCGAGCATATCACCAATGACGATCCCGACGGCGCCCGGCTGCTGCTCGACGGGGTCGATGCCACGCTGAGCCCGCAGGCGCGCGCCGAATGGCGCTACCGCGTCGCGTGGAGCTATTACATCGAGAACCAGGATGCGCAGGCCTGGGCACTGGCGGATACCGTGCGCGACAATGGCAGCGGCCCGTGGGTCGCCGAGGGCGACTGGGCCGCAGGGCTCGCGGCATGGCGGCTGGGCGATTGCGACAAGGCGGCCGAGGCGTTCCAGCGCAGCGCCGCCGCATCGACCAATCCCAACCTCACTGCCGCTGCGCATTACTGGGCCAGCCGCGCCCTGATCCGCTGCCGCTTCCCCGAAAAATCCGACGAACAATTGCGCGGCGCGGCGCGCTTCCCCGAAACGCTCTATGGCATGCTCGCGCATGAGCAACTGGGCCGCGAATTGCCCGAAACGCACGCCCAGCCCGACCTGACCGAAGCCGATTGGCGGCGGCTGCGCGATGAAGATGCGGTCCAGCAGGCAGTCATGCTCGCCGAAATCGGGCGGCGCGACGAGGCGGCGGACGATCTGGTCTGGCTGGTTCGCACGGGTGATCCCGACGATTACCCCGCGCTGTCGCGGCTGGCGCGCGCACTCGGGCTGACCGGCGCGCAGACCTTCATGGCCTATAACGCGCCGCGCGGCGAAGGCGCGCATCCCAGCCTGCGCTACCCCGTCACCTTCCGCACCCCGGTGGGCGGCTGGCGCGTCGACCCGGCGCTGGCTTTTGCGCATGCGCTGCAGGAATTGAATTTCCGCGAACGCGTGGTCAGCCCCGCGGGCGCGATCGGGCTGATGCAGATCATGCCGATCACGCAGCGCGAATATGCCGCCTCGATCAACATGAGCAGCAATGCCGATCTCAAGGACCCCGCGGTCAATCTCGCCTTCGGCCAGCGCACGCTCGAATCGCTGTCGACCGCGGGCTATACGCAGGGGCGGCTGCCCAAGATCATGGCGGCCTACAATGCCGGTCCCTCGCCCGTGGCGCGCTGGGAAAGCGAAATCCGCGATGCGGGCGACCCGCTGCTCTACATGGAAAGCATCCCCTATTGGGAAACGCGCGGCTATGTCGCGGTGGTGATGCGCAATTACTGGATGTATTTGCGGCAGGCCGATGCCCCCGCGCCCAGCCGGATCGACCTGGCCGAGAACGACTGGCCGCAATTCCCGAAGGTGCGCTGATGCCGATCGATGAAAGCCGCCCGTTCCAGCCGGTGCGTATTGCGCTGCTGACCGTCTCCGACACGCGCTCGCGGGCCGACGACAGCTCGGGCGACATCCTCGCCGCGCGCATCGCCGATGCCGGGCACGAACTCGCCGCGCGCGAGATCAGCCGCGACAGCAAGAACGAGATCGCCGCACACCTGCACCGCTGGATCGACGATGAAATGGTCGATTGCGTGATCACCACCGGCGGCACCGGCCTCACCGGGCGCGACGTCACGCCCGAAGCGCTCGACCGCGTGAAGGACAAGGACATTCCCGGCTTCGGCGAGCTGTTCCGCTGGCTCAGCTACGAAACGATCGGCGTCAGCACGATCCAGAGCCGCGCCTGCGCCGTGCTTGCGCGCGGCACCTATATCTTCGCGCTGCCCGGATCGAACGGCGCGGTGAAAGACGGCTGGGACAAGATCCTCCACCACCAGCTCGACAGCCGCTTCCGCCCCTGCAATTTCGTCGAACTGATGCCGCGGCTCAGGGAACGATAGGCACTAAGTATCCCCCCGTTCTGCGTCAGCCAAATGGGGGAGATGGAGGAGGCTAGCAGCCGCAACCAGAGGGGCACGGGCCCGACCAGGACGCTTCGAACCCCATCCACCCCCGTCACCCCCGCGAAGGCGGGGGTCCCGCTAACTTTGGGCATGCGAAACAGCAGCGGGATCCCCGCCTTCGCGGGGATGACGGAACGATTGTAAGAGCGCGGTAGGTTGCCGCGCTAGCCCGCTGCCACCCACCAATTCCGACTGGCGCACCACTCTTGTTCTATATATGTTCTCACATATGGAACGACGACTCGCCCCTGCTATATCAGGACGCGGCGCACAGGGCGCGGCGGTGCCTACGCGCTTCGGCCTCGCCACGCGCGAGGAAGACGGCGACTGGCGCGATCATATGGAGCAGCTCGTCGCGCCTGATGAGGGCCCGCCGGTAAAACTGCGCACCGAAGTGACCGAGGAATTCCCCAAGACCATCCTCAGCTTCAACCAGTCGCCCGACGTGCCCTTCGACCGCTCGGTCAACGCCTATCGTGGCTGCGAACATGGCTGCGTCTATTGCTTTGCGCGCCCCACGCATGCCTATCACGATCTCTCGCCCGGGCTTGATTTCGAAACCAAGCTATTCGCCAAGCCCAATGCGGCGGAACTGCTGCGCGCCACGCTGGCCAAGCCCAAATACCGCCCCCGCCCGCTGGCGATGGGGACCAATACGGATCCCTACCAGCCGATCGAGGCGCGCTACCGGATCACGCGGCAGGTGCTCGAAGTGTGCCTCGACGCGCGCCATCCGGTTACGATCACCACCAAATCCGACCGCGTGCTCGCCGATCTCGACCTGCTGGCCGAGCTGGCCGAGCGGCGGCTGGTGGCGGTGGCGATCTCGGTCACTTCGCTCGACCCGAAACTATCGGGCAAGCTCGAACCGCGCGCGGCGGCCCCGGCCAAGCGGCTGCAGGCGCTGGGGAGGCTGGCCGCGGCGGGGGTCCCGACGCATTGCTCGGTCTCGCCGATCATTCCCGCGATTACCGACGAGTTCATGGAGGAAATCGTCCAGCGAGCGGTCGCGCTCGGGGTCGACAGCGTCGGCTGGATCCCACTGCGCCTGCCGCATGAGGTCGCCCCGCTGTTCCGCGAATGGCTATCGGTCCATTATCCCGAGCGCGGCGACAAGGTGATGAGCATCGTCCGCTCGATCCGCGGCGGGCGCGACAACGATCCTGATTTCAACACGCGCATGAAGCCCAGCGGCGTGTGGGCCGACCTCTTCCGCGCGCGCTTCCGCCTTGCCTGCAAGCGCGCCGGAATGGGCAAGGCGAAGTTCGAGCTGGATTGCACGAAGTTCAGGCCGCCAGCAGTCGGCGGTCAGATGCGGTTGCTATGACAGCCTCCCCACCCTGGGGAGGGGGACCGCCGAAGGCGGTGGAGGGGCACATCCTATGATCACAGGGCCACGGGAAACGGTCAAACGTGCACGGCAGTTACGCAGCGAAATGTCGGTGCCCGAACGAATTCTTTGGCAACACCTTCGCGGCCGCCAGCGCGGTCACAAGTTCCGCCGCCAGCATCCTGCCGGCGTTTACATCATCGACTTCTATTGCGCGCGGCTGCGGCTCGCCATCGAGATCGACGGCTGGGCGCATGACAGCGCGGAAACGATAAAAAGGGACCGGGCCAAATCGGCGTTCCTGCGCTCGCAGGGAATCGCAACTGCGCGGATCCCAGCCGCGGCAGTGATAGACGATATCGAAGCGACGATGACGCGCTTACTGGAAATCTGCGACGCCCGAGCGAGCGACATGCCTGAGCGGTGAAGGTGCCCCTCCACCACTTCGTGGTCCCCCTCCCCGTACCGGGGAGGCTAGAACCCCTCGCCCGCCTCGCCTGGCGTGAAGCGCATCAGGCGGCTGTCGACCAGCGCGGCGGTGCGGTTGACCACTGCCTGCTGGTATTCGGGATCCTTGATCATTTCAAAGAAGGCGCCGGCATTGGGATAGTGCGCAATGAAGCCGTCGTGCCAGCGCTTGGCATCGGGGCCGGTGACCATGGTCTGGAACGCACCGCGCCAGACTATGGTGCCACCCACGCGGCGGAAGATCGGGCCGCTGGTCTTGCCGTATTCCTCATAGGCGCGCCGCCCGCTCCAGCCCTTGCCGACGTGTTCGTGACCTTCCGGATATTCCGCCTGCTCGCGATATTCGAGCAGGTTGAGCATGTGGATCGGCTCGTCGCGCGGCAGGTCCTTGAACGCCTGGAAGTTCGCGGGGCTCGGATCGATATAGCTGCTGGCCATGGTCAGATCTCCAGCGCGTAGTCGCTGAAGCGGTCGCGCAGATCCTTCTTGCTGATCTTGCCCGTCGCGGTGTGCGGGATGTCGTCGACGAATTCGACCGCATCGGGTAGCCACCACTTGGCGACCTTGTCGGACAGGAAGTTGATCACCTCTTCCGCGGTGACTTCCTTGCCTTCCTGCTTGACCACGAACAGCACCGGCCGTTCGTCCCACTTGGGATGCATCATGCCGATCGCGGCGGCTTCGGCGACCGCCGGGTGGCCCACCGCGGCGTTTTCGAGTTCGACCGAGCTGATCCATTCGCCGCCCGACTTGATCACGTCCTTGGTCCGGTCGGTGATCTGCATCGTGCCGTCGGGATGCAGGATCGCCACGTCGCCGGTGTTGAACCAGCCGTCCGCATCGATCGCGTCTTCCTCGGCCTTGAAATAGCGCTTCACCACCCAGGGCCCGCGGATATGCAGCGCGCCCGAGCTTTCACCATCGCGCGGCAGTACCTTGGTCGGATCATCGAGATCCACCGTGCGCAGTTCCACGCCGAAGATCGGACGACCCTGCTTCATCGTCTTCTCGACCTTCTGGTCGAAGGTCAGCTGGTCCCAGTCGGCCGTGGGGCCGCCAACGGTGCCGATCGGCGAGGTCTCGGTCATCCCCCAGGCATGCTGGACGCGCGTGCCGTTCTTCATCAGCCGTTCGATCATGAAGCGCGGCGCGGCCGAACCCCCGATCGTCGCCGCGCGCAGCTTGGGCAGTTCGAGATTGTTGGCGTCGCAATACTGGAAATGCGCCAGCCACACCGTGGGCACGCCTGCGGAATTGGTGACCTTTTCGGTCTTCATCACCTCGTCGAGCACCGCTGGGTCGTTGACCGCGCTGAAGACGAATTTGATCCCCGCCATCGCCCCGGCATAGGGCAGGCCCCAGCTGGCCGCGTGGAACATCGGCACCACCGGGAGCATCACCGAGGACGCGGTAAAGTTGAAGGTCGACGGCTGCAGTCCGGCCAGCGCGTGCAGCAGCGTCGAGCGATGCTCGTACTGCACGCCCTTGGGGTTGCCCGTGGTGCCGCTGGTATAGCAGATCATGCAGGGATCGCGCTCGTCGCCATCGACCCATTCGAAATCGCCGTCCTGCTCGCCGATCCAGTCTTCGAAGCTGGTGGTGTGCTCGCCGCTGTCGAAGCAGATGTAATGTTCGACCGTGGGCCATTTGTCGCGCATCTTGTCCACGATCGGCTGGAACGCCGCATCGTAGATCATCACCTTATCCTCGGCGTGATTGACGATGTATTCGAGCTGGTCCTCGAACAGGCGCGGATTGCAGGTGTGCAGCACGCCGCCCATCCCCGCGACGCCGAACCAGCTGACCAGGTGGCGCGCGTGGTTCATGGCGAGGCTGGCAACCTTGTCGCCCTTGCCGAGGCCCAGCGCCTGCAGCGCCTGGCTCATCTTCTTCGCATCCTGGCGCACGCCCGCCCAGTCGGTGCGGGTCTCGCTGCCATCCGCCCAGCGGGTGACGATTTCACGGTTCGGGGCTTCCCGGGCTGCGTGGTCGATCACATGCGAGATCCGCATGCTCCAGTCCTGCATCGCGCCAAGCGACATATGTATTCCTCTCACCCAATCAGGTCCCAGATCAAGCGACGAGGCGCAGGTTTGCCTTCCCCCGTCGCGCGGTTAACTGCACCTTGGCAAGGCCGGGCACGCTTGCCAAGCGTTCGGCGAGCTCGCCGTCGATAGAAAATGTTCGGCCCAGCCGCACGACAGGCGGGGTGGGGTCGCCGGTGAGCAGCGTTGCGACCGCCTCGTCGCCCCCCTGCCCGCCCTCGCCCAGCGCCAGCGCCAGCTGGGTCACCGCCTCGACACTCTCGACCTCCAGCGTCAGCAGCATCGCCATGCTCCCGCGCACCGCGTCGAGCGGGACCGCCCCGCGCACGGTGATCCGCGGCGGTTCGTCGGGGCTCGGGCTGTCGAGTTCGACATCGAGCTTCACGCAGGTGCCATTCCTGGCCCATTCGAGGAACTTCTCGACCAGCCCCTCTTCGAAACAGGCGGCGCTGAACTGGCCGGAGGCGTCGGAGAAATCGGCGCGGATGAAGGGCTTGCCGCGCTTGGTCGTGCCCTTGCTGGCGCCTTCGACCTGCACCGCCATCACCGCGCCCATGCGCCCGCCACCAGGCACGCCGCCGGACATCAGCGAGGCGTGCGAACGTGCGCCTTGCGCGCTGGCGATCTCGCGATAGGCGGCGGTAGCATGCTGCTTGAAGGAGAAGCCCATGTTCTCCTTCTCGCGGGCGCGCGCTTCGCTGAGCGACCAGTCTTCCGCGTCCTTCAGTCGCAGATCGTCATCGACCGCTAAATCCTCGCCGCCGAACAGGCCCGCCTGCCCGCTCGAGCGTTCGCGCTCGGCCGCGTCGGCCACGGCCAAGAGCATGTCCGCATTGGCCATCAGCTTGGCGCGGTTGGCTTCGAATTCGTCGAGCGCGCCCGCGCTGATCAATGCCTCGAGCTGGCGCGAATTCATCGAGCCCTTGGGCAGGCGTTCGAACAGGTCCTTGAGGCTTTCGAACCGGCCCGCCGCCTCGCGTTCCTCGACGATCGCTTCCATCGCGCGTTCGCCGACATTGCGGATGCCCGCCAGCGCGTAGCGCACGGCGTAACCGTCGTCGGTCTGCTCGACGGTATATTCGGCCTCCGAATGATTGAGCGAGGGCGGCAGCACCGTGATCCCGCCGCGGCGCGCGTCGTCGACGAAGATCGCCAGCTTTTCGGACTGGTGCATGTCGAAACACATCGAGGCGGCGTAGAATTCTTCCGGGTAATGCGCCTTGAGCCACGCGGTCTGGTAGGCGAGCAGCGCATAAGCGGCGGCGTGCGACTTGTTGAAACCGTAGCCGGCGAACTTGTCGATCAAATCGAACAGCGCATTGGCCTCGGCCTTCTCGATCCCGCTGACTTCCTTGCACCCGGTGACAAAGCGTTCGCGCTGGATGTCCATCTCGGCCTGGACCTTCTTGCCCATCGCGCGGCGCAGCAGATCGGCATCGCCGAGCGAATAGCCCGCGAGGATCTGCGCCGCCTGCATGACCTGTTCCTGGTAGACGAAGATGCCGTAGGTCTCGGCCAGGATGCCTTCGAGCTTGGCATGCGGAAACTCGATCGCGACCTCGCCTGCCTTGCGCTTGCCGAACAGCGGGATGTTGTCCATCGGGCCCGGGCGGTAGAGCGAGACGAGCGCGATGATGTCGCCGAAATTGGTCGGCTTCACTGCAGTCAGCGTGCGCCGCATGCCTTCCGATTCCAGCTGGAACACGCCCACCGTGTTGCCCGCCTTCATCAGTTCGTAGACCTTGGGATCGTCGAGCGGCAGCTGCGACAGGTCGATGTCGATCTCGCGCCGCTTGAGCAGATCGACCGCCTTCTTGAGCACCGACAGCGTCTTGAGCCCGAGGAAGTCGAACTTGACCAGTCCCGAGCTCTCGACATTCTTCATGTCGTACTGTGTCACCGGCATGTCCGAACGCGGATCGCGGTAGAGCGGCACCAGCTTGGCCAGCGGCCGGTCGCCGATCACCACGCCCGCCGCATGGGTCGAACTGTTGCGCGGGAAGCCTTCGAGCTGCATCGCCAGGTCGACGAGGCGCTTCACCTCGTTGTCATTGTCGTATTCGTTCTTGAAATCGGCGGCGCCGTTGAGCGCGCGTGGCAGCGTCCACGGGTCGGTCGGGTGATTGGGCACCATCTTGCACAGCCGGTCGACATGGCCGTAGCTCATCTGCAGGATCCGCCCCGTATCGCGCAGCACCGCGCGCGCCTTGAGCTTGCCGAAGGTAATGATCTGCGCGACGTGGTCGTGGCCGTATTTCTGCTGGACGTAACGGATCACCTCGCCGCGTCGGGTTTCGCAGAAGTCGATGTCGAAGTCGGGCATCGAGACGCGTTCGGGATTGAGGAAGCGTTCGAACAGCAGGCCGAGCTGGATCGGGTCGAGATCGGTGATCGTCAGCGCCCAGGCGACGAGGCTGCCCGCGCCCGAGCCACGCCCCGGTCCCACGGGAATATCGTGGTCCTTGGCCCATTTGATGAAGTCGGCAACGATCAGGAAGTAGCCCGGGAAGCCCATCTGGTTGATGATGTCGACCTCGAACTGCAGCCGGTCGAAATAGACCTTGCGTTTCTCCTCGCTCATCTCGCCATAGGGTTCTAGCCGCGCCTCCAGCCCCTTGCGCGCATCTTCCTCCAGCGCGCGCGCCTCGCCTTCGAGGTCGCCAGCGAGGCTGGGCAGGATCGGCTTGCGATAGGGCGGCGCATAGGCGCAGCGCTGCGCCACCACCACGGTGTTTTGCACCGCTTCGGGCAGGTCGGCGAAGGCCTCCTCCATCATGTGGTAGGTCTTCACATAGCTTTCGGGGTTCGACCGCGTGCGTTCCTCCGCATCGACATGCGTCGAGCCGGCAATGCACAGCATCGCGTCATGCGCTTTGTGCATGTGCGGCTCGGCGAAATTGGCGGGATTGGTCGCCACCAGCGGCAGGTCGCGCGCATAGGCGAGATCGACCAGCGCGGCTTCGGCGCGCTCCTCGACCGGGTCGCCGCGCCGCGCCAGTTCGATGTAGAGCCGGTCGGGGAACAGCGCCTGCAGGCGGTCCAGCAGGGCCTCGGCATGGCTCTGTTGGCCTTCGGCAAGCAGCCGCGTGACCGCGCCTTCGCTCGCACCGGTGAAGGCGATCAAGCCGTCGGTGCGGCCATCAAGGTCGCCGATCCGGACGTGCGGTTCGAATTCGAGCGGGCGTTCGAGATGCGCCTTCGACACGAGATGGCACAGATTGTCGTACCCAGCCTCGTCCTGCGCGTAGAGCGGCAGGTAATCGACCTGCTTGCCTTCCGCCCCTTCGTCGCGGCTCGGGCGCGCCACGCCCAGCAGCGTGCCGATGATCGGCTGGATGCCTTCGGCCTTGCAGGCATTGGCGAACATGACCGCGCCGTAGAGCCCGTTGCGATCGGCAATCGCGACAGCCGGAAAGCCGCGTTCCTTGGCCAGCTTGGCCATTGCCTTCGGATCGATCGCCCCTTCCAGCATGGTATAGGCCGACAGGATACGGAACGGGACGAAGGGCTTGAAGGACATGCGTGCCAATATGCGGCGCGGGAGGGGATTCGCCAACCCGCGCGCCCCGCGCTTTCCTCCGTTCCGTCATCCCGGCCAAGGCAGGGATCCAGATAACGGAAACGATCCGCCAGAGGCTGGATCACCCGGGTCCCTGCCTAGGTAGAGGCGACAGTCCTTGCCTGGCAGCTACAGGAGCTTTTCGATATCCCTGGCGATACCTTGCGGCTTGTCCGCCGGCCCGTAGCGTTCGACCACGCGGCCTTCGCGGTCGATCAGGAATTTGGTGAAGTTCCACTTGATCGCCTTCGATCCCATCAGTCCGGGCTGTTCGCGCTTCATCCAGTCGAACAGCGAGCTGGCATTGTCGCCATTGACGTCGACTTTCGCCATCAGCGGAAAGGTCAGCCCGAAATTGACCTTGCAGAATTCGGCAATCTCGCCCGCATCGCCCGGCTCCTGCCCGCCGAACTGGTTGCAGGGAAAGGCGAGCACCTCGAAACCGCGGTCGCCGAACCGCTGGTACAGCTCTTCAAGCCCGTCATACTGAGGGGTGAAGCCGCATTTGCTGGCGGTGTTGACCACCAGCAGTACGGTGCCGAGCTTGTCCTTCAGCTCGAGCGGTTCGCCCCTGTTGGTGGCGACGGTGAAGTCGGCGATGGTGGTCATGCTCTTGCAGTTTCCTGTATCGATAGCGCGGGCGCAGCCAAGCGCGGCGCCGCATCACTCGCGCGGGAAATCGGGGCGCTTGGACAGTTCCGCGATCTCCGCGGCATGGTATTCGCGGTCGCCCGCCTTCTCGATGTAATAATCGGCGCGTTCGTGCTCGGGCAGCAGCATCAGATGGCGGACCAGTTCGGCGAAGCTGCCGCTGCGCAGGCCCTTGGCACCGTCGAGCACGCCATTGCCGTCGCCGGTGTGGTGCAGGCTGGCGCGGTCGTCCCACTGAATGCCGCCGTGGTGGTCGTGGTCGCCCTTGAAGGTGCTCGGATGGTCGGTCATGAAAATCTCCTTTGAGCGACCAACGAGCGAAGCGCGCTACGGGTCCGCTATTCGAGCACACCTTCATGCAGGCGCACGACGCGGTCCATCTTCTGCGCCAGCCGCTCGTTATGCGTCGCGATCAGCGCCGCGCTGCCCTCGCCCCGGACAAGGCTGAGAAACTCGCCCAACACCCTGTCGGCAGTCGCTTCGTCGAGATTGCCGGTGGGCTCGTCCGCCAGCACCAGATCGGGCTTGTTGGCGAGCCCGCGAGCGACCGCCACGCGCTGCTGTTCGCCGCCCGACAGCTGGCTGGGGCGGTGATCGAGCCGGTGGCCGAGGCCCAGCGCGACGAGCAGTTCTTCCGCCCGTGCCTCGGCTTCGGCGCGCGGCCTGTCCGCTACCAGCTGCGGCAGGACCACGTTTTCCAGCGCATTGAAATCGGGCAGCAGGTGATGGAACTGGTAGATGAAGCCCAGGTGTTCGCGGCGCAGCACGGTACGAGCATGCGAATTCGACTTCTCGGCCGAGTGGCCGGCTATCAGGATCTCCCCGCCGAACCCGCCTTCGAGCAGCCCGACCGCCTGCAGCAGCGTCGACTTGCCCGATCCCGACGGCCCGAGCAGCGCGACGATCTCACCCGGACGGATCGCCAGATCGACCCCGCGCAGCACGTCGATCCGCTCGCCGCCCTGTTCGAAGCTGCGGGTGAGCCGCTTGAGCTCGACCACCGGTTTCACGCCGGGACTATTCATAACGCAGCACCTGCACGGGATCGGTGTTCGCCGCCTTCCACGCGGGGTAGAGCGTGGCGAGGAAACTGAGGCCCAGCGCGAGCAGCACGATCATGGTTACTTCGCTGCCATCGACCTTCGACGGGATGGTGGTCAGGAAGCGGTATTGCGGGTCCCACAAATCCTGCCCGGTCAGCACGCCGAACCCCTCGACGATTTGCTGGCGCCCGGCAAGGATGAGGAAGCCCAGTGCAAGCCCGGCCAGCGTGCCGATCGCGCCGATGGTGAAACCGGTGGTGACGAAAATCTTGATCAGGCTCTGCCGTGTCGCGCCCAGCGTGCGCATGATCGCGATGTCGCGGGTCTTGGCGCGCACCAGCATGACGAGGCTAGAGAGGATGTTGAACGCCGCGACGAGCACCATGAAGCTGAGCGCGAAGGCCATCGCCGCGCGTTCCACCTGCAGCGCTTCGAACAGCGTCGCGTTGATCGTCTTCCAGTCAGATACCACGGCCCGGCCCTGCACCGCGCGCTGCACCGGTTCGAGGATTTCGCCGACTTCGTCGGCATCCTCCACCGTCACCTCGATCATGCCCACCGTATCGCCGATCAGCATCAGCGTCTGCGCATCCTTCATCGGCATGACGACGAAGGCGCCATCGTAATCGTAGACGCCGATCTCGAAGATCGCGGCAACTTCATAGCCGATCTGCCGCGGCACGGTGCCGAACGGGGTCGAGCGACCCTGCGGATTGATGATCGTGATCGTATCGCCCACTCGCGCGCCGATATTCTCGGCCAGCCGGACCCCGATCGCCACCTTGCTTGCACCCGCCTGCAACTGGCCGAAATCGCCCGCCACTGCCTTGGTCGCCAGCTCGGCGATGTCCTCGTCGGTGTTGCCGCGGACCAGGATCGCTTCGACGCGGCCGTTGAAGCTGGTCAGCAGCGGCTGTTCGATCAGCGGGCTGGCATCGACCACTCCCGGGGTGGCGCGGACTTCGGCGAGGATATCCTCCCAATCGTCCAGCCGCCCGCCGTAGGCCTGGACGATGGCATGGCCGTTGAGGCCGACGATCTTGTCGAGCAGTTCGGCGCGAAAGCCGTTCATCACGCTCATCACCACGACCAGCATCGCCACCGACAGCATCACCACCCCGATCGAGATGCTCGCTACCAGCGCGATGAAGGCCTCGCTCTTGCCCGGAAGCAGATAGCGTTTGGCGATTGTCCATTCGAAGGGGGAGAGGATCAAGGCGGCCCTGATTGTTGCCTGCGGATGGAGCCGCGTTTAGGCAGCCAATCCTTGCTGCGCAATGAAATCGTGTGGCCGCTCGCGGCATTGGTCGCACTGCCCTTGTAATCGAGGCGTAACACCGCCATTGGGCGCGCATCCCGATCAGCTTCGGCGGACAGGCCTTTCGATGAACCTCACGCACCCGTTTCTAGACGAGGATGGCGACAAGTTGCGCGAAGAGTGCGGCGTGTTCGGCGCGGTCAATGCGACCGATGCCTCCGCCGTCACCGCGCTCGGCCTCCATGCATTGCAGCATCGCGGGCAGGAAGCCGCGGGCATCACCAGCTTCGACGGGGCCGAATTCTACACCCGCCGCGGGCTCGGCCATGTGGCGGAGAATTTCTCCAGCCAGGAAGCGATCGCCGAACTGCCCGGCATGATGGCGGCGGGCCATGTCCGCTATTCGACTACCGGCGGGTCGGGCCTGCGCAATATCCAGCCGCTCTATGCCGACCTCGCCAGTGGCGGTTTTGCAGTCGCGCACAATGGCAATATTTCGAACGCGGGCATGCTGCGCGAGGACCTCGTGCGGCGCGGCTCGATCTTCCAGTCGACCAGCGATACCGAGGTCATCATCCACCTCGTCGCCACCAGCCGATATCCCACGATCATGGACCGGCTGATCGATGCGCTGCGGCTGCTCGAAGGCGCCTATGCGCTGATCGTCATGACGCCCGAGGGCATGATCGCCTGCCGCGATCCGCTGGGCATTCGCCCGCTGCAGATGGGCCGGATCGGCGATGCCACGCTGTTCGCGTCGGAAACCGTCGCCTTCGACGTCGTCGGCGCCGAATTCGTCCGCCAGGTCGAACCCGGCGAAGTAATCAAGGTCGATTTCGACGGCAATGTCGATTCGCTGCATCCCTTCGGCAACCATTCGGCGCGGCCCTGCATTTTCGAGCATGTCTATTTCAGCCGCCCGGATTCGGTGTTCGACGGGCGCAGCATCTATGCTGCGCGCAAGGCGATCGGCGCCGAGCTTGCGCGCGAGACTCCGGTCGAGGCCGATCTGGTCATCCCGGTGCCCGACAGCGGCGTGCCCGCGGCCATCGGCTATGCGCAGGAAGCGGGGATCCCGTTCGAACTGGGGATCATCCGCTCGCACTATGTCGGCCGCACCTTCATCCAGCCGAGCGACGGCGCGCGCCATGCCGGCGTCAAGCGCAAGCACAATGCCAACCGCGCGCTGGTCGAAGGCAAGCGCATCGTCCTGATCGACGACAGCATCGTGCGCGGCACCACCAGCCTGCAGATCGTCGAGATGATGCGCGAGGCCGGAGCCACCGAAGTGCATTTCCGCGTCGCCAGCCCGCCCACCGCGCACAGCTGCTTCTACGGCGTCGACACGCCCGAGCGCAGCAAGCTGCTCGCCGCGCGGATGGACGTCGAACCGATGCGCGAATTCATCCGGGCCGACAGCCTCGCCTTCGTCTCGATCGACGGGCTGTACCGCGCGGTCGGCGAAAAGCCGCGCGATGCCGCCTGCCCGCAGTTCTGCGATGCCTGCTTCACCGGCGATTATCCCACTTCGCTGACCGATCTCGCCCGGCGCGACGACAAGCAGCAGCAGCTTTCCTTCCCTCCCGAACAGGTCGCCTGATGACGAAACCGCTCGACAACCGCCTGGCCCTGGTCACCGGGGCGAGCAAGGGAATCGGCGCCGCTACCGCGCAGGCGCTGGCCGCAGCCGGCGCCCATGTGGTGCTCACCGGGCGCGACGTACGCGCGCTCGAAGCGGTCGAGGACACGATTCATGCCGCTGGCGGCGCTTCCACCATCGCACCGGTCGATCTGGCCGAAAGCGACGGGATCGCGCGGCTCGCTTCGGCAATTGCCAGCCGCTGGGACAAGCTCGACGTGCTCGTCGCCGCAGCCGCCTACCTCCCCGCGCTGACCCCGGTCACGCAGATCGACGGCAAGCAGCTGAGCCAAGCGCTGACGGTCAATTTCCTCTCGACCCAGGCGCTGCTCGCCAATTTCGACCCGCTGCTCAAGCGCGCCGAAGCGGGCCGCGTGATCGGCCTGACCAGCAGCGTCGGGGCGAGCCCGCGCGCCTATTGGGCGGCCTATGGCACGACCAAGGCGGCGTTCGACAACCTGCTCGAAAGCTATGCGCAGGAGGTCGAGAAGACCTCGAAGGTGCGCGTCGCGCTGGTCGATCCGGGCGCCACGCGCACGGCCATGCGCGCCAAGGCCTATCCGGGTGAAGACCCGCAGACGGTCAAACCGCCCGAAACCGTGGCGGAACGGCTCACCCAATTGCTGGTCGAGGGCTTCGACGGGTTCCACCGCGAGCGGGTCGAAGCCTGAGTTAACCAAGTCCGGGAACCCTTTGGCCACCTTGATCGATCATATCCGCTGCCTGCGCGCCCGAATGCGCGCCAGGACCAAGCGGGACAGATCGAAAAGGGGCGCCGCCATGATCCACCAGTCGCAGGATCGCTATTCACTCGCCGCGCAGGAAGATCGCAGCGCGCCGCGCGCGAAGCTGGCCATTCCCGGCCAGTTGCGCGCGAGCGGCGGCCGTGCCTTCCAGACGGTCGTCCACGACCTGTCGGTATCTGGCTTTTCCGCCGCTGCGCTCAACCGCATGCACGAAGGGCAGCTATGCTGGCTGACCATGCCCGGACTCGAATCGCTCCAGGCGCAGGTCGTGTGGTGGGAAAAGAGCATGGTCGGATGCGCGTTCAGCGAATTGCTGAGCCCGCTGGTGCATGACAGCATCCTCGCGCGGTTCGGCGACCCGAGCTACCAGCGCCCTTTCTGAACGCCCATTCCGGTCAGGTGGTGACGGCGTAGCCCTTGCCGGGACGCCGCCACCGGCCGGTTACTCAGCCGCCGCGACGATCTTGCCGATCAGAGCGCGAAAGCCGTCGCGGTTCGCGCTGCTGGTCGCGGTTTCCCAATTGCTGACCACGGCCACCACCAATTGTTCCTGCGGGACGATGGTGATCGCCTGGCCGAAGATGCCCTGCGCGCCGTACATGCCGCCGGGATAGGTCCACCACTGGTACCCATAGCCGAAGCCGGGCGCCTGCGGTGCGAAGTCGACCAGCGGCGAACCGGCAGCGGTGAACCAGCCTGCGGGGACGGTGCCCGCCCCGCCCTCCAGCGCAAACTGGCCCATGCGCGCATAGTCGGCCAGCCGCAGCGACAGGCAGCAGCCACCGATATTGCCGCCGGTGAGATCCTGCATCCAGAACAGGCCACCTTCGAAGCCCGCGGGTTCGACGATCTTTTCCGCGGCATAGGCGGCCAGCGACTGGCCGGTCGCCTGTTCGACGATCAGCCCGAGCAGATTGGTTTCGAGCGTCTTGTAGACCCACTTTTCGCCAGCGGGCGCCTCGCGCGTCAGCGTGCGCGCGTAGGTGACCGCCTGCGATTCGCCCGCAACCGGGGCAACCGCCAGCATCTTGGCTACGTCGCTGTCGGGATCGGTGTAATCCTCGTTCCATGCCACGCCCGAGGTCATGGTGGCGATCTGGCCGACGCTGACGCCGTCATAGGCGGTGCCCGCCAGTGCAGGGATGATCTCGGTTACCGGGGTGTCGACACTGGCAATCGCACCATCGGCGATCGCCGCCCCCAGCAGCGTGGACGTGAAGCTCTTGGCGACCGAGAAGCTCGTCCAGCGTCCGGTCGGGCCGAAACCCAGACCGTAATCCTCGAACAGCACTTCGCCGTCCTTGAGCACCATCAGGCCGGCAGCCTGCGTTTCGGCCATGTATTCGCGCAGTTCGGCCTGCAGCGAGGCAGGCAGCGGCGCTGCGCTGCGCGGCAATTCGCGAACCGTACTGGCAGGCGCGACCTCGAGCCCGGGGAACGATCCTTCCATGTCGCGGAACACTGCCGAGCGGCGCTCATCACTCCAGAACAGGATCGAGTCGCTGGGATCGAGGCTGGCCATCTGCTCAGGCATCGACTGGGTCACTGCAGGCGGCGGAACCGCCGTCGCCGTGGCGGTGCCACCATCGCCATATCCCGTGCCGCAGCCGGCCAGCGCCAGTGCCGCCACCGAAATCATAAGTCCGCGCATCATTTCTCTCCCTCTTTCACCAGTGTAACCTGGTGGACGTCGATCCCGCCCCCGCGGAACCCGCCTTCGCAATACATCAGATAATATCGCCACAAGTCGCAGAATTCCCGATCGAAACCCTGCGGCAGGCGATCCTCCGCCACCGCCCTATCGAAGTTCCGGCGCCAGTGCAGCAGCGTATCGGCATAATCGTGGCCGAAATCGTGCTGGTCCTGCCATGCAAGTCCGCGTTCCTCGGCCAGGCGGCGAAATTCGCTGGTGCGGATCAGCAGCCCGCCGGGGAAAATATAGGCCTGGATGAAATCCGCACTTCGCGCATAGGCGTCGAACAGATCGTCGCGGATCGAGATATACTGGATCGCCGCACGGCCCCCGGCGCGCAAATTGCGTGCAATGCAGTCCATGAAGGTCGGCCAGTATTCGCGGCCAAGCGCCTCGACCATTTCGGCGCTGACGATGGCGTCGTAGCGGCCGTCGCAGTCGCGGTAATCCTGCTTGCGGAACTCGGCCACGTCCGGATGATGGGTGCGGGCCCACTCCAATTGTTCGTCGGAAAGGCTGATCGCGGTCACCCTGCGGCCCTGCGCGGCCAGGCTTGCCGCCAGCGCGCCCCAGCCGCAGCCGATTTCGAGCACGCTGGGCGCCTCTCCGATCCGGCCGGCAAGCGCACCGCACTTGCGCCGCTGCGCCGCCTCCAGCCCGTCGTCCGACGGGGCCAGCGCCGAGGAATAGCTCATCGTCGGATCGAGCCAGGCAGCGTAGAAATCATTGCCCAGATCGTAATGCGCGCTGATGTTCTTCTGCGCGCCCTGCGGGGTGTTGCGATTGAACAGATGCGCCAGCTTCAGCGCGTGGCGGAACGGCCCCTTGGCCCGCGCGGTATCGCCCAGGTGCTGCGCATGCTGCATGAACAGGGCGAACAGCGGCACCGGATCCGGGCTCCACCATTCGCCGGCTTCCCACGCCTGGTACCAGCCGACCGACCCATTGCTGGCCAGCCGCACCAGCGCGTTCCAGCTGCGCAGTTCGACCGTGCATTCGAAGCCCGGCGAACGCCCGCCGACGGTGCGCCGCGTGCCGTCGGGCAGCGTGGCATGGATCGCGCCGCTGACCAGCGCCCGGTCGATCCGGTCGATGATCTTGCCGATGCCGGGCGCCACCAGCCGCGCGACCAGACCGGGCCTGCGAACGAAACGCTGCGATCCGGCGACAAGCTCGCGCCCGCGGGAGGTGGTCGGCATATCCATCGTCCGCGCTATGGCTCGGCGATCTGTCGTTCACAAGCCCGCGGCATTCACCGCTGCGCCGCGGCGGCGGATCAGCCCTTTGCGCTGCGATAGGCTTCCAGCGCGCGCTCGCGCGCTTCGCGGTGGCCGATCACCTTGGCCGGGTAATCGCCGCGCCGGCCTTCGGGAGGATCGTGGATCTCGTCATCGCCAAGCCCGGCCAGTTCGGGGACATATTCACGGATATAGCCTGCCGCGTCGAACTTCTCGCTCTGCGTCAGCGGGGCCATGATGCGCACGAACATGTTGCTGTCGACCCCGGTGCCCGAAATCCACTGCCAGTTGACGCCGTTGTTGCCGTAATCGGCATCGACGAGGCAGTCCCAGTACCACTGTTCGCCGAAGCGCCAGTCGATCAGCAGGTGCTTCACCAGAAAGCTGGCGCAGATCATCCGCACGCGGTTGTGCATCCAGCCGGTCTGCCACAGCTGCCGCATGCCCGCATCGACCACCGGATAGCCGGTCATGCCTTTCTGCCAGCACGCGAAGTCCTGCGCGATCAGATGCCCCGCATTGGGGTTCCGCCACAGCGTGCGCTCGTCGTAGTCACGGTAGCTTTCGCGCGGGTAGTCGGGGAACTGGTCGATCACGTTCTGCGCATAATCGCGCCAGATCACCTCCTTGGCGAAGGTGTTCCAGCCGTCGCTGCGCTTGTCTTTCAGCCTGTGCCAGACCTGCGCGGGGCTGATCTCGCCCCAGTGCAGATGCGGCGAGAGGCGCGAGGTGGTGTCTTCGGACGGCAGATTGCGGCCCTCGTCGTAATCGCCCACCACATCGGCCCACCAGTCGAGCCGGTCATGCGCCGCCTGTTCGCCGAAGTCCCAGAATTCGCGAATACCGTCGGCCCAGTCGGGCTTCGTGGGTAGGAGCGACCAATCAGCCAGTTCGTCGCTGTCGGGCCAGCTATCGGGCGACGACAGCGTCTCGGGCTCTGGCAGCGGGTCGCGCGGAGGCATCACCTCCAGCATGGATTTCGCAAACGGGGTGTAGATCTTGTAGGGATCGCCCGAACCGGTGGTCACGCTGCCGGGCGGAAGCAGGTAGTTGCCGTCGTAGAGGCACAATTGCCTGTCCCCGCCCAACGCATCGCGCAGCTCGTCTTCGGCTTCCTTCCACCACGGCTCGTAATGGCGCATCGCGTGGATGCAGGTGGCGCCGGTTTCGTCGGCCAGCGCGGCAAGCACCTGCGGGGCGTCGCCGCGGCGCAGCACGATCCGCGAATTGCGCGCGCCATAGCTCTTGCCGAGGCTGTCGAGCGAATGATGCAGCCAGACCTTCGACGCCCCGCCATAGGCATGGTCGCCCGCGCGGTCGTCGTCGAGGACGTAGACCGGAATGACGGGTCCGGCTTGCGCGGCGGCATACAGCGCGGGATGATCGGCCATGCGCAGATCGCGCCGCAGCCAGACGATGTGGGGTGCAGTCATGCCGTTCTAACCGCCGGGTGCTGGCGTGGGTTCCGTTTGCACGCCGGGGCAGACCCCCGCGGGCAGTTCGACCGAAAAGCGATCGCCGACCCGCGGATCGTAGAAGCGCGCATCACGCAGCCACAGCGAGCCATCCTCGCGCGGCTCGATCAGCGGGGTGCGTGCCCAGAACAGGAAGGCGTCGACCGCGCTATCGCCTGCCCGCGCCGCTGCCAGATCGCACCGGTCGAGCGGGACCCCGGGCAGCGTGGTGTCTTCGCCGAGCGTGTACAGCCCGTTGCCGCCGCTGATCATCTCGCGCGCGAGCGGGTTGAACGGCACCGGGCTGGCGATCACGGTTTCAGTGCCGGTCGGGCTGGCCGTGAGCGCGTTTTCGTCGGCCGCGGTGATCATGGCGTTGAGCCCGATATAGGCGAGCGCCGCCGCGAGCGCCGCGCGTGCCGGCCTGCGCCACTCCCCACCCCGCTTTTGCCGCCGGAGCGAGAACCATGTGGCAAAGCCCATCAGCAGCCACAGCCAGATATCGATGATGAACAGCGTGTCGCCGTAGAACCAGCGCGAGGAAAACGGCTCGAGCAGGCGGATGCCGTAGACATTGAGCCAGTCGAGCGCGGGATGCGTCAGGCAGCCGAGCAGCGCTAGCGCGTAGAGCCACTTGAAGCTGACCGGGAGCCGTGCCTCCGGGCGCTTACCGCGTTTCGCCTGCCAGCGGTCGAGGCCGTAGAGCAGGCCCGCCAGCATCAGCGGCAGCAGCAGCATGGCGGGCGGACCATGCGTGATGCCGCGGCGGAAGCCGAGGTGTTCGACTCCGTCGAGCCAGAAAAAACAGGCCGCATCGACATCGGGCAGGTTCGCGCCGATGATCAGCGCGGGCATTGCCAGCCCGGTCTTCCGCTTGAGCCCCGCCTGCCCGATCAATGCCCCGACGAGGCTGTGTGTGAGATTATCCATTGCGCGCGAGTGATAGCCCGCCCCGCCCAAAAGGAAAGGGCGGCAGGTTGCCCCGCCGCCCTTGTCCAGCCGATTGCCCGAGAATCAGGAATCGAAGTTTTCGCCGCGGCGGGCGGACGTGAATTCGCGCCGGTCGAGATAGGTGTCGCCGTCGGTATCGTAATAGAAAAAGCTGTCGGCAGCCTTGTTGATCGTTTCCGCCTTCAGCTCGGGCTCGCCCTGGTCGTTGAGCGCTTCGTGCTGCGGATCGAGCGGGATCGCCCAGATCGCATATTCGGCGACCGAAAGCTGGTCGTCGTCGTTCCGGTCGAGATAGCCCCAGGTCATGTTCTGGCGCCGGCGCATGTTGGTGTCCGCATCGCGCTCCTGCGAGGCGGCTTCCATTTCGCTCCGCTCGTCCTCGCTCATGTCGGCTGCGGTCGCTGCTTCGTCGGCATTTGCGACCTGCTCCGCCGCAACCTCGTCGCGGTAGCCGTCATATTCGCTGCGAAACGCATCCGCGTCGAATGCGTCGCGGCGCGTCTGCGCGTCGTCCGAGAGCGCGTAGTCGCGCGTCATCGGGTCGTATTCGGCAGTCGCGGCAGTCTCGACATCGGCCATTTCGCTGCCGACCACCGGATCTTCGGCAACGTCGTCCCCGCAAGCGGCAAGCGCCAGGGCAAGCGTGGAAAGCGCGGTCGTTTTCTTCAGAATGGTCATGTGTCCTCCATTGGTTGAACGTCCTGCCGGCGGCAGGGGAATGTCCAACCAACGAAGCCGCACCGCAATCGGTCCGCCTCGCGCGAAACCGATTGCCGGATGCGTCAGACCGGGTCTTGCGCGGTACCGTCGACGGTCCAGGTCTGGCCCTGGCCCAGCAGTTTGGCCAGATTGGCCTCCTTGCCCGCGCTTGCGGCGGCCTTCTCGGCCAGCACAGCAGCCTCGAAGGTCGGGCGCGGATCGTCGTACAGCACGCCTAGCGCCATCGGGAACGGGCCGAAGGGCATCTCGACGAGCATGTGCGCGATCGAGCGGTTGGTGACATCGTGGACGATCACCCCCGCGGCTTCCCAGTTGCCATCGACGACATCGACCACTTCAAGGTTGAGCGTGTCGCGGTTGAGCGCAATGCCCTTGGCATCCTTCGCGAACAGCATCGGCTTGCCGTTTTCGAGCCACAGCTGCTGGTCTTCGGCGCCCTTGGGGGCGGCGAAATCGTTGAACACGTCCTTGTTGTAGACGATGCAGTTCTGGAAGATCTCGATGAAGGCGGCGCCTTCGTGTGCATGGGCGGCCTTGAGCACATCCGGCAGGTGCTTCGACACGTCGAAACCGCGGCCGACGAAGCGCGCCCCGGCGCCGAGCGCGAATGCGGCGGGACGGGCGGGATGGTCGTAGCTGCCGATCGGGGTCGAGGGCGACTTGGTGCCCTCGCGGCTGGTGGGCGAGGCCTGGCCCTTGGTGAGACCGTAGATCTCGTTGTTGAACAGCATGATCTGCATGTTCACGTTCCGGCGAAGGACGTGCATCAGATGGTTGCCGCCGATCGACAGGCCGTCGCCGTCGCCGGTCACCAGCCAGATGTCGAGATCGGGATTGGCCAGTTTGGCTCCCGTGGCGAACGCAGGCGCGCGGCCGTGGATCGTGTGGAAGCCGTAGCTCTCGACGTAATAGGGGAAGCGGCTCGAACAGCCGATCCCGCTGATGAAGACGGTGTTGGCCGGGTCCGCGCCCAGCTGCGGCAGCGTGCGCTGCACCGCCTTGAGGATCGCATAGTCCCCGCAACCCGGGCACCAGCGGACTTCCTGGTCGGTTTCCCAGTCCTTGAGCGTGGTTTCGATTTTCACTGGTGCGTTCACGAGCTGTGCTCCTGCGATTGCGGCGAGGCCTGGTCTTTCAGCGAGCCGTCGTCATGTCCGGTTTCCAGATGCGGCAGCTGGTCGTCATTGACCGACACCTGCCCGCCTTCATTGCCATCGATACCATCGAAATACTTGCCGATGGCCTCTTCGAGCTCGGCAATCTGGAACGGCTGGCCGCTGGTCTTGGTCAGCGGCACGGCATCGACGAGGAACTGGTCGCGCAGCACGGTCTTGAACTGCCCGGTGTTCATTTCGGGCACGAGCACGTGTTCGAAGCTGCGGAGCAGGTCGCCGAGATTGGCCGGCATCGGCCAGATATGGCGAACGTGGATATGGCTGACATCGAGCCCCTTGCGGCGCGCATTGTCGACCGCGCGGTGGATCGGGCCATAGGTCGAACCCCAGCCGACCACCGCAAGCTTGCCCGAAGTCTCGCCGAGGCAGACCTCCTGGTCGGGCACGGCGATGCCTTCGATCTTGTTCTTGCGCGCATCGGTCATGCGCTGGTGATTGTCGGGCGAATAGTCGATATTGCCGGTCAGCTCGTGCTTCTCGATCCCGCCGATGCGGTGCATCAGCCCCGGCGTACCCGGCTTGACCCAGGGACGCGCGCCCTTGGCGTCGCGCTTGTAGGGCAGGAATACACCCTCGCCCTCGTCGTCCTGCGCGTTCTTTTCGGTCAGGAAACTGGCCGGGAACGGCGTGTAGCTGGCCGGGTCGGGCACCTTCCACGGTTCGGCGGCATTGGCGATATAACCGTCGGTCAGCAGCATCACCGGGGTCATGTACTGCACCGCGATGCGGCAGGCCTCGATTGCGACATCGAACGCGTCCGACGGGCTGCTGGCGGCGATCACCGGCATCGGTGCATCGCCGTTGCGGCCGTAGACCGCCTGGTAGAGATCGCTCTGCTCGGTCTTGGTCGGCAGGCCGGTCGAAGGGCCACCGCGCTGCGAATTGACGATAACCAGCGGCAGTTCGGTCATGATGCCGAGCCCGATCGCTTCGGTCTTGAGCGCGATCCCCGGGCCCGACGAACTGGTCACGCCGAGGCTGCCCGCATAGCTGGCGCCGATCGCGGCGCAGACCGCAGCGATCTCGTCTTCCGCCTGGAAGGTGGTGACGTCGAATTCCTTGAGCCGCGCAAGGTGGTGCAGGATCGCGGAAGCCGGCGTGATCGGATAACCGCCGAAGAACATCGGCAGTTCGGCCAGCTGCGCGCCGGCAACCAGCCCTAGGCTGACCGCTTCGGCACCAGTGACGGTGCGATAGAGGCCGGGCTTGGACGGAACCGGATCGATATGGACCTGCTTCAGCGGCCCCGCGAGTTCCGCCGTTTCGCCATAGGCATGCCCCGCGTCGAGCGCCGCGATATTGGCATCGGCGATCTCGGGCTTGGACTTGAACTTGCTCTTCAGCCAGTCGTGGATCGGGTCGCGCGGACGATCGAACATCCACAGCGCAAGGCCCAGCGTCCACATGTTCTTCGACCGCAGCGCGTCCTTGTTGCCAAGGCCGTAGGGCTTGACCGCCTCGATTGTCTTCTCGCTAATGTCGAAAGCCAGCAGGTCGAACTTGCCCAGGCTGCCATCTTCGAGCGGGTTGGCGTCGTATTTCGCCTTCTCGAGGTTACGCTTGGTGAAGGCGCCGGTATCGGCGATGATCAGCCCGCCGGGCTTGAGCGCGGCGAGGTTCACCTTCAGCGCGGCGGGGTTCATCGCCACGAGCACGTCGGGCGCGTCGCCCGCGGTGTTGATTTCGCGGCTGCCGAAATTGATCTGGAACGCGGAAACGCCGAACAGCGTGCCCTGCGGCGCGCGGATTTCCGCGGGGAAATCGGGGAAGGTGGCCAGGTCGTTCCCCGCGAGCGCGGTCGACAGCGTGAACTGCCCACCGGTCAGCTGCATGCCGTCGCCGGAGTCGCCGGCGAAGCGCACGACCACGCTTTCGGGGGTTTCGGGGAGGCCGTCCTGCGGCGCCGTGGCGGCTGTAGCCATCCGGGTCATCCTTGTCTGCGCCCCCCACCGGCGGCGCCGTTTCCAATTGGAAGCGCCACCTAGGCCGCGCCCCATTCTCTCGCAATGAAGTTTCTCTGCTAGGCCGAAAAAGCCTCATGGAAAAGCGCTCCAAACACGCTAAGTTCCAAAACGCAACGGATTTTGGAGAGAGAACGACATGGCCGATACAGAACATTATGTCCGCGACGACGTGCGCGGCTTCCTCGACATGCTCGAAGCGATGGGCGGCAAGGGTGTCGAAGAGGTCGGCGCACAGGAAGGCCGCGAACAGATGCGCGCCATGGGCGCCCTGGCCGAAGCCGAGCCGCGCGCGATGGCGGTTCAGAAGGACCTCACCTGCCCCGGTCCCGCCGGCCCGATCCCGCTGCGCTTCTACGATCCGCGCGCAGAGCGCGAACCCGGGCCCTGCGTGCTGTTCTTCCACGGCGGGGGCTTCGTTATCGGCGATCTGGAAGTGTACAATGCGCTGTGCACCGAGATCGCGCACCATCTCGACCTGCCGGTGGTCTCGATCGACTACCGGCTGGCCCCCGAACACCCCTTCCCCGCTGCGCCCGACGATTGCGAAGCGGCCGCGCGCTGGGTCGCTTCCTCGCCTGCCGAACTGGGGCGCGAAATCACCGGGCTGGTCATCACCGGCGACAGCGCGGGCGGCAATCTGACGATCGTCACCACCAACCAGCTGACCAACGAGCCCGCCGACGTCCCCGTGATCGTCCAGGCGCCGATCTACCCCGTCGCCAGCGATCTGAGCCAGCACCGGAGCCTGGCGATGTTCGCCGAGGGCTTCCTGCTGACCGGCGCGGCGATGGCCTGGTTCACCTCGCAATATGGCGGCGATGCGAGCGACCCGCGGCACACGCCGATGGTGGGCGACTGTGCCGACACGCCGCCGACCGTGGTGTGCACCGCCGGACTCGACCCGCTACGCGATTCGGGACGGGAATACGCCGCACATCTGGTGCAACTCGGCACGGAAACCGTGTTTCTCGAGTTCCCCGGCATCGTTCACGGCTTTACCACGCTGAGAAAAGCGATACCGAGCGGACAGAAGGATCTCGAGGCGTTTCTCGACGCCGTGAAACTGATGGTGGAGCGATACAGGTGAGCGATGGGCTCGGTTACCGTCCCTGCGTGGGCGTGATGTTGGTCAACAGCGACGGCAAGGTCTTCGTCGGCCGCCGGATCGACAACAAGGAAGGCGACTGGTGGCAGATGCCGCAGGGCGGCGTCGATGACGGCGAGGACCTGCGCGAGGCCGCGCTGCGCGAACTGCACGAGGAAACCGGCGTGCGGAGCGAGCATGTCACCATCCTCAAGGCGCTGGACGAACCGATCCGTTACGACCTGCCCGAAGAACTGATCGGCAAGCTGTGGGGCGGCCGTTTCCGCGGGCAGGAGCAGGTCTGGTACCTCGCGCGGTTCGCGGGCAGCGATACCGATATCGATCTCGAGGCGCATGATCCGCCCGAATTCTGCGACTGGAAATGGGTCGAGGCGGAACAGCTTCCCGACCTCATCGTGCCGTTCAAGAAACGCGTGTATCGCGCGGTGGTCGAGGCTTTCCGCGAACTGGTCTGACGGACCCGCCGCGGCGACCGCTGCCGGGATATCCGGTCAGTTCGACTGCGGCACCGCGGCGTCGGGCAGCAACGCTTCAGCGGTTTGCACCCGCGCCGGCGGACCGGCCGCGATGGTTGCCGACAACGTCTGTGTTTCGGGGCAGCTTTCGCCGCACAGCGATTCCAGCTTGGCCAGGCTGCCCTTGGCCATTTCGACCGCGCCCTTTTCAACCAGCGCCTCGCCCTCGCCCGCAATCGCGGCCAGATTGCGCGGCTCGCGCGTCAGCGCTTCGCGGTAATAGCGGATCGCCTTGCCCTGCAGCCCGTCGGCGCGGGCGGCCTCGGCCAGTCGCAGGAAGATCGGCGTGTGGCCCGGGTCGACCGCCAGGGCGGCTTCGAAGGCGTCGATCGCCCCCTGCGTATCGCCCTGCGCCAGCGCGGTTTCGCCCTTGGCGATCAGCACGCCCGCTCGCGGCTCGGGCGCGTCGTTCCCGGCCCAGCCAACGCTCGATGTCACAGCCAGCGCCAGGGAAAGGGCAGCAGCGGCAGGGGCAAAACGCATGATCGTCTCCAGCGGGGTCGTCCGTCGAAAAGGTGGCACATCAGCCATAATCTAAATGGCTAACACGTTCACCCTGCATAGGCGATGAAAAATCCGTCGGTCCCGTCATGCGCCGGTGCGAGCCGGATCCCCTGCCCGCGCGCCTGCCCCAGTGGCAGCGCCATGGCCTGCGGCTGCAGCTGCGGATGCCGCGCGAGGAAGGCTTCGAACTGCCCCGCGCCCTCTTCGTCGAGCAGCGAGCAGGTGACATAGACCACCCGGCCGCCCGGCTTGATGAGCTGCGCCGCGATGTCGAGCAGATAGGCCTGCAGCTCGGCCAGCCGCGCCAGTTCGGCCTCGTCCAGTCGCCAGCGCGCTTCGGGATTGCGCCGCCAGGTCCCCGTGCCCGAACAGGGGGCGTCGACCAGCACAGCGTCGGCCTGTCCGGCCAATCCGGAGAGCGCTTCCATTTCGCGCCGGGGGTCGAGCAGCAAGGTCTCGATGCAGGTCGCGCCTGCCCGTTCGGCCCGCGGGGCGAGCCGGGACAGGCGGCCACGATCGGTATCGGAGGCGACGAGCCGTCCCTGGTTGTCCATCGCCGCCGCCAGCGCGAGCGTCTTGCCGCCCCCGCCTGCGCACAAATCGACCACCGTTTCGCCGGGCCGTGCAGCCACCGCGAGGCAAGCCAGCTGCGAGCCGGTGTCCTGCACTTCGATCGCGCCCGCGCGGAAGGCGTCCCACTGCTCGACCGGGGTGCCGGTGGCGAGCCGCAGGCCATGCGGCGCGGCGGTGGGCACGGCGGCTCCGGGCAAGGCGAGCGTGGCGCGCTCGGCCCTGAGCGTGTTGACCCGCAAGTCGAGCGGAGCCCGGTCGAGCAACGCGGCCGCATCGGTGCCGTCCATGCCCGAGGCGGCGAGCCGGTCGACCAGCCAGCGCGGCGCGACCCCGCCCTCGGCCACCGGCTCGTTGTCGGCCAGCGGCGCGGGGCCGTAGTGCGATCCGTCGAACAGCGGCGCGATCGCCGGATCGTCCTGCGCCAGCCGCAGCATCGCCGCGCGGCCGGTCGCGGGGACCGGGCCGCAGGCGCGGATCGCGGCATAGACCAGTTCGCGGATCGCCCGCCGGTCCTTCGACCCGGCAAAGCGGTTGCTGCGGAACCATTCGGCGAGGATCCGGTCGGCGGGCGCGGCTTTTGCGCGCGCGGCCTCGACGATCCTGTCGAGCAGCTCGATCGCGGTCTGGACCCGGGCAGCGGGCGTCATGGCCTAGCGCGTCGGATAGTTGGGCGCTTCGCGGGTGATCGCCACGTCGTGGACATGGCTTTCGGCCAACCCGGCATTGGTGATCCGTACGAATTGCGCGCGCTTGCGCAAATCCTCGATCGTGGCGCTGCCGGTATAGCCCATCGCCGCCTTGATCCCGCCGACCAGCTGGTGGACGACCGCCGCGGCGGGGCCCTTGTAGGGGACCTGCCCCTCGATCCCTTCGGGGACCAGCTTCTGCTGGCTGACATCGGCCTGGAAATAGCGGTCGGCGCTGCCGCGCGCCATCGCGCCCACGCTGCCCATACCGCGATAGGCCTTGTAGCTGCGGCCCTGGTAGATGAAGGTCTCGCCGGGCGCTTCCTCGGTCCCGGCCAGCATCGAACCGACCATCACCGTGCTTGCGCCGGCAGCCAGCGCCTTGGCGGCATCGCCGCTCGCGCGCAGACCGCCATCGGCGATGACCGGGATGCCGTATTCCTCGGCGGCCTCGGCGCTGTCCATCACGGCGGTCATCTGCGGCACGCCCACGCCTGCGACCACGCGGGTGGTGCAGATCGACCCCGGACCGATGCCCACCTTGACCGCATCGGCGCCCGCCCCCGCGAGCGCCCGGGTCGCTTCGGCGGTCGCGACATTGCCCGCGATCACCTGCACGCTGTTCGACAGCTTCTTCACCCGTTCGACCGCGCGCGCGACATCCTTGTTGTGGCCATGCGCGGTATCGATCACCACCACGTCGACTTCGGCATCGATCAGCGCCTGCGTCCGCTCGAACCCCTTGTCGCCGACCGTGGTCGCGGCGGCGACGCGCAGCCGCCCGGTCGCATCCTTCGTGGCATCGGGATAGGCGACCGCCTTCTCGATATCCTTGACCGTGATCAGCCCGACGCAGCGGCCGTTGTCGTCCACCACCAGCAGCTTCTCGATGCGGCGCTGGTGCAGCAGGCGGCGCGCTTCCTCCTGCCCGGTGCCCAGCGGCACGGTGGCGAGATTGTCGACCGTCATCAGCTCGCTGACCGGCTGAAGCGGATTTTCGGCAAAGCGCACGTCGCGATTGGTCAGGATCCCGACCAGTTTGCCGCCGCGGTCGGTGACGGGGATCCCGCTGATGCGGTTGGCGGACATGATGTCCTGCGCTTCGCCCAGCGTGGCTTCGGGGTGGATGGTGATCGGGTTGACCACCATGCCGCTTTCATAGCGCTTGACCGCGCGCACGGCAGCGACCTGTTCGTCGACTTCGAGATTGCGGTGCAGCACGCCGATCCCGCCAAGCTGCGCCATGGCGATGGCCATGTCGGCCTCGGTCACCGTGTCCATCGCACTGGACACCACCGGGATGCTGAGCCCGATATCGCGCGTCAGCCGCGTGGCGGTGTTCGCCAGCGAAGGCAGGATATCGCTCTCGGCAGGACGCAGGAGCACGTCGTCGAAAGTAAGACCGAGGGGGATGTCGAAATGTGCCACGTGGAGAATCGCCTGCCGGGGGGAGAAATGTGGCGGCCCATGTAACGACGGTTTGGAAAACTAGCTAGTGCCCATAACCGCGCGGTGCCAGCCGGCGCATCGCACCGGTCGCCTAGCGGCGCCCGGCCAGCGCGCCATCCCCTCCGCGAGACACCCGTTGCCGCCGGCGATGAACCGCGATCCGGACGAGCACCGCAAGCGCACCGAAGGGGAACAGCACCCGCAGCACTTCGGGCTGCCAGCTTCCGGCAGCGGCGCTGAATGAGGCGGTCGGGAGCGCCATGCCGAGAAACCAGTAAAGCGCGCCGGGCACAGCCGGCACCAGCGCCGCCCCGCCCAGCCCGGTCAGCGCGAGCAGTGCCCATAGCGGTTTCAGCCCCAGTCCGGGTTCGCGCAGCGCGGCGATGGCAGCTGCGCCGCTTACCATCAGGCTGGCAGCCATCGCCGCGAGGAACAGCGTCAGCGACACGGGCATCCGCCGCTATTCCGCGGTCCAGCCGCCATCGACGCTCCAGTTCGCGCCGTTGACGTTCTGGGCCTCGTCGCGGCACAGGAAAGCGACCAGCGCGCCGATTTCCTCGGGCTGGACGAACTTCTTGGTCGCCTGCTTGACGAGCAGCACATCGTTGATGACCTGCTCGCGGGTCAGCCCGCGCGCTTTCATCGTATCGGGAATCTGGCTTTCCACCAGCGGGGTCCAGACATAGCCGGGACTGACGCAGTTCGCCGTCACGCCGTGCTCGGCCAGTTCGAGCGCGATCGTCTTGGTGAAACCGTCGAGCCCGTGCTTGGCCGAATTGTAGGCCGCCTTGAACGGGCTGGCGACCTTCGAATGCGCGCTGGCGGTGTTGATGATCCGGCCCCAGCCCTTCCGCTTCATCGCGGGCACGGCGAGCCGCGTGGTGTGGAACGCCGCGGTCAGGTTGAGCGCGATGATCGTATCCCACTTCTCCACCGGGAAATCCTCGACCGGCGCGACATGCTGCATGCCCGCATTGTTGACGAGGATGTCGATTTCGCCCGCCGCATCCATCATCGCGGCAATCTGCGCGGGATCGGTCAGGTCGGCGCCCGAATGCGTCGCGCCGAGCTCTTCGCACAGCTCCGCGATCACGGCCGCATCGCCGAAACCGTTGAGGATCAGCGTCGCCCCCTCGGCAGCCAGCGACCGCGCAATCGCGAGTCCGATACCGCTGGTCGATCCGGTGACGAGCGCGCTCTTGCCGGCAAGAAACATTTGGGCCTCCGGGCGTTGTAGAAACTGTTCATTGCGGCCATCGCGCACATACCAGCGGCTGTAAAGCGGCCAGACACCGGGGGAAGACATGCGGCTCAATCCGTTCAACACCAACAATATCAACGTACGATCGAGCGGCGGCGGTGTCCCCGGCGGCAAGGCGGGCGGGATCGGCTGCGGCACGATCGTGATCGCGGCGATCGGCTATTTCGTCTTCGGGCTCGACCCGATGCAGACCGCGGGCATGGTCGAGGGCGTGCAGCAGGGCCAGCAGCAGGCAGGCCCGGCCAACACCGACGAACAGGAAGTGTGCACCAGCAGCGAATATGCGCTGGAAGCCTGCAACGGGCTGCAATCGCTCAACCAGACCTGGGCGGCGACCTTCGACGCGCAGGGCTACGGCGACCAGTTCCAGCAGCCCACGCTCGACCTTTACGGAGGCGGCGGGGTCCGCACCGGCTGCGGCAACGGCACGTCGGCGATGGGGCCGTTCTACTGCCCCGCCGACCAGACGATCTACATCGACACCAGCTTCTACGACACGCTCGAACGCCAGCTCGGCGCGGGCGGCGATTTCGCGCGTTATTACGTGCTGGCTCATGAATATGGCCACCATATCCAGACGATCACCGGCATTTCGGGACAGATCCGCAGCGCGCAGCAGCAGAACCCGAGCCGGGCGAACCAGCTGCAGGTGCTGATGGAATTGCAGGCCGATTGCTATGCCGGGGTCTGGGCGGGCAAGAACCGCAACCTGATCGAGCCGGGCGACATCGAGGAAGGCATGAACGCTGCCGCCGCGATCGGCGACGACCGGCTGACGGGCGGACGGGTCTCGTCGGAGAACTTCACGCATGGCACCTCGCAGCAGCGCAGCGATGCCCTGCGGCTGGGCCTGCAGGGCGATGACCGCGCCTGCGACCGGATCACCAATATCGGCTGATCAAGCGCTGTCGAGGCGGGCGGGCGCGGCGCATGGGCCGCGTCCTCGCCGTCACGCGGTGGCTGATCAGCGCGCCAATTCGGCGAGTTCGGCGTCAATTTCGCCGAGCGCCTCGGCCCGGTCCGCCGCGGACATGCTGCGATCAGCGGCGATGGCCTTGCGAACGCTCTTCAGCGTCGTAAGCGCCAATTTCTGCCCGTAGCTTTCGCAGACATACATCGTCACGCGGCCCGCGCTGTCGACCTTGGTGGTCACGGGGCTGTTCTTGTCGAGGCACTTCATCACGACCTGCGGCGCATTCGCCACTGCGCGAACGGCAACCGCTTCGGCGTTCATCTGCGCGGCGTCGGCCTGGGCCTCGGCCATCGCGATCTTCACCTCGCGGCGCGCTTCGGCCTTGTCCGTGACTTTCACCGCAGACTTCCGCTCGGTTTCGCGGGCCAGCCTGCCGTCCTCCGCCAGCGTCTCGCGCAGTTCGGCCATTTCGCGTTTGAACGCGCGCCGTTCCTTGTCGTTCATGTCGTCCCAGACCTTGCCGTTCCAGCGCGCATGCCGCTCGGGATTGCGCTCGACGCTGGCCATGGTCCGGCGGGCCCGTTCGAGCTCGCGCTCGGCGCGTTCCAGATCGCGTTCGGCGCTTTCGAACTCGCGCTCGATCGTGCGCTCCAGCGCCGCGACGAATTCGCGCTTGCTTTGCGGCGCAGGTGGCGGAGCGACAGGTTCGGGCGGCGGCGGCGGCGCCCAGTCCGCCGCGGGCGGCGCGACAGCAACGGGGGGCTGCGGCGCAGCGGGCGGCACGGGCGTGGATGCCCGATCCTCCGGGGCCGTCACCGTCTCGGCATACCCGATGCTCGCGGTCATCGGCAGCGCGAGCAGCGCAGCGGCGACCACGCCGCGCGCGGCAAGCCGGCGGCGGCGCGAATGGTCGGTCATCGGCAGGCTGCGCAGCCGGTGGATGATCGACTTGTCCCCCAACACGGGGCACGCCATCGGCGCCGCCAGTGCTGGGCGCGGCGCGATTTGCGGTCGGCGGGCGAAATCGGCGATGATCGCCGCATAGGCGGCGCGCTCGTCGCGGCTGCGGCTGGCCACCACCCGGGCATCGCAGGCCGCCTCCTGGTCGCGGCGCATGGCCGACCAGCCCATCCACCCCAGCGGGTTGAACCAGTGGAGTGCGAACAGCGGCTGGACGAGGACGTTGACGAGGATGTCGTGGCCGCGGTGATGCGCCAGCTCATGCGCGATCGCGAGGTCGCGGACCAGGCGCTCGCGGCTGGCCATGAAACCATCGGGCAGCGCGACGACCTTGTCGAAGACGCCGAATGCCATCGGCCCCGAAATCGCCGGGGTTTCGATCAGGCGGATGGCGCCCACCTCGCCCACCGGACGCGCCTCTTCGAGCAGTTCGCGGCGCAGCTGGCCATAGAGCCAGAACCGCCGCGTCATGAAGATCGCGGCCCCGGCGAGCCACAGGATCAGCAGCGGGGTCAGCAGGTCGACCGGCGCATCCAACGGCACGGGCGATACCGGCGCGACGAGTGCGTTATCGCCGAAACCCCCGGCGGCGGCGGGGGACAGCGCCAGCTCGCGCGCGGGCGGCGGGGTAGTGGACGTGAGCGGCTGCATCCAGGACGGCAGCGTAACCGGCGGGAACAGCAAGCGCGCCAGCGGCAGGAACCACAGCGCATACGCAGCCCCCGCCCCCAGGTGCCGCGCCACCGGGCGTCGCAGCAGCAGCGCCAGGACGATCAGGGCACCCGTCCACACCAGCGTGTCGAACAGGAACCAGTGCCAATACTGGCGAAGCAGCTCGGTCATTTGCGCATCTCCCTCAAGAGCGCCTCGATTTCGGACAGATCGTCATCGGTCAGCGCCTCGCTTTCGGCGAGCTGCGCGAACAGCGGCGCCGCGCGGCCGCCGAACAGCCGGTCGACCAGCCGGCGGCTTTCCCCGCCGACATAGTCGGACCGTGCGATCAGCGGGCGGTAGAGGAACTTGCGACCCTCGGGCTCGGTACCCACCGCTTGTTTCTGGACCAGCCGGCTGAGCAGCGTCTTGACTGTCGGGATCGACCAGTCGCGCTCGGCGCAGACCGCGTCGCAGACCTCGGCGGCGGAGATCGGGTTGCGATCCCACAGCACTTCCATGATGGCATGCTCCGCTTCGCTGATCCGTTCGCCCGGCCCGTTGCTGCGCTTGGCCATTCCCGCCTCCTCGTTCCGCCACGCATAATGTGACGATTACGTCTGTAGCCGCAATGACTACGATTGTAAACCTGCACCATGGATCAATATCGGGCAAACGCGCTTGCTTCTCGACCAACGACATATCACTCTTGACCGATGACCCGGTTTCTTCCCCTGCTCGCCTCGTTCGCTGTCCTGGCCAGTCCGCTGGCCGCGCAGGACGATCCGCCCGCCCCGCCCCCGCGCGAATACGCCACCCAGCGCGTCGTGATCGAGACGACCATGGGCGACATCACGGTTGAGCTGGAGACCGGACGCGCGCCGATCACCGCGGCCAATTTCCTGCACTATGTCGACGAGGACCGGTTCGACGGGACGAAATTCTACCGCGCGATGCATCTCGATTGGGGCGAACCGCCCAATGGCCTGCTGCAGGGCGGTACGCAGATGCACCCCGACCGCGTGCGCGACCCGATCGCGCATGAACCGACGACCGAAACCGGGCTCAGCCATACCGACGGCGCGCTGTCGATGGCACGCTACGAGCCGGGCACCGCGACGGGCGATTTCTCGATCATGATCAAGGACCAGACCGGGCTCGATGCCAATCCCGCCTCGAGCGACCCGAACCTGCAGCTGGGCTTTGCGGTGTTCGGTTATGTGGTGGACGGGATGGAAGTGGTCCATGCGATCCATGCCGCGCCGATCGATCCCGACAAGGGCGAAGGCTGGATGAAGGGCCAATTGCTGGCCGAGCCGGTCGAGATCGTCGAAATGCGCCGGGTGGAGAGCGCCGCAGCGCCCGCGGAATGACCGCGGCTATTGCGGCGACGGTTCGCGGGCGAGCCGGCTGATCAGGATCGCCGAACGCTGGGCCTGCCGCACGATCGAGCGCAGGTCGATCGACTCGCCCTCCGCATGGCTGCCGCTGCCCGCGGGGCCCATGCCCGCAAGACCGACCGTATAGGGCGCAACGAAGCTGATATCGGCTGCCCCGCGGCGCGACGGGGGATAGGGCTGCATCGCCTCGCGCCCGAGATCGGCGTTGATCGCATTGAGCCGGTCGAGCAGCGCGGCATTGCCCGCGGTCGGCGCCATCGGCGGATAGCGGAACTCGATCGCGATGGTCGCCTCGGTCCCCGGCAGGTGCTGCGCGACGATGGCGCGCATCTTCCCGGCAACCCGCTCGTTCTGTTCACCCGTCAGCGCGCGCAGATCGCCGCGGGCAATGGCGTGCGAAGGGATGATGTTGGTCTTGCCGCTGGTGGTGGCGGAAAGGCCGTCCTCGCCCAGCTCGGCGGGGGTTCCGCCCGCCATGAAGCCCACGTTGTAGGTGAGGTTTTCCTCGGGCGCTTCGCGCCGGAAGGCGTCGAGGATGCGCGCCATTTCGTAGATCGCGCCATAGCCCGCATGGTCGGAAAAGATACCCGAGCTGTGCCCGCTGCCCGCGCGCGTGGTCAGAGTCCAGCTACCCGACGAGCGCCGCGCGATCACGCCTGCGTCCTTGCCGTCCAGCACCGAGAGCCCTTCATAACCCAGCGCGACATCGGCCCATTTGCCCGCCTCGACCAGGTCGCGGCGCGCAGCTTCCAGCGGTTCGCCCGCATCTTCCTCGTCGCCGGTCAGCGCGACAACGATGTTCGCGCCCTCGAGCGTGCCCGCCGCCTGCATGGCGCGCAGCGCAGCGAGGATCACCACGATCCCGCCCTTGTCGTCAACCACGCCGGGGCCGGTCGCACGGTCGCCCTCGCGGACGAAGCCGGTGAAGGGCGAACCGGGTTCGAACACCGTGTCGAGATGGCCGATCAGCAGCATCTTCGTGGTGCCCGGCACGCCTTCGTGCCGCGCGAACAGGTGGCCTGCGCGCCCCTGCGCCGATTGGTCGATCCATTCGACGTCAAAGCCGAGCGCCGCGAATTCGGGCGCCAGCACCTCGGTCACCGCCTTCACGCCCGCATGATTGTGCGAACCCGAATTGATCAGCGTGATCCGCTCGAGCAGCGCAACGTCATCCTCGAACCCGTCCGCGACGGTCTCGACCATGACCTGTTCTGCATTGCTGAGCTGCGCGGAGACGGGGGCGGCAAGCAGCGCCGCGAGACCCGCGACGAAGCCGAGCGCCCCCGCCCGCATCAGTAAACCCGCTTCTTCGGCTCGATGTACTTCACATCGTCGGTCAGCGTGTATTCGTGGACCGGGCGGTAGTCGATCTTCACCCCGCCGCCGCTGCCGCCCCAGCCATCGAACCAGGCGATGGTGTGCTTCATCCATTCGGCGTCGTTACGGTCGGGGAAATCCTCATGCGCATGCGCGCCGCGGCTTTCCTTGCGGTTTTCCGCGCTCGCCATGGTGACATTGGCCTGCGCCATCAGATTGTCGAGCTCGAGCGTCTCGATCAGATCGCTGTTCCAGATCAGCGAGCGGTCGAAGACCTTCACGTCCTCCATCCGCTTGTTGATCTGCTTCAGGTTTTCCACGCCCTCGGCCATCAGCTTGCTGTCGCGGAACACCGCGGCATGGCGGGTCATGGTCTTCTGCATGTCCGCGCGCAGCGTCGCGGTTGGCGTGCCGCCATCGGCATAGCGGAAATGGTCGAGCCGGCCGAGCGACAGCTCGGCGCTGTCCTTGGGCAGTTCGTCATGGCTGGTGCCCGGCTTGATCAGTTCCTTGAGGCGGTGGCCGGTCGCGCGGCCGAACACCACAAGGTCGATCAGCGAGTTCGAGCCGAGGCGGTTCGCGCCGTGGACCGAAACGCAGGCGGCTTCGCCCACCGCGAACAGGCCGGGGACGATCTTCTCGGGATCGTTCTTGTCGCCCGCCATCACTTCGCCGTGATAGTTACAGGGGATGCCGCCCATGTTGTAATGCACCGTCGGGGTGACGGGCAGCGGTTCGCGGGTCAGGTCGACCCCGGCGAAGATCTTGCCGCTTTCGGTGATCCCCGGCAGGCGCTGGCCCAGCACGGTCGGATCGATGTGGTCGAGATGGAGGTAGATGTGGTCCTTTTCCGGACCCACACCGCGGCCTTCGCGCATTTCCAGCGCCATCGAGCGGCTGACAACGTCGCGGCTGGCGAGGTCCTTCGCGCTCGGCGCATAGCGTTCCATGAACCGCTCACCTTCCGAATTGGTAAGGTAGCCACCCTCGCCGCGTGCGCCTTCGGTGATGAGCACGCCCGCACCGTAAATGCCGGTGGGGTGGAACTGGACGAATTCCATGTCCTGCATCGGCAGGCCTGCGCGCAGCACCATGCCGCCGCCGTCGCCGGTGCAGGTATGTGCGCTGGTGGCGGTGAAGTAGCAGCGGCCATAGCCGCCGGTTGCCAGCACCACCGCCTTCGAACGGAAGCGGTGGATCGTGCCGTCGTCGAGGCACATGGCGATCACGCCGACGCATTCCTTCTCGCCATTCGCGCCGTCCTTCATGATCAGGTCGAGCGCGAAATATTCGATGAAGAAGTCCGCGGCGTATTTCAGGCTCTGCTGGTAGAGCGCGTGCAGCATGGCGTGACCGGTCCGGTCGGCGGCGGCGCAGGTGCGCTGCACCGGCGGGCCTTCGCCCATGTTCTGCATGTGCCCGCCGAACGGGCGCTGGTAGATCGTGCCGTCGTCGTTGCGGCTGAAGGGCACGCCGGCGTGCTCCAGCTCGTAAACCGCCTGCGGCGCTTCGCGCACCAGATATTCGATCGCGTCCTGGTCGCCCAGCCAGTCCGACCCCTTTACGGTGTCGTACATGTGCCACGACCAGTGGTCGGGCGTGTTGTTGCCGAGGCTGGCGGCGATCCCGCCCTGCGCTGCAACGGTGTGCGAACGCGTCGGGAAGACCTTGGTGATGTTGGCGGTCTTGAGGCCGCTTTCGGCAGCGCCCATCGTGGCCCGCAGGCCCGAGCCGCCGGCGCCGACGACGACCACGTCATAGGTGTGGTCGGTGATCGGGTATTCGCGGCCATTGATGCTGAAGGTTTCGGTACGGGCCATCAGGCGGCTCCTCCAAGGGCGAGGCGGGCAATCGATACGAGACCGAAGGCGCCGCCGCCGATGGTTGCAAGGTTGAGAAGGGCGATGACGCCGAACTTGGTCCCGGCGTCGTGGACATAGTCTTCGATCAGCACCTGCAGGCCGAGGCGTGCGTGCCAGAAGACGGAAATGATCAGCAGCGCCAGCGCAGTGGCCGGCAGCGTCTGCGCCGCCCAGCCGGCAACCGTGCCGTAGGAATAGTCGGGCAAGAGCGCGAGGCTGAACGCAAGGAACAGCATCAGCGCCAGATTGCCGATGGCGGTGAAGCGCTGCACCAGCCAGTAATGCGCGCCTTCATGCGCCGAGCCGAGCCCGCGCACGCGTCCGATCGAGGTTCCGTTACCCATGGTGTAGCCCTTAGCGAAGCAGGATGAGGGCCCAGAAGCCCGCAGTGAGAAGAATGCCGATCAGCGGCGCGAGGATCGACCAGGTCTTGTTGGTTTCAAGCTCGTAACCGGCACCGATGTCGAGCACGAAGTGACGCAGGCCGCTCATCATGTGGGTGAAGAAGGCCCACGACAGGCCGACCAGCACGACCATGCCCAGCGGCGATCCCATGATGGTGGCGAAGGTTTCATACGCGCCCGGCCCCGCGGCCATCGCGCCGAGCCACCACAGCAGCACGCCCAGACCGACCAGTGCCATCCCGTTGCCGGTGATACGGTGCAGGATCGAGACCGCCATGTGCGGACCCCATTTCCAGACTTGCAAGTGCGGCGCCATCGGGCGGTTGGCCATGGTGATCTTCCGATAGAAACAATTTGGAACGCCTCCCTTAGCGATGTGATCGTGCGTGACAAGGCGGGGGGCCTCGACAAGATGCGCAATTTTTTCGAATAGGGTTTGCATGACATGCATTCTACTTACCGGCGCAAGCCGCGGGATCGGCGCCGCCGCCAAACGGGCGCTGGAAGCGCGCGGTGCGCGCGTGGTCGGCCAGGCTACCAAGGCCAATTCGACCGATATGGTCGCCGCCGATTTCTGCGAACCGGGCGCGCCACAGGAATTGTGGCAAACCGCGCTGGCGCGCGCCGGCGGCAGCATCGACGTGCTGGTCAACAACGCCGGCCTGTTCGATCCCAGCCCGCTCGACCGGTCGGACATCGCCTGGCTCGATGCCTGGGAAGACACTCTCCGGATCAATCTCACCGCCGCCGCGCAGCTCAGCCGCTTCGCGGTGCGCCACTGGCAGGAACGCGGCGTTGCGGGCCGCATCGTCCATGTCGCCAGCCGGGCGGGCCACCGCGGCGATTCGCCGGCGCACTGGCATTATGCCGCGGCCAAGGGCGGGATGCTGGCGATGCACAAGACCATCGCCCGCGCCTATGCCGGCGAAGGCATTCTCAGCTTCGCGATCACTCCCGGCTTCACCGACACCGCGATGGCGGGCGATTACCTCGAAAGCCGCGGCGGGCCCGGCCTGCTGGCGGATATCCCGCTGGGCCGCGTCGCCGAACCCGAAGAAATCGCGACGCTGATCGCGTTCTGCGCGCTCGATGCACCTGCCAGCATGACCGGCGCCACGCTCGATGCGAACGGCGCCAGCTATGTTCGCTAGAACCGGAGCCGGCCTCGCGCTTGCGGCCGCGTGCCTCGCCGGCTGCGCACCGCCGATCCAGTCCCGTCCCGACCTGCCCGCGCCCGAGCAGGTTACGCCGCAGCAATGGGCTGCCGGTTGCGAGCCGTGGGACGATTGGGACAAGCCCGCCCCGCCCTACCGCATCCACGGCTCGACCTATTATGTCGGCACTTGCGGCATCACGGCGATCCTCGTCGCGGGGCCGGCCGGACACCTGCTGATCGACAGCGGGACCGAGGCGGGCGCCGAAGTGGTGCTCGACAACATCGGCAAGCTCGGTTTCCGCCCCGACGAGATCGCCAGCGTGCTGCACAGCCACGAACATTTCGACCACACCGGCGGTCATGCGCGCGTCAAGCAAGCCAGCGGCGCGCATGTCGTCGCCTCGCCCGCTGCCGCGCCTGCGCTGCGCAGCGGCCTGAGCATTGCCGAAGATCCGCAATACGGACTGCACGAACCGATGGCGCCGGTGGCTGTCGACGTGCTGGTCCGCGGCGGCGAGACGGTGCGCAGCGAAACCGCCACGCTCACCGCGATCGCCACGCCGGGGCACACGCCGGGCGCGCTGAGCTGGACATGGCGCTCGTGCGACGCGGCGGGTGACTGCCTCGACGTGGTCTATGCCGACTCGCTCTCCGCGATCAGCCGCGAAGGATACCGCTTTGCCGACCATCCCGCCTATGTCGCCGCGTTCCGCGCCGGATTGCAGCGGCTGCGCGAAACCGCCTGCGACCTGCTGCTGACCCCGCACCCCTCCGCGAGCGAGATGGTCGCGCGCGCGGCGAGCGGAACGCTGGTCGGCGGGATGAGCTGCGCCGCCTATGCCGATGCCGCCGAGGCCCGGCTCGATGCGCGACTGGCGGAGGAAGCGGATGGCTGACGCCTGGAAGATCGTCGCCGAAGTGTCGAAAACGGAAGCGCGCGCCGCGCTCGTCGCGCATGAGGAAGCACTCGACTGGCCGGCCGAATGGGTCGTGACCGGCATGGAAGTCGCCGACCACCTGCCCGACGACTGGACGGTCGAAGTCTATCTCGACCGCGAGCCGGGGCCGGACGATTTGCAACGCGTCGCGGCGCTGTTCGCCGGCACGCCGCCGCGGCTGTCGGCGGAAAAGCTGCCCGCGACCGACTGGGTGACCGAAAGCCAGAAGGGCGTCGAACCGATCCGCGCGGGCCGCTTCCACGTCCGCACGCCCGAGCACCCGGCCGATCCCGGCCTCGTCGATTTCGTCATCCCCGCAAGCCAGGCCTTCGGCACCGGCCAGCACCAGACCACCGCCGGCTGTCTTGCCATGCTGGACCTGATGAAGCGCGCGGGCGTGACCGCACGCAACCATGCCGATATCGGCACCGGTACCGGGCTGCTGGCCTTCGCCGCGCTCCATCTGTGGCCCGGCGCGCGCGCCACCGCGTCGGATATCGACCCGGTCTGTGCGGGCGTGGTGCGCGACAACATGGCGCGCAATGCCATTGCCGAAGGCGGCGGTCCGGGCCAGCTGACGATGGTCATCGCCGACGGGATGGCGGACCCGTTGCTGCGGCTGCGCGGGCCCTACGACCTGTTCATCGCCAACATCCTCGCCGGGCCGCTGGTCGAACTGGCGCCCGCCTTTGCCGCCGCCACCGCGCCGGGAGGCAATTTGCTGCTGGCGGGGCTGCTCGAGACGCAGGAAGCGCGCGTGCGCCGCGCCTACCGCGCACAGGGTTTCCGCCTCGCGCGGCGGCTGGTGCGCGGCGACTGGTCGATCCTGTGGCTGCGCAAGAGCCGCGTGCGGTGACGCGCTGGCGGCGCTGGCTTGCAGGGCTGATCGCCCTGCCCTGCGCCGCGCTCGCGCTGTTCCTGCTCGCGGCATGGATCGGCAGCAGCCTGCCGCGCAATCCGGACTGGACCGAACCGGCCGAGGGCGTCACCATCATGGTGGAAACCAACGGCATCCACACCGGCATCGTGATGCCCGTGATCAGCCCGGTGAAGGACTGGCGCGCGACCTTCCCTTCCGCCGGCCTGCCGCGCGCCGACGGGCAGCTGCCCACGCATGTCGCGATCGGCTGGGGCGAAAAGGAGGTTTTCCTCAGCACCCCGACCTGGAGCGACCTCAAACCCGCCACCGCGCTGCGGATCGCTCTGCGCGGTGGCGAGGGGCTCGTTCGCGTGGGCCATTACGTGCGCCCCGCGCCGTCCGAATACCACCGCCCGCTGACGCTGCGCCCGGCCGAATACGCCCGTCTCGTCGAGCGCGTCGAAGCCGCGTTGCCGCCGCTTGCACCGGGCGAGACGCGCGTCACCTACGACAGCTTCGCGGAAGGCGCGCGCAATTACGATGCCACCGGACGCTACACACTGGCGAACACCTGCAACCAGTGGGTCGGCGACACGCTGGCCCATGCGGGAATTGCGATGGGGCGCTGGACCCCGCTGGCCGGCGGCGTGATGAAATGGGTGCCCGAGCCCGCGGCGCCGGGTCAGCCGGCGTCAGGCGCAACAGCGGGCAAGGCTTCGTCATAGCGCACGACCGCGCGCACGACCTCCTGCATCATCTCCATCCGCACCGGTGTCGGCTCGCGCGTGCGGGCGATCATCACCGCGATCGCATAGGTGCGGCCCGCGGGCGAGGTGATCAGCCCGATATCGTTATAGCCCGACTGTTCGCCGTCGTAGAATTGCCCGGTCCCGGTCTTGTGCCGCACGGTCCAGTCCTCCGGCGCCCCGGCCTTGAGCCGCTGCGGTCCGCTGCGCGTGCGCGCAAGCGTGCCCAGCACCAGGCTGGTCGAGCCGGGCGAGAGCAATTCGCCGCGATGCAGCTTCGCCAGCGCGCCGACCACTGCCACCGGCGGCGCCCCGTCGAGCGGGTCGGCGAGATAGGCCTCGAACGCGCTGCGCCGCACGGCGGGCGAAACCTCGTCGCGCGCCTCGAAGAAGGCGGGTCCCTGCGCATAGTCCTGCCGCCATTCGAGCCCCGCAATGGCGCTCTGCTTGCTGCGCTCGTCAGTGCCGAACCGGATGCTGGACAGGCCATGCGTGTCGAGGAAATCCTGCACCGCCGCAGGTCCGCCGACGCGCCGCAGGATGCGGTCGTTGGCCGTGTTGTCGCTCTGCGTGATCGCGCGTTCGACCAGCTCGGCGTAATCGGCCGAAAAGCTGCCGTCGCGGCGGACGATATCGCGGATCGGCTGGTGGAAAACGGTCAGGTCGCCAGGACGGATGCGGACCATCTCGCCAAGGTCGAGCCGGCCTGCATCGACCTCGTCGAGCGCGGTCAGCGCGACCCATAGCTTGCTCACGCTCTGCTGCGGGAACTGCTCCAGCCCGTTGAAATGCAATGTGCGCCGCGCGGCAAGATCACGCACCGCGATCCCGACATGGCCATCGAAAGTCCCGCCGATCCGGCTGATCGCGCGGTCGAGCGCGGCCTGCGCAGGCGTCAGCGGCGGCGCTTCCACCGCTTCGTTGGCCTGTTCGACCAGCGGATCGGCGGGCGCCTGCAGGCGCGGAAGCCACACGACCAGCAGCGCCAGCAGCAGCACCGGTATCGCAACGAGCAGGAAACGGAAAGGAAGCGTCACCCTTCCTCAACGCGCTGCAGCGCGCTGGTTTCCGAAGCTTTCGCTAGACCAGCCCCGCATCCGCTGCGGCTTCGCCGGGCAGCGGGCGGCCGACATCGAACATCGCGCGCACGCGTTCGGAGAACATCAGATTGCCTTCGGGGAAATAGCGTTCGTAGATCCGCATCAGCTGGTCGAGATGATCGAGCCCCAGCGAACTGCGGAATTGCGGCCCCAGCGCGCTCTTGCCGAAATGCGGGCGCGTATCGACTTCATAGCGCATCACCATCCGCTGCAGCCGTTCGAGCCAGGCATAGTCGCGCGGGTCGGCGAACAGGTCGATCGCTGCCATCGGCCGCCGCGCATTGGCCGCGAAGACCGGCTCCGCCACCCCCGGCAATTCGCGCACCGAGATGATGCCCTTGAGGAAGAAACCCAAATCGCGCAGCGCATCTGCTTCGCGGATGATGAACTTGACCACCGCGGGGGCACGTTCGAGTGGGACGAAGAAGGCCAGATTGTATCCGGTGTAAGTAGTCGAAAACAGCCCGCGGGTGATGCTGGGCGCGCGGTTTTCCTTCAGCCCGGGCTTGGGATCGTAAAGATAGTCGAGATCGCCCGGATCGGTGATCACGCGTTCGCTCTGCTCGAGGTCGAGCCAGTCGATGAAGCGCTGCATCGGCCGCCGCAGCCGGGGAAGGAACCGATCGAGCTTGTAATAATGGCGCAGGAACCATGCGGCGAACTTGCCGCTGCCGCTGGCCTTGGGATGCGCGACCACGACCTTCTCGTCGGCGCATTCGGCAAGGACGTGGGTCATCACCACCGGATCGTCCGGATCGGTATAGGGCATCACCGCCCAATTGACCGCGATCCCGCCCTGGCGCAGCTCGTCCAGCTTCGACAGGCGGCTCATCGAACTGACCGAAATGTAGGATTCGAGCGGCTTGGTCTCCAGCACCAGTTCCACGATCGGCGCGATCGTGCCGAAGGACAGCGCCACATAGGCGAATTCGGGATCGCCGCGCTGCAGCGTGACGCGCTGCCCCTTCCCGTCGAGGAAGGTCAGTTCGACCACGCTGTCCGCCATCACCGCGCGCGGACCGAAGCCGTGCGTGCCCGTGGCCAGCGCGCCGACCACCGACTGTTCCATGTAATTGCCCGAATTGTGCAAGCCGCGCCCGTGCTGGTCGCGCAGGAACAGCTTGAGATCGCGCACCGAAACCGAAGCGCCCACGCGCACGGTTTCACTGGCAGGATCGTAAGACAGCGTCTTGATCCCGCCTTCGCGCATCATCATCGCGGTGACGCCGGGGACCACCTGGACCCCGTTGTAGGAATGCGACTGGCCCACGCAGCTGTAGCGGCCTTCGCTCACCAGCTTGGCCAATGCGGTTTCATCGTGTGGAACGCGCGCTTCGGTTTCGCAGCGATAGACATTGATCCACGAGCGGACCCAGCGCTTGCCATCGGTGCCGATCGCCCGCCGGTCGGCCGCACGTTCGCGGCGCGTACGCAAATATTTCCTGATCAAGACCTGCCCCCTGCCTTGCACCCGCAGGCAGCATAACGGATTTCGGCCCGCGAAGCGAGGACAGGAACGACATTGCCGGCGCAGCGGTGGAACCTTGGCGGCAGCGATACGCTCTCAAGACAAACCTCTTTTCAGGAGACACCATGACCCAGACCTTGCTTATCACCGGTGCATCGACCGGTATCGGAGCAGCCACCGCCCGCGCCGCCGCAGAGGCCGGATGGCAGGTCGCCCTGCTCGCCCGTTCACAAGACGAACTGGACAGCCTCGCCGGCGAGATCGGCGAACGTGCGCTGGCGCTGCCCTGCGACGTGACCAACCGCGCCGCGCTGAATGCGGCGGTGGACAGGGCCGTCGACCATTTCGGCGGGCTCGACGCGGTCTTCGCCAACGCCGGCAAGGGCGTGTCCAGCCCGGGTATCGAACAGGGCGTTCCGGCCGAATGGGACGAGATGATCCAGCTCAACGTGATGGCCGTGCTGTCCACCGCGCATGCGACCCTGCCGCATCTGCGCAAGACCAAGGGGCATTTCGTGGTCACCGGATCGAAGGCGGGGCGCGATCACCTCAAGGGGTCAGTCTACGGCGCGACCAAGTGGTTCGTCCACGGTCTTGCCGGGAACCTCGCCGAAGAAATGCGCGAATGGGGCGGCCGCTGCACGGTCATTTCACCGGGCATGGTCGACACGCCGTTCTTCGACGAACCCAAGCCCGACAAGATCCAGCCCGGCGATGTCGCGAATGCAGTGATCTTCGCCATCTCGCAGCCCGAAACCGCCGCAGTACGCGAAATTCACATCATGCCGACCGGCTGATCAGCGCTGCAGCGCCTCTTCCAGCGTCTCCAGCGTGGCGCGCGCAAAGGCTTCCATATTTGCGATCCGGTCCTCGCTGCCGGTCTCGGTCCGGCGGGTGAATTCGAACCCGCCGGGCCCGACCACCGCCGCGCAGCTGCGCCCCGCGGGCGCACCGCTGGGATGGCTCGACCCGCCGACCGAACCACTTTCCGCCAGCCCCCATTGCGCGCCGAAATTGTCGCGGATCGCGCGCGCCTGTAACAGCGCATATTCCTCGCTCGCGCCGGTCATGCCGGCATAGGCGTCACGCGGCAGGTCGAACAATATGTCGCGCGCGCGGAAGGAATAGACCACCCCGCCCCCGACGAAGAAGTCGAGTGCGCCGGGCACGGTCAGCAGCGAAGCCGCAACCAGCCCGCCGGTCGCGCCGTCGGCCACCGCGACCTTCTCGCCGCGCTGGCGCAGTAGATCGGCAATGCGCAGCGCCTGTTCGTGGGTCTGCTCGAGCATGTCAGCCGGCCGCCTTGACGATTTCGGCCCAACCGGCTTCGTCCACCACCTCGATCCCGAGTTCGGCTGCCTTCTTCAGCTTGCTGCCCGCACCCGGCCCCGCGACCAGCAGATCGGTCTTGGCGCTGACCGAGCCGCTGGCCTTGGCACCAAGCCGTTCGGCCTGCGCCTTGGCCTCATCGCGGCTCATCGTCTCGAGCTTGCCAGTGAAGACCACCGTCTTGCCGCTGACCGGGCTGTCGCGTGTCTCGACCTCGTAGCGCTGGGGCTCGACCACCCCTTCGCCCGGTGCCTCGCCGATCAAATCGTTCCACACGCTACGGTTGTGCTCTTCATGGAAGAAGTCGGCCAGTGCATGGCCCACCGCAGTGCCGATCCCGTCGGTGCGGACTTCGAAAATGCGTTTCACCGCCTCGACCATGCGCGTGTTGAACGGGCTTTCCTTCTCGCCCTCGGCGCGCGGGTGTTCGACGCAGTAGGTGCGGAACTCGGCGGCCTTTCCGGGCAGCAGGCGGATATCGCCCAACCCCTTCATCAGGTCGCGCGCGGTGACCGCGCCGACATGGCGGATCCCCAGCCCGAACAGCAGCCGCGCGGCATCGGGTTCACGGCGCGCTTCCACAGATTCCAACAGATTATCCACAGAGCGCTCCTTCCACCCGTCGAGCGCGAGAATGTCCGCGCGCCGCTGCTTCAGGCGGAAGATGTCGGCGGGGCTTTCGAGCCAGCCGAGCGCGAAGAACTGGTCGATCGTCTTCTCGCCCAGCCCGTCGATGTCGAGTGCGCCGCGGCTGACGAAATGCTTAAGCCTTTCCGTGCGTTGTGCGGGACATATCAGACCGCCTGTGCAGCGCACGTCGACCTCGCCCTCTTCCGCCACCGCCTCGCTGCCGCATTCGGGGCAATGATCGGGGAAGTGGAAGGGATCGCGCTCCGCCTCGGGCGTGAGGTTATCCACAAGCTGTGGAATAACATCGCCCGCACGCTGGACCACCACGCGATCGCCCGGCCGCACGCCCAGCCGCGCGATCTCGTCGCGATTGTGCAGCGTGACATTGGTCACGGTCACTCCGCCGACGAGGACCGGCGCGAGCCGCCCGACCGGGGTCAGCTTGCCCGTCCGCCCGACCTGGATATCGATGCTCTCGAGCGTGGTCTCGGCCTGCTCGGCGGGGAATTTATGCGCCAGCGCCCAGCGCGGCGCCTTGGCGACGAAGCCGAGCCGCTGCTGGTAGTCGAGCCGGTCGACCTTGTAGACCACGCCGTCGATTTCATACGGCAGGTCGGGCCGCGCGGCGGCGATGGTCTCGTAATGCGCCAGGATCGCGGCGGCATCGTCGAACCGCGCGAACAGCGGCGAGACGGGCACGCCCCAGCGCTCGATCACGCGGACCACCTCTTCCTGCGTGCCGCCCGGCACGTCGGAAGCCGCACCCCAGCCATGCGCCCAGAACTTGAGCGGGCGCTGCGCGGTGACCTCCGCGTCCTTCTGCCGCAGCGATCCCGCCGCCGCATTGCGCGGGTTGGCGAACTGGCGGACCTTGGCCGCGTCGAATTCCTCGCCCTTTTCCTCCGCCGCGGCGCGCGCATCATCCATCAACCTCGTGTTGAGCGCCTCGAAATCGGCGCGCCCCATATAGACCTCGCCGCGGATCTCGAACACCTCGGGCGCATCGTCCCCAAGCTGCTGCGGGATGTCGGGAATATGCGCGACATTGGCGGTGACGTCCTCGCCCACCTGCCCATCGCCGCGCGTCGCCGCACGCACCAGCGCGCCCCCCTCGTAGCGCAGCGAGCAGGACAGCCCGTCGATCTTGTCTTCGGCCGTAAACGCCACCGGATCGCCATCCGACAGCGACAGGAAGCGCCGCACGCGCGCCACCCATTCCTCGACCTCTTCGGCGTTGAAGGCATTGTCGAGGCTCATCATGCGAACCTCGTGCGTCACCTTGCTCAGCGGCGAGGCGGTGGCCGTGTGGCCCACCTTGCGGCTGGGCGAATTCTCGCGCACCAGATGCGGAAACGCCGCCTCCAGCGCGGCATTGCGCCGCACCAGCGCGTCATATTCCGGATCGCTGATCTCGGGCGCGTCCTCGGCATGGTAAAGCCGGTCGTGCTTCGCGATCTGCTTCGCCAGCCGCATCAATTCATTCGCGGCTTCGGCCTCGGTGACGTCGACTGCCATGTTACGCCCCCTCCAGCAGCCGATCGGCCTGCGCTCTCGCCTCGGGCGTAACTTCGGCTCCCGAGAGCATGCGCGCAATCTCTTCCTGCCGCCCGGCCTCGTCGAGCAGCGCGACGCCGGTCTTGGTCACCGTCCCGTCGCTCGACTTGGCGATCATGTAGTGCATGCGCCCGCGCGCAGCGACCTGCGGGCTGTGCGTCACCGCGAGCAATTGCCCGTCGGCGGAAAGCCGCGCCAGCCGTTCGCCGATCGCGCTGGCGACCGCACCGCCGACGCCGCGGTCGATCTCGTCGAAGATCACCGTCGCCGCGCCGCCCTGCTCGGCCAGCGCGACCTTGAGCGCGAGAATGAAGCGCGACAGTTCGCCGCCGCTGGCGATCTTGGTCAGCGGCGCGAAATCGGCGCCCGGATTGGTCGCGATGAGGAATTCGACCGCGTCGGTGCCACCCGCGCCCCACTTGTCTTCGGACAGCGGCGTGACCGCAGTGCGGAAACGGGCCGCGTCGAGCTTGAGCGGCGCCAGTTCGCGCGCCACCGCTTCGTCGAGCCGCAGCGCTGCGGCAACGCGCCGGTCGTGCAGCGCCTGCGCTTCCGCGCGGTAACGCTGCCCCGCCTCCTTCGCCGCGGCCTCGAGCGCGTCGAGCTGCGCCTCGCTCCCCTCGATGCTGTCGAGCTGGCCGCGCATCGTGCGCATCAGTTCGGGCAGTTCGTCGACCTCGCAGCGGTGCTTGCGCGCCAGCGCACGCAGTTCGAACAGCCGGGTTTCGGCGGCATCGAGCGCGGCAGGATCGTGGACCAGCGCCTCGGCCGCGGCCTGCAGTTTTTCCTCCGCCTCGCCCGCTTCGATCACCGCCCGGTCGAGCGCGCCCAGCGCCTCGGCCAGCAGCGGGTGTTCGGGCGCGATGCGGTCGAGCCGCCGCGCCGCCACGCGCAGCGATGCGAGCGGCGAATCCGAGCCTTCCCACAGGTGCCGCAATTCCTCGAGATCGCCCGACAGTTTCTCGCCCTTCTGCATGTCGGTGCGCGCCGCGGCGAGCCGCGCTTCCTCGCCCGCCTGCGGTTCGAGCGCGGTCAGTTCGGCCAGATGCGCAAGCAGCAGGTCCTGGTCGGCCTTGGCGGTTTCGACCGCGAGCCGCGCCTCGCCCAGCGCCTCGTCGGCGCTGCGCCACGCGCGCCAGGCGGCTGCGAGCTGCGCACCATCGACACCGGCAAAACGATCGAGCAGCGTGCGGTGGCCGCGCGGATTGACCAGGCCGCGGTCGTCGTGCTGGCCGTGCAATTCGACGAGGAAACCCGCCATTTCGCGCAGCAGGCCGACGCTGACCGGCTGATCGTTGACGAAGGCCTTGCTCTTGCCGTCGGGACTGAGCTGCCGGCGCACGATCAGCGGTTCGCCGTCCTCGACCTCGATATCCGCATCGTCGAGCCGCTCGGCCAGCCCCTGCGGCAGCGCGGCGAATTCAAAACTGGCCGAAACGCTGGCCTTGTCGGTGCCGCCCCGCACCAGTCCGCTGTCGGCGCGATTGCCCAGCACCAGCCCCAGCGCGTCGAGCAGGATTGACTTGCCCGCCCCGGTTTCGCCCGTCAGTACGCCCAGTCCCCGCCCGAAGGTCAGGTCGAGCGCTTCGATCAGCACGATGTTGCGGATGGAGAGACGGGTCAGCATTCGGCCTCCCTCCTAGCCAATGCCGAAACCCGAGTCAGCAGCGCATCGCCGGCAATCGACAAGCTTGCCGCAATCCCCCGCATCCGCCGCTGTAAACGCAGAGTTAGCAAATGATGCATAGAAGGGAGGCGTGAGTTGGAAACGCATCTGCAACGGTCTTCTCGGGCCGGACATACCCGTGCACCTGCGCGACGACTTCACCTTGCTTACCGCCCGCCACATGCGCGGCCAGGCCCGGCTTTTGTTCGTCGGTTTCATTCTCAGCCTGCCGATGGTCGTCCTGGGTGCCAGCCCGGGCGCGGGGCCGCTGGTTGCCTACGGATTGCCCGCTGCCATTTTCGTGCTGTGCGCGCTGGCGCTGGCCAGCGTGGCGCACCCGCTCGCCCCTTCGGCCACTGCCGAGGAAGCGCGCAAGACGATCGACACGCTGTGGCAATTGTGCCTGCTCGCCGCCGCGCTCGGCAGCCTCTGGTGCGTCACCAGCTGGGCCAGCGCACCGGTTGAAGTGCGGCTCTACTACCCGGCGATCATGTCGCTGGGCGCGCTGATGCTGAGCTATTGCCTCATGGCAGTGCGCAGCGTCGCCATGTCGGTCCTGCTGGTGACACTCGGGCCCGTGGCCTGCGTGCTGGCAGGAACGGGCGCGACTATGGACCGCGTGCTGGCGGTGTCGATCCTTATCGCGGTGGGGTTCCAGATGGTGATGATGGTACGCCATCAGCAGTTGCTGGTAAGCCTGGTGGAGGAACGCCACAAATCGGGCGAGCTTGCCCGGCGCGATCCGCTGACCGGGCTGGCCAACCGCCGCGCCCTGATCGAACAGTTCGAAGGTTTCGCCGACAGCGGTGCGTCGCTGCGGCTGATGATCATCGATATCGACCGCTTCAAGCGGATCAACGACCGCTTCGGGCACGATATGGGCGACCGTGTGCTGCAGACCATCGCCACCGTGCTGCTGTCGCATGCGCGCGGGGATATCTGCGCGGCCCGGCTCGGGGGCGAGGAATTCGCCATGCTCAGCCGGAGCGATGCGCTCGACCCGGCGCTCGCGCTGCAATTGCTGCGCGAAATCCGCACTTCGGAAATGCCGCATGGCGAAGCGGTCACCGCCAGCATCGGCGTAGCCGATGCGCTGGTTACGCAGGCGGAAGACTGGACCGCGCTCTACGGCCAGGCCGACCGTGCGCTCTACCGCGCCAAAGATGAAGGCCGCGACCGCGTCGAGGCGTTCGAAAAGGATGCCGCTGCGCAGGCGCGCACCCCGTCACGGCCCGCGCGACAGGCCTGAACCGGCTCAGCCGGGGGTGACGTCCGGTGCATGGTCCTGCACCAGTTCATAGGCCTTTTCGTACCATTCGGTGCCGGGATAGTTCGCCCCGAGCACCGCGGCATATTTGACCGCTTCGGCAGGAACGCCCAGCGCCAGGCTGGTTTCGGTCAGCCGGTAGAGCGCCTCGGGCGCATGGCTGGTGGTTTCATAGGTGTCGACCACGTTCTGGAAACGGATCTGCGCGGCAATCCACTTGCCCGACCGTTCGTAATGGCGGCCGATTTCCATTTCCTTGCCCGCCAGGTGATCGCGCACGAGGTCGATCTTGAGCCGCGCGTCGGCAGCGTAATCGCTGTTGGGGAACCGGCGGTTGATCTCGTTCAGCGCGGTCAGCGCCTGGTCGGTGATCCGCTGGTCGCGCTGGACGTCGCTGATCTGCTCGTAATAGCTGAGCGCGATGAGGTAGAACGCATAGGGTGCGTCCTTGTTGCCCGGGTGGATCTGCAGGAAGCGCTGCGCCGCCTGGATCGCCTTGTTGTAATCCTTGGCGACGTAATAGCTGAACGAACCCATCAGCTGCGCGCGACGCGCCCAGGGCGAATAGGGATGCTGGCGTTCGACCTCGTCGAACAGCGCAGCGGCCATTTCCGCCTGCCCGTTGTCGAGCCGGCGCTTGGCTTCGAAATAGAGCGTTTCCACGTCGCGTGCGACATAGGCGGTATCGCGCGGCCCACCATCGCCGCCCGCACATCCGGCGGTGAGCAGCGTCGCCCCCGCAAGGGCGGCGCCAAGGATGAGCTTGCTGGGTGAGCGGGTCTGGGTCGTCATGGGAAGCAGCCTATAACCAGCGTGCCGATGAACGCCAAGTGAAGTTCGCGCCGCTGTCCCCCGCGTGTGCGCGGACCCGGCCCGGCGTCAGGCCGAACCGGAGATTTCCTCGGGTGCGTCCCACAGCAGGTGGCGGTTTTCCAGCATCACCAGATTGGCGCTGCGGATCACTTCGCCCTTGGTGCGATAGCCGAGCAGCTTTTCCGCCTGCGTATCGGGATTGCTGGTCAGCACGCGCAGTTCTTCGGAAGTGAAATCACTCAGCCCGCGTGCCCGCTCGATCCCCTTGCTGTCGTAGATATGCAGCACGTCGCCGCGGCTGAAGTCGCCGGTCATGGAGATCACGTCCTCGCGCCGGATCGGGCGATCGCCGCTGAGCGCGGTCGCCAGCGTATCCGAGATCACCAGGCTGCCCGCCATCTGCAGGCGGTTGGCGATCCAGCTGTCCCAGCCCGACAGTGGGTTGGGATGCGGCAGGATCTTGGTCGACCGGCGCGTCTGCGCCAGCACGCTCGAAACCGGGTGATCGACTTCGCCCTGCGCGATCCAGGTGGTGACCCCGGCTTCCTGCGCCATGTTCGCTGCCAGCAGCTTGGTTTCCATGCCGCCGGTGCCCAGCGTGCTCTTGCCCTTGGTCGCGTCCATATACTGGCTCACGTCGTCGACCTCGGGGATGAACTGCGCGCCGGGTTCATCGGGGTTGCGATCGTACAGCCCGTCGACCCCGGTGAGGATGATGAAATCGTCCGCCCCGACCATCTGCGCCACCTTGGCAGCCAGCCGGTCGTTGTCGCCGACGCGAATCTCTTCGGTGGTGATCGTGTCGTTCTCGTTCACGATCGGGACCACATTGGCCTCGAGCAGGCGGTGCACCGTGTTGCGCGTGTTGAGGAAGCGGCGGTGGTCCTCGAAGTCGCCGAGCGTGAGCAGCACCTGCGCGATTTCAAAGCCGAATTCATGCCCCACCTGCTTGTAGGCGTTGAGCAGCAGCGGCATGCCGCAGGCGGCGGCGGCCTGCTTGTCGGAAACACCCGCGCTTTCGGGCGTTTCCCCGATGATGCGCAGCCCCAGGGCGACCGAGCCCGACGAGCACAGGATCACATTGGTCCCTTCGGCGCGGAGCTGGGCGACGTCTTCCAGCAGGCGCTGGAGGAAACCGTAACGCGGTGTAAGGAGTTCGAGATTGGCCAGCAGGGCCGAACCGATTTTGACGACGATGTTTCGTTTTTTTGCCATAGACTTCAATTATTGCACAGACTTGAAATTTCTCGACGGCAATATAGATAGCGTTTGTGCACTGCACAACCACATTTTGAGAATATCCGCCGGTCGCGAAAAGCATGGTAACTGACAAAGTTAAAGGCAAGTACTGCACCGCGGCATATTCTATAGTCAAGTAAGTACAAGAAACCACAAGAGCCCGATTGCTCGGAAACGGATTTTAGTCATTACGAAAACTGTTTGTATTGTCGGATGCGGAAAAATGGGTTCCGCTTTGCTTTCGCAGTGGGTCGAGGGCCCCGAAGCGATAACTGTCGTCGATCCCGCGGGTAGCGAAGTTCCCGATGGCGTTACGCTGGTAACCGACCGCGCCGCGATCGCCGACCAGCGCTTCGACCTCGTGATTGCCGCGGTAAAGCCGCAGCTGATCGACGATATCCTCGCCGACTATACCGACCATCTCGCCCCCGGCGGCTATGTCCTGTCGATTGCCGCGGGCTATTCCGCCGGACGCCTGTCGCAGCTGATGGGCGATGCGCCGGTGATCCGCACGATGCCCAACCTCCCCGCGGCGATCGGCCGCGGCGTGAGCGGGATCTGCCCCGGCCCGCATGCCACCAGCGACCATGTCGCGCATGCCGAGGCCTTCATGCGCCGCGCGGGTGCGACGATCACCGTCGACAGCGAGGAAAAGCTCGACCGCGTTACCGCAGTGGCCGGATCGGGCCCCGGCTACGTCTTCGAAATCGCGCGCGCCTATGCCGAAGCCGCGATGGCGCAGGGTTTCGACGAGGACGAGGCGCGCGACATGGTGCTCGGCACGATCGGCGGCGCGATCGCAATGGCCAGCGAACCGGCCGCGCCCAGCCTCGAGGAACTGCGCAATTCGGTGACCAGCAAGGGCGGCACCACCGCCGCGGGCCTGAACGCGCTCAATGGCGATGGTGGCCTTTCCACCCGGCTGCATGATACACTGCAGGCAGCCTACGACCGCGCGGTCGAGCTGCGCTGATACCCGGCGCCTCCCGCCCCGACGCAAGCATACGAGAGAACCTATGACCGACCAGACCCCCGACCCGCAGATCCATATCCACGACCTCGGCCAGCGCGCCCGCAAGGCCGCGCGCGCGCTGCTGTCCGCCAGCACCGAGGCGAAGAACAACGCGCTGCGCGAAGCCGCCAAGGCGCTGCGCAGCCGGATGGGCGAACTGCTCGAAGCCAATGGCGAGGACGTGCAAGGCGTCGCAGGCAGCAAGCCCGAGAGCTTCGTCGACCGTCTCCGCCTGACCGAGGAACGCATCGAGGGCATGGCCGGCGCGCTCGAGGAAATCGCCGAACTGCCCGATCCCGTGGGCCGCCAGCTCGCCAGCTTCGAGCGCCCCAACGGCCTCACCATCGAGCGGGTCGCCGTGCCCATCGGGGTGATCGGCATGATCTACGAATTGCGCCCCAATGTCGGCGCCGACGCCTCCGCCCTGTGCCTCAAGTCGGGCAATGCGGTGATCCTGCGCGGCGGCAGCGAAAGCCGGCACTCGACCCGCGTGATCGTCGAATGCATGCGCAACGGCCTCGCTGCGGCGGGCTTGCCCGAAGACGCGGTGCAGACCGTCGGCACCACCGATCGCGGTGCGGTCGCCGCGCTGCTCAAGGCGGACGAATTCGTCGACCTGGTGATCCCGCGCGGCGGGCGCGGGCTGGTCGAGCTGGTCCGCGACCAAGCGAGCGTCCCCACCCTCCTCCACCTCGACGGCAATTGCCACAGCTACGTCCACGCCGCCGCCGATCTCGACAAGGCGGTCAAGGTCATCCGCAACGCCAAGCTGCGCCGCACCGGCGTCTGCGGTGCGACCGAGAGCGTGGTGGTCGACCGCGCGGTGGCCGCAGACTTCATTCCCAAATTCGCCGACACGATGGGCGCCGATTGCGAATTGCGCGGCGATGCCGATGCCGTGGCGATCGACGGCCGCCTCAAGCAGGCCACCGAGGACGACTGGCACACCGAATATCTCGACCCCATCGCCAGCGTGAAGATCGTCGACGGGCTCGACGAGGCGATCGCCTGGGTCGAGGAGCATTCGAGCCACCACACCGATGCGATCATCACCGAGGACGACACCGCCGCGCGCAAGTTCATGACCAGCATCGACAGCGCGATCGTGATGCACAACGCCAGCACGCAGTTCGCCGATGGCGGCGAGTTCGGCATGGGCGCGGAAATCGGCATCGCCACCGGCAAGATGCACGCCCGCGGCCCCGTCGGGCTCGAACAGCTGTGCAGTTTCAAATACCTCGTCCACGGCGAAGGACAGACGCGGCCGTAAGCTGGTTTGGTTTTGCGAACCCGCATCCGCGGGTTCGTCCTCGCTAAATGTTCAGCAAGCTCCACCCGCTGCGGGCGGGCGGGCGCCCTTGCCTCGCCTGCGGCTCGGAACCAGTGCGAGCCGCTATCGTAACGCGCAAGTCCCGTTCGCGACCAGCGAACGGCAAGGCCGACCGGCCGCCCGCAGGGGCCCGCAGGAGCGCAGCGACGGAGGAACAGCCCCGAGGACGAACCCGCGGATGCGGGTTCGAAAAGCAAGGACTCCCCCTCCCCCAGATTTTCCTACTCGCGCCAAATCTGCTCCATCCCCGCAGATGGCCGACCACGACCCCGACACCGCCCCCACCCAGCACCCGCAGACCGCGCGCGGCACCCTGCCCGCCTTCATCCCCGTCCCGCGCGCGAAGGAGCGGTCGAACGGGTGGAAGCCGCAGGTCCAGCGCGCCTTTATCGAGGCGCTGGCCGACACCGGCAGCGTCGCCAGCGCCTGCCGCCAGGTCGGCCGCGCCGAGGTCGGCGCCTATCTCCTGCGCCGCCACCCTAAAGCCGCCAGCTTCCGCGCCGCGTGGCAGGCCGCGCTCGATCTCGGCATGCAGCGGATCGAGGACGTCGCGATGGACCGCGCCTTGAACGGGGTCGAGGTGCCGGTCTATTCCTATGGCAAGCTCGTCGGCAGCCGCCGCGTGCACAATGACCGGCTGCTGATGTTCATGCTGCGCAACCGCGCGCCCGAGCGCTTTGCGGGCGGCCGCCCCAAGGCGCTCAACGCGATCGGGCGGATGGAGAAGAAGCGGCTCAAGGCGAAATGGCGGCGGCAGTGGGAGAAGGAGCAGCGCCGCACCTCCCCCGCCGAAGTGCGCGCCTCCATCGCGCGCAAGGTCGCCGTCTTCCGCCAGCAGATGGAAGCGCAGCTAAGCCCGCGCACGTTGGCCGCCTACGCCGAATTCGAACGCCTGCGCGACGCAGACATCGCGCGCGGTTACAAGGCAAGCGACGACCCGGAGCATCCGCTGTATGCGGAACGCGGAGAGGCGGTGAAGGAAGAGCCGATGCCCCTACCCTCGCCCGAAGCGGCCGAGCGCGAGGTGGAGGATGCCGAGCCAATGCCCCCGGAAAACCCGCGCTGGCGGTCGATCAAGGACGAGGGAGAAAGCTTGGTTTGATCATAGGCGATGGCTCCGAGCCGAAGGCGAGGCAAGCGCGACCGCGCGCCGCGGCTTATGCCGCAAAGCCAAGGGGCGCGGATGCGCCCCGCCCGGCGTTTGAGAGTTCAAACAGATAAACTCGGCCCCTGGAAAGGCCTTAGCGGTGAGCGCCGCCGCGGGCGAGGAAGAGGCTGAGACGCTGCGCTCGCTCAACACCAAGCTGAACGCGTCCTACGAGAACTGGTACGCCCAGCTAAGCCCCCGCACCCGCGCCGCGTGGAAGGAATACCGGCGGCTGGAGGCGCTCGACCGGGAGGAAGGCTACCTCTGCTACGACGACCCCGAGCACGAACTCTACCAGGACCCCGAGGCGCGGTGGGACGATCAGGTGGACGAAGCGATGCCGCTACCGGCGCCGGAGAGGGTTGCGTGGGAGGCGCCGGAGGAGCCATCCAAAGACGAAGGCCCTCGCTGTCGATCGATCAAGGATGATGGGTGGTGACCTCCGATGAACGCCTCGCTGAAAGCAATAGCGCGTCCCACATTTATGCAAAAACGAACTAGCGGAGGATGTTGATGCTGACTAAGCATTGCGAATGCCTGTTGAAGACGACATAGCGGAATTCAAGACCGCAATTAGCGCTGACATATGCTCTGCTGACATATTTGAACAGTTCGTCGCGCCAGAAATTTGTCGAGCTCCGATTGATTTTGACCAGCTAGCTTTACGCACTCGGATCGGTCGACGCTGGCAGGTGCCGGTAGAAGACGTATGGATAGTGGGCTCAGCCAAGCTCGGATTCACGCTAGTCAACAAATCCAAAGCCGGAGTTGATCGTCCGGCATTTTCTCCATTCTCTCTAGATTCTGATATCGACGTTGCCGTGATTTCAAATGAACTGTTTGAACACATCTGGAAACTTTGCTTCGAATTCTGGCACCGTTATCGCTACCAGAATGCAGGTCATTTTTGGCCCGATGGGCGAGCATTTCGCGACTATAACTTCCGCGGTTGGATGAGACCGGATTTCCTACCTAATGACGCTGACGTCTCCTATCGGAAACGGTGGTTCGAATATTTCCGAAGGCTGATGAGCGACCGTGCGGCAGGCGACTACCGCATTACCGGTGGGTTGTTCCGCAATCGAGAAGCCCTAATGCAATATCAAACAGTTGCGATTGAACAAGCTCGAGCACAAATCAGGATCTCTGGCGCATGAAGACCTCAGCCGAAAATAGAAGAATCAGGCAGCTTCTGAGTGCCCTAAACAATGGAGAACTAATTCCTAGACCTGATTTTCAGAGACAGCTCGTATGGTCCAATAATGACAAGAATTCTTTCTTAGATACAGTACTAAGAGGATACCCCTTTCCCGAAATTTACGTAGCAGTCGGCGACGTTGATCTAGAAACGGCAAAAGGATCTGAGCTACTAGTCGATGGACAGCAGCGCGTTACTACGCTATATCAATATTTTACTGGGGCCAAAGAACTTAAACTGCAAAAATCTCTCACCGCATACTCTCAGCTGACACCCCTTCAGAAAAAAGAATTTATGAATTACGAATTCCCTGTTCGGAACTTGGGAATTGTCACAGACGAAGAAATAATAGAGGTTTTCAGCCGCATCAATGCAACTTCATATTCTCTAAATGCAATGGAAGTGCATAACGCTCGCTATCGCGGGCCACTAAAGAAACTTGCGGACGAAATTTCAGCAAATAAATTCTTTGCCGACCACAGATCATTCAGCGCACAGGAAATGCGAAGAAAGCGCGATGTCGTATATGCGCTTACGCTGGTAATAACGATGATCTCCACCTACTTTCATCGAGATGAAGAATTAGAAGCCTATCTCAGCGAGTACAATGACGAATTCCCCCAGGAAAGAGACATTAAAAATAGGCTGCGCAGCGTATTTGACTTCATCAACAAAGCTGATTTTAAGCCAAAATCCAGAGCATGGAAGAAAACGGACCTTCTCGTTCTAATTATAGAAATAGATCGAATCCTCAATAAAGATAAAGATGCCTTGGATGCACGAATTGTTGGCGAAGCTGTAGATCGGTTCTATGAGCGTGTTGAGCAGGAGTTAAAAGAGCCAACGGGGGATGAAGATCTCCAAGCTTACATACGCACCACTCTTCAAGCCACAAACGATCGCTCTTCTCGAGTCAATAGAGGTCGTATATTACGTAAAGTTCTTTTGGGCCAGATCTAGCGCTGCCGCCGAAGATCAGCTGAACATAACGAAGTTTTCGGCATGACCCATTGTTCAGGTTCAGGCCTCCTGCCGATTTTCATCCACTCAGCCAAACAAGCAAATTGCCACGCAATAAGCGGAGGCACAGCATCGCCGATATGCCTATAACGGTTAGCAATTGATCGTGCGGCGAAAACGTAGTCAAATGGGAAACCTTGCAAGGTCGCCATTTCTCTCACAGTTAAGAGGCGATTTTTTTCGGGATGAGTATAACGTCCATTACCCACATGGCCGCATTCCCGCTTGATCGTAGGGGATGGGCGATCCCAAGCCATTCGACCGTAAACATCGGGATGAGAGCCTATCTTGCCGCTCTCCCATCGACGCAAGCAAACCGGCGGCAAAAGCTCTCTTGTATGAGGATGGCGCGCTAGGTCGATCCAACTCCCTCCATCCTTTGGTGTTGCTGCTATCCGAAGCGAAACTTCGTGCCCAGTTCGCGGGTGAAAATCACCTGAGGGATGTGTCTCGGAAGCTTCTTTCGCTTCCTCCAATCGTTCGAGTGCGGACCTGACGGTGATCGCATTGCGATCGACCTCCCAATCACCCCACAGGTCGGAAAGCGTGCGTGGTTGACCAATTCGAGAAGCAATCACCACTGCTCGTTCCCGAATTTGTGGCAACCCATATCGGTCGAGGCGAAGCACTTCCGAACGGACCTCGTAGCCCAACTGCTTCAATCGCTCGCACAAGCGGGTATGATGGTGCTTCAAATTGCCAGAGATGAGCTCGCGCGCGTTCTCAAGGAAAAATATTTCAGGACGCAAAGCCTCCACATAGTCAACTCCCCTACCGACCAGATCGTTCTTTTTGCTATCGCGGATATGGTTTTCCGGCTTCGCGCGACTAAAATCGGTGCAGGGCGCGCAAGAAATTAAAACTGAGAGATCTTGGATCCCAAATGCGTCTTTAAAAGAAGCAGGAGAAAATGTCGCAATATCTTCTGCGAGCGGACGAATTCCGTGATTAGCTTCATAGGTTGCATTACAATCGGATGTTCCCGGACCACCCGATGGTTTGGCAATCTCCGAGTCCAGTGCCGCGACTAGTTGAAATTTTTCTTTACGTCCAAACCCTGCACTAGTTCCCCCTCCACATGAGAAGAGGTCAGCTACGGTCCAACTGGGCATTGATGTGGTCATGGGTCTGGCCGACGCAATTCTAATAAATTCCCTGCTATGATGTCCTCCTGTCCCAAACAACGCTCTTCGATCACTTTTCCAGAAAATGTCGCCGCAGCGAGGCCCTCTCTCGCTAGACGAATGGTCACTTTTCCAACATCCGAAGCGCCGCAACAACGCCTATTGCTACATCGAGACACTATCCCTGGCCTACGCGGTAGAAGACCACCTTCGGTGCTCCCCGATCCTCAGCGCGAGGGCACTCGCCCCCCGATCGCAGCGCAGCAAAAAAATATGCGGAATACGCCCATTGCCATACTCGTATCCAGACCTGGCTTTCTTCTGCTTCTCGAGCAGCTTCTTCTTGCAGCTGATGTCACCGCCGTAGCACTGGGCAGTCACGTCCTTGCGCGTCGCAGCGTTAGTTTCGCGGGGCGGCTAGCACCGCCCCCCCGCTCTCCCCTACCCCTTCTTCCGCTTCTTCCGCGCCGCGTATTTCGCGTCGCGCGCGGCCTTCAGTTCGGCTTCGGTCGGGGCGGGCACCGCGTCGGCTTCGGCCTTGGCTGCGGCGGCGGCCTGCTTGTCGGCCTTGGCCTGCGCGATCGCGGCGCGCTTGGCGGCGCTCTTTTCGGCAATGGCGGCTTCGCGCGCTTCCTGCGCGGCCTTGCGCTTGGCAATCGTCGCCTCGTCGAGCTTGGGCGCGTCGGCCAGTTTCTCGAGCGCCTTGGCGCGCGCCTTCTGCGCAAGCGCGCGGCGATCCTGGAAATCGGGGTCCTTATATCCGGACATAGGCGGTAATCTCGTTTCTGGTTGGCCGGCGGGGGGCGCCGGCTCTGTGTGTGCGGGGGGGGCTGGACAGCGCTGGCGCTGGGGACGCGCCCTATTCCTCGCCCATCCGCAGCGCGGCAATGAACGCTTCCTGCGGAATACTGACGTTTCCGTATTCCCTCATCCGCGCCTTACCCTTCTTCTGCTTCTCGAGCAGCTTCTTCTTGCGGCTGATGTCGCCGCCATAGCATTTGGCGGTCACGTCCTTGCGCATCGCGGCGATGGTTTCGCGCGCGATCACCTTGCCGCCGATCGCGGCCTGGATGGGCACCTTGAACAGGTGCCGCGGGATCAGGTCCTTCAGCCGTTCGCACATGCCGCGCCCGCGGCTTTCGGCGACATCGCGGTGGACGATCATCGACAGCGCGTCGACCGGTTCGTTGTTCACCAGGATGCTCATCTTGACGAGGTCGCCCTCGCGCAGGCCGATCTGGTCATAGTCGAAGCTGGCATAGCCGCGGCTGATCGACTTGAGCCGGTCGTAGAAATCGAACACCACTTCGTTGAGCGGGAGTTCGTAGGTCACCTGCGCGCGGCCGCCGACATAGGTCAGATCGACCTGGATGCCGCGGCGGTCCTGGCACAGCTTGAGGATCGCGCCGAGATATTCGTCGGGGGTGTAGATCACCGCCTTGATCCACGGCTCCTCGATCTGCTCGATGCGGCTGGGATCGGGATAGTCGGCGGGGTTGTGCAGCATCAGCTCCTGCGCCGGGTCGGTCCGCGACTTGTTGAGCTGGATGCGGTAGACCACCGAAGGGGCAGTGGTGATCAGGTCGAGATCGTATTCGCGGGTGAGGCGTTCCTGGATGATCTCGAGGTGCAGCAGGCCGAGGAAGCCCGCGCGGAAGCCGAAGCCCAGCGCGGCGCTGCTTTCGGCCTCGAAGCTGAAGCTGGCATCGTTGAGCCGCAGCTTGCCGATGCTTTCGCGCAGTTTCTCGAAATCGGCGGCGTCGACGGGGAACAGCCCGCAGAACACCACCGGCTGGACTTCCTTGTAGCCGGGCAGCGCCTTGTCCGCCCCGCCCTTCACCGTGGTGATCGTGTCGCCGACGCGCGCCTGCTCGACTTCCTTGATCTGCGCGGTGATGAAGCCGATCTCGCCCGGGCCGAGTTCGGGCAGGTCGGTGCGCTTGGGGGTGAAGCAGCCGACGCGGTCGATCAGGTGCTGCGTGCCGCCCTGCATGAAGCGGACATTGAGGCCCTTCTTGATGACGCCGTCCATCACGCGGACGAGGATGACCACGCCGAGATAGGGGTCGTACCATGAGTTGACCAGCATCGCCTTCAAGGGCGCGTCGCGATCGCCGGTGGGCGGGGGGATGCGCTTGACCAGCGCCTCCAGCGTTTCCTCGATGCCGATGCCCGACTTGGCGCTGGTGAGCACCGCGCCGCCCTCTTCCCACGGGCCGGTGGCCTCGATGCCGACGATCTCCTCGATCTCCTCGGCGACGCGCTGCGGTTCGGCGGCGGGGAGGTCGATCTTGTTGATGACGGGGACGATCTCGTGGTCGTGCTCGATCGACTGGTAGACATTGGCGAGCGTCTGCGCTTCGACGCCCTGCGCCGCGTCGACCACCAGCAGCGCGCCCTCGCACGCGGCGAGGGAGCGGCTGACTTCATAGGCGAAGTCGACATGGCCGGGCGTGTCCATGAGGTTGAGCTCATAGGTCTCGCCGTCACGCGCGGTGTAGGTGAGGCGCACGGTCTGCGCCTTGATGGTGATCCCGCGCTCCTTCTCGATGTCCATGTTATCAAGCACTTGCTCGGACATCTCGCGATCGGTCAGCCCCCCGCAATGCTGGATCAGCCGATCGGCAAGCGTCGACTTGCCATGATCGATATGGGCAATGATACTGAAATTGCGGATTTTTCTGAGATCGGTCATACAAACTACTTAATCGGAAAAGATGGCACAAGACATGCCTCGCCCGCGCCTTAGCCGTGGCAGGCATTCTCGCCAAGCGCCCTCTGCGACGCGATTCCCGCAGCTGCTCCGATAATCAGTAGCTGGTACCCGCTTTGGGCGTGCCGACCTCGACCTCGACGAACTTGCGCTTCGACGAGGCTTCCCCCCGCCCCGCCATGATCAGCGAGTAGGGATCCTGCGGCAAGGTCGTCAGCGGGCTGCCGGCCGCTTCGATCTGATAGGGCGAGACGCGGTGCCGGGTGCACAGGCCGTCGGCGCCGTCGCTGATCAACGGGGTCTCGAACTCGACGCCCTGCACCGAGCCCTTCGACCGGCGTACGGTTGCGACGGCCAATTGGCCATTGCCCAGATCGAGCACGACTTCGGTGCCCAGAGGCACGTCTATAAGCCCCTCGATCCGCGCCCCGGTCTTCGAGAGATTGCGCATGACCACCCGGTAGCGGCTATCTTCGTGGATCAGTCCGATGCGGCGGAACACGGTCTTGCGGGTCGCGCGGTATTTCGCCGGGCCGCGCGGTTCATATTTGAGCTCGCCCGCTTCCAGCCGTTCGAGCAACTCTGCGTGAGGCATGGCGCGGGCGAAGATATACCCCTGGACCAGTGTTGCCCCGCGCTTGGTCACGAGATCGAGTTCGTCCTTCGCCTCGACGCCCTCTGCCACTGTTTCCATGTCGAGCGCATCTGCAAGGCTGACGATAGCGCTGAGGATGGCCGCGTTGTTGTTGCCTTCCTCGGTTGCGCCGCGCACGAAGCTCTGGTCGATCTTGATCTTGTCGAACGGCGCGGTGCGCAGGTAGCTGAGCGAGCTGTATCCGGTCCCGAAGTCGTCGAGCGCCAGCTTTACGCCGAGCGCCTTCAATTCCTCGAAAATCCGCTGGGTGCGTCCGGCATCGCCGAGGAACACGCTCTCGGTAATTTCGAGTTCGAGCCGCTCGGGTGTCAGGCCGCTTTGCTTGAGCGCGTTGGCGACGATCTGCGGAAAATTGTCGTGCGCGAACTGCATCGGCGAGACGTTTACCGCCACGCGCAGTTCGAGCGGCCATTCGGCCGCCTGTCGGCAGACCTCGTTCAGCGCCCATTCGCCCATTTCCCCGACAATGCCGATTTCCTCGGCCACGGAGATGAAATCCTCGGGTGAAATCGCTCCGCGGTCCGGATGATTCCAGCGCATCAAGGCTTCGCACCCGCGGACCATATGCGTCTTGGCGCAGACGAGTGGCTGGTAGTGCATGACCACCTGCCCGTTCTCGATGGCGTCGCGCAGGTCTTCCTCGATCTGCCGGCGATGTTTCGCGCCATCCTTGAGCTCGGCCGAATAGAAGCGGTACTGGCCCCGCCCACCGCTCTTGGCGGCATGCAGCGCCAGATCGGCGGCCGATATCAGCCCTTCCGGATCGAGCCCGTCATAAGGCGCAATGGCGACCCCGACCGACGTTCCGACGACAGCGCGCGAATCGTTGATCGAATAGGCCTGCGACAGCATCTGGATGACTCGCTGACTCAGATCGCCCAGGGCGCCGCGGTCATCCATGTCGGGCAACACGATCTGGAACGAGTCCGCGCTCCGGCGTGCAATTTCCCCCTTGCTCCCGATGATCCGTTCAAGCCGCGCAGCAACCTGCTTCAGCAGTTCGTCGCCCGCGGCATGACCCAGCGAATCGTTGATCTGCTTGAACCGGTCGAGGTCGACCATCAGCAACGCGCAGGTCCGTTTGGAATTGCGATAGGCCTTGAGCAATTCGGCCAGACGCCGGTTCATCCGGTGACTGTTGGCCAGACCGGTAACCGGATCGTATTGCGCCAACCGTTCGGCATCGCGCCGGTTTTCCCGGCTGGCCGTGATATCCTTCGCGCTACCGCGATAGCCGGTAAAGCGCTCCTGCTCGTCGAACTGCGGTTTGCCCGCGATTTCCCACCAGACTTCGCGCCCCTCTATGGCGAGGCGGACATTGAGTTGGCTGATCGAGTTGCGCGCCCGCAGCAGGAACGCGAGCGGGCGCTCGGGCCGGTCGGGATCATCGACCTTCTCGGGGATGAAGAGTTCGCTCAGCGATTTGCCGATCGCTTCGCCCTGCGTCCAGTCGAGCTCTTTCGCCGCATTGTCGGACAGGTAGATGAGCCGGCCTTCGGCATCGGTCGCCCAGAACCAGCCCAGACCTGCGGCCTCGAAACTGTCGAGCAGTTCCACCCGGCGTTCGGCATCGGTGATGGCGATCGGACGCAGCGGCGCAGGCTGTGAACCTTCGCGTCGTTCCGTCTTCGCCCGCGACGCACGCGAGAAGAACCCTGCCATGTGAACTCATGCTCCCGAGTAGCCTCTGTGCGCCGAAATTCCCTCTCAGCGCAGCGAACCATGTAGATAAACGCAACTTCTTTCCAAACGGATAACCATGTGATCTGCGGTGTACCGCACATAGTCCGCTGCTTGCCAGCTGCCCCGACCATGTGCATTGAAGGCATGTCTCGGGGGAGAAAGACATGCGGCATATCGCGATCGTGGGATCGGGTCCGGCGGGCTATTACACGGCCGAAGCCGCCGTCAAGAAATGGGGCGATGACGCCCGGATCGATATCTTCGACAAATTGCCGGTGCCGTTCGGCCTGATCCGCACCGGCGTCGCGCCCGATCACCAGTCGATCAAGGCGGTTGCGCGTCGGTACGAAAAAACGGCGATCGGCCAATCGGTACGCTTCATCGGCAATGTCGACGTCGGTGGTTCGGTTTCCATCGAGGAGCTCGGTTCGCTCTACGATGCGGTCATCCTGGCCACGGGCGCGCCGCAGGATCGCCCGCTGGAAATCCCTGGCGCGCGGACCGGAAATGTCTTTGGCAGTGCGGCATTCGTCGGCTGGTACAACGGCCATCCCGAGTTCGCGGGGATGGACCCCGTGCTGTCGGGCAAGCATGCCGTCGTCATCGGGATGGGCAATGTCGCGCTCGACGTGGCGCGGATCCTGGCCAAGACCGAAGGCGAATTTGCCGGCTCGGACATCGTCGCCCACGCGCTCGAGGCTTTGCGCGGCAGCGCTATCGAGAAAATCACCATCCTCGGCCGGCGCGGTCCGCACCAGATCATGATGACGCCCAAGGAACTGGGCGAGTTGGGGACGCTCGACCGCGCCGCTCCGCACGTCGATCCGGCCGACCTGCCGCCGGTTGCCGACGATGCCGTTCTCGAACCGGGGGTGCGCAAATCGGTCACTCTGCTGCGCGAATTCGCGCAGCCTGCGGCAGCCGACCGCGATGCCAAACCGGTTTCTATCGAGTTCGATTTCTTCGCCAGTCCCCGAGCCATCACCGCCACGAACGGCCGGGTAAGTGCCATAGAAGTGGAGCGGACCCGGCTCGAGACCGGGCGCGCGGTGGGTACCGGCGAAACCTATAACCTGCCGGCCGATCTGGTCGTCAGCTGTATCGGCTATCGCACCTCGGCCATAGAGGGCGTGCCGTTCGACCAGCGGGCGGGACATTTCGCCAATGACGAGGGCCGGATCCTGCCCGGCCTCTATTGCGTCGGTTGGGCCAAGCGCGGCCCCAGCGGCACGATCGGCACCAACCGGCCCGATGGATATGGGGTCATCGACACGGTCGATGGAGACATCGCCGCAAGCTCCGGCAAAGCTGGCCGCGCGGGTTTCGACGAACTGGCGCAGGAACGCGGGATCGAGATCGTCACTTTCCGCGATTGGCAGAAAATCGAGGAAGCCGAAATCGCAGCCGCGCGCGAAGGAGCGCCGCGGGAAAAGTTCGTCGATATCGAAAGCATGATCGCAGCACGCGGCGCGTGATCGTCCTTCTCTCGCACAGGTCCGACACCCCGGCCAAGCTGACCGGGGGATACCGCCCTTGCCCGCCCGGCCGCTTCGCAATCGATACCCCCAGCACTGCTGTCCAGCCCGGACCAGGCGGATCGCAAGGACAATGACATGACTGCCGATCCCGCGCTCTTAGCGAACCCGCTTGCCAGCCAACCGCCCCGCCAGACCACGGGCGAAGGCGGCGCTTTCGGTCGAACCGGCTTTGCCTGGGCGATCTTCGAATGGGCCCGCAACCCCTATTACATCCTGATCGTGATCTACATCTTCGCGCCCTATTTTGCGCGCGACATTATCGGCGCGGACCTGCTTGCCAGCGGTGCGCTGGACGACCTGCCGCCCGGCGATGCGCTTGCCGCGGCCAATGCGCAGGGGCAGGCAACCATAGCCTCGGTGACCAAATGGGCCGGTTTCATTGCCGCCCTGACCGCGCCGGTCCTGGGTGCGGCGCTCGACCGCGGCGGGCGGCTGAAACCGATCCTCGCGCTATTCCTCGGGGCCATCGCGGTTTGTTCGGCGCTGCTGTGGTTCGCGATGCCGGGGGGCGAAGGCCTGCCGGTTCCCGCGATCATGGCCCTGCTAGTGGTCGCCTATGTCGGCTACACCTATTCAGAAGTGACGCACAATGCGATGCTCAGCGTGTCGGGTGAACCACGCCGACTGGCGATGATATCGGGTCTCGGACTGGGTCTCGGCAACCTCGCTGCGACCTTGATCTTTCTCGCGATTGCCGTGCTCTTCGTGCTGCCCGCTGCGATCTCCTGGCCATTCGCGGCGCCGCAATTCGGAATTGACCTGACGATGTTCGAACATGCGCGGCTAGCCGGCCCGATCTGCGCGGTGTGGCTGGTGCTGTTCTCGATTCCGTTCTTCACCAGGGCACGCGACCCGGGCGTCCCCGGGGCCAGTTGGATGCGCGCCTTCCGGGAAGGCGCACGCAGCGTTGCGCGCACGCTGCGCGAGGCAGCGCGATACCGCGAATTGATGCGGTTCCTCATCGCGCGGATGTTCTACGCCGACGCGATGGCTGCGCTGCTGGCGCTCGGCGCGGTTTATGTCGCGCTCTTCCTCGGCTGGAATTTCCTCGAAATGCTCTGCTACGCGATCTTCGCCAGCGCCTGCGCATTCGGCGGCGGCATTTTCGGCGGCTGGCTGGAAGGAAAGGTCGGCGTAAAGCGCGCGCTGGCGCTGGAAATTCTCGCCATGGTGGGTGTCGGACTGCTCCAGCTGAGTATCACCCGCGAAAGCCTGTTCCTCGGCCTGGTCGACAATGTGGTGGTGTGGGACGGGCTCGTCTTCCGCACCCTGTCGGACCTCGTCTATCTCGGTCTCATCAGCGTGATCGCGGTGACCGCCACCGCCAGCATTTCGTCGAGCCGTACGATGCTGGTCACGCTTGCCCCGCCGGGCCGTAGCGGTGAATTCTTCGGCCTCTACGCGATTGCCGGCACCATCACCGTATGGATGGGGCCGCTGCTGGTCGAACAGTTCACCCTGTGGTCGGGTGACCAGCGGATCGGCATGACTTCGATCCACCTGCTGTTCGCGATCGGCTTCCTCGTCCTGCTTGCTGTCCGCATGCCCACGCACGCCGAATAGCTCGGCGCTGGACTCATCGGTTGCAATGTGGAACCTTCCTCGGCGGAGAGAGGAGCACCAACATGCCCGCATATGATCTGATCATTCGCAACGGGACCATTGTCGATGGTACCGGACAGGACCGCTTTACCGGGGATCTCGCCGTGAAGGACGGGCTCATCGCTCAAGTGGGCCAGGTAAGCGGCGACGCCGCCGAGGAAATCGATGCGCAGGGTCACCTGGTCACCCCCGGCTTCGTCGACATTCACACGCATTACGACGGACAAGCGACCTGGGACCAGGAAATGGCCCCGTCGAGCTGGCACGGCGTAACGACCGTCGTCATGGGCAATTGCGGTGTCGGTTTCGCTCCGGCGCGTCCCGACAAGCACGAATGGCTGATCGGCCTGATGGAAGGCGTGGAAGACATTCCCGGGACCGCGCTGGCGGAGGGCATGAAGTGGAACTGGGAAACCTTCCCCGAATATCTCGATGCGCTGGAAGAACTGCCCCGTACCGTCGATGTCGGCACCCATGTCCCGCACGGTTCGGTCCGCGCCTATGTTCTGGGCGATCGCGAGCGTCCCGGTGCCGTTCCGACCGCCGAAGACATCGCCGCCATGAGCCGCATCGTCGAAGACGGCGTGCGCGCGGGCGCGCTGGGATTCTCCACTTCGCGTACGGTGCTCCACCGGGATATCGGCGGCGAGGTCGTCCCCGGTACGACCGCCACTGCCGAGGAGCTGGTCGAGATCGGCCGCGCGATGGGCCGCGCCGGGCACGGCGTGTTCGAAATGGCCAGCGACATGATGCGCGAATGGGACGAATTCGGCTGGATGGGCAAGATGAGCCGCGAGACCGGGCTGCCGGTCACCTTCGCGGCGCTCCAGTCGATCGCCAAGGAGCTCCCGCTCGACGAGCAGATCGCGAGCATGCGCGCCGAGAACGACAATGGCGCGAACATCGTCGCGCAGATCGCGCTGCGCGGCAACGGCATCGTCATGGCGTGGCAGGGCACCGTGCATCCCTTCCGGCTCAAACCGAGCTGGAAGGAGATCGAGGACCTTCCGTGGGAAGAGCAGAAGGCCAAGCTGTTCGACCCCGAGTTCAAGGCGCGCCTCATCGCCGAACAGCACGATTTTTCCGAGGTCAACCAGGACATCATGGGCCTGATCATGGTCGTTTGCGGCGGCTGGAACATGCAGTTCGAGATGGACCCCGACTTCAATTACGAACCGACCGCGGAAGAAAGTATTCTCGAACGCGCGAAGGCAGCGGGCATGTCGGGCGATGAATATGCCTACGAGCTGCTCTGCCGCGACGAGGGCAAGGGTTTCATCTACCTGCCCATCCTCAATTATGCCGACGGCAATCTCGATTTCCTGAAAGACCTGCAACACGCCGACGACACGGTGAATTCGCTGTCCGACGGCGGCGCGCATTGCGGGACGATCTGCGATGCCGCCTCGCCCACCTTCATGCTGCAGCACTGGGTGCGTGACCGGGCGCGCGGCACGATCGGCCTCGAAAATGCGATCAAGCGGCAATGCAACGACACGGCTCGGCTCTACGGGCTGGAGGACCGCGGCGTGCTGGCGCCCGGCTATCTGGCCGATATCAACATCATCGACATGGACCGGATCAAGCTGGGCAAGCCCTGGCTGGCCTTCGACCTGCCTGCGGGCGGCAAACGCTTGCTGCAGAAGGCCGAAGGCTATGTCGCGACGATCAAGAACGGAAAGGTCACATTCCGCGAAGGCGAATGGACGGGCGAGGCGCCCGGTGGCCTGATCCGCGGCCCGCAGCGGGCCGAAATGCTGGAGGCTGCAGAATGAAAGCAATCCGTACGGGCGCGAAGCCGTCCACCCTCGATGCGCTGGAATGGGTCGATATCGACGCCGCAGCGGCGCCCGGTCCGGGCGAGATTACCGTCGATCTGAAGGCCAGTTCGCTCAACTATCACGATTACGCCGTCGTTAAAGGCATGATCCCGACCGAACCGGGTCGCATCCCCATGTCGGATGGCGCTGGCATCGTCTCGGCGGTTGGCGACGGGGTGACCGAATTCGCCGTGGGCGAACATGTGGTCAGCACCTTCTTCCCCGACTGGCTCGACGGCCGCCCGCCGTCCAGCGCGTTCACCCGCGTTCCCGGTGACGGGATCGACGGCTATGCGCGCGAGGCAGTGACTGCCCCGACCCACTGGTTCACGCGCGCACCCTCCGGGTTCAGCCATGCCGAGGCTGCAACGTTGACGTGCGCCGGGCTGACCGCCTGGCGCGCATTGTTCGTCGACTACGCGGTCAAGCCGGGGGACACCGTGCTGGTCCAGGGCACGGGCGGGGTCTCGATCTTCGCCCTGCAGTTCGCGAAGGCCGCGGGCGCCACTGTCATCGCCACCTCTTCTTCGAACGAGAAGCTCGAACGGGTGCGCGAACTGGGGGCGGACCATTTGATCAATTACAAGGAAGTCGAAGCTTGGGGCCCGAAGGCGCTGGAGATAACCGGCGGGCGCGGGGTCGACTGCGTGGTCGAAATCGGCGGGGCGGGCACGCTCGACCAATCGATGCTGGCCACACGCGTTGGCGGGCATGTCGCGCTGATCGGTGTGCTCGCAGGTTTCGCCGGGCCGGTGCAGACCGCGCTGCTGTTCTCCAAGAACCTCAAGGTGCAGGGCCTCACCGTCGGCAGCCGCGCGATGCAGCAGGACATGATCGCTGCGATCGAGGCCAACGGCATCAAGCCGGTCATCAGCGATACCTTCGCGCTAGCCGACCTCGCCGATGCCTTCCGCCATCAGGAAAGCGGGAGCCACTTCGGCAAGATCGCAGTCGAGATCTAGGCGCGCGATTACCTGCCGTAGCGGGGACCGGACACTGACCGGGTATCGCGGGGCCGGCCTCCACCGGCCCCCGGCGGCCCATCACGGTTCGATGATGATTCCCTTGGCGGGATCCACACTGCCGCCGGCCATCCTGACGAAAACGTCGCGTGCAGCAGCAAGGCCCGCATGGCGTTCAATGGTCACGCTGTCGCCTGCATCGGCAAGGAATATACGCCAGCTCTCGGCCATCTGGCGGCCCGCTTCCTGCGGCCCGAGGTCCTTGAACAGCGCGACCGCATGGTCGGGTGCGAAGAACAGCGTCGGCGCCGGTCCGGGCAGGTCCCCCGCCCCGCTGCCGCGCTCCTCGATATGCGTCGCTCCCACCAGGCAGGAGTACTTCAACGCGTCGCCAAGAAGCGCATGGATCGCGCCCAGCAGACGGGCGTTGCCGGCAAAATCGACCGATACCGCGGGTCGGCTGGCCAGTGCCTGCACATCGTCATAGGCCAGCACTTCGCCGTAGAGACCGCTCTGCTTCACGAAAGCGACATTCCCCGAAGAGGTCAGGCCGATCCGCCGGATATCCGGCGAACGATGCCTGGCCGTACTGGCAAGGCCCATGGCAGTCTTGGACGATGCGCTGGTCAGGATTACCTGTCCGGCGCCGAACCAGTCCTGCGAGCGCATGAAGTATTCGATCAGGAAACCGGTCTTGAACAGCGGACCGAAGATCATCCGTTCGCCTTCGCGCGCCGGATCGTGTTCCGGGTCGGCTGCAAGCCGCGAATAGCTGTTGTAAACCGGGCTCATCGGCTGGCGATGTGCGGCCATGTCGGTAAAGCCGCTGGCGGACAGTTTTCCGGGCACGACGTCCAGATGCGTCGCCATAGGCAGGTAGCCATAGACCCGCTCGCCCACGGATATCTCGGACACATTGCTTTCGATGACGCGTGCATGCCCCCACATGGGCACTATGCCCATGCCGTCGGTGCCTGCCCCCTGCACGGGGAAGAAGTTCCAGTATCCGAAGCCGTCGCCGACGACCGCATAGGTCACGTTGTTCGCCGTGACCGAGAAGCTTTCGATTTCCAGGCGCACCGCATCGTCGGCCAGCTTTCCCTGGTCGCAATCGACCAGTCGGGCCTCGCCGATTGCATTCTTGCGGACATGGACTTGCTGCATTCGCATCTCTCCTTCGAGAGCGACGCTAACCGCAGATCTACGCCAATGCGAGCGCTTAAACCCGCATCGGCATGAGGACATAGAGCGCGGGCGAATTCTCGTCCTTGCGGATCAGCGTCGGGGCGCCGGCATCGGCCAGATGGATTTCCACCGTATCGGCATCGATCTGGTTGAGGATATCTTTCAGATAGCCCGCGTTGAAGCCGATTTCGAACCCGTCGGACGAATATTCCGCCGGCACTTCCTCGGTCGCGGTGCCATTGTCGGGGCTGGTTACGGTCAGCGTGACCTTGTCCCGATCGAGCCCCATCTTGACCGCGCGGGTCTTCTCAGTGGCGATCGTCGCCACGCGGTCGACCCCCTCGTGGAAGCTCTTCGGGTCGAGCTTAAGGAGCTTGTCGTTACCCGTTGGAATAACGCGCGAATAATCGGGGAAGGTCCCGTCGATCAGCTTGCTGGTCAGGACCACTCCGCCCTCGCCGCCGAGCGTGAAGCGGACCTTGCTGGCCGACAGGTCGATCTGGACATTGCCGTCGAGCGACTCGTCGAGCAGCTTGCGCAGTTCGGCCACCGCTTTGCGCGGCACGATCACGTCGGGCATGCCTTCTGCCCCATCAGGCCGCGGCAGCGTGAAACGCGCGAGCCGGTGACCGTCGGTTGCGGCCGCCCGCAGGACGGGTTCGTTGTCGTCCGACACGTGGAAAAAGATACCGTTCAGATAATACCGGGTTTCCTCGGTCGAAATCGCGAAACGCGTCCGGTCGATGAGGTCGGCGAAGGTCTTGGCGGGCAGTTCGAAACTGGTCGGCAGATCGCCTTCGACGATGACCGGGAAGTCGTCGCGCGGGAGCGTCGGCAGCGAGAAGCGGCTACGCCCCGCCTTGATCGCCATGCGGTTTTCCGCCGCTTCGAGGCTGACCTGCGAACCTTCGGGCAGCTTGCGCGCGATATCGAACAGCAGGTGCGCCGAAACGGTGATCGCCCCGGCACTGTCGACATTGGCTTCCATATGCTCGATCACCTGCAGATCGAGGTCGGTTGCCATGACCCTGAGCGAATTGTCGCCTTCGGCTTCGATCAGCACGTTGGAGAGGATCGGGATGGTATTGCGGCGCTCCACGACCGACTGGACGTGGCTGAGACAACGCAGCAGCGTCGCGCGTTCGATGGTGGCCTTCATGGTCCTACTTTCGTCCCTCTTGGGCGCCTGGCAGGCCGGAATCGCCCCACCAGCGCCGGAATACGGATAGTCACCCTAGCGGGGCGGGCTTGGGGGGCAAGGCCGGACGCCGCGGCGCCGCAATTCGTTGGGGAAAAGTGGGTGAAATCAGCCCATCATCGCCATGCCGCCGTTCACGTGCAGCGTCTGGCCAGTGACATAGGCTGCCTCGTCGCTCGCAAGGTAGGCAACCGCAGCGCCGATCTCGTCGCCTTCGCCCATGCGGCCCATCGGAATACGCCCGTTGATCGCCGTTTTCTGCTCGTCGTTCAACGCGTCGGTCATCGCTGTGCGGATGAAGCCGGGGGCCACGCAGTTCACGGTGATGTTCCGGCTGGCAAGTTCCTGCGCGAGGCTTTTGGACATGCCGGTCAGGCCCGCCTTGGCGGCGACATAGTTCATCTGGCCGGGGTTGCCGGTATGCCCGACCACGCTGGTGATCGAGATGATCCGCCCGCCCTTGGCCTTCATCATCGGCCGTGCGCTGGCGCGCATCAGGCGGAAGCTCGCCTCGAGATTGATGCGGATCACCTGGTCCCACTCGTCGTCCTTCATCCGCATGGCCAGATTGTCACGGGTGATGCCGGCATTGTTGACGAGGATGTTCATCGAACCCAGCGTATCGACGGTGGCCGGGATAAGTTCCTCGACCTGCGTCGGATTGGAAAGGTCGCAGGTGATCTCGACATGGTCATGGCCGAATTCGTCGTTGAGCTGTTCGCGGAAGGCGCGCAGCTTGTCGCCGTTGGAGCCGGACAGCGCGAGGCGCGCACCCTGCTTCGCCAGCGCGTAGGCGATCGACGAACCGATCCCCCCGCTGGCCCCGGTCACGAGCGCGGTCTTTCCTTCGAGGCTGAACATCATGCGTTCTCCTTGGCGAAGTTTTCGAGGTCTTCCATGGTGACGAGGCTGACGGTTGCGGCCTCCTTGTCGATGCGGCCCACCATCGGGGCGAGCACCTTGCCGCCCACTTCGACAAACCGTTCGATGCCTGCCTCGCGCATCGCCAGCACGCTTTCGCGCCAGCGGACGCGGCCGGTGATCTGATCGACCAGCAGCGCCTGTTCTTCCGCCGGATCGGTGACGCGTGCGGCAGTGACATTGGCGAACAGCGGCACTGCAAAGGCCTGCGGGGGCGTCGTTTCGAGCGCGTTCTTCATGCGCAGCGCAGCAGGACCCATCAGCGAACAGTGGAACGGTGCCGAAACGGGCAGCTTGATGCCGCGCTTGATCCCGTGATCCTTCGCCATTTCGATCGCGCGGTCGATCGCCTCGGCGTGGCCGGAGATAACGACCTGCGTCGGATCGTTGTCATTGGCGACTTCGCAGACCTGCCCCTCGGCCGCTGCCTCGGCCAGCGCGGTGGCCTTTTCGATATCGGCACCGAGCAGCGCGGCCATCGCGCCGACGCCGATCGGAACCGCATCCTGCATTGCGATGCCGCGCAGGCGCAGCAGCTTGGCCGTGTCGGTCAGCGAGAATGCCCCGGCGGCGCACAGCGCGCTGTATTCGCCGAGCGAATGGCCCGCGACGCAATCGGCCGTGTCGGCCAGCGTCACGCCGAATTCCTTTTCGAGGACCCGGGCAGTGGCCACCGAATTGGCCATGATCGCCGGCTGCGCATTGGCAGTCATCGTCAGTTCGCTTTCGGGGCCATCCTTCATCAGCGCGGAAAGCTTCTGCTTGAGCGCTTCGTCGACTTCCTGGAACACTTCGCGCGCATGCGCGCTGGCTTCGGCGAGATCGGCGCCCATGCCGACCTTCTGGCTGCCCTGGCCGGGAAAGATGAATGCAGTCATAAAATCTCCTCGACCGCGCGACTAGGCGCGAGCGCCCCGCGTCTCAAGTCCGAAGGGGACAATCTTGTTGGCAGCATCGTGGCCGATATCCGCCCGGCCGAGGTAGGGGATGCCGCTGCGCCGGCACCAGTCCTGCGCGATGGCGACTTCGTCGGTGCCAAACGGGCGGTCGTTGACGGGGACATCGCTGATGCGGCCCAGACGCAGGCCCGCGATGCCGCCGAGGTGCTGCGTCATCGCGATGCCGCCGAGGTGCTGCGTCACATGAAACAGCAGCCGGTCAATCGCATAGAGATGCTCGGCAACTTCCTCGACCATGACGACATGACCCGACAGATCGGGGGCAAGCTCGGTGCCGACCAGCATCGCCAGCGTGGCAAGGTTGAAAGCCACCGCGGGGCGCGTATCGAGGCCGGGTTCGAGACCATCCTCCCCGCCCTTGAACCAGTCCAGCGCGCGCTCGATCGCAGCGGCGCCGCCCTCGCGCCGGACGTCGCCCGCCAGCGGCCCATGCGCGACGCGCCCGATGCCATGCCTGTACAGTGCGGCGAGCAGGAAGCCGGTGTCGGAATAGCCGAGATAGGACTTGTCCCGCGCTGCCGCGTTCATTTGCGCGACCGCCTGCGGGGCGATGCGGTTCGAACCATAGCCGCCCATCGCGAACCACACCGCATCGAAACTGGGGTCGTTCGCGCAATCGAGCAAGGCGGCGAGCCGCACGTCGTCGCTGCCGGCGAAATGCCCGTCTTCGGCAAAGCATTGATCGTGAAAGTGCAACGACACGTCGCTGCGCCCCGCCACCAGCGTTTCGACCGCCGCGGCGCGTTCGCGCTTCAACCGCTTTCCGGGGGCGCAGATCGCAATTCTGACCATGCGCCATGCTAGCGTGCTTGTATCGCGCGGCACAACTCAATAGCTGCACGCGCATGAGCGATATGCCCACTCCAGATGAATTGTTCGCCCGTCCCTTCTTCTTCTGCGGGATCGGCGGATCGGGAATGCTGCCGCTCGCGCAGATCCTGAAAGGTCGCGGCTGCACGGTCGAAGGATCGGACCGCAGCCACGATCAGGCCCGCACGCCCGACAAGTTCGCCGCGCTCGAACAACAGGGTTTCACGCTGCATCCGCAGGACGGCAGCGGGATCGTCTCGGCCAAGCAGATCCTCGTCGCCAGCGCCGCGGTGGAAGATACCGTACCCGATGCCAAACGCGCCAAGGAACTGGAGTGCCTGCGGCTGACCCGCGCCGAGCTCAATTCGATCCTCTTCAACACCAGCGGTGCGGGGCTGGCGGTTGCCGGGACCAGCGGCAAGTCGACTGTCACCGGCATGCTCGGCTGGATTCTCCACGCCTGCGGACGCGAGCCGACGATCATGAACGGCGCAGTGATGACGAACTTCGTCTCGCCCGAACGCCCCTATGCCAGCGCGGTGGTCGGCGGGCAGAGCCTCTATGTCAGCGAAGTCGACGAGAGCGACGGCTCGATCGCGCTCTATCGCCCCGCGGTCGGCGTGCTGCTCAATGTCAGCCTCGACCACAAGAGCATGGAAGAGCTGCGCCAGCTGTTCGGCGATTACCTGTCGCGCAGCCGCATTTCGGTGATCAATGCCGACGACCCCGAGGCGTTGGCGCTGCTGCCGCATGCGAAGGAAGTCGTCACCTTCGGGATCGAGCAGGAAAAGGCGCAGATCGGCGTGGTCCCCGGCTCGGTCGCGGAAGGCCCGATGCGCCAGGCCGCTCTGGTCGTCGACCGGCACGACGGCAGCGAACATCCGTTGATGTTCAACCTGCCCGGGCGGCACAATCTGGCCAACGCGCTGGCGGCAATCGCAGCGGCAGCGGCAGCGGGCATACCGGTCGCCAATGCGGTCGCCGCGCTCGCCGGTTTCGAAGGTCTCGCGCGGCGGTTCGACATCGTCGGCACCAGCGCCTCGGCCATCACCGTGATCGACGATTTCGGCCACAATCCGGAAAAATGCGCCGCCACGCTGCGCACGCTCAAAGCGCACCCGGGCCGCGTGCTCGCCTTCTTCCAGCCGCACGGCTACGGGCCCCTGCGCCAGATGGGCGAGGAGCTGGCCCAGACCTTCGCGCATGAACTGGGTGACGAGGACCGCGTTATCCTGTGCGACCCGGTCTATTTCGGCGGCAGCGTCGATCGCAGCGAAGGCAGCGAGCGGATCGTGCGGCTGATCGAGCAGGCGGGCGGCCAGGCCGAACACATTCCCGAGCGCACGGCGGTGGGCGACAGGCTCGCCGAACTCGCGCAGCCAGGGGACCGGATCGTTGTTATGGGCGCGCGCGATGACACGCTGAGCGGATTTGCACGCGACCTGTTCGACCGGTTGTCCTAGATCGCGGCGGGGCCCGCGGCCTCACGCGCCACGGCCCGGCGATATCCCTCGCGTGCGGTCAGCCGGTCGCGGTAGTCCCTGAGCGATTGCGGCACGCCCTCGTCCAAGCCCACCCGACCCGCCAGGATCAGCGCGTAACCGCAGCAGATATCGGCCACGGTAAAGCGATCCGCGCACAAGTAGTCGCGCGTTTCGAGGCGCTGCTCGAGCTTGACGAGGCGCTTCCAGAACCACTTGGCATAGGCCTCGCCCGCCTCGCCCCAGCCCTTGTCCTTCTCGAACAGGGCGAAGCGCATATAGACGGTTTGCGGGAAAGTGATCGTGGCATCGGCGTGGTAGGTGAAATCGAGATAGGCGGGATAATCCATCTCGTTTGGCGCCACGACCAGCGACTGGTCCGCGCCCTTGGTGGCAAGGTAATGCGCGATCGCACAGCTCTCGGTCATGTGCGCCGCGCCATCGACCAGCATGGGTACCGTACCCAGGGGATTGACCTCAAGGTAGTCGGGCGCCTTGAAGCGGGGCGGGAACGGCAACAGCCGCAGGTCGATAGCGACTCCCGCCTCTTCCGCCGCCCAGGTCGCCCGCAGGCCGCGCGACCCCGCGCAGGTGTAAAGGACCGGCGGCTCAGTGATCGCCATGGGTAATGCCGATCTTGAAGACCTTGTGGATGAGGATCGCCAGCACGAAGCCGAGCGCGAGCCCCGTCAGGGCGGACAGCGCCGCATAGGTTCCCCAGCCGAGGATGCCCGAAAGTCCACCGGTCACCGCTTCCACCGTGTGCTGCAGCCCATGCGCCCAATCGGAGGGACCATGGATGCCCAGTTCGTGCAGGCTGTGCAGGATGATGCCGCCGCCGACCCACAGCATCGCGATCGTGCCGATGAAGGACAGCGTGGTCAGCAGATAGGGTACCGAGGTCACCAGAAACTGCCCGAAGGCCTGTGCGGCGGCCGAAGTCTTCTCGCGCAGGTGCAATCCGATATCGTCCAGCTTCACGATCAGCGCGACCGATCCATAGACCACCAGTGTCACGCCGATACCGACGATCGCCAACACGCCCGCGCGTACGATGAAGTCTTCCGCGGCCACCTCGTTCAGCGTGATCGCCATGATTTCGGCCGAGAGGATCAGATCGGTGCGGATCGCGCCGTTCACCCGCTGTTTCTCGAACGCCGCCGGGTCGGTGATCTCATCCTCCACAGTGACGCCGTGTTTCTGGCCGCCCAGCTTTTCCATCACCTTTTCCGCCCCTTCATAGGACAGGTAGCAACCGCCCAGGATCAGGATGAAGACGATCGCGCTGGGAAGCAGCCAGCTGAGCAGCAGCGCGCCGGGCAGCAGGATGATGAGCTTGTTCTTCAGGCTGCCCTTGGTAATGTTCCAGATGATCGGCAGTTCGCGCGCGGGGCTGAGGCCCGTGACGTAACTCGGTGTGACCGCCGCATCGTCGATCACGACGCCGGCGGTCTTCGAGCCCGCCCTGCCCGCGGCAACCGTGATATCGTCGACCGAGGCCGCCGCCGCGCGGGCGATGATCGACACGTCGTCTAGCAGGGCTACAAGTCCACCGGGCACGCACTACTCCTTCGTTTTCCAACCAATGCCGCCCTGCCCGCCCGGTTCCACCCTGCCAAGCCCCGAGATTGGCTTGCATTCGTCGCCAATCCCGTTATGTGCGCGCATCCCCTGCCTGTGGGCGGGGATTCGAAGAAAGCCGGAGGGGCCCCGCAATCCCGCGGACAAGCCAGCGATCGGCCACATGTGAAAGGACAAGGGCATGGCTCTATACGAGCATGTTTTCCTGGCGCGACAGGACCTGAGCCAGGCTCAGGTCGACCAGCTCGCCGCCACCGCTACCGAGATTGTCGAGAAGAACGAAGGCAAGGTCACCAAGACGGAGACCTGGGGCCTCAAGAACCTCGCCTACAAGATCGACCGCAACCGCAAGGCGCATTTCGTGATGCTCAACATCGAAGGCCCCGGTGCCGTCGTGGAAGAGCTCGAGCGCCAGACCCGCATCAATGAAGACGTCATCCGCTACATGACCATCCGTGTCGAAGAGCACGAAGAAGGTCCGAGCGTGATGATGCGCAAGAACGAGCGCGATGCGAAGAAGCGCCGCGACCGCGAGGAGCGTAACTGATGGCCCGCCCGTTTTTCCGCCGCCGCAAGTCCTGCCCCTTCTCGGGCAAGAACGCCCCGACGATCGACTACAAGGACATCCGCCTGCTGCAGGGCTTCATGTCCGAACGTGGCAAGATCGTCCCCAGCCGCATCACCGCCGTCAGCGCAAAGAAGCAGCGTGAACTGGCCAAGGCCATCAAGCGCGCCCGTCACATCGGCCTGCTGCCGTACATCGTGAAGTAAGGGGAATAATCATGGATATCATTCTCCTTCAGAGGATCGAAAAGCTCGGCTCGATCGGTGACGTCGTCACCGTGAAGGACGGCTATGCCCGCAACTTCCTGCTCCCGCAGAAGAAGGCATTGCGCGCCAACGAAGCCAACAAGAAGGTCTTCGAAGCGAACCGCGACCGCCTGGAAAAGGAAAACGCGGAACGTCGCAGCGAAGCCGAAAAGTCCGGCGAGAAGGTCCAGGGCGAAGAAATCGTCCTGATCCGTGCCGCGTCGAACACCGGCCAGCTCTATGGTTCGGTCAACGTGCGCGACATCGCCGCGTCGCTGGCCGAAAAGGGCCACGAGATCGACAAGAAGCAGGTCATCATGGGTGACCCGATCAAGGCGATCGGCATGCATGAAGTCCGCATCGACCTGCACCCCGAGGTCTCGGTCACGATCAAGGCCAACGTCGCCCGCAGCGACGATGAAGCCGAACTGCAGAGCCAGGGTATCGACGTGATGGCGCAGATGTTCGAAGACGAGCAGCGCGAGATCGAAGAACAGGCCGAAGCGAACCGGACCGACCCGACGCTCGAACCGGGTGAAATCCCCGCCGACATGCTCGAAGACGGCATCAGCACGCCCGAAGGCATGAGCGAGACCGAAGCCAAGATCGAAGCGACCGCGCCCGAAGGCGAGTAAGCTTCGTCGCTTCGTGCGATCGACAATCAGGGCGCGGCGGCTTCGGTCTCCGCGCCCTTTTTGTAAGAACCGCCTGCGCACCCTATGTGGGTGGGCGACACAAATCCTAAAACAACAAGAGGCAGGAGCAACGCCCATGGAATCCATCGAACAGACGCTCGACCGGCTCGAGAAAATCTACGACGCTGCCGTGGAGCGGCTCCGCGAGGACGTGATCGCCTTCGGCCGCGAACGCGAGCTTCCCGCGCCCGAACGGCGCCACGACGGCAGCTATGCCTATCCCGAATTGCGCCTGCGCTTCCGCGGCGGCGACCAGCCTGCCGACCGCAACCGCGCGTTCGGCCGTCTCAATGCGCCCGGGCTGTACACCACCACGGTCACCCGCCCGGAGCTGTTTCGCGACTATCTGCGCGAGCAGCTCGAACTGATCAGCGAGAATTACGAGGTCGAACTCGAAGTCGGTTCCTCGAAACAGGAGATCCCCTTCCCCTATGTCCTCGACGGGGGCGCCGGGGCCGAGCTGGCAGGCGTCGATCCCAATCTGATCGCGCGGCATTTCCCCTCGACCGAACTGGCCGATATCGGCGACGAGCTGGCCGATGGTATCGTGCTCGAAAACGATGACGACCCGATCCCGCTGTCGCTGTTCGACGGGTTGCGAACCGATTTCAGCCTGGCCCGGCTGGCGCATTACACCGGGACCAGCACCGACCACTTCCAGCGCTTCATCCTGTTCACCAATTATCATCGCTATGTCGATGAATTCGTGGACTGGGCGGGCGCGCAGCTGGGCTCCAACGGCTACACCGCACTGGCCGGTGCCGGGGGCATGATGCTTACCGAACAGACCGATAATGCGCGCGCGCAGCTGTCCGACACCGCATGGCGCCGGCACCAGATGCCCGCCTACCACCTCGTCGGCCCCAATCGCGAAGGGATCACGCTGGTCAATATCGGCGTCGGCCCGTCCAACGCCAAGACGATCTGCGATCACCTTGCGGTGCTGCGGCCCGAAGCATGGCTGATGATCGGGCACTGCGGTGGTCTGCGCCCCAGCCAGAAGATCGGCGACTACGTCCTGGCGCATGCCTATCTGCGCGACGACCACGTGCTCGACCCGGTGCTGCCGCCGGAAATCCCGCTTCCCGCGATCGCCGAAGTGCAGCAGGCGCTGGCGGGTGCGGCCGAAGCGGTTTCGGGCGAACATGGTGCCGATCTCAAGAAGCGGATGCGCACCGGTACGGTGGTCACGACCGACGATCGCAACTGGGAACTGCGCTTCACGCAGTCGGCCAAGCGCATGAGCCTGAGCCGCGCGGTCGGCGTGGACATGGAAAGCGCCACCATCGCCGGCCAGGGTTATCGCTTCCGCGTCCCCTACGGCACCTTGCTGTGCGTTTCGGACAAGCCCCTGCATGGCGAGATCAAGCTGCCCGGACAGGCCAATGCCTTCTACGAAGAAGCGATTGCCGCGCATCTCCAGATCGGGGTCAATGCCTGCAAGCGGCTGCGCGAAGAAGGCCCCCGCCTCCACAGCCGCAAGCTGCGCGCGTTCAACGAGCCGCCGTTCAGATAGGCCCTTGGGAAAACCGCGGCATCACGGTTAACGGCTTGGGGAGGATTTGCTGCCACCAGCCATCGCGATGCATATCGCGAAGCCCGAATCCAAGCCGAAGCCGCGCCGATTGCTGGGATTGTCCCAGGCTGTAATCGCGATCGGCGCGGTCGGCGGCCTGCTGCTGGCGCCGCCGGCTTTCGGCCAATTGGCATTCTACCCCATATCTCCTGCGGCGGACCGGGCCTTGCCCGGAATCGTGTTTCAGGACGGGCGGCGCGCTGTCGCCCGCACCGCGCTGGGCGGTGGTTATGTGATGCAGGGCGCACGTCCGCCGCTTTTCGAGCTTCTCTTCGAGCACGGCATCCTCGTTCTCGCCGTTCCGCGGGGCGGCTGCACCGGAGCAATCAGTGGATCATAACGAAATCAACGCGCTGCGCACCAAAGGCGTGATAGGAATTGCGATCGCGGGCTGGGCTGCATCGCTGAGCCTTGCCGCACTGATCCCGGCGATGGGCACGCAGGCCTTCCATGCACTCGCCGCGAGCGTCTTGCTGAACCTGCTGCCGACGATCGCGGCCTGGCAACGCCGCTACGACAGCGCTGCTCGCATGGCGGTCGCGCTCATGGCCGCGCTGCAGCCTGCGCTTATGCTTTACGCGCTGCGCGGTGCCCCGTGGCAGATCGACATGCATATGTATTTCTTCGTCGCCATCGCGACGCTGACAATCCTGTGCGATGTCCGGCCGATCCTGCTCGCTGCGGCGACCGTCGCCCTGCACCACCTCATCCTGTCGATTGCCGCGCCCAGCTGGGTCTTCTCCGGTGGCGGAGGTGTGAACCGGGTGTTCATCCACGCGCTGGCCGTAGTGCTGGAAGCAGGCGTATTGTGCTATATTGCCACTACGCTCAATTCGCTGATCACGCGCATCGGTTCTGCGCTGGCGGAAAGCGAACAGGCCACGCGGTCTGCCGAAGAGGCGCTCCGCCTTGCCGATTCGGAGCGCGCCGAACGCAGCCGGCTGGAAAGCGACCTCGCCGCCCGTCGGCGCGAAGACATGCTGCGGATCGCGGCCGATTTCGAAAGCTCGGTTTCCGAAGTCACGATGGCGGTGGCCAAGAGCGCTCGCGCGCTGGACGAGGTGATGCATTCGCTGGACGAGAATGCGCGCGACACCGGGCAGCAGGCAGGCGAAGTCGCCGCAGCTGCCTCGCAGGTATCCAGTGCCATCGATGCGGTGGCCGGCAGCGTTACCGAATTGTCCCGTTCGATCGGCAACATCGCGGTGACCGCCGGTCGCCAGGACGAGCTCGCCAGCGAGGCAGGAACGCGCACCGAAACCGGCGGCGACGCGGTCCGATCGCTTGCCAACCAGTCGAAGACCATCGGCGATGCGACGCGTTCGATCGCGGAAATTGCCGAAATGACCAATTTGCTCGCGCTCAACGCCACGATCGAGGCTGCCAGCGCAGGGGATGCCGGCAAGGGTTTCGCCGTGGTGGCGCAGGAGGTCAAGCAGCTCGCCGCGCAGGCCGCACGTGCCACGCGCGAGATCGAGGACCTGCTCTCGGGCATCAGCAAGGGCACCGGCGAAGCTGAGAACAGCTTCGGCAAGCTCAGCGGGGCAATCGCCGAACTCGCCAGATCGGCGATGACGGTGCGCAGCGATGTCGACAACCAGCGGGCGGCGACCTCCAGCATCGAACAGACCATGGGTGACACCGCTGCGGGCACCGAACAGATGGCCCACAACAGCGCCGTCCTGGCGAACCGCGCAAGCACCACCCAGAAGCTGTCCGGCGATGCCCGGCAGAACGTGAAGGCGCTGCTCGAGACCATCCATTCGCTCGAGCGATCGGCCGGCGACTTCGTTGCCAGTATCAAGGCCGCCTGATTGGCGACCGTGACGGCGATGCCATTCTTCGATAGCCTGCTGTCGGGGAGGACATTGATCGCATGACCACAATACCCAATCGCTCGCGCTCGGTCGCGGGCCGGGTCGCCATCGTCACCGGGGCCGCCAGCGGCATGGGCCGCGCAACCGCGACGCTGCTGGCAAAGGAAGGCGCGCGCGTCGCGGTGACCGATCTCGATATCGCCGGATGCCAAACCGTGGCGGCAGCGTGCGGCGCTGGCGCGCGCGCCTATGCGCTCGACGTATCGGACGCGGATGCGATCGCACAGGTTGTGGCGCAGGTCGCAGCGGATTTCGGCGGAATTGACATACTCGTCAACAATGCCGGCATCTCGAGCTTCTGCGCACTCGAAGACGATGCCTATGAGGAGACCTGGCACCGCGCACTGGCCGTGATGCTGACCGCGCAGCAGCGCATGGTTCGCGCCGCGCTCCCGCATCTGCGGAAAAGCGATGCCGCGCGGATCGTCAACGTCGCCAGCACCGAAGGTCTCGGTGCGACGCCCGGCGACACGCCCTATGTCGCGGCCAAGTCGGGCGTGGTCGGCCTTACCCGCGGGCTGGCGGTCGATCTCGGGCCCGAAGCCATCACGGTAAACTGCATCTGTCCCGGGCCGATCCGCACCGCGATGACCGATGCAGTGCCCGACGAACACAAGGTGATCTATGCCAAGCGGCGGACGGCACTGAAGCGCTATGGCGACCCGGAAGAAGTCGCGCATGTGACGCTATCGCTCGTACTCCCCGCGGCGAGCTACATTACCGGCGCTGTGATCCCGGTGGACGGCGGGCTGATGGCGCGCAATGCGTGACGAGTAAACCGGCTGACACGTCGTGCGCCTCGGGCGTCCGCTACCCCGATGCCGCCGAGCCTGAAGGATCGACCTTCGGCCCTGCGCGTATGCAATAGGCCAGCACCTACGCCGCGCGCCCGCCCGTTCAGGATCATCCCATGTCTCGGCCCGAAAGCATCAGCATCGATTTCCGATCTCAGCGCATCGCCGGAGTGCGCTATCCGGCGCCGCGCCCGAACGGAGCGAAGGTCCTCTTGAACCACGGTTTCGGCGTCACCCGCACGGGCGTCGGCCGGGCGTTTGTCGATCTCGCACGAGGTCTGACCAATTCGGGTTGCACGGTCTTCGCCTTCGACCGCCTCGGCCATGGCGAAAGCGATGGCCGCTTTCTGGATGTCTCCGTGCCGGACGAACTCGACCAGCTATCCGCCATGCTCGATCACGTGCTCGCGGACGGAAATGGTCCGGTGCACCTTGTCGGCCATTCGCTTGGCGGTATGGAATCGGCATGCCTGGCTGCGCGGCGTCCGGGCGATCTCGCAAGTCTGACGCTCTGGGCTGCCGCGGCGGTCTTCGTCGATGATGTGCGTAGCGGCCAGATCCAGGGCAAGTCGCTGGACATGCTTCGCGATACGGGCGTTTTCGATTTCAAGGGCCAGGCGCTGGGCTCGCGCTTCGTCGAGACCGCAGAGGCATTCGACCCTTTCGCAGAGCTAGGCGCTTTTACTGGCAAGGTGTTCGTCCACCAGGGCGAAGCGGACGAGGTCGTGCCGTTCGAATATGCGCAGAAATACGCCGATATCTGGTCGGAGAACGCAGTCCTGTACCGCTATCCCGATGCCGACCACGGGTGGAACCGTCTGCCGGATCGGGCGCTGCTGCTGCAGCGTACGCAAGCGGACATCGCTGGCTTGGCGGACACCGGGACAGAGCACTGACAGTGCCTCGGCCGAGCGAGGGCAATTTCAGACCGGCCGTCGCCGTGCGCTGACCATTCGCGATCAGCGTAAGTGCTGGCGTCAGCCCCGCCCCTTCGTCTTGGTCTTGCCGTCGCGCGCGCTTTTCTCGATGAACTCGATCACCAGCCCGGCAATATCCTTGCCGGTCGCCTTCTCGATCCCCTCGAGGCCGGGCGAGGAATTGACTTCCATAATGACCGGCCCGTGATTGCTGCGCAGCATGTCGACACCGCACACGTTGAGGCCCATGCGATTGGCGGCGCGCACTGCGGTCGAGCGTTCTTCGGGCGTGATCTTAATGAGCTCGGCGCTGCCGCCGCGGTGCAGGTTGCTGCGGAAGTCGTCCGCCGCGCCGGTGCGTTTCATCGCCGCGACCACCTTGCCGCCGACCACCAGCGCGCGAATGTCGGTGCCGCCCGCTTCCTTGATGAATTCCTGCACGAGGATGTTGACGTTGGCGCCGCGGAACGCCTCGATCACCGATTTGGCCGATGACATCGTTTCGGCGAGGACGACACCGATGCCCTGCGTGCCTTCCAGCAGCTTGATCACCACTGGCGGCCCCTTGACCGCCTTGATGATCTCCTCCGCCGCCTTGGGGTCGTTGGCATAGGCGGTCAGCGGCAGGCCCAGCCCGTGCTTGGCGAGGATCTGCATGCTGCGCAGCTTGTCGCGGCTGCGCCCGATCGCCACGCTTTCGTTGAGCGGCCAGCAGCCGCGCATCTCGAACTGGCGCAGTATCGCGAGGCCGTAATTGGTGATCGACGCACCGATCCGCGGAATCACCGCATCGTAGCCGATGCACGGTTCGCCATTGTAGAAGACTTCTGGCTTGTGACTGGCGATATGCACCGTGCAGCGCAGGGTGTTGAGGATATCGAGCTGGTGCCCGCGATCCTCGGCGGCCTGCTGCAGGCGCTGGTGCGAATAGAGATTGGGATTGCGCGCCAGCATCGCGATTTTCATGGTTTGTGGCCTTTCTTGACCTTCATTTCGGGCGTTTGCAGCCACGAATAGCCGCTGTCCACTACGAACCGGCGGCGCAGCGACGAACGTCCGATCAGCATCGGGAAACGCATGTCGCGCCGGTCGGCGAGGCTGAGTTCGGCGCGAAACTCGACGTCGCCGATCTTCAGCGGGGTCTTGATAACATAGCGGCGCTGCGTTTCGCCATTCGAACTGGTGATGCCGCGGATATCGACATGCACCGCCTCGCACACCTGCCGTACGTGCTGCCGTTCGAAATCGACCGCGAAACGCACGTATTTCTCGCCGTCCCGCTCGAATTCGGCGAGCACGGTCCCATGCAGCGAGGATGTCCGCGCGCCGGTATCGATCTTGGCCGGAACGGAATGCAGGCCGAGCTCGGGCAGATGCACCAGCTCGCGCCAGCCGATCGGCGGCAGGGGCTTGCGGTTCGCGCTCATTCGATGATGGCGATGCCGTCGCCGCCCCCGGCACCGGGCAGGCGGCGCAGCACGCGGCCGCTGGCGAAGTCGACCTCGGCAATGGTGTTCGTAGTGGTTTCGGCAACGTAGATCCGCTCGCCATCGGGGGAGAACAGGATCGTGACCTGCGTCCGCGCCTCGGCCTCGGCAGGGCTTGACACCGAAATGCTGCGGACCAGTTCGCCGGTGGCGGTATCGATCACGCTCAGCCCGCCATCGGCAAGATCGGAGGTGACCGCGTAATCGCCCTGCGGCCTGACGACGATCCGCAGGGGGAAGGCGCCGGTTTCGATCCGTTGCCGTATCGCCAGCGTCTCGGGATCGAGCTTGAACGCGGCATTCGAACCGCGCGCCGAAACCCACAGCGTTTCGCCATCATCCGCCAGCGCAATGCCCTCGGGTTCCTCGCCCACTTCAACCGAACGCGGGGCCCGCCGGGTCTTGAGGTCGATCAGGCTGACCGTGCGCGAACCCAGGTTGGTGGTCCAGGCATGGCGGCCATCCGGCGCGACCGCCAGCATATGCGTGCCATCCTGCCCCGAACCATATTCGAATGCCTCCGCCGCACCGAGCGGATCGCGAATCCAGAAAATCGAGCGGCGCCCCTCCGCCGTGGCATAGATATCGCCATTGGCATGCCACACGATCCCGTGCGGCCGCGCGCCCTCGCCCAGATCCACGCTGGCGACCTTGCCGAGGTCCGACGTCCGGAAGATATCGACCGTGCGCCCGCCATAGCAGGCAAGCGCGAGATGGCTTTCGTCGGGCGACGTGGCGAGTTCGTGCGGATTGGCGCAGCTGGCAACCGTCGCGGCGGTTTCGCCCGATGCCAGCTCCACCTTCGTCAGCGTGTTGCCGAACTTGCCCGCCACGAACAGCGCCCCCTCGACCGGCTGTCCGGAGAGCGGCGCGCGGGCATCGCCGCTTGGCGCCATGGGGGCGCAAGCGGCGGTCACCGGAAGCGCCAGCAGCAGCGGGAGGCGGCTTACCATCCTTCGGTCTGGCCGGCGTTCTGTTCGTCGAGCCACGCCTTCAGCGGAGCGAAGTACTCGACCATTGCCGTGCCGCTCATCTGCCGCTCGCCGGTGAAGGCCTCGAGCGCATCGGGCCACGGCTTGCTGGCACCCATTTCGAGCATGGCGGCGAGATTCTTGCCGACTTCCTCATTGCCGTAGAACGAGCAGCGGTGCAGCGGCCCTTCCCAACCGGCCTGGTCGCAGGCGGCCTTGAAGAACTGGAACTGCAGGATCCGCGCAAGGAAATAGCGTGTGTAAGGCACGTTGCCGGGGATGTGGTACTTCGCGCCGGCGTCGAACCCGCTTTCATCGCGCTCCACCGGCGGGACGATCCCCTGGTATTCGAGCCGCAAATCGTTCCACCCCTTGTTCAGCTGGTCGGCCGGGATGGTGCCGTCGAACAGCTGCCAGCGATAGCGGTCGACCATCAGGCCGAAGGGCAGGAAGGCGACCTTGTCCATCGCCTGTCGCAGCAGCAGGCCGATATCCTTGTCCGCGCTGGGTACGTCTGCCTCGTCAAGCATGTCGATCTGGACGAGATATTCGGGCGTGATCGACAGCGCGATCATGTTGCCGATCGCCTCGTGGAAGCCATCGTTGGCGCCGTTGAGGTGCAGGTAGTCCTGCTGGTTGTAGGCGCGCTGGTAGTAATTGTGGCCCAGCTCGTGATGGATGGTCACGAAATCGTCGGCGTTCTTCTTGATGCACATCTTGATGCGCAGATCGTCGACATTGTCGACGTCCCACGCGCTGGCATGGCATACGACCTCGCGGTCCCGCGGTTTGACGAACTGGCTGCGCTCCCAAAACGTGTTCGGAAGCGGTTCGAAGCCGAGCGAGGAGAAGAACCCTTCGCCGGTCCGCACCATCTGGATCTCGTCGAGCCCCTTGGCCGCGATCAGGTCGGTCAGATCGTACCCGATGTCGCCGGCACCCTCGGGCGCGACCAGCGGATAGATGTTGCCCCATTCCTGCGCCCACATATTGCCGAGCAGGTCGGCGCGGATCGGGCCGTCGGCGGGCTGCACTTCGGCGCCGTACTTGGCGTTAAGCTTGCCCCGGACATAGGTGTGCAGCGCCATGTAGAGCGGCTTTACTTCCTGCCACATGCGCTCGGTCTCGGCGGCGAACTGGTCTGGGTCCATGTCATAGTTCGAACGCCACATCGCGCCCAGGTCGGCAAAGCCGAGTTCCTTCGAGCCTTCGTTGGCGATGGCGATCATGCGCTGGTAATCCTCGCGCATGGGCGCACCGACATTGTCGTGCCAGCTCGCCCACATCTCGGCGAGTTCGGCGGGCGTGCGCTCGAGGTTGCCCATCTCGGCCTCGATATCGCTGCCGTTGATCTCCTCGCCGCCGAGCATGCCCTTGCCCTGCCCGTACTGGCTGTTGAGCTTGGTGGCGATTTCGTTGAGCTCGGTCGCGGCGCCGTCGCGGACGGGCGCGGGCATGACGATGCCGTTGCGCAGGATGTCGAGCTTGCGGGCGACTTCGGGGTCAAGCCCCGCGACCTGCGCATAGCGCGCGGCCTCGTTCGCGTACCGGACCGACTTTTCCGTCGCCTGCGCGCCGTATTTGGCTGCCAGCTGGTTGCTGTCATGCACGATATAGGTCGAGTTGAGCCACAGCACCCGGCCGTATTCGACCGAGAAATCGAACATGTCCTGTTCGACCATCGCCACCCAGTCGGCGGCGCCCTGCGGGGTCATCGGGAAAGCGGCAGCTGCGGCTGCGGGCGTTTCCGCATGGTCATCGGCCATGGCCGGCGTAGCGAGCGAGACGGCAAGCGCGGAGAGCGCGACGGTTGCGAATTTCATGCGGGTCCTCTCAGGATCGGAATGATGTGGTTTCACGTGCTACCGGATTGCACCTGCCGCGCAGCTTAATCAAGCGGTTGGCGCAGCAAACCGGCGGATGAGCCATGCCGCGATTACGCCGAGGAAGGTCACGACCCACGCCGCGACCTTGACCGGACGCGCGGTGGCAGCAATGCCCGCCAACTGGTCTGACCCCGCATCGCGCAGCAATTGGGCCAGCTGCAGCAGCGTTTCGGTATAATCGGTCAGCACGAATACAAGCGCCGCGGCTGCGACGACCGCGCCGATCGTCCGCACCGTGCCACCCATGCGCATGAAACTGCGGCCGGCGATCCAGCTGCCTGCGCCATATATGCCGATAAAGACCAGATCGCCGAACATTGCGAAGACGGCCAGCGGACGCACGCCGCCCGTATGCCACTGTGCTTGGATGGCATCGACCCGTGCGGCAGTGCCGGCCGCCTGGTGTTCGGCAATGCCCAGCGTCACATCGTCGGGCGCGGTCACCGCGAGGCTCAGCGCGACGACGACGGCGAAGGCCAGCAGGCCCCACAGCCACCAGGTCAGCGCAGGCGCGGGTCTGCCTATGCCTGCGCTCCCAGCCAGTCGGCGATCGCCTGCCCGAGGTCGGGCTTGGTGACGCTGCTCATATGCGTACCCGGCACTTCGGCGAAATCCGCATCGGGCAGGCGCTCCGCCAGATCGGCGGCAGAGCCATTGTCGCGGTCCTCGTCACCGCACACGACCAGCGTGGGCATGGTGATATTGTCGAGCAAGGCGAGATCGAGATCGGGCATGGTGTCAAGCAGTAGCCGCGCCGCGACCCGGTCGACCCCCTGCGACTTGAGGAACTGCATTGAGAAATAGTCAGGATCGCCCTTGGGAATGGCATCGAACTCGTCGATCACGCGGCGGAACTTGGCCGCGCGGCGCTGCCATTCGCCCAGCCCCGCAGTCCCCATCCCGCCGATGACCAGATGCGCAGGCGTCAACACGCCGTGCGCCGCGCCGTGCAGCGATGTGCGTGCGCCGAGCGAGAACCCGCCGAGATCGTAATCGTCGAGCCCGAGATGATCGACCAGCGCGGCCACGTCGCGCACCAGCACATTGCTCGGATAGCTGTCGGGATCATGCGGCGCCGCGCTGTCGCCATGCGCGCGGAAATCGAGCATGAGCACTTCGAACCCCTGCGCGGCGATCGCCTCGTGATGCCCCCATTTGATCCAGTTCATCTGCGCGCTGGAGAACAAGCCGTGCAGGAGGACGAACGGCCGCCCCCTCCCATGCCGATGCAGCGCCAGCCGCGTGCCGTCGAAACTGTCGAAGAAATCGGTGGTCATCGCTTCGCCAGCCCCTGCTGTTCCATGCGCCAGCGCGCCATTTCGATACGGTCCTGGCCGAAGAACGGTTCGCCCTCGAACACCAGCGTCGGCACGCCCCAATGACCCGAGGCCTCGAGTGAATCCTGGTTGGCAGCGATTTCGGCGTCGAGCGTGTCTTCCTCGGCGGCGACCTCGCGATCGATCTCCGCCGCGTCGAGCCCGGCGCGGGTCAGCGCGCCGGCGAGGTGGTCGCCCTCGTGCCAGTTTTCCTGCCCGCCCCAGATCAACTGCCCCGCCTCATGCGCGAAGACGAGACCCTTGCCTCTTCGTGCCGCAGCCTGGCCCATCCGCGTGACGTGGCGGATATAGGGCTGCTCGGCGGCGATTTTGCGTGTGGCGGCATCCTGCACGATTGGATCGGGGCGCGGCGCCCCGAAGGCAATGCCGTGGAACTGCGCCACGCGCATCATGTCGCGCAGCGTATAGGCCAGCCAGTTGGGATGGTTGCGCTCGAAGAAGTCGGGTTCGCGGATCGCCAGCGGCCAGACGGGACGCAGCGTGATGTCGAGATCGTATTCCTCGGCCATGGCGCGGTACCGGCCGACCGAAAGATAGCTGTAGGGCGAACGGAAGCTGAAATAGAGCTCTGCGGTCAGGGTCATGCAGGCACTTATACATCTCCGTCGTCCCAGCGAAACCCGGGTCCGCTATCGGTGTTGCGGCGGGTGGAGCAATATCCCGGCTCGAGCCGGGATGACGTTCAACGGAAGAAGCAGCTAATTCCGGCCTGCAGCGCGTCGATCGATCCATCGGGCGCGGCGAAGCCGGTGATCGTGCCGTAATCGCCCGTCGTGTACTGGAACTCGCCCTCCAGCGTGGTGTCGAGCTGCTGTACCTGCCGCTCGTCCTGCAATGCGTCCAAGGTCGTCACACCGGGGGCGATGCCATCCGCGGTAACCACGCCTTCGCCGGCGCGGAGGAACCAGCCGGCGAAGCTGCCGTCGAGATAGGCGATCTGCAGCGGACCGAACTGGCTGAAATCCATCGGCCCTGCGCCGCATTCTTCATTGCGCGACGTGGTGGGGGCTGCGCCGAACGCTTGTTCGGCCAGGGCATCGACCTCGGCGCGCGGCGTGCTGAAGCCGAGCGTTTCGCCGCCCGCCGAAAGCCCGTCGGCGTTCACTACGATCCGCGCCTGTACGATGCGCTGCTGCGCGGCATCGCCCTGCTCGCCCGCTTCCGCGGCGGGCTGGTCCGGCGCCGAACCGCATCCCGCCAGGGCCAGCGGGAGCGCAAGCAGCAGGGCGTTGCGGATCATCCCTTCTTGAGGCATTCGCGGCCGAGCAGCTCGGCGATCTGCACCGCATTGAGCGCGGCGCCCTTCCGCAGATTGTCGGAGACGCACCACAGCGTGATGCCATTGTCGACCGTCGGGTCGTCGCGCACGCGGCTGATGTAGGTCGCGCTGTCGCCCGCTGCTTCGACCGGAGTGACGTATCCCTCGTCCTCGCGCTTGTCGACAAGCATGATGCCGGGGGCCTCGCGCAAGATATCCTGCGCCTGTTCGGCCGACAGTTCATCCTCGAACTCGATATTCACCGCCTCGGCGTGGCCGACGAACACGGGCACCCGCACGCAGGTCGCGTTGAGCTTGATCTTGGAGTCGAGGATCTTCTTGGTCTCGACCACCATCTTCCATTCTTCCTTGGTGGAACCATCGTCCATGAAGACATCGATATGCGGGATGACGTTGAAGGCGATCTGCTTGGTGAACTTCACCGGCTCGATCGAATCCCCGACGAAGATCGCGCGGCTCTGCTGGAACAGCTCGTCCATCCCCGCCTTGCCTGCGCCCGAGACCGACTGGTAAGTCGAGACCACCACGCGCTTGATCCGCGCCGCCCTGTGCAGCGGCGCAAGCGCCACCACCAGCTGCGCGGTCGAGCAGTTGGGATTGGCAATGATGTTGCGCTTGGCATAATCGTGGATCGCCTCGGGGTTCACCTCGGGCACGATCAGCGGCACATCGGGATCCATGCGGTAGAGCGAGCTGTTGTCGATCACGACGCAGCCGGCCGCCGCCGCCTTGGGCGCATATTCCTTGGCCGGCCCGCTGCCCGCGGAAAACAGCGCGATGTCCCAGCCGGCCCAGTCGAAATGCTCGATGTTCTTGCATTTGAGCATCTTGCCCGTGTCGCCGAATTCGACTTCGGTGCCCTGCGAACGGCTGCTGGCAACCGCTGCCACCTCGTCACAGGGGAAGCCGCGTTCTGCCAGGACCTGCATCATTTCCCGGCCGACATTCCCGGTCGCACCGACCACGGCAACACGATAACCCAAATTACATCTCCAGTATTTCTGTGTCGCCGAGATAGCGATTAGCTGCGCCCCCGCAAGCGCACATACGTTTGCGCCCCCTAAAGCCTCACTCGGGCGGGGTTACACCATGGCTCTCGAGGAAGCGGAACACGGTGTTGTAGCGATGCGGTGAGATCTGTTCGCCCGAAACGCGGTGCGTGTATCCGGGATAGAGCATCATCTCGAACGGCACGTTGGCTTCCTGCATCGCGGAGATGATCTCGGTCGCGTTTTCGAACACCACATTGTCATCGGCCATGCCGTGGATGATGAGCAGCGGATCGACGATCTTCGTCGCATCGGGGATCGCGCTGGCGGCATCATAGGCTGCGCCGTCGTCTTGCGGCGTGCCCATGTAACGCTCGGTATAATGCGTGTCGTAGAGCGACCAGCGGGTCACTGGCGCGCCGCTGATGCCAGCGGCGTAGAGGCCCGGGTCGGCCTGCAACTGCTTGAGCGTCATGTAGCCGCCATAGGACCAGCCATCCACGGCGATCTTGTCCGGATCGACGAAGTCGAGCGTCCTGAGATACTCCGCCCCAGCCTTCTGGTCGCGCACTTCGACCCCGCCCATCGCCCGGTAGATCGGCTGTTCGAAGGCAACCCCGCGGTAATTGCTGCCGCGGTTGTCTAGCGCGAACCAGATATAGCCCCTGTCGACGATGGCCTGAGGCAACGCGCCGTTCCAGCCCCGGTTGACGATCTGCGGGCCCGGCCCGCTGTAGTGATAGTAATAGACTGGATAGCGCTTGCCCGGCTCCATTTCGGGCGTGATCATTTCCCAGTGCAGCGGCGTGCCGTCCTCGGCTGGGATCGTGCCGTATTGCGTCGGCCGGTGGCTGGCGAGGTAGGGCGCGTAGGGATGATCCGCATCGAGCGCGTTCTCCTCGATCCATGCGAGGCGCTGCCCGTCCTGGTCGGCAATGTAGCTCTGCGGCGGCGTGTCGTCGTTCGAGCGGATGATGACGAGCGTCTGCCCCTTCCCGTCCATCGTCGCCGTATGGGTGAAGCCGCTTTCGGTCAGCTGCAGCGGTTGCGCGGAGGGATCGGCATAATCGAGCGCATAGATATGCTGTTCGAGCGGGTCCTCTTCGCTCGTGGCGAGATAGAACAGGCGCTCCGCTGCTTGGTCCACACCCACCAGCTTGGTGACGACGAATGACCCGCGCGTCAGCTGGCGTGCATCCTTCCAGCCATCGTCGGCAGAATAGAGATAGAGGTGACCGAAGCCGTCGCGCTCGGACCACCAGACCAGGCTGCCATTCTCGAGCAGCTTGTAATCGTCACCAAGATTGATCCAGTAATCCGCAACCGCGGCCTTTTCGGTGAAGACCGGCGACAGCGCGCCCGTCTCCGGATCGACCCGGAGCATGTCGAGCACGGTCTGCTCGCGGTTCTGGCGCTGGACGTAGAGCGCGCTGCCATCGGGCGCCCAGTCCACCCGGGCGAGATAGAAATCGGTCGGATCGCCTTCGGTATAGATTCCCGGCTCCTGATGCGCGGCGAGATCGACCTTCACCCGGTTCTCGCCGTCGGGATCCATCACATAGAGTTCGACATCGGCGTTTTCGCTGCCCGCGACCGGATAGCGCTGGTCGAACACCCTGGTGCCCGTCGCGCCGATCGCCGCCCGCGTCACGATGCCGACCATGCTCTCGTCGAAGCGCTCGACCGCGATGCGCCGGTCGTCGGGGCTCCACCAATAGCCGGTCATCCGGCCCATTTCCTCCTGCGCGACGAACTCGGCCTCGCCCCAGCGTACCGCCTCGCCTTCGCGCGGCGTGATCGGCGCGGTCTCGCCCCCCGTCTCGCCGACCCACAGCTGGCGATCGCGGACGAAGGAAACGTGGCTGCCCGTGTTGCTGAGCGCGGGATTGAGTTCGCTTTCCTCGGTATCGGTCAGCCGCACCACTTCCCCGCCCACTCGCGCGAGGTAGAGATCGCCATCGAGCGGGACCAGCACGCCGGTGCCATCCTCGGTCCACTGATAGTCGATGATGCCCTTCAGGCTGCCGACCCGCGCGCGCTCGCGCTGCATCTTCTCCTCCTCGGACAGTTCGCGGCCCGAACCCAGCGCCTCGCTGTCGACCAGCATTGCCCATTCGCCCGCATTGCGGTCATAGGCCCACAGATCGTAGCGTTCGCGGTCGTCGGCGCGATTGCGCAACACGGTGAGATAACGCCCGTCGGGTGACAGCTTCACCTTGCGCGGCGTCGGCCCGTCGAGGCCGGGCGAGGCGAAGACACGCTCGAAGGTCAGGTCCATGGGCGCGGTCTCCGTAGTGGTCTGGGCATTGGCCGGGGCGGACAGGCAGGTGCCGAACGCCAGCGCGGCGGCAAGGGACATGGCTTTCATAGGTTCTCCCCAAGGATCGATCGGCTGCTTCCTCGCAACGCGGTGACGCGATTGCAAGCACCGGGCCCGCGCCATGCACCGCCGGCCCGGGTGAAGGCTCGTGCTCCCTCTCCAGGCAACTGCGGCGCAAGATGCAAAAGGGGCGGTCTCCCCGAAGGAAAACCGCCCCAAGATTCTCGCGAAGAGAACTGCTGTTTTGCGCTACGCCTTGGGCGCGTTGTCGCGGCGTTCCGCGATACGCGCGCGCTTGCCGGTGCGGCCGCGCAGGTAATAGAGCTTGGCACGACGCACGATGCCGCGACGCACCACGGTGATGCTGTCGATGATCGGCGAGTAGAGCGGGAACACGCGTTCCACACCTTCGCCGAACGACATCTTGCGCACGGTGAAGTTGCTGCCCATGCCGCGGTTCGAGCGGGCAATGACAACGCCTTCGAAATTCTGGACGCGTTCACGGTTGCCTTCGACAACGCGGACGCCGACGCGCACGGTGTCACCGGCGCGGAATTCGGGGATTTCCTTCCCGAGGTTCTCGATAGCTTCCGCTTCGAGCTGCTGAATGAGGTTCATCGAACCGTATCCTTAGTCTTTTCGCCGCGCGCCAGAGGCAGGTCGGTCCCGAGCGTCACAGTAACGCTCCCAAAGGTCCGGCCTGCGTAACCGAGTATCGTCTTCGCTCCTTGCCTTGCGCCAAGCAGCGATCTTCGCATGATCCCCCGATCGCAGCACTTCAGGGATCGTGCGCCCTTCCCATTGCTGAGGTCGGGTATATTGCGGGTATTCGATGAGCCCGTTCTCGTAGGAACTCCTCGACTCCGCTATCGGGCGCGCCCATTACGCCGGGAAGCAGGCGAATGCAAGCGTCGAGAATGGCCAGCGCAGCGGTCTCGCCGCCCGACAGGACGATATCGGCGAGGCTGACCTGCTCGATCTGCGGATAGGCCTCGAAAATGCGTTCGTCGAAGCCTTCGAAACGGCCGCACAAGATGGCCACGCCGGGGCCCTGCGCGATGGCGCGGATGCGCGCCTGCGATATCGGCTTGCCGCGCGGCGTCATGGCAAGGATCGGCCGCCCCTCGCCCACGCTGGCGATCGCCGCGCCAAGCACATCGGGTTTGAGCACCATCCCCGCGCCGCCGCCCGCGGGCGTATCGTCGACGGTGCGGTGCTTGTCCGTGGCGAAATCGCGGATCTGCACGGTCTCGCACGACCAGTTGCCGCGCTCGAGCGCGCGACCGGCAAGGCTGACCCCCAGCGGACCGGGGAACATCTCGGGATAGAGCGTGAGAATGGTGGCTGCAAAACCCATGCCGCGCGCCCTAGCCGCCAATCGGCAGCAGCGCCATAGCCGGCCGCGGGGATCAGCCGATCGGCAGGCGATGCTCTGCGGGCGCAGCGCGCCCGGCGGCAGGCAAGGCTTTCGCGGCCATTGCCGACGCGGCGATACCCAGCACGACCAGTCCGCCGCCCGCGGCGAGGTCCACGCCATGCAGCGTCACGCTGTCGGCCTCGGTCAGCTTCATCCCGAGCACCGCGGCAAGCGGCGCGATGCCCGCGAAAGCATGGCGCAGCCGGGGCCCGATCGAAGGCGACACCCTGCCGACACCTGCACCGAGCCCGGCGGCCAGCGCTGCGTAAGCGCCGGCGAGGAAAACCATATTGTCGATCATCGTTTGCAATCCCCCTTGCCGAAGGTCCTGCCATGCCGACGTGTGCATGCAAAGCGCGGACCGGTCCGGCGGCCATTCTGCCTCGGCGAACGGCACCCATCGGCGCGTGGTGCGTAGTCCTGCCATGAATGTCGACGATTGCATCATCGTGGGTGCGGGGCCCGCCGGGCTGACCGCCGCGATCTATCTGGCGCGCTATCACCTTTCGATCCGCATGTTCGATTGCGGGACGAGCCGGGCGAGCTGGATCCCCACCAGCCACAATCATGCGGGTTTTCCCGACGGGATCAACGGCAACGAACTGCTCGAACGCATGCGCGACCAGGCGGCTCGCTACGGCGCGCTGCGCGAACCCCGCCGCGTGACCGACCTGCGGCGCGATGGCGACCAGTTCATCGTGCGCTGCGACGACGAGGACTTCCGCGCGCGCACCGTCCTGCTGGCGACCGGCGTGGTCAACAACCGGCCGGAAGGGATGGACGACCAGTTCCACGCCGAAGCGCTCGGCCGCGGGCTGCTGCGCTATTGCCCGGTCTGCGATGGCTACGAAGTGACCGACAAGCGCGTGGCGGTGATCGGCACCGCCGACCATGGCACCGCCGAAGCGCAGTTCATCCGCACCTATACGGCCGACCTTACGCTGGTATCACCGCACGGCGACCATGACCTGTCCGCACAGTGTTCGCAGGCGCTGGACGAGGCGGGGATCGCCCGGGTGGCGGGCCCGTGCAGCGGCTATGCGATCGAGAATGGCCGGATCGCCTTCGACACTGGCGCGGGCCGCATGGCCTTCGACAGCATCTATCCCGCGCTTGGATCGCTGGTGCGTTCGGGATTGGCAGTCAGCTGCGGGGCCGAGGTCAGCGAACAGGACTGCGTGCTGGTGGACGACCATCTCGAAACCAGCGTGCCGGGGCTGTTCGCTGCGGGCGACGTCGTGATCGGGCTTGACCAGATCAGCCATGCGATGGGACAGGCGGGCGTTGCCGCGACCACGATCCGCAATCACCTCGCCCGCGAACGTCCGCTCAGGCGCTGAATTTGCGGGCGCCTCCCGGCTAGCCGATGAAATCGGGGTTGATCACCAGCTGGCTCGCGTCCCAGCGCGGCACTGCCTGCGCGGTCAGCGGCGCCATGAACTTCTTGCCGTCGGGTTTCTCGATCTCGACGATATCGGTCGCGCCGAAATTCTCCACTGCGCAGACGCGACCCACCGCTTCGCCCGTAACGGTGACGACGGCCAGATCGAGCAGGTCGGAGAAATAGAATTCCCCCTCGTCCAGCGCCGGCAGGTTCTCGCGCGAAACCGCAAGCGCGGTACCGCGCAGCTGTTCGGCTGCGGTCCGGTCGGCCACCTCGGCGAACCGCGCGATCGCGCCGCCCTTGTTATCGCTGCGGAGTTTGGTGAGGGTCAGCGACCCCCCGTTGAAGCTCTTGTGCGGCTTGAGCGCTTCATAGCCCTCGCCGAGCAGCTTCAGGCGGACTTCGCCCGTCACGCCATGCGCACCGGTGACGGCAGCGAGCGTGACGGGCTTGTCCGACATGGGCGTGCTTACTCGCCCTTGTCTTCGGTAGCTTCTTCAGCTGCGGCTTCCTCGGCGGGAGCGTCTTCGGCAGCTGCTTCTTCGGCCGGAGCATTGGCTTCTTCTGCGGCAGCCTTGGCGGCTTCCTCGGCTTCAGCCTGCTTCGCGGCCTTTTCCTCCGCGCGTTCCTTGGCGGCTTCGCCCGGCTCGGCCTTCTTCGGGTTGTTGCGCGGGCTGCGCTCGAGGATGCCGGCGGCATCGAGGAAGCGGTGGACGCGGTCGCTCGGCTTGGCGCCGACGCTCAGCCAGTGGCGGGCGCGGTCTTCGTTGAGCTTGACGCGCTCGCCCGAATCCTTGGGCAGCATCGGGTTGTAGGTGCCGATCTGCTCGAGATACTTGCCGTCGCGTGCTGCACGCGAATCGGCAACCACGATGCGGTAGTAGGGGCGCTTCTTCGCACCACCACGCGAAAGACGGATTGCAACTGCCATTTGATATTACCTTTCGAATGTAAACGTCTGAAATCTATTTCTTGTTGAGTAGGTCCTGCAGGTCGGGCGGGAGCGTGGAGGGATCCACCCCCGGCCCCTTGCCGCCGCCCATTCCGGGCATCCCGCCGCCCGGACCGCCAAGACCCGGCATGGCGGCACCCATGCCCCCCTTGCCGAACAAAGCGCCGAGGCCCTTGAGCCCGCCCATCTTCTTGATCTGCTTCATGGCGCGCGACATCTCCTGGTGCATCTTGAGCACCTTGTTGACGTCCTGCACCTGCGTGCCCGACCCCGCTGCCACGCGCTTCTTGCGCTTGGCGTTGAGCAGGGCGGGGTTCTTGCGCTCCTTGGCGGTCATCGACCCGATGATCGCATCCATGTGCAGCAGCACCCGGTCGTCCATGTTCGACGCGGCCATCGCTGCCTTGGCCTTCTTCATGCCCGGCAGCATCCCCGCGAGCATGCCCAGCCCGCCCATGTTCTGCATCTGCTTCAACTGCATGCGCAGGTCTTCGAGGTCGAACTGGCCCTTGGCCATCTTCTTGGCGAGCGCTTCCGCCTCGTCCTGCTGGATGCCCTGCGCGGCCTTTTCGACCAGGCTGACGACATCGCCCATTCCGAGGATGCGGCCCGCCACGCGCTTGGGGTCGAACGCCTCGATCGCGTCGAGCTTTTCGCCGGTCCCTGCAAACTTGATCGGCTTGCCGGTGACATAGCGCATCGACAACGCCGCACCGCCGCGCGCATCGCCATCCATGCGGGTCAGCACCACGCCGGTCAGCGGCACTTCGCCGGTGAAGCTCTGCGCGACATTGACCGCGTCCTGGCCGGTCAGGCTGTCGACCACCAGCAGCACTTCGGTCGGCGTCGAGACGCCGGCGATGGCCTTCATCTCGGCCATCAGCGCTTCATCGACATGCAGGCGGCCTGCCGTATCGAGCAGCAGCACGTCGGCGGCCTGTAGCTTGGCGCTGTCCATCGCCCGGCGGGCGATATCGACCGGCTGCTGGCCCTCGATGATCGGCAGCGTGGCGACATCGACCTGTTCGCCGAGCACCTTGAGCTGTTCCTGCGCCGCCGGACGGTTGACGTCGAGCGACGCCATCATCGCCTTCTTGCCGTGCTTTTCCTTGAGCAGCTTGCCCAGCTTGGCAGTCGTGGTCGTCTTGCCCGAACCCTGCAGGCCGACCATCATGATCACCACCGGGGGCTTGGCCGCGAAATTGAGTTCGCGGTCGGCGGGATCGGCATCCTCGCCACCGCCGAGCATCGCCACCAACTCGTCATCGACGATCTTGACGACCTGCTGGCCCGGCGTGACCGAGCGCAGCACGTCCTGGCCGACCGATTTCTCGGTCACCGCATCGATAAAGCGGCGCACCACGGGCAGCGCGACATCGGCTTCGAGCAGCGCCACGCGAATCTCGCGCATGGCTTCGCGCACGTCGCTTTCGGACAGCGCGCCGCGCCCCTTCAGGCGGTCGAAGACGTTACCGAGGCGATCGGACAGATTGTCGAACATGCCTGCTTACTCCTTCCGAACCGCGGGCGGCCCGAATAGACGCGAAAAACGCCGGCGAACGAAAACTCGTTGGCCAGCGTGGGGAATTCCCCGGTGAAACCCAGAACTGTCTGCCCGGGTGTGGTGGAAGCAAGCCGCAACCGTCGTCGCGGCCTGCTACCAACATATCCGGCCCGCATTGCGGAAAATGGTGGAGCCTAGCGGGATCGAACCGCTGACCTCTACAATGCCATTGTAGCGCTCTCCCAGCTGAGCTAAGGCCCCGAGCCATTTTTCATGGCGCCCCCTGGGAGGTGCGCCAGCCTTGCGGAGGCAGCCCTTTATGGGGCCGCCCCGCGCAACGCAAGAGAAAAAATCAGCTTTCGTCGACGTTGTCGTCGTCGCCCTTGGACTTGGTTTCGACGCCGAGGTCGTCGTCACCGCCGAGGTCGACTTCATTGTCGGGAGAATCGCTGTCCTCGTCGATATCGATGTCGAGATCGTCATCGTCGTCATCGCCGCCCAGATCGCTGTCCGCCTCGGCGTCCTTCTTCGTCTTGCTTTCTTCCTCGGCAAGGATCGGCTGCTTCGACTTGAGCACGGGTTCGGGCGACCATTCCTCACCGCATTCGATGCAGGTGACGGGTTCGTCCTTGTTCAGATCGTAGAAGCGGGTGCCGCAGTTCGGGCACGTCCGCTTGGTGCCCCATTCCGGTTTGACCATGTGTAATCCTTGAGTGTGCCGCCCCAGCCGTTACGCCCGGGGCCGTGAATTCGTAATCGTATTGATGGGAACCTGCCATGCAGGAATCAACAGCGCGCGCGCCTTGCCAGAACGCATTGCCACTGTCAAAGCGCGGCGTTCCGCCACCAGCGTCATACGGGACAATCGCTTGACCGCCCATACCTTCTTTCCTTCCGGCCCGCTGACCGGGCGCATCCGCGTCCCCGGCGACAAGTCGATCAGCCACCGCGCACTCATGTTCGGGGCGTTGGCCGTGGGCCGCAGCCGCATTTCGGGCCTGCTCGAGGGCGAAGACGTGCTGGCCACTGCCGCCGCGCTGCGTGCAATGGGCGCGCGGATCGATCGCGACGGGTCCGACTGGGTGGTCGACGGGGTCGGCGTCGGCGGGCTGCTGCAGCCCGGCGAGGCGCTGGACATGGGTAATTCGGGCACCTCGACGCGGCTGCTGATGGGGCTTGTCGCCAGCCATGGCATCACCGCCGCCTTTACCGGCGATGCCAGCCTGTCGAAGCGCCCGATGGGCCGGGTGATCGATCCGCTGTCGCAGATGGGGGCCAGCTTCACTCCCTCCCCCGGCGGCACCTTGCCGCTGATGATGGAAGGCCTCCAGCCCGCCGTACCGATCGAATACCGCCTCCCGGTCGCCAGCGCGCAGGTCAAGAGCGCGGTGCTGCTGGCGGGCCTCAACACGCCCGGCATCACCAGCGTGATCGAACCGGTCGCCACACGCGACCATACCGAACGTATGCTGCGCGGCTTCGGTGCCGAACTGAGCGTGGAAGAGGATGATGGCGCGCGGATCATCCGCATCCACGGCCCCGCCGATTTGCACCCCTGCGATATCGAAGTGCCGGGCGATCCATCCTCGGCGGCGTTCTTTGCCGTCGCCGCCAGCATCGTGCCCGGCAGCGACCTGGTGATCGAGAACGTCGGCCTCAATCCCACGCGCGATGGCATCTTCCGCGTGCTGCGGCAGATGGGCGCGGATATCGCATTCATCGACGAGCGCGAGGTCGGCGGCGAGCCGGTGGCCGATCTGCGTGTACGCCACGCGGTCCTCGAAGGGATTGCAGTCGACCCGGCGATCGCTCCCAGCATGATCGACGAATTTCCCGTTCTGTTCGTGGCCGCAGCGCTGGCGCGCGGCACCACCATCACCCGCGGATTGGAGGAATTGCGCGTCAAGGAAAGCGACCGCCTCTCCGCCATGGCGGCCGCGCTGCGCCTGGCCGGGGCAAAGGTCGAGGAAAGCGACGACGGGCTGACCATAACGGGCTCGGGCGGCACGCCGCTGCCCGGCGGCGGTCCGGTTACCACGCATCTCGACCACCGCATCGCGATGAGCATGGCGGTCGCAGGGCTCGCCAGCGGCGACAGCGTCGCCATCGACAGCGCCGAACCGATCGCCACCAGCTTCCCCAATTTCATCGATCTGATCGCGGAGGCCGCGGCATGACCGGGCTCGACTGGGCCAGCTGGGTCGGTTTCGTCGGCACCGCCTGCATCATCGGCGCCTATGGCTATCTGACCATCAAGGATGCGCCCAACCCGTTCGTTCTGCATGGCACCAATCTCATGGGGGCAGCGCTGCTTACCGTCTCGCTGCTGGTGCATACCAATTGGCCGAGCCTCGTGCTCGAGGGATTCTGGGCCGCCATCGCGATCTTCGGCATCGCCAAGGCCGTGCGGGGCACGCGCAAGACACAGGAACGCGAAGCATGATCATTGCCGTAGACGGACCGACTGCCAGCGGGAAAGGCACGATCGCCAAGGCCCTGGCAGCCCATTTCGGCCTGCCCCATCTCGATACCGGGCTGCTCTATCGCGCAGTCGGCCGGCAGGTCTTCCTCGACGGCGGCGACCCGGACGACGCCGGCGATGCGCTCGCCGCCACCGCCTTTCCCGATACTCTGCTCGGCGATCCCGCATTGCGCGATGAGCAGACCGGCGGATTGGCAAGCCGCGTGTCGGTTCACCCGGCGGTGCGGCAGGCGCTGTTCGACCGCCAGCGCAGCTTCGCCACGCGCGACACCGGCGCCGTGCTCGACGGGCGCGACATCGGCACGGTGATCGCGCCCGAGGCGCAGGCCAAGCTGTTCGTCACCGCCAGCGTCGAGGCGCGCGCGCAGCGCCGCTTCCTCGAAATGCGCGAACGCGGCGCGGGCGTGAACCTGCTCGAGATCCAGGACGATTTGCGGCGCCGCGACGAACGCGACCGCAACCGCGCCGTCGCGCCGCTGGTACCGGCCCCCGATGCCATGGTGATCGACACCAGCGACCTCGACAAGGACGAAGCCGTCGCCGCGGCGATCGAGGCTGTCGAGCAGGCTATCGGCTGAGCGGTCCCGGGAAGCGGCGCGCGGGGCGCTTTCCTACATGGCCCGGGCCGGCGCATGGTGCCAGCGATGCCCCTCCCCTTGCTATCGACCCTGCGGAATCCCGCCGTTTGCACGAAGCGGAGCGCCAGCACCGGTTTTTGCTCCGGACCGTGTAACATGCGGTCCATGTCTATCGGCAGCGGCCCGCAATTCGCTTGCCTTTCGCGCCCGTTTCGCCTAGGCGCGCGCCCGTTCTCTCAATCCCCGATTGAAAGGACTTCCGCGGCGGCATCCGGCCTCGCGGGAGTACAGCGGCCCTCTTGCCCCGTTGGCCTGCGCAATCGTGCGCAGAGACGGGTAAAGACCCCGGGAAAACCGGTGGCCGGTAGCAAACGTAAGTTAGGACTACTCACACATGGCAACTTCAGCCAATCCCACCCGCGACGATTTCGCGGCCATGCTCGACGAGCAGCTCGGTGGCGCCGATGACGGCGGCTTCGAAGGCCGCGTCGTCAAGGGCACCGTCACTGCCATCGAAAACGGCATGGCGCACATCGATGTCGGCCTCAAAAGCGAAGGCCGCGTCGATCTCAAGGAATTCCAGCGCTCCGAAACCGAAACCGCGCCCGGCGTCGGCGATGAAGTCGAAGTCTATGTCGACCGCGTCGAAAACGCCGAAGGCGAAGCGATGCTCAGCCGCGACCGCGCCCGCCGCGAAGCCGCCTGGGACAAGCTCGAAAACGAATTCGGCGAAGGCAAGCGCGTCGAAGGCCGCATCTTCGGCCGCGTCAAGGGCGGCTTCACCGTCGACCTCGACGGTGCCGTGGCCTTCCTGCCCGGCAGCCAGGTCGACATCCGCCCCGTGCGCGACGTCACTCCGCTGATGGACATGGCCCAGCCCTTCCAGATCCTCAAGATGGATCGCCGCCGCGGCAACATCGTCGTGTCGCGCCGCGCCGTGCTTGAAGAAACCCGCGCCGAACAGCGCAGCGAACTGATCGACAAGCTGGCCGAAGGCCAGGTGATCGACGGCGTGGTCAAGAACATCACCGATTACGGCGCCTTCGTCGACCTTGGCGGTATCGACGGCCTGCTGCACGTCACCGACATGAGCTACAAGCGGGTCAACCACCCCAGCGAAATGATCGAGATCGGCGCTACCGTGACCGTCCAGATCATCCGCATCAACGAAGAAACCCAGCGCATCAGCCTCGGCATGAAGCAGCTGGAAAGCGATCCGTGGGATGGCGTTGCCGCGAAGTACCCGGTCGGCATGAAGATGACCGGTACCGTGACCAACATCACCGAATACGGCGCCTTCGTCGAAATCGAACCGGGCATCGAAGGCCTGGTCCACGTTTCGGAAATGAGCTGGACCAAGAAGAACGTCCACCCGGGCAAGATCGTCTCGACCTCGCAGGAAGTCGAAGTCATGGTCCTCGAAGTCGACAGCGAGAAGCGTCGCATCAGCCTCGGCCTCAAGCAGGCCCAGCGCAATCCGTGGGAAGAGTTCGCGGACAAGCACCCGGTCGGCTCGAAGGTCGAAGGCGAAGTCAAGAACGCCACCGAATTCGGCCTGTTCATCGGTCTCGACGGCGACGTCGACGGCATGGTCCACATGTCGGACATCGCTTGGGGCATCTCGGGTGAAGACGCCCTGGCACTGCACCGCAAGGGCGAGCAGGTTGAAGCCGTCGTCCTCGATGTCGACACCGACAAGGAGCGCATCAGCCTCGGCATGAAGCAGCTCGAAAAGGGTGCACCGACCGAGGCCGGTGCCGCCGGTTCGGTCCGCAAGGGCGAAACCGTCACCGTCTCGATCCTCGAGGTTCGCGATGGCGGCCTCGAAGTGCAGGTTGGCGAAGACGGCGCGACCGGCTTCATCAAGCGGAGCGATCTCGGCCGCGACCGCGACGAGCAGCGCCCCGAGCGCTTCCAGGTCGGCAGCAAGGTCGACGCGATGGTCACCGGCTTCGATCGTTCGAAGAAGCCCAACTTCTCGATCAAGGCGCGTCAGATCGCCGAAGAGAAGGAAGCGGTCCAGCAGTTCGGTTCGTCCGACTCGGGTGCCTCGCTCGGCGACATCCTCGGCGAAGCGCTGAAGAAGAAGGACGACTGACGGTAACAGGTTGGCGCCCGCGCGGCGGGCGCCTGCCGCACCGGCATCCCGGACCTGATCCGGGATCATGGGCGACAAGTCCGGCGGTGCCGTCAGCGATCCCGGTTTGCGCCGGGATGACGAACACAGGAAGGCCCGCTTGCGAGATCCGCAAGCGGGCCTTTCCTATACGGGGGAACCCGCCTAGGTTCCCCGTCATGCTCGAAGTTCACCAATTCCCGTGCCTGTCCGACAATTACGGTTTCCTGCTGCATGATCCCGCCAGCGGCGAAACCGCGGCGATCGATACTCCCGACGGAGCGGAATATCTGAAACAGGCCAGCGCCAAGGGCTGGCAGATCACGCAGATCTGGAACACGCACTGGCATCCCGACCATGCGGGCGGCAATGCGGCGATCGTGGATGCGACCGGAGCCACCGTCATCGCCCCGCAGGAAGTCGACAAGTTGAGCCGGATCGACCGCGTGGTCGGCAATGGCGACAGCGTGATGCTGGGCGACTGGCAGGCACGCGTGATCGATGTCTCGGGCCACACCAACGGCCATATCGCCTATCACATCGCCGAAGCGGACATGGCCTTCGTCGGCGACAGCGTCTTCGCGCTCGGCTGCGGCCGCATGTTCGAAGGCGAAGCCGAGCAGTTCTGGAACAGTCTAGACCGGATCCGCCAGTTGCCCGCCGACACGCTGCTCTATTGCGCGCATGAATATACGCAGGCGAATGCCAAGTTCGCGCTGCATGCCGATCCGGACAATGCCGATCTGGCGCTCTATGCCGCGCGCATCGACGAACAGCGCGCCAAGGGCGAACCCACCGTGCCGACCGTGCTGTCGCGCGAACTGGCCACCAACCCCTTCCTGCGGGCGGATGCGGACGCGCTGCGCGATCGCTGGGGCGGGACCATCCCGGCGGAGACCTTCGCCGCCCTGCGCGCCGCCAAGGACAGTTTCTGACCGCAATGAAAGCCGTCCTCGTCACCGCGCTTTCGCCCGACCTGTCGGGCGTCGAACTTGCCGAGGTGGAACGGCCCCGGGGCGAGGTCGTGGTGCGCATGCGCGCGGCCTCGCTCAACTATCCCGACCTGCTGATGACGCGCGGGGACTATCAGTTCAAACCCGAACCGCCCTTCATCGCGGGATTGGAAATGTCCGGCGAGGTCGTGGAAGCGGCGCCCGGCAGCGGCTTTGCCGTAGGCGACCGGGTGCGCGGAGGGGCCAAGACCGGCGCGTTCGCGGAATACGTCGCGCTCCCCGCGTCCGCGCTGCGCCATATGCCGGAAGGAATGGATTTCCCTGCTGCGGCGGCAATGGGCGCGGCCTATCACACTGCCTATGTCGCGCTGGTGGAAATCGGCGGCTTGCAGCCCGGGCAGACCGTGCTGGTGCATGGGGCAAGCGGGGGCGTGGGTCTTGCCGCCTGCGACCTCGCGCGCGCGCTGGGCGGCAGGGTCATCGCGGCAACGCACCGCAAGGACAAGCTCGAGATGCTGCGCGCCGTCGCCCGCCCCGACGCTGCCATCCTCAATACCGGGCGGTTCCGCGAAAACATTGCCCGGATGACCGATGGCCGGTTGTGCGATCTCGTGTTCGACCCGGTGGGCGGAGACGTTTTCGATGAAAGCACGCGCTGCGTGACCTTCGGCGGGAAGCTGCTGGTGATCGGCTTCGTCTCCGGGCGGATTCCCGAAATCGCGGTCAATATCCCGCTGATCAAGGGGTTCTCGGTAGTGGGCGTCCGCGCCGGCGAATATGCGAGGCGGTTTCCCGAGCGCGGCGAGCATGTCGCCCGCGCGATCGACACGCTGGCAAGCGAGGGACGGATTGCGCCGCATGTCGACTGCACGCTGCCGCTAACCTCATGGCGCGAAGCCTTCGAACGGATGGAGCGCGGCGACATCGTCGGCAAGCTGCTCCTCGAACCGTAGCCTCCCGCTGGCACTGGCACCGCCCCAGGCTCCGGCGCCTCCTCCGAGACGCAGCACATACGAAAAGGGCGGCCCCGCAGGACCGCCCTCTCGAATGCCGGGGTGCCGCGCGCGGAATCAGATCCCGGCGATGACCTTGTCGGCCATCAGCCTGTCCGCTTCGGCATCGTGCTTGTCGGAAATCAGCGACCGGCTTGCCGCCGTCGCCACGCTGACCGCGCGGTTGCGCACGTCGGCCACTGCCTCGCGTTCGGCAGCGGCGATCTTGTCTTCCGCCATCCGCTTGCGGCGCTCGACCATGTCCTTGCTGTCGGCTTCGGCCTTCTCGAGGATCGCGTCGGCTTCATGACGGGCATTGGCCAGCATCGCTTCGGCGTCCTTTTCGGCCCCGGCGATCTTCCGCGCATATTCCTCGCGCAGCGTCTCGGCTTCGGCACGCAGCTGCTTGGCTTCTTCGAGCTGTTCCTTGATCGCAGCGATCTTGCCGTCGATCCCGCCGGCCAGCTTTTTGTGAACCTTGGCGCCGAAAAAGGCGAACAGGAGCAGGACCAGCATCGAGATCGAGACGATCTGGAAGGGCGCAAGCCCCCACAATTCGGGCTCGACGTGGACCGGTGCGCCGCCATTGCCATTCTCGACCAGGGTCTGGGCAGCTTCGGTGGCGAACACTTCGGGCGCTCCGGTTACGGGATTAGCCATGAGTCATCGCCTCCTTGACCGCCTTGGTGGCAACCGGCTTGGTCACCTTTACACCGGCCAGACGGCTGACGATGTCCTGAGCCGCTTCGGCAGCGACTGCCTCGACTTCGGTCAGCGCCGCCGTGCGTGCCTCGGCAATACGGTCTTCGGCTTCGGCCAGCTTCTTGTCCAGACGGGTCTGCGCCGCCGTGAGCTTCTTTTCGGACTTGGCGGCAGCTTCGTCCTTGGCCTTGGCCACGATCGCCTGCGCCGCGGCGCGGTTTTCGTTCTCGCGGACCCGCCAGGCCTCTTCCTGCTCGTCGGCTGCATCGCGCGCGGCCTTGGCCGCGCCGAGGTCGGCGGCGATCTGGCTGTCACGCTGGGCGACGGTTTCCATCACCTTCGGCACCATGCCGCGGCCGATGACGAAGAAAGTGATGCCGAAAAAGACCAGCAGCCAGAAGACCTGGCTGGACCATGTTTCGGCAAGCTGTGCGATCTGGGGCATGTCAGCTCTCGAAAGGCGGGTACGGTAAAATCACGGCACCGGCCGGACGCATATCCGGCCGGTGCAATATCGGTGGTCGTGCTTAGGCGACGAAGATCAGGATCATCGCGACGACGAACGCCAGCAGGCCGAGAAGTTCGGCAGCGGCGAAGCCGATGAACAGGCGGCCCTGCTGACCGTCGGCGGCGCCGGGGTTACGCAGTGCGCCTTCGAGATACTTGGCGAAGACATTGCCGACACCCAGCGAGGCAAGACCGGCACCAACAGCGGCGAGACCGGCTCCGAGCAGCTTTGCAGCTTCAGCTTCCATTTCAAACTCCTTTGGAAAAACGCTAAATTAAAACGATTAGTGAAGGTTCTCGGCGTCGTTGATGTACAGCGACGTCAAAAGGGCGAAAACATAAGCCTGAATGCCGGCTACGAGCAGTTCGAGCGCGCAGATGCCGATCATCAGGATAAAGCTGGGCAAACCGACCATCAGGCCGAAGGTGGCGCCGGCATTGGTCCCGTCGATCACGAAGCTCGACAGCACTTCGAGCAGAACGTGTCCGGCCATCATGGCCACGAACAGACGCAGGCCAAGGCTGAACGGGCGCACCATGAAGGAGATGAACTCGATCGGTGCAAGAATGGGGATCATCGGCAGCGGCGTGCCTTCGGGCACGAAGAGCGAGAAGAAGTGCAACCCGTGCTTCCAGAAACCCACCAGCAGCACGATCGAGAAGCTGATGATCGCCAACACGCCGGTGACGGTGAAGTGGCTGGTGAAGGTGAACGGGTGCAGGCCGAACACGCCCAGCGGCATCAGGCCGAGCAGGTTGGCGAAAAGGATGAACATGAACAGGCTGAAGACATAGGGCACATACTTGCGCCCTTCCTTGCCGATGTTCGCTTCGAGCATATCGTCGATGAACCCGGTGAAGGATTCGACGACCATCTGCCAGCGTCCGGGCACGAGTTCGCGCTTCATCCCGCCGAGCACGAAGAGGAACAGGACCACCGTGGTGATCAGCATCCACAGCGCGCTGTTGGTGAAGGCAATGTTGTAGCCTGCGATTTCCCAGCCGCCCGAACCGGCAAGCGGCTCGATCGTGAACTGGTACATCGGGTCGACTTTGGCCTGTTCGGCTGCCACGTCTCTTACGTCCCTAAATCCTGTAACGAACACCCCGTAACCCCCTCGGTTCGGGGATTATTCACCGGGGCGCCGGTTTGCCGCGCGGATAACGTTCCTGAAGGCCACGACTATTCCGAGGAACAGCCCGACCAACAGACCCCACGGGTTGGTATCGGTAAAGAAGCCGATGGCATAACCGATCACCGCACCGCCAAGGAGCCCGCCAAGAAGATCCGCCAGGACCCGGTTTCCGCTGCGATAATTCGCATCGGCACCCGAAGCCTGAGGACGGTTGCGTTCCTCTTCGCGCTGCTGCGCGGCTGCAAGCCGCGCCTCCAGCGCGTCGATCCGCGCATCCTCCTTAACAGGTTCCCGTGCGGGTTCGTCGTTGCTCATGCCTTGCTCCTTTAAGGGGGTTGCGCGGCACGGGCACGGACTTGCCCGCCGAGGGCGTCGCCCCCTTAGAAGGGGGGTGTTGGCGAGTCAACACGGACCGGCGCGTGCTGTGCATCCAAGGTCGGGAAAATCGAAACAGGCCGGGCAGCATAGCCCGCCGGCGTTCACAAATCCGCCCAACCGGCGGTCGGGCCTAAGGGTCAGGGACAGCGCGGGTCGCGCAGGGGAGCGGCCGAAGTGCGCGTCTGCCAGCTGCCGTCGGGCGCCTGGTATTTCTCGCCAACTGCTGTTGCGAGGATGGCCTGGCACCCGGCAGTCAGCGCATATTCCTCGATCGTGGCATTGGTTGCCTTGGCGCGTTCGGAATAGACCGCACGGCGCTTGATGTTGATGTCGTTGACGATGCGGCGCAGCGCCGGGGTCTCCGCCACGACGATGCCGAGATATCCGTCCATCCGCTCGCCCACCTGCCCGGCGGCACGCGCCGAGGCATAGGCGGGATCGCGCTGAGCGAATGCCGGGGACGCGATGCCGCCCAGCGCAGTCGCCAGGGCCGCCGCAGCGAGAACCGATTTCGTTAGCTTGTTCATAACCTCACCCATCAGAAGATATCCGCATTGTCTTCGATCGTATTGCCCGCGTCTTCGGCGAGGCGGTAGATCACTTCCTGGCGGATGTTGACGTTCAGCTCGATCACGATCGGCTCCTCGGGTGCATTGACGGTAATGCAACCACCGAGCGCGACTGTGGCGAGCATGGCGGCAGCCACCCTCCCGGTCAATTTGGGGTCGTTCATAGCCCTCACTCGCTTTCCTGCTCCTGAATGGGTTCTTCATCCGGCACGATGTCGTCCGGGTCGATATCGGGTTCGGCTTCCTCGCCGGTGATCGAGCGCCGCAGCAGGCGCGTGCCGTCGTCGGACAGCAGGCCCAGTTCGCGCGGGTCGCGCACCGATGCGGGATCGTAAAGCGACTTGAGGTTGGTCAGCAGCTGGTAGAACTGCGCCCGCACATTGATGCGGAACTGCAGCGGCAGTGCCGCCAGGCGCCGCGTGACGAAATTGGACCGGGCCGCGTCGCCCTGGCGCACGCCGTCGAAACGCACACGGGTCACGATTTCGCCCGTCAGGGGGCCTTCCATCACGATCCGCATCTGCGAATAATCGAGGCTTTTCAGGGCATCGAAGGCGAAATTGGCAATCGGTGAGAGGTCTTCATAGGTCAGGTCGCCGACATAGGAGACGGTGCCGCCCGGGGGCCGCGAAATCAGTACCCCGGTGTCGATCCGCCCGTCGCCGCGTTCATCGAACACGATTGGAACCGTTCCGTCGAACAGCCCCGTTGCGGAGATGTTTTCGAGCTCCATCGCGGTCACGAAGGTGCCAGCTTCGAGCCCGACGATTTCGAAGATGTAGCGCCGCTCCTCGCTGATCCCCAGCGTCAGATCGACATCGCGGAGCAGCAATTCGCCGCCCATGAAGGGCCACGATCCGCCCGATACCGCCAGCACTTCGCCATTGCGCAACTCGAACCCGACCTCGCCATCGAAGACTTCGATCCCCGGATTGACCGAGGCAACGCGGATCGTCTGGTCGGGTGCGGTCGTAAGGTTGAGCAGGTCGGTGAACTCGACCGTCCCCGCCGCGCCCTTCACCGGTCCGAACGCAGCCGCGAAATCGAGATCGTCGCTGGAGAAACGCCCGGTACTGGTCACGGTCCCGTTTGCGGCCCAGTCGATACGTCCGGTGCCCGTGACCACTCCCCGGGTATTGGCGATCACCCCCTTGGCCAGCTGCGATATCTGTTCGGGCTGCAAGTCTTCATCGAACCGGACACCGGGCACGTCGAGGTCCGCCCAGCCCGCACCGGTTCCAAGATCATGGCGCAGATCGACCGCGGTCACCACGCGTTCGCTTGCCGGATTCCTCAGCAGTGCTTGCGCGTCGATGACATTCTCGGCCAGTGTCAGCGTGGCATTGCGCGCCATAAGCGGTTCGAACCGGGGCGATTCGTCGCGATCGACCAGCGTGAACACGCCTTCCTCGATCGCCAGGCTTCCATCGGCGAAGCGCCACTGCCCTCTCGCCTGCATCAGATCGAGCGGGACGGCCGCAATCGCGATATCCGCATCGCTGAACGTTCCGGCGATGTCCTGCCCGATCCGCGCGTCCAAGTCGGAAATGCGGAACCGGCTGGCGGTCTCGACCGGGCCCAGCGATACATCGATTTCGCGGGCGGTCATTACGCCGGGATAGCCGAACCCGATCGGACCGGTGGCAATCCGTATCGGGGTTTCCCCCAACGATCCCTCGAGATCGAGCCCGCTGGTGCCGGCGGCTATGTGCAGGCCGCCGGGCCCGCTTGAGAGAATGGGGCGTCCCCGTGCCGGGCACAGTGTGACCCCGCGCTTTTCGAACGTGAGGTCGGCGAGCTGAAGCCGGTCGAACGCAACGTCCATGCAGGAACGCCACAGCGCCAGTTGCCCGCCCGCGTAGCGGCCTTCGAGCGGCAGCAGGAGGTTCGTCGCCGAGCCGCCCGGCAGCGGTCCGCTTGCGAGCACCCGGCCAGAGAATCCGAGGGCGCCGCCCGGCCCCTGCGCAATGACGACCTGGGGGACGGCGAGAGCGCTGTCGCCCGCGGCATATCGCTCCATCGCCAGGCGGAATATCGAGCCACCCGATTCGCTGCGCTCCATCCGACCGCTGATCCGCGGCATGTTCGCGCCGCCGGTTGCGATGTTCCCCGCAACGTAAGGGGCTTCGCCATCCGGTGCAGCAATCTCGACGCGTGAAAGCGATACGAGCCGCGCCCCGCTACCACCGCGCAATTCGGCGCGCGGCGCCAGCAGCGAATAGCCAGCTGGATCGATCCGCAGGCGTATATCGGCATCGAGCGCGCTGCCGCGGGCTTCGCGCTGAAGCGCTGCCGCCAGCTTGCCGGTCAGCGGCGCAACCAGCGTGCCCTCCCCGGTCTGCGCCAGCGACTGGATCGCTGCAATCGTGGAGCGGCCCAGCCTTAGCCCGTTGCCTTCCAGATTGCTGTCGAGCTGGACGTGGTCGAAGCCGTCGGTTGCCCGCATTTGCCCTTCGGCGGTGAGCACTGCGGCAAGCGCCTGCGGTGTATCGACCCCGCGCGCGGCGAGCGTGAACCTGGCGGTCGTCAGCCGGTCGCGGATCTGGGCGCGGACCGTGCCCAGCAAGGCTGCGGCGGACTGTTCGCCGAACCTGGTTTCTCCCCCCTCGAGCCGTGCTTCGATCGCGGGATTGGCCAGCGCCGTATCGGCAACGACGCTCAGCTCCATCGCGTAGTCGTCGAGCGCAAGGCCGCTTTCCTCGCAGGTGAGCGCCGCAAAGCGGACGGGTCCTGCGAACTGCGGCTCGCCCGATACCGAGGTGAGCTTGCCGAAGGCGGTGGCATTCTCGATACCGCAGCTCGCAGTCGCGAGCTCGGGGGCGATCGCCGCGATCGATCCCTGCCAGCCATGGCTGAGAAGTCCGGAACCCGCCAGCTTGATGCCGACCGGCCCGTAGTCGGTCGCCAGCAGCGCGCGGCCGTCGCGGACTTCGAAATTCAGATTGGGCAGGCTCGCCGGACTGTCGTCCCCACCGAACACCAGCGGATCGAGCCGCCCGAGGCTCAGTTCGCCATCGCGGTAGCTGGCATAAAGGCGCGGCTTGACCAGCACCACGCCACCGATTTCCGGAATGCCGAACCGGTGGCGCAGGGTGACCACCAGCCGCTCGGCGGTGAAGTCGGGATTGTCAGGATCTCCGAGCACGACGTCGGACAGTATCTGCGTGGTCCCGCCGATCCGCTCGATCGTGTAGCTGCCCGGGATATCATAGGCCTCGAGCTGGTCGCGAATGATGTCGTCGACGATCCGTTCGCGCGACAGCCATAGGCCGAGGCCAGCCAGTAGCAGCGCTCCCAGCACGACCAGCAGCGCCGCCCAGCGCTTGCGGCGCCAGCGGGATCGCCTGACGGAATCGTCGGCCGTCATGTCATTGTCGCTCGCGGCCCGCTCCATCGATCCCACACTTGCGCGATATGCCTGCTAAAGGCAATGCAAGTGCCTCAAACGCGGGATGTGGGGGATCGGTTGCCGGGAGATCCAAAAAATTCGGCGGGCCATGCCGGTACCGGCCATCGACAACGCTTGCGCCAACGGTTGCTCGACGGCGGTGCTGAAGCACTGGCCGATTACGAACTGCTCGAATTCCTGCTGTTCGCTGCCATCCGCCAGGGCGATACGAAACCGCTCGCCAAGGCATTGATCGCACACTTCGGGTCTTTCGCCGCGGTGCTCACGGCCGATCCGCAGGCGCTGCGCCAGGTCAAGGGCATGGGCGATGCCAGCGTTGCGGCATTGCACGCCAATGCGCTGGCGGCGCGGCGCATAGCGCGCGGTGCGGTGCAGAACCGCCCGGTGCTGGGTAGCTGGCAAGCGCTGCTCGACTATCTCAACATCGACATGGCGCATCTGACGCATGAACGGGTGCGCGGGCTCTATCTCGACACCCGGAACCGGCTGATCCTGGATCATCTCCTCAGCGAAGGGTCGATCGACGAAGCCGCCATCCATCCCCGCGAGGTCATCCGCAAGGCCTTCGATGTGGGCGCGACGGCGCTGATCCTCGTCCACAACCACCCCAGCGGGAATCCCGAACCCAGCCGCGCCGATATCACCATTACCGCGCGGATCGCGGAAGCAGGCCGCCTGCTGGGGGTCACCGTCCACGACCACGTCATCATCGGGCGCGAAGGCAACGTCTCGCTGCGCGCCAAGGGCCTCCTCTGATCTGTTCAGGACGGCCCCCCCGGGGGCAAACCTTGCCAATTCTGCCGGCTCGGCCTAGCCGCCGCGCAGCCGCGAATCCCGCCTGACCCGCAATCGGAGCTCTTATATGGTCCCCCGCTACGCCCGTCCCGAAATGACTGCCCTGTGGGAGCCCGAAGCGAAATATCGCATCTGGTTCGAGATCGAAGCGCATGCGACCGAAAAGCTGGGTGAACTGGGCGTGGTCCCGCCGAGCGCGGCCAAGGCGCTGTGGGACTGGTGGGCAACCGATCCCAAAATCGATGTCGAGGCGATCGATGCGATTGAGGCGGTCACCAAGCACGATGTCATCGCCTTCCTTACCTGGGTGGCCGAGAATGTCGGCGACGAAGCGCGCTTCATGCACCAGGGCATGACCAGCAGCGACGTGCTCGACACGACGCTGGCGGTCCAGCTGGCACGCTCTGCCGATATCCTGCTGGCCGATCTCGACGGCCTGCTCGAGGCGATCAAGCGCCGCGCCGAGGAACACAAATACACGCCCACCATCGGGCGCAGCCATGGCATCCATGCCGAACCGGTGACCTTCGGGCTCAAGCTGGCGCAGGCCTATGCCGAGTTCGACCGCTGCAAGACCCGCCTGGTCGCGGCGCGCGCGGAAATCGCGACCTGCGCCATATCGGGCGCTGTCGGCACTTTCGCCAACATCGACCCGCAGGTGGAAGAGCATGTTGCCGACAAGCTCGGCCTGACGGTGGAGCCCGTCTCGACGCAAGTCATCCCGCGCGATCGCCACGCCATGTTCTTCTCGACGCTGGCGGTTATCGCCGGTTCGATCGAGCGCTTGGCGGTCGAAGTCCGCCATCTCCAACGCACCGAAGTGCTCGAGGCGGAAGAGTATTTCTCGCCCGGCCAGAAGGGGTCGAGCGCGATGCCGCACAAGCGCAACCCGATCCTGACCGAGAACCTTACCGGCCAGGCGCGCATGATCCGCGCCTATGCCCTGCCCGCGCTGGAAAACGTCGCGCTGTGGCACGAACGCGATATCTCGCATTCCTCGGTCGAGCGGTTCATCGGTCCCGATGCCTGCATCACGCTCGATTTCGCGCTAGCGCGGCTGACCGGCGTGGTCGACAAGCTGCTGGTCTATCCCGAGCGCATGCAGGCGAACATGGACCGCATGGGCGGGTTGATCCATTCGCAGCGCGTGCTGCTGGCGCTGACGCAGAACGGGGTCAGCCGCGAGGATGCCTACCGCCTCGTCCAGCGCAACGCGATGAAGGTGTGGGAATTCTGATGGCCAGCTGACGCTGCTCGATCTGCTCAAGCGCGACGAGGAGGTTACCGCCGCGCTGGGTGTGGAGCAGCTCGAAGAGAAGTTCGATCTCGAATACCACTTCAAGCATGTCGACACGATCTTCGCGCGGGTCTTCGGCTAGACGCGGGACGGGTCCCGGCCTAGCATCCCACGCCAAGACGAAAGAGGGCTACATTCCATGCAAATCGTGCGCACCATCGGCTGGGTCCTGCTGCTGTTTTCGCTGCTCGCATTCAGCTTTTTCAACTGGAAGCCGGTTGAGGTTCAGATTTGGTCGAACCTCGTGCTCGAAACCAAGCTGCCCGCGCTGGTAGTGGTCTCGTTCCTGCTGGGGCTGATCCCGATGTGGCTCGTGCACCGGGCGAGCAAGTGGCGCGCGACGCGACGCATCAATGCGCTGGAGGCGGCGACCAGCCGGTTCGGCGCGGCCACGCCCGCTCCCGATGCTTCGGCAACCGTCCAGCCCGCGCCTGCTCCTACGCCCGAGCCTCCGGTACACAACCCGCCGCCCGAACCGGCCAATCCCGTCGACCCCGTCGACACAGATCCTGCGAAGCCCGCATGACCAATCCGATCTATCTCGCGCTCGACCTCCCGCATCTGCAGGACGGCCTCGACCTGATCCGGAAGGTCAAGGGCCATGTCGGCGGGGTGAAGCTGGGCCTCGAATTCTTCTGCGCGCATGGCGCGCACGGGGTTCATCTGGTCGGCCAGCTCGGATTGCCGATCTTCCTCGACCTGAAGTTCCACGACATCCCCAATACCGTCGCGGGCGCGATGCAGGCCATCCATGTGCTGGAGCCGCGCATCGTCACCGTGCATGCCAGCGGCGGGCGCGCCATGCTCGAGGATGCCAAGGCCGCCGCAGGCGAACACACCAAGGTCGTTGCCGTGACCATGTTGACCAGCATGGACGATCGCGATCTGGCGAGCACGGGGATCGAAGGCAGCGCGCACGATCAGGTGCTGCGCCTTGCCGATCTTGCGCACCGCGCCGGTCTCGACGGGATCGTCTGTTCGGGCCAGGAAGTGAAATCGGTCCACGACCAGTGGAAGGACGGGTTTTTCGTCGTCCCAGGATTGCGCCCCGCGGGCAGCGGCACCGGCGACCAGAAGCGCGTCGTCACCCCGCGCAAGGCGCGCGATGATGGTGCCAGCGTGCTGGTCATCGGACGCCCGATCAGCCGGGCCGACGATCCGGCGCAGGCCGCCCGCGCCATCGAAGCCACGCTGTAGGTTTCGCCATGGCGGTCCAGATCAAGATCTGCGGGCTTTCGACGCCCGAAACGGTAGATGCAGCGCTTGCCGCGGGCGCGACGCATATCGGGCTGGTTCATTACCAACCCTCGCCCCGCCATGTCGCGCTCGATCTGGCCCGCGAACTGCGCGAGCAGGCCCGGGGCAAGGCCAAGGCGGTGCTGCTGCTGGTCAATGCCGATCCCGAAACCACCGGACGCGCCCTCAACGCGATCCAGCCCGACGTGGTCCAGTTCCACGGCAATGAGACACCGCAATGGATTGGCGGTATCCGTCGCAGCCTGCCCTATGAGGTGTGGAAAGCGGTCGGGCTGAAGGACGCTGGCACGCTGACCCGGAGCGAGAAATACATCGGCAAGGTCGACCGCCTGCTGTTCGACGCACCGGCCAAAGCACTGCCCGGCGGCAATGGCACGGCTTTCGACTGGTCCTTGCTTTCCGGGCACCGCCACAAGATCGACTGGGCGCTGGCAGGTGGCCTCACGGCGGGCAATGTCGCCGAAGCGATCCGCGCGACCGGTGCGCCGCTGGTCGATACCTCGAGCGGTGTTGAAAGCGCACCGGGAGTGAAGGATCCGCAGCGTATCGCCGATTTCTGCCGGGCCGCGCTCGCCGCCTGATCTGCGGCCCGTGGCTGCCAAACCGCAGTCCTCATGCCTCGTGAAAAAGCAAAGCTGTCTCGACTTCGCCTGCTGCGGACGGCATGGGGAGCGCGATGACCGAAACCAATCCCAATTCCTATCGCAACCAGCCCGACGAGCGCGGCCATTTCGGCGACTTCGGCGGACGCTATGTCGCCGAAACGCTGATGCCGCTGGTGCTCGATCTCGAGCGTGAATACCGCAAGGCGCAGGCCGATCCGGAATTCCAGCGCGAATTCGACGATTTGCTCGAACATTACGTCGGCCGCCCCTCGCCGCTCTATTTTGCCGAACGGCTGACCGAGGCGCTGCGCGCCGGTTCGCCCGAGGGCCACGGCGCGCAGGTCTGGTTCAAGCGCGACGAACTCAATCACACCGGCGCGCACAAGATCAACAATTGCATCGGGCAAATCCTGCTCGCCATCCGGATGGGCAAGACTCGCATCATCGCGGAAACCGGCGCGGGGCAGCACGGCGTCGCCACCGCAACGGTCTGCGCACGCTTCGGCCTGCCCTGCGTGATCTACATGGGTGCCGAAGACGTGCGGCGCCAATCGCCCAACGTCTTCCGCATGAAGCTGCTCGGTGCGGAAATCGTGCCCGTCACCAGCGGGCGCGGGACGCTGAAGGACGCAATGAACGAAGGGCTGCGCGACTGGGTCGCGAACGTCCATGACACCTTCTACATCATCGGCACGGCCGCCGGACCGCATCCCTATCCCGAGATGGTGCGCGACTTCCAGAGCATCATCGGCAAGGAGGCGCGGGCGCAGATGCTCGAGAGGATCGGACGATTGCCCGACCTGGCCGTGGCCTGCATCGGTGGCGGTTCGAACGCGCTGGGCCTGTTCCACCCCTTCCTCGACGACGCCGAGGTCAAGCTGCTGGGCGTCGAGGCGGCGGGTCACGGGCTCGATGGCAACGAACACGCGGCAAGCCTGCTCGGCGGTTTCCCCGGCGTACTTCACGGCAACAAGACCTATCTGCTGCAGGACGAGGACGGCCAGATTACCGAAGGTCACTCGATCAGCGCCGGGCTCGACTATCCCGGCATCGGTCCCGAGCATGCGTGGCTCAAGGATTCAGGCCGCGTCGAATACACTGCGGTGACCGATGACGAAGCGCTGGAGGCGTTCCAGCTGCTCTGCCGCACCGAGGGAATCATTCCCGCGCTGGAGCCGAGCCACGCCATATCGGCAGTGGCGAAGCGTGCGAAGGAAATGCCGCGGGACAGCATCATCCTGGCCAATCTGTGCGGGCGCGGCGACAAGGATATCTTCACCGTGGCCGAGAAGCTGGGAGTGGACATTTGACCCGCCTCGCCTCCGCCTTCGCCAAGCCCCACCCCGCGCTCGTCTGCTTCCTGACTGCCGGCGACGGGGACACCGCTGCCAATCTCGACGCCTTGGTCGCGGGCGGTGCGGATGTGATCGAGCTGGGCATGCCCTTCACCGATCCGATGGCGGATGGCCCCGCGATCCAAGCGGCCAATATCCGGTCGCTGGGCGTCGGAACGACGACGGCCGACGTGCTCGCCATCGCTACCGCATTTCGCCAGCGTCATCCCGATGTTCCGCTGGTGCTGATGGGCTATGCCAACCCGATGATTCGCCGCGGGCCCGACTGGTTCGCGGCCGCGGCCAAGGAAGCGGGCATCGACGGAGTGATCTGCGTCGACATCCCGCCGGAGGAAGATGACGCGCTTGGTCCGGCGCTGCGTGCTGCGGAAATCGCCCCCATCCGCCTGGCCACGCCGACCACCGACGCCAAGCGCCTTCCCGCCGTGATCCAAGGCAGCGAGGGCTTCCTTTATTACGTCGCAGTCGCGGGCATCACGGGCATGCAGCAGGCGGCGATCGAGTTGATCGAGGCCAATGTCTCGCGCATCAAGCGATCGACCGACATTCCGGTCGCGGTCGGCTTCGGTGTACGCACACCCGAGCAGGCGAGCGAGATCGCACGCGTGGCCGATGGAGTCGTGGTGGGTTCGGCGCTGGTCGAACTGGTCGCCGAACATGGCGACGACGCTCCGGCGAAGTTGCGCACCTTGGCTTCATCGCTTGCCGAAGCGGTGCGATCAGCCCGCTAGTTCGTCGCCCCTGCGCAGGGATGACGCTCCGGCGGTGCGCTGACTATTTGAGCTTTGTGACAACCTGACTATAGGCTCAGCGCATGAACTGGTTCACCCGCGTCCGCAATTCGATCACCTCGCTGTCCAAGCGCAGCACGGAAAAAGACCTGTGGGTCAAGTGCCCCAGCTGCCAGCAGATGGTCTTCGCGCAGGAATACGAGGACAATTCCTATGTCTGCCCGCGCTGCGGCCACCATGGCCGGATCGGTGCCGACGAACGGCTGCGGCAGCTGCTCGACGAAGGGTTCGAGGTCCTTCCCATCCCCGATGTGAAGGAAGACCCGCTCAAGTTCCGCGACACGGCGAAATACACCGACCGGCTGAAGAAGGCGCGCGCCAAGAGCCCGCACAAGGACGCCTTCCTTGTCGGTTCGGGTGCAATCGAGGGCAAGCCCGCGGTCGTCGGCGTGCAGGATTTCGGCTTCATGGGCGGATCGATGGGCATGGCAGTGGGCACCGCCTTCTGCCAGGGCGCCGAACGCGCGCTGTCGCGGCACTGCCCCTATATCGTCGTTACCGCAGCGGGCGGCGCACGCATGCAGGAAGGCATCCTCAGCCTCATGCAAATGCCCAAGGCAACGGTGATGACGCGGCGTCTGAAGGAAGCCAAGCTGCCCTATATCGTCGTGCTGACCGACCCGACCACGGGCGGTGTCACTGCCAGCTATGCGATGCTGGGCGACGTGCATATCGCTGAACCCGGCGCGCTGATCGGCTTTGCCGGCCAGCGCGTGATCCAGGACACGATCCGCGAACAATTGCCCGATGGGTTTCAGCGCGCCGAGTACCTGCACAAGCACGGCATGGTCGACATGGTGGTGCATCGTCACGAGCTGAAAGACACTTTGGCGACACTGCTCGATTACCTGGCCCCCGCCAAGGCCGCCTGACCTGCGCCATGCGGGACTTCGCCCGCTCCGATCATCCCCGAGTCCAGGCACAGCTCGACCGGCTGGGGCGCCTTTCCGTTCCCGATGGCAGGCTGGGTCTCGAAACCGTGCGCGCCCTGCTCGACCGGCTGGGCAATCCGCACCGTGCTCTGCCACCGGTGTTCCATGTCGCAGGCACCAACGGCAAGGGATCGACCTGTGCGTTCCTGCGCGCAATGCTCGAGGCGCAAGGCTATTCGGTCCACGTCACCACCAGCCCGCATTTGGTGCGTTACAACGAGCGTATCCGCCTGGCGGGCAAGCTAATCGGCGATGAACGGCTTGCCTCCCTCCTGTCCGAAGTGCTCGACGCGGGCGAAGATCTCGGGCCCAGCTTTTTCGAAGTCACCATAGCCGCAGCGTTCCTGGAGTTCGCCCGCATCCCGGCCGATGCCTGCGTTGTCGAAGTCGGACTGGGCGGACGCTACGATGCAACCAATGTTCTGGAGACAGCCGTCCTTGCCGCATGCGGGATCGCGGCGCTGGGGATCGACCATGAACGCTTCCTGCTGGCACCGGAAGACGGTGTACCCAGCGATCCGGTGGCGCGAATTGCCTTTGAAAAGGCCGGAATTGCCAAAGCGGGCGTGCCGCTCGCATGCCTGTCCTATCCGCTGGCAGCACAGCAGCAGATCGAGGCTGCAGCCGCGCGCGCCGGGGCACCGCTATCGGCACGCGGCGCGGAATGGGCGGCGGAAACAGGACGTCACCTCTTCTACCGCGATGCAGAAGGCGAACTCGCGCTCCCGCTACCGTCCCTGCCCGGAGCCCATCAGGCGGTGAACGCCTCGCTCGCCATCGCCATGCTTCGCGCGCAGGATGTGCTGCCGGTCACGCCCCATGCGCTCGCGCAGGGAATCGAGCAGGCGGCCTGGCCCGCCCGGCTGCAGCGCCTTGCCCCCGGTCCCTTGGCAGGCCACCGCGAAATATGGCTCGATGGCGGACACAATGCCGATGCCGGGCGAATGCTGGGTACGCATTTTGCCGGGCAGCAGCTGCACCTCGTGCTCGGCATGCTCGATGCGAAGGATCCGGCTGCGTTGGTCGATCCCCTCGCCCCCATGATCACCAGCCTTGCCGTGGTCCCGGTGCCGGGCCACGATTGGCATCCGGCAGAAGCGATCGCCCCGTCAGCGCGCTTCTTTCCCGATATCGTGAACGCGCTCGCGGCTATTCCCGAAGATGGGTTGCCCGTCCTGATCGCGGGGTCGCTCTACCTTGCTGGCGATGTGCTGCGGCGCAACGGCGAAGCGCCGGAATAGCCCCGGCGCTATTCCGCCGGGGCGACCGCCTGCCCCGCTTCGGGCGCGACCACGCCCGAATTGGCACGCGAGCGGCTTTCGCGATACCATTCGATGCAGACCAGCACCGCCGCCCCCAGTCCGATCCATGTGGTCAGGATGAAGACGTCGTAATAGCCCTGGTTTTCAATCATTTCGCCAAGGGCGCCGCGCCCCAGCGTGCCCACCAGCAGCGTCAGCGACGACAGCAGCGCATACTGCACCGCGCTGAACTTCTTCGAGACGATCGAGGAGAGCCATGCGATATAGGCGGCTCCGGCTATGCCGATCGCGAGGTTCTCGAACGCGATGGTGATGGTGAGCTTGGCAAGGTCCGCATCGCCGATGCCCGGTACCTGTTCGATCAGGTAGGTGAAACCGATCGCCCCGCTGAAGGCCTCCATATAATATCCGCCCACGGCCATATCCGCGTAAAGCAGGTTGGTCAGCGCGGCGAGTATCCCGCCGATCAGCAGCGTCGCCATCCGGCCGATGGTGGTCAGCAACAGGCCGCCGAGCGCGAGCCCTGCGATGATCGCCCCCACGCCGAAGAACTTCGACGCGAAAGCGACGTCGTCATTCGTGTAGTCGAGCTCCCCGAGATAGAAGGGATAGGCGAAAGTACCCCAGATCGCGTCGCAGATACGATAGGTCAGCACCACCGCCAGGATCAGCACCAGCGACCATCCCATCCGTCCCACGAATTCGACCAGCGGCAGCACCAGCGCGCGGTACAGGTGATCGAGGATGTAATTGCCGCCGCTGGCGGGTTCCTCGTTGGCTGTCAGCAGGTGTTCGCCGCGCCGCTTCTTCGAGGCGAGCCAGCCGGCGATCAGCGCGGGCAGGATGATGGTTGCCACGATGATCCACGGGCCGACATTGACCGTGAATTCGGTCGGGTTGGGCCGATCTTCGGGGGCGTAGGTCATCGACATGATCATGAACGTCAGGACGATGCCGATCGCCCCCGCCCACAGCAGCGCGACCAGCGCCAGCGCGCGATTGCGGATCGCGGGTTCGAGTTCCCCCGCATGACGCAGCGCGCGCACCTGCCGTTCGCTTTCGGTCGCCACATCCGCGGCGTTTTCGCTCGCATTGGGCGCCCACAGGCCGATGAAGCCCACGCCCAGCAGGATCGCCCCCATCAGCGCGTAGGTTTCGGGCCAGCCGATCCGCGCGGCAATGATCAGGCCGAGCGCCCCGCCCACCAGCGACGACAGCCGGTAGCCCATCTGGTAAACGGTGGAGAGAATGTCGATCGTCGCGCGCTCGTCGGCCACGTCGATCCGCCACGCATTGATCGCGATATCCTGTGTCGCGCTGGCGAACGCGCCGATTCCCGCCAGCAGGCTGAACCAGCCGAGCTGGGTACGCGGTTCCAGCACGCTCATCGTAATCAGGATCGCGCCCAGCACCAGCTGCATCGGCACGATCCACTGCTTGCGCCGTCCCAGCCGGCGCAGCACCGGTATGTTCACCTTGTCGATCAGCGGCGACCAGAGGAACTGGAAAGCATAGGCCAAACCGATGAGCGAGAAGATGCCCATCGTCTCGAGATCGACTTCGGCTTCGGTCAGCCAAGCGAACAGGGTGCCGAGGAACAGCGCGAAGGGCAGACCGCTGGCAAAACCGAACAGCAACATGAAGCCGGTCTTGCGATTGCCCAGCGCCATGCCGAGCGCGCGCCAGGCGGAAATCTTCTTCTTGTCTTCTGCGACCGCAGCCATTCGCTGGCATCCTTCCAATTCGGCGTGATTTTTGCGACACTAGCGGCGAGAGAGAGGGAGGAACAGGCGTCATGAGCGATGTCGACACCAAACAACCCGCGCATCGCCCGACCCGTGGCATGCTGGCCCTGGCCAGGGATATCGCCGAAGGTCGGCAGCGCGATGCCGGTAGTGCGACCACGGTGCCCGCAAGCGTCTATACCGATCCGGATTACTGGCAGCGAGAAAAGGCGGCGATCTACGACCGGCTGCCGCAGATCGTCTGCCCGTCGGCGCTGTTGCCCGATCCCGGCATGGCGCTGCCGCATGACGCCACCGGGCGCCCCTTGCTGGTGACCCGCGATGCATCGGGCATGGCGCATGTCTTCCTGAACGTCTGCCGGCACCGCGGCACGCGGCTGGTCGAAGGCAATGAGGTTCAGTGCACGAAAAGGCTGGTGTGCCCCTATCACGCATGGACCTATGCGGTGGACGGCCGTTTGCTGGCCCTGCCGCGGCCCGATACCTTCCCCGGGCTCGACAAGGGCGATTACGGCCTCGTGGAACTGCCCAGCCGCGAAACCGGTGGGCTGATCTGGTTCTCCCCTTGCGCAGACAGCGCGGATTTCGGTTTCGCGGACAAGATCGGCGAGGATTTCGACGCGCTCGGCATGGGCGAACACGTGCTGTTCCGCCGCAAGACGCACGAAGTGGCGGGGAACTGGAAACTGATCATGGATGCTTTCCTCGAAAGCTATCATGTCACCCGCCTGCATGCGCAGACGATCGGGCCGTTCTTCAAGGACGGCGCAACCAGCGGCGACATGATCGGACCGCATGCCCGCAGCGCGGTGGGCCGGCTCGAGGAAATGGACGGGGTCGATCTGGAGGACATGGCCGCGCTGCGCCGCGTGGTGACCTTTGCCTATCAGCTGCTGCCCGGCGCGCTGGTCATCCCCAGCCCGGACTACATCAATGTCATGGTGATGATGCCGCAGGCGCACGATCGCACGCTGGTAGAGGATTTCATGCTCATTCCCGAACATCCCAGGACCGACAAGGCCCGCAACCACTGGGAACGCAGCTGGGCCCTGCTCGACGGCGGGGTCTTCGCGGGCGAGGATTTCCGCGCCGCCGAACTCGGGCAACAGGGGCTGGCCACTGGCGCGGTGCCGCAGCTTACCCTCGGCACGCTCGAAGGGGGGATCCGCCGCTATCACGAGACCGTGGAAGAGGCGCTGCGCGCCGTGAACTGAACCCGGCGCGCGCATTTGGCGCGGTAGTCCGGGCACATCGCTAGCAGGTCGGCGGCGATCACCGCTTCCGCATGACGGGGGTTGTGTGTATTGGCGCGCGCATGGCCGATAACCGTTTACCAGAAGAAGGCGATCGGATCGCCAAGCTGCTCGCCCGTGCCGGCGTCGCCAGCCGCCGCGAAATCGAGCGCATGATCGCCGACGGGCGGATCGCGATCGATGGCAAGGTCCTCGACACGCCCGCAGTCAAGCTGGCGAATCTCAATGGCGTGACGGTCGATGGCAAGGCTGTCGGCCGGGCGGAGGCGGCGCGGCTGTTCGCGTTCCACAAGCCTTCGGGGCTGATCACCGCCGAACGCGATCCCCGCGGACGGCCCACCATTTACACCGCGCTGCGCAACGCCTTGCCCAAGGATGCGGGCCGCGTGATTCCCGTCGGCCGTCTCGACTTCACCACCGAAGGTCTGCTGATGCTGACCAATGATGGCGAACTGAAACGGGCGATGGAACTGCCCTCGTCGGGCATACCTCGTACTTACCGCGCGCGCGCCTTTGGCGACGTCACGCAGGCGCAACTCGACGAACTGATCGAAGGCGTCGAGATCGACGGCATTCGCTACGGCCGGATCGAGGCCGACCTCGAGCGCGGTTCGGGCAAGAATCGCTGGGTCGAAATGACGCTGACCGAAGGCAAGAACCGCGAAGTTCGCCGCGTGCTCGAACATCTCGGCCTGCAGGTGAATCGCCTGCTGCGGACCGCCTATGGCCCGTTCGAACTGGCCGACCTGCCGCGCGGGCAGGCAGTGGAAATTCGCCAGGCCGATGTCGAGCGGTTCCGCAAGCAACTCAGGCGCGGGGGCCAGCTTTGAGGATCATCGCAGGCGATTGGCGCGGCCGCAAACTCGTCGCGCCGCCGGGCGATCTGACCCGCCCCACTGCCGACCGGACGCGCGAAACGCTGTTCAACATGCTGGCCAGCCGCGTGGGCAGTTTCGACGGGCTGAGCGTGGTCGATCTTTTCGCCGGATCGGGCGCGCTGGGCTTGGAGGCTCTGTCGCGCGGTGCTGCATCCTGCCTGTTCGTCGAACAGGATGCGCGCGCGGTGGAGGCCATCCGCAAGAATATCGAGACGCTCGACGCACGTGCACGCAGCGTGGTCCAGCAAGGTTCCGTGCTCAGCCTCAGCCCTGCCAAGACGGCGCACGATTTGATCTTCCTCGATCCGCCCTACGATACGGGTGCCGGCCATGTCGCGCTCGACCGGCTCGCGCGGCTCGGCTGGATCGGGCCGGCGACCTGGGTCGCGCTCGAAACCGGCGCGAAGGAAGAAGGCGCTCTGCGGGCCTTCGATATCGTTGCCGAGCGAAAGACCGGCAAGGCGAAGATCACGTTGCTGCGCCTCGCGGCCTGAACCGCGCAGCCCGGCGGCGACAGGTTCGAAACCGGTACCAACCTCGCAGATCCCTGAGACGCGAAAAGGGCGGAACCGCCTTGGCGGTCCCACCCATTCGCTTCGCACCCTGCCCGCTGGCAGGACGCGCATTCAGTTCAGCTCACGACCCCGGCTTGGTTGCGGGAAGCTTCTGGGGGATCGTGCTGGCGGGCTGACCCGGCCAGTATTCGAGCGGGCGATTACCCGTCTTGTTCTTGGCCCAGCTGTTGATGCACCCATCCTGCTGCATGGCCGAACATACCGGCAGGTTTGCATTGTCGGCGGGGGTGTATTCGGGCGGAACCGACTGCGTCACCGCGTTGCTCACGAAGCGGGGCGACGTGGTCGCGCTCGACGATGCACTCGACGTAGTTGCCGGATTGCCATTCATCTGGGCAGCGATCTGGTTCCACGCCTGCATGCGCGTTGCCGGTTCCATTTCGTAGATGGCGACCCGCTGTTCGTCGGTCAGCACCCACCAGCCTTCGGTCTGCACGGGCGACAGCGTCCAGTAATATTCCTGAACGCCTGCGGGCCATGCATCATAAGCGGTCTGGCGATCGGCGGGCCACTGGTCATAGGCGGCTTCCTGCTCGGTGGACCAGCTGTAGCTTTCGCCCGACATGTGATCGTCGGCAGCAGCCGGAACAGCGGTAAAGGCAAGCGCTGCAGCGCCGGCGAGAATCAGATTACGCATAGGAGATTCCTCCATTTGTTTGGTGTGTACGGCTAACCTACGCAGCGCCCCGGTCATCGGTTCCGGCGCGCCCATGTGGCCGGGGCTTGTCTTGCGCCGCTTCGTTCCCTAGCTGTTCCGAACTCCATGACAGACCTCCCCACCCCGTCCGACGCGCCCGCAGATGCGCAGATTCCCGCCTATGCGGCGCGGTTGAATGCTCCCCAGCGCGAGGCGGTGCTGACCACCGAAGGCCCCGTCCTGATGCTCGCCGGGGCAGGTACCGGAAAGACAGCGGCGCTCACCGCACGGCTGGCACATCTCATCGCAACGCGGCGCGCATGGCCCAGCGAAATTCTTTGCGTCACCTTCACCAACAAGGCGGCGCGCGAAATGCGCGAACGCGTGGGCCGGCATATCGGCGATGCGGTTGAAGGGATGCCGTGGCTGGGCACGTTTCATTCGATCGGGGCACGAATGCTGCGCCGCCATGCCGAACTGGTCGGGCTGGAAAGCAATTACACGATCATCGACACGGACGACCAGATCCGCCTGCTCAAGCAGCTGATCCAGGAAAACGACGTCGACGAGAAACGCTGGCCGGCGCGGCAACTGGCCGGCCTGCTCGACCGGTGGAAGAATTGCGGGCTCAATCCCGGCGATCTCGATGCAGTCGAGAATGAAAGCTATGCCAACGGGCGCGGCGCCCAGTTCTACAAGCTCTATCAGGACCGGCTGAAGACGCTCAACGCCTGCGACTTCGGCGACCTCCTGCTTCACATACTGAACATCTTCCGCACGCATCACGACGTGCTCGCGCAATACCAGCAGCGCTTCAAATACATCCTCGTCGACGAATATCAGGACACCAACCAGGTCCAGTATCTCTGGCTGAGGCTGCTCGCTCAGGCGCGCAAGAATATCTGCGTGGTGGGGGACGACGACCAGTCGATCTATTCATGGCGCGGCGCAGAAGTCGCCAATATCCTCAAGTTCGAAAAGGATTTTCCCGGCGCGTCAGTGGTCAAGCTGGAACAGAACTACCGTTCGACGCCGCAAATCCTGGCGGCGGCCTCGGGCCTGATCAATGCCAATAGCGAACGCCTCGGCAAGACGCTGTGGACCGAACTGCCGCCCGGTGAGAAGGTGCGGATCATCGGCGTATGGGACGCGCCCGAGGAAGCGCGCCGCGTAGGCGAGGAGATCGAGCGGCTGGAAAGCGAGGGCGCACCGCTCGACCAGATCGCAATCTTGGTGCGCGCGCAGTACCAGACGCGGGAATTCGAAGACCGGTTTATCCAGATCGGCCTCAACTATCGCATCGTCGGCGGTTTCCGGTTCTACGAACGCGCCGAAATCCGCGATGCATTGGCCTATTTGCGCGTCATCGCGCAGCCGGCCGACGACCTCGCCTTCGAAAGGATCTACAACCAGCCCAAGCGTGGGCTCGGCGCGAAGACGCTCGAGGCGATGCGCCGTCATGCGCGCCAGCTGCAGATGCCGCTTGCCGCTGCCAGCTTAGACCTGTGCGATACCGACGAACTGCCTGCGCGGGCGCGGAACAACCTTGTCGCCTTGCTGGGCCAGTTCGTTCACTGGCGCGAACAGGCAGACAAGGTCACCCCGTCGGAACTGCTGCGCAGCGTGCTTGCGGAAAGCGGGTACGAAGACATGCTGCAGAAAGATCGCAGCGCCGAAAGCGCGGGGCGGCTCGAGAACCTCACCGAACTCGCGCGGGCGATGGAAGAATACGAGACGCTTGGCGATTTCCTCGAGCATGTCAGTCTGGTGATGGACAATGAACGCGCCGGCGATGGCGAGAAGGTCACCATAATGACCATGCACGCCGCCAAGGGGCTGGAATTCGACCACGTCTTCCTGCCCGGCTGGGAAGAAGGCGTATTCCCGAGCCAGCGCGCCATCGACGAGGGCGGCCTTGCAAGCCTCGAGGAAGAACGCCGGCTGGCCTATGTCGCAATTACACGCGCCAAGCGCCGTTGCACGATATTGCATGCAGCGAACCGCCGCATCTACGGCCAGTGGACAAGCTCGATCCCCAGCCGGTTCATCGATGACCTTCCCGAAGACTATATCACGTCCGAAACCACGATGACCGGCGGTGCCTCGCTCTGGCGGGCGAATTGGAGCGAGACCGACGACCCGTTCGCGCATGTCTCGACCAGCCGGCCGGACCGGTCCGGCAAGCGGGGTCCCGGTTGGCAAAGGGCGCTCTCGTCAGGTTATGACACGACGCCCAAGCGTCTGGCTGAACCGGGCCGCAGTGCGGCGAGCTTCGCGGCCAAGCCGCGCAGCGATATCGCGCTTGGCGCCCGCGTCTTCCATGACAAGTTCGGCTATGGCTGCGTGACCGCCCAGGAAGGCAACAAGCTGACGATAGAATTCGAGAAAGCAGGCGAGAAGCGCGTTCTCGACAGTTTCGTCAGCCTGGCCGACTGAGGATTATCGCCGGGCGCACGTACGCCCGGATCGCTATCAGGTCGCGGAAATATCCAGGAAACCGGGGCGCGGACCGTTCCATTCGCCCGCCGGGGCCGAACCGCCATCGTCGCCGCGCTGCTGGCGCCCTTCGCTCTTAGCCCGGGCCTTGCGCGCCGGCTTTTCGCGCGGTGCCTCGTCATCGTCCCGCTTCTTGCGAGCGCGCTTGGGCTTTTCTTCGGCGGCCGCTTCGGCGTCCGTGTCGGGCTTGGGCGAACGCTTGGGCTTTGCCGCGCGTTCGGGCTTGTCTTCGCGCGCTGGCTTGGGTTCGGCTGCCGTGTCGACCAGATCGACACGAACGTCCTTCTTGCCGAACACGGGCACTTCGGCGCCGGTCAGCTTCTCGACATTGGCGATCGCTTCGGCATCTTCTTCGGCCACTAGCGTAAAGGCGCGGCCCTTGGCCCCTGCCCTGCCCGTACGGCCGATCCGGTGGACGTAATCGTCCGGGTGCCAGGGCGTGTCGAAATTGAACACGTGGCTCACGCCTTTGACGTCGAGCCCGCGAGCCGCGACGTCCGAAGCGACGAGGATGTTGATTTCGCCCTGCTTGAAGCGTTCGAGTTCCTTCAGCCGGTTCGACTGGTCCATGTCGCCATGGATCTCACCACTGCGGAAGCCATAGCTCTGCAAACTCTTGTTGAGCTCGCGCACGGTGGTCTTGCGATTGGAGAAGATGATCGCGGTCTCGACGTGATCGTTTTCCAGCAGCCAGCGCAGCGTGTCGCGCTTCTGCCGTGCCTTTACCGGAACCTTGAACGCGGTGATGTCCTTGTTCGTGGTCGCCGCGCGGCTGACTTCGATCCGCTTCGGATTGTTGAGAAACTTCTTGGCGAGCTTCTCGATCGGTGGCGGCATGGTCGCCGAGAACAGCATCGTCTGCCGCGCTTCGGGCAGCTTGGAGCAGATGAATTCGATATCGGGGATGAACCCCATGTCGAGCATGCGATCGGCTTCGTCGATGACCAGCAATTCGCAGCCGTTGAGCAGGATCTTGCCCCGTTCGAAAAGATCCATAAGCCGGCCCGGCGTGGCGATCAGCACGTCGACGCCATCATTCAGCGCCTTGACCTGATCGCCCATCTGCACGCCGCCAATCAGCAGCGCGAGCTTGAGATCGTGGTTCTTGCCGTATTTCTCGAAGTTTTCGGCCACCTGGGCTGCGAGTTCGCGCGTTGGCGCGAGAATCAGCGAACGCGGCATCAGTGCGCGCCGCCGTCCGCTGGCCATGATGTCGATCATCGGCAGCACGAAGCTGGCAGTCTTGCCGGTGCCCGTCTGCGCGATTCCGATGATGTCTTTCATCATCAGGATCGGCGGAATCGCTTCGCGCTGGATGTCGGTCGGCTCTGTATAGCCGGCTTCGCTTACTGCTTTGAGCAAGTCTTCGGAAAGGCCGAGATCGGCGAAAGTCATGCGGTTAGAAACTGTCCCTGGAACATTGGCCTACAAGTCGCCGCGCGTCCGCAGCATTGGCTGGGCGCGCCATTCGCCGGAATCGGCCCAAAAGTCAAGAAATCCCGGCAGACCCGACGCGAATGTCAGTCCGCGACGGCGATCAATCGGCGGAAATCGGCAATCCGGCACTTCGCCCCGGCGCGCGACATCAACCGATCGCGGTTCACGCAGAGCTGCCCGTCGGGGCTGCGTTCGACATAGAAGCCGAGATAGAAATCGCGCGGGCTGCACGCCTTTTCGAGTTCGGCAGAGATGATCTGCCGGTCGCGCATATACATGACCAGCCGACTGCCCCGATCGGCCACGCCGACGATCTCGCCGGCATCGACGCATTCACCGTGGGGCCGCTCGACGACGCGCGGAGCGGTTTGGCGCGGCAATTGCGACAGGAACCCGCGGCGCGAATTGCCCGGTTGCGGCGTGATGCGCATGATCACGCGGCGCTCGATCCGCACCTGTCGGGCGATAGGGGCCTTCCCGGCGGATGCAGCATCGGATGACCATATCGAGCCCCGCCCCACCAGCGGCGCCGCGCCAAGCGGTGCTTCACTCGGAACGGCGGCCTGCCGGGGCACCCCATCGTCGCCGGCGCCCTGGGGCGAGCCCAATGCGATCAGCATGGCAGCGAGGGGAGAAAGCAGGGACATCGGTCGGGTTCGATCGCTCCTTGGCCGCGTGTTGGACACCATGCGGGTACGTCACGTGCTCGGTTGTACCCTCACGGTTGAATGCGGGCTTAATTGTTTGCTTTCGATTGGCAAGTGGTGGCAATCGGCCAGCGAATTGTGGCAGGAGGACATGCGATGACTGACGCCCAGACCTTCCACGAAGCCGCCGCTGGTCTCCTGGGGCCGCGCGGCTTTACCTGCGATCCCGACCTGCTCGATCCGTGGCTGACCGACTGGCGAGGCCGCTATACCGGCCGCGCGCTCGGTCTTGCTTCGCCGACCTCGACTGAAGAGGTCGCCCAGTTCGTCAGGCTTTGCGCGGAGCACGGTGTCCCAATCGTCGCGCAAGGCGGCAACAGCGGAATGTCGGGCGGGGCCACACCCGACGATACCGGCGATAGCGTTATCCTCTCGTTGCGGCGAATGACTGCAATCCGCCACCTCGAGAAGGACAGCATGCAAATCACGTGCGAGGCGGGCGTGATCCTCCAGACGCTGCACGAGGCCGCGGAGAAAGAAGGTTTGCGGTTCCCGCTCACGCTGGGCGGCAAGGGTTCGGCCACGGTCGGCGGCCTGATCTCGACCAATGCCGGGGGTACACAGGTCCTTCGCCATGGGACGATGCGGGCTCAGGTGCTCGGGATCGAGGCAGTGCTGGCGAACGGCGATGTGTTCTCCGGGCTCGTGCCCCTGAAGAAGGACAACCGCGGCTTCGACCTCAAGCAAGTGCTGATCGGCTCGGAAGGCACGCTGGGCATCGTTACGGCGGCCACCTTGCAGCTCGCCCCCGCGATCGGCGAGCGGCGCGTGGCGTGGGTCGGTCTCGCCGGCATTGCCCAGGCACGCCAACTGCTGATGCAGTGCGAACAGCAGGCCGGCGACGCGCTCGAGGGGTTCGAAGTCCTGCCGCGGCATTGCCTCAATGCGGTGCTGGCCTATCTGCCCGACACGCGCAGCCCGCTGGAAAGCGAGCACGCCTGGTACGCGTTGATCGAACTGGTCGCACCTGCAGGCGCCACCGACGGACTCGATACCCTGGTCGAGACGGTTTTCGAAACCGCGATGGAGCGCGAGCTGCTGGAAGACGCGGTCATCGCCGCCAACGAAAGCCAGGCCGAAAGCTTCTGGCACTTGCGCGAAAGCATTTCACCGGCGGAACGTGCGATCGGGCCCGCGATGCAGCACGACATCTCCGTTCCGGTGTCGCGCATGGCCGAATTCGTCGAGACGGTTTCGCCGCAGATCGAGACGCGCTTTCCCGGCACTCTGGTTGCGGGTTTCGGCCATCTAGGTGATGGCAATATCCATTATCATGTTCTCGCGCCCGAGGGCGCCGTTGCGGGCGAATGGGAAGAGCGCGAGGGCAAGGCCATCAGCGCCTTCGTCCATGACCGCGTCACCGAATATGGCGGATCGCTGAGCGCCGAGCACGGGATCGGGCAGATGAAGCGGGACGAACTGGGCCGGCTCGGCGATCCTGTCTCGCTCAGACTGATGCGCTCGATCAAGCAGGCGCTCGACCCTCAGGGGCTGTTCAACCCAGGCAAACTCGTACCGCTTGCGCCTGAGACGGCGAGGCCTTAAAGCCCGCGCTTCGCGCGCATATCCTCCCGGGGTGTGCTGCTCAATCCAATCGAATTTCGGAGAAATCCATGGCCAGCGCGCCGCAGCCCAACCTGCCCCTGTTCTTCAAAGACCTGATGCCGCTCAACAGCAAGGACCATGCGAACTATCGTTCGCGTCCGATGCCGAAGGCCCCTTGGCTGGCCAACCAGCACGCAGTGCCCCTGACGGTTGATGAATTCGTCCAGGCGCAGCGCGACCTGCCGATCGTTTTCTCGACTGGTCCGGATGCCGTTCCGCTCGCGCTGATGGGGCTCAACAACGGCGTAAACACTTTCGTCGATGACGAAGGTACGGTGACCGAACAGGTTTACATCCCCGCTTACGTCCGCCGCTACCCCTTCATGCTTGCACGGCTCAAGCCGGACAGCGACGAACTGTCGCTCTGCTTCGATCCCACCGCCGAGAATATCGGCGAATTCGAAGACGGCCAGCCGCTGTTCGAGAACGGGGAAGCCAGCGAAGGCACCAAGCAGATCCTCGAGTTCTGCGAGCAGTTCGAGCATGCCGGTCAGCGCACGCAGGCCTTCATGAAGGAACTCAAGGACCATGACCTGCTGATGGATGGCGAGATTTCCATCACGCAGCAGGGCAGCGACAAGCCCTTCATCTACCGTGGCTTCCAGATGATCAACCAGGACAAGCTGCGCGAACTTCGCGGTGACCAGCTGCGCAAATGGACCGAGAGCGGCCTGCTGCCCCTGATCTGGGCGCAGATCTTCTCGATGGACGTGATGCGCACGATTTTCGGGCGCCAGCTCCAGCAGGGCAAGGTTCCCCTGCCCGATGCTGCGACCGCCGGTGTCCCGACTGCATAATCATTCGAGTACGGGAGCGCGCACCACTCCGGCTCGCGCTCCCGTGCCTCGATTTGCGCGCATGCGCACGATAGTCGCCGCGCTCGCTCTGGGCATGGCCGGGAGCATGGCTTCGGCGGCTGCGGACGGTAGCGACCCGCCCGAACCTCTCGAAACCTTTCAGCGCAGCGAGGATCGGCTCTTCCGGGTCGGATACCGTCTGGCTACCGCGAACGCGGCATTCTGCGACCAGACGGTGAGGGTTTCCGGCCTCCTGATTCACGATGCAGGCAGTTACAGTGATCCCGCCGCAGTGCGCCGGCAGTTTGGGCTGCTCGGCGATATCGGCGTGCAGGCGGTTGCGCCGCTCTCTCCGGCTGACGCCGCAGGCATTCGGCAGAATGACACGATCCTCGCTATCGCTGGCCGCACGATCGAAACCGAATGGCCACTGACCGATCCCCGCTGGCAGCGTGTCACCGCGCTGCGGGACGTAATCGATGATGCGCTATCCCGGGGAACGCTGGATCTCTCCTTGAGCCGCGCCGAAACGCCGGCGCTGGCGGCTTCGATCACCGGGGTCCCGGCCTGCCCCACGCGGTTCGAGCTCGTTGATTCCAAGAGCAGCGCGGCGGCCGACGGCGAGCGTGTACTGGTCGGGGAAAACTTTCCGGGCCTCGCGTATGAAGAAGCGTCATTCGCGGCCGCGATAGCGCACGAAATGGCGCATAACATCCTGCGCCATCCGCAGACTTTCGCCGAAATCGGCTGGAAAAGGAAACTCGTCCGGCTCTCCGAGCGCGATGCCGACCGGCTAATGCCGTGGCTTCTGCACAATGCCGGCTACGATCCCGCAGCCGCGGTCCGTTTCATGCGGACCTGGGGCCCGAAGCATGGCGGCTGGATCTTCCGCAAGCGTACGCATGACGGCTGGGACGAACGCGTCGAATTCATCGAAGCCGAACTGGCGAAAATCGCCGAGGCTGCACAGTCCCACCCAGCGGGCCTGGCCGATTGGCAAACGGGCTTCGTTCCCGAACTGGAAATTCCGCACGAGGCGAATTAGCAATATCTCCTTGGCGTAAAGGCCTGGCTCCCCCTTTTCAGAGAACCTCGGGTCTGCCACATCAATCCCTTCCAATCGCGGGGAGGCGATGCGCGTGCCGACAATCGTACCTGTTGTCTTGTGCGGGGGCAGTGGAACCCGCCTATGGCCGCGAAGCCGTGCCAGCAAACCGAAGCCGTTTATTCCGCTGTTGGGTTCAAAAACACTCTTCGAAGCCACCCTTTCACGCTGCAAAGACCGGCATCTGTTTTCCGCTCCGATCGTGGTCATTGGCGAGCATCACCTTGAATTCGCCAAACCACAGGCAGCGGCGATCGCGCCAGATGCACAGTTCGTCGTCGAGCCGATGGGTCGCAATACAGCGCCGGCAATTGCTCTTGCAGCAATGGCCTTGGAGCCGCAGGAAATTATGCTGGTATGCCCGAGCGACCATCACATCGTCGATCCGCAGGCATTTCGGGACGCGGCAGGCGCAGCTGCGGAACTGGCGAGCGAAGATCACTTGGTGGCGTTCGGGATCGAAGCCACCGCGCCGGAAACCGGGTATGGCTACCTACACCGCGGCCCTCCCCTCGGCGCCGGGTACGAAGTGCAGAGTTTCGTCGAAAAGCCCGATCTGGCAACGGCGCTGGGTTTCCTGGCGGACGGTGGATACGCTTGGAATGGCGGCATTTTCGCTTTCAAGGCCGGAACCTACCTCAATGAGTTGGAAAAGCATCGACCGGAAATTGCTATGGCGGCTGCAGCAGCCCTTGAAAAGGGCGTGAGATCCGGCAGTGACATCCGCCCCGACGCCGATTGCTTTGCAACGATCTCTGCGGAGTCAGTCGACTACGCGGTTATGGAGAACACCGGCCGCGCCGCGATGATCGATGTTTCCATGGGGTGGTCCGACATCGGCAATTGGGATGCGCTCTTGCGCGAACGAAACCCCGCCAACGAGCCGAACGTCGTCGTCGGACCCGGTGAGATCCTGGGCGCGACAGGTTCCATGATCGACAGCGACGGTCCGCATGTCACGTTAATCGGCGCGGACGACACCGTGGTGGTTGTCGACGGCGACGATGTTCTTGTCGTGGCGCGCAACGCTGCCCAACGGATCGGCGAGGCAAGCCGTTGCAGGAATTCATGATCCAGAAGCTCCGAACCCGGTTCGTCGAAAAAGTATGGGGTGTTTCGCGACTTCCGCCGCTGTTTGGTCACTCGTTTCAGAAACCAATTGGAGAGGTCTGGTTCGAACCGACACGCGATCTAGACCAGCTCTTGGCGAAATACATTTTTGCCAGCGAAAGACTGTCGGTTCAGGCTCACCCCACGAATGAGCAGGCACGAGCATTGGGCCTCGGCACCACTGGAAAAAGCGAATGCTGGGTCATCACTCATGCCGAACCGGGCGCGAGGATTGCGGCCGGGTTTCGCGAAAAGATCAGTGCTGAGCACATGCAAGCGGCCGCGCTGGATGGTAGCATTATCGATCTGCTCGACTGGCACAAAGTCTATCCGGGAGATGCATTCTATATCCCGGGCGGCACCGTCCACGCCATTGGCGGCGGGGTGAGTCTTATCGAGGTGCAACAGAACAACGATATTACCTTTCGCCTGTTCGACTACGGCCGGCCACGCGAACTCCATCTCGACCGCGGCGTCGAAATCGCTGACACAGCCCCATACCCGGCTTCGCTGCGCAGCAGAATCGATGGTGACGCCGGCCAACTTGTCGACGGGCCGCATTTCGACCTGTTCTACTGGCGCTGCAGCGGCGAAGCGCCCTTCCCTGGGCTTGCCGATCACCCGGCTTTATTCATTCCCTTCTCGGGAACGGTCGCCATAGGAAAGGAAGACTTGGCCGTTGGCGAATGCGCTGTTGTTCACGGTCCGCGCTCAGATATGCTGCACGGCGATGCGCTGCTGTTGATCGCGCAGCCAAGGCGCTGACCCGCCCCGGCGACGGCCTCCTGATCCTGCGCTCAACCGTGACGCTTTCACGGCAGGCCGCCTCTTGAAACCAAAACCGCCCGAACCCATTTTTCCTGTGCCGGACGACGCTTTCCCTCATCGCTCGTCCGGTAATGCACGCGAGTGCATTCCTCCCTGAACCTTGGCCACCCTGCGCACTTGCGTGGGGTGGTTTTTTCTGGGTCATTCCGCAGCTTGCGCCGCGACGCCGGAGTTGCCCATCAGCGCCGCCTCGGTGCCGAGCGTGCGTATCAGGCCCGACAGGAGCTTCGCGATTGCCCCTGCCCGCACGCTTGGTTGGTCCAAGCGTGCATCGAGATAGGTACTGCGACAGACCTCGATCTGGATCGCATGAATACCGCGTGCCGTCTGTCCGTAGCGGTCGAGAACATATCCTCCCGCATAGGGCCGGTTGTGCGCCACCCGGCGGCCGTTGTTCGCCAAATACCTGATCGCAAGATCGACCAGCCCCGGTTCGCACGACGCGCCGAACCGATCGCCGATTACGAACTCGGCCGGCTGATCGTGCGGATGCGCTTTGGGCAAGGGCGGCATGGAATGCAGATCGATAAGCAGCGCCGTGCCCCACCGGTCGCGCAAGCGCTCGAGTTCATGGCTCAGAGCCGCATGGTAGGGATGATAGATCCCCGCGATCCAGCTATCGAGCTCGCTCCGATCGAGCGCTCGCCGCCAGATTTCGCCCATACCCGGAAGCCGCCGGGGCACCAGCCCGAGCCCATTGCGTGAACGCCGGTTGGCAAGCGAATGACGTGTCATGCGCGGCTTGGGCCCGCGAACCATGCCCCAATCGATATCGTCCGCCGACCGGTTGAGGTCGATCATCGCTCGGGGTGCATCGGCCAGCAGAAGACTGGTTTGCGTCGTCTCGGCTGCAGGCAGGGCAAGCGCATCGACATGGCGGTCTTCCAGGCGCAGGCTGGCGCGTTCGGGCTGGCGTAGCGCTGCGAGCAAAAAAGCAGGATAGCACCGTCCGCTATGCGGCACCGCGATCAGAACCGGTAACTGCCCCCCTTCCCGCTGCCACAGGCGGTATGATGGCCCGTCGTTCTCCGGGATGCGTCCGCCCGTAAGGGGCTGGAGGCGCTCCTGCGCTGCTGCCGACGTATGTACCATCACCCCACGTTCGTGCGATCGCGGCGATTAGGCAAGCGCGGAATTTCGACGCTGTCGGGCACTCGTCCCCGATAAACTGTCAGGACGTGCCCGAAGCCACCATCTCGCCCCGGCGCCGTTAACAATACTCGTTTCCGATACATGGTTTTTTAAAGCTCGTGCGTTATGCACGCATCCATGAATGCAACACCGAACCAGCGAATCCTGCTTGCCGAGGATGACGATGCGATGCGCGTCTATCTCGAACGCGCGCTCGTCAATGCCGGCTACGCCGTCGATGCGGTCGATCGCGGAACCGAGGCCCTCCCGTTGCTGAAGGAGACGGGCTACGATCTGCTGCTGTCAGATATCGTCATGCCCGAGATGGACGGCATCGAACTCGCGCAGCGTTGCAACGAGATCAGCCCCGACACCAAGGTCATGTTCATTACCGGTTTCGCGGCCGTGACACTGAAGGCCAGCCGCGAGCAGCCGAACGCCAAGGTGCTGTCCAAACCGTTCCATCTACGCGACCTCGTTCTCGAGGTTGAACGGGTCCTCGACGACCGCATCAGCGCCCAGTTTCAATAAGTCGACAATAGGCCCTTGCGCGGCTTTCCCAGGCTCGCTAAAGGGCCGGCCTGCCCCGCAAAGGGGCGCCGTTGGTGCGGGCGTATAGCTCAGTGGTAGAGCACTATGTTGACATCGTAGGGGTCGCAAGTTCAATCCTTGCTACGCCCACCATCGAAGCCTCCAGAGGCATATAAAAGCCCGCCGGAAACGGCGGGCTTTTTTGTTGCGCACTGAGATGCTGCTGTTCAGTCTGGTGGGCCTATGTCGGCCGATAAACAACAGTGAACATCAAGTAGACCGGATTTCGAGTTGATCACTCGCCTAGGCCTCACTCAGCGAGCGATTGGCTTGCTGCGCCTGCAACGTAAACGATTGCGATAATTCAGTAAATCGACGATGGGTTCGTTTCGAGAGACGGACCATGGAGAAAGATCAGGGAATGACAAGCGAACGACAGGCCGCGGCAAATCGGCGCAACGCGCAACTAAGCACCGGCCCTCGAACTCCCGAGGGACGAGCGATCAGCAGTCGCAACTCGCATCAGCACGGTGTTCTTAGTCAACGGGTCACTACCGACGTAGAAGAGAATGAAATCTACGAACGCATGCTAAACAGTCTCATGGAAGAGTATGGCCCACGTTCGAAAACGCAAATCCTACTTGTTGAAAGGCTTGCGAACTTGTTCTGGCGAGAACGCTGGTTAATCCAAACAGAGCGAAGTCAATTATCGTTGCAGCAAGACGATGTCTTTGCGGCGGCGAAAGCGAAGGACCAGTCGCTCACTTTGACAGATCAATTGCTGATTGGTCGTTATCAGACGATGCTAACGAACCAAATCAACATAACTATAGCGCAGATAGGAAGGTTGCTGCAAAGAGATGCCGCTGATTAGAATGGAATATCAATGACATTTGGATCTTAAAATACTTCTTCGAGATCCGTTCATTCCCGTATATAATTTGCCAACGATCAGATTTTACTTCGTATGTGCAACCTAGAGGGCGTCGGGGGAATGGTTCCAACCGTCCCATCTTGTTGGTCTAGAGTAGACCTCTGTCGTGAGGCTTACTTCTTAATTAAGGCAACTCCAAGGCTCGTCCTGCCGGCTGCCAGTTTATAGGGTTCGCGGGGTTATGTCGACATTAGGTGTAGGAGCAGCGCGATCTGTGGAATGGATAACAGCTCACGCGCTCTTAAGATTTACCGCCGCACAACTTCAACCGCTTCGATATTTTCGTTGAGGGCTGAACGGCCGCTCCAAGCTCGCGCTTTCAGGGCGATTTCAATGAAAGCGCAATCGGAAGGCAGGCTGTCGATCCGATATCCATTTCCCTGCTGAGCCAGATTGGCCTCGAATATCGTATCTCCTTGCCCGGCACATTTAACCACGACATCGATATCTGGCAAAGCGCCCTGAGATCCAATGCTATGGTCGACGATGATCGAAAACGGCGTCCCAGGTGCGCGCATCAGGCGACTAGCGACGACGCCGCCCTTGCCCGGCTTGACCGAGATTTCTAGCTCTTTGCCGTTTAGGCTAGGCTGTGCGCGCAATCCAGCTTCATCCGTCAGGCTCCAATCGAAAGGCGGATAATCATTTAACCACGCTCCAACTGCGTCGGTTGCGTCTGAACCGGCGATCCTTTGATATAGCGAGTAGGCCGTAGCAACGTCGCCTTCGCGTACCAGACTACGCAACAACGTCTGGTCGGTAGCTTCGTCCTCAAACGACATCTGGCCGCGCAACTCCGCCAAGTTGCCCAAAGCTGATGGCTGGGTTGCAGCAAAGCGGAAGAAGCGCCCATGCCATTCCGAAGACCCGTCGAGAATATTGGCAAACTCGTCAATTGCGCCCTCTTGCGCGAAGACATTGATAAGAACCGGGAAAAGCTCGTTGTACTGGCTCGGTTTCACACGAAGGATGCGATCGAGCGACGCGATCGCCGCGGGGTAATCCGCATCGGTAACCTGCTGCTGCAAGACCACCGCCTGAAGACGAGGCTCGCGCCGGTTCAAAGCCAAGGCCGCATCGAGGATCTGCCTTCGCTTTTCCGGGTCATCCTCAGCAAGCGCAAGAATTGCATGTGCCTTGGGCACCAAGGGTTCCAGGCGATAGGCTTCGAGAGCCCACGGCAGGGCCGCCTTTGCTCCCTCCTCAGGCGAGCCGGTCGCGTCGGTCGTAGCCAGAAATATCGCAGACGCGATGTTCTCGTGGGCCAGTCCGTTGAGCGGGAACGCCGCGATAGCCGTGTCGGGCGCCTTCTTCGTTAGTGCGATCCCCGCGGACTGCGCACCAAGCGCAGCCGCGAGCACCGCCCCAAGCGCGATTGAGACACCGAGGCGAAGAGGACGAGCGACCTTCATTGCGCAGCCTTATGCCGGTTCTGCGTCACGCTCTTCACCATAGCCATAGCCGTAACCGTAGCCATAGCCGTAGCCATAGCCGTAAGCCGAATTGTTCTGGCTGACCTTGGTGACGATCGCGCCATAGACCTTCGCACCCGAACGCTGGAGACGACCGAGCGCGTTCTCGATCCCGCGCAGCTTGATCCGTTCGGTCTGGATCACGAAGATCACACCATCGACTGCCTTGGACATTTCGATCGCGTCGGCGAGTGCAAGCATTGGCGCACCGTCGATCAGCACTTGGTCGTATTGACCCCGCGCCGCTTCGATGATCTGCGAAAAGCGGTCACCCGCTAGCAGCTCAACAGGGTTCGGTGGCGTTCGTCCCATGGGCAAGAAGTCGAAGCCGAAGTCCTCGAGATGGATAATCTCCGAAGCCATATTGCCCTGCTGATTGGCTAGCAGCGGGACAAGGCCACCCTTGTCGTAGTCATGAAGCTTAAGTGTATCGCGCAGTTTGGAGTTCCGTAAATCCGCATCGATCAGCAGAACCTTCTTGCCCAATTGTGCAAAGCTGGTGGCGACACCAAGCGCCGAGATACTCTTTCCTTCGGACGGCACCGAGGAAGTGAACATAAGCACCTTCGGCGCCCCATCCTGAGTTAGGAAGTTCAGGTTGGTTCTGACCGTCGTATAAGCCTCGTTGATATGTGAAGAGCGCTCCGCAATACGATCGACCATCGCACCTTCGGTATTGCGCGGAATTGCACCCAATAGCGCAAGGTGAAGTCGCCGGCGAACATCTTCAGGATCTTTCAGGGTCTGACTAAGGACGACCTTCAGATAGACCACCGCCGCTGCTATAAACAAGCTCGCCAACAGAGAAACCAAAACATTCTGGATCAGTGATGGAGCATAGGGGCTCACGGGGGTGTCGGCGAGATCGATGATCTGAATATTATTCTGGCCAGCCCCCGACGCCTCAAGCTCCTTGAAGCGTTGGAGAAGGGCATCATAAATCTCTCGGTTGGTGTCGACCTCCCGCTTAAGAATGCCATAGCGGATCCCTTGGCCTTGCTGCCCCAGGAAACGTTGCTTGACTGCCTCAACTTGCTGGCGAAGCTCGGCTTCTCTGATTCTTGCCGAGCGCAGAAGGGATCTAGCACCCACGGAAACCGCGGACCGCAGCGAATTGACTTCCGCTTGCTTCTCTTGGACTTCGGGATAGTCGGGCCCGAAGTTTGCGCGCAGGACAGCTAGCTCAGCTTCCACTTCGCTTAATTTGGTCAGCAACTCGTTGCGCGGATCGGAACTTGGGAAATTGCCTCCCACGACTGCAGCCTGAGCGCTAATCCTGTCCGCCACTGCCGCCGCCAATGCGGTGTTAAGAGCCTGCAGGTCGGCACCTACGAGTGTTTGCCCAGCGCTTTCCGACCCTGTCTCACCCCCAGCATTCAAAACCAGAATTTCGTTCGCGTTCGCGTATTCGACAAGTTCTTGTTCCGAATCTGCAAGCCGCTCCCTTAATTCCGCAATCTGGCTCTGGAGGAAATCTCGAGCCTCGATATTGGCACCGAAGCGCTTCTCGTAGTTCGCAGCCACAAACTCCTGAACCCACAGATTGGCGATTTCAGCCGAGAGCCCCGCGTCTGGACTGGAGAACTTCACATCGACCAAGCTTGATTGATTGATTGGATCAATACTGACGTTGTCGAACAGCGTTTCCTCAATGGCATTTTCGATTCGCGGCTCATCCTCAATCGAGAATGCATTTCGAAATCTCTCATCACGAGGCAGATTTCCCGCGTCCATCACGCGTGTAGCCATGAATTTGGAAACGAGGAGTTTATACTGCGTATTCAAATACTGCAGTTCAGAAATTTGGCCCTCAGCCTCCAGTAAATCAAGGTTGGTTACATCGGCGGTGACTTGCGAAACCTCGAGACGTGCACTTGCTTGATAAAGAGGCGTCGATAAGAGCGTCACTAGAACGCCGAGCACCAATCCCAATGCCACAATGCCAGCAAGCCAATACTTGAGGCCCATCGCCTCATGCCAATAGCGCTCGAGATCTAGCGCGATCGAGTTGTCTCGGCCGTGCTCTTCAGGCGGCAGGCCGCTGTCGCCTCCGCCAGAAGACGATTGGTCAAATTTCAAGGTATTCAACGTCCGATCCGATCAATCAAAATTGCAGAGGTCGATAGCAGCGGTGCGAACCTGAGAATCGCATCAACGCGTCTACGACTAGGAGAGTCCCCCACTACGACGATATCGTTCGGGTAGACGGTGGGGTCCGGGTAATTTCCGCGCTGGATGCCCTGAATGTTATAAGCCCCAATGTAGCGCTGCCCACCGACGGTTCTAAGAACCAAGACATCATCGAGCTTCGCGTACTCAGCCAACCCTCCTGCCTGATTGACCACTCGCAAAAGGGATTGACGCCCGAGAACGGGGTATTCGCCAGGCTTATTTACCTGCCCCCCAACGGATACGGTCGGGAGCGGTATCTCCTCGGGAAGGACACGGACCTGTGGATTCAACAAATAGCGACCGCGTAGATAATCCGCGATTAAGTCCGCCGCATCGCTTGGCGCCAGCCCCCCTAGATTAATGAGACCAATCAGCGGGAAAGCGACGCGCCCCTCTCCATCTGTAAGATACTTTCCGCTCAGGCGTTCGGCGCCCACAACCTCGATCTCAAGCAACTCTTGAGGCCCGATAACATAGAGGTTTTCGACCCTCGGCGGAGGAAGTTCATCTAACTCGGCCACCTCGACCCCGGATGCTGCGCCGTAGCTCCGGTCGGTAGCGCAAGCGGATAGGGCAAGTAGGAGAACCAAGCCACTTAGTGCATTTCTAAAATTCTTCACCGCATTCAGTCTCTTCATGACGCGCGCTTTAGCGCAACTTTCGATCGAATAAAGCCGGACTTCGGGCCACGGCCCAGCGCCGACTATCATGTGATATTCTTGTCACGCGCATCCCGGGACAGCGCGATCAGGAAGAAGATCGTCGACACTTGGAAAACAGGAGTTCGCAGCGGATAGTCAACAAGTGACGCACCGCCAATGATCGCGAATAAAGTGGCCCAGAAAATCACCGAAACCCACCCGAGACTTGAGCCCGTCAGGGTGACGACATTTTTTGCCATCCAACCAATCACAGCAACAAGAAGCAGTCCTCCCGCCACACCACCCTCGATAATTAGTTGGAGCCAGTCGTTATGCGCCTGATTGATGTACTTGGCCATCAAAAGAGAACGCGGCTCAAAAACCTGGTAGACCTGTTCAAAGGAACCAAACCCGGTGCCGATCAGCCAGTGAACGCTCAACATTTCCGCTAAAATGGGCCACACCGACCAACGTAGATCTGCTAGCGGGTCGCGAGCAAAAATGTCTGCGAACGCAGGAGCGCGACCTAACGCTACAAAAATAACGACCAAACCACTCAAAACGGCAAAAGGCACTAATATGATTGCGCGCGGATTTCGCTCCAACCAGCGACGCATCTTCCCAGACCCCCGTCGCCGACGCGACGGCCTCTGCGCCATGGAAACCATCAGAAGGGTGGCCATAAGCGACCCAAGCGCAGCCACGAATCCCGCCCGTGAACCGGTAATCAGCGCGATGGAAAAAATCAGGAAGAATGCGGCTATGTACGCTATTTGCCACCATCTAGCCTCGCCAGCCAATCGAGCCCTCATCGAGAGAAAAGCCACCACCAACATTGAACATGCGGCAAATATGGCAGCGTGGTTTTCATTGGCGAATAGTCCAACTGCGCCGCCAGCGTTCGTCACCTCATAAAAGTAAAGTAAGGTGTACCGCCCCCCGAGAATCTGCGCCAGACCTAATATCGCATTTAACAATCCCAGAGCCGCAACGGCTTGTAACAGCGGGCGTGAGGTCCGCGTAAAAGCAAAAGTCAGTGTCAAAGCAGCGCAGGGGACAATCAGACTTCCAATCGCGTTCCAAGTGCGCATAGGCGCGAGCGTAATGGGCCTCCACTCAGCAGTGAGTCCAACTACGGAATCCAATTCGACAACCATCTGCTGGCCTAGCAGCTCGCTCCAAACCTGAATCGGCAGGGGCACGAGCTGAATGGCCATCAGCATCACCAGTGCCAGAAAAAGATAGGCAAGAGCTCGCTCCGTCGTGCCCCTCCCCGAAGCCAAGAAGTAACACCCTGTCACGGCAAACAGCGCGGAGACGGTTCGCAAGGGAAGAATCTGAAAGGCATCGTACCGCGATGCTCCGCCTGTGAAGGCCACGAGGACGATGAACGACAACCATACGAACACTCCCCCGCGGGCTAATTCAACGCCCGAACCGTGCGCGCTTCTGTAACCAACCATCATTTCGAGACCCAATCCGGCTGCAGACCGAGTGCGGCCTATGACCCATTTCCAACAGGCGCAATTGGAAATTCCAAGGCGGTACAGACCTGTCCACAATTCATCCGCATATTCTATGCAAGTGCCTGATAGATGCGCAGTGAAGCGGGAAAGTTACGAGCTCCCGCTCCAACACCCGATCAGCGCTCCAGTGCTGCGCGCTTGGATCATCTCATGATAGATTAAACTTCCCGAGGGAGCGGCATGTGAAGGAACGACCAGGCAAATCAAGTCCTGACCTGCTCCACGGGGTTGCCCGCTCGAACCGTTCGGCGTCCCGCTCGGGCCGATCCGGGACCGTCCAGTTGCGCTTAAAAGAGTGCTGCACTATCGCACGCGCTCGATCGCTCGAACAACTAAATTGGTGTGATACCTAAACATGCTCAGTTATTTCAGTCGTCTTTCCTCCCTGGGGCGGCGCAAAAAAATTGCCATTCAAATATTTGTAGACACTGCCTTGGTGGTTGTGTGTTTCTTGGCGGCGATGGTTATCCGTCTGGAAAGTTTAAATTTCCTCACGGATCCGAAAATTTGGCCACCGGTTCTGATCTCAGCCATAATTGCAATTACAAAACTATGGTTCGACGGGCTATATCGGGCTCTTGTTCGCTTCGTCACTGGCAAGGTTTTGACGGCTATCCTTCAGGGCGTTGCGAGCTTCTCCATCGCTTTATTTATAACCAGTAATATACTTTCTGCGGGAATTCCGAGGTCGGTACCGGTTATCTCGGGGATTTTGTTGTTCCTTACCATCTCTAGTTTGCGCTTTGGTGCCCGCCATTTGTTCCGTACACCAATGCAGGTCTCTAAGAAGCCCGTTGTAATCTACGGTGCTGGGAGTGCTGGCCTCGAGCTGTTGAACTCGCTCTTCCATGGTCGTGACTATGCACCAATCGCATTCATAGACGACGACCGGCAATTCCATGGTCTCACAATTAGTGGCTATCGCGTGCATCCCCCGAGCGAGATCCCACGGCTGGCCAATGATTTCGGCGTTAAAGTCGTCCTCTTAGCTATGCCGAAATTAAGTCATTCTCGTCGTAAGGAGATTTTCGCATCTCTCGAGCAGACGAACCTCGAGATCAAAACAATCCCCGCCCTGTCCGACGTTATCAGTGGCAAGGCGAAGCTCTCGGAGCTTCGGAACGTATCAGCGGAAGACTTGCTGGGCCGTGACGCCATCGCGCCGAACGAGGAGATGTTAAAGCGCAATATCGAGGGCAAATCCGTCATGGTTACCGGAGCGGGAGGGTCGATAGGCAGCGAACTCTGTCGCCAGATTCTGCTTCAGAAACCGAAAACTCTAATTTTGTACGATATATCCGAGTATGCGCTCTACTCTATAGAAGGCGAACTCCAGAAGATTCGAGACCGAAGCAGCGTCTCAGTACAAATTGTACCTGTAATCGGTTCAGTACAGCGCGCTAGTCGCCTAATATCCACGATTGAAGAACACGCGGTCGAAACGATTTATCATGCAGCGGCCTATAAGCATGTCCCCCTCGTAGAGGAAAATATCGTCGAAGGTGTCCTGAATAACGTATTTGGCACCCTCGCAGTAGTCAATGCAAGTCATGAGCTCGCCGTCGATAATTTCATTCTTGTATCTACAGACAAAGCGGTTCGACCGACCAATGTTATGGGCGCTACAAAGAGAATTGCAGAACTGATCTGCCAATCGTTCGCGGAGAAGAAAACGGCTACGACCTTTTCGATGGTGCGCTTTGGCAACGTGCTTGGCTCTTCAGGCTCTGTTATCCCACGATTCAGAAAGCAAATTGAAGAAGGCGGCCCCATCACGGTCACTCACCGGGAGATAAACCGATACTTCATGACTATTCCGGAAGCTGCGCAACTGGTAATTCAAGCTGGCGCCATGGCGAAAGGTGGGGATGTCTTCGTTTTGGACATGGGGGAAGCCGTCAGGATTGCAGACTTGGCCGTCACCATGGTCAAGCTCCATGGGCTGACGCCATACCTCGTCGATCACCCCGATGAGATACGCCATGGCACCGGCGATATTCCAATCTGCTTTACCGGTCTTCGCAAAGGTGAAAAACTGTTCGAAGAACTGCTTATTGGGAGCAACCCAAAAGCGACCGAACATCCCAGAATTATGACCGCTGACGAAGTGTCGATGAAGCCTGACGAACTCTCACTTTCGCTGGATGATCTTTTTAAAGCGTGCAAAGAGAATGATCTTCGCCAAGTCCGGAGAATCCTTCTAGAGCTTCCCCTTCAGTATGCTCCATCAGAAACCTGAATTAAACGAACAAGGTTTCCCCTGGTTTAGTTTTCCGAGAGGTCCGCTTGGCTGGCGAGCTCTCTCTTTACTTTCGTTGGAAGACCTTCAAGCCAGTCTGAAGCATGATAGCGATATCGAAGCACAAGCTTTGATTCCTCTGATAGATCAAATCGAGGTGAGCCTTACGCGGTATGCATATGCGTTGGTAAGCAGCATCCGTGGCTGCACCATCTTTACAGCCCTCGAGGATTCTCTGCTCATGTCCGCTATATACCAGCGAGGCCAAACCGGTGATGCCTGGGCGAGATAGCAAAACCTCGCTGTAGATGCGAGGGTTCTTGACGACGTACTCTCGCAAGGGCGGGCGTGGACCGACGAAACTGATATCGCCCTTGATAACGTTCCAGAGCTGGGGCAATTCATCAAGTCTGGTTGCGCGGAGAAACCGACCGCTTGCCGTAATCCTATCGGCCTTATCGCCTCCAGACACGCCACTGTTCTCGGACGCAGGAATCATGGTTCGAAATTTGACCATCATAAAGGCTTGATCAGGCGTTTTCATTCGCTCCGAAATGTAAAACACCGGACCGCCCTCAGAGAAAAAAATCCAAAGATAAATTATCAATAGGGCTGGAGAAAGCGCGACAACCAGAATTGTCGCTAGTAAAATATCAAAATATCTCTTACTTACTTTCATCTCACTTAACGTCCCTCCATTGCCTAACAACTTCTTCAGCGCTGCTCTCGAAGGATTTGAATTTGTACAATGATCTTAGGACATTGCAATCTAGAGTTATTTTTTGGCTCTTGTTTTCCATAATCGGTCGCGCCTTCCACGGAGCGCCCGCCGCGTCTGCCAGACTGATCATTGAAATAGGGTGTGGCGCAGCCAGATTGATAACAGCTGGTAGAGACTGGGCACTCTTCGAGAGGACCTTCAAGACACCCGAAAGGCTTTGAGGCCCAATATAGGATCTTATTGGCCCCTCTCCGTTGGGAAAAATGTCTATTTCTAATCGCGTTTGACTGTCAGCGGCGGCGAGGTTCAGTAGCAGCGCATCCGCCCCTGCCACATTACCGATACGCAAACAGTTGACTTCCAAACCTCGCTCGCGCCACTCCTCGCAACAGGCTTCCATCTCCAATTTAGCCCTGCCGTAATCGCTTACTGGACGGCAGTCGTCAAATTCTCGGAAAGGTTCTCCGCTCTTACTCACTCCATAGACAGCCGAAGACGATGCTACGAGCACTCGCGGTATTTCCACTTCAGAAGCTGCACGAAGGCATTGCTCCGCGACAACCCTATTTGCAGCAAGATCGGCACTACGACCAGGGGTAGCTCCAGCGAGAACGATCATGGCTGAGAAAGGACCACTGGCTTTTACCGAAGCTTCCAAGTCAGCGGCACCCGACGCGGGATCCCAATGCAAGAATGCTTGTCCCACGCGTTCCGCCGCAGAGCAATGTTCCGGGTGCCTGAATTGCGCTACGCAATGCGGTCCGTTGCCTGTGGCTCCGCCCCAACTTGCGACGACTAGTCGCCCTACGCGCCCTGATGCGCCGACGACTACAATCTGACTACGCATTGTTCTTACGCCTCAGTGACAGGCCGTCACTGCGAGATCGGCCGCCGCCCCTAACTTCATGCCCCAACCAACGCATTTCTACGCCCCTTTCGAACACCATTAATAGCATAACAAACAAAGTAGTAGACGGCCTGGGGAAGAGGTAGACCCTCTATATGTCGATAGAGATGCCAAGTGTGCCGAGCGGCGTGCAATTTGTTACTGGAAACAGATCCGGGCCGGATACGATATTGGCCAAGCACCTCCGAAACTCCATGTGCCTCCGGAATGTCCTTCAGGATACGCAGCCAGAGACCTAAATCCTGCCTTTTTCGAATAAGCGGCATTTCGACTTTGCCCGTTTTCTTAGTATCATACATTGCTGTCAGACAGCCAATCACGTTGTTTTTCAACAGGCTACTGTAAGTTGCTGTCTGCGGGACTTCAACGCGTCCAATCCCCGAACCGCTTTCGTTGATCAGGTCAAAACTGGCGTACGTAAAGGCCGCGCCGGTTTCTTGCATAAATGCCACTTGCCGCGCTAACTTGTGGGGCAACCAAAGATCATCGGCATCAAGAAATGCAATATAACGGCCTTTAGCAGCCCGGATTGCAGTGTTCCGAGCAACTGCTGCACCAGAATTGACCGGAAGCTTGATAAGCCGTATTCGGCTCTCACGCTTGGCGAGGGCTTCCACGACCGATTGGGTCGCGTCAGTTGAAGCATCATCGACGATGATATGCTCCCAATTCATATATTCTTGGCTCGTGACGGATAGCAGCGTGTCCGCAACGTACTCGAAAGAGTTATAAGTCGGCGTAATTATACTGACCAGCGGTTCGTCAACGCCGCAGCTTACCTTTCCAACCCGGTTCATTTCGTCACGTCTTTCTGTTTTGTTTTGGGCATTGCATCGCAAGCCACTGCGAATTATCCGAACGCTTCAGTAAGTTCGTAAGGCGCGGAATCAAGGGGATCACAGGAGACGCCTTACGGCATCCGAAACCCGCTTTCCCGCGGAGGTTGTAGACACTTTCACGGTCGCGTCGTATCGCGAGAATTGTTCTTCCCAACTGGCGTCAAAATGCTCGTCGATACCGCTCGCGTTATCCAAGACGCCCCACTCAAACTCAGGTAGAATTCCGCTTTCGACGAACTTGTAATAGTCGCGAGGGATGTCATCCATCCCATCTACGTAGAAAGTCGGCTTGCCGTTATGTAGAGATTCGACTCCAACACCGCTGTTGGGCACGAGTACAATATCGACCTTCTCCAGAAACGCCTCCAAAGAGCCCCCTCGTTCCTGAACCAATATACGCTTAGTACCGTGGACGTCGGGAGCTTCTAACTGGAATCGCGGGTGGCACCGCCAGTAGAGAGTGGAGACGTTCGGATGATCAACAATCTTTCGACTAAACGCGATCAATCGCTCGGTCTGTGGAATTGAACTCAGGCACATACCGACGTTCAAGGTTCGGTTGCGGCTCATCCGGGGACGCATGTAGTCGCTAGCGAAGGGCGGCAGTATCACAATGTCCCCCCCAATCTTCCTATTCTGCTTCTGCGCCGCGAGTTCATACGCTTCGACCGACGCTTGGTCATAAAGAACGGAAAGATCGAAATCGAGCGGAGGAAAATACTCCGTAACCGGGGCATGCTGAACATAGCAAGTCGGGAGACCGTTGCGCTTCGCCATGGCCAGCATAGCCATCACGACAGGAGAATGGTCGGAGGCAACTGACAGCAATCGCACCGAACTCGGAAAAGGATAAAAAGCGTAAAAGAGGTATGCCGCCGTAGCATGTAGAGCTTGCAATTGCGGTAGGGCACCGGAATGGCGTTGTCGCCACAGCGCGCAAGAAGCGCTCCACAGCGATCGGATTCCGATGGCGACAAACAACCGCCTTCGTACTGGCGCCTTACGGCCGGCCCGCCCCATCAGTGCGCGAATGTCCTCGTCGAGGCTCTCATTGAAACGACGGAACGCTTCTTGGTTGTTTCTCGTAGGTCCATACTGAAAAACCGCCTGTCCCTCAGCAGGCTCCTCAAAGTTGCGTCCCCAGATGATGAACAACGCCAACAATGCCATATTCCCGAGCCGCGAACGGCCAAACATGCTCACCGACTTAAAAACCAGACGATTGCGAAAACTCTTCTTGGCTATCCCGGCCTCGAGACCCCGATATACCGCTTGGCCATGGAATGAAAAAACTCGGCTCACCAAGCTGCTTACAGCAAACTTGCTCGACGTCAGCCAATCGGCCCCCTCATTCTGCGGAATGGTACTCATACAGAGATTGAACGCTCATTTTTCCTCAGCACAGACCCCGCGCGAGTTGAGAGAACCAGAAGCATCGCAAGCGCGAGGAAACCGACACTGAAAGGATTGAAATTGTCGACAATTGTGTCGACAACAGCCTGCAATACCACGAGCCCGCCAAGATATACCGGAAGGCCGTAACGCCCACCTCCCATCAATCTATCGAACGCGGTCGCGACCACGTATACGTAGAACATGTGCAAAGGCAGGGAAAGAACTCCCCCGGGGAAGTAGAAAAGGGATCCTAGCAGGCCTGGGGACGCGCCCGCGCCAGTTCCATTGTCGAAGGGGGTGATTTGCAAATAGTTCAGCCTACTGACAGTCTGAAGGGTTTCGTTCACGACCTCCCCGCCGAACAAGATTTCAAGTCGACGGAACGATTGGAATGAAATAATTTCCATCGCCTGCCAGCCGAGCGCAAACGAGTTGTCGAAATTATTGATATGATACGCAAACGTATAGGAGTGGTAAAAAATTCTATTCGCAAACAACTCGACGAGATACTGGAGACCCCCAGATGAAAATCGAGTCAAAGCCGCCTCGATACCGACCTTATTTGCGATCCCAGCAAAGACCACACCCGGCAAGATAATAATTATTGCCGGAAGACCTACCTTTGGGACAAGCGCACGTGCCAGCCGGGCCAGCTCAATCCTTGAGTTTTGAAACAGCGAATAGATTGCAACAAAGGCGTGCACCACATCGTTCGAACTAACAAATGCAAAATACAAGCCCCACACGAAGAGCAGTACGTGATAGAACTTAATTTCTATAACGCTTCTGTTTGACAAAGAAGCAAAAACATAGATTGCGCAGACGGTTTTTAACGCAAAGGTTGCAACCGGCACAATACCGGCAGAGGAGTAACTTTCGGTATGACGAAACGCCGTACTGAAAGTTGCAGAAAATTCATATGCGAGTGCAAAGAATGCCAAAAATACCACGGTTACAACAGCATTGGAAGAAGCGAATTTCGCGAATGGCAGACTCACTCCCAGCCCCCTGCCCATGATTTTCCTCAGCCAATAAAATAAGAAGAGGTAGAGGACTGATAAAATGAAAGGCCAGAAAAAATTTAGATCTCCGCTGAGTACGTACTTAATTTTTAAATCAAAAAGAGCATCAATCATCATCGGGCCAAAATAAAATGCCCCGAAATACAAAAATATAAGCTTTTCGCCGAATGACATTCTCGACCAGAATGAAGTTCGATTCGATAAATTGGATCGTGAGTTGACCCTGAATACATTCGACGTCGCCAAGGCTAAATTGTTCTGCGACATGACTGTTTGTATTCCTCGTTCGGTCTGGCCCTGCGCACTCGACAGTGAAGCAAGTCCGTTCGCCTTAGAACAAAGTGAGTTTACCGCAAGGGGGGCGTGTAGGTGCCGTTTCGATCCAAACGCGGTCGAGAGTATGGAGATGAGAAATTGACGCGGTCGATAGTCAATATCCATGCCACTCCAAGCAACACGAACGGTGGGATAATGACAAAGATACTAACGTGCGCGCCTGTCACTAATAGTATCAGGAGAAGAATCAGGATCGCCATAAGAGAACCATTCAGTACGTATGTCCTGAGCAGCCTGGCCTCTTTCCGCATCCATTGTAGGTAGTCCATATGTGCAGCCAGAACTGCGAAGGTCACCGCGTCAGCAATCAACAAAGGCAGAAGCAACGCGGCAAGCCATGCATCGGGCAGTTCGTGGGGAAGAACAAATAGACCACCAGCTAACCACAGAGGCGCCACGATAGCGGGAAGCGCCAGGATACGCATCATCACTTTATGGCGTAGGCGCTGTACGATAGCGGTCTTTCTAGCGATGGCCTTGCGATACGGGATTTGGAACCGAACATTAAATAGCAGCGCTGCAGCCTGTGCTAACTGTGCGGTGGCCAAATATACGTGCGCATAGTCCGGGAAAAGGCGCGTAATCATGATGCGGGGAATTTGTCTGTAGGACGCTGGCAGGAAACTCGCCGCCAAGAAGATAAGTCTGCGTCGGATTATGTCCAACCCGCTTCGCCCCATCTCGAACATCACGCCGGTCACTTTTACAAATACCAAAGCGGAAACGGCGGCGACAACAACCGCCGAAACCAAAAAGGCTACCTCATAATCGGCGCCGAAGAGATAAAGCCCTACCGGAATGATCATCCAGCCCGATCGCATCAGCTGGACGAGAAACCATGATCCGAACGCTTTGCGGAACTCCAGCATTCGGGAACTTTCATCCGAAAACTTCTCGATAAGGAAAACCATGCAGGTTGCGGACACCAGCAGGCTGCCCATCTGACCATCGAGGATGGTAAGGATCGTCGCCAGAAGGAGAAACGTCGAAGCGATAACTATCGTCAATCCAGAAGCATATTCGCTGGCTTTCGCCTGCTCTGTGCCATCAGTCGATTGATAGTAGGACAGGTGGACGGGAATTGACGATAGCGTCAGCGCAAGCATCGCGACGGGGATTGCCAAAACCATGATGTTCTGACCCGGGACAAGCATGCCCTCCAGAGCAATGGCAAGCGGCCTGATAAGCAGCGGTGCTCCTCGCAATAACAACAGCTTGATTGTCATTGGACGTGCCGGGAACGGGCGTTCTGCGATTGTCGCCATCGTATTGTCCGACCAGCCGCCGAGAAGCCGATCGAACACGACTGAAGATAATAGCTCATCACTGTTCTGGTCAATTCATTTGGGTCGGCGCGCTCAACCCCAGGGCCCTCAACTGGCGCGCGAACTCGCCCTCATGAGGCGAGGTGTAGAGCGTCACAGCATAGCGTGAGCCGCTTTCAATCGGCTTTCCACCGTGAATGCACTTTGTGTCGCACACCAGAAGGGTTCCGGCTCCTGACAATACTTCGACCATGTGGTCGTCCTTGCTCAGGTGGTTCAACCGATATTCTCCGAGCGGGTATTTCTTGCGGGAGCCGAACAGGTTCGTATGCGAACCGGGGAGATATTGAAACGGCCCGTTCTGGTCGGTCACGTCCGTCAGATACCAAATGCACTTGACCTGATGGGAGAACGGCGAATCCCGGTGCAGGCCGCCGCCCGATCCCAAATTACCAACTACTGGCTCCACGCGGTTAGCCATCAGATACCAAGAGCGGACTGTTCGGCCGAGATACTTTTCGATCGCGGTAATCCGTCGTTCAATCTGAAACTCGTCAATCAGACGACCAATGTCCTTCTCGAATCCCCATATTCTAGCGTCAGAACCCGAGCTATCTCGCCAGACTCTGGGATGTGCAGTCACCTCCAGTGTGGCGTCGATACGACTGATTAGCGCTGCACAAACATCTTCCGAAAGGTCTTCTAGCAACGTGAATGCCGTGTCTGCGCGCAGCGCTGCGAACTCTCCTCTAGAGCCTATTGCGTTAGTCCAAATATCGGAAACTAACGTCTTCACTATGTTGTTCGCAATTCTCATGAGGCTTTTCACCAGCGCCAACGTTTGATCGTTACGTATTAAATTGGGTCAAGACATGACCACTCAATCGGTTCGGCGAACTTGATGTCTCGCGCCGCCACCCTCCCGATCAATTCGTCGTAGTGCTTAGGAGCGAGCCCGTAGCCAGGCCGAACCGACCTCATGTTCTCGGCCGAGATTGTTTCGCCCTTCGCAATATCTTTCGCAGCATAAAGTGAGCGACGGAAGACCACATTTCCCGACTCACTGGATTTACGACCGTAATCGACCTCGCCAAGCGCATCCCATGCTGTCCTCACACCAGAACATAGCTGGGCAAGTTCTCCAGGTTCAAGCGAGAAGCTATCGTCGGGCCCACCACCTTTCCTATCTAGGGTAAAGTGCTTTTCGATAATTCGTGCCCCCATCGCGACGCTGGCTATAGCAGTTGTATTATCGATCGTGTGGTCTGATAATCCAGCGACCACCCCAAAACGCTTGATCATGTCGGGAATGGTTCGCAGGTTGTAGTCAGCGGGCGGCGCAGGATATGCGCTCACGCAATGCAGAACCGCCAGTTCACGACACCCGCCCGCCCTGGCGGCATCGATAGCCTCACCGATTTCATCCGCATCCGCCATACCGGTGGAAATGATCATTGGCTTGCCAGTCGACGCAACGTACCGGATCAACGCAATATCGACTGCCTCGAAGCTCGCGATTTTGTATGCAGGCGCTCCTAGGTCCTCCAGCAAATCAACTGCGGAATTGTCGAAGGGCGACGAGAACATCGTAATTTCGTGCGCGCGAGCAGTGTCGAACAGTTCCTTGTGCCATTCCCACGGGGTATGCGCCTCTTCATATAGATCGAACAGACGCCGCCCATCCCACAGTCCACCACTAATCATGAACTCAGGACGGTCGCTATCTAAGGTAATCGTATCAGGACGATAAGTTTGTAGCTTGATAGCATCCGCGCCTGCAGCCTTGGCCGCGGCTATCAACTCCAGTGCAGCATCGATTCGTCCGTTATGGTTCGCTGACAGCTCCGCAATAACATATGGCCGATGGTCGGCACCAATCTTTTGGCCAGCTATTTCGAGAATGTTTGCCATTATCCGATCGCTCCAGTGACATTGGGCTGATGTTCACCCAGTGCCTTGTACAGTTTTACAAATTTCCCATCACGCTCTCCTTCACGAAAGCCGCAGCTGCCGAAAAGCTTGAAAGATGCTATGTTTTGACGGTGGACTAAAGCGCAGATCTCGCGGAAACCCTTCGAGGCGGCGAAGTCCATTCCCGCGATCAAGAAAGCTTGCGCAAGCCCGCGGCCTCGGAGTTCGGGCGCAATCGAAATGCTTATTGTTGCTGTACGGCGTGCTTTGCCATTAAGGTCGAAGCGAATGTGTGCCGCGGCACTCCCTTCGAATTCAATAATCAGCATGAGCCTTTGGGTGTCTCCTAACGCATCACTAAACCACTCAAGGTGCTCTTGGTAAGGTACTACCGAGTCCGACTTATAGAATTGGGTAGCACCGCCTGCGTGCCTCCACTCCCAAACCACCTTGGCATCGCTGATTTTGGCCTCGCGTACATGCACCAGGCGGGAGATAATATGGGAAGCTACGCGCGCCGATCCACGGCCATCAACAAGGTCTGCGGCGGACGTCGACAATCGCGCTAGTTTATCACTTCTAAGGAGATCTTCCAAAGTTTCCAGAAGTCGATTTTCCCATCCCGCAACGCGCAAATCTCCCAAGTCGATAGCGATGCCTGAATTGCCCAACGCTAACGCAGCAGCTTTTTGGTTGTCGGCGATACTCAGGAGCAAGCTGGGCACTCCCAAGCAGCAACGTTCCCAAACGCTACCTCCGGCCGCCCCGATCGCGAGATCCATATCGACGAATAATGCGGCCATTTCGGCTACGCCCGATAATAGCTTAGCATCGATTGGCGACCTAGCAATGAGGTCCCGAACAGCGTCCTTGTTGGGAGCAGAATGGCCTAAGACTACTGTTACATCCAATTCATCTCGGATCGGCGAATTGCTAAGCACCGTCAAAATCCGACCGGAGCTATTGTCAATGTCCGTGCCCCCCATTGAGATGAGGAGCTTCATCGGCTTTGCGATTTCCCGGCGGCGAGCCAAGCTCTTCGGGCGGTTTGCCTTGAATTCGGGGCGAAGCAACGCAAAGGTCGGTCCCATAAGACACTTTGTACCGCCTGCTACTAGGCCATCGTAATCAGTTACAGCCCTCCCGAAATTTTGATCTAGTAATAAGTCACACTCATATCGACGATTTGCGAGATCATCGATTACCATTAAGGAGCGATCAGAGCCAACCTTGCGGTGCCAAAGATAATCTAGAGCATAATGATCTACGATGATCATGTCCGGACAAATCTGGTCGACAATATCTTTAGTCTGCTCTGCATCAATTGACTGAGGTTGCCCGAGCCAGCTTGCATAATCGATTTCTGACCCGAGCTGACGCTTTGCGGCAGCGACCGCATCCAGAACATAAAGCCCATGACCGTGATCGACAATTCGATCATTCGAATTGCCTGGATGGCTTCGCGTTACAAACGTGCAAAATGAACCGCGCTCGCTAAGAGCATCGGCGAGTGCAAGGCAACGCATAACATGGCCACTACCGATTTGGTAAGAAGCGTCACATCGGAACACGACATGCATTTGGCCGCTCACCAACTCGTCCAGCCGCCATCGACGCTCAGGATGGCCCCGTTTACGAACGATGATGCCTCCGAAAGCAGGAAAATGACAGGGCCGCTCAATTCTTGTGCATCTCCAACTCGGCGCATCGGAACGCTTAGGGCCAGCCGATCGACAAACCCTGGGTCCGCTCCCCGCACTACGTCGGATGGGAAGGGACCGGGGGCCAAAGCATTTATGCGGACAAACTCGTGACCAAACTCACACGCGGCGTATCGGGTGAACTGAATCAAGCCTGCTTTAGCCGCTCCGTATGATGGCGGGTTGGTTTGATCAGGGTGTCCATAATTTCGGTGAACTGGGCTAACCAAACCATACATCGAAGCAACGTTGACGACCGAGGCATACCCAGATTGAGCGGCGGCTTGTCGAAGATTAGGAAGGCCTGCCCTTATCAAACGGTGCGCAGAGGTCACTGTCACCTCGTAAGCCTCACCGTAGGCCGTTTCCGTTAGCGTCTCAATCGTTCCGCCTCGGCCAGAGAATGCATTGTTGACGAGGCCATCTAATGGAGCGCCATCGAGGTCTTCGAAAAAACGCGCAACTTGCTCATCATCGGTAACGTCAAATGCCGCCGCGCTCGCCGAGAAGCCAAGTTCTCTTACTTCTGCCGCCATTGCTAGACATTTCTCGGGGCTTCTTCCGTTCACGAATACATGAGCACCGGCCCGGGCCAAGTCGCTGACCATCGCGCGCCCCAGATATCCGTATGCCCCAGTTACCAATATACTCTTGCCCGTAAGCGAGAACAGCGATTTACCGCGTGGTTGCATCTGTTTTACCTTGCCAGCCAGCGTGACGGATCGGCCGTCTCTGGTGCCAACTGAGGGCGTGAAGCATCGACGTAATCGAGCTCCTCCGCGGTCAGCGCTGGGTTTCGAGCTAATTCGAGATTTTCTGTAAGCTGAGTAAGATTGTCGGCACCAACGACAATCCCGTCGATCCATTCCTGAGCCTGCGCCCAAGCCATACAGAGGTCCGCCGCGTTCTGACGACGAGTATGGGCTAAGGCTTTAGCCATCCAGGACCATATACCTTCAGGTTGATGGACATGCGCCCTCGCCCAATCGCCAGGATTGCGGGAGAGTAGAAGTCCTTGTAAGAAAATACTTCGAACGTGGACGCGCAAACCACGTTCTTGGCGCGCTGCAATCAATTGCGGAATATGACGTTTCCAACGATGATCCACCAGGTTGCAAGGCAGCTGAATATGATCGACATTCTCAGTAGAAAGAGCCAGTTGCAGCTCGTCCGGCGTTTGAACAGAGGCACCTAAAGTTCCTATTACGCCCTCTCGTTGCATTCGGCATAGCTGCGACCACACCGCGCCGCCGGCGACGGTCAGGTGCTGAACACGGTGCACCAATAACGTGTCCAGGCGCTCCAGACCCAATGCCACGCAAGATCGCCATACCGAACACTCCGTGGCAAGACGCCACTCTGATTCCTGACTTTGCGCAGAAAGTCCCACCAACGGATCGAGTTTCGTGATAACCTCGAACCGCCCTCCCCACCCTTCAGCCAGCACCCGCCCAATGACGGCTTCACTGGTCCCGTAGACACGTGCGGTATCAACGGCAGAAACACCTTCTCCAATTGCGCGCTTGATCATGAACTCTCGTTCGCTGTCAGTGCCTAATTTCGCCCGCGAAACTCCGTAATCGAGACCTAACTGCGCGGTACCCATAACGATTTTCGGCACAGGGCGCTGGGACGAAGGCTGGTACGGCCCGGTCTTCGCCGCCTCGACTAAATCCAACCATGACGCATACTCCGCATTCGGTACGCCTTCGAACACGTCCCTCAAGGTCATGTAGTCGTCGAGAGAATCCACCGTGACGCGATACCCACTCAATTTCAACGCACTGCGTCCCAAAAATGGTTCGCTGCCATATCGGGAAATCACGCCACTTGTGACGTGCTCTCTCGCGGAGCCCGCCGCATCGCGTGCGATTGCGCGGAGGCAACGTGCCCGGGTCATCTCGATACTCACACCATACGGAAGTCCGGATGCGGGATCTGTGGTCGTGATGTACTCCAGTCCCCGATCGAGGAATTCACGCTTTACCTCGTCGATCAGTGCACCGTCCGGTACCGGATTGTCGGCTGTCAGCCGAATAATCACAGCATCGTCTGAATAATCAGCAATGGCGGATAAAAACCGACTTAGAACGTCGTCAAGCGAGCCGCGGAAGACCTCGACACCATGGTCGGCAGCCTCCTTCGCTAGCGCGTCATCGGCGCTTTCCCTTGAGGTAGCCAAGATCACTCTACTACCAGTGTTCGCTGCTCGCTTTGCCGCCAAAATCGCCATTGGCATCCCCGAAAGAGGTAAAAGCGATTTGGCTGGCAAACGTCTTGATCCGGTCCGAGCCTGAATTACGACCACACTTTCGGTCGAGCTATTCATCACAAACTGCTGATGCAACGGCGCTTATGACCTTGCTCTGCTCCACGTCATCGAGAGAATGGTAAAGCGGAATACTAATTGCACGAGAGTAATATTCTTCCGCCACGGGGAAGTCTCCCACATCAAACCCCAAGTCGCGATAGTAGGGCTGCAAATGTACCGGGATATAGTGGATGTTCACGCCTATCCCTTCGTCTCGTAAACGTTGAAAAACCAAACGATGCTGATCAGAAGCAGGATTTAAGAGCCGTATTATATAGAGATGGAAAGATGACCTCGTCTGCGCCTGTCGGCCTGGCAGAGCGAGGGGAAGCTTAGTGAGCTCATCATCATAGCGATCAGCCAACGCGTTTCGTCGGTCGACGAATTGGTCCAATCGGTCGAGTTGACTGAAGCCCAGTGCTGCTTGCAGCTCGGTCATGCGATAGTTCCAGCCTAGTTCGATCTGCTGGTAGTACCACGGACCATCGGGAGACTGGGTCATTTGGCCCGGATCTCGGGTAATGCCATGACTTCGAAGGAGAGCCATTTTCTGAGCCAACTGCTCGTCATTGGTGACAGCCACCCCGCCCTCCGCCGTAGTCACGATCTTCACCGGGTGGAAGCTGAAAACTGTTACATCTGAATACAGACCTGCGCCGACTGGAAGCCCTTCATACTCACCTCCGATAGCGTGACTAGCGTCTTCGAGTATCCGTATCCCGAGTGGACGTACCAGATCAGATATCTCTTTCATGGCCGCTGACTGGCCGCCCATATGGACAGGTACAATTACCTTCGGCAATCGACCGGCCGCCTTAGCTTCCTCTAGCTTAAAAGCGAGAGCCTGAGGCGACATGTTGAATGTGTCGGGATCAATATCAACAAAATCGACGTCCGCACCAACATACCGCGCACAGTTCGCCGAAGCAACGAAAGTAATTGGGGACGTCCAAAGCAGATCCCCCTTACCCAATCCGAGAGCAGACACCGCTATGTGCAAAGCGGAAGTTGCAGAGTTAACGGCAATCGCATGCCGAGCAGACACTTTGTGAGCCAAGGCTTCCTCGAACCGCGGCACCATGGGGCCTTGGGTAAGGAAGTCAGACTTTAGAGCACGAACTACTGCTTCGACATCCGCTTCCGAAATATCCTGGCGTCCATAGGGGATCATCAGAAAGCACCCAGCTTCTCTTTATTTCGCTCGACCCATGCTCGAAGCTCATCTTGCCTCATCCACTCGTCATTAGTCTCGCTCGAATAGACAAAATCGGCGTCCACCTTCCGCCCATCTTTGATCCGTTCCTGAGAAGTCGCCCAATCGTTGATTGACGGAAGGATCTTAAAATGCTCGTCGTACTCGAAGGTAAAAGGCGCATCTTCGATACCAATCATCTGCTCGTGCAACTTCTCACCAGGCCTCACCCCAATTATTTCTTGACGAGCACTGGGCGCCACTACCTGAGCAACATCAGTTACTTTCATCGAGGGTATCTTTTTCACATATATTTCGCCTCCGATCATGTCTTCGAAGGCATGCCAGACCAGTTCGACGCCCTGCTCCAGAGAAATCATAAACCTAGTCATCCGCGCATCGGTGATTGGCAAAACGCCAGTATCTCGGATCGACATAAAGAAGGGAATGACGGACCCACGCGAACCCATAACATTGCCATAGCGAACGACACTGAAAGCCGTGTCATGCCCCCCCGAATACGCATTACCTGCCACAAACAATTTGTCGGATGCGAGCTTGGATGCCCCATAGAGATTAATAGGCGACGAGGCCTTGTCCGTGGATAGGGCCACAACTTTCTTGATTCGCTTGTCGATACACGCATCGATCAAATTCATCGCGCCGATGACGTTGGTCTTGATGCACTCAAACGGGTTATACTCAGCTGTTGGAACAATCTTGGTCGCAGCCGCATGAACTACATAATCGACCCCATCTAATGCACGATAGAGTCGCTCTCGATCACGAATATCACCAAGGAAAAAACGAATTCGAGGATCGTCCTTGAAAAGTTTCGCCATCTCCCACTGCTTCATCTCGTCTCGCGAAAGGATAATGATCTTTTTGGGATTATGACGCGCTAAAGTCATTGGCACGAATGCGTGCCCGAAAGACCCCGTGCCACCTGTTACAAGTATCGTCGAATCCGACAGCATTTCTTGTCCTTTGCCGAAAGTGCAACTTACGTCCTCGACGACCTGGCCGAGAACCGAGAATCCAGTCCTCGAAGCCCTTAAAGCGCGCCTCATAAGAAGGCAAACCTGAACCCATCCGGAGCTCGGTGGGCTACCTCAATGATGACTGGCCGCCCGGCAACCCGCTAGCTGATGAGGCGGAGATGCGCTTACCAAGGGACGGCCATACCTTAAGCCCCCCATCCTCAAGCGCTCCTGCTCGTCAGGATAAGCAATTCATGAGATGTGGCGCTCCGGCTGCTCCAGTCGTGACCTCTTCAACAAAAGGCACTGTGGCGCAATAGCATCGAAGGAGCAGCATTCACTCATCTGAGTAGCAACCAGCCTAAAAGGGGGTTGCGGCCAGCAATCTCATCATTTAGGTGGGGGAACGAATACGGGCGCGGCCGGCGCGTCAAATGTGCGTGTCGGTTAAGAAACTGAATTCACAATGGAGAACAAGATGATTGCGAAGAAGATTCTCATTTCGGCTTCGGCCGCTGCTATGGCGTTCGCGCCGGTTGCTGCTTCGGCTGCTCCGGTTGCCGTCGAGCGTTCGTCGGCTTCGGCTAAGGACACCTCGGAACTGGGCGGCGCTGGCCTGATCATCGCCATTCTGGCGGGCATCGCTGTGGTTGCCGGCGTCATCATCGCTGCCGATGACGACGACGACACCCCCGTAAGCGTCTAAGTTAGTCTTAGAACTTAAAGAGCCGGTCGCGGAGGTTTGCTTCGCGGCCGGTTTTTTCGTGCGCGCTCCGAAAGCGTTTCTCGAGTCGCACGCTTCGGGATGGCCGCTAGAGTAGAATGAGCGGCCACGAACCGCCAACGCGATTCGCCGGCAATCCTATTCACGCAGCCACTGCGGTCGAAGCCGGCCCGGGTCCCTTGCCCTCGGCCATCGCTCTGCTATGGCGCGCGCAACACTTTATCGAACGAACAGGATACCCATGGCGAAGATCAAGGTTGCGAACCCGATCGTCGAACTCGACGGCGACGAAATGACGAAAATCATCTGGCAGTGGATTCGCGAGCGGCTGATCCTGCCTTATCTCGACGTCGACCTTAAGTATTACGACCTTTCGATCGAGAAGCGCGACGAAACCGATGACCAGATCACGATCGACGCGGCCAATGCGATCAAGCAATATGGCGTGGGCGTAAAATGCGCCACGATTACCCCCGACGAAGCCCGCGTCGAGGAATTCGACCTCAAGAAAATGTGGGTCAGCCCCAACGGCACGATTCGCAACATCCTCGGCGGCGTGGTCTTCCGAGAGCCGATCGTGATCGACAACGTTCCGCGCCTCGTCCCCGGCTGGACCGATCCCATCGTCGTCGGCCGTCACGCTTTCGGTGACCAGTACCGCGCGAAGGACACGCTAATCCCCGGCCCCGGCAAGCTGCGCCTTGTCTTCGAAGGCGAGAATGGCGAGAACATCGATCTCGACGTTTACGAGTTCCAGAGCTCGGGCGTCGCCATGGCGATGTACAATCTCGACGACAGCATCCGCGACTTCGCGCGTGCCTGCATGAACTACGGCCTCGACCGCGGCTGGCCGGTGTATCTGTCGACCAAGAACACCATTCTCAAGAAGTACGATGGCCGCTTCAAGGATCTGTTCGAGGAAGTGTTCGAAAGCGAATTCAAGGACAAGTTCGCCGAAGCGAACATCACCTACGAACACCGCCTGATCGACGACATGGTCGCCGCCGCGCTCAAGTGGAGCGGCAAGTTCGTGTGGGCCTGCAAGAACTACGACGGCAACGTCCAGTCTGACGTGGTGGCGCAGGGCTTCGGCTCGCTTGGCCTGATGACCAGCGTGCTGATGACGCCCGATGGCAAGACCGTGGAAGCCGAAGCCGCGCACGGCACGGTTACCCGCCACTATCGCCAGCACCAGGAAGGCAAGGCAACCAGCACCAACCCGATCGCCAGCATCTTCGCCTGGACTCGGGGCCTGATCTATCGTGGGCGCTTCGATAACACGCCTGAAGTCGTGAAGTTCGGCGAGACGCTGGAAAAGGTCTGCATCAAGACCGTCGAGAGCGGCAAGATGACCAAGGATCTCGCGCTGCTGATCGGTCCGGACCAGAGCTGGATGACCACCGAGCAGTTCTTCGAAGCGATCGTCGAGAACCTCGAGAAGGAAATGGCCAAGCAGGCCTGAAGCCTTCGACCCATTTCGTCATTGCCCAGCGATTGACGTAAGAGACCGGGATCGGCGTGACGCCGGCCCCGGTCTTGTCGTATGGGCCGCTCAAACAGACAGGAATCACCATGGCCAGACCGCCACAGAAAAAGCGCATCTCGCGGCGCAAGGGCACCGAGAAGTTCGGCCAGCGCCGGCTCGAAGTGCGCAATGCGATGATCAAGGACATTCCCGGCATCGCGCATCTCGTGCGCCGGGTGTACGAGGACATGCCTGCCTATACGCACGGCGAGATCCGCGGCCAGATCAACAATTTCCGCGAAGGCTGCTTCGTCGCGCTGCTCGACGACGAGATCGTTGGCTATTGCGCGACCATGCAGCTGGCCGAAGCGCTCGCCTTCCAGCCGCACGACTGGGACGAGATCACCGGCAATGGTTACGGCAGCCGCCACGATCCGACCGGCGACTGGCTTTACGGCTACGAAATGTGCGTCGATCCCAAGGTGCGCGGCGTGCGCATCGGGCGCCGGCTTTACGAAGAACGGCGTGCGCTGGCGGAAGAAAAGGACCTGACCGGGATCGTATTTGCCGGCCGTATGCCCAATTACCGCCGGTTCCGCCGACGGGTCGAGGGCCCGCAGGAGTACCTCGACAAGATCGTCGAGGGCAAGCTGCACGACCCCGTGCTGCGCTTCCAGCTGGCTAACGGGTTCGAACCCGAGCGGATCATGCAAGGCTACCTGCCCGAGGATAAGGCCTCGATGGCGAATGCGGTGCTGATGGTCTGGCGCAACCCCTATGTCGAGCGCGACCAACCGGTGAAGCAGCGGCTGCCCCGCGGGGTCGAAGCGGTGCGTGTCGCGACCTGCCAGCTGCAGGCGCGCCAGGTGGCCGACTACGACGAGTTCATGCGTGCAGTGCAATATTTCGTCGATGTCGCAAGCGATTACGAGGCGGACTTCATCGTCTTTCCCGAGCTCTTCACGCTTATGCTGTTGAGCTTCGAGGAGAAGGAACTCTCGCCCGTCGAGGCAATCGAGCGCTTGTCCGAGTATACCCCGCGGCTGCGTAACGACATCTCCGAGATGGCGATGCGGTTCAACATCAACATCATTGCCGGTTCGCATCCGACGCGGATGGAGGATGGCGACATCCACAATGTCGCTTACGTCTGCCTGCGCGATGGTGCGGTGCATGCGCAGGAGAAGATCCACCCCACCCCCAACGAGCGCTATTGGTGGAACATCAAGGGCGGCGACAAGGTCGAAGTGATCCAGACCGACTGCGGCCCGATCGGGGTGCAGATCTGCTACGACAGCGAGTTCCCCGAGCTGTCGCGGCGCCTGGCGGACGAAGGCGCGCGAATCATCTTCGTGCCCTTCTGCACCGACAGCCGCCAGGGCTACCTGCGCGTGCGCTATTGCGGACAGGCCCGCGCGATCGAGAACCAGTGCTTCGTCGTGCTCAGCGGCAATGTCGGTAACCTGCCCAATGTCGCGAACATGGATATCCAATATGCGCAGAGCTGTATCCTGACGCCCTGCGATTTCCCCTTCGCCCGCGACGGAATCGCCGCCGAGGCGAGCGAGAATGTCGAGACGCTGACGATCAGCGACATCAATCTCGCCGATCTCAGCTGGGCGCGCGCCGAAGGGACGGTGCGCAATCTCGCCGATCGTCGTTTCGACCTCTACCGGATTGAATGGGACGAGGACGGCAAGCACCCGGGCAAGCCCCGCCCGCGCCGTGAACCGCTCGGCCCCGCTCATCCGGGTGGGGGTTAGCGCGGATCGCTTCGTGACAGCCTGACACGGCGCGGTTACGGAAGGTCCCATGGCATCGGCTGAATTCGCAAGTCCGGCAGTATCCGACGCGCTGGTCATCCTCGGCGCGGCCGGCCTGGTGATCCCGGTGTTCACGCGCTTCCGCGTGACGCCGATCATCGGTTTCATCCTGATCGGCATCCTCGTGGGGCCCTATGGCCTCGGGCGGCTGGTGTTCGAGCACCCCTGGCTCAATCACATAACGATATCCGATCCGGAGGCGCTGGAACCCTTTGCCGAATTCGGCATCATCCTGCTGCTGTTCACGATCGGGCTCGAGCTGAGTTTCAACCGGCTGTGGCAGATGCGCAAGCTGGTCTTCGGACTCGGCGCGATGGAGCTGCTGGTGATCGGCAGCTCGCTGGCGATCGCCCTGTCGATGATGGGGCAGTTCTGGACCGGTGCGCTGGCGCTGGGCTTCGCGCTGGCGTTCTCGTCCACCGCCATCGTGCTGCCGATTGCCGGCACGCATTCACCGGTCGGCCGGGCAGCGCTGTCGATGCTGCTGTTCGAGGACATCATGATCGTGCCGATCATCTTCCTCCTCGGCGCCATGGCCCCCAATGCCGCGGGCGAAGGCTGGGAAGGCATGCTCACCACGCTGTGGCAGGGCGGGCTGGTCATCGCCGCGATGATGATCCTCGGCCGCTTCGCCCTGCCCCGGCTGTTCGGGCAGGCTGCGCGCACCAAGAGCCCCGAACTGTTCCTTGCCGCGTCGCTGCTGGTGGTGATCGGCGCGAGCCTGGCCACCGCGGCGGTCGGACTGTCGCCGATCGTCGGCGCGTTGATCGCGGGCCTGCTGATTGCCGAGACCGAATACCACGCCGAAGTCGAAACGATCATGGAGCCGTTCAAGGGCCTCGCGCTCGGAATCTTTCTGATCACCGTGGGCATGAGCATCGACCTCCAGACGATCTGGGAGAATTTTGGCCTGATCGCGACCGCGGTGCTGCTGATCCTGCCTTTCAAGGCTCTGGTGACCGGCATGTTGCTGCGCATGATGGGTGCGCGGCGCAGCACGGCGGCGGAAACCGGCATTCTCATGGCCAGCCCGTCCGAAACGACGCTGATCATTCTGGCAGCGGCCAGCTCGGCGTTGCTGATCCAGCCCGGTACCGCGCAGTTCTGGCAGATCGTCACCGCGATCGGCCTGACCGTCACCCCGCTGCTTGCGCGTCTCGGCCGGGTCATCGCCCGACGGGTCGAACCCGTCCCCGAACTGCCCGAGGATACGGCCGACGAACCCCGCGTGATCATCGTCGGCGCGGGCCGTGTCGGCCTGCTCGTCGCGCAGATGCTCACCGCGCATGACAAGCCCTATATCGCGCTCGATGCCGACCCGGACCTGATCGAAAGCGCCAAGCGCGGCGGTTTCCGTGCGACTTTCGGCGATGCCGCGCGCGGCGATTCGATGGACCGGCTGGGTATCGAGAACGCGCTGGCGGTGGTGCTGACGATGGACGAACCCGTTCTCGTGCAGCGCCTTGTCGCCAAGCTGCGCCGCGAACATCCCGACCTGCTGATCGTGTGCCGTGCGCGCGACGTCCAGCATGCGGCCCAGCTCTACCGCGCAGGCGCGAGCCACGCGGTACCCGAAACGCTCGAAAGCTCGCTGCAGCTGTCCGAGGCCGTGCTGGTCGATATCGGCGTCGCAATGGGCCCGGTGATCGCCTCGATCCACGAGAAGCGCGACGAGTTCCGCGGACAGATCGAGCAGGAAGGCGCGCTGGCCTACAAGCCAAAGCTGCGGACCAGTACGACCGAGGCTTAGCCGATGGCCACAAGGCTGGAATCCAGTTCGGATTGCACACGCTGCGCAGCGCTGTGCTGTATCGCCTACCCTTCCGAGAACATGCCGGGTTTTGCCGCCGCCAAGGAAGCGGGCCAGCCCTGCCCCAAGCTTGGTCATGACGGTCTCTGTACGATCTATGCGGACCGCGCGGAACAGGGCTTTGCCGGCTGCCTCCGTTTCGAATGCTTCGGCGCGGGGCAGCATGTCGTCCAGACCCTGTTCGAAGGGCGCGACTGGCGCGACGACCGGGAATTGCTGGGGCCGATGATCGAGACATTCCTCGCCATGCGCCCGGTGAGCGATCTGGCCTTCCTGGTAAGTCGCGCGCTCGCCAGCGGGCCCGACCCGGACACGACCGTCCGGCTCGAAGCGCTCCAGGCTGAACTGGCGGAAATAGCCGCGTCGCGCGAGACGCTGCGCAAATCGGCCCGCATTGCGAAGGCCCAATCCGACGTCAGGCAGGTATTTGCCGCGCTCGATCCGGACGCCTTGCGGAATTCATGAACTTCCGGCTGGCCCATGCGTTGGTGGGGCAAAGGAGAAAGACATGAGCAACCCCGACCCCACCAAGCCGACGCCGAACAGCGAGAAGTTCAAACCGCAGAACGTGCAGGATCCGGTAAGCACGGTCGAACCGCCGACTGCCAATGCCGACAAGCCCGCCGACACGGGCGGTCAGGACCTCCCGCGCGGCAGCCAGTCCGAAGTCGGCCGCAAATCGCGCAACCGTAGCTAAGCAACCTATCCGGCGGAGAGTTTGCCGCGCACCGCGGCGATAGCTTCGTCGGCCTTGGCACCGTCCGGACCGCCCCCCTGGGCCATGTCCGGGCGGCCGCCGCCACCCTTCCCGCCCAGCGCCTCGACTCCGGCACGCACCAGATCGACCGCGCTGAAGCGTTCGGTCAGATCGTCGGTAACGGCCACCGCAAAGGCGCCCTTGCCATCATTGACCGCACAGATAGCGGCGATGCCCGAGCCGATCCGGCCCTTGGCCTCATCGAGCAGCGGGCGCAGGTCCTTGGGATTAAGCCCTTCAACCACCTGACCTGAGAATGTGACGCCCCCGACTTCTTCGTCGGCGGGGCCGGATTCGCTCGCGCCGCCGCCACCGAGCGCAAGCGCGCGCTTGGCTTCGGCAAGTTCCTTCTCGAGCCGTTTGCGTTCCTCGACCAGTGCGGTGACGCGCGCCGGCGCCTCGTCGGGCGAAGTCTTGAGCGCGCCCGCGATGACCCGCACCGCTTCGTCGCGCGCGACAAGCCATTTGCGCGCTGCTTCGCCGGTCAGCGCCTCGATCCGCCGGACACCCGAACTGACCGCGCTTTCGGAAACGATCTTGAACAGGCCGATATCGCCGGTCGCCTTCACATGCGTACCGCCGCATAGCTCGACCGAATAATTGCGCCCTTCGCCGACCGTGCGGCCCATCGAGAGGACACGCACTTCGTCGCCATACTTCTCGCCGAACAGCGCCAGCGCGCCCGCAGCCACCGCATCGTCGGGTGTCATAAGCCGTGTGCCAACCTGTTCGTTGGCACGGATTTCCTCGTTCACCTCGACCTCGATCGCCGCGATATCGTCATCGCCGAGCGGCTTGGGATGCGAGAAGTCGAAGCGGAAGCGGTCTTCGGAAACCAGCGAACCCTTCTGCGTGACATGATCGCCGAGGCGATTGCGCAGCGCTGCATGGACAAGGTGCGTCGCGGAATGGTTCGCCCGGATCCGGTCGCGCCGTTCGGCATCGACTTCCAGGTGGACCGCGTCGCCGACCTTGACGGAACCGCCGGCAATCCTGCCGACATGCGTGTGCAGCCGGCCCAGCGGCTTGTTGGTGGTCTCGACTGCGAATTCGAAGCCTTCGGGCGTCCATATCCGCCCGGCATCCCCGGTCTGGCCGCCGCTTTCGCCATAGAACGGCGTCTGGTTGGTCAGAACGACCACCTCGTCACCGGTCCCGGCCGAATCGACCTGCGCGCCGTCCTTGACGATCGCAACGACCTCGGCTTCGCCGGTGGTCGAATTGTAGCCCGTGAACTCGGTCGATCCCTGCGCATCGGCGATATCGAACCAGACCTCTTCGCTGGCCGACTGGCCCGAACCCTTCCACGCCGCCCGGGCAGCCGCCTTCTGCTGCTCCATCGCCGCATCGAAGCCGTCCTTGTCGACGGTGATGCCGCGGCTGCGCAGCGCATCTTCCGTCAGATCATAGGGGAAGCCATAGGTGTCGTAGAGCTTGAACGCGGTCTGCCCGTCCAGCGTCCCGCCCTCGCCCATCGTGCCGGTCGCCTCGTCGAGCAGCTTGAGGCCCTTGTCGAGCGTGCGGCGGAACTGCGTTTCCTCGCGTTCGAGCACCTCTTCGATCAGCGCCTGCCCGCGTTGCAGTTCGGGATAGGCCTGGCCCATCTCGGTGACGAGAGCGGGCACGAGACGGTGCATCAGCGGTTCGCTCGCGCCGAGCAGGTGTGCATGGCGCATGGCACGGCGCATGATCCGCCGCAGGACATAGCCGCGGCCTTCGTTCGAAGGCAGGACGCCATCGGCCATCAGGAAGCTGGTCGAGCGCAAGTGATCGGCGATGACCCTGTGGCTGGCGGTGCTCTCGCCTTCGGCCTTCACTCCGGTCAGCCCCTCGCTCGCCGCGATCAGGTTCCTGAAGGTGTCGGTGTCGTAATTGTCGTGCACCCCCTGCATCACTGCGGCGATGCGTTCGATCCCCATGCCCGTGTCGATGCTCGGCTTGGGCAGGTCGCCGACGATCTGGTCGTTTTCCTGCGTGAACTGCATGAACACGAGATTCCAGATCTCGACAAAGCGGTCGCCGTCCTCCTCGGGTGATCCCGGAGGGCCGCCCCAGATATGGTCGCCGTGATCGTAGAAGATCTCCGAACACGGCCCGCAGGGGCCGTCCGAGCCCATCGCCCAGAAATTGTCCTTCGTCGGGATGCGGATGATGCGATCGTCGGCGAAGCCGGTCAGCTTCTTCCACAGGTCGAAGGCCTCGTCATCGGTATGGTAGACGGTGACCAGCAGCCGGTCCTTGTCGAGGCCCCATTCCTCGGTCAGCAGCGTCCAGGCATGCAGGATCGCCTGCTCCTTGAAATAGTCGCCGAAGCTGAAATTGCCGAGCATCTCGAAGAAAGTGTGGTGCCGCGCGGTGTAGCCGACATTGTCGAGATCGTTATGCTTGCCCCCGGCGCGGACGCATTTCTGCGCGCTGGTGGCGCGCGGCGCGGGCGGGGTTTCGAGCCCGGTGAACGAGTTCTTGAACGGCACCATGCCGGCGTTGACGAACATCAGCGTGGGATCGCTGAAGGGGACGAGCGGCGCACTGGCGACTTCGGCATGCTCGTGGCGTGCGAAATAGTCGAGGAAACTGCGGCGGATGTCGTTGGTCGAAGTCATGACCGGGCAGTTAGGCAATCGGCGCGCGGGCGACAAGCGCGAATGCCCGGCCAGACTGTGCATGAGAGACGATCAACCGGGTGCGCGGGCAGTCACGATCCAGCAGGCCGCGGGCAAGGACACCTGTTCATCGCGGTGATGGGCTTCGAGCAGTGCTTCCAGCTTCGCCAGCATTGTCGCGCGCGGAGCAGCCTCCAGCGTCGCTGCCGCGCGGGCGACCGGCCCGATGCGCTGGAAATAGGACAGCGCATCGGCGACCGCCTCTGCGCCCTCGCCGGCGACCATGCCGTAATCCACCGCTTCGAACGCGATATCGGTCCACCCGGCCTGCGCGAGCAGGGTCTCGGTCCGTTCACGCCGCCCGAATGCGAACGGCCCGGGGGCTTCGGGGTCGGGCGCCGGTTCTTCGCCCGACGGCGCGATCGATGCCAGTTCGCGCGCCCAGATATTGTCGGCGCGTTCGCGGAAGCAGGAAAAGGCGAGCCGCGCCCCGGGGGCCGCCTGGCCGGCAATGTGCGTGAAGGCCGCGGTGGGATCGGCAAAGAACATCACCCCGTGGCGCGAGACGACCAGGTCAGGCCTTTCCGCCGCGCCCGCATGCCAGTTTGCGGCATTGGCCAATTCGAAGCGAAGATTGGGCCGATCCTGGCCCCGCACCCGTGCGACCTGCAGCAGATCGTCGCTGATATCGACGCCGAGTACATGCGAGGATGGCGCGCCAGCAGCGAGTGTCAGGCTGATCTCGCCTGCGCCGCAGCCGATATCGAGTGCCTGTGCGAAAGGTCCGCTGCGCGCGGCCGCGAGCAGCTTTTGGGTCAGCGGTCCGAAACTGCGATCGGTGCGCTGCCATTCCTCGGCCCAGACATTGCCGACCTTGCCGGTCCATTCGGATTGATCGGTCATTGCATCTCAGATCTGGTAGTAATCGCGATACCACGCGACGAAGCGCCTCACGCCCTCGCGGATATCGGTGCCGGGAACGTAGCCGGTGAGCGATCGCAGCAGCTCGGCATCGGCCCAGGTCGCGGGGACGTCGCCCGGTTGCATGGGCATGAAGTTGCGCTTGGCCTTGATACCCAGCGCGTCTTCTATCGCGGCGATCATGTCGACGAGCTGGACCGGCTGCGAATTGCCGATGTTGACCACCCGCCACGGCGCGACCGGCGACAGGCTGTCGCCTTCGGCGATGTCCTCGGCCGCAGTGGGCCGTACGGGCGGAGTGTCGATCAGCCGCCGGACCGCTTCGACGAGATCCTCCACATAGGTGAAGTCGCGCATCATTTCGCCGTGGTTGTACACGTCGATCTTCTCGCCCGCGAGCATCGCGCGGGTGAACTTGAACAGCGCCATGTCGGGCCGGCCCCACGGCCCGTAGACAGTGAAAAAGCGGAACATGGTCACCGGCAGGCCGAAGAGATGCGCGTAGGAATGCGCCATGGCCTCACTCGCCTTCTTTGTCGCGGCATAGAAGGACATCTGGTGATCGGCCTTCATCGTCTCGCGATAGGGCATCTCGGTATTGGCGCCATAGGCCGATGAGGTCGAGGCGAGCAGCATGTGCTGCGGCGGATGCGCGCGGGCCGCCTCGAGCAGTTCGAAGGTACCGACCAGATTGCTTTCGAGATAGCTGCGCGGATTGTCGATCGAATAGCGCACCCCGGCCTGCGCTGCGAGATGGACGACCACGTCGGGCCGATGTTCGGCAAAGAGATCGGCCAGGAGGCCTGGCGTTTCGATCGGCTCGTTCGTCGCAGAAAAGCCGGCGTTCTGAAGCAGTTCCGCCTGGCGTCGCCGTTTCAGGTTCGGATCGTAGTAGTCGGACAGTGAGTCGATGCCGACAACGCGGAAACCGTCGGCGAGCAGTCGCTTGCCGATGAAATAACCGATGAAACCCGCCGAGCCGCTAATCAGAGCTGTACGTTGTTCGGCCATCAGTCGGCACCAAACAGGTCGCGCGTGAAAACCTTGTCGCGGACATCTTCGAGCGCATCATCGATCCGGTTGGCTACGATCACATCCGCCTCTGCCTTGAAAGTGCCAAGATCGCGCTCGACGCGGCTGCCGAAGAAGCTGTCCTCGTCCATCACCGGTTCGTAGACGATCACCTCGATACCCTTGGCTTTAACTCGTTTCATGATGCCTTGGATCGAGGATTGACGGAAATTATCTGACCCGGCTTTCATGACGAGACGGTAGATGCCGACCGTCTTGGGTTTCTCGGCTACAATGCGATCGGCGAGGAAATCCTTGCGGGTACGGTTGGCATCGACGATCGCGCGGATCAGGTTCTGCGGGACTTCCGAATAATTTGCCAGCAGCTGCTTGGTATCCTTGGGCAGACAATAGCCGCCATAGCCGAAGGACGGGTTGTTGTAGTGTCCGCCAATGCGCGGATCGAGACCGACGCCCTCGATGATTTGCCGGGTATCGAGCCCGCGCGACAGCGCATAGCTGTCGAGTTCGTTGAAGAAGGCGACGCGCATGGCGAGATAGGTGTTGGCGAACAGCTTGATCGCCTCGGCTTCCTCGGCATTGGTGAGCAGAACCGGAACATCATCTTCCAGCGCGGGCTGCAGCAGCAGATCGGCGAACTGCTGCGCGCGTTCGGATCGTTCGCCGACGATAATCCGCGAAGGATGGAGATTGTCGTACAGCGCCTTGCCTTCACGCAGGAACTCGGGACTGAAGACGATCCGGTCGCTGGCGAAGCGCGCTCGTGCCTCGGTGACATAACCCACCGGAACGGTCGACTTGATGACGATCACTGTCCGCTCAGTGGCGGCAAGCACTTGCTCAATCACCGCATCGACCGCTGACGTATCGAAAAAGTTGGTCTCGACATCGTAATTGGTCGGCACTGCAGCAATCGCAAAGTCCGCTCCAGCGATAGCCTTCTCGAAGTTGGTGGTGAAGGAAAGATCGAGATCATCGTGCAGCAGATACTGCTCGACCAGTGCATCTTCGATGGGCGATCGCCTTTGTGAAAGCATGGCAACGCGATCGGCCGAAATATCGCAGCCGACTACCGTGTTGTGCTGCGCGAGCATGATCGCATTGGAGAGGCCCACATAGCCAAGCCCAAAAACGGCAATTCTCATAGACTGTCCCGTCACGAAATTTCCATAGCACTGACCAGCAGCGCGCCGCCTTCTGTGGTGATGCCCACGCGATTGCAACCCTTGGTGGATTGGCGCGTCACCAGATGAAATAGGGCCCGCCGCGTTCGCGCGCGCGTTGCCATGCGGGCCGCGCATGAACCGCCTCGACGAAGCGTGCCAGCTTGGGCGCCTTCTCCGCATAGCCCTGCATCACCGCTATTTCTGCAGGAAAGCTCATCATCACATCCGATGCCGACCAGCCCTCGCCGCAGAAATGCAGATCATCCGAAATGTGCTCTTCGACATAAGCGACATGCGCGGCGAGTTGTTCTTCCACGCGCGGCATCAGCGGGGCAGCGGCATCACCGAGGCGTCCCGCGTAGATCTTCAGCATCACGGGCACGAAGAAACTGCTTTCGCCGAACTGCATCCATTCGAGATGCCGGACGTGCGCCTCGCTATCATGTGCGGGAAGCCAGTCCGCGCCGCCATGGCGTTCGCACAGATACTGGATGATCGCGCCGCTTTCGGCGACGCAGGTGTCGCCATCCTCGATGAGCGGCGATTTGCCGAGCGGATGCGCCTGCTTGAGTTCGGGGGGCGCGAGATTGGTTTCGGAATCGCGCTGGTAGGACACGATGTCGTAATCCGCGCCCAGCTCTTCCAGCAGCCAGAGTATCCGCTGCGAGCGGCTGTTGTTGAGGTGATGGACGGTAATCGACATGGCAGCTCCCCTATTCGGCGATTCGCGCGCACCCTAGGGCGCTGCCGCGCACCTGTCGCCAGCCGAAAAGCGGAAAAGCCGGTGCGGCCATCGAGCGGCGCGCACCGGCTTTCCGTTCTGTCGGGAGCGCCGGGGGACAGTCCGGCTGGGACGCCGGCCAGGGGATGAAGGCCGACGCGCTCCCGCTTGAAGAGACTTCAGTCCTCGTCCGCGTCCGGACCGGTCATCATCTCTTCGGCGACCTCGTCGGTGCGGCCGCGAATTGCGGCTTCCAACTTGGCACACATTTCGGTGTTTTCGGTAAGGAACTTCTTGGCGTTCTCGCGCCCCTGGCCGATGCGGACGCTGTCGTAGCTGAACCAGCTGCCCGATTTCTCGACCACGCCCGCCTTGACGCCGAGGTCGAGAATCTCACCGATCTTCGAGATCCCCTCGCCATACATGATGTCGAATTCGACCTGCTTGAACGGCGGAGCGACCTTGTTCTTGACCACTTTCACACGAGTGGCGTTGCCGATCACTTCGTCGCGGTCCTTGATCTGGCCGGTGCGCCGGATGTCGAGGCGGACCGAGGCGTAGAACTTGAGCGCGTTGCCGCCGGTGGTGGTTTCGGGGTTACCGTACATCACGCCGATCTTCATGCGCAGCTGGTTGATAAAGATCACCATGCATTTGGAGCGGTTGATCGAACCGGTCAGCTTGCGCAGCGACTGGCTCATCAGGCGGGCCTGCAGCCCCACATGGCTGTCACCCATCTCGCCTTCGATCTCGGCGCGGGGGACCAGCGCAGCGACCGAGTCCACCACCAGCACGTCGATCGCGTTGGAGCGGACCAGCGTATCGGTAATCTCGAGCGCCTGTTCGCCCGTGTCGGGCTGCGAAACGATCAGCTCTTCGATGTCGACGCCCAGCTTCTTGGCATAGACCGGGTCGAGCGCGTGTTCGGCGTCGACGAAAGCGGCCGTGCCGCCCGCCTTCTGGGCTTCGGCGATGACATGCAGCGCCAGCGTGGTCTTGCCCGAGCTTTCCGGACCATAGACCTCGACTACCCGGCCCTTGGGCAGACCGCCCACGCCCAGCGCGATATCGAGCCCGAGCGAGCCGGTGGAAATCGATTCCACCTGCATGGCTTCCTTCTGGCCCAGCTTCATCGCCGAACCCTTGCCGAATGCGCGGTCGATCTGTGCGAGCGCGGCGTCCAATGCCTTCTGGCGGTCTGCGTTCACTTTCTTGTCCTCTACGAGCTTCAGACTTGCCGCCATGACACTACCTCCTGCACTTGGCCAGAGCCGGCTACCGACTCTTCAACTGGCGCAGTATGTATCGGCTTTGTTCTCAAAGAACAAGTAGGGAACGAAATTAATTCCGGGGATTATCCCTTTCCGACAAGTATCACTCAACTCGTCGGGGGTGCGTGATATGAGGTGCGGATGGGGAGATTTCGACAATCAGCAAGTTTCGCATGGTCGAAGGCCATGACGGACACTTTCGGCACTTGGACAAACCGTATAATCACCCTTGCCGCTGCGGGAATAGTAGCGGTTTTATCCTATTACAGGCTTACGCTTGATCCCGAAGCAACACCGAACGAGGTCCTTTGGGCCTTGCTCATTGGGGTGGTGTCTTGGGGGACCATCGCCATTGTCGGCTTTCTTGTTAACTGGATTTGGCGTGTCCCATACGAGCAATGGTCCGAGACTGAGGTCAGTCTCGCCGATGCCCGTCAAAAAATTGCAGATTTGACGCGTCCGCCGCCTGCTCCACCTCCCGAGCCCGCTGATATAATCAGCGCAAAGCAGGCGCTTGCCAATTTCGTCGCCACGCCTTTGGCGCAAGCTGACAATGCTGTGCGAGAAGCGGTGCGGCTATCAGCCTACAACTTTAAAGCCGCATGGAGCGATCACCCCGCGGGCAAATTGGGCTGGGCCGGAATTCTTAACTCTCACCGCCCCCCGGAGTTAATTCCGATGTTGTCCGACCCCTCTAGATTGAGAGGGGTGCCGCTGGACACAGCGCAAGAAGCCCTGCTGAAAGCGCTGGTGGAATATCGCGTGCGGGTGCACAAGCTCCATGAGGTGGTGAGCGGCTTGATAGAGCACGACCGGTTGCGGGACAGTTCCGGCTTCTTCAAAGCTGTCCAGGCTTGGAGACCACTTCACGACACCGTGATTTCAAAATTTAAAGAGCTAAGGCAAGCCGCACAGTTCAACAGACTTAGGGAAGCTAAGATTGAAACCTATCTCGCAGACCCCAAGTTTGACGTAGCGGTGTTTGACCCAATTATGAGTGGATAGGCCAATGGAGAACGAACAGGCTCGCTTCGATCGCCTCCTAGAGGCGATGACCGGCCCTAACGCTGAAAAGCCGTCATCAACTCCGAAAGCATCATCTCCGGACGGTTCCGGCGATTGTGACGAAACTCGAACTCACCAAGATACTTCGGAAGATGCTTCTGACTGACGTGAATATGCGTCCCGTTGATCGAGCGCTTTAGCTGCGCCCAGAATCCCTCGATACCGTTCACCGTCGCACCGCTGTTACGGCAGACATACTCGCCTTTCGAATGGTTCACCGTCTTGTGCCAGTAGCCGTTGAGGGCGCGCAGACCGCCGTAAGCGATTAGTTCGTCCGTATACACTTCGCTGTGCGGCTTCACGAAGGCGTGAATATGAGGGAGCAGTGTTCCGCTGCGGCGGTTGGCCACAACGCGCGTTACAATGTCACCGTCTCGCTGGCGCATCCCCAACACTACCGACTTGCCTTTGCCGCCTTGCCCACCGCGCTTGAAGCCGCCGATAAACGTCTCGTCGATCTCCACGGTCTTGAACGGGCCGCCAAGCGGTTCGTCACCGTCCACGATAGCCATATACTTCCGAACTTCATGGCACATGCGCCACGCGGTCTTGTAGGTGACGCCGATCTGGCGCTCGACTTCCTTGGCAGCGACACCGTTCCGCGTCGTGCAGAACAAAAACATTACATAGAACCAATCGCGCAGGCTCGTGCGGGTGCGATGGAAAGGTGTTCCAGCGGTTGGATAGATCTGGTGGCCACAGTGCTCGCAAGCATAGCTGCGGCGCTTTTGGACGCGGTAGAACTGCGCATCTTTGTCGCACTTCTCACACTCGTGGCGCTCACCGAAGCGAGTCAGCTTGAGGTGCTCTAGGCAGCTTTCCTCGGTGGGGAAGCGGTCCTGAAATTTGCGGAGCGTGAGAGTGTTTTTGGCCATGCCATTATGTAGCACGAAACCCTACTTGTCGCAAGGGGATAATCGCCTTAATTCCGCCAGCTCTATCCGCGCTGTTCGCTGAGCACTTCGGAAACCTTCGCATTGATCTGCTGCACGCTGAACGGCTTCGGGATGAAATGCATGTTCGCGATATCGATGTCATTGCGCAGCTGTTCTTCGGCATAGCCCGACATGAACAGGATCGGGATGTCGGGCTTAACCTTGCGGATTGCGCGCGCCATGGCCGGCCCGTCCATCGTCGGCATCACCACGTCGGACACGATCATATCGAACTCGGTATCGCCATTGGCCACCGCCGCCAGCCCCTCCTCGCCGTCGGCCGCGGTCGTCACGGTATAGCCCGCGCGCACCAGCGCGCGTTCGGCCACCGCGCGGACCATGTCCTCGTCCTCGACCAGCAGCAGCTTGCCCCCGGCGGACCATTCGGTCGCCTTGGGTTCCTCGATTTCCTCGCTGCGCATGTTCGCGGGCAGCTCGCCCTTGTGCACCGGGAGGTACATGGTGAAACGCGCGCCGATCGGGGTGCCGTCGGGACCCTGTACATTGTCGGCGAAGATGAACCCGTTCGACTGCTTGACGATCCCGTAGACCGTCGAGAGGCCCAGCCCGGTGCCCTTGCCCTGCTCCTTGGTGGTGAAGAAGGGTTCGAAGATCTTGTTGAGATGGCTTTCGGGTATGCCGCCGCCGGTATCCTGGACGATCAGCACGGTGTAATCGTCGGCGGGCATGATATCGATGCCCATCTTGCGCACGTCGCGCGCGGACACGCGCCGCGTTGCGAGAGTGAGCCGCCCCTTCCAGTCCTGCTTGCCCCGCTTGAGCGCATTGGCCTGCATCGCATCGCGCGCGTTCACCGCCAGGTTGATGATGACCTGTTCGAGCTGCTGCGGGTCGGCCCGGACCGAACCCAGTTCGCGGTCGTGGCGGACCGAGAACTCGATCTTCTCGCCCATCAGCCGCTTGAGCAGCTGGCTGACCTCGCTCACCACGTCGGGCAGCTGCAACACCACCGGGCGCAGGGTCTGCTGGCGGCTGAAGGCGAGCAATTGCCGCGTCAGGCTGGCGGCGCGGTTTGAATTGGCCTTGATCTGCTGGATGTCGTCGTAATCGCTGTCGCCCGGCGTATGGCGCAGCAGCATCAGGTCGCAATAGCCGATGATCGCGGTCAGCACATTGTTGAAATCGTGCGCGACCCCGCCGGCCAGCTGGCCCACCGCCTGCATCTTGGTGGCCTGAGCCACCTGCCGGCGCAGGCGCTTTTCCTCCGAGGAATTGGAGATCGACAGCAGCACTGCCGCATCGCCGAGACCGCGCACCCCGGCGAGGCCCATCGACACCGGTTCTTCCTTGTCGTTGGCCAGCCGCACCGCCATGTCGCCACTGGCGGTCGCGCCCTTGGCGAAGCGGCGCACCGTATCGGCCATCGCCGCCTTGTCCTCGCCCACCACGAGATCGGAGGGGAATTGCGGCAGCCCCCGATCGACGCGTTCGACCGCACGCAGGAAGGCCTTGTTGGCGAACAGGAACCGCCCGTCGCGATCGGTCAGCGCGAGACCCAGCGACAGCGCCGAAAGCAGGGCTTCGAGCTGCGGGATCGCGGCCTTGCCATTGCTGTCCGTTCCCCCGCCGATACCCACCGAACTGTCGATCAGGAGCATCAACGAGGGCGCTTCGTCGGCATCGCTCAATCGCGGACTGGTAGGCGTATCGAGCGGGATATGGATCAGCGTCTGCGGCGAGCCCTGCTGTCCTTCGCGCGCGAAGAAGATGCGGTCGCGATCGTCCGAGCGCAGCAATTGCACGAATTCGAGCCCCGCGAGCGAATTGTCGCGGCTGCCGGTCGCGCGTTCGGCCAGTCCGGGGGTCGTTGTCAGGACGATACCATTCGGCGCGACCAGCGCGGATTCGATCCCCGCACGCGACATCAATTCACCGAACGCACCCGACAATTGTTCGGAAAGGCCATCGTAAGTGCGTTCCTGGTGCATTTCGGAGAAACGCCACAGCAGATAGGCCTCGCCGCGGCCGATGCGCTCGAGCTGGAGCTCGTAGCTGGCGTCCGACCCAGTCAGGCGAATATCCTCGACCCGGGCCGATCCGTCGCGCCAGGCATTGCGCGTTCCCGCGATTACTGCCTCCTGCGTGTCCGGTTCGAACGCCAGATCGTATGGCGCCGCGGTGCTCTCGAACCACGCCTCATATGACGAATTGGCGCAGACCAACCGGTTGGCGCGGTCGATGATTGCAATGGCGCGGCGGCGGTTTTCCATTGCCGCGCTGGTGATCGACCAATCGGTCTGCGCAATCTGCGCTTCGGCCGGCGGGCTCTTGAGCCGGGCGATGACCAGCAGCATCAGCAGCACCGTGACCAGCGCCCCGCCATAGGCGAGCGCGACGGCCGATTCCGGCGTGCTCAGCCACACCAGGGCCACCGATACGGCCGCGGCCGCCACCACGCCGAGCATGAGCGGCACGGGCGGCAGGGTCGATACCGGATGCTCGTCCTTGGCGATCATTCGCGCAGCTTCCCCGCCGTGGACCGTGCCGCCGGCCGCGCCATCGCGCGCAGCTTGCGCTTGCGCCGGTGCGCGACGACGAAGCGCCATACCACGCTGCTGACCAGGTAGCCGAGCGCCGCCCCGACCAGTGCCAGGACGATGAAGCCGAAGATCGTCACGAGCACGGTAACCCCGACATCGGCGAACAGTTCGATGAACCAGGCCCAGCGCCCGCTGGTGATTTCTTCCTGCGCCGCGCCGCCGGTGGCTGCCAGATCGACCTTGAGCAGGAACGCGCCCAGCTTGTTTGCAACCACTGCCCAGAACGGGAAGGTGAAGGGATTGGTGATGAAGGTCACCAGCGTGGACAGCGGTACGTTGGCACGCGCAGGCAGCGCCATGAACGCGGCCAGGAAGATCTGTCCGACCGGAATGATGAAACTGGCGAACACGCCCAGCGCAACGCCGCGCGGCACGCTGCGGCGGGTAAAGCGCCACAGTTCGGGCGTCAGGAACCGGTGCGCGATCGGCTGGAGGTACTTGTTGCGCGCCATTTGCTCGCGCGTCGGCATGCGCAGGCGGAGCCAGTCCGCGAGTGCCGTTTTCGATCTACGCTTGCTCATTGCCACGCCCTTGCCATGCGCCGCCTCATTGGCGGTTGCAAGGGCGCGGCGGAAGGGGCTTGCGACGAATGCGGCATCACTGTCGATGTGGTTAACGCAAGTGCGCAATAAAAGGGCCCGCCGGCCCGCTCATCCACGATCGCGCATCAACCGTGCCTTGTCGCGCTTCCAGTCGCGATCCTTTATCGTCTGGCGCTTGTCGTGCGCCTGCTTGCCCTTGGCCAGGGCCAGTTCGACCTTGGCCCGGCCCGTCGAGTTGAAATAGACCGACAGCGGGACCAGCGTCATGCCCTTGCGCTCGACCGCGCCGAACAGCTTCTCGATCTCGCGCGCATTGAGCAGCAGCTTGCGCGGCCGGCGCGGTTCGTGGTTCAGTCGGTTGCCGTGCGAATATTCGGGGATATTGGCATTCACCAGCCACACCTGCCCGTCGCGGACCTCGGCGTAGCTTTCCTTGATGCTCGCCTCGCCCGCCCGCAGCGCCTTGACCTCGGTCCCCTGCAGCGCGAGGCCGGCCTCGAAGGTTTCCTCGACGAAATAGTCGAACCGCACGCGCCGGTTGTCGGCGACGGTCTTCTGCTTGTCGAAAGTGGCGGGTTTGGGGCGTGCCATAGGGTGGGCGCATGTAGGTGCTGGCGGGAGAAACGCCAAGCCCTTGAAGGTTGCCCCTTGAAACGCGCTGAGCACTTCGGCAGGATTATCGAACGTTTTCAGGGGGTCGTATGAAAGTATTTCCGCATTTCGCGGCGGCATTCGCCGCGTTTTCTCTCGCATTTTCCGCACCGAGTGTAGCCGCGCAGGAACAGGTCCCGCTGGCGGCTTTCGGCGCGCTTCCGGACGTCGAAGATGCCTCGATCTCGCCCAGCGGAGCGAATATCGCAATTCTGCTGACGCATGAGGGAACCCGGCAACTGTTCTTCCTCGATTCGAACATGAAACTGATCAGCCGCCTCGCGGTCGGCGACGCCAAGGTGCGGTATTTCGATTGGGTCGGCGACGACCAGATCCTGCTCGTCACCGGCCAGACCGAAGATCTCCGGGGCTTCACTACCAACATGGCTGAATTCAACGTCGCCCGCCTGATCCCGGTGACATATAAGGGCGAGATCGAAACCGTCTTCGGCAGCTCGCGCGATTTGGTGGATGCGATTTGGGGTAGCTATGGCACACGCTTCATCGACAATCGGTGGATGGCCTATTTCGGCGCGATCGAGTTGGAGAAGGCAGGCGGTGTTGCCAGCACCAACATGATCTGGAAGCACGGCCGCCGTTACCTCTATGGCGTCGACACCAGGGAGAACCAACCCACACGCGTTGCCACTGCCGCGCGCGAGGGCATCTCGCGCGACTGGTTGCTGGACGCGCGCGGCGAAGTCGCTGCGATGATGGATGTCAGTGCCGATGACGGCGACTGGAGACTTGCTGGTCCGCAAGGTGATGCGATTGCCAGCGGCAATGAGCGAAATGGCCGCGTCGGCCTCGTCGGCCTCGGATATGACGGCACCACGGTCATCTATTCGGAGCGTGACGAAGACAACATCACCCAGTGGTACGAAGTCCCACTGGCAGGCGGTGTGGCCACGCCGTTCTTGCCGGATGAACACGTCGACCGCCTGTATTGGGACGAGCGCACGGGCAATCTGATCGGCTATCTCGACCAGAAGAAGGGGCCCGTCTTCCGCGATCCCGCATTCCAGTCTGCGGCGACTGGCATTCGCAGCGCCTTTGCCGATTTCGACATGCGGATGGTCGACTGGTCGCCGGACTTCAAGAAGGTCCTCGTCAGGACCAGTGGCAACAAGGACAGTGGCACCTGGTTCGTGGTGGACCTGACATCCGGCAAAGCCGACGCCATCGCCTACGAACGCAAGGAGCTCGGCCCCAATGAAGTCGGTGCGGTATCGACCGTCGAATATACGGCTTCGGACGGGCTTGAAATGGACGGTATCCTCACGCTCCCGCCGGGCCGTGAGGCAACGAACCTCCCGGTGGTAGTGCTCCCGCATGGTGGCCCGCATAGCTCCGATTCCGAAGCTTTCGATTGGTGGGCGCAGGCGTTTGCGTCGCGGGGTTACGCCGTGTTCCAACCCAACTTTCGCGGATCGACCAACCGCGACGACGCTTTCAAACTGGCCGGCTACGGCGAATGGGGCAGGAAAATGCAGACCGACATATCGGATGGCCTCGCCATGCTGGCGGACAAAGGCATTGTCGATCGTGATCGCGCTTGCATCGTCGGGGCAAGCTATGGCGGCTATGCCGCGCTTGCAGGTGTCACGCTTCAGCAGGGCCTGTATGAATGCGCTGTTGCCGTCGCCCCGGTCAGCGATATTGCCGCGATGTACAATGAAGACACGCGCACAGCACAGAACCGGATCACGAAGAAACGGCTGCTCGACCAGCTCGGCCCGCGCGATCGCTGGGACGAAGTATCCCCGCGCCGGTTTGCCGACCGTGCCGATGCTCCGATCATGCTGATCCACGGCGAAGACGATACGGTCGTACCCTTCAGCCACTCGGACAAAATGGCGGATGCGCTGAAGGACGCAGGCAAGTCTTACGAGCTCGTCCGGCTGGAAGGCGAAGATCACTGGCTGTCGCTGTCGAGCACCCGGCTGCAGATGCTCGAAGCGGCCGTGGGCTTCGTCGAACGGCACAACCCGGCCGACTGACGGGTCCAGCGCAGCTGGCAAAAGCAATATGCGTCGGCAGGCGGGGCGCCATCTCGCTCTGCCGACGCATTGCTCGCTGATCTCGGTACTTTCCGGCGCGATCTTTGCTTGCAACGGTGCCCAAATCCAAACCGCCGCACGCGGAATTCTCTTGCCTTGCGCCGGTTTTGCATGGCGGGGGGCGCGCATGAGCAGCGACGATACCGGCGAAGCCTTCCGCCTTCACGACCAGACGATCATGCCGGGCACCTGCGCGACGGTCGCCATTCCCGTAAGCCAGCAGGTCACCGGGCTGGATGCGGCGCTGGCGCTGCGCGTCATGCATGGTTCGCGGCCCGGCCCCTGCGTCTTCGTCAGCGGGGCGGTGCATGGCGACGAGATCGTCGGCACGGCGATCATCCAGCGCCTGCTTACGCGGCTTGCCCCCGACATGCTTGCGGGGACAATCATCTTCGCCCCTGCGGTCAATATCTACGGCTTCGTCGCGCACAGCCGGTACCTGCCCGATCGCCGCGATCTCAACCGCAGCTTCCCGGGGGCAGAGCGCGGTAGCCTCGCCTCGCAGCTGGCGCATAGCTTCCTTACCCATGTGATCGACCGCTGCGCGCTGGGGATCGATATCCATTCGGCTGCAGTCCACCGTTACAACCTGCCCCAGATCCGCATCGCATCGGGCAGCCCCTACCTGTCCGAGCTGGCGATGGCCTTCGGCGCGCCGATCATCATCGAGAGCCCGCTACGGCCCGGTTCGATGCGCGCGCTCGCTGGAGACCGCGAGGTGCCGATGCTGCTGCTCGAAGCGGGCGAGGCGCTGCGCTTCGACCGCTTCTCGATCGAGACCGGCGTCGCGGGCGTGGTGCGCGTATTGGCGCATATCGGGATGATCGATGCCGACGACGGGCTGGCCGAAGTGCACGTGCCCGTACGATCCAGCCGGTCGAGCTGGGTACGCGCGCCGCGCGGCGGGGTTTCGCACCGCGTCCGCAAATCGGGAGACATCGTCCGCACGGGCGACCTGCTGGCGCGCGTCGGCGGGCTGTTCGGCGAGGATCAGGAAGACCTCGTGAGCCCCAGCGACGGGGTCATCATCGGCCATGCGACGCTGCCGATCGTCAACCAGGGCGATGCGCTGTTTCACGTCGCCGCGGTCGACGCGCTCGACCATGCAGGCGACCATGCCGACAGCATCGTCGAGGCGCTCGCCGTCAGCGATCCGCCCTTCCCCGCCGCACCCATGCTCGACGAGGACGAAGTCTTCTAGACCAGCCCGGCGATTTCCAGCGCCTCGTCCACCGCCTTGCGGCTCGCCTCGCTCGCATTGCACAGCGGCAGGCGGACATCGGGCGAAAACCAGTCGTGCACGCGGCTGAGCGCATATTTGACCGGCGCCGGGCTGGCGTCGGAAAACATTGCGTAATGCAGCGGGAACAGGCGGTCGTTGAGCTCGCGCGCTCTCGCCAGTTCATTGGCGGCGATGGCCTCGTGAAACTCGGCGCACAGCGCGGGGGCGACATTCGCGGTCACCGAAATGCATCCCGCGCCGCCCGCGGCCGAATGCGGCAGCCACAGTTCGTCATTGCCCGACAATTGGCAGAACTCGCTGTCCAGCCCCATGCGGTGGTCGGCCACCCGCGAAAGGTTGCCGCTGGCGTCCTTGATCGCCACGATCCGGTCGGGGTGCATGCGGACGAGTTCGACCACGGTCTCATCCTCGATGTCGGTCACCGTGCGGCTGGGAACATTGTAGAGCACGATCGGCAGATCGCTGTTTTCCGCCAGATAGCTGAAATGGGCAATCAGGCCGGCCTGGCTGGGCCGGTTGTAATAGGGAGCTACGCACAGGCCCGCGGCAGCCCCGGCCTTCTTGGAAAACTGCATGTGCATCAACGCGTTGCGCGTGTCGTTCGATCCGCAACCGGCGATGACCGGCACGCGCCCGGCGGCCTGTTCGATGCATACTTCGACCACGCGGTGATGTTCCGCATTCGACAGCGTCGAGGTCTCGCCAGTGGTGCCGCAGGGAACCAGCGCCTTGCTGCCGTTGTCGATCTGCCAGTCGACCAGCTTGCGAAAAGCGGCTTCATCGAACGATCCGTCGCGAAAAGGAGTTGCCAGAGCCGGAATCGAGCCTGAGAACATTTACGGTGGTCCTGCGTTAGGGGTATGAAACAAGGCGATTTTCGGCGCATGTGCGCCACAATTCATTCAGCGCCTGATAAGGAGGGGCCGGGCACTATGTCCAGCATGGGACGAAAAACTATTTACTCGATCGCACTGATGGCCGGTACCGCACTGGCCTTCCCCGCCACCGCGCAGGCGCAGGAGGCCGGTCGCAGCAGCCTCGTGGCGCAGCAGCCGGGTCAGATGGACCAGGCGGTTGGCCAGTGGGAATATCTCACCGCGCGCGACGACCTGCCCTTTGCCTCCTATGCCGGGTTCATCACCTCCTACCCCGATTTCCCCAAGCAGGAACTGCTTCAGCGCCGCGCCGAGGCAGCACTCGACGAGGAAGCGCCCTCCCCGCAGGACCTCGTCGGTTTCTTCGACCGTCATTCGCCGCTTACCAACAGCGGCCGCGCGCGCTACGCGCTCGCGCTGGCCTCGCTCGATCGGCCCGAAGCGCTCGAAGTGGCACGCGAAGCCTGGCGCAGCGGCACCATGAGCGGCCCTGCGGAGCTTTACATGCAGGGCCTGTTCGGCAGCCGTTTCGCGCCGGAAGATCACGACGCCCGGATGGATGCGCTGCTGTGGCAGGGCAATTACGAGGCTGCCTCGCGCCATGTCATGCGGGTATCCCCCGCCTATCGTGACACGGCGCAGGCGCGGCTGGCGCTGCTGCAGGGCAGCACGCCGCAGCAGGCAGGTTTGCGCCTTCCCGCCGATGCGATGCGCGAGGCCGGCTATGTCTACAATCTGACGCGCTACTACCGCAATTCCGGCCAGCCCTATGAAGCGGTCAACCTGCTTGCCAGCCGCGCCGCCTTCACCACGCCCGCTTTCGACGGGACGCAGTTCATCAGCGAAGCGCTCGCGGTCGCCAAGAGCGCAGGTGCGACGCAGGCGGTCAGCATTGCATCGAAGGTCGACGATGTGTTTGCGCCGGGCACCGATATTTCGGACGGCTCCTTCACGCTGCGCGACAAATATACCGACCTGATGTGGCTGGGCGGCACCAAGGCGCTCTGGTCGCTGGGTGACGGCGCGCAGGCCGCGCCGCTGTTCTATCGCTATGGCACCGCCGCGAAGACTCCGCTGACCCGCTCGAAGGGTTTCTACTGGGCGGGCCGCGCCGCAGCGCGCGCGGGCGATACCGAAGGCGCGCAGCGATACTGGGCCATCGCTGCCGACTATCCCGATTGGTATTACGGCCAGCTGGCGCTGAGCGAGCTCGGGCAGCCCATGCCCGGCTTTGCTACGGTTCCGGCAGCCGACAGCGCCCAGCGCGCCGCTTTCGAAGCCGATCCGCTTACCGGTGCGCTACGGGCGATCGCGCGCAATCGCCGCGACTGGCGGACCGAACGTGCTTTCTTCGAGGCGATCGCGGACAAGGCCGACACGCCTGAGCAGATGGCGCTGGTCGGGCAACTCGCTCGCGATACCGGACTGAACGAAATGGCGGTCGTCGCGGGTCTGGTTGCCGGCGAACACGGTCTCGAAGGGTTCGAACGCATCGGTTATCCGACGGTCGAAACGCATGCAGGCGCCAATTGGACAATGGTCCACGCGATCGCGCGCCAGGAAAGCGAGTTCGACCGCAACCGCGTAAGCCATGCCGGTGCGCGCGGCATGATGCAGCTGATGCCCGGCACGGCCCGCGAAGAAGCCGGGAAAATCGGCGTGCGCTACATGTCGGCCAATCTGACCGAGAGCCCCAGCTACAATATCCGGCTGGGCGATGCCCATTTCGCCCGGTTGATGGACCGCTATGGCGGGGCCTATCCGCTGGCCATTGCCGCCTACAACGCCGGCCCCGGACGGGTGAACGAATGGCTTCGGCTCAACGGCGATCCGCGCACGGGCGCAGTCGACTGGGTGACCTGGATCGAACAGATCCCGTCCAATTTCGAAACGCGCTATTACGTCATGCGCGTGATCGGGAACGCAATCAGCTATGCTAATATGCATCCTGACAAGTCGGCGGGTTACGAACGTGATATTCGCAATTACCTGCCAGGCTGATTTGCGCTAGGGGCGCATGCTCCATGACGCCCAAATCCAATCCCGTCACGCCCGCCGGCTATGCCGCGATGAAGGCGCGCTACGACCATTTGCTTGGCACCGAGCGACCCGAAATCGTGGAGATCGTTAGCTGGGCGGCGGGCAATGGCGATCGCAGCGAAAACGGCGATTACCTTTATGGCCGCAAGCGCATGCGCGAAATCGATCGCGAACTGGCGCATCTCGCGCGGCGGCTCAAGGCCGCCCGCGTCATCGACCCCGCCGACCAGCCGGACACCTCGCGCGCCTTTTTCGGCGCTACAATTACGCTGGCCGACGAAGATGACGTGGAACGCGTCGTGACGCTGGTGGGCGACGACGAACAGGATGCCGGCGCGGGCCGGATCGGCTGGTCTTCCCCGCTCGCGCGCGCGCTCAAGGGTGCAGCGATCGGCGATCTGCGCAGTGTCCGGCTGCCCGGCGGGGTAAAGGAATGGGAGATCGTGGCGATTTCCTATCCGCTAGCCCGCGAACATGCCGGGGCCTAGCTTGATCACGCGCAGCGCCATAAGGCTGGCGCTGACCATGCGCCGAATGCTGTTCCAGACCCGCCCTTCTTCGAAGCCGTTGCGGCTTTGCGCCGTCCTGTTCGCCATGATCGCGGGGCTGGCGCTGACGACGCCCCTGTCCGCGAAGGACAGCCTGGGCGTATTTTCCGACTGGGGCGCGTTCCGCGATGCCGCCGTGCCGCGCTGCTATGCGATCGCCATGCCCGCGGCCAGCAGGCTGCAACGCGATTTCGAACCCTTCGCCACCATCGGCACCTGGCCGCGGCGCGGCCTTCGCGGGCAGGTCCATTTCCGGCTATCACGCAAACTGCGACGCGATTCCTCGATCACCGTGTCGATCGGCGACAAGCGTTTCGAACTGACCGGCGGCGGCGGCGATGCCTGGGCGAGGGACCGCACGATGGATGCGGCGATCGTCGCGGCCATGCGTTCGGCAGACCGGATGGTAATCCGCGCCACCGACACGCGCGGACGGCGATTCTCGAACACCTACTCGTTGGCCGGGGCGGCCACTGCGATGGATGCCGCCACGCTCGCCTGCGCGCGCCGCTGATACGGAAAGGCCGGGAAGCGCATGACGCGCTCCCCGGCCCTCGATCAGACTCGGTCGGGCGCGCTTAGAAGCGAACGCCGAGACCGGCCATGATCTGGTGACGGTCGAGATCGACGTCGAAACGGTCGCTGTCGGCCAGGTCGCCGTCAAAATCGACTTCGCCTTCGCTGTAGTTCGAATAGCGATATTCGACATTCATGAAGGTGCGCGGGTTGATCGCATATTCGAGCCCCGCACCGGCACGCCAGCCGTCGAGATCGAAGTCCTCGTTATATTCGGTCGTGCCGTCATTCGCGAGGATGTTGAGCTTGGCGTTGGTGTAACCGCCCTTGGCGTAGAGCAGCAGGTCCGGTCCGACCTTTGCACCGGCGCGCGCGCCGAGGAACAGGTCACGGCCCGCTTCGACCTGGCCGAAGCCGAAGCCTTCGAAATCGCCGTTCACGAATTCGGTCTTGGCGGTGGAATCGGTCAGTTCGGCCTCGAGGCCGATGACCGCATTGCCGAGATCGTAATCGTAACCGACCTGGACGCCGTATACGAGGCCGTCGATCGACTGATCGTTGTCCGCATTGGCGTCGTCATCGACGCTGCTGCCTGCCTTCAGTGCGTCATAACCGGCGACGCCCTGGATACGGAAGCCATCGAAGCTGCCGGTGTCCTGAGCCATTGCAGGTGCCGAGAAGGCGACCAGCGAACCGGCAACGAGCAGAGTGGAAATCTTGTTCATGTGCGAACTCCGTTTGATTGACCCGCAGCTTTTGCGCTGCGTGGACCGGGAAAACGGTGCGGAACCCGAAAGAGTTTCATTAACCTCACACAACATGAAGTTGTGGCATTTTGAACACATGTTGCGCGATCAGTTGTGATTGATGCGCGATGAACGGAATGAGCCGCTCGCTGCGCGCGCTCTCCCCTCGCATAGGTGATCGCCGTTAGCGAAAGCGCAGTGTATCGCGCCGTGCTTTGCTTTCGCGCCGATTGCCCCTATATGCGCCGCTCCCATGGCCGATACGACACTCATGAGCATCCCCGGGCAGGTTGACCCGGTTCCCGTGGCGCGTGAAATCACGCCCCGCCCCGACGGCCGCGTCGATCTGATCGGCTTGCCGAAGGACCAGATCACCGCACTGTTTGCCGAGGCCGGGCTCGATGCCAAGCAGGCCAAGCTGCGCGCCAAGCAGGTGTTCCACTGGCTCTATCATCGCGGCGTGACCGACTTCGAGGCGATGACCGATATCGCCAAGACGATGCGCCCGTGGCTTGCCGAGCGCTTCTACATCGGCCGCCCCGAGGTGGTCGAAGCGCAGCATTCGTCCGACGGCACACGCAAATGGCTGCTCAAGACCCCCGATGGTCATGAATTCGAGATGGTCTTCATTCCCGATGCGGACCGCGGTACGCTGTGCGTGTCCAGCCAGGTGGGCTGCACGCTCAACTGCACCTTCTGCCATACCGGTACGATGAAGCTGGTGCGCAACCTGACGCCGGGCGAAATCGTCGGTCAGGTGCTGCTTGCCCGCGACGCTCTGGGCGAATGGCCCAAGGGGTCGATGGCGGGTCTCGATACCGAGGAGGACAGCAGCGAATACCGGTCGGATGGCCGCCTGCTGACCAACATCGTGATGATGGGAATGGGCGAGCCCCTCTACAATTTCGACAATGTGAAAGGCGCGCTCAAGCTGGTGATGGACGGCGCCGGGCTGGCGCTGTCGAAGCGCCGGATCACGCTGTCGACCAGCGGGGTCGTCCCCGCAATGCAGCGCTGCGGCGAAGAGATCGGCGTGAACCTCGCGGTCTCGCTCCATGCGGTGACCAAGGAAGTGCGCGACGAGATCGTGCCGATCAACCGCAAATACGGTATCGAGGAACTGCTCGAGGCCTGCGCCGCCTATCCCGGCGCAAGCAACGCCCGGCGGATCACCTTCGAATACGTCATGCTGCGCGACAAGAACGATTCCGACGAGGATGCGCATGAGCTTGTCCGGCTGATCAAGCATTACAAGCTGCCCGCGAAGGTCAATCTGATCCCGTTCAATCCGTGGCCCGGCGCGCCCTATGAATGCTCGACGCCCGAGCGGGTGAAGCGCTTCTCCGAAATCGTCTTCGACCACGGCATCAGCGCACCGGTGCGAACCCCGCGCGGGCGCGACATCGATGCCGCCTGCGGCCAGCTCAAGACCGCGGCGGAAAAGAAAAGCCGCGCCCAGCGCGATCGCGAAGCCGCTGCGGCAGAGGTCGCCGCGGGATGAGCGCCGACGCCGCGACGATCGCCTATTACCAGGCGAACGCGGCGTATTACACTTTCAGCTTCGGCCAGGCGCCCAGCCGCCATCTTGATTGCTTTCTCGACCGGCTCGAACCCGGAGCGCGCGTGCTCGAACTGGGTTGTGGCGCAGGACGGGATTCCGCCCGGATCGCCGAGCGCGGCTTCGATCTCGATGCGACCGATGGCACGCCCGCAATGGTGCGCAAGGCCAATGAACGCTTCGCCGTGGGTGCGCGGGTGATGCGCTTCGACGAGCTCGATGCGGTGGATGCCTATGACGCGGTCTGGGCGCATGCCTGCCTGTTGCATGTCGCGCGCACGGACCTGCCCGCGGTGCTGGCCGCCATCCATGATGCGCTTCGTCCCGGTGGCTGGCATTTTGCCAATTACAAGCTCGGAACGGGCGAAGACCGCGATCCGCTGGGGCGGCTGACCAATTTGCCCGGCGAGCCATGGCTCGAGAGCGCCTATCGCATGGCGGGGTTCGCGATCGTCGACACGGTTTGCTATCGCGGCAAGGGTGCCGACGGCGTCCAGCGCGACTGGGCGGCCTTCACCCTGCGCAAGGAGCCTGCATGAAAATCGATGTCACCGCGCTGTGTGCTGGACAGCCCCAGCCCTTCAACGGCGCCGAGATGAGCGCGATCGACAAGCGTCCACTGGCAGGAACCGTCGCGATCCGCAGTTTCGGCCTCGCAGGCGACATGGTGGCCGATACCGAACATCATGGCGGGCCGGACATGGCGGTGCACCATTACCCGCGCGATCACTATGCCGAATGGGATGCGTGGCTGGGCGGGCACGACCTGCTTTCGCGCCCCGCGGCATTTGGCGAGAACATCGTTGCGGAGGGTCTGACCGAGGACGCGGTCCATATCGGCGACCGTTTCCGGCTGGGCAGCGCACTGCTGGAAGTGAGCCAGCCGCGCAAACCGTGCTGGAAAATCGAACATCATTTCGGCCGCAAGGGCATGGTCGCGCGCATCGTCAAGCAGCACAATTGCGGCTGGTATTACCGGGTGATCGAAGAAGGCACGGCGCAGGCCGGCGATACGCTCGAACGCGTCGAAATCGGACATGCGGTGTGGAGCGTCGCGCATGTGTTCGCCAAGTTCTACGATCCGGCGCACAAGCCCACGCGCGAGGAATGCGAACAGCTGGCTGCGCTCCCCCGGTTGAGCGATGAGCTGCGCGGCGAGGCGCGCGCACGGCTCCAGGCCTAACGCTTTATCGCGAGATATTGCACGGTCTGTCGCGTTATTCCCAGTTCGGCGTTCCGTTCATCACAGGTTGTGGACCCGGCGCCATGTCTCGCCGTTCCCGAACCGACACAATCGCCGAACGGATACGACAATGAAGAAACTCACCCTCACTCTCGCCGCCGGAGCGCTTGCCTTTACGGGTGCCGGCCTTTCCGCCCCGGCCGCTGCGGACCCGCCCTCCTGGGCCCCCGCCCACGGCAAGCGCGCCAAGGACCGCGTCTACGACGACCGCGGACGCTATTACGAACCGCGCCGGATCAGCCGCAGCGACCGCATGTGGCGCGGCGGTGACGGCCGGTATTATTGCAAGCGCGACAACGGCACGACCGGGCTGGTGATCGGCGCCGGGGTCGGCGCGCTCGCCGGACACGAGCTTGCCGGCAACGGCGATCGCACGCTCGGCGCAATACTCGGCGGCGCGGTCGGCGGGCTCGTCGGTCGCGAGATCGACCGCGGCAGCCTGCAGTGCCGGTAACCGCCTGATCCACCCCTGACCCAGCCCCCTTCCGATCCCTCGGGGGCTGTGCACGAGGCGCGTCGTCACCCTCCCCTCAGGTGGCGGCGCGCCTTTTCTTTGGTGCGCGCGGCGCTATGGTCGTAGGCGATGACTGATCCCAGGCCAGCAGTGCTCGTAACCGGTGGAGCAAGACGGATCGGTGCCGCCATCGCGCGCCGCTTTGGTGCGGCGGGCTGGCATGTCGTGATCCAGTACGGCTCCTCGCGCAGCGAAGCCGAACGCCTTGCCGAAACGTTGCCATCCGCGGAATGCCTCCAGTGCGACCTTGCCGATGGTGATGCGGCGGTGGCGATGGTCGAAACGCTGGCGCAGCGGCTGGGTGACTGGCGCGCACTGGTCAATTGCGCGGCGATATTCGACCCGGACCGGGTGACTGCGCTCGATCCGGAAACCAATGCGCGCACGATGCAGATCAACGCGCGCACCCCGACACGCATGGCTCAGGCCTATCTTGCCGGGGCGCAGGCCCCGGGCGGGCGGCGGGTGATCCAACTGACCGACCAGAAGCTGGCCAATCCCAATCCCGACTTCTTCAGCTACACCATGAGCAAACATGCGGTCGCAGCGACCGTGCCGATGCTCGCGATGGGTGCGGCGGGCGCGCGCGACCGGGTCTATGCATTGGCGCCAGGCGCCATCCTTGCCAGCCACGACCAGAGCGAGGAGGAAACCGAGATTTCGCACCGGATGAACCTGCTGGGCCGCAAGACCGGCGCCGACGAAGTGGCCGATGCCGCGCTGTTCCTTGCCGCTGGCCACCTCGCCAGCGGGCAGACGCTGTATATCGACAGCGGCCAGCACCTGCTGTCGCAGCCGCGCGACGTGATCTACCTCGCGCGCGCGGGGCAGGCAGCGTGAAGCGCCACGCGCTCAGCACTCGCCTGTGGCACTGGCTCAACCTGCTGTGTGTGGTCGTGCTGTTCATGTCCGGGCTGACGATCTCCAATGCGCATCGCCGGCTGTACTGGGGCGACTGGGGCTTTGCTCCCGAACAGGCGTGGCTGGCAGTGCCGCGCTTTCCCGACTGGATGACCATTCCGGGCTATTACAGCCTCGCAGTCGCGCGCGACTGGCACATATTGATGGCGTGGCCCTATGCGCTGGGCTTGTTGTTCATGTGGGTCGCCATGCTTGCCAATCGGCACTTCGTTCGCGACATCGCCACTCGCCGCAGCGAATGGCGTCCCGCTGCGATATGGCGCGATGTCCGCGCGCACCTGCGGCTCGAGTTCGATCACGGCGCGGGAAAATACAATTTCCTCCAGAAGCTCGCTTACGGCCTTGTACTGGGGGTGTTCCTGCCGATGATGGTCCTGACCGGCATCGCGATCAGCCCGGGGATGGAACCCACCTTCGGCTGGCTGGTCGAAGCGATGGGCGGCCGGCAATCCGCGCGTTCGCTGCACTTTATCTTCGCTTTCGCACTGGCGGGATTTTTCGTCGTCCATGTCCTGCTGGTCCTGCTGTCCGGCCCCATCGGACAGATGCGCGCGATGATCTCCGGGGGCAGCCAGGCATGAAGCGGCGCAATTTCCTCGTCACCCTGGGTGCGGCTTTCGTCGCCGGATGCAACCGGGTGGCCGATAGCCAGCCGGGCCAGGCGTTGCTGGGCGCAGCGGAGAAATGGCACGAGAGCGCCCATCGGCTGCTGACCGACCGCACCGCCCTGGCGCCCGAATACCCGCGCAGCGCCATTTCGCCCTATTTCCGCGGCAATGGATCGACCGATCCGCAAACGGGCGGCTATCCGGCGCATGCGGAGGAAGGCTTTGCCAATTGGCGACTGACCGTCGGCGGGCTGGTCGAAACACCGCTCAGCCTAAGCATGGAGAATATCCGGCGGCTGCCGCAGCGCACGCAGATCACGCGGCACGACTGTGTCGAGGGGTGGAGCGCGATCGGCGAATGGACCGGACCGCAATTGTCGCTGCTGCTCGACGCTGCCGGTCTGCGCGAGGAAGCACGCTTCATCGTCTTCCGCTGCGCCGACAATCTCAACGGCCAGGACTATTACGAAAGCGTCGACCTGATCGATGCCTACCACCCGCAAACCATCGTGGCGCACCGGCTAAACGGGGAACCGCTTCCCATCCGCAATGGGGCGCCGCTGCGCATGCGGATCGAGCGCCAACTGGGTTACAAACACGCCAAGTATCTGACCGGGATCGAAGCCGTCGCCAGCCTCGACGATATCGGGCTCGGCAAGGGCGGCTACTGGGAAGATCGCGCCGGCTACCAGTGGTATGCGGGGATCTGATCAATCGGGATAGCGGCGCTTCATCGCTTCCCAATCCGTCCGGATCATCTCTTCGAGCACTGCGAGGTCGATATCGGCCAGCTTGTTCACATAGAGGCAGCTCTTGCCGCGCGCATGCTTGCCCAGTCGCTCGAGCGAAGCGGCGTGGCGACCGCCCGTTTCCTCGTCGCAATAGCCGCCCATCAGATACAGCGAGTGCCGTGCCTTGCGCGGGCTGAAACCGGTCCGCATCCAGTGCACTGCGCGCCCGCTCGCGTAGGTCGTGCGATAGGCGCCATATCCGATGATGCTCGGTCCCCACATGCACGGCTCTTCCCCGGTGACGCGGCGAAACAGCTCGTCGAGCTGGCGCGCTTCCTCTCGCTTGCGCGCGGGTTCGACCGTGGCGAGAAAATCGGCCGGGTCCGTTTCGCGGGGCTGCGTCTTTGGCTCGGCCATCCAAGTTCTCCCTGTCTGCCTGCAGGCGTAGTCTGGCACTTTGGCGGCATGCTGGAAAGCCGCTGACGCTACGCATCCGGTTGATTCCAGCTGGTTGGACACCCACATTCGCCCGGAAAGGAAAAAGTCATGGCAGGTGGTTGGGCGCGCGACGGCGCGGTACAGGACCAGATCGACGACACTATTTCCGACGCGGTCAGCGCCGCACGGTCGCGCATGCCCGTGGGCGAAAGCGAACAGTGGTGCATCGAATGCGGCGAGGAAATCCCCGAGCGGCGGCGTCAGGCGCTGCCGGGCGTGAAGCGCTGCGTCGAATGCCAGTCGGGTCTCGATGCCAGCGCGCGCAGCACGGGGATCAACCGCCGCGGCAGCAAGGACAGCCAGCTTCGCTGAACGCTTTTCCACGTGATACTCGGTGTGGCCCCGCGCTCGCTGCCGGGTCAGGCGCCCCCTATCCGCCCTCCTCGGCCTCAGGACGCGGCCAAGACATCGGCGCATGTCCGCTTGTTGCCGCCAAAGCGTGAATTGATTGCCTAGAGCCCCCTCGCCCTGCTAGCGGCGCGCCTCGAACAATGAAGGTGCCCCAATGTCCGATATCAAACGCGTCGTCCTCGCCTATTCCGGTGGTCTCGATACCTCGGTCATCGCCAAGTGGCTCGAGGTCGAGCGCGGGCTCGAAGTGGTGACCTTCACCGCCGATCTGGGACAGGGCGAGGAAATCGAACCCGCGCGCGAGAAAGCCCGTGCAATGGGCATTCCCGACAAGCACATCTACATCGAGGACCTGCGCGAGGAGTTCGTGCGCGACTTCGTCTTCCCGATGATGCGTGCCAATGCTCGGTATGAAGGCGACTACCTGCTCGGCACCAGCATCGCGCGGCCGCTGATTTCCAAACGCCTGGTCGAAATCGCGCGGGAAACCGATGCCGATGCGATCGCGCATGGTGCCACGGGCAAGGGCAATGACCAGGTCCGCTTCGAACTCTCGGCCTATGCACTCGACCCGGACATCACGGTCATTGCCCCGTGGCGCGAATGGGACCTGACCAGCCGCACCGCGCTGATCGCATGGGCGGAAAAGCACCAGATCGCTGTGCCCAAGGACAAGCGCGGCGAAAGCCCGTTCTCGACCGATGCGAACCTGCTGCACACCTCGTCCGAAGGCAAGGTACTCGAGGATCCGTGGGAAGAGACCCCAGATTACGTCTATTCGCGCACCGACCATCCGGAAAACGCGCCCGACACCCCCGAATATATCGAGATCGGTTTCGAGAAGGGCGACGGCGTCTCGCTCGACGGCAAGACCATGAGCCCCGCCACGCTGCTCGCCGCGCTCAACGACCTTGGCCGCAAGCATGGCATCGGCCGGCTAGATCTTGTCGAAAACCGCTTCGTCGGGATGAAAAGCCGCGGCATGTACGAGACGCCGGGCGGCGAGATCTACGCCCGCGCACATCGCGGGATCGAACAGATCACGCTCGACCGCGGCGCCGCGCACCTCAAGGACGAACTGATGCCGCGCTATGCCGAGCTGGTCTACAATGGCCTGTGGTTCAGCCCCGAGCGCGAAATGCTGCAGGCGGCGATCGACCTCAGCCAGGAGAAGGTTTCGGGCACCGTGCGGCTCAAGCTGTACAAGGGCAATGCCATGGTGGTCGGCCGCAAGTCGGACGACACGCTCTATTCCGAAGCGCATGTGACGTTCGAGGACGATGCCGGCGCCTACGACCAGCAAGATGCGGAAGGCTTCATCAAGCTCAACGCGCTGCGCCTCAGGCTGCTTGCCAAGCGCGATCGCTGACTGCGGACCTGCCTCGGAGCAGGTTTGCGGCAGCCGGTTGAGTTGTCCACTCTCCTCCACAGCGAAAAGCTGGAAAAGTGGAAAACTTGCCCGTCCGGCGCTGGACGAATCGTTCGACCGGGCGCAGCTTTCATCTATCGGAACGGCTTGGAAAGCCAACGCGATCGGGGCTTAACGGCTTGAAATCGCTTTGGAATTCCACACCGGAAAGACATGGGGAATGCTGTCCATGTGTTTCCAGAGGCCGTATTGCGGATGGTGCAAGCCCGAAGCAAGACGGTCGATGACGGAAGCGCAAAGTTCATTGTCCATGGATCGGGCTGACCCGGTCGAATGCCGAGGAGGCGGCGCAGCTGACGGTTTCATACCCGATCCGCGCCCCTCTGCTCGAGGCTTCGGCCAGTAACGGAAAGCCGGATCGCGGCACCGCCCGGCGAAGGCCGGCTCGGCAAGGGAAGCGAGGGCTTCGGCCTGACGCACCCCGATGGGCCTGCTGGAGGGCGAGGTCGGATGCCGGTGCGAGCGCCGGTGACGGATCCTTCCGCCCCTGTCTCAGGACAGGATGGAAGGACAGGCACTGGATGCCAAGTGCTTGTCGCAAGGCAAGTCCACGCATCGGTGAGAGTGGGGTCGGCAGCGATGCCGGCCCCATTTGCATTTGCGGGGCACCGCCGATGGGCGAACCCCGAAGTTTCCGCCCGGCATCGCGAGACACGACGAACTGTGGCGCCAATGGGGCAACCGGCCCCCGCCGGTGGGACTCGCCCGTTTCTATCGCCTATATCCCCGTGAACCGAACGGGAGGTCCGATCATGGTCAATCGCGCGCTACGCAGCATGGTGATACTTGCCGCACTTGCCATGCCGGCCACTGCCGCGCAGCCGCAGGAACGCACACATGCGGCTGGCGGGCAGCCGGCCTTCGAGACCAGCTTTGCACGTTTCGAGGCGCTACCGCCCCCGCCCGAACCGGCAGGCCGGGTCGTCGATCTTTCGACGATCGAACCACCGGTCGAGGTCGCGCCCGCTGCGCGCCCGCTGGGTGTGGGTGTGGCATCCTACTACGGCCGCCGTTTCCATGGCCGCCGCACGGCCAGCGGCGAGCGCTTCGACATGCATGCGCTGACCGCGGCGCATCGCACGCTGCCATTCGGCACGCTGGTCGAGGTGACCAATCCCAGCAGCGGGAAAAGCGTTACGGTGCGGATCAACGACCGCGGGCCGTTTCATGGCAACCGCGTGATCGACGTCAGCCGGGCCGCGGCATCGCAGCTGGGCCTGATCCGCCGCGGGCATGGCACCGTCCACCTCGCCATACTCGAACCATAGGACGGCCCGCGGGCCGCAGGTGCCCCGTCGTCAGGCAGCCATCTCGGATGGCTCGGACTGTGCCATCTCGGCGGCGGCGCTCTCGAACCGCGCCTCGACCGACAGCTTCACCGCAGCCGCGACATTGCGCACGCCCAGCTTGGTCAGCACATTCGCGCGGTGCAGCTCCACCGTGCGCGGGCTGATCCCGAGCGTCCGCGCGACTTCCTTGCTCGAATAGCCTTCGCACACGCTGGTCAGCACTTCCTTCTCGCGCGGCGAAAGCAGGTCGATGCGCTGCTTGGCGCGGGCCTGTGCCAGCGATGTCGCCGAGCCCTGCCACTTGCGCGCTATGATTGTTTCCAGGCTGCGCTGCAGCGCGTCATGCGCCAAGGGCCATTCGAGATAGCCTGCCGCACCGGCGGAGAGCGCGTCCATCACATGCGCGATGCTGGCGCCTTGCGAATAGGGAACCACCGGCAGGTACTGCCCCGCCTCGCGCAGCGCGCGCTGGGTGTCGGCCACCTGCGTGCCGGTGTCGTGGACGAGCAGCCAGCCCTGTTCGGGCCAGCGCCCGCCGAGTTCCTCGAGCGAATCCGCAGGCACCACATAGGCCATCGTGCCGAGTGCCCGCACCAGCTCGTGACGTGTCCGATAGTTGCTGTCGATGACAACAAAGGTAGAGTTTTGCATCGCGTGACGATCCCATTCCGTCAATTCCCCCCGGGTCGGTCAAGCGATGGTCCCCCCGGCCCTGCCCTTTGACTATGATTAACGCGGTATTTTCCCTAGTCGTCTGAATGCATGTCACCCATGTGCACTACATCCATAAACACTACGTATAGATACGTGCTTCGCAGCGCCAACGGGCCCGATGCGGTATTCATGTACGGCCCTTTGCCCGCCAACATGCCGACACGCTTGCATGTCATGCGAGTGGATGACATCCAGTGAAGGCATGCCGCAGCCCGCATGCCTTCGGGGGAGGTTCGACGCACGCCATGGACGACAGCCAGGCCATCCGCCAGATCGCCGCGGCCGAGGACGAGGGCGCGGTCTTCGCGGTCGCGCGCGCCTTCTTCCGCACGCAGGGCTTCGCCGCGCTGAGCTACGCGCGCCCCTCGCGCACCGATCCCGGGCGCAGCGAGGTGACCTCCTTCGGCTTCCCCGAGGGCTTCGTCGCCAGCTACCGCGAGCGCCTCGCCGAATACGACCCGCTGCCCGGCCTTGCCGCGCGCGCGGGCCGGCCGCTGCGGCTGGTCGACGTCGCCGAAGGCCGACTGACCGGCAACCAGCAGCTGTTCATCGACGCGGCGCGCGAGCACGGGCTGACCGACGGCTTCCTGCTGCCGACCTTCGGCCCGCGCCAGCACATCGCGGTGTTCTCCATCACCATGATCGACCACGAGGACCGCATCGCGCATGCCGATGTGCCGATCCTCCACAGCGTCGCGCAGGCGACCCATTTGCGGATCGACCAGCTGGCGTCCGAAGAGGTCGAGCGCCCGCACCTCGCCCCGCGCGAGATCACCATCCTGCACTGGATCGCGCGCGGCAAGAGCAATGAGGAGATCGCGATGATCCTCGGCAACAAGCGCCCCACCATCGCCACGCACATCAAGCGCATCTTCGCCAAGCTCGACGTGACCGACCGCGCCTCGGCCGCGGTCAAGGGGCTCAAGTTCGGGCTGATCAACGTGTAGGGTTGCGGACCGACGTCTGCGGGATTGAGGGGAGTCTTTGTGTTTCGAAGCCGCATCCGCGGCTTCGTCCTCGGGGCTGTTCCTTCGTCGCTGCGCTCCTTCGGGCCCCTGCGGGCGCGCGGTCGCGCTTGCCGGGCCTCCGCCGGCCCGGATCCGGCGCAACTCGGCGAGGGTGCGCTGGTCCCGAGCCGCAGGCGAGGCAAGGCCGACCGGCCGCCCGCAGCGGGCGCAGCTTGCTGCACGTCTAGCGAGGACGAACCGACGGATGTCGGTTCGAAACACAAAGACTCCCTCTCACCCATCTCTCACCCTCTCTCCCCACACTCACCCCCTACCCCTCACCCCTCCCCCATCCCCTCAGCCAGCGCGCGCTCCAGTTCTTCCTCACTGGTCAGCAGCCACCACTGTGCGAGCCCCGCGCAGAAGGCCTCGATCTGCACGCCCTCGACCGCGGCGCCGTTGCCCTGTTCGTGCGGAGCGGGGGCGCCGGCGGGGCGGTCTTCCTCCATTTCGCGCAGGATCCGGCCGACCGGGGGATAGTGCGGGCAGTCGCGGCACTGCGGCCAGTCGGGCGCGTCGCAGCACGGCCCCTCGCCCGCGACGTTGATCACCGGTTCGGGCCCCTGCGCCCCGCGCCGGTAATGCTGCTGCCCGCGATCGGTCCCGTGGCGCGCGCCGACGCAGTCGCAAGGCGGCTCGCCCGGGTCGGAGGCTGCCCCCGCCCCCTCATCGTCCTGCGGGTAGGCCGGAGAATTTACCCGAGACTTGGACCGCCTGTTACACGGTCCAGGCGAAGAAGTGCCGCGCCCCTCCTGCGCAGGTTCGGCGGGGCCGGGATCGGCCACTTCGGGCTCGATCGGCTCACCGCGGCGCAGCCGCAGGATCATGCCGTCGAAATCCTCCGCAAGTGCCTCGATCCGTTCATCGCCGCGCATCCGGTCGAGCCGCCCGAGATGCGCGAGCAGCAGCCGGTCGGAGACGCGCTTGCGCGAACCGACGAGGTCGCCGTGATACCACACCTCCTCCTCGATCCCGTTCATGGCGTAGTCCGCGAGCTTCGCCTCGGCCGCGCCGCGCGCGACCACCAGCGCCGCATCCCAGGCGCGCCCGAAGCCCGCGCTGGCGCGGCGCGCGCGGTAGCAGGTCTGGTGCGACACCCGCGCCCGCCGCGCCGCCGCGCGCACGCTGCCGGTGGTCGCCAGCGCCTCGAGAAACGCCACCTGCCGCTCGACCACGAACTGCGTCTGCGGCGCGCGCGTGTCGTCGGTGTCGAGGTCGGGGTGAAGGATGATGGGGTGCGAAGACATATCGCTCATGCCGCGCCTCCGAACTGTAAGGCTGGCACAACCATCCAAGGCGCAGCCGAGGCAAGGCCGGAAGCATAGCCGAAGGCGCAGCTGGCCGATGGCCACCTGCACGGCCGCCCGAGCTTATGCGAGGACGCCAAGCGAGCCGGATGGCTCGGGCCCGGCGTTTGAGGGTCGAGACAAGAAATGTGCATTGGTTCGCCTTGCTTGGGGGGGAAGGGAACCGGGTTAGTAATACACCGGGCGCGGTGTAGGACAGTGTAGCCAGAAAGTTACGGTCAATTCAGCCATCTCCATCGAATGGGAGCATAGGAATCTTTAGGTCCGGATAATGCAAGTTAGCATCTGGAGATATGTCATGATTTGAAAAACCTATCTCGCGGTAAAATTGCAGAAACGGCAGTAGATTTTTTGGCTTTATAGACCAATTGAAGTATCCGCTTTTGTCTCTGTAACGCGTCCTAACGACCTCATTAATTTTATCGACGATCTCAAAGCTGCTCAAAATATCCGATCGATTGATAGGCATAAATCTTTCAGACAGATATTGACCGAAAGAAATAGAGGGTTGAAGTAGTCGCTCAAATACCTCCCTTTGATCACTCGACCCTAGTGAAGAAGAAAGAAAATCATCAAGACTATCTTTAACAATTTCGAGTGTTTCGGTAGATACTGGCTCCCCAAGCCGCATACGCCGTAGCGTCGAAGTGCCAACTCCTAATACTTTCGATGTTTCCTTGTAGGTCGAACCAATAGCCTTCGATAAATCTTCAAAAAGTCCCGGTCGAAACCGGCCAAAAACAGCCAGTTTATGCAACTGCGGGAAATCTATATCGGAGAGATAACTATCGAACTCGTCTTGGAAAAAATCAAATTCTTGATCGACGATCGCATTGTTGAGTGCGCCCTCACTTATCTCGCTCTCTCGGAGCGAAGTCCCTCGTAAATCAGCCCAATCGAAATTTAATCCCACCAACGACTGACCACTTAGATCGCAGCCTCTCAGATCAGCCGAGTTGAAAAACGAACGAATTTCACGTCCAGATAGGCGTGCCAGCTCTACAAGGTCATGCGTATCCGACTTTGCAATCTCCAAGACTTTATCAAATTCGTCTGCCATTAGTCTTCGATCGCCGTTACGCTAGCAATGACCACTTCTCGAAACCGATTATCCAATCGACTAGGCATAAGATGAGCTTCGATCAGAAGCATCTTCAAAAAGTGTTCGGCAGCTTTTTTATTGACTTCATGTAGGACTAAATTCTCTCGTTCATCTTCCGAAAGACCGTCTTTCTCAACGATATCGCTGATATGAATATCTTCGAATGCGCACTTTAGCTCGACTAATATGTGCGGGTCAGCAAGCTGGTCGGCAAGAGATTCCACAAAGAGCCTCGGATCAGCGATCGGATCCCATGGTTGACCGCGAAGATGCTCACGAAATGTCGGTTCCAATATCCATGAATATCCGGAAGCCCCTTCGCTGCGAGGGGTGACAAGGGTTTCTGGAAGACTTTGCACCAGCTTCAACTCGTCCTCACGACTAATCTCACTCCGTTTCCGGAATTTCCCCGAAATAGCGGAGGCCAGCGAAGCCAGATCGACCCGCCCTTCTGCAGCAATCTCTCGCTCCGCGACGTCGCGTGCACCGCGAAGTCTCGTATGCTCTACCGAACTGTTAGGAATGGTGCGTGCTACATGGCGTCGATCATATTTCAGGTCTCTGCCGACGGAAACGGTCAAAAGGGCCCGCTTCAAATTCAACTTAAATGTAAAGGGTATCTCGGGGCGATCACCTCCGACGCGCCCTTCCTGAAACGTTAAGTCGACGTATACCCCTGCCGACTTATCATCAAATTTTATCGGGTCATGGTGAGCGTCGATAGACACGACTTCAGAGAGAAATAGCTGACAATTCGAGCTCAAAAGTTTTCTCCGGTTATACAGTCGCGAATATCGAACACTCAAATTTCTACCATATGTTGAAGAGAATACGAGCGCGAAAGACTGGATAATTTGCCGTCCCATGGCTCGCGCAAAATTTCAGATCTCATGAGATGGTCACGACCACAAATTGGCTATGATCCAAAATCAATCTGCAACAACCATTTCAGTCCAGTAGTGCGAAAAGCACCGCTACTCCGCCGCCCCGGCTGCGTCCCAGCATCGCCTTAAGTTATTGCCCGTATAGCTCTCCGAGTTTTGGTGGTCCGCAGCACATTCGTGCTGCGAAATCCTCGCTCGTGCGAACTGAAGGTCGCGTCGCCGCTGGCGGCCGGTCGGCCTTGCCCGCTCTCCCCCTCGGACCTCGCCTTAATCTGCTGCCTCCTCTTGTCGCTCGAGTTTAGGCGTGAGCTATTGCCCAGTAACCGAACGCGATTCAGCAGCAACCTCCTCCGGCGCCCCCTGCGCCACAACCCTCCCGACCATGCACACCGCCGCCGGGGCCAAGGTCGAGGACGTGGTCGGCGGATCCTTCGACAAGCTTAGGACAGGCTTGACGAAGGACGATAACACTCACTCGGCTGCTTCCACGCGGCGGTTCAGGAGCGGCGCAAGGTACTGGCCGGTGAAGCTCTCCGGCACCTTGATCACCTGTTCGGGCGTCCCGCTCGCGACGATTTCGCCGCCCCTGACCCCGCCTCCTGGGCCAAGGTCCAGCACATGGTCCGCCGTCTTGATCACATCGAGATTGTGCTCAATCACCACCACCGAGTTCCCCTGCTCGACCAGCCGGTGGAGCACTTCGAGCAGCTTGCGCACGTCCTCGAAATGCAGGCCCGTGGTGGGCTCGTCGAGGATGTAGAGCGTCTGCCCGGTGCTGCGCTTGGCGAGTTCCTTGGCGAGCTTGACGCGCTGCGCCTCGCCGCCCGACAGCGTGGTCGCCTGCTGGCCGACCTTGACATAGCCTAGGCCGACCTCGTTGAGCATGTGCATCTTGTCGCGGATCGGCGGGACCGCCTTGAAGAATTCCTCCGCATCTTCGATCGTCATGTCGAGCACGTCGGCGATCGAGTGGCCCTTGAACTTCACCTCGAGCGTTTCGCGGTTGTAGCGCTTGCCGCCGCATTGTTCGCAGGTGACGTAGACGTCGGGCAGGAAGTGCATCTCGATCTTGATGAGGCCGTCGCCCTGGCACGCCTCGCAGCGGCCGCCCTTGACGTTGAAGCTGAAGCGCCCGGGCTTGTAGCCGCGCGCCTGGCTTTCGGGGAGGCCCGCGAACCAATCGCGGATCTGGGTGAATGCGCCGGTGTAGGTGGCGGGGTTGGAGCGCGGGGTGCGGCCGATGGGCGACTGGTCGATCTCGATCACCTTGTCGCAATATTCGAGCCCGGTGACCTTGTCGTGCGCGCCCGCGACGATGCGCGCGCCGTTGAGTTCGCGCGCGGCGGAGGCGTAGAGCGTGTCGATGGTGAAGCTGGACTTGCCCGAGCCCGAGACGCCGGTGACGCAGGTGAAGGTGCCCAGCGGCAGGCTGGCGGTGACGTTGGCGAGGTTGTTCGCGCGCGCGCCGTGGACGGTGAGCTTGTGCCCGTTGCCCTTGCGCCGCTTGGGCGGAACCGCGATTTCGCGGCGCCCGGTGAGATAGGCGGCGGTGAGCGATTTCTTGTTCCTGAGCACCTGCTTGAGCGTGCCTTCGGCGACCACCTCGCCGCCGTGGACGCCCGCGCCGGGGCCGAGATCGACCACGTAATCGGCGGCGCGGATCGCGTCCTCGTCATGCTCGACCACGATCACCGTATTGCCGAGGTCGCGCAGGCGCTTGAGCGTTTCGAGCAGCCGGTCATTGTCGCGCTGGTGGAGGCCGATGCTGGGTTCGTCGAGAACGTAGAGCACGCCCGACAGCCCGCTGCCGATCTGGCTGGCGAGGCGGATGCGCTGGCTCTCGCCGCCGCTCAGCGTACCTGAAGTACGGTCGAGGTTGAGATAGTCGAGCCCGACATTGTCGAGGAAGCCCAGCCGCTCGTTGATTTCCTTGAGGATGGCCTTGGCGATCTGCGCCTGCTGGTCGGTCAGATGTCCGTCGAGCCCGAGGAACCACGCCTTGGCATCCGCGACGCTCATCTGCGTGGGGGTGGCGATGTCGGTCGGGCCCGCGGGGCCGGGGATCTTGACGCTGAGCGCCTTGGGATTGAGCCGCTTGCCATTGCAGGTCTCGCAAGGCTGCGCGGTCTGGAACTTGGCCAGCTCCTCGCGCATCCACGCGCTCTCGGTCTGGAGCATGCGGCGGTTGAGATTGCCGATCACGCCCTCGAACGGCTTCTTGACGGTGTAGCTCTTGCGCCCGTCCTTGAAGGTAAGCGGGATCGCGCGGCCCTTGGTGCCGTGGAGGATGATGTCGCGGATTTCCTTGTCGAACTCCTGCCACGGGGTGGTCAGGTCGAACTCGTATTCCTTCGCGAGGGAGGCGAGCACCTGCATGTAATAGGGCGACGGCGGGTTGCTCTTCGCCCAGGGCACCACCGCGCCCTTCTTGAGGCTGAGCGCCTCGTTGGGGACGACCAGCTGCGGGTCGAACAGCTGCTTCTCGCCGATGCCGTCGCAGGTCGGGCAGGCGCCCTGCGGCGCGTTGAAGGAAAACAGGCGCGGTTCGACTTCCTCGATCGTGAAGCCGCTGACCGGGCAGGAGAATTTCTCGGAGAAGACGATGCGGTTGGCGGGCAGTCCCGCGCCCTTCATCGCGCCGCCGGCCGCGGCTTCCTCGTCCTCGCGCCCCGGCACTGCGCCATCGGCGAGATCGACATAGGCGAGCCCCTCGGCCAGCTTGAGCGCGGTTTCGAAACTGTCGGCGAGACGGGTCTCGATGCCCTCCTTCACCGCGAGCCGGTCGACCACCACCTCGATGTCGTGCTTGAACTTCTTGTCGAGCGCGGGCGCGTCCTCGATCGCATGAAGCTCGCCGTCGATGCGGACGCGGGTGAAGCCCGCCTTCTGCCATTCGGCCAGTTCCTTGCGGTATTCGCCCTTGCGCCCGCGCACCACGGGGGCGAGCAGGTAGATGCGCGTGCCCTCGGGCAGTTCCATTACCCGGTCGACCATGTTGGAGACGGTCTGCGCCTCGATCGGCAGTCCCGTGGCGGGCGAATAGGGTACGCCCACGCGCGCCCACAGCAGGCGCATGTAGTCGTAGATCTCGGTCACTGTCGCGACGGTCGAGCGCGGGTTGCGGCTGGTGGTCTTCTGCTCGATCGAGATCGCGGGTGAGAGGCCGTCGATATGCTCGACATCGGGCTTCTGCATCATCTCGAGGAACTGGCGCGCATAGGCGGAGAGGCTCTCGACATAGCGCCGCTGCCCTTCGGCATAGATCGTGTCGAAGGCGAGGCTCGACTTGCCCGAACCGCTGAGGCCGGTGATCACGATCAGGCTGTCGCGCGGCAGGTCGATGTCGACGCCCTTGAGATTGTGTTCACGCGCGCCGCGGACGGAAATTTTGGTGAGTGCCATGAAGGAAACGTGTTCCCGAATTGTTCGCTAGGGTCAAGGGCGGGTACGGGCCGAACGCAAGGGCGGCCGCAGTGGTGCCGCGAATGTGGGTTCGCCGGCGCGATTTACAACGCTGCCGATCAATTGCAGCGGGCAGCGGGCACCGATCGATTGTCAAACCATTGTCACAATCGAGCTACCGGTAGGGGCACGGTCGTGGCAGGCTACTACATGGTGATTTTCGCGTTGGAGTTCGTTAACCAATTGGCGCTATGCCGCAGCGCCCGCGATGCGCGGGACACGAAGGGTCGCACCATTGTTCACCGATAGCCGTTTTGACGACACTGCGAGCCAGGGGCTCACGCGGCTGGCGGTCGATCCTTTCGAGATCGAGCGCGAGGCGGTCATTGCCATGCTCGAGCGCGAACGTCGCTCAGTTCTGGCGAGCATGATCGGGCTGGCCATGCTCGCCGCCGGTGTCGCCATGCTGCCCAACGCGGCTGCCATGACGGTCCTCCTGCTGCTGCGCGCGGCGTCCTTCGTCTATACGCACAAGGCTGTCGGCGAGCTCGAACGCGTGATGCGAGCACGCAAGCCTGCGCAATCGGCCAGACGGGTCGTCCTGTTCGCCATGTGCCTGACCGGCATCACGCTGGCGCTGATGCTGTGGCCGCCGCCGCCCGACAGTTCGGTCGTGGCCGTCAATCTGGTTCGCGGCGTAGTGGTAATCGTTGTGACGCTCATCGCCGTCACCCTTGCCGCCCTGCCAGTGGCACGCGACGCCATGTTGGCGAGCTTCTGGCTCACCGTGCTGGGGATGATTGTCCTGCATCCCGGGGTGCAGCATCCTGCGCTGGTGGTCATGCTTGCGCTGATCGTCATCGGGATACGCATCTACAGCGCTTCCACCGGCGAGCACATCCAGAGCGCGGCGAAAGTGCTGGTCGAGAACCGCCAGTTGTCGGAAGACTTGGCCGATGCGCTGGCGCATGCGGAATTCCTCAGCTGGCGCGATCCGCTTACGGGTCTGTTCAACCGCCGCAAGCTGTTCGAGGAAACGCGGATCGAACGCAGCACCCAGCCGCGCCACCTGATGACCATCGATCTCGACCGGTTCAAGGCGATCAACGACACTTACGGTCACGGCGTTGGCGACCACGTGCTGATCGCGACGGCCGATGCCATTCGCGAATGGGGCGGCACCCTGCCCGCAGCCGCCGGGCACCAGGCGTTCCGGCTGGGCGGCGAGGAATTCCTCGTGATCACGCGCGGGCTGGACGATGGCGCGGCGGCCGACGCTGCCGAACGCCTCCGCAGCGCGATCGCGCAGATCGCCCGCGGGTTCACCGAGCACCCCGATATCCGTATTTCGGCCTCGATCGGCCTGACCGGCTGGCGCTTCGGCGAGGGCCTGGACGATGCGCTGCTGCGCGCCGATGCAGCGTGCTACGAAGCGAAGAACACCGGCCGCAACCGCGTGCGCCGCGCCGCCTGACGGGCACCCGCCACCGACCGGGCGTTGCCCCGCCGGGACGAGCCGAGGACCATCGAGCCGCCCCACCCGTTGATTGGGAAAGACCGACACCGCGCCGGGTTCACGAAATCGCGTACCCCGGACCAGACTTGCAGGTGTCTTCATTCGAATATCAACGAAAGGTGCCCTGCCAATGGAAATGGACACCGCGCACAGGAAGCAATCATCAGGCCCCACCGGGCAGAACACAGCGCGAAACAACCGGAACGCCGATGCACTGCAGGCGATTCTCGACGAACTGGACAGGCCGCTCGACGCGGTCGACTGGTCGCATACGACATTGCGCGGCAGCCGCGGCGAAGGCCCGCGAAGCCTGCTCAAGCGGTTGCGCCGCGAACGCCAGCACCGCCGTGAATTGCGCCGTGCGCGCCGGGCCGCCGCACAGGCCTTCGATGTCAGGCCGCATCTATCGACCCGCAAGCGGGCAACACTGATGCTGGGTGCGGGGGCGCTCGGCCTTGCAGCCTTTACCGGCCCGCCCCGCCCTGCGCCCGTCGCCCCGTCCAATACGGCGGACATGACCGCGCAATATGCCGAAGGCGTGCGCAAGCCGGCACCGCTGCTGACGGCGAGCGACACGTTCAAGCAGGCGCTGATCGAAGAGGAAGGCGTGCGCTACACCGTTTACCGCGATGTCGCGGGCTACCCTACGGTGGGCGTCGGCCATCTGGTCGAACCGGAAGACAGGCTGCGCGTCGGTGACCGGGTCAGCGAGGAACGGGTGCTGGCGTTTCTCGATGCCGATCTCGCCGAAGCCGAGGAAGGCGTGCGCCAGCTGGTCGGCGACCTGCCGTTGCACCAGCACGAATTCGATGCGCTTCTCGACCTGGTTTACAATGTCGGTATCGGCAATGTGTCGCCGAGCGAGAGCCCGCGGCTGAACGCCGCGATCGATGCCGGCGATTACGACGCGATCGCGGCCGAGCTGGACTATACGCATGCCGGCGGCCAATTCGCCAAAGGCTTGCAATATCGCAGCGAACGTCGCGCGAAAATCTTCATGGAAGCGGCCTATGAAGACCCGCGCGAGATGCCCGGGCTCGCCTCCACCTGATCGCTTTCAGCTCATCCTTCACGGGATTTTCCGCCAAAGGCGGCGGACTGTCCCCTACCGTCCTGTAGACCCGAACCATGTACCACCGCCTTTTCGTCGGCATCCGCCCTCCCGCAGCGATCCGCGACGCGCTGATCGACCTGATGGAGGGCGTCGATGCGGTGCGGTGGCAGGATGACGACCAACTGCATGTTACGCTGCGTTACATCGGTGAGGTCGACGCCCATCTGGCGGACGAGCTGGCCGAGCGCCTGCGCGCTGCCGCCCTCCCCCGCTTCCGGATGGCGCTTTCGGGCACTGGTATCTTCGCCCGCAGTGGCCGCACGCATACGCTGTGGGCGGGCGTGGAACCCAACGTCGCCTTGCAGCGCCTGCGGCGCCGGATCGAACATATCTGCGTTGCCGCCGGCGTCGAACCCGATCACCGCAAGTACCATCCGCACGTCACGCTGGCGCGCACCAACCGAGCCAGCGGCTCGCTCGAGCCATTCCTGGCCCGGACCGCGGGCTTGCGTCTTGGCCCGTGGGAGGTCGATGCCTATCTGTTGTACGAAAGCTTCCTGCGTCCCGAAGGCTCTGTCTACGAGCCGGTAATGCGATATGCGCTGGAACCGGAATGAAACCGACAACCGCCTTTCCCCTGTCGCTAGCCCTTGGCTGCGCGCTCGCCGGGTGCATGCCCGAGGACGAGCGCGAGAGCGAAGTGCGCGCCCACCTGCTTGCCGAAGGCAGCGCACAGCCCGACGATTGCCTGCTGCTGGTGTGGTCCACGCAGGAGGAACGCCGCACCGAATTCGACCGCGCGCACGATATCGTCGACGGCGGCGCGATTTCCTGCGCAACCGGCACCAGCGCGAGCCAGTTCGAGGCCGCGATCGCTGCATTGCGCGCCGCAGCGCGCAGCGGCGACAAGGCAAAGCTGCTGCGCGAGGTCGGCCTGCCGCTGCTGTATATCGACGGCGATGGGGACCGCCGCGAGATCGCCGATCGCGCCGGGATCGAAGCCGTGTTCGACGAAATTTTCGATGCCGACATGCTTGCGCTGCTGGAACGGCTGGACCTGTCGCAAATGAGCGTGGCGAAAGACCAGGGCGGGTTTTTCGAACTGGGTGCAGTATGGCTGGTGGTCGACCGCGAAGGCGGCCGTCCGCGGTTGATGACCGTCAATCGCCGCGCGCTGGGCGAGGCGCGTGACGCAGCGGCTGCGCCAGCCGGTCGGAACCAGCGTTAGCGCGTGCCGTTCGACCAATGTAGGAAACGCGCCGACCGGTGACGTGTCCGCGCTTGCGCGCGCGTGCCGGGGCGTCCATCCGCGCAAGTCATCTTCGTATTCCAGCGCCAGGCTTACCCGCCGGCGCGCCAATCCTGAGGGGAACACTATGAAGGCCCAGATACTGGCCACCGTCGCATCCGCCGCACTGCTGGCAGGGTGCTCCGCCGCTTACGGCGAAGACCTCGATACCATCGGCCAGCCGGACATGGCGGCCGCCGACCTGCCCGAGGCAACCGGCTATTTTGCCGCGGACAGCACGCTTCCCTTCCAGACGCCCGATTTCTCGAAGATCTCGGAAGACGATTACCTGCCCGCTTTCGAACAGGGCATGGCGATCCAGAAGGCCGAGATCCAGGCGATCATCGACAATCCCGCACCGCCGACGATGAGCAACACCATCGTCGCGCTGGAAAAGTCGGGCCGCATGCTCGGCCGGGTGGCGCGCGTGTTCTTTGCCGTGACGGGGTCGAACACCACCGACCGGCTCGATGAGATCAACACCGAAATCAGTCCCAAGCTGACCGCGCATGGCGATTCCATCACGCTCAACCCCGAACTTTTCGCGCGGGTGAAGGCGGTGTACGACAACCGCGCCGCCATGGCGATGACGCGCGAAGACGCCAGGCTGCTCGAAGAGACCTACCAGGGCATGGTCCACGCCGGCGCGCTGCTGACCGAAGCCGAGCGCGAGCGGGTCAAGCAGATCAATTCCGAACTGTCCGAGATCACGACCGAATTCGGCCAGCAGGCACGTGCTGCAATGGCCGACCAGCCGGTCATCTTCGACACCCGCGCCGAACTCGCCGGGCTGACCAATTCGGACATCAAGGCGGCTGCCGACCTTGCTGCCGAAAAGGGCTATGCGGGCAAATATGCGATCGCGCTGCAGAACACGACGCAGCAGCCGCTGCTGCCCACGATGACGAATCGCGCTGCGCGCGAGAAGCTCTTCAAGGCAAGCTACAACCGCGCCAATGGCACGACCGCGATCGATACCCGCCCGCTGGTCGCCAGGATCGCCGAATTGCGCGCCGAGAAAGCCGCGCTGTTCGGTGAAGCGGACTGGGCCAGCTACGCGATGTGGGATCGCATGGCCGAAAAACCCGCCACCGCGCTCGGCTTCATGGAACGCATGGTCCCCGCGCTCGCCAATACGCAGCGCCGCGAAGCAGCCATGCTCAACGAAGCGATCGCTGCCGAAGGGGGCGATTTCGAAGTCCAGCCGTGGGACTGGTACCGCTATGCCAACAAGGTCAAGGCGGAGCGCTACGACCTCGACGAAGATGCGATGGCGGAATATTTCCAGCTCGATACCGTGCTTGAAGACGGCGTGTTCTATGCCGCCGAAAAGCTCTACGGCCTGACCTTCCAGAAGCGCAGCGACCTGCCCGTCTATCACCCCGATGTGACGACCTACACGGTGTTCGACCGTGACGGCAGCGAGCTGGGGCTGTTCTACTTCGACCCGTTCCAGCGCGAGTCCAAGCGCGGCGGGGCGTGGATGAGCAACTTCGTCGACCAGAGCGATCTGTGGGGCACCAAGCCGGTGATCTACAATGTGCTCAACATCCCCAAGGCACCCGAAGGCGAAGTGCAACTGGTCAGCTTCGACAACGTCAACACGCTGTTCCACGAATTCGGCCACGCGCTGCACGGCTTCTTCGCTGACCAGCGCTACGAAAGCCTGTCGGGCACCGCGGTCGCGCGCGACTTCGTGGAGTATCCGAGCCAGGTCAACGAGATGTGGGCGACCTATCCCGAAGTGCTGTCGAACTACGCCAAGCATTACCGGACGGGGGAAACCATCCCAGCTGAAATGATCGAGAAGCTCGAGGCGGCCTCGAAGTTCAACCAGGGCTATGATTTCGGCGAAGTCGTCGAAGCCGCCCTGCTCGACATGAAGTGGGCCGCGCTGTCGCAGGCGGAAGCCGCCGCGATCGACACGCCCGAGAAGGTCACCGCCTTCGAACGCAAGTCGCTCGAGGAACTGGGGCTGGAAATCGACCTGGTGCCGCCGCGTTACCGGACGACCTATTTCAACCACATCTTCAGCTCGCCCAGCGGCTATAGCGCGGGCTATTACAGCTATCTGTGGACCGAGATGCTCGACCGCGACAGCCGCAAGTGGTTCATGGACAATGGCGGGCTCACGCGCGCCAATGGCGACCATTATCGCAAGACCGTGCTGAGCACGGGCGGGACGATGGACTATTTCGAAATGTTCCGGAACTTCGCCGGACGCGAGCCCGACGTGACCCCGATGCTCGAAGCGCGCGGCCTGATCGCGGGCGACGAAGCGGCGGACAGCGAGGCTTCCGACGGCAAGCTGCCGCCGCGCACGGTCAACTGATCACCGGCTGACCAAGGCCCGGTGGCGCGGTTCGCCGATCCACCGGACCGGGACTTTCCAGACGCGCTCGATCACCTGCTGGTCGAGCGCGTCTTCGCATGCGCCGTCGGCGGCCACCACGCCGCGGTTGAGCACCACCACGCGGTCGGCATGGTTCATCGCATGCGCGAGATCGTGCAGCACGAGCACCACGCCCGCCCCGTCCTGCGCCGCCCGCCGCAAATGGCTCAGCAGCGCGAGCTGGTGCGCGATATCGAGCGCGGCGAGCGGTTCGTCGGCGAGGATCCACTGCGGTTCGCCCGCCAATACGCGCGCGAGGAGGACGCGCGCGGTCTCGCCGCCCGACAGCGACTGCGCGCGGCGGTTTTCGAGCTCGCGGATGTCGAGCGCGTCGAGCGCGGCATCGACCGGTGCCGCCAGCCGGTCGCCATGCGGCAGCCGGCCGAGTTCGACCAGGCTGCGCACGGGCACATCCCATGCGATTTCATGCGCTTGCGGCAGATAGCCGATACGCCGTGCCCGCTCGCGCAGGGGCAGCGCGGCGATCTGCTGCCGGTCGAGAAACACCGCCCCGTCGCCGGCTGGAAGCAGCCCGGCAAGCGCTTCGAGCAGGCTCGACTTGCCCGCGCCATTGGGCCCGCAGATCGCGGTGATCGTGCCGGGTTCGAGGATCAGCGAGACCCGGTCCAACCGCTCGGCGATCGACAGCTGTGCCGCCGCCAGCCTCATGCCAGCCCCCGACGCATGCGCAGCAGCAGCCACAGGAAGAACGGCGCGCCAAGCAGGCTGAGCGCGATGCCCAGTCGCAATTCGGTAACCAGCGGCAGAACGCGCACCGCGCTGTCAGCCACCAGCACCAGCAGCGCCCCCGCAAGAGCGCTGGGCAGGATCAGCTGCGAGGGCCGCCGATCGGTCAGCGGGCGGACGAGATGCGGCACGATCAGCCCGACGAAGCCGATGATGCCCGCCACCGCGACGCTGGCGCCCACGGTCAATCCGACCCCCGCAATCAGCAGCCACAGCAGGCGGTTGGTATCGACCCCCAGCGACCGGGCGACCGGTTCGCCCAGCGTCAGCGCATCGAGCGAGCGGCCGCTGCGCCACAGCACCGCCACCCCCAGCGCTACCAGCGGCGCGGCCACCCAGACATCGCGCCAGCTGCGATCGGTCAGCGCGCCGTTGAGCCACATGACGATCTCGCTCATTGCAAAGGCATTGGGCGCCATGCTGATTGCCAGTGCGGTCAGCGCCCCGGCAAGGCTGGCGACCATTAGCCCGGCCAGCGTAAACAGCGCGATCCCGCCAGTCCGGCCGGCAATCGCGGCCAGCAGCGCCATGGCGCCGCCCGCGCCGACCAGCGCGAAGGCGGGGAGCAGATAGGGCGCAGCGGCATAGCCGAACCACAGCGCGGCGACCGCGCCCAGTGCCGCGCCCGGCGCGATACCGAACAGGCCCGGATCGGCTAGCGGATTGCGCAGATAGCCCTGCATTGCCGCGCCGCTCGCGCCCAGCCCGGCGCCCACGACGATCGCCAGCACCGCGCGCGGCAGGCGCAATTCGGCGAGGATCAGCGCGGCATTGGGCGTGCTTGCGGGGTCGAGCCACACCCGCCCCGCCAGCAGCGACAGCGGCAATGCGATGGCCAACAGTCCGGCGAAGATCGGAATCGCGCGGTTCACGATGCGGCCGCCCTGATCGCGGCCAACCGCTCGGCCGCCCGGATGATCGTGGGGCCGCCGCAATAGAGCAGGCTGGTATCGAACCGCGCCCGGTGCATATCGCCCAGGCGGCCGAGAACCGGGTGCGACTGCCCCAGTTCGCCGCCCGCGATCAACAGGACCTCGGGCGGTACGGCGACGACGTCCTCGAGCGCGACAAAATCCGCCTGCGACAGCCCGCGCGCAGGGGCGGCATTGGCGAAGCCGGTGCGGACCAGCAGGTCGCTGACCAGTGTCTGCTCTCCCGCGACGATCCCACCCGGCTGCCACAGCAGCGTGGCGACGCTCTCGCCCTCCGCGGGCGCGGCGGCAGCAAGTGCAGCGTCGATGCGGGCGATCAGGCGCGCGCCCGCGGACGCATCGCCCGCCAGCGCGGCGAGATCGCGGATCTGCTGTTTGCTGGCAGCGACGTCGGTAGCGATATCGAAGGTGACGACCTCCATCCCCAGTTCGGCCAGCGCCGCACGGGTCGGCGGCGCGAGGAAACTGCCCGCGACCACCACGTCGGGATCGAGCGCGAGCACTTCCTCGACCGTCCCGCCGGTGGCCGCGAACCGCGCCGCGACTGCCGCTTCCATCGAGCTGGCGCGCGGGTCCTTGCTGTAGTGCGAAATCGCCAGCAACTGCCCGGGAGCCGCAAGCTCGGCAAGGATGGCGTCGGTGCAGGGATTGAGGCTGACAATCGTCGGCCCGCGTTCGGGAGGCGGCGCACCGGCCCCGCCCCCCGCGCAAGCGGCGAGCAGCAGGACCGATGCGACGATCAGCGGTTTCACATCTTCGCCCTGATCCCGCCGAACACGCTGCGTCCGGCAGTGCCGTAACCGGCCACGGTCTGGTAATCGGTATCGAAGACGTTCTCTACCCGGCCGAACAGTTCGAGATTGTCGCCGATCCCGAAGGAAGCGCGCAGGTCGAGCAGTTCGTAACCGTCGAGCCGGTTGGTGTTGGCGCCATTGTCCCAGCTGGGACCGACGATCCGCAGGTCCGCGCCCAGCTCGAGGCCGAAAGCGCTGGCCCAGTCGGCGTAGATCGTCCCGAAATGGTTGGGCCTGCGCGCAAGGTCGAGCCCGGTGGTGCGGTCCTCGGCATCGACATAAGAATAGATCCCCGCCAGCCGCAGCCCGCGCAGCAGGTCGATGCCGGCTTCTGCCTCGACACCCTGCGCCCGCGCGCGCGCCGTGTTGAGATAGACCCCCGACGGGCGCTCGGCAGTGAAGCCGAAACCGATCAGATTGTCGCTGTCGCGGCGGAACCCGGTGAGCGCCAGATGCAGGCCCGAACCGCGCTGGCCCTTCTCGATCCCGAGATCGTAGCTGGTGCTTTCCTCGGGTTCGAGCTCGGTGTTCCCGTAGAAGGACAGCAGCTGGTACAGCGTCGGCGCCTTGAAGCCTTCGCCCACGCTGGCGCGCAGCCGCCATTCGCTGCCGAAGCCGTAGCTGACATCGCCGCCGAAACTGACATGTGTGCCGAACTGTTCGTGGTCGTCCACGCGCGCGCCGGCATGCGCGGCCAGCCGCCCCATCACCCAGCCAAGCTGCGCATAGGCGCCGCTGATCTCGGTTTCGGCGGCGGCATCGAAGCTGGTTTCGAACGCCGTCCATTCGTGATCGCCGCCGAAGGCCAGCGCCAGTCCGCCCAGCAGGCGGTATTCGCCGCGCAGCGACACGCGTTCGGAGCTGCCGTCGCTGGCGAAGGTTTCGGTGCCTGCGCCATTGCGATTGGCGCGTTCGGTGTCCGAACGGCTGTAGGCGGCGCGCAGCGTGAGGTCGTTGCCGTAATAGGCCAGCCCGACATCGCCCCAGTAGCGGGTGGTCTTCTGCGTATCCTCGGTATCCGCAAGCACGAAAGCGGGTGCAGGGAAGCCGTCGATATCGACCTCGCCCTCGGCGAAATTGCCATGCGCGAACAGCTCGAGGCTTGGCGTCAGATTGACGAAGGCGGTCGTGCCCAGCGCGAATTGCTGCGAACCGTCGGCCTCGGTGCCAGAGGCCGCTGCCGAAAAGCCGTCGGTTTCGTACCATGAACCGGTCAGGCCGAAGAACACGCGATCATTGCCCGCGCCTGCCGCCGCACTGGCGAACACCGTATCGCGCGCGCCGTATTCGATGCTGCCGCTGAGCCCGCGATCGGTCCGCGTGGAAATGTCAATGACGCCGCCGACCGCTTCGGAACCCCAGATCGTGCTGTTCGAACCGCGCAGCACATCGATCTTGCCCGCAGTGCCGAGCAGCAGATTGCCGAAATCGAACCCGCCCGAGGGGCTGGCCTGGTCGGCCACGCGCACGCCGTCGATCAGGACCAGTACCTGGTCCGAACTGGCCCCGCGCAGATTGACGCTGGTCACCCGGCCGATCCCGCCGCTGCGCGATAGCGACAGGCCCGGGACACGGTTCAATGCCCGCGCCGGGTCGGCCCCCTGCAGCTGCTCGATCTCGTCGCGTTCGATGACGGTGACCGACTGGCCGGTGTTGCGCAGATCGGTGCCGAGCCCGTTGGCGGTAACCGTGATCACCGCCGCATCGCGCGGCGCCGCTGCCGGAGCATAGACTGCGGCCGGCGTGGCCCCTTCCGCATCCTGCCGGTCGATGATTTCAGCGAGCGCCTGGTCGCTCGGGCTTTGCGCCAATGCAGCAGCGGGCACGGCCGAAGCCGTCAGGAAAAACAGGTATTTGTACACGTAACCTCCTATCACAGACGAAATGCCGTCCATGACGGGAGGGAGCAGTATTGCTCCTTCCACGTTTGCCTACGATACACCCCGCCCGCGGCCGAACGACAGTCATGGGCAGGTCTCCTGGCTCCCGGATCGACGCTTTCCCGCCGCCTTCCCGGACGCAAGGCCCAGTGGCATATGGCGGGATCGCTCCCCGGTCACAGTTGCGGGGGCAGCGGAGGGTTTGCACCTCCTTCCCTCTTCGGGCCTGCGCGAACAGGCCAACCCGTGACTCGCCGAGGCGCTTAACGCGGGTTTTTGCAATGCACAAGAGACGCTCTTCGTTAAGCAAATATCTGTTAAGCATGGCGCGAGACCGGCGTCCCGCCGCGGGATGCCCCGCCCGTGCACCTGTAAGAATGGCGCGGGCACGCTATATTGCTGCGGCGCAGAACAGGACCGAACGTGAGCCAGAGGACACCAGCAGCGAGGGATCAGCGGCGCGCCCGGCGCGCGCCCTCGCAGCGTGCGCTGCGCCACGAGGCGCGCCTGCGCCAGCGCCGCAAGATCGCGGCCCGCGGCGGGTTGCTGGCAGCCGCGATCGCCCTGCCGACCTTTGCAGCGCAGGGCGAATGGTGGGATTTCGCCGGCGCCATGGGGAAGGTGGACGAACAGGCTGGCCTCACCGCCATGCCGTTCGAGACGCCGGGGGAAAGCTTTCCCGGTTCCGCCTTCTACTATCTCGAGGACGCACCGCGCCTGGCGATGGACTATGCGGAGCTGCGCGGGGACGAAGGCGCGCTGGAAACGGTCGAGTTTGCCGAAAGCCACGGCGCGGGCGCCGCAGCCGAGGCCTTCCGCCAGGCGGGCAGCGGGGTCGACAAGGCGCGCGCGCTGCAATGCCTGTCGATGGCGGTCTATTACGAGGCGGCGAGCGAGAGCTACGGCGGGCAGCAGGCGGTGGCGCAGGTGGTGCTCAACCGGGTGGCGCATCCGGCCTATCCGGCAAGCGTCTGCGGTGTCGTGTTCCAGGGGTCCGAACGCACGACCGGGTGCCAGTTCAGCTTCACCTGCGACGGATCGCTCAGGCGCACGCCGGCGCGGCGCGGCTGGGCGGTTGCGCAGTCGGTCGCACTGGCTGCACTGGCGGGCGAGGTCTACCGGCCGATCGGGCTGGCGACGCATTACCACACCAATTACGTGAACCCCTATTGGGCGGCGAGCCTCGACTATATCCGCACGATCGGGGCGCATCGCTTCTACCGCTGGAAGGGCGGCGCCGGGACCGCAGGCGCCTTCACCGACGCCTATGCGGGCAGCGAACCGCTGGCAGCACCCACCGTCCGCCGCGCCGATGTTCGCGAACTGGACAGCGGCCCCGTCTCGAGTGCTGCCACGGCCCGTACCGGCTTCGAGGCCGCCGCCCCGGCAGCCAGCGCAACCGCGGCCGCCGATACGCCGCGGGACGCGGGCAAGCTGCCGCAATCGGGCACCGTGCGCGAGGAATACGCCAATTCGGGACGCTGGATTTCGCAGCCCGGGCAGCAACCCTAAGGGATTGGCACAGGGGGGCCTTTACATCTCCCCAACCATGTCACGGAACCGAAGTTTAGCGCGCGCTGCGCTAGGGAGAACGTCCCCCAGTCGCTACACGAGGTTCCAGGCATGCCCCTCCATTTCGCTGCCGCCCGCTCCACCGCCCATTCGCCGATCGCGCGCGCATTGGCGAGGAAGGCCCATGGCAGGGCAGCGAACGACAATGGCGGGGCCGCGGGATCGTCGTCGCAGCCACCGGTAGCCGGGCTCGACCGCGCAATGCGCGCGGCGCTGCGCCATTTCGGCGCGCATGGCCTCAAGGCGGCGGAAACCGCGCGCGACATGGCCGAAGAGGCTTTCCGTGCCGGTGACGAGGACAGCTATCGCTGGTGGCTCGGCATCTGCCGCACGCTCGACGCGCGCCTCGCGCGGCAACTCGAAAGCCGGGTGATGCCGGAAACCGCGCTGATCGGCTGACTTCGCGCGCTCGCTGAACGCGATCATGCATCGGCTTGCCGCGTGCTTCGCGGGGCACCAGGACCACCGGCAAACCACCCCGCGCCCGGCCATGGTATCACGACGCGCACGCGCGCCGTATCACGACGCGCACGCGCGCTTATTGCAATTGATAACTATTTGCAAACATAGTTTTGCGCCGCTTGGGATTGGCGGTTGCAATCGCTCGGGCACGGGCCTAGGGCGCATTCGCAATCGACCGGGTGCTGTGCCTCCTTTGCGGGACACGTGAAGCACGGCCCGCTCATCGGTCCGGGTATCATTACTGTCCCGCACGGCAGGAACAAGGACCCTCATTTCCATGGCACGCAAGAAGATCGCCCTCATCGGCGCCGGCATGATCGGCGGAACGCTCGCCCACCTCGCGGCGAAGAAGGAAATGGGCGACATCGTCCTGTTCGACATCGCCGAAGGCATGCCGCAGGGCAAGGCGCTCGACCTCAGCCAGTGCGGCCCGGTCGAAGGGTTTGATGCCAAGATCACCGGCACCAACGACTATGCCGACATCGCCGGTGCCGACGTGGTAATCGTCACCGCCGGCGTGCCGCGCAAGCCCGGCATGAGCCGCGACGATCTGCTCGGCATCAACCTCAAGGTGATGAAGGCGGTCGGCGAAGGCATCAAGAACAACTGCCCCGACGCATTCGTGATCTGCATCACCAACCCGCTCGACGCGATGGTCTGGGCGCTGCGCGAATTCAGCGGCCTGCCGCACAACAAGGTCGTCGGCATGGCCGGCGTGCTCGACAGCGCGCGCTTCGCCACCTTCCTCGCGTGGGAATTCGACGTCTCGGTCAAGGACGTCAACGCCTTCGTCCTCGGCGGCCACGGCGACACCATGGTCCCGGTCACCAGCTACACCACGATCAACGGCATCCCGGTCAACGACTTCGCCAAGATCAAGGGCGTATCGGCAAGCCGCATCGACGAAATCGTCGACCGCACCCGCAAGGGCGGCGGCGAGATCGTCGGCCTGCTCGGCAACGGCTCGGCCTATTACGCCCCCGCCACCAGCGCGATCGCGATGGCCGAAGCCTATCTCGGCGACACCAAGCGCATCCTGCCCTGCGCCAGCTATGTCGAAGGCAAGTACGGCCTCGACGGGCTGTATGTCGGCGTACCGACGATGATCGGCGCGGGCGGCACCGAAGAGGTGATCGAAATCGAACTCAGCGACGAGGAAAAGGCCAACCTCAAGGTCTCGACCGACGCGGTCGAGGAACTGCTCGAAGCCTGCAAGGGCCTCGACAGCTCGCTGGCCTGATCCACCCATGCGCAAGCTGACCCTGCTGCCCCTTATCGCATGCTGCGCCCCGCTGGCGGCGCAGGATGCGGCCACCGAGGCGGCGCATGCAGCAGAAGCAATTGCGGCCTGCCAGGCTGTCGTCACGCAAGATCGCGTCGACCCCGAGCGCCTGCCGGCCTCGGGTTGGGACGAGGCCAAGCGTCGCGGCAGCCGGTCGGAGCTCGTGGTTCGCGGTGTCTACGAAAAGGAAGGCAACAGCGCCTTCATCGTGATCGGCAAGCAGCAGGAGCGTGAGCGCAGCTGCGTCGTTCAGGCATTCCTGGCCGACACCGCCTCCTACAGCACCCTCCTCCAGGAGGTCTCGCAGGAAATCGGCATGCCCCAGCGGCAGGATGGTTTCAGCTATTACTGGGTCGATGCGGACAAGTCCGTGCGTGTCGATCCCGCGGGCGACGCGAAGCGCCCGTTCGCCCGTTTCGAAGTTACCGCAATTCCTCAGGAGAGCGCCGAATGAGCATCCTCGTAAACAAAGACACCAAGGTCATCACGCAGGGCATGACCGGTGATACCGGCACGTTCCACACCGAGCAGGCGCTCGCCTATGGCACGCAGATGGTCGCGGGCGTGACCCCCGGCAAGGGCGGCAGCGAGCATATCGGCCTGCCCGTTTACAACACCGTGTCCGAAGCCAAGGCCGAAACCGGTGCGACCGCTTCGTGCATCTACGTCCCGCCGCCGTTCGCCGCGGATTCGATCCTCGAGGCGATCGACGCCGAGATCGAGCTGATCATCGCGATCACCGAAGGCATTCCCGTACTCGACATGGTTCGCGTCAAGCGCGCACTGCAGGGCTCGAAGTCGCGCCTCATCGGGCCGAACTGCCCCGGCGTCCTGACCCCGGGCGAATGCAAGATCGGCATCATGCCTGGCAGCATCTTCAAGAAGGGCAGCGTCGGCGTGGTGTCGCGCTCGGGCACGCTGACCTATGAAGCCGTCCACCAGACGACGCAGGTCGGCCTCGGCCAGACCACCGCAGTCGGCATCGGCGGCGATCCGGTCAATGGCACCAATTTCATCGACGTGCTCGATCTCTTCCTCGACGACGAGGAAACCGAATTGATCATCATGATCGGCGAAATCGGCGGCAGCGCCGAGGAAGAAGCCGCCGAATTCATCAAGCAGGAAGCCGCTAAGGGCCGCAAGAAGCCGATGGTCGGTTTCATCGCTGGCCGCACGGCGCCTCCGGGCCGCCGCATGGGTCACGCGGGCGCCATCGTCTCGGGCGGCCAGGGCGGCGCCGACGACAAGATCGCGGCCATGGAAGATGCGGGCATCCGCGTCTCGCCGAGCCCGAGCGAACTCGGCACCACGCTCGACGCACTGTTGAAGGAACACGCCTGACATTCGGCGCGGACCCCCTCCTCCCCGGGACCGTCCGCGCCGCTGAGGCATTGCCATAGAGAGCCGACAGCAGGTCGGCGCGCGAAAGGTGACCCGGATGGGTAACGAAAGCCACGATTTCCTTCCCGAAATGGGTGACCAGGAAGGCCCGCAGCCGGGCCCGAGCTGGGGCAACCCCAAATGGCTCGCCGAAGTGGTCGACAGCGGGGCGGATCTGACCGCCGCGCTCGACCCCACGCAGATGCGTGCGGCGGTTGCGCAGGCGGCTCAGAAGGCGGGCAAGACGCTCGACCCCAAGGCGATCGAGCAGGCGGCGGACGATTCGATCCGCGCCATGCTGCTCATCCGGCTCTATCGCGTGCGCGGCCATCTGGCCGCCAATCTCGATCCGCTGGGCCTGTCGCATCGCGAGGTGCCCGAGGACCTGACGCTCGAATGGCACGGTTTCGACGGACAGGAAGGCCGCGAGGTCTATGTCGGCGGCGTGTTCGGCTTCGAATGGGTCAAGGTCAGCGAGCTTTATGACGCGCTGCGCGCGACCTATTGCGGCAATGTCGGCCTCGAATACATGCATATCACGGATACGGAAGAACGCCGTTTCCTGCAGGACAAGTTCGAGACCCCCGAAGACACGATCCAGTTCACCCCCGAAGGCAAGAAGGCGATCCTCGCCGCAGTGATCCGCGGCGAACAGTACGAAGCCTTCCTCGGCAAGAAATACGTCGGCACCAAGCGCTTCGGCCTCGATGGCGGCGAGTCGATGATTCCCGCGCTCGAAGCGGTCATCAAGTATGGCGGCCAGCTGGGCGTGCGCGAGATCATCTACGGCATGGCCCACCGCGGCCGACTGAACGTGCTCGCCAACGTCATGGGCAAGCCGTATAAGGTGATCTTCCACGAATTCTCGGGCGGCAGCGCCAATCCCGACGACGTCGGTGGTTCGGGCGATGTGAAATACCACCTCGGCACCAGCACCGACCGCGAATTCGACGGTATCAACGTGCACATGTCGCTGGTTCCCAACCCCAGCCACCTCGAGGCGGTCAACCCGGTGGTGCTCGGCAAGAGCCGTGCGCAGCAGGCGATCCGCGACGATCTCAAGCAGCACGAACAGGTCCTGCCGGTGCTGCTGCACGGCGATGCGGCATTCGCCGGCCAGGGCATCGTGTGGGAATGCCTCGGCTTCTCGGGCGTGCGCGGCTACAACACCGGCGGCTGCCTGCACTTCGTCATCAACAACCAGATCGGCTTCACCACCAGCCCGCAGTTCGCGCGCTCCTCGCCCTATCCCAGCGACGTGGCGAAGGGCGTCCAGGCGCCGATCCTGCACGTCAATGGCGATGATCCCGAAGCGGTCACCTTCGCGTGCAAGCTGGCCGTCGAATACCGCCAGACCTTCGGCCGCGACATCGTGATCGACATGTGGTGCTATCGCCGCTTCGGCCACAACGAGGGCGATGAGCCCAAGTTCACCCAGCCGCTGATGTATGACGAGATCCGCCAGCACCCGAAGGTCAGCGCGATCTATTCTGCGCGGCTCGAGGAAGAAGGCGTGATCGAAAAGGGCTTCGCCGACGGGCTGATCGCCGAATTCACCGATCACCTCGAAAAGGAATTCAAGGAAGCCAAGGATTACAAGCCGGACCAGGCCGACTGGTTCGGTGGCCGGTGGTCTGGCATGAACAAGCCCGCCGATCCGGAAACCGCCCGCCGGAACGTCGAAACCGCGATCGAGAAGAAGCTGTTCGACAGCCTCGGCCGGACACTGACCACGACCCCCGACGACCTGACGATCCACAAGACCCTGGGCCGCGTGCTCAAGGCCAAGGAAGACATGTTCTCCAGCGGCGAAGGGTTCGACTGGGCCACCGCCGAAGCGCTTGCCTTCGGCAGCCTCGTCACCGAAGGCTTCGGCGTGCGCCTGTCGGGCCAGGATTCGGGGCGCGGGACGTTCAGCCAGCGTCACGCCGTCTGGGTCGACCAGAAGGACGAGCACAAGTACATCCCGCTGACCACGCTGCCGCACGGCAAGTTCGAGGTTTATGACAGCCCGCTGTCCGAATACGGCGTGCTTGGCTTCGAATACGGGTTTGCGATGGCGGATCCGAAGAGCCTGGTGATGTGGGAAGCGCAGTTCGGCGATTTCGCCAATGGCGCGCAGATCATGATCGACCAGTTCATCGCCGCCGGCGAAGCCAAGTGGCTCCGCGCAAACGGGCTCGTCCTGCTGCTGCCGCATGGCTACGAGGGCCAGGGCCCGGAACACAGTTCGGCGCGCCTCGAGCGCTTCCTGCAGCTGTGCGCGAACGACAACATCCAGGTCTGCAACATCACCACGCCCGCCAATTATTTCCATGTGCTGCGCCGTCAGATGCTGCGCAGCTTCCGCAAGCCGCTGGTAATCATGACGCCGAAGAGCCTGCTGCGCCATCCGATGGCCAAGTCGGACGCGGCGGAGTTCATGGGCGATCACCACTTCATGCGGATCAAGTCCGACACGAAGACCATTCCCGACGAGAAGGTGAAGCGCCTCGTCCTGTGCAGCGGCAAGGTCGCCTATGACCTGCTGCAGCGCCGCGACGAGACCGAGCTCGAAGACGTCTCGATCGTGCGGATCGAGCAGCTTTACCCCTTCCCGGGCGAACCGCTGGCAAAGCGTCTGAGCCGGATGACCAATCTGGAACAGATCGTCTGGTGCCAGGAAGAACCGAAGAACAACGGTGCATGGTTCTTCGTCGATCGCCTGATCGAGGAAGCGGCCGAAGCCGCCGGCAAGTCGGGCATGCGCCCGTGCTATGCGGGACGCGAAGTCGCTGCCTCGCCCGCCACGGGTTACGCCAGCCGCCACCAGGTGCAGCAGGAAGCCCTCGTCAACATTGCACTCGGACTGAACGGCACCGCGCCCAACGTCCGCAGTGACTGCAAGTAACTCGGGAAAGCGAGATTATGGCCACCGAAGTCAAAGTTCCCACGCTGGGTGAATCGGTCACCGAAGCGACCGTCGGCGAATTGCTCAAGAACGTCGGCGATGCCGTTGCCGTCGACGAGCCGATCGTCAGTCTCGAAACCGACAAGGTCGCGGTCGAGGCCCCCTCGCCCGTCGCCGGGGTGATCAAGGAATTTAAGGTCGCGGTCGGTGACACGGTCGAGATCGACGCCATCATCGCGGTGATCGAGGAAGGCGCGGCGCCCGCCGCCAAGGGCGCCGAGGCCGGCCGTGCGCAGGAAGAGCGCGAAGAAGGCAAGCAGGAACGCGGCGATACGCCTGCACCCGCACCCGCCGCTTCGTCGGACGCCGCGCAGACGCTTTCGCCGGCCGTGCGCCGCGCAGTACTCGAACACGGGGTCGACCCGTCGACGATCAAGGGCACCGGCCGCGATGGCCGCCTGACCAAGGAAGACGTCATCGCCGCCGCCAACGCCAAGCGCGCCGGTGGCAGCACGCCGGCATCCTCCGCCCCGGCACCCGCGTCCACGGGCGGCGAACGCCGCGAGGAACGCGTCAAGATGACGCGCATGCGCCAGACCATCGCCAAGCGGCTGAAGGGAGCGCAGGAAAACGCCGCGCTGCTGACCACCTTCAACGACGTCGACATGTCGGCGGTGATGGAGGCGCGCGGCAAGTACAAGGACATGTTCGCCAAGAAGCACGACATCCGGCTCGGCTTCATGGGCTTCTTCGCCAAGGCCGCCTGCCTGGCGCTGAAGGACGTCCCCTCGGTCAACGCCTATATCGAGGGCGACGAGATCGTCTATCACGACTATGTCGACATCTCGGTCGCCGTGTCGGCACCCAACGGCCTCGTCGTTCCGGTCATCCGTGACGCGCAGGACAAGGGTTTCGCGCGGATCGAGAAGGACATCGCCGATTTCGGCAAGCGCGCCAAGGAAGGCACGCTGACGATGGACGACATGAAGGGCGGCACCTTCACCATCTCCAATGGCGGCGTGTTCGGATCGCTGATGTCGACGCCGATCATCAACCCGCCGCAGAGTGCCGTCCTCGGCCTGCACCGCATCGAGGACCGCCCGGTCGTGGTCGATGGTGAGATCGTCATCCGCCCGATGATGTATATCGCGCTGTCCTACGACCACCGCCTGATCGACGGCCGCGAGGCTGTCACCGCACTCAAGATCATCAAGGAAGCGATCGAAGATCCGACCCGGATGCTGATCGACCTTTGAGGAAAGAATAATGGCTGAATACGACTACGACGTCCTTGTCATCGGCGCTGGCCCGGGGGGCTATGTCGCTGCGATCCGCGCGGCCCAGCTCGGCCTGAAGACCGCCTGCGCCGAAAGCCGCGACACGCTGGGCGGGACCTGCCTCAACGTCGGCTGCATCCCGTCGAAGGCGATGCTGCACGCGTCGGAATACTTCAACGCCGCCAGCAACGGCACGATGGCGGAGATGGGCATCGAGGTCACGCCCAAGCTCGATCTCGACAAGATGCATGCGCAGCGCCGCGATGCGGTCGAGGGGCTGACCAAGGGCGTCGCTTTCCTGTTCAAGAAGAACAAGGTCGACTGGAAGAACGGCCACGCCACCTTCCAGGACGCGCATACGGTCAAGGTCGGTGACGAAACGGTCACCGCGAAGAACATCATCATCGCAACCGGCTCCTCGGTGACCCCGCTGCCCGGTGTCGAGGTCGATAACGACAAGCAGGTGGTGGTCGATTCCACCGGCGCGCTCGAACTCAACGCAGTGCCGAAAAAGATGGTCGTCATCGGCGGCGGCGTGATCGGGCTCGAACTCGGTTCGGTCTGGTGCCGGCTCGGCGCGCAGGTGACCGTGGTCGAATATCTCGACAAGCTGCTGCCCGGCATGGACGACGATGTTCGCAAGGAAGCAGCCAAGATCTTCAAGAAGCAGGGCATGGAACTGCGCCTGTCGACCAAGGTCACCGGCTGCACGGTCAAGGGCAAGAAAGCCACGCTCACGCTCGAACCCGCCGCTGGCGGGGACGAGGAAACGCTCGAGGCGGATTGCGTGCTGGTATCGATCGGCCGCCGCCCGAACACCGATGGGCTGGGGCTGGAAAACATCAGCCTGGAAACCAACCAGCGCGGCCAGATCGAGATCGATCACGATTTCCGCACCAAGGTCGACGGCGTTTGGGCGATCGGTGATGTGGTGCCGGGTCCGATGCTGGCGCACAAGGCCGAGGATGAAGGCATTGCCTGCGCCGAGAATGTCGCCGGGCAGACGGGCATCGTGAACCACGATCTCATCCCCGGCGTGGTTTACACCTGGCCCGAGTTTGCCGGTGTCGGCCTGACGCAGGAAGAAGCCATCGAAAAGATGGGCGGCGACAAGTCCAAGGTCAAAGTCGGCAAGTTCCCGATGATGGCCAACAGCCGCGCCAAGACCAATCACGAACCCGACGGCTTCGTGAAGATCATCGCCGAAGCCGAAAGCGACCGCGTGCTCGGCGTCTGGGCGATTGCCAGCGTTGCCGGGACGATGATCGCGCAGGCGACCCAGGCGATGGAATTCGGCGCTACGTCCGAAGATATCGCCTATACCTGCCATGCCCACCCGACGCATTCCGAAGCGATCAAGGAAGCGGCGATGGCGGTCCAGGGCAAGCCCATCCACGTCTGATCGGGTGGCTGACGGCGCGGCCCTTCCTGCGACGAGCAAGGACCGCTGAATGGCCGGGCGCGCGGCGATCATGCTCGCGCTCGGCATTCCCGTAGCTGCGGGACTGCTCTACCTCGTGCTGGGCAGCGCACCGCTCGCCTATCCCTTAGCCAACGCACTGGCCCTGCTCATAGCTGTGCCGATCGCGGCGTTTGCGCCGCTGCGGCTTGCCGAGCGCGAGCAGCGCGTCCTTACGCTGGTCCTGCTCGCCCTGTTATTCGTCCCGCTAGTCAGCGGGCCCCATCTCGGCACAGTGGCGCGATGGCTGCCTCTGGGACCAGTCAATTTGCATACCGGGGCGCTTGCGCTGCCCGCGTTGGTCGTACTGGCAGCGCGAGACGAGGATTACGCACCACCGATCCTGCTGGCCGCGCTGCTCGCCGCCAGCCTCCAACCCGATGCCGCGACCGCGCTTGCCGTGATGATGGCCGCCGTGGGGCTTTACAATGCCGGCCAGGATTGGCGCATGGTGCCCGTCGCGGGAATAGCCTTTCTTACCAGCATCGGCGCGGTGCTGCGCGGCGAACTGCCCGCACAGCCCTTCGTCGAGCGCGTGCTGGTCGATCTGGCGCTGCGCGAGCCGCTGGCTGCACTCGGTCTCGGCATGGCACTGCTTGCCGGTTTCCTGATGATTGCGCATGCCCTGCCCGCGGCAAAATCCACGCGCCATGCGCTGGCGGGATCGCTGTTCGGCTTTTCGCTCGCGGCGTTCGTGTCGAATTATCCCAGCGTGCTGATCGGCTACGGCGCCGCGCCGATCCTTGGATATGGGCTCGCGCTGGCGCTCGCGCGGCATACGCGCCGGGATTAGAACAGCGCGATTGACCATGCTGGCCGCTTGTCCGACATTGGGGGCAAGAGGAGACAGCATGGGTTACCCCGCACTTACCGACAAGCCCGGCGCGATCGCCACGGCAACCGCCATTCGCAATGGCGAGATGTCCCCATACGAGGCCGTGGAAGCGGCCATCGCGCGGATCGAACGGCTCGATGCGCACATCAACGCGGTGGTGGTCACCGACTTCGACCGCGCACTCGAACGCGCGCGCACGCTGACCGATACGGGGTTTGCGGCCGACCAGCCCCTGTTCGGTGTGCCCATGACGATCAAGGAAAGCTTCGATGTCGAAGGCCTTCCCACCTGCTGGGGGCACCAGGCCTATGCCGACAATATCGCGAAAGCCGACGCCCGCGTCGTCAGCCTGCTAAAGGGCGCGGGCGCGGTTATCCTCGGCAAGACCAATGTCCCGCCCGACCTGGCCGACTGGCAATCGCGCAATCCGGTCTATGGCCGGACCAACAACCCGCATGATGCAGGCCGTTCTCCGGGCGGATCGTCGGGCGGCGCGGCAGCGGCAGTGGCCAGCGGCATGGTCGCGTGCGACTTCGGCACCGACATCGGGGGGTCGGTCCGCGTGCCCGCGCATTTCTGCGGCATCTGGGGGCACAAGAGCAGCTGGGGCCTCGTCCCCTTGCAGGGCCATGTGCACCCGCAACTTGCCGGCAGGGATGCGCATGATGGCGCGCTGGGCATTGCCGGCCCGCTGGCCCGCAATGCGGCCGATCTGCGATTGCTGGTCGAACTGACCCGCTCGGTCCCGCTTCAGGTAAGCGGCAAGCCGCTGAAAGACTGCCGGGCGCTGCTGCTGCTCGACCACCCATCCTGCCCGACCGATGCAGCGGTGCGCGCACCCATCGAAGCGGCCGCGGCAGAGCTCGAGCGCGCGGGCATGGCCATCGACCGCGCAAGCGAGCTCGTCCCCGATCTGGCAACCGAGCATGCAGAATATATGCGGATGCTCAATGTCGCGATGGCGCGCGGCATGCCCGGGCCCGGCGGCAAGCGGGCCAGCGCCAGCGACTGGTTCGACATGCTCGACCTGCAGGCGCGCACCGAGAATGCCTGGGCCCGCCTGTTCGCAGTTTACGACTTCGTGCTAGCGCCCCCCGCCCCCGTCCTCGCGGTCGAACACAGCGAAGGGCGCGTGTTCGATGGCTCGGTGATGATAAACGGGACGCAGCAGCCAGGTGGCAGCACGCTGTGCTGGGCGGGGCTCGCGACCTATCCCAACCTGCCTTCTACCGTCCTGCCTGTGGGCGAAACCGGCGGGCTGCCTTGCGGAATGCAGGTGATCTCGCGCAGGTGGGCCGATCTCGACTGCATCGCCGCGGCGGAGTCGATCGGCACGATACTCCACGGCTAGGGAGCCTCGACGACATGGAATACCAGCGCGGCCTTCAGCGCCCTGCCCGCAAGCGGAAACAGCAGCCGGGCCGGATGGCCGGCGAGGACGCGATCGTGCCAGGGCACGGCGCGCACGCGGCTATCGCATGAATCCCGAGGTCCTGACCCCCCTGCTAGACTGGCTCGATCTTGCCGGCGTCGCCATCTTCGCGCTGACCGGTGCGCTGGTGGCGGCGAAGGAGCGACAGACCTTCGTCACGCTGGCATTTTTCGCGCTGGTCACGGGGGTTGGCGGCGGCACCGTGCGCGACCTGCTGATCGGTGCCCCGGTGTTCTGGATTCACGATGGCGGGGTGGCCGTGGTCTGCCTCGCGGTCTCGCTGTTCGCGTGGTTCATCCCGACGAGATGGTGGGCCGGCCGGTTCCTCTCGATTGCCGACGGCCTCGGGCTGGCGGCCTACGCCGTGCTTGGCGCGGCCAAGGCGCTCGAATATGGGATACCGCCCGTAACCGCCGCGCTGATGGGCGTGATCACCGGCTGCGTCGGCGGGATCATCCGCGATGTGGTGGCAGGGCGTCCATCGATCCTGATGCGCCCCGAACTCTATGTCACCGCCGCCGCGCTTTCCGCCAGCGTTACCGTGCTGGGCGATCTGGCAGGCATCCGCCGGGAATGGGTGTGGGTGGCTGCAACCGCCGCGGGATATGGCCTGCGGCTTGCGGCGATCCGCTGGAACCTCGCGCTGCCGGCCTACGGCCGCGACTAGCCGCCGGTGCCGCGATAGGCGGTCCCGTATTCGAGATCGCCGTCGATCACGTCGTCGCCCGGCAGGGGGCCGCCCGGATAGGCAGGCTGCGCGCCATCGGCCCGCGCGCGTGCCGCTGCGTAGACGTCGGCGCCGTATTGCCGGTCGGTCGCCGGCTGATAGCCGTAGCTGCCTGCCCCGCCCGCGTCGGAACTGGCCATGCCACTGCCGTAATCGATACCATCGATCCGCCCGTCCGGTCCGATCCGGCAAGTGAAGGCCTGGCCATCATACATGCGGCCATCGACCCTCCAGCCACTCGCATCGCGGTTGACCGCATCGACCGTGTCCACCCGGGCATCGCGTTCGATGGCTTCGACACACATCGCGGCGGCGCGGTCGAGCCCCCGTACATCGTCGGCGCGATCGGTGTCGCGGCGGGGATCGGGATAACGCGCATCGCGCGGGTATTCGCGCTCGTCCGACTTGTCGACCGCGCTGGCGACCGCAGCGATGCCGCCGATGATCAGCAGTCCGGTGAGGATGTCGCCGACATCGGTCCCGCGGTCGCGGTAACGGCGATCGCGGTAGCGGCGATGCTTCGCGGCATCGTCGTCGCCCGGTGCCCAGGCCGGAGCCGCGGCAACCGTTTGTGCTATCGCGGGCGCGGCCTGGACCGGCAGTTCGGCCGCCTGCGCGGGCATGGCCACCAGCGAGGTGGCTGCCAGCAGCGCCGGCAGCGCGGCAATGGATGGTCTGGTCGGCATATGGATCCCCTGTGGTCGCGCGCTCACCCCGGCACGCGTATGGCAATACGGCAGGAATGGGCGGCCCGGGCTAAACGAGGCCTGAACCGCCCGTGGTGGTGCGTGAAACGCGATCAGCGCAGTCCGCGAATACCGCTGTAGTCGACATCGGCAACGCGGCCGCGTTCGATGTAGCAGGTGAACTTGCCGCTATCGCGGGCGCTGTACCGGTCGCGGCGGCGATCGTAGCGCGCATCGCGGTAACCGCGCTGGCCATCGACAACCATCGTGCCCCTGACCTTCCAGCCATAGCGCGTGTCCTTCACGCTACGGATATCGGTGACCGACGCGTGACGATAGCCGGAGCGGCGCGCATCGACCTGTGCGGCGCTGACGCAGCGCTGCACTGCGGCGCGCGGGTTGCCGCGCCTGGCGTAGGCATCGCGGCGGTAGTCATTGTCATAGCGGTAGGCGCCGCCATTATAGCCGTAGCGGTCGCGGTTGCGGTCCTTGCTGGCAGCACCGGCGATGGCAGCGATACCCCCGATGATCACTGCGCCGGCGATTACCTCGCCGACCGAAATCCCGTCGTCGTCGCCGCGTGCCTGTGCCGGTGTGGCACCCGCCAGGGCCATTGCCCCGACCGTTGCCGCTGCGATCCCACCCTTCGCGAACGTTTTCCTGAACTGTTTCATCTCGAGGGTCTCCTCATCAGGGCCGCGGCGGGAATGCCCCGGCTGTGAGAATCGATCTAGATGAACGGGCGTGAGACGAGGCTGAACCTGGACGACAGCCCTTGTTCAGTTTATGCGCCGTTTTTATGAATGGCTCATTCCAGCGAAGCCAGCACGTCGCGTGTGAAAGCGGCGATATCGAACCGGTGCCCGGCGAGGTCCTCGCCCCGCCGGACGATGACCGTGTCACGGCTCGGCACGATCACGATGAACTGCCCACGGTTCCCCATCGCGGCGAAGGTATCGGCGGGGACGCCGTTCACCGCGTCAAGCAGCCAGAACCCGCCACCGTAGCCGAAGGGGCCATCGGGCTGCGGGCCATCGGGGGCGGAGACGTAGTCCGCCCAATCTTCCGGCAGCACCCGCGTGCCATCCGCCAGAACGCCGTCATCCAGATAGAGCTGTCCGAGCCGCGCGAGATCGCGCGCGGTGGACCATACCTGGCTCGACAGGATGTAATCGCCGCGCCAGTCGGTTTCCGCGACCGTATCGAACATGCCGAGCTGCGCGAAAACCTGCGCGGGCGGCTGCTTCGCCAGCGACGCTTCGATCGCCTTGACTGCAGCCAGCGTATCGTTGTTGGCATAGCGAAAGATGCTGCCCGGTTCATGCACCAACGGCCAGTGAAGAGCGGTTTCGGCCACGGTCGATCCGCCATAATACAGTGGATCGGTGCGGTTGCCCGCGGTGTCCGAATAGCGTCCCGACGCCATGCGCAGCAGGTGATCGAGCGTTATCTGCGAGCGCGCGTCATTGATGTCGATCCCCAGCCCGGCGGACTGGTCCACTGCCGCCTCGCCGCGGTGCACTGCCATGCCGACCAGCGTCGCGGCGATGCTTTTCGCGACCGACCACGTGCGCTGCGGCACGGCGGGCCCGAACCCTGGTGCATAACGTTCGCCCAGTACCTCGCCATCGCGCATGGCGAGCACTGCCGTCGTGCGCGTTCCCTCGCCATAGGTATCGCCGAACCCATGCGCGAACGTGCCAGACAATGCGCCCGTGGCAACGATCGGCGCACTGCGTTCGATCGTGCTGGCGGGCCGCTTGGTGACGACCGGATCGGGGCGCCCCCCGATCGGAAGCTGCGCGCAGCCCATTCGCGAAACATGCACGGCAATCCGCGGCGGCGCGTCATCAGCCCATTCGACCGAGACCGTTTCGATGGTCCCGTCTGCGCCGCGCGCGATCCGGTAGGGCATCGTATCGGCCAGCGGCCCCAGGGGTGCCTGAATGCCCGACAGTTCCCATTCGAAGACGCTTTCGGCAGTCCGCAAGGCACCGTTGCGCTCAGCATTCGCGATTGCGCTGCACAGGAACAGCGCCTTGTACCCTGCAGCGAGGGAGCGGTCGTAGCGCGTCACGATCTGCTCCTGCGTGACGGACTGGGCGGCAAGCGGAGCAGCGGCGAGCAGCGCTGCGGCGGTGATGGCATGTCTGATCATGCGCGCCTTGTGCCATGCCGCCGCAGCCATGCAAAACAAAAGGGCCGGACAGTTTCCCGCCCGGCCCCGCATGTCTTCATTCGAGAGCGCCTCAGGCGTCTTCGAACTCGCTGTCTTCGTTCATCACCGGGCCCGAATCCTGGCCCTTGGCGTCTTCGTCGCGGTCGACCAGCTCGATGATTGCCATCTGCGCGGCGTCGCTGGCGCGGTAGCCAGCCTTGATGACGCGGCTGTAGCCGCCTTCACGGTCCGAATAACGTTCGGCAAGGATGTCGAACAGCTTCTTGAGCTGCGTTTCGTCCTGCAGGCGGCTCATTGCCAGACGACGGTTCGACAGGCCGCCACGCTTCGCCAGCGTGATCAGCTTTTCGATGTAGGGCCGCATTTCCTTGGCCTTGGGCAGCGTGGTCATGATCTGCTCGTGCTTGATCAGCGCGGCAGCCATGTTGCGCAGCATGGCATGACGGTGACCGGTCTTGCGCTGCAGCTTGCGGCCGGAAATCTTGTGACGCATCGTATCTCTTCCTTTGTTCGATAAGGGCCCGTTCTAGGTAGCCCGAAGCCGGTGACCGTTGCGGGCCGTCACCTACGCCCATTCGTATTTCCACCGGCGCTGGGCCGATGGGAGCCCCGACCTGCGCCGGGGCACCCTGATTGCGTTAGCCCAAGAGTTCCTGTTCGAGCTTCTTGGCCATTTCCTCGATGTTCTCCGGCGGCCATCCGGGGATGTCCATGCCGAGGCGCAGACCCATCGACGAGAGCACTTCCTTGATTTCGTTCAAGGACTTGCGGCCGAAGTTCGGCGTACGGAGCATCTCGGCTTCGGTCTTCTGGACCAGGTCGCCGATATAGATGATGTTGTCGTTCTTGAGGCAGTTGGCCGAACGGACCGACAGTTCCAGCTCGTCGACCTTCTTGAGCAGGTAACGGTTGAGCTGGTTGGTGTCGCTTTCCTGCGGCTCGGCGGCCTGGCCGATCATGGCCGAGGTCGGCTGCGGGATGCCGTCTTCGAAGTGGACGTAGAGCGTCAGCTGGTCCTGGAGGATGCGCGCGGCATAGGCCACGGCATCTTCGGGCGAGACGGTGCCGTCGGTTTCGATGGTGATCGACAGCTTGTCGTAGTCGAGTTCCTGGCCAACACGGGCGTTCTCGACCTTGTAGCTGACCTGGCGAACCGGCGAATACAGGCTGTCGACCGGGATCAGGCCGATCGGCGCGTCGGCCGGACGGTTCATCACGGCGGGGCTGTAGCCCTTGCCGGTGTCCGCGGTCAGTTCCATGTTGAGCGTCGCGCCTTCATCGAGATGACAGATCACGAGATCCTTGTTCATCACTTCGATGTCGCCCGAAACGGCGATATCGCCCGCGGTCACTTCACCCGGGCCGGTTGCGGAAAGCTGCAGGCGCTTCATGCCTTCGCCTTCCATCTTCAGCGCGATCTGCTTCACGTTGAGGACGATGTCGGTCACGTCTTCGCGCACGCCGGCGAGCGAGCTGAATTCGTGGAGTACGTTTTCGATCTTGATCGAAGTGATCGCAGCGCCCTGCAGCGAGCTCAGGAGCACGCGCCGCAGCGCATTGCCGAGCGTCAGGCCGAAGCCCCGCTCGAGCGGTTCGGCGACGAAGGTGACCTTGTGAGGCTTGTCGCTAGCTGCCTTGATATCAAGGACGCTGGGTTTCTTGAGTTCCTGCCAGTTCTTAATGTTGACGGACATGAAAATCCCCTGGTTCGGATGCGGGCAGGACCGGCGCTCTTCGGTAAGAGCGTCCGGTCCGTGAGAGGGTGTCGGCGGCCCGCGTCAGCGAGCCGCCAGGCAGGTACGGATCAGACGCGACGACGCTTGGAAGGACGGACCCCGTTGTGCGGGATCGGCGTCACGTCGCGGATCGAAGTGATGGTGAAGCCCACTGCCGCGAGACCGCGCAGCGCGCTTTCGCGGCCCGAGCCCGGGCCCTTCACTTCGACTTCGAGGGTGCGCACGCCATGCTCGGCGGCCTTGCGGCCCGCGTCGTCGGCGGCGACCTGCGCAGCATAGGGAGTTGACTTGCGGCTGCCCTTGAAGCCCATCATGCCGGCGCTGGACCAGCTGATCGCATTGCCCTGTGCGTCGGTGATGGTGATCATCGTGTTGTTGAAGCTGGCGTTGATATGCGCAACGCCGCTGGAAATGTTCTTTTTGTCGCGGCGCCTAACGCGGCCGGGTTCGCGTGCCATGGTCTGTATTCCTCTAATCTATCAAGAAGGCAAAAGCGCGGGGAATGCCCCTGCGCTTACTTCTTCTTGCCAGCGATCGGCTTGGCCTTGCCCTTGCGGGTGCGGGCGTTGGTGTGAGTGCGCTGGCCGCGAACGGGCAGACCGGCACGGTGACGCAGACCGCGGTAGGACCGCAGGTCCATGAGCCGCTTGATGTTCATCGCGGTTTCGCGGCGAAGGTCGCCTTCCACGGTGTAATCCGCATCGATCGTCTCGCGGATGCGCAGGACTTCCTCGTCGGACAGGTCCTGCACGCGGCGGGTGTGATCGATACCGAGCTTATCGGCGATCTCGACGGCGTTGTTACGGCCGATACCGTGAATATAGGTGAGCGCGATGATCACGCGCTTGTTGGTGGGGATGTTTACCCCGGCAATACGAGCCACTTACTTCTCCATGCTCCACAGGCGCCGGTGAGGCCGGCGGTCCTATCTCATCGCTCAATCCGACGCTTGCGGCCCCTGCCTAACGCAAAATCCGGCTTGACGCAGATATCACTGCCACCCGCCGGAATCGCCACAATGTCGAATGAACCGCGCGCTTAGGGGGATTCGACGCCAAGGTCAACTGCCCAGCACGCAGCGAGATCCACAGCGACCCATGCGGCCGCTGTCGTCCGAGAAGATCACGGCCTAGCCCATTCGCCGCCATACGTCAAAACCCTTAGGCAAGCATGATCGGCGCCCGGCCGTGGTGTCCCCGACCTGGCTCTTGGCCTACCCCGCCCCGTCCAACGCGTCGATCTGGTCTTCGAGGCTTGCCTCCTCAGCAGCCGCAGGATCGCTGTCTCGTGGCACGGTCGCCGCGGCTCCGCCGAGCGCGCCCAGATGATCGCGCAGCCCGTGCAATTGCTGGCTCATCACCTGATCGACCGCGGCGGCGATAGTCGGCACTTCGTAACGCATGTAGCCGCCGACAACATATTCCCAGCGAATCCGTGTCCCGCCGTCGATCTCTTCCAGAGTAATCGTCAGTACACCGGTGGCGGGTTCGCCCTGCAATGGACCCAGTCCCCCGCGCATGCGCAGGTTCTTCAACGGGTAAGCCTGGACCACGACCATGTGCTGCACACTGCCATCGAGCGAAAAGCCGTCGGCGCGGTCCTCGCCCGGCACGCGTTCACACAGGCAGCCGCCCGCCTGCGGGGTCAGCATCATGTTGGCCGCATCTGCCGACCATGTATGCGCATCGTTCCACCACGTGCCCGGACGGATCAATGCCAGCCAGGTCTGCATCGGGGTAGCTGCAACCTCGGCCATGTCACGCGTGACGAAGCCGCTGGCGGTGGTTTCCGCAACCTCGGCGGACAATGGCGCCGCACAGCCAAGCGCAGCAGCGGCAAACAGGGTTCCGGCAAGGCGCATAAGACCAATCTCCCTCTGTCGAGAGGTCGGCCTTAGGCCATGTGCCGGGTCATGGAAACCCGAGTGGGATCAGCGGGTGAGGATAGCGTCGATCACGTGCGTAACGTCTTCGATCGAGGCCATGCCATCGACCCGGCTGACGATGCCGCGCTGTTCGTAGCCGGGCAGGATCGGCGCGGTCTTGCCGCGATATTCCTGCATCCGCTTGCGCACCGTCTCCTCATTGTCGTCGGGACGGCGCTTGAACTCGGTCGATCCGCACTTGTCGCATACGCCGGGTGTTGCCGGCTGCTTGAACACGTCGTGATAGCCGGCGCCGCAATTAGCGCAGGTGAAGCGGCCCGTGATCCGTTCCACCAGAGCTTCCTCGTTCACTTCGAGCTCGATCACATGGTCGAGCTTGCGGCCGTGCCGGGCAAGGATATCGTCGAGCTGGTCGGCCTGGGCCGCAGTGCGGGGATAGCCGTCGAAGATCGCACCCGTTTCCGGACCCATATCGGCCAGCTTGGCATCGATCATCGCCGACACGATCTCGTCCGATACGAGCCCGCCCGAATCCATGATGTCAGCGACCTTGTGGCCCAGCTCGGTATCGGCCTTGCGTGTTTCGCGCAGCATGTCGCCGGTCGAAAGCTGCAGCATTCCGTGGTGTTCGACCAGGCGCTGGGCCTGCGTCCCCTTGCCGGCGCCCGGAGGGCCCAGGAGGATGATATCCATTGCGTAAAGTCCCCTTCGCCCGTGCTGTGCCTTAACGCAGGCGTCCCTTCAACTTCGCTTTTTTGATGAGGTCACCATATTGGTGCGCCAGCAGGTGCGACTGGATCTGGCTGATCGTGTCGACCGTGACATTGACCACGATGAGCAGGCTGGTGCCGCCGAGGAACAGAGGCACGCCGGTCTGGGCGATCATGTATTCCGGCAGCACGCAGACCAGCGTCAGGTAGATTGCGCCGATCACGGTAATGCGCGTCAGCACGTAATCGAGATATTCCTCGGTCCGCTTGCCCGGACGGATGCCCGGAATGAACCCGCCGTTCTTCTTCAGATTGTCCGCGGTTTCCTCGGGATTGAAGACGATCGCGGTGTAGAAGAAGCAGAAGAAGATGATGCCGAGGCCATAGAGCGTCATGTAGAGCGGCTGACCGTGCTGCAGATATTGCAGCGTCGACTGGAGCACCCCGCCCGCGGCGCTGTCGGTATCGACCGAATTGCCCGCGAACTGGGTGATTGTCAGCGGAAGCAGCAGCAGCGAACTGGCAAAGATCGGCGGGATCACACCTGCGGTGTTGAGCTTGAGCGGCAGGTGCGAACGATCGGCCTGCATCACGCCGCGCTGCGTCGCACGCTTGGGATACTGGATCAGCAGGCGGCGCTGGGCGCGCTCCATGAAGCAAATGACCAGGATCAGCACGACGACCATGGCGATCAGGCCGACGATGATGCCGGTCGGGATCGAGCCTTCCGAATACCCCTGCCCAAGATTCGAGACGAAGGTCGGGAACTGGGCGACGATGCCTGCCATGATGATCAGCGACACGCCGTTGCCGATGCCGCGACTGGTGATCTGCTCGCCCAGCCACAGCAGGAACATGGTCCCGCCCACCAGGCTGATGACAGCGCCGACACGGAACATGATGCCCGGGTCGACCACCGCTTGCAGCCCGCTCTGCGCGCCGAAGCTTTCAAGACCCGAGGCGAGGAACCAGCCCTGGATCGCGCACAAAAACACGGTGCCGTAGCGGGTGTACTGGTTAAGCTTCTGCCGCCCAACCGTGCCTTCCTTCTTGAGCGCGGCGAGGCTGGGATGCAGCGCGGCTGCCAGCTGCACGACGATCGAGGCGGTGATGTAGGGCATGACGCCGAGCGCGATGAGGCTCATCCGCTCAAGGCTGCCGCCCGAAAAGGTGTTGAACAGGTCGAGGATCCCGCCCCGCGTCTGATCGTAGAGATCGCTCAGGATCAGCGGGTTCACGCCCGGAAGCGGAACGAAGCTGAGGAAACGGAAGACGATCAGGGCCCCGATGGTGAACCAGATACGGTTCTTCAGCTCGGTGGCCTTGGTGAAGTTTGCGAGGCTCATGTTGCTCGCGATATTGTCGGCGCGTGATGCCATGGGAATCTGTTCAATCCTGAATTGGCGCCGGCCCCTCCCGGCACAGGAAGGCTAGATAGGGACAGGGGGACGGATTGTCGAACCCGCCCCCCGAATTATCCCGCTTACTTCGCCTTCTTAGCCTTGTTGGCTTCGGCGCGAGCAGCCTTTTTCTCGTGCTCGGGCTTGTCGGCGGCGATCACTTCGACCTTGCCGCCAGCCTTTTCGACCGCTTCGATGGCGCCCTTCGAGGCACCGGCGACCTTGAAGGTGACCTTGGCCTTGAGCTCGCCCTTGCCCAGCAGACGGACACCGTCCTTGCCACCCCGCGCGAGGCCGGCGGCCCGCAGCGTTTCGTGGTCGAGGACCTTCGAACCGTCGAGCTTTTCGGCGTCGATGAACTTCTGGACCATGCCGATGTTCACTTCGGCGAAGTCCTTGCCGAACGGATTGTTGAAGCCGCGCTTCGGCAGGCGCATGTGCAGCGGCATCTGGCCGCCTTCGAAGCCCTTGATGGCGACGCCCGAACGGCTCTTCTGGCCCTTCTGGCCGCGGCCGCCGGTCTTGCCCTTGCCCGAGCCGATGCCGCGTCCGATACGGATGCGGGTCTTGCGTGCGCCGGGATTGTCGCGGATATCATTCAGTTTCATAGTGCACTCGCTTTCGCTTTCTAACGCCCCGTGACGGGGTTCGCGCTGTTGGGAAGTGCGCGCCGATAGTCTGTTTGGCCGATCATGTCGACTCTCAATTGGACGGCGCGCACGCGGTAAACGAAATTGTCGTCCAAACGAAAAGACCGGGCAGCGATCAAACGCGGCCCGGCCCTTTTGTTCGGCAGACAGGCTGCCTGATCAGTCGACCACGGTCACCAGATGCGGGATCTTGGCGATTGCGCCGCGCACCTCGGGGGTGTCCTGGCGCTCGACGATCTTGTGCATCTTGTTGAGGCCCAGGCCGATCAGAATTTTCTTCTGGATTTCCGGGCGCCGGATCGGCGAACCGATCTGCTTGATCTTGACGGTTTTCGCTTTGGCCATCGATCTTACTCCGCAATAGCGGCGGCGTCGGCTTCAGCCTCTGCTACCGAAGCGCCACCACGGCCAAGCAGGTCAGCGACCTTCTTGCCGCGACGCTGAGCCACCGACTTCGGCGAAGTCTGGTTGGTCAGCGCGTCGAACGTGGCGCGGATCATGTTGTAGGGGTTCGACGTACCGACCGACTTGGTCACCACGTCGGCAACGCCGAGGCTTTCGAACACGGCACGCATCGGACCGCCGGCGATGATGCCGGTACCCGGAGGCGCGGTACGAACGGTAACCTTGCCCGCGCCGAAACGACCCTTGCCGTCGTGATGGAGGGTACGGCCCTCCTTCAGCGGGACGCGGACCATCATTTTGCGTGCAGCGGCAGTCGCCTTGCTGATCGCCTCGGGGACTTCGCGGGCCTTGCCCTTGCCGAACCCGACGCGGCCCTGGCCGTCACCCACCACGACCAGCGCAGCAAACCCGAAGCGCTTACCGCCCTTCACCGTCTTGCTGACGCGGTTGATGTGGACGAGCTTCTCGATGATGCCGTCGTCTTCTTCCTCGCGGCGTCCGCCACGACGGTTGTTGTCGCGGCCACCGCGGCCACGGCCACCGCCGCCACGGTTGTCACGACCGCCACGGCCACGACCTTCGCGCTGCTGCGGCTGCCCTTCGGCACCCTGTGCAGGGCTCTGGTTCGCTGCAGCTTCCGAAGGCGTGTCGGCGACAGCCGGCTCTTCCTTCGTGACCGCAGGCGTGGTCTCGGCCTTGGCCTCAGTCGTTTCGACCTTGGTTTCGGCTTCGGTGTTTTCGGTTTTGTTTTCGTCAGCCATCATCAGAACTCCAGCCCGCCTTCACGAGCGGCGTCGGCCAGCGCCTTGACGCGGCCATGGAACAGGAAACCACCGCGATCGAACACGACGGAGGTTACGCCGGCTTTCTGGGCAGCAGCGGCGATATCGCTGCCAACCTTCTTGGCGGCTTCGATATTGGCACCCGTACCGTCCGCGCCAAGCGTCGATGCTGCGGCGAGCGTCTTGCCGGCCGAATTGTCGATGATCTGCGCATAGATATGCTGGCCGGTGCGGTGCACCGACAGGCGGGGCCTACCACCCGACACGTTGCGGAGCGCGGTGCGGACGCGGCGACGGCGACGTTCAAAGAGAGAGAGCTTTGCCATCTTACTTCTTCTTCCCTTCCTTGCGGAAGATATACTCGCCGCGGTACTTGATACCCTTGCCCTTGTAGGGCTCGGGCTTGCGCCACTTGCGGACGTTCGCCGCAAACTGGCCCACGGCCTGCTTGTCGATACCGCTGATTTCGACGGTAGTCTGGTCGGGCGTCTTGACCTCGATGCCCTCGGGCACGTCGAGATCGACGTCGTGCGAATAGCCGAGCTGAAGCTTGAGCTTCTTGCCCTGCGCCTGCGCACGGTAACCGACACCGTTGATCTCGAGGACCTTGGTGAAGCCTTCGGTCACGCCTTCGACCAGGTTCGAAACCATCGTGCGCTGCATGCCCCAGTGGTTGCGCGCCTGACGGGTCTCGTTGGCCGGCTTGACCGAGATCTCGCCGTCTTCCAGCTTGTATTCGATCAGGTCGGAAAGACCCATTTCGAGCGAGCCCTTGGGACCCTTCACGCTGAGCGTGTTGCCATTGATGTTGGCAGTGACCCCGCTGGGGATCGCCACCGAACGTTTGCCGATGCGGCTCATCAGAACACCTCCGCCAGCACTTCGCCGCCGACGTTTTCGGTGCGCGCTTCGGCGTCCGAAAGCACACCCTTGGGCGTCGAGACGATGGTGATGCCAAGGCCGTTGCGCACGATCGGAAGTTCCTTCGAACCCGAATAGACGCGGCGGCCTGGCTTGGAGACGCGGGCAACGTGCTTGATAGCAGGTTCGCCCTCGAAATATTTCAGTTCGATCCGCAGCTGTGCATGCTTGGCCGAAGCGTCATCGCTGTAGCCACGGATGTAGCCTTCGCGCTGGAGCACTTCGAGGACGTTCGCACGCAGCTTGCTGGCGGGCGAGAGGACACTGTCCTTCTTCGCGCGCTGGCCGTTGCGGATACGGGTGAGCATATCACCCAGGGGATCGGTCATAGCCATTTGTCTTTACCTCACCAGCTCGACTTGGTCAGGCCCGGAATCAGGCCCTTGTTGCCGAGGTCGCGCAGTTCGATGCGGTTGAGCCCGAACTTGCGGTAGTAGCCGCGCGGGCGGCCGGTGGTGGAGCAGCGGTTGCGCACCCGGGTCGGGTTCGCATTGCGCGGCAGTTCCGCCATCTTGAGACGCGCCATCAGGCGTTCGGTCTCGTCGAGCGATTCATCGTCAGCGATAGCCTTAAGCTTCGCGAACTTTTCCGCATACTGCTTGACGAGCTTCTTACGACGCTCGTTCTTGTTGATCGAACTCAGTTTCGCCATTGGACTTAAGTTCCTCTATTAGCGGCTCACGCCGCCTCCTTCTCTGCCAACTCTTCAGCCGGGAACGGGAAACCGAACAGGCGGAGCAGTTCGCGCGCCTCGTCGTCGGTCTTCGCCGTCGTGGTTACGATGATGTCCATCCCCCGGACCTTGTCGATCTGGTCGTAGCTGATCTCGGGAAAGATGATCTGTTCCTTCAGGCCCATGGCATAGTTGCCGTGGCCGTCGAACGACTTCGGATTGAGCCCGCGAAAGTCACGGATGCGCGGCATGGCCACGGTCACCAGACGATCGAGAAACTCGTACATGCGTTCGCGGCGCAGGGTGACCTTGCAACCGATCGGCATGCCTTCACGCAGCTTGAACTGCGCGATCGACTTCTTGGCCTTGGTGATAACCGGCTTCTGACCGGCGATCAGGGCCATTTCCTCGGCCGCAGTCTGGACCTTCTTCTTGTCCTGGCTGGCTTCGCCGACGCCCATGTTGAGCGTGATCTTTTCCAGCCTGGGGACTTCGAGAGCGTTCTTGTAGCCGAACTTCTCGGTCATCGCCTTGACGACCTGGTCGTCATAGCGCTGCTTCATGCGGGGCGTATAATCAGCCATCGATAGTCTCCCCGGACTTTACGGCGACACGAACCTTCTTGCCGTCCTTTTCTTCGAAACGGACGCGAGTGGGCTTGCCATCCTTAGGGTCTGCCAGCGCAACCTTGCTCAGGTGCATCGGCGCTTCGAAGCGGTCGATGCCACCCTGCGGGTTCTGCTGGGTCGGCTTGCGGTGACGCGCGGCGATGTTGACGCGTTCGACGACGATCTTGCCATCCTTCGGCATGACCTTCGCGACGGTGCCGGTCTTGCCCTTGTCCTTGCCGGACAGGACGACGACGCTGTCACCTTTCTTGATCTTTGCGGCAGCCATTACAGCACCTCCGGAGCAAGCGAGATGATCTTCATGAAGCCGCGGCCGCGCAGTTCGCGGACCACCGGGCCGAAGATACGGGTACCGATCGGTTCTTCGCTCTTGTTCACGAGCACCGCGGCATTGCTGTCGAAGCGGATCACGCTGCCATCGGGGCGGCGTACGTCCTTCCTCGTGCGCACGATGACGGCGCGATGGACATCGCCCTTCTTCACCTTCGTGCGCGGCTGGGCTTCCTTGACGGAAACCACGATCACGTCGCCTACGGAAGCAGTCCGGCGCTTCGAGCCGCCCAGCACCTTGATGCACTGGACGCGCTTTGCGCCGCTGTTGTCCGCGACGTCGAGATTGGATTGCATCTGGATCATCGATCCGTTTCCTTCTCAATGGCTTGCCGGGACGATTGCCCGGCAGTTCCTACGTCAATAAAGCTCAGTTACCGGCGGCTTCGACAGCGAGGTCAGCCTCGACAGCCTGCGTGCCACCTGCGGTAACGCGGTCGATCACCTGCCAGGTCTTGGTCTTGGAGATCGGCTTGGTTTCTTCGATGCGCACGACGTCGCCGAGCGTGAACTCGTTCTTCTCATCATGGGCATGGTACTTCTTCGAGCGGCGAATGATCTTCCCGTAGAGGGGATGCTTCACCTTGCGCTCGACGAGCACGGTAACGGTCTTGTCGGTCTTGTCGGAGGTGACGGTCCCGATCAGGATACGCTTGGGCATGGTCTACTCCTTAAGCCTTCGCTTCAGCCGAGCGCGAACGCTCGCTCTGCAGCGTCTTGATCTTGGCGATCGTCCGGCGAACTTCGCGGATGCGGGCCGGAGCTTCGAGCTGGTTCGTCGCCGCTTGGAAACGGAGGTTGAACTGCTCGCGCTTGAGCGCCGTCAGCTCTTCGGACAGCTGGTCGTCCGACTTCTGGCGCAGGTCTTCGGTCTTGGCCATCATTCGCCTCCCAGGTGGGCGGTGTCGCCCAGACGGGCAACGACCTTGGTCTTGATCGGCAGCTTCATTGCTGCACGTTCGAATGCTTCGGCGGCCAGCGGGCCGGCAACGCCATCGAGTTCGAACAGGATGCGGCCCGGCTTGACGCGAGCGGCCCAGTATTCGACCGAACCCTTGCCCTTACCCTGACGGACTTCGGCAGGCTTCTTCGACACGGGCACATCGGGGAAGACGCGGATCCAGAGACGGCCCTGACGCTTGATGTGGCGCGTGATCGCGCGGCGAGCCGCTTCGATCTGGCGTGCAGTGATCCGCTCGGGCTCGAGCGCTTTCAGGCCGTACGACCCGAAGTTCAGCGTGGTGCCACCCTTGGCCTGGCCATGGATCTTACCCTTGAACGCCTTGCGGTACTTGGTTTTCTTCGGTTGCAGCATGGTTCTTTCCTAATCCTGCAATCAGCGCGCCGGACGGACGCCCGAGGTCTGGGCTTCCATCATCAAGCGGTCATGGGCAGTCGGGTCATGCGCCAGGATTTCGCCCTTGAAGATCCAGCACTTGATGCCGATGATCCCGTAGGCGGTCAGCGCTTCGGCTTCCGCATAATCGACGTTTGCACGCAGCGTGTGGAGCGGAACGCGGCCTTCGCGATACCATTCCACGCGGGCGATTTCGGCACCGCCGAGACGGCCACCGCAAACGATCTTGATGCCTTCGGCGCCAAGCCGCAGGGCCGACTGCACCGCACGCTTCATGGCGCGGCGGAAGGCGACACGGCGGATCAGCTGATCGGCAATGCCCTGGGCGACGAGCTTGGCATCGATTTCCGGCTTGCGGATTTCAACGATGTTCAGCTTCACTTCGCTTGCGGTCATCTTGGCCAGCTTGGTGCGCAGCTTTTCGATGTCCGCGCCCTTCTTGCCGATGATGACACCGGGACGGGCTGCATAGATCGAGATGCGGCACAGTTTGGCCGGACGTTCGATCACGACCTTCGAGATCGCCGCCTGCGGCAGACTGTTCACGATGTGCTTGCGGATTTCGATGTCTTCGCTGAGCAGCTTGGCATAGTCGCGCCCTTCGGCGTACCAGCGGCTGTCCCAGGTGCGGTTGATCTGCAGACGCAGACCGATCGGATTGCTCTTCTGACCCATCTTACGCCTCTTCCTGCTCGCGGACGACGATGCGCAGGCGGCTGAACGGCTTCAGGATGCGCGTCGACTTGCCGCGGCCACGCGTGTGGAACCGCTTCATGGTGATCGACTTGCCCACCGAAGCCTCGGCAACGACCAGCGCGTCAACATCGAGGTTGTGGTTGTTTTCCGCATTGGCGATCGCCGATGCGAGGACCTTGGTGGCGTCCCTAGCCATCGCCTTCTTGGAGAAAGCGAGGATATTGAGCGCCTCTTCGGCCTTCTTGCCGCGGATCAGACCGGCAACGAGATTGAGCTTCTGCGCCGAACCACGGATCGTGGTACCAACGGCCAGAGCCTCGTTATCCGCAACGCGGCGGGGTGCTTTCTGCTTGCTCATCAGCGCTTACCCTTCTTGTCGGCAGCATGACCCGGGAAGGTGCGCGTGGGCGCGAACTCGCCGAGCTTGTGGCCGACCATCTCTTCCGAGACGGAGACCGGGATGAACTTGTGTCCGTTGTAGACGTTGAACGTCAGACCAACGAACTGCGGCAGGATGGTGGAACGGCGCGACCAAGTCTTGATCGGCTTGGAGCCACCGGCGTCCTGGGCGGTCTCTGCCTTCTTCAGAAGGCTGAGCTCGACGAACGGACCTTTCCAGACGGAACGAGCCATGTCGGATTACCTCTTTTTCTTCGCGTGGCGCGAACGGATGATCATCTTGTCCGTCTGCTTGTTCTTGCGGGTACGGGCGCCCTTGGTCGGCTTGCCCCACGGAGTGACCGGATGACGGCCACCGCTGGTGCGGCCTTCACCGCCGCCGTGCGGGTGGTCGACCGGGTTCTTGGCGACACCGCGGGTCAGCGGCTTGATGCCCATCCAGCGACGACGACCGGCCTTGCCCAGGTTCTGGTTCTGGTTGTCCGGGTTCGACACGGCACCGACCGTTCCCATGCAGTCGGCGCGCAGGTAACGCTGCTCGCCGCTGTTGAGACGCACGATGACCATGCCGCGGTCACGACCGACCAGCTGGACGTAGGAACCGGCTGCGCGGGCGATCTGGCCGCCCTTGCCCGGCTTCATTTCCACGTTGTGGCAGATCGTACCGACCGGCATCTGGCCGAGCAACATGGCGTTGCCGGGCTTGGTGTCGGCCTTCTCGGCAGCGATGACCTTGTCGCCGACAGCGAGACGCTGCGGAGCGAGGATGTAGGCCAGTTCGCCATCGGTGTACTTGACCAGGGCGATGAACGCGGTCCGGTTGGGATCGTATTCAAGCCGTTCGACGGTGCCTTCGACGTCCCACTTGCGACGCTTGAAGTCGACGTAGCGGTACTTCTGCTTGTGGCCGCCGGCCATGCCGCGCGAAGTGACGTGACCCTTGTTGTTGCGGCCACCGGTCTTGCGCTTGCCTTCGACGAGCGACTTGACCGGCTTGCCCTTGTAGAGGCCCGACTTGTCGACGAGGATCAGGCCGCGACGGCCCGGGCTCGTTGGTTTGTAGTTCTTGAGTGCCATTTCTCTCTAGCCCCTCAGATACCGCTGGTGACGTCGATGGAATTGCCGTCTTTCAGAGTGACGATGGCTTTCTTCATGTCCGTGCGCTTGTAGGGCTTGCCCTTCCAGCGCTTGGTCTTGCCCTTCGTCACGATGGTGTTCACGCCCATGACCTTGACGTCGAAGATAGCCTCGATCGCTTCCTTGATCTGCGGCTTGCTCGCATCGTTGGCGACCTTGAAGACGACGGCGTTGTTTTCCGACGCCAGCGTGGCCTTCTCGGTGATGTGCGGTGCGAGCACGACGTCGTAGTGACGCGCTTCCACTTCCTGCTTCTTAGCCATTGAACCGGGCCTCCAGCTTTTCGACCGCGTCCTTGGTGAGGACCAGCGTGTCGTGCTTCAGGATGTCGTAGACGTTCGCGCCCATGGCCGGCAGTACGTTGACGCCGGGCAGGTTGCGGGCCGCCTTGCTGAAGCCATCGTCGACGCTTGCGCCGTCGATGACCAGAACCTTGCCGTTCCAGCCAGCCTTGTCGAACAGGCCCTTGAGCGCCTTGGTCTTGGCGTCCTTGAGCTCGAGGCTGTCGACGACGACGAGGCCGTCCTTCGCCTTGCTCGACAGAGCCATCTTGAGGCCGAGTGCGCGGACCTTCTTGTTCAGCGACTGCTCGAAGTCACGCTTGCGCGCGCCATGAGCCTTACCGCCGCCAATGAAGATCGGAGCGCCGCGGTTGCCGTGACGAGCGCCGCCCGAACCCTTCTGCGGGCCGAACTTCTTGCCGGTGCGCGCGACATCCGAACGCTCACGCGTCGGACGGGCGGTGCCGCGGCGGTTTTCGAGCTGCCAGGTGACAACGCGATGCAGGATATCGGCACGCGGCTCGACACCGAAGACGTCATCGTTCAGTTCGATGTCGCCCGACGCCTTGCCGTCGATTTTCTGGACCTTCACCTTCACGGATCAGCCCTCCTTGTTTTCGTCCGAGCCGGTGTCGGCTGCGGGCGTATCGGTGGTGTTTTCGGTTTCGGCACCAGCTTCCTGTTCCTTCAGCAGCGCTTCCTGCTGCTCGGGGGAAACTTCCGTACCGGGCTCGTGCTCGGCAGCGCTCTCGACCAGGCCGGCATCAGCTTCCTGATGCTCGAACTCGTCGCGGTTGCGATACATCACGCCGGGGAACGGGAGTTCGCCGTGCGCGATCTTGACCGCATCCTTGACCAGCAGCCAACCGTTCTTCGCACCCGGGACCGAACCCTTGACGAAGAGCAGGCCGCGATCGGCGTCGGTGCGAACGATCTCGAGGTTCTGCTGGGTGCGCTGACGGTCGCCCATGTGGCCGGCCATCTTCTTGCCCTTGAACACGCGACCCGGATCCTGACGGTTACCCGTCGAACCGTGCGAACGGTGCGAGAGCGAAACGCCGTGCGTTGCACGCAGACCACCGAAGCCCCAGCGCTTCATCGCGCCGGCGAAACCCTTACCCTGGGTGTGACCGGTGATGTCGACCTTCTGGCCGGCGATGAAGTGTTCGGCCGAAATGCGGGCACCGACCGGAAGCAGGGCTTCTTCGGTGTCGACGCGGAATTCGGCGACCTTCATCTTGAGCGGAACTTCAGCCTTGGCGAAAGCTTCGCGCTGCGGCTTGTTGACGTTCTTCTGCTTGGCTTCGCCCGAGCCGACCTGAACCGCGAAATAACCATCGCGATCTTCGGTGCGGTGAGCAGTAACCTGGCAATTTTCCAGAGCGAGAACGGTAACCGGCACATGCCGGCCGTCCTCCTGGAAGAGGCGGGTCATCCCGACTTTCTTTGCGATAACGCCTGTGCGCATCGTAAAACTCCTAACACAGAGGCACCCCGGCCCATCCGAGGTGCTTGCCAGCCCGTTTTAAGATGCGTCGCCCCGTCCGGGCTGAGTGCCACCTCGGCAAATTGCCTTGGCAGCGAGACGGGGGACGCAGACCCGGATCAATCCGGCGGTATCCCGATGTCTTGCCGAACCTCGCGGTCCAGCGGGGCTATCGAGTGCCCCGAAACTTTGCGGCCAGTTAGCGTCTGGCCAGCTCGACGGCAAATCCCGCCATGCGGGACTTGCGGCAAACTCTTAAGCGAGCTTGATTTCGACGTTCACGCCCGCAGCAAGGTCGAGCTTCATCAGCGCGTCGACCGTCTGGGCGTTCGGCTGCACGATGTCGAGCAGCCGCTTGTAGGTACGCACCTCGAACTGCTCGCGCGACTTCTTGTCGATGTGCGGGCCGCGGTTCACGGTGAACTTCTCGATGCGCGTCGGCATTGGAATGGGGCCGCGAATAAGTGCACCCGTACGACGCGCGGTGTCTGCAATTTCGCCAGTTGCCTGGTCGAGAACGCGATGGTCGAACGCCTTGAGGCGAATGCGGATATTCTGAGCTTCCATTACCTACACCGATGCGAAAGAGCCAATGGACCAACAAAGGTCCACAAAAAAGAAAGGCCCGCCCTGTCAGCGCCCGGTTTCCCGGAACGGGCGACCTTTCATGAATTCGTTGTCGAGGCCGCCAATGGCGGTGATTCCTCATCCTGTGAGCGCGCCTATACGGGTGAGTCACCGGTCTGGCAACCCCTCAATCCCGCCGATCTGAAGATGACGGAATATGACACGGCAACCCGTGCCCGAAGAACGGTTAGCACGCTCTCATAAAACGAAGGCCCGCCCCTCGTGACGAGGAGCGGGCCCGCGATTTGACTGTGATCGACGAAGCTTACTTCGTGATGTTGGCCACGACGCCCGAGCCGACGGTGCGACCGCCTTCGCGGATTGCGAAGCGCAGGCCTTCGTCCATGGCGATCGGAGCGATCAGCTTGACGTTGATCGTCACGTTGTCGCCCGGCATCACCATTTCGGTGCCTTCGGGAAGGATCACTTCGCCGGTGACGTCGGTGGTGCGGAAGTAGAACTGCGGACGGTAGTTCGCGAAGAACGGCGTGTGACGGCCACCTTCGTCCTTCGACAGGACGTAGACTTCTGCGCTGAACTCGGTGTGCGGCGTAACCGAACCGGGCTTGGCCAGAACCTGGCCGCGCTCGACGTCGTCACGTGCAACACCGCGGATGAGCGCACCGATGTTGTCGCCGGCTTCGCCGCGATCGAGCAGCTTGCGGAACATTTCAACGCCGGTGACGGTCGTCTTGGTGGTGTCCTTGATGCCGACGATTTCGCATTCGTCGCCAACGTTCACAACGCCGGTTTCGACACGGCCGGTGACAACCGTACCACGACCCGAGATCGAGAACACGTCTTCGATCGGCATCAGGAAGGCCTGGTCGACCGGACGTTCCGGCTGCGGGATGTGCTCGTCGACGGCCTTCATCAGCTCGATGATCGATTCCTTGCCGATGTTGTCGTCACGGCCCTCAAGAGCGGCCAGAGCCGAACCCTTGATGATCGGAATGTTGTCACCATCGAAATCGTAGGCGGTGAGCAGTTCGCGAACTTCGAGTTCGACGAGCTCGAGGATTTCCTCGTCGTCGACCTGGTCCACCTTGTTGAGGTAAACGACCAGCGCAGGAACGCCGACCTGACGCGAAAGCAGGATGTGCTCGCGGGTCTGGGGCATGGGGCCGTCGGCTGCGTTCACGACCAGGATCGCGCCGTCCATCTGGGCGGCACCGGTGATCATGTTCTTCACGTAGTCGGCGTGACCCGGGCAGTCGACGTGCGCGTAGTGACGTCCGTCCGTTTCGTATTCGACGTGCGCGGTCGAGATGGTGATGCCACGCTCGCGCTCTTCGGGCGCCTTGTCGATGTTTGCGAAATCAACAGCCGCACCACCATAGGTTTCGGCCATCACCTTCGTGATCGCCGCGGTCAGCGTGGTCTTGCCATGGTCGACGTGACCGATGGTGCCCACGTTGACGTGCGGCTTGTTACGCTCGAACTTTTCCTTCGCCATTTTCCAATAACCTCTGTCTTAAAATTTGGGATTTCTGCGGGGAGGAAACGGCGCCCGCTGAATCAGGCGCCGCCCCTAGACCTCAAAGCTGGCTTACGCAAGCTTCTCCTTGACTTCCTGCGCGACACTCGCCGGCACTTCGTCGTAGTGGCTGAACTGCATCGAGTACTGCGCACGGCCCTGAGTGAACGAACGCAGCTCGTTCACGTAGCCGAACATGTTGGCCAGCGGGACGAAAGCATCGACCGCCTGGGCATTGCCGCGGCTGTCGGTGCCCTGGATCTGGCCACGACGCGAGTTGATATCGCCGATGACGTTGCCGAGGTAGTCCTCGGGAGTCACGACTTCGACCTTCATCACCGGCTCGAGCAGCTTGATACCGGCACGCTCGGCCACTTCGCGCATCGCACCGCGACCGGCGATTTCGAACGCGATCGCCGACGAGTCGACATCGTGATACGCACCGTCGTATAGCGTGACGCTGAAGTCGATGATCGGGAAGCCGACGAGATGGCCGCTTTCGGCCTGCTCGCGGAAGCCCTTCTCGATCGCGGGGATGTATTCCTTCGGAATGTTACCGCCCTTGATCTCGTCTTCGAAGACGAAGCCCTGGCCGCGCTCACCCGGGGTGACCTTGACCTTGACGCGGCCGAACTGGCCCGAGCCACCCGACTGCTTCTTGTGGGTGTAGTCGACGTCGACCGGCTTGCCGAGATATTCGCGGTAAGCCACCTGCGGCGCACCGACATTGGCCTCGACCTTGAACTCGCGCTTCATGCGATCGACGAGGATGTCGAGGTGAAGCTCGCCCATGCCCTTGATGATCGTCTGACCGCTTTCGTGGTCGGTCGACACGCGGAAGCTGGGATCCTCGGCAGCCAGGCGGTTGAGCGCGACGCCCATCTTTTCCTGGTCGGCCTTGGTCTTGGGTTCGACCGACAGTTCGATGACCGGTTCGGGGAACTCCATCCGTTCGAGAATGATCGGATTGGCCGGATCGCACAGCGTGTTGCCGGTGGTGGTTTCCTTCAGGCCGGCAATCGCCACGATGTCGCCCGCGAAGGCTTCATCGATGTCTTCGCGATTGTTCGAGTGCATCAGCAACATGCGGCCGATCTTTTCCTTCTTCTCCTTGACCGAGTTCAGGACCGAACCCTTGGTCAGGTGACCCGAATAGACACGGGTGAAGGTGAGCGAGCCGACGAACGGGTCGTTCATGATCTTGAAGGCCAGGGCCGAGAACGGCGCTTCGTCCGACGACGGGCGCGTCTGCTCTTCGTCGCTGTCGGGCAGCACGCCCTTGATGGCCGGCACGTCGAGTGGGCTCGGCATGTAGTCGACCACCGCGTCGAGCAGGGGCTGGACGCCCTTGTTCTTGAACGCCGAGCCACAGATCACGGGCACGAAGTCGCGCGCCATGGTGCCCTTGCGGATCAGCTTCTTGAGCGTCGCTGCGTCGGGCTCTTCGCCTTCGAGATAGGCTTCCATGACATCGTCGTCCTGTTCGACGGCGGTCTCGATCAGCTTTTCGCGATATTCGGCGGCCTTGTCAGCGAGGTCGGCGGGGATGTCGACATACTTGAAGTCAGCACCAAGCCCGTCGTTTTCCCAGACGATACCGCGGTTATTCACGAGGTCGACCACGCCCGACAGATCGCTTTCCGCGCCGATCGGGAGGTAGAGCACCAGCGGGGTGGCGCCAAGACGGTCGATGATCGACTGCACGCAATAGTAAAAATCGGCGCCGGTGCGGTCGAGTTTGTTGATGAAGCACATGCGCGGGACGCCGTACTTGTCGGCCTGGCGCCAGACGGTTTCGGACTGGGGTTCGACCCCGGCCACGCCGTCGAACACGGCAACCGCACCGTCGAGCACGCGCAGGCTGCGTTCGACTTCGATGGTGAAGTCGACGTGCCCGGGGGTGTCGATGATGTTGATGCGGTGCTTCTCGCCCTTGCCGTCCTCGTTCTGCCAGAACGTGGTCGTCGCGGCCGAGGTGATGGTGATGCCGCGTTCCTGCTCCTGCTCCATCCAGTCCATCGTCGCGGCGCCGTCATGGACTTCGCCGATCTTGTAGGACTTGCCGGTGTAGTAGAGGATACGCTCGGTCGTGGTGGTCTTGCCGGCATCGATGTGGGCCATGATGCCGATGTTGCGGTACCGCTCCAGCGGATATTCGCGAGCCATGTGGATTTCCTCGATTTCGGGGTTAGCGCAGCTGCACGCCCCATATGGGTATCAGTATGACCGCTTGAAGACCGCGGGGAAGGAAACCCCCTCCCCCGGCCTTACAAGCAGGGCGCCCTACCAGCGATAATGCGAGAAGGCGCGGTTGGCGTCCGCCATGCGGTGCGTGTCTTCGCGCTTCTTGACCGCATTGCCGCGGTTGTTGGCGGCATCCATGAGCTCGCCCGAGAGACGTGCCGACATGGTGGTTTCCGGACGGCTGCGTGCCGCCGAGATCAGCCAGCGGATGGCCAGCGCCTGGGCGCGTTCGGGACGCACTTCGACGGGGACCTGGTAGGTCGCACCGCCGACGCGGCGGCTGCGCACTTCGACCTGCGGCTTGATGTTTTCCAGCGCGGTGTGGAACATTTCCACCGGGTTCGCCTTGGCCTTGGCCTCGACCACGTCGAGCGCGGTGTAGACGATGCCTTCGGCAACCGCCTTGCGGCCGTCATACATCAGGTTGTTCATGAACTTCGACAGCACCTGATCACCAAACTTGGGATCGGGCAGGATTTCCCGCTTCTCGGGACGACGACGACGTGACATGTCACGAATTCCTTCTTTTGAAGCCCCGCTCCCCTGCCCGTCACCCTGAACTCGCTTCAGGGTCCATTGGGCGGCATGGGCGGCGCTAGAACTTGCGAAACCTTCGCTTGCGGCACCATGGATCCTGAAACGAGTTCAGGATGACCTGACGCCGCAGGCCGTCAGGTCACTTCGGACGCTTGGCGCCGTACTTCGAACGGCTCTGCTTGCGGTCCTTGACACCCTGCGTGTCGAGCACGCCGCGCAGGACGTGGTAGCGCACGCCAGGAAGGTCGCGCACACGGCCGCCGCGGATCAGCACGACGCTGTGTTCCTGCAGGTTGTGGCCTTCGCCGGGGATGTAGGAGATGACTTCGCGCTGGTTGGTCAGGCGGACCTTGGCCACTTTACGCAGAGCCGAGTTCGGCTTCTTCGGGGTCGTCGTATAGACGCGGGTGCAGACACCGCGCTTCTGCGGGTTCTGTTCCATCGCAGGGACCTTGCTCTTGGCCTTCTGCGGAACGCGGCCCTTGCGGACCAGCTGGTTGATCGTCGGCATGAGTTCTCTCTTCACCGTGTGCCCGGCCCGGATGGGCCAAAGCGTTGAAGGTGGCGACTAGCGGGCTATCGGCGGTGTGATTTGGTCCAGCGTCACCCCAGCGCAGGCTGGGGTCTGTTTCCGCAAGCGCGAAGCAAGCGGCACGAGATTCCAGCGTTCGCTGGAATGACGACTGAACTGAATCACTCCACCCACGGCCCACATGGCCACCGGGTTACTTTGACGGCTGCCCCGAGCGTCCCCATGAGGATCGCTGCAATAGAAAAAGCCCGGGCGCATGACGCACCAGGCTCCGGGACATGACCGGCAATGTTCAGCTCTATCTGCCCTGTGAGGGAATCACGCGAGGCGGTTCCTGCACCGGATGGGGGCGCACATAGTTGGATGGGGGTGCGCGGTCAAGCCGTCCGGCATTCGTCCGCTGCACCCGTGTGCGAAAGCTGCCGCATGTGTTCGGCCACCGCAAGATCGAGATCCTGATACACATAGCCGCCGACATGGTACTGGCGCACCAGCGTGGTCCGCACCGCGGCGGGCGCGATCACCTCGGGCGGGTCGAGCGCACCGCCCTCCCCTTCCCATGAATTGACCGCCGCCGCTGCGCCCGGCTGCCCGGCCGCCCCGGCATAGGTGCCGTAGATGATCGTGTCGGGCTCGGCCAGCCGCATGGGTGCCTCGTGATCCTGCCGCAGTGCGCGCAGCTGGCGGATCCGTTCGGCATATTCCGCCACTTTGGTAAAATGGTCGTCGCGGCCCCGGTCGTTGCCGGCGGCGCTGGCTTGCATCACCGAGACCTGGTGGGCGTGGAGCAGTTCGTTGAGATCCATGGCACAGTCCCTTTCGGCGAATTGCCCCTGTCGGCGGAGCGCGGCGGGCGCGGTGGGAAAAGCCCGGGCGCACCTTGCGATGCGCCCGGGTCCCCGACCCGATCAGTTGGTCTGCGCGGCAGCCTGCTTGGGCTTGTCGCCGACTGCCTGCGTTTCGCGGCGCAGGTTCATGGCTTCGGGCTTCTTGCCGTCGACCTGGCGGGTTTCATAGCCGAAGCGCTGGCCCTGTTCGGGGGCGGCAGCGTCCTTGTGCAGGTCGGCCTTGACGAAGGCGAGCGGTTCGCCGCCCTTTTCGGGCGAGATGGTGCCGCTGCCCTTGCCGGTGTCATAGGTCTTGATGTTGCCAAAATGGGACATGGGTTCATTCCTTCAATTGCGCGCAGGCGTTCATCAGCGACCGCTTGTGCGCGGGCTAAGAGGCGGAATGGAAAGAAGGGAAGGCAACTGGCCCTCGGGACCGTCGATCACGACTGGTAGCTAAGTGTTATATGGGGGTAGCACGGTGGATTGCAAGGGGGGGGGCGGGGGTGCGGGGTCAAGGCTCAGTTGCCGGCGGAACATCAGCTTTGCGCCCCGATATCGGTCATTCGGGCTGTCGCTACGCGATCCTAAAAGCAGCCATTCGTTATCTACCTCGGCCAACTCCGGCCGAGGAGAAAGACAATGGGATATTCTAACTATGATAGCGCGGGACTAGGACGAGCAGCATGGAATGCTGGAAAGACTGTCGGGACAAAGCGACCGCTCACCCAGAAGCAGATTTGGGCGATCCGGTTCTTTTTGGATCGAGAGGGGCGGTTGCGGGATCGAACGCTGTTTGACTTGGCAATCGATAGCAAACTGCGAGGCTGCGATCTGGTCAAAATCAAGATCGGCGATGTGGTCGCAGGTGCCGACATCAGGAACCGAGCCACCGTAGTTCAGCAGAAGACCAATCGGCCGGTTCAATTCGAACTTACCAGCGATGTAAGAGCAACACTAATTTCTTGGCTGGAGAGGCGAGGAGGTAGCCATGCCGACTTCCTGTTTCCCAGCCGCATCGACCGCAATCACCACATGAGCACGCGGCAATACGCTCGGCTCGTTGATGAATGGGTGACAGCGATTGGCTTACGCAAAGCCGAATATGGAACGCATTCTCTACGACGGACCAAGGCCGCGATGATTTACCGGGCAACCGGAAACATTCGCGCGATCCAAATCCTCCTCGGCCATACGAAGATCGAGAACACGGTTCGTTATCTCGGAGTAGACGTTGAGGACGCTTTGCTCCTGGCCGAGCGAACAGAAATCTAACGCGAGAGCGGTCAATCAACACTTCCGGATGGCCGCTCTTTGGAAGCTCGGCTGCGACGCCAGACGTCCGCAATTGGGTGGTTAGCGGTCCTTGACTATGCCCCCACAGCTGTAGAAACGTCTGTGCAGATGAAGCGCGTTCACCCCTTACTTCTCGTCGTCGTCTTCGCGGCGTTGATCATTGTTGGCGTGGTATGGAAACTTTTTAGTGTTGACGAGTGCATGGACCGAGGCGGGACGGTGGTTGTGCCCATGAAGCGGTTTCAGCACTGCGCTGACTGAGTTGCCCCTGTCCGCTATCGGGTCGGCAGCAGAAAGGCGGGTTTCGGTAGGGCCAAGCCGAAGCTGTCCGGCCGTTCTAGAAGTCGACCGGCGGCAATGTGACCGGCGAGATTTGGGGTGGAATGCGGTCAGGCCGCTTCCACACTCTGTTCGTCGCTCCTGAACTCGCTATCACGCGCATTCAGCCACAACGCGCCAATTTTCAAATCGAGTTCCGGAGGGTCGAAGCGATCTAGTCCCGAACCCGGATAAAAGGTTACCTCACCAAATTTAGGCGTTCCATCGATCTCATAAAAATCCACCCGAGCGAAATCAAAGGCGCTCGCCATTCGTTCTGCAGCAGAAAGCATTCTCGCTAGGTTCGTCGGCGGTGGCGTTACAATCTCGCCGAACTGTGAGAGCTGCTGCCATTGCCGGTTATAAAGAATCCAGCGATGCCTTTGGCCTCGATCAATGTGGACTTGGACAAAGGTTGCCGTGCCAGCAAATACGTAGATCTTGTAGTCAACCGGCAGAGTTGTTTCGTCGCCCAAATAAGGTTCGACGAGATATCCTCTAGGAATTTGCCGGTATGCCCACTCGTCGAGCCACAGCCCGTAAGCTTTCGATGTCCATGTGCATGCTCGCTTTCGGGCCCGATGGTAGTCCGACTTATTGTGGCAAACGATATTCTGGTTGCAACCGTGACTGGCTTTCAGGATGATAGGAAACTCCCAATCAGGATCGCTAGGCAGTGAACTGCCAGTCCATATTGTCGGAATTATCCACTCATCGCCCAGCAAACGCGACGCATAAGTTTTCGCGGTAACCTTACTGATAAGGGGAGCCATTTGCGGATTTCGATCTGCAAGTTTCCGCCATTGCACCAATTCGGTAAATTTCTTCGGATTGCGAAGGTTGGGCAATCGTCCATGCCGCCAGAGATACGTTAGGCAAATACGAAGTTTTGATGATGGAATGAGCCAATGCGGCAACGAGGGTAGGTTTCGTAAATCCATCTGAAGCGAAGACGTGTATCCACGCTGCGGGTTCCAATCCACGCCGACAATCCTCTACAATGTCGGCTTTCGGGTCGTCTGCGGAAAGACCGTTTAGCGCATCCGCGAACCCTGAAGCAGACGGACCGCTATCGGCCCAGTTTGAGACAAACCATTTTCCTACTCGCCGAAAATATGCATTCTGCGCTCGGTCATGCCCTCCGACCGCCCCACCCTCACCCGCAAGATCGCGCGCCAAGCCACCTCCGCCGTCGCGCATATAGCGCCCGAGCCCGAGGACGACGATCCGCTCCTCGCCTTCGCACCCTTCCTCCACACCGCCCCGCGCCGGAATTCGATCACGCCCGAGCTCCAGCGCCGCTTCGTCGCCACGCTCGCCGCCACCGGCATCGTCAAGGTGGCCGCCAAGCGGATCGGGAAGAGCCTCGAGGCGCTGTACAAGCTGCGCGCGCGTCCCGGCGCGGAGGGGTTTGCCGGGGCCTGGGACGCGGCGCTCGAGCGCGGGGCGGCGCGGCTCGAGGACATGGCGATGGAGCGCGCCATGCTGGGCACGCGCACGCCGATCGTTTCGGGCGGCGAAATCCTCGGCCATTGGGACAAGCCCGACAATGCGCTGCTGCGCTTCCTCCTCGCGCACCGCCTGCCCGCGCGCTACGGCGCGCAGGCGCGCGCAATCGGCCCCGGCCACCCGGTGTGGGAGGAACTGGCCGCGCAGGCGCGCGCCGAAGTGGCCGAGATCAAGCGGACCATGCAGGACGAGGTCGCCGCGCGCGCGATCGCGCTGCAGACCTTCCGCCGGCGGCGGCTGTGGCGCCAGCGGCAGGCGGCGGGCGCCAGGGCGGGCGACATCACCGATGCGTGGGAGGCCGAGGACGCCGAGGGCAAGCCGCAGCTGCCCGCGTGGGACGATGCCGCAGTGCGCCGCGCGCGGACGATCCTGGCTGAGATGGAGGCGGACCCGCCGTTCTGACCGCTATGCGCAAGGCGCCGGGGATATGGCGGAACGGTTCAGCGCTGCAGCGCGCGGCCGCCGGTCATCGGATCGACCAGATGCGTGATGTCGCGCGGGGTGTGCGCGGGCGCGCGGCGTTCCAGCCGCAGCACGCCCGTGGGCGGATCGCCGGCCAGCGCGGCAGCGGCGCGCACCTCGGCAGCGGCGAGGATCTCGCGCTGGCGCGCCTCGCTCGCCACGGTCCATTCGCCGATCTCGCCCCAGCTGCGGCCGCAGCCGGTGCAATAGGTCTGGGCCGGATCGAGGCGGCAAACGCCGATACAGGGAGAGGCCAAGGTCATGCCTACGGGGTAAAATGGCACCGCGAGTTGGTCAAGCAGGTGGAACCACGAAGCGGCCTTTACCTTTGAGTTACAAAGGAGATCGACGATGCCGCCAACCGCAAGCGATTCGCCCGCCGCAGCCACCGATACCGCCGGGGACGCGGCGGCGCTGTACCTCGTGTGGCACGACCCCGAGGCCGCGCCCGCGGGGCCGCTCGACCTGCATGGCGACGGGCATCCGCTGGCCGACGGGCTGTGGCTGATCCGCTCGCCGCTGAGCCGCTCGAAGCTGTATCACCGGATCAAGTGGCAATTGCCCGGCGATGCCGCGCTCGCCTGCGCGCCGCTGGCGGACGATCCGGACGGCTGGCCCAAGTTCAAGGGCATGGCGGCGGGCGCGCTGGCGTGGCTGCGCGGGGGCTCGACCGGGTGAGCGATCTGTGGGCGACGGAGGTGCTGGCGCGGCGCGGCGAATGGCTTTAGGCTCGGCCGCGCGCGGCGAGTGCCGCACAGCGTGGAGAGGATCGATGGCCGACAGCGGCGACATACCTGCGGGACTGCGCGCGCCGGACGATTGCGGCGAGGCCTCGATCGTCACCCGGCTGGAAGACGGGCGCGCGATCTGCATCCGCACGGTGACCCCCGGCGACGAGGGACGCCTGCGCGCCGGCATCGCGGCGATGAGCCCGCGCTCGCGCTATTTGCGGTTCTTCTCCGGCGGGGCGAGCCCCCCGACTGGGTGATCGAACGATTGCTCGATGCCGATGGCGTGCTGCACCTCGCCTGGGGCGCGCTCGACCTGACCGATCCCGCGCAGCCGGCGATGGGCGTGGTCCACGCGATGCGCCCCGATGCGGGCGATGCGGTGGCGGAATTCTCGGTCGGGGTGGTCGATGCCTATCACGGGCTCGGCGTGGGCCGGCTGCTCACTGCGACGCTGCTGATCGACGCCGCGGCGGGCCGGATGGAAGCGCTGCGGGCGCATGTACTGTCGGAAAACGACGCCGCGCGCAGCTTCATCAAGCGGCTCGGCGGTGTGCATGTCGGGCAGGACGGACCGCAGGCCGTATACCGGCTCGAGGTCGCCCCCGCGCTCGACCGGCTGCGCGAGGAACGCCACCCGCCCGGGGTGAGCGACATCTTCGCGCATTTCGATGGCCCTGCAGGCTAGGAACGGCGGGAACCGCGCGGGCTGCGCTCAGCAGTCCATCTCGTCGAGGTTCTGCGTGTTGCTGATCTCGTTGTTCTGGCGCCCGCGCACGTTGAACGCGCTTTCGTAGCGGATCGTCGGCGGATCGAAGAAACCGGTGTCGACCAGCGGCTGATAGTCGTAGGTCGCCTCGACGAACATCACCGCGGTGCCTTCGAGCGCAGTGATCGTGTTGCTCCCATTGCCCATCCCGAACTCGAGGTCGTCGTTGTTCTTGCCGTCGCCTTCGACGCCATAGGACGACGAGACAGCCGTATCGTCGCCCCAGCAGCGTTGCCAGACGATGGTCTGCCCTTCCCTGCTGCCCGAGCGCCCGTTGTGCTCGAGGCTGGACAGCACGATACGGCCGTTTTCCTTGAACCCCAGCGCGCTGGAATTCGCTTCCGCCCCGCTGAACACTTCGTAGATATTGGCTTCGTCGATCCCCGAGGTCACGCGGCCCGCATTATCGGCCACGGTCATCGCCATCTGGCTGACCCGCAGGTGGGCCAGGGCGAGGTTCGTCAGCTCCAGACCGGCCAGCACCAGTGTGAGGAAGATCGGCGCCGCAAAGGCGAACTCGGTCAGGGCAAGGCCGCGGCTGTCGCGGCGCAGGGAGCGCAGCATCTCAAGCACAGATCACCGCCGCATTGGCCTGCTGCCCGAAGGGCTGGTTGCGCACTGCAGCCTGCAGTTCGAATTCGATGGTCGGGTTGATCGTGGGAATGAACGCGTGGAGCGGAAACAACCGCGGCGCGCTGACATCGGCGACATAGTGGACGACGTCCTCGGCCCCGCCCTGCCCGGTCTTGCCCGCATCGGTATCGAACTGGCCGTTGCCGTTCGCGTCTTCCCAGCAATCACCGTCGGCGGCATCGAACTGGCCGTTGCCGTTGTGATCGGTCATCAGCTTTTCCGGGTTCCCGATGTTCGAGAAATCGAAATAGCTTTGCTGGGTGACGTTTACCGTCGCATTCGGCGAGACCTTGCGTACCGTGCCGCGGATAAGGTTCTCGACCTTTTCCTCCACGGTCGATCCCGACGCGTTGATCGCAGGCGCTTCGACCGCGGCCCGGCGCGCCGCATCGTTGAGCGAGCCCTGCAGGACCGAGCGCACGTAGCTGTTGTACCCCAGTTCGATCCCGCCCATCAGCAGGATGACCATCGGAACGAGGATGATCGCGAACTCGACGATCGTCGCGCCGCTTTCGTCCCGGCGGATGCGGCGCAGCCTGGACATCGCCTGCCTCACCGCGTCAGCCTCAGATTGCCGATCCCGCGACCGATCCGTTCGAAGATGCTCTCGAGATCCGATCCGTCGGAAGTATAGAAATGGTCGGAGGTCGTTGCGCAGTCTTCGATATCGTCGGTATCGGTGACGTCGAGCGCAATCACCCAGATGGTCGTGCCGGTCGACTTCACGCGGTCGCATATCGAATCGAAGCGGTTGATGTGCTTGGTCGTCTGCGACTGCGACCCCTGGATCCGGTTGTGATAGCGATCGACGCCAAAGGCCGAATACAGCGTATCGCCGGTATCGAGCTTCCCGTCGGTCATGAAGACGATATGGCGGTTGACGGGCACGATACCGTGCTGCGTCGGGTTTTCGGAGGCGAACATGCCCGTCGGCGACAGGAAGCGGGCCCCCCACAGCATGCCGATGTCGTGATAGGTACCGCCGGTGACGTTGGCGGTGGCGGCGTTCACGGCGTTCTGGAACGCGGTTTCGGACACGTAGGTTTTCAGTTTCTGCGATTGCGACGGGCACCCGTTCTGCGACTGGCCGTTCTGACTGTCCGGATCGTAGCGGCCCCATTGATAGGCGGCGCTGTTGCCGTTGTTCGAAGCGGTTTCGTCGATGTCAGCCTGGCTTACCGTCTGCAGGATGGTTACCGGGCTGCCCGGCTGACCGACACTCGAGCGTTCCTCGATGCAACCTTCGGTGCTTTCCCGGAAACCGCGCCGATTATCCCACTTGGTGTCCCCAATCTTGACGGTCACGTCGCCGGGATATTTGTACTGCGGATCGTAAGTATAGGTGCGCCGCGTACTGCTCTGGTTTCTGTAGCCGCGGCTCGGGGCATCGTCTTCGTCGTTGTAGGTGTTCGTCGTGCAATAATCGGTGCGCCACCGTCCGTAGGAATAGTACTGGTAGCAAACGGTCTGCTCCCATTGTTCGCCTGCGTAGAGCTGGTCCTTGAGGACATCGTGATTCCCTAGGCTGCTCGCGACGTTCACAGTGTGCGAATAGGACACGATGCCGAAGCGGGTGATCGAGCCGTTGCTGGTATCGTCCAGCGCGCGAAACAGCCCCGCGGTGCCCGTGCGCAGCAATTCGATCTTGTCCTTGCTCCCGCCGGTCGAGGGACGCTGGGCCATCGACCCCGTGGTGTCGAGCACCAGCATCACGTCGTTATGACCCAGGTCGCGCTTGGCGTTGCACTCGGCCTCGATCGGGATTGCGTCATAGCCGAAAATATACATCAGCATCGTTGGGATCGTGGCGCTTGCCTCGCCCAGGAGCTGCGTGTTGTCGAGGGGATCCTTGCCGATATCGAAGACCCGGTCTCGCGCGCCCAGCGTTCCTTCGGGGAAGTTGAAGTCGAAGAACTTATCGGCTTCCGCTTCGTTCGCGCTCGTCCATCTGGTGCCGTCCATTGACTGGCGACCCGCGAGCGCCGCGGCGTCACAGGCGTTTTGCAGCTTGGCTTTCGCCATGTAGGCGAAGCTCAGGTCGAGCCCGCTGCCGACCACAAGGACAAGCGGCACCAAGGCTGCGGCGAAGATCGCCAGCGCGTTGCCCTTGGTGTCGGTTCGAAGATTTTGCAGCATACGGTTCACAAAGCCAGCCCCCTGTGGCCCCGGACTAACCGCCCCACCGTTAAGATCACCTTACCTGCGCGGGTTAAGAACCGGTTGAAATCGGTTCACCATGCGCATGCGCCCGCGCCTGCCGCGGGGCGGGTGGAACGGGGGAAGTTGGACGCTAACGGCCCGCCGTCTTCGGCGGTGCCTGCGGTGACGGATCGGGGCGCGCCGCGCGCGGCCGGATTACAGTTCCGCGGACAGGAATTCGACCAGCGTGCGGACCTTCTTGGTCCGCCATTGCGGCGTCGGTGCCACCATCCAGTAGGCGCGCGTGCCGGTGTGCGGCCCGTCGAGTACTTCGAGCCGGCCCGCATCGATCGCATCCTTGACCAGCAGTTCGGGCAGGATCGCCTTGCCCAGCCCGGCCAGCGCAGAGGACAGCGCCTGGCCCGCGTTGGACACGCTGACATGCGCCGCAATCCCGTCCTGCAGCGGCAGGCCCCAATCGATCCACTGGTCGGGGGCGCCGCCGTGCTGCGCAGGCCGGGCCACCGTGACGCGGCGCGCCTCGTCGAGTTCGATGCCCTGCAGGTCGCCCGGCCCGTCGACGAGCCGGATCGCGCAATCGAGATTCGCCTCGGTGAAATCGGCGTTCTCGTCGGCAACGAAGGTGAAGCGGATATCGGGATTCGCCTCGCCGAAGGTTGCCAGCCGCGGAGCCAGCCATTGCGCGTAGAATTCGCGCGGACAGGCGATCGTATAGCTGTCGGAAGCCTGGCCCGCCTGCATGGCGGAGACGCTTTCCTCGAACTTGAGGAACCCTTCGCGCAGCGCGTCGAGGCCCGCGGCGCCTTCCTGCGTCAGCTCCAGCCCCTTGCTGGTGCGGCGGAACAGCACCGTGCCGAGGTGATCCTCGAGCGCGCGGATCTGTTGGCCAACGGCGGCGGGCGTCACTGCCAGCTCGTCCGCGGCGCGGGTGAAGGAGAGATGCCGCGCGGCGGCATCGTAAACGCGCAGGGCGTTGAGAGGCAGGTGTGTACGCTTCATTGCGCGTTGCGACATAAATGCGGCAGCCGCAGGAAACAAGATGCCACCGCCCGCCCTTTCCTTTAGCGCGCCGGTCGGTCACACTGTCGCGCAACCGTCATATGCGAGGACCATGTTCCACACCGCACCACCATGACTGCAGAAACCTCCCCCCAGGCGCCGGCCAATGATGCCGGATCGCAAGACGTCCCGGCCGCCGCGCAGGACCTTTACACCAACCGCGAGCTGAGCTGGCTGTCGTTCAACCGCCGCGTGCTCGCCGAAAGCGAGAACGAACGCTACCCGCTGCTCGAACGGCTGCGCTTCCTGTCGATTTCGGCGAGCAATCTCGACGAGTTCACCATGGTCCGCATCGCCGGGCTGGAAGGCCAGGTGAACCGCGGGATCGAAACGCAGGCGATCGACGGGGCCAGCCCGCGCCAGCAGTTGGCCGCGATCCGCGACGAGCTGCTGCGGCTGGAAGACCGCCAGCAGGACAGCCTCGACCGGCTGAGCGGGCTGCTGGCCGAAGAAGGCATCGTGCTGGCCCCGGCCAGCGCGCTGGCCGCCGAACAGCAGGACTGGCTGGCCGAATATTTCGAAAGCGACATCCTGCCGCTGATCACCCCGCAGGCGATCGACCCCAGCCACCCCTTCCCCTTCGTCGCCAACAAGGGGATCGGCGTGATCTTCCGGCTCAAGCGCGGCAAGCGCCAGGCCGACCTGATCGAGATGGTGCTGATCCCCAGCGGTGCACCGCGCTTCGTCCGCGTGCCGGGGGAAAAGGCGATCTATGTCGCGATCGAACAGCTGGTGACGCGCTTTGCCGACCAGCTGTTCCCCGGCTTCAAGGTGCTCGGCGACGGGGTGTTCCGCGTGCTGCGCGACAGCGATATCGAGGTCGAGGAGGAAGCCGAGGACCTCGTGCGCTACTTCCGCACGGCGATCCAGCGGCGCCGGCGCGGCCGTACCGTGCTGCTCGAACTCGACGACGAATGCGACGACATCGCCGAGACGATGCTGCGCGAAGAGCTCGAGGTGCAAGAGAACATGATCGTCAAGTCGGGCGGGATGCTCGGCCTCGCCGATCTCGCCACGATCTGCAACGAGCCGCGGCCCGATCTGAAATTCGAACCCTTCAGCCCGCGCTATCCCGAGCGGATCCTCGAACATGACGGCAACTGTTTTTCCGCCATTCGCGAGAAGGACCTCGTGATCCACCACCCGTTCGAGAGTTTCGACGTGGTGGTCGACTTCCTGCGGCAGGCCGCGCGCGACCCGGCGGTGATGTCGATCAAGCAGACGCTGTACCGTGCGGGCGACCAGTCGCCGGTGATCGCGGCGCTGATCGAGGCGGCGCAGAACGGCAAGGCAGTGACCGCGGTGGTCGAACTGAAGGCGCGTTTCGACGAGGAACGCAACATCCAGTGGGCCAGCGAGCTCGAACGCGTCGGCGTGCAGGTGATCTACGGCTTCACCGAATGGAAGACGCACGCCAAGGTCAGCCTGGTGGTGCGCCGCGAAGAGGACGGCTATCGCACCTACTGCCATTTCGGGACGGGCAATTACCACCCGATCAACGCCAAGATCTACACCGACCTCAGCTTCTTCACCGCCGATCCGGCGCTGGGGCGCGATGCGGCCAAGGTGTTCAATTTCATCACCGGCTATATCGAGCCCGACGATCTGGAAAAGCTGTCGCTGTCGCCGATCGACCTGCAGGCGCGGTTGTTCAGCCTGATCGACGCCGAGATCGCCAATGCGCGCGCGGGCAAGCCGGCGGGGATCTGGGCGAAGCTCAATTCGATCACCTACCGGCCGATGATCGACAAGCTCTACGAAGCCAGCCAGGCGGGGGTCGAGATCCACATGATGGTGCGCGGCATCTGCAGCCTGCGCGCGGGCCTGCCGGGCGTGTCGGAGAACATCCGCGTCAAGTCGATCATCGGGCGCTTTCTCGAACATTCGCGCGTCTGGGCCTTTGCCAATGGCAAGGCGCTGCCGAGCCGGCAGGCGAAGGTCTATCTGACCAGCGCCGACGCCATGAGCCGCAACCTGCTGCGGCGGGTCGAGGTGATGGTGCCGATCACCAACAAGACAGTGCACGATCAGGTGCTGGGACAGGTCATGCTCGCCAATATCCTCGATACCGAACAGAGCTGGCAGCTCGAACCCGATGGCCAGTACCACCGGCTGCGGCAAGGCGACGGCGGGTTCAACTGCCACCAGTATTTCATGGCCAATCCCTCGCTGTCGGGCCGCGGTGCGGCGCTGGCCGAGCACGAGGTCCCGCGCCTCACGCTGGGAGGAGCGAGCGAATGAACAAGTCGCGTTCGGCCAAGTGGCAGCGCCGCCTGATCCAGCCGCCGCGCGCGGTCATCGACATCGGTTCCAACACCGTGCGCATGGTGATCTACGAAGGCACTGCGCGCGCGCCTGAAGTGGTGTGGAACGAGAAGGTCTCCGCCCGGCTCGGCCGCGATCTGGCGGATAGCGGCGCGATCCCCGAGGAAGCCGCCGAGGAAGCGCTGGCCGCGCTGGCGCGCTATGCGCTGATCCTGCATGATCTGGGGGTGGAGGACGTCCAGACCGTCGCCACCGCCGCCGCGCGCGACGCGACCAATGGCAGCGAATTCCTGGCCAGGGTGGCCGCGCTCGGCCTGGAGCCGCGCCTGCTCTCGGGCGAGGAGGAAGCCACCGCCTCGGCGATGGGCGCGCTCGGCGCGTTCCCGGGCGCGCGCGGCGTGGTTGCCGACCTCGGCGGGGGCAGCCTCGAACTGGTCTCGGTGGCGGACAACAGCTGCCACGAGGCCGCCAGCCTGCAGCTCGGCACGCTGCGCCTGCCGGCCCTGCGCGCGCGCGGGTCCGAAGCGTTCGAACAGGCGGTGCGCAAGCAGCTCGGCTCGGCCGGCTGGGCCGCGGCGCACCCCGGGCCGATGTACATGATCGGCGGCACATGGCGCGCGCTGGCGGCCTATGCGATGCGCTATTTCGACTATCCGCTGACCGACCCGCACGGCTTTTCCCTCGCCCCCGAGGACGCGCACCGGCTGGCGCAGGAGCTGGTCGCCGCCGACCCCGAGCAGCTGATGGAAATCTCGGGCATCAGCGCGATGCGCGCGCATTACCTGCCCGACGCCGCCGCGCTGCTGCGCCCGCTGCTCGACACGATCGGTCCCGAGGAGCTGATATTCTCGTCCTGGGGCCTGCGCGAGGGGCTGCTCTACGCGCGGCTCGAACCGGCGCAGATGAAGGCCGACCCGCTGCTCGCGGGGGTTACCGCCTATGCCTCGCCGCGCGACGCCTCGATCACCGATGCGACGCTGTTGTCTGCCTGGACGGTCAGCCTCACCGATGGCGATGGCAGCGTCAACGAGCGGCTGCGGCTGGCCGCCGCGCAGCTGTCGGGCGCGTTGCAGCGGGTCGAACCCAACCTGCGCGTCAGCCATGCGATCGAATGGCCGCTGGGCAAGCGCTGGATCGACCTCGACGCGCGCGGCCGTGCGATGATTTGCGCCGCATTGTTCGGCAGCATGGGCCGCACCGACGTGCCCGAGAAGCTGAGCGAACTGGCAAGTGACGACGACCTGCGCGAAGGCATCACCTGGGGCCTGGGCTACCGCCTCGCCCGGCGGCTGGGCGGCGGCAGCCGCATGTCGCTCACCACCAGCGCGCTGAGGCGCAAGAAGAAGAGCCTCGTACTGCGGCTCGACGAAAGCCGCGCGGCGCTGGCCACCTATCCCGCCATGCGCGAGTTCGAGGCGCTGGCCGACTGGCTCGCCCTTAAACCGAAGGTCAAGGTCGGCAGCTTCAAGTTCGGCGGCGAGGAAGAGGAAGAAGAAGAGTAACCCCGCGCGGTCCGGAACAACGCGCGGCGCCCGCCCGTTGGCTTACCCCACAAGGGGAGAATCGATGACCGACGAACAGCGCAGTTCCGGCCACGGCATGTGGCCGACCTTCTTCGCCATGATCGCGACCTCCATCGTGACCATGTTCGTGCTGAAATATTCGGCGCTGTGGGAGCTTGACCACGCCTTCTTCAGCCAGACGCGCATGTGGATGGCGCTGATGATGGGCATGGCCATGATCGTGATCATGCTCGGCTTCATGTGGGGCATGTACCGCAGCCTCGCCACCAAGATCGCCGTGACGGCCCTGGCCTGCGTTGGGTTCGCGCTGTTCCTGTTCCTCGTGCGCAGCCAGCACACGGTCGAGGACGAGTTGTGGATGAAGGCCATGATCCCGCACCATTCGATCGCGATCCTCACCAGCGAGCGCGCCGCGATCAGCGATCCGCGCGTGCGCGAACTGGCCGATGCCATCATCGAGGCACAGGTAAGGGAAATCGCCGAAATGAAACTGCTGCTGGCGGATATCGAGGCCAATGGCGAACGCGGGGACGGCACGCCGCTGGAACCGCGTACCGCCAAATTGACGCCCCGGCTGGAAGCCGAGGCGAAAGCCGTGCTCGATCGCCCGGTATCGGGCCCCGTCGATGCCGAGGCGGGCCTGGCGCGCTAGCCAGCCCGCGCCGCTTGCGTGCCTGCGGCCGCGCGGCCTAGTTTGCCGTGGCGGGCGCGGCGAGCGGGAAGAAGGGAATGCGCACTTCGCGCGGCGAGCCATCTTCGGCCTTGAAGGTGTAGAACCCTTCCATCGAGCCATGCGGCGTGTCGAGCGGACAGCCCGAAACGTAATCGTGGCTCTGCCCGGGCTTCAGCACCGGCTGTTCGCCGACCACGCCTTCGCCATCGACATGGCTGACCAGCCCAGCCCCATCGGTGATGCGCCAGTGGCGCGTCATCAGCTGGACCTGTTCGTGCGAGCCGTTTTCGATGCGGATGTGATAGACCCAGAACCACTTGCCCGCGTCGGGCTGCGATTGTTCGGGCAGGAAGTTCACCGCGACCCGGACGGTAATCCCGTCGGTCATGGCGGCATGCTGGAAGAGCTCCTTGATCACCCCCCCAATCTAGCGCGCCAACCGTGTGGCGCAAGGAAACGGGCAAAATTTTCCTCCGCAATGCGGCAAGTTAACATCGGTTTACCGGGATCGTAGAGATATTCCCAAGCCCTCGGGTGCATTACGGATGGCAGGGTCGCACCTGATTATTGCCGGAGCCATTCGGGTCGCACGGCCGATTGGTTGGTCCGACAACCGGGGGGAGTCGGAATATGTTTTATGCATTGCTGAGGCGTCTTGTGCGCGACGAAGGCGGCGATCTGCTATCGGGTATGGCGCTGGCGCTGCCCTTGCTGATCATTGCGGTATTGCTCGGTTAAGGCTGTCCGCCGCCGAGGAAATCCTCGAGCTGGCCCAGGCGTTCCTTGCCGAACCACATCTCGCCATCGACGAAAAAGGTCGGGATGCCGAAGGCGCCGCGCTCGACCGCGCGTTCGGTGTTTTGGGCCAGCCGCGCCTTCACCGCCGGGTCCTGCGCCGCGGCCAGCAGCGCCGGTGCGTCGAAACCCGCCTGCGTCAATTCCGCACCCACCGCGTCGGCATCGCTGCAATCGATGTTGCGTTCCCACACTGCCGGCAGCAGCGCTTCGACGAGCGCCTGCCGCTGCGCTTCGTCAGCCGCCGCCGCCAGCACGCGCTGGAGCAGGATCGAATTGAACGGCAATGCCGGGTGCATCCTGAACCGGTGCATGCCGTGACGGTCGACGAAGCGCTGGAACTCGAGCGCCGCATAAGCGACCTTCCCCTTGACCCCGGCATCGCGGATCATCGGCGGGGCATTGCCGGTCAGCTTGTGCATCCCGCCGAGGAACACCGGCGTGACCTCCAGCCGCGCCCCGGTGCGCGCGGCGATGTCCTTGAGCGGATACCAGGCGAGATAGCCATTGGGCGCGGCGATATCGAAAATGAATTCGACGGTTGCAGTCATCGTGTTCCTCCCCTTTTCACTGCGATAACGCCTGCGTGCTAGGGAGGCGAGGATGAAACATCTTTCCCTGCTGCTGCCCTGTGCACTGCTGGCCCTGCCGTCACCGCCCGCACAGGCGCACCCGGGCGGACTGAACGCCGAGGGATGCCACAACAACCGGCAGAGCGGCGGCTATCACTGTCACCGCAACCGCCGATCCAGCCCGCAAGCCCCCACTGCGCAGCTGCGCGGGGGCGTCTATTTCGCCAATTGCGATGCGGCCCGCGCCGCACGCGCCGCGCCGATCCTGCGCGGACAGCCGGGCTATCGCCCCGCACTCGACCGCGACAATGACGGGGTCGCCTGCGAACCCTATGGCGGGCGATAGGGCGTGCCGCGGGGGAGATCGGGCGGTGGAAGACCCGCAGATAATACTTGCGAGTGATTTGCAATAGCATAGGATGGCGGCCGGCAAAGGAGATTGCATGGCCCATTCGCACGATTCGACCACACTCGACCTTCCGCTCCCCGCGCGGCGGCACCAGACGCTGGGACTTGTCCTCGTCCGCCGGATCGCCGGTCACGGGCTGCACGATGCGCGGGCGACCATGCTCGCGCTCGATGCCAGCGGCGCGGAGTTCCGGCGGCTGCTGGTGCTGACGCGCGCGCTGGTCGTCGACCTGGCGCGCACCTCGCGGCGCAAGATCCTGCTCGCGCCGTGCTGCGCGGCGGGGATGACGCGCGACGAAGGGCTGCTGATGGCGCTGATCGGCGGCGGCGGGCTCGACGTGCATGGCGCGCTGACCGACGATGCGCGCTGCACCGATGCGCTCACCACCGCGCACGCGCTGGGCGAGGAACTGGAGCGGGTGGCGACGCGCAACGCGTGGCGCGGCTGAACGCGGCGGCGGGTTAGAGCCCCGCGGCGGTAAGCGCTCGGTCGAGGTCTTCCTTTACGTCCTCGACGTCCTCGAGCCCCACGTTGATCCGCAGTAGGCCTTCGGTCACGCCCATCGCGTCGCGCGCCTCCTGCGTCATGCCCGCATGCGTAGTGCTGGCGGGATGGCACATCAGGCTGCGCGAATCGCCGATATTGTTCGAGATATCGACCAGCTGGAGCGCATCGAGCAGCTTGAACGCGGTCGCCCGGTCGCCCACGTCGAGCGCGAAGATCGGGCCGGTGGCGACCATCTGTTCCATTGCCAGATCGTGCCGCGGGTGGCTGGCCAGCCCGGGGTGCAGGATGCGCGGCAGCCGCGGTTCGATGAAGGTGCCCAGTTCGACCGCATTCGCGCTCTGGCGGCGGGCGCGCAGGTCGAGTGTTTCGAGCCCCTTGAGCACCACCCAGGCGTTGAACGGCGAGATATTGGGGCCGGTGTTGCGCTGGAAGGGCAGCAGCACCTCGTCGATCCATTGCTGCGATCCGCACACCGCGCCCGCGAGCACGCGGCCCTGCCCGTCCATCAGCTTGGTCGCCGAATAGGCGACCACGTCGGCGCCGTAATCCATCGGGCGCTGCAGCGCGCTGGTGGCGAAGGCGTTGTCGACCACGGTGGTGATGCCATGCGCCCTGGCGACGGCGCAGACATGCGCCAGATCGACCACGTCGAGCGTGGGGTTGGCGGGGGTTTCGAAAAAGAACACCTTGGTGTTGGGCCGGATCGCGGCTTCCCACGCATCGTTATCGGCGCTGTCGACCACGGTGGTCTCGATCCCGAAGCGCGGCAGCAGGTGATCGAGCAGCCAGCGGCACGAACCGAAGGCCGCGCGCGCGCCGACCACGTGGTCGCCCGCCGAAAGCTGGCACAGCAGCGCGGTGGTCATCGCCGCCATCCCGCTGGCCTGCGCGCGGCATGCCTCGGCGCCTTCCATCAGCGCGATGCGCTCCTCAAGCATGGCGACGGTGGGGTTCTGCAGGCGCGAATAGGTCATGCCCGCATCATCGCCCGCGAAGCGATCGGCGACGGTCTGCGCATTGTCGTAGCTGTAGCCCGAGGTGAGAAACAGCGCTTCGCTGGTCTCGCCCTGCTCGCTGCGCCAGGTGCCCCCGCGCACCGCCTGCGTCGCGGGCCGCCAGCGGGAGGTGATCGAACGGTCGGTGCCGGTGGTGTTCTTCATGGCAGGCGCGATAGCACGCGCGCGGCGCGCATCAAGCGGGTCGCCCTTCCAAGGCTGCAAGCCCCGCTTCGGCAATGTCGCCGCGCCCCACCGCGCGCAGCGCCTGGGCACCCTCGATCGCGGTCAGCACCGCACGGGCGCCCGCAGCCGGATCGGGATCGCTCGCCGGCAGGTGATCGACCACCCATTCGAGCAGGACCTCCATCATCCCGCCGGCCGCCGCGAGATAGGCGGCATTCCCGGCCGAGCAGCCCGCGACGATGTCCCACCATACCCGCAGGAAGGGTGCGAATGCGGGCTGCCCCGTAACCGCATAGACCGTTTCCGCACAGGCGCGGCGCGAGGCACTGCGCGCTTGCGGGAAAGCGGAATCAAGCGCGTCGGCGAACCGGGCGACAAGGTAATCGAGCAGCGCTGCGACCAGCGCGTCCTTATTCCCGAAATGGTAGATCAGCATGCGGTCGCTGGTCCCTGCCGCCCTGGCAAGCGGACGCAGCGAGGCATCGGCGAGCCCGTGCGCCATCACATGCGCCGCCAGCAATGGCAGCAGCGTTTCGCGGGACATGCGGGCGGGTGACATGCGCATCTTGTAGCAGTCGCTACAAGGGGCTACAAGTGTAGCACTCGCTACATCCGATTCGGGAGCCGACTACCGTGACACCCTACGTAATCCTCTTCCTTGCCGGGCTGGTGGGAGTGCTGGCCGCCCTCGCCCATATCCTGACCGCTCGTGCCGAGACGGGCAATCCGCTCCTCGCCGCATTGCTTGCGGCGGGCTTCGGGTTCTTTACCGCCGTGACGATCGCCCGCGACGGCGTGATGCCGGTGTGGGTTAACCACACTTCGAACCTGTGGGGCATCCAGGTGTGGTGGGACCTGCTGTTCGCGCTGGGTATCGCGTGCTTTTTCGTCGTTCCGCGCGCCCGTGCGCAGGGGATGGCGGTGCCGCTGTGGCTGTTGTTCGTCGCGGCGACTGCCAGCATCGGGCTGCTCGCCATGGTCGCCCGGTTGTTCTGGCTGGAACGGCGCACAACCGGCTGATCCGCCTTGATGCGGGTGCGCGGCTTACCTAAGCCGGTTCGCGATGAGCCGCGCGCCCGAACAGGTCCAGGATCCGCTTCGCTGGTGCGCCGCGCTGGCGCTCGCCTTCTGGCTGGCCTGCCTGCCGTATCTGACCGCGGTGCCGCACCCCTATTTCGACGAGGTCCACTACCTGCCCGCCGCGCGCGAGCTGCTGGTGCTGGGCGAATTCACCAATCGCGAACACCCCCTGCTGGGCAAGCAGCTGATCGCGCTGGGGATTGCGCTGTTCGGCGACAATCCGGTCGGCTGGCGGTTGCTGCCCACGCTGCTGGGTACGCTGGCGCTGTTCGGCGCGATGCGGGCGCTGTGGTTCGCCAGCGCCAGCCGTTTCGCCACGCTTGCCTACGGCGTGCTGCTGGCGACCGGTTTCCACCTGTTCGTGCATGCGCGCATCGCCATGCTCGACATCGTCTACCTCGCCTTCCTCGCGCTGGCCGCATCGCAGTTCGCCGCCGCGATCCGCCAGCCCGAACAGGGCCGCTGGCGGCTGGCTCTGACCGGGATCGCGCTGGGGCTGGCGATGGGCGCGAAATGGAACGCGCTGGTTGTCGCCATGCTCCCGGGGCTGACCTTCCTCGTCGCGCGCACGCTGGCGGGTCGCCGCCGGCTACTGCTCAGCCGCCGCGGCGCGCCCGTCCCCGGGACCACGCTGCTCGAGGCCGCGCTGTGGCTCGGCGCGGTGCCGCTGGCGGTCTATGCCGCGACCTACCTGCCGGCCTTCTTCTTCCGCCTGCACCCGATCACCGAGGGGCTGGTGTTCCACCACCAGTTCATGCTGTCGCAGCAGGAACAGGTGCTGAAGCCCCATCCCTACCAGTCGACGTGGGAGCAATGGGTGCTCAATGCGCGGTCGATCTGGTATCTCTACGAACCGGTCGCGGGGATTCAGCGCGGGATCATGCTGATCGGCAATCCGCTGACCATGCTGCTCGGCCTGCCCGCGCTGGCGTGGTGCGCCTGGCACGGGGTGATGCGCCGGCACTGGGCGGCGCTGGGCACGGCGCTGCTCTATGCGGCGAGCCTGGGTTTCTGGGTGGTCGCAACCAAGCCGGTGCAGTTCTACTACCATTACGCATTGCCGAGCATGGCGCTGCTCGCCGCGCTGGCACTGGTGTGCGATGCGCTGTGGCAGGGCGGCTGGCGCAAGAGCGCGCTCGCGCCGGTGATCGGCAGCGTGCTGGTGTTCGCGTGGTTCTACCCGATCATCAGCGCCGCGCCGCTCGCCGGCCCCGACAGCTTCGCCGTGTGGACCTGGATGGAAAGCTGGAGATAGGGTTTTGGTGGGGTGCGTGAAGCGCATCCGCGCTTCCCTTTCGGCTGCACCGGCCCACTCCCCCACCCGGCCACCCACGGGATCATACTGACTGGGTGGCCGGGTGGGGGAGTGGGCTGGTGCCGCAAGCCTTCGACGGATGTCGAAGGCGCACACAACAAAAACTCAGGCGTGGGCTGGTGCCGCCGCAAGGTCAGGACGGATGCCCTGACCGCACGCCCGAAACCTAATACCGCCCCCACACGAAGCGGCTCGACAGCGCGTAGTTCCATACCGAGCCGATGCCGATGCCGACCAGCGCGGCGAGGACTTCGTGCAAGCCGCGGTCGTTGAGCGTGGTGGCCACCGCGACATTGGCGAAGGCGCCGATCGAACATGCGGCGATGAAGCTGAGCCAGCCCCAGAACAGGCGGTCCGCCTCTTTCAGCCGGCGGTCGCGATAGGTGAGGAAATTGTTGAGCCAGAAGTTGAAGGTCATCGCCCCGAAAGTCGCGACCGCCTGGCTCCAGCCGAAATTGGTCCCTGCCACCAGCATGAAGGCATAGAGGATCGCCATGTGCACGCCGATGCCGATGACCCCGACCGTGCCGAACAGCGCGAAGCGCGTCGGGATGATCCGACCGAAGCTCTTGTCGTACAGCCCGGCGAGGAAATCGAGCGCGATCGCGCGGTCGAGCTTGCTTTCGCCGGAGCGGCGGGCGGAGAAATTCATCGGGAAATCCTTCACCTTGAGCGGTGTTTCGGAAGTGGCGAGCAGGTCGAGCAGGATCTTGAAGCCGATGCCGGAAAGGCTGGGCACCAGCCGCCGTGCAGTCGCGCTGGGCAGCAGGAAGAAGCCGCTCATCGGGTCGCTGAGTTCGACCCCGGTGAGCTTGCGCGCCAGCATGTTGGCGACGCTGGAAAGCTTCTCGCGGTCGGGGCGGCCCCATTCCTCCATGCTAGCACCTTCGGCGAAGCGGCTGGCGACCGCGACATCGGCGTCCCCCGCTTTCACCGCGCCAAGCATGTCGACCAGCAGCTTGGGATCGTGCTGGTGGTCGGCATCCATCACCGCGACATAGGGCGCCGCAGTGGCGCAGAAGCCCTCGATCGCCGCGCTCGACAAGCCGCGCCGGCCGATGCGCTGCAGTACCCGCACGCGCGGATCCGAGAGCGACAGACGCCGCGCTTCGTCGCTAGTACCGTCGGCGGAATTGTCGTCGACCACCAGCACTTCCCAGCCCGATGCGCCCAGCGCGCCTTCGATCCGCTCGACCAGCGGGGCGAGATTGTCGCGCTCGTTGAGCGTGGGCAGGATGATCGCCAGCTCCAGTGGGCGAGCGCTGGCAGCGGTGGAGGTAGCCGGATCGGGCTGCATCTGCGGTGTCATGTCCATTGCATGACCCGGTTATCCGGCAATCCTCAAGATATGGTTACAATCTTCCTAACAATCGCATCGCCGACTTCCTGCGTCGAAGCGCTTCCGCCGAGGTCACCACCCAGCACGCCATCGGCAAGGATCGCCTCCACGGCGCGCTCGATCCGGACGGCGTCCTCCTCGCGCCCCAACGAGTGACGCAGCAGCATGGCGAGGCTGAGCACGGCCGCGACCGGATTGGCCTCGCCTTGCCCGGCAATGTCGGGCGCGCTGCCGTGGATCGGCTCGTACAGGCCGAAGGTGCCGTAGTCGGTCTGCCGTTCGCCCAGCGACGCGCTGGCGAGCAGGCCGATCGAGCCGACGCAGGCGCTGGCCTGGTCGGACAGGATATCGCCGAACAGATTGCCGGTGACGATCGTGTCGAACTGGCCCGGCGACTTGACCAGCTGCATCGCGGCATTGTCGACATACATGTGGTCAAGTTCGACCTCGGGATATTCCTGCGCGACTTCGATCACGGTTTCGCGCCAGATGCGGCTGGTTTCGAGGACGTTGGCCTTGTCGACGCTGGTCAGTTTCTTGCCGCGCCCCATCGCGGCGCGGAAGCCGGCGTGCGCGATACGGCGAACCTCGGCCTCGTTGTAGGACATCGCGTCCCAGCCCTCGCGCCCGCCATCGCTGCCGCGTTCGCCCTTGTCGCCGAAATAGACATCGCCATTGAGTTCGCGCACCACCAGCAGGTCGATGCTGCGCGCGACTTCGGGCTTGAGCGAGGAAAGGTGTTCGAGCCCCGGGAAGCCGGCCGCTGGCCGCAGGTTGGCGAACAGGCCAAGCTCGCTGCGCAGACCGAGAATCGCCTGCTCGGGGCGCAGTTCGCGCGGCAGGTCGTCGCAGGAAAAATCGCCCACCGCGCCGAACAGCACCGCATCGGCCGCGCGCGCCATTTCCAGCGTTTCGGGTGGCAGCGGATGGCCGTGGCGGCGATAGGCGGCGGCGCCGACATCGCCTTCGAACAGCGTCAATCCGGGCAACGACAGCGCTTCCAGCACGCGGCGCGCCTGTGCGATCACTTCGGGCCCGATGCCGTCGCCGGCGAAAATTGCGATTTTCAAGCGTGTTTCTCCAGCCTCGTCGCTCCTGCGCAGGAGCCTTTCTGCCCCTCGGGGCGCTCAACGGACAGTGTCTAGGCCCCTGCATGGGCCGGGGCGACGAACCATTCTTGAACGCGGCTAAACCATCCGTTCCAGTCGCTGGCGCAGCAGCGTTCGCGCGCCCATCACGTCGGCGCGGGTGTCGGCGAGCAAATAGCGCGCGATCAGCGGCTCCTGCCGGTCGAGAATTTCCAAGGCCTGCCCGAGGCCGGCCATCGCGGGCCGCTGGCCGCCATAGCCCAGCTCGCGCAGCAGCAGCGCTTCATAGACCGCCAGCGCCTCGACCCACTGCCGTGCGCTGTCGGCAGAACAGATCGCATCGAGCAAGCCGCCGAGCGCGGAATGGAGCGTGGGATAGGGATTGCGCTCGGGCAGCGCGCTCGCAGTGAGCGCGGTGACCCAGTTGATCGCCGAAGCCGCCAGCGGCTCGCCCAGCCACGGCCCGCGGCTGGCGACCAGTTCGAGCCGGGCGAAGGGCAGCTGGCTATCCGACTTCGCGCGGATTTCCGCCTGGACGATATTGCCGGGGATCACCACCGGCCGCAGCTGCCGCCCGCGCCCGCCTGCGACATAAGCGGCGACCATGCCATGCTGCTCGGTCAGCATCCGCGCAATGACCGCGGTCTCGCCATGCGCACGCGCGGCAAGCAGGATGGCGGGAGCGGAAAGCTGCATGGGGCGGCCTTAGCCGCTCGCATCGATCCTGCGAAGACGGCGAAGTCGACTTATGGAGCGTTCTATCGCGGACTGCGACGTCAGTTGGGCCCCTGCCTGCGCAGGGGCGACGGTCACTTGATCTTGGCTTCCAGCGCTGCGACGCGGGCCTTGAGGTCTTCCGCCTCGGTGCGCGCCTTGCTGGCCATGGTCTTCACCGCGTCGAATTCCTCGCGGGTGACGAAGTCCATCCCGCCGAAGCTTTCCTTGGCCCGTTCGCGCGCGGCGTCGCGGGCCTCGCGCCCCATGCCGGCCAGCGTACCGGCTGCCGAATTGGCGAGTTTGACGAAATCGGCGATCAGGGGATTCTGGCTCTGCATAGGGTTCAGATGGGACGGGATGAGGTTTTTGTCTAGAGTGCTCGTTTGGTTCGCCTCAAGCGCCGGCGGCCGCGTCCGCGGCCTTAGGCTATCCTCGCTCATGCGACCTGAAGGTCGGGTGGCTTTCAGCCATCTCAGCTGTCGCTTCGATTCCACTGCGGGCGGGCGGTCGCCCTTGCCTCGCCTGCGGCTCGGGACCAGTGCGAGCCGCTATGGTAACGCGCTTGCCGTTCGCGACCAGCGAACGGCAAGCGCGACCGCGCGCCCGCAGGGGCCCGGAGCGAAGCGGAGGAACAGCCCCGAGGATGCACCGACGGATGTCGGTGCGAAAAGCAAAAACTAGATCCTTACCCGCTCGACCGCGCCTTCGGGCGTGCCGCCATCGGCTTGCGGATTGAGCTGGAGGAACTGGTAATTCAGCGCGGTGGCGAAGCAGACCCAGGCGAGATAGGGCAGCAGCAGCACGGCGGCGAGCCGGCGGACGCGCCAGAACAGCGCGATCACCACCAGCAACGTCAGCACGATCGCCACCAGCAGTGCCAGCGCCCCGCTGATCTGCTGGGCGCCGAAGAAGACATAGCTCCACGCGAGGTTGAGCGCGAAATGCACGGCGAAGACCCACAGCGCCGCAGTGCGGCCGCGCGCGCCCCATGCCGAGGCGACCAGAGCCAGCGCGAAGCCGATCATGACATAGAGGATCGTCCAGACGATGCCGAACCACTTGGGTTCGGGATAGATGCCTGGCTTGACGAGCGACTGGAACCACGGGGTGTCGGGGCTGCCCAGCTGGCCGGACAGAAAGCCGAGTAGCACGCAGAGCGGCACGGTGAAGAGCGCCCAGCGAAGGAAACTTGCGCGCAGCTGCCCGCGCGACGCCAGCATGTTCATGTCAATTTCCCGTCAACGATTCGTTTCATGCGTCTTGTGCCGAAGCCCCGGCGGACTGGCAATGCAATGCCCGTCAGTGCGTGACGATGCCCTTTGCCACGAGGCTCCGCACGGTGTCCTCCAGCGTCTGTTCGGCGGCGATGAAGGTGAAGCCGAGCACCTCTTCGGTGTGGCGACCGGAAACGTCGCGGACATTGCCGAGCTCGCCGCGCACCTGCTTCATTTCGTCCATGAAGGGCGCAAGCAGGTGCACCAGCCAGTCCGGCATGCCGCGTCTCGGCACCTTGCCCGCATGCTCGGGCACGCGCTGGCGGATGATCGCCGCCATTTCGCGCAGCCAGAGGAATTTCTGGCTGGTCGGGAAACGCTCGCCGCGAACCTGCTGTGCCGGGGCCTCGAGCGCGCGGACATGCGCTTCGGCCACATCGCGCACGTCGGTCACGCAGATTCCCATGTCGGGCAGCAGCGGGATCGAACCGTCGATGATCTTCTTCACCATCGCGACGCTGGTCGACAGGTCGTCGTCATGGACGGGACCGAACACCGCCACCGGATTGATCGAGCAGAACGCCATGCCCGGCGCGTGCATCGCGACCCAGTCGCGCGCGGCGCGTTCGGCCACGGTCTTGCTCTCGATATAGGGCGGGACGCCGGCGGTGAGATTGGTCCAGTCGAGATGGGTGAAATGGTCCTTGTCCGGCTGGCCATAGGCGATCGCGGCTGCGCTGCTGGTCTGGACGAAGCGCGTGATGCCCGCGCGGTGCGCGAAATCGAGCGCGCGCAGCGTGCCTTCGCGCGCGGGCACCACCAGCTCGTCCTTGTCCCGGGGCGTCGCCAGCGGAAACGGCGAGGCGACATGCGCCACCGCGTCGCAGCCGGCATTGGCCTCGGCCCAGCCGGCATCGTCGAGCAGATCGGCCTGGAACACCTTCAGCCGCTCACCCGCATCGCTCCAGCGCGCGCGCAGCCGCGGTTCGCTCTTCGCGGCATCGCGGACCGTGGTGTGGACGCTGTGCCCGCGCGCCAGCAGCTGCTCGATCACCTCGCCGCCGATATAGCCGGTGCCCCCGGTCACCAGGATCGTCATTGCCATCTGTCTGCGCCCCCGCTGTTTTGCTAGGCGCGAGACTAGGCAGAATGGCTGCAGCGGGCAACGGAGTCGCTATGGAACAGGTCGATTTCCTCGTGGTGGGCGCCGGGATCGCGGGGCTGTCCGCCGCTGCGCGGCTGGCACGGCACGGGACCACGCAGGTGGTCGAGGCCGAAACCGCGCCCGGTGTGCATTCCTCGGGCCGCAGCGCCGCCTTCGCGCATTTCGACATGGACGCCTGGCTGGTGCGCGCACTAACCGCGGCGAGCATGCCGCTGCTGGCCGAACCCGGGGCGACGCCGCATCCCGCGCTGTTCATCGCTCTTGAAGGGCAGGAAGCGGCGCTCGACAGGCTGGAAGCCAATTACCGCGAATGGGAGCCGCGCGTCGAACGGCTGGCGCCTGCCGAGGCGCGCGCGTTCACCCCGGTGCTGCGCGAGGGAGACGGCGGCATCAGCGGCGCGCTGCTCGACCGGCATGCACGCAAGCTCGACGCGCATGCCATGCTCGAGGCGCATCGCAAGGAGCTGCTGGCTCGCGGGGGCAAGCTGGCGAACGGCGCCCCGGTGGAGCGACTGGCGCGCGCGGGCGAGCGCTGGACTGCCGATACGCCGGGGGCAAGCTACAGCGCACGCGTGGTGGTCAATGCCGCGGGCGCGTGGGCCGACCCGGTCGCGGCGCTGGGCGGTATCGCGCCGCTGGGCATCACCCCGCTGCGGCGCACGGTGATTACTTTCGATACCGAGCACGCGGTGCGCGACTGGCCCTTCACCAAGACCGTGGGCCCCGGCTTCTATCTCGAGCCCGAGGGCAATGGCCGGCTGCTCGCCAGCCCGATGGACGAAGGCCCGAGCGCGCCCTGCGACGCGCAGCCCGAAGAGGAAGACGTCGCGCTGGCGGCGTGGAATGTCGAACAGGCCACCACGCTGACAATCCGGCAGCTGGCGAGCAAATGGGCGGGTCTCAGGAGCTTTGCCCCCGACCGGCTGCCCGTGGCGGGCTTCGACCGGCAAGCGCCGGGTTTCTTCTGGCTGGCAGGACAGGGCGGGTTCGGCCTGCAGACCTCGCCCGCCATGGCGCTGGCCGTGGAATCGGCCGCGACCGGCGGGCCGTGGCCCGAGGAGCTGCGCGCGGTGGGCGTGACCCGCGCGATGCTGGCAGTGGAACGCCTCCGAACGCCGCCGGCATAGCAGCCCGCCTAGGCCGCAGCGTCGATCCTCAGGTGCATCCCCGACCCGTTTGCGCTCCAGTCGGGCGTCACGCCGAAGGATGAGGCGAGCGATTGGATAACACGCGTGCCCAGCCCCTTGGCCAGCGCCGCGCGTTCGGCATCCGCACCGGTGGCGCTGCCATCGTCGCTGCAGGCGATCGACCAGCCGTCGTCGCCCGCGCGGATGGCGATGGCGATCGATCCGCTGCGGTCCTGCAGCCCGTGCTTGACGCTGTTGGACACGAATTCGTTCACGATCAGCAGCAGCGCATTGGCGAGGCTGGGCGAGACGCGGTCGTCGCCGACCTCGATCACCAGCCTGATCCCGTCGGGCAGCAGCTGGCGCAGATCGCGTTCGATCCGTTCGAACAGCGAGCGCAGCTCCACCCGCTCGCCCTGCGCCAGATCGTGCAGTTCGGCATGCAGCGACGAGAGCGAGCGGATACGGATGCTGGCGTCTTCGAGCGCGGTCTGTACCGCTTCATCGGTTGCCCGCTGCGCCTTCATCGACAGCAGTGCCCCGATCGAGGCGAGCGAGTTCTTGACCCGGTGGTCGACCTCGCGCCGGAGCGTCTGTTCCTGCGCCAGCGCAAGCCGGAGTTCGAGTTCGCGCATCACGTGCTTGGACAACACCTCGAGCACGCGGCGCTGGTGCGGCGTGAGCGTGCGCGGCTTGTGATCGAGCACGCACAGCGTCCCCAGCGGCAGCCCCTTTTCGGTGCGCAGCACCGCGCCGGCGTAGAACCGGAAACCGGGCTCTTCGGTGCACAGCGGGTTGTCGGCCATGCGCTCGTCTTTCAGCGTGTCGGGGATCTCGACGAAATCGCCTTCGAGGATCACATGCCCGCATAGGCTGGTTTCGATCGGGGTGGAGCGCACGCCCAGCCCGACCTCGGCCTTGAACCACTGCCGGCCCTCGTCGATGAAATTGACGACCGAAACCGGGACCTCGCAGATCTGCGACGCGATCTCGACCAGATCGTCGAAATCGCGTTCACGCTCGGTGTCGAGGATATTGTAGCGGCGCAGCTCGCGCAGCCGTTCTTCTTCCCGGGGATGGAGACGTGGTGTCATCCCGCACCGATAGCAGGGAAATCCGCCGGGCCTAGGTTTATTGGTCCGCTGCCAGGTCCCCCGGGCAGGTGTGCCACACGGCCCCAGCGCAGCCGCCGTTCGCCATCGCGGCGGCAATCCCCACCGTTCAGCGGCTGGCGGTCAGGTAGTCCATAACGAAGTCCCACGAGCCGAAGCCGAGGAAAATCCGCCCCGCCATCATCGACATCAGCAGGATCAGCAACACCACCCACACCAGCATGATCCCGCTGGTCATCCGCCAGCTGGTCGGCGGCAGGCCCTGGAACAAGAACATCGCGATCCCCGCGACATTGACGCAGACGAGGTTGACGGTGAACAGGAACAGCGCGTTGGCGCCCGCTTCGGGAATGCCCGCACCGGCATAGATGCCTGCTGCGGTCAGGGGCGGAACCAGCGCGACGGCGATCATCACCCCGACCAGCGCGAGCGAGGCGCCGCGACTGAAAGCCAGCACGCCCGCAGCGCCGCAGGCAAGCGCCAGCGCGATATCGGCGGGCTGGACCAGCGTGCGGTTCTTCAGTTCGGGGACCAGCGGGTCGATTGCCACCGTCATGCCGAGGACGACACCCGCGAGCACTGCGAGGACGCAGCCGATGGCGAGCGTCGCAGCCGCCTGCCGGGCCAGTTTCCAATTGCCGACCGTCGCCGCCAGCGCCAGCCCCATCGTCGGCCCGAGCAGCGGCGCGATGATCATTGCGCCGATGACCACGGCGGTCTGCCCGCTGCGCATCCCCAGGCCGGCGATGATCGCCGACAGCGTCACCGTCAGCAAATAGGCGGGCCCGGGATGCAGGCTTTCCTCGATGTCGTCGTAGAGTTCATCGGTGCTGAGCCGGTCGCGGCTGAAGAACCGCTCGATCCGCGTGGGGGTCGGCAGGTCGGCCGACAGCGGCAATTCGGTGACCGGCGTTTCTTCGACCACCGGAAGGACCGCCTGCAGCTCGGACACCAGCGCGGAGAATTGCGGCAGGTCTCCGAAGGCCCCGTCGAGATCGGCAAGCAGGCGTTCGGTATAGCGTTGCTGGACGATGCAGGTGTATTTTTCCTGCGCCCCGGGCACGGTTTCCCGCCAGAACCGGCGCGTGTGGCGATCGAGGATCACCTCCAGATCGGGGACCCGGTCTTCGGGCAGATAGATCTGGACGAGCCTGGCCGCCATTCAATTCACCCGGTCATGCCCCGCGCGGGTCAATAGCCACCCGGCGGATCGCTGGCGGGGAAGCTTTCGTCGAGATCCTCGTCGGTCTCGGTCCATTCGCGCGCCTCCGGGTCGCGCATAGCGCCGGGTCCGGCATCGCGTACGTCGGTATGAAAATTATGCGGCTGGTCCTTCGCAAAGGCAGCATTGCGGGATGCATCCTTGCGCTTGAACAGCGCGTATCCGGCAAGCCCTGCGAGCCCGAGTGCCACCATCTTCGCGATCACTGTAATTCTCCCATCATGCGTTCAGTTCTGCGGCGAGCCATGCACATGGACATCGTGACCCGAATGCTTCGTCAGGATGTCGACCGCGCGTTGTTCGTCGCCGCTGTCCCAGGTGCGCACCCAGAGCAGCAGCCCGCCATGTTCAAGCTGGTTCTGCAGGTTTTCGGCGTGCCGGTCACCTACCAATCGGGCCACCCCGGCGCCCAGCGCGCCCCCTGCCCCGCCTGCAACCGCCGCGCCGACGATCACTGCCAGCAGCGAGCCACCCGAGGCCACGATACCGCCGATCGCGGTCATCGCCGCCAGGTAGAGCGGCGTGGCAACCAGTGCGCCCTGCGCCTCGCCGATCGCTTCCCTGGGAATGTAGATCGCGCGCGGCACGGCGGGATCGTCCTCCAGCTCGGCAACCTTGTGATAGCGGTGACCAAGCTGGTCCTCGACCGCCCTCTCGGTCGCCAGCAGGCTGATTTCCGCGCGGTCGAAACCCGAACTGAGCAGCTCGTCGATCGCTTCCTCGAGATCCGTGCTGGCGTCGAAATAGGCGACAGCCTCGCGGATGCGGAAAGCATCGGGTGCGGTGGTCATATGTTGTACTCCTGCAAAGCGGACATGCCTGCGCCGCGCGATGGCGCACCGTACCACGCCGACGTCCCGCCGTCCCATCCCCAGTCGTGACCATGCCGCAGCCGCCCGTTTTTCAACTTGCGGCAATGGGCGAACAGGCTTTATGACACCGGTTACCATGTGGTGGCGAGCCGGGCGGGGAGGACAGCATGACGACATTCGCATATTCGAAATCGATACGGCGCGCGGTGGCGGCGGCGCTGGTGCTGGCCGGGGTCGCTGCCGCGGTCGGCGGCTTGGCCACGGCGGCACACGCCCGGCCCACGCTCGAAATCGCCCCCGGCGGGCGTCACATGCAGACCAGCGAGGGCAAGCCGTTCTTCTACCTCGGCGATACCGCCTGGGCTCTGTTCCACCGGCTGACGCGCGAGGAGGCCGAATTCTATCTGCGGGACCGCGCGGACAAGGGGTTCACCGTGATCCAGGCGGTGGCGCTGGCCGAACTGCGCGGCCTGGACGAACCCAATGCCTATGGCGACCTGCCGCTGATCGGGCGCGATCCGGCGCAGCCCAACGAGGCTTATTTCGCGCATATCGACCATGTGGTGGCGCGTGCCAATGCGCTGGGGCTGACCGTGGGCCTGCTGCCCTCGTGGGGGCGGTACTGGCGTGATGGCGACTCGCAGATTTTCACGCCGGCCAGCGCGCATGCCTATGGGCGGTTCCTCGGGCAACGCTACCGCGATGCGGGGGTGATCTGGATCCTCGGCGGCGATTCGAACGTACGCACCGCCGATGAACGCGCGATCATCGACGCGATGGCGCGCGGCCTGCGCGAGGGCGACGGCGGCCGGCATCTGATCACTTTCCACCCCCGCGGCCCGGGGCTCTCATCGGCGCAGGTGCGCGATGCGGACTGGCTCGATTTCTACATGAACCAGTCGTCGCATGCGGCGCGCGATCTCGATACGGGGCTCTATGTCGAGCACGACCGCGCGCTGACCCCGCGCCGCCCCGTGATCGACGGCGAACCGCGCTATGAAGGCATTCCGGTCGGCTTCTACAACCATGGCCACGACCCGCGGCTGCGCTTCGACGATGACGATGCCCGGCAGGCGGCATGGTGGGCAGTGCTCGCAGGGGCGGCGGGGCACACCTATGGCAACAACAATGTGTGGCAGATGTGGGCACCGGGGCGCGATCCCGCGATCGGCGCGAACCGGCCATGGTCCGATGCGATCGACGATCCGGGGGCGCGCCAGATGGGATTGCTGCGCCGCTTCATGGAAGCGCACGACTTCGCCACACTCGAACCGCGGCAGGACCTGATCCTCGACGGGCCGCGGCATGGCGCCGCGAAGGTGCGGCTGGCGCGGGCGGCGGACGGGCAGCGGATCATCGCCTATTCGCCGCGCGGCGCACCCTTCACCATCGACCTCGGCGCGCTGGACGGGGGGATGCACACGCAGTCGTGGTTCAACCCGCGCTACGGCGCGACCTACCGCTTCCGCAGCGAACAGAGCCAGGGCATCCAGTCCTTCGTCCCGCCCTCCTCGGGCGATGGCGAAGACTGGGTGCTGCTGATCGAGGCGGAAGGCGCCGCGCCCTAACGCATCAGGACCAGTTCTTCGGCCATCGTCGGGTGGATTGCGGTGGTCGCGTCGAAGTCTTCCTTGGTCAGCCCGGCTTTCACCGCGATCGCGGCAGCCTGCATCATCTCGGGCGCTTCGGGGGCGATCATGTGGATGCCGACGATGCGCCCGCTGTCGCCGTCGCAGATCATCTTGATCAGGCTGCGTTCGTTGCGCCCGGCAAGCACGTTCTTCATCGGGCGGAAGTCCGACAGATAGACCTTCACGCTGCCGAGCTGGTTCTTGGCCTCGCCCTCGGTCATGCCGACCGCGGCGATCGGCGGGTGGCTGAACACCGCGCTGGGGATGCAGCTGTGGTCGACCGCCACCGGCTCGCCGTCGCCGAACACGCTGTCGGCAAAGGCCTGGCCCTCGCGGATCGCGACCGGGGTCAGCTGCACGCGGTCGGTCACGTTGCCGACGGCATAGATGTGATCGACATTGGTCTTGCTGAAGCGGTCGACCTTGACCTCGCCGCCCTCGCCCAGTTCGACGCCGGCATTCTCGAGGCCCAGCCCCTCGGTGTTGGGTACGCGGCCGACCGCGAACATGACCAGATCGGCCTTTTCCTCGTCGCAATCGGACATCTTCACGAAATAGCCGCCTTCCGAACACGGCTTGATGTATTCGAACGTCGTGTTGAAGCGGAACTGGATCCCCTTCATCGTCGAGATCTGCAGCAGCCGGTCGCGCACCGCCTCGTCATAGCTGCGCAGCAAGCGGTCGCCGCGATTGACGATGTGAACTTCGCTGCCGAACTCGTTGAAGATGCCGGCGAATTCATTGGCGATATAGCCGCCGCCCGCGATGATGATTTTCTTGGGCAGTTCGTCGAGATGGAACGCCTCGTTCGAACTGATCGCATGTTCGGCGCCCTGGCATTCGGGCATGCGCGGGCGCGCACCGGTGGCGATCAGGATGGTTTTTGCGGTCACGACCTTGCCGCTCGCCAGCGTGATCTCATGCGGGCCGGTGATCTCGGCGCGTTCCTTGTAGATCGTCACCTCGTGGCTTTCGAGCGTGTTGGTATAGGCGCCCTCGATCCGCTCGACATCCTTGAGCACATTGTCGCGCAGCGTGATCCAGTCGAAGGTCGCATTCTCGGTCGACCAGCCGAAATTGCGCGCGTCCTTCAGGTCTTCAGCGAAATGCGCGCCGTAGACGAGCATCTTCTTGGGGACGCAGCCGCGGATGACGCAGGTTCCGCCGACGCGGTGTTCCTCGGCCACGGCCACCTTCGCGCCATGCGCGGCCGCCACGCGGCTGGCGCGCACCCCGCCCGAACCGGCGCCGATGGTGAAAAGGTCGAAATCGTACTCGCCGGTGGGTGCTGACGCCAAAGCCTGTCTCCGTTGTGAATGCGCGCCGCACTTGGGGCCTCGCGCGCAGCGGCACAAGAGGCAAGCGGGAACCGCGCGGCGGGAACCGGGGTTGGAAGGGCAAGTCCCTGGGAGGGGATGCCGGCCCTGTCCGCATGCATCCAACGGGAGACCGCATGACCGATACGCTTGCCGATTACGCCGCCCGCGGGACGGCGATCCTGCCGCATCCATGGAATCTGCTGGCGCTGGCCGTGGCCGCGACGCTGGCCGCGCTGCTGTTGCACTGGGCGGTGTTCCGCCTGCTGCGCCGCGTCGTGGGACGCACGCGGAGCGAGGCGGACGAGATGCTGGTGCGGCGGCTCGCCATGCCCACCCGTTTTGCGCTGGTAGCGCTGGCGCTGGTGCTGACCGCGCGCGAGATTCCCGCCTTCGAGACTGTGTGGGAACGCGTCGCCGGCTTTGTCATGCCCGCGGTAATCGGGTGGATCGCGCTGGCGATCTTGCAGGCGCTGATCGAGGCGATGAAGCTACGCGCGGATATCTCGGTCGAGGACAATCTCTCCGCCCGGCGCCAGCGCACCAAGCTGACCATGCTCAGCCGCATCGCGACCTTCATCATCATTTTCGTGACCGTCGGGCTGGTGCTGCTGTCGATCCCCGGCGTGCGCGATATCGGGGTGACGCTGGTTGCCTCGGCGGGGCTCGCGGGCCTCGCCGTGGGCGCGGCCGCGCAGCCGGCGCTCAAATCGCTGATCGCGGGCGTGCAGATGGCGCTGACCGAGCCGATCAATATCGACGACGTGGTGATCGTCGAGGGCGAATGGGGGCGGATCGAGGACATCCGCACGACCTATGTGGTGGTCAAGATCTGGGACGAGCGGCGGCTGATCGTGCCGACATCGCAATTCCTCGAGGGCGCTTTCGAGAACTGGACCAAGAAAACCGCGCAGCTGCTGGGTTCGGTGATGCTCTATCTCGACCCGGCGACCCGGATCGGTCCGATCCGCGCCGAATTCGAACGCCAGATCGCGGACAATCCGCGCTGGGACGGCCGTGTGCAGGTGGTGCAGGTGACCGACACGAGGTGCGATGCCATTGAGGTGCGGCTGCTGATGAGCGCGAAGGATTTGCCCACGCTGTTCGACCTGCGCTGCGACATCCGCGAAGGCATGCTCGAATGGCTGGCCGACCACCAGCCCGCAGCCTTTGCGCGGCTGCGGCTGATGAACGAGGAAGCGGAGCCGGAAACGACCGGCCCCGCCCCTGACAGTTAGCCGCGTGCGGCGCTGCTGCGCCGGCGATTGCGGCTGCGGCCACCGCCGGGCCTGCCAGCACCGGCGTTACCGCCGCCGCCCGGACCGCCTGCGCCGCTGGGACGGCCCTTGCGGGCGGGATGCTTGTCCTTGGGCTTGGCCCGCTTCGCCGCGTCGCCGGTGGGGCGCACCTTGGGCTTGGCCATGCGCTGGCCGGGGGCCGCACGCTTGGTCGGGCCGACGCCTTCGACAACCGCGCGGAAATTGTCCGGCAGCGGCAGGCGTTCGAACTCGGCATCGGTCTTCTTGCGGATGTCCTTGAGGTAATCGCGCTCGTCCTCGGCGCAGAAGGCGATCGCGATGCCATCCTTGCCCGCGCGCGCGGTCCGGCCGATGCGGTGGACGTATTGCTCGGGCACGTTGGGCAGTTCGTAATTGATCACATGGCTCACGCCGGGGATGTCGATCCCGCGCGCGGCGACATCGGTCGCGATCAGGATCGGCGTCTTGGCGCGCTTGAACTCGTCGAGCGCGCGTTCGCGCTGCGGCTGGCTCTTGTTGCCGTGGATGGCGTTGGCGGGGATGCCGACCTGCGCCAGCTTCTTTACCACCCGGTCGCAGCCATGCTTGGTGCGGGCGAAGATCAGCACGCGCTCGAACTTGCCCGGCACCTGGTGGCGTTCGGACAGCATCATCTCGAGCAGCGTCTGCTTCTCGTCCTGCTGGACCATGAAGAGATACTGGTCGATCCGTTCGGCAGTGGTGCTTTCGGGCGTGACCGAGACCTTGACCGGGTTGCGGCAGTATTTGCCGACCAGTTCCTGGATCTGCTTGGGCATGGTGGCGCTGAAGAACAGCGTCTGACGGTCTTCGGGGACCAGCTGGCTGATCCGGCGCAGCGCGTGGATGAAGCCGAGGTCGAGCATCTGGTCGGCCTCGTCGAGAACTAGCACTTCGACCTTGTCGAGCGTGAAGGCCTTCTGATCGATCAGATCGAGCAGGCGGCCGGGCGTGGCGACGAGGATGTCGGTGCCGCGGTGGAGCTTGTTGCGGTCCTTGTTGACCGAGGTGCCGCCGACGATCGAATGGACCTTGAGACCGGCCAGCGCGCCGTAATCCTTGGCGCTCTGGGCGATCTGGCCAGCCAGTTCACGCGTCGGGGCCAGCACCAGCATGCGGCAGGATTTGAACGGCGTCTGCTTGTCGGCTTCGCGCAGCCGGTCGATGCTGGGCAGCATGAAGGCGGCGGTCTTGCCGGTGCCGGTCTGCGCGATACCCATCAGGTCGCGCCCTTCGAGAACGGGCGGGATCGCCCCTTCCTGGATCGGTGTGGGAGTGGAATAGCCCTTGAGGTCAAGCGCCTGAAGGACGGGCTGCGACAGCCCAAGATCGGAGAACTGTGTCATGAAAACTCGCATTCGTAATGCGGCGCGCTCAGCGTTCCATGACGGAATCCGGGCGCGGGCGCGGGGTTTGAAACCACCCGCGTGAATAGGGAAGTCTGGAAAAAGGAACCGAGGCGCGGCCGGGGCAATCGCTGTAAACCGATCGCCGCTTCACGCTGGCTAGCGCGCTTCGATGGAGAGCAGATGGGCGCAAAGGCGCGGAATGTCAATTTGTTTCGCAAGAACGAACGATCATTTCGCTTGCGTGACCGGCAATTTCGGAAGCATCGTCCGCGCCTTGCGGAGCCTTGGGGATATAAGATGAGAAACGCGATCCTGCGCCGTCTGGCGGGCCCCGGCCTGATCTTTACCGGTTCTGCCATCGGTACTTCGCATCTCGTCCAGTCGACCCGCGCGGGTGCGATGTTCGGGGTCGCCCTGCTGGGGGTGATCGTGCTCTCGACCTTGCTCAAATATCCCGCCTACCGCTTCGGCGTCGATTACGCACATGCACGCGGGCGTTCGCTGCTGTCCGGCTATCGCGAGTTGGGCCCATGGGCGGTGTGGCTGTTCCTCGTCGCCGTGATCCCGCTGGTACCGATCGTCTATGCCGCGCTGGGCGCAGCGACCGCGGGAATCTTCGCTGCCGTGTTCGGCCCGCTGCTGCCGCTGCCGGTCATGGGATCGCTGGTGATCGCGCTCGCCTCCGCGCTGCTCTTCGCCGGCGGGTACCGGCTGCTCGATCGGGTCAACGGCGTGCTGCTCGCCTTCCTCGTCATCGCGACGGTGGCGACCACCATCATGGTCCTGCCACGCGTCGAATGGGCGACGCTGACCGATTTCGGCTGGACACGGCAAACCGCCGCGCTGCTATTCATCGTCGCGCTCGCGGGCTTCATGCCCAACCCGCTCGACGTCTCGGTCGCTCTGTCGCTGTGGAAGGTGGAAGCCGACCGCACTTTGCCCACAGGCGCACATCCCACGTTAGCGCAGGCGCGCAGCAGCTTCCTGTGGCCCTATGTCATGACCACCGTGATGGCGCTGTGCTTCTGCATCATGGGCGCGGGCGTGATGCATGCAGAGGATATCGCCCCGCTGTCCGATGCGCCGGGCTTCGCGGGCCAGCTGGTGAACCTCTACCGCGAAGCGCTCGGGCCGACCGCCGCAGCGCTGGCCGCCGTGGCCGCGCTCTCGGTGATGCTGACCACGGTGATCGCCGCGATCGACGCCTATGCCCGCACCCTGCCCGCCGCGATCCAAGTCCTGCGCGGCGCGGAACAGCAGAGCGGCACGCGCACGCAATATGTACTAAGCACGCTGGCGCTGGCCGGACTGTCGATCTTAGTGCTGTTCACCGCGATGGGCGCGTTCACGAGCTTCCTCGACTTCGTGACCAGCGCCACCTTCGTGGTCGCGCCGCTGCTCGCGCTGCTGAACTACCTCGTTGTGACGCGCTGCGAACTGCCCACCGACGCGAGGCCAAGCACCGCAATCAAGGCGCTGAGCCTGACGGGCACAGTGGTGATGGGCGCGTTGGCTGTGATGTATTTCGTGCTGGTTTGAAGTTGCTCACCCCAACCCAGCGGCATCCAGCAGCGCCTCGGTGCTTGCATCGAACGCCTCGCCGCCCTGTTCGATCGCCTTGGCCATCTGCTTGCCCAGTTCGACCCCGAACTGGTCGAAGGGATTGATCCCCATCAACACCGCGCTGGCGAAGACGCGGTGTTCGTGGAAGGCGATCAGCGCGCCCAGTGCGGCGGCGTCGAGGTCGTCGCACAGGATCGTCGCGCTGGGGCGGTCTCCGGGGTAATTGCGAGCGGGGTCCTCGCCCTGCTTGCCCGCCATCAGCGCCGCGCCTTGCGCAAAGCAGTTCATCAGCAGGATGCGGTGGTGCGCGGGGTCGAGCTCGTCGCCCGGGGCGATGCTGGCGATGAAATCGACCGGCACCAGATGCGTGCCCTGGTGGAGCAGCTGGAACACCGCGTGCTGCGCATCGGTGCCCACCCCGCCCCAGGTGATCGGCGCGGTCGGGCCATCGACCGGCTGCATTTCGGCAGTGACGCGCTTGCCGTTCGATTCCATCTCGAGCTGCTGGAGGTAATCGGGGAACAGCCCCAGCCGTTCATCATAGGCGAACACGGCGCGGGTCTGGCAGCCGCGCACGCGGGTGTAGTAGAGATCGGCAAAGGCCGCGCGCAGCACGAGGTTGGCCGCGCCGTCGGTGTCGCGGAAATGTTCGTCCACCGCCTTGGCGCCCGCGAGCATGGCGCGGAAATCGTCCATCCCCACCGCCATGGCGATCGGGAAGCCGATCGAGGACCAGATCGAATAGCGCCCGCCGACGCTTTCCTGGAACGGCAGGATGCGCGTTTCGTCGACGCCCCATTCGACCGCGCCTTCGGGATTGGCAGTCAGCGCGATGACGCGCCCGCCGGGATCGGAAACGCCATTGTCGCCCAGCCATTTGAGCGCACTGGCGGCATTGGTCATGGTCTCGATCGTGGTGAAGGTCTTGCTCGCCACCGCGATCAGCGTTTTGGCCGGATCGCATTTCGCAAAGGCTGCCTCGAGCGCGACGCCGTCGATGTTGGAGACGACATGGACATCGCAATAGGACAGATCGCGGCCGAGCGCGTCGACCCCCAGCGCGGGGCCGAGTGCACTGCCGCCGATCCCGATGTGGATCAGGTGCTCGATCTCGCCCAGCGCGCCCTGGTGGATCGCCTCGACCAGCATGCCCATGCGGTCGATCAGCGCCATCGCTTCCTCGACCTTGGCGCCCTCGCCCGTGCCGCGCAGCGTCGCGTGGTCGGCGGCGCGGCCTTCGGTCGGGTTGACCACTTCGCCGGCGAACAGTTTTGCGCGCATGCCGGCGAAGTCCATCGCCTCGGCCAGCTCTTCGAAGCCCGCGACCACGGCGCGGTCGAGATGCGTCTTCGACCAGTCGAACAGGATCCCGCCCTCCTCGAGCTCGATCCGGCCCGAGAGCATCGCGACCCGGTCGGCGCCGCCGGGCTCGTCAGCGCCTTCGCCGCCATCGCGCGCGGCGCTGAACAATTCGCCCAGTGTCGGGCGCGGCAGGGTTTCCAGGCGGGTCCAGAGCTGGGCGGCGGTGGTCATGGCGGGCAAAAATCCTTTGATGGCTGCGCTCCTGCGACTAGGGAACTCGGCAATGATTGAGAACCCCGCATGACACAGCAAACGCTGGATACCGCTACGCCTGCCGCCGGCCCGGGCGAGACCGAGAAAAAGGAAAGCCTCGGCAGTTTCCTGTGGTTCGTCACCAAGCTGGTGATCGCGGTGCTGATCTTCCGCAGCTTCATCTTCTCGCCCTTCACCATTCCCAGCGAAAGCATGCTGCCGAACCTGCGCAATGGCGATTACCTGGTCGCGGCGAAATGGCCCTACGGCTTTTCCAACCTGTCGCTGCCGGGCGAACCGGCGCTGTTCGACGGGCGCATCTTCGCCAGCCTGCCCGACCGCGGCGATGTCGTCATCTTCAAGCATCCGGTGACCGGCGCGGATTACGTCAAGCGCGTGATCGGGCTGCCGGGCGATACGCTGGCGCTGGAAAACGGCCGCGTGATCCTCAACGGCGAGCCGCTGCCCAAGCAGCCCGCGGGCGCCGCCGATATCGCGATGGGCCCCAACACCGCCTGCCGCAGCGATGGCGGGGTCGTGGTCGATGGCGGGGCCACCTGCCGCTACCGCCAGTTCCGCGAGACCCTGCCGTCGGGCAAAAGCTACCTGACGATCGATTTCGGCACCGTCGGCCCGCGCTTCCTCAGCGATGGCGCGCGCGGTGTCGCCACCGACGAACGCGGCAACCCGCTGCGCATCGACCCCGATAATGCCGCGCCGATCGTGGTTCCCGCAGGCCAGCTGTTCGTGATGGGCGACAACCGCGACAATTCGCTCGACAGCCGCTTCCCGGCCGTGCGCGACGGCGGCGTCGGACTGGTCGATACCGACCTGCTGGTGGGCCGCGCCAGCCGCGTGCTGTGGTCGACCGACGGCAGCGCCGAATGGCTGCTGCCATGGACCTGGTTCACCGCCGCGCGCTGGGACCGGATCGGGGCCGACATATGAGCGCGCTCGACCCGGATGCCCGCGACTGGCTGACCCGCACGGGCTTCACCGTGCAGGACGAAGCGCTGTGGTTCGCCGCGCTGACGCATGGCAGCATGGGCGAAACGCGCGATTACGAACGCCTCGAGTTCCTCGGCGACCGCGTGCTCGGCCTCGCGATCGCCGACTGGCTCTATGCGCAAAGCGAAGCGCCCGAGGGCAAGCTGGCACAGCGGCTCAACGCGATCGTCAGCCGGGCGATGTGCGCGCAGGTGGCGCGCGGCATCGGGCTGGCGCCGCATATCCGGATCTCGCGGCAGGCGAGCAGCGATGGCGGCCGCGACAGCGACAACATCCTTGGCGACGTGATGGAAGCGCTGCTCGGCGCGCAGTTCCTCGACAACGGCTTCGCCGCGGCGCGCGACGTCGTGCGCCTGCTGTGGCGTCCGGCGCTGGAAAGCGGCGCGGGCAAGTCGAAACACCCCAAGAGCGCGTTGCAGGAATGGGCCGCGGGTAACCAGCGGCGCCCGCCCGAATACGAGCTGATTGAGCGGTCGGGCCCCGATCACGCGGCGCGCTTCACCGTGCGGGTGAAAGTCCACAAGGTCGGCGAGGCCGAAGGCACCGCGGGCAGCAAGCAGGAAGCCGAAAAACAGGCGGCACGCATATTCATGGAGACATTCGGGTGACGCAGGAAAGAACCAAATGCGGCGTGGTCGCAGTGCTGGGTGCGCCCAATGCGGGCAAGAGCACGCTGGTCAACCAGCTGGTCGGCCAGAAGGTCGCGATCACCAGCGCCAAGGCGCAGACCACGCGGGCGCGGATGATGGGCATCGCGCTGCATGGCGACACGCAGATGATCCTCGTCGACACGCCGGGCATCTTTGCGCCCAAGCGGCGGCTCGACCGGGCGATGGTCAGCGCCGCGTGGGAAGGCGCCGAGGCGGCCGATGCGCTGCTGCTGCTGGTCGATCCGCTCAAGCAGCGACGGCACGAGCTGGAACCGCTGCTCGAACAGATCGCCGCGCGGCCCGAACGCAAAATCCTCGTGCTCAACAAGGTCGACCGGGCGAAGAAGGAACCGCTGCTGGCGCTGGCGCAGGAGCTGACCGGGAAGGTCGAATTCGAAACGGTCTATTTCGTCTCCGCGCTGACCGGCGACGGCGTGGACGAGATGAAGGACGCGCTCGCCGCCATGATGCCCCAAGGCGCGTGGATGTATCCCGAAGACCAGGTCAGCGATGCCAGCGAACGCCTGCTCGCCACCGAAATCACGCGCGAGCAACTCTACCAGCAGCTGCACGAGGAACTGCCGTACGACAGCGCGGTGCGGCCCGAGAAATACATCCAACGCAAGGACGGCAGCGTCGAGATCCACCAGCAGATCGTGGTGATGCGCGACAACCAGCGGATGATCGTGCTCGGCAAGGGTGGCAGCCGGATCAAGGCGATCGGCCAGGCCGCGCGCGAGGAGCTGAGTGAACTGCTCGGCCAGAAGGTCCACCTGTTCCTCCACGTGAAGACCGACGAACGCTGGAGCGAGGACAAGGAAATGTTCGAGGAAATGGGACTGGACTGGAAGAGCTAGGAGCTCTTCATCCAGCAGATGTTCGCGATCGATTCCCTCCCCCAGATGGCTGCCGCGCTCGCGGCCGGGCTGCTGGTGGGGATCGAACGGGGATGGAAGCTGCGTGACGAAACCCCCGGCATGCGGGTTGCCGGGATTCGCACATTCACCCTGCTGGGCGCCGCGGCAGGCCTCGCGGGAATCATCGCGGGCCATGGCTTCGCAGCGGCCTCGGGTCTCCTGTTTGCAGCGGCCACCGCCATCGTCGCGATCGGCTATTCACGCGCGGTGCTCGACAGCGGCAGGCCCGATGCGACCAGCGCCATCGCCGCCATGGTCACGCTGGGCCTCGGGTTCCTGGCCGGGATCGGCGAGGAAGCGCTGGCGGTCGCGGGCGCGGCGGTGGTCACGCTGATCCTTGCGCTGCGTACCGAAGTCCACCGCTGGGTCGGCGCGCTCGACGAAGCCGATATCAAGGCCTTCACGCGTTATGCGGTGATCGCGCTGGCGGTGTTCCCCTTCCTGCCCGAAGGGCGCTACGGCCCCTACGACGCGTGGGAGCCGCGCACCTTGTGGCTGGTGGTCATCATCGTCACCGGCTTTTCCTTCGCCGGCTATGTCGCCAACCGCCTGTTCGGCGCGCGCCGCGGGACCATTGCGACCGCCGTTATCGGCGGCGCCTACAGTTCCACCGCGGTGACGCATTCCTTCGCCCAGCGGCTTGGCGCAGGCGCCGGGCACGGTGCGGAGAACGCGGGCGTCGCGCTGGCCAGCGCGGTCATGTATCTGCGGGTGATCATCCTGGTCGCGGTGCTCGCGACGAGCCTGCTGGCCGATTTCGCGATCCTCGTCGCCCCGGCGCTGCTGGCGGGCTTCGCTGCAGCGCTGTGGCTCTACCGAGCGGCGCCCGCAACCACTGGCCCCGCCCCGCCCGGCAATCCGATCGCCATGCTGCCCGCGCTGACCTTCGTCGCCTTCGTGGCCGTGGCTGCGGTCGCCGCGCGCTGGGCCGAAACGCGCTTCGGCGAGGAAGGGATCGCGGTCCTGCTGCTGCTGATGGGCAGCATGGACGTCGATGCCGCCATCGTCACCGCCGGCGGGCTGGAGCCGGGCACCATCGCCCCCCGGCTGGCCGCGCTTGCCATCGCGGGAACGATCCTTGCCAATATGAGCGTGAAACTGGGCGTCACGCTTGCCTATGGCGGACGCGAGGCCCGCCCCGCGGCATGGGCGCTGGGCGCCAGCATGGTGGCGCTGGCGACAAGCCTCGCCGCGGGTTACATGCGCCTCTGATCGGGCGGTCCCCTACCGCTTTTTCAGGATCTCGATCTTGTTCTTCTTGGCGAAGTCTTTGGTCGATTCCTCGCTGCGGCCGATCGCCTTGGCGATTTCCCTGAGGCCCTTGCCCTTGCCCGCGAGCAGCCGCAGTTGTCCCGCCTCCTCGGACTTCCACGGCTGCTTGTGGCGTTCGAAGCGTTCCTTCGCCATCAGCCGGCCTCCGCCTTCTTGGCCGCGGCCTTTTTGGCAGGGGCCTTCTTCTTGGCGGGGGCCTTCTTGGCCGCAGGCTTCTTCTTCGCTGCCGCCTTCTTCTTGGGCGCGGCCTTCTTCTTTTTCGCCGGACCCTTGGCGGCGCGCGCATCGATCAGTTCGATCGCCTGCGCCTCGGTGACGTCCTCGGGCTTCATGTCCTTGGGGATCGTCGCATTGGTGGTGCCATCGGTGACATAGGGGCCGTAGCGCCCCGGCATAACCTTCATCTCGGCGCCGCTGGTCGGGTGTTCGCCCAGCGTCTTGATCGGTTCCGCCTTGCCGCGCGTGCCGCCCTTGCGATTGGCGGCTTCCGCAAGCAGCGTGACCGCCGCATTCATGCCGGTGTCGAACACGTCGCGCGCGCTCTGCAGCTTGGCGTATTTGCCATCATGCCGCAGGTACGGGCCGTAACGTCCTATCGCGGCTTCGATATCCTTGCCGGTCTCGGGATGCTGGCCGACGATGCGCGGCAGGCTGAGCAGCTTGAGGGCCCATTCGAGATCGAAGTCGTCGAGGTCCTTGGGAATGCTCGCGCGCTTGGCTTCCTTGCCCTCGCCAAGCTGGATGTAGGGGCCGAAGCGTCCCGTCTTGCGTTCGACCGGGAGGCCGGTTTCGGGATCCTCGCCCATCACCCCGTCATCGGCGCCGTCATCGCCCTCGCCGCCGGGCTTGGCGAACTGGCGGGTGAACTTGCAGTCGGGGTAATTGGCGCAGGCGACGAACGCGCCATAGCGGCCACCGCGCAGCGCCAGCCGGCCGCCGTCGCGGCCTTCGGTTTCGCACAGCGGGCAATGGCGCGGGTCCTTGCCGTCGGCGCGTTCGGGGAACAGGTAGTCGGACAGGAATTCGTCGAGCACCTCGGTCACTTCCGAAGGCTTCTTGTCCATCACCTCTTCGGTCTTGGGCTTGAAGTCGCGCCAGAAGGCCTCGAGCAGCTTCTTCCAGTCCTCGCGCCCGTCGCTGACGGTGTCGAGCTCGTCCTCGAGCCCGGCGGTGTAGTCGAAGGCGACATATTGCGGGAAGAAGCGTTCGAGGAAAGCAGTCAGCAGTCGCCCGCTTTCCTCGGCGAAGAAGCGGTTCTTCTCCATTCGCACATAGGCACGGTCGCGCAGCGTCTGGATGGTGCTGGCATAGGTCGAGGGGCGGCCGATGCCGAGCTCCTCGAGCCGCTTGACCAGGCTCGCTTCGGAAAAACGCGGCGGCGGCTGGGTGAAGTGCTGGTTGGCGTCGACGCCGCGCTTGAGCGGGCTGTCGCCCTTGCTCATCGCGGGAAGCAGGCCGTCCTCGTCGTCATCGGCATCGTCGCGGCCTTCCTGGTAGACCGCGAAGAAGCCCGGATATTTCACCACCTGGCCGGTGGCGCGCAATTCGTGCTGGCCGGTGGCCTCGCGCAGCGTGACCGTGGTGCGCTCGAGCTGCGCGGCCGCCATCTGGCTGGCCATCGCGCGCTTGAACACGAGATCGTAAAGCTTGCCCTCGTCGCCCGAACCCACGCGGTCGCGCGAGAAATCGGTCGGCCGGATCGCTTCGTGCGCTTCTTGCGCGTTCTTGGCCTTCGACTGGTAGATGCGCGGCTTTTCGGGCAGCGCATGGCCGCCATAGCGATCGGACACCGCCTTGCGGCATTCCGAAATCGCGCTGCCATCCATCTGCACGCCGTCGGTACGCATGTAGGTGATCGCGCCCGCTTCATAGAGCGACTGCGCGAGCCGCATCGTGTGGCTCGCGGAAAAGCCCAGCTTGCGCGCGGCTTCCTGCTGCAGCGTCGAGGTGGTGAACGGCGGCGCGGGATTGCGCTTGAACGGCTTGGTCTCGATCTCCTCGATCGTGAAATTGCCCGCTTCGACCGCCGCCTTGGCGGCCATGGCGCTGGCTTCATCGCCCAGCGTCAGCTTGTCGAGCTTCTTGCCCTCGTACTTGACCAGCCGCGCGTCGAACTCGCTGCCGTCCTGCTGCAGCTTGGCGATCACCGACCAGTATTCGTCGGCGCGGAAATGCTCGATCTCGATTTCGCGGCCGACGATCAGCCGCAGCGCGACCGACTGCACGCGGCCCGCGCTTTTCGCGCCGGGCAGGCGGCGCCACAGCACCGGCGACAGCGTGAAGCCATAGAGATAGTCGAGCGCGCGGCGCGCCAGATAGGCGTCGATCAGCGGCTGGTCGAGCTCGCGCGGGGCCTTCATCGCCTCGGTCACCGCCTGCTTGGTGATAGCGTTGAACGTCACGCGGTCGACCTTCTCGGGCAGCGTCTTGCGCTTCCTGAGCAGTTCCTGGACGTGCCACGAAATCGCCTCGCCTTCGCGGTCAGGGTCAGTCGCGAGGACGAGGCGGGTGGCCTGTTTCGACGCGTCGCTGATTTCCTTGAAGCGCTTCTGCTTGTCGCGATAGAGTTCCCAGTCCATCGCGAAGCCTTCGTCGGGGCGCACGCTGCCGTCCTTGGGCGGCAGGTCGCGGACGTGACCGTAGCTGGCGAGAACCTTGAAGTCCTTGCCGAGATATTTCTCGATGGTTTTCGCCTTCGCGGGCGATTCGACGATGACCAGTTGCATGGTGGTGTGGGCAGTCCCTTACGTGTGTACGTGCGTATACGCGCGAAAATGGGGCCGGGGTTCGGAAGGCGTCAAGCGGCAAAACGCCCAGGCCCGCCCGCGCCGACTTGGCCGCGCATGCCGTCAGCGTACGCTGACGCGGCCCCCGGCATGGCGCTGGAGCCGACCGGCGATCTCCAGTTCGAGCAGCGCGAGCTGCACCGCGGCGGCGCTTTCACCCGACTGGCGGATCAGCTCGTCGATCCCCACCGGTGCCGTCGTCAGCCGCGCGGCGATATCGGCGTGCTCGGCCGTGGCGATATCATCGGGCGTGTAGTCGAAGCCATTGGCGGGTTCGCGAAAGGTCGAGCGTGGCTCGCCGGCGAAGGTGCTCAGCAGTTCGACCACTTCACCGGGTTCCTGCACCAGCACCGCGCCTTCGCGGATGAGGTGGTTGCAGCCGTGGCTGCGCGGCTCGAGCGGACTGCCGGGGATTGCCATGACCTCGCGCCCCGCCTCGCCCGCGAGCCGCGCGGTGATGAGGCTGCCCGATTTGACCGCCGCCTCGACCACCAGCGTACCGCCCGCCAGCCCGGCGATGATCCGGTTGCGGCTGGGGAAATGGCTGCCGCGCGGTTCGGTGCCCGGCGGCTGTTCGGCCAGCAGCAGCCCTTCGCTGGCGATCCGCTCCTGCAATTCGGCGTGCTGCGGCGGATAGGCAATGTCGATCCCACTGGCGATCACGCCCACGGTGTGCGGAAAGGCGCCCTCATGCGCCGCGCCGTCGATCCCGCGCGCCAGCCCCGAGACCACGGTGAACCCCGCCTCGGCCAGCCCGCTGGCGAAATCGCGCGCCAGCTTGACCGCTGCCGCGCTGGCATTGCGCGCACCGACCATGGCAACGCAGGGGCGTGCGGCCAGCGCCAGGTTGCCGCGCCAGATCAGGATCGGCGGCGCACTATCGAGCTGTCCGAGCAGCACGGGGTAATCGGGCTGGTCGTGGAACAGGTATTTCGCGCCTGCCTTGCGCACTGCCTCGACCTCGCGCTCGACCGCTTCGGCGGCGGTGGCGCGGTACTGGCGCCCGCCGCGCCGGCCCAGATCGGGCAGCGCCTCGAGCGCCTGCACCGCGCCGCCGAAACGCTGCAGCAGCATGGCATAGATGACCGGGCCGATATTGGGCGAGCGCAGCAGCCGGATGCGGGCGAAAGCCTCGTCCTGCGACAGGGCCGAGGTCGCCGCGCCGGTCATCCCCCCGCGGTGTCCTTGCTGCCGCCGACGCGGGGCTCCTCGCCCTTGGCCAGCCGCGCGATATTTTCGCGGTGGAGGTAGATGATCAGCAGCGCGATCGCGCCGAGCACGGGGAAGAACTGCGGATAGCCGAACAGCGGCGCGGCGGCCGCCGCCGCGACCACCGCGGCCATTCCGGCAAGCGAGGAAATGCGGAAAATTGCCAATATGCTGAGCCAGACGAAGGCGTAGGCCAGCCCCAGCGGCCAGGCGAGCCCGAAGGCCACGCCGGCATTGGTCGCCACGCCCTTGCCGCCCTTGAAGCCGAGCCAGACGGGGAAGCAGTGACCGAGCACCGCGGCCCCGGCGGCAAATGCCATTGCCACTTCGCCCCACAGATGGCCGGCAACCGCGACCGGTGCGAAGCCCTTGAGCAGGTCGAGCACCAGCGTGCCCGCCGCGAGCCCCTTGTTGCCGGTCCGCAGCACGTTGGTGGCGCCGATATTGCCGCTGCCGATCTGGCGCACGTCGCCCATGCCCGCCGCCTTGGTCAGCAGCAGACCGAAGGGAATCGAGCCGATCAGATAGCCGAGCAGCGCGGCCCAGATCAGGTTGGTGGTCATATCGGTCGGCACAGCACACTCCGCAAAACAGGAAACCGTTCGAGCCGAGCTTGTCGAAACCCCGCACTTTCTTCTACCGCCCTAAATGGAAACACGCCCACTCGACAAGCGCAGGACACACGGAATTGGATCAACCGGCCCAAGACTTACCCATCCTGCTGTTCGATTCGGGTGTCGGCGGGCTGACCGTGCTGGGCGAGCTGCGCGAGCTGCTGCCGCAGGCGCCGGTGATCTACGCCGCGGACATGGCCGGCCTGCCCTATGGCGCGAAGAGCGAGGCCGAAATCGCCGCCCGGGTTGCCGGGCTGCTCGGGCGGATGGCCGAACGCTACCAGCCGCGGCTGATCTGCATCGCCTGCAACACCGCCAGCACGATCGCGCTGGGCATGGTGCGCGACGTGCTCGAAACGCCGATCGTGGGCACGGTGCCCGCGATCAAGCCCGCGGCGAAGATGACCCGGACCGGCGTAATCGGCCTGCTGGGCACCGAGGCGACGATGCGGCAGGCCTATGTCGACGAGCTCGAACGCGAATTCGTCGGCGACTGCACGCTGCTGCGCTACGGCGCGAACAACCTCGTCGCGCTGGGCGAGGCCAAGCTGCGCGGCGAGAGCGTCGATGTCGACGATGTCGCGCGCGCTGCAGCGGGGCTGGTGCTGCAGAACCACGGTGAGCGACTCGACACGGTGATCCTCGCCTGCACCCATTTCCCGCTGCTCGAGGACGAATTGCGGCAGGCGTTCGGCGAAGGCGTGGCGTTCATCCACGGCGCCGAGGGGATCGCGCGGCGCATCGTATCGCTGACCGAGGGGCAGGATTTCGCGCGCAGTGCCCCCGATTTCGCGGTAGGAACGGGAGAGCTGGCCGATTTCCAACGACTTGCGCCGGCCTTCGCGCGCTACGGGATCGACGATCTGCGCGCGTTCTGATCTGCGAACCACTCGCAAAGATCGCGGTGGCGATTTGCAACGTATTCGATTAGGGCGACCCGCACAGGATGGCCGCGGAAGGCGGCGCAGATACGGGCGACTACGCCAGTGAACTACGACCAGATCTTCGACGAAGCGATTTCCCGGCTGCACGAGGAAGGCCGCTATCGCGTCTTTATCGATATCCTGCGCAACAAGGGCGCCTTCCCCAACGCGCGCTGTTTCGCGGGTCACAACGGGCCCAAGCCGGTCACCGTCTGGTGTTCGAACGACTACCTCGCGATGGGCCAGCACCCCAAGGTGATCTCCGCCATGGAAGAGGCGCTGCACGATGTCGGCGCGGGTTCGGGCGGCACGCGCAACATCGGCGGCAACACGCATTACCACGTCCAGCTCGAGGCCGAGCTTTCGGACCTGCACGGCAAGGACGCCGCGCTGCTGTTCACCAGCGGCTATGTCTCGAACGATGCGACGCTGTCGACCGTGGCCAAGCTGCTGCCCGGCTGCGTGATCTTCTCCGACGAACTCAACCACGCCAGCATGATCGCGGGGATCCGCAATTCGGGCTGCGAGAAGCGCGTCTTCCGCCACAACGATCTCGAGCATCTGGAAGAACTGCTCGCCTCCGAGGATGCCGACACGCCCAAGCTGATCGCTTTCGAAAGCGTCTATTCGATGGATGGCGACGTCGCCCCGATCCACGAAATCTGCGACCTTGCAGAAAAATACAACGCGCTGACCTATATCGACGAAGTCCACGCGGTGGGCATGTACGGCAAGCGCGGCGGCGGGATTTCCGAGCGCGACGAGGCCGCACACCGGATCGACATCATCGAAGGCACGCTGGGCAAGGCCTTCGGCGTGATGGGCGGCTATGTCGCGGCCGACAAGAAGATCATCGACTGCATCCGCTCCTATGCCCCGGGCTTCATCTTCACCACCTCGCTCAGTCCCGCGCTGGTAGCGGGCGTGCTTGCCTCGGTGCGGCATCTTAAGGAAAGCAGCGTCGAGCGCGAAGGCCAGCAGGCCGCCGCCGAACTGCTCAAGACCAAGATGCGCGACGCGGGCCTGCCGGTGATGGACAGCGTCACGCATATCGTCCCGCTGATGGTCGGCGACCCGGTGCATGCCAAGAAGATCAGCGACATCCTGCTCGCCGAATACGGCGTCTATGTGCAGCCGATCAATTTCCCCACCGTCCCGCGCGGCACCGAGCGTCTGCGCTTCACCCCCGGCCCTGCGCACACCGCCGAAATGATGGACGATCTGGTCGGCGCGCTGGTCGAGATCTGGGACCGGATGGACATGGAACTGGCCAAGGCGGCCTGACCGGCGCGCCTTGCGGCTGGTGCGGGCGCGAATTGCGCCTAGATAGCCGTAATGGACAGCGCCGCCCCCTCTGCCGAACCGCCGCGCGATAGCGCCGCGCTGGCCGCCTTCGCGGCGCTGGTGCTGCTCCCGCTCGTCCTGCTCGCAGTGGTCGGCGGCTGGTCTGCGTCCGGCGTGGCCACGGCCGACCCGGCACCTGCCGCTGCGGACGGACCGCTTCCCGACCTCCCCGCCTCGCCCGAAGACACTGTGGTCGGGACCGAACTGGCCGCCGGCGATGCGCAGGCGCGCAATGCGGCGGTGGCGTTCGCAGCCATCGGCCCGGGCGCGCCCCTACCCTTCGGCTTTGCCGGGAATGCGGCCGACCGCCTGCGCGCGCGCGACTGCCTCGCGCTCGCCGGGATGGCCGAGGCGGGCGGCGCCGATGGCGACCAGCGCGCGGTGATGCAGGTGGTCCTCAACCGCGTGCGCCATCCGGCGTTTGCGGGCACCGTCTGCGGGGTGGTGTTCGAAGGCTCGCAGCGGCCCACCGGCTGCCAGTTCAGCTTCACCTGCGACGGCTCGCTCGCGCGGCGCTATCCCGACGCGGCATGGAATGCGGCGCGCGCGCGGGCGGAGGACATGCTGGGCGGCGCGACCCATGCCCCCGTCGGCAATGCCACGCATTTCCATGCCGACTATGTCTACCCGTGGTGGAGCGACCGGCTCGACAAGGTGGCCAAGGTGGGGCCGCATATCTTCTTCCGCTGGCGCGGCTTCTGGGGCAGTCGGCAGGCGTTCTCGGCACGCTATGCGGGCGGCGAACCCGATCCGCTGCGTCTGCGCGACACCGCGCTCGCCACCGCTGCCGCCAATCCGCTGCCCGGACTGCTGGGCAGCGGCGAGGCGGTGCGCAGCATCACCCGCGACAGCGTGGCGCGCGCCGCCGGCGAGCCGCCGCGCGCAGCCGCATCCTCCGGCCAGCCCGGCCCGGGCGCAGGCGTGCATTTCGTCCTCGTATCGCCGGGCAATTCGCCGGCCGCGCTGGTCGAGCGGGCGCGCAGCCTGTGCGCGGGCGGCGGCTACTGCCGCGTGCAGGGTTGGAGCGATCCCGCGCAGGTCCCGGCCAGCCTGCCGCTGAGCGATGCAGCACGGCGCAGCCTGCGGTTCAGCTTCGCCGCGGCGAATGCCAATGGCGGCGAAGCAATATTCTTCGATTGCCGGCTGTTTTCCGCGCCGGACATCGGAACCTGCCTGCCCGCAATCCCGTAGGGGATTTGTCCGCGTCGGTATGGCGCGCTAGGCATGGCAGTGAAACTTATGGGAGCGAGACTGAATGAGCGGCAATCCGGATATGACCTATGACGAAGTGGTGATGGGACGCCGCTCGATCCGCGGCTATCTCGACAAGCCGGTGCCGCGCGCGGTGATCGAGGAAGTGCTGACGCTCGCCATGCGCTCGCCCACCTCGATGAACACGCAGCCGTGGCATTTCCACGTCATCACCGGCGAACCGCTCGACCGGATCCGCAAGGGCAATACCGAACGCATTCTCGCGGGCGAGCCCGACAGCCGCGAGTTCCGCCGCGGCGAACCCTTCGCGGGCGTGCACCGCGAACGCCAGGTCGGCGTCGCCAAGCAATTGTTCGGCGCGATGGGGATCGAACGCGACGACAAGGACAAGCGGCAGGACTGGGTGCTGCGCGGCTTCCGCCAGTTCGACGCGCCGGTCTGCGTGATCGTAACCTACGACCGCGAATTGTCGGGCAGCGACGACACGCCGTTCGATTGCGGCGCGGTCACCACCGCGCTGGTCAATGCCGCATGGAGCCGCGGGCTCGGCTGCGTGATCAACAGCCAGGGGATCATGCAGAGCCCGGTGGTGCGCGAACATGCCGGCATTCCGGACGACCAGGTGATCATGAAGGCGGTTGCGATGGGCTGGCCCGACGAGAGCTTCCCCGCCAATGCGGTGGTCAGCGAGCGCAAGAGCGTGGACGAGGCCGCCCGCTTCGTCGGCTTTCCATGAGCGACCGGCTCGTCGACCTCGGCGAAGGCTTCTGGAGCCTGCGCGGCAGCCTGCGGCTTGGCGGGATCGTGGATATCGGCACGCAATGCGCGCTCGTCCGGCTGGTGAGCGGCAATTTCGTCTTTCTCGACAGCTATCCGCTGACCGACGCGATCCGCGCCAAAGTCGACGCGCTGACCGATGGCGGGACGAAGGTCGAGGCGATTCTCAACCTCCACCCTTTCCACACGCTGCACTGCGAATGGATGCATTCGGCTTTCCCGCAGGCCAAGCTCTACGGCACGGCGCGCCATGTCGAACACCTGCCCGAACTGCCGTGGGAAACGCTGCGCTGCGAACACGATGCGCTGGCCGAGCTGTATGCCGAGGATTTCGCCTTCTCGGTCCCGCGCGGGGTGACGCTGGTGAGCGACGACGAGAGCGTGCACTTCTCCTCGGTGCTGGCGCTGCACCGCGCGAGCGGCATGGTCCATGTCGACGACACCTTCGTCTACCTGCGCAAGGGTTTCCCGCTGTCGTTGCTGCCTTTTACCGGACGGTTCGGCTTCCATCCGACACTGGCCAAGGCGCTCGAACCGCGAGCGGGCGCGGCAGACGAATTCCGCGAATGGGCGATCGAGCTGGGGATCGACTGGGCCGACGCGGGCTGCATCGCAGCCGCGCACAACGCGCTGTTGCCGCTCGATGCGGAAGAGCTGCCCGAGCTTATCGGCGCGGCGCTGGGCCGGGTCAAACCGGTGCTCGACGCCCACCGCGCCGAATACGGCTAGGCGAGCGCCGCCACCTTCGCGCGCACCAGCGGCAGCTGGTCGTTGCCGAAATACAGCTGCTCCTCGCCGGCGGGCTCGTGGACGATGATCGTCGGCGACCCGAAGGCCCCGCGCGCGATCGCCTCGTCGGTGTTGGCGCGCAGTCGATCCTTGATCGGCTGGCTGCCCGCGCGCTCGGCCAACGCCGCGCCGCCCAGCCCTGCCTCATTGGCTACCGCCACCAGCACGGCCGGGTCGTCGAGATTGCGGGCGTGGGTGAAATAGGCCTCGAACGCGGCATGGGCAAAGCGCTCGAGCGCCTCCTGCTCTTGCTCGAGCGCGCAGCAGAAGCGCATCGCGTTGACCGATTTCAGCGGATGGTGCTCGGACGGGAAGTTCATCCCCACGCCTGCCAGTTCGGCCCATTGCTTCAGCCAGCCGAAACTGCGCGCCAGCCGCGCGGCGTTTTCAGGCTTGCGGCTTTCATAGACCGACGGGTTCACCGCGTTGAACACCCCGCCGACCAAGAAGGGCCGCCAGGTGATGGAATAGTCCAATCCGTCCAGCGCGGGACGGATGTTGGCGAAGGCCAGCCGTGTCCACGGGCTCGACAGGTCGAAGAAGAACTCCACCCGCACGGTCATTGCACGCGCGCCTTGGCAGTGCCGAACAGGTTCTGGCGTTCTGCCGCGCTCATTTCCCCGCGCCGCGCCATGTCGCTGCCCAGCGCCACCCCGCGCCGCAGCCCCTCGCGCGTCTTGAGGGCATCGTACCACCGCTTAACATGCGGGAAGTCTGCCAGCGGGATGCCCTGCGCCTTCCATGTGCGCACCCACGGGAAACAGGCCATGTCGGCGATAGTGTAATCCGCCCCGGCGAGGTGTTCCTCCTGCGCCAGTTGCCGATCCATCACGCCGTAGACACGCAGCGCCTCGCGGTGGAACCGCTCGATCGGATAGGGCAGTTTCTCTTCGGCATAGAGGTGGAAGTGGCCGTGCTGGCCCAGCGTCGGGCCGAGGTGGCCGACCTGCCAGAACAGCCACTGCCGCACGCGCGATTGCCCGCGCAAATCGGTCGGCAGGAAGCGCCCGGCCTTCTCCGCCAGATACAGCAGCACCGCACCCGATTCGAACACCGTCACCGGCTCGCCGCCGTCGCCGGGCGCGTGGTCGGTGATCGCGGGAATACGGCCATTGGGATTGATCGCGAGATATTCTTGCGAATGCTGGTCGCCCGCCGCCAGATTAACCCAGCGCGGCTCGTAGGCGAGCCCGCATTCCTCGAGCATGATGGCGACCTTCCACCCATTGGGCGCAGGCGCGGTGAAGAATTCGATCATGCGGCAGTCTCTCCCCTTCTCTCTCGCGAGGGAGAATTCAGGTCCGCGCCGGGTGATGCAAGCAAAAAGCCCCGGCGAGCGCGAGGCTGCCGGGGCTTAGTGAGTTGATCCGTCGAGCAAATGGTTAGCGCAGGCTCACCACATTGTCCGCCGCAGGACGTTGGCGGCTGCCGTCGTAGAGGCTGGCCATCGGCTCGTCGGTGACGAGCACGCGGTCGGCCGCGCCGAAACCGTTGAAATCGGTTTTCATCGCCGCGCCATAGGCACCGAGCATGCCGATCTCGATATAGTCGCCCGCCTGGATATCCTCGGGCAGGACGAAGGGGCCCTGCATGTAGTCGGCATCGTCGCAGGTCGGGCCGTAAAAGGCGAAATCCATGTCCGGCTTGATGAGGTCGTCCTCGAGCGCGCGGACGGGGAATTTCCAGTCCACATGCGCCGCATCGAACAGCGCGCCATAGGCACCGTCGTTGATGTAGAGCTCCTCGCCGCGGCGCTTCTCGACCTTGACGATGAGCGACGAATATTCGGCGCACAGCGCACGGCCGGGTTCGCACCACAGCTCGGCGTTGTACGCGATCGGCAAATTGTAGAAGTTCTGGTGGATGATCTGGAAGTAGTCCTCCAGCGGCGGCGGCTCCATCCCCGGATAGACCGACGGGAAACCCCCGCCGACATCGATCATGTCGATCACCACCGAGGCCTCGCCGATGGCGATACGCACGCGTTCGAGCGCCTGGACATAGGCAAAGGGCGTCATGGCCTGGCTGCCCACGTGGAAGCACACGCCGAGCCAGTCGGCATGCTGACGCGCCTGTTGCAGCAGCGCGGGCGCCTCGGTCAGGTCGCAGCCGAATTTGGACGCGAGGCTGAGTTCGGAATATTCGCTCGAGACGCGCAGCCGCACGCACAGCCGCAGGTCCTGCGCTGCTTCGCCCGCGTCGTCGCGGCAGGCCTCGACGATCTTCTCCAGTTCCTCGACCGAATCGAGGCTGAAGGTGCGCACGCCGTGCTGGCGATAGGCTTCGCGGATCGCGCTGGGCGCCTTGACCGGGTGCATGAAACACAGCGTTGCGCCGGGCAGCGTAGCGCGCACCAGCCGCACTTCGGCGATCGAGGCGACGTCGTAATGCGTCACGCCATTGTCCCACAACACCTGCAGCAGGTCGGGCGAGGGATTCGCCTTTACCGCATAGAGCGACTTGCCCGGAAACTTCTCGACGAAGAATCGGGCGGCGCGCGCGGCGGCGTGCGGGCGATTAAGGATGATCGGTTCGTCCGGCTGGAGAGCGCGAACTACGGACCGGGCGTCAGGAAATGTGTGCAACTCAAGGGACCCCCAAAACGGCTAGGTTTCAGACAAGGCTGCCTTGCGGATCGGATCCCCTTGGGGCAGCGGAGCGGCGCACATAAGCGAGATGTGCGATAAAGCAAGCGGAATCGCAGCGTTCAGCCTCGTCGTCTTACCCTATCAAAGGCTGAGAAGGCGCTGTGTTCCGCGCCCCGGCCGCAACCTTAGCTCAGCCGGTCGCGGAAGGTGTCGTAACCGAACTCCTTGACCAGTTCGAGCTGGTCGCTGTCGCTGTCCCAGAGGTAGATGCTGGGCAGCTGGACGCCGTTGAAGGTGTTGGTCTTGACCATCGAATAATGCGCCTGATCGAGGAAGGCGAAACGTTTGCCGACGTCCGCCCCGCCGGGAATCCGGTAATCGCCGATCACATCGCCTGCGAGGCATGACGGGCCGCCGATCCGCACCGCGGGAGTCGCCTCGTCGCTGCTCTCGCCAAGCATGGCAGGGCGATAGGGCGCCTCGATCACGTCGGGCATGTGGCAAGTGGCCGAAACATCGGCCACCGCGACCGGCAGGCCGTTGAAGCCGGTGTCGAGGATCGTGCCCACCAGAATGCCCGCATCGAGCGCGACCGCCTCGCCCGGTTCGAGATAGATTTCGGCGCCGGTATCCTCGCGCGCGTCGCGCAGGAACTCGACCAGCTCGTCGCGCTGGTAATCGGCGCGGGTGATGTGGTGCCCGCCGCCCATGTTGATCCATTTGAGCTGGCCGAACCACGGCTCGATCGCATCGAACACCTTGTCCCAGGTGGCCAGCAGCGGTTCGAAATCTTGTTCGCACAGATTGTGGAAATGGATCCCGTCGACCTGCGCCATGATTTCGGGGGTAAGCTGGTCGAGCGGGAAGCCCAGCCGGCTGCCCGGGCTGGAGGGATCGTAACGCGGCACCTCGCCCGTGGGATGCAGCGGGTTGATCCGCAGCCCGACATCGAAATCCTGCCCCGCGGCGCGCGCATTCTCGAGGATCAGCGTCGCGCGTTCGAGCTGGCCGGGCGAATTGAAGATCACGTGGTCCGACAGGCGGCACACCTCTTCCAGTTCTTCCGGCTTGTAGGCCGCCGAATAGGTCGCGATCTCGCCGTCGTAGAACTCGCTCGCCAGCCGCGCTTCCCACAGACCGCTCGTGCACACGCCGTCGAGATATTCGCCGATAATCGGCGCGGTCGCCCACATCGAGAAGGCCTTGAGCGCGCTGAGCATCTTGATCTCGGCCGCATCGCGCACTTCGGCCAGCACCTGGCAGTTGGCACGCAATTTCGCCGCGTCGACCACGAAGGCGGGACTGTCCACGCGGTCGAGGTCGAACTGGGCAAAAGCGCCCGGATCGCCGGCTTTGGTTTCCATGGCGTCAATTCCCTTTTGAAGCGGTATTCATCTGGCTTGCCGCGGCGGACGTCGACCCCTCGCTCGCGGCGATCAAGGTCGCGTCCGCACACCGGGCTTGCCCGCTAGAACCCGACCGGGCCGTCGAGTTCCTTGACCTGCCAGGGCAGGCCGTGGTCGTTCAGCATGTCCATGAAGGGATCGGGATCCATTTCTTCCATGTTGAACACGCCGTCGCCGGTCCATTTTCCGGTTACCATCATCGCGCTGCCGATCATTGCGGGGACGCCGGTGGTATAGGAAACCGCCTGGTTGCCGGTTTCCTCGTAAGCCGCTTCGTGGCTGCAGATATTGTTGATGTAGAAGGTCTTCTCACCCGAGCCGTCGAGCGCCTCGCCGGTCGCGATGACGCCGATATTGGTGTTGCCCTTGGTGGTTTCGCCCAGCGTTTCGGGCTTGGGCAGCACCGCGGCGAGGAACTGCAGCGGGATGATTTCCTTGCCCTGGTACTTGACCGGGTCGATCCGTGTCATGCCGACATTCTGCAGCACGGTCAGGTGCTTGATGTATTCATCGCCGAAGGTCATCCAGAAGCGCGCCCGCTCCATCTCGGGGTTGAACTTGGCGAGGCTTTCGAGCTCCTCGTGATACATCATGTACATGTTCTTCGGGCCGACCGCCTCGAAGTCGAATTCGACTTTCTTACCCATTGCCGGGGTCTCGACGAATTCGCCGTTTTCCCAGTGGCGCGCAGGCGCGGTGACTTCGCGGATGTTGATTTCCGGATTGAAATTGGTGGCGAAGGCCTGCCCGTGATCGCCGCCATTGCAATCGAGGATATCGAGCTGGCGGATCGACTTCAGCTTGTGTTTCTTGAGCCACATGGTGAAGACGCTGGTGACGCCCGGATCGAAGCCCGAACCCAGCAGCGCCATCAGCCCGGCATCCTTGAAGCGGTTGTGATAGGCCCACTGCCACTTGTATTCGAACTTGGCCTCGTCCTTCGGTTCGTAATTGGCGGTGTCGAGGTAATCGACGCCTGCTTCGAGGCATGCATCCATGATCGGCAGGTCCTGATACGGCAGCGCCAGATTGACCACGAGGCTCGGGCCGACCTTCCGGATCAGATTGACCATCGCCGGGACTTCCTCGGCGTCGATCTCGTACGTCGCCACATCCTGCCCAGTGCGCTCCTTCACGCTCGCGGCGATGCTGTCGCACTTGCTTTTCGTGCGGCTGGCGAGGTGGATGTCACCGAAGATATCGGCGTTCATCGCCATTTTGTGGACGCAGACCGAGCTGACGCCGCCCGCACCGATCACCAGGACTGTGGACATGGGTAAACCTCTTTCGTGGAATTTCGAATCTTGCGCGCCCTCTAGCGAAATGCGCTACGGGGGCCAAATGATCCGAGACGATATGCGCAAGCCCACCCGCGAAGGCGTTCTCGCCGCGGCCGCATCCATTGCCGAACTGCTTCCGCCGACCCCGCTGTTGCCGGTCGAGATCGGCGGGGTGCGCTGCCATGTGAAGGCGGAAAGCCTACAACCGATCGGCGCATTCAAGATCCGCGGCGGCTGGTGGCGGCTGTCGAACCTCGACGATGCGGAGAAGGCGCGCGGCGTGGTCGCGGTGTCTTCCGGCAATCACGCGCAGGGCGTCGCCTGGGCGGCGCGGCGGTTGGGGATCGCGGCCACCATCGTGATGCCGCGCAATGCTCCCAAGGTGAAGCTCGACGCGACCCGCGAGCTGGGCGCGGACATCGTGCTCTACGAGCGGCCGGGCGAGGACCGCGACGAAGTGGCGGCGGGCATCGTAGCCGAGACCGGCGCGACGCTGGTGCATGCCTTCGCCGATGCGTGGGTGATCGAAGGGCAAGGCAGCGCGGGCGTCGAGATCGCCGCGCAGCTTGGCCGCGCGCCATCGCGGCTGGTGGCTTGCTGCGGGGGCGGCGGGCTGTCCGCGGGACTGGCGCTGGCCTGCCCCGATAGCGCGGTGCACGTGGTCGAACCGCATGGCTGGGACATGGTCGGACAGGCGCTCGAAGCCGGTAAAGTGGTTCGCGTCGGTGCCAACCCGCTCTCCACCATCTGCGATGCGCTGCAACCCGATGCGAGCGCACCAATCGTGCTGTCGGTGCTGCAGAGCCGCGCCGAGCCGGGAGTTGCCGTAACCGATGACGAAGTGCGCGCAGCGCAGCGCTTCGCTTTCGCGCAGCTCAACCTGGTGGTCGAACCCGGCGGCGCGGCGGCGCTGGCTGCAGCGCTAGCGGGCAAGGTGCCGGTCGATGCGGACACGGTCATCATGGTGACCGGCGGCAATACCGATGCGGCGAGCTTTGCCGAAACGCTGCGCGGCTGAGCCGCAGCGCGATAGGTTGCATTTGACAATCCGGATGCGGACCACCACTCTCGCGCGCAAACGGGTCTGAGGGGAGAATAACTGATGCTAGCCCAGATGCTTGCACCCGCCGCGGTGCTTGTCGCATGGTCGATCGTGGTCCTGTTCTGGATGGCCTTCACCCGGCTGCCCGCGCTGGGCAAGGCCGGGGGCCTGGGCGAAGCCAAGCCCGGCGGGCGCGGACAGGATCTGGAAGGCGTATTGCCCGACCGGATCAACTGGAAGGCGCACAATTACGCGCATCTGATGGAACAGCCGACGCTGTTCTACGCCGCCACCGTCATCATCGCGCTGATGGGCGCTGGCGCGGTGGATGTGGTCTTCGCTTGGATCTACGTCGCGCTGCGGATCGTCCATTCGATCTGGCAGGCCACTGTCAATGTGGTGAAGATCCGCTTCCTGCTGTTCATCGCCTCGACCGTGGCGCTGATCTATCTCGCCTATCGCGCGCTTGCGCTGACGCTGTTCCACGATCCCGCACTCGTTGCGGTCTGACGGAGACTTCCATGATTCAATCGCAAATCCTCCAGCCCGTCGTCGTGTTGCTGGCGTGGACCATGATCATGTGGCTGTGGATGTACGCCACCCGCATCCCGGCGATGTCCGAGGCGGGGATCGAACCCAACGACGCGCGGCGGACCAAGGCGCTGGATGAAACGCTGCCCGCAAACGTCCAGTGGAAAGCGCACAATTACAACCATCTGCACGAAGCGCCGACGGTGTTCTACGCGGTTGCGCTGGTGCTGGCGATGATCGGCCTGGGCGACGGGATGAACGCGCTGATCGCATGGATCTACGTCGGCCTGCGAATCATCCACTCGCTGGTGCAGGCGACCGCCAATGTCGTGATGGTGCAATTCGTGCTCTACGCACTGTCTAGCGTGGCGCTAATCGCGCTGGTGTTCAACGCGGCGAGCGCGGTGTTCGCCGCCTGAGATACGGCATCAGGCGGCCCCGCCGCGGCGGGGCCGCCTACCGTTATTCCGCCGCCTCGGCTTCATGCGCGTGGCCGTCGGCGTCGATCTCCAAGCCCGCGATGAAGCGTTCGGCGTCAAGCGCGGCCATGCAGCCCATCCCAGCGGCAGTGACCGCCTGGCGATAGACGTGGTCGGTGACGTCGCCCGCGGCGAAGACGCCTGGCACCTCGGTCTTGGGCGATCCCGCCTCGGTCAGCAGGTAGCCGCCCTCGTCCATCGGCAGCTTGCCCTTGAACAGTTCGGTCGCGGGCGCATGGCCGATCGCGACGAAGGCGCCATCGACTTCGAGCGTGCTGTCTTCGCCGGTGACCGTGTCGCGCAGGTTGAGATGTCCCAACGCACCGGTGGGGCCGGCTTCGAAGCTTTCGACTGCCTTGTTCCAGATCACACTGATCTTGGGATGGTTGAGCAGGCGCTCCTGCAGGATCTTCTCGGCGCGCAATTCGTCGCGGCGGTGGATCAGCGTGACATCGTCCGAATGGTTGGTGAGGTAGAGCGCTTCCTCGACCGCGGTATTGCCGCCGCCGATGACCGCGACCTTCTTGCCGCGGTAAAAGAACCCGTCGCAGGTGGCGCAGGCGCTGACGCCCTTGCCGCCCAGTTCCATCTCGCCCGGGACGCCCAGCCACTTGGCCTGCGCGCCGGTGGCAATCACCAGCACGTCGGCGACATATTCGTCGCCGCTGTCGCCAGTCGCGGTAAAGGGCGAGCCGTTCGATACATCGACATCGACGATCGTATCCCACATCATCCGCGTGCCGACATGTTCGGCCTGCTTCTGCATCTGCTCCATCAGCCACGGGCCCTGGACGACATCGGCGAAGCCGGGATAGTTCTCGACATCGGTGGTGATGGTCAGCTGGCCGCCGGGCTGCAGCCCCTGCACCACGATCGGTTCCATCATCGCGCGCGCCGCATAGATGGCAGCCGAATAGCCCGCGGGGCCCGAGCCGATGATGAGCATCTTGGTGCGATGGGTAGCCATGTCGTCAATTTCCGTCAGTCTGAAGGGGTGTTCGCGGCTATATGGGAAGCCGCAGCCGCAGAGTCACGCCACGAAGCGGGCGATCAGCGCCTCGCGCAGCGCGTCATCCACACCTATCGCGGCCTCGAGATAGGTGTCGAAGCTGCCGTGGCGCTCGGTCGCGATCTCGAGATAGCGGTCGAGATATTCCTCGCGCACGCCGAGCAGGTCCTTCGCCGCGCCCTCGTCGAGCTTGCGGCCCAGCCGCGCCTCGATCCCGGGCAGCGACTGGCGCGCGAGCACGTCGAAGGTCGGGCTGTCGTTGGTGCGCAGGAATTCGCGCCGCTGGTCTTCTTCCGCCACGCCGAGGATGTGCAGCAGCATGGTTGCCGCTACGCCGGTGCGATCCTTGCCGGCATAGCAATGGACGAGGCTGGCACCCTCGCGCTGTGCAAGGATGGTGAGATAGCGGCCGAACATGTCGATCATCGCCGGATTGTCGGGCATGCGCGTGTAGACCGCGAGCATGCGTTCGCGCGCGAAATCGGCGGCGCTGGTGTCGGGACCGATATCCATGTGCGGCGGGCTGGAAGTGGTCTCGCCTTCGTAGAACAGCACCTGCCCGTCGAACCCCTCGAACTCGGCGGCAGGGATTGGCCGCGCGCTCGCTTTCGCCGCGCAGGTCGATGACCGTGTGGATGCCCAGCGGGGCAATCGCGGCGAGATCGTCGTCGGTCGCCTCGACATGGTGGCCCGAGCGGAACAGCAGACCGGTGCGCACCTGGCCGCCGTCACGCGTGCGCCAGCCGCCGTAATCGCGGAAATTGTGGATGCCCCGGGTTTTCAGAAAAGGTTCGCGAATCATGCGCGCGACGGTGGCAGCGCGGCAGGACATGCGCAATCGCAGCGATCGGCGCCGCGCTCAGGCCTCGCTCAGGTCGCGCAGGAAATTGGCGGTCCATTCCTGCACATTATCGTCGCGCACGGTGGCGATCAGCTTCTGGTAGCGCGCCTTGCGTTCTTCCAGCGTCATGTCGAGCGCAGTCTGGATGGCATGCGCGATATCGTCGGGGCTGTGCGGATTGACCAGCACCGCATCGGGCATCTGCGCCGCTGCGCCGGCGAAGCGCGAGAGGATCAGCACGCCGGGATCCTCGGGGTCCTGCGCCGCTATATATTCCTTGGCGACCAGGTTCATCCCGTCGCGCAAGGGGGTTACCAGCCCGATCTTGGCGGCGCGGAAGAAGCCGAACAGTTCTTCGTGGCTGTAGCCGCGGTTGACATAGCGGATCGGGACCATGTCGACCTCGCTGCGCGCGCCGTTGATGCGGCCGCATTTCTGTTCGAGCTCGGCGCGGATCGCCTGGTAGCTGTCGACATCCTCGCGGCTGGGCGGCGCGATCTGGATGAAGACAAGATCCTGCACCCGCTCGGGATGCTTGTCGAAGAAGCGCCCGATCCCGTCGATGCGCTCGGGAATACCCTTCGAATAGTCGAGCCGGTCGACCCCGATCATGGCGGTGCGTCGGCGCGACGAGCTGAGCAGCCGTTGCTGCGCCTGCCGCGCTTCGCCGGCACTGCCCAACTGCGAAAAATGGTCCCAGTCGATCCCGATCGGATAGGCGCGCGCGATCGTGGTGCGCCCCTCGAAACTGACGGTGCCCTTCGCGCCGTCGACTTCGGCGCCCAGCTCGTGCTCGCAGTAATGCAGGAAGCTTTCGAGCCATTCCTGCGTCTGGAAGCCGACCACGTCGTAATAGAGCAGCGTGCGCACGAGCCGCTCGTGATAGGGCAGCGACACGAACAGCCGCGTCGGTGGCCAGGGAATGTGCAGGAAGAAACCGATGCGGTTCTTGAGCCCGCGCGAGCGCAGCCGCTCGCCCAGCGGGATGAGATGGTAATCGTGCACCCAGACGGCATCGTCGGGTTCGATCAGCGGCGCGACCTGGTCGGCAAAGCGTTCGTTGACGCGTTCGTAGCCCTTGCCCGTCTCGCGCTCGTATTGCGCGAGGTCGAGCCGGTAATGGAACAGCGGCCACAGCGTCGAGTTGGCATAGCCGTTGTAGTATTCGTCGATATCGCGCTGCGACAGATCGATCGTCGCGGTGGTCACGCCGTCAGTGGTCTGCGTGTCGATATGCCCGGTGCGCCCGCTTTCGCTTTCCTGCCCCGACCAGCCGAACCACAGCCCCTTGCGATCGCTGAGCGCCGCATGCAGCGCGCCGGCAAGGCCGCCCTGCGCGCCCGCTGCGCCGCGCGCCTTGGGCACTGCAACGCGGTTGGAGATGACGACGAGTTGGGGTTGATCGGTCAGCGTACTTCGCTCCACGGTTTGCTCAGCAGGCCGGCACAGTTGATGATACCGACCAGTGAATAGGTTTGCGGGAAATTGCCCCACAATTCATCGGTCTCGTAGTCGAGATCCTCGCTCAGCATGCCCGATGCGGTGGTGTGGCTGAGCATGGCCTCGAACATCTCGCGCGCCTCCTCGCGGCGGTCGACCAGCGCCAGCGCCTCGATCAGCCAGAAGGTGCAGACGTTGAACGCGGTTTCGGGTGCACCGAAGTCGTCCTCTGCAGCGTAGCGCAGCATGTGATCGCCGCGCCGCAGATCGCGTTCGACCGCGGCGAAGGTCTTGAGGAAGCGTTCGTCGTCGGGCGTAAGATAGCGCAATTCGACCAGCTGCAACAGGCTGGCGTCGAGATAGTCGCTTTCGAAGCTGGCGCCGTAATGCCCGCCCTCCTCGCTCCACGCATTCTCGTCGATCTTGGCGCGGATCGCGTCGGCGCGCTGTTTCCAGTGGACCACGCGGTCGCCCTTGCCCAGCGTCGCGGCGACATTGGCCAGCCGGTCGCAGGCGGCCCAGCACATCACCGCCGAATAGGTGTGCACTTCCTGCCGGGTGCGGAACTCCCAAAGCCCGGCATCGGGCTGGTCGTGCTTCGCCCAGGCCGCTTCGCCCACTTCTTCCAGATGTTCGAAATCGCGTTCGTCCGCCATGCGCAGCAGTCGCGTGTCGAAAAACGCCTGTGCGGTCGGCATGACGATCTGGCCGTAGCAATCGTGCTGCACCTGCTTGTAGGCCGCATTGCCCACGCGCACCGGCCCCATGCCGCGATAGCCGGCAAGATGCTCGGCCTCGAATTCGTGAAGCTCGTCCGCGCCCATCACCGAATAGAGCGGCTGGATCTGCCCGCCGCGCGCCTGGTCGACGATGTTGCGCAGATAGGCGAGATATTTCTCGAGCACGTCGAGCGCGCCCAGCCGGTTGAGCGCCTGGACGGTATAATAGCTGTCGCGGATCCAGCAGTAGCGATAGTCCCAGTTGCGCTGGCTGTTGGCAGCCTCGGGGATCGAGGTGGTCAGCGCGGCGACTATGGCGCCGGTTTCCTCGTGCTGGCACAGCTTGAGCGCGATCGCGGCGCGGATCACCTCTTCCTGCCATTCGAGCGGGATATGTAGCCCGCGCACCCAGTGCTGCCAGTAGCGCGCGGTCATCGCCTCCATTCGCCGCACTTCGCTGCGGATATTGCCATCGAAGGGCTCGTCGGGGCCAAGGAAGAAGTGCTGGTCGCTTTCGACCCGGTAGCTGCGCCCCTCGAGGACGTAACCCACCGGCGCATCGGTCGACAGGCGCAGCGCCTGCGGGCCGATCATGTAGCGGATGTGATTGGTGCCGTTGGTCGTTTCGGCAAGCGAGGCGCCGTAGCCGTTCATCGGCGCGAGGACGATGCGCAGCCGCGGCGCGCCAGCCACGGGGCGCACGATGCGCGCATAGGCAACCGGGCGGTACATCCGGCCCGAACGTTCGAAGCGCGGCGCGAAATCGTGGATCTCGACCGCGCTGCCATCATCGGCCTCGAGCCGGGTGACCAGGATCGCGGTGTTGCGTTCGTACCGCTGGCTGCTGCGCGCCTGCCCTTCCAGCTCGAACCGCCAGATGCCGCGATCGCGCGCATTGTCGTTGAGCAACGAACAGAAGACCGGATCGCCGTCGACGCGCGGGACACAGCCCCAGACGAAGGCCCCCTCGCTATCGACCAGCGTGCTGACCTGGCAGTTGCCGATCGGGGAGAGCTCAAGGTCCGACTGCATCATATCTCCAACCAATGGTGCACTGCAGCAACGCTGTCGAGTCCGTATCGTGCCTGCCGGCTCGGACGTTCGCCCACGGCGATCCCGAAACCGCCATGTTCGCCCGCGCCTGCAAACCCGTCTTCGTCGGTCACATCGTCGCCGATGAATACCGGGACGGCGCCCGCGAAAGGCGCGACTTCCATGAAGGCCGACACAGCCGCCGCCTTGGTCGCACCGGGGCGCACCAGTTCGGCCACGCCCTTGCCGCTGGTGACGCACAATTCGCGCGAGGCGGCGAATTCCTCTGCGAAGGCCAGGGTCGCCTCGCGCTTTTCGGGTGCGCCGCGGAAATGCAGCGCGCCGCCATGCGTCTTGGTTTCGTAGAACAGGCCATGCGCTTCGGCGAAGGCGCGCAATTCGTCCACCGAGGCTTCGGACAGGCCGCGTGGCTCGTCACCGAGACGCGTGCCATCGGCGAGGAAGCGCGAGGCGCCGTGCGACCCGGCCCGGCAGATCGCCGGTTCGCCCAAGTGCCCGGTCAGATCGTCGAGCGCGCGCCCGCTGACCAGCGCCAGCCGGCCTTCCAGGCGGTCGCGCAGCGCGTGCAGCCGGTCCAGCAGCCCCTCGGGCACGTGGATGTCGCCCGGGCGCGGCGCGATCTCCACCAGCGTGCCATCGAAATCGAGGAACAGTGCAGCGGGGCCGCGGTCAAGCAGCTGCGCCAGCGGCGGCGGGGGCGGAAGCGTTGTCGAGCCGTCCATCGCGCGCTGCCCTAGCGTTTCGGCGCGCGTGGTCCAACGGGGGAATTCACGAAATCGTATCCTCGGCCCGGGGCACGAGGATGAGCGTGTTGTCCTCCACCCGCCACGAACCGAGCCGCGCCAGCACATTCATCCCGATGACGTTGAAATCGCCGAAGCTTTCCGCGATCGCCGCATCGGTCCCGCTGGCGCTGACATTGCCGAAGGTCAGGCTGTCGATCGTCGCGACATGCGCCTGCACCGTGCCGTTGGCAGTGCCCAGCATGATCGGGATACCGCCGCGGCGCGGCTCGAGCCCGGCGCGCTCGGCCAGCGGCGCGGAAATCGCGGTCAGCGTGGCGCCGGTATCGATCATGAAATTGCCCGGCACGCCGTTGACCTCGGCGCGGACCCAGAAATGCCCGTCGGCTGATAGCGGGATCTGCGTTTCGCCGCCCTCCACCACCTGTTCGGGCAGGCCGATCTGCGGCACCGCGACATCGAAGCGCGGGTCGAACCGCGACAGCTGCAGCACCACCGTCAACAGAATCGCGCCCAGCGCCACCGAGCTGGCCAGCCGCAGCACCCGGCCAAGCGCCGAGCGCTTGGCGATGATCGCGCCGATCCAGCCGAGCACCATGGCCGCGACGGCGGCGATAAGCAGTTCCGAACGCGGGATTGCGCGCAGCGTGTCAGCGGCGGCGCTGAAGACGGGTTCGAGTTCCATGCGGCACATATAGGAACGCGCCGGTGTCGCGTCCATGAACTCGGCGCGTCAGGGCGCCTCGCGCTGGTCGGTCGCCCGGGCGAGGATCACCGAGAAGCGGTCCTGCTCATCGGTCCAGCGTTCGAGCGGGGTCCAGCCGCCGGCGAGCAACAGCAGGCTGGCGGTACGCGGGGTGAACTTGTGGCTGTTCTCGGTGTGGATGGTGTCCCCCTCCCCCATCGCGAAGCGCTGGCCCGAGACCTCGAAAGCGACGGCCCGCGTGGCAACGAGATGCATCTCGATGCGCGCCAGATCGTCATTCCAGCGCGCTTCGTGGGCAAAGGCATCGGCGGGCATGGTGCCGCCGAGTTCGCGGTTGATCCGGGTGACGAGGTTCAGGTTGAACGCCGCGGTGACGCCGGCGGCATCGTCATAGGCGGCTTCGAGGACGGCGCGGTCCTTGATCAGGTCCATGCCGATCAGCAGCAGCGGGCTGGCGCCTTCGTCCGCGCCCAACGTCGCGCGCATCGACCGCAGCAGGTCGACTGCCGTGCGCGGGACCATGTTGCCGATCGTCGACCCGGGGAAGAAGCCGAGCTTGCCCAGCTTATCCACTTCGCCGGGCAGGGTCACGCGGCGCATGAAGTCGGCCTCGACCGGGTGCACCGGCAGGCCGGGGAACTTGGCCCCCAGCGCGGCCGCGCTTTCGCGCAGGAAATCGCCCGAAATGTCGAGCGGGACGTAAGCGGCGGGATCGATCGCCTCGAGCAGCAACGGCGTCTTGACCGAGCTGCCCGAACCGAATTCGACCACCGCGCGTCCGGGCCCGATCAGCTCGGCAAACTCTGCCCCGCGCGCGCCGAGGATTTCGGTTTCGGAGCGGGTGGGATAATATTCCTCCACCTGCGTGATCTTCTCGAACAGGCGCGAGCCTTCCGCGTCGTAGAACCAGCGCGCGGGGATCGCCTTGGGATCATGGCGCAGCCCGGCCAGCACATCCTCGCGAAACGCCCGGTCGACGCCGTCCTCGTCGCGGTCGACGAGCGCGATCCCCTTGTCGGTAGCCATCGAGATGTCCTTTGCCAGCCGCAGTCCGGTGAACTGCCAGCGCTGATGCGGGTAGAAGAAATTGCGGTAGCTGGAACGCGAATGGCCGCGCGCCGTGGCGCAGCTGGCGCCCTTGAGCACGAATTGCCCGCTCATGAACTTACCGTTGTATTCGCCCACGGCGCCTGCAGCCGGCTTGAAGCGCGGATAGGGCAGATAGGCCGAGCGGGTGAACTGCCAGCAATCGCCGAACAGGCCTTCGCTGCCGCGGGGCAGCGGCGGCGCGGCGTCGTCGAGCTGGTTCCCGCCGCACGGATCGTGCGCCTGCGCCTGCCCTTCCTGCCCGCGCGCGATCGCTTCCCATTCGAATTCGGTGGGCAGCCGCTGCCCCGCCCAGCTGGCGAAGGCATCGGCCTCGAAATAAGAGATATGCGTGACCGGTGCATCAGGGTCGCGCGGCTGCCAGCCGGAATGGGTGAAATGCTCGCCTTCGCGCCAGTAGAGCGGCGCCCCGACGGCGTGTTCGCGCACCCACGCCCAGCCGTCGGACAGCCACAGGCTGGCGGTGTCGTAGCCGTCATCGGCGATGAAGGCATCCCATTCGCCGTTGGTCACCAGCCGCGACGACAGCGCGAAGGGTTCGAGCAGAACGCGGTGCGCGGGGCCTTCGTTGTCGAAGGAAAACCCGTCCGCCTGGTGGCCGATGCGCGCGATCCCGCCGGGATGTTCGTGCCACTCCTGCGGCTGCGCTTGGGCAGCGGCTGCGGGTGCGTCCCACATCGCGGCGCCCAGCGGGTTCTGGAACAGGCCGTGCTTGATATCGGTGAGCAGCAGTTCCTGGTGTTGCTGTTCGTGGCTGAGGCCCAGCTCGATCAGCGGCGCCAGGTCCTCGCGCGCGAACAGCGGCTCCATCGCGGCATCGACATGCGCGCGCCAGGCAAGGATTTCCTCCAGCGTCGGCCGCGACAGCATCCCGCGCGAAAAACGGTGGATGCGTTCGCCTTCGGCTTCGTAATAGGAATTGAACACGAACGGCCAGCGTTCGTCGAACAGCGTGTACCCTTCCAGCCGGTCGCGCAGGAGGAAGGTTTCCCAGAACCATGTGGTATGCGCCAGGTGCCACTTGGCAGGGCTGGCGTCTTCCATCGACTGGATCGTCGCATCGGCATCGGACAGCGGCTCGGCGAGCGCTTCGCTGAGCGAGCGGACGGTATCGTAGCGTGCGTCGAGGCTTTCCCCGGTGGATGGGCGCGAACTGGGCTGCAACTGGGACATCGCCGGTCCCCCCTAGGTAGCAGTCACCGGACGCTGGCGACCATGATCCATCATGGCCGAAATCCATTTCGGTTTAAAGGCCGTGGGTATAAAACCGTGTCCGTACAATCGCCTGTCGCGCATTCCCGAACAATGCCGCGCGGCCGGGGCGGTTCCCCGCCGGCGGCGCGAAGCGGCGGTTTCAGGCGGCGTCGGCCTGCCGGATCCCGTGTTCCTCGTTGAGCATTTCCGCGATCAGGAAGGCCAGTTCGAGCGACTGCGCGGCGTTCAGGCGCGGATCGCAATGCGTGTGATACCGGTCCTTCAGCGCCTCGTCGGTGATAGCCACCGCGCCGCCGACGCATTCGGTCACGTCCTGCCCGGTCATCTCGATATGGATACCGCCCGGATGCGTGCCTTCGGCGCGGTGCACGGCGAAGAAACCCTTCACTTCGGACAGGATCCGGTCGAAGGGCCGCGTCTTGTAGCCGCTGTCCGACTTGACGACATTGCCGTGCATCGGGTCGCAGCTCCACACGACGGGATGGCCTTCCGCCTTCACCGCGCGCACCAGCCGCGGCAGGCCGTCCTCGACCTTGTCATGGCCGAACCGGCTGATCAGCGTGATACGGCCGGGTTCGCGTGCCGGATTGAGCGTGTCGAGCAGCTTGAGCAGCGCATCGGTTTCCAGGCTCGGCCCGCACTTCATCCCGAGCGGATTGCCGATGCCGCGCGCGAATTCGATATGCGCGCTGTTTTCGAAGCGGGTGCGGTCGCCGATCCACACCATATGCGCCGAGCAATCGTACCAGTCGCCGGTCAGGCTGTCGCGGCGGGTCAGCGCCTGCTCGTAAGGCAGGAGCAGCGCTTCGTGGCTGGTGTAGAAGCTGGTGCGCTGCAATTGCGGGAGCACTTGCGGATCGACCCCGCAGGCCTCCATGAAATCGAGCGCCTCGCCGATCCGGTCGGCAATGTCGGAAAACTTGTCCGCCCACGGGCTGCGGCCCATGAATTCGAGCGTCCACTGGTGCACCTGCCGCAGATTGGCATAGCCGCCGGTGGCGAAGGCGCGCAGCAGGTTGAGCGTGGCAGCCGCCTGCGAATAGGCGCGGACCATGCGCTGCGGATCGTTGGTGCGCGTCGCGGCGTCGAATTCGATGCCGTTGATGTTGTCGCCGAAATAGCTCGGCAGCGTGACATCGCCCTGCGTTTCGGTGTTCGAGCTGCGCGGCTTGGCAAACTGCCCCGCCATGCGCCCAACCTTCACCACCGGCTTCTTGCTGGCGAAGGTCATCACCACCGCCATCTGCAGCAGCACCCGGAAGGTGTCGCGGATGTTGTTGGGGTGAAATTCGGCGAAGCTTTCGGCGCAATCGCCGCCCTGCAGCAGGAAGGCGCGGCCCTCGGCGACTTCGGCGAGATCGGCCTTGAGCGCGCGCGCTTCGCCCGCAAACACGAGCGGCGGATGCGTTTCGAGGGTGGTGGTCGCAGCCTCGAGCGCGGCCTTGTCGAGATAGTCGGGCAAATGCCTTGCCTCGTATCCCTGCCAGCTATCGGGTGCCCAATTGGTCGCCATGGTATCTTCCGGTTGCGGCGCCGGGAATGGCGCCTGATTGCCCGTCTGTAGCAGACGAGCGCCCATCATGTCGCAAGCAGCATTTGCTTGGCCAGCGTAAAAGGGCGATTGCAGTAAGCGGAATCAGCGCCCTTCGCCGGCACTGGCTGGTCCGCTCGCGATGGCCAGTTCCTGTCCCTCGGGCAGCACTGCGAGGCGCCAGCCCGCGCGCGAACCGAAGTATTTCTGCGCCAGCGCCTGCAACACCCCCGGATCGGTCTGCGTGTAATCGGCCAGCAGGAAGCGCAGGTCGGCAATGCTGCGCGGGTCCACGGTCGCGCCTTCGAGCTGGTAGAGCCAGAACAGGTTCCCGGTCGACGCGCGGCTGACATACTGCCGCAGCGGTTCGACCACGCGGTTGTATTCATCCTCGCCCACCGGCGTGCTGGCCAGTTCCTGCGCGATGCGTTCGGCCTCGGCGAAGAACACCGGCACGTCCTCGGGTCGCAGCTGCGCGAGCGCGGCGATGCGCCCACCGCTGTCGACATCGCTGGGCCAGTCGGACCGTACGACGGGCGAATAGCTGGCGCCGGCATGTTCGCGCATCGCTTCCATCAGCCGGTTGTTGAACAGCGACACCAGCACTTCGAGACGGCGCGATTCGCGCAGCCCGTCGACCCCGGCCCCGCTGGGCCAGGCGATGACCGCGGCGGCCTGATTGGCATCGCCGCGATGGCGGCGGATGACCGTCTCGCCCGCGTCGGGGAAGTCGATCGCGCGTTCGAGAACCTCTGCGGGCGCGGTCTCGCGCTGGTCGAGCGCGCCGAACGTCTTGCGCAGCGCTTCGATCGTGGCGGCCTTGTCGAATTCGCCGAACACCAGCACTTCGACCGGCCCCTGCTCAAGCAGCGGTTCCCACACTTCGCGGAAGCCCGCGGGTGTCGCGGCATCGAACATCGCGGGCGTGGGGGTCTGAAAACGCGGGTCCTGATCGCGAAGGAGATATTCGAGGTCGCGCTGCAGCACGCCGTTCGGATTGGCGCCATAGCTTTCGTAAGCGAGCTTGCCCGCCGCTTTCGCCCGGATCACCGGGTTGGGATCCCAGCCGGGCATCGCCAGCTTCGCAGCGAAAAGATAAAGCTGTTCTTCCAGATCCTGTTCGCGGGTCTGCGCGTAGAAACTGAAGGCGCCGTCGCCGGTCTGGAAGTCGAAGCCGAACTTGCGCCCCGTAGCGAGCACGTCGAGCTCTTCCTGCCCCAGCTCGCCGATGCCCGAGCCGATCAGCGCGGCATAGCCGAGGTTAGCATAGACCGCCTCGTCGGGCGCGAAGGCGCGATAGCCCGTGCCGAACCGCACCTTCACTGCAACGCGGCCGGGTTCGGCATCGTTCGCCCACAGGATCGCCTTGACGCCATTGGCGAATTCGACCTGCTCGATGTCGAGCACGCCGATCGGCGCCTGCGCCACCACTTCGCCCGGTTCGCCCACTGCAGGCAGATCGTCGAACGCGATTGCCTGCGCGGTGATGCGGGCCTCGGCATCGGCGGCAATGGTCTCGCCCAGCGCGGCGCGGATCGCCGCTTCGCTCGCCTCGCCGGCTTCGGGCGTGACGTAGGCGGCGCGGATCACATCGCCCGCAAACAGCGCGCGGGTATGCTCGAGCACGCGTTCGGGGGTGATCGTCTCGCGCATCGAGTTGAACACCATCAGCACGGTTTCTGGCGCGGCGACCGCCTCGCGGATATCGACCGCGTTGACGATGTCGTCGGCCAGCCGCGGTCCCGGCAGCACCCGGCGCTGTTCGACCTGGCTGGTGAAGACGATCTCGAACTCGGCCAGCTCGCGGTCGATCTCTTCCTGTGAAGGCGGGGTCGCCAGCGCATCGGCAATCACTCCGCGAATATCATCGAGCGCGGATTTCCAGTCGCCGGTGAGCGGCGCGAAATTGACGAAGGTCATGTCGGCGGAGCGGCTGACATCGTCCTGCGACACCTGGGCATAGAGATAGCTGCCACCGGCCCGGGCGCGCAATTCGAGCCGCCGGTTGATCAGCGCCTGCGCCAGCGCGTCGCGCAGCAGGCCTTCATTGTAGGCAACGGTGTCCTGCACCGGGCGCCAGGGCCGCATCACTGCATAAGTGAAGCTGCGCGGCAGGTCGGGTTCGACCACCACGCCGATTTCGCCCACCGGATTGGCCGGGTCGGCGCCCGCGGGGGCGACCGGATCGCCGAAATCGGGTGCGGGCACCAGTGCACCCTCGCCTTCCCAGTCGCCGAACCACGCTTCGATCTCGGCAGCCAGCTGCTGCGGGTCGATATCGCCTGCGGCCACCACCACGGTGTTTTCGGGGCGGTACCAGCGGCGATAGAAGGCCGACACGCTTGCGCCGGTGGCCGCGCCCAGCGTGGCCTCGGTGCCGATGGGGCTGCGGGTGGCCAGCCGCTGGCCGGCGAACAGCACTTCGCGGCTGGCGTTGCCCGCGCGTTCGGCGGGCCCGCCGCGCTCGCGCTTCTCGGCCAGCACGATCGGGACTTCGGCCTGGACATTGGCATCGCTCAGCACCGGGCTGCGGACCATTCCCGACAACAGTTTCATGCTTTCGGCCAGCTTCCCCGCGTCGACATTGGGCAGGTCGAGCTTGAAGACGGTGTGCGTCGGGCTGGTTTCGGCATTGGTATCGCTGCCGAAAGTGGCGCCCAGCCGCTGCCAGGTCGGAATCGCCTCTGCGGGGCCGAGATATTTGCTTTCACGGAACAGCAGGTGTTCGAGCAGATGCGCATAGCCGAGCTCGCTCTCGTCTTCGTGCAGCGAACCCGCATCGATCCGCACGCGGACCGAGACCTGGTCGGGCGGAACGGCATTGCTGCGCACTGCATAGCGCAACCCGTTGGGCAGTTCGCCGAAAATCCATTCCTCGTCGCGGGGGACGTCGCTGCCTTCGTAGATCCACGGCGTCCCGCCGGCCGGGGTCAGATGCTGCGGGGTCGGCGGGGCCGGCTCCTGCGCCAACAAGGGCTGCGGAGCGAGCAACACGGCGGGAAGGATGAGCGCGAGACGCCGCAAGGCGCGCGTAAAATCGGTCATGGTTCAGCATATAGGCAGGCGATGCGTGAAGGCTAGGTGAATGTCGCGGACAAGCGTTCCTTCCTTGCCCCGGACCGCCCGCCTCCCTACATCGCTGACATGTTCATCGAGACCGAAACCACGCCCAACCCCGCGAGCCTCAAGTTCCTGCCCGGCCAGCCGGTCATGCAGCAGGGCACGCGCGAATTCGCCACCCCCGAAGCCGCCGAGGCCAGCCCGCTGGCGCAGGCGATCTTCGATACGGGCGAAGTCGTGAACGTGTTCTTCGGCGGCGATTTCGTCACCGTGACCGCCGCGCCCGGCGTCAGCTGGAGCGATCTTAAGCCACAGGTGCTCGCGATCCTGCTCGACCATTTCGTGGCGCAGGCACCGCTGTTCGTGCCCGGCACCGCCGGCGGCATTGCGGTTCCGCCCGAAGACGAAGGCATGCTGGTCGACGAGCGCGAGGAAGACGGCGACATCATCGCGCAGATCAACGAACTGCTCGAAACGCGTGTCCGGCCCGCAGTGGCGGGCGATGGCGGCGATATCCAGTACCGCGGCTACCGCGACGGTGTGGTCCACTTGCAGATGCAGGGTGCCTGTTCGGGCTGCCCCTCCTCGACCGCCACGCTCAAGCACGGCATCGAAGGTTTGCTGAAACATTACGTCCCCGAGGTCGTTGAAGTCCGCGCCGCCTGAATTCCACGAAGCGAAGGACAAACCTCTTGGCCGATACCCTTTCCGCCGACGCGCTCGACCTCATCTTCCGCGAAGCCCGCAGCTACAACGACTGGCTCGACCAGCCGGTGAGCGATGACGAGATCCACGCGATCTACGAATTGCTCAAGATGGCGCCGACCTCGGCCAATATGCAGCCCGCGCGCATCGTCTGGGCCAAGTCGCCCGAGGCCAAGGCCAAGCTGGCCGACTGCGCTTCCGACGGCAATAAGGACAAGATCACTTCGGCCCCGGTGGTCGCGATCATCGGCTACGATATCGATTTCCACGAGGAACTGCCCTGGCTGTTCCCGCATACCGACGCCAAGAGCTGGTTCGACGGCGATGAAGACGGCCGCAAGGAAGGCGCGTTCCGCAATTCCTCGCTGCAGGGCGCCTATCTGATGATCGCCGCCCGCGCTCTCGGGCTCGACTGCGGGCCGATGTCGGGCTTCGACAGCGAGGCGGTCGACAAGGCGTTCTTCGCCGACCAGCCGCGCCATCGCAGCAATTTCATCTGCGCGATCGGCCATGGCGATCCGAAAAGCATTTTCGATCGCAGCCCGCGGCCCGATTTCGACAAGTTCAACCGTATCGACTGACTTGCGGACCGGTTTGCGCTGGGGCAGTGGGCGCTGATGCGCATTCTGGCGATAGAAACCGCGACCGAAGCCTGTTCGACCGCGCTGTTCGATAACGGCACGCTGCTCGATGCCCGGCACGAGGTGCTGGGGCGCGGCCATGCCGAACGACTCGTCCCGATGATCGCCGAACTGCCGGGCAAGGGCTGCGCCGGGGAAATCCGCGTGTCGCTGGGCCCGGGCAGTTTCACCGGGGTCCGGATCGGTCTCGCAGTCGCGCGGGCGCTGGGCATCGCCTGGCACGCGCAAGTGCGGGGCTATCCCACGCTGGCACTGGTCGCGGCCATCGCGCGGGGCGAAGCGGGCGGTCCGGTTACCGTATGCATGACCGGCGGGCACGGCGAATGGTTCGTCCAGGATTTCGATGCGGGCGCCATCCCCGCAGGCGCGGTCGCCTCGCTCGCACCCGAGGCTGCGGCGGCGCGGGCGGTGCATCCGCTGATCGCCGGGTCGAAGGCAGCAGCGCTGGGCGAACTTGCGCAGATCGAGCCCAGCGCGGTCGAGCTGCCCGATGCCCGCCATGCGCTCGCGCTGCCGGATGCGTTGCTGACCGACAATCTGGCGCCGCTCTACGGCCGCCCGCCCGATGCGAAGCTGCCGGGGTAATGGAGCAGCTCGACCAGTTGATGGCCGTGATGGAAGCGGGGTTCGACCCGCACTGGCGCGAAGCCTGGACCCGCCAGCAGGTCGCCAACTCGCTGGCCATGCCGCACACTTACGCCATTCTCGCCGACGCCAGCGTGAAGCTCGCGAGCGGCAGCGATCCGGCCGCCGGTTTCATCCTCGCTCGTCGGGCGCCGGGCGAAGAGGAACTGCTGCTGATCGGCGTCCGCCCGGAAATGCGCGGGAGAGGGCTCGGCCGGTTCCTGATCGAGACCTTCGCCAGGCGCGCGCGTGACGGCGGCGCAGACCGGGTCTTCCTCGAAATGCGCGCGAACAACCCGGCGGAAAGCCTGTATCGGGCCTGCGGTTTCGAGCCGATCGGCCGCCGACCGGCCTATTACCGGACGCTTGATGGCGCGAAACTGGACGCCATTACCTTCGCGCGAAAGTTGTAAAAACGCGCCAAAAGTCAGAATTGCCAACAATTGTTGCAATTTCTTGTCCATTTTATACAATGGTACCCACACGGGGTCGCAACCTAGTGATTTCCACAATATAGAAGGTACCCTGATGGAAGAATTCCATACCGACATGGCTGAAACCCTCATCACGCTGACGTCGGACATCGTGGCCGCTCACGTGAGCAACAACAGTGTTTCCGTCGAGGACGTGCCCACGCTTATTTCGAATGTCTATTCGGCGCTGTCGGGTCTCGATACGGGCGATAGCGCGGCCGAGGAAATGCCCGAACCCGCGGTTTCTATCCGTTCGTCGGTAAAGAAAGACCATCTCGCCTGTCTCGAGTGCGGCAAGAAGATGAAAATGCTCAAACGGCACCTGTCGACCGAGCACAGTCTTTCGCCCGAAGAGTATCGCGCACGCTGGAACCTTTCCGCCGACTATCCGATGGTTGCTCCCGACTATGCCGCCACGCGCCGCGATCTTGCGGTCAAGATCGGACTGGGCCGCAAGCCAGGCCAGAAGCGCGGCCGCAAGAAGAAGGAAGCCTGAGGCTTCCGGTTCGCCTTGAGCAAGACGCCCCGGCCCGATAAGGGTACGGGGCGTTTTATTTGGAAATGACTGTGCATCAGAAGATCGATCTCGAACAATTGTGCGCCGACAAGGGCCTGCGGATCACCGAACAGCGCCGCGTGATCGCGCGCGTGCTGTCCGAGAGCGACGACCACCCGGATGTCGAACTGCTGCACGAACGCGCCAACAAGATCGATTCGGGCATCTCGATCGCCACGGTCTACCGGACCGTGCGGCTGTTCGAAGAAGCGGGCATTCTCGACCGCCACGATTTCGGCGATGGCCGCGCACGGTACGAAGCTGCACCCGAAGCCCATCACGACCACCTGATCGATGTCGAAACCGGCAAGGTCGTCGAATTCGTCGATCCCGAGATCGAGGCGCTGCAGAAGCAGATCGCGGCCAAGCTGGGCTACCGCCTCGTCGACCACCGGCTGGAACTCTATGGCGTCCGTCTCGACCGCGAAGGATAGCGATCGCGCCGACGCCGAGCGTCGCCTTGCCGCCCTATCCGCTCGCAGGCTTGCCGCGATGCGCGGCGAGACCACTCCGTTGACCCCGCGCGAATGGGTGCGCTTCGTCCGGCGGACGCTGGGCATCCTGCTGGGGCTGCTGATCTGCGTGCCGCTGCACTACCTCTACCGCGTGTTCGCCTATGGGTCGCCCTTCCCCATGCTGTTCCTGCGCTACACCGCCTGGATCATCGGCGCGCGCGTGAAAATCCACGGGACACCGCTACGGCGCGATGTGTTCTTCATTGCCAACCATGTCTCGTGGGTCGACATACTCGCGCTGGCCGGTGCCACCGGAACCGCCTTCGTGGCCAAGTTCGAACTGTCGCAGGTCCCCGTGATCGGGTGGCTGTGCCGGCTCAACCGCACGGTGTTCGTCAAGCGTGAGAACCGGATGGGCGTGGCGCAGCAGATCAACGCGCTGAAGGAGGCGCTGGCCGACAATTGGTCGGTCACCGTCTTTCCCGAAGGCACCACCACCGACGGCCGGTCGCTGCTGCCCTTCAAGAGCTCGATGCTGTCGGTGCTGGAACCTCCGCCCACAGGCGTGCTCGTCCAGCCCGTGGTGCTCGATTACGGCGACGTGGCCGAATTCATCGGCTGGATCGGCGAGGAAGGCGGGGTCAACAACGCCATGCGCGTGATGGGCCGCAAGGGCAGCTTCCCGCTTCGCATCACCTATCTCGAACCGTTCAGTCCCGAAGACTATCGCGGGCGCAAGGCAATCGCGGCGCAGGCACGCCTGGAAATCGAGCAGGAACTGGGCGCGACGCTGGACGAACCCTTGCGCGATTTCCGCCATACGGTCGCAGCGATCCGCTACACCGCGCCGGCGCTGGACGAGACCTGACGCCGGGCGCCTGCGCTAGAGCCCGGCCTTGACCAGCCAGTCGTGGAACAGCCGCACCGGGCGCTCTTCCAACGCGGTCGGCTTGCACACGAACCAATAGCTGTACGGGCTCTCGACATCCGCGCCGAACAGCGTCGCCAGGCGGTTGTCCGCCGCGCGGCGCATGTGGTCGTCGTGCATGATCGCGATGCCCAGCCCCTGCGCCGCCGCCTCGAGCATGATCTGGCCCGAATCGAAATGGTCGATCGCCGCCGGCTCGAAATCGTTCAGGCCGATCTCGGCGCGCCACGCGGTAAAGCTTTCGGGCAACTCGTTGTGGATCAGGAACGTCTGGCGGCCGAGAACTTCGGCATCGGGCTCTTCCCCGATCTTGGCGGCCAGATCCTGGCTGCAGATCGCGTGGACCTTGTTGTAGTCGAGCCGGACCGCGTGCAATCCCCGCGAGGGACCCCGCGACAGGATGATCGCCGCGTCGAGCACATCGCCCACCCGGTCCTCCAGATGCGCGCCGGTATCGATGTCGATATGCAGCAGCGGATGCCGTTCGCGCAGTTCGGCCAGCCGCGGAAACAGGCGCTGCGTGCCGAACAGCGGCAGGACGCCCAGATGCAGGCGCAGGACCGACAGGTTTTCCGACTGGCTTTCGACTGCGCGCGCCAGCGCTTCGAGCTGCGGGTTCACCGCTTCGAAGAAGGCATGCCCGTCATCGGTCAGCTGCATCGACTGCCGCGCCCGCGTGAACAGCTTCTTGCCGACGAAGTCCTCGAGATTGCCGATCCGGCGCGACAGCGCCGAAGGGCTCAGTCCCAGTTCGTCTGCCGCGGCACGCGCGGAGCCCAGTCGGACGGTGCGCACGAAAGCCTCGAGGGCGCGAAGAGGGGGAAGTCGCCGGGTAGCCATGACCGTTGCATGCTATGAGCGTCAAACGCACCTGTCGAGCATGAATGTGCAGAAATCTGCAACTCACTTAGCCCGGCGTGGCAGCCAGGTCGGGCGCATGTAGCCGTAGCCGCGTGACATGCGTTTCATCGCCGTCGATCACCTCGATCCGCCAGCCGCTGGGGTGTTCGAGCACGCGGCCCACTTCGGGCACCTGCTCGGCCAGGACGAAGGCCACGCCGCCCAGCGTATCGACCGATTCTTCCACTTCGACGATCGCGGGCGAGACCTGCCGTGCGACATCCTCGAGCTCGGCGCGCGCGTCGCAATCCCACATGCCGCCGCCGATATCGACGATCCACTGCTCGGGCGCATCGTCATGCTCGTCCTCGATTTCGCCGACGATTTCCTCGACCAGATCCTCGATCGTGATGAGGCCGTCGGTGCCCGAGAATTCATCGACCACGATAGCCAGATGCATGCGCTGCGCGCGCATGTCGGCCAGCACGTCGAGCGCGTTGCGGGTCTGCGGGACGTAGAGCGGCTGCCGCAGCAGCACCGTCCAGTCGCCCGGCGGGGTCTCGCCGCGCGCGAGGATGGTGAAGACATCCTTGATGTGGATCATGCCGATCACATCGTCGAGCTGCTCGCGATAGACCGGCATGCGCGAATGGCCGTGTTCGGCGAAGGTCTCGACGAGCTGGTCCCAGCTCGCCGTGGCCTCGATCGCGATGATCTGGCCGCGCGGCACCGCGACATCGTCGGCGTCGTGCTCGGAAAAATGCAGTAGGTTGCGCAGCATCTGGCGTTCAACCAGCGACAGGTCGCCCGTGCCGCTGTGTTCGGGCGTATCCTCGCCGTTCTCGTCCTCGTGCTCGTCGATCGCGTCTTCGAGCTGCGCACGCAGCGAGCGTTCGCCGTGATCGGGGTCGAAGAATTTCCGGATAGCGAGGATCAGCCCGCTGCTACTCTCCGCGTCTCCCGCGGGTGATGAAGAATCGGGCATGGCCCTACCAGTGTACTCCAGTCAATTGCGGTCCCCATATGGGTCGCCGATACCCAGTTTTGCAAGCGCTGCGATTTCCAGCGCCTCCATTGCCTCGGCCTGTGCGTCCGAATCGACGTGATCGTGCCCGGCAAGGTGTAACAAACCGTGTATAAGCAGGTGCGTCGCATGCGTTTCCAGCGGCACCCCCTTCTCCGCTGCCTCGCGCGCGCAGGTGCCCGCGGCCAGCACAATGTCGCCGAGCATTTCGGGCGGCCCCTCGGGTGCAAGGTCGAGCAGGTCCTCACGCTCGAGCATGGGGAACGACAGCACATTGGTCGGCTTGTCCTTGCCGCGCCATTCCTTGTTTAGCGCGTGGACGTCCGCATCGGAGGTGAACAGCACCGAAGCGGTCAGCCGCGGATTGTGCAGCGCGGGCTCGACAGTGCCCAGCGCCGCATGCGCGCGCACGGTCAGCGCATCCCACTCCACGTCCGCGGGCCAGCCGTCGATGTCGATGTCGAAATCCACCGTTCTAATCCTTCGTCATCCCCGCGCAGGCGGGGATCGCGCTCCTGCTACATGTTCAGCGTGTCGAACAGATCGTGCCACTCGGAATTCTGCTCCTCGATCGCCCTGATCTTCCACGCGCGGTTCCATTTCTTCACCGCTTTCTCGCGCGCGATAGCATCGGTAATGTCATCGTAGCGCTCGAGATAGACGAGCCGTGTGAGCCCATACCGGTGGGTAAACGACCCGCCCTTCCCTTCGCGGTGCTGCACTGCCCTCGCGGCAATATCGGCAGTCACGCCCACATAGATGGTACCGCGGTAGCGGTCTGCCATGATGTAAACGTAGCCGCCTTTCTCGAAAGTCACGCCCGAAGGTAGCGGGACCCCCGCCTGCGCGGGGGTGACGACATAATGGTTTTTGTCATTATGCGTTCGGCCCCTCGTAGGCCTCGACGATGCGCCCGACGATCGGGTGGCGGACCACATCGGCGGCGGTGAAGCGGATGGTGCCGAAACCATCGACGCCCTCCAGCTTGCCGACCGCATCGGCCAGCCCGCTCATCCCGTCGCCGCCGGGAATGTCGACCTGCCGCGGATCGCCGCAGATCACCATCCGGCTGTTCTGCCCGAAGCGGGTGAGGAACATCTTCATCTGCTCGCGCGTGGTGTTCTGCGCTTCGTCGAGGATGACGAAGGCATCCGCCAGCGTGCGGCCGCGCATGAAGGCGATCGGCGCGATCTCGATTTCGCCCGAGGCCAGCCGCCGCTCGACCTGTTCGGGCGGCATGCAATCGTAGAGCGCGTCGTACAGCGGGCGCAGGTAGGGATCGACCTTTTCCTTCATGTCACCGGGCAGGAAGCCCAGCTTTTCGCCCGCTTCCACCGCCGGACGCGAAAGGATCAGGCGCTGCACGCTGCCGGTGATCAGCTGCGCCACCGCCTGCGCCACCGCGAGGTAGGTCTTGCCCGTTCCCGCCGGACCTAGCGCGAAGATGATGTCGTCGCGCACCAGGCTGCGCATGTAGGTTGCCTGCATCGCGCTGCGCGGAACGATGGTCTTGCGCCGCGTCCGGATCATGATCGGCGGACCGCCCTTGCCATTGCCCGCATCGGCATCGACGATCCCGTCGAGAGTGGGTTCGTCCGACATGGTGATCAGCGCTTCGATTGCCCCGGCGTCGAGATCCTGCCCCACCGCCAGCCTGTCATACATAGCGGTGAGCACATCGCGCGCGCGCGCCACGCTATCTTCGGGTCCTTCGATATGCAGCTGGTTGCCGCGCGCCGACATGAACACGCCGAGGCGGTTCTCGACCTGTACCAGATTGGCATCGAACTGGCCGAACAGGGCGGCCAGCAAGCTCTGGTTCTCGAAGCTGATATCGATTTGCGCGCGGCGCACTTCGCGCTGCGGCGAAGGCGGCGGGGAGAAGGCCTGGGCGTCCTTCTGTACGGGTTTGCGGGCCATAGGCTCCTTTCAAATGCGAGTCGGAGTTTAGGCTTCAACGCATGACGCGCAAGCTGGTCCCCGGCGCGGGACGGTGGATAGTCATCCCGCTGTAATCAGGCAGCGACGGTTTCGCGCAGCATCCCGGCAAGCGAGTTGGGCCCCGCCTCGACCAGTTCGACCTGCACCAGGTTGCCGATCTGCACGTCGCCTTCGAACCACGCGCTCTGCAGCCACGGCGTCTTGCCGAGCCACTGGCCGGGCAGCTTGCCCTTGCGTTCGACCAGCACCTCGCAGGTGCGGCCCACGGTGTTCTGGTTGAACGCCAGCTGGTCGCGGTTGAGCGCGGCCTGGAGCCGCTGGAGGCGCTCGTCCATGACCTCTTTGGCGACCTGCCCGTCCATCGTCGCGGCCGGGGTGCCGGGGCGCGGCGAGTATTTGAAGCTGAACGCCTGCGCATAGGCAACCTCGCCGACCAGCTGCAGCGTTTCCTCGAACTCGGCGTCGGTCTCGCCGGGGAAGCCGACGATGAAGTCGCCCGACAGCGCGAGGTCGGGCCGCGCAGCACGGAAGCGGTCGAGCAGCTTGAGATAGCTCTCTACGCTGTGGCTGCGGTTCATGGCTTTCAGCACGCGATCGCTGCCCGCCTGCACCGGCAGGTGGAGGAACGGCATGAGTTTGGGCGTGTCGCCATGCGCGGCAATCAGCTCGTCGTCCATGTCGGCGGGGTGGCTGGTGGTGTAGCGGATGCGCGCGAGGCCATCGATCGCCGCGATGTCGCGGATCAGCCCCGCGAGACCGACTGTGTGGCCCCTGTCGTTCTCGCCGCTCCACGCGGAGACGTTCTGGCCGAGCAGCGTGATTTCCTTCGCGCCGGCTTCGACCAGCTTGCGCGCTTCGGTCACCAGGTCGCTGTAAGGACGCGAGATTTCTGCGCCGCGCGTATAGGGCACCACGCAATAGGTGCAGAACTTGTCGCAGCCTTCCTGCACGGTGAGGAAGGCGGTCGGGCCGATCCGTCGGCGTTCGGGCAAGGCGGCGAACTTGGCGATCGCGGGCATGTCGGTATCGGTCGCGCGTTCGCCCTGCACCGCGCGGTCCAGCATTTCGGGCAGGCGGTGGTAGGCCTGCGGGCCGACGACCATGCTCACCGCGGGCGAGCGTTTCATGATCTCCTCGCCCTCGGCCTGCGCGACACAGCCCGCGACCGCGATCATCGGCGGCTTGGTCTGCGTCTTGCCCTTGGTCAGGCGGCCGATGTCCGAATAGATCTTCTCCGCCGCCTTCTCGCGGATGTGGCAGGTGTTGAGCACCACCAGATCGGCATCCTCGCCCTCGGCCGCGGGCTCAATGCCCTGCGCGTCGAGCATCTCGGCCATGCGTTCGCCGTCATAGACGTTCATCTGGCAGCCGAAGCTCTTGACCCGGTAGGTCTTGGGAGGGGTGGTGGTCGGTTTCATTGTCGCTAGTAGCTTAGCTCTGCTCTCAAAAGCGCATTCTCTGCTTCAAGGAAGTCGATCTTCGAGTTTAGGTCTTCGACTTCCGACTCCAATCGCTCGACCCGCTCGCTCAGATCGTTCGACTTGCCAGCATTTGTATCTACGACATTCGCAACATAGCGGGTTTCCTCCCTAGCCATCTCGCGAATGTCTTCTTCCGTCCATGTTTTCGGAAGATCACAGCTTGAGAGGAAACCTACTATCAATAACGCCGAGATCGGTCGGAGTTTCAACCAACCGTCGCCTTGACGATCTTGCCCGGGTTTGCGGGCGGTTCGCCCTTGGGCAGCGCGTCGACGTGTTCCATGCCGCTCTCGACCTGGCCCCAGACGGTGTACTGGCCATCGAGGAATTCGGCATCGTCGAAGCAGATGAAGAACTGCGAATTGGCGCTGTCGGGCACCTGCGTGCGGGCCATCGAGCAGGTGCCGCGGGTGTGCGGTTCGCTGTTGAATTCGGCCTTGAGGTCGGGCTTGTCGCTGCCGCTCATGCCGGTGCCGGTCGGATCGCCGCCCTGCGCCATGAAGCCGGGGATCACGCGGTGGAAGACCACCCCGTCGTAGAAGCCTTCGCCGGCCAGCGTGGTAATGCGTTCGACATGGCCGGGCGCGAGATCGGGGCGCAGCTTGATCACTACGTCCTTGTTTTCGCCGTCGCCGGTGTCGAGGGTCAAAGTCAGCTTGTCGGCCATGGATCGTGTCTCCTGTGAGTGATTGGCGGCCTACATAGGGATTGTGGGCCGAGAGTCACCAGTCGAATGGCACCGGCCGCTTGCATTCCCCCCGGGTCTGCCTAGACCGCTGCCATGAGCGAAAGCGACCGCCCCCTCGACGATGACGGTTTCCTGCTGGCGCGCGAGTCGGCCGACGAAGCGCGCCCCGACGACCGCATCGACGACGAGCGGATGGACGAGGAAAACACGCTCAAGAAGGAGTATGTCGAAGCCGTCGAGCAGGCGCTGGAGGACGGCGACACCAAGGCGGTGTACGAGCTGGTCGAACCGCTCCACCCCGCCGACATCGCCGACTTGCTCGAACTGTTCGAGCGCAAACAGCGCTACCAACTGGCCGCGGCGATCACCGACCTGATGACCTCGGAAGTGGTCGCCGAACTCAACGACTACGTCCGCGAAGACATGATGGAAGCGCTGCCGCCCGAAGCGGTGGCGCAGATCGTCGACCAGCTCGAAACCGACGATGCGGTCCAGCTGATCGAGGATCTCGACGAGGCCAACCAGCGCGCGATCCTGGCCGGAGTCGAGATGGAGGACCGGATCGCGATCCAGTCCGCGCTCTCCTATCCCGAGGAAACCGCCGGCCGTCTGATGAGCCGCGATTTCGTGGCCGTGCCCGAGCACCTGACCGTGGGCGATTTGATCGATTTCCTGCGCGACGGGCGCGACCTGCCCGACGATTTCTACGAGATCTTCGTGGTCGACGAGAAGCACCACCCGGTCGGCACCTGCGCGCTGAGCTGGGTGCTGCGCGCGCCGCGCACGATCCCGCTGGCCGACGTGATGAAGCGCGACCAGACGCTGATCCCCGTCCTGCTCGATCAGGAAGAGGTCGGGCTGATGTTCCAGAAGTACAACCTCATCAGCGCCGCGGTGATCGACGAGAACGACCGGCTGGTCGGCCAGATGACGGTGGACGACGTGGTCCACATCATCTCCGAGGAAGCGGGCGAGGACGCGCTGCTGATGAGCGGCGCGGGCGAAGGCGACATCAACGAGCCGATCCGCGAAGCCTATTCGGCGCGCGTGCGCTGGCTGGTCGCCAATCTGGGCACCGCGCTGGTCGCCTCGGTGATCATCGCGCTGTTCGGCGCGGCGATCGAAAAGCTGGTCGCGCTGGCGGTGCTGATGCCGATCGTCGCCAGCATTGGCGGCAATGCCGGCACGCAGACCATGGCGGTGACCGTCCGCGCGATTGCCACCAACCAGCTGACGCGCAGCAACACGCGCCGCATCCTGCTGCGCGAGATGCGCGTGGCGGTGCTCAACGGCATGACCATCGCGGTGCTGGTGGGGCTGGCGACGGGGGTAATCTTCACCCCTACGCTGGGCGCGGTGATCGCGCTGGCGATGGTGATCAACGTCGTCACCGCGGGTTTTGCCGGGGTGATGGTGCCGGTTGCCTTCGAACGGCTCGACCAGGACCCGGCAGTGGCCAGCAGCGTGTTCGTGACGATGATCACCGATTCGATGGGCTTCTTCGCCTTCCTCGGACTGGCCGTGGCCAGCGGCGCGGTGGGCTAGCAAGCCTACACATGGACCGCCTGTTACACGGTCCAGGGCGAAAAAATGCCGCGGGTGGTCGCTGCGCTGCGAAACCGCGGAATTGCGGGAGCTGGAGGGTTAGAGATGCGCGCATTGGTGCATCCTGCCAGTGGCGGGTCGGTGTAGGAAAGCAGTGAGTTTGCCGCCCTTCATCCCGTCACCCCGGACGACAATTGAGATTGAGGACCGGCTCCGGATCGCGGTTGAGATATGGGGGCAAAGCGCTACATCCACGCCATGCCGCTCAACCTGACCAAGATCGCTTTCGGTGCGCAGACCTATGGCGATATCGAGAACTGGTACGCCGCGCGGCGCAGCCCCAATCTGACCACGCGCTATCGCCCGACCAAATGGGAAGAATGCATCGGCGGGTCGCTCTACTGGATCCACCAGCACAGCATCGTCGCACGCAGCGAAATCCTCGGGTTCAGCGAGACCAGTGACGGGCGCTGGTCGATCGACCTCAAGCCCGAGCTCGTCCGCGTCCATCCGCGCCCCAAGCGCGCGCACCAGGGCTGGCGCTATCTCAAGGGCGAACCCCCGCGCGACCTCGCCCCCGGCGAGGATATCGGCGATGCGCTGCCGGGCAAGCTGGCGGGCAAGCTCGAACGGCTCGGCTTGATCTGACCGCACGCGGCGGCGCTGAATGGAACATCCGGGCGGGGCAGTCCGTTGGTAGGGCAAAGGAGAAACAACTTATGCCCGAACGCCAATCGCTTCACCCCGACAACGAACTGATCGCCGAGATGACCGAGAATGCGACCCCGTCGCAGCAGGGTTCCTCCGGCGGCGAAGTGAACCGCCAGGTCGGCAAACGCGGCGAGCTGAACAGCGCGACCGATCCCGACAATCGCGAACCCGAAACGGGTTCGGACAATCCCGCGCAGGATGCGCAGAAGGGCGACAAGACGCTGGCCGCCATGCGGGACTCGCGCGGCTGATTCCTCGCCCATGACCGATAATGCAGCGCCCCGCCCTTCCCGGCGGGGCGTTTGCGTTCAGGCCGCGGTTTTCTCCGCCACGCGGCGCAGCGCGTCGGCATAGGCTTCGGCCGGCTGCGCGCCGGGGATCATGAACTTGTTCTCCACCACCATGGCGGGCACGCCGGTGATGTTGAGGTCCCACGCCGCGCGTTCTTCCGCGCGGACCTTGTGCGCCAGCTCCTCGCTGGCCAGAGCCGCGCGCGCAGCGGTGCGGTCGAAACCCTCTTCCTCGGCGATGTCGAGCAGCACTGCGTCATCGCCCAGCGCGCGGCGGTGGTTGAAGTGCGCGCGGAACAGCGCGAGCTTGAGCGCGGTCTGGCGCTGCGGGCCATGTTCCTCGCCCGCCCAGGTCAGCAGCTTGTGCGCCGCGAAAGTGTTCCACATCATGCCCGTGGGTTCGGGGTTGCCGCCCTCGTAATCGAGCGAGACGCCGGCATTTTCCGCGGCCTCGCGCATGCGCCCCTGCACCGCTTTCGACTGTTCGGTCGTGGTGCCGTACTTGCGCGCGATATGCGCGGTGCGCTCCTCGCCTTCGGGTGCCATGTCGGGATTGAGTTCGAAAGCGTGCCAGCGGATATCGGCCTCGATCTCGCCCTCGAGCTGCGCGAGGCCCTTCTGCAGGCTGCCCCAGCCGACGAGGCACCAGGGGCACATGACATCGGACCAGATATCGATCCGCAGGGTTCTTGTTTCGCTCATTGCTCGATCCACCATTGCATGAGGTGATGGGCGATCGCGTGCGGCGGCGGGGCGACGAAGGGCCCATCGCCCGCCATCGCCGTCTGCACCTGCGCGCGAGTGAAGAATTCGACTTCGGCCATCTCGGTCTCGTCGATCGTCAGTTCGTCGCTATCGGTATGGCTGTGGCAGCCGATCATCAGCTGGCTGGGGAACGGCCACGGCTGGCTGGCGACATAGGTCACGTCGCGCACCCGCACGCCGGCTTCTTCCAGCACTTCGCGCGCGACGGCTTCCTCGATGCTTTCGCCCGGTTCGACAAAGCCCGCCAGCGCGGAGAAGCGCCCTTCGGGCCAGCCGAGCCCGCGGCCCAGCATCAGCCGGCCTTCGTGTTCGACCAGCATGATCGTGACCGGGTCGGTGCGCGGGAAATGGCTCGCTTCGCAGGCGGTACAATTGCGCTGCCAGCCGCCCTTGGCAAGCTTGGTATCGCCGCCGCACTGCGCACAGAACCGGTGCCGCGCATGCCAGTCGGTCAGGCTGCGCGCACCGCCGTACAGCGCCAGGTCGTCGGGCGGCAGCGTCGCCATCAGCGACCACAGCTGCGGGTTCGCCATGCGCGGGGTGGCGTCGCCGCGCGGCGGAACCGCGGCGAAGCAGGCCTTGCCTTCGTCCAGCCCGAGGAAGCACAGCTCGGCATCTTCAGGCACGTCGGCCAGCGTGCCCCAGACCAGCCGGTTGCTATCGTCGAGCGCGGGGATCAGTCCGTCGAGCGCGAGCACCCGCGCCTTCCAGTTCATGTATCCCGCCAGCCGTTCGGGGTCGGCGCGGACGTGATCGGCACGGTCGAGCCGCGACCCGGTAAACGACAGCACGGCTTACGCCTTCGCCCCCTGCATCGCGGCCAGATCGGCGGTCACCGCTTCGGGGAAGCCTTCGTGAATGGGGTAGCTGTCCGACGGCATGAACTGCGTCATCAAATTGGCACGCAGCCCCGCCTTGTAATTGACGAAGGCGATCGTGCCTGCCGCGCCGCCCCAGCCATAGGACCCGTCGCTCACGCGGCCGCCCGCGCCAAAGCCCTGGCCTTCGACCCAGGTGCCTTCGGTGGTGGCGGTTTCGGGCAGCAGGTTGGACGTGCCCACGCGGACCGCGAGTTCGCCCATCACGCGCCTGCCCTCGATCACGCCGTAGCCGAGCAGCATCTGGAGGAAGCGGTCGTAGTCGCGCGGGCTGGAGACCAGCCCCGCCCCGCCGAAGGGGAACGGCGGCGGGTCGAGATAGATCGAGGCCTTGGCCGGGTCGACCGGCAGCGGCGTGCCGTTCATGATGCCGTAATTGGTGGTGAAGCGGCCGATTTCGCTGTCGGGCACGGTGAACCAGGTGCTGGTCATCCCCGTGGGTTCGAAGATCCGCGTGCGCAGGAATTCGTCGAAGGCCATGCCCGAGGCGACCTCGATGACGCGGCCGAGCAGGTCGAGACTGACCGAATAGCTCCACTTGGTCCCCGGCTGCAGCACCAGCGGCAGCTCGGCCAGTCGGTCGGCGAAGACATCGAGCCCCTCGACCGCCTTGGCACGGCCAAGTCCGGGGATCGGCATGCGGCTGACCTGGCCCGGGATCAGGCCCTTCTCGGCATAGGCCTCGGTAATCGGGCCCTTCTGGACGATGCCATAGCCGAGTCCCGCAGTGTGCGTGAGCAGCTGGCGGACGGTGATCGGCCGTTCGGCGGGCACCACATCGGTGACCGAGCCATCATAGGTCTTCTGCACCTGCATGTCGGCGTAGGCGGGCAGCAATTCGGCGATCGGCTGGTCGAGCCCGAGCCGGCCCTCGTCGATCATCATCATCGCGGCCATGCCGGTGATCGGCTTGGTCATCGAATAGATGCGGTAGAGGCTGTCGGCATCGGCCTGCGCCGCCCCGCCCAGCGCCAGCGTGCCGCGGGCGATCGTGAGCGGGTCCTGCCGGCCCCAGCCGAGCGTGGCGACCATATTGGCGACCTTGCGTTCGGACACGTATTTGTCCGCCAGCGCGGTGACCGCGGGCCAGCTGGCGGTACCCGCCTGCGCCATCGCCACCCGCCCCAGCGGCGCACCGGCGAGCGCAGCCCCCGCGGTCAGCCAGGCACCCCCGCGCAGCAGCGCGCGGCGGGACAGGTTGGGGGTGTCGAATTCGCGATAGGCCATTGACGTCTCTCCGGAAGCTCTTTGACGGGGTTTTGCGGGACCGGCGGCGGAGCGTCAATTGCGAATTGAAACGGTTGCATTCGGGCAGTGTCCTATCCATATACGACACATGCTGAACCTCCTTTCGATCCTCCTCGGACTGCTCTCGCTCGTCATCGTCATCCCCGCGACCATCCCGCTGCTCGGCTGGGCGAACTGGCTGGCGCTGCCGCTGATCGTCCTCGGCGTGGTCGTCGGCCAGCTGTCCTCGACCAATGGCGGACGCAATTTCTGCCTCGTCGTGCTGCTGATCGCCGCAATCCGGCTGAGCATCGGCGGCGGGCTGATCTAGGCCGCGCGCACCAGCCGCGCGGCCTTCGCGAACAGCGTCGGCAGCCCGGCCTCCTCGATCCGGTCGAGCGGCCACCATTCGCCCGGCCCCGCGGGCTGCGGCGCGTCGCGCTGCACCAGCACCGACAGTTCGAGCGCGGCATGCGTGAAGACATGCCGCACCACGCCCGCATTTTCCCATGCCCCCGCCAACGGCGGATCGGCGGTGCCATCGCCCTGCGCGCTCCAGCCGTCGTCGGGCAGCGCGCGCATCCCGCCCAGCATCCCCGTGCCCGCGCGGCGAACCAGCCACACCGCCCCGTCACGCTCGATCCACCAGGCGCGGCCCCGGCGCAGCGGCTTGGCCTTGCGCGGCGCCTTGACCGGGAGGCGTGCAGGATCGCCCGCTGCGCGCGCCGCGCACGCCTGCGCCAGCGGGCACAGCAGGCACCTGGGATCGCGCGCGGTGCAGACGGTCGCACCCAGATCCATCATCGCCTGCGCGAAATCGCCCGCGCGCCGATCGGGGGTGACGCGGTCCGCGGCGCTGCGGATCGCCTTGCGCGCGCCGGGCAACGGGTCCTCGATCGCGAACAGCCGGGCGACGACCCGCTCGACATTGGCATCGACGACCACCGCGCGCCGGCCGAAGGCGATCGCCGCCACCGCCGCGGCGGTGTAGGCACCCAGCCCCGGCAATTCGCGCAAGTCCGCCTCGGTCGCGGGAAACCCGCCGCGCTCCGCCACGGCGCGCGCGCATTTCACCAGATTGCGCGCCCGCGAGTAATAGCCCAGCCCCGCCCACGCCGCCATGACGTCATCCTCGGGCGCGGCGGCCAGCGCCTCGACATCGGGCCAGCGCGCGGTGAAGGCTGCGAAATAGGGCTTCACCGCCGCCACCGTTGTCTGCTGCAGCATCACTTCGGACAGCCACACGCGATAGGGATCGGGCGGCGCCGCGCCGGGCGGCGCGCGCCACGGCAGGTCGCGCGCATGGCGATCGTACCAGGCAAGCAAAGTTTCGGAGACGGTGGCGGCCACGGCGCGCCTATGGCATGAGCATCGCCATCATGGAAAGCGACAAGACCAAGGGCGGCGCAAAGCCCCCGCGCGGCGCGAGATCGGGCGGCAAGCAGCCCGCGGCGAAGCAATACAGCCGCCCGCGCGGCGGCAGCGCCAAGCCGATCAGCGACCTGATGCCGCAGATCGGTCGCAGCGCGTTCCGCCGCTTCGGTTTCGTGCAGAGCTCGATCGTCAGCCGGTGGCCCGAAATCGTCGGCACCGTGCATGCGCGGACCTGTACCCCCGAGATGATCCGCTTTCCCCCCGGCGAGAAGTCCGAAGGGATCATGCACCTGGTGGTCAAACCCGCACATGCGCCGCTGGTGCAGCAGGTCATCCCCGAGATCATCGACCGCGTGAACCGCTTCTTCGGCTACCGCGCGGTGGCCCGCATCAAGCTGCGGCAAGGTGAGGTTAAGCCGCCGCCCGACAGGGAAAAGCCCAAGGCGCCGCCGTCGCTCAAGCCCATTCCGATGGAATTGGGCGACAGTCTGCGCGATATCGGCGATCCGGAACTGCGCACCGTGCTCGAATTGCTGGCGCGCAGCCTCGAATCGCAAGAGGATGGGAACGACAACAGGTGAAGACGAAAACCGCGATGATCGCTGCGCTGGCGCTGGCCGGCGCGGGAACGTTGGCCCTTTCCGCCAGCGCGCAGGACCGGCCGATGCTGCCCGGCGGCAACTGGGCCGGAATGCTCGACGAAACCGATGGCGGGCACCGCTTCGGCAATCCCGAAGCGAAAACCAGGCTGGTCGAATTCATGAGCTACACCTGCTCGCACTGCGCCACTTTCGCGCGCGAGGGTGATGGCGCGATCAAGCTGACGCTGGTTCCGACCGGCCGCTTCAGCTACGAAATCCGGCACCTGATCCGCGACCCGATCGACCTTACCGCAACGCTGCTGACGCATTGCGGCGATCCCAAGAGGTTCGGCGGCAATCACGAAGCGATCATGTATCGCTATGACGAATGGATCGAGAAGGCGCGCAAGACCACGCAGGCGCAGCGGTCGCGCTGGCAGTTCGGCAGCCTGTCGGCGCGCTTCCAGGCAATCGCCAGCGATCTCGATTTCTACGACATCATGGAGACGCGCGGCTACGAACGTGCCGAGATCGACCAATGCCTGACCGACGAAGCCAAGGCCAGCGCGCTGGCCGACCGCTCGGCCGCCGATGCCGAACGCTACGGCATCACCGGCACGCCCAGCTTCGTGCTCGACGGCGAACTGCTCGAGGGAACGCATGACTGGTCCGCGCTCGAACCCCAGCTCGCCGACGCGCTCTAGCGGGCGAATGATCCGCCTTTTCGGGGGAAAGCCCTGTGGATACGCCGCGCGGCGGCTTCCCCTGCCCCCGCCCTCCGGCCTAGCCTTCGCCATCCAGACACGAGGAATCCGATGACCAAGACCCTGCGCTTCGCCCTTGCCGCCCCGCTCGCCCTGGCGCTTGCCGCCTGCGGATCGGGCGCCGAGCAGAGCGGCGAAATCCAAGGCGACGCAATCGCCGCCATTCCCGCGCCCGCGGGCAGCGAATGGCGCACCACCGCGGTGATGACCGAAGAAGGCGGCACGCTGGTCGGCAATCCCGACGCCCCGCTCAAGCTGGTCGAATACGGCTCGCTTACCTGCCCCACCTGCGCGCGCTTCTCGATGGAAGGCGGCGAACCGCTGCTCGAATATGTCGATAGCGGCGTGGTCAGCTTCGAATTGCGCCAGTTCGCCGTGCACGGCCCGCTTGACCTGCTGCTGCAGCGCATGACGCAATGCGGCCCGGTCGAAGCGGTGATCCCGCTGTCGGACCAGGTCTGGGCCAATTACGAAACCATCATGCAGCCGATCCAGGCCAACCAGGCGGCCTTCGAGGCCGCGATGCAGCGCCCGATGGAAGAGCGTTTCGTGGTCGCCGCCGAACAGATGGGCTATCTCGATTTCTTCGCCGCGCGCGGGATCAGCGAAGACCAGGGCCGCCAGTGCCTGGCCGATGTCGGCGCGCTCGAGGACATGGCCAATTACACGCAGCGCTACAGCAGCGAATTCGACATCACCGGCACCCCGACCTTCGAACTCAATGGCAACAAGGTCGATGCCAACACCTGGGGCGCACTGGAACCCATTCTTCAGCGTGCCGGCGCCAGGTAAGTCCGGCACGCGGGGGGCATAGGCGCGGATGAAGATCTCGAAGCTCCGGCTGAGCGGCTTCAAGAGCTTCGTCGAACCTGCCACCTTGCATATCGAACCGGGGCTGACGGGGGTCGTCGGCCCCAATGGCTGCGGCAAGTCCAACCTGCTCGAGGCGATCCGCTGGGTGATGGGCGAAAACTCGCCCAAGTCGATGCGCTCGGGCGGGATGGAAGACGTCATCTTCGCGGGTACGCAGAGCCGCCCGCAGCGCGATTTCGCCGAAGTGGTGCTGCACGGCGCGGACGATGACGGCGACGAGATGGAAGTCGTCCGCCGGATCGAGCGCGGCGCGGGCAGCGCCTATCGCCTCAACGGACGCGATGTGCGCGCCAAGGACGTGGCGCTGATCTTCGCCGATGCCGCCACCGGGGCGCACAGCCCCGCGCTGGTCAGCCAGGGCAAGATCGCGCAGGTGATCGCCGCCAAGCCGACCGAACGCCGCCAGATGCTCGAGGAAGCCGCGGGGATCGCCGGGCTGCACGTCCGCCGCCGCGATGCGGAAAGCAAGCTGCGCCAGACCGAGACCAATCTCGAACGGCTCGAGGACATCATGGCCGGGCTCGACAGCCAGATCGCCTCGCTCCGCCGGCAGGCGAAGCAGGCCGAGCGCTACCGGAAACTGTCCGACAAGATAAAGACCGCCGAGGCCCGGCTGGTCTTCGCGCGCTGGCGCGATGCCGCCGCGGCAGCCGAACAGGCCAAGGCCGCTGCCGCCGATGCGGAAGCGCGCGTGAACGAGGCGCAGACGGCCGCCGACGAAGCGCAGAAGGCGCAGCGCAGCGCAGCGGAAGCGCTGGCCGAAGCGCGCGAGGAACAGGCCGATCGCCGCGACGATGCCAGCGCGCATGGCCACCGCATGGCGGCGCTGACCAGCCAGCTCGAGGCCGCCGAACAGCGGCTGGCCGATCTCGACCGCCAGAAGGCGCGGCTCGAGGCCGACCGCGGCGATGCCGACCGCTTGACGCGGGACGCCGCCGAGGCGCTGTCGCGGCTCGAACGCGAACTCGCCGAAAGCGAACAGGCGCTGGCCGCCGACGAGGAGCGCCGCCCGGCGCTGGAACGCGGGCGCGAACAGGCCGAGCGCGACAGCCGCGCCGCCGAACTCGCGCTGGCGCGCGCGACTGCCGACAATGCCGGGGTCGAGGCTGAATGGCGCGTCGCCGAAGCTGCGATCGCGCAGGCGCGCACGCGGCTCGACCGGGTCGAGGCAGAGGCTCGGCGCATGGCCGAACAACGCGCCGCGCTGGCGGGCGAGGATCCCGACGCCGATGTCGCCGCGGCGCGTGCGGCAGCGGAAGAAGCAGGCACGCGCCTCGGCAACCTGCGCGGCACGATCGAGACGATGCAGGCGCGCAAGGCGGAACTGCAGGCTGCGCGCGATACGGCATCGTCGCAGCTGGCCGAGGCCCGCGCCGAACTGTCGGGCGTCCAGCGCGAATGGGAAGCGCTGAAGCGCGACCGCGATGCACGCGAACGCGCCGCGGCCAAGCGCAGCGGGCGCCAGCAGGCAATCGACGGCGTGCGCGCGGCCAAGGGCTATGAACGCGCGGTGGCGGCGGCGCTGGGGCGCGATGGCAAGGCCTTGCTCGGCGCGCCCGATGGCGATGCCGAGGGGCGCTACTGGACCGGGGCCGAACCACCCGCGCCCGTCGCCGGCAGCCTGTCCGCGCATGTCGAGAGCGCGCCGCAGGAATTGCGCGCGCTGCTGGCGCTGGTCCAGGTTGCCGACGAGGATGACGGCCGCGCGCTCGCGCCGGGCCATGCGCTGGTCACCACCGACGGGCAATTGCGCCGCTGGGACGGGCTGGTGGTGCGCGGCGAAGGTTCGGCCGAAGCCGCGCGGCTGGAGGCGGAAAACCGCTTTGCCGAGCTCGATGCACACCTGCCGGCGCTGCGCGAAGCTGCGGAGGACGCACAGGCCGCGCTCGACACTGCGGGCGAGGAACTGGCGCGGTTGCAGCGCGATCTCGTCGCGCGCGAACGCGAGCTGGCGGGCGCTGCGGATGCCGAACGCCAGGCGCTGCGCACGCTCGACCAGGCCGAGGCGGCTCGCGAACGGCTGGCCGCGCGGCTCGAGGAACTCGCGCGCAGTGAAAACGAACAGGGCGAGCTGATCGCCGCGGCCGCCACCGAACTCGATGCCGCGCAGGCGCGGCGCGATGCGCTGCCCGATCCCGCAGCGGGGCGCGCCGCGCTCGAAGCCGCGCGCGCAAAGAACGAGGCGGCGCGGGCGACCTTGCAGGCGCGTGCCGCCGAACTCGCCAGCTACGACCAGGCGCTGGCGGTCGCACGCGAGCGCGCCGCAGCGCAACGCAGCGACATGGCCAATTGGCAGGCGCGCAGCGGCGATGCCGCGCGGCGGCTGTCCGACATGGAAATCCGCGCCGAGGAAATACAGCAGGAACGCGCGGTAACCGCGGCCAAGCCCGAAGGGCTGATGCGCGAGATCGAACAGGGCGACCAGGTCCGCGAGCGATTGACGCGCGCGCTGTCGGAAGCCGAACAGGCGGTCAGCGCCGCCAGCGCGCAGGCGCAGCAGGCCGACAAGGACTTTTCCGCAGCCAATGAAGCGCTGGCCAGGGCGCGCGAAAGCCGCGCCGGCCTGGCCGAGCGCGCCGAGAACCAGGATGGCCGCCGGATCGAGATGGCGCGCGTGTCGGGAGAGCGTTTCCAGTGCCCGCCCCCGCTGCTGCCGCAGCGCTATGAATTCGACGAGGAAGTGATTGCCGCAGCGGAGGCGGAGAGCGAGGAGATGGACCGGCTCACCGCCAGCCGCGAGCGGATCGGTCCGGTCAATCTGGTGGCCGCGGAAGAACTCGAACGGATCGAGAGCGAGCATGGCAGCAATGCCGCCGAGCAGGAGGAACTGCGCGAGGCGGTCAGCCGGCTGCGCGGGTCGATCGGCAATCTCAACCGCGAGGGGCGCGAACGCCTGCGCGCCGCGTTCGAACAGGTCAACGACCACTTCAAGCGCTTGTTCATGCGGCTGTTCGAAGGTGGTGAAGCGCATCTCGCGCTGATCGACAGCGACGATCCGCTCGAAGCGGGCCTCGAGATTTTCGCGCAGCCGCCGGGCAAGAAGCTGCAGTCGCTCACGCTGCTGTCGGGCGGCGAACAGGCGCTGACCGCGACCGCGCTGATCTTCGCGCTGTTCCTGACCAATCCGGCGCCGATCTGCGTGCTCGACGAGGTCGATGCGCCACTGGACGATGCCAATATCGACCGCTTCTGCGATCTGCTCGACGCGATGACGCGCGAGACGCAGACCCGCTATCTGATCGTGACGCACAATGCGGTGACGATGAGCCGGATGCACCGGCTGTTCGGTGTGACCATGATCGAAAAGGGCGTCAGCCGGCTGGTCAGCGTCGACCTGGGTGCGGCCGAAGAACTGCTCGCGGCCGAATAGCCGCGCTGCCACGGGGGAGAATTCGATGATGTCGCTGCGCCTGCCACTTGCCGCCCTGCTGCTGGGCTGCGCCGCCCACAGCCCCGCCGCGCTCGCTGCCGCTTCCGCCGCGCCGACGCAGATCGGCATGAGCGAAACCGAACAGGCGGCCCCCGCCATGCCGCCGCTGCTTTCCATGCGCGCGCGCGCCGAGGTGATCGACGCGGTGCTGGCACAGCGGCTGGAGACGGTCGTTCCCGCAATCATGCGCGAACAGGGCATCGCCATGTGGGTGCTGATGGCGCGCGAATATTTCGAGGAGCCGGTCATTGCGACGATGCTGGATGCGCAAAGCATGCATGCGCGGCGGCGGACGATCCTGATCTTCCACGATCCCGGCGAAGGGCAGGAAATCGAGCGGCTGACCGTCAGCCGTTATGGGCTTGGCGACCTGTTCGAGGCAGCTTGGGATCCCGAGCAGCAGCCCGACCAGTGGCAGGCGGTGGCGGACATCATCGCGCAGCGCGATCCGGCGAACATCGCGATCAACACGTCCGATCTGTCTGGCTTCGGCAACGGGATGACGCTGAGCCAGTACCGGATGATGAAGGAGGCGCTCGCGCCCGAGCACCGCGAGCGGATCGTGTCGGGCGAGCAGCTGGCGACCCGCTGGCTCGAAACGCGCACACCCGCCGAGATCGCGCTTTACCCCGGAGTCGTGCGAATCGCGCATGCGCTGATCGCGCAGGCTTTCTCGCGCGCGGTCATCACGCCGGGGGAAACCACGGCCGCCGATGTCCAGTGGTGGTATCGCGACACGCTCGCCGCGCACGGCCTGACGCCGTGGTTCCACCCCTCGGTCGGCATCCAGCGCGAGGGCGCCGAAGGGATGCTCCGCGGCGATACGGTGATCCTCCCGGGCGACCTGCTGTGGACCGATTTCGGCATCACCTACCTGCGGCTCAACACCGATACGCAGCATCTCGCCTATGTCCTCAAGCCGGGCGAGAGCGAGGCGCCCGCGGGCCTCCGCGCCGGGCTGGCAGCCACCAACCGCGTTCAGGACGCGCTGATCGGCAGCTTCGCGGCAGGATCGAGCGGCAACGAAATCCTCGCCCGCGCGCGGCGCAAGGCGATCGCGGAGGGGCTCGATCCCTCGATCTATTCGCACCCCATCGGGCTGCACGGCCACGGCGCGGGCACGCCGATCGGGTTCTGGGACAATCAGGACGGCGATCCGCGCGGCCAGTACATCCTCCAGCCCGACACCGCGTGGTCGATCGAACTGACGTCCTACAACGCAGTGCCCGAATGGGGCGGACAGGTGGTCGATTTCCGTTCGGAGGAAGACGCGTTCTTCGATGGCGAGACGGTGCGTTACCTCGACGGGCGCCAGACCGAACTGACGCTGATCCCCAGCGACTGAGCCGGGTTCAGGCTGCCAGCGCAGCCGCCAGGTCGGCGCGGATGGACTTGAGACGCGCGACCAGGTCGCCATCGACCGGAGCGGTGCGCGGATCGGCAACCTGTGCGGCTGCCTGCGGATCGGGAGCGCCCTTGAGCGCCGCCTTGGCGCCTTTCAGCGTGTAGCCCTGGCGATTGACCAGCGCGTCGATGCGTTCGACCAGCGCCACGTCTTCGGGGCGGTAGTACCGCCGGCCGCCGCTGCGGGTGAGCGGCTTGAGCATGGGGAACTGCTGTTCCCAGTAACGCAGCACATGCGCCTTGATCCCGGTCGCGCGGGCGACTTCGCCGATGGTGCGCAGCGCGCCCTCTTCCTTGCCGTCGTCGAATTCCGCCATCGCGCACCCTTGTCCCGGCCTCAGCCGTTTGCAATCCGCTCCTTGAGCAGCTGGCTGGCGCGGAAGGTCATCACCCGGCGGGGCGTGATCGGCACTTCGACCCCGGTCTTGGGGTTGCGGCCGATACGTTCCTTCTTGTCGCGCAACACGAAGCTGCCGAAGCCCGAAATCTTAACGTTCTCGCCGTCGGCCAGCGCATCGCACATCTTGCCAAGGATCGCTTCGACCATGTCGAGCGACTCGGCGCGCGACAGCCCCATCTTGCGGTTGATCGTCTCGGCCAGATCGGCCCGGGTAAGCGTGCCTACGGAGCGCATCATATCCATTCTATCCTTCCCCCAGAAACGACCCTGAACGGGAATGCGACCCCAACTCGAACTTCACCAAGCAATATAGAGGTTTGGCAGCGCGCTGGCAAACGGGTTCCCGCGGCTACGGGGCTGCCCTTACATCCGCGCGAGCGCGGCGCCCCAGGTGAAGCCGCCGCCCATCGCCTCGAACATCACCAGATCGCCGGTCTTGATCCGGCCGTCGCGCATCGCGGTATCGAGCGCGAGCGGGACCGAAGCCGCCGAGGTATTGGCGTGCCGGTCGACCGTCACCACGACCTTTTCGGCCGGCAGGTCGAGCTTGCGCGCGGTGGCATCGAGGATGCGGGCATTGGCCTGGTGCGGCACCACCCAGTCGATATCGGCGGCTTTGGTGCCCGATTCCTCGAGCACTTCCCTGAGCACGCTGGCGAGATTGACGACCGCGTGGCGGAACACCTCGCGGCCCTTCATGCGCAATTTGCCGACCGTGCCCGTGGTCGAAGGGCCGCCGTCGACATAGAGCATGTCCTTGTGCTGCCCATCGGCATGCAGGCGGCTGGCGAGGATGCCGGGGCCGTCCGCGGCGACGTCCTGCGCCTCGAGCACGACCGCCCCCGCGCCATCGCCGAACAATACGCAGGTGGTGCGATCGTCCCAGTCGAGAATGCGGCTGAAGGTTTCCGAACCGATCACCAGCGCCTTTGTCGCCATTCCGGTCCGCAGCAGCGAATCGGCAGTGGCCAGCGCATAGAGAAAGCCCGAGCACACGGCCTGCACGTCGAAGGCCACCCCGCCGCCGCACCCCAGCGCCGCCTGCACCTGCGTGGCGGTGGCGGGGAAGGTATGGTCGGGAGTGGCGGTAGCGAGGACGATCAGGCCGATTTCCTGCGCATCGACGCCTGCCGCTTCGAGCGCGTTGCGCGCTGCCGCGGTGGCGAGAGTGGAGGTCGTCTCGCTATCCCCCGCGATATAGCGCTGGCGGATGCCGGTCCGCTCGACGATCCATTCGTCGCTGGTGTCCACCCTGGCGGCGAGATCGGCATTGGTGACGCATTTGGCGGGCAATGCCGAACCCGTGCCGGTGATCACCGAACGGATCATTTCGCGGTAACGCCCGCCGCTTCGATTTCGCCCAGATCGCGTTTGATGCGGTTGGTGATGTCGTCCTCCAGCAGCCGCGCGGCGACTTCCACCGCATTGGCGACGCCCTTGGCATTGGCGCTGCCGTGGCTTTTCACCACCACGCCGTTGAGGCCGAGGAAGACCGCGCCATTGTGGTTGTTGGGGTCGAGATGGTGGCGCAGCAGATCGGTCGCGGGACGCGAGACGAGGAAGCCGATCTTCGAGCGCAGCGAGCTGGTGAAGGCATTGCGCAGCAGGTCGGTGACGAAGCGCGCCGCGCCTTCGATCGCCTTCAGTGCAATATTGCCCGAGAACCCGTCGCAGACCACCACGTCGCATTCGCCGCGGTTGATCTTGTCGGCTTCGACATAGCCTTCGAAATCCATCGCCAGCCCGGTGGCGGCGCGCAGCGCCTCGGCGGCGGCCTGGATATCTTCGGTGCCCTTGGTTTCCTCGGTCCCGATGTTGAGCAGCCGCGTGCGCGGGCGTTCGCGACCGGTCACGATGCGCGAATAGGCCGCGCCCATGATGGCGAACTGGATGAGGTTGCGCGCGTCGCATTCGCGATTGGCGCCGAGGTCGAGCATGACGACATCGTCGTCGGTCAGCGTCGGCAGCAGCGCGGCCAGCGCTGGCCGGTCGAGCCCGGGCATGGTGCGCAGCGCGAGCTTGCTCATCGCCATCAGCGCGCCGGTGTTGCCGCCCGACACCGCGGCGCCGGCATCGCCCTGCTTCACCGCATTGACCGCAAGGCCCATGCTGGTGGTCTTGGCGCGGCGCAAGGCGCGGCTCGGCAGCTCGTCGCCGCCGACCACGTCGGTGCAATGCAGGATCTCGGACGCCCCGGCCATGCCGGGGTGCGTATCGAGCGCGGCCTTGATGCGTGTTTCGTCGCCAACCAGCAGGAACTGGAACTTGTCGTGGCGGCGACGCGCAAGCGCGGCGCCTTCCACCATGACGCGCACACCTTCATCACCGCCCATCGCATCGACGGCGATACGCGGCAGGCTCATGCGCTGTCTCCGGCTTGGCTGACGGTCTTACAGACCGACGGCGATGATTTCGCGGCCGTTGTAATATCCGCAGTGCGGGCACAGATTGTGCGGCCGCTTGAGTTCGCCGCAGTTCGAGCACTCGTGATGAGCTTCGACCTTGAGCGAATCATGCGAGCGGCGGTTGCCGCGACGGTGGGGCGATACTTTCCTCTTGGGGACGGCCATGGCGGCACCTGTTCCTCAAACAATTACAATCAATTTCGGTGGCCGCCCTAGGGGATGGTCCGGCACGCTGCAAGAGCGCGTGAACCCGAAAATCCCGACCGTGACGGTGAAGGCGCGCGTAATAGCCAAATTTGCAGGCGATGCAACCCGATTCCGCATGCCGCGGCGGGATTGCGCGGCGGCGGGCTTCGCCCTAGCACGCAGGCGGGTAGCGTTCACGGGGAACGCGAGGGAGAGAAACATGGGCATTATCCTGCCGGTTACACTGACCGCGGCGGCTGCAGCGGCGATCATCAACTTGTGGCTTGCGATCCGAGTCGGGCAGATGCGCGGCGCGACCAAGACCATCCACGGCGACGATGCGGGCGGTCCGCTGACGCGGCGGATGCGCGCGCAGCTCAATTTCGTCGAGAACACACCGTTCGTCCTGGTGCTGATTGCGGCCATCGAACTGACCGGCAAGGGCGATCCCTGGCTGGCCTGGGTGGCGGCGATCTACATGCTTGGCCGCGTGGCGCACGGCTTCGGCATGGACGGCGAAGGCGCGACCAAGCCGCGCATGATCGGCACGCTGGTGACGATGCTGACGCTGCTCGGCCTCGCGGTGGTTGCGGTGCTGATCACGCTTGGCGTGATGTAAGAGAAGGAAATTTTGCGGCGTACGGTCGGGACATCCGTCCCGACCTTGCGCAAGCTATCGACGGAGGTCGATAGCGCACCCCACAAGTATCACGACAACGCGTAATCGCTCACGAAGGCGTTGGTCTGGCGTTCCTGGCCGAATGTACTGGTCGGCCCGTGACCGGGAATGAAGGTCACGTCATTGCCGAGCGGCCACAGTTTCTGTGTGATCGCGTCGATCAGGTCCTGGTGGTTGCCCATCGGGAAATCGGTGCGCCCGATGCTGCCCTGGAACAAGACGTCGCCGACGATGGCAAATTTGCTCGGCCGGTTGAAGAACACGACATGGCCCGGCGTATGGCCGGGGCAATGGATCACCTCGAGCGTCAGTTCGCCCACGGTGACCGTGTCGCCATCGACCAGCCAGCGATCGGGTTCGAACACCTCGGCCTGCATGCCGTATCTGGCGCCGTCTTCCTCGAGCCGGCTGATCCAGAAACGGTCCGCCTCGTGCGGGCCTTCGATCGGCAGGCCCAATTCCTTCGCCAGCACGCCCGCCTCGCCGCAATGGTCCATATGGCCATGCGTAATGAGGATCTTCTCCAGTTCCACCCCCGACTTGGCGACCGCCGCCTTGAGCTTGTCGAGATCGCCGCCGGGATCGACCAGCGCGCCCTTGTTGGTCGCGGTGCACCAGATCAGCGAGCAGTTCTGCTGCAGCGGCGTGACCGGGACGATACCGGCTTTCATGGGCGGAGTGGCGGGCTTTTGGGTATCGGTTTCCATATATCCGCAAAAATGGTCGGCTTCTTGATCGAAAACAAGCCGCATCTGCGGCAAAGTGCTAACACCGCGGTAGAGGAGCAGATTCATGAAGCATATCGCAACCATCGCGGCGGGCTGCGCGGTGCTGGCAGCATGCCAGACCTATCCCGATCGCCCCGCCCCGCCGGGCGGCGCAGTGGCCAGCGCCGCAGCGCCCACGCCCGATTTCATCACCGGCGTGTGCGGGGAATGCCATGCCGTGACGAGCGATACGGTGTCGCTCGACCCGCAGGCCCCCGGCTTTGCCGACATCGCCAACAGCCCGGGCCTGACGCGCGCGACGCTGGTGACCTTCCTGTCGGATGCGCACAATTACCCGATGCAGATGGATGTCGACCTGGTCGAAGAAGATATCGAACTGGTTGCCGACTACATGCTGACGCTGCGCTCGGACGATTACGTCAAGCGCCCGTCGTGATCGGGCGGCGGGTCACACCCGCCCCCCTTTCCAGACAACCCGGCCGATTACCTCGACCTCTTCGCGCGCGAGGTCGATCGGCGCATAGCTGTCGTTGGCGCTGATCAGCGCGATGCGTCCCGGCGCGCTGGCCTGGACCTGCTTGACGTGCAGCGCATCGCCGATGCGCACGACATGAATGCCCTCACCTGAGCGCTTGTTGCGGTCGACGAAGATCTCGTCGCCGCTGCGCAGGGTTGGTTCCATGCTGTCGCCCTCGACGCGGATCGCGGTGAGATCGGCGCCCTCCAGCCCCATTTCGCGCAGCCAGCGGCGGCTGAAGCGGAAGCTGTCGAAGGAAATTTCCTCCGCCGAGAACGTGCCGGGACCCGCCGAGGCGTCGAGCGGGAGGCGGGGTACGGTGATGAACTCGTCCGGAGCAGACGCGCGCACATGGTCGGGATCGGCGCCCAGCGCGACCTCGGAAACGCCGAAGAACTCGGCCAGCCGCCGCCGGTCCGCCTCCTCCAGCTTGCGCGGCGAACCCTTGCGGACGAATTGCTGCAGATAGCTGGGATTGCGGCCGAGCATGGCGGAAAGCGAGGCTAGGCTGGTGCGTCCGGCCTCGGCCAGTTCGACCAGCTTCGCGCGGTCCGGCGTCATTCCGTCACTCATCAGACCGTGTCCTCCAGTCCGCCACCATCCAACCCGCGTCACGCAGGATGGAGCATGCGAGAAAATTCCTATAGCATAGGATTTTTCCTAGACAAGTAGGATTTCGACTGGAACAAATCAGGAACGAGGCGAGCGATTCGCCTGTCTGACCAGCCTATTGGGGAGCCCGCCATGCTGATCCGATCCGTCGAGAAATTCCTCCGCCAGCACGAGATGGCGGCTACCAAGTTCGGCCGCCTTGCCGCGCATGACCCGCGTTTCGTGCTCGATCTGCGCATGGGCCGCGAGCCGCGCGACCGCACCGAACAGCGCATCCGCGGTTTCATGGCCGGTTTCGAGGCCGCGCGTGATGTCGCACCCACGCGGGAGACCGCGCATGTCGGATGAAACAGCCCCGCCCCGGGCGCCGCGCGCACGCCGTACCGCCGCCGACCGCCTGCGCGCCGCACTGACCGAGCTGCACGCGCACCATGGTGAGGTGCTGATGCATACCGAGAAGGCCTGGGCGAGCATCACCTTTGCGGGCACGCGGCACAGCCTCACGATCCTGTTCGCGGGCGACGAGGCGGTGGCGGCCGGTGAAAAGTTCGTCGCCGCCCTGCCCGATCACGAATTCGCCATCCCCGGCCAGCTGGTCGCCGATGCGGGCGTGGTCGAAGTCGAACACCGCCTGCTCCCCGAACCGTGGCTGGTGGTGCGGTGCGAGTTGTTGCTGCTAGAGGAGAGTTGACCGAGCGCCCTAATGTCAGCTTCTGCTGCGCGACGCGGATTGACAGGAGCGGTGAGCAATAAAGTAGGGAGCAATTTCCCGGCAACGGTCGGCAAAGACCCTTTGGTCGCGGCTTTGTTCAGCGATGCGAAAGGTTTGAATTGATCTGATGCCTCGCTCATACAGAGGGAGGTTTTTCGATGAGGAAATCTACTTTAGTCGCATGTGCGGTGTCAGGAATGATCGCCGCTGGAGCGAGCGCCAATACCGGTGCTCCCGATCCGACACTCACCCCCCTCACTTATGCGGCGCCCCAGTTCCGCGCCCTCTCGCCGCTGGGTACCGCGGGGGTTCCCCGGGGTGCCATTGACGACGCGCGCGAGTACCGCGTCGAGCGAGCTCGCTTGCTGAGAAAATACCTGGCTCTCGAGGAAGATAACGACGGGACCCTTACCCCAGACGATTACGCCGCAATGCAATCGGATATTGCCGAACTCAAGGCTCGATACTTCGGCTCCTAGTTGGCCCGATCATCTACGGCGTCGTGCAGCTGATTCAGGTCTCTTGCCGATTTCGCTAGCGCGTCGATCGTTTCGAAGGTGAAGCGAAAGCCGGATGTCGGGGGTCAGCGGAACGACTGCTGCCTTCGTGCTGAGAACGAATAGCCGCCGCCTCGCCCTGATCACCCGCGCCGGATCACCAGGTTCCGGATCTCGGTCATGTCCTCCATCGCGAACTTGATTCCTTCGCGTCCCAGCCCGGAGTCCTTCACGCCGCCATAGGGCATGTTGTCAACGCGGTAGCTGGGGACGTCGTTGATCACCGCGCCGCCAACCTCAAGCCGGTCCCAGGCGTCGAACATCTTGAACAGGTCGCGGGTGAAGATGCCCGCCTGCAAGCCGAACGTCGAGCGGTTCACTTCGGCCAGCGCCTCGTCGAAGTCCGCAAACTTCTGCAGGATCGCGAGCGGGCCGAAGGCTTCCTCGTTGAGCGCCTTGGCGTCCTTGTGCACGCCCTCAAGCAGCGTTGCCTCGAGCATGTTGCCCTTGCAGCTGCCGCCCGTCAGCAGCGTCGCGCCGCCTGCCACCGCCTCGTCGATCCAGCCCTTGAGGCGCTTGGCCTCGCCTTCCGAGATCATCGGGCCAATGAAAGTGTCGCGGTCCTTGGGATCGCCCGCGACCAGCGTCTTCGTTTTGGCGACCAGCATGTCCTTGAAGCGGTCGTAGATGTCTTCGTGCACGATGATCCGCTGGACGCCGATACAGCTTTGCCCGCTCTGGTAGAAGGCGCCGAAGACGATCCGGTCGAGCGCATCGTCGAGATCGGCATCGTGATCGACCACCACCGCGGCATTGCCGCCAAGTTCGAGCACGACCTTCTTCTTGCCGCAGCGCGCCTTGAGATCCCAGCCCACGCCGGGCGAGCCGGTAAAGCTGAGCAGTTTGAGCCGTTCGTCCACGGTGAACAGGTCCGCCCCGTCGCGGCTGGCGGGCAGGATCGAGAACGCGCCTTCGGGCAGGTCGGTCTCGGCCAGCACCTCGCCCATGATGATCGCGCCGAGCGGGGTCTTGCTGGCGGGCTTCATCACGAAGGGGCACCCCACCGCGATCGCGGGCGCGACCTTGTGCGCGGCAAGATTGAGCGGGAAGTTGAACGGCGAGATGAAGCTGCACGGCCCGATCGGGTAGCGTTTCCAGATCGACTGGTAGCCCCTGGCGCGCGCGGAGATGTCCAGCGGCATGACCTCGCCATACATGCGGACCAATTCTTCCGCCGCGATGCGGAAGGTATCGATCAGCCGGGTGACTTCGCCCTCGCTGTCGTTGATCGGCTTGCCCGCTTCGACGCACAGCGCGTAGGCAAGCTCGTCGAAGCGTTCGGTGAAGCGGTCGACGCAGTGCTGCAGCACCGCCTGGCGTTCATAGCTGGCAAGCCGCGCCATCGGTTCGGCCGCCCTTACCGCCCCCGCAATCGCCTCATCGATGATCTCGGGGCTGGCGAGCGCGGTGCGAAAAGCCACCTCGCCGGTGAACTTGTCGGTTACCGCCAGATCGGTGTTCGGCTGCTCGGCCTTGTTGTTGAGATAGAGCGGGTAGGTATCCTTCAGCGTGGGCATCGGCATCTCCACCCTCCCGCGGGCGGGAGGGACCGGGGGTGGGTCTGACCCTTTAACCGCCTGGGCGGGCGGTGCGTTCCGTCAATAGCCCAGATCGAGATCGAGCTGCGGCTGCACCGCTTCGCCGCGGTGCCAGCGGGCGAGGTTTTCGATGAAACGATCCGCGCTGCGCTGGAACATCTTGGTCTGCGCGCGGCCCGACAGGTGCATGGTGACCTGCGCATTCTCGAGGCCCCACAGCGGATGATCCTCGGGCAGTGGTTCGGGATCGGTGACGTCGAGCAGCGCGCCCTCGATCTTGTTCTCCCGAAGCGCTTCGACCAGTGCCGGCTGGTCGACCACATCCCCGCGCGCGATGTTCACCAGGACGCCGTTGGGCCGCATCGCCGCCAGTTCTACCGCCCCGATCATATTGCGCGTTTCGGGGGTCGAGGGGACCGCCAGCACCACCCAGTCGAATTCGCCCAGCCGCCCGCGCCATTCGCCAGGCTTGAGCGCGCCATCGGCGCCCGAGCGGCGCACGGGCACGACCTTCATGTCGAAGGCTTCGAGCCGCGTCTTGATGAGCGATCCGATTGCGCCCATCCCGAGCAACAGCACGCGCTCGCCCGCCAGTTCGCGCTTGCCCGGGCTATCGAGCAGCCATTCTTGGCGGTCCTGCGCGCGCACCACTTCGCGGTAGCCCTTGGCATGCGCGAGCATCAGCATGACGACATATTCGGCGATGGTGATCGCATTGATGCCGACGCCATTGGTGACCACCACGCCGCGTTCGGCGAGCAGGTCGAGCGGCATGAAATCGAGCCCGGCATAGATCGAGTTCATCCACTTGAGCTGCGTGGCAGCGGTGGCGATCTCGACCATCGGCTCCTTCTCGTTGAGGTCGAACCAGCCGATTTCCGCCTGGGGGGCAAATTCGAGCGCCTGTTCCTTGCTGGCAAACCACAGCGGCTCGACCCATTCGGGCAGGCGCGGTTCGACCAGCGGGCGGATCATGGCGGACAGGACGGCTTTGGTCATCGATTTCTCCCTCGAAACCTCCATTGCCGTTCAGGGATTATTTCGCAAACCGTTCTTTGCGCCGCGCGGCGATGTCGAGGATCGCCTCGGCCACTTCGCTGGCATTGCGCTGCACATGGCTGGGCGGAACCTGCATGATGTCGACGCGGTGGCGTTCCTGCCAGCGTTCGCGCGCGCCGTCTTCCCTGTGACGGAACGGATCATCATCGACCTCGATCGCCAGATGCGCATCGGCGCAATAGAACGGCAGGGTGAAGCCTTCGGCATCGTGATCGCGCACGAAGGAAAGGCCCTGGGGCGCGTCCTTGAGATGTTGCCAGAGAAGGGTCTGCGCGTCGGCCATCGTCAGAGCTTCCAATCCCAACCCAGCGGGTCGCCGTCCATTACCTCGACACCCTTTTCCCCAAGGCTTTCACGGATCGCATCCGAAGTGGCGAAATCCTTCGCCATGCGCGCCTGCTTGCGGCGGATCAGTTCGGCCTCGATTTCCTCTTCGGTGATGGTCGCGCCCTCCGGCCGCAGCCGCAAGTCGGCGCGGGACAGGTCGAACAGGCCCAGCCCGAGCACCGCGTCCATTTCCGCGATGACCGCGCGCTTGATTCCGGCATCGACCTTCTTGACCGCGAGCGCCTCCTCCAGCGCAACCAGCGCGATCGGCGTGTTGAGATCATCGGCCAAGGCGGCGGCGAATTTTTCGCGCATCGGGGCGAACTTGGGATGGTCGGGGGTGCCCGAGGCGGCATCCTTCAGTGGTCCGATCGCCATCACGATCCGCTTCAACCGCGTCAGCGCGGCGCCGAGGCCCTCCCACGAGAACTCCAGCTCGCTGCGGTAATGCGCCTGCAGGCACATCATCCGGTAGGCGAGCGGGTGGTAGCCCCGGTCCATCAATAATTGCAGCCGCAGGAATTCGCCCGACGACTTGCTCATCTTACCGCTGCGCTCGACGAGGAAGTTGTTGTGCATCCAGATCTTCGCGCCCGAATTGGTCGCTTCCGACAATCCGCCGCAGCCGCAGAAGGCCTGGTTCTGCGCGATTTCATTGGGGTGGTGGATCTCGCGGTGGTCGATCCCGCCGGTGTGGATGTCGAAGGGGAAGCCGAGCAGTTTCTCGCCCATGACCGAGCATTCGAGATGCCAGCCGGGCGCGCCCATTCCCCAGGGGGACGGCCATTCCATCTGCCGCGTCTCGCCCGCCGGGGTCTTGCGCCAGATCGCGAAATCGGCGGCGTTGCGCTTGCCCGCGACGGTGTCGATCCGGCCCTCGCCTTCCTCCGTCACCGCTCGTGCGAGGCGGCCGTAATCGGCCACGGTCGAGACATCGAAATAGAGCCCGCTGTCGAGCTCGTAGCAATGCCGGTCGGCAATGCCCTTCGCGAAGTCGATCATCTCGTCGATGTAATCGGTCGCCACCGACCACTTGGCCGGCTCGCGGATGTTGAGCGCTTTCACATCGGCCCAGAAGGCCTCGGTATAGTGCTTCGCGATGTCCCAGATCGACTGCGCCCTGGCGGCAGCCATCTTCTCCATCTTGTCCTCGCCCGCATCGCCATCGTCGGTCAGATGGCCGACATCGGTGATGTTGATGATGTGGGTGAGATCGTAGCCCTTCCAGCTCAGCGTGCGGCCGAGCACGTCGGCGAAGACATAGGCGCGCATGTTGCCGATATGGGGGTAGTTGTAGACCGTCGGCCCGCAGGAATAGACGCGCGCTTCGCCCTCGTGGACGGGGGTGAATTCCTCCAGCTCGCGGGTGAGCGAGTTGAACAGCTTGAGCGGCGTTTGGGTCATGCGAAGCGCAATGGCGCGGAGGCGGGGGGCGGTCAACAAGCAGTCAATGCGAGGAGCCGTAGGCGACGTGGCAATCCATCTTCCGACCTGGTGTATTTCGCTAGTGACGGGTGATGGATTGCTTCGCCTTGCGGCTCGCAATGACTGCTGGGCAGGGAGCTACCACCCTTCCCAGCGCACGCTTTCCTCGATCCCGGCGCGCTTCACGGCGAAATTGTTCACCGCGGCTTCCTCGTCGCGGTAGCCGATGGCGACGCCGCAGAAGAAGGTGTGATCCTCGGGGATATCGACCATTTCGCGGATCTGCGGCGCATAGACCGCCCAGGCTTCCTGGAAGCAGGTGTCGAGCCCTTCCTCGCGCGCGAGCAGGCCCACGGTCTGCAGCCACATGCCGATATCGCTCCATTGCGGCGGGCCCATGTATCGGGGCGTATGGACCAGCATCAGCACCGGCGCCCCGAAGGCGCGAAAATTGTTGGCGAACCACATCAGCCGCTTGCCCTTCTCCTCGCGGGAGATTTGAAGCGCGCCATACATGTCCTCGCCCACCCCGCGACGGCGCTGTTCATAGGCCCCGTCAAGCTCGGGCGGATAGACATTGTATTCGGGCGCAAACGCCGCGCGCCCCTTGGGCAAATCCTGCGCGACGCGGTCGAACAGCGCCTGCATCGGTTCGCCGGTGAGGACGATCCCGTGCCACGGCTGCGTGTTGCCGCCCGAGGGACTGCGCTGGGCCTTCTCGAGGATACGGGCGAGCGTTTCGCGCTCAACCTTCCGGTCAGTGAAAGCACGCACGGAGCGGCGCGTCTGGACGGCTTCGGTAACGTTCATTGTAGCTTGTCTCTCCTCCTCGCCTGCAAGCAGGCGCCCCGATTTGCGGCTTCTGGCCCCGCCCCTCGGCCCGTCGCGCCCGCACACACAGGCGCGGCCTATTTCTCGATCTCGAACAAATCGGCCAATTGCTCGATGATCGTTCCACCGAGTTGCTCGACGTCCATGATCGTCACCGAACGCTTGTAATAGCGCGTGACGTCGTGGCCGATGCCGATCGCGGCGAGTTGCACGGGCGACTGGTTCTCAATCCAGTCGATCACCTTGCGCAAATGGCTTTCGAGGAAGCCCGCCGGGTTGACCGACAGCGAACTGTCGTCGACCGGCGCGCCGTCGGAAATGACCATCAGGATGCGGCGGTCCTCGGGGCGGCGCAGCAGGCGGTCGTGCGCCCACATCAGCGCCTCGCCGTCGATGTTTTCCTTGAGCAACCCCTCGCGCATCATCAGGCCGAGATTGCGGCGCGCGCGGCGCCACGGCTCGTCGGCCTTTTTGTAGAGGATGTGGCGCAGATCGTTGAGGCGTCCGGGGTTCGCGGGGCGCCCGTCGGAGAGCCACATCTCGCGGCTCTGCCCGCCCTTCCACGCGCGGGTGGTGAAACCGAGGATCTCGGTCTTCACGCCGCAGCGTTCGAGCGTGCGCGCGAGGATATCGGCGCTGATCGCGGCGATCGAGATCGGCCGCCCGCGCATGCTGCCCGAATTGTCGATCAGCAGCGTGACGACCGTGTCCTTGAACTCGGTATCGCGCTCGATCTTGTAGCTGAGCGCGTGGCCGGGGCTGACCACCACGCGGGTCAGCCGTGCGGCATCGAGCATGCCTTCTTCCTGGTCGAAGTCCCAGCTGCGGTTCTGCTGCGCCATGAGCCGGCGCTGCAGCCGGTTGGCCAGCCGCGTGACCACGCCCTGCAGGCCCGCCAGCTGGCTGTCGAGATAGGTGCGCAGCCGGTCGAGTTCTTCATTGTCGCACAGCTCGGCGGCTTCGATCTCCTCGTCGAATTTCTGGGTATAGGCCTTGTAGTCGAAGCCTTCGGGAAAGTCGGTCCACGGGCGATTGGGGCGGACGGGCTGCATGCCCTCCTCGCCATCGTCCGACGGATCGCCATCGGACATTTCCTGTTCGCCCTCGACGTCCTGGTCGGCGTCGCCCTCGGCCTCGCCATCGGTGACTTCCGAACGGGCATCGGCGGCATCGGGTTCGGCCCCGCCCTCGTCTTCCTCGTCGGTCTCGTCCTGGTCCTCGGGGTTCTCGCCCTCCTCGTCCTCGCCATCCTCGGCATCGGTCGGTTCGGGGGTCTCGGGCAGCGTCAGGTCGAGATCGCGCAGGATGTCGAGCGTCAGGTTCTGGAAGGCGCGCTGGTCGTCGAGCACATCGGCCAGCCCGTCCATGTCTGTACCGATCTTGGCAAGGATATCCTCGCGCACCAGATCAACCGCCGCGCGGGCGCGTTCGGGCACCGCTTCGCCGGTCAGCGCCTCGCGCAGCATCAGCGACAGCGCGGTGGGCAGCGGGACATCGCCCGCCGCCTCGGCGCGCACGATCGGATCGGACGCGGTACGCATCTCGACCGCCGCGTCGAGATTGCCGCGAATGCCGGCATAGCGCGTCGAGCCGATCGCTTCGTAGCGGACCTGTTCGATCGCGTCGTAACAGGCGCGCGCGATCGGTTCGGGCGGCGCGCCCTTGCCATGCAGCGCTTCGCTGTGATGCCGGAGCCGCAGCGCGAAACTGTCGGCGAAGCCGCGCGCTTCGATCGCCTGCTCGCGGGGAAGATTGCGGCCGGGCAGGGGGACGCGGAAGTTCTTACCCGACTGGGTCGGCGCATCCGCACTCCACGCCACCTCGACTTCCGCTTCATGCGCGAGCGCGCGGCTGGCGCCGGTCAGCGCCTGCTTGAAGCGGTCGAGAGGGGTCTGTTCGCTCACTTATGCGGTGGGGATCGACTGGCCCGTCTTGTCCCAGTCCTTGAGGAAGCCTTCGATGCCCTTTTCGGTCAGGACATGCTTGAACAGGCCCTTGATCACCGCCGCGGGCATGGTCGCGACATCGGCACCGATGCGCGCGCTTTCGAGCACATGCACCGGATTGCGGATCGAGGCGACGAGGATCTCGGTCGAGAAATTGGGATAGTTGTCGTAGATCAGGCGGATATCGCGGATCAGCGCCATGCCGTCGAAGCCGTTGTCGTCATGCCGCCCGACGAAGGGCGAAACGAAGGTCGCGCCCGCCTTGGCCGCCAGCAGCGCCTGGTTGGCGGAGAAGCACAGCGTCACATTGACCATCGTGCCATCGCCGGTCAGCTTCTTGCAGGTCTTGAGCCCGTCGATCGTCAGCGGGACCTTGATGCAGACATTGTCCGCGATCTTGCGCAGCGTTTCGGCCTCTTTCATCATCGTGTCGTGATCGAGCGCGACGACTTCGGCGCTGACCGGGCCATCCACGATATCGCAGATTTCCTTCGTCACTTCCATGAAGTCGCGGCCCGATTTGGCGATCAGCGACGGATTGGTGGTGACGCCGTCGAGCAGGCCGGTGTCGGCCATTTCCCTGATGTCGGCGATATCGGCGGTGTCGACAAAGAATTTCATGCGCGAAGGCTCCGGGGGAATTGCGATTCCCGCAGAGCCTTAGCGCCCGATATGGCCTGCGGCTAGTACTGCGCGCCCGCGCCGAACACGCCGATGATCAGCGGGTCGCGCGTGGCCTGCGGGTTGCGGCGGATCGCCGCTTCCTCGGTCCCGATCTCGCGCCAGATGGTGGTGTCGATAGTGCCTGCGAAGCGCGTAACCGCGCCCGCCAGATCGACCCCGGCGAGACCCTGCACCAGCTCTGCCACCAGCGGGTCCTGCGCCACGCGCAGCGCGTCGCCCAGTTCGGGCACCATCGCCTCGACCAGGCTGCGACCCATCGAATCGCGCAGGAAACTGGTCGCGGCAGTGGGGCCGCCGCGCACGAGGTCGATCGCGTTCTGGATGCCGATGGTGCGCACCGCATCGGTCACCAGCGGAGCCGCGCGCTGCGCGCCTTCATAGGCGATATCGCCGAACGCGTTTTCGAGCCGGCTCTTGAACAAGGCGGAGGTGAGGATACGCGACACCACATCGCCGCGCGCGCCCAGCAGCTCGCCGAAGCCGACCTGCGCGACCTGTTCGTCCCAGAAGCCGCCGCCTTCGAGCATCCGCGCGAAGGCGCGTTCGCTCGACAGGAACAGGATCCGCTGGACCGCATCGACCATCCCGAAACCGGGTATCGTCGAACAGGCGGGCAGCAGCAGAAGGCCGCCCCCGGCCATGGCCCCGCCAAGGAAGCCGCGCCGTCCGGTGGGTTTGACGAGAATATCGGTCATATCGCTGGTCCTCATTGTATCCTGCCCTTGTTTCACGCGCCTGCCCCCGCCCATATGGCCGGGCCATGAACCGCGTGCGCTGCCTCGTCCTCAATGCCGCTCTCGGCCCGCTCGACTACAAGGTGCCCGAGGGCATGGATGTCGGACCGGGTTCCGTGGTCGAATGCCCGCTGGGTCCGCGCACGGTAATCGGAATTGTCTGGGAAGCTGAACGGCTTGCCGGAACCGAGGTTCCGGCCGAAAAGCTGCGCCCGCTGCGCGGCGTGCTGCCCGTGCCGCCACTCTCCGCCGCGCTCAGGCGGCTGATCGAATGGACCGCGGACTATTACGTCGCCTCGCTCGCCAGCGTGGCGCGGATGGCGCTGTCATCGGGCGGCGCGCTCAAGGGTCCCGCGACAATGACCGAATACCGCCTGACCGGCGGCCTGCCCGAGCGCATGACGCCGCAGCGCGAGGCGGCATTGGGCGCGCTGGAAGGCGAGCAGGCGACGATCCGCGAACTGGCGGGGATCGCCGGGGTTTCCGAAGGCGTGCTGCGCGGGCTGGTCAACCACGGCGCACTCGAGCCGGTAGAGGTCGATTGCGACCGCCCCTATCCGCCCGCTCGGCCCGATTTCGTCGAGATCGCGCTGAGCCCGCAGCAGCGCGAGGCGGCGGACATCTTTTCCAACGCGGTGCGCAAGGCGGAGTTTGCCCCCTTCCTGCTCGACGGGGTGACCGGATCGGGCAAGACCGAGACCTATTTCGAACCCGTTGCGCAGGCGCTGCGGATGGGGCGGCAGGTGCTGGTCCTGCTGCCCGAAATCGCGCTGACCGAAAACTTCCTCCACCGCTTCGAGGAGCGGTTCGGCGCGCCGCCGGTGCTGTGGCACTCCTCGCTCAAATCGACCGAACGCCGGCGCGCCTACCGAGCCGTATCCGAAGGTAGCGCGCAGGTGGTCGTCGGCGCGCGCTCGGCCCTGTTCCTGCCTTTCGCACGGCTTGGCCTGATCGTGGTCGACGAAGCGCACGAGACCAGCTTCAAGCAGGAGGAAGGCGTGCGCTACAATGCGCGCGACGTCGCGGTGATGCGCGGGCATTTCGAGCAGGTGCCCGTGGTGCTCGCCAGCGCCACCCCCGCGCTCGAAAGCCTGCAGATGGCCGAAAGCGGGATCTACGCGAAGATCGACCTGCCGAGCCGCTACGGCGGGGCGCAGATGCCCACGATCGAGACGATCGACCTGACCGAGGAAAAGCCGCCGCAGGGCATGTGGCTGGCTCAGCGGCTGGTCGACGGGATCGAGGCGCGGCTCGAACGCGGCGAACAATCGCTGCTGTTCCTCAACCGGCGCGGCTATGCGCCGCTGACGCTGTGCCGCAATTGCGGCTTTCGCTACCAGTGCCCCAATTGCAGTGCGTGGCTGGTCGAACACCGCTTCACCAGCCGGCTTGCCTGCCACCATTGCGGGCACGAGGCGCCCGCCCCCAAGACCTGCACCGAATGCGGCGAACCCGACTGTCTCGTCGCCTGCGGCCCGGGGGTCGAACGGATCGCCGACGAAGTGGCCGAACGCCTGCCGCAGGCGCGTGTCTTCGTCGCCACCTCGGACACGCTCAATTCGCCCGGCCGCGCGGCGGAGTTCATTGCCGCAGTCGAGGCGCGCGAGGTGGACGTGATCGTCGGCACGCAATTGGTAACCAAGGGGTTCCATTTCCCCGAGCTGACACTGGTCGGCGTGGTCGATGCCGATCTGGGCCTCGAGGGCGGCGATCTGCGCGCGGGCGAGCGGACCTACCAACAGGTCGCGCAGGTCGCCGGACGCGCGGGGCGCGGTTCGAAACCGGGCGAAGTGCTGCTGCAGACCCGCCACCCCGACGCGCCGGTGATTGCCGCGCTGGCCGCGGGCGACCGCGATGCCTTCTACTCCGCAGAAACCGAGATGCGCCGCGAGGCGGGCGCCCCGCCCTTCGGCCGCTGGGCCTCGATCATCATTTCGAGCGAAGACGATGCCGAGGCGCGCGAGGCAGCCAACCGCATCGGCGCCTTCCGCCCCGATGTCGCCGAATGCATGATCCTCGGCCCCGCGCCCGCCCCGATGGCGCTGCTGCGCGGCCGCTATCGCTATCGCTTCCTCATCAATGCGCGGCGCAGCGTGCAATTGCAGCAGGTCATCCGCCGCTGGCTGGCCGCGATCGACCACCCGCCCGGCGTGCGCGTGGCAGTCGATATCGACCCCTACAGCTTCGTCTAGGCTTGGGCCACGCAAGTTCGGGAACCCGGGGTTTCGGTGGGACGTTTGCCGCCGTATGGCCGAAGAACTCGAAGCTGCCCTTCCCGACGACGTCTGCCGGTTGGCCGAGCGAATCCTTGCCGCCGCCAAGGACCGCGGCTGGCAGCTGGCCACCGCCGAAAGCTGCACCGGCGGCTTGCTCGCTGCGCTGTTCACCGACGTCCCGGGTTACAGCCACGTGTTCGACCGCGGCGTGGTGTCCTATTCGGATGGGGCCAAATGCGATCTGCTGGGTCTCGCAAGTGACATGGTCGAGAATTGCGGCGCGGTCAGCCGCGCGGTCGCCGAAGCGATGGCGGCAGGCGCGCTTGAACGATCGGATGCGCAGCTGGCGGTTTCGATCACCGGTTTCGCTGGCCCCGGGGGTGAAGATGACGAGGAAGGCCTCGTCCATTTTGCGCTCGCCGATACAACCGGCGCGCTGACTCACCGCGAAGAGCATTTCGGGCCGATCGGCCGCGACGGCGTACGGATCGCCGCGCTGCGCGCCGCGCTCGACATGCTGCGCGAAAAGCTCGACCTTTCGGCCTAGTCCTGCCCGCCGTCATAGACCGCACGCGCAGCCTCGACCTTGCCGATATTGGCAATCGCCCAATTGCCCAGCTGCGCCACCGGATCGCACAGCGAGCGCCCCAGCGCGGTGAGCGCATAGTCGACGCGCGGCGGCACGCTGGGGGTGACCGTGCGGCTGACCAGCCCGTCGCGCTCCAGCCCGCGCAGCGTGCGCGTAAGCATGCGCTGCGAAATACCCGGAATATCGCGCCGCAATTCGTTGAACCGCCGCGACCCGTCGGCCAGCCCCATCACGACGCGGACCGACCATTTGTCGCCGACACGCGCGAGGATGTCGTTCACCGCAGTGCATTGCGGCGCATTATGAACCTCAAGGGGAACACCCGTGTCCCTATCGGACAACGAAGTGCCTTCTTGCGCGGGGTGGGGTACAGTTTCCATATGGCCTCCAGGTTATCAACAGTAACTATGGAGTTCCCCCTATGCAAATCCTTCGTATCGACAGCTCGACCACCGGCGACCAGTCGATCAGCCGCAAGCTGACCGACGAACTGCTCGCCCATTTCACTGCCAAGCATCCAGAGGCCAAGGTCGTCACGCGCGATCTCGTGGCCGAACCGTTGCCGCATATCGACCCGATCACCACCAGCGCGATCCGCACCCCGCCCGAAACGCATGAGGAAGCGGTTGCCGCAGCCTATCCCGAACAGCGCGCGGTGCTCGACGAATTCCTCGCCAGCGACGTGGTGATCGTCGGCGCGCCGATGTACAATTTTACCATCCCCAGCCAGCTCAAGGCATGGCTCGACCGGCTCGGCGTGCCCGGCGTGACATTCAAATATGGCGCAAACGGCCCCGAGGGCCTCGCTGGCGGACGCAAGGTCGTGGTCGCCTCGGCACGCGGCGGCGAATATTCGACCGACCAGCTGGCCGAGAACCAGGAAAGCCTGCTGACCACCTTCTTCGGTTTCATCGGGGTAGACGATCTGCACCTCGTCCGCGTCGAGAAGGCGGGCTTCGGTCCCGAGGCGATCGAGCAGGGCATGAATGCGGCGAAGCAGGAAATCGCCAAGCTGTAAGGCACCATCGGGGGGGCCGGGCATTGGAACAAGCATGCCCGGCCCCGTCCTCGTGCCCATCCTCGGCGACCAGCTGACCCGCGACCTTGCCAGCCTGCGCGGGCGCACCAAGGACGATAGCGTTATCCTGATGATGGAGGTGTGGGACGAGGCGACCTATGTCCGCCATCACAAGCAGAAGATCGCGCTGATCTTTTCCGCCATGCGCCATTTCGCCGCGGAATTGCGCGATGCGGGATGGAGCGTCGACTACACCGACCTTGGCGATCCGGACAATGCAGGGAGCTTCACCGGCGAGGTCGCGCGCGCGATCGAACGGCACGGCCCGCGGTTGGTCAGCGTGGTCGAGGCGGGCGAATGGCGCGTCAGGCAGGACATGGAGCAATGGGCGGACAAGTTCGCCTGCGAAATAGAAATCCTGCGCGACGACCGCTTCATATGCACCCAGGCCGAGTTCGACGAATGGGCGCAGGACCGCAAGGAATTGCGGATGGAGTTCTTCTACCGCGAGATGCGGCGCAAGACCGGGCTGCTCATGGCCGAGGACGGCAGGCCCGAAGGCGGCGCGTGGAATTACGATAGCGAGAACCGCAAGCCGCCCAAGGACGGGCTCGCCGCCCCGGAACGCCCCAAATTCTCACCCGACGCCGTGACGCAGGAGGTCATCCAGCTGGTCGAGGCGTGCTTCGGCGACCATTTCGGATCGCTCGACACATTCGGCTGGCCGGTCACTCGCGACGAGGCAGAAGAGGCCGCCGATGCCTTTTTCGCCGAGCGGATAGAATGTTTCGGCCCCTATCAGGACGCGATGGTCGCGGGCGAGGACGACCTGTTCCATTCGATGCTTTCGACCAGCATTAATCTCGGCTTGCTCGACCCGCTCGAGCTGTGCCGCCGCGCGGAGGAAGCTTATCGCGCGGGGCGCGCGCCGCTCAACAGCGTCGAGGGGTTCGTCCGCCAGATCATCGGCTGGCGCGAATATGTGCGCGGCTTCTACTGGCACCAGATGCCGCACTTGCAGGAAGCCAATGCGCTCGACGCGCAGCGCGGCCTGCCCGAGTTTTACTGGACCGGCGAAACCGACATGGCCTGCCTCGCCGACTGCATCCGCTCGACCCGCGACAATGCGCATGCGCACCATATCCAGCGGCTGATGGTACTCGGCAATTTCGCATTGCTCGCTGGAGTGAACCCGCGCGAGGTGCAGGACTGGTATCTCGTGGTCTATGCCGATGCCTATGAATGGGTCGAATTGCCCAATGTGGCGGCAATGATCCTTTATGCCGATGGCGGGAAGCTGGCGTCCAAGCCCTATGCGGCCAGCGGCAATTATATCAACAAGATGAGCAATTACTGCGCGGGCTGCACCTATTCGCCCGGCAAGAAGACCGGCGAAGGCGCCTGCCCGTTCAATCCGCTGTATTGGCATTTCATGGACCGGCACCGCGAGCGGCTGGAGCAGAACCACCGGATCGGGCGCATCTATGCGACCTGGGACCGGATGGGCGAGGAGCGCCAGCGCGACTATCTCGACAGCGCCGAGGCCTTCCTCGACCGGCTCGAACCGGCGCGCGCCGACTGGGCGCGGAACGGGTAAGCGTCGGTTCATCGCAGTTCCTGCCCCGCCCACCGGCTTGGCAAAAGGTTTGCGCGTCCCGGTTCATTTGCGAGACAGGCTGCGGGCAACACCAGCCCCCGCCTGCGGCCCCGCGCCGCTCGACCAAGCCGTTACCGAATGAAGGGGGCTGATTGACCGCACAGGCGCAATTGGGGAGAAAGCGGCATTCCACACCCGCTCGACGGCCCGTGTCGGTTCGAATTGAAGGAGTATGAATATGATTGCCTTGTCCAAAAGTTCGAAGACAGTCGCAGCGCTCGCCGCGCTCGTCCTGCCCGTCACTGCTGGTGCGCAGGCGCAGGAGCTTGAGCCCCAGGGCGGCGCGAATAGCGGCGGCGAACCGATGACCGTTGTCGGCACGACGCCCAGCGACCTGTCGGGCATGCCCGAAGGCCCCGAATTCGAAGGCGTCATTTCGGCGCGCGACGGCGACAAGGTGCAGGTGACCAGCGCCGATGGCACGCGCACCGTAATCGCGCTCAGCCCCGCAACCGAAATCCGCAGCAGCGGTGGTTTCCTGGGTCTCGACAAGGACCAGCTTTCGGCCGCCGACCTGCTCAATGGGCTGCCGGTCGAAGTCGAGACGGTCGAATGGGCCAATCGCGGGCTGATCGCCACCAAGGTCGCGCTCAAGAGCAAGCATCTCGAAACCGCGCGGATGATCCACACCGGGACCGACCAGCGCTTCACCGCCAATGAAGCCGCGACCGAGGCGCTGCGCGGACGCGTCGCCAATATCGACCAGTACAATATCAAGGGCACGACCAACGTCTATTTCGACACCGCCAAGTACAATCTGTCGCAGCAGGCGCGCTACGAGCTGTGCCAGGCCGCGGCGCAGGCAAAGAACACCGACAACGCGCTGCTGCTGGTGGTCGGCTACACCAATTCGACCGGCGACTATGAATACAACCAGGAACTGAGCGAAAAGCGCGCCTCGCGTGTGGTCAACTTCCTCCAGCAGGAATGCGACTGGGCACCGTACCGGATGCTGACCCCCACGGGCATGGCCGAGGCCGATCCGGCAGCGGACAACACCACCGAACAGGGCAAGGCGCAGAACCGCCGCGTGGCGGTCAACATCCTCGTCAGCAAGAGCGTCGACGGAATGAACTCGGGCCTCTGATCGGGCTTCGAATTCGGATCATGCGGGGCGGGCCTTGGGTCCGCCCCGTTTTGATTCAGCTAGGCTGCGCGGCGGCGTCCTGCTGCTTGGCGAGCTTGTGCTCGTCCTCGATCATGCCGTGTTTCCAATAGCTGGAGAGGTAGAGATCGGCGGGCGCGAGCGCGAGTTCGCCGCGCAGATATTCGCGCAGCCGCTTCATTGCGGAAAATTCGCACGCTGCCCATGCGGCGAGCGAGCCTTCGGGCCGCGCGGCACTGCGCAGCGCATCGACCAGCAGCGCGGGCCGCTGCCCCGGCTCGGGATTGACCAGCCAGGCGATCTCGACCCCCTCGGGCGCAGCGATGTCCTGCCGGTCGCGTTCGTCCTGGATCTCGATTGCGGCGAACCCGCGCGCATCGGCCGGCAATGCTTCGAGATTGACCCCGATGGCCGGCAGCGCAGTCATGTCGCCCGCCACGAGATAGAAATCGCGCCCCTGCGGCAGCGGCTTGGGCAGGCCCGGACCGCCCACCTCGATCGTGTCGCCGGGCGTGGCCGACAGCGCCCAGCGGGTCGCCGGGCCCGCAGCCTCGCCGCCGTGCAGGGCGAAATCGATCGCGATCGCATCCTCGGTCTGATGGCGGATGGTATAGGTGCGGATCACGGGCTTGCCGCCCGCGGTGGCCGGGGCCAGCATGAGCTTGACGTAGCCGCCTGCGAAATCGGGCGGAAACCCCGCCAGGCCCGGACCACCGAGTGATACCCGGATCATCGAGGGCGAAAGGGACTGGCGCGAGAGGACGGTAAGCGTCCGCGGGGGAGGTCTGGTGCTCATGGCCACTAGTTAATGCGAATGGATCGCAATACAAGAGCGGCTGGCAGCGCGGTGAATGCGTCGATCCTGCGGATCATTTCCGTTCCCGTTCGAGCAATTCGCGCTTGATGTCCTGGCCATAGGCATAGCCGCCCAGATCGCCGCCCTTGCGCACCACGCGGTGGCAGGGGATCAGCACCGCGACATTGTTGCGCGCATTGGCGCTTCCCGCGGCGCGCACCGCTTTGGGATTGCCCGCGGCCGCGGCGATTTCGGCATAGGTGCGCGTTTCGCCCGGCGGGATCGCGCGCAACGCTTCCCAGCACGCTTCCTGGAACGCGGTGCCCTTCACGTCGAGCGGGATATGCGCGAAATCGCCCGGCGTCTCGACGCTGGCGACGACATCGGCGAGCAATTCGCCGAACGCCGCGCCGCCTTCGACCAGATCGGCCCTGGGGAAGCGGCGGCGCAATTCGCTGTCGTCTTCGGCAAAGGACAAGCGGCACACACCCTTGTCGGTCGCCGCCACCAGCATCCGCCCCATCGTGGTGTCGACCACCGCCCAGCGGATTGTCACTCCCGCCCCGCCATTCGCCCATGCGCTTGCCGCCATGCCCAACCGTCCTTTCGTATTCTCGTAAAAGCGCGAGGCCGAGCCATAGCCGGCCTCGTAGATCGCGCCGGTCACGCTGTCGCCGCCCGACAGCGCATCGCGCGCGCGTTCCTCGCGCAAGGCGCGGGCATAGGCGGCAGGCGAAAGACCGATCGCGCGTTTGAACACCCGCTGGAAATGGGCGGGCGAATAGCCGGTCAGCTGCGCCAGCGTGGCCAGCGAGGGCGCATCTTCGGCCTGGCTGATCTCGTCGATCGCCGCGAGCACTGCCGCCTCGTCGCGGCCGACATCATCGGGCAGGCACCTCCTGCAGGCGCGCAATCCCGCCGCGCGCGCCGCTGTACCATCGGCGAAGAAACGCACGTTGCTGCGGCGCGGGTGCCGCGCGGCACAGGACGGACGGCAATAGATGCCGGTCGTCAGCACGCCGGTGACGAAGCGTCCGTCGAAGGTGCGGTCGCGCCGCTCAACGGCGGCCCAGGCTGTATCGGCGTCGATCATCGCAGTGCCTTTCATAGCGCAAGGGCAACGCTTGTGCCCGCACCGAATTGCGCTGGCATCCCGCGCCTTGCGGTCAAAGCGAATGATCGTCACAAGGCGCCGCAATGGCCCGCTTTTTCACCCGTATCGCCGCGCTGCTTGCGCTGCTCGCGCCGCTGCTGGCGTCCGTGCCTGCCCAGGCCGAACCCGCGGATATCGACGCGGCCGCGCGGGGCGTGGTGCGGGTGGTGATCGTGGGCGAGCGCGACGGCGAACTGTTCCCGATCAGCCATGGCACCGGCTTTGCGGTCACTGGCGATACGGTGGTCACCAATGCGCATGTGGTGCGCGATGCACTGCGTGACGAAGGAATGCAGATCGGCATCGTCCCAACTGGCGGCGGCGAAGCGGTCTATGGCCGGATCATCGCGGTGCTGGCGCGCAACGATCTGGCACTCATCCGCATTACCGGGGACCTGCGCCTGCCCCCGCTGGCATTGGCCGGCGGGATGCCGCCCGACAGCGGCGAGGTTACCAGCGTCGGCTATCCGATGAATGTCGATCGTGCGCAGGGGCTCGATATCAGCGACATCTTCCGCAGCCAGCCCCCGGTCAAGAGCCGCGGGTTCATATCGGGTGCGCGGCCCAGCCGCCAATTCGACACCATCCTGCACACCGCCCCCATCGCGCGCGGAAATTCGGGCGGCCCGCTGCTCGATCCGTGCGGCCGGGTGGTCGGTGTGAACAGTTTCGGGGCGGACAATGACGGCGGCGACGCCGAGTTCTTCTTCGCCGTATCGAACCGCGAGCTGGTGCCCTTCCTGCGCGCCAACGATGTCGAGCCGCGGATCAACACCAGTACCTGCCGGTCGATGGCCGATCTCGACGAGGCCGAACGCGAGCGGCTCGAGCGCGAACAGATGGCTGCGCGCGCCGATCTGGCCGAACGCGCCGAAGAGCGCCGCACCCGGCGCGAGCGCGCGCTGCTCGAAGCCGAACAGGGCGTGATCGTCGAGCGCGAGGACCGCGTCTTCCTGTCGTTCGTCCTGCTGCTGGTGGCCTTCGGGCTGGGCCAGTGGGCGATGACGCTGTGGCGCGCAGAGCCGCGCGACGAGACCCGGTTGCGGATCGCGGCGGGCGCGACCGCCGTGGTCGTGCTTGCGGCGCTGGCGGCCTATCTGACCCGTCCCGGGCTCGACGAGATCGACCGGCGCGTCGCCGCCGCGATGCAGGACGGGCAAGGCGCCGCCGAACCCGGCCCCGCCGCTGGCGGCGAAGATTATGCGCTCCTGTGCCGGCTGATCCCCGAACGCAGCCGGATCACCAGCGCCAAGGTCGAGGATATCGAATTCGACTGGACGCCCGACGGATGCGTGAACACCCGCACGCAATACGGTTTTGCCGGCGGCAGCTGGAGCCGGGTGTTCGTGCCCAATTCGGAAGACGCGGTCTCGGTCAACAGCTTCGACCCCGACCGCCGCATCTTCCGCTCCGAACGCTATCTGCTGCCGCGCAGCGCGATGACCGAAGCCCGCGAAGCACGCGGCAAATACACCGCGCCCGAATGCGGCAGCGACAATGCCGCCGCGCGGCTGGGCGAGTTGCAGGGCGAAGTGCTTGGCCAGTTGCCGCAGCAGGCCAACGAGCGGCTGGTGTACGAGTGTAACGCCCGGAACTAGGCCGCCAGCGGTTCGCCGGTCAGCGTGATGCGGTGCATTTCGCGGGCATGGCCCTGATAGTCGTTCATCGCCAGGTGCCAGGTCGTGCGATTGTCCCAGATCGCCACCGAGCCCGGTTCCCATGCCACCCGGCAGGTGTTGTCCGCCGCTGTCGCCGCATCATAGAGCCGCTGGAGCAGCGGCAGGCTGTCTTCACGGCTTCGCCCGACGATATTGATGGTGAAGGCGCTGTTGACGTAGAGCAGCTTGCGCCCGGTCTGCGGGTGGCGGATCACCACCGGATGCGTGGCCCCGGTGGTGATCGACTGGCCGCGCAGGTCACGGCCCATGTCGGTCTGCGCGTAGAGCCCGCCTTCCTCATAGATATGGTCGGCGGTGTGATAGGCTTCGAGCCCCTCGATCTCCTGCTTGAGCGTGTCCGGCAACGCATCATAGGCCGCGCCCATATGCGCCCACAGCGTATCACCGCCGCTTGGCGGCAGGGTGCGCGCCACGAGGATCGATCCCATCGCGGGCACCTGGTCGTAGGAATGGTCGGTGTGCCACCCGCCGCCGATATTGGTGACCTGGTCGGCGCGCTTACGAACCACCGCGATTTCGGGATGTTCGGCGGTGAGCGGGAAATAATTGTTGATGTCGATCCCGCCCCAGCGCCGGGCAAAGGCGATATGCGCTTCGGGGGTGAAATCGTCCTGCCCGCGAAACAGGGCGACGCCGTGTTCGTAGATCGCCTGCCGGATCGCATCGAGCACCGGCCCCTGCGCCTCGGCCAGCTTCACATCTTTGATCTCCACCCCGCAGCGGGGCGCCAAGGGTACCATTTCCAACGTTTCTCTCCCCGGTGAACGGTTGTTTTATGCCACCCACTCTACGCCAACGCCGCTCGGAGTCCAGATTCCCCACCCGCAGGCGGCTTGCCATCGTCGGGGGGCTTTGCTAGGCGCGCGCCGACCTTCCGGGGCGACTCCCGTCGGCCCATGACCGGCTTGGTCACACAGACTTTTCTTCCGGACCCGAGAGGATCTTAAGCGCGTGGATAATTCCGCCGGTATTCAGGCTAGCCTGGCAGGGCGTTACGCTTCGGCCCTGTTCGATCTCGCCAGCGAAAACGGAACCGTGACTGCGGTCGAATCGGATCTCGGCCAGCTCGAGACCGCTCTCGCCGAATCGAGCGAGCTCGCCGCCGTCACCACCAATCCCAAGGTTGGCCGCAGCGATGCGCAGAAGGCCCTGTGGGGTGTTTCCGCGATCCTCGGCGTGACCGAGCTGACGCAGAATTTCCTCGGCGTGCTGGCGCAGAACCGCCGACTTGCCGAACTGCCCAAGGTGATCCGCGCCTTCCGCTCGATCGCTGCCGCGCAGCGCGGCGAAGTGACGGCCGAAGTCACCAGCGCCCATGCACTTACCGATACGCAGCTGGCCGATCTCAAGGCCAGGCTGACCGCCCGCGAGGGACGTACGGTCAAACTTTCCACGAAGGTCGAGCCCGATCTGCTCGGCGGCCTCGTCGTCACCATCGGCTCGAAGCGCATCGACGCTTCGATCCGCACCCGTCTCAATTCGCTTTCGCAAGCCATGAAGGCTTAAAGGACACACATCATGGATATCCGCGCCGCAGAAATCTCCAAGGTCATCAAGGACCAGATCGCCAATTTCGGGACCGAAGCCGAAGTCAGCGAAGTCGGCACCGTGCTGTCGGTGGGTGACGGTATCGCCCGCATCCACGGCCTCGACAACGTGCAGGCCGGCGAGATGATCGAATTCGCCAACGGCGTTCAGGGCATGGCGTTGAACCTCGAAGCCGACAATGTCGGTGCGGTGATCTTCGGCTCGGACCAGGAAATCGGCGAAGGCGACAGCGTCAAGCGGACCAACACCATCGTCGACGTCCCCGTCGGCAAGGGCCTGCTCGGCCGCGTGGTCGATGCGCTCGGCAACCCGATCGACGGCAAGGGCCCGATCGAATTGACCGAACGCCGCCGCGTCGAAGTGAAGGCACCGGGCATCATCCCGCGCGAATCGGTTTCCGAACCCGTCCAGTCGGGCCTTAAGGCCGTCGACGCACTCGTCCCCGTCGGCCGCGGCCAGCGCGAGCTGATCATCGGCGACCGTCAGACCGGCAAGTCTGCCGTCGCGATCGACACCTTCATCAACCAGAAGGAAGCGAACGCCGGCGACGACGAGAACAAGAAGCTCTACTGCGTCTATGTCGCGGTCGGCCAGAAGCGTTCGACCGTGGCGCAGATCGTCAAGCAGCTCGAAGAAAACGGCGCGATGGAATATTCGATCGTCATCGCCGCGACCGCTTCGGAGCCTGCCCCGCTGCAGTATCTCGCGCCCTACACCGGCTGCGCGATGGGCGAATATTTCCGCGATAACGGCATGCACGCCGTGATCTGCTACGACGACCTTTCCAAGCAGGCCGTGGCCTATCGCCAGATGTCGCTGCTGCTGCGTCGTCCTCCGGGCCGCGAAGCCTACCCGGGTGACGTGTTCTACCTGCACAGCCGCCTGCTCGAGCGCGCGGCGAAGATGAGCAAGGCCGAGGGCGGCGGTTCGCTGACCGCGCTGCCGATCATCGAGACGCAGGCGGGCGACGTTTCGGCCTACATCCCGACCAACGTGATCTCGATCACCGACGGCCAGATCTTCCTCGAAACCGACCTCTTCTACCAGGGCGTCCGTCCGGCGATCAACGTCGGCCTGTCGGTCAGCCGTGTCGGCGGCGCCGCCCAGACCAAGGCCATGAAGAAGGTTTCGGGTTCGATGAAGCTCGACCTCGCGCAGTACCGCGAAATGGCGGCCTTCGCGCAGTTCGGTTCGGACCTCGATGCCGCGACGCAGCGTCTGCTCAACCGCGGTGCACGCCTGACCGAGCTGCTCAAGCAGCCGCAGTTCTCGCCGATGCCGTTCGAAGAGCAGACCGTCTCGATCTTCGCCGGCACCAATGGCTATATCGACAGCGTCCCCGTCGACCGTGTGACCGAGTACGAAGAGCAGATGCTCAGCTACATGCGCACGGAACACGCTGGCGTGCTGGAAGAGATCCGCAACACCGGCAAGTTCGAAGACGACACCAAGAACAAGGTCGTCGACGCGCTCAAGACCTTCGCCAAGCAGTTCGCCTGAGCCCAGAGACACGAAGATAGGGAGCCGAAATGGCTAGCCTCAAGGAACTCAAGGGCCGTATCAACTCGGTCAAGTCGACCCAGAAGATCACCAAGGCCAAGCAGATGGTGGCAGCGGCCAAGCTGCGCCGTGCGCAGGCTGCGGCCGAAGCCGCACGCCCCTATGCCGAACGGCTTTCGGGCGTGATGGCATCGCTGGCCGGCAAGGTCAGCGGCGACAGCGCGCCTCAGCTGCTGGCCGGCAATGGCGCCGACCAGCGTCACCTGCTGGTGGTGGTCAACACCGACAAGGGCCTGTGCGGCGGTCTCAACGCCAACATCGTCAAGGCCGCCAAGGCCCAGGCCCGGGCGCTGATCGCCGAAGGCAAGGAAGTGCGCTTCTATCTCGTCGGCAAGAAGGGCCGCGCGCCCATCAAGCGCGATTTCGCCGAACGTATCGAAAAGCATTTCGACACCTCCGAGGTCCGCACCCCCGGGTTCGAGGAAGCCGAAGCGATCGCCGACGATCTGATCGGCCGCTTCGAGCAGGGCGAATTCGACATTGCCCACCTGATCTACCCGGTCTTCCGCTCGGCACTGGCGCAGGACCCGACCGTCGACCAGCTGATCCCCGTCCCCTCGCCCGAAAGCGATGCCGGGACCGGCGGCGACGCGGTGGTCGATTACGAACCCGGTGAGGAGGAAATCCTCGAGGAACTGCTGCCGCGCTACGTCAAGACGCAGCTGTTCGGTTCGCTGCTCGAACGCGAGGCGTCCGAACAGGGAGCCTCGATGACCGCCATGGACAATGCCACGCGCAACGCCGGCGATCTGATCAACAAGCTGACCATCCAGTACAACCGCAGCCGCCAGGCCGCCATTACCACCGAGCTGATCGAAATCATCGCCGGTGCGGAAGCTCTCTAAGGACCCTACGTGAACAAGCTTGCCCTCCTCCTGCCCCTCGCCCTGCTCGCAGCCTGCGGCGAAGAACCCGCCGCCCAGACTGCGCCCGAACAGGTCGTGACGCCCGAGCCGATCGAAACCCTGCCCGCGCCCGACCAGGCGTTGCTGACGGAAAAATACGCCGAAGCCTGCCCGGACGAGGAACCGATCAACACCGCGATGTGCAAGCGCGCCGGCATGGGTTCGCCCGACGTCGTGTGCGAGTTCGGCCTCGGCGACGACGAATATCTGCGCAACAAGGCGACACTCACTGCTGGCGAAGGCGAATGGACCTTCGCCGATCCGGAAAATGTCTGCGTCGGTTAAGACGCGATAAACCCCAAGTCAGGACATAGATCATGGCCACCGCACCCGTACTCAACAAATCGCCCAACGGCACCATCAGCCAGGTTATCGGCGCCGTCGTCGACGTGCAGTTCGAAGGCGAACTGCCCGCCATCCTGACCGCGCTCGAAACGAAGAACGGCGACAACACGCTGGTCCTCGAAGTGGCGCAGCACCTCGGTGAAAACACCGTTCGCACGATCGCCATGGACGGCACCGACGGCCTCGTCCGCGGCCAGGAAGTCGTCAACACCGGCGCGCAGATCTCGGTCCCGGTCGGTCCGAAGACGCTTGGCCGCATCATGAACGTCATCGGCGAGCCGATCGACGAACGCGGCCCGGTCGGCGCCGACCAGACGATGCCGATCCACGCCGAGGCCCCGCTGTTCGTCGACCAGTCGACCGACGCGGCCATCCTCGTCACCGGGATCAAGGTCATCGACCTGCTCGCGCCCTATGCACGCGGCGGCAAGATCGGCCTGTTCGGCGGTGCCGGCGTCGGCAAGACCGTGCTGATCCAGGAACTGATCAACAACATCGCCAAGGGCCATGGCGGCGTGTCCGTCTTCGCCGGTGTCGGTGAACGGACCCGCGAGGGTAACGACCTCTATCACGAATTCCTCGACGCCGGCGTTATCGCCAAGGACGCCGACGGCAATGCCATCTCGGAAGGTTCGAAGGTTGCGCTGGTGTTCGGCCAGATGAACGAACCGCCGGGCGCACGTGCCCGCGTCGCACTGTCGGGCCTGACCATGGCGGAATACTTCCGCGACGTCGAAGGCCAGGACGTGCTGTTCTTCGTCGACAACATCTTCCGCTTCACGCAGGCGGGTTCGGAAGTGTCGGCACTGCTCGGCCGCATTCCTTCGGCCGTGGGTTACCAGCCGACGCTGTCGACCGACATGGGTAACCTGCAGGAACGCATCACCTCGACCAACAAGGGTTCGATCACCTCGGTCCAGGCCATCTACGTTCCCGCCGACGACCTTACCGACCCGGCCCCGGCCACCTCGTTCGCCCACCTCGACGCGACCACCACGCTCAACCGTGCGATCTCGGAACTGGGTATCTACCCGGCCGTCGACCCGCTCGACTCGACCAGCCGCGTGCTCGAACCGCGCGTTGTCGGCGAGGAGCATTACAACACCGCCCGCCGCGTCCAGGAAACGCTGCAGAAGTACAAGAGCCTCCAGGACATCATCGCCATCCTGGGCATGGACGAGCTGTCGGAAGAAGATAAGCTGACCGTGGCCCGTGCGCGCAAGATCCAGAAGTTCCTGTCGCAGCCGTTCCACGTCGCCGAGGTGTTCACCAACATTCCCGGCCAGTTCGTCCAGCTCGAAGACACGGTCGCCTCGTTCAAGGCGGTGGTCGACGGCGAATACGATCACCTGCCCGAAGCGGCCTTCTACATGGTCGGCGGCATCGACCAGGCGGTCGAAAAGGCCAAGAAGCTGGCCGAGGAATCGTAAGCACATGGCTCTCCGCTTCGAACTCGTCACACCGGCGAAGCTGGTCCGTTCCGAGGATGTCCACATGGTGGTCGTCCCCGGCTCGGAAGGCGAATTCGGTGTGCTCGAAGGCCATGCGCCGCTGATGTCAACGATCCGCGACGGCGCAGTGCAGGTCTACAAGACCGAAGGCGCCGAACCCGAGACGATCGAAGTCCGCGGCGGCTTTGCCGAGGTCGGCGAAAACGGGCTGACGGTCCTCGCCGAACACGTCGAAGGCTGAGATCGTTCGCACTTTCAATTCCCGCCCGCGTAAGCTTTTCAGACGAAAGCGCGTCGATCGGGATCGCTGCGTCCTGCAGGCTTTCCGCGCGCCGCTGCGCCGTCACGATGATCGTATTCAGGCCGCCCGGGACGCCTTCCGTTTCCGACAGTTCGGCTTCACGTTCAGCTTCCGTTTGCGTGGCCATGTCCTGCGCCATGGCAGGACTGGCGACCGCAACCGCGGCTATGGCACCGACAGCGCTTCCCAGCAGATAAACCTTCCGCATCCTCAATCTCCCAAATTTCATCTTTTGTTATTACCCGGCAGACTGCGCCTCACCTTATCATCAGTCCAATTTTTTGTTTTTCTGAATTGCTATCGATGATAGCGATGCATGATGCGGCTGGACAATTTCGATCTCAATCTGCTCGTCGCGTTCGAGGTTCTGCTCGAGGAGCGTAGCGTGACGCGTGCGGCCAAGCGCCTCAATGTGACGCAATCCGCGATGAGCGCCGCACTCAAGCGACTGCGGGAGAGTTTTCAGGATGAACTCCTGATCCTCCATGGCAAGAAGATGATCCCCACACAGCATGCGCTGACGCTGGCGCCCGAGGTCAGCACGACCTTGATGCGGCTCAAAACGCTCATCGCCACGGGCACCGGTTTCGATCCGGCGACATCGAAGCGGCGTTTCCAGATCAACGCATCGGATTACATCACCACGGTCTTGCTTGTGCCGCTGATCGAACATCTGCAGATCGAAGCGCCCGAAATCCGCCTGAACCTGTCACTACCCAGTGCGCAGAGTGCCCGGCGGCTCGAAGCAGGCGAAATCGACCTGTTGATGACACCCAACGAGTTCCTCGAAACCGATCACCCGCGCGAGCTGTTGTTCGAGGAACGCCATGTCGTCGTCGGCGCCAGGGACAATCCGTTCCTGCAAGGCCCCCTGTCGATCGAACAGTTCAACGAATGCGGCCATGTGGTCGTGCGCATATCGAACCAGGATACCTATATCGAGGCGATCCTGCGCAAGCTCGCCCCCGACCGGCGGATCGACGTGGCGGCGCAATCCTTCATCCAGGTGCCCTGGCTGCTGCGCGGGACGAACCGCCTGGCCGTTATGCACGAACGCCTCGCGCGCGTAACCCAGCCCGTCTTCGACCTCGCGATCGTCGACCTCCCCTACGACCTGTCGCCCATGCGCGAAATGATGCAGCACCACGTATCGCGTACGCGCGATGCGGGATTGACCTGGCTACGCCAGAAGATCCTGCAATTCGCGAAGGACAGTTGAACGGGGCGAAGGGCGGCGATGGCGCGCCCGAACGGCGCAACGCAGCGTCGCGTTCAATCGAACGCGATGCTGATCTTGATACTGCCGGGCGCGACGCCGAGTTCGTCTGCCATCGACTGGCGATGGCGCTCGACGACCTGGTTGAGCGATGGCTGAACCTTCCCGACCGGTTCGTCGTCTTCGGCGCGCGCTGCACCGTCGCCCATTTCCATTTGCAAGGCCTGCTTGAGATTGGCCAGGTTCTCTTTCGTCGGGCGGCTTTTTCCCGTTTCCCACGACCAGAGAGTGGGTCTGCTGACGCCAGCGCGCCGGGCGAGCTCGGCAGCGGAGAGGCCCGCGCTGCTGCGCGCGGCCCTTATCGCGATTGGCAGCTGGTCCGCCGACGCCCCGTCGATCGCCTCGCCGATCAGCCTTGGAACGGTCCAGAGCCGCGCTTCCTCGACGATGGTTTCGGGTATGGGCTGGAAAAACTGGCACCCGTACAGCGCGTTGCCGCCCCAAATGATCTTCGCCTTGTACCGCAGCTCGGGGTTCTCGTAGAATTCGATCTGGAGCGTTTCGCCCAGCTCAATGCGCCGTTCCGCTTCGATAAGGCACCCGTTCTCCGAAAGATCGAGGACCAGCGCATTCGAGGTTTCGTTCTCGAATGCGAGGTCGACGGGCAACACCAGGCGGTGACGCGGGCTCCGGCGAAGATCGACGCCCCGTCTTTGCTCCGGGTGATCCTCCCGATCCGATCCCATCACCGCGCTCCCGTGTTCGGCGTTCCAAAAGCCATACCCTGTACGCATCCCACCTCCTGTTCAAGTTAACGCCCCGAGGCGGAGGCCGGTATCAGCCGTCGACCTGAAAGGTGATCGTCAGGACATCCGAATACGTCCCGGCGGCCGCACCGTAATTCGGCTCGACCTCGATGCGGAACGGGACGATCGTTCGGTTCGAAAGATCCCCTGCGATCGCCTGGGTGAGTCGGTTGCTCGAGAGATCTATCCGATTGCCGCCGACCACCAGGCTGTACGGGATACCGGGCGCACTCGCCTGATGCGCCAGAAATCCCTTGTTCTGCGAGTTCGCACCGACGCGTATCGGGGCGTTGCTGCGCAGACTGAAATCGAGCACGCGGACGACGCCCGGAGCCAGATTGCCGAGGTCGATCTTCAGGGTATTGGCACCCGGGCCGGCATCGATACTATCGACCTCCAGCGTATCGGCCACCGGCGCCGTAATCGCGAAGGACGCCTGATCCATCAATTCGGGCGAACCGAAATGGTCGGCAAAAACGCGCAGCTGGACCTGGTCGGAATAGATCCCCCCGCCGACGTTCTGTTCGGGCGGGATCGCCACGTAAAGCACATATTGCTGCGCCCCGGCCCCATCCGGAAAGCGCCCATGAAGGCGTGTCAGTTCGTTGCCGGCGTAGTCAGGCGAGAGAAGCGATGGCCCGCTCGGTTGCCGCAGGACGTCATAGGCCAATGCGCCATAGGGCCCTGTGAGCAGATTCTCGTTGCCGCCCTCCTGGGGCATTCCGGTGAGGAAATAGTCACACGCCTGCCCTTGGTGGCGGACCACGACGCTGACCACCTCGTACAATTCTTCCCCGCTGAAAACCTCGTACCCCCGCCCCAGCTGGCCGCGCCAGTCGACGTTGTTGTCGACGGACAGCTCGAGCAGGCATTCGGGACCGCCTGCGGTTTCCTGCGCGAAGAGCGGAGGCGTGGCGACGCCAGCAGCCACGCTGCCTATCAAAAGCTTGTGAAGTAAACTCATTGCACTTCTCCCGGTGACAAGTCTCGCGGCCCGATGACTTCTGGATCTTCCAGCCGAAGTATCCCGACGGTTCCTTCGGGGATCGGCACGACCGTCTCGATGGTTTCGTCTTCGCGGCTGATAGTAAGTCGATAACTTGCCCCCGCGACCACGCCCTCGAGGAAGAACCGGCCCGAACCATTGGTAAACAGCGGAATTGGCGCATCCTCGTTCGAGCCGACGCGGACGGCTTCCCCGATACCGAAAACGATCGGTTCGCCATCCTGGTCTATCAGAGTTCCGAGCAGCGCGGCATTCGCTTCGCTGCCGACCTCTAGATGGTAGCCGCTACGGTATCCCGGTTTGATCGCGAAGACCTGCCCACCGAGCGAGATCCCCGCAGGCGCATCAGGGGCATCGACCTGCAGGCTGCGATTGAAATAGGGGGTGAGCGTAGGCACCACCGCGGGCCCCATCCAGTCGCTGTAGGCCGAATAGAGCGTCTTGCTGGAACCGAAGCCCGTCCTGGGTTCTACCGCGATACGATAGTCTTTGGCCTGTTCGTTCACGCTTACGATCGCGAAGCTGTTCGAAATCGGCCGGCCGACGGCCACGACGCCGTCCGCCATGGCCAGCGAACTGCCGAAGGTCAGCCGGGTCCTGAGATCGTGAAACCCGTCCGCGCCGGTTGCGCGCGCCTGCTCGACACCCGTTTCGAACCGGTTCCCGATGTAGGACAACCTGGCATACTGGCGATCGAAGTCGTCGCGCCGCTCGATCCCGGCGGCGGCGCCGATCGACCCTACGCCAAGCGCGGCGAGCCTGGTGTATTCGGCACGGGCGGCATTGTCCTGCGATGTGTAATTGGCGGACAGGTTCCCCGATCCGAGCGGCATCGAATAGGACAAGCGCACGACAGGACCCGAATCCTCGGGCGATTTCTGGTATTCGGCCCCGAAGGACAGCGTTCCGAAATCGAACTGGTGGGAAAGGTTGATCCCTGCGTAATACCGCTCTCCGAACGCGCGCGCTTCCTCGTATCCGGCATAGGCTTGACCGCGCCATTTCGGGCCGAATGACTGTCCGGCGCGAAACTGGCCGGACAGCTTCACGTTGTTGCCGCCGAAGATCCGGTTGAGGGTCTGATAGTCCTCGCCGGTCATCACGACCTGTGCGTCGATGGTCCTGCTCCGCGCGCGGTCGGTATCGCGCCACGAATACTGCAGCGCGAGACGGCTGCTCGACGGTTTGGGGTTCCGGATATTGGTGGCCGAATTGATCGCGAAGGAGCCGATCGGCGACGCCCATACAGCGTCGAACCCCACGGTATCGAAATCGCGATTGCCTTCCCACGTAAGGCCGGCTGTGAGCGTCGGACTCAAGCCTTTGCGGACGTAGCCGATGACGTTGTAATCGCCGTCGTCATAGACCCGCCGCCCATCTTCGTCGCGATAGGACACGCCCGCATTGAACCCGAAATCGACGAGACCCGGCTCGAGCAGTTCGATGTCGTAAAAAGCGGGGAAGGCCAGCACTTCGACGCGCCCGCTGGCATAGGTCAGGCGCAGTTCCACGTCGTTTGCCGCGGAGGGGACAAGCGGGATATCGCGCAGATTGTAACGCCCGCTGCCCAGTTCGTAGGTCCGCACCGGAGCACCGTTCAGATAGACATCCACCCGGGCGGGTTCATCGAGCTGGAACCCCTGCTCCGACACTGGGCGAATGTTACGATAGGGATCGATCGGGAATTCGCGATAGGCCGAGATGCCCGCGATCCTGGGGGCCAGTTGGAACGGCCGCCTGCCGACGCTCAGATCACCCAGTTCGTAGCGAATTTGACGCTCGACGTCGTCGTACGTCAATCGGACATCGCGGCGACTGAATTTGCGGGCCCGGCGCTCGTCATACCGAAACCGGCCCTGCAGCGCCACGCCGCCAATATTGACCCCCGTATCGATGTCGGCGACAAACCCTCTGAACCCTTCGCGCTGCGACGTCGACCTTTCCACCAGATCGAGTCCCGCGCGCACCGAAACGAAGGCGGAAGTGTCGGCCTGCCCCGCGAATTCCTGCGTCGCACGATTCCGCGCGCCTCGCAGAACCAACTGACGCGCATCGCGCCGTTCTGGTGGAATAGCCACGCGAAGGACCAGTTGTCCGGGGTCGAAATTGACCGCCATGTCCAGTGACCGAAGCTCGTCGAAGGACACGCGGGGTTGTTCCGCCAGGCGGCGAAGCGCCGCTTCGGTCTCGTCGATCGCGATCGGTATCAGCGCGGCGACCAGCAGGCGAGCGTCGACCGAACCTCCGTCGCGCTCCGGATCCATCCGGTATTCGCCGACATTGATGTTGTCGACGATGACGGAGTAGTCCCCGGCGGGCGTCAACGGCCGTTCCTTGCCGAAAACCTGCCGATAGATGCTGTCGGCATCGCGGTTTTCGGGCGCAATATATGCCGGGCTCCCGGGACGGTCCGCTTCTTCGGTGGCGACCTCCCCTTCCGGTTCGGTCCTCTTTCCTACCTCGTCCTGCACTTGCGCAGGGTCGGGTTGCTCGTCATCCCCGGCGATGGGGACATCCTGGGCGAGCAATGCACCCGCATGGGGCACGCCGGCGATGATACCGGTGGCGAAGCATCCCACGGCCGCTCTTCTGAAATTTTTCACGGAGCCGCCACCCTTACTGGAGAATGATGTAGCGGGTTTCCAACGTGCCAGTGAGTGGCCCGGCGAATAATTGCTGCGGGAGGGGGATTTGAACGCGGCGCTCGGCGCCAGGCAGGACGTTCAGCCCTTGTAGAGCCGCCGCCTCTTCTCCTTCGATCGTGTACGTGCTGCCGTCGCTGCCCGACAGGATGACGGAAGGTTCGTCCAGAATTGCGCGCATCGTGCCGTTGGATGCAATAGCCAGTTCCAGGAACTCGCTGCCATCTTCGCCCGTCACGCGGCTGACCGAAGTGAGCGCGGCATCAGGCTCCGCGCCATCCGGCATGATATAGAGGGCCGCTTCGTAGCGGTAGCGGACGGTCACGTCCGCAGTGCGTTCCCCGGCGGACTTCTTCTCGAACTTGATCGGCAACTGTTCGGTAACGATCCGGAACGCCAGTTCCCTGTCGACCACCGGTTCGCCGACCCAGCGTACCTGGAAACTCTGGCTGGTCTCGGGTGGGAGGACCATCTGCGGCGGGTAGATGAGCAGGTCCTCGTCCTCGGGCGTCAGTTCATCGTCGCCCGATGGCAGTTGCTTCCTGCGGAAAGCCTTGACCTCGATGGCAATGGGCACCGTGTGCGTGTTCGAAATGACCATTGTCTGGCTCGACCCCGGCCCGCTGGGCTCGAGTTGAACTACGATCGGTTTGAGATCGTAGGCCCACAGGCCAACAGGTGCCGATGCCAAGACCAGCGATCCGATCGCTGCGGCGCTCTTAAAGAATTTCAAAAACATTCCAGATCCCCCATCTGAAACCCCGCCCAAATGGTGAACCGGAGGAGCGAGAGCCCCTCCGGTTCTGACGCAAACACTTAGGCCGGGGAAGCTTAGTAGTTTGCGGCGAGTTCGATCGTCAGTTCGTCTTCATAGGTGCCGGCAACGGCATATTCGCTCAGCGAATTGAACGAGAGGTCGAGGTTGCCGGTGCGGGTGCCGCCGTTGACGAGGATGTTGGCCCAGTCATTGTCGGTGACGATCACGACCGGGCTGGCCTGCATCGATGCCGAGTTGGTCGAGGTCGCACCGAGACCGATACCCAGGAAGCTTGCTTCCACGTCGTAGTCGATCACGACCGCACCGCCGCTTTCGCTGTGGCGCATGCCGCCGTTCAGCGACTGCAGCGACACGGTGTAGGGCGAGTTGCACGAATAAGCGATCGTGAGGGCACCCTGGTTGCCGGTTTCGAGCATGTCGACGGCGAAGCTGCCGCTTCCTTCGGGAACGAGTTCGCAGTTGCTGTCGACCGAACCCGACAGGGCGAGTGTGAAGCTTTCAGCGTCCTGTGCGGCAACGGGAGCAGCGGCGAACAGTGCAGGAATGGTGGCTGCAGCTGCGAGTTTTGCAAAGGTATTCATTGTAATTCTCCATAGTCGATACTTCGAGACAATAGAGACCGTGCCAGCTGCAGGCAGACCGAACTTCGCTATAATACAATTGCGAATTCGTTTTACTGCGGCAGGCGTGCCCTCCGACAACAAGAATAGTCGGACCGAGGCGCATGACCAGCGCACTTAAGGCACCGAATCAGGGTTAAAAAGATGTTAAGAAAAGCGATTCCGTGACTCGCAAGCGCTAGATAGCGCCTCGTGAGCACGCAAAGGATTCTGTTTCCCAACTAAAGTTGCTGCGGCTTACCTAACGTTGTCTAAACGCATAATTTGTCGCTTTGTCGCCTCCCTACAATCCCGCTCTAGGACAGAGGCGTTAAACAAATGTTGTTGGCAGGCCGAATCGTTTAGACGGCGTTAGCCATACGGAAGCCGGGGGATGAAGAATGAACAGCTCGATCGAGGTGGTCGTCGTGTGCGTCACCGGGATGGTATGTGATGCCATCGCCGATGCTTTGGAATGCGATTCCATAAAAGTAAAAACGCGCGCCAGTACAATAGCCGATATCGACGCCGCCCAATTGAGGGATACGGTCGTCATCTATATCTGGGGGGGCGGTGATGACGAATTCGCAGCCGACGAGGCCACACTCATGGCCGATTGCGACGTCAAATCGTGGATCGTTCTCAGCCAAGACCTCGATAATCCCATCATCGAGAACCTGATTGCCGCGGAACGGCCGGTCTGCACCGCGCCCATTTCGATCTGCCGGGATGACCTGCGTCATCTTATCTGCCTGGCAGAGCGCAACGCGCGGGTGTGCATCGGCCCGGTTTCATACGAAAAGAACGCGCTGGCTACGCAAATGCTCAAGAACGCCAATCTCGGCCCTGATCATGTGACACTGCTGCGTTACCTGTCCGACGGATTGTCGAACAAGGAGATCGCGCGCGCGAAGGACTGCACCGAGGGTACGGTCAAGGTCCACATCCGCCAATTGATGCTGAAACTCGGCGTGGCCAACCGGACGCAGGCAGCCGTTCTCGCCGTCCGCGCCGGATTGTCGAGCGGGACCGCTTTCATCGACAGGATCGCCGGTTCCGCCCAGAAGTCCATGAACCGCGTCGATAGCAAATTCGAAGATCGCCCCTTCGCCGCCTCGCGTACGGCAAACTGGGAACGCAGCGCACCGCCGACGCTCAAATCGTTCGACAGAGGCCGGAAGGTTTCTGCTGGCGGGACCGCGCAGTCCGACGAGTATTAAGACGGCTTCCACCACCTTCGCGCCCCCCCTACCCAGTTTCTTTCTCTACAGCACAAGCTGGTCACCCCCGAAGGCTTGGCCGAACTCGGCAGTCCACAGCTCCCTGAAACTCTGGATGATCCGCTCAAGTTTCGGTTGCAGCATGCAACCTTCTTGCTAGGCATGGCGGTGAGAGGAGAGCGAGCGTGACCGAGCAGGATCCAGAGACCATTCCCGTTATTATCGGTGTTGGCCAGATCAACGATCGGCCCGAACAGCCGGGTGACGGCCTGGACCCCGTCGGGTTGATGGCCGAAGCGCTGCGGCGCGCGGATGCCGATGCGGGTGGCGGCGTACTCGAGGACTGCGATTCGCTGGCGGTTGTCGCGCAGCTGGCGTGGCCGCAACTCAATCCGGTGGATGGCAAGGTCGCCGAGGCGCTCGGCATCGATCCGTCGCATTGCATGCAGACGGCCATGCCCAACGGCGACAGCCCGATCCTGCTACTCAACGAGGCTGCCAATCGCATCGGTCGGGGAGAATCCCGGATTTGCGCGGTTACCGGGGGCGAGGCGCTGCGGACTGCGGGTCAGCTGGCTGCACTCAAGGCCCGCGATGGCGGCGAGAAACCCAATGCGCTGCGCGACGCATCGCACCGCGTGCGCAAGGGCTATGCGCAAAGCTATGGGCTTACGGTCCCGACCGATGTCTATCCGCTGTACGAGAACGCCGGCCGCGCGGCCTATGGCCAGACGCTCGCACAGGGGCAGGCCGAAAGCGGGACCATCTGGGAGGGCATGAGCGAAGTCGCGGCTGCTGGCGAGGGTGCGTGGATTACCAAGCCGGTGAGCGCGGAGGACGTCATCACGCCATCCGATCGCAACCGCCCGATCGCCTTTCCCTATACCAAGCTGCAGGTGGCCAATTCCTCGGTCAATCAGGGCGCGGGCTTTCTCGTAACTTCGCTCGCGGAAGCACGGCGGCGCGGGATCCCGGACGAGGCGCTGGTCTTCATCGGCTATGGCGCAGCGGCGCATGAAAGCGACAATTTCCTCGACCGGGACCGCTACGATGCTTCACCCAGCCTCGCGACATCGATCGAACGCGCGATGCAGTCGAACGCGGTCGGCACCGAAGATCTGGCCCATGTCGAACTTTACAGCTGCTTTCCCTGTGTCCCGAAAATGGCTCGCCGGGTGCTTGATTGGCCCCTCGATCGGCCGACGACGGTGTTTGGCGGACTAACCTTCGGAGGCGGCCCGATCGGCAATTACATGAGCCATGCGGTCGTCGCCATGGTGCAGAAGCTGCGCGGGACCGGGGATAGGGGCCTGCTGTTCGCCAATGGCGGCTATGCAACGCACAATCATACTATCCTGCTTGCGGGGACGCCCACCGGCGCTGCCTTCCCGCACGACTTCGACTATCAGGCCGAAGCCGACGCGCGCCGCGGCGCTGTCCCCCCGCTCGACCGGACCTACGAGGGGCCGGCGACGATCGAGAGCTATACGGTCCATTATGGCCGCGACGGTTCGCCCAAATCGGGTGTGATCGTGGCACTCACCCCTTCGCGCAGCCGCACCCTTGCCGGCGTCGCAGGAGACGATACCGCCATGATCGCGTTCCTGACGGACGGCATTCATGAACCGGTAGGCAGTGCCGGCAATGTGACCCGCGGCGACGGCGACCTGTCAATGTGGGTGCGCGGCTAGCCACCCGTTCAGAACAGCAGAGCGGATACCGTATTGCCTGCTTCCAAGCCGTCCTGGCCGGATGGGCAGCGGATCAGCCAGTCGGCGCGGGCGAGGCCGCCCTGCACTCCGCTGTCCTGGTTGCCCAGTACTTCGAGGCCTGCCTGGCCCCAATGCGCCCTGGCGAAGGTCTCGCGGTCACCCGTCGCAGGCAGCGGCGTGGCCAGCGGCATGTCGCGCCAGGCATGATACCCCTCGCCGCCCTGCAAGCGCTCGAGAATCGGAACGAGGAACAGCCGCGCGGCCACCATGGCCGAACTGGGATTGCCCGGGAGTCCGAGAACGAGCCGTGCGCCAGCCCGCCCGAGCCACACCGGCTTGCCCGGCTTGATCGCCAGCCTGTCGAAGACCAGCGCGAGCCCATGCGGGGCGAACATGGGTTTGGCGAAATCACGATCGCCGACCGATGCTCCGCCGATGACAATCACGATATCGGCACTCTCCAGCAATTCGCCCGCCTGTCGCTCGAGCGCGGGCAAATCGTCCTGTGCGCGGCACCGCGAAGTTACGCGGGCACCGGCATCTTGCGCCAGCGACGCGATTGCCAGCGAGGTCGTGTCCGGAATGGCGTAGGGTGCCAACTGCGCGGATCCCGGTTCGGCCAATTCGTCCCCGGTGGCGATGATCGCAATCGCTGGCTGACGATGCACGGTGATCTCGGCGACATCGGCGGCCGCTGCCGCCACCAGCGTCTTCGCATCAAGGCGGGCGCCCCTGCGCAGCAGGACTGCGCCTTCCTCAAAATCGCTGCCACGCTGCCGCACGTGTTTCGCAGGGCCGAACCCCGCGGCGAACCGTACCATGTCCGCATCGCGCTTCGCATATTCCTGCATGATCACGCAATCGGCACCGTCGGGAAGCGGTGCGCCCGTGAAGATGCGAACCGCCTCTCCCGCCGGCAGGACGCCGGCGAAAGGGGCGCCGGGCCGCGCTTCGCCCGCGACCTGGGCGGGTTCACCCCCAGCGATATCGCTTTCGCGCACCGCATAGCCATCCATCGCTGAAACGCTGTGCCGCGGAGACGGAATCGCCGCGCGAATATCTGCAGCCAGCACGCGCCCGGCGCCTGCGCTCAGAGGGACGGTTTCGATTTCCAGCGGCGCGACATGGGACGCGATCAGCGCCGACGCTTCACCGAATGTCTTCATAGCAGCCCTCATCGCGGGAGCTGCCAGGCGCCCGAAGCGCCGCCCTCCTTCTCGGTCACGCGGATTTCGCCGATGGTCATGCCCTTGTCGGCTGCCTTGAGCATATCGAACAGCGTAAGGCAGGCGACCGATACTGCAGTCAGCGCCTCCATTTCGACCCCGGTTCGCCCCTCGGTACGGACTACGGCTTCAACGATAAATCCGGGCAGGCTCAGGTCCATGGCGATCGCGACGTCGATCTTGCTGAGCGGCAAGGGATGGCACAGCGGGATCAGATCCGCCGTGCGCTTGGCAGCCATTACCCCGGCCAACTCAGCCGTTGCGATCACGCTGCCCTTGGGGGCCTTGCCTTCCTCTACCAACGCCAGCGTTTCGGCAGAACACGACAAGCGACCCTGCGCCCGCGCGCGCCGCGCGGTGACCGGCTTGTCCCCCACATCAACCATTCGTGCACGACCGTCCTGATCGAGATGCGATAGCTTGGGCAAATGCGGATCCTTGTCGGGTGAAGAAGAGTACCGCCGCTCTATCGCGTGAGTGTATCCGGCGACAACCCATCTCGCTGGGGAGAATTACCGCGATACGGACCATAGGACCTATATCTCAAGCAAGCTTTACCTTTGGAAAAGTGATGAGCCACTCTGACGGGCTCGCTGCAAAAATGAATGATGTGATGGCACGTGCGAGCGAGATGTCCCGAGCCCAACGCCGCCTGTTCGGCGGTGCTATTTCTCGCGCGTCAGCGGAAGCGGCCGCGCGGACGGTGCCAGCGCTTCCTGCCGGTCGAGTTCCCAGTTTGCGAGGCTGCGCACTTTCGTGCTGTGCGGCCAATGGTACTGTGCCAGCAGGTCCCGCGTGCCCTCTTCGTCGAGCGGATAGCCGAGGTGATAGCCCTGCCCGAACTCGGCACCAAGCTCGCGCGCGGTTTCCCGGTCGCCCGAAGTAGCGATGAATTCGGCGACGCTTTCGAGCTTCATCGCGGCAATCATCTTCACCACCCCGCGCAGCATGTCGCGCCCCTGAGGATGGCGCGCCCGCTTGATCAACGACCCGTCGATCTTGACCTTGTCGAAGCGAATTTCGCGCAGATAGACCAGCGAGGCGAAACCGGCGCCGAAATCGTCCAGCGCCACCCGACATCCGGCCTCGCGCAGCATGTCGACATTGCGCCTGGCGGTAGCGAAATCGACCAGCATGGCGGTCTCGGTGATTTCCAGTTGCAGGCGCTCGGCCGGGTAATTCTTCTGCTTGATCAGGGCGACGATTTCGCTCGCCGCGTCGCCGCCGCAAATATGCGCTGCGCTTAGATTGAACGACAGACGGCACGATGCCGGCCATTCGGCAGCGAAGTCCACTGCGCGCGAAAGCAATGCGAGAGTGATCGGCCGGATGCAGCCGATCCGCTCCGCGATCGGAATGAACTGCCCCGGGGATATATTGCCGAGCACCGGGTGCTCCCAGCGCGCCAGCGCTTCGAACGACGAGAGCTGTCCGGTCCGCAGGTTGAAGATCGGCTGGTAGGCCAGCGAAAGCTGATCCAGCGCGCCCTCCTCGAGCAGCGCGGTCTCGATCGCGTGGAGACGCTTGTTCTTGTCGCGAATCTCTGCGTCGAACAGCTTCGTCTCGATCATATCGTTGCGTTTGGCAAAATAAAGCGCTGCATCGGCATCGCGCAGTGCCTGGTCGACATCCGGGGCGTCCTCGCCAAGCAAGCGAGCGCCAGCGCACGCCCCGATGCTGACCTGCGCATTCGCCAGACGCATTGGTTTGCACAACTGCCTTAGCGCCTTGTCACACACATCGACCAATTCCCCCAGTTCGGCGAGGCAGGAAGATCCCGCGATGAATACGCCAAACTCGTCGCCGCCCAGACGGCCCACGACCGTTCCCTGGGGCAGAACGCGCTGAAGTCGAAGCGCGACCTGACGCAAGACTATGTCGCCCGCATGGTGGCCGTACAGATCGTTGATCGGTTTGAACCGGTCGAGATCGATCACCGCCAGCAGGCCGCACTGCCCACCGTCGAGCTTCGCCTCGATGTCGTGGATGAAGGCCAGCCGGCTACGCAATCCGGTAAGATTGTCGGTTTCCGCCTGATATTGCGCGTTGCGCCGCGCATCGGCCAACTCGGTATTGGTGCGCTCCATTCGCAGCAACGCCGCGTCCGCATCGTATTGGGCCTGGAACAGCCGCAACTGCGTCCGGTGACTGGTTTCGGCAATATAGAAATTGACGGCCGTAAGGACGACCGTCGCGACCGAAGCCGGGATATTGGATGCAGCGAAAAGATAGAGAACCGCGGCGACGACCGGCATGACGAAGCAGAAGAAAATCACCCTTGAGGCGAAAATGATCCCGGTGAGTGCGGCACCCTGCGTCAGTGCGGCTAGCAAACCCAGCGCAAGGATGGGCAACCAGCTCGGCGTGCCGCCGGCCATGCCGTCGAGATCGAAGGCAAGCGTAAGGTAGAACGCGGCCTGTGTGCAGGACAACAGCACCACCATAAAACCGGTCAGCCGGGCGGCGTTGCGATTGACGTCCTCGGTTTTCCCTTCGGGTACCGGAAGCATCCAGTGCCGGAAACGAAACGCGACGGCCAGCGCCAGAATGCACGCCACGATCCGGGTGACGAGGTGATCCCATGTTACCCAAGCCAGCCCGGCGTAAGGAGCAAGTATGGTGAGGTAGTAATAGTGAATTGTTTCGCGGACCGACTTAACGCGTTCGCGGCTGAACCTGTCAGCAATCTCGTCGTCGGATTCGAATCCGATCAACCTGTCGATGTGCTGCAACAATTTCACCCGATCCTCGATCATTCGGTCGCAGTGCCATGCACAGCCCAAATGATGGTTAAGTGATAGTCAGGGAAACTACTGTGCCACGTGACCTTCGATGTCATTCCCCGGTTCCCGAGCCTTTCCGAGTTTCGAACTCGCTCTACCATTGACTCATGTCCTTGGTGCTTTTCGCGGCTCGGCGAATAGGAAAAGGGGCCCCGCCGCTCACGCGGCAGGGCCCCTTTCTCATGGTTGCAGCGATGGCGCAGCGTTACCGCGATTAGCCGACGCTTTCCATATGGAGCACCTTGCCGACCCATTCCGGCGATTCCGCCGCATCGGCGAGCAATTTGGCGACATCCCCCCGGGCAGCCTCGCCCTTGGGGTCGACATTCTCGCCCAGGCGGACCTCGCCGGTCCCGCTTTCATCGGTCAGCGCGACCGGCCGCAGGATCGCATATTCGAGATCGGTCGCCTTGAGGTGTTCGTCCGCCTCGTGCTTCGCCTGCAAATAATGGCCCAGCTCGTGGTCGGGATCAGGGTCGCCCGCGCCGATACTGCTGAGCATGACGAACCGGCGCACGCCGTTCGCCACCGACAGGTCGATCAGCTTCTTCGCCCCGTCGCGGTCGACCTTGTCGGTCATTTCGGCCGAAGTGTCGCCGCCCGAACCGGCGGCAAACACGACGACGTCGCAGCCTTCGGTGACGTCGTCGGACAGGTCGGTGAGATCCGCCTGGCGCTGGACGACACCCTCGGGCAGGCCCGAGGTGTCCGAGCTTTCGCGGACCATTGCGACGGGGTTGAGCCCGCGCTCGTGCAGTTCGCGGACGAGGCGCTGGCCGGTGTTACCGGTTGCACCGGCTACCAGTACTTGCATCATAATTCTCCGAATTCCTTTTTGGGCGTGCGGGCGATTTACTGCTCAGGAAGGCAGGAAGATCGCCTTCGCATTGACGAATTCCTTCATGCCGAAGCCGCCGTGTTCGCGGCCGTAACCGGAATCCTTCACGCCGCCGAAAGGCATGTTCGGGTCGGCCGCGCCGAACGAGTTGATCCGGACCATGCCGGTGTCGAAATGGTCGCGGGCCAGGCGGACCGCTTTGTCTTCGTCCTTGGTAAAGATGCCTCCGCCGAGGCCGTAACGGCTGTCATTGGCAATCCGCATCGCGTCTTCGTCGTCCTTGGCGCGGATGACCGATGCGACCGGGCCGAAAAGTTCATCGTCATAAGCGGGCATGCCGGGCTTGCAGTCGGCGAGTACGGTGGCGGGGTAATAGCAACCGGCATCGTCTGCGGGATCTCCGCCGCAAAGCAGCGTGGCGCCCTGGTCGACGCTTTTGGAAACCTGCTCGACGATGGTGTCGAACTGTTCCTTGCTGGAAAGCGGCCCGAGCTGCGTGTCGTCCTTGGTCGGATCGCCCATGGTCACGCCCTTCATCCGTTCGACGAAGGCGGAAACGAATTCGTCATAGACCGCGTCGGTCACGATGAAGCGCTTGGCCGAGACGCAGGTTTCGCCATTGTTGTACAGTCGGCCCATGACGCAGGTCTTGACCGCGGTTTCGATATCGGCGTCTTCGAGCACGAGATAGGCGTCGTTCGAGCCGAGCTCGAGCACCGTTTTCTTGAGGTTCTTGGATGCCAGTTCGCCGATATGGCTGCCGGCGCCGTCGCTGCCGGTCATGGTCACCGCGCGGATGAGCTTGTGTTCGATCACCTTGTCCGACAGGTCATGACCGACGATGATGACATCGAACAAGCCCTTGGGCAGGCCGGCTTCCTCGCAAAGATCCCGCAGCAGCAGCCCACTACCGGTACAGATCGAGGCATGCTTGAGGATTACCGAATTGCCCGCGATCAGATTGGCAGCAAGCACACGGACCGGCTGGTAGAGCGGGAAATTCCACGGCTGCACGCTGTAGATCACGCCGATCGGCGAGAAGGTCACGATACCGCGCTTCTTGCCGCCGCTATGCGTCCGCTCCTGGTCGGCCAGCTCTTCCGGCCCCTTGTCGGCAGCATATTCGAACAAGCGCGCGCAAAGCTCGACTTCAGTCTTTCCGTCGCGCAGCAGCTTGCCCATCTCGCGCGTCATCAGTTCAGAGAAACGCTCCGAATTGTCGCGCAGCACTCCGGCGATCTTGCGGAGATAGGGTGCGCGCTCTTCATGCGACTTGCTTCGCCAGTCGAGGAACGCTTGATGCGCGTTGTCGATCTTGGCGAACACTTCCTGTTCGCTCATCACCTCATAGGTTTCGAGCACTTCGCCGGTGGCCGGGTTGCGGGTCTGTATCTGGGACATGGGGGGCCTTCTCGCTTGCATAGCGCCAACCCGCCCGGCGGATCCGGACGGCTGGCGCTGCTGATTGCATGTTCACCAGACTAACGGGACCCCCGCCCCGCCGTTCCTGTGTGACACGAGGAATGCCGCTCAGCGCGCCAGAGCGTGTGGGAAGCAGGACGGTGGCCGCAGGCGCGGCGTACGGTCAGGCGGTCTGCCGGCCGACAAGCTCGGGCGGAAGCACCACGCTCGCGGTGTTCTCGCCCCCCATCCGCCGCAGCAGGAGGTCGGCGAGGCGCGCGGCGCCCGCAGCGATATCCTGCCGGATGGTGGTCAGCGCCGGCCGGGTCTGCGAGGCAATGGGCAGATCGTCGAACCCGACGAGCTTCATCCCCCCGGGCACATCGATCCCGCGCTTCTGCAATTCGGTCATACAGGCAATCGCGAGCATGTCCGAGGCAGCGAATATTCCATCGATACCCGCCATATCGCTCGCCAGATGCGCTGCAATCTCGTCGGCGGCGTGTTCGGGGCTGAGATGGGTCGGCAGCGCACGGATCGGGACGCCCTTGTCATCGGCAACAGACTTCGCCCCCGCGTAACGGGCGGCAAATTCGATCGGGTCGGTTGATCCCAGAAAGCCGATCGTGCTGGCCCCCGCGGCGATCAGGCGTTCGGCGGCCAGCCGCCCACCGGCAAAATTGTCGGTCCCGACTACGCAATGGCGCTGGCCTTCCTGATGGTTGCCCCACACCACCATGGGCAGGAAGCGCGCCGCGGCAGCTTCTATTCGCTCGAACTGGTCCGACTGGCCGATCACGATAACCCCATCGACCATGCCCGACCCGACGAAGCGATCGAGCCAGTCCCCGTCGCGATCGGGGATGACCCGGCGCAGCATGAGGTCATAGCCGCGTTCGGTAAGCTCGTCCGCCAGATAACCGAGCAGCGTCATGAAGAACGCGTCCGAAATATGCTGCCGGCGGTCGTGTCCGAGCGGGATGGCGACGCCGATGACGCCGGTCTTCTGCCGTCGCAACCGGCTCGCCATCTGGTTGAGGCGAAAGCCATGTTCGCGCGCCAGCGCCTCGATCCGCTCGCGGGTCTTGGCGTTGACCAGGCTCTTGCCCGCAAGCGCGCGCGACACCGTACCGGGCGATACACCGGCAATCCTGGCGAGATCGGTGATCGTGCGCGCGCGCTCGGGCGGCGGCGCGAGCTCCTGCGCGGTTTCGTGCGTGGGTTCGGACATCGGGTTCTAGTTCGCCTCCGGCCGCAGGCTTTTGGGCACCGGGCGGCCCGCGTCAACGAACATTGTCGCGACCGCACCGACCAGCATCAGCACTCCGCCGAGCAGCAGCACATTGCGCGGATCGCTGCCGAGCAGCGGTTCGTAGAACAGCGGCATGGTCAGCGTCTGGATAAGCATCGGAATCACGATGAACATGTTGAAAATACCCATGTAAATGCCGTTGCGTTCGGGGGGGATGACATCGGCCAACATGACGTAGGTGTTGCCCATCATGCCTGCCCAGCCGATGCCGATACCCAGCATCAGCACGAACAGCGCGGCGGGTGTCTCGACCCCGGGGATGAGCAGCATCGCCGCGCCCGACGCGGTCAGGCAGATGGCATGCACCAGCCGCGCGCCCAGTTTGCGCACGATCGGGATCAGCAGGAGCGCGCCGAGGAAGGCGATGAAATTGTAGAGCGCCCCGGCCTGCTGCGTCGTCAGCGTCGCGTCCCTGAACGCCGCGCTGGAGGGATCGGAGGTATCGTAAATCGAACGGCCGACCGCGAAAGTGATGTACTGCCAATAGGCGAACATCGCATACCACTGGCACAGCATCGCCACCGACAGCTGCCGCATCGCCCTGGGCATGTCCTTGATCGCGCTGCCGATTTCACCAAGCGTCGCCTTGACGGTCATGGGCTTGCCGACAAGGTCCGCCTTTTCCTGCGCCGTCATCGGCAATTCGGGTACCCGCCAGACTGACCAGACAATAGTGCTTATCGAGAGGATCGCGCCGATGATGAAGGCAATCTTCACGATGACGGGAATGCCATTCGCATCGAGCACGTCCTTGGCAACGAAAGCAGTCAGCAGCGTCGGCGCAAGATAGGACAGGGTCTGCGCCAGGCCGGTAAACGCGCTCTGGGTCAGGAAGCCGGTGGCGCGCTGATCGGGCACCAGCCGGTCGGCGACATAGGCGCGGTAGGGTTCCATCGTGATGTTGTTGCCGGCGTCGAGGATCCACAGCAGGCTGGCGGCCATCCACAGCGCGCTGGAATAGGGCATCAGGAACAGGCTTATCGAACAGATGATTGCGCCGATCAGGAAATAGGGCGTGCGCCGGCCCCAGCGCGACTGGGTGCGGTCGCTCATTGCCCCGATGATAGGTTGCACCAGCAGGCCGGTCATCGGTCCGGCGAGCCACAGCAGCGGCATCGTCGCCTCGTCCGCGCCGAGGAAGCCGTAGATCGGCCCCATGTTCGCCTGCTGCAGACCGAAACTGAACTGCAAGCCGAAGAAGCCGACGTTCATCTCGATGATTCGTAGCAGCGAAAGCCGCGGTTTTCCTGTGACTTGCATATCCGGTACTCTCTCCCAGCCCCACCTGTAGCAGCGACGTCGAGCAAGTTGGTGTCACAAACAACGCCCGATTGCAAACGTTTGCATTTTAGTATTGCAAACGTTTGCACCAGCGGTATGTCTAAGGGGCGAATCGAAAGAATTCCATCTGGGAGAGCAATGATGAAACTTCGCAACGTGCTTGCTGCCGGGGTCGCGCTGTCGGCGATATCCGCCCCCGCCTTCGCTCAGGAAGGCGCACCCGCTGCCGATGGCGACCCCGTCCTCGGTGACAATGTCATCATCGTCACCGCGGTCGCACAGGGCCAGAACCGTCTGGAAAGCTCGGTCTCGGTCAGCGCGCTCGACGCGGAATTGATCGCCGATCTCAACCCCAGCTCTTCCGCCGATCTCATCCGCCAGATCCCCGGCATCCGTTCGGAAGCCTCGGGCGGCGAAGGCAATGCCAATATCGCGGTTCGCGGCATTCCGGTCTCGACCGGCGGCGCGCGCTATATCCAGCTGCAGGAAGACGGGCTCCCGGTCCTCGAATTCGGCGATATCGTGTTCGGCAATGCCGACAATTTCGTGCGCGCCGATCGCAATGTCGGCCGTGTCGAGGCGGTCCGCGGCGGCTCGGCCTCGACCTTTGCCTCGAACTCGCCGGGCGGGGTGATCAACTTCATCTCGAAGACCGGGCTCGAAGAAGGCGGCGCGGTTGCCGGCACGATCGGCATCGATCACGAAACCTACCGGCTCGACTTCGATTACGGCGGCGCGCTCGACGCAACCAGCTATTTCCATGTCGGCGGTTTCTACCGCACCGGCGAAGGCGTTCGCGACACCGGTTTCAACGGCAAGGAAGGCGGCCAGATCAAGGCCAACCTCACCACCGAATTCGACGGCGGCTACATCCGCGTACACGGCAAGTATCTCGACGACAGCACGCCGACGATCCTGCCGCAGCCGGTGGCCGTGACCGGGACCGACAGCGATCCGGATTATACCGCGATCGCCAATTTCGACCCGCGCACCGCGTCGCTCTACAGCCGGTACATCCCGGCGGCGCGGACGCTCGATGGCGACAACAACCCGACGACTTACGACATCCACGACGGCCTGTCGGTCAAGAGCGCTGCATTCGGCGTCGAGGCGGAAGTCGAGTTCGCCCCCGGCTGGACGCTGACCAACCGCTTTCGCTACGCCGACAACAACGGCAGCTTCGTTTCGCCCTTCCCCGCCAGCGTGGGCGATGCGCAGACGATTGCCGACGGGATCGGCGGCGCCGGTTCGAGCATCGTTCTGGCCAGCGGCCCCGATGCGGGCCAGACGGTCGCCAACCCGGCGACCCTGGGCGGCAACGGCCTGCTGACCAATGTCGTATTGTTCAACGTCCGCCTGAACGATCTCGACTACCTGGTAAACGATCTGCGGGTCGCCAAGGATTTCGATGTCGGCAGCGGCAGCGCGACCTTCACCGCGGGCTTCTATGGCAGCCGCCAGGACATCGACACCGACTGGCTGTGGACGTCCTATGTCCAGACGGTCGAAGGTGACGGCAATTCGGTGCTCGTCGATATCGTCGATGCCGGCGGCAACGTCGTCACCGATACGGGCGTGGCCGGTTACAGCGCCAGCTTCTTCGGCAATTGCTGCCGCCGCAATTACGATGTGCGCTACGACACCTATGCGCCCTTCGCCTCGCTGGCCTTCGATTTCGATCGTGTGACCTTCGACGCCAGCATCCGCTACGATTTCGGCAGCGCCAAGGGCACGATCACCGGCTCGGATACCGGTTTCGGTGCTGGCGTGACCGCATTCGACTTCGACAATGACGGGGTTATCAGCCCCGCCGAAGCGCAGACCGGCGTGCTCCCGCTCGGCAACGCCCGCCCGGTCGATTACGATTACGACTATTTCTCCTTCTCGGTCGGCGCCAGCTACCTGCTGACCTACGACCTGTCGCTGTTCGCCCGCTACAGCCAGGGTGGCCGCCATACGGCAGACCGCAGCCTGTTCTCCCCCGCGATCAGCGCGGTGGACGGCAGCCTGCCGGGCGACGACGACAACGGCGTGATTGCCTCGGTCGACCAGCTCGAAGGCGGGCTGAAATACCAGGGCGGCAATGTCGATCTCTACGCGACCGCCTTCTATGCCGAGACCGCCGAAACCAATGTCGAAATCGCCCCGCTGCGGCTGACCGACAACACCTATGAAGCCTTCGGCCTCGAACTCGAGGGAAGCTATTCGGTGGGTCCCTTCTCGCTGTCGGCCGGTGCCACCTGGACCGATGCGGAGATCAAGGAATCGCTCAACGCCGCGGTGATCGGCAACACGCCGCGGCGCCAGGCCGATCTCGTCTTCCAGGGGACCGCGCAGTACGAGAACGATGTCTTCACCGTCGGCCTCAACGCGATCGGCACCACGGACAGCTACACGCAGGACAACAACCAGCTGAAGCTGCCCGGCTATACGCAGGTCAATGCCTTCGTCGCCGTGCGTCCGATGGACCGGCTCGAACTGTCGCTCAATGCCAGCAATCTGTTCGACGTCTACGGTTACACCGAAGCCGAAGAAGGTACGATCCCGGGCAATGGCCTGGTCCGCGCCCGTTCGATTGCCGGACGCAGCATTCTCGCTTCCGCCCGTATCGACTTCTGACCCAGTGTCAGGACACCGGGCCGGCCGGGTCCCCTACCCCCGGTCGGCCCACCCTTTCCTCCCATCTGTGGACGCTGAGATGACAAGCGTATGGACACGCGAAGACGCCAGCAGGATCGACCCGCGTCCTGAGAACCGGATTTCCGAAATTACCCGGCCGCGCCGGAGCGACCTCGACCGCGACCGCGTCTATTGGGACATGTGGCCGATCCAGGACCGCGACGGGTGGATCGCCGATTGCCGCGGCCGCGAATTATGGATGGCGCTGACTGCACCCGATCGGGGCGATCCCAGCCTGCGCCATTTCGAAGCCAAGATCCGCCTGCTCGAACGCAAGCCGGACGGCTGGACCGATCTCGGCGACGTGCTGCCCGATCGCGCAGTGCCTTACGAACGCGAATGGGCGGGTTCGGCCGTTACCGATGGCACGACCGTCAGCCTGTACTTCACCGCCGCAGGCACTGCCGAGAAGCCCGGCGGTTACCAGCAAGCGCTCTATGAAACGCATGCGCGGATGCGCGAGGACGGGCTGCCGGTCGACTGGTCGGTTCCCGCCCCGTCGGTGCCGGTGATCACCGATGACTACCAGCCTGCCGACGCGCACGAAGGCGAGGCCGGGAAGATCAAGGCGTTCCGCGACCCCGCCTATTTCCGCGACCCCGCCGATGGCCGCGAGTATCTGGTCTTCACCGCCTCGCTCGCCAATGCGCAGAGCGAATTCAACGGCGCAGTGGGCATTGCCCGCAAGGATGGGGCGCAGTGGAACCTGTTGCCGCCGCTGGTCCATGCCGATGGCGTCAACAACGAGCTCGAGCGCGCGCATGTGGTGTTCCACGACGGGCGCTATCACCTGTTCTGGGTAACGCAGAGTTCGACCTTCGCCCCGGGTCTGCGGCATGCCCCCAACGGGATGTACGGCATGGTCGCAGACAGCCTGTTCGGCCCCTACCGCCCGCTGAACCACAGCGGCCTGGTGCTGGCCAATCCCAGCGACGAGCCGATGCAGAGCTACAGCTGGTTCGCCTCGCGCGAACTGATCGTGTCGAGCTTCGTCGATTTCTGGGGCATGGACGGGCGCGAATTGCCGCGCGACCATTCCCAGGTGGCCGACCGCTTCGGCGGCGTCCCCGCGCCGCTGCTGCAGTTGACGATCAAGCAGGACCGCTGCGAATTGTTGCAGACGATGGACGCATGACCGGCGCGCGGCCGCTGTTCGGCGGGATCGAGGCGGGCGGGACCAAGTTCGTCCTTGCAGTCGGCCATTCGCCTACCGAAATCCTCGCGCGCCACGCCCTCCCCACGCGCGCGCCCGAGGCCACGCTGCGCCAGACCGAAGCATGGTTTCGCGAACAGGGCCCGCTGGCCGCGCTCGGCATCGCCAGTTTCGGCCCGGCGGTGGTCGATCGGGCTGACGGCAGCTGGGGCCATATCGGGACCACGCCCAAGCCCGGCTGGTCGGGCTGCGACCTTGCCGGCCATTTCGCGCACGCATTCGATGTTCCGGTCGGCTTCGATACCGATGTGAATGGCGCCGCTCTGGCGGAAAGCGCTTTCGGGGCCGGCCGCGAGCTGACCTCGCTCGCCTATGTCACCGTGGGCACCGGGATCGGCGGCGGGCTGGTTGTCGATGGCCGGGCTCTGCACGGCGCGGCGCATCCCGAAATGGGGCACCTGTTCCCGCGGCGGCATCCTGCAGACGGCGACTTTGAAGGGATCTGTCCTGCGCATGGCGATTGCCTCGAAGGGCTGGCCTGCGGGCCGGCGATCATGCAGCGCTGGGGGGCCTCGCTGTCCGACCTGCCCGACGACCACGAAGCGCACGCGGTCATTGCGTCCTATCTCGGCCAGCTGTGCCACGCGATCTTCGCCATGACCGCCGCCGAAATCGTCGTGCTGGGCGGCGGGGTAATGCACACCCCCGGCCTGCTGGAGCGCACGCGTGAAGCGGCAGCGCGCCTCGATCGGGGTTACCTGCCCGGCGGGGCCCGCCACGCGATCGTGGCACCGGCGCTCGGCCCCAATGCGGGAATTGCCGGGGCGATCCTGCTTGCGCAGGCGGCCCGCGCGGAAAACAGCTAGGCGCCCACCGCACGCAGGCGGCGGGCGCCTTGACGCGCTTATTTCGCCTACGGCGTTCCGACCATCGCGGCCACGGCCTCATTGCCCTGTGCCAGCGCGACCGAAGCCGCGGTGTTGCCCTGGAGATCGACCACCCCGGCATCCGCGCCCGCCGCCAGCAGCAGTTCGATCTGACGTTCGCGGCCGAACATCGCCGCCATCATCAGCGCGGTCTGGCCCATCGCATTGGTCGCGTTGATATCGCAGCCGGTGGCGATCAGCTGGCTGGCGATCGCATCATGGCCGCGGAAGGCGACACCCATCAGCGCCGTATTGCCGCGTGCATCGCCGGGCTTGCAGGGATCCGCGCCGGCTTCGACCAGTGCCGAAACCATTTCGCCGTGACCGGCATAGGCCGCGAGGATCAGCGGGGTGAAGCCCTGCTCGTTCGTCGCGTCGAGATCGGCGCCCAGCTTGACGAGGCCGTCGACCAGATCGACCCGATTGAGCCGCGCGGCATCGAACAGCAACGCCTGCGCGCGATCCGGTCCGGGAAGTTCGGCCGAAGCCGCGGGTGCGCCCTCTTCCGCGGGCTGGGGGTGTTCATGCCCGTGGGCATGGGCGTGCGCATGTTCCTGCGCTTGCAGCGGCATCGCCGCGCAGGCCAGCGCCGCCAGCGGCAGCAGCCGCGTCGTGAATGTCATCATGGAATTGGTCTTTCGTGGAGGGAGGTGTGGCGGCACCGCGCCTGCCCGGAGAGGCCGGACGCGGTGCCGCGAGGTCTGGCGTCAGGGGCTCGGGAAGGTCTGCGGCGCCGCGGCGTTGAATTCGGCCACGGCCTGCATCACGTCCGGCATGGCCACATCGACCGCTCCGGCCAGCCGCGTGCCGTATTCGGGATCGGCCTGGTAGAAATAGCTCACCATGATCGTCCGCGTGCGGTCCGACACGACCTGGCCGAGGTCGCCCGACAGATTGGCGATGAGCTGCGCCTTGTCGGCTTCCGACAGCGACCGCCAGAAGATGCCGGGCTGCTCGAAATCGGGCGTCTTCTCGATCTGCTTCTGATCGACCATCGCCATGATCTCGTAATTCGAATAGCGCGCCCGCGCCGGGGTCTGCTTGGGAGCCATCGCCGAGGGGAAGTAGTTGACGTGGCTTTCGCGGCCCGAACGGTTGAGCTGGCCGTTCTGGTTGTTGTTGAGCGGCCCGTCGCCGGCCTCGGCCACGCGCGGCGCGTTCACTTCGAGATCGAACAGGTTGGCACCCACCCGGTAGCGCTGCGTATCGGCATAGGAGAACAGCCGGCCCTGCAGCATGCGATCGGGCGAAGGCTCGATACCCGGGACCATGTTGCTCGGCGCGAAAGCCGATTGCTCGGTCCATTCGAAGAAGTTCTCCGGCACCTCGTCGAGCGTCATCTCGCCGATCTTCATCCAGGGACGGTCGAGCCATTCCTTGGTGTCGTCGAACGGATTGTAGTCGAGCGACCCGATTTCGGCGACGGGGAGGACCTGCATCATCAGGTTCCAGCTCGGGTGGTCACCGCGCGAGATCGCGCCGTAGAGATCGTCGGTCAGGTAATTGAAGCCCGCTTCCTTGGCTTGCGCCGCGGTATAGTTCTTCACGCCCTGGTCGCTGATCCAGCGGAACTTGGCGAACACCTGCTCGCCCTCGTCGTTGACGAGGCGGAAGGCGTGCACGCCATTGCCGTCCATCTCGCGGTATGACGCGGGCGTGCCGAGATTGGTGTAGAGATGCGTCAGCATGTTCGTCGCTTCGGGAACATGGCTGAAGAAATCGAAGAAACGGTTGGGATCCTGCCGGTTGGTCACCGGGTCGGGCTTGAGCGAATGGACCATGTCGGGGAACTGCATGGCATCGCGGATGAAGAACACCGGCAGGTTGTTGCCCACCAGGTCCCAATTGCCCTCGTCGGTGTAGAACTTGGTCGCGAAGCCATGCGGATCGCGCAGATATTCCGGGCTCAGATGGCCGTGGATGACGCTGGAAAAGCGCACGAACACAGGCGTTTCCTTACCCGGCTGGAACAGGCTGGCCATGCTGTAGTCGGAAATGTCTGCAGTGGCACGGAACATGCCCTTGGCGCCCGTACCGCGGGCGTGGACCACGCGCTCCGGCACGCGCTCGCGGTCGAACCGCGCCAGCTTCTCGATCAGATGCGCGTCTTCGAGCAGCACCGGCCCCATGTCGCCGGCGGTCTTCGAATTGCGGTTGTCACCCACCGGCGCGCCATTGTCGCGGCGGTAGATCGGGGCCGCGCCCGTCGGCGTCTCGATCACGCTCATGGGGACGACTTCGACGCGCTCGGCGGTCTGCATGCGCGATGCGACCTGCGCCTGCTGCGGCGCGAGCTGCTGCGCGGCGGCGGCCGTGGCCAGCGACGAGATCCCCGCCAGCAGGGCGGTGCAACGTGCGAATGTAATGGAAGCAGTCTTGGCGGACATTCATTTTCCCTTTTACCCGCGGCGCACCAGCGCGCCGCTCGATTGAACTGTGTCGCGGGCTGGTGGCAGCAGAAGGGAAGAGAACGAAACGCGGAATATCGTTCACGACAATCGATATAATTGAATATGTTAGACGGGCACGCCGTCAATTGCGCGCCAACGCGGGGCACGGCGGCCGCCATGACACCCGCGTCCCCGCGCCGCGAAATGCGGATCACATGGCGCGCCCAGAGCATGCGGGGCGGGACCCGGCCTGGCCCCCGCGCGGCACCAATTCTCGCCGATGGCCCGCCGCCGGGAAGGAGCCCTCCCCCTCCCCGCCGCAGCGGCCGCGGGGTTCGTCAGAGGCTCTGCAGCGCCTTGTCCAGATCGGCGATGATATCGTCGACATGTTCGATGCCGACCGAGACGCGCACCACGTCCGGCCCTGCTCCCGCGGCGACCAGCTCGGCCTCGCCCAGCTGGCTGTGCGTGGTCGAGGCGGGATGGATGATCAGCGAGCGCGTATCGCCGATATTGGCGAGATGGCTGAACAACTCGACCTGCGAGACCAGCTTCACCCCGGCGTCGTAGCCACCCTTCAGCCCGAAGGTGAACACCGCCCCGCCCTTGCCGCCGAGATATCTGTCGGCGAGCGGCTTGTAGGCATTGGTCTCGAGCCCGGCATAGGACACCCATGCCACCTGCTCGTGGTTCTCCAGCCATTCGGCCACGGCGAGCGCGTTGGCGCAGTGCCGTTCCATGCGCAGCGCGAGCGTTTCCATCCCGGTCAGCGCCAGCCATGCGTTCTGCGGGGCCATGGCCGGCCCCAGGTCACGCAGGCCAAGCACGCGGCAGGCCGTGATGAAGGCGATCGGCCCGATGGGCTCCAGCGCATCGACGAGCACGGCCCCGTGATAGGATCCGTTGGGCTGCGTCAGGCTGGGAAACTTGTCCCCCGCCGCCTTCCAGTCGAACTTGCCCGAATCCACGATCACCCCGCCGACCGCATTGCCGTGACCGTTGAGGAACTTGGTCGTCGAATGCGTCACGATGTCCGCGCCGTGTTCGAACGGACGGCACAGCATCGGCGTGGCCATCGTGTTGTCGACGATCAGCGGGACGCCGTGATCATGCGCGACATCGGCAATCGCCGCGATGTCGGTGACCACGCCGCCCGGATTGGCGAGGCTCTCGACGAAGACGCAGCGCGTCTTGTCGTCCATCGCCGCGCGGACGTTGGCGGGATCGTCAGCATCGACAAAACGCGTTTCCCAGCCGAACTTGCGGAATGCCTCGCCCATCTGGTTGAGCGAGCCGCCATAGAGCTTCTTCGCCGCGACGATGTTGCACCCCGGTTCCATCAGCGTGTGGAAGGCGACCAACTGCGCCGCATGGCCGCTGGCAACGCCCAGCGCGCCGACCCCGCCCTCCAGCGCCGCGATCTTCTTCTCGAGCGCATCGTTGGTGGGGTTCATGATCCGCGAATAGATGTTGCCGAACTGCTTGAGCGCAAACAGGTCCGCGGCATGCTCGGCGCTGTCGAAGACGTAGCTGGCCGTCTGGTAGATCGGCGTGATCCGCGCATTGGTCGCGGGGTCGGGCTCGCACCCGGCATGCACGGTGAGCAATTCGAGTTTCAGATCTGTCATGGGGCATCCTGTCCGGTGGAATTGCCCCGAAGGGAGCAGCTAAGCCCGCCCCCCGTCAACCGCATTCTCATGCTCAGCGAAGCTTGCATTCGCATGGTCGGGACCTGTTCGCCGTCGCGCAAACTCAGCACCTCGACCCTGTCCGCGGTCATGGTAACCGAATGCTCGAATAGTGCAGACAGCTTTGCGTCCGCGGTGACCACAGCCCACCGATCGCATTTCCCCTGCTGACTAACGCGACTTAAGCAACTCACCGCAGGATGGGATGGGAGTGATCGCGTAGCTGCACCGTCGGCGCGCCTGATATGGCCCACTACTATTAACTTCGCCGGCCTGCGATACAGCAACCATATCGGGAAAATGGTAGCGGAGGAGGGACTTGAACCCCCGACACGCGGATTATGATTCCGCTGCTCTAACCACCTGAGCTACTCCGCCCCAAAGAGGCATGCCGGGGCAATAGCCCGCTCGGCAGGCGGCGCGTTTAGGGCGGTCGGGGCATGCGGTCAACCGCGCAAATGCGTATTGTCCGTGATTTCTTCAGGCGGTCGCGTTCGGGGGCCTGCGGGGCGCCGTTTGCCGCCGATGGACAGCGCATCGAACAGGCCGGGCAGCGCGCCATTTCCGGGGTGCCGCCGACACCTGACGCGCACCACCTGAGCGGCGATCGGCGGGCACGCTTAGGGTGCGGCGGTGCCGCGAAAGGCGAAGTCCCGCACCCGCTCCCACGGGCCGCCGCGGTAGCGAAACAGTTCGAGGCCGCGAAAGGCGAACGGCGCCGGGGCGATCGTCCCCGCCAGCTGCGCCTGCAGCGCCTTCGCTTCCTTGCCCGTGACCTTGTTCTGGATCGTGACATGCAGGCGCGGACGCTGCTGGTCCTGCTGCGTCAGCAATCCGTGGAAGTGATCGGCAATGATGCCGCGCAGATCGAGCATGGCGGGCGCAGAAAGCTTTATCGCGGTGCCCCGCCCCAGCGACATCAGCCCTTCGACCTGCCCCGGCACCGGCGCGAATTCCGCCGCCATGCGCTTGAGAACGCTGCAGGCTTCCGCCTCGCACATCGCCGGCAATGCGTGGAACAGCGTGACATGCGCTTCGAGATAATTGCGTTCGGGCGGGAAATGGGCAGTGCGCAGCGCGGTGAAACGCGCATGTAGATCGCGCGGGAGCTGCGCGGTGAGGATCAGCGGGGCGTCTTCCCCGCTCACATTTCCCCGCGCTGACGGCGGATTTCGAACCACTTGGCGACGTTGCGGTTATGCTCTTCCAGCGTCTCCGCAAAGGCATGGCCACCGGTACCATCGGCAACCATGTAGCGCGCGCTCGTTTCCGCCGGGTCCAGCACCGCCGCGATCGCCTCGCGCCCGGGATTGGTGATCGGACCCTTGGGCAGGCCGACCATCGTATAGGTGTTGTAGTCGTTGATCGCGGCGATTTCGGACTGGCGGATGCGCCGGCCCAGCGGCTTGCCCTTGGTCAGCGGGTAGATGATGGTGGGATCGGCCTGCAGCAGCATGCCGTCCTTGACTCGGTTCGAATACAGACCGGCGACCATCCTGCGTTCCCGTGCGACGCCGGTTTCCTTTTCCACGATCGATGCGAGGATCACGGCCTTCTGGACGCTGTCGACCGCAATATCGTCCGCGCGCTTGGGCCAGGCTTCGGCGAGATAGTTCTGCATCGCCGCCTGCATCCGCGCAAGCACTGCGCTGCGCGCCTCGCCGCGTTCGAAATCATAGGTATCGGGCAGCACCGAGCCTTCGACCGGCACCGGGATTTCGCCGGTCAGGTGATCTTCCGCCATCAGCCGTTCGTGGACGAGGATCGACGGCAGGCCTTCGGGGATGGTGACGAAGCGGCGGATCACCTCGCCATGCTGGAACGTGTCGAGGATCGCGGCGCTGCTGGCCCCGGCGGGGAGCAGGAATTCGCCGGCCAAGATCGGATCCGAGGAGCCGAGGATCTTGGCGCGCAGCAGGAATCCCTGCGGATCGGCGATCACGCCTTCCTCAGCCAGCTTTTCGGCGACCGAGGTCAGGCTCGCACCCGAGGGGACGATGAAATTCGTATCCTCCTCGATCTCGGCACTGCCCCACCAGCCCGAGACGAACCAGATCGCCGCGACGGCAAGGACCAGCGAGAGGACGCCTGCGAGGAGGCACCCGGCCTTTTTCACGTCAATCGACCTTCTGGACGATCAGCGAGGCATTGGTGCCGCCGAATCCGAAGCTGTTGTTCAGCGCGGCGCGCACTTCGCGCTGCTTGGCTTGCTTGGGCACGAGATCGACGCCTTCGGTGCCTTCGTCCGGATTGTCGAGATTGAGCGTGGGCGGCACGATCTGGTCGCGGATCGCGAGGATGCAGAAAATCGCCTCGACCGCGCCGGCGCCGCCGAGCAGGTGCCCGATCGCCGATTTGGTGCTGCTCATCGACGCGCCGCTGAGATCGTCGCCCAGCACGCGCTTGACCGCGCCGAGCTCGATCGTGTCGGCCATGGTCGACGTGCCATGCGCGTTGACGTAATCGATATCGCCGGGCGCGAGACCGGCCTTCTTCAACGCCATGCGCATCGCCAGTTCGGCACCCTTGCCCTCGGGATGCGGCGCGGTGACGTGATAGGCATCGCCCGACAGGCCGTAACCGGTGACTTCGGCGTAGATCGTCGCGCCACGCGCCTTGGCGTGTTCGTATTCCTCGAGCACCACCACGCCCGCGCCTTCGCCCATGACGAAACCGTCGCGGTCCTTGTCGTAGGGGCGGCTGGCCTCGGTCGGCCGGTCGTTCATGCTCATGTTGAGCGCGCGGGCCTGCGCGAAGCCGGCCACGCCCAGCGGGTTGATGGTGCCCTCGGCCCCGCCCGCCAGCATGACGTCGGCATCGTCGAGTGCGATCATCCGCGCGGCATCGCCGATCGAATGCGCGCCGGTCGAACAGGCTGTCACCACCGCGTGATTGGGGCCCATCAGGCCGTATTTGATCGAGACTTGGCCCGAGATGAGATTGATCAGCCGCCCGTGGACGAAATGCGGCAACACGCGGCCGGGACCGCGTTCGTGCAGCACGATGCTTTCCTTCTCGATCCCCGGCAACCCGCCGATGCCCGAGCCGATCGAGACACCGGTGCGTAGCTTGAGCTCGTCGTCCATGTCGACAAGACCCGCATCCTCGAGCGCCTGGCCCGCCGCGTCGATGCCATAGACGATGAACGGATCGACCTGCCGCTGGACCTTGTGATCGACGCGCTTGTCGGGATCGAAGCCGAATTCATGGTCCTTGGGCTTCACCTCGCAGGCGATGGTGCATTTCTGCCCTTCGGTGTCGAAGCGCGTGATTTGCGCGGCTCCGCTCTTGCCCGCGATCAGGTTCTTCCAAGAAGTCTCCACGTCCCCGCCGAGGGGGGTGACGAGGCCAAGTCCGGTTACGACCACACGACGCATGTAATTCTCCGCAGATAAGACAACAGGCCCGGCCCGCTATGGGGTCGGGCCTGTCCGGTCCCGCATATAGTGCAGGATTCGAAAAGCGCGAGCCTTAGCCCTTGTGCTCTTCGATATACTTGGTCGCGTCGCCGACGGTGGTGATCTTCTCGGCCGCATCGTCGGGGATTTCGACGCCGAATTCCTCTTCGAAGGCCATGACCAGCTCGACGATGTCGAGGCTGTCCGCACCGAGATCGTCGATGAAGCTGGCTTCCTGGGTGACCTTGTCGGCCTCGACGCCGAGGTGCTCGACGACAATTTTCTGCACGCGGTCGGCAGTATCGCTCATTTGTATCCCTCTCGAATTTGGGGGTTTCTGAATTGCCAATCGCCCTAATCAACGGAGCGGCGCAGCGCAAGGGCAACTCGCCGTGTACCCCGGACCCAAACGCGTTGCGGTTGATTTCCCCTGCATAGCACACACTGCAAAAAGGGAAATAAAACAATGGCTAGCACCGTTTTCAAGAGCCTCACCGACACCACTTTCAATTCCGTCGAAGGCTATCGCCAGGCGGCCGAAACCGCCAACAATCCGCAGCTGACGCAGGCCCTGCAGCAGCGCGGCCAGGAGCGCGGCCAGACGTTGCAGCAGATGAATGCCGAACTGCAGCGCCAGGGCGAGGAACTGGTCACCAAGGGCACGCTGACCGGCGAAGCGCACCAGATGTGGCAGAGCGTGACCGCCGCCTTCGAGAACAACGACGAAGCGGCCGCCGAGCGCGTCGAGGAAGGCGAGGACTACATCAAGAGCAAGTTCCAGCAGGCGCTCGAGAGCGACCAGCTCGAAGTGCAGGAGCGCGCGGTCGTCCAGCAGGCATATAGCGAGATTTGTGCCGGCGAACGCTTCGGCAACTTCGCCGCGACGCAGTTCGACTGACATATCGCTGAATAACGAAGAAAGGGCGCGGGATCCGGTCCCGCGCCCTTTTTCGTTCGCGCTGCGCGGCTTGTCGCCCTGCGCTTGCCGGTCAGTCGCCCGCGCGGTCGACGCGGGTCGCCTCTGCCCCCTGCGGCTTGGGCGCATCGACGGTCCGGATATGGACATCGCGCAACTGGCGCGGACTGACGAGGCTGGGTGCACCCATCATCAGGTCCTGCGCCTTCTGGTTGAGCGGGAAGGCAATCACTTCGCGGATATTGGGTTCGTCCGCCAGCAGCATCACGATCCGGTCGATCCCCGGGGCCGAACCGCCATGCGGCGGGGCGCCGAGCTTGAACGCCTCGATCATGCCGCTGAAGTTCTCGTCGACATCGGCCTGGCTGTATCCGGCCAGTTCGAAAGCCTTGTACATGATGTCCGGGCGGTGGTTCCGGATCGCGCCCGAGGACAGCTCGTAGCCGTTGCAGACGATGTCGTACTGCCACGCGAGGATGTCGAGCGGGTCCTTGGTTTCCAGCGCTTCCATCTCGCCCTGCGGCATCGAGAAGGGGTTGTGGCTGAAATCGATTTTCTTCTGTTCTTCGTCATATTCGAACATCGGGAAATCGACGATCCAGCAGAACTTGAAGCAGCCTTCCTCGATAAGGCCGAGTTCCTCGGCCACGCGGGTACGCGCGGCGCCGGCCAGCTTGGCGGCGTCCTTTTCCTTGCCCGCGGCGAAGAACAGGCCGTCGTTTTCGCCCAGCCCCAGCTCGGCATAGAGCTTTTCCATGCCTTCGGTGCCGTGGTTCTTAGCGATCGGCCCGCCGAACTCGCCGCCCTTGCGGGTGACATAGCCGAGCCCGGCAAAACCTTCGCGGCGTGCCCAGTCGTTCATTTCGTCGAAGAACTTGCGGCTCTTCTCATGCGTGCTCGGTGCGGGGATCACCCGGACCCGGCCGCCGCCGCCCACGATCTTCTCGAACAGGCCGAAGCCGGAGGTTTCGAAATGTTCGGTCACGTCCGAGATGATCAGCGGATTGCGTAGGTCGGGCTTGTCGCTGCCGTATTTGAGCATCGCTTCGGCATAGGGGATGCGCGGGAACTCGCCCGCGGGCGTGACGCTCTTGCCGCCCGAGAATTCCTCGAACACGCCGGCCAGCACGGGCTCGATCGTCTGGAAGACGTCTTCCTGCGTGACGAAGCTCATCTCGAAATCGAGCTGGTAGAATTCGGGGCTGCGGTCGGCGCGCAGGTCTTCGTCGCGGAAGCATGGCGCGATCTGGAAGTACCGGTCGAAGCCCGCCACCATCAACAGCTGCTTGAACATCTGCGGAGCCTGCGGAAGCGCATAGAAATGGCCGGGATGCAGGCGGCTGGGGACCAGATAGTCGCGCGCGCCTTCGGGGCTCGATGCGCCGAGGATCGGGGTCTGGAACTCGCTGAAGCCCTGCTCGATCATCCGGCGGCGCAGCGAGGTAATGACCCGGTTGCGCAGCATGATATTAGCGTGGACACGCTCGCGGCGCAGGTCGACGAAACGGTATTTCAGGCGCGTTTCCTCGGGATAGTCCTCTGCCGAATTGACGATCAGCGGCAGGTCATCGGCACGGCTCTGGACATTGACCGAGCGCGCGAAGACCTCGATTTCGCCGGTCGGCAGGTTGGCGTTGACCGCAGCGCCGTCGCGGGCCTTAACCACGCCGTCGATGGTGACCACCAATTCCAGCTTCATCTTGTCGAGGATCGGCAGTGCCTCGCTGTCCTCGTCGGCTACGATCTGGGTGATGCCGTAATGGTCGCGCAGATCGACGAACAGCACGCCGCCATGGTCGCGCTTGTTGTGGACCCAACCCGACAGGCGAACGGTTTCGCCGACATTGTCCTTGGTCAGCTGGGCGCAGGTATGGGTGCGGTAGGCGTGCATGAAAAGCTCGATCTTTCTGCCGGAATCGGATGGGACCGCGCGCGCATCCGGGCGCGGCGCGAAAGCGCGCCCCTAACAGCCATCGAGGGCTGTTTTGTCAAGATTTGTCTGGTCTGGAAGGTCAGGCAATTCGCGCGCGCCGCAGCGCCCGCAGCGCGGCCGCACGCAGCCAGGGTCGCGCCCCCGGCGCCGGCAAGCGCACGCGGTAGCGGCCAAGCAGGCCGTTCAGGGCCCAGGCATCGTCCTGCATCAGGCTGCTGTGCGAGCGCCAGGTTACTGAGAGCGAGATCGACGGTTCGGCCCCGACCGTGACCGTGTGCGGGGCCTTGAAGGGAACGTGGAGCGCATCGCCCGGGGCAAGGTCGAAGGGCCAGCCCTGAGCCGCCAGTTCGGGCCGCCAGTCGAGCAGATTGTCGCCGCTGCGATGGAAGCGTTCATTGTCCGACCGGGACGGCAGGCCGCAGGATGGCGGCAGGATCGTGAACCGTTTGCGGCCGGAGATCTGGAACAGGATATTGTATTCCGGATCGAAATGCAGCGGGGTGACAAGCCCCGGCGAACTGATGAACAGGAAGGCGGTGGGTTTGACGATCGCGCCGGTACGCGTTTCGACCACCGGCGCGACTGCCTGCAGGATATCGGCGACGAGCGGCGCGAAATCGGGCCATCTGTCCAGCTCGCGCAGCATGATCCAGCGCTTCGTGCCGTCGAGCCCATGCACCAGCGCCCGTAGATCCGCCGGGTGTTCGGGCAAAACGCGAAAGCGCTGCTGCGGCGTATCCTCGCGTATCTCGATCAGCGCGCGATCGGCTACCGCGATGGTATCGGCCAGCCGCGACCAGTCGAAGCACGGCTCGATGTCGAGCCTGTGCGAAAGCAAGTGCGCGGCTTCGGGATAGGCCCGCCACAGCGGGGCGCGGTCGAAGCCGGGCGTGCCTGCGACTGCATCGAAAGCATGCTGGAATTCCATGCGGGACATGGGGTGTACCATGGCACGCAAGCGTTAAGACCGCCTTGACCCGGCCCCGTGCAGGTCTAAAGCGGCGCGCATCGCGACGGTGCATAGCTGCATGGCCGCGATTGCAGGCAGCGCGCACAGCCCGCTAGCCTGCCCTTGCGGGATGACCCCGCGCATTCATGGGCCCCGGCCCGGGGGCGGTACTCCGCCCGACAGAAACGAAAAGATACGATGAAAATCCACGAACTTATAACCGAAACCGAACCGCTGGCGGAACTGTGCGAGCGGCTGGGCCAACACGAATTCGTGTGCGTCGACACCGAATTCATGCGCGAGAACACCTTCTGGCCCGAACTCTGCCTCGTGCAGATCGGCAATGGTGAAGAAGCCGCTGCGATCGACCCGCTCGCACCCGGGATCGACCTGGCCCCGCTGTGGGACCTGCTGTGCGACAATGACGACGTGCTCAAGGTCTTCCATGCAGGCGGACAGGACGTCGAGATCGTCTACAATTTCACCGGCAAGACGCCGCAGCCGATCTTCGACACGCAGATCGCGATGATGGCGATCAGCCAGTCCGAACAGATCGGCTATGCCAATCTGGTCGAAAGCTGGCTGGGACTGACGATCGACAAAGGTGCGCGCTTTACCGACTGGAGCCGCCGCCCGCTCACCGATCGGCAGATCGAATATGCGATCGGCGACGTGACGCATCTGGCGGACATCTTCCCGCGGATCCTCAAGAAGCTGATCAAGACCGGCCGCGGCGCATGGCTCGATGCCGAGATGGAGAAGCTGGCCGATCCGCAGAATTATGCCAACGATGCCGATCTCGCCTGGAAACGGATCCGATCATCGGGCCGCAATCCCGCAGTTCTAGGCCGCCTGAAGGCGCTCGCCGCCTGGCGCGAGAGCGAAGCGCAGCACAAGAACATCCCGCGCGGCCGGATCATGCGCGACGAAACGCTGGCCGATATCGCCAGCCATCCGCCCAAGCAGCAACCCGATCTCGCCAAGGTGCGCGGCTTGTCGAATGCGTGGAAAGACAACGATATCGGCAAGCGCCTGATGAAAGTACTCGAAAAGGCCGAACCGCTGCCGAAGGATGAAATGCCCGACAAACCCAAACGCGGTGCGCCGCTCGGCAAGGAAGGCGCACTCGTCGCCGACCTGCTCAAGCTGCTGCTCAAGATCCGTGCCCGCGAGATCGACGTCGCCTCGCGGCTGCTGACCCGCGCCGACGAAATGGAAGCGCTGGCCGCGGGCGCGCGCGACCTGAGCATCCTCAAGGGCTGGCGCTACGACGTGTTCGGCAAGGACGCGCTCGAACTGGTCGAAGGCCGCCTCGCCTTCGCCGTCAAGGACGGGCGGCTGCTGATGACCCATGTCGATGAACTGCACGCCGGCATGGTCGAAGCCCAAGCCGCCGAATAGCAGCCGGGCAGGAACCGAACCGCCATGTCGACCTATCTCCCCACCATCAAGCAGCTGCAGTATCTCGTGGCGCTGCACGAACACGGCCATTTCGGCCGCGCTGCCGAGGCGAGCTTCGTTTCGCAATCCACCCTATCGGCAGGCATCCGCGAGCTGGAATCGCTGCTCGGCGTGACCTTGGTCGAACGCAGCCGCCGCGTGGTGCGGTTCACACCGCTCGGCAATACGGTGGTCGAGAAAGCGCACCGCCTGCTGCGCGAGGCGGAAGAGCTGTCCGACCTCGTCCTCGCCGCCGGCAAGCCGCTGTCGGGCGAGCTGCGGATGAGCGTCATACCGACGATCGCGCCCTTCCTGCTGCCGCGGATCCTGCCCCGCCTGCGCGAGGAACGCCCCCAGCTGAAGCTGTTCCTGCGCGAGGAGACCACCGATCACGCGCTGGAATCGCTGCATCACGGCCGCGCCGACTGCGTGCTGATGGCGCTGCCCTTCGCCACCGGCGATGTCGCCAAGGCGACGATCCGCGAAGATGCGCTGTATGTCGCTTTTCCCAAAGACGATCCGCGCGATCCGCCCGCCGTCATTCCCGCCAGCATGATCGACCAGGGGCGGCTGCTGCTGCTCGAGGACGGGCATTGCCTCAAGGAACATGCGCTGGCGGCCTGCAACCGGCCCGAATTGCGCGCCAGCGCGACAATGATCGGGACCAGCCTGCACACGATGGTGCAGATGGTCGACAATGGCCTCGGCCTGACGATGCTGCCCGAAATGGCGATCGAAGCGGGCATCCTTCACGGCACCGATGTCGTGGCGCGCCCGCTCAAGGGCGACAACACCAGCCGCGAGATCGCGCTGATCTGGCGCACGAATTCGCCGCGCGAAGAGGAATTCAAGCTGCTGGCGGAAGAGCTGCGCGCAGGCTGATTTCGCCTGAGCCGCTGATGCCGAGCCGGCGCAAAGGCCTTCTCGCGCGCGTCAGTCCATGTGCTTGAGGCCGACGCGCAGATAATCCCAGCCGGTAATGACCGTCAGGATCGCCGCGCCCCACAGCGTCACCAGGCCGACCAGATGCGGGATATTGTGCAGCACCCCGCCCGCTGCGAAGTTCCATCCGGGCAGGCCCTGGCCGAGGATGAGTGAGCCCAGCGAGACCATCTGCAGCGTGGTCTTCCACTTGGCGAGCTTGCTCACCGGCACCGAGACCTGCAGCGGCCCGAGAAATTCGCGCAGGCCCGACACGGCGATTTCGCGCATCAATATGACCAGCCCGGCAACCACATGCATGTCGCCGACATAGGGTCCGCGCAGCACGCCTTGCGCCGCCAGCACCAGGATGACCGCCGCCACCATGATCTTGTCCGCGATTGGATCGAGAAAAATGCCGAGCTTGGACACCGTGCCGCTGGTCCGCGCGAGATAGCCGTCGAAATAGTCGGTGATCCCCATCAGGCAGTAGAGCCCGAAAGCGAGCAGGTAGCCCGCCGCCCAGCCCGGCCACCAGAGGAAATAGGCCAGCAGCGGAATCGCGAAAATGCGCGACAACGTCAGGATGTTGGGCAGCGTCAGCATGATGCCCGACTGCCTAGCGATATTCGGCCCATCGCAAAAGCCGCTCAATTCCCTTGTCCGCCATCACGATAGCTCTAAACTCGCGCGGGAGAATGGGTTTCGCCCGGGGGGTCATGCTTACATCCACGCATCTGCTGCGACGCAGGCAATTCCTGCCGCTGTTCGTCACGCAGTTGTTCAACGCGTTCAACGACAATCTCTACAAGACCACGATGGTCCTGTTCGTGGTCTACGCGGTCTACAATGACGAAAGCACGGAAGCTGCCTTCAGCGGGCTGGCATCGGGGCTGTTCATCCTGCCGTTCTTCCTGCTGTCCGCACTGGCCGGACAGCTTGCCGACATGCGCGACAAGGCGCGGATCATCCGCACCGTCAAGCTGTGCGAAATCGGCCTGATGACGATCGGCGCGGCAGGGCTCTACATGGCTTGGCAAGGCATATTGGTGCAAACGGTCGCCATCCCGCTGCTGCTGCTGGCGCTGTTCCTGACCGGGGTGCAATCGACCTTCCTCGGCCCGATCAAATACGCCATCCTGCCCCAGCACCTGAAACAGGACGAGGTCCTGGCCGGGACCGGGCTGGTCGAAGCCGGCACCTATATCGCGATCCTCGCCGGGACGATCCTGGCGGGGCCGCTGGCGGTCGAACACACCGGCTGGGCTGCGATCGGGATCATCGTGATCGCCTGTATCGGCTATCTGGTCAGCCGGCAGGTGCCCGCTGCCCCGCCCATGGGCGAGGTCGAGAAACTCGACTGGCACATTCTGCGCGCCTCGGTGAAACTGGTGCGCGACACGATGCACAACGCCGAAGTCTATTACGCCATCCTGGCGATCAGCTTCTTCTGGACGATCGGCGCGGTCCTGTTCATCCAGTTCCCGCCGCTGGCCAAGAACACCATCATGGCCAGCCCCGAAGTCGCCAGCCTGTTCCTCGTCGTTTTCTCCATCGGCGTGGCGATCGGGTCGGTGGCCATCAACGCGCTGCTGAAAGGTCGCGTCTCGGCGCGCTATTCGCCGGTTTCGGTGATCGTCATGGGCGCATTCGTGGTCGCCTTCTATGTCGTGGCGAAGCTGTGGGAAGCGGACCAGCCGCAAAGCCTGCTCGGCGTGGGCGCGTTCCTCGCCTGGCCGATGGCGACCGTGCTGCTCGGCTGCCTGCTGGGGATCGCGATTGCGGGCGGGATGTTCGTCGTCCCGCTTTACGCCTTTCTCACCACCCGCGTCGCGCCGCACAAGGCTTCGCGCACGATTGCCGCGAACAATATCGTCAATTCGGGCGCAATGGTGGCCGGATCGCTGGTCGCCATGGCGATGAGCGCAATCGGCATTCCGATCACCGAACAGGTGCTGCTGTGCGCGGCGATGTGCCTGGTGTCCGCCTGGCTCGGCAAGCGGCTGGTTGCCGCCGAGAACGAGGCCGCCGACCTCGCCGCGGCAATGCGCATCTAGACGATAAAGGCGAGCACGGCGGCGAGCGTGGCGAAATAGGTCGAGGCGGCACCGCGGACGTCCTGCGCGGTCAGGCGCCAGTCGACCGGGGCAACGGGAGCGATATCGGCGAATGCGCGGCGGCGCTGCGGCAGGCTGGCGCGGAACCAGTGGCGGCGGGACTCGGTCGAGAGGACTAGGGAGCGTCGCATAGGAAACGGTTAACGAATTCTTAAGGATGTTGTCTCCTGCTCCGGGGCGGTTGTCCCCCGCTGGTACGCCTCATTCCATGTCCGGCATTGCGCGGCGCCCTCGCGCGGCGCGATTGCACCCCGCGACCAGCCGGGCTAACCGCTGCAGCATGCAAGCGCCCGATACGCCCGCCGCCGCCAAACTCCTCATCGATTGCCTGGCCGAGCAGGGGTGCGACCGCATCTTCACCGTTCCCGGTGAAAGCTTTCTCCAGGTCCTCGACGGCCTTGGTCGGCAGGACGCCATCGACGTGGTGACGTGCCGTCAGGAAGGCGGGGTCAGTTTCATGGCCTGCGCCGATGGCGCGATGACGGGGCGTCCCGGAGTGGCCTTCGTCACCCGCGGACCTGGCGCCACCAATGCGAGCATCGGCGTCCATGTCGCGAAGCAGGATTCGCAGCCGATGATCCTGTTCGTCGGCGATGTCGACAGCGAGATGCGCGACCGCGAAGGCTTCCAGGAAGTCGATTTCGCTGCCTTCTTCGGCCCGATTGCCAAGTGGGCCGCGCGGATCAATTCCGCCGATCGCATCCCCGAGTATGTCGCGCGGGCCTATGCCACCGCGATCTCGGGACGCCCCGGCCCGGTCGTACTGGCCCTGCCCGAGGACATGCTCGGCCGCGAGACCGCCGCGACCCCGCGCGCACGGGTAGAACGCCCCGCGCAGGCCCCCTGCCCCGATGCCATGCAGGCGATGATGGCGCTGATCGGCAACGCCGCCGCACCGCTCGCCATAATCGGCGGCGCGGGCTGGAATGCGCGGGCACGCGCGCATTTCCAGGTGTTCGCCGAGCGGCTCGGTCTGCCGGTTGCAACCGCTTTTCGCCGCCAGGATGCAATCTCACCTTCAAGTAAGGTTTATGCCGGCAATCAGGGCTATGGCCCCAATCCCAAGCTGGTCGAGCGCGTCAAACAGGCCGACCTGATCCTGGCGATCGGCGCGCGGCTGGGCGAGGCGACGACCGATGGCTATACCGTCCCGCCCCCGACCGCGCCCGACAGGCAGCTGGTCCATGTCCATCCCGATGCGGACGAACTCAACCGCGTCTATCCCGCCGACCTCGCGATTTGCGCCAGCATGGACGAATTCGCCGAAAGCGCCGCGCTGTGGGATGATGGCGCGGTCGTCGATTTCGACGCCGGGGCCGAAGCGCATCGCGAGTGGGAGGAATGGGCCACCGCGTATCCCAATGGCCACAGGCTCGACTTGGGCCAGGCCGTGCAGTTCATGCGCGATACGCTGCCTGCCGACACCATCATCTGCAACGGCGCCGGCAATTTTGCCGGCTGGTGGCACCGCTACTGGCGCTATGAAGGCTTCCCCACCCAGTTGGCCCCGACCTGCGGGGCGATGGGCTATGGCGTGCCCGCGGCGGTCGCTGCCGCGCTGCGCCACCCCGACCGCACGGTCGTTGCCGTGGCGGGCGATGGCGATTTCCTGATGAACGGACAGGAACTGGCCACTGCCGCCCAGCATGGGGCGCAGATGATCGTCATCGTGGTCGACAATTCCGCTTACGGGACGATCCGCATGCACCAGGAACGCGAGTTTCCAGGCGAGGACCGGATCAGTGCGACCCGGCTCGCCAATCCCGACTTCGCCGCGCTGGCCGAGGCCTATGGCGCATGGTCGGCGCACGCTGCCACCACCGACGAGTTCAAGGACGCGCTCGTCGCCGCGCAGGGGCGCAGCGGCTTGCGCCTGATCCACTGCACGATCGATATCGAGCAATTGGCTGCCAGCGGTGCCAGCGTGAGCGGTTTGCGCGGGGCCTAGGCGGCGAGGCGGGTCAGATCCCCGCCATGGCGCAGATCACCGACCATTCGTCAGGCTTGATCTCTGCCACCGACAGGCGTGACAGCTTGACGAGTTCGCAATCGGCCAACTTGGGTTCGGCCTTGATCTGCTTGAGCGTGACAGGATGCGGCAGCTTGGTCTTCGGCTTGACCTTGACCGCGGCCCATTTGCCTTCGGGGTCGGTGGGATCCATGATCCCGGCCACGCTGACTTCGCAGATGCCGACGATCTCGAGCCCTTCGCGCGAGTGGTAGAAGAACACCTGGTCGCCCACTTCCATCGCCGCGAGGTTGTTCTTGGCCCGGTGGTTGCGCACGCCGTCCCAGGTCCCCTCCTCTTCTGCGACGAGATCGTCCCAGCTGTATTTGAAGGGTTCCGATTTCATCAGCCAGTAACGCATCGCGTAACCATCTCCATCTACTCATTCGCGTGCCTGCGCCGTTAGCCGCTGCAGCGAGAGCTGACCACCCTGCGCAGCGCCGGGTCCCCGCCTTGCGCGGTTAACCTGTTTTTAGGCGGCGCGCCTTAAGCAAGCGGAACTCAGCCAAGCCAGGGGGCGGGATTGACCGCGAACAAGACCACGACCAAGGACGCCCGATCCCCGCGAAAGGGCGTCCAGACGCGCCGCCGCGACCATGATGTCGTGACGCTGGGGATCGCTTTTGCGGCGATCATCCTGTTCGTGGGCACGGCCGGCGTGGTGCTGCCCAACCTGATCGAGGCATGGACGGGCGACAACCCCTCGCCAAATTCGGCGCTGACCAATGCCCTCCTGCTCAACATTGCGCTGATCCTGCTCGGCTGGCATCGCTACAAGGCGCTCACCGAGGAACTCAATTCGCGCCGCGAATCCGAGGAAGAGGCCCGCCGCCTCGCCGATATCGACCACCTCACCGGATGTCAGAACCGCCGCAGTTTCACCACTGCGCTGGGCGATCTTCTGCACGATCTGGAACGCCGCGAGGAAGCGCTGGCGGCGATCGCGGTGGATCTCGACAATTTCAAGCAGGTCAACGACCTCCACGGCCACCAGGCAGGCGACGAAGTGCTGCGCGTTACTGCCGGACGGATCCAGCGCCTGCTGCCCGAAGGCGGCATTCTGGCCCGGCTCGGCGGCGATGAATTCGTCTGCGTCGTCCCCTATCACCCGCAGGTGCCCGACCGGGTCGACCAACTGGCAACGCGGATGGTCGAGAACGTCGCGCGGCCGGTCGAATATGGCGACATGCCGGTGGATGTGACGATGTCGATCGGGATCGCCTCGAGCACGCAGATGGACAATGTGCGCGACGGGACCGCTGCCGCCCAGACGCTGATGCACAAGGCGGACATCGCCATGTATCACGCCAAGAAGCAGGGCAAGAACCGCTTCTACTGGTTCGAACCGCAGATGGAAAACGAATTGCGCTTCCGCAACGAACTGGAAGCGGGCATCCGGCGCGGCATCGTGAACGGCGAATTCCTGCCCTATTACGAACAGCAGATCGATCTCGACAGCGGCAAGCTGGTCGGCTTCGAAATGCTCGCCCGGTGGGAATCCCCCGAAATGGGCGTGGTCGGACCCGATATCTTCATCCCCATCGCCGAGGAAATCGGCGTGATCGGCGAAATGAGCGAGGCGCTGATCACGCGCGCGTTCGAAGATGCCAAGAAATGGGATTCGGACCTCTCGCTTTCGGTCAATATCTCGCCGGTCCAGATGCGCGACCCCTGGTTCGCCCAGAAGCTGCTCAAGCTGCTGGTACGCCACAATTTCCCCGCCAACCGCTTGGACATCGAGATCACCGAGAGCTGCCTGCACGAAAACGTCGGCATGGTTCGGTCGATGATTTCGAGCCTGCGCAACCAGGGCGTGAAGATCAGCCTCGACGATTTCGGCACCGGCTATTCGAGCCTGTCGCAATTGCGCGCGCTGCCGTTCGACCGGATCAAGATCGACCGTGCGTTCATTTCCGAACTCAAGCAGGAAGAGCACGGGGCCAAGCTCGTCGATGCGATCCTGACGATGAGCGACGGGCTGAACCTGCCGGTCACCGCCGAGGGGATCGAGAACGAAGTCGTGCTCGAAACGCTCAAGCGGATGGGAAAGATGAAGGGCCAAGGCTATCATTACGGCCGCCCGGAACCCGCCGCCAAGGTGCTCGAACGGCTCGACCAGCAGAACCTGCTGGCCAAGGACCGGCTCGACAATGTGACCGAAGTCGACTTCACCGCGCAGGAACATCGCCCCGGCGGCGGCAAACGCGCCGGCTGATCCGCACTGGACGCTCTGCGGGCGAATGCATAGATGCGCTGCACAATGCGCGTCGATTTCGTAAAAATGCATGGCTTGGGCAACGACTTCGTCGTGCTCGATGCGCGTGCGCAGGCCTTGCCGCCGCTTGGCGAGGGCATGGCGAGCGCGTTGGCCGACCGCCGCAGCGGCATCGGCTGCGACCAGCTGATCCTGCTCGAACCCAGCGGCGCTGCCGATTTCCGCATGCGGATCTTCAACGCTGACGGCAGCGAAGTGGGCGCCTGCGGCAATGCCAGCCGCGCGGTCGCCCTGCTTCATGGCAAGCCTGCGCGGGTCGAAACGGGCGGCGGCATAATTGCGGTCGAACCGCGCGGCAACGGGGCCAGCGTCGACATGGGCGAACCGCGCTTCGACTGGCAGGATATTCCGCTGGCCTATGGCATGGACACCGCGCTGATGCCGGTGAGCTGGGAGGGCCTGGACCAGCCGGGTGCAGTCAATGTCGGAAACCCGCATGTCATCTTTTTCGTCGCGGATTGCGATGCCGTACCGCTCGACCGGATTGGCCCCGAGATCGAAACCGATCCGCTGTTTCCCGAGCGCGTGAACGTCAACGTCGCGAGCGTGACCGACCGTGGGCACATCCGGCTGCGCGTGTGGGAACGCGGCGCCGGCCTCACCCGGGCCTGCGGCACCGGCGCCTGCGCCACCGCGGTCCATGCCATGCGCCGCGGCCTTGTCAAACGCGATGTGGCCGTGGCCCTCCCCGGCGGAACGCTGACGATCGCCTGGGGCGAGGACAACCGGATCCGCATGACCGGACCCGCGACCGAGGCCTATCGCGGCAGCTTCGAATGGGGCGATTTCGCGTGAGCGGCACGCAGGTCATCACGCTGGGTTGCCGGCTCAACCTGTCCGAAAGCGAACAGATCCGCGCGATGCTGGCACGCGAGGACGATCTCGTCGTGGTCAACAGCTGCGCCGTAACGAGCGAAGCGGTGCGCCAGACGCGCCAGGCGATCCGCCGCGCCCGCCGCGCCAATCCCGATGCGCGCCTGCTGGTGACCGGCTGCGCGGGCGATATCGAGCGCGACCAGCTGGCCGCGATGCCCGAAGTCGACGGTTTCGTCGCCAATACGCAAAAGCTCGATCCGCGCGCGTGGAACGCCCCGGCCAACGTACCGCCCACCCCGCAGGACCGCACGCGCGCCTTCATCGCCGTCCAGAACGGCTGCGACCATGCCTGCACCTTCTGCGTCATTCCGCAGGGACGCGGGCCGAGCCGCTCGCTGACCATAGGGCAAGTGCTGGGCGAGGTCGAACGCCATCTCGATCACGGTGCAGCCGAAGTGGTGCTGACCGGTGTCGACGTGACGTCCTGGGGGCATGACCTGCCCGACACTCCGCCGCTGGGCGCGCTGGTCGAGGCGGTACTGCGCCGCTTCCCGCAGCTCGAGCGGCTGCGCATGTCCTCGCTCGACGGGATCGAGATCGATCCGCTGCTGTTCGAGCTGTTCGCCGGCGAGCGGCGGCTGATGCCGCACCTGCACCTGTCACTGCAGCACGGGCATGACCTCATCCTCAAGCGCATGAAGCGCCGCCATTCGCGCGCCGACGCGATCGATCTGGTTACCCGGCTGGCAGCGCGGCGCCCCGACCTTGCCGTCGGCGCCGATCTGATCGCGGGCTTTCCGACCGAAACCGAAGAGCACCACGCGGCCAATCTGGCGATCATCCGCGAACTGCGGATCGTCCACGCGCATGTCTTCCCCTATTCGCCCCGCCCGGACACGCCAGCCGCGCGCATGCCGCAGGTCGATCGCGCCACGATCAAGCGGCGCGCTGCCGATCTGCGCGATACCGCGCGCACGACACGCGACGCGTGGCTATCCACGCTCGTCGAAAAGCCGCATGCGGTCCTCGCCGAACGCGATGGTACCGGCTACACCCCGCATTTCGCACGCGTCGCGCTGCCCGGCACGGTACCCGCGGGCACGATCACCACGGTGACGCCGTCCAAGCATGAGAATGGCCTTCTAGAATGACCGAGAAGCAGAGCTGGAGCGACCGGCTGTTCGGCGGGTTTCGCAAGACCTCCGAGAAACTGACCAGCAATCTGACCGAAGTGGTCGGCACGGCAAAGCTCGACGATGCCACGCTCGACGACGTCGAGGACGCGCTGATCCTGTCGGACCTCGGACCGGCCGCGGCTGCACGAATTCGTGCGAAACTATCCGAAAAGCGGTTCGGGCTGGAGATTACCGAGCAGGAACTGAAGGAAGCGGTCGCCGAAGAAATCGCCGCAATCCTGCGGCCGGTGGCCAAACCGCTCGAGATCACCGCCTTTCCGCGCCCGCAGGTGCTGCTGGTGATCGGCGTCAACGGCAGCGGCAAGACCACGACGATCGCCAAGCTGGCACACCTGTTCCAGGAAGACGATTACGCCGTCATGCTGGCGGCCGGCGATACGTTCCGCGCGGCGGCCATCGGCCAGCTGGCGACGTGGGCCGACCGTGTCGGCGTGCCGCTGGTGCGCGGACCCGAAGGCGGCGATCCTGCCTCGATCGTGTTCGACGCGGTGAAGAAGGCGACCGAAGCCGGCACCGACGCACTGATCGTCGACACCGCCGGACGGCTGCAGAACAAGCGCGAGCTGATGGACGAACTTGCGAAGATCCGCAAAGTCCTCGGCCGGCTCAACCCCGAGGCCCCGCATGACGTGGTGCTCGTCCTCGATGCGACCAACGGCCAGAACGCACTGTCCCAGATCGATGTGTTCAAGGAAGTTGCCGGGGTCACCGGTCTCGTGATGACGAAGCTCGACGGAACCGCGCGCGGCGGCGTGCTGGTCCAGGCGGCCGAACAATACAGCCTGCCCATCCACGCGATCGGCGTGGGCGAGAAAATCGACGACTTGCGGCCCTTCGATCCCGATCTGGTGGCGCGCGTGATTGCAGGAGTAGCCTGATGACCGAGAGTGCCAAACCCAAGCCAAAGACCGGCTGGCTCAACATCCTCGTCGATTATGGGCCGCTCCTCGTCTTCCTTGGCGTGTACAAGTTCTACCAGCCGCCCGAGACCTCGACCTTCGGGGAAATCGCGGCGGTTATCTACGGGACGATCGCCTTCATGATCGCGGCGGTCGCCGCGCTGGTCTTCAGCAAATTCAAATTCGGTCATGTCAGCCCGATGCTGATCCTCTCGACGGCACTGATCGTGGGGTTCGGCGGGCTGACCATCTGGCTGCAGGATGAAAAGTTCATCCAGATCAAGCCGACCGCGATCTACCTCTTGTTCGGCGTGCTGCTGATCGGCGGCTGGCTGCGCGGCAAGGCGTTACTCCAGATCCTGCTCGAGGCAGCTTTCGAAGGATTGAGCCGCGAGGGATGGCTCAAGCTGTCGCGCAACTGGGGCATTTTCTTCTTCTTCATGGCCGCCCTCAACGAAGCGCTGCGCCTGCAGCTGAGCTTCGAGAGCTGGCTCTGGGCCAAGCTCTGGGTCTTTATGCCGCTGAGCTTCCTGTTTACCTTCACACAGATCCCGATGCTGCTGAAACATGGCCTGGCGCTGGAGGAAAAGGACGAGGTGGTGACGGACGAGCCGCCGACGGCTTGAATTCTCTAAGCAGGGGCGACCCTGGCTAGCAGGACGATCGCGCACAGGGTCGCGACCACCCCCGCGTAGGTAGCGTTGATATTACTGGCGTACCGATAAGCCGAACCTATGGCCAAACCGGGCCGGATAAGCCCCAGATTGGCCACCAGAAGGGCAAGGAGATACCCTCCAAGCGTTAGGATGCCCCTAGTAGTTCCGGCCTCGACCAAGGCCATTGGCAGAAGCAACGTGGCGAAACTCGCGTTGCCCAACACAACACCCTTGGCGAACTCGCCTTCCCGTCTCTTGTTCTCACGCCTGACCTGAAGCCACTCAGGTTCGTTTTCGCGTTCTGGCGGAAGCTGCACTGGGCCTAAATTTCCACCTGGCTCCCGAGCTCGACCACGCGATTGGTGGGCAGACGGAAGAAGTCCATCGCAGTCGCGGCGTTGCGCAGCATCCAGGCGAAGATCTTCTCGCGCCAGATCGGCATGCCGGGCTTGTCGCTGGCAAGCAGCGTCTGGCGGCTCAGGAAGAAGCTGGTGTGCATCATGTCGAACTCGCCGCCACAGCGCTCCATCTCCTTCAGCCCCTGCGGAACATTGGTTTCCTGCATGAAGCCGTAATGCAGCACCGCACGGTAGAAACCATCGCCCAGATCGTGGATCTCGCACCGCTTGTCGCTGTCGACATAGGGACTGTCGGCAATCAGCACGGTGAGGATCACCACGCGTTCGTGCAGCACCTTGTTGTGCTTGATATTGTGCAGCAATGCGCTCGGCACGCCGGCGGTCTGGCTGGCCATGAAGATCGCGGTGCCCGGCACGCGGGTCGCCGAATTCTTCGCGCTCTTGGCGAAAATCTCGATCGGCAGCGCGGTCTCGCTCATCCGGTCGCGCATCAATTTGCGCCCGCGCGCCCAGGTCGTGAGCAGCGTGAATGCCACGAGACCGACCACCAGCGGGAACCAGCCGCCATCGGGGACCTTGGCCAGATTGGCCGCGAAATAGGCGCCGTCGACGATCAGGAAGAAGGCCACCACCGGCAATGCGATGAACCATTTCCATTTCCACACGCCGACGAACAGCACGCCCATCAGCAGCGTATCGATCGTCACCGCGCCGGTCACCGCGATGCCATAGGCTGCCGCGAGGTTCGACGAGGTCTGGAAGGTCAGCACCAGGATGATCACCGCGACCATCAGCGCCCAGTTGACCACCGGAATGTAGATCTGGCCCGCCTCGGTTTCGCTGGTGTGGCGGATCGACAGACGCGGCATGAAGCCCAGTTGCATGGCCTGGTGGGTAATGCTGAAGGCGCCCGAGATGACCGCCTGGCTGGCGATGAAGGTCGCCACGGTCGCCAGGATGACCAGCGGCAGGCGGAACTCTTCGCTGGCGAGCAGGAAGAACGGGTTGCGCACCACTTCGGCGGCCTGTTCGGGCGGAAGGCCAGCGATCATCGCGCCCTGTCCGAAATAGTTGAGCAGCAGGCACGGCATCACGAAGCCGAACCACGACAGACGCATCGGCCCGCGACCGAAATGGCCCATATCCGAATAGAGCGCTTCGGACCCCGTCACCGCCAGCACCACGGCGCCAAGCGCGAAGAAGGCCACCGCACCGTCGGTGACGAAGAACATCACCGCGTAATAGGGGTTCAGCGCCCACAGGATATCGGGGTTCTGGATGATCTGGTTGAGGCCGAGCCCAGCGATGGTGATGAAATAGACGATCATCACCGGCGCGAAGAGCGCCCCCACCTTGGCCGTACCCCGGCTCTGCAGCAGGAACAGGAAGATAAGCAGGACCAGCGCGATGGGGATCACGAGCGGGTCGAGCCCCGGATTGACCACGGTAAGCCCTTCGACCGCGGACAACACCGAAATCGCCGGCGTGATCATGCTGTCGCCGTAGAATAGCGAAGTCGCAAACACCCCGAGCAGGACGACCAACCAGCCATAGCTCGACTTGCCGATATGGCGGCTGAGCAGTGCAACGAGCGCGAGGCTGCCTCCCTGCCCCTTGTTGTCCGCGCGCATCAAAATTGTGACATACTGGATCGAGACGACGATGAGCATCGACCAGAAGATCAGGCTGACGACGCCCAGGACGTGCAGCCGGTCGATCGCAATATTCGCTGCCCCGGCGAAGGTTTCGCGAAAGGCGTATAACGGACTGGTGCCGATGTCGCCGAAGACCACGCCGACCGCGCCGACAGCCAGCGCCGTGCGCGAGCCGCTGTGGCGGTGGCCATGGCCGTCTTTCGACGGCACACCCTCGGGAACCGGGTCTTGCGCTAAGGCAGTATCGTTCATGTGGGATCGGTTTCCGACAACATCGTGTCACTTGGCCTGCATGGCGAAGTTGCGGGCGTTAGCAGCATCGCTTCGCACCCGCAACAAGCCGTACAAGCGCTTGTTTAATCGGGACTTTGCACGGCGCCGCCTACCGGTCCGGCGGCAAGGATAGCTTCCAGCCTGTCGAGTCGGGCGGCCAGCGGGGCGCGCCACTCCGCCTGTTCGGGAGCCGATTGCAGCAATTCGCGCCACAGCTCCAGCGTCCGTCCGGGCTCGCCGCCGCGCAAAAAGGCGAGTCCGAGGAAATAGGTCGGTGCCGGATTGTCGGGTGCCACCGCCTCAGCCTGCGAATAGGCGTAAAGCGCCGCGGCTGTCAGCTGGCCATCTGCATGTTCGACCAAGGCATTGCCCAGCGCCAGCCAGGCTTCGCTGTCAGCGGGGTTTTCCGCGACGGCGTTGCGCAGGAAATTCGCCGCCTGTTCGTGCTGGCCGCGCCGGGTGAAAGCATCGGCGGTGACCACGAAGCGCGAGGGGAGCCGGCCTTCGGGATAGAATTCGCGCCGCGCCACGACCATCATTTCACCCGTCTGCGCGGTCTCGTCGACCACCGGGTCGGCAGGCGCGCCGGGCTGTCCCGGATTACCATGCATGGCATAGCCGGCGAGGCCGAACAGCAGCGCCGAACCGAACAGCATCCACAGCGCGCGGGGCAGCTTGAGCAAATAGACCGCGAGCGTGAAGACCAGCGCGGCAAGCGCGATGATGGGAAGCCAGCTCATGCGCGTTTCCGGAACCGGCGCAGCAGGATCGCCCCCGCCACCGCGATCAGCAGCATCGGGATGGCGAACAGCGGCCAGGTCGTGGCGCTGACTGCCGGCTTATAGCTGACATAATCGCCATAGCGCTGGATCAGCCAGCTGCGGATCTCGTCGGGGCTCTCTCCCGCCGCCACCCGGATGCGCACCTGGTGGCGCATGTCGCCGGCCATCGGCGCGTCGCTGTCCGCGATCGATTGCGACTGGCACTTGAGGCAGCGCAAGGTCTCCATCAGCTCCTGCGCCGCCGCTTCCTGGGCGGGATCTTCGAGCTGGCGATAGGCGAAGGGCGCGGGCGGCATGGTTTGCTGCGCCGCCAGCGGCATGGCGAACGCGAGGCAGAAAGCGGCAAGTACGGGACGCGTCATCGGGCCTTCTCCAGCTCATCCAGCAGGATCGGCACGTCCCGTGCCCGGATATCGCCGATATGCTGGTAGCGGATGACGCCCTGCCCATCGATCACGAAGGTTTCAGGCACCCCCGAAGACCCGATCGCCAGCTGCACTTCGGACAGATCGTCGCGTCCGATATGGGTGTAGGGATTGCCATGCTGCGCGAGGAAGCCGGCAACATCCTCGGGGCGGTCGCGAATGGCGATGCCTACTATCTTCGCTCCCTGCTGCTCGAGGCTTTCGAGCTGCGGCGCCTCGGCGATGCAGGGCAGGCACCAGCTGGCCCAGATATTGAGCAGCCGCAACTCACCATCGGCAAAGGTGCCGCTCGCGACCCCTTCCACGCCGTCAATCGCCGGCGGAAGGTCGAAATAAGGCAGCGGCTGGCCGACCATCCCGCTCTGGACGAAATCGTCCTTCGGCTGGGTAAGCTGATAGGCTGCCAGACCGACAAAGGCGGCAAAGGCGAACAGCGGAACCCACAGACGCCAGCTCATGCCAGTGCCTCCCGGTCGGCGCGCCGTTCGGCGATGCGGGCGGCCAAGCGACGGTGGCGAAGGTCGGTCAGCACCCGGCCGATCAGCGCGAGCAATCCGCCCAGCGCGATCAGCAGGCCGCCGTACCAGATCAGCGTGACGAAGGGTTTCCACCACAGCCGCAGCTGCCAGCGACCGTCAGGCGACCGATCGCCGACCACGGCGTAGAGCTGGCCGTTCCAGCGTGTCGCCAGCGCGCTTTCGGTGGTCTGCTGCGGCGGAGCCCAGAAATTGCGCGACTGCGGTGTCAGCTCGCGCGCTTCGCCATCTCCATAGCGCGCGGAAAGACGGGCCTGGACCGCGGTCCAGTTCGGTCCGGCCACCGGTTCGACCCCTTCCAGGACGACGGTCCAAGGGCCCACCGTGGCGGTATCGCCCTGTTCGATCGCGGCGAGCCGTTCCTTGGTGAAGGCGCTTTCGCTGGCCATGCCGATCAGCGCGACCGCAATGCCGAAATGGGCGACGACCATGCCCCAGGTCGCCAGCGGTGTGCGTGCCAGGTTGCGCCCGCGCAACGGCAGCCAGCTGGCCACCGCCAGTCCGATCCCGAAAGCCAGTCCGAGCAGCGGCAGCAGACCGATTTCCGTCAGCAGGCTGGTCAGGACCAGCGCGGCCACCACCAGCGCCGCGGTCAGCGCCACTTCCTTGCCGATCCGGTCGATGCGATCCTCGCGCCAGCGCAGCAGCGGACCCACGGCCATCACCGCGAACATCGGAATGGCGAAGATTGCCCCCACCGGATTGAAATATGGCGGCCCCACCGACACGCGGACATCGAAGGCTTCGGTCAGCAGCGGGTACAGCGTGCCTAGCAGGACGATCGCCAGAATGGCACTGAGCATGACGTTGTTGAACACCAGCGCGCCCTCGCGGCTTGCCAGCGCAAACCGTTCGCCTTCGCTGATCGTGTTGGCGCGCAGGGCGAACAGCAGCAGCGCGCCGCCGATGAAGATGCCCAGCAAGACGAGGATGAACGTGCCGCGTTCGGGATCGACCGCGAAGGCATGGACGCTGGTCAGGATGCCCGACCGCACGAGGAAGGTCCCCACCATGCTCATCGAAAAGGCGACCACGCCCAGCATGATCGTCCATGTCCGCAAGGCGTCGCGGCTGGCGAGGACGCTGGCCGAATGCAGCAGCGCGGTGGCCGCCAGCCATGGCATGAGCGAGGCGTTCTCGACCGGGTCCCAGAACCACCAGCCACCCCAGCCAAGCTCGTAATAGGCCCAATAGCTGCCGGCAGTGATGCCGATCGTCAGCATGATCCAGGCGGCCAGCACCCAGGGCCGCATTGCGCGCGCGAAATCGGGAGTTACCTGCCGGGTCAGCAACGCGCCCACCGCGAAGCTGAAAGCGACCGACAGCCCAACATAGCCAAGATAGAGCGTGGGCGGGTGGAAGGCGAGACCGATATCCTGCAGCAGGGGGTTGAGGCCCATTCCCTCTGCCGCGGGGACCGGTAGCCGCTCGAAGGGGTTCGAACTGAGCAGCAGAAAGGCATAGAAGCCGAGCGAGACAACGCCCTGCGCCGCGAGCGTTGCGTTCATCGTCCGCTCGGGCAGGCGCCGTTCCACCAGTGCGATCAGCGCCCCCGCCAGGCCCATCACCATGACCCACAGCAGCATCGAACCTTCGTGATTGCCCCAGGTGCCCGATAATTTGAACACCAGCGGCTTCAGCGAGTGCGAATTCGATGCCACCAGCTTGACCGACAGATCGGTGATGGCAAACAGCCAGACGAGCATGGCGAAGGAGAAGGTCACCAGCACGCCCTGGACGATCGCCGCGGGGCGGATCAGCGCGGCCAGTTCACTCGCATTACCGGCGCGCAGAGCCAGGAAACCAGCGATCATCTGGAGCGCGGCAAGCGCGGCGGCAAGCCACAGGGCCGCAAGACCGAGCTCAGCGATCATTCGAGACCTACCGTCGTTTCTTCGGCCATTTCGGCAGCGCGGTGCTGCTCCATTTCCTGCAGCTCGCGCGGGACGTAGTTCTCGTCGTGCTTGGCCAGCAAATTATCCGCGATAAAGGTCCCGCCGGGACCGAGCCGCCCCTCCGCAACCACACCCGAACCCTCGACGAACAGATCGGGCGCAATACCGCTGAACCGGACAGGAACGCGCGCGCCATCGTTGCCCGTTACCGCGAATGTCAGCGTGACGCCGTCCGCCGCAGTCTGCAACGACCCCTCTTCGACCATGCCGCCGAGTCGCACCGCCTGGCCGGGTTCGGGCGGGTTTGCGAGCATCTGTTCGGGCAGGTAGAAATAGCTTGCCTGATTGCGCAGCGCATAAGCCGCCAGCAGTCCCGCCCCGATCAGCGCGACCAGCGCCAGGACGACAAGCACGAGCCGCTGGTGTTTGGGTTTCATCGCGCTCATTTCCTGCGGCTTTCGTCACGGCGCTTCTCGGCGCGTTGCATATCGAACCAGGCCCAGGCGACCATGCCAAGCGTGCCGATGACACCCACCGCATAAGCCGCGACGACGAAGTCCCATTGGTCGAGCGCTTCACGCATCACACAGCCTCCATCGCACGGCGGCGCAAGCGGGCTTCCGCCTGGATATCAGCAAGCAAGGCGCGCATCCGGGCCAGCACGACACCGCCGAACAGCAGCGAAAAGCCGAACACTGCGACCAGCAGGGGAATGAGGAATTCGGCATCGATCGCGCTCTTGCCAACGGTGATGCTGGGTGGCTGGTGCAGCGAATTCCACCATACCACGCTGCGGTTGATGATCGGGATATTGATTGCGCCCAAGAGCCCGAACAGCGCGGGAATGCGCGGTGACAGCCCTTCGCGCTGCGCGGCCTGCGCCAACGCGATATAGGCGGCATAGAGGAAAGCGAGCACCAGCATGCTGGTCAGCCGTCCGTCCCACACCCACCAGGTGCCCCAGGTCGGACGTCCCCAGATCGAACCGGTGGCCAGGCAGATGATCGTGAAGGCAAGGCCCGGAAGCGCCGCGGCGCGTGCCGCCAGCGCGGCCAGTGGATGACGCCAGACGAGAAACGCGAGACTGGACAATGCAATCGCCATCCAGCCCCCCATTCCCAGCCACGCGGCAGGAACGTGCAGGAACAATATGCGGACCGTTTCGCCCATCAACCGATCGGGCGGCACCTGGAACAGGCCCCAATACAGCGCCGCAGCACTCGTCAGGAGGCCGCCGATCAGCAGCGCCGGCGTAAGCCAGGCTGCAAGCGACAGGAACCGTTTGGGATTGGCGAAGCCATGCATTGAAATTTACCGTCCGGCACCGCTTTGGCAGCGCTCATCAGGCGTCGCAAGACCGCAGTTCAACGACCGATCAGTTCCTGCGCCATGCGGTCGGCAACCTGGTCGGGCGATACGCCGGTTTCGTCGCTCTGCCGCCAGATCTGTTCGAGCCGACCGGGGATCAGCGCGATACGCTTGCGCACTTCGTTGATGTCGCAAGGGGCATTGTCGCGGCGGCACAGATATTCGAGCGTTACCGAGATGATCCCGCCCGCGTTGATGACGTAATCGGGAGCGTAGAGAATACCGCGTTGCGCCAGCATCGGCCCGTGTTCGGGCCGCTTGAGCTGGTTGTTCGCGCCGCCGGCCACGATCTGGCAATCGAGCCGCGCAATTCCTTCGTCGTCGAGCACCGCGCCCAGCGCATTGGGGCTGAAGACATCGCAGGCGATCGACATCACCGCATCGGGAGCCGCGGTTTCGGCGCCGAGTTCGGCGGCCAATGCGGCCGCGCGGTCTTCGTGGATGTCGGACAGCGTCAGCCGGGCGCCATCCTTGGCCAGCAGCCGCGCGACGCCGCCGCCAACGCTGCCGGTGCCCTGCACCGCGACATGGACGCCAGCGACGCTATCCTTGCCCAGCTTGTGCTTGATCGCGGCCTTGATGCCCAGAAAGATGCCCAGCGCGGTAAACGGGCCCGGGTCACCCCCGGCAGCGCCCTCGCCTTCAACCGGAAGCCCCGAAACATGCTGGGTGCGCTGCGCGACCGCGGCCATGTCGGCTTCCGAGATGCCGACGTCTTCGGCCGTGACGTAGCGCCCGCCAAGCGCATCGACGGCATCGGCGAAGGCCGCGAGCAGTTCGGGAGACTTGGTCTTGTCCTTGTCCGCCAGGATGACGGCCTTGCCGCCGCCCATGGGCAGTCCGGCCATGGCGTTCTTGTAGCTCATGCCGCGCGACAGCCGCAGCGCATCGCGCATCGCATCGGCGGGATCGGCATAGTGCCAAAAGCGCGTGCCCCCGGCACCGGGGCCGAGATGCGTTGAATGCAGCGCGATAATCGCGGTCAGCCCGCTCTTGGCATCGCGCACCACATGAACCAGTTCATGGTCATCGAAATCCGCTTCGGTCCAGAAAGCCGTCATGCGTGCGCGCCCCATATGCTTAGGTGGACGGCTGGAAAACGGGCAAAATGGGGCGATCGACGGGGTTCGAACCCGCGACCTCCGGTACCACAAACCGGCGCTCTAACCAACTGAGCTACGATCGCCATATGCCCCCGGAACCGCCCGGGAAGGGGGCCTGATACGCATGCGGGTAACAGCGTCAAGCCGCCCTGCGCAACGGCGCGTGCCTGTTGCACAATGAAGTGCATATGGGAAGCGAAAATCGCAAGCCGGCGTCATACACGCAATTTTCTTTCGCGGTTGTGGTCGGGTCTTCGCGCGCTATCGTGTTACCCATGATCCGACCGGGCAAATCTTCAGCCGATACCCTGTTGAACCACCGCGGCATTCAGCGCGTGCCGAGCGATCGGATCGAGCTGTTCCAGTTGCGCGAGTTCATTGACGGCGACTTGCGCACCGAGCTGATCCGCCTGATCGAACAGGACCGCCGTCCTTCGACGCTCGCCGATGCCGGCGAAGACCGGTATTTCCGGACCAGCGAAACCTGTGACCTCGACGCCGGCGAACCCTGTGTGCGTGCGCTCGAGGACAAACTCGCCGCACTCAACGGCATCGATCCGGCGTATGGCGAACCGCTTCAGGGCCAGCGTTACGACGTCGGGCAGGAATTCAAGCCGCATTGCGACTATTTCAATCGCGGCGGAACGGACTGGGATAAATACTGTTCGGTCGCGGGGCAGCGCACCTGGACGTTCATGATCTATCTGAATGATGTCGAGGCAGGCGGTGCAACGCGGTTCAGGGTCATCGGCAAGACCTTCCAGCCCGAAGCGGGAAAGCTGCTATGCTGGAACAACCGCCGCCCTGACGGGACCGAAAACCCGTCCACGCTGCATCACGGCATGAAAGTCCGCAAAGGGCGCAAATACGTGATCACCAAATGGTACCGCGAGAAGCCCTGGGGCTGGTAAGCGAGCCCCGCGCAGAGTGTGGCGCAAACGCAAAAGGGCGGCCCCGCGGGACCGCCCTTGCATAAGCCTTGTGGCTCGCTGCGCTCAGTTCTTCTTGAGCGACAGACCGCCGAAGCGCTTGTTGAAGGCTGCGACCCGGCCGCCTTCCTGAAGCTGCTTGGTGCCACCGGTCCAGGCCGGGTGGCTAGTCGGATCGATTTCGAGCGCCAGCGTATCGCCTTCGCTGCCCCAGGTGGAGCGCGTCTGGAATTCGGTACCATCGGTCATCTTGACCGTGATCATGTGGTAATCGGGGTGACCTTCGGCCTTCATGATTTGCGTCCTTTGAGCTTCGGAGCGGTTCCGACCGATCCAGCTGTTTGTGGGAAAGGCGCGCGCCTAATCGGATTCCCTGCCAAAAGCAAGCCCGATCACGCGGCGCCGCTTGCGCCGTTCAGGCCGCGAAGGATCGCCCGCAGGCACACTCCGCAGCCGGATGCGGATCAGTCCGCCGGAGCGTCGGCGATCATGGCGGTGAACTGGACTTCGCAGGTCACCTTGCCGTCAACCGAAGCCTCGCCCGCGAACTTGCAGACCCGCGCGCGTTTCTGGACGAAACTGGCCTTGAGATCAAGCAGGACGCCGGGCGTCACCGGGCTGCGGAACTTGGCGTTTTCAATCGCCATGAAATATACCAGCTTGCCCGATCCGGCGAGCCCGAGGCTGTCGACTGCGAGCACGCCGGCGGCCTGTGCCAGCGCTTCGATCTGCAACACACCGGGCATGATCGGCGCGCCGGGGAAATGCCCCTGGAAGAAGTCCTCGTTGAAGCTGACCGCCTTCACCGCATGGATCCGCTCGTCGGGCACGAGCTCCTTCACGCGGTCGACAAGCAGCAGGGGATAGCGATGCGGCAAGCGCTTCAGCACCTCGACGACGTCGAAACCCGTATCGCTCATCACCCTGCTCCTTCGTTCAGGCTCAGCGGCCGGCCGGCTGCGCAGCGGGCTGCTGCTGCTGCGCCTGTTGCTGGGCGGCCTGCTGCTGCGCGACATTCATCAGGACCTGCGAGACGGTCTGCTGCGCGGCGAGAGAATCCTGGCGCGGGCGCCAGCCTTCGGGGGGCGTGATCTGGACGGTCGGCACGCGCTGGTCGAGCACGGCGACCAGATCGTCGGTCACGTTGACCGCTTCGGGGGCCCACTGGATCGCATCGGGGGTGAGCAGCAGCTGGATGTTCTTCTGCTGGACCACCTGCTGGCGGACGTTCTGGTAGTCGTTGATCAGCTGTTCGATGGCATAGGTCTGCGCCAGCACGATCGGCTGCGAAGCCTGGCCAAGCTGCTGTTCCTTCTGCTGGATCTGCTGGACCACGCCGGGGTTCGCCTGCAGTTCGGCCTGGCTCAGCTGGCCATTGCTGTCGGTGTCGAGGCTCTGCTGCAGCGTCTGCATTTCCTGGCGGAGCGTGCGGATCTGGCCGATCTGCGCCGCGAATTGCTGGTCGATCTGCTGATAGGCAGCGATCCGCGCCTGGCTGCGCACGATCACCGCTTCGGGGCTGCTGGTGGCGATGCCGGCCACCTGGGCTGCGGCGGGGGTGGCGATGGCCGCGGTGCCCGTGAGTGCGGCTGCGGCGATGGTCTTGGTGAAAAGTTTCATCAGAATTGCGTTCCTACGTTGAAGGAGAAGGTTTTGGTGTCGTCACCGACCTGCTTCTTGAGCACGCGAGACACGTCGATCCGGAACGGACCGAAGGGCGAGTTCCAGTTCACGCCTACACCGACCGAGATACGCGGCGCCGGGCTGTCACCGACGAAGACTTCCTTGAAGAAGGTCCCGGGAATGACGTTGCGTTCATTCTCGGTACCGTCGGGAGCAAAACGGTTGGTCACCGCCTGGATGATATCATTGCCCTGGTCGTCGACACCGGGCTGGAGATACAGCAGATTGCCGTTGCCGTCGGTGGCCTGCAGGCCATTGGGATAATCCTGCAACACCGGCTGGGTCACGCTGAACAGCGAACCCACGTCGAGGAAGATCGACGGGCGCAGGCCCATTTCGCGGGCCCCGCTGCCGAGCGGGATTTCGAGTTCGGCACGGCCGAGGTAATAGGCCTTGCCGCCCAGCGCATCGTCGACGCGCTGGTCGCTGGCGAGCGCTTCTTCGATCGTCTGCGGGACCAGCGGCGTCGCATCGTCGCCATCGTCGTTGAGGTACTGCAGGCGAACGATGCGGGGGCCGACACCGCGAATGTCGAAGCCGCGCATCTGCGGTTCACCGAGGAAATAGCGGTCGGTCAGGCGGACATCGTCCTGCCCGGCGACCGAATTGTCCTCGAGGCTGCGGATCCAGCCGCCTTCGCCGGTTACCGAGAAGATGAACCCGGCACCGACCGGCCAGTATTTCGCGGCACGCGCACGCGACCGGACATATTTCACGTCGCCGCCCAGACCGGCGAATTCGGTGGTCCAGCTGACGGTTTCGCCGCGCGATGGGCGCAGGCGGCTATTGAGCGTGTCGTAATTGAACGTCAGACCGACGATCGAGCTCGTGCGCTCGCCGATTGCTTCGCAGAGATAGCGGCTGGCAAGGATCGGATCGCAAGTGGCGATGCCGTCCCCATCGCGGTCGGAGAAATACAGCCCTTCGTCGAGCGACACATCGTCATAATTGAAGGTGTAGCTGCCGATCGCCGAAACATATTCGGTCAGCGGAACGCCGGCACGCACCTGCAGACCGGTGGTCGACTGTTCGAAGGTGGTGTTGCGTTCGTTGTTGCGGAAATTGAAGCTGTTGGTGTCGCGGCGATAGATATCGACCCCGGCAGAGATGTTCCGATCGAAGACATAGGGCTCCGAAAAGCTCACCTGCGCCGATTTCGAGTAGCGCGAATAATTGAGGCTCAGGCCCACGGTCTGGCCGCGCCCGCGGAAATTGCGCTGGCGGATCGAGCCGGCCAGGATGAAGCTTTCGAGGCTGGAGAAGCCGGCCGACAGCTGCAGTTCGCCGGTCGCCTGTTCCTCGACATTGGCTTCGAGCACGATCCGGTCGGGCGCGCTGCCCTCGACCTGGTTGATCTCGAAGTTTTCCTGGAAATAGCCCAGCGAATTGATGCGCGCGGTCGACCGCGCGACCGACAGCGAATTGAAGGCATCACCTTCGGCCAGACGAAATTCGCGGCGGATCACTTTGTCCTGCGTCAGCGTGTTGCCGTTCACGTCGATCCGCTCGACATAGACACGCGGCGCCTCGCGCAGGACGAAGCTCACGTCCATCGTCAGGCTGTCCTGGTTGCGGCTGAATTCGGGCGCGACATCGGCAAAGGCGTAGCCGAACGTGCCGGCCAGCTCGCTCAGCTGCTCGACCGTGTCCTCGACCTGCTTGGCGTCGTACCAATCGCCGCCCTGCATCGGCAGGCGAGCGGTCATCGAGGCGTCGTCGAAATCGCGGATCTGCGATTCGACATCGACTTCGCCGAATTTGTAGCGCTCGCCTTCCTCGACCACGTAGGTGATGATGAAATCGCGCTTGTCGGGCGTCAGTTCGGCCACTGCCGAAACCACGCGGAAATCCGCATAGCCTTCGGTGAGGTAGAACTGGCGCAGCTTCTGCTGGTCGAACGCCAGGCGATCGGGATCGTAGCTGGTGTTGGAGCTGAAGAAGCTGGTCAGCCGCGCCTGCTTGGTCAGCATTTCGCCGCGCAGCTCGCCATCGGAAAACGCATCATTGCCGATGATGTTGATCTGGCGGACCTTGGACTTGGGCCCTTCGCTGATCTCGAAGACGATATCGACGCGGTTCTGCGACAGCTGCACCATCTTCGGTTCGACCGTGGCGGCGAAGCGTCCCTGCCGCTTGTACAGCTCGATGATGCGAGCAACGTCGGCGCGAACCTTCGAACGCGTGAATATCTGCCGCGGCGAAAGCCGGATTTCGGGCAGGATCTTGTCGTTCTTGATCCGCTTGTTGCCCTCGAGGATGATCCGGTTGATGACCGGGTTCTCGACGATGGTGATGACGACATTGCCGTCGCGGTTGACGACGCTGGCGTTCGAGAACAGCTCGGTTGCGTAGAGGTCCTTGAGAACCGCGTCGCCCGCCGCCTGCGTCCACGTGTCGCCCGGACGAAGCTTGATATAGGACAGGATCGTCTGCGGCTCGAGCCGCTGCGCACCGCTTACCGCGATGGTGCGAACCACATCGGCTTGCACCGCTGCGGCAGACGCAGCCTCGGTCGCGGTTTCTTCCTGTGCGAAAGCGGCGACCGGAACACCGGCGAGCATGGTACCGGCCAAGAGGCCCACCGCCAGCCGTGTGGCGGAATTCCTGCGTCGCGAGGCGGCAAAAGCAAAATCAGTCATCGACAAGGAGTTTCCCGTCCTCGTTATACATACAACGTACCCGGCTGGTGGCGCCCCGATCCGGCAGAGGGTCGCAGCATGCGGGACGACCCTGCCGTCCCCTGCCCCAAGCGCCTGCGCCGATCAAGCTTTGCCACCGTATATCGCCGGTTTCCCGCTCCCTTTCCCCGGCTAATTCCCGAAAACGGGCAAGCTTACGAGGTCGTTGATCGTGACGAACACCATCAGCATGAGCACGAGGGCCACGCCGGCGCGGTACGCCACTTCGGTTCCACGGGGACCCACCGGCTTCCGACGGACAGCTTCTGCCGCGTAGAAAGCCAGGTGCCCGCCGTCGAGCGCCGGGATTGGCAGCAGGTTGATGAATGCCAAGTTAAGCGAAATGAGTGCGGCGAAATTGATGAATGCCATGGCGCCCAGGCTCAGCTGTTCGCCCGAAAACTTGGCAATCTTGACCGGCCCGCCCAGTTCCTGGACCGAGCGTTCGCCGGTGAAAATCTGGCCGATCCCGGTGACCATCATGTCGATGATACCGAGCGAGTGGTCGACCGCCAGACCGAGCGAGGCGATCATGCCCTGCGGTTCGAAATCGAAAGACGATGCGCCCGACGCGATCCCGATCAGACCGACTTTCGAGACGTTGCCGAAGCGGTCTTCCATCTCGACGCTGCGCACGGGCACCGCGAAGGTGCGTTCTGCCCCGTCACGGTCCACCGTGATGTCGAGCGTGCGGCCGGGGTAAAGCAGGATCGAATCCTGCACGTCGCGGAAATCCTCCATCCGCTCGCCCTCGACCGCAACGATCCGGTCGCCGATTTCAATTCCCGCGGCCCGCGCCGGCGAGACCTCGGCAAATTCGGCCACCGTCATCTGCTGCGCCGCATCGGCGGGAACCGGCTTGCCGTAAAGGGCGAAGAAGCCGGCGAAAATCGCCAGGGTCAGCAGGATATTTGTGGCTGGGCCAGCAAACACGATCAGCGCGCGTTTCCACAGCGCCGCATGATGGAAACTTCCGATCCGGTCCTCGTCGCTTGCCAGCGCAGCGGCATCGGCATCGGGAATGCTCGCGGGGTTCATATCGCCCTTGAACTGGACATAGCCGCCCAGCGGCAGCGCGCTGAGTTTCCAGCGCGTCCCGCGCCGGTCGGTGAAGCCCGCGATTTCCTTGCCGAAGCCGACCGAGAACGCCTCGGCATGGACACCGAACCAGCGCCCGACGAGGTAATGGCCCAGCTCGTGGATCGTGATCAGCGGCCCGAGCAACAGCGGGAAACCGAGCACGTAATACAGCCAGAGAGGAAGGTTCAATTCCACGGGTCAGGCAGGCTCCAATATGCGCGTCGCGCGACTGCGGGCATCCTCGTCCACCCGCAGCACATCTTCGAGCGTGCGGGGAGCTTCGGGCAATTCGCCTTGGTTGAGGACATCCTCCACCACTACGGCAATCCGGCTGAACGCAATCTTACGGTCGAGAAAGGCGGCCACGGCAATCTCGTTGGCTGCATTCAGCACCGCTGGCGCGGCTCCGCCCGCCTCCGCCGCCTCACGCGCGAGACGCGTGGCCGGAAAACGCGTTTCGTCCGGGGCGAAGAAGGACATCTCGCCGATTGCGGGCAGGTCGAGCGGTGCCATCGGCGTATCCATCCGCGCGGGCCAGGCGAGGCACGAGGCGATCGGCACACGCATGTCCGACGGTCCGAGCTGCGCCAATGTCGAGCCGTCGCGGTATTCAACCATCGAATGGATCACGCTCTGCGGGTGCACCACGATACGGATGCGATCGAGCCCGACAGGAAACAGGTGATGCGCCTCGATCAGTTCGAGGCCCTTGTTGAACATCGTCGCGCTGTCGACGCTGATCTTGGCGCCCATGTCCCAGTTGGGATGCGCGATCGCCTGTTCGGGCGTGACCGCGGAAAGGTCATCCACCGTTCGCAGCGGGCCGCCACTGGCCGTGAGCGTGATCGACCGGACATCCTCGATCCTGCCGCCGGCGAGGCACTGGAAGATCGCATTGTGTTCGCTGTCCACCGGCAACAGCGTTGCCCCGTGGCGGGCGACTGCGGCGGTCATCACTTCGCCCGCGGAAACCAGCGCTTCCTTGTTGGCCAGCGCGATTGTCCCGCCCTGTTCGATGGCAGCCATGACCGGTCCGAGACCGGCGCAGCCGACGATCGCAGCCACGGTCATGTCGACCGGGCGCGAAGCCGCTTCGCACAGGGCACCCCGCCCCGCGGCCGCTTCGATCCCGCTTCCGGCCAGCGCATCACGCAGCTCGCCGAGCCGGCTTTCGTCCGCCACCACCGCAACCTGTGCACCGAATTCGCGCGCCGAGGCTGCCAGGGCCGCGACGTTGCTGTTGGCCGTAAGCGCGACCACGTTCCACTCGGCCGGATTGCGGCGAACGAGATCAAGCGTCTGTTCGCCCACCGAGCCAGTGGCGCCGAGGATCGATATCGAACGCATCAGCGTGCCGCCCCGAGCAGGATACCGGCCAGCAGCACGACGGGGATCATCCCGTCCGTCCGGTCGAATACGCCGCCATGACCGGGGATCAGCCTGGAACTGTCCTTCACTCCGGCCTTGCGCTTGAGCCAGCTCTGCAGGAAATCGCCCGCCTGAGCGACGACGGCAACCGCCGCGCCCAAGCCCAGGATCTGGCCCGCTTCGGAGAGGTCGAAGAACATCGTCGTCTCGCCCGCAACGCTGCGCGCCACAACGTAGATCCAACCCGCAATCCAGACGGTCGCACCGACAATTCCGCCAAGCAGCCCCGCCCAGGTTTTCGACGGGCTGATTGCCGGCGCGATCTTCGGACCGCCCAGCGTGCGTCCGAAGAGATAGGCAAAACTGTCCACGAAAATGACCGCGCCGATCACCCCGACGACAATCGGCAGCGGGAAACGCGACAGCATGTAGCCGGCAACGCCAATGTAGATCGTGCCGGCAAGGATGCCCGCCAGGCGATAGGATATATTGGGTGTCGCCTTGACGACGAGCAGGACGAACTCGACCAGCGTGGCCAGAACCACGGCCAGCACGAACCAGCCGAACCACGGTTCGCCCGCGACCAGCGCGCCCACCGACAGCGCGATCATCACCAGCGCGGAAACGATCCGTACCGGCAAATCGGCATTCTTGCGCGCGGCTACGCCCGCTCCAGTCTCAGCGTCCACCAAATCGCCTCTCCCTCTCCGCGAACTCGGCCAGCGCCCCGGTTAGGTGGTCCGGGGTGAAATCCGGCCATAGCACATCGAGGAAGAGCATTTCCGCGTATGCTGCCTGCCACAAGAGGAAATTCGACAACCGCACTTCGCCGCTGGTCCGGATCAGCAAGTCGAGCGGCGGCAGATCGGCGCTGAACAGATGGCGTTCGATCAATTCCTGCGAGATTTCCCCTTCGGCCGCCGCCTTGCGCGCGGCTTGCGTGATTTCCGCATGCGCGCCGTAATTGAGCGCGACTGCCAGCGTGCGCGATCCTTGCGCGGTCTGCGCCAACGCATCCTCGAGCATCTCGACGATGTCCGGTGCCAGCGAACGCCAGTCGCCGAGGATATGCAGCCTGACGTCATTGGCGATGAATTCGGGCAGGTCCGATTTGATGAACTTGCGCATCAGATTCATCAGATCGTCGACCTCTTCCTCGGGCCGCTTCCAGTTCTCCGAACTGAAGGCATAGAGCGTGAGGCATTCGACCGGCGTATCCTTCAGGCTGCGCACCAGTTCGCGCACGGCCTCCACGCCCTTCCTGTGCCCCATTGCGCGGGGCAGGTGCCGGCGTTTGGCCCAGCGGCCGTTGCCGTCCATGATGATGGCAACGTGCCGCGCAGCTTTGTCAGGGGTGGTCACGAGTTCGTCCGATAGTGGCGGGCGCTGCAGGCGTGCGCGCGCGAACCGAAGGTCCGGCATCGCCCGCAGCGTACACAGATGCGGCGCGGGCCGCTCACTGCGTGAGGATTTCCTTTTCCTTCTGCGCGGCGACCGTATCGCATTCGGCGACATATTTGTCGGTCAGCTTCTGCACTTCGTCCTCGCCGCGCTTGCGCTCGTCTTCGGAAATTTCCTTCTTCTTTTCGTCTTCCTTGAGCGCTTCCATGCCATCGCGGCGCACATTGCGGATCGCGATCTTGGCCTGTTCGGCATATTGGCCTGCCAGCTTCGCCAGCTCCTTGCGACGTTCCTGCGTCAGGTCGGGCATCGGCAGGCGGACGTTCTGCCCGTCGATCATCGGATTGAGACCGAGGTTGGCCTTGGCGATACCCTTTTCGACAGCGGTGACATTGGCCTTGTCCCACACCTGCACGCTGAGCATGCGGGGTTCGGGCGCGCTTACCGTGGCGACCTGGTTGAGCGGCATCATCGAGCCGTAGACCTCGACCATCACGGGATCGAGCAGGCTGGTGTTGGCGCGACCCGTGCGCAATCCGCCAAGATCGCTCTTCAGGCTCTCGACCGCGCCGTTCATACGGCGTTCGATATCGGCTTTGTCATACTTGGCCATGGCGGCTTCCTCTGTCTTTTCGTTCAGTTCCTGACGATCGTCTGCACGCCCTGACCGCTCAGCACGCGGGCCAGATTGCCTTTCTCGCGGATCGAGAAAACGACGATCGGAATATTGTTGTCGCGGCACAATGCAACCGCGCTGGCATCCATGACCTTGAGATCATCGGCCAACACCTTGCCGTAACTTACGGTATCGAAACGCTTGGCGCCGGCATTCTTCTTCGGGTCACTGTCATAGACGCCATCGACGCTGGTGCCCTTGAGCAGCGCATCGCAATTCATTTCCGCGGCACGCAGGGCTGCGCCGCTATCGGTGGTGAAGTAAGGCGCGCCCACGCCGGCCGCGAAAATGACGATACGGCCCTTTTCGAGATGCCGCTCCGCGCGGCGCCGGATCACCGGTTCGCAGACCTGGTCCATCTGCACCGCGCTCTGCACACGGGTCTGCACGCCGAGCTGTTCGAGCGCGCTCTGCATGGCCAGCGCATTCATCACCGTGGCGAGCATGCCCATATAGTCGGCCTGCGCGCGGTCCATCCCCTGCGCCGCGCCCGCCATCCCCCGAAAGATGTTGCCACCGCCGATGACCAGGCAGATCTCGAGCCCGGTCTCCTTGGCTGTTTTCACTTCTCGCGCCAGTTCCATCACGAATGCCGGATCGATGCCGAACTGCTGATCGCCCATCAGCACTTCACCCGAAAGTTTCAGGAGGACACGTTTCATCGTCGAAAGGGGCATGGATTCTCGCTCGGCAGAAGTTGGCGCGGCTTTAGAGCGCATGAAGGGCGCTGCCAAGTGCGCGGGAGGTTTTGGAACACCAATGGGATACGCGGCCTTCCGGCCAGCGCGTGATTTGGCGCAGCGCTCCACGCGGGTTGCTTGCGCAGAATCACTGGCGTCCAATGGAAAGCGGCCGCCGAACCGAAGCCCGACGACCGCCCCCGAATACGGGTATTTCCTAGTAAGCGCAGGAAAAGGCTTTGTTCCAGCCTCTTACTGCGGCTCATGCACAGAATTATCCGGCAGCTGCAGCCGCAACTTCCGCGGCGAAGTCGGATTCTTCCTTCTCGATGCCCTCGCCCAGCTGGAAGCGGACATAGTCCACCAGCTCGACCTTGGCACCGACGTCCTTGCCGGCCTGCTCGACGACCTGCGCGATGGGGGTCTTGTTGTCCATCACGAAGACCTGGCTGAGCAGCGCGTTTTCCTTGGCGTACTTGCCGATTGCCCCTTCGACCATCTTTTCCTGGACGGCTTCGGGCTTGCCGCTTTCGGCAGCCTTTTCCTTGGCGATCGCGCGTTCGCGTTCGATCACTTCGGCGTCGAGGCCGTCAGCGGTCAGCGCCTGCGGGAAAGCGGCGGCGATGTGCATGGCCAGCTTCTTGCCCAGTTCCTCGAGCTTGGCGGCGTCGCCTTCGCTCTCGAGCGCGACGAGCACGCCGATCTTGCCGAGGTCGGGCGCCACAGCGTTGTGCATGTAGGGCACGATCACGCCATTGGTGACCGAAACGGTCTTCATGCGGCGGACCTGCTGGTTCTCGCCGATGGTCGCGACATTGTTCGTCAGCTTGTCGGCAACGCTGCCGCCATCGGGATAGTCAGCCGCCTTGAGCGCTTCGACATCGTCGGCCGAGGCTTTGAGCGCGACCTGCGTGGTCTTGCGGACGAAGTCCTGGAACTGGTCGTTCTTCGCGACGAAGTCGGTTTCCGAGTTCACTTCGACGGCAACGCCCTTGGTGCCTTCGACGGCAACGCCGACGAGACCTTCGGCAGCGGTCCGGCTCGACTTCTTCTGGGCAGTGGCGAGACCCTTGGCGCGCAGCGCGTCGACTGCGGCTTCGATATCGCCGTCCGCAGCTTCGAGAGCCTTCTTGGCGTCCATCATGCCTGCGCCGGTCTTTTCGCGCAGAGCCTTTACGTCAGCAGCAGTGAATGCAGCCATGGTGTTTTCCTTCTCGATATGATGTGCGGGCACCGGGCCAGCTAGGGAGCGGCCCGGCGCGTAACTCCGCTATATGACGGGCGCATGATGGCGCCCGTCAATGGAGGGCTCAGGCCCCGACGGTTTCCTCGGGCGGATTTTCCATCGCGCCGACATCGGCACCCGAATCCTGCACGCCGTCGCCCTTGCCGCTCTTGGCCGCATTGGCGACCGCTTCGCAGTAGAGGCGGATGGCGCGGGCAGCGTCGTCATTGCCCGGGATCGGGAAGGCGATGCCCTCGGGGTCGACATTGGTGTCGAGCACGGCAACCACGGGGATGCCGAGAACGTTGGCTTCCTTGATCGCCAGATCTTCCATGTTGGCGTCGATCACGAACATCACGTCGGGAATACCGCCCATGTCGCGGATGCCGCCCAGCGAAAGTTCGAGCTTGTCCCGCTTGCGGGTCAGGTCGAGGACTTCCTTCTTGGTCAGACCGGCAGTGTCGCCCGACAGGCGTTCGTCAAGCGACTTGAGATACTTGATGCGTTCGCTGATCGTCTTCCAGTTGGTCAGCATGCCGCCGAGCCAGCGATGGTTGACGAAGTGCTGGCCCGAAGCGAGCGCGGCTTCGCGGATCGCGTCCTGCGCCTGGCGCTTGGTCCCGACGAACAGCACCTTGCCGCCCGAACGGGCCGTCTGCTGGACGAAGTCGAGCGCGCGCGCAAACAGCGGCACGGTCTGCGACAGGTCGATGATGTGGATGCCGTTGCGCGCGCCGAAGATGTACGGCTTCATGCGCGGGTTCCAGCGGTGGGTCTGGTGGCCGAAATGCGATCCGGCCTCGATCAGTTCCTGCATCGTGACGGTAGGAGCCGCCATAGTAGAATTCCTTTCCGGTTATGCCTCTGGAAAGCTGGAACCCGAATGCGGTCATGTCCCGCGGCGGGCACCGGTATGTGCGCCTTCCATGTGGATTTGCCCGCAGCGCAACGACCGGGAATCGCCCGAATGCGTTGCAGACCGCGCGCCCCTAGCGCTGCGGCCGGACAAAATCCAGCATCAATTCCGGATGCGAGACGGAATTTACACGTCAGTTACCGCTTGACAGCGCAGAACAAAAAGAGAACAAATGTTCCAGCAATGGAACAGCCGCGTTGCAATGCTGGTTTTCCACACGGCTGGGCCCGGTCTGTCAACAGGTTTGTCGACAGGCATCTAGGGAGATTTAGAGATGTTCGCACTGGTCCTGATCACGTTGTTTGCCGGCATGACCGCGGCGACCGCGGCTGTTCTGGCCGACAGCGCGCTGCGCTGGTGGTCGGCTTTTTCAACTCTGCGCCGCGAACTCCCTGGCCAGGCGGACGGCGCCCTTCCCGCGCTGCGTCCGACCCCCGGCGCAGCGCGTCCCGCATTGCTCCGCCCTGCTGCACTGCGGACAGCGAACCGCGGCATCAGCCGCGCCGCTTGAAACGGGAGTAGCGCAGTAGCGAATAGGGTAGCAGCAGCAGGTAGCCGGCACAGATCGCGCTGAGCGTCCACCATGGCTCGACAAGCAGTGCGGCGAACAGGAGACCCACGAAAGCCAGCACCTCGAGCCTGATTCCCCTCCGCGGGCGCAGCGAGGTCCAGCTGGGAGTGGCGATGTTGGAGATCATGAGAACGGCTATCGTAGCCAGCCATATGCCGACGAGAATGGGATTGCGCAGCTCTTCCATTCCCGTTGCCATCCACAGATAGAACGGCGCGAAAGCGAGACCCGCCCCGATCGGCGCGGGCACGCCGGTGAGGAAGCCGAGCGATTTATGCGGCTGGTCCTCCACATCGATCTGCGCATTGAACCGCGCGAGGCGCAGCGCACAGCAGATCGCGAAAGCGAGCGCGGCAAACCAGCCGAGCCGCGGCTCCGCCGACAGCGACCACAGGAAGATTATGATTGCGGGCGCGGTGCCGAAGCTGAGCGAATTGGCCAGGCTGTCAAGCTCGGCCCCGAAGCGCGACTGCGCCTTCAGCGCACGCGCGACCCGGCCATCAACCCCGTCGAGCACGCCGGCAAGGATGACGGCGACGACCGCGGCACCCCAGTTCTCGTCGATCGCGAAGCGGATGCCGGTCAGTCCGGAACACAGCGCGGCGGCGGTAACCGCATTGGGGATCATCGCGCGCAAGGTCAGCGCGCGCGTGTGGATCTCGGCGGGCGGTTCGTCCTCGGTCGCTTTCGGCCCCAGGCGGACAGCCTTATCGTGTTCGGTCATTGTGCTACACCCTCAAGCAATTGCTGCGATCCGATTTCGGCCAGCACGGTTTCACCTGCGACGACTTTCTGGCCCAGCAGGACCTTGGGATCGGTTCCGGCAGGAAGATAGACATCGACCCGGCTGCCGAAGCGGATCAGCCCGATCCGCTGCCCCACGCCGACCGTGTCTCCGGGCTTGACGAAGGGTACGATCCGCCGTGCGATCAGGCCCGCAATTTGCGTGAAGCCGATCTTCAGCCCATCGGTCCTCTCGATCAGCAAGTGCTGCCGTTCGTTCTGCTCGCTCGCCTTGTCGAGACCCGCGTCGAAGAACTCGCCGGGGATATAGACAACCCGGCGAACCGTGCCCGCGATCGGTGCCCGGTTGATATGCACGTCGAAGACCGACATGAAAATCGAAATGCGTGTCACCTGCCCCGGGGTAAGCCCGGGATGGCCGGTGCCGTCGTCGACCATCATTTCCTCGGGCGGGTCGACCTGCGCGATCAGCGAAACGAGCCCGTCGGCGGGGGACAGGATCACCCGGTCATCCTGCGGCACCACGCGCTCGGGATCGCGAAAGAAAGCGAAGACGCCGAGCGAGAGGAGCAGGAGCGGCCAGCCGATGATCTCCCAGTCGAAACCGATCAGGAACACGAGGCTGACGAGCACCGCGACCGCGCCGAACTTGCGGCCTTCGGGATGAATCGGCGGCCATGACCAGCGCACGTCGCCGCGGCCACGATTGTCGAGAAGATCACCTGCCATCGCAAACACCTAGGGCCTGGGCCCCACGGTCACAAGGTGTCATCCCACCTTGCGCACGAACACCGCCCCCGCCGAGTATCCGGCGCCGAAGCTGCAGATCAGCCCCGTATCGCCGGCCGACAGATCTTCGTGGTGCTTGTGAAAGGCAATGATCGACCCGGCGCTGGAAGTGTTGGCATAGGTATCGAGTACCGTAGGGCTTTCGTCCGCACTGGCTTCGTGCCCCAGCACCCGCTGCGCGATCAGCCGGTTCATGCCCGCATTGGCCTGATGCAGCCACAGCCGGCGCAGCGCCTGCGGATCGATGCCAAGCCGCTCCGCTTCGGTCACGATCATTTCGGCGACCATCGGCACGACCTCCTTGAAGACCTTGCGGCCTTCCTGGACGAACAGCTTGTCCGGCTTCCCCTCGCCTTCGGGTGAAGCGCGGTTGAGGAAGCCGAAATTGTTGCGGATGTTGTTCGAGAATACGGTCTTGAGCCGCGTACCGAGGATATCCCAATGCTCTGCCGGGGCCATTTCGGCATCCTCGACAAGGACGGCGGTCGCCACATCGCCGAAGATGAAGTGGCTGTCGCGATCGCGCCAGTTGAGGTGGCCGCTGGTGACTTCGGGACTGACCACCAGCACGCTGCGCGCATTGCCCGCGCGGATGTAATCGGCAGCGGTCTGGATGCCGAAGGTCGCGGACGAGCATGCGACATTCATGTCGAAGGCGAAACCGTCGATCCCCAACTCCTGCTGGATCTCGATTGCCATCGCCGGATAGGCGCGCTCCATGTTGGACGCCGCGCACAGCACCGCGTCGACATCGGCCACGTCACGGCCTGCCCGCTCGAGCGCATCGCGCGCCGCCTTGACGCCGATCTCCGCCATCACCGAAGGTTCGTCGTTCGACCGTTCGCGCATCCGCGGCGCCATGGTTTCCGGGTCGAGGATCGGCGCCTTGGTCATTACGTGGCGCGCCTTGATCCCGCTCGCCTTTTCGATGAACTCTACCGAACTGGGCTGCAGTTCCGCGACTTCGCCCGCCGCAATCGCCTGCGCGTTGTCGGCATTGAATATCTCGACGTAGCGATTGTAGCTTTCGACGAGTTCTTCATTGGTTATGGTTTCGCCGGGCGTGAACAGCCCGGTGGAGGAGATGACCGCGCGCCCGGCCGAATTCTGGTTCTGGCTCATTGCGGCTGGTTAGTCTCGCTCAGATTTTCTCGCAACCGTCTAACCTGCCCCGCCCTGCCGTCCGGCCGCTGCGCCGCGAGACGCCGCAGGCCAGACCGATGCCCCCCCTTGGCAATGACACGGCGACTCGATACCGCAGCCGCATGCCCGAACTGTCCCTCAGCCGTCCGACCAGCTTCTGCGATGCCTGCGCGATCCGCAATCGTGCGATTTGTGCCGATCTCGATGATCGCGAGATCGGCCTGCTCAACGGCATTGGCCGGCGGCGCCATTTGGTCGCGGGCGAGCAGCTGATGTGGGAAGGCGACGAGGCCGTGCTGGTGGCCAACGTCATCGAAGGCATGCTCAAGCTCTCGACGCATCTGTCCGATGGCAAGGAACAGATCCTCGGGCTCGTCTATCCCTCGGATTTCCTCGGCCGGCCTTTCGGCGAAACCTCGCCCTATGGAGTTGAGGCGCTGACCGACACGGTCATCTGCGTCTTCGAACGGAAGGATTTCGAACGCTTCGCCAGGGATCACCCCCGGCTCGAACACAAATTGCTCGAACGAACGCTGACCGAACTCGATCGCAGCCGGCGCTGGATGTTGCTGCTGGGGCGGATGACTGCCGAACAGAAGGTCGCCAGCTTCCTCCTGGAGATCGGCGAACGGCTGGGCAACGCCAAAGCCCGCGCAGGCACCCACGTCCCGCTGCCGCTTTCTCGGCAGCAGATCGCCGATGTGCTGGGCCTGACCATCGAAACGGTGAGCCGGCAACTGACCCGGCTGCGCAATGCGGGCGTCATCGACTTGCCCTCGCGCCGCGAAATCGTCCTGCAGGATCTACCCGACCTCGAGGCGCGCGCGAGCTGACCGCCGAGCCCCGCGGGCCGGTTTGTCATTTAGTAGAGGGTGGCGGTGGTGGACAGGGCTGGATTGCTAAATTGTCCACGTAAAGCTTTTTAAAACAAGGGCTTATTTTTCCGACTGTGTGGCATTGTGTAGCATAAAAGTGCCGACACCCCAAACTATCTCGTTCAGACCTTGTCCTGCTCGGCGACTTCTTCGGAGATTATCCTCCAACTACCCCTGTGGACGGGAATTCGGCGCTCAATAAGAATTCTATCGACCGTGTCGAAGCTAGGGAAGTTGGGTGGATAGACTTCAGGAGGACGGCCGTCGGCAGCTTTGAGAAGCTTTCTGCCTTCTCGCACTATCTCTTTTCCAATCTCTGGGTCGCGGACGCTTCGCTCCTTCTGACTTCGCCAGTCCTTATCTCGTTTATCCCAAAGCATGCTGACTATGCCGTTGTGGTCGCGGGGGGGCTCTTTTACCAACGTAAAAATGCCTTGGGCACGCTGCTCCTCCGGGAGCTGTTGAAACCGGTCATTGAGAGTTGTGAGGTCCTTCTTGAGCTCCGGCCCCCACACAAAGGTTTGGTCAGATTCGGTAAAGAGCGGAACAGAGGCGCGGTGGAGTTTGTCGTTTGAAACGAACACACTCGCGAACGGCAGATAATAGAGATAGCCTATGTCCACCTTGTTGCTGGCGCGTTGGTCCGAGATAATGCCGTTCGATATCGCCAAATAGAAGTAGAACTCCACCTCAAGACAGAACGCGGTGTATTGGGCAAATTGAGGGAGTGGAGGAAATCCCGCTTTCTTCCATCGCTGCAAAATGGCTTTCTGGTCTTCTGCTGAAATATCAAACACTGCGAATGCCAACCTAACGGCTTGGATATTCTTGCCGCTGGACCACACAAAGGCCCTTGCCATTTCTCTTGCCTGTTGGTGGTTCTTCGGAAGGTCAGTCTTAGAAAGTGCGGCTTTGAAGGTCTTAGCCATTGAAGCCAAATCCAGTTTCCCCAAGTGGTCACGCCATGAAGCGGAGATTATTCGTTCAATCTCAGAGAACTCTCCGTCCTGCCACCGGGAAAACGCTTCATTCTCTGGCCCCTGCTTGAAAACAATCCCAGACTTTCCCTCCGACTGCACTGGTATACCCCCCGGCAAAGCGGGCCTACGCCTCATTTCGGTGGGCATGCCCAATAGCTCATTGACGATAAGACGACGGTGAAAAGCATTGGGATAGCTGTGAGCAATGGGCGACTTTTCAGCTAAGGAAGCGACTACGGCTTCTGGCCGCCTTCGGCCCGAGGATGCCTTAGCCAAGCCTCCTAGCGTCTCCGCAAAGAACAACGGAGTGATGATGCAGGTAAAGAGTTGGTCGAGAATTACCGCCTCATCAAGATTGAGGCTCTGCAAGAACGATTTATCAAAGAGGAGAGAGGGGCCCATCCCATTACAATAGCGATCTCTCCCCGCACAGCACCGAGTGCAACTTATCCAATCCCCAGAAAAAAGCAGGGCCTCAAGGCACCACGCATTATTTCAACGCTTCGTAAACACTACTGCGAGCAATGCCGAGCTCCTTGGCAATCGCACTTGCTCCCTTGCCCTCCGCCTTCATCTCGCGAACCCGGCCGACGGGCACAGAAGGCTTGCGGCCCTTGTAGACGCCCTTCGCCTTGGCTTTGGCTATCCCTTCAAGCTGACGCTCACGGCGGATGGCAGTCTCAAACTCTGCAAAGACGCCGAGCATTTGTAGGAACGCCCGCCCTGCCGGGGTTGAAGTGTCGATGGGTTGCTCCGTGGCCCTGAGGTGCGCGCCCTTCTCCCGCAGTTCCCCGACGATTTTCTCAAGGTCACCTAGAGACCGGGCGAGGCGGTCGATGCGGGTGACTAGGAGCGTGTCACCTTCTCGCAGGAAATCGAGGACAGTGGCGAGCTCTGTTCGACCCTTGGTGCTCGTGCCGCTCTTCCGCTCGCTGCGGATAAGGCCGGCACCGGCCGCCACCAGCGCCTCTTCTTGAATAGCGCAGTCCTGGTCCTCGGTGCTGACGCGGGCATATCCGATGATCTGAGACATAGTGCATTCCTGTCCGAATAGGGTCTAGAGACTCACCGACTAATGTCCGAAAAACCTACAGTCAATCCTAAATGCACAGAAACAGTGTCCGGCTATCGTGTCCGCTAGGAGTTTACCCAAAATGGAAAATCTTCGGTAAGCAATTGTTCGTCACCTGATGCTAACCGATATCAACCCGCACAGCGAACGCTCGCGGCCAAGCGCAAAAGGGCTCACCTACGCGGGTTTGTTTGAAGGGCAGCCAGTATGGATGAGCAACAAAAAGCGCGCCTGAGCAAGGCATACAAGGCGCAGAGAAAACGTGCCCGGCAACGAGAAATAGGCTGGCTGTTCACTTGGGAACAGTGGTTCTCTTTTTGGAAGAAAGGCGGACGTTGGAAGAAACGGGGTACTGGCCGCGATGATCTGGTTATGTCACGAAAAGGCGACAAAGGCCCCTATTGCCCTTCCAACGTTGTGTGCCAGACCCAGCGGAATAACGGACTAGAAGCCGCGGCCAAACGCGCTCGGGAAACATAGGGCCTGCGTCCCTCTCCACCCCCGCGGGGGACTGCGGCTATTGCGTTCTACGTTAACCCGCTTCAGATTTTCGCAGAAAATCAAACGGACCTACGCGGCGAACCAATGCGGTCTCCGCCGGACATACCTAAGGAGCTCTGCCGGCGGTAGGCGGTGCAGCGTCCGGCTCGCATTCACGAACCTCTGACGAAGCTCTGGGCACGTGATTGAGGCCGCTTGGCTAGCGAAGGGGTAGCAAGGCACTGTCGACCTCCTGCGGCAATTCTAGGGGCAGTGGAGGGGACCTGCGGGCCTGTTCCTCCAGCGCAGTCCAATGAGCGTAGCGGCGGCGGGCGTTCACCCGCTGCTCTTGCTTCTGAATGGCATGGCAGGAGCGACAGCGGGACTGCCGCACCGTCCGACCCCGGGAGGACCGCTTGGCAAACCTATCTAGCGGCAGCGCAGCGTCACAGCCGTGGCACCACTTGAGACCGGCGGGGACCGGGGGGGAGACCTTGTTTGCCATAGCGGGCTCCTTGGGTTAGCTTGTTATGTTCGGGGAAGTAGGGTGCCGATGGTAATGACTGTGAGGTCGCCATCGGTTTGCGAGTGCTCCCGCGTTCGCTCGGCAAAGTGAGCACTGCCGGGTCGGTAGGGGTTCGCGGGAGACGGGCGGGGCTTGCGACCCCGCCTTCTTCTCATCGCTCCGTTTCCTCAAACTTTCGGTATGCGTTAGCACGGTCGGCAACGCGGGCGGCGCGCACATCGGCCTTTGCCTGTGCTTGGGCCTCACGGTCGATTGCGGCTTCTTCTTGCAGCTTTTTAGCGTCCTGAACGGCCTGCCACTCAGCCCTTTGCAAGCGGCGCTGGCCTTCGGAGCCCTGCAAGAGCGCGATGCGCTGGCGAAGCTCCGACGCCTCGTACTCTGCCGCTGACCGGGCAGTACCTCCCAGCCGAAAGACCGGCTCGTCGTATTCTTCCCCGGTGCTCTCATCAACCTTGCGGTCGTGCCGAACAATTTCTTGAAGTGCGGTCAGACGCTCCGAGAGCTTGCGCTGCGCATCGAAGATTTCATGCTCGACGAGGAAGCGTTCTTGCTGAAAGGCGTTTGCGTTCGGACCGGGGCCACCCCAGACGCGGACGGCGTAGGCATACTGTTCCGCTTCTTCGAGGATGACGCGTTCCTCGGCAGCGGCGCGATTGACCTCGGGAAAGTCTGCTAGGCGCGCATCGACCCTTGCGCGCACATCGGTAGGCAGCATTTCGCGTGTAATTTTCTCAGGGAGCTTCACGGCTCCGACCACCGAGACCGGACCGGACAGGTCTCGAATAGGGTCTTGGTTTACTAGGCTGTCGGCAAGGTCCCGGTCTTCGGGAGCAATGTCGTAGCTCTTGGGGGTGTAGTTGGAGGAGCCGTCGCTTTCGAGCGCGGCGGGGGGAGTAGAATTGTCAGACACAGTGTGTCCTTTCGTTTGAGTGAGGTGCGGACATGCCGCGGCGGTTGCCCATGCGGGCGCTTCCGTGCCTCGCCGGTCATCGGCAGGAGCATCGAAACTGAGGAAGTGTGGCGGGGGCCAAGTCGCGTCCGACCGGCTTACCCCGCCACGGGCCTGCAAGCTGCGGTCAGTCAGCGAGGCCAAAAAAATGGGTTGGTAGATGGGAGCGCGTAGGAGCGGCGCGCTGCATAGGGATGGCGGGCGTGTATTGCCTCCACGTCCCGCTTTCGACCGATGTTCCATCTACCAAGAGAGGGCAGTAATAAGAGACTCGCACGGCGGGCCATAACTCTCACCGCGACTTCTCATCCAAAGGTGCACAGTAATTATCCGGCCCGGGCTGCAAGGATGTTTCCTACCCCAAAGATGGGCACTAATTGCGGATGGCCGGCAGGACCTCCCGCGTCACCCAGTCCTGAAACTTGCGGGCTTCCGGTTTGTCGGAGCGCATGATGAGCTTGTAGAGGCCGCTTTCACTAATGGCGGTTAGCTGAACCTCCGAGCCTTCAAACAAGCCTCCGCAATCTGGCAGGGGGATGGTCTGCCGCGTAAAGAGACGCCGCTCGTCGTCAGCCAGCTTCTTCAAGTGACGCCCCGCGCCGCCGTGTATGTCAAGGTTGAGGATACGGCACGCGTCCACCGCGACGAACCACGGGGTCCCGTCGAGGTCGATGGTGCGGAGGGATGCTTATGCTTCCTAGTAAGTACAGATGCGCGGTGCGGTTACCGAATGCGCTTACCGGATAACCGGTTCATCCACCTCCACACACACCCCACCCATGACCTCCTGATATGCCTTGGTCATGGAGAGGCGAAGGGTGCCGGAGTGGGATGATGGGACAAGAAAGCTGTCATGGACCGGCAGGCAACAGACGTCTCTCTCGGCCATGTCCAACAGCACTCGCTCAGCAATGTCGCTGTCGAGCCGCTGCAACTCCAGCCCCCGTCCCGAGCGAAACCAATCGCCGATGCGGCTGTGATGTTGCTCAACGGCGTCGAGGACATCCTTCCACCTCCTGCCCCGTATCCGCTGCAGGTTCTCTGGCCGTGTCCGGCGCATTTTAGGTCCAGCGTTCAACAGCCGGACCAATGCCTCCTTCACCCAAGCCCGACACTCGTCCCCCGTCCATCTTTCGACCTCATACGGGTCATCCTCCGGCTCCAGCGGCAGCCCCTCGATGGCGTAGATCATTCGGGGATGGAGGCTGCCGAAGTCCAGCTCCGTCACCGTCTCACCGTCTATTAACAGCTCAGCCCGCTCTCGCTTCGGCATGGCAATCCACGGCCCTCCGTAAAAGCGACCGCCGTGGCCGAAACTGCCACGATTAAATACGCGATAGAGGCGGAACGGGGGGAGCGGAATATATCCGCCACCATCGGCTGGCTCGGAAACCTGATAGAGCTGGAGAGCCTCATTGATGCGCTTGAGGTTCTCGCGCATCCGCAGGGTCTCCGCCGTATCCTTATACTCCAACCTCCGCCCCGACCTCTCGCCGGGCTCCTTCCCGTCTCGTAGGATGATGGTTTCGGTCCTGTCGCTGTAACCCACGTCCTGCGAACTCATGCCGAGCTCTGCTAGCCGCTCCACAAGCTTCGCGGTCGCGCCGATGCGAGCCATCTGGCCGGAACCACCGGGGCCGCCAAAGGGGTTCTTCTCGAAGTAGCCGCCCTGCCCCTCCGCATAGCCAGAAGCGAGAAGCCAATCTGCGACAGTAGTGACGGCCTTCAACGACACGCTCCCGGGGCGGTTGTAGCGGGAGAGGCCGGGATAATGGTCTCGTCCCCTGCTGTAGCTCCGCCAGCCCCCTTTCGGGTCGGTGGAGGCCGCGAAAAGCGCACAGACCATCGCCTCCATTGCGTTCTCCAGCCGTTCCCTGTCGGCGGGCTTGCGGACTCGCTTTCGGTCCTCGGACGCCTCCAGCGCATTTACTAGGTCGCATAGGGCTAGCCGTGCGGCCGCTGTGAGAGGAACGCGAGTCCACTCAAGCGGCGGTGCTTCACTGACAGCGCGCATGGATGGGCTCACGGGTAAAGGTGCGACAGGTCGAGGCCGGGGTAGGCAATTTTGGCAATCGCCTCTGCCTTGAGGCGCGCTGACAGCCCGGCCCCATAAACCTTGCCGGACCCCGGCTCTCCTCGCCTAGCCAAAGCAAGCGCGGTCCTCTCGGGAAGCTCAGCCTCGCGCAAGCGGTCCTCAAAGCAATGGCGGAACGAGTGCATCCCCAGCTTGCGACCTTCCAAGCCCAGCCGCTTCACCAGCTTGCTAAACCGCTCGCCGATTTTCGCTCCCACTTGCCCCCGGCTATTCATTGCTCCCTCTGGAAACAGCAATTCCTTCCCGGTCCCGCGCCGAACTTCCACATATCGCAGGAAGCCTAGCCGGACCAACTCGGGGTGTAGAGCGAGCGTGCCCCGGCTTCCCTTTGTCTTGAGTTTGCGGGTTCCGTAAGGCTGGAGCCGGATGACGTGGATGCCTTCCTCTTCACCCACATCCTCCACTCTCAGCCCTGCCGCCTCGCCATTGCGGAGACCGTGAAATAGGCAAAGGAGGGGGACCCAATAGTCACCCGCCTTGCCCTTCCCTTCCCTCCAAGGCTCTTGCCAAGCTGCGGAGGTGAACACCGTTTGTAGTTGCGAGACCGTGAAAGGGTCCCGGCGGTCTTCATCGTCTACTGGGTCGAAGACCGACAGGCCTTCGAAAGGATTGGCGGAGACCCATTGCTCCTTCCGGGCCCAATTGAAGAGGGAAGCGATGTGGAGGAGATAGCCGTCATTAATGGTCTTGGGCTTGATGGTCGGCAGCCCTAGCTTGGCGGCCTTCTTCACGGCCTCGGGCACCGTCATCCCCTCCAGCGCCTTCTTTCTGCCCATGTTCACGGGCAGGCCCTCCAGCAGCGTCACCACCCCACGCGCCTCCTCACGGGTGATGCTGTCGACCCCCCTGCCGGGGAACACGTCTCGCACGAGGCGAAAGACGGGTCTCACGGCCTTCTTGGTCGACCCGCTCCACCCCGGCGCCTTGTCCGCCTCATATCTATCTATCAGCTGCTCGACCGTGCGGGAGGCAGGAGCTCCCTCGGGGGCCGCGGGAACTTCGCGGATTACTGGGTCACGCGGAGTGTAGCCGGGATTGCCCGACAGGTTCGCCGCCGCGACCTCGTGGAGCTCCACAAAGGCGCGCATGAGCATTCGGTGGAGAGGCTCCCAAGCTGGCGCGTCATCTGGCAGCGAGAGCCCCGCCTGACTAGCGAGGACCTCCGCAACCCCGGCAACCGGCGAAAAGTCATTGCGGCCCAGCATGGCCCGCGCGGTCTCAAGGCTACTGCGGGTCTCGGCTAGGAGACGTTTGTGGTCTGCGGGGTGGACCGGGCGGCTAACGATGTAGCGCGGCAGCATATCTCGATAAAACTCGGCAGCCATCCGGTGCGCTTCTGCTTCAGAAAGTTCCTCCCTCGGAGCTTCTGCGAGCTTGGCGCGGGCCTCTGCCACTAGCCGCTCATATTCGGCCGCCATGAAAGGGAGTTTGGCCTGAGCGGCCTTTCTGTCCTCCTCCCCCGTCGATTTCACGAACCCCTCACCTCGGAGGATAGGAGCGACATCGGACGGCCAACGCTTGCGCACCTGCCATCTGGCGGAGCCCTTTCGCCGGGTGAGTTTGAACATCGTTTCCATGCCTTCCGTGTAGCAACTCTGTGTTACAGTCGGAAGGTGAAAACCCCTGTTTCTCAATGATTTCCGGGGCCTAAGTGGCGGTGGTGGACAGGGCTGGATTCGAACCAGCGTACGCTTGCGCGGGCAGATTTACAGTCTGCTGCCTTTAACCACTCGGCCACCTGTCCACACGGGCCATTTCACTGAGGAAATCGAGGGATCGGATAGTCCGACCCCGTGCCGAGAGGCGCCCCTTTGGCGAAGCGGCGCTTGCCTGTCAATGCCCTCGCTGGCACAGGCCCATGCAAAGTTACAGACAGGACGTATTCGATGGCTAAAGGCGAACGCAAACGCGCACTCAGGGGCCGTGCGGGCCGAATGAAGGGCGGCCGGGGCAGCGGCCGCGCGGGATCGGGGCAGGTGCGCCTGTGGGGCCGGCACGCGGTGGAAGCCGCGCTCAAGAACCCCGACCGGGTGCATCGCAAGCTGTGGGCGACGCGCGATGCGATCGATACGCTCGATGGCGAATTGCCGGCGGATTTCCCTCTCGAATACGCCGAAGCGACCGATCTGGCGCGGCTGGTGGCCAAGGATGCCCCGCACCAGGGACTCGTGCTCGAATGCGCGCCGCTGGAAGACACGCATCTCGACGAGGTACTGGACGGAGACCCGGCGCGCCCGATCGTGGTGCTCGACCAGGTCACCGATCCGCACAATGTCGGCGCCATCATGCGTTCCGCGGCCGCATTCGGCGCCGCCGCGCTTGTCACACAGGATCGCCATGCCCCGCCCGAAGGCGGCGTGATCGGCAAATCGGCCTCCGGCGCACTCGAAGTGCTGCCCTGGGTCCGCGTCGTCAATCTGGCACGCGCGCTCGAGCAGATCGCCGAGGCGGGATACTGGCGCATCGGTCTGACCGGCACTGCCGATGCGACGCTGGGCGAAACGCTGGCCGCAGGACCCATCGCGCTGGTGCTCGGGGCCGAAGGCGAAGGCATGCGGCAGAATATCGAATCGCATTGCGACGTGCTCGCGAAACTGCCGATCGGAGACCAGATCGAGAGCCTCAACGTGTCCAACGCGGGAGCGATAGCGCTCTACGCGGTCGCCACGCGCTAGCCCACTTCAACACGGGGGAACCGACATGAACCGCATCCTTATCGCGCTGTCCGCATCGTTCGCGCTCGGCGGATGCCTGTTGTCGCCGGGGACGTTCAGCAGCGAGCTGCATCTGTATTCCGACGAAAGGTTCTCCTTCGCTTATGACGGCGAGATCGAGATGCTCGCCCTCAGCCAGCTGGCACAGATGAGCCGGGCGAGCGAAGAGCGCTTCGAAGCCGAATGCTATGACGAGGATTACGAGGTCCGCGACTGCAGCGAGGCCGAGATCGCTGCGCAGCGCGCGGAATGGGAAGAGACTGCCGGCGAACGCGCGGCAGAGCGCGTACGCGAAGCGGAAATGCTGCGCCAGTTCGTCGGCAGTATCGATCCGTCCGACCCCCAGGCCGCGCAGGAGATCGCTACGCGGCTGGAACGCCAGCGGGGCTGGGAAAAGGTCGAGTATCGGGGTGACGGCCTCTTTGATGTGAGCTTCGTCACTGCCGGGACACTGACGCACGATTTCGTCTTTCCCACGGTCGAAGGGATGCCGGGGGCCAATGCCTTCGTGAGCATCAACCTGCGCGACGGCGGCGAAGTGCGCGTCGATGCCCCCGCCTTTGCTGCAGGCAAGGAAGAACCGTCTTGGGGCACGGCGTCTTTCGCCGCCCTTGCTGCCATGGCACAGGCCGAGGAAAGCGGCGAAGCCCCGCGAATTGTCGTGCCCCAGGGCACATTCACGATCGTCACCGATGGACGGATCTTGGCGAACAACACCGATGAAGGCCCCAAGCCGCACGCACGCGGGCAGTCGCTGAGGTGGAATGTAGGGCCGTCGACGCAGCAGCCGCCCACCGCGCTGGTGGCATTCGACTGAACGATACGAAAACGCCGCGCCTCCCGGGATGGAAAGCGCGGCGCAGTTCGGTTCCATCCGCGCGTCAAGCGCGCGGATGCGGAAATCGTGCTTAGTTCACGGCGTCCTTGAGGCCCTTGCCGGCCTTGAACTTGGGCTGGTTCGAAGCCTTGATCGTCATCGGCTCGCCAGTGCGCGGGTTACGACCGGTCGAGGCCTTGCGCTTGGCGACCGAAAACGTGCCAAAGCCCACCAGGCGCACTTCGTCGCCGCTCGACAGCGACTTGGTGATGGCGTCGAAAACGCCTTCGACCGCGCTCGAAGCGTCGCTCTTGGAAAGGCCGCTGGAGTCGGAGACTGCGGTGATCAGGTCGTTCTTGTTCATTCTGGGAAACCCCCTTGTTTTGTCTTCGGGTGGGAATGGCTGAATCGCCTCGGCGAAGACGGAGGAATTGAGAGTTTTTTAGGCGCGCTGTCAAAGGCATTTTTGGCTGAAAACAGCGGATTTCAGGGCAAGACAGCGGAAAACTAGGGTGAACCGCGAATTCACCAATCAATCTGGCGAGTGGTCACGCGACATGGTCCGCGAAACCGAGTCCGCGGACCATGCGAGTTGCTGCAATGCAGCACATCAATTGTTAATGCGCAGTCTGTGATGCCACTCTTTGTGCGTGGTCGGGCTGGGCTGCGAGATCGTCGGCTTCGGTCCATTCGATCGGGTCCGGCACGCTGCACAGCGCATGCGCGAGCACTTCGTCGACATGGGCCACCGGAACGATTTCCAGCCCGTCCTTCACATTCGCGGGGATTTCCGCGAGGTCCTTGACGTTTTCCTCGGGGATCAGGACTTTGCCGATCCCGCCGCGCAGTGCGGCGAGGAGCTTTTCCTTCAACCCGCCGATGGCGAGAACGCGGCCCCGCAGCGTGACCTCGCCGGTCATGGCGACATCGGGCCGTACCGAGATCCCCGACAGCGTCGAGACGATCGAGGTGACCATCCCCACGCCAGCGCTAGGGCCATCCTTCGGGACTGCCCCTTCGGGCAAGTGAATGTGGATGTTGCGGCGCTGGAACAGGCTCGGCTTGATCCCGTAATGCGGCGCGCGCGCCTTCACGAAACTGAACGCCGCGGCGACGCTTTCATTCATCACTTCGCCGAGCTTGCCGGTGGTCTTGATCTCGCCCTTGCCCGGCGTGGTGACGCTTTCGATCGTCAGCAGTTCGCCGCCGACCTCGGTCCAGGCGAGCCCGGTCACTGCACCGACCTGAGGTTCTTCCTCGCTCATGCCGTGCTTGAACTTGCGCACCCCGGCAAACTCGCTGAGGTTGTCAGGCGTAATCGTGACGCTTTCGACCTCGTTTTCGAGGATCTTGCGCAGGCTCTTGCGAGCCAGCCGGGCGAGTTCCCGCTCCAGCGTGCGCACGCCCGCCTCGCGGGTGTAATAGCGGATCAGGTCGCGCAAACCTTCTTCGGTCAGCTCGAATTCGCCTTCCTTGAGGCCATGTTCCTCGATCTGCTTGGCAAGCAGGTGGCGCTGGGCGATTTCGACCTTTTCGTCCTCGGTATAGCCTTCGAGCCGGATGATCTCCATCCGGTCGAGCAAGGGCTGCGGCAGGTTCAGGCTGTTCGCCGTCGTCACGAACATGATGTCCGACAGGTCGAGGTCGAGTTCCAGATAGTGGTCCTGGAACTTGCTGTTCTGTTCGGGGTCGAGCACTTCGAGCAGCGCCGAAGCGGGATCGCCGCGGAAGTCCTGGCCCAGCTTGTCGATCTCGTCGAGCAGGAACAGCGGGTTGATCTTGCCCGCCTTCTTGAGGTTGGTGACGATTTTGCCCGGGAGCGAGCCGATATAGGTGCGCCGGTGCCCGCGGATTTCCGCTTCGTCCCGCACGCCGCCGAGCGACTGGCGCACGAATTCGCGTCCCGTCGCCTTGGCGATGCTCTTGCCCAGCGAGGTCTTGCCGACGCCCGGCGGGCCGACGAGGCACAGGATCGGCCCCTTCAGCTTGCGCGTGCGCGCCTGCACCGCGAGATATTCGATGATCCGGTCCTTGACCTTCTCGAGCCCGTAGTGATCGGCATCGAGCACCTGCTGCGCCTTACCGATGTCTTTCTTGACCTTGCTCTTCTTGCCCCAGGGCAGGTCGAGCAGCACGTCCAGATAATTGCGGATGACCGTCGCTTCGGCGCTCATGGGCTGCATGGCCTTGAGCTTCTTGAGCTCGGCTTCGGCCTTTTCGCGGGCTTCCTTGCTGAGCTTGGTCTTGGCGATCTTTTCGGTCAGTTCGGCGATTTCGTCGCTCGCGTCGTCGTCGCCGCCCAGCTCGTTCTGGATCGCCTTGAGCTGTTCGTTGAGATAGTATTCGCGCTGGGTCTTTTCCATCTGCCGCTTCACGCGGCCACGGATCCGGCGCTCCACCTGCAGCACCGACAGCTCGCCTTCCATGAAGGACATGACCATTTCGAGCCGCTTGAGCGGGTCGCGCTCGACCAGCAGCGCCTGCTTGTCCGACACCTTGGCGTTGATCGCTGCGGCAATCGTATCCGCGAGCTCGCCGGCATCGTCGATATCGCCCAGCTGGTCCGCCGCGTCCTCGCCCAACTTCTTGTTGAGCTTGGCATATTCGCCGAATTGTTCGACCACCTGCCGCATCATCGCGACCACTTCATTGCCCGAAGCGGTTACCAGATCGCTCGACGAAACCACCGCTTCGACGAATTCGCCGCGTGGTTCGAGCGCTTCGAGCGATGCCCGCGCCGCCCCCTGAACCAGCACACGGACGGTGCCGTCGGGCAGCTTGAGCAGCTGCAGGACCTGCGCCACCACGCCGACATCGAACAGATCGTCGCGCTCGGGATCGTCGCAGCCCGGGTCGAGCTGCGCGAGCAGGAAGATGTCCTTGCTTCCTTCCATCGCCAATTCGAGCGCGGCGACCGATTTGTCACGTCCCACGAACAGCGGCACCACCATGCCGGGGAACACCACGATGTCACGCAGGGGAAGAAGGGGGTAGCTCTGGGTCATCAATCAATTCCATTGGGGCCATTGTCGGCCGTTCCCGAGGAATATGGTGAGCCATGTCCCGCAACGCAACGCCGCCGGTCAAAGTCATGTGGATGGCTGGTGACGCGCTTCACACGCGTTTAATGTCGCTTAACCATACACCGACTCGGTGCCAAGACGCGTTCTGCAGTGGGAGGGCTAGCGATGCTGGGTTCAATGGTCTGCAAAATCCGCGGCCATCGCGTGAACCGTCGCCATGTCTGGGACGATGGGATGAATTTCCGGACGAATTGCGCGCGGTGCGACGCGGCTTTGATCCGTGACCGCGAGGGCTGGCGCACCTTCGACAACAACCGCGATCTGGACGAACGGCGACGACCGCATCCTCGGCAGGACTGATATGCCATGGCCGGAGCGCTTCTGAAACGCCCCGGCCAGGGAAGTGCACATTGGCGGAAAGGCCGTGTTTGGCCCGCTGAGAGCGCGCACCGACCCGGCGCGCACCCCGATCTTACATTCCGGGCAGCTTGAACCCGGCGGGAAGGCCGGCGCCCTGCTGGATCTTGTCCATTTCCTGACCCGATACGCGATCGGCGCGATCGCGCGCGTCGTTGAACGCCGCCGTCACCAGATCCTCGAGCATCTGCTTTTCTTCGGGCTTCATCAGGCTGTCGTCGATCGCAACGCCAACGATCCGGCCCCGCGCGGTCGCGCGCACCTTCACGAGGCCGCCGCCGGCCGATCCTTCGACTTCGATTTCGTCGAGCTTGGCCTGGGCATCGCTCATCTGCTTCTGGATCGTTTCCGCGGCTTTCTGCGCCTGCGCGAGCATTTCTTCCATGTTCATGCTTTTCTACTCCAAGGGATTTCGCGGCGCTGGGAGGATGCGCCGCCGTCTTCAATCAATTCCGCTTCGGGGAAGGTGTCGAGCGCAGCCCTGACGAGCGGATGCGCGCGTGTTGCTGCGGCGGCCGCATCACGCTCGGCCTCGGCCACTTCGACCAGCGAGGGCGCGCCGTCCCCGCCCGGCACTTCCTCGACCGTCCAGCGCTTGCCGGTATGGCGGTGCAATGTCTCGCGCAGGACCGGCGCGATATCTTCGGAATATTTCGCATCGCGCCCGTAGCGCAGGGTACCGTCGGTGAACTCGACCACCCGCACCTGCAGGCGCATGACGCTGGCCTGCTGCATCATCCCCGAAGCGTCGATCGCATCGACCGTTTCCTTCCAGTCCAGCGCCGCCTGCGGGGCCGCCTCGCCCCCGCCTTCCGGTGCGGGGGGAGATGCTGGCGCAGGTCCACGCTCGGAAAAGGTTTCGAGCTTCCTGGCCAGCTTGCCCGGATCGGGCATCTGTCCGGCATGCAGGGTGCGCAGCAGCGCCATGCGCAGCGCAACCAGCGGATCGGGCGCAAGCCGGACTTCCTCGTGCCCCTTGAGCAGCAATTGCCACAGACGGTGCAACTGGCCGGTGGGAATCCGCGCAGCCCATTCCGTCAGCTGCTCGCGCTCGTCCGCGCTTACCCCTTCGGGCTCGTTGCCGGAAACCTGTGCCACCGTGATCCGGTGGGCCACATCCATCTGCGCACGCAGCAGCGCCAACGGCTCTACGCCCAGTGCATATTGTTCGTCGACCGCCTCGAGCAGGGCCTTGCCCTCGCCCTCCAGCATGTGGCCGAACAGGCGCCGCTGTGCGCTCTTGTCGGCCAGGCCCAGCATGTCGCGAAGCCGCGCTGCGGTCACCTTGCTGTTGGTATCGAGATCGGCATGCGCGATGGCCTGGTCGAGGATCGACAAGCCGTCGCGAACCGATCCCTCTGCCGCGTTGGCAACGATGTGCAGCGCCTCGGCTTCCGCCTCGACGCCTTCCTTTTCGCAGATCGACGCAAAATGCGCTTCGAGCAGTTCGGAAGGGATGCGCCGCAGATCGAACCGCTGCGTGCGGCTGAGCACTGTCACCGGAAGCTTTTCGACCTCGGTGGTGGCGAACAGGAACTTCACATGTGCGGGCGGTTCTTCCAGCGTCTTGAGCAAGGCGTTGAAAGCGTTGCGCGACAACATGTGGACTTCGTCGATAATGTAGATCTTGTAGCGCGCCGAAACCGCCGCGTAGCGCACCGCTTCGATGATCTCGCGCACATCGTCGACGCCGGTATGGCTGGCGGCGTCCATCTCGATCACGTCGATATGGCGCCCCTCGGCAATCGCGCGGCAGGGTTCGCACACGCCGCAGGGGCTGATGGTCGGGCCGCCCTGCCCGTCGGGTCCGACGCAGTTCAGGGCCTTCGCGATAAGCCGGGCGGTCGATGTCTTGCCCACCCCGCGAACGCCCGTCATCAGGAAGGCATGCGCCAGCCGGTTGCGCGCGATCGCATTGGCCAGCGTACGCACCATCGCTTCCTGCCCGATGAGTTCGGCGAAGGTCTGCGGCCGGTACTTGCGCGCGAGAACGCGGTAGGGCTGTGCGGGATCGACCGGCGCCGGATTGGCGGCATTTACAGTTGGCGGAGGCGATGCTTCTGCCGGGCCATCGGCATGCGGCGCCGCAGGCGCGGCAGGCTGCGGTGCAGCACCGCCGAACATCTCGTTCCTGCCCCGCTTCCTCGAGATCCGCCGCACTGGGCGTATCGACCTCTTGCGCGGCGCCGTCCCACGGGGGGCTGTCAGGATTGTCCGGTGAATCACCCATCGCCGACTAGGTAGGCACTACCGCGGCAAAAGTCATGCCGTCACGATTACGAATTGTGGGTGAAAGAGGAGCCGGCCGACCCGCCGCAATTCACCTGGGCTGCTTCCTTCCGGACCTGACCCGGTGAGCGAACGCAAACGTCCGACCGACTCCCGGCGCGCCATATGGTGAGGTTGGCGGGTTTTGTCCAGCCCCTAGGCCGGGCATTCGCGGCAGCGCTATCAGCCAATGGTTATCCCGCTGAAGGACGAACTGCGCTCAGCGAAAATTGTCGGCGTAGGCCTGCAGTTTGAGGCTCTTGGGCGGCGTAGCATGGACGCGGGCAACGATATCGTATTTGCGCGCATAGGCCTGCGCCTCTTCCTTTGTCGGAAAAGTCAGCTGAACCTGCGCCTGCGTATCGCCGCTGCCGGTCCACCCCATCAGCGGATCGGGACGCCGCGCCTCGGACTGCTCGAATTCGAGCACCCATTCATCGGTCCGGGCCCTGCCCGACTGCATGGCGTTCTTCGGTCGCTGATAAATTCGTGCTGCCATGGGTGCGCCCTTAAGTCAGCCGCTGGTTTTTGAAAAGGCGTTCTTGGTTTTCAAACTCGGCTTTTCCGCCCAGGGCTGCTCGGGCCAGCGGTGCTTGGGGTAACGGCCCTTCATGTCCTTGCGCACGTCGGCCCAGCTCCCCCGCCAGAACCCCGGCAGGTCGCGCGTCGACTGGATCGGACGCCCCGCGGGACTCGTCAGCTTGAGCAGCAAGGGCGTGCGTCCGACCAGCGGATGGCGTTCCAGCCCGAACAATGCCTGTACGCGCACTTCGACGCTCGGTGCATCGTCCCCCGTATAGTCGATCGCATGCGTCGTGCCTGCAGGCGACGCAAATACGCGGGGAGCTGCGCTGTCGAGCGTCTGGCGGCTATCCCAATCGAGCTGGCCCAGCACCGCATCGACCAGTCTGCCCTTCGGTATGTTCAGATCGCGCCGCCCCTCGACCAGCGGCAGCAGCCAGAGGTCTGCGGTCTGCGCCAGGGCCTCGGGTGAAAGCGCTTCGATCCCGGCATAGCTTGCACGCGCAAGCAGATCCGCAGGAAGGAGTTTTGCTGGATCCCGGCGCGCCTTTTCCAGCAGCAGCGTAGCGATGGCCTGTGGGTCCGGCGAAGGGTCGGGTCCGCGCGCGAGAGTGACCGCGCCGAGCCTGCGCTCGAGCAGGGCCTCGACCCGTTCCCCATTCCATCGCAGGACCTGCCGGCGTTCGATCCGCTCGGGCAACCAGCGTTCGATATCGCTTTCGGCCAGCGCGATTGCCGAAGTGATCCGCGCCCCCTTGGCCTGCCCCTGCGCATCACCGATGACGAGATAGTCGGCGCGTGCGAGCGGCGATGCCGGGTCGAGGACGAAACCGCGCCCGCCGGCGGCGATCCAGCTCTCTCCACTCGCATCGCGGCGCCGGGCAATGAATTCGGGTCGTCCGGCTGCGAGGAGGATGCCGGATGGGGGCCGGTTGGCATCCGCGCTCGCCGAAACGAGGTTGCGTGCGGTTTTCGCCCAGCGGCCCGCCAGCCTGCGGTTCGCTTCCGCACGCGCGCCCCGGTCCGCGTTCCAGCGAGCGAGACGCGCTTCCAGATCTTCGCCCTGCCCGCCGAGCCCTCGTTCCTGGAGCAACAGGGCGAGCCGCGCCGCATCTTCTGCTACGCCGTGTTCGGCACCGAACAGCACGCACGCCGCTCCCTGCGGGTCGAGAGGGAGCTTGGCGAGCTTGCTTCCCGTCTCGGTAATGCGCCCTTCGGCATCGAGTGCCCCCAGTGCTGCCAATGTGCTGCGTGCCGCGGCGATCGAAGCGGCAGGCGGCGGATCGAGCCATGCCAGTTCGCCGGGATCGCCCGTGCCCCATTGCGCCAGCGCCAGCACCAGTGGAGCAAGATCGGCGGTTTCCATTTCGGGCGGATCGAATGCGGGACGGCCCGCGTGACCGGCTTCTTCCCATAGCCGGTAGGCGACACCCGGGCCCTGCCGCGCGGCGCGGCCTGCCCGCTGCGCGGCAGCCGCTTGGCTCGCGCGATGTGTGACCAGCCGCGTGGTCCCGGCCGCGCGGTCGAATTCCGCGCGGCGGGACAGGCCAGCATCGACGACGACCGAGACGCCGTCGAGCGTGAGCGATGTCTCGGCGATGGCAGTTGCCAGCACGATCCGCCGACGCCCCTCGGGATCGCGCCGGATCGCGGCGCGCTGGCCCGCCGGATCGACTTGCCCGTGCAGCGGGAGGACGAGCGCATTCGGCAAGCGGCCTTCCAGCCGTTCGCGCGTGCACTCGATCTCGCGCACGCCTGGCAGGAAGGCAAGGATGTCGCCCGCCTGTTCGCGCCAGGCCGTGCCGATCGCCTTGGCGACCGCGTCTTCCACCGGGATTTGCGGCATCGCGCCCAGCCATTCGATCTGCAGCGGGTGCGCGCGCCCCGCGCTTTCGATCATGCGCGCATCGTCACCGAGCAGCGTGCGGAAGCGCGCGCCGTCGATGGTCGCCGACATGACCAGCACGCGCAAATCCTCGCGCAGCACCGCCCGGCTTTCGAGCGCGAGCGCAAGCCCCAGGTCGCTGTCGAGGTGCCTTTCGTGCGCTTCGTCGAACAGTACCGCCGAAACGCCTGCCAACTCGGGATCAGCAAGCACGGTGTTGACGAAAATCGCCTCGGTCATGACCAGCACGCGCGTTCGTGCGGATCGCTTCGTGTCGAGCCGGGTCAGATAACCGATCGTTTCGCCGGGCTTTTCCCCCAGCGCCTGCGCCATCCGCTCGGCCGCGGCCCGCGCTGCAACGCGTCGGGGCGAAGTGAGGATCACGGTGCCATTGCACCACGGCTGGTCCAGCAGTGCGGGCGCCACCGCGGTCGTCTTGCCTGCGCCCGGCGGCGCGACCAGCACGGCCCCGCTCTGCATGCGCAGCGCGTCAAGCAGATCGGGCAGGACCGCGTGGATGGGTAGATCGCTCACGCCCTGCCCCTAACCCCGTCGTCCGCATGAAGTCGAGACGGCTTGGGCAACCGCTGCCCGGCCAGACCCATCCGGATGTGGTCGTTAGCCTGAAGCCGCTCAGTACCCGCGTGCGACAGAGAACAGCGCAGCCTGCGTCATCGCCTGCCGCGCGGTACCGTCGGGAAAAATCGACAGTGCATCGATCGCGCACTGCGCAAAGTGACGCGCACGTGCCTTCGTGTCCGCCACCGCATTGTGCCGATCGATCAGTTCGATCGCATGGTCGAGATCCGCATCGCTGGTCTTGAAGCCGCCGATGGCTGCCTTCCAGAATTCACGCTCTTCCGCGCTACCCCGCGCATAGGCCAGAATGACCGGCAGCGTCATCTTGCCTTCGCGGAAATCGTCGCCGCGGTCCTTGCCCATGGCGGCCGCATTCGAATCGTAATCCATCGCATCGTCGACGAGCTGGAATGCCACCCCGAGATTGCGGCCATATTCGTCGAGTGCCTGCTCCTGTTCCTCGCTGCACTCCGCGACCACGGCCGCTATGCGGCTGGCCGCGGCGAACAGCGCGGCGGTCTTCGCGCGAATGATATGGAGGTAGCGTTCCTCGCTCGTGTCGATCTTGCGCTGCGCGGTGAGCTGGTCGACTTCGCCTTCGGCAATGATCGCCGATGCGCCCGACAGGATCTTGAGAACCTTGAGACTGCCGTCTTCGGTCATCAGTTCGAACGAGCGGCTGAAGAGGAAATCGCCCACCAGCACGGTCGCCGGGTTGCCGTAGATGATATTGGCGGCCGCCTTGCCGCGCCGCAGGTCGCTGCCGTCGACGACGTCGTCGTGGAGCAGCGTCGCGGTGTGGATGAACTCTACCGCCGCGGCGAGCTTGTGCTGCCGGTTGCCCGTGTAACCGACCAGCTCCGCACCCGCGAGCGTCAGCATCGGGCGCAGGCGCTTGCCGCCGCCCGAAATCAGGTGACCCGCAAGCGCCGGGATCAACGGCACCTCGCTTTGCATCCGGTCAAGGATGACCTGATTGACCTGATTCATGCCCGGAGCGGTGAGAGCCAGCATCGGCTCGATCGATCCTTCGGGCTCCTTGCGCGGCAGGGTAAGTACGTCGGCAGACATTTCGGCTTGGCCATGGTCTGCGCAAGCTTTCTTGGCAAGCGTACATTTCTTGTTAGCGTACCCAGAATGTCCGATAACGCCCCGCCCGATCCCGTGCTCGCCGGCTTTCGCAAGAGCATCGACAACATCGACGCCGCCCTGATCCACATGCTGGCCGAACGGTTCCGCATCACTCAGGCCGTGGGCGAATACAAGGCGAAGGCCACGCTGCCGCCCGCCGATCCCTCGCGCGAACAGGCGCAGATCGCACGGCTGCGGAACCTGGCCGAGGAAAGCGAACTGGACCCCGAATTCAGCGAGAAATTCCTGCGCTTCATCATCGATGAGGTCATCCGCCACCACGAACGCGCTGCCGGCCGCTAACTGGCAGCCGCGCGCTACGGCGCACTGCGCGGCAGCGTCAGGCGAACCAGCAAGCCGCCCAGGTCCTCGCTTTCGCCGAGATCCACCGAACCGCCGTAGATCTGGACGACATCGCGGACGATGGCGAGGCCGAGCCCCGTGCCGGGCTTGCCCGTGTCGAGCCGTGCACCGCGGTCGAAGATTTTCGCGCGCGCGCTTTCGGGGATGCCCATACCGTCATCCTCGATCCAGATCGTGCAGTCCTTCGCCGCGCGCACGGCATCGATCGTCACAAACACGCTGCCACCTCCGTATTTGGCAGCGTTCTCGATCAGATTGCCCAGTATCTCGTCGAGATCCTGCCGTTCCATCGCGACTGCGGCATCGCGGTTGCCATCGAGGTCGAACCGGGTGTCCTCGTAAATCCGGGTTACGGCGCGCAGCACGCTTTCCGCGCTCGGCCAGACTTCGGCGCGCGCATGGCCGCTGGCCCGCCGGCCCACGGCACGCGCACGGGCTAGATGATGCTCGACATGGCGCTGCATCGTCTTGGTTTCGCGGCACACCAGATCGGACAGGCGCGGATCGTGCGCTGTCGCGGCGTTGGTCAGGACGGTGAGCGGGGTCTTGAGCGCATGCGCCAGATTGCCGGCATGCATGCGGGCTTCCTCGGCCTGCTGCTCGGTATGGGCCAGCAGCGCGTTGATTTCATCGACCAGCGGTTCGACCTCGAGCGGGAGCGGCGCGGTGATCCGGTTGGTGCCATGTGTCCGCATCGCTAGGATCGCCTCGCGCACCCGGCGCAGCGGCGACAGGCCGTACCAGCTCTGCAGCATCGCCATCGTCAGCAAACCAAGCCCGAGCGCGGCGAAACTCCAGACCAGGATCGAACGGATCCGCGTGATCTGGTAATCGAGCTCGTCGCGAGCCGAGGCCACCGCGAAGGTCCAGCGCGTGTCGCTGTCGGGCAGGATGACCGTGCGTTCGACGATCCGCAGCGGTTCGTCTTCGAACTGGTCCGAATCGTAGAAATGGGGTTCGTTGTCGAAGTGATCGCCCTGTACCGTCAGGTTGCGATCCCACAGGCTGCGACTGGGGAACGGCTGGTGCCCTTCGCCGGTCACCTGCCAGTAAACCCCGCTATTGGGTTCGAGGAACCGCTGGTCGCCGAGAGAGCGATACAGCTGCACATCCCCGAAGCTGTCGATTTCGGCCGAAGTGATCAGCGCGGTCTGCACATATTCGAGCTGTTCGTCGAAATTGTCCTCGACCAACCGGACCAGCGTCCGATCGAGCGCGAAACCGCCGCCGAGCAGCAGCACGCCGATCCACAGCGCGGCAATCGCCATCATCCGCCGCGCCAGGCTGCGTTTGGCGGGCGGCGGCGTGGCCACGGTCACCGGATTTTCGGCGGCAGGATTCGCCGGCGGGGATTTCCCGACCTTCGCAACCGCGCCGGACGCCCCGTCAGGCGCGCGGCTGGTCGGCGGGGTCGTCGAGGCTGTACCCGAGTCCACGGATCGTCGTAATCACTTCCGCACCCAGCTTCTTGCGAATGCGGGTGACGAAGACCTCGATCGTGTTCGAATCGCGGTCGAAATCCTGATCGTAGATATGCTCGATCAGTTCGGTGCGGCTGACGACCTTGCCCTTGTGGTGCATCAGGTAGCTCAGCAGCTTGTATTCCTGCGCGGTCAGCTTGACCGGTTCGCCCTGCAGCGTCACCCGGCCCGACCGCGTATCGAGGCGGACCGCACCGGCAGTCAGCTCGCTCGACGTATTGCCCGAAGCACGGCGGATGAGCGCGCGCAGGCGGGCAATCAGCTCTTCGGTCTGGAACGGCTTGGCAAGGTAATCGTCGGCTCCTGCGTCGAGGCCGGCGACCTTGTCGGACCAGCTGTCGCGCGCGGTCAGCACCAGGACGGGGAACTTGCGGCCTTCCTTGCGCCACATGCCGAGCACGGTCAGCCCATCGATTTCGGGCAGGCCGAGATCGAGGATCACTGCATCGTAATCCTCGGTGCTGCCGAGAAAATGGCCGTCTTCGCCATCGGTGGACAGATCCACCGCATAGCCATTCTGTTCGAGCGTCGATTTCAGCTGCTCGCCCAGCGTGGGCTCGTCCTCGACGATCAGGATACGCATATAAGTCCGTCCTCGGATAGTTTACGCCGCGTTTCGTTCATGTCGGTTAACGCGTCAACCGCGCCCGCGTTTCGGCGCCCGGTCAGCGGCTGCGCCGCAGCACCTTGCCGGTGCGCGCATCGACATCGACATACATCACGCGGCCATCCTTGATGAACTTGAGCCGGTAGGCCATCGCAGTCGAATCGTATGCGGGCCCGAGATATTCGGCCCCGCGCATCGACGGCAGGATACGCGCCTCGATATCGCGCAATTCGAGGATGTTGCCGGCGCTCATCTCGCGCCGCGCCTCGCCCTGTTCGGAACGGCGCTGCTGCGCAGAAGCAGACTCGGCCAGAACGGGGCCCGCAACGAGCCCGGCGGCCAGCAATAAGGTCAGAATGCGTGACATGATGCGTGTCTGCCTAGCCGCAGGGCATTGAACAAGGGGTGAATGTGCGCGGAAGCGATGGTTCGACCTAGCGCGTCATCTCGAATTTCACCGTCAGTGAAACCCGCGTGCCGACCAGCCCCGGCTCGACGGGGGTCGGCGCATCGGCAACCTTCATCGCCTGCCGCCCGGCCGATTCCTCGAAGGCGATCGGCGAGCCGGCGGCCACGGATTCGCTCACTTCGAGCAGCCGTACGCTGGTGAAGCCCGACCACTGGGCATATTGCTGCGCCTGCGAGCGCGCATTGTCGAACGCGACCTTGCGGGCCTGCGCGCGCGCGGCATTGTCATCGTCCAGCGAGAAGCGGGGACCGCCGACGTTGTTTGCCCCGGCTGCAACCAGCGCATCGAGCACTTCACCGGCGCGGTCGACATCGCGCAGCGTCACGCTGACGCGATTGGAGGCCTGATAGCCGCGAAAGACCTGTTCGCGCGTCTCCTGGTCGTAGTCGTACTGCGCATTGAGATCGATGCCCGCGGTCTGGATATCGTCCGCGTCCACGCCCAGCGCCTTGATCCGGTCGATCACGGCGGTCATCTCACGCGCGTTGATCCGCATGGCCTCGACCGCGGTGCGCGCCTGGCTGGTCACGCCCGCGCTCAGATCGACGATATCGGGCTTGGCGTCGACCACTTCGCTAACGGTGAGTTCGACGACCGGGCCCTGCGCCTGGATCTGGACTTCGGCGGCCTGCGCAGCGGAAGCGAAGGTGGCTGCCGCTAGGGCGGGAATTGCGAAACGGATCATGGCTTTGCTCCTCATAGGTCGAACGGATTATCCGTTTGGCTGCTTTACGGCTTGCTGAACGGGAATGTTCCCGCTTTCCTCGGACCGTGGCAGCCGCTAGCCACCGTCGCGGACTTCAGGGGGTATCTATGAAAGCTTGGACATTGGCACTCGCGGCGCTTGCCGGACTGGGGGGGCAGCCGCTCGCCGCGCAGATGGAGCGCGTGCCCGATCGTCCCGCCGGCGAAGGCGAAGGCCCCTTCGACAGACTGCTTATCCGCGGGGCTACCGTGATCGAGGGCAGCGGCGCGCCGCCTGCCGGACCGGTCGATATCGTCGTCGAAGGCAACCGCATTGCCGCACTCTATCCCGGCGGGGCCCCGGCCGCAGAGGCGCAAACTGCCCAGCGCGTGGTCGATGCGCAGGGCATGTACGTCCTCCCCGGTTTCGTCGATGTCCATGGCCATAATGGCGATGCGTCGAAGGCGCCGCAGCCATCCTATGGCTACAAGCTGTGGCTTGCGCATGGCGTGACGACGGTCCGCGGCGTCAGCTTCTACTTCGGTCCCGATACGCCCGATATCAGCGACACGCGGCGCAGCGCCGCCAACACCATCACCGCGCCGCGCCTGATCCCCTATGCCGTGTTCGGCAACAAATGGGGCCGCGGCACCCCCGAAACGCCTGCCGCTGCGCGCGAATGGGTGCGCTGGGCGAAGGCGCAGGGATACTGGGGGGTGAAGTTCTTCAACGGCTATTCCCCCGCAGTCTTCCAAGCGGCTTTCGACGAAGCCGAGAAGCTGCAGATGGGCACTGTCGCCCATCTGGCGCAGACGGGCGTTGCCGAAGTCAACGCGCGCACTGCGGTCGAGCTTGGCCTCGACGACGTCACGCATTTCTACGGCCACTTCGAAAGCCTGCTCAAGGCCGGGCTGCCGCACTATCCCGGTGACTACAACTACTTCGACGAGCAGTCGCGCTTCGCCTGGGTGGCACGCCTGGCCCCGCAGGCGGTCGAGCCGGGTAGCGAGAAGTGGGAAGACTATGTCGACCTGCTGATTGACGAGGACATGACGCTCAGCCCGACCTTCAACATTTATGCCGCGAGCCGCGATGTCATGCGAGCGCGCGGTTTCGACTGGCACGCCAAGTACACGCTCCCCTCGCTCGGCGATTTCTACGCCCCCAGCGCGACCAATCACGGCAGCTATTACAAGGACTGGACCAGCGAGGACGAGGTCGCGTGGCGGAACTTCTACGCCAAGTGGTTCGAACTGACGAAGGACTTCCACGACCGCGGCGGGCGCGTCACCGCAGGCTCTGACCCTGGGTACATCTACCAGACCTGGGGCTTCGCCTATATCGGCGAGCTCGAGATGCTGCGCGAAGCGGGCCTGTCGCCGCTGGCGGTCATTCGCGCCGCGACGCTCGACGGCGCGCGCTCCTTGTACGAACCGCTCGGGCAGGAACCGCCGATGGGGCGCATCGCGGTGGGGCAGCTCGCCGATCTCGTGATCGTGCCCGAGAACCCGCTCGCCAATCTCAAGGTCCTCTATGGCACCGGGCATACGCGGCTGAACCGGGAAACCGGGGCGATCGAGCAGGTCGGCGGAGTGCGCTGGACGATCAAGGACGGGATCGTCTTCGATGCCCATGCGCTGCTCGCCGATGTCGCGCGGATGGTCGAAGAGCAGCGCCAGGCCCGCTGACGGCTTGCGGCGGGGGCCAAGCGCGCCTACCTCGCGCGGCCTATGGCACAGCCCCCCATCCTCAGCCTTGAAGGCATCGCCCTGCAGCAGGGCGGCAAGTGGCTGTTCGGCGGGCCCGACCACGAGCCGCTGGACCTGCACGTCGGCCCGCGCGACCGGATCGCGCTGATCGGACGCAATGGCGTGGGCAAGACCACGCTGTTCCGGATGATCGACGGCCAGGTCGAAACCGATGCCGGCGAGCGCAAGATCAAGCCGGGCACGCGGATCGTGGTGCTCGAGCAGGACCCCGACCTGACCGGTCATGCCACGCTGATGGATTGGGCGCTGGCCGGTGCCGGCGCCCCGCAGGAACACGAGGTCGACGCCATCGCGGGCCAGCTCGGCATCGACATGACGCGCGCCACCGAAGGCGCGAGCGGCGGCGAGAAGCGCCGTGCGGCCATCGCGCGTGCGCTGGCGCAGGACCCCGACCTCCTGCTGATGGACGAGCCGACCAACCACCTCGACCTGGGCGCGATCGACTGGCTCGAAGGCTGGCTCGAACGCTACAAGGGCGCCTTCCTGGTCATCAGCCACGACCGCACCTTCCTCAAGCGGCTGACGCGCGCGACGCTGTGGCTCGACCGGGGGATCCTGCGCCGCAAGGAAGTGGGCTTCGGCGGCTACGAGGCGTGGGAAGAGCAGGTCTATGCCGAAGAGGCCCGGGCCGCGGACAAGCTCGACGCCAAGCTCAAGCTCGAAGCACACTGGCTCGAACGCGGCGTCACCGCACGGCGCAAGCGCAACCAGGGCCGGCTCGAGAAGCTCTACCAGATGCGCGAACAGCGCGCCTCGATGATCACCGCGGGCGGCACGGCCAAGCTGCAGCTCGCGACCGAGGCTTCGTTCAAGTCCAAATCGGTCATCGTCGCCGACGGGATCAGCAAGAGCTATGGCGAACGCACGATCATCAAGCCCTTCAGCCTGCGCATCCAGCGGGGCGACCGCATCGGTATCGTCGGCGCCAATGGCGCGGGCAAGACCACGCTGCTGAACATGCTCACCGGCGAGCTCGAACCCGACAGCGGCAGCGTCGAGATCGCCAAGACGCTGACGGGCGTGATGATCGACCAGCAGCGCCAGCTGCTCACTGCCGACAAGACCGTCCGGCAGGTGCTGGCCGAAGGCGGCGACTGGATCGACGTGCGCGGCAATCGCAAGCATGTGCAGGCCTATCTCAAGGACTTCCTGTTCGACCCCAAGATCGTCGACATGAAGGTCAGCGTGCTGTCGGGCGGTGAACGCAGCCGCCTGCTGCTGGCGCGCGAGTTCGCCAAGGCGAGCAACCTGCTGGTGCTCGACGAGCCGACCAACGACCTCGACCTCGAAACGCTCGACCTGCTGCAGGAGGTCATCGCCGACTACGAGGGCACGGTGCTGATCGTCAGCCACGATCGCGACTTCCTCGACCGGACGGTGACGATCACGCTCGGGCTCGACGGGACCGGGAGGGTCGACGTGGTCGCGGGCGGTTACGAGGACTGGCAGCGCAAGCGCCGCCAGACCATCGCCAGCAAGGCAAGGGCGGACAAGCCGGGCGGCAAGGCTCCGTCCGCGCCCCCGCCCCCGCCGCCTGCAAGGCCCGCCAAGCTGTCCTACAAGGACCAGCGCGACCTCGAGCTCCTGCCGGCGCGAATCGAGGAGCTCGAAGCGGCGATCGCCAAGGGCGAGGCGATCCTGTCCGATCCCACGCTCTACACCGCCGATCCGCAACGCTTCGCCAACATCTCGCAAGGCATCGAGAATGCCCGCGCCGAGAAGGATGCCGCCGAGGAACGCTGGCTGGAGCTCGCCGAGCAAGCCGAAGCGTGAGCCCCGAGGCAGAGCTGCGCGCGGCGATCGCCAGCTGCCGCACCTGCGCGGCGCATCTGCCGCATGGTGTGCGCCCGGTGACGGGGTTTTCGGCAACCGCGCGGTTGCTTATCATTGGCCAGGCACCCGGGTCGAAGGTCCATGCCAGCGGAATCCCGTGGGACGATGCCAGCGGCGACCGGCTGCGCGAATGGACCGGGCTGACCAAGCAGCAGATGTACGACCCTGCGCAGGTGGCGCTGGTGCCGATGGGCTTCTGCTATCCCGGCAAGGCGAGCGGCGGCGACAAGCCCCCGCGCCGCGAATGCGCGCCGCAATGGCACCATCGCATCCTCGACCTGCTGCCCGAAGACCGGCTGACCCTGCTGGTGGGGACCTATGCGCAGGGCCATTACCTGCCCGGTGCGCGCAGGCTGTCGATGACCGAGCGCGTGCGCCGATACCGCGAATTCCTGCCGCACTTCTTCCCGCTGCCGCATCCCGCTTGGCGTTCGACGATCTGGATGCGGCAGAACCCGTGGTTCGAGGCCGAAGTCCTGCCCGAACTGCGCGAAGCGATTGGCCGCCATATCTAGGATTGCCCCGGCACCATCCCGACAGCATGCGGGAGACATGGACCGCATGGACCACGGTCCTGAGCGAAAAAGCCCGAGCATACGCAGCATCAACTAAGGCGATAGAAATCGGCCACTCGGTCGAGCGCCATGCCGAGCACCAGCTTGCCGCTGCGCGCGGGCCAGGCCAGCGCCTTTTCCGCCGCCGGCACGCCCTCACCCCAACAGGCGACACGCCAGAGGATATCGTTCAGCCCCTGCCCTGCCGCCGCCATCGCACCATCGAAGCGCGCTTTCGCCGCAAGCTGCCGCTCGCTTGGCGTGAGCCCGTCCCCGCCGCTTCCTGCGCAATCGACCCGCACCGGATTCCACCGCATCGTGACCGACGGCGCCAGCTGCGCCTTTTCGTAATCCAGCCGCAACCGCTCGGCGGCATCGAACCGGCGGTCGGACAAATGTCCACGCGCATGCAGCCAGGACAGCGGGCTTTCCGCCAGATTGACCGTCACGCTGCGCCGTGCGGGCCGTGCCCCCCTGCCACGGCGCGGGCCTTCCTCGGTAAGTTCACGTTCGACAAGCTTGCGGCGCATCGGCATTTCTCCTGCGGTGGGTGGGAGTTTGCCCTTGCTTCCATCTGGTTCCTGTAGGAAAGATGGAAAACCAATTTGGTTATTCCGGGAATTGGGCAGTGATCAACCGCATCCGCGATATCCGCCGCCAGAAGGGACTGACGCTGGCCGATCTGGCTGCTGCGTGCGAGCCGCCCACCACTCCGCAAACGGTGGGCCGGCTGGAAACGGGCATGCGCAACCTGTCGCTCAAATGGATGGAACGGATTGCCGCGGCGCTGGGGGTCGAACCCGAAATGCTGGTGCGCAGCGAAAGCGGCGATCACCCGCAAGTCGTTGCGACGCTCGAACAGGCGGGGCCGGAAGCGCGGGCCGCCCCGCGCGACGCCATCCTCGCCACCGATCTCGGCGGGGGCGGATCGCTGATGGTGCTCGATATCGCATTCCCGCATGGCGAATACCGACCCGGGGACCAGTTGTGGCTGCGCCGGATCGCGCCCGAGGAGGCTGCCCGCGCCATCAACCGCGACGTGCTGGTGCCCCGCAAGGGTGGGCGCTTCGCGTTCGGGCGGCTGATCGACCGACAGGGCAGCATGGTTGGGCTGTTGCCTCCCGGGCATGGCGAAAAGCAGCAGGTGGTCGACAATCCGGCGTGGATCGCGGTGGCGGAAATGCTGGTACGGCGGCTGTGACCGTGGCGAAAACCCGCCGGGTCCTGTCGCTGTCGACCCTGTTCCCCAACACGGCGCAGCCGCGCTTCGGGATCTTCGTGGCCAAGTCGCTCGAAGCGCTCCAGCGCGACACGCATTGGGACACGGCGGTCATCAACCCCATCGGCCTGCCGCCGCTGGCGCTGGGCCGCTATCGCGTGCTGTCGGAGGCTGCTTGCGACACGCAGGAATTCGGCATGACCGTGCATCGACCGGTATTCCGCCTGCTTCCCAAAATCGGCGGGCGGCTCAATCCGGGGCTGATCGCCAGGGCGGTCCTGCCGCTCGCGCGCGAACTTCACGCGCAGCAGCCGTTCGATCTGGTCGATGCGCAGTTCTTCTATCCCGACGGTCCCGCCGCAATGGCCGTCGCGCGCGATCTGGGCCTGCCATTCTCGGTCAAGGCGCGCGGCGCGGACATCCATTTCTGGGGCGCGCGCGCCTATGGCCGCGATGCCCTGCTGGAAACCGCCGACGCCGCCGCAGGCGTGCTGGCCGTGTGCGAGACGCTGGCCGACGACATGGCAGAGCTGGGAATGGCGCGCGACAAGATCACGGTGCATTACACCGGGCTCGACCGCGACCTGTTTCGCCCGATGGATCACGTGGGCCTGAAAAAGCGCCTCGGCGAAAGCTTCGGCATCCCGCTGGCCGCGTCGGACACGGTGCTGGTCACGGTGGGCGCGCTGATCGAACGCAAGGGGCAGGCCTTCGTGATCAAGGCGCTGGCCGATCTGCCGAATGCACGTTTGCTGCTGGTCGGTGCGGGGGCGGATAAAACCAGCCTGCGCGGACTGGCGAGGCAGGTGGGCGTGGCCGACCGCGTGCATTTCCTCGGCAGCCTCGAACCTGCGTTGCTCCCCCCCATCCTGAGCGCGGCCGATGCCATGGTACTGCCGTCCGCCAGCGAAGGCCTCGCCAATGCCTGGATCGAGGCGCTGGCCTGCGGCACGCCGATCGTCATCACCGATGCGGGCGGCGCGCGCGAGGTGGTCACCTCACCCGCGGCGGGCGTCATCGTAGCGCGGACGTGCCGTGCGGTGCGCGAAGGGATCGACGAGGTGACGCGCAACCCGCGCCCGCCCCAGGCGGTGGCGGCGACGGTGGAGCGGTTCAGCTGGACAGCGAACGCCGCCGCGCTCGCCGCCCATTACGACGCGGTCGCCTAGACCAGGCCGCGCGCCTTCTTTTCCTGTTCGTCGGCGACGCTTTCGGTCGGCACGAAACTGTCGCTGGTCACGCCCAGCCAGACCAGGATCGGCGCTGCCGAATAGACCGAGCTGTAAGTACCCACGAAGAGGCCCAGCGTGATCGCGGCGACCATGCCGAACAGGCTGGCGGGGCCGAACAGCAGCAGCGGCAACAGCGCCACCAGCAGCGTGAGCGAGGTCATCACCGTCCGCGCCAGCGTTTCGTTGACCGACAGGTCGAGCAGCGCGGGAAGTTCCATCTTGCGGTATTTCTTCAAATTCTCGCGGATGCGGTCGTAGATGACGATCGTGTCGTTGAGCGAATAGCCGATGATGGCAAGGATCGCGGCGATGATCTGGAGGCTGAATTCCAGCTGGAACAGCGCGAACATGCCCAGCGTCAGGCTGACGTCGTGGAACAGCGCGAACAGCGCGCCCACACCGAACTGCCATTCGAACCGGATCCAGATGTAGAGCGCGATCGCCCCCATCGCGGCCAGCAATGCATAAAGCGCGGTCTGGCGGAATTCGCCCGAGACCTTGCCCGACACATTGTCGTTCCCGTCGAGCCGGAAATCGTCATATTCGGCCTGCAGCGTGTCGACGATATCGTTGGCCGCCTGCTGCGCGGCTTCCTTGTCGGCGGAAACCTCGTCGGGCAGGCGCACGCGGATCGAAACCTGGTTGTCTTCGCCGAAGCGCTGCACCACCGGCGATCCGTAGCCGAGCGCTTCGACCTGGTCGCGCAGCTCCACCACCGGCGCTTCCTCGCTTTGCGTGAAGGTGGCGCGCACTTCGAGACCGCCGGCGAAATCGACGCCGTAATTGAGGCCCTTGGTCAGCACCAGCGCCCAGCTGACCGCAATCAGCAGAACGCTGATGGCGAAGAAGGGCACGCGCCACTTGAGGAAGCTGATATTGGTGTCGTCGGGGACGAGCTTGAGCAGTTTCATATCGTCGCCCTCCTTACAGTACGATGTCTTTGGGCTTGGCCTTGCGCAGCCAGCCGGCGACCCACATGCGGGTCAGGGTAACGGCGGTGAAGACGCTGGTGAACAGGCCGATGATCAGCACCACGGCAAAGCCGCGGATCGGACCCGAGCCAAACAGGAACAGCAGCACACCGGCGATGAAGTTGGTGATGTTGGCGTCGTAGATCGCGCGGCTGGCTTCGTGATAGCCGTTCTCCACCGCGGCGATGACCCGGCGCCCGCGTTTGCGTTCCTCGCGGATGCGTTCGTTGATCAGCACGTTGGCGTCGACCGCCGCACCGATGGTCAGCACGAAGCCCGCGATGCCCGGCAGCGTCAGCGTGGTGTTGAGCGCGGCCATGATGCCCAGCAGCATCGCCACGTTGATCCCCAGCGCCGCGGTCGCATAGACGCCGAAACGGCCATAGCTGACGATCATCAGCGCGATGACGAGCAGCGAACCGACACCCAGCGCGAGCATGCCGCGCTTGATCGAATCGGCGCCCAGATCGGGCCCGACGGTGCGTTCCTCGATCACGGCGAGATCGACCGGCAGCGCACCCGAACGCAGCGAGATCGCCAGCTGGTTCGCGGTTTCGACCGAGAAGCTGCCCGAAATCTGCGCGGAGCCGCCGCGAATGGGTTCGTTGATATTGGGCGCGGACAGGACCTTGTCGTCGAGAATGATGGCGAAGGGCTTGCCGACATTGTCGGTGGTCAGCTTGGCGAAGCGGCGTCCGCCGTCGCTGTCGAACTGGATATTGACGACCGGTTCGTTGGTCTGCGGATCGAAGCTCTGCTGCGCCCCGGTCAGATTGTCGCCGCGGATACCGCCGAGCCGGCGGACCGCCAGCGAGGTGCCTGCGAAATCGGAGGTATCGACATAGGGGAAGATTTCCGATCCCGGCGGGGCGAGGCCCTGTTGCACATCGCTGGGCAGCGCGTTCTGGTCGACGAGCTTGAATTCGAGCTTGGCGGTCTGGCCGAGCAGCGCCTTGAGCTGGTCGGGATCCTGCAGGCCGGGCACCTGCACCACGATCCGCGTATCGCCCTGGCGGATGATCGTCGGTTCGCGCGTGCCCAGTTCGTCGATCCGCTTGCGGACCACTTCGGTGGCGCTTTCCATCGCATCGCTGACAGCCTGGTCGGTGCCTTCCTGCGTGGGGGTGAGGACCATGCGGTTGCCGTCCTCGACCGCCATGTTCCATTCGCGCACCAGCCCGGTGCCGTTCATCGCGGGAAGCAGCAGTTCGCGGGCGCGGTCCACCTGGCCGGGATCGTCGAGCATGAAGCTGAGCCGGCCGTCGCGAGTGGAAACGTCGCCGATGCGGATTCGCGGATCGGCGCTGCGCATGGTGTTGCGCACGTTTTCTTCCATGTTCTCGAGCCGCTGCGCAGCGACCTGCGCGGCATCCGCTTCAAGCAGGATATGGCTCCCGCCGGCGAGATCGAGGCCGAGATTGACCATCGGCTGCGGCAGGGCATCGGGCCAGCGGATGCTGGTGGCCGACAGCAGCGAGGGCAGCGCGGCAAAGACGCACAGGCCGGCGATCAGCCATAGCCAGATCTTACGCCAGGTGGGGAAATCGAGCATGAAGTGGTGCGCCCCGTCCTAGTCGTTTGCGGCAGGCTTGTCGCGCGACGACAGCACTTCGCCGATCGTGTTGCGCACCGCCTTGACGGTCATGCCCTTGGTCAGTTCGACATGGACGTAGTGGTCTTCGACCTTGGTGATCTTGCCGACCAGTCCGCCGGCCGTGACCACTTCGTCGCCCTTGGCGAGACCCGCGACGCGTTCGCGGTGCTGCTTCTGCTGGCGCATCTGCGGGCGCAGGATGAGGAACCACAGGATCAGCAGCATGCCCAGCGGCAGGACCCAGCCCGTCCATGCGGGCGGCTCGGCTGCGGCGCTACCGGCGGCGGCGAGAAGATCGATCATCGATGAAATACCTGTCGGAAATTGGCGTTGTGTCGAATTCGCAATTGGAGCGCGCGGGCGCCGTGTTCAAGCCGCCTGCACCACCCTTCTTGCGAAAGTGCGGCGCGGTTAGCAGCAATGCGATGCCGGGGCAACGAATTGCCTGCGAACTGTGCTTGCCATGCTCAAACACCCGCCCTATAGGGCCGCCTCCACTGGTTTCGGGATGTAGCGCAGCCTGGTAGCGCACCATACTGGGGGTGTGGGGGTCGCTGGTTCGAATCCAGTCATCCCGACCAGTGGACTTCCCTCATATCGCAGCAGCCATGACGATCCGCGCGGTCCCGCGCCGACAGTCACGCGCCGACGTTCGCGTTTTCCTACACGAACCATTCTGGTTATCCGATTCGGTCTCACCAACCGGAGACGCCCCATGCCGTTCATCGAATCGCTTATCGGCCCGCTTGCCTCGATCATCGACAAGGTGATCCCCGACAAGGACGCACGGGCGAGGGCGAAGCTCGAACTGCTCGCGCTCGAAGGCACGCAGGAATTGAAGCAGATCGAGGCGCGCCTGTCCGCCATCGTCGCCGAAGCGCAAAGCGCCGACCCCTGGACCAGCCGCGCCCGCCCGAGCTTTCTTTACGTCATGTATGCGCTGATCCTGTTCAGCGTGCCGATGGGCGTGATCGCCGCTTTCGACCCCATCACTGCGCGCGCCATCGGCGAAGGCATGACCCGCTACCTCGCCGCGCTTCCCGAAGCACTCTACGCGCTCTTCGGCACCGGCTACCTCGGCTACACCGCGGCGCGCCAATGGGGTAAGGTCAAGGGCGTGGATCAGTAGGTCTCACGGAGAGAGCGTTCTCAGCCCGCGTCGGCTTTCTGGCGCCAGGGCAGGCGCCCTTCGATTTCCGTCTCGAGACTGAAGCTCAGGAAGGTTCGGATCAAAACGATTCCCGCCAGAACGGCAACGCTTTCCAATGTCGGTTCGATGGCGACCGTGTTGATGATGTCGGCCGCGACGAGGAATTCGAGCCCCAGCAGGATGGCCCGGCCGAGGCTGGATCGCAATTTCTGCACGGCCTCGTTGCGGTCGTACCCGCAGACCAGCCGGTACATGAACAGGGCCAATGTGGCGAAGCCGCCGATCGTAATGATGGCGATCCCGGTCAGCTCGATGATCCGGGTGGCGTGATTGGCAATTTCGATCGCGAGAGTGTCTAGCATACGCGGGACCTCCTTTCCCCTGACACAAGACCCTCGAACGGCCAGAGCTGTTCCGAAAACCTCGCTCAATACGCCAAGCATCGCGGCCCTTCCGCGGCCTGCCGATTGCCGCTAACCCTTTCCCCATGACCGACACCGTCTTCGTCCTGAACGGCCCCAATCTCAACCTGCTCGGCACGCGCGAGCCGGAGATCTACGGCTCCGATACGCTCGCCGATATCGAGGCGATGCTGGGCGAGAAGGCGCGCGAGCTCGGCCTCGAGATCGACTTTCGCCAGACCAATCACGAAGGCGTGCTGGTCGACTGGCTGCACGAGGCGCGCAGCACCGGAGCGAAGGCGGTGCTGCTCAACGCCGCGGCGTATACGCACACTTCGGTCGCGCTGCTCGATGCGATCAAGGCGATCGGGGTGCCGGTGATCGAAGTGCACCTGTCCGACCCCGCGACACGCGAGGGTTTCCGCCATCTTTCCTATGTCGGCATGGCCGCAGTTGACGAGGTGAAAGGCCTAGGAGCGCGCGGCTATGCCGTAGCGTTGGAGAAAGCCGCCGCGCTCTAATTTGCGCCCTCACCCCTTGCCCAAACGCCGCGCGGGTAGCATAGGCGGCGCAAACAATACGCAAGGGGTTCCATGGCCGATCGTAAAGGCAGCACCGGCAAGTCCGGTATGAATGTCGACACCGCTCTCGTTCGCGAGCTCGCCGAAATGCTGGGCGACACCGGACTGACCGAAATCGAAGTCGAAGATGGCGAACGCAAGATCCGCGTTGCGCGCGGCGGCGTGGCGATGGCTGCGGCACCGGCCGCGGCGCCCGTCCCTGCGGCAGCGCCCGCCCCGAGCGCCGCGGCACCGACGCCCGAGGCATCCGCTGCCGACATCGATACCGCCGGCGCGGTCAAGTCGCCGATGGTCGGCACGGTCTACCTCGCATCCGAACCCGGCGCGGCGAATTTCGTCAAGCCGGGGGACAGCGTGAGCGAAGGGCAGACGCTGCTGATCGTCGAGGCGATGAAGGTGATGAACCCGATCACCGCCGACAAGGCCGGGACGGTCAAGTCGATCCTGGTCGAGAACGCCCAGCCGGTCGAATTCGACCAGCCGCTCGTCGTCATCGGCTGAGCGCGCCCGTGAGTATCTCCCGCATCCTGATCGCCAATCGCGGCGAAATCGCGCTGCGCATCCACCGCGCCGCCCATGAAATGGGTATCGAGACGGTGGCGGTGCATTCCACCGCCGATGCCGATGCCATGCATGTGCGACTGGCCGACCACGCAGTCTGCATCGGCCCGCCCAGCGCGACCGACAGCTATCTCAACGTGGCCAACATCATTTCGGCTGCCGAAGTCAGCCATGCCGACGCGATCCATCCCGGCTACGGCTTCCTGTCCGAAAACGCCAAGTTCGCCGAGATCGTCGAAGCGCACGACATCGCCTGGATCGGGCCCAAGCCCGAACATATCCGCACGATGGGCGACAAGGTCGCCGCCAAGCGGACCGCGGGCGCGCTGGGCCTGCCGCTCGTTCCCGGGAGCGACGGCGCGGTCAGCGAGATCGGCGAAGCCCGCGCGATCGCCGCCCAAATCGGCTACCCCGTCATCATCAAGGCTGCCAGCGGCGGCGGCGGGCGCGGGATGAAGGTCTGCGAAAGCGAAGACCAGCTCGAAACGCTGATGCAGCAGGCCGGCAACGAGGCGAAAGCAGCCTTCGGCGATGCCACCGTCTATATCGAGAAATACCTCGGCAACCCGCGCCATATCGAGTTCCAGGTATTCGGCGATGGCAAGGGCAACGCCATCCACCTGGGCGAACGCGACTGTTCGCTCCAGCGGCGCCACCAGAAGGTGCTCGAGGAAGCCCCCTCCCCCGTGCTGGGCGAGGAAGACCGCATGCGGATGGGCGAGGTCTGCTCGAAGGCGATGCGCGACATGGGCTATCGCGGTGCCGGCACGATCGAATTCCTGTGGGAAAACGGCGAGTTCTATTTCATCGAGATGAACACCCGCCTGCAGGTCGAACACCCGGTCACCGAAATGATTACCGGGATCGACCTCGTCCGCGAACAGATCCGTATCGCAGCGGGCAAGCCGCTGTCGGTTACGCAGGACGAAGTCGAGTTCAAGGGCCACGCGATCGAATGCCGGATCAACGCCGAAGACCCGTTCGATTTCACGCCCAGCCCCGGCAAGATCACCTATTACCACGCGGCCGGCGGGATGCATGTCCGGGTCGATAGCGGGCTGTACGCCGGCTATTCGATCCCGCCCTATTACGACAGCATGATCGCCAAGCTGATCGTCTACGGCCGCGACCGCGAACGCTGCATGATGCGGCTCAAGCGCGCGCTCGAGGAAATGGTGGTCGAAGGCGTGAAGACGAGCATTCCGCTGCACCAGGAACTGCTCCAGCAGGACGATGTGAAGAGCGGCAACTACTCGATCAAATGGCTCGAGGAATGGCTCAAGACGCGCGACGCCTAACAGAAGTTCGGCCAGTTTCGGTATAATCGGCAGGTTCGCGACTGCTCGGTGGGTTCAGCGCCTAGGTTTCGTCGCTCATGGCCGCAAATCGCGCGACCAGCGCCCGTACCTCGTCGTGATCGCACGGGGTGATCCGAAACCGCTTCCCGGCCACCGTGCGGATGTGCAGTTGCATCGCACCGAACCGCTATTCCGCACGGATGTGGCGAACTTCGTCCCAGCCCAGCGGATCTTTCCTGATGGAGGGGTGAAACCGCAATCCCTCGTCATCGGCCAGCACCGCGGTTTCATCGATCCAGCGACGGGCCATTTGACCGAGATTGTAGGTGACCGCCGCGGCGAAGAGCACCAGCGGTATGCTGATGCCCTCCCAACGGAATTGGGCGAGATACGCAATCACCTCGCTGCCCCGGGCCGAGGACGGTTCCACTTCGATTGCCGGGATCAGCGCGATCAGCGCCACGGAGATCGCGCCTACAGCCCCTGCCAGCATCACGATGGCCAGGTATCCGCCGGAGAACCGAACTCTGGTTGGTGGCACGCGGCGACGTCCGTCAGTTGAATTTGAAACCCGCCGCCTCGGCCTCGGCGATCACCTCGGCGCCGGTCTGGCGGGGGTGGTCGCCTTCGATGCGGCACCAGTCGGCGCGTTCGTCGACGAAAATTTCCTTCTCGATCGCATGTTTGGCAGCGGCATCGAACAGGCCCGCGGAGAAGCTGCGGCCCCCCGTAGGCAGGAAGCGGAACCACAGATTGCTGCCGCAATGAGCGCAGAAAGCGCGTTCGGCCCATTCGCTCGAGCGGTAGATGGTGGCACTGTCCTCGCCCGAGATGCGGACGGATTTGCCGGTCTGCGCGCTGTAGAACGAACCCGCCCAGCGGCGGCACATGTTACACTGGCAGATCTCGATATGCTGCGCCGGATTGTCGAGCGCGATGGTGACCGCGCCGCACAGGCAATGGCCCTCGATCCGCGCGGCACCGCTCACAGCGGGACGCCGGGCTCGAGCTTGCTGGTGCGGATGGTGAGCGAGGTTTTCACGCTTTCGACATTGGGTGCCGGGGTCAGCTTGCTGGTCAGGAACTCCTGGAAGCTCTGCAGATCTTCGCTGACGATCTTGATGATGAAGTCGATTTCACCGTTGAGCATGTGGACTTCGCGCACTTCGGGCAGGTCGCGCATCGCCACTTCGAATTCGCGCAGCGCGTCCTCGGCCTGGCTCTTGAGGCTGACCATCGCGAAGACGGTGATCGAGAAGCCCAGCTTGGACGGATCGAGCTCGGCATGGTAGCCGCGGATCACGCCCTCTTCTTCCAGCGCGCGGACGCGCCGCAGGCAAGGCGGGGCCGTCAACCCGACCCGGTGTGCCAGTTCGACATTGGTGATTCGTCCTTCGGACTGGAGTTCCCCCAGCAGCCGCCGGTCGATATCGTCGAGATTGGCCATACTCATTGCCCCTGCTACCCTTACGCCGCGATGTGGCATCGCGAAACTTCCACGAAATGTTAACAACGCGACACAGGCGTCTTGGCTAACATTATTAGTCTTGCCAGCAATTGTCCCGCTTTGCAACGCGCTGGCAACTTTCCGTTCATTGTAAGTTTTACAGCGGTAGAAACCCTGGCCTGCTATGGGGTAACTGTCGCAAACCCTCGCCACCCCCGGAGAATCCATGCATTTCGACGATCGCCTTGCCACTGTGCTGCGCCACCGCGCCGCCGGCGAGCGCGCGGCGAAGACGCAGTTCCGGCAGTTGCTCGACCTGCTGGGTGAACGGCCGCAGGGTGGCGGCGACCCCGCGCTCAAGGCGGCGGCCTATCTCCGGCTGATCGCGCTGGCCGACATGATCCCGACTGCCGAACGCGCCGCGATCGTGGGCGAAAACGGCTGGCGGTTCCGCAATCCCGAACTGGTCCGCTGGTTCGGCGAGGCGCATCCCGCGATCGCCGCGGCGGCTTTGCAGCGCGCCGATCTCACGGGCGAGGAATGGGCCGGGATCATTCCCACGCTGCCGATCCGGACGCGCGGCTTCCTGCGGCATCGCCGCGACCTGCCGTCGGCTGCCGTGCGTGTGCTCGACCGGCTGGGCGTATCCGACCGCGCGCTGCCGATGCCGAAGACCGTGGCTGCGGAAGAGCCCGCAGCACTGCCCGCGGAAGCCGAGGGGCCCGCGGACACCGGCGCTGGCATGCATGGTCCCGCGCCCTTCACGCTGCGTCCGGCGCAGGCGCAGGCGCCGGACCCCGCGCCGCCCCCGACCGAAGCGGCCGAGCCCACCAGGCCCGTCGAACCCGAAGGGCCGCCGGTCGCCCCCGAACTTGGCGAGCCCGTCGGTCCTGTCGAACCCGTGCCTGCTCCCGCCGCGCAGGATCCCGACAAGTCCGACGGCATTCGCGCGCTGGTCGAACGGATCGAAACCTTTCGCAAGGCGCGTGCGCCGCGCACCGCCCCAGGCGATGCGCCGACCCTGCCAATGGCCGAGCTCGAGCAGCCGGTTGCCCGCAAACCGATCAATTCCTTCAATTTCGGCACTAATTCCGAGGGCCGGATCGACTGGGCCGAACCCGCGATTGCCCCGCTGGTGGTCGGGATCGACCTGTCGCAGCGCCGCGCCCATGCGCCGCTGGGCGGCGATTTCGCCGCCGGTTTCGCCAATCGCCAGCCGCTGCGCGACATGCCGATCACGCTGCGCGGGGCCGAGGCGATCGAGGGAGACTGGATCGTCGATGCCGCGCCGCGCTTCACCCGCGGCGACGGGCGCTTCCATGGCTATGTCGGTCGCTTCCGCCGCGCGATTGCGGCGGTCGACGACCGCGCCCAGCGCGGTGCCGACCGACTGCGCCAGCTGCTCCACGAACTGCGCACGCCGGTCAATGCGATGCAGGGCTATGCCGAAGTCATCCAGCAGCAGGTGTTCGGCCCGACCCCGCATGAGTACCGCGCGCTGGCCGCCTCGATCGCGGGCGACTCGGCGCGCATCCTCGCGGGTTTCGACGAGCTCGACCGGCTGGCGCGGCTCGAGACCGGCGCGCTCGATCTCGAGGCGGGCGAAAGCGATTTCGCCGCCATCGTCCGTGCCCAGGTCGACCAGTTGCAGAGCGTCCTCAGCCCGCGCGTGTCCCGCTTCGAAGCAGAGCTTGCCGCCGATACCGCACCATTGGCGCTGGCCCGCGAGGAAGCCGAGATGCTCGGCTGGCGCGTGCTGGCAACAATGGCCGGCGCAACCGCTGCGGGCGAACATGTCGCGCTGGCGATGGTGCAGGATGGCAAACAGGTCGCGCTGCGGATCGCCTTGCCCGCCAAGCTGGCCAAGGCCGAGGATATCTTCTCTTCCGATGTCCGCGCGGGCGGCAGCACGCTGAGTTCGGGCATATTCGGCGCCGGTTTCTCGCTCCGCCTCGCCCGCGCCGAAACACGCGCCGCGGGCGGCGAACTGGCGCGCGAGGGCGATGCACTGGTCCTCAGCCTGCCGCTCTTGACCGCTGCCGAGCCGCTGCCTGGCCCCGTCGATGCGCCCGATCGCGCCGCCGGCTAGGACACGCCCACCATCGCACATGCCAACCTCCTCGACCCGCCCGTACCCTCGCAGCAGGTCCGGTTTGCCGAAGGGTTCGGCCAGCGATCGCTGCTGACGGTCGACACCGAGGAGGAATTCGACTGGAATGCCCCTTTCCGTGCCGATGGCTACGGGCTGAGCCACGTCCGCGCGATTTCGGGTTTCCAGGAATTCTGCGAGGGGATCGGCGTGGTGCCGGTCTATCTGGTCGATTGGCCCATCGCCACCGACCCGCTCGCGCGCGAGATCATCGGCGATGCGGTCCGCGCGGGCACGGCCGAGGTGGGCGTGCAATTGCACCCGTGGGTCAATCCGCCGCATACCGAACAGGTCAACGCGCATCACAGCTATGCCGGCAACCTTCCGGTCGAACTGGAAGAGGCCAAGTTCCGCAAGCTGCGCGATACGATCGAGGAAGGCTTCGGCACGCTTCCGCGGATCTACCGCGCGGGCCGCTACGGGCTGGGCCCGCAGACTGCCAAGTTGCTCAGCGAAACCGGGATCGCGATCGATAGCTCGGTGCGCGCGCGTTACGACTATTCGGCGACGCAGGGGCCCGATTATGCCCGCCACCCGGTCACGCCCTACTGGACCGATCCCGACCACAAGCTGATCGAACTTCCGCTGACCACGGTGTTCTGGGGCCTGCTGCGCCAGCAGGGCGGCCACGTTTTCCCGCTCACGACGAGGTTCCCCCGGCTCGGCGGGGCGCTGTCCCGCCTCGGCCTGCTCGAGCGGATCGGCCTGACCCCCGAAGGCGTGAGCATGGACGAAGCGCTGCGCGCGATCGACATCGCCATCGACGACCAGTTGCCCGTGCTGGTGCTGAGCTTCCACAGCCCGTCGCTCGCCGCGGGTCACACCCCCTATGTCCGCACCGAGGCCGACCTCGATGCGCTCTACGACTGGTTTCGCGGGGTCTATGCCTATCTCGACACGCGCGGCGTGCGACCGACCACGGTCGAAGAAATCATGGCATCGGTCGACGCCTAGCGCTTGCCAGCCCATCGCCGCGCGGCTAGGCGCGCTGTTCCGCACGACGTGGCTGGGGGCCTGTAGCTCAGTTGGTTAGAGCTGGCCGCTCATAACGGCTAGGTCGCGGGTTCGAGTCCTGCCGGGCCCACCAAGCTCGGCGTCTTGCGGGAAAACCGGTCGGGGAGTGGCGCAGCCTGGTAGCGCACTTGTTTTGGGTACAAGGGGTCGCTGGTTCGAATCCAGTCTCCCCGACCAGTTTTTCATCGCCAGACGGCCCGGTGGCCGCTTCGGCCGGCCGAACGACCCGGCCCCGCGTGTGAGGAGCAAGGCCTGACACCCTCCGCACCATCGGCTGTCGATCCGCGGCTCATCTGGGCCATCGCGCTGCCCGCGATGGTGACCAATGTCGCCACGGCGCTGATCGGCGTGGGTGACATGTGGATCGTCGGGCAATTGGGCGATGCCCCAACTCAGGGCGCAGTCGATATCGGTGCCAAGCTGTTCGCCGCGCTGTTCACCGTCATGAACTTCCTCAAGACCGGCACCACCGGCCTCGTCGCGCAGGCGGGCACGCGCGTGGGCCAGCACGCGCAGGCGCAGGTGCTGGTCAAGGGCGTGGTGGTCGGCCTCGCGATCGCGGCGATGCTGCTGCTGGCCAAGCCGGTCCTGCTGCCGCTGATGCTCGATGCGCTGGGCGCCGAAGCGCGCGTCCGCACGGCAGCCGTCGTCTATGCGGACATCCGCTACTGGAGCGCGCCGGCAGTGCTGGTGAATTTCGCGCTGATCGGCTTCCTCGTCGGGCGGCGGCGGATGCGCGAAGTGCTGGCGATCGAAATCTTCTACAATCTGCTCAACATCGCGCTGGGCCTGTGGCTGGCGCTGGGGCTGGACTGGGGCATCGCCGGCATCGGCTGGTCGAGCTTCATTGCCGAGTTCGCCAAGCTGGCGGCGACCGGCGCGCTGATCTGGTATCTGGCGGGGAATGATCTGCGGGCCGCGCTGGCAGACCGCGCGAACATGTCCCTGCGCGCGCTCAGGCCGTTCCTGGCAATCAACCGCGACCTCTTCCTGCGAACGGTGGTGCTGATGGTGGCGATCGCGATGCTGACCCGGCTGGGGGCGGAACGCGGCGCGGTGACGCTGGCGGCCAACGGCATCGTCTACCAATTGTTCGTGCTCGCCGCACTGCTGCTCGACGGGTTCGAGAACGCCGCCCAGGTACTCAATGGCGAGCGGGCGGGCGATGGCGACCGCGCCGGGTTTACCGCGCTGGTCCGGGCGATCCTGTGGCGCTGTCTCGGCGTGGCGATCCTGCTGTCGGCGGCCTTCGCCTGGGCGGGCGGGACGATCACCGACAGTTTCGCGGCGACGCCCGCAGTCGCGGCCGAAGCGCGCACGCTGTGGCCGTGGATCGTGGCGATCCCGCTGGCGGGATTTGCCGGGTTCGTGCTCGACGGGGTGTTCGTGGGTGCCAGCTGGACGCGCCCACTGCTGCTGTCGATGGCGGGCGCCGCGCTGGGCTATGGCGTCATGCTGTGGCTGACATGGCCGCTGGGCAATCACGGGCTGTGGGCCAGCTTCATCGGCTTCCTGGTGCTGCGCGCCGGATTGCAGCTGGCGCTGATGCCGCGGTTGCTGCGCCGCGAAATGGCCTAGACGCGGGCGCGGCGCATGTCGGGGCCCTGCCGATGCGGCCCCATGGCAAGCAGCATCCCCTCATCCTGCGACACGATGCGGTTACGGCCCGCCTGTTTCGCCCGATAGAGCGCCGCATCGGCGCGCGCGAACAGCCGGCCGTAACCTTCGTCGGGTTCCCACTGCGCAATGCCGAAACTGGCGGTCAGGCGGACGCCGTCGGAAATGCCCTCGATCTGCATGTGTTCGAAGCGGGTCCGGATCCGCTCGGCGAGTTTGCGCGTCGGCCCGGCGGGGCAGTCCCACACGAACAGGCAGAATTCCTCGCCGCCGACCCGTCCGGCAATATCGGTCGACCGGATCGCCGAACGCAGCAAGTCACCGAAACCGGCAATCGCACTGTCACCGACCTGGTGCCCCCAGATATCGTTGACCCGCTTGAAGTGATCGATATCGGCTACGATCACGCTGATCGGGACATCCTCCTCCCGCGCGCGCTGCAGCATGGCGATCGCCTGCGTTTCGAAGGGGCCGCGCACTTTCAGACCCGTCAGCGTATCGCGCTCCGCATCGTCGCGCACCGCCTTGGTCTGATCGGTCAGCGCGGCCCCCAGCAGGATCAGGGCCATCAGGACCGCAGCCAGCGCGAGCCAGACGACCATCACGGCGTAGAACGGGGTCTCGCGGTATTCCACGGCGGTCATCTCGCCCTGGACCATGATCGCGACCAGCGGGCGGACGAAGAACTGGAAGGCGCCCATCGCGAGCAGGAAGAGGATCGCCTTGTCGAGCAGTTCACTGCCCGCCTTGCGGGCGATCGCCTGCGTTCCCAGCGCAAGGATCAGCCCATAGCTGGCGTTCGCGGCGTAGAGCCGCGCGTTGTAATCCGCCCCGAAGCTCGCGCCCACCATCATGACGAGGCCGAGCCCCGCGATAAACGCGTAGAGGCGGTGCGGGATCAGCTGGCCGTAGCGCGTGCCGATACCCCAGACCATGGCGATGGTGCCCAGGGAATAGAACAGGTGCATCGCCACGACCGCCGGGATGCCGTTGGGATCGGGCGTAAGGTGGAAGATGAAAAAACCAGCCGCGCTTGCGAAATAGCTTACGGATATGATCGCGATCCAGCTGGCGCCGGGTTCGCGGCGCCACAATATCAGGAAGGCGATACCGAACACCATGTTGAGCATGGGGTTCGCCAACGCGAGAATATTCTCTGACATGCTGCACCTCGACCCTTCACCCCCTGCTTAGGTGATAACAGTTAAAGGTGGTTAAAGAATACCGCTTTTACTGGTGGATACCGCGTATGACGCCAGCGATGACATGGACCGGCCGCGCCGGAAACTGCGGTCAGGCGTTGGCTTCGTGCCGCTTGTCGGCCAGTTCGGCAATGGATGTCACGACCCCGCGCTTCTTGCCCTCGCCGTCGCGCACGATGCAGTTGCGGCCATTTTCCTTGGCCGCATAGAGCGCCCCATCGGTGCGTGCGAACAGCTTGCCATAGCCTTCGCCCTCGCCGCGTCCGGCAACGCCGAAACTGGCGGTCAAGCGCTGGTCGCCGGGCAGTCCTTCGATCTGCGCCTGCGCGAACTTGCGGCGAATGCGTTCGGCAAGCGAGACCGCGGCCTGTTCATCGCAGTTCCACGCGAGGATGCAGAATTCCTCGCCGCCGATGCGCCCGGCAATATCGGTTTCGCGAATGGTCCCGCGAACGATCTCGCCGAACTGGGCGATCGCCTTGTCGCCGGCCTGGTGCCCCCAGACGTCGTTGACCGCCTTGAAGTGGTCGATATCGGCAACCACCAGCGACACGGGCGCGCATTCCTGATTTGCCCGCTCGAGCAGCGTGACCACGCCCTGTTCGAAGGCCCGGCGCGTGCGCAGCTTGGTCAGCCCGTCCAGATCGGCCTGTTCGCGTACGGCCTTGATCTGGTCGTAGAGGCAGGCGCCGACCAAGACCATCGCGCTCATCAGCGCGATCAGCGCAAGCGACAGATTGAGGACCGAGTAATAAACCGACTGCCGGTAGACGCTGGCCGGGATCGACTGTTCGATCAGCAGCGTCAGGACCGGGCGGATCATGAATTGCGCGGCCAGAACCGAGTGCGCGGCAATGATCAGCTTGTCGATCGCTTCGTGCCGCGGACCGCCCAGCAGCGACATCAGGCACACGAGATACATCGCGCCATAGCCGACATTGACGATGATCAGCCGCGAGGAAATATCCGGGCTGGTCAGCACCGCCACCGCCAGCGTGGCCGCCGACAGGCCGTAGATGACCAGCAGCACCCCGAGATAGGGCGGCTGTCCGGCACGCTTGGTCAGCGCCCAGATCGCGGTCGCCGTGCTGAGCGAATAGAAGAACTGGGTGATGTGGAAGACGTAGGGGGAGCCCGTGTCGAACAGGTGGGTCGTCCCGAAACCGATCGCGAACAGCAGATAGGCCGACGCGAAGCCGAGCACGTAATTGCCCATCTTCCCGCGCCACCACATGATGAGGAAGACCGCGAAGAACACGATCGACATCGTCGGGGTGATCATGCCCATAATCTGTTCGCGCATGGACTGTCCCTACCCTTCCTGCCGGCATTTTAGGGGCGCCCTGTTAATAGAACGTATAAGGGAATACCCCAATCGGCGCTCCCATCGTGTTTCGCGGTTGAAAAGTCCAGCCGCCAATCGACCGGGGCTGCGCCAGTTGCCGCGGTTCGCCCGCACCCGCCCCATATGGCATTCCCCATGCTTGCCCCGTGGCGCCGGTGCGACTATCTGCGCGGCAAAGCTTGCGGGCCGCCCGTGCCCGTCATCCCAAACCGATCCGAAGGACCCCGCCCATGGCCGCCCAGTACGCATTCGTCATGAAGGACATGACCAAGACCTTCCCCGGCGCTTCCAAGCCGGTGCTCAGCAACATCAGCCTGCAGTTCTACCAGGGCGCGAAAATCGGCATCGTCGGCCCCAACGGGGCGGGCAAGTCGACGCTGATCAAGATCATGGCGGGGATCGACACCGATTTCACCGGCGAGGCATGGCCGGGCGAGAACATCACCGTCGGCTATCTCGAACAGGAGCCCGAACTCGACGAGAGCAAGACCGTGCTCGAAAACGTCAAGGACGGCGCACGCGAGATCGCCGACAAGGTCGATCGTTTCAACGCCATCAGCGCGGAAATGGGCGATCCGCAGGAGGACACCGATTTCGATGCCCTGATGGAAGAGATGGGCACGCTGCAGGAGCAGATCGACGCGGTCGACGGCTGGACGCTCGACAACCAGCTCGAAGTCGCGATGGAAGCGCTGCGCTGTCCGCCGGGCGACTGGGCGGTGACCGACCTTTCGGGCGGTGAAAAGCGCCGCGTGGCGCTGACCCGCCTGCTGATCCAGAAGCCGTCGATCCTGCTGCTCGACGAACCGACCAACCACCTTGACGCGGAGAGCGTCCAGTGGCTGGAAAACCACCTCAAGGAATATGCGGGCGCGGTGCTGATGATCACCCACGATCGCTACTTCCTCGACAATGTAGTGGAATGGATCCTCGAGCTCGATCGCGGGTCGTACTATCCCTACGAAGGCAATTACTCGACCTATCTCGAGAAGAAGGCCAAGCGCCTCGAGCAGGAAAGCCGCGAGGAAAGCGGGCGCTCCAAGGCGCTGTCGCGCGAACTCGAATGGATCCGGCAGACGCCCAGCGCGCGCCAGACCAAGTCGAAGGCGCGTATCCGCAAGTTCGAGGAACTGCAGGAAGGCCAGAAGGACCGCAAGCCGGGCAAGGCGCAGATCGTTATCCAGGTCCCCGAACGGCTCGGCGGCAAGGTGATCGAGGCCAAGAACATTTCCAAGGCTTATGGCGACAAGCTGCTCTTCGAAAACCTGTCCTTCATGCTGCCCCCGGGCGGCATCGTCGGCGTGATCGGCCCCAATGGCGCGGGCAAGTCGACGCTGTTCAAGATCCTCACCGGCAAGGAAGAACCCGACAGCGGCACGGTGGAAATCGGTTCGACCGTCCATCTCGGCTATGTCGACCAGAGCCGCGACCATCTCAATCCGAAGAACAACGTCTGGGAGGAAATCTCCGACGGGCTGGATTACATGAAGGTCAACGGCCACGACACCAGCACGCGCGCCTATGTCGGCGCATTCAACTTCAAGGGGGCCGACCAGCAGAAGAACGTCGGCAAGCTGTCGGGCGGTGAACGCAACCGCGTCCACATGGCCAAGATGCTCAAGGAGGGCGGCAACGTCCTGCTGCTCGACGAACCGACCAACGACTTGGATGTCGAAACGCTTGCCGCGCTCGAGGAAGCGATCGAGAACTTCGCCGGCTGTGCGGTGGTCATCAGCCATGACCGCTTCTTCCTCGACCGGCTGGCGACGCATATCCTCGCATTCGAGGGCGACAGCCATGTCGAATGGTTCGAAGGCAATTTCGAAGCCTATGAAGAAGACAAGCGCCGCCGCCTCGGCGATGCGGCGGATCGTCCCACGCGCCTAGCGTACAAGAAGCTGACCCGGTAACCACCGGCCTCGGCCATCTAGGGCTGCGGCGCGCAGGTGCTCCGCAGCCCGGTCGGACCTTTCGGCATCGCGCGCATGGCTGCGCGCCAGGTTTGCGCTGTCCCGTGGGCGCTCCGGGCCGACTGCGTTTGACTAGTGCAGGCCGAGTTGCGACAATCGCGGGCAAGGCGCTCTGCAATGGGCGCGTCCCCGCGCGGCGCATCGCCGCCGCCACACCAAATCTCGAAAAGGACAGTCATGACAACTCCCAACAACGGCGACACCGTATCGATCGACTACGTGCTGCGCAGAGGCGACGGCGAAGTCGTCGGCACGACCCAGGAAATGGGTCCGCAGGACATCGAACTGGGCAGCGGGCAGATCTTCCCGCAGATCGAACAGGCGCTGACCGGCATGGAAGTGGGCGACGAAGAAACCGTCGAAATCGCTTCGGACAGCGCTTTCGGGCCCCGCCGCGACGAACTGGTGATCGACATTCCGCGTGAAAACCTGCCGCCCGAGCCCGCCCCGCAGCCGGGCATGGCCATGCAGGCCCAGTCGCCCGACGGCCAGCCGCTGACGCTCTATATCGTCGAAGTCGGCGAACAGACGGTCAAGGCCGACGGCAATCATCCGCTGGCAGGCGAGGACATCAGCTTCGCGATCACGCTGCGCGACATCAAGCAGGCGGCCTGACGATGTCCGGGCGGGCGGGCGGCACGTATCGCGGATCACCCGCGGCGTGACGACCGCCCGCCGCCTCATCGCACGCGGACGCGTCCAGGGCGTGTTCTACCGCGACTGGACGGTCGAGACCGCTGCCGCGCTGGGCCTCGCCGGCTGGGTCAGGAACCTGCCCGACGGCACCGTCGAAGCGCATGTCGAAGGGCCGCAGGCCGCGGTCGACCGGATGATCGCCGCCATGCATGACGGCCCGCCGCGCGCCGCACCCGACACTGTCGATGCAGAGCAGACAAGCGCGCAGGGATACGATCGCTTCGAACGGCGCTGACAGACGCCGCTAGGGCGAGATCCACTGGCCATCGCCGGGAGTCAGCACTGCGCGCCGGTGCCCGGTATGCGCCAGGCTGAACCAGTCCGCCTGCTCCACCTGGACCAGCAGCACGGCGAAGTTTTCGCGCGCGACCTGCACTTCGTCGTCGGTTGGCTCAACGCCTTCGAAGCGCGCCGGCAATCCCGAAGTGGGATGATCCGCCGCCACGCCCGGTCCCTCCCCGAGATAGCATCTCCGCGCGAAGTTGTTGCTCTGCGACCAGGCTGCATCGGCAACCAGCCCGGTCCGTTCGATGCGGCCGGTGCCGCGAAGCCGCAACTGGATCTTCGCCTGCCTGTCATAGGCGAGAACCCCGATGCGAGGATCGGCTTCGATGACCGCAACCTTGGGCGACCGGGCATCGGTATGGAACCGCAGCAACCAGCTGTCCGCATCGAATGCGCGCAGTACCATCACCCGCGCATCGGCATCGGCCGTCGCCACGACGGGGCTATGCATCGCCGATCTGCGGTCGTTGGCCGCGGCCGAAAGGCGTGCGGCGATATCTGTGCGGACTTCATCGAGCGTGTCGTACATGCCCATGGCAATGCCGGTATCGAACGATCGTGCCAAGATTCAGTGCGTTCATGTTTCGCCAACTAAACATGAACAACAACCTGACCAACCGGTTCAGTTTCGCGTCAGGCCGTTGTGATACAAAGTGCGACATCGGTGCCGCAGGTGGTGGAGCGGCTTCAAACGCAAGCATGAGGACAAGCTCCATGAACCTGACCAAGCTGATGAAAGGCACGGCCCTGAGCGCGCTTGCCGCGGCGATGGCCATCACTGCCCTGCCCGCCCCGGCGGAAGCACAATCGCGCGAACGCGGCGAACGGGCCCAACGCGACCGCGGCGATCGGAGTGAAGCGCGTCAACAGCGTGCCGCACGCGAGCGCATGCGCCAAATGGATGCCCGCGAATTCCGCAACGTGCGCAGCGAACGGCGATCGGTTCAAGTCGATCGCGGCGACAACCGCGCCGACATCCGGCGTGCACGAACGGAAAGCCGGCGCGGGGAAGCGCAACGCGCAGAACGCGCCGCAGCCCAGCGCCGCCAGGCAGAGCGGCAGGAACGCAGCGAGCAGCGCCAGCGTGTGCAGCGCGACGCCGCACGTGATGCCCAGCGTGCGCAGCAACGGCGCGAGGCACGCCGCGATGCCAGTTCGCGTCAGAACGCCTATCGCAGCGAACGGCGCCGCGACGCGCGCGAGGATCGTCAGCTCAGGCAGGAGCGTTACCGTGCCGAACGCCGCCGGGATGCACGCCAGGAACGCCGGTACAGGCAGGATGTGCAGCGCAGCGCGCGCCAGGATGCCCGCCGCGCACGCTATTACGACGGCCGCCGCTGGCACAGCTACAATCGCTGGGACCAGCGCCGGTGGCGCGACAATCACCGCTACGACTGGCAGCGGTACCGTCTGGGCAACCGCAGCATCTTCCGGCTCGGCCGCTATTACGCACCTTATCGCGACTACCGCTATCGCCGGCTGAGCATCGGGGCACGCATCGGCAACCTGTTCTTCGGCAGCCGTTACTGGATCAACGATCCCGGTCGCTACCGTTTGCCCGCCGTCTACGGCCCCTATCGCTGGGTGCGCTATTACGACGACGTGTTGCTGGTCGATATCTACAGCGGCGAGGTCGTCGACGTCATCCACGACTTCTTCTGGTAAGCCATACCGCCAGCCAGCTTTCGAGAGTGGGCTGGACGGTGACAGAGCCCCCGCCAAGCGATTGGCGGGGGCTTTTTCGTCCCTGGCCCAGGACAGAAAGCCGGTTTGTCAGGCCCGGCCGAAGGGCAGCATGCGGAAGATCCCCCCGCTACGGTCGACGAAAGTGTGTTTGAGCGCGCCGAGGACATGCAGGACGATCAGCGCCAGAAAGACCGTCCCGCCCAGCGCATGGGCATCGAAGATGCGGCCCGCCAGGTCACCGTTCTCGCCCACCGGCAGCGGCGGAATGGTGAACAGGCCGAAGATATCGATATCGCGGCCGCTGAGCGAATTCGCCAGCCAGCCGCCCAGCGGCAAGCCGATCAGCAGGACGTAGAAAACGACATGGACCGTGCGCGCCAGTGCGGCTTCCCAGCCGCTGATCGTGGCTGGAAGCGGCGGTACCGGATGCGTAAACCGCCACAACAAGCGACCCAGAGTCAATACGAGGATCATGATCCCGACGGCCTTGTGATAACCGAACATCTCGATCTTCGCCGGCATGTCCAGCGCTTCGGCGCGTTCGGCGATCTGCCAGTTCGCGATCACGAGGACCGCGATAACCCAATGAAACACCATGGCCCCGGTCGAATAGCGGCGCGCATTCGTATCGCTCATCATTCCTGCTCCTGCTTTGACCCGGCCCGATCCTAGCGTGCACATGCCGTGCGACAAGCGCCTTACTTGAAGCCTCCGGCACGGTTGCTAACAGGAGCGCATGAGCAAGACTGCGAGTGTCCCCGATCAGGATGCCCTCAAGCGCGTCGGTGCGCGGGTGCGCCAGCGCCTCGAGAGCGATCCGCAAGCCTACAAGGTGCCCACCGACGCGGCCGAGATCTACGCCATCGGCGATTTCCTGTCCGGCGAGGAATGCAGCCGGCTGACGCATATGATCGATGCTGTCGCCCGGCCGAGCGAGCTGCACGAAACCGCCTATGTCGCCAAGTTCCGCACATCCTATTCGGGCAATTTCGACCCCCACGATCCCTTCATCAAAGCGATTTCGCGCCGCATCGACGATGTGCTGGGTCTGCCGGCCAATGTCGGCGAGAACATCCAGGGCCAGCGCTATCTGCCCGGGCAGGAATTCAAGCCGCACAACGACTGGTTCTATACCGACCAGGAATACTGGAAACTCGAACGCAAGCGCGGCGGGCAGCGCTGCTGGACCGCGATGGCCTTTCTCAACGAAGTGGAGGAAGGCGGGCACACGCATTTCGTCGAGATCGGCGCCTCGATCGAGCCCAAACCCGGCGTGCTGCTGGTGTGGAACAATGCCACCGTTGAAGGGGTGCCCAACGAATACACGCTGCATGCGGGCACCCCCGTGATCAGGGGGCGGAAATACGTGCTGACCAAGTGGTACCGCACGCGCAAGCACAGCTGACCCGGTCAGTTCGCCTTGCGCGAACGCGTAGGCACTCGGATAACTGCCTTCAGCCCTTCGGGCTCGAAACGAACGTCCACGCTGCCGCCGAGACCGCGAATGACCCCGTCGATCAGCCGCGTACCCGAACCGGTGCCCTTGATCTCGGGCTCATGCGCCAATGTGTCGGCACCTTTTTCGCGGCGTTCGATCCACTCGACCACCAGCATGTCGCGGCTGACCTGCCATTCGATATGGACCTTGCCGTCCTCATGCGAAAGCGAACCGTATTTAAGCGCATTGGTCGCCAGTTCGTGCATGGTCAGCCCGATCGGGGTGACATGCTGACGGGGTAACCGGGTCGGTTCACCGCCGAGTTCGATCCGGTCGGCATAAGCGTTGCGGTATGGCCGCATGACGGATTCGACCAGGGTCAGCAGATCGGTCTGATCGTGCTCGAGCGCCTCGCTCGACAGCGAGGCGCGGTGCGCCCCGGCCAATGCCTCGATCCGCCGCTCGACTTTCCCGGCGAGCTCGGCGACATCGCTCGAACCGCGCGCGGACAGGCGGACGATCGCGGTCAGCACGGCGAACAGATTGTCGGTGCGATGCCGCAGTTCCTTGGCCACCCGCTCGCCTTCGACGATCGTCTCGCGCGCGGCGAGCAGCTCGGTGATGTCCCATTGCGACCCGAAGAAATAGGCGAGTTCGCCCTGTTCGTCGTAGATCGGCCCGACATGCACCGCGTTCCAGAAGGCCGTGCCATCCTTGCGGTAATTGAGGACGTCGACGACGGTATATTCCGCCGTGCGCATCGCGTCGCCCAGCCGCTTCGTCGCCGACTGCCTGGTCGCGGGCCCCTGCAGGAAGCGGCAGTTGCGGCCGATGACCTCGTCGCGGGCATAGCCGGTCAGGTCGAGAAAGGCCTGATTGCAATACACGATCGGGCAGTCGTCCTGGTGCGGGTCGGCGATGCACAGCGCCATCCGCGTCTGTTCGGTGGTCTGGAGGAATAGCTGCGACGAGCCGATCTTGAGATCGGCGAGCTGGCCGACGATCTGCGCGTTATGCGCAGCCTCGTCGATGGCATCATCCAGGGGGCCGGCGCCCTTATTTTCGGTGTCCTCTGAGTCCATGGCCCGCCCCATGGTGTGTCCCCTGTCGTATCAAACGCCTGCTGTCGCGCAAAGACTGTCGCCAACCGCGCACGATGGCAAGTCCGAAGAGGGACTTAGACGAAGCGGACGCCCGGCGGCCTTGCCGCCCGCTCGCTTTTATTGACGCGCGAGCGCCTCGGCGATCAGCTGCCGGGTGTTGGCGACGCCGTACAGCGCGATGAAGCTGCCCATGCGCGGGCCCTGGTCGCTGCCGAGCAGCGTCTGGTAGAGCGCCTTGAACCAGTCGCGCAGCGAGGCGAAACCGTATTCCTCGCGCTTGCCGATCTCGTAAACCTGCGTCTGCAGGTCTTCCGCACTGGTGTCCTCGGCGGCTTGCGCCAGATAGCTGTCGAGCGCTCGCAGCGCCTCGGCCTCGTTCGTGCTGGGGGCACGCTTGTCCAGCGTGGGGACGATGTAGTCGCGCGTATAAGTCACCGCCGTGGCGATGAGCACTTCGAGCTCGGGCGTGATCCGGCCATCGCCGATATAGCTGGCGAGGTAATCGCGCAGCGATTCCTCGCTCGCCTCGGCGCCCAGCACGCTGGCGAGGTTGAGCAGCAGGCCGTAAGTCACCGGCAGGCTGTCACCCGCGCCCGGAGCTTCCGCCGCTTCGAAACCGCCATTGGCCCGCGTGAGGTGCCACACCGGATTGCCGAGCTGCTTGTCGAGCTCCTGCTCGGCCAGCCGCTCGCGGAACTGCCAGTAATCGTCCACCGCACGCGGGATCACGCCGACGTGCAGCTGCTTGGCGCTCTTGGGATTGGGGAAGATGTAGAAGCCGAGGCTCTCTTCCGACCCATAGGTCAGCCATTCGTCGATGGTCAGCCCGTTGCCCTTGGACTTGGAAATCTTCTCGCCGTTCTCGTCGAGGAACAGCTCGTAGATCAATCCTTCGGGCTTGCGCCCGCCCAGCACCTGCACGATCTTGCCCGACTGCACACCGCTGTCGGTCAGATCCTTGCCGTACATCTCGTAATCGACGCCCAGCGCATACCAGCGCATTGCCCAGTCGACCTTCCACTGCAGCTTGCTCATGCCGCTCAGCGCGCTCTGCTCGACGACGGTCCCGTCCTCGTCGGTGAAGCGGATCGTGCCCGCCTCGGCATCGACCACCTCGACCGGCACCTGCAGCACGCGTCCGGTCTGCGGGCTGACCGGCAGCACCGGCGAATAGGTCTGGCGGCGTTCCTCGCGCAGCGTCGGCAACATGATGTCGAGGATCTGCCGGTTCTTGCGCAGCACCTGCCGCAGAGCTTCGTCGAAGGCACCCGAATTGTAGCGATCGCTGGCCGAGACGAATTCGTACTGGAAACCGAAGCGGTCGAGGAACTCGCGCAGCATCGCGTTGTTGTGCGCGGCGAAGCTGGCGTGCTCACTGTCGAAGGGATTGGGCACCCGGCTCAACGGCAGGTGCAGATTGTCCTGCAACAGCTGCTGGTTGGGCACGTTGTCGGGCACCTTGCGCAGCCCGTCCATATCGTCGGAGAACGCGATCAGCCGCGTCTTGCCGTCTTCGGGCTTGGCGCCGATCAGCGCTTCGAAGGCGCGGCGCACCAGCGTGGTGCGCAGAACTTCCTGGAACGTGCCGATATGCGGCAGCCCGCTGGGGCCGTAACCGGTTTCGAACAGGACCGGCGAGCCGTCGGGCTTGGCGCCGTCGGGATAGCGTTTGAGCAGGCGCTGCGCCTCCTGGAACGGCCAGGCCTTGGACACGCGTGCGGCGGCGATCAGATCGTTCATGCTCATGCGCCCGCCTCTCGCCAAATTGCCGCAACGACGCAAGCCGCAAATTGCGCGGCGGGAATGGTCCATATCCGTTCGATGTTTTGCGCATGGCGGGCCGCGAGCGCCCGATTTGCAAGCCGATGCTGCCCCATGGTGGAGCGAGTTCCAGTCGAAAACGATGCCGGGAAAGCGGACCATTGCCCTGCGGCCACAAGGCGCCGCAGGTCACTCAGACATCGGAGTTGAAAATGGCAGACTATCCTGGTTTCGACGAAGAAAAGGTCCAGCATGCGCTCGACGCGGCCCAACGGCACAATGACGCTGTCGGACTGCAGAAATCGGACGGCGGGCCCAACATCCTGGCCGGCGGAGAATTCGCGGTACAGGCGCAGTGCATCAGCGTCACGGTGAAGAACAACAAGGTCTGCCTCAACCTGCCGCTGGGCATCGGTTCGGTCTGCCTGCCGATCCCCGTTTCGATCCCCGACGGCACAGCCGCCGAAGCCTGTCTCAGCATCTGCACCACCTGGGGCATACCCACCGGGGTCAAGGTGACGGTCTCGGTTGCCGGGCACACCATCGTGACGAAATCCTTCGGCAAATGCTGATCACCTGACCGCAGCACCGGGCAGCCGGTGCCGGCGTCCGGAATTCCCTCTCTGGCCGGACGGGTAGGGGCGCTTTCCCCGCGAGCGCCCCTATTGCCGCAGCCCCCCTCCCCGATCGATCGGCGCGGCCCGCAAGCCAGCCCTTTCGGCATGGCGGCTGCGCGCTCTGTTTACTTTTCGTTCCTGCCCCATCATGGTCGCGCGGTGAGCCAGCTCCTGCCCCTCCCCGCCCTGCACGCCAGCCACGCAGGCACCTGGCTGCGCGATGCCAATGGCGCCACGCGCGGCTGTTCGAAGGGCGAAGCCGTGATGGCCGCCGCCGATACGCCGCAATTGCTGATGAACGCGCCGCTGGTGGCCAGCCGTCTGGGCTATCCCGACCTCTCGGGGCTCGATCTGCTCGAACTGTTCGCCTTCGTTTATCCCGCCCGTTTCTGCGTGCCCACGCCCAAGGGCCTGGCGCATGCGCTGGGCCTCGAAGAACCGGCGGACGACGCGGCAGTGCCGCTCCTGCTGCAACGCGCCGCGGGCGCTCTGGTCGCGACCTGCGAAAGCAACGACTGGGCCGAACGCGAAGGCGCGTGGTCGACGCTGCAGTCGCTTGCGCGGTTGCGATGGCCCTGGGCGGGTGTGCTCGCGCCGCATGTCCGCCGGCCCGAGCGGGCCGAGAAGTGGCTGTTCACGCGGCTCCCCGAATGGGAGGAAACCGCCGAACGGCCGCAGCCGGCGCAAGTGCTCATCGACGAACCCGAAATCGAGGCCCAGCTCGAGCGGTTGACCGGCGAAGGCGCCGAACGGCGTGAAGGCCAGCGGCTGTTCTCGCGCGATGCAGGGCATGTCTTCGGGCCGCGCGACCGGCAGAAGCGGCCGCACGTCCTGCTGGCGCAGGCCGGCACCGGCATCGGCAAGACGCTCGGCTACCTCGCCCCCGCCTCGCTCTGGGCCGAACGGTCGGGCGGGACCGTGTGGGTATCGACCTATACCAAGAACCTGCAGCGCCAGCTGCGCCGCGAAAGCCGCAGCGCGTGGCCTGCCGCACGCGCCGATGGTTCGCCTCCCGTGGTGGTGCGAAAGGGGCGCGAGAACTACCTTTGCCTGCTCAATCTCGAGGACGCGTTGCAGGGTGGTTTCGCAGGCCGCCCCGCAATCCTTGCGCATCTGGTCGCGCGCTGGGCCGCCTATTCGCAGGATGGCGACATGATCGGCGGCGACCTGCCCGGTTGGCTGGGCACGCTGTTCCGCAAGCGCGGGATTGCCGCGCTCACCGACCAGCGCGGCGAATGCGTCTATGCCGGCTGCCCCCATTATCGCAAATGCTTCATCGAACGCAGCGCCCGCAATGCGGCGCAGGCCGATCTGGTGATCGCCAATCACGCGCTGGTGATGGTCAACGCCGCACGCGGCCGCGATCCTGCCAGCCGCCCGACGCGGATCGTGTTCGACGAAGGACACCACGTGTTCGACGCCGCCGACAGTACCTTTTCCGCTGCGCTGACCGGGCAGGAAGCGATCGAGCTGCGGCGCTGGATTGTCGGCCCCGAAAAGAACAGCCGCGGACGCCGGCGCGGGCTTGCGGCCCGGCTGGCGGATGTCGCCAGTTACGACGATGCGGGCGGCGAAGCGGTCGAAGATGCGGTCGTTGCCGCGCAGGCGCTACCCTCGGACGGCTGGCTTGGCCGCCTCGCCGAGAACGCCCCGCTGGGCCCGCTCGAACATTTGCTGGCAGCAGTGCGCGCGACCACTTTCGCACGCGACGAAAGCGGTCTGGAGATGGGCTATGGCATCGAGACCGAAACCGCCCAGCTACCCGGCGAGCTGGTCGAGGCGGCAGGCACTGCGGCGCAGGCGCTGGCAGCCATCCGCACACCCTTGCTCAAGCTTGCCGGACGGCTCGAAGCGATCGTCGAGGACGCGCCCGACTGGCTGGATGGGCAAGGCCGTGCACGCATCGAAGGCGCGCGCCACTCGCTCGCCTGGCGGATCGACCTGATCGCGGCTTGGGAAGCGCTGCTGTCGCGGCTCGGCGGGCCCGCCGATCCCGAATTCATCGACTGGCTGCAGGTCGACCGCAACGATTCGCGCGAATTCGATGTCGGGATCTATCGCCACTGGCTCGATCCGATGAAGCCCTTCGCCAAGGTCGTGCTCGAACCCGCGCACGGGGTCATGCTGACCAGCGCCACGCTGACCGACCGCGACGAGACCGGGCCCGACTGGCCGCATGCCATCACCAAGAGCGGCGCGCCGCATCTGGAACTGGCGCCGAAGACCGCTGAGGCGCAAAGCCCCTTCGATTACGCGGGCCGTGCAGAAGTGCTGATCGTCACCGATATCCGCAAGGGCGATATCCCCGCGCTGGCGGGTGCCTATGCGCGGCTGATCGAGGCGAGCGATGGCGGCGTGCTGGGGCTGTTTACCGCGATCCGGCGGATGCGCGCGGTCTATGGCCGGATCGCCGACCGCCTCGCGCGCGCCGGCCTGCCGCTCTATGCGCAGCATGTCGATCCGATCGATACGGGCACGCTGACCGACATCTTCCGCGACGATCCGCGCGCCAGCCTGCTGGGCACCGATGCGCTGCGCGACGGGGTCGACGTGCCCGGCCGGAGCCTGCGCTGCGTGGTGATGGAAAGCGTGCCGTGGCCGCGCCCGACCATCCTTCACCGCGCGCGCCGCGCCGCCGCGGCGGATCAGGAAGGCGGCGCCAAGCGCTATGACGACCGCATCATCCGCGCGCGACTGGCGCAGGCCTTCGGGCGCCTGATCCGCACGCGCGAGGATGCCGGCCATTTCGTCGTGCTTTCGCCCGCTTTTCCCAGCCGGCTGCTGTCCGCCTTTCCCGAAGGCACCCCCGTCACGCGGCTGACGCTCGAAGAGGCTTTACAGCGCGTGGCCAACGGTGTTGTTAGCGCCGACCTTTCGACAGCGGAGATCCTGCCCCAGTGATGACGCACGCATGAAGATCCTCGGCCTGCTGCGTCATGCCAAGTCCGACTGGGGACAGAGCGACAAGCGCGATTTCGATCGCGGGCTCAACGATCGCGGCCGGCGCGGAGCGCAGGTGATCGGCGACCACATTCGCGCGCATGGCGTCACATGGGATCACCTGCTCGCCAGCCCGGCGCAAAGGGTCAGGGCCACGCTGGCCGAAGCGCTGCCCGACATGGCCCCCGAGTGGGACGAACGGCTCTATCTCGCGGGAACCGATACGATCATGGAAATCATCCGCGAAAAAGGCGGTGATGGCGATGCGCTGCTGCTGTCGGGCCACAATCCCGGCCTTGGCGACATGCTGTTCGAACTGGTCGCGCCCAAGCAGGAAAACGCGCTGTACGACGAGGCCAAGGTCAAATTCCCCACCGCTGCCTATGCGGTGTTCGAGCTCGATATCGACGACTGGAGCGAATTGCGCACCGGTTGCGGCGTACTCGCCCACTTCGCCCGCCCGCGCGATCTCGATGCGGAACTGGGGCCGGAGTACTGAGGCGACTTGCCCGGCCGGGAACGGCCTCGAGGGATCAGATCAGGCCGGCGTCCTTTAGCTGCGCAGCGCGCCCGCGAGCCACGGGCACCCTGAGGCCGGTTGCCAGCACGATCTTGGTGTCCCTGCCGTTCTTTTCGCTCCCCGCGATAGCCGATTGCGCCACCCACCAGCTGCGATGGACGCGCAACCCCGCTCCCGGCGGAACCAGTTCGGCGGCCTCCGACAGCGACATCAAGACCATTTCGCTGCGCCCGTCGCCGATCACCTTCACATAGTGATCCTCCGCCGTCATCGCGATGATGCGCGGGAAACCCTTGGGCAAGCGGCCGTGCATGGCGGTCTCGGTCAAAGCGGATGCACCATCGCCCGGCGCGTCACCGCGCGGCGCCGACATCTCGCCTCCCGTTCGCCTTTCGCTGCGGCGATAGGCAAGGAAGAACAGCACAAAAAAGGCGACAGCGATGAGCATCGACATCGGCCAGGCAAACGCAAAGGCGGGGCCGAACGCACCGCTGGTCCCGCCCGTCAGCCAGAGTATGGCCCAGGTGATGACGACCGATCCCACGGGAATGGCAAAGGCATAGCCCCACAGTTCGTCCAAGCCGAGCATGCGCGCCGATGCGGCACCGATCAACGACAGCCCGCGCATGACCGCCCAGCCGGCCAGGCATCCGCCGATACCGAAAGCCATCTGCATGCCGAGCGATGCCTCTGACGCAGGCGGGAATCCGATCAGGGCGAGGAAGACACCGCCAAGCGCCACGATGCCGACTTCGGCGAGCATGCGCTCGCGCGAACCGGGGCGGCGATTCGGCCGGCCTGACTGTTCCGGGAGAAGCTGGTCGGTCACCGCCGAATGTCTTCCCGGACAGTTCGCGCGGCAGCGGCGACCGTCCACGTGTTTGCCTGACCGTTCACGTAGTTCCTCTTTGTTTTGCTGCGGCTCCGATCAATCCGGAAGTTCCTTTGAACGAAAAACCGAACCGACGGAACATCACCATGCCCAGAACCGCAAGCCGCAACAGGCCGAACGAAACCACGACGGGCGCGGCAAAGCCGCCCTCGATCCTGTCGACCGCTGCGATCACAATCGCGGCGACCGTGGTCATGACCGGAATATCGATGGTATTCGGCGGGTTCGGATCGCAGGATGCCATGCAGACATCGCGCGGGATCAGCTTGCCGATCGTCGTCCATCTGGCGACGGTGCTGTCCGCGCTGTTGCTGGGACCCGTCGTCCTGCTGCGCCGCAAGGGCGATCGCTGGCACCGCCGGCTCGGCCGGGTCTGGGTCCTGTTGATGGTCGTGACCGCGCTGGCATCGGCCTTCATCCGGTCGCCGGGGGCGGGTCTCTTCGGGACCGGCTTCAGCGCGCTCCACCTGTTCACCGTGTGGACGCTCATCTGCGCGCCGGTCGGTGTCTGGCTGGCATGGAAGAAGCGTATTGCAGCGCACCAGAGCGTGATGACCGGGCTCTATATCGGGCTGGTCCTCGCCGGATCCTTCACGCTGATACCGGGCCGGCTGCTGGGGAGTATGGTGTTCGGGTGACAACCGGTCGGAGCCGGTGCAGAGCAGCTGATCAATCCGGCCACGGCAGACCGGCGGCTAGCGCAGAACCCGCGGTCCCGGCCCGGCTTCGGCCGCCATGTCATCGGGATTGTAGAGCTTGCAGGTCTTGAGGCTGAGGCAGCCGCAGCCGATGCAGCCATCGAGATTGTCGCGCAGCCCCTGCAATTGCTCGATCCGGCGGTCGAGGCTTTCGCGGATTGCCTCGCTGATCTTCCACCAGTCGAAGCTCGAGGGGGTGCGGCCCTGCGGCAGGCTGCGCAGATGTTCGCCGATATCCTCGAGCGACAGGCCGAGTTTCTGGACGATGAGGATAAAGCTCAGCCGCCGGATATCGCTGCGCAGGAACCGCCGCTGGTTGCCTGCGGTGCGGATCGAATGGATCAGCCCCTTGTCCTCGTAGAAACGGATCGCCGAGGCGGAAAGGCCGGTGCGGCGCGCAAGATCGCCGATGCTGAGCTGGTCGTTCGCATTCATCGATCAGGCTGATAGATTATTTCGAGCTTGACCTCAAGTGAAGTTGAGGTTGCATAGGGCTGTGCATCGCAACCGGCGGGCGGCCATCCGGCCCCGCCTAACAGGAGATGCAAGATGACGACAGGACGGCTCGAACACGCCAATATCTCGGTGACCGACCCCGAACGCTGCGCCGCGCTGCTCAGGGACTTACTGGGCTGGGAGGAGCGCTGGCGCGGTCCGTCGCAGAAATATGGGCGTTCGGTCCATGTCGGGGGACGGCACGATTACATCGCGCTCTACACTGGCGAGCATGTGCGCGGGGGTTATGCCAAGGGCCACCCGCTCAACCACCTGGCTTTCTCCGTGGACGATCTCGAGGCCGCGGTGACTGCGCACGGCCTCGAACCCTTCGGGCATGACGATTACGAACCCGGGCGGCGGTTCTACTTCTTCGACTGGGACGGGATTGAATTCGAGGTGGTCAGCTATGAATGAGCCGATGCACCGCGCGTCGCTGTTCGCGCCATCCCCGCGCCGGCCGGTGCGCCCTGGAACCCGGCCATCGCCCCGAGGGGAACCTCCTCGAACCGGCCGAGCCAGCGGCGCGCCATCTTCGCCAGCGGCACCGGGTTGAGATAGTGCCGCTTGCAGCGCCCGTCGCGTTCGGAAGCGACCAGTTCGGCCGCTTCGAGCACGGCGAGGTGCTTGGCCACCGCCTGGCGGGTCATCGGCAGGTCTTCGCTGAGATTCGCCAGCGTCAGGCCGCCCTCCTCGCTCAACCGGTCGAGCAAGTGCCGCCGTGTCGGATCGGCCAGCGCTGCAAATGTGTCGGTCATGCGAACATGGTTACGAAGATCTTGCCGAGTTGCTCAAGCGCGCGGCGTCCGCGTGGGCCGGTTTGTCCACGGTCGAGCCTCAACCGGGCAGCGTACCCGTCTGCCGCTGCGCCTCGGCCAACGCGATCGCGGCGCTCGTCGCGACATTGAGCGAGCGGACCGCGGGACGCATCGGCAAGCGCACCTGCGCATGGCTGGCTTCCACGACGGTATCCGGAACGCCTGCGCTTTCCTTGCCGAACAGCAGCACATCGTCGGCGCGAAAGGCGAAGTCGTAGGCCGAGTGTGTCGTCTTGGTGGTGAACAGCACGAGGCGGCTGTCGCCCAGGCTGGCTCGAAACGCCGCGAACCCCGCATGACGCGTGACCGTGACATGGTCGATATAGTCCATCGCCGCCCGCCGCACCCGGCGATCGTCCCACGCGAAGCCCAGTGGCTCGATCAGGTCCACCCCCGCGCCCATGCATGCGCCCAGCCGCAGCACGGCGCCGACGTTTCCGGCGATCTCGGGCTCGAACATCGCAATCCGCATGTCAGAGCAGCCTGGCTGTCGCTGGTGCGCCGCCCGCCCATGGCTGATCGGTCCGGTCGAGGACGAGCGGCCCCTCCCATGGACGGCACAGCGCGTGGGCGGTTTCGGCGGAACCCTGCGTCCACCGACCGTGGTCTTCCCGCGCCAGCAACACCGGCATGCGCGCGTGGCAATCGGCAGCGACCCCGCAGGCCTCGGTCATCACCATTGCATAGCAGCGCCCCCATTCCGCCGATTCGCGCCACACCCCGGCGATAGCGAACACCTCGGCATCGGGGCGGCTCAGCCAGCTTCGCGTCTTGCTTCCTTTCGCGCCTTCCGCCTCGGCCCAGGCAGTGACCGGGATCAGGCACCGGCGCGATTCGAAACTGGCGCGCCAGAAGGGGCTGCCAAGCTTGTCGGTGCGAGCATTGTTGACCGGCTTGGGCTTGAGCGGCTGTCCCTTGCTGCCCTTGAGCACCAACGGGAAACCCCAGCTCATCTGCGTGAGCCGGCCTTCCGCCACCACGGCGCCGGGATAGCCGGGGAACACTTCGGCACCGAAATTCGCGCCTGCCAGGTCGTCGATCGCATCGAACCACTTGGCGACCTCGTCCTTGTTCTTGGTCATGCGGTACAGATTGCACATCAGGCGTTGCCCACGACGAAGCAGGCCGCCGCGACCAGCGCCCCGGCCCAGCGGTTGGCGCGGAACCGGGCAAGCGGATTGCTGGCATCCTCGGCATCGAGCGTGGCGACCTGCCAGGCCAGATGTGCGGCGGCAGGCAACAGCGCCAACAGGGCGACCCAGTCCGCGCGGTAAAGCCAGAAGGCCAGCGCCCACAGCGTGACCGCACCGGCATAGAACAGCGCCACCCCGCCCTGCACATGCCCGCCGAGACGCAGCGCGCTCGACCGAATGCCGACCAGCGCGTCGTCCTCGCGGTCCTGCAACGCATAGATCGTGTCATAGCCGATCACCCACAGCGCTGCGCCTGCATACATCGCGGCGAGCGCGTCCCAATTGTCGGCGCGCAGCTGCGTCCATCCGACCAAGAGCCCCCATGTGAAAACCAGTCCGAGCCAGGCTTGGGGCCACCAGGTGATCCGCTTCATGAACGGGTAGGCCGCGACCAGCGCGAGGCTGCCCAGTGCCACCCCCTGCGCCAGCGGGCGCAGTTGCAACAGCACCAGCAGCCCGGCTGCGCACAACGCCAGCAGCCATGCCCATGCGAGCTTCTTCGAGATACGCCCGCTGGCGACCGGGCGCGAAGCGGTGCGGGCGACTTTCCGGTCGAGCTCGGCATCGACGATATCGTTGTAGACGCAGCCCGCACCGCGCATCGCGACAGCCCCCAGCAGCAACCACGCGAGCAGCGCCAGCTGCCAGCCCGCGCCGGTCAGCCACACGCCCCAGACGCAGGGCCAGAACAACAGCCACCAGCCGATCGGCCGGTCGAACCGCGCGAGTTGCGCCAGGTCACGCGGCAGTTGCGGGAGGCGCGCAACCAGCCCGCGGTGTTCGCTGTCGGGGACGACGGTTTCATTCATCGCGCCGGCCCTATCAATCTCGCCATCGCAGCGAAAGCGGGGATCGCCGTGGACCTTCTTTAGGAAAGCACCCCGATCCCGGCTTTCGCCCGTATGGCGGATGTGATTAGAGGGGCCATGCCCGCTACCCCCGCCTGGCCGCCCAAGAGCGCTCCGCGTCTGTTCGTCAAGCAGGAGCTGTCGGCCGATACGCCTGTCACGGTCGAGGGCAATCAGGCGCACTACCTGTCGAAGGTCATGCGCGTCGCCCCCGGCGATGCGGTGATCCTGTGCGACGACATGACGGGTGAATGGGCCGCCGAAGTGATCGAAGCAGGCAAGCGCCGCATCGTGCTGCAGCCGCGCGACCACCAGCGGCCGCGCGAAGCGGTGCCCGATTTCTGGCTGTGCCCGGCCTTGCTCAAGAAGGACCGCTTCGACGTCGTGCTCGAGAAAGCGACCGAACTGGGCGCGGCGCGGATTGCGCCGGTGCTGACGCGGCGCTGCGTCGCCGACAAGCTCAATGCCGAGCGCGCGGCCACGATCGTGACCGAGGCGGCCGAGCAATGCGCACGCACCGCGCTGCCCGAAGTCGCGGCCCCGGCCCGGCTCGATGCCTTGCTGCGTGACTGGCCGCAGGATCGCCACCTGTTCTTCGCTGACGAGGAAGGCGGCGAGCCGGCCGCCGATGCCTTCTGCTATGCCGAGGGGCCCGCCGCGCTGCTGGTCGGCCCCGAGGGCGGGTTCGACGACGCCGAGCGCTCAGCCATCCGCGCGCATCCCGCATCGGTCGCGATCAGCCTCGGCCCCCGCATCCTGCGCGGCGAAACTGCGGCTATTGCCGGCATGGCGGTGTGGATGGCCGAAGCGGGCGACTGGCTGGACGCAGATTAATTTCCTTTTCACGCACGGCCGCCTTGCCTATCGCCACGCGCCATGAGCACGCGCGAGACATCGGGGGCACAGGACCCCATTATCGAAAGCCGCGACCAGCTGGTTGCCCCGATGCAGCGCGGCGAAAAGCCGAAGGCCGACTGGCGGATCGGTACCGAGCACGAAAAACTGGTCTATGGCAGCAAGGACCACCGCGCGCTGTCCTATGAAGAAGAAGGCGGCATCCGCGACATCCTGCTGTCGCTGCGCGAGTTCGGCTGGGAGCCGATCGAGGAAGGCGGCAAGGTCATTGCCATGCGCGGTTCTGACGGAACCGTCAGCCTCGAGCCCGCGGGCCAGCTCGAACTGTCGGGCGCGCCACTGGAAAACCTGCACGATACCTGCGCCGAGACCGGCCGCCACCTCGCGCAGGTGAAGGAAATCGGCGAACGGTGCGGGGTTGGCTTCCTCGGCCTCGGCATGTGGCCCGACAAGACCCGCGAGGAACTGCCGGTCATGCCCAAGGGCCGCTACGACATAATGATGCGGCACATGCCCAAAGTGGGCAATCTGGGCCTCGACATGATGCTGCGCACCTGCACCATCCAGGTCAATCTCGACTATTCGAGCGAGGCCGACATGGCGCAGAAGTTCCGCACCGGGCTGGCCTTGCAACCGCTGGCCACCGCGCTGTTTGCCAACTCCCCCTTCACCGAAGGGAAACCCAACGGTTACCTGTCCTATCGCAGCCATATCTGGAGCGATACCGATCCGCACCGGACCGGCATGCTGCCCTTCGTCTTCGAAGACGGCTTCGGCTATGAACGCTGGGTCGACTACATGCTCGACGTGCCGATGTATTTCGTCTTCCGCGACGGCAAGTATCTCGATGCCGCCGGCCTCAGCTTCCGCGATTTCCTCGACGGGAAACTGGAAATCCTGCCCGGCGAAAAGCCCACCGAAAGCGATTGGTGGGACCATCTGTCCACCGCCTTCCCCGAAGTGCGGCTGAAGAGTTTTCTCGAGATGCGCGGCGCCGATGGCGGTCCGTGGAGCCGGATCTGCGCGCTGCCCGCCTTCTGGGTCGGCCTGCTTTACGACCAGTCCGCGCTCGATGCCTCGTGGGACCTGGTCAAGCACTGGACGATGGAAGAGCGCGAGGAACTGCGCAACGCGGTGCCGCGGCTCGCGCTCGATGCGCCCATCCCCGGTGGCGGCAAGCTGCACGATCTGGCGAGGGAAGTAATGGCAATCGCCCGTGCGGGACTCGCCGCGCGGGGCCGTCTCAATTCATCGGGCGACAACGAGACCGGCTTCCTCGAAACGCTCGACGAAATCGTGGCCACGGGCAAGGTTCCGGCGCAGGTCATGCTCGACCGCTACAACGGCGAATGGGGCGGCGATATCGACCGCATCTACAAGTACAGCTTCTGAGAAGCGTGGGAGAACAGCGATGATCCAGATCAACGGTACAATCAGGCTGGGACGCTCGATCGATGCTGCCACGCGCAAGGCGATCGTCGAAATGGTCCGCGCCAGCCGCGCCGAGGACGGCTGCATCGACTATGCCTTTGCCAGCGACCTCGCCGATCCCGACACGCTGATCCTGTTCGAACGCTGGCGCGACCAGGCGGCGCTCGATGCGCATGGCAAGTCCGACCACATGGCAGCGTTTCAGGAGTTCATGGGGGCGAACCCGCCCGAGGCCAGCGATCTGCGCATCTACGACACCGACGAGGGACAGCCGCTGCGCTGATTACTCCGCCGGTTGCGGCGCGATTGCGGGCTGCGGCCTGACCCGGTTCCATATCCGCGTCAGCGGCGCGGTCAGCAGCCCGTTCTGCGCCATCCATGCGTGGTATTCGCGGTATTTGGGATCCTCGGCCAGCAGGTGGGCTTCCTCGGTCTTGGCGCGCCAGAAATAGATCGCGTTGACCACCACAAGGAAGAAGCTGTTGCGGATTGCATCGACCGGCGAGCCGCTGGTCACGAGGAACGGCAGGACCGCGGCCCACCAGAACAGGTTCTTCGACACATAGGCCGGGTGGCGGGTGAACCGATACGGGCCATTGGTCAGCACCCCGCGATAGGTGAGGTTGGAAAACCGCAGGCCGAAGGCGAAGGTCGCCCATGCGTAGACCCCGGTGAGCGCGACCAGCACGGCGCCCCATAGCGCCAGCAGCGTGTCGTTCCCGGCCATCCAGTGCACCCAGCCTGCGGTGTTCTGTTCGTAATTGATCGCCCGGCCATTGCCGAGGATGCCCCAGACGATCGGCGGATAGCAGATCAGCGCCGCCACCCAGCCCGCCAGCAGCGGGTTGCCCGAGCGGATATGCGCGTCGAGCGGGCGCATGGTGACGATATAGCCCACCGTCCCGATCATGACATCGATCATGAACATCGCTTCGATAATGGTCAGCGCGATGCGTTCGGGACGCGCGGCAACTTCGGCGAAATCGGCCGTCACGATGGTATGGAAGGCAAAGGGCACGATCGAGACCATGAAGGCCGTGAAGAAGGCCTTGATGATCCATACGCGCCAGTGACTGAGGACTTCTCGCGCGTCCCAGCCGGGACGCAGCAACAGCATGGCGCCAAAGTGCCAGGCATGATCGCGCGGCTCGACCAGCGCCCTGTCGAGCCACGGGACATAGAGCAGCGAGAGTACGACCAGCGGAATGGCCGCGTAGGCCAGGACCTGCATCGAGAAGAGATATTGCCCGTCCCAGTACCAACGGCACAGGCAATAGAGGCCGGCGATGATTGCCCAGGTCGCCCACAGGCCGGCCAGCTTTACCCAGGTCACCGCGCGGTCGGGCTCGCGGCGTGAGGGCAGCGACCAGTCGAGACCCGTCGAGGGGCGCAGATGCACCTTTTCGACGAAGATCGACCACGCCGCCATGGGCAGCGCTGCGGCCAGCAGGCCGACCAGCGCCGAGCTGCGCCCGCCCAGCGTATCGCGCGGGACCGCCCAGTCGAAGGTTTCGGCGATCGCCGGAAAGGCGCGCGCGAAAGCGACCCAGGCCAGCAGCCCGGCGAGGCCAACAAGCCCCACGGCCGCGGAGACATCGCTCTTCGGCCGCGCGGCGGGTGCTGTTGCAGGCGCGCTCATGACCTCCCCTCGTTAGCCCGGAATGGTTAACAGGCGGGTCATGCTAGCACGACGATCAGCGGAACGCAGTGATCCTTCCGCTGTCGTCGAGGATGTAGAGCGTGTTGTTCGCTACGATCGGGGCCAGCGAAACCGGCTCGTCGAGGTCGGTGAACAGGCTGGCCGAACCTTCCGCACTGCTGATGCGGTAGACTTCGCCTTCCGAGCTGACGGCCCACAGATTGTTCCCGGCAAGCACCGGTCCCGACCAGAAGATCGGGCCCTTCTTGTCCTTCTCGTCGCGCCAGCGCGGCAGTTGGGTCAGCCAGCGTACCTTGCCGGTCGAACGGGCGATGGCGAGCAGGCGCGCATCGTCGGTCAGCGTGAAGATCCACTCGCCCGCGATTGCCGGAGTGGAAATGCCTGCGAGGTTGAGTTCCCAGATCCGCTGCCCGGTCACCAGTTCGTAGGCCGCCATGCGGCCGCCCTGCCCCAGTGCGTAAACGCGGCCATTGTCGATGATCGGATCGGCATCGATATCGGTCAGCGAACCGACCTGCGTCGAGATCGAGGTCAGCGCGAGCGCATCGGCCCACAGCGTCCGGCCATTTTCGTACCGGTGCGCGATCAGTTCGCCCGAACTGTAGCCCGCGATCACCGTGCCCTGCGCGGCGGCAGGCGCAGCCACGCCGAACACGCCGGCCTGCGTCGAGGAACCGGTGTCCTGCCACAGTACCGATCCATCGGCGGCATCGAGCGCGAAGATCTGGTCGTCCTGCGTCATCACGAAGACCGAGCCGAACGCCACCGTGGGCGATCCGCGCAGCGGGCCCGAGGGGCGCACCTTCCACACCACCGATCCGCTAGCCGCATCGAGCGCGGCCACATCGCCCACGCCGTCGGTCATGTAGACCTTGCCATCGGCATAGCTGACGCCGCCGCCGAAAGCAGAATCTCTCAGCGCACTCTCGACGCCAGGGTTGTAGCTCCAGCGCGCCGCGCCGGTCGCCGCGTCGAAGGCCGACACCACGCCGTCGCTGCCGACCGCGAACAGCATGCCGCCGCCAACGACCGGTGCCGCGCCGAAACGGCGGCGCTGGCTGGCGCCTTCGATATCGACGGTAAAGGCACGCGACGGGTCGCTCGCCAGGGCCAGATGGCCATAGGACTTGCCCGCATTGCCGCCCGCCTGCGCCCAGCTGTCATTGACCTGCGCCGGGGGCAGGACGATCGACACGGTGGCCAGCGCCGGGTCGACCTTGGCGCCGGTCTCGATCCGCGACAAGATCGGCTGGCGATCGCCCAGCGTGGGGGTGACCTTCTTGTCGCCGCCGCCGAACAGGCCGCCGCTGCAAGCACCCAGCGCGAGTGCCAGGGCAGCGGCGCATGCCGTACGCGATAGGATTGTGCGGTTCATCTGTGTCCTCGTTCCGTATCTGGTGGCGGGCCGCAGCCTGCCTTATTCGGTTGCGACCGCGGCGTCTTCGCCTGCGGCACTTTCGCGTTCGACCCCTTGCTCTGCGAGCAGCGCTTCGACGTCCTCGATCGCATCGACACCGAGCACGCCGGCCATCTGGCGGGCGCGCGACCGCACGCTTTCGGGCGCGGTCTGATCCTTGGCGATCTGCGCGAACAGGGCACCGGCTTCGGCGCGCTTGTCCTGATCGAGATAGGCATGTGCGACCAGCTCGCCAGCGCTGGCGAAATACGGCTTGCCGGGGGTCGCCAGCGGCTTGAGCGCAGCGACGATGTCGGCGCTGTCCATCGCGTCGTAATTGAGCGCCACATCGCGCAACCGCGCAAGGTCGCGCATGGCGGGCGCCGCACCGTCGTCGGCGGCGATCTGCTTGAATAGCGCCGAGGCCTCGTCGGTATCGCCGCGCTGTTCGGCAATGCCTGCACGCATCAGCTTGGCTGCAACCGCCGCGCCGCTGCCTTCGCCCGCGGCGAGTTCCTCGAGGCGGTCATAACCGCTGTCGAGATTGCCCGCCTGGATCTGGTCGAGCGCGCCGACCAGCGTTTCGGAATCGCGTTCCATCGCGGCTTCCTGGCGGCTGTCCCAGTAGAGATATCCGGCGAACGCCACCAGCGCGAGGATGATCAGGCCCAGCAGGGGCTTGCCCCACCGGTCGAGGAACGCTTGGGCGTCGCTCTGGCGCACGGCGTCGTCGACTTCGCGCAGCAGCGCTTCCTGCTGTGCGCTTTCCTGCTTGGCGCGCTTTTCTTCGCGGGACAGTTCGTTCTTGGGTGTCAGGGCCACAGCGGCGGGCTCCATCTGGAAAGGGGTCGGTTTGCGCGGCTCTTTACGGACAGGCGCGGACAAGGGCAATGGTCGGGACTGCCTGTCCCCGCCCGCGTGAACGGCGGCTTAAAGCGCCTAGAGCTCAAGGCCCATCGCGCTCGAATAGAGGCGGCGATAGGTCGCGACCATCTTGGCTTCGTCGAACTGCGCCACTGCCTTGGCGCGGTTGGCTTCACCGACCTCGCGGCGCAGGTCCTTCGACACCGCCAGCTGGACCAGCGCCATGCGCAATTCCTCTTCATTGCCTGGCGGCGCGATGAATTCCGCATTCGCCTCGGACACCATGTCGGCAATGTCGCCCACTGCAGGCGCGACCACCGGCAGGCCCGCGGCCATCGCCTCGACCACCGACAGCGGGAATTGCTCGGAATCACTCGACAGCGCGAAGATGTCGAACAGGCCGATGACCCGCGCCGGATCGCTTACCGGCCCGGGCACATGGACCCGGTGGTTGATCTTCAACCGATCGGCTTCGGCCAGGATCGCATCGCGCGCCTCGCCCTCGCCCAGAATCACCAATTGCCAGTTTTCGGGCAGATCGTTGAACACCCGCACCAGCCGCGGCAGGTTCTTGACCGTTCGCAGTCCCGCCAGCGTGCCGACCCAGTGTTCGCCCGGATGCTTGATCAGCCGCAGTGCATCCTTCTTCGGACGCATGGCGAACCCCTTGGTGTCGATGCCATTGGGAATGCGTTTCACCCGGCCCAGCGGTTGCTGCCAGTCGACCAGCGCGATTTCCTCGAGCCGTTCGGAAGGAACGACGAGCCCCGATGCACGCCCCAGCGCGATCCGGCGGAACCAGGTGCGGCTGGTTTTCAGTTTCTTCAGCTCGCTTTCGTCGAAGCCGTCCTCGTGATGGATCAGCGGCGGCAGACCATGCACATCCTTGAACAAGGTGTGCGCCATCACCGCATCCATCGCACCCCAATTGTAGGTGCAGACCAGATCATAGCCCTTCATCGCCCGGGCGATCTTCTGCAGGCGGCCCGGCAGGGGCCAGCCTTTCGGGCTGGGGAATTCCGGCTGGATGCGCACATCGCATCCCTTCGCGATCCGTGCGGCCGCGCCCAGCTGCGCAGGTTCGGCGGAAACGATCGTGTGCCGCGCCTTGCCACCGAAGGCATTGATCAGCTGGACGGTGCGCAATTCCTTCCCGCCCGGGGCGAAGGTCGAGTGCAGATGGAGGATGTGCGGCACCACGCCGCGGCGCGCCCGGTTCATGCGAGGCGGGCCAGCAATGCATCCACCACGGCGCGCGCCTCGGGCTCGTCGAGCGTGGGTGCGTGGCCGACCCCGGGCACCGTGGCCGCGATTGCCTGCGGGGCGCGCTGCTGCATGGCGGCGAAGGCCTGCGCCGACAGCAATTGCGACAATTCGCCGCGCAGCAGCGCGAGCGGCTTTTGCGCCAGCCGGTCGTAGGCCGGCCAGAGATCGGGCGGAACCGCCGCATCGTCCGCCGCGAGGATCGGTTCGGCGATCTTCATGTCGTAATCGAATGCGATCCGGCCGTTGTTGCACAGCGTCAGCGTGCGCTTGGCCATCGCGATCCATTCCTGCGTGCCATAGCCCGGAAAGGCGGGCCCGTGCACTTCCTCGAGCGCGCGCGCGGCATGCATCCAGGTGGGGAAGCTGCGGCCCTGCCCAATATAGGACTTGATCGCATCGAGACCCGCGGTCTCGATAACGGGCCCGACATCGTTCAGCAGCGTGCCCGCGATCCGATCGGGTTGCTGGGCTGCCAGCGCCAGCGTGATGAGCCCGCCCATCGAGGTGCCGACCGATACGAAACGATCGATCGCCTCGGCCTCGAGCAGCGCCAGCAGGTCGGCGGTGTATGTCGGGATCTGGTAGCTGGCGGGTTCCTCGGCGTAATCGCTGTCGCCACGTCCGCGCATCGTCGGCACCAGCACGCGCCAGCCCTGCGCCGCGATATGCGGGGCCAGGTCCTCGAAATCGCGCGCATTGCGCGTCAGCCCGTGAAGGCAGATTACCGGCGGACGCCCGGTAGCGCTGCCGTAGTCACGGAAGCGGAGGGTGAGGCCGTCGGGGCTCTGCCAGTGACGGTCGGTGTAGCTGTTATCCATATGGGGCGGAGAAAACCTTGGTCGCTTGGCGTTGGTGCCCTTGTATCGGGCCGACATGCCGCCCACTATCGCTGGATGCGCGCCGAACCGCAAGCCGCGAGCTATCGCCCCGACACGCCGATCAAAACGCTGGCCGACTGGATCGGCGATGCAGTCGAACCGGCGGATTTCCCGAAGACCGAACTGCGTTTCCGCAACGAGCGGTATGCCGCGACCGTGGGACTGGACGACTTGTCCGACGCCGAGTGGCTCCGCCATTTCGGCCGGTTCAAACCGCTGGCCGGCAACTTGCCGCAGCCGCTGGCGCTGCGTTATCACGGCCACCAGTTCCGCGTGTACAACCCCGAGATCGGCGACGGCCGCGGCTTCCTATACGCGCAGCTGCGTGATGCCGATGGCCGGTTGCTCGACCTGGGCACCAAGGGTTCGGGGCAGACGCCGTGGAGCCGCCGGGGCGATGGCCGGTTGACGCTGAAGGGCGCGGTCCGCGAAATCCTTGCCACCGAGATGCTCGAAGCGCTGGGGGTCTACACTTCGAAAACCTTCAGCGTGGTCGAGACCGGCGAGGCGCTGACCCGCGGCGACGAACCCAGCCCCACCCGCTCGGCAGTGATGACGCGGCTGAGCCACGGCCACATCCGGATCGGCACCTTCCAACGGTTGCTTGCCCTCGAAGAGCGCGCCCACATGGCGCAGCTGGTCGACTACTGCCTGGCGCAATTCCCCGGCCCGCCACCGCCTGAAGACGCCCCCGGGCGCGAGGACCCCGCAGTGCGGCTGATGCATCTGGTGGTCGAACGGCTGGCAGATCTCGCCGCCAGCTGGATGGTCGCGGGCTTTGTCCACGGCGTGCTCAACACCGACAACATGAACATCTCTGGCGAGAGCTTCGACTACGGCCCGTGGCGTTTCCTGCCGCGATGGGATCCGGGTTTCACTGCGGCCTATTTCGACCACCAGGGCCTCTACGCCTTCGGCCGCCAGCCCGAGGCGCTGCACTGGAACTGCGGCCAGCTGGCGGTGGCCTTGCGGCTGCTTGCCGATGCGCCGCCGCTGATTGCCGCGATGGAACGCTTCGGCCCGCTCTACATGGAAGCGATCGGGCGGCGCTGGTGCTGGAGGCTGGGCGTCGCCAGCCGCGGCCCCGAAGCCGACGGCCGCCTCGTCGCGGCCTGCGAAAAGGCGCTGAGCGACAGCAGTACCGCGCCCGATGCGTTCTTTTTCGCGCACCGCGGGGGCCGCGGGGCAGAGGGATCGCTGGCCGAAGCGTTCGCAGGCTACGAGCCGGTCGCTGGCGCGCACCCCTATTGGAATGGCGGCGGTCCGCAATCGATGCTGATCGAGGAAGTCGAGACCATCTGGGCCGCCATCGCCGAAAACGACGACTGGCAACCGCTGGCCGACAAGGTGGCCGCGCTGCGCGAAATGGGCGCCGCGCATGGCCCACCCCCGCAACCCGCAGGGCATCGCCCGGCCGAGAGTGCAACTTGAATTGACGCAGCGCCCGCAACCTCCCACCTAGGGCACATTCCGAGGCGCAGAACAGGATAAGCATACGCCATGACGACCGAACTGGTCTCAACCGAACCCGCGACCGGCAAGGAAATCTGGCGCGGCCAGGCGGGCAATGTCGACGAGACGATCGAGCGCGCGCGCAAGGCGCTGCGGCAATGGTCGCGCGAACCGCTGGGCCGCCGGATCGAATTCGTGCGCCGCTTCGCCAATGAAGTCCGCAAGCACGGCGATGCCTTCGCCGAGCTGATCGCGCGCGAGACCGGCAAGCCGCTGTGGGAAGCGCGCACCGAGGTCGAAGCGGTCATCGGCAAGGTCGAGATCTCGATCACCGCCTATGCCGAGCGCACCGGGCAGAAAAAGCTCAACAGCGCGCTGCAGGGCACTGCCGCGCTGCGCCACAAGCCGCATGGCGTGATGGCCGTGCTGGGGCCGTACAATTTCCCCGCCCACCTGCCCAACGGCCACATCGTGCCCGCGCTGATCGCAGGCAATGTGGTGATCTTCAAGCCGAGCGAGAAAACCCCGGCAGTGGGCGAATTCCTCACCCGCTGCTTCCACGAGGCCAAGGTGCCCGAAGGCGTGGTGCAATGCATCCACGGCGGGGCCGAGGTCGGGCAGGCACTGGTCGAGCACTGGATGGTCGATGGCGTGCTGTTCACCGGTTCGGCACGCGCGGGCATCGCGATCAACCGCAAGCTGGCCGCCGATCCGGGCAAGATCGTCGCGCTGGAAATGGGCGGCAACAACCCCATCGTCATGCTCGATACGCCCAAGATCGAGGATGCGGCGGCGACGATCGTCCAGTCCGCCTTCACCACCGCCGGCCAGCGCTGCACCGCAGCGCGCCGGCTGATCGTGGTCGATTCGATGTTCGACAAGATCGTGCCCGCGGTAAAGGCGCTGACCGAGAAGCTCATCGTCGACGAGCCTTTTGCAGAACCCCAGCCCTTCATGGGCTGCGTGATCGACAATTCCACCGCCGACCTGCTGTCCGAAAGCTTCGTCGCGCTGATGAGCCGGGGCGGCACGCCGATCATGCACATGAAGCGGCGCGACGAATTGCTGCCCTTCCTGTCGCCCGCGATCCTCGACGCGACCGAGATCCACGACCGGCCCGACATCGAATTGTTCGGCCCGTTGCTGCAGGTGATCCGCGTGCCCGATTTCGACGCGGCGATCTATGAAGCGAACAATACGCGCTACGGCCTTTCAGCCTCGCTGATCGGGGGCAAGCCTGCCGATTTCGAGCATTTCTGGACCGAGATCCGCGCCGGCATCGTCAATTGGAACCGCCCTACCAACGGGGCATCCTCATCCGCGCCGTTCGGCGGCGTCGGCCTGTCGGGCAACCACCGGCCCGCGGCGTTCTATGCGGCGGACTATTGCGCCTATCCGGTCGCCAGCAACGAGATGGAGCAACCCCGTGCGAGCATCGGGGTCGGTATCCGGGAAAGCTGACCGCGCTGCGGTCAGTCGGTGGTGACGAGGTCGATCTCGGTCACGCCCTGCGGCAGCCGTCGCGCATAGACCACATAGGCCGAACGCCCCTTGGTCCCGCTGAGGATGTTGTCGCCCGCGCTCTTGGTGTGTTCGGCATTGTAGCCGGCGGCGCGTGCGCGCGTGTAGTAGAAGGCGAGCACTTCCTCGAGCGCAACCGGCGTCAGGAAGGACACCACGCGCAGCGCGCACTGGCCTTCGTCGGTTCCGGCCGCTTCCTGCGTGTTGCCGCGCGGATAGACGGGAAAAGCGGCGGGCAGCTTGGCCGCCCAGGCAGAGGTGTAATCGACCTTCTCGCCGCAATTCTCGCCGCCCGGCGAAACCGCGGCGCGGGCGGCGGCGACCATCGCCGCGCTCGGTGCATTGTCGTCGCCCAGCGTCTTGGCGGTCGGCGGCGAAACCAGTTCGCTGCGCCCGCCTACCAGTTCGGCGGCGCGGCTGCGCGCAGCCTCGATCGCGCGGGGCGACTTGTCGATATTGGGGATCGCGGCATTGCCGGTGCCCGACAGCGCGGCATTGGCTTCGTTCCGTCCGGCCAGATCGGGATCGGACGACAGCTCGTCGTTCAGCGCCTGTTCGCTCGCCGGGTCCATGGCGTCGCCTGCCGCCTCATCCTCGTTCGTGTCACCACAACTAGCCAAAAGGGCAACAGGAACGAGAGAGACGAGCAGGCGACGGTTCATCGATAGACCTCAACTTGGGAACGCGACTGTCCTACGCTGCAATTGCCGCGCTTTGCCAGCCGTCCGGAGGCGCTGCACCATAGCGGGACATGCCGGCTTGAAAAGCTAAAGGGCGCCGCCCGCCTCCCCGCAAGGGAAGGACAGACGACGCCCGCACGGCCCGGTGGCGAGCCGCGCTGTCCGGCCGTGGGTGGGCACGGCCGAAACGCAAATTCACATCAGCCGCAGCGGGTCTGCGAACGGTCGATCGACCGGCCAAGCAGTGCGCCCGCCGCCCCGCCGAGGATGGCGCCAAGCGTGCGATCGCCGCCCTGGCCTGCGACTTCGTGCCCCAGCAGTGCGCCGACGCCCGCGCCGACCAGCAGGCCGGTGGTGCCATTGTCGCGCTTGCAGTAATACCGCCCGTCGTTTCCGCGCCAGACGCGGGTGTTGGCGCGGACCGGCTGGCCGTAGCCGCGATCGTAACCCATGTAATAGGGACGCGACTGGCCGCCGCGATAGTCACCCCCGCCCCGGTAATCACGGTAATCGCGGTAATCGCGATCCCGGTCGTGCCGATGCCCGCGCTGGCGCTTGTGATCGAAGGTCAAGTCTCCGGTAACCGCTGCGTGCGCGCCGCTGTTGGTGTGCATCGCCGGCGCCGCACTGGCCGGCATGGCGAAGGCGAGGCCTGCCGCGGCGATGGCCATCGAAGCATTCCGGAAAGACTTGAGCATGGTTTATTCCTTTCTGAGCGCAGAGGCAGGAGGGGAGGCCCTGCGATGCCGTTAAGCTTTAGGCCGCCAAACCTGAACCGTATGCAACCATGCCGTCAGCTTTCGAAAAATCCGGCAGGCCGACGCTTCCGCGTCGACGAATTGCCGCTTGCGGGCGTGTTCGCGGGGGCCTAGCGCGCGAAAATGAACGCGAGCGCCCCACCCCAGACCGACCGCACGGGCCTTGCCGCGGCGTTCAGCGCCTATGTCATCTGGGGCTTCCTGCCACTCTACCTGATCCTTGTCCGCAGCGTCCCGGCGTTCGAATTCGTCGGCTGGCGAATCATCTGGACCCTGCCGCTGTGCCTGCTGATTGTGCTCGCCCGCCGTCAGGGCCCCGACCTGCGCGCCGCGCTGGCCAATCGCCGGACTCTCGCCCTGCTGGCGCTGAGCGCGACGCTGATCGCAGTGAACTGGGTGGTCTATGTCTGGGCGATCCAGAACGGGCAGGTCTATGCCGCCAGCCTCGGCTATTACATCAACCCGCTGGTCAACGTGCTGCTGGGCACCGTCTTGCTCGGTGAGAAGCTCTCGCGTCCGCAATGGGCCGCGGTGGGTCTTGCCGGGATCGGTGTCTCGCTGCTGGCCGCGGGCGCGCTCACCACGCTGTGGATTAGCCTGACGCTGGCGCTGAGCTTCGGTTCCTACGGGCTCATCCGCAAACAGCTCGATGTCGGTTCGGTCCCCGGGCTGACGATCGAATTGGCGCTGCTGTTGCTGCCATCGCTCGCGATCGCATGGTACTACGCGCAGACGCAGGGATCGTCCTTCGCCGTTTCGACCGAACTCAGCCTGGCGATCATGGCCGGCGGCGTGGTGACCGCCTTCCCCCTGCTGCTGTTCGCGATTGCCGCGCGCAAGCTACCCTATTCGATGCTCGGCTTCATCCAGTTCCTCGCTCCCAGCATCGTCTTCGTCCTGGGACTGACCGTGTTCGGCGAAGAGTTGAAGCCCGTCCAGGCCGCCTGCTTTGCCTGCATCTGGGCGGCCGCAGCGATTTTCGTGTGGGACCTCGTCGCGCGGACTAGGAAGCCAGCCGCCAGCTGAGCGTCTCGCCCGCGTGGAAGGGCACGATCCGCGCCTCGCCGCCATCGACTTCCCCCGGCACTTCCACCGGCGCCTTTTCCAGCGTGATCCGTTCTTCGTTCGGTGCAAGGCCGTAGAAAGCGGGGCCGTTGAGGCTGGCGAAGGCTTCGAAATGGTCGAGCGCGCCCTCGTCCTCGAACACCTGGACATAGCTTTCCAGCGCAAAGGGCGCGTTGAAGATGCCAGCGCAGCCGCAGGCGGTTTCCTTGGTATGCCGGTGGTGCGGCGCACTGTCGGTGCCGAGGAAATACTTGGCCGATCCGCTGGTCGCCGCGCCGCGCAGCGCCAGCCGGTGCTGTTCGCGCTTGGCTACCGGGAGGCAATAGAGATGCGGACGAATACCGCCGACGAGGATGTCGTTGCGGTTGATCTGCAGGTGCTGGGGGGTGATGGTCGCCGCAATATTGGGACCCGCGCTTTCCACGAAGCCGACCGCCTGCATGGTGGTGATATGCTCGAAGATCACGCGCAGCGTAGGCAGCCGATCGACCAGCGGCTGCAGCACGCGGTCGATGAACACCGCCTCGCGGTCGAAGATGTCGATATCGGGCGTGGTCACTTCGCCATGGACGCACAGCGGCATGCCGATATCGGCCATGCGTTCGAGCACGCCCATGATGTTGGCGACGTCGGTAACGCCGTGCGCGGAATTGGTGGTGGCACCGGCGGGATAGAGCTTGGCCGCGGTCAGCACGCCGTCGGCATGGCCTGCGGCGAGATCGTCCGCGTCGCTCTCGTCGGTCAGGTAAGCGGTCATCAGCGGAGTGAAATCCAGGCCCGCGGGCACTGCGGCTAGGATGCGGTCGCGATAGGCCGCGGCGAGCGCGGTGGTGGTCACCGGCGGCGCAAGATTGGGCATCACGATGGCGCGGGCGAACTGGCGCGCGGTCTGCGGGACCACGGCGCGCATCGTGTCACCATCGCGGAAATGCAGATGCCAGTCGTCGGGGCGGCGGATTGTCAGCGATTCGACCATGTGGTTGCCTATGGCGTCGGGCGGCCTATCTGTCACCCATGACTGCCACCCGCCTGTTCGACCGAGCCATCGTCCGCCTCACCAGCGAAGACCCCGACGAAGACGTCATTGCCTTCCTGCAGGGGCTGGTGACGAATGATGTCACGGGAACCCTGCCCGCCTATGCCGGCCTGCTGACGCCGCAGGGCAAGACGCTGTTCGATTTCCTCGTATGGCCCGGCGCCGCCGGGGAAGTGCTGATCGATTGCGAAGCCGATGCGGCCGAGGATCTGGCCAAGCGGCTGTCGCTCTACCGCCTGCGCCGCAAAATCGCGATCGCGGTCGATGCAGGCGTGGCCGTGCACTGGCAGGCTGAGATGGGCGATGGCGGTGCTGCCGACCCGCGACTGGCCGCGCTCGGCCAGCGCTGGCTGGCGCCAGTTGCCGACAGCGATGAAGCAGCGGACGCCGACTGGCGGGCGCACCGCCTCGCGCTGGGCGTGCCCGAAGGCCGGGCCGAACTGGGCGACATCCTGTGGCTGGAAACCAACGCCGCCGAACTGCACGGCGTCAGCTTCGGCAAGGGCTGCTATATCGGGCAGGAGAACACCGCCCGGATGAACTGGCGCAGCAAGGTCAACCGGCGGCTGGTGGTGGTCCCGCTCGAGCGTTCCGACGACAAGCGACGCAAGGCGGATTACCCCGATCTCGGCCTGGCGGTGGACCATCTGCGGGTGGATGCAATCGACGCGGACAGCGCGCCGGAATGGATGCGCGACGCGCTCAGCCCTGCGGCAGAGTGATATCCATCGACCGGGTGAGCATGCGCTCGGCCCGGTCGCGCGCGGCTGTTTCGGGAAGCCCGAGCGAGCGTGACAGCGCGGTGCCGATCAGCGCATCGCCCATGGCCATCAGCACCAGCGCCAATGTCTCTTCATGCACCTGCGTCGGGGCAGCGCCATGCGCGGCTTCCTCGGGCGCGATTTCATCGACCAGCTGATGGATGGTCTCGACGATCGGGGTCAGCGCGTCCTCGTTGCCGGTCAGGATCATCCAGCTGGCGAGTGCGCCAGCGCCTTCCTTGTCGAATGCGTCGAACGCCAGGTCGACCACCTCGCGCGGCGATCCGAGACCCGCGCGGCTTGCCCGGACCGCCTCGATGATCGTGTCGCACACCGTCTTGGCAAGATGGCCGGCCAGCGCCTTCTGCAGACCCGCCGCCGATCCGAAATGGTGCAGCAGATTGGCATGGGTGCGGCCGATGCGCGCGCCCACCGCCTTCAACGTCACCGATTGCGGCCCCGCTTCGATCAACAGCACGCGTGCCGCCTCGAGCGCTGCAAGTCGCGATTCCTCGGGCGATAGTCGTTTGCGCGTGGCCATTGACCGGTGCGGTAACCCATTGCGCAGGGCCGCGAAAGGCGTGACGCCAATTTATTGACAGCAATGTAAGTAGGCCTTACTTACATCAATGTCAGTTAATCCCGAGGAGCTTTTGATGAACGCCCCCGTTATGATCGATACCGACTTGCGTGACGCCGCGCCGACCCCGGCCGATCTGACCATCACCGTGCGCGACGAGCGCTTCAATCGCGGCACCAGCCCGCGGCGCTGGTGGGCGGGCGAACCGTTCGGCACTGCCTGGCACAATGCCCTGTCGGCCACCTTCCCTCGCGGCGAAGCCTTCTTCATCGAGGCGGTCAAGGCGCATCGCGAAGGCGCCAATCCCAAGCTCGAGAGCGAGATCCGCGCGTTCGTGAAGCAGGAGATTAACCACACCCGCGAACATATCGCCTTCAATCGGCTGGCCGAGGACGCGGGCTACGACATCAAGACGATCGACGCGCGGGTGGCGGAACTGCTCGCGCTGACCAAGGGGCGCCCGGCTATCGCGAACTTGGCAGTGACCATGGCGCTCGAGCATTACACCGCGATGATGGCAGCCGAATTCCTCGCCAATCCGAAGCATTTCGCCGCCGCTGACAAGGAAGTGCGCGATATGTGGCGCTGGCATGCGGCCGAGGAGATCGAGCACAAGGGCGTCGCTTTCGACACCTGGAACCACGCCACGAAGGACTGGACCGCAGGCAAGCGCTGGCGCGTGCGCAGCCTCGTCATGCTCACGGTTACCGCGCGCTTCTTCAAGAACCGCTGGGCCGATGCGCTCGCTCTGCTCGAACAGGACGGCATTACCGGCTGGAAGGCGAAGTGGGGCCTGTTCAAATATCTCACCGTCAGCCCGGGCATCGTGCGCCGGATCTTCCCCGCGTGGCTGGCCTATTTCAAGCCGGGCTTCCACCCGTGGGATCACGACGACCGCGAGTTGATCAAGCTGTACGAAGGCGATTTCAGCGACGCGCTGATGCCCGCTGAGTAAGGCTTCGTAGCTGAACGAAGAAAGGCCCCGCAGGTACAGCGCCTGCGGGGCCTTTCTCTTGCCTGGCTTCAGGCGGCCTGCGGCCGCGCGCGGGCATCGGCGCGCAGGTCGAGGCTGAAGAGCTTGCAGGGTGCTTCGCCGCCCCGTGCACGGCTCGCTCGGGGCGCGACCCGGCCGGTGGGCAGGAAGCCGATCTTGCGCAGCACGCGGCCCGATGCCGGATTGTCGACGAAATGCCCCGCCTCGATCCGCTGGTGGCCGAGAAGGCGCGCCACTTCGAGCGCGCCGCGGCCCGCTTCGCTGGCGTAGCCCTGGCCCCAATGGGGCCGTGCGATCCAGTAGCCGATCTCGGCATCGGCGCTGTCGCAGGGATCGATGCCGATGCAGCCGATAACTTCGGAGCCGCTGCCCGTGGGCAGGGTAACGAGGAAGACCGGATAGCGCGGGTCGTGCTGGCGCATGACGAATTCGCGGGCGTGTTTGGGGAGATAGGGCCACGGCGCGCTGGCAAGATTGCGGACGATCGCTTCATCGGCGATTCCGCCCAGCAGCGCTTCGGCATCTTCGGGCCATGCCGGCCGCAACAGCAGCCGTTCGGTCACATGGAACATAGGTAATCTCCCCTTCGGTCCACGCTCCGGGCTCCTAGGCCGGACGCGTGACAATTGCGTGATGGCGAAAGAAAATTTCGCCGCGGAATTGAAGAAGGAGAAACGACAAGAGGGAGACGGGTCGGCCCCATCTCCCTCTTCGGTTGCCGGATCGTGGACCCGGCTGGGACCGTCCCGTTTGGACGATCCCGTTATCGGAGCGTCCGGTTTACTCGGCGGCTTCGGCCATCATGTCGACCGAGACGAACTGGCGGTCGAGCTTGCCCTTGTGGAAGCGGACCTTGCCGTCGGTAAGCGCGAACAGGGTGTGATCCTTGCCCATGCCGACATTGCTGCCCGGATAGTACTTGGTGCCGCGCTGACGCACGATAATGTTGCCGGCGATGACGTTCTCGCTGCCGAACTTCTTCACACCAAGGCGACGACCGGCCGAATCACGACCGTTACGCGACGAACCGCCTGCTTTTTTATGTGCCATCGTCCGCGCTCCTTACTTCTTGGCTTCAGTCGTCTTGGCAGCGGCCTTCTTGGGCGCAGCCTTCTTGGCAGGAGCCTTGTCTTCCGCGGCATCGGCCTTGGGAGCGGCTTCCTTCTTCGGCGCGGCCTTCTTGGCCGAACCGGCACCGACGTCGGTGATCCGCAGCAGCGTCATCTGCTGGCGGTGACCGTTCTTGCGGCGATAGTTGTGACGGCGACGCTTCTTAAAAACGATCACCTTTTCGCTCTTGGCCTGTGCGATGATCTCCGCCGAAACGGTAACCTTGCCGGCATCCGAAAGCGAATTGCCTTCGCCTGCGAGCAGGACGTCGCCCAGCGTGATGGTATCGCCGGCTTCGCCAGCCAGCTTCTCAACCGCGATCTTGTCTCCGGCGGCAACCCGGTACTGCTTGCCGCCCGTGCGCACTACTGCGAACATGGTGGTTATCTCTCGTTCAAATTGCTGTGCCGTGATCTTGCGATGCACGGCGCGCCCGTCAGGCTACATGAAGCAGCCCCGGAAAGAAGCGTGCCGTTAAGCGATAGGTTGCCGCAAGTCAACGCTCGCCGCGAGGAATTTTGCATCCCCGCTGGTGCGCTGCGGCCTGCGTGATATGGAAGACAGGATGATCGATCGCAAGCTTTTCGCCCTCCCCCTCGCCATATTCCTGCTGGCCGGCTGCGCGGGCACCGCGTCCGAACGCTACCCTTCGCTGGCGACACGCGATGTGGAGCGCGCCGAAGGCACGTTCGAGGCCGTCCCGGGGCGACTGCTGGAGGTTCCACAAGTTCCGGTAACGATGTCCGGCAGCCTTGATGAGCGGCTTGCTGCACTGGTCGAGCAGGCGCGCGGGGCGCATGCCGAGTTCACCGGTGCCGTCCCGGCAGCCGAGCGCAGGGTCGGCGCCGCCGCCGGCAGCGCGATCGGCAGCGATAGCTGGGCGACGGCGCAAGTAGCCCTCGCCGATCTCGATTCGGCGCGCAGCATTGCCGCGACGGCGCTGGGCGATCTCGATATCCTCTATACCGCTGCGACCGTCCAGGCGCAGGACAGCGCCGCGATCGCAGCAGCGCGGGAGACCGTCATCGCGCTGGTGCGCGAGGAAGACGACGTGCTGGCCAGGCTGCGCGCACGAATCCGCTGATCGCGCATACGAAAAACGCGGAGCCGGTTGCCCGGCCCCGCGTCCCCCCACCGGAAAGGTGCCTATACGAAGGCGGCAATCGTCACCGTGGCAATGCCCCAGCAGAAGATCAGCGCCGGCAGGATCAGCATCTGGACCGCGGCGTCCCCCGCCTTCACGCGGCCCGTATGCGTGACGATTCCCTGGCTTACGAGCTTCGCCCAGCTCATGTTGCGCCCGCGATGCTCGGGACCGATCCGTGTCCACAGCGCGGGCAGGCCGAAGCCGGCGACGATAAACAGCGTGAAGATGACCATCGGGATGATCAGCCCCGGCGTCGAAAGACCCGCAGCCATCACTGCGAGAAAGCCCAGATACAGGCCCACCGTCGCGATATAGAGACCCTTGGGCAGTTCGAAACTGCGGTCGGTCTCGGGCATGGTCTTGGGCGCCGCAACGATGGCGGCTTGTTCGGCAACGAATTCGCGAGTGAAATGCTTGGACATGGCGGGCTCCTTTGTTGGAGCCTTGATGCGCCCGAGCAGCCGGCGATTCCTTGATCTCGATCAACGAACGGAATTTATTTCCAGCGCTTCAGATCGGCATGATCCTGTTTCCGCGGCTCGATCCAGTGCCATGCATCGCCGCGTTTCTCGCGTTTCCAGAACCACGCCGCCGATTTGAGATGGTCCATCAGGTAATCGGCACCGGCAAATGCATCGCGCCGATGCCGTGCTGCGGTAGCCACCAGCACGATCGCCTCACCCGGTGTCATCACCCCCACGCGGTGCCAGGCAAGCGCGCCTTCGAGCCCGAAGCGCACCTTTGCCGCCTGCGCCAGATCCAGCATGCCGCTATGCGTAAGCGGTTCGTAGTGCGTCAGTTCGAGCGCCTTTACGTTGCCGTCCGGCCGGACCTTGCCGCAAAAGGAGACCACCGCCCCGGCCGCGCCCTGCGCCGCGTTGAAGGCGGCCAGCGCCTCTCCCACGGACAGCCCCTTCTCGAGCACGCGGACATCGAGCGGCGTTTGGAGAACGAGCCTAGCCACCGCTCACCGGCGGCAACAATGCAACCTCGTCGCCATCCCGCGCCGACAGCTGGGTCTTGTCCGCCAGCACCTTGCCTGCGCAAGCCAGATTGACCCGCGCCTCGCGCAGCTGTTCGGCAACCGCGGGGTTCACCGCGGCCAGCAGACCGTCCCAACCGAGCGGCGCTGCGACTTCGCATTCCGTCTGCCCGGCTAGATCGCGCAACGGACCGAGGAAAAGGATACGTACGCCCATGGCTCAGGCTTCCAGATATTGGCCGGTCACGCCCGGCGCCGTTGCAAGGTAGCTTTCGATCGCGGCGAGCGCCGCGCCTTCCCCCGCGATCATGTTGATCCGGCGCGGCGCATGCTTGCGCGCCAGGGCGACAACGATCGCCCGCCGCCATTCGCGGTGGGTGTGATCGGCCGATGGTAGGACGAGGACGGCATCATCGCCCCCGGCCAGGGCATCCTCCGCCAGCGGCAGCCATTGTCCGTGGAACAGCGCCGCAGCCGCAAGCGGATCGCCGGGCAGGCCGTCCACCGCGATCTGTTTCATTCACGCCGCTCGCGGTGGAGCGTGATGCCGATCTTCTCGTCCGCCTCCGCAATCGCCAGCTTGACGATCTTGACCGTCACAGCGGTAATGCGCCGGTCCTGCAGGAACAGCGTTTCACAGACATGGTCGGCCACCGCCTCGATCAGCTTGAAATGAACGCCTTCGGGCAAGGCTTCCGATGCGGCGAACTTGAGATCCATGTAGTTCTTCGAATGATCGAGCGAAGTGTCGGGATCATAGCGGCGCAGGGGCTTCATCTGCGCCTGGATGGTAAAGCGCAGCGGCTGCGGCCGGCCGGTTTCTTCGGAATAGATGCCGGTGAGCACGTCGTGCTCGAAATCGGCCACTTCGAGGATCAGCGAATTGTCCATGGGCAGCGTCCTAGCGCGGATTCGACCAGCGCGCGAAGATCGCGGTGGGCAACAGCCGTCCGCTGCCATCCTCCTGCACCGCCAGATCGCCATGTTCGATCGTGCCCGGCAGTTCGGCGAACAGTTCCTGAAGCAGGCCGGCCAGGCTGAGGCTGCTCATGCGAACGGCATAGACGGTCAGGAAAAGGAACCGGCTGTCGGCATCGAGCAACTGGCGGCAATCGGACACGAGCTCCGGCAGGCCCTCCTCGAGCCGCCACACCTCGCCATCCGGCCCTCGTCCGAACTTCGGCGGATCGAGAATGATGCCGTCATAGCGGCGTCCGCGTCGCACTTCGCGTGCCGCGTACTTCATCGCATCCTCGACAAGCCAGCGGATGGGACGCTCATCGAGCCCCGCCATGGCGGCGTTCTCGCGCGCCTGGGCGACCGATTTCTTGCTCGCATCGACATGCGTCACACGGCCGAAGCGGCTGAGCGCCTGCGTGCCCACGCCGGTATAGCCGAACAGGTTCATCGTCTCGGCATCGCGTGCATCGCCGAGTTGCCGGCCCATCCATTCCCACACCGGGGCCATGTCGGGGAAGAAGCCGAGGTGCCGGAACGGCGTGCATTGCGCCGTGAAGCGCGCTTCGTCGCCCCAGCGCAGCGTCCAGCCATCCGGCGGCACGTCGCGCGCAAACTGCCAGCGGCCACCGCCGTCCTCGTCGCTGCCGGGGACGAATTCGCCATGCGCGTCCCATTCGGGCATGCGCGGCGACCACATCGCCTGCGGTTCGGGGCGGATGAAGCGGTAGTCACCATATTGTTCGAACTTGCGCCCGTGCCCGCTGTCGAGCAGGCGATAGGCGTCCCAGCCTTCGCCGACCATCAGCACCGGATCGCGCCGCAATTGGGCCATCAGGCCGAATGCCCCACGATATGGTCGCGCACGGCTTCATAGGTACCGGGAAGTTCGCGATAGGCTTCTTCGCGCGCGAACAGATCGCCGACCCGGGCCGGCAGCCCCGGCCGCGTGCCCGTCGCCCGTTCGACCGCATCGGGGAACTTCGCCGGATGCGCGGTCGCCAGCGTGACCACGGGGACGTCATGCGGCAGTTCGGCCACGCGCGCCGCATGCAGACCGATCGCGGTATGCGGATCGACGATTTCCGCGCAATCCTCGCATGCCCAGCGCATGGCCCGCGCCATGTCGTCCTCGTCGGCGCGCATGCTGGTGAACAGCGCACACGCGCCTTCGCGCTGCGCATTGGTAAGCTGCATCGCGCGCTTGCTCTCGAACCCGCGCATTTGCTCGGCCAGAGCGATCCCGTCGCGCCCGCCGACATCGAACAATAGCCGCTCAAAATTGGAACTGACCTGGATGTCCATGCTGGGTGCGGCGGTGGGTGTCACATCCCCGGCCGAATAATCGCCGGCGCTGAGCGCGCGGTGCAGGATGTCGTTGACGTTGGTCGCCACGATCAGCCGCTCTATCGGCAGGCCCATCTGCGCTGCGACATGGCCGGCGAAGACATCGCCGAAATTGCCCGTCGGGACGCTGAACGCCACCTTGCGGTCGGGCCCGCCCAATTGCAGCGCGGCGGCGAAGTAATAGACCACCTGCGCCATCAACCGCGCCCAGTTGATCGAATTGACCGCGCCGATCCGGTGGGTGTCGGTCACGTTGGGATCGGCGAAGATGCGCTTCACCATTGCCTGTGCGTCGTCGAAGCTGCCATCGATCGCGATGTTGTGGACATTGGGCGCGCGCACGGTGGTCATCTGGCGGCGCTGCACATCGCTGACGCGGCCCTTGGGATGCAGCATGAATATCTCGACCCGGTCGAGCCCCGCCACCGCATCGATCGCGGCGCTTCCCGTATCGCCGCTGGTAGCCCCGACGATGGTCAGGCTGCCATCCTCGCGCGCGAGGAACTCCTCGAACAACAGGCCGAGCAATTGCAGCGCTACGTCCTTGAAGGCGAGCGTGGGGCCATGGAACAGTTCGAGCAGCCATTGCCTCTCGTCGAGCTGGGTCAGCGGGGTCACGGCCGCATGGGCGAAGCGGCCATAGGCCTTGGCGGTCAGTTCGCGCAGCCGCTCGGGCGTCAGGCAATCGCCGACGAAGGGCTGCATCACCCGCGCGGCCAGTTCGCTGTAGGGCAGACCGCGCATCGCGGCGATTTCGTCATGCGTGAAGCGCGGCCACTGTGCCGGGACATAGAGCCCGCCATCGCTGGCCAGACCGGCGAGCGTGACGCCGACGAAATCGAGCGACGGAGCGCTGCCGCGGGTGGAGACATATTTCATCGGGATAGGCGGTTAGCGGGGCATGCAGGGGCGGGCAAGCAAGCGGCTCTTTAAACGTCCCTAGCCCGCGTGGCACGGCGCCGGAGCGCGAGGATGTAGATGATCAGCGCAGTGAGCGCGAAAAAGAACCACTGGCCCGCATAGGCAAGGTGGTTGTTGGGCAAATCGCGTGGATCGGGCGGCGCCAGCGGGGCAAGACCGGCCACGCCTTGCGAGGCGACGATCCGGCCGCCCGGCGCAATGGTTCCGCCAACCGCCCCCCCTGCCCATTCGACCGGCGCGGGATTGCGCGAAAATCCCAGGTCGATGCGGACCTGTTCGCCGCTGGGCAGCGCGCATGTCGCGCGGTGGGCGACGCCCTTTTCGCCGCGCAGGCTGGTCCCGGCGACGGTGTTGATCCCGACCACCTCGGCACAGGTCACCTCGGTCCGGCGATACAGCAACTCCTCCGCCCGGGCCGGATCGCCTGGATAACCGACCGGCTCCGCCATCTCCAGCGACCGTTCGGCGCGCTGGATCAGCGCGTCCTTTTCCTCCATCCGGCCGAGCTGCCAGAAACCCAGCGCGATCATGACCGCAATGGCGGCGGCTACGATGACCGTGGCGAATATCGGAATGCGTCTCACAGCGCGCTGCTCTCCGGGATCACGGTGCGACTATTTCCGCCCGTGAAGGATTTCAGGGTCGGCATTGGTTTATCCACCGTGGGGCACGAACCAAGAAGGGCAGCCACGGCGGTGCCGGGCTGCCCTTCGCGTTGTTCGAGCCTGTCGGCAGCCATCAGTGGACGGCCGCGCCCCAGCCACCCCAGACGTAGACGGTGATGAACAGGAACAGCCACACCACGTCGACGAAGTGCCAGTACCATGCCGCAGCTTCAAAGCCGAAGTGCTGGCGCGGGGTGAAGTGGCCCTTGTAGGTCCGCACGAGGCAGACGATCAGGAAGATCGTTCCGACGAGGACGTGGAAACCGTGGAAGCCCGTCGCCATGTAGAAGGCCGAGCTGTAAGTGTTGCCGCCGAATTCGAACGGCGCTGCGGCGTATTCGTAGGCCTGGATCGCGGTGAACACGGCGCCCAGGATGATCGTGAGCCACAGGCCCTTCTTCAGTCCATCGCGATCGCCGTGGATCAGCGAATGGTGCGCCCAGGTGACGGTGGTGCCCGAACACAGCAGGATCAGCGTGTTGAGCAGCGGCAGGCTGAAGGGATCGATCACGTATTCGATGGCAGCAGGCGGGAAAGTCCCGCCCACGACATCGGACAACTCGCTCGGGAACAGCGCGAAATCGAACCAGCTCCAGAACCAGCCGACGAAGAACATCACTTCCGAGGCGATGAACAGGATCATGCCGTAGCGCATGTGAAGCTGGACGATCGGCGTGTGGTCGCCGCGTTCGGCTTCCTTCACGATGTTGCTGAACCAAGCGAAGAAGGTCGCGATCAGGCCGGCAATGCCGAGGCCGAGCACGAGATGCGCGCTGGCCATTTCGTGCATGTAGAGCACCATGCCGCTGGTGAAGGTCAGCGCCGAGAACGAGCCGACGAAGGGCCAGATATCGGGTTCGAGGATGTGATATTCGTGATTGACGTTGCCAGCCATAGTACTCGCGTCCTGGGTTTCGCTTTGCGGGTGCCCTTAATGCGCCAATGCGCTGGGGTCTAGGGGCTACTCGGCAGATTCCAGCGCTCGGTGGAAAGTATATGACAGGGTAATCTGCTCCACCCCGTCCATGTTGGGATCGTCGAGCGCCTTCGGATCGACGAAATAGAGCACCGGCATGCGCACTTCCTGCCCCGGCTGCAGCACCTGCTCGGTGAAACAGAAGCACTGGATTTTGTTGAAATAGGCCCCGGCCTGCTCGGGTTCGACATTGAAGGTCGCGGTCCCGGTGATGGCCTCGTCGGATTCGTTCTTCGCGAGGTAGATAGCCATGTCGCGCTGACCGATCGTCACGGTGTCGGTGACCTGTTCGGGGCGGAAGCTCCAGGGCACATCGCCCGCAGTCGTCCCGTCGAAACGGATCGAGATCGTCCGCCCGCCGGCACTGGCGCCAAGACGTTCGGCGATGACCGCATCGCTCTCGGTCGCGCGCTGCGTCGTACCGCCGAAGCCGGTAACCTGGCAGAACAACTGGTAGAGCGGCACTGCTGCGTAGCCCAGACCGAGCATGGCCAGTGCACCGACGAAAGCGAGCAGAGCGGTGCGGTTCTTGCGGGTATCGAGAGTAGCAGCGGTCATGGCGAAGCTCACATCCTAGCGATGGTTATCACATAGAAAAGAACGGCGAGGAACAGCAGGATACCGCCAACCACGAGGTTGCGGCTCTTCTGCCGGCGCTTGAATTCGGTTTCTTCTTCGGGCGTCATGCGATCCATCCCTGATTGGCCATTACCCGGTCGGCCACCAGCGCGGCGAACAGGGCGAACAGATAGATGATGCTGAAAGCGAACAGGCGCTTTTCGGGCTTCATCGTGTCATTGGTACCAGTCTGCCGAAAAGCGACCGGAACCGAAAGCGCAAGGAAGGCAAGCGACAGCGCAAGCGAAGCAACACCGTAAAGGTGAGCCGTCCCGCCGATGAACCACGGGGCGGCCGCGACCGGCACGAGCAATACGGCATAGGCGAGGATCTGCCGGCGTGTCGAGGTTTCACCCCGAACGACCGGCATCATCGGAATGCCGACATTGGCATAATCGGTCTTCACGAACAGCGCGAGCGCCCAGAAATGCGGCGGCGTCCACATGAAGATGATGAGGAACAGCAGCACCGGCATCAGCGTGATATCGCCGGTCACCGCGACCCATCCGATCAGCGGCGGAAAGGCCCCCGCCCCGCCACCGATCACGATGTTCTGCGGCGTGCGCGGCTTCAACCAGACCGTGTAGATGACCGCGTAATAGAACACGGAAAACGCCAGGATCGCGGCCGCCAGCCAGTTGAGCGCTAGGCCCATAATCATCACCGAAGCGGCAGCGATCAGGACGCCGAAGTCCCGCGCATCGGTGCGGTTCATCCGCCCCGCGGGCAGCGGGCGGGCTGCAGTGCGCTTCATCCCCGCGTCGATGTCGGCTTCCCACCACTGGTTCAGCGCTGCTGCCCCGCCCGCACCCAGCGCGATGCAGAGCACCGAGGTAAAGCCAAGGATGGGGTTGATAGTGCCCGGCGCGGCGAGCAGCCCGCACAGGCCGGTGAAGATAACCAGACTCATCACGCGCGGCTTGGTCAGCGCAAAGAAATCGCGCCATTCGGCGGGGAGCTGGGTGGGGACGGTCTGGGTCATGGGATCGGGCGCCATATAAAGCGTTACAGGCGCTTTAGCCAGTCAATCAGGATCGTATTTACCGCTTCGGGCCGTTCCTGCTGCGTCCAGTGACCGACGCCCTCGAGCACGTGACCTTCGATGCGCGGTGCGAACATGCGGATGAGCGCCACCGGATCCTCGATCGCGCCGAACAGGAAGGTGGCGGGATCGCGGGTTCCGCCGATGAACAGGGCGGGCTGCTCGATGCGCTTGCCGTTCCACTGCTGCAGCCATTCGAAATCGGTTTCATGGTTGCGATAGCGGTTGAGCGGTCCGCGAAAGCCCGACGCGCGAAATTCGGCCTCGTAGAAATCGAGGTCGTCCTCGGTCAGCCAGGCTACCGGCGCGGGATCGGGCAGCCCCTCGAGGAAAGTCGCACCCAGCGGCTTGTCCCAATAGTCGCCCGGCGGCACATCGCCGCTGATCGAATACATCATCCGCTGCACGAAATCGCGGGGGTCGCGTTCCGCTTCGGCCTCGCCCACCCCCGGCTCCTGGAAATATTCCTGGTAGAAGAACTTGCCCTGGCTGGTGAAATGTTCGCGAAAGACTTCGGTGAATGGCCGGTTCGGCACGCCGGCGAACGGGACCGACAGCCCCGCCACCGCGCGAAAATGACCGGGATGCGTCAGCGCGGAATTCCACACGATCGGCGCCCCCCAGTCGTGGCCGACAAGCACCGCCGGGGCGCCGGGCGAAAGGGCTTCGCGCAGGCCCACCAAATCGCCGACGATATGTTCCATGGCATAGGCGCCAACCGGCTCTGGCTTGTCCGATCCGCCGTAACCGCGCACGTCGATCGCGCAGGCGGTGAAACCCGCGTCCGCGACGGGGCCGATCTGGTGCCGCCAGCTGTACCAACTCTCGGGAAAGCCGTGGACCATGATGACCAACGGGCCTTCGCCTTCGACGGCGCAGCGCAGGCTGACTGAACCGGTATCGATGGTACGCATCTGGGGCATTCGCTCAGGCTCCGGGCAAGCAAAGAAAAACGGCCGGTCCACCATGGGACCGGCCGCTCTTTCGTGTCCAGTCTTTCGCAGCTGCTTAAGCGGGCTGCGGCTTGCTCATGTGATCGTGAGCGGTGTGATGGTCCTCGATCACCGGCAGCGTCTCGAACTGATGGAACGGCGGCGGGCTGCTCAGCGTCCATTCGAGCGTGGTGGCGCCTTCGCCCCACGGATTGTTGCCGACCTTCTTGCCCGCCACGAAGGCGTAGACGATGTTGACGAAGAAGAAGACCATCGAAGCCGCCATGATCATGTAGCCGATCGAGCTGATCTCGTTCCAGTAGGCATAGGCCTCGGCATAGTCGGGATAGCGGCGCGGCATGCCCTGCAGGCCCAGGAAGTGCTGCGGGAAGAAGATCACGTTCACGCCGATGAAGAATACCCAGAAGTGCAGGTGCGACAGCAGTTCGGAGTGCATCCGGCCGCTCATCTTGGGGAACCAGTAATAGAACCCCGCGAAGAGCGAGAACACGGCACCCATCGACAGCACGTAATGGAAGTGCGCGACCACGAAATAGGTGTCATGGACAACATCGTCGACACCGCCATTGGCGAGGTACACGCCCGTCACACCGCCGACGGTGAACAGGAAGATCATCCCGATCGCCCACACCATGGGCGATTTAAATTCGATCGACCCGCCCCACATGGTGGCGATCCAGCTGAAGATCTTCACCCCGGTCGGCACTGCGATGACCATGGTGGCGGCGGTGAAGTACATCTTCGTGTTCACGTCGAGACCGACGGTGTACATGTGGTGCGCCCACACGACGAAGCCGACCACGCCGATGGCAACCATGGCATAGGCCATGCCGAGGTAACCGAAGACCGGCTTGCGGCTGAAGGTCGAGACGATCTGCGAGATCATGCCGAAGCCCGGCAGGATCATGATGTAGACTTCGGGGTGACCGAAGAACCAGAACAGGTGCTGGTACAGCACCGGGTTGCCGCCACCGGCCGGATCGAAGAAGGTCGTTCCGAAGTTGCGGTCGGTGATCAGCATGGTGATTGCGGCTGCAAGCACCGGCAGCGCGAGCAGCAGCAGGAAGGCGGTGACCAGCACCGACCACACGAACAGCGGCATCTTGTGCAGGGTCATGCCCGGCGCACGCATGTTGAAGATGGTGGTGATGAAGTTGGTCGCGCCAAGGATCGAACCGGCACCGGCAAGGTGCAGCGAGAAGATCGCGAAATCGACTGCGGGGCCCTGCGAGCCGGTGGTCGAAAGCGGCGCATAGACGGTCCAGCCCGTACCTGCGCCCGGCCCCGTACCGCCCGGCACGAAGAGCGAGAACAGCAGCGACACGAAGCCGGCAACGGTCAGCCAGAAGCTGACGTTGTTCATGCGCGGGAAGGCCATGTCGGGCGCGCCGATCATCAACGGCACGAACCAGTTGCCGAAGCCGCCGATCATGGCGGGCATGACCATGAAGAAGACCATGATCAGGCCGTGGGCGGTGATGAACACGTTCCACATGTGCAGCGAGGTATCGAAGTCCGACGTGCCGCCCATGAATTCGGCCCACCACTGCAGATACTGGATGCCGGGCTCGGCCAGTTCCAGACGCATGATGCCCGAAATCGCACCACCCACGATCCCCGCGATAATCGCGAAGATCAGGTAGAGCGTCCCGATGTCCTTGTGGTTGGTGGACATGAACCACCGCGCGAAGAACCCGGGCACATGATGGTCGTCATGCGCATGGTCTTCGGTGTGGGCCTGGAAGCTGTCGGCGGTGGTAGCCATCGTGCTATACTCTCGAGCTAAACGTAAATCTTAGACGGTCGGGGCTGCGCCGGCACCGGCGGCACCGGGAACCGCGCTTTCGGGTTCCTGCAGGGGCGCGGCGGCCGGATCGGCTGCGATACCGGTATCGGCTGCACCTGCGATCGTCCCGCCCTGGGCAAGCACCCATGCGTTGTACTGGTCCATCGGCAGCGCCTCGACCGCGATCGGCATGTACCCGTGACGCGCGCCGCAAAGCTCCGAACACTGGCCGTAATAGACGCCGGGTTCGTCGATCTGGAGGATCTTCTCGTTCAGGCGACCGGGAATGGCGTCGAGCTTGAACCACAGGCTGGGCACGGCGAACGAGTGGATCACGTCGGCAGCGGTCGTCTGGAAACGGATCGGGACACCCGCCGGCACGACCATGCGATTGTCGACCGCGAGCTGGTGCGGTTCGCCCCGCGCAGCGGCCTCTTCCTCGGTCAGCATGTTCGAGACGACTTCGAAATCGCCATTGTCGGGATAAGCGTAGCCCCAATACCACTGGTAACCGATCGCCTTGACGGTGATCGCATCCTTCGGCGGCGACTGGTATTGTGCACTCAGCAGGCCGATCGACGGCACGGCGATACCCAGCAGGATCAGCGCGGGAACCACGGTCCAGATAACTTCGATCGTGGTGTTGTGGCTGGTCTTCGACGGCACCGGATTGGCGCGCTTGTTGAAGCGCAGGATGACGTAGACGAACAGCGCCAGCACGAAGAGGCTGATCAGCGCCATGACCCAGACGAGGCCGATATGCAGCGCATTGGCCTGCTGGCCGATGGGCGAGAACTGGTCCTGCACATCGATGCCCGCAGCCACCGGCATACCCTTGCCTTCGGTCGGCTTCATCGGGACGTAGGCGCTCGAACCGGCGGCCACGTCTTCGTTCGAGGCATCGGCAGCCACGGCCGGATCGACAGCTTCGAGCTGTGCGGTAGCCGCATCCTGCGCGATTGCGCCCGGTGCGCCGAAGGCCAGCGTAGCGGCCATGGCCAGGCTGGCTGCGATCCGTTGGAACCCGTTGAGGGAGCCGAGAATTTTCATCGTCTTGGCACTCTTTCGTGTCGTGTCTCGATACGGGCCCGCCGGCGCGGTCAAATCCCGCCTGCATGGCGGAAACGCCCTCGTTTTGGGCCCGATTGCGCCCGCCTATAGGCAGGGAATGCAGATGCCTCAAGCGGGTGGCCGATAAAAATGTGCAACCAGCTTTGCCTCTTGCGCAATCGGGCGCGAGGCGCTTTGGACCGATGCATCATGACCGAAGAAGAAATCCTCCACGAATTCCGCGCCAGCGAAGCCCTGCTCGAAGGCCATTTCAAACTGTCGAGCGGGAGGCACAGCGGCCACTATCTGCAATGCGCACGCGTGCTGATGAACCCCGATCGCGCCGGGCGGCTGGCGTTTGCGCTGGCGCAGAAGATCCCGCGCGAAACACGGAGCCAGATCGATGTCGTGATCAGCCCGGCGATGGGCGGCATCATCATCGGCCAGGAAATGGGCCGCGCGCTGGGCAAGGACGCGATGTTCCTCGAACGGCCCGATGGCGAATTCCACTTGCGGCGCGGGTTCCGGCTCGAGCCCGGGGCCAAGGTGCTGATGGTCGAGGATGTGGTCACCACCGGCCTGTCGAGCCGCGAGGCGATTGCCGCGGTTGCGCGCGAAGGCGGCGAGGTGGTCGCCGAAGTCGCCCTGATCGATCGCAGCAATGGCACGGCCGAACTCGGCGTGCCGTTCTATCCCCTGATCGACATCAATTTCCCGACCTATGCCGATGACGAGCTGCCCGAGGAACTGGCGGCCATCCCCGTGACCAAGCCGGGGAGCCGCAAGGCGTGAGCGAACGGCTGCGCCTCGGGGTCAATATCGACCACGTCGCCACCATCCGCAACGCACGCGGCGGCGATCATCCGGACCCGGTGCGCGCGGCCGAGATCGTAGCCGCGGTCGGCGGCGACGGGATCACCGCCCACTTGCGCGAAGACCGGAGGCATATCCGCGACGACGATCTCGAACGGATACAGAAGGCTACCGACCTGCCGCTGAACCTGGAAATGGCAGGCACGGAAGAGATGCTGGCGATCGCGCTTGCGCACAAGCCGCATGCCGCCTGTATCGTGCCCGAGAAACGCGAGGAACGCACCACCGAGGGCGGGCTCGATGCGGCCGGCCTGCACAACCAGCTCGCGCCGATCGTGTGGAAGCTGGCCGACCACGGCATTCGGGTGTCGCTGTTCATCGAGGCAGACGAACGCCAGCTCGAAGCAGCGCAGCGGCTGCGTTCGGCAGTGGTCGAATTCCACACCGGCGAATATGCCCATGCCGGCCTCGACGGCGACAGCGAGCGCGCCGCGCGCGAACTCGAACGGATCGCCCGCATGTCGAAACTCGCCCGCGAAATGGGTATCGAACCCCATGCCGGCCACGGTCTCACCTACGAGAATGTAAAGCCCATCGCCGCCATCCCCGAACTCGCCGAACTCAACATCGGCCACTATCTGGTGGGCGAAGCGGTCTTCGTCGGGCTGGAAGCTGCGGTCCGGCGGATGCGCGACCTGATGGACGAAGCACGCGCATGATCATCGGTCTCGGTTCCGACCTCTGCAATATAGAGCGCATCCAGAACTCGCTCGACCGCTTCGGCGAACGGTTCGAAAACCGCGTCTTCACCGAGATCGAACGCGCCAAGGCGCGGCGGCGCCCGTTCACCATTGCGGGCACCTATGCCAAGCGCTTCGCCGCCAAGGAGGCGTTCTCCAAGGCGGTCGGCACCGGGTTTCGCCGCGGGGTCTTCATGAAGGACATCGGCGTGGTCAACGCGCGCTCGGGCGCTCCGACGCTGTCGCTGACCGGGGGCGCGGCGATCGTGCTTGCGGAAATGGTGCCGCCCGGCCATGAGACGCGCATTCATCTTACCCTCACTGACGACCATCCATGGGCGCAGGCCTACGTCATCATCGAGGCCCTCCCCCAGTGACCAGCGGCACGGCAGCAGTGAAAACCAAAACCGACACATCCGACGACAAGGTCGACTGGATCGCCGAAATCCGCGGGCTGGCCGTGATGCTGCTCGCGGTGTTCGCCTTTCACAGCTTCATCGCCAAACCGTTCTACATCCCGTCGGAATCGATGATGCCGAACCTGCTGGTGGGCGACCGGCTGGTGGTGAGCAAATATCCCTATGGCTGGAACTGGAGCTCGGTCAGCTTCCACCTCGCCCCGCGGGGCGACTGGCGGGTGATGGGATCGACACCCGAATATGGCGATATCGTCATTCCCGTGCATCCCGAACGCGACGAGGATTACATCAAGCGCGTGGTAGCGTTGCCGGGCGACCGGATTGCGGTCCAGAACGGGCGCATCATCCTCAACGGCGCACCGGTGGAACAGAAGGTCGAGCCCGCGATCGCACTGCCGCTCGACGCCAATTCGCGCTGCGACGGCTTTGGGTTCGACGATTTCCGCGCGCAGAACGCTGCGGGGGACGACATCTGCCGCGTACCGGTCCTGCGCGAAACGCTGCCCAATGGCGCCACCTATCTGGTGATCGACCACCAGAACCAGCAACTCGACAATTTTGCCGAGATCACGATTCCCGAAGGCCATGTCTTCGTGATGGGCGACAACCGTGATCACTCTTCCGACAGCCGCGAACTTGCGCATCCGCAAGGCCTGCTGGGCCCCGTTCCGCTGCAGAATATCGGCGGGCGCGCGGAATTCATCACCTTCTCGCTCGACGGCACGACCTCGCTCAATCCGGTGACCTGGTGGACGAGCCTGCGCGAAGGCCGCGCGTGGTCCACCCTGCGCCCGGCGATCGCGGAACGAAAACCCGCTGCCGAGCGCTAGGGTCCTGACCACACAGGGGAAGCGTATGGCCGACGACACGCAGGATTTCCGCGACAACGATCTCGGTACCAGCCCTTCGCGGATCGACGATCCACGCATTCGCCACGAAGTCTCGCGCGCGATGGTCTGGGTCGGCATCGTCGGCGCCGCGGTGCTCGCGGTGTGGATCGCGCGGCCGCTGCTGGTGATTTTCGGCGCGATGGTGTTCGCCTCGATGATCGAGGGCGGCGCGCGCCTGCTTGCCCGCGTCCTGCCGATCGCCCGCGTTTGGCGCGTCGCCATCGTGCTGGCGGGAACGCTCGCCTTCCTGGTGTGGCTCGGTTATTTCGCCGGCTCGACCATTTCGCAGGAAGCTGCGCAATTTCCCGCCATCATCGAACGCCAGATCAACGAGCTGTTCGCCTGGGCCCGTACGCAGGGGTTCGCGATCGAAGAGGCGCGGCTGCAGAACTATCTCGGCAATATCGGCAGCGGCATCAGCACCGTCACCCGGGCCCTGGGCGGGATACTCGGCGGGGCGGCGACGATCCTGCTGATCTTGGTCATCGGGATCTATGTCGCGGTCGATCCGCAGCTTTACGAACGCGGCGTTGCCTGGATGCTGCCGCGCGAACACCGCGACCGGTTCTATGTCACGGCGTCGAAGATGGGCAGCACCATGCGGCGGCTGATGGCCGGGCGCCTGCTCGGCATGGTCGTGGAAGCGGTGTTCACCTACATCATGCTGGCCTGGGTCGCGCCGCTGATCGGAATCGGCGCAGTGCCGATGGCCGCGCTGCTGGCGATCCTTACCGGCCTGCTTGCCTTCGTCCCCAATCTTGGAGCGATCATCTCGGGCGCGTTGATGGTGCTGGTCGGGTTCTCGGGCGGGGTGGAGATGGGGATCTACACCATCGCGGTCTATTTCTTCGTCCAGAATTTCGACGGCTATGTCGTCATCCCGATGATCGCCAAGAAAACGGTCGATCTGGCGCCCGCGCTGGTGCTGGCATTCCAGCTGATCATGGGAATCCTGTTCGGCATCCTCGGCCTGTTCCTGGCCGACCCCCTGCTCGCGATGATCAAGGTCGCGCTCGAACGCAGGGCCGAGAGGACCAACGGCGAAAAACGTGGAGAGGAAGCCGTAAATGGCACGTAAGTTCCTGTATTTTATAGCCGTATGCATCGTTCTCGTGATCGTCGGATCGATTGCGCTGACCATCTGGTCGCGCGAGGCGACCGAGATCGCCTTCGTTCCGCGCGGCGAATTCGTCGAGCAGGACCCGCTCGCCGCCAACGCCTACCAGGACCCGCAAATGTGGTATTCGCGGCCCGGACTGGGCACGGGCGACCCGGCGCGCTACCAGCCGGCGATCGCCGAGACCGCACCCGATCCGGCGGCCCGCACCCCCTCGCCCGATGCGCCCGCCGCCGAACAGAGCCTCGACCGGAATGATCCGCTCGCCACCACGGGTTCGGTCACCGGCGAACCGGCCGATCCGCAGGCATTGCCCGAATTCGCCGTCTTCTTCGTCCCGCCGACCAGCTATATCCAGGCGGGCGGCGACTGGAACGCGGCGCTGGGCGACGCGACGACTGACAACCGTGCCCGCCTGTTCCTGCGCGGGCTTGCCAGCCCCTTCAACCGCGCCGACGAGATCTGGGCTCCCAAGTACCGGCAGGCCGCGGCGGGGGCCTTCCTGACCGACCGACCCGAAGCGCAGCAGGCAATCGATGCTGCCTATGCCGATGTTGCGCAGGCGTTCGACTATTTCCTCGACAGCATCGCTGCCGACAAGCCGATCGTGCTTGCCGGGCATAGCCAGGGCGCCTCGCATATCCTGCGGCTGCTGCAGGAAAAGGTGGCGGGCACGCCGGTCGCAGAACGGGTTGCCGCGGTCTATGCGCCCGGCTGGCCGATTTCGGTTGAACACGATCTGCCCGTCCTGCCGTTCCCCGCCTGCGCCGCACCCGGGCAGCCGCAATGCCTGCTGGCGTGGTCGGCCTTTTCCGACGACGGCGATGCGGACATGATCATGCGGCGTTACGAAGCGACCGTCGGCTATGACGGCGAGCCGCGAGGCGACGGGCCGATCCTGTGTGTCAATCCGATCACCGGAGGCACCAATGGCGCTGCGCCCGCCAGCGCCAATCTGGGGACGCTGGTCCCCGACGACACGCTGTCGAAGGGCGAACTGGTGACCGGTGCGGTGCCCGCGCGCTGCGGCGATAACGGCCTGCTGTATATCGGCAACCCGCCCGAGCTGGGTCAGGGCGTGCTGCCGGGCGGCAATTACCACGTCTACGATATTCCGCTGTTCTGGAAGAATGTGCAGGAGGACGTCATCGCACGGGTGAGAGCATGGGCGACGGCACGGGCCTCGTAAGCGACAACGCGCTCGATTACGGCGATGCGCTGCCCGATGGCGGCGCCTTGCTCGGGCTGGATCTGGGCACGAAGACCATCGGGGTCGCGACATGCGATGCCGGATGGCGATACGCGACTGCCGGAAAGACGCTCCCCCGCAGCAAGTTCAGCAAGGATTGCGGTGCCTTGCGCAAACTGGTTGCCGAACGCTCGATTGCCGGCGTGGTGATCGGTCTGCCGCGCAACATGGATGGCAGCGAAGGGCCCCGCGCGCAGGCCAGCCGCGCCTATGCCCGCAATCTGGCGGAAGCGCTCGACCTGCCGGTCTTGCTGTGGGACGAGCGTTGGTCCTCCGCCAGCGCCGAAGCGGCGATGATCGGGCAGGACATGAGCCGCGCCAAACGCGCGGCGCGGATCGACAGCCATGCCGCGGCCGTGATCCTGCAAGGCGCGATCGATACGCTGTCGGGCGGCGGTTTCTAGCGATTCGCTGAAAACGCGCCCGCCCCCTTGGCGCACAAGCAGGGCCGCCGGTTCACGGTTCGAGCGCGGCGCGCTGCTGGCGCGCTTCCTGCGCGACCATCAGATTGCCTGCCGCCTCTGCCTCGCGCCAAAGCGCATCGCGGTGGTTGTCGTCCGCCATGCGCGCCGCTCGCGCCTCGAAACAGGCGAGCCGCATGCGGCCGCTGGGATGATGGCGGCCGAACTGCTGCGCCAGGTCGAGCGCTTCGTCCTCGCCCAGCGCGACGGCGCAGCGCAGGAATGTCTCGCTGGCACCGGGATTGAGAACCCCCGTCACGCGGTGCCGCTGCAGATCGAAACCATATTGGTCATACCAGCCCTGCCCCGCATGCATATGCATCAGATTAAGCGACACCGAAGTCGTCTCGGGCGGATATTGCGCATGCACATCGCGGTGGGCGCGGTAATGTAGCAGCCGCCCTTCATGCAGCGTGCTGGATTCGACGAACCGCAGCGCAGCGCGTTCGCCCCTCCAGCCGGCGATCTCGCAATAGTCGATCTCAAAATATTCGCTGCGATAGCCTGGGCCGAAATAGCCCACGGTGAGGAAATCGAAATTGTGGTCGTGCGCGGTGCCGTAATCGAAGCTGCCAGCCCCGCTCGTGCGGAAGCAGCTTTCGCCTTCCCCCGGCCAGATATTGGCGCGAAGGAAGCTTCCCCCGCTCGGCGCCGACAGGACGATCACCTGCGGGCCATAGGCAGCTGCTTGCGTATCGCGATACCCCTCCCGCAATTGCGCGATCAGCAGATCGCCGAGGAAATTGCGGTTGTTGCCCAGCCGTTCCAGACTGGCGGCGGCATCGAGCAGGCTGGTTTCATCCTGCGGATCGAACCCCTGCGCCACTGCTTCGACCGTTTCTTCGAGCGTGGCCGCGCCGTCCTGCGTATTCGCAATCACGCGGGGCATAGGGCGTGCCCCTTCCTGTCCAGCTGCGGATAGGCCGCATCCAGCTGCGCTCGCAAGCTCGACGCGGGACCGAACAGCGGGTCCGCGCGATCCGCTGCCATCCGCTCGAGCGCGACCACGCCAAGGGCGCTGTCGAGCGCGAGGCATTCGCGAAGCGCCTGCCAGCGCAGATGGGGGCTCCCCGCCAGCGTCGCCTGCGCAAGCGCCGGTGCGGCATCTGCGCGACGCATCCGGCCCAGCAGCGCGAACATCAGCTCCTGTCGGCTCTCGCTGCGATCACCATGCGCACGGTGCAGCAGCTTGCCGGTGGAAATGGCGAACTGGCGCGTCGGAAGCGGCCTCGCCGCAGTCCTTACCAACCGCAGCATGACCAGCGGACGGTGCACATGGCGCAGGATCCGCGCCTGTCGATGGCCCGCGAGTATCATCCGTGCACCGGATGCGACGCGTTTCGCGGTGCGCCCGATCCTAGCTTGCGATCCGTTCTCCGAGCGGATTTCCAGCAGTTCGACTTCGGCCTTCCCGCCGATCACAAGCTCGTGCCGCTCGGCATCGGGGAAAGCCGCAACATCGCAGCGACCCGCCTCCGGCGCGCATTCGTGCACCGCCAAGCCAAGCGTCACCTGCCCCGGCCTCGCCAGTTCGAGCGAATGGTAGCCCCGCGCCGACTGGTGCCGCATGCCCAGTTCGACCAGCGGGAAACGGCGCTGCAGCGCAGTCAAATGCGCGATATACGGGCGCAGGAATGCGCGGGCTGCCCGCTCGCTGGCGAGCGCGTCCGCAAGCGCAGGGCAATCCGCCAGGCCATCGCCAGCCGCATAACGGTCGAGCGCCGCCAAGACGCTGCGAACGGCTTCGTCGCTGCGGCACCGCCGGACCGCACGCGTAGCTGCCTGGCGCATGACCTGCTGCATCCCATCGTCGGCACGCAGCCCGGCAATCCGCGGATCGACCAGCATCCCCCCACCCCCTTAGAGCAGCATATCGACCATCATGTGATCGAAGAGATAGATCATCACGCTGACGACCGTATCGCCTCCGCCCGATGCGGGAATGCTTCCGAAAACCCCCATTGCGGTGTCGAGTTCGGGCAGGCTTTCGAGGTCGATCTTGGGAAATTCCATGCGTGTCTCCATCCATGCAGCGGACCGTGTGAGGATCACCCGATCTGCAGGACCGGAAGCTGGCGCATTGCGGTGAGCGGTTGAAATTAAAAGATTGTAAGACCGCCAGCGGCCCGGCTATCGCAGCGCAAGATGAGCGAACAGCCGCGAAAATTCGATCCGTCCAAGGCGACGTCCTTCTTCACGGGACGCGGCCATCCCGGATGGCTGGGGCTGCAATATTCCGACCATGGCGACGATTGGGTCGAACTCGAACTGCCCTGGCGCGAAGACCTGCTGGGCGAAGAAGGCCAGCGCGTGCTCGCATCGGGCCCGATCCTCAGCCTGATGGACATGGCCAGCGGCATGGCGATCTGGCGCGCGATGGACGAATTTTCGGCGATCGCAACGCTCGACCTGCGGGTCGATTACGTGCGCTCCGCGCGCGAGGGCGCGAGCGTATTCGGGCGGTCGCAATGCTATCGCCTCACGCGCAGCGCGGCGTTCGTCCGGGGCCTCGCGCATGATGGCGATGCCGGTGATCCGGTGGCGCATATCCAGGCGGTCTTCATGAAGATCGCGTCGACGGCGAGGCTGTGAACATGGCGGACATTTCCGACATCGATGCGCTGACGCCCTATGCCCGTTCGCTCGGTATTGCGCTGGAAAGCTGGGAAGACGGCATCCCGATCCTGTCGGTGCCGTTCGACGAATTGGTCGAGGGCCGGCCCGATCACTACCACGGCGGCGCGACCGGCGGCCTGCTCGAAACCGCGGGCTATGCCGTGCTACGCGCAGAGCTCGCACGGCAACAGCGCGCGGCAATTCTAAAACCCATCAATATCACCGTGCAGTATCTCGCTGCCGGGAAAAGCCGGACGAGCTATGCTGCGGGGCGCATCACCAAGCTGGGCAGGCGCAGCGCGAACCTCACCGTCGAGGCGTGGCAGGACGATCGCAGCCGTCCGATAGCAACCGCTGTGATGAACGTCCTGATGGCCGAGCCTGCCAGCTAGTTGCGCGCATCCTCCAGCTCGCGAAGCCGCTCGTCGCGCCGTTCGCGAATGGCTTCGTAGCGACGTTCGTCCGCCCGTCGCCGCGCTTCCTCGATCGCCGCTTCATCCACTGCGACACCCTGGTCGCCGATGCTGATGTCGACGGGTATGCCGTCGATCTCGGTCGAGAGAATGGCTTCGCCATCACGGATGCGCAGCCGCGAATTGCCGTCGCCGAGCGGAATGTCGCCCAGGTCCGGCACGTCGAGCGGTTCGATCGGTCCGCCCGGATCGGTCTGTTCTCGCGGGGCCGGCTGGCTTTGCGCGGGAGCGGCGTTCAGCGCCCGGTTCATGAAGTCGCGCCAGATGCGCGCGGGCAGGCCGCCACCGCTGATCGCGCCCGCAAGCGGCGAATTGTCGTCATTGCCGATCCATACGCCGACCACCAGATCGCCCGCATAGCCGACGAACACCGCATCGCGGTTGTTCTGCGTGGTTCCGGTCTTGCCGAAATTGGGGCCGCGCAGCATCGCCGCCCGGCCGGTGCCCGAATTGATCGCCGAACGCAGCATCTGTTCCATGTCCGACTGCGTCGAGGATGACAGGCTCGAGGGGCCGTCCCACAGGTTTTCGAAGAAGCCGCGTTCCTCGCGCGCAAAGGCATGCGGTTCGACAGGCAGCGCATTGGCGGCCACCCCGGCATAGGCGGAGGTGAGTTCGAGCAACGTCATCGTCGAAGTGCCCAAAGCCAGGCTCGGATCGCCCTTCGCCAGCGGCGAGGTGACGCCCAGATCGCGTGCGGTGGCGATGACCTTCTCGCTGCCGACCTCGCCCAGCAACCGCACCGCAGCGACATTGCTCGACTGCGCAAAGGCCTGCTCCAGCGTGAGGCTCTCCGAATAGCTTCCGCGCGCATTCTGCGGGCGGTAACTGCCTTCGGCAATCTCGGTGTTGGCGATCCTGTCGTCGGGATCCCACCCGGCGCGCAGCGCTGCCAGATAGACGAACAGCTTGAAGGTCGAGCCCGGCTGTCGCTTGGCCTGCGTCACCCGGTTGAACGGGGATTTCGCGTAATCCTTGCCGCCGATCATCGCCACCACTTCGCCATTGCGGCGCATCGCCACCAGCGCGACCTGCGCTTCGCCCAGCGGGGCAGCAGCGGTCACCTGCCGGGCGATATTCTGCAGGCGGCTGTCGAGCGTCGTGGTCAACGTCTGGCGCGCATAGCCCTGCTCGGTCAGCGCGCGCGCCTCGGGGAGCGCCCAGTCGGCGAAATAGGTCCCGGTGGGCAAGTCGTTGCGCGTCCGCACGTCGAGCGCGGGCGGCTTCATCGCGCGCGCTTCCGCCGTGGTCAGATAGCCGGCGTCGACCATCGATTGCACGACGATCCGCATGCGCCGTTCGGCGCGGTCGTAATGCCTTGTCGGGGCATAGGCGCTGGGCGCCTGAAGCAGACCCGCGAGCATCGCGGCCTGGTTGGGTTTGAGGTTTTCCGGCTTGCGGTAGAAATAGTGCAGGCTGGCTGCACGTAGCCCGTACACATTGTCGCCGAAATAGGCGTTGGACAGGTAGCGGCCGAGGATCTCGTCCTTGGTCAGCCAGCCTTCGAGCCAGAAGGCAATCAACGCCTCGCGCGCCTTCCGCGTCAACGTGCGTTCAGGGGTCAGGAAAGTGAATTTCGCCAATTGCTGCGTGATCGTGCTGCCACCGCCGGTGCCCGTCAGCGCCGCGCGTGCGATACCGCGCGGATCGACACCCCAGTGCGAATAGAACCGCCGGTCCTCGGTCGCCAGGAACGCCTCGATCACATGCGGCGGCAGTGCCGACACGGTGACCGGTTCGTCAGTGATCGCCCCGTTGCGCGCGATCGGCGTCCCGTCCGCCGCGAGCAGCGTGATCTGCGGGGCCGCGATCGGCTCGAGCGACTTGGACAGCGGCGCGGTGATTGCGAGCCACGCGGCGAGCACGATGAACAGGGCAAGGATGGCAGCGAGGATGCGCAGCGCCCACCAGCGCTTGCGCCGGCCGGTCCAGTGCTCGCGCTGCCACCAGCGCGTGCGCTTCTTTTCTTCGGCATCCAGCACGCTGTCGAGCCGGTCGAGCCGGCTGTCCCAATCGTCGTAATCGAGCGCATCATGCGTCGCGTAATAACCACGATGCCCCGGTGGATCGGGCAGCGGCCCGGGCTTGCGCCGGAAGGAATCGAATATGCCCATCGCCTGCTGTATTAACTTAACAATACAGCGATGGATAGGGGAGCGCGGATTAACCCCGCTTTACGCAGATTTTCCAACCACGCTCTCGGGCAGGTCGTCGCCGAACACGCGCTGGTAGTATTCGGCCACCAGCATGCGCTCTTCCTCGTCGCATTTGTTGAGGAAGGACAGGCGGAAGGAGAAGCCGACATCCTTGAAGATGGCGTAGTTCTGCGCCCAGGTGATGACCGTCCGCGGGCTCATCACGGTGGAGATATCGCCATTGATGAAGCCCTGCCGCGACAGATCGGCGACCTTGATCATGTCGGCGAGGACCTTGGGATCGATATCGGGGTTCTTCGCCTCGACGATCTTCTGCTCAGTTTCGGCGGGCAGGTAGTTGAGGCCGACAACGATGTTCCAACGGTCCATCTGGCCCTGGTTGATCTGCTGCGTACCGTGATAGAGACCCGAGGTATCGCCCAGCCCGACCGTGTTGGCGGTGGCGAACAGGCGGAAATTGGCATCGGGCCGGATCACGCGGTTCTGGTCGAGCAGCGTCAGCTTACCCTGCTGTTCGAGCACGCGCTGGATCACGAACATCACATCGGGGCGGCCCGCGTCATATTCGTCGAACACCAACGCCACCGGGTGCTGCAGCGCCCACGGCAACAGGCCTTCGCGAAATTCGGTGACCTGCAACCCATCGCGCAGCACGATCGCATCGCGCCCGACAAGGTCGATCCGGCTGATGTGCGCATCGAGGTTGATGCGAATGCACGGCCAGTTGAGCCGCGCGGCAACCTGTTCGATATGCGTCGACTTGCCCGTGCCGTGATAGCCCTGCACCATCACGCGGCGGTCGTGCGCGAAGCCTGCCAGGATCGCCAGCGTCGTGTCCGGGTCGAACACGTAGGATTCGTCGAGATCGGGCGTGCGCTCGTCCGGCTTGGAGAAGGCGGGCACCTGCCAGTCAATATCGATCCCGAAGGTTTCGCGCACGTCGACGGTGGTGTCGGGCGCGGGGAGGACGGTCTTGGCGGAAGCGTCGAAGCTCTTGTCGGTCATATCGTTCATCGCGTGTGGCGGGGTAGCGGGATGGATAGGTAGCTGCAAGCAACGAAATTGCACCCCAGCCCAAGCATCCCTCGACTCCCCTTGCAAGCGGCCGCATAGTCGCGTCGATGCCGCCGATCCCCTTGTCCGAACGCCTGCGCCTTAAGCTCGTCGAGCAGGTGCGCGGCGTGTTCAACGACGTGGAGAGCGGGCAGCAGCCGGTACCGCCGTCGGACGAGGCACTGTTCGCCAGGGACACGCCGATCCGGATGGTCCATGCCGATATCGTGGCAATGATGGTCGGGGGGATCCGCGGCCTGCTGCTGCAGATGCTGCATCCGCATGCGCTGCAGGGCGTGCTCGACCATTCGAACTTTCGCAGCGACATGCACGGACGGCTGCGCCGGACCGCGCGGTTCATCGCGGTAACGACCTTCGGCCACCGGGACGATGCGCAGGCGGCGATCGACCGCGTCAACCGCATCCACGGCGCAGTCGGCGGGACATTGCCCGACGGATCGCCCTATTCCGCCAGCGATCCGCGCGTGCTGGCGTGGGTGCATGTGGCCGAAGCGACCAGCTTCCTCGCCGCCTATCTGCGCCACGTTCGACCCGACATGCCGGGCGCCGAACAGGACGAATACTATCGCCAGTTCGCGGTGATCGCACTGGCGCTGGGCGCCGATCCGGTGCCGACGAACCGCGCCGAAGCCGAAGCGATCTTTCGCGAATTGCGCGGCGACCTGTCCGCATCGCCCGACGCGCGCGAGGTCGCCGATCTGGTGCTCGGCCAACGACCAAAAGGCGCCCCGCCCGCGGTGCAGGCTCTGCTCGGCGCCGAAGCGGTGGCCCTGCTGCCACCCTTTGCGCGCTCGATGCTCGGTCTCGAACGGCCCGGGCTGGCGGCGATCCCCGCGCGCGCGGCGACTTGGGGCATGGGAAAGACGCTGCGCTGGGCGTTTCGCCAGACCTGATCGCCGCCCGCCATCCGACTGGCCGGCAAGCCTACTTCGCACCCGAGACGAATGCGCCCGATTTGCGCAGCAGCTGGTAGGCTTCGACCACGCGGTTGAGGCGGGCTTCGTGCTGGCGGTCGCCGCCGTTGCGGTCGGGGTGGTAGCGACGCACGAGTTCGGAATAACGGCGGCGCAGACCGCGCAGATCGACTTCGAGGCCCAGCCCCATGGTTTCAAGCGCCTTGGCCTCGGCCGTGCTGAAGCGGCCGTCCATTGCCATTTCGGCTTCGCGGCGCGCCCGGCTCTTTATACCGCTGGCTCGCGCGGAGATCGCGTCGAGTGGATCGGTGAAGTCGGACCAGCGCGGCATGCCGTCGACCCCGCCGGTCGGACGGAAACTGGGGCTTTCGGTGCGCCAGCCCGCGCCGGGAGCCTGCGCGGCGAAGATTTCCTCGGCGCTCATGCCCTCGAACCAGTCATAGCCGGCATTGAATTCGCGCACGTGGTCGAGACACAGCCAGCGCCATTCGGCCGGGCCATCGAAACCATGGCTCTGCCCGCTGGGTGCGCGGAACTCGCCGGGCTCCTCGCATGTGGGGTGGGCGCAGACCCGGCCGGTGCCTGCGTACTGTCCGTGAAACTTTGTCTGGCGCATTCGTTCTAGGATGGGGAGCGAATTGCGCTAAGAAAACCCCCGAGAGGAGAAACCTACCCGTGACAGGATCCGTGCAGCAGGAAATGGAGCGCCTATTGACCGCGGCCTTCGCGCCGACCCGGCTCGAGGTAATCAACGACAGCGCGAAGCATGCTGGCCATTCGGGCGACGATGGCAGCGGCGAATCGCATTTCACCGTAGTGATCGAAGCCGCCGCCTTTGCCGACCAGAGCCGACTCGAACGCCAGCGGATGGTGAACCGGGCGCTTGGCGACATCCCTGGCGAACGCGTCCACGCGCTGGCCATCCAGGCCTCGGCCCCAACCAGCTAGGAGGTTCGTGACTATGAGCCAGATCGACCAGGTCCTTGTCCCGACTACGCACGATCTCGGCCAGTTTACGGTCCGCCGCGTGCTGCCCGCGCGCCAGCGCAGCATGGTCGGGCCATTCATCTTCGTCGACCAGTTCGGCCCCGCACAGCTCGATCTTGGCGCGGGCATGGATGTCCGCCCGCACCCGCACATCAATCTTGCCACGGTGACCTGGCTGTTCGAAGGCGCGATCGACCACCGCGACAGCCTCGGTACGTTTTCGACCATCCGGCCCGGACAGGTCAATCTGATGACCGCCGGCCGCGGCATCGTCCATTCGGAACGCTCACCCGATGCGGAACGCAGGGGCGGACCGAAACTGTACGGTATGCAGACCTGGCTGGCGCTGCCCGACGGGCGCGAGGAAATCGATCCCGCCTTCGAAGCGATTACCGAACTGCCGGTGATCGAGGACGGGCGCGCCACGGCCATCGTCATCATGGGCGAACTGTGGGGCGAACGCGCGCCGACGACCACTCACGCAGCGACGATCTATGCCGAAATCGTGCTGGGCGCGGGCGGCGCGATCCCGCTTGAAGACGATGCCGACGAACGCGCGGTCATGCTGGTCGGCGGCGACGCGAGCGTCGATGGCCGTGCGCTGAAGGAATTCGAGCTCGCCGTGCTGCAGCCGGGGCGCGACATGACGCTGGCGAGCAAGGGCGGTGCGCGAGTGATGCTGATGGGCGGCGAAGCATTTGCAACCGAGCGCCATGCCTGGTGGAATTTCGTCAGTTCGAGCCGCGACCGGATCGAACAGGCCAAGGAAGACTGGCGCGAACAGCGCTTCGACAAGGTCCCGGGTGACGAGGAGGAACGGATTCCGCTCCCCGAAGGCGCGCCGAAGACCGTAACCTATCCTTGAGGGGGGAGAATAATGAGTTTCGAAGGCAAGACCGCCTGGATCACGGGCGCGAGCAGCGGCATTGGCGCGGCGCTCGCGCGTGAATGGGCGGCACGCGGCGCGCGCATCATCCTGTCGGGCCGCGACGAGGCGCGGCTGACGCAGGTCGCCGGCGGTATAGACGGCGAAACGCTGATCCTGCCCTTCGACGTGCGCGACGAAGCCGCGATGACAGCGGCAACGAAGCAAGCGGTCGACTGGCATGGCGGAGTGGACATCTTTGTCGCCAATGCGGGTATTTCGCAGCGCAGTGCGGCGGTGGATACCGACATGGCGGTATACCGCGAGATCATCGACATCGACCTCACCGCGCAGATCGCCGCGACACAGGCGCTGCTGCCCCATCTCGTCGCGCGGCAGAGCGGCACGCTCTTGTTCATCAGTTCGATCGCCGGCAAGGTCGGCGTGCCGATGCGCACCGCCTATTGCGCGGCCAAGTTCGGGCTCATCGGTTATGCCGACGCGCTGCGGGCCGAGCTGTCGCAGCAAGGCGTTTCGGTGCATGTCGTGTGCCCGGGATCGGTCGCCACCGATGTCAGCCGCAATGCGCTTACCGCCGATGGCAGCAAGCGCGGGCGCAGCGACAAGATGATCGACAACGGCATCGCCCCGGACGAAGCCGCCAAACGGATCGTCGACGCGGTGGAGGCCAACCAGCGCGAGATCATCGTCGCCGAAGGCGTGGAAGAGGCCATGGGCGAACTGCGCCGGACACCCGATCAACTGCTCGACCAGGTCGCGGGTATGGTCGCGGCCGGATATATGGACAAGATGAAGGCGGACAGTTGAGCATGCCGCTGCAGCAGAAGCGCGTGGTGCTAGCGAACGGCATCGAACTCGATGTGGTGGACGAAGGTCCGCGCGATGCGCCCGTGCTGATCTTCCTGCACGGCTTTCCCGAAAGCCACCGCACCTGGCGCAACCAGATCCCGCATTTCTCCGGCCGGTTTCGCTGCATCGCGCCCGACCAGCGCGGCTATCGCGGGTCGTCCAAGCCGCAGGAGGTTGAGGCCTATACGCCCGACAAGCTGGTGGGCGATGTGTTCCTGCTCGCCGATGCGCTGGGGGTCGAGACTTTCACCATCGTCGGTCACGACTGGGGCGGCGCGATCGCCTGGGGCGTGGCCTATGGCGGCATGGCGAACGGCCGCGTCACGCGCGCTATCATTGCCAATGCGCCGCATCCGGTGCTGTTTCCCAAGCTCCTCTACACCAATCGCCAGCAGCGCGAGGCGAGCCAGTACTTCACGACCTTCCGCGATCCGGCGAATGATGCCCTGGTGCGCGAGCATGGGCTCGCGCCACTGCTGATGAAGGCGTTCGAAGGACAGGTGATGGCGCGCGTCGAAAAGGACGAAGCCGCGGCCATGCTGAAGGACTGGTCCGATCCCGATGCAGCATTCGGAATGCTGAACTATTACCGCGCCAGCCCGATGACGGTTCCGCCGCCCGATGCACCCTACGCACTGCCCGAAGATTACCAGCCCCACCCGCTGCCGACCTTGGCGATACCCACGCTGGTGATCTGGGCGATGGACGACGAAGCGCTGCCTTCCGCCAATCTGGACGGGCTCGACCAGATGGTTGCCGACCCTGAAGTGGTGAAGGTCCCCGATTGCGGACACTTCGTTCAATGGGAAGCACCCGAAGCGTTCAATGCGGCGGCCGACGCGTTCCTTGGCCGAACCGGCTGATCAGCCCTTCCATTCGATCCATGCGCCATGCGGATGGGCGGTGGCAAGATTGCGCCTCAGATCGCCGGCGGGCCAGTAGCTGGCGGTCAGCTCATGCCGGTGCGTATCGCGGTTGGCCTCCAGGCTGACCCAGGCGAGCGGCGTCTCGGAGTCCGCGCGCTGCCCCGCGGCTTCCATCAATTCGACGATCTGGTCGCGTTCGTCGCGCGGAATGTATTGCCAGACCACCGAATGCATTAGCACCCGCGTAGTCCCTCGTTCCTGCGGACGTTCCAGCCGATCGCGGAGGAAATCGACCGCCCGCCGGCGCTCGATCTCCGGCGGGAAGGTATGCGCCGCCGCGATCGCCGTCTCCAATCGGGCGAAGCGGTCGGTAAATTCGGGCCAGATATAGGCCTTCAGGCGCGCGACCTGCCCTTCGTCGGTCAGGTCGATCGGCGACACGTCGCAGCCCTGTGCACCGACGATGTCGAACCCCTGGTCCGGCGGGGACGCGCCGCGCCATTCGGGCGCAATCCGCATGCGCGCATTCTTGGGCCCAACGCAGACGCCGCCGAGGTCATAGCGATATCGCCGCATCATCAAATTGACGCCCGCGCTGGAGCCGATCTCGAGCAGGTCGAAATGGCCGGGAAGCCCCTGTTCCACCAGCCACAGGAATGCCGCCGCGAAACTGGCCGACCGGCCGGCTTCGTTGGTCTGGGGCGGACCGTCGAGCCACGGCATAAGGAAGGCTTCGTGCCGTTCGATCGCCGCAGCGACGAGTTCGGCGGCATTGTTCGGGCCCAGTCCTTCGTAGATCGGCGACAGGCCCGGCTCCTCCCCGCTCTGGTGCAGGGCGTGCAGTCCCCCCGCTACACGTAGAGGCAGTGCATCGGGCAGCGGCGGACCGGCCCAGCGGCGCACCCGTCGCATGAAGGCGCCGCCGCGGTCCGTATCGAGCAGGTCGCCAACCGCCTGGCAGACCAGCGCGGTGACCCCCGCGCGGTTGTCGCGGCAATAGGCCACCTGGTTTTCGAAAGCGCGTGCCACCGCCGCCGGGCCGGTGGCCCCCGGCGTGGTCACGACATATTTTGCCTTGTCGATCGCCATTGCCCTTTGCACCCTCGCTGCCTATTTGCGCATCCAATGAACGAATGCCTCACCTTCGCCGTTCCAAAGGGCCGTATCCTTGACGAAGCGCTGCCAGTCATGGCGCGTGCCGGGGTCGTGCCCGAAGACGCTTTCCACGACAAGGCGAACCGCTCGCTGACCTTCGCAACCACGCGCAATGACATGCGCCTGATCCGCGTGCGCGCCTTCGACGTCGCGACTTTCGTGGCCCATGGCGCAGCGCAGATGGGTATTGTCGGTTCGGACGTGATCGAGGAATTCGACTATGCGGACCTTTACGCGCCCGTCGATCTCGACTTCGGGCACTGCCATCTTGCGGTGGCCGAGCCGGTAGAAGGCGCGGAAAGCATCGACGGTGCCAGCCACCTGCGCGTCGCGACCAAATACCCCAACCTCACCCGCCGCCATTTCGAACGGCAGGGCATCCAGGCCGAATGCGTAAAGCTGAACGGGGCGATGGAAATCGCGCCCGCACTCGGCCTTGCCGGGCGGATCGTCGATCTGGTCTCCACCGGCACGACGCTGCGCGAAAACGGCCTGGTCGAAACCAGCCGTATCCTCGACATTTCGGCGCGCCTCATCGTCAACCGAGCCGCGCTGAAGACCGATCCGCGCGTGGCCGCGCTGGTCGAAGCCTTCCGCGCCGACGCGGCACAGCGCGAGGCCGCCTGATGCAATTCCTGAAAACCGTCGACGCCGGGTTCGAAAGCGCTTTTGCCCGGATCGTGCGCGATCGCCGGGAAAGCGATACGCAAGTCGGGCGCGATGTCGCCTCGATGATCAACGAAGTGCGCGAACGCGGCGATGCCGCGCTGGCCGAATACACTGCGCGCTTCGACAGCCACCGGCTGGCGCAAGACGATGACTGGTGCATACCGCTGGCCGCCTGCCGCGAAGCCTATGATGCGCTCGACCCCGACTTGCGCGATGCGCTGGAAACCGCGGCCAGCCGCATCCGCGCATATCATGAGGGCCAGCTTCCCGAAAACCGCGACTATAACGACGATATCGGCATGCGGCTCGGTGCGCGTTGGAACGCGGTCGAAGCCGCTGGGCTGTATGTCCCCGGCGGACGCGCATCCTATCCCTCGTCGCTGCTGATGAACGCGATCCCCGCGAAAGTCGCAGGCGTGGAGCGGCTGGTCGTCACCACGCCTACGCCGGGCGGCGAGACCAACGCGCTGGTTCTCGCCGCTGCCCATATCGCGGGCGTGGATGAAATCTGGCGGGTCGGCGGGGCGCAAGCCGTGGCCGCGCTGGCCTATGGCACCGACCGGATCGGCAAGGTCGATGTCATCGCCGGGCCGGGCAATGCCTGGGTCGCCGAAGCGAAACGCCAGCTCTACGGCGTGGTCGGCATCGACATGGTCGCCGGGCCCAGCGAGATTCTCGTCATCGCCGATGGCAACAACAATCCCGAATGGATCGCCGCCGACCTGCTGAGCCAGGCCGAGCACGACCCGACCAGCCAGTCGATCCTGATTACCGACAGCGACGCGCTGGCTCGGCAGGTCGAGGACGCAGTCGACCTCGCGTTGATGAAGCTGCCCACCGGCAAGACGGCCAAGGCCAGCTGGGACGCACATGGCTTGATCGTGGTGGTTGGCAGTCTCGATGAGGCACCCGCCCTGTCGGACCGTCTGGCAGCGGAGCATGTCGAGCTGATGGTCGACGAACCGCAGGGCCTATTCGACCGGCTGCGCCATGCCGGCAGCGTCTTCCTCGGCCGGCACACGCCGGAAGCGGTGGGCGACTATATCGCCGGCCCGAACCACGTCCTTCCCACCGGGCGCCGCGCGCGTTTTGCCAGCGGCCTTTCGGTGCTCGACTTCATGAAGCGCACCAGCTTCATCGACGCCTCCGAAGCCGCGCTGGCCGCGATCGGCCCGGCCGCGGTCAGGCTGGCGGAGGCCGAGGGGCTTCCCGCGCACGCGCTGTCGATTTCCACGAGATTGAAATGAACCAGAATTCGAAGTCCCAGGCCCGCAGCGCGGCCCGCCTCGGTGCCGTGCAGGCGCTCTACCAGCAGCATATGGAAGGCACCGCCGTGACCAGGCTGCTGAACGAGTTCCACCAGCACCGGCTCGGCCGCGTGATCGAAGACGAGGAATATGCCGAAGCCGACGTCGATTTCTTCGACGACCTCGTCACGGGCGTGGATGCGCGCCGCGCGGAGATCGACGACAAGCTGACCGCGCGGCTGGCGCAGGGCTGGACGCTGGCGCGGCTCGACAAGACCATGCTGCAGATCCTGCGTGCGGGCACTTACGAACTGATCGCCCGGCAAGATGTCCCCAAGGCCAGCTCGATCAGTGAATATGTCGATGTCGCCAAGGCATTTTTCGACGATCGCGAGGCAAAATTCGTCAACGGCATCCTCGACGCCGTGGCGACCGAGGCCGGACGCTGAACGAAAGCGCGTTCGTCGCCGCTCTCAAGGCGCTGGCGGACACCCCCGCCGCACGCGGTCTCGAGGATGATGCCGCAGTTCTGAATGTCGGCGGCCAGCAGCTGGTCCTCACCCACGACACGCTGGTCGAGGGCGTCCACGTCCGCGCGGACGAGGACCTTGCCGACGTTGCATGGAAGCTCGTCGCAGTGAACCTGTCCGATCTGGCAGCCAAGGGTGCACGGCCCCTCGGCGTGCTGGTGTCGCATATGCTGGGCGATTCCGACGCGCGCTTTATCGAGGGCTTGCGTGAAATCCTCGGCGAATACGACGTGGCGCTGCTGGGCGGCGATACCGTGCGCGCCGAAGGCCGCAGGGTCTGGGGATGCACCGCGGTCGGCAAGGCAACGCATACGCCCGCGCCCGACCGCCGCGGCGCGCGGGCAGGCGATGCGGTGTTCGTTACCGGCACGCTCGGCTATGCCATGCTCGGCCTCGGCGACCGCGCCAGCGGCAGCCGCGCAGACCTCGCCTATCGCCGCCCGCGCCCGCTGGTGGCCGAAGGAATCGCGCTGGCCCCGCATGTAACGGCGATGATGGATGTCTCCGACGGCTTGCTGCTCGACGCCTGGCGCCTCGCGCATGCCAGCGGCGTCGAACTGGCGCTCGACAGCGCGCAGGTCCCGGTGGCCGATCCGCAGAAGGCGGGGGAATGCATGCGATGGGGCGACGACTACCAATTGCTGTTTACCGCGCCCGCCGATGCTGCCCTTCCCGTTGCCGCTGCACGTGTCGGGACGGTGACCGGTGGCCCCCCCGGACTATCGCTGGACGGCGAGATTTTCCCCGATGCCGAAGGGCTTGGCTACCGCCACTGATTGCTTGCGCGCAGGGCCGTGCGCGGCGAAATATTGCTACGTAATTCCACCTTGTCACGTAACGGATGCCGCTTATACCTTCGCTAAGCCTCGGCGTTTCCCGCGCCGGAGCGCAGAAAGATATAAACATAGCGGGAGGGGGAAATTTCGTGGACCTAGTTCTCATAGCAATACTGCTGGGACTGCTGGCCGTCGTGTACGGCTTCGTCACCAGCCGCCAGGTGCTTGGCGCAGGCGCCGGCAACGAACGAATGCAGGAAATCGCCGGCGCAATCCAGGAAGGCGCACAGGCCTATCTGAAACGCCAGTATACGACGATCAGCGTGGTCGGCATCGCGGTAGCAGTGCTGGTCTTCGCCTTCCTCGGCATCGTGCCGGCGGTCGGCTTCGTGATCGGGGCGATCCTGTCGGGTGTCGCCGGCTTCATCGGCATGAACATTTCGGTGCGCGCCAACGTGCGTACCGCCGCTGCCGCGCAAAGCGGGCTTCAGCAAGGCCTGACGCTGGCCTTCCGTGCGGGCGCGATCACCGGCATGCTGGTGGCAGGCCTCGCCCTGCTCGCGATTGCGGTGTTCTTCTGGTACCTTGTCGGCCCCGGGGGACACGCCCCCAACAGCCGCGAAGTGATCGACGGGCTGGTCGGCCTGGCCTTCGGCGCCTCGCTGATATCGATCTTCGCGCGTCTTGGCGGCGGGATTTTCACCAAGGCCGCCGATGTCGGTGCCGATCTGGTCGGCAAGGTCGAAGCCGGGATCCCCGAGGACGATCCGCGCAATCCTGCGGTCATCGCCGACAATGTCGGTGACAATGTCGGCGACTGCGCGGGCATGGCTGCCGATCTGTTCGAAACCTATGTCGTCACGGTCGGGGCCACCATGGTGCTGACCGCGCTGCTGTTCGGTGAAACGCTGGGCGATCTGCTGCTGCCGATGATGGCGCTGCCGCTGCTCATCGGCGGGGCCTGCATCGTGACCAGCATCATCGGCACCTATTTCGTGAAGCTGGGCAAGAACAGCACCAATGTGATGGGCGCGATGTACAAGGGTTTCATCGTCACCGCTGTTCTCGCAATCCCGCTGATCTGGCTGGTCATGAGCCAGGTTCTCGGCGGCATGGGTACCGAAATCGGCGGCAGTATCGCCGGGATCGACCCCGGGGCGCCGCTGGCCGAAGAAGGCACTGCCGAACAGGTCCGCTCGTTCAGCGGCTGGGACCTGTTCTGGTGTTCGGTCATCGGGCTGGTCATCACCGGCCTCATCATCTGGATCACCGAGTATTACACCGGGACCGGGTTTCGCCCGGTAAGGTCGATCGCCAAGGCTTCCGAGACCGGACACGGCACCAATGTGATCCAGGGACTGGCTATCAGCCTTGAATCGACCGCGCTGCCGACGATCGTCATCGTCGCGGGGATCATCGCCACCTTCCAGCTCGCCGGGCTCATGGGCATCGCCTATGCCGCAACGGCCATGCTGGCACTGGCGGGAATGGTCGTCGCGCTCGATGCCTATGGTCCGGTGACCGACAATGCCGGCGGGATCGCCGAAATGGCTGGTCTCGACGACAGCGTGCGCGAGAAGACCGATCTGCTCGATGCAGTGGGCAACACCACCAAGGCGGTGACCAAGGGTTATGCCATCGGTTCGGCAGGTCTGGGCGCACTGGTGCTGTTCGCGGCCTATACGACCGACCTCGCGGAGTTCTTCCCCGATGCGGACGTCGATTTCAGCCTCGAGAACCCATACGTGATCGTAGGTTTGCTGCTGGGCGCACTGCTCCCGTACCTGTTCGGTGCGATGGGCATGACCGCGGTCGGCCGCGCTGCGGGCGATGTGGTCAAGGACGTGCGCGAACAGTTCGCGGGCGATCCGGGGATCATGGCGGGCACCAGCAAGCCCGACTATGCGCGCACCGTCGATCTCGTCACCAAGGCCGCGATCAAGGAAATGATCGTACCCTCGATGCTGCCGGTCCTGGCTCCCATCGTGATCTATTACGCGATCTACTTCCTCGCCGGTCAGGAAAACGCCTTTGCTGCGCTTGGGGCTTTGCTCCTCGGCGTCATCATCGGCGGGATCTTCGTGGCCTTGTCGATGACCGCCGGTGGCGGCGCATGGGACAATGCGAAGAAGTATATCGAGGACGGCCATCACGGCGGCAAGGGCAGCGAAGCCCACAAGGCCGCAGTTACCGGCGATACGGTCGGCGATCCCTACAAGGACACAGCCGGTCCGGCGGTCAACCCGATGATCAAGATCACCAATATCGTGGCGCTCTTGCTGCTTGCCGCGCTTGCGGGCGGCTGACGACGCGTCCGGGTGAAGGCGGTGGTGGCATGGACAGACGTGCCGCCACCGTCCTTCTCGACGCATTAACCCAGTTTAAGCGCTTTTTTCCTATGCTTGTCGCCCGATGGGGAATGCAGTGGCGCATATCGATGAACTCACGACCAGCAACCGGCTCGGTCCCGGCGGCGAGCACGAGGGCCGCTTGCAGGGCACCAGCACGCGCAGCGGCGTGGCCGGCCTGAGCGAAGGGTTCTCGGTCGCGTCATGGCGCGATGCGGATAACGCCCGTTTCATCGAGAAATGGCGTCGCCTGGCACTTGCCAGCGCGACGCCCAATCCCTTCAACGAAGCATGGTTTCTGCTGCCATCGCTGCGCCAGTTCGACCCCAAGGGCGAGGTCATGCTCGCCACCCATGTCGTGCGCGGAGAACTGGTCGGGCTGATGCCCATGCTGCGCGACCGCGACTATCACGGCAGGCCTCTGCCGCATCTCGCCAACTGGCTGCATTCCAACGCCTTTAGCGGCGAACCCCTGGTCAGGGCCGATCATTGCGCGTCATTCTGGCAGCACATGCTCGACTGGTGCGATCGTCACGCGCACGGCAGCCTGTTCTTCCACCTTTCCGGAATCCCGGCCGATGGCGCTGCCTTGGCGGCGCTGCGTGATATCGCCGGAAAACCGGATCGCGGCCTGCGCATCGTCGAAACGATCGAGCGCGCCGTGCTGCACGGCGGACGATCCCCGCAAGACCATTTGCGCTTGGCGCTCGACAAGAAGCGCCGCAAGGAATTGAACCGCAAGCGGCGGCGGCTGGAAGAACTCGGCGAGCTGGTGCTGACGCGCCACGACGATGACACCGGGCTTGGGAGCTGGATCGACCAGTTTCTCGAACTCGAACAGGCAGGCTGGAAAGGCGCCCAGGGCTCGGCGATCTCCAGCGCGACGAATACCGAGGCCGTGTTCCGCGAAAGCCTGGAAGCGGCGGCCCGGCTGGGAAAACTCGAGCGATTGGCCTTCCACCTGGACGGACAACCGATCGCCATGCTCAGCAGTTTCGTCTGCGAGCCCCACGCCTTCGGGTTCAAGACCACATTTGATGAAAGTCTGGCAAAACTTTCCCCCGGCATGCTGCTGCAGGTCGAAAATCTCGCCATTCTCGAACGCAGGGGCGTAACCCTGTCGGACAGCTGCGCAGCACCCGACCACCCGATGATCGGCCAGATCTGGCCCGACCGGCGCGAAATCGTCAAACTGTCGATCCCCATCGGCGGCCGTCTGCGCCGCGGCATCGGGCGCGCGCTGACCGCGCTTGAACTGCGCCGGGGCAGGAACCGCAAATGACCAGGCATGACGGCACCCCATCTGTTTCGCACCACCGGGTCTTTCCCGCGCAATCTTTGGCGGCCTTCGCTCGCGCCTATCCGGAAACGCCGCATGTCCTGCGTCACGGGCTCGAAGCCGATTTCCGGCTGTCGCTCGATTCGCTGGCGCAATTGGGCGAAGCGTTGCCGGGCAGCTCGGTCGAATACAATCGTGGGGACCTGCCGATCGGGGTCGACGGCAAACCCGGCGCCACCGGCCTGACAATCGGGGATACCATCCGCAACATTGCCACCTGCCGCAGTTGGGCGGTACTCAAGAACATCGAGCAGCAGCCCGAATACCAGGCGCTGCTCATGGGGCTGCTCGACGAATTGCGCCCCGCAATAGAAGCAACCACGGGCGAATTGCTGACTCCCCAGGGGTTCATCTTCGTCTCGAGCCCCAACGCCGTGACGCCGTATCACTTCGATCCCGAACACAATATCCTGCTGCAGCTTCGCGGGACCAAGGTCATGACGCAGTTCCCCGCCGGCGATGCCCGCTTTGCACCCGATCGTGTCCACGAAAGCTATCACCTCGGCGGGCCGCGCGAGCTGCCGTGGGACGATGCCTTGCTTGCAGACGGCACGCCCTTCGCGCTCGAGCCGGGCGAGGCGGTGTACGTGCCGGTCATGGCACCGCATTTCGTCCGCAACGGATCCGAACCCTCGCTCTCCCTATCGATCACCTGGCGCAGCCAATGGAGCTATGACGAGGCCGGCGCGCGCTGCTTCAACGGCCTTGTCCGCAAAACCGGCTATCGCCCCGCCGCGCCCGGACGCTGGCCGGCGCGCAATCGTACAAAGTCGCTGGCCTTTCGCGCCTGGCGCAGGGTTTTCGGTAGTCCGAACTGATACGCCCCCCGAGAGCATGACAAGCGACCAGCAGCACGGCGATGACGCAGCGCAGTTCGACGCGCTGGCGCAGGATGGTCCGCAGCAGCGGGCGTTCCTGCGCAGCCGGTGGTTCGGTGCCTCTCCCGCCCCGCCCGACCGCATGGTGCTGCGCGGCGAAGAGGGCATGGCGCTTGCTGCATTAGGACTGGCCATGCGCCGCCGCGGCCCTTTCCGGCTGCGCGAGATTGCCGGGAGCTACTGGCCCTTCCGCGGAGTTCCGCTAGCCCCCGGCATCGACGAGGCGGTTCTCGCCGACGCGCTCGGCCGGCAGCGCAAGCGGCTTGGCTCGATCTGGCGGCTCGGCCCGGTGGAAGCCGGCGATCCCGAACTCAAGCGGCTACGCCTGGCGCTGCGCCAGGCCGGGTGGCACGCGCTGGCGCGTCCGCTAGGCCAGGTGTTCGAGATCGATCTCGCAGCCTTGCGGCAGGACGGCGCCTGGCCGTCGACCAAGACGCAGCGCAAGAACCGCTGGCGCAAGCGGAGGCTGGAGGAAGAAGGCGGCGCGGTCTCGGTCGAATTCTTTAGCGGAAGCGACTGGACTGCGCGGCAGCGCGACGCATTGGCTCAGATCGAAGCGGAGAGCTGGCTCGGGACGCTTGCCGATGGCGGGGACACCAAGTTTCGCGACCCCGAGATGCGGCGCTATTGGGAGGATATCTGCACCGACCCGGTGCTGGCAGCCATGCTATTCGGAAGCCTGATGTGGATCGGGGACACACCCGCCGCCTTCACCTTCGGGATCGAGGCCGGACCGGTGCGCTATTACATCGCCAACAATTACGACCAGCGCTTCAACCAGTTCGGTGCCGGCCGCGTCCTGCTCTATGACGATTTTGCGCGGGCGGGCGAGCGCGGCGTGCGGCGCATCAGCTGGGGTGTCGGCGATGCCGGGTACAAGAGCGAGATGGGCGCCCAGCCCGGCGCGCATCTGGTCGACCTGTTGTTCGTCCGCAACGCCGTGCTCGCACGCTTGCTTTCGCCGTGGTGGGAACGCGCGGCGTGATCGCGCTGCGATCCCCCGTCATCCGCAGCGCGCTGCTCTGGTGCGGTTTCATGATCGCGGCCGCGGCGTACGAACAAATCGTGCTCGGCTGGCATTTTGCCCGCGAGGAAGCGCCAATCCACGATGGCTGGCACTGGATGCGCACCGCGGGAATAGCCGTGCTGAGTTTCCTGCTCGTTGCAGCCCTGGCGCAATCGCAGGTTCGCCGCGAGCAGGTGAGCGTACACGCGGGAGCGCTCGCCTTCGCGGTCGCGCTGCTTTCGCTCGCAGCGATCGCCCTGCTTGCCGAAAGCCCTGGTGCCTTTGCGCAGATCGGGGCCGAGGACAGCACGATCGAATGGCTTTCCGCCGTGCTGCTGTTCGGCGCCGCGGGCCTGATGGGATGGCGGCTGCGGGATCGTACCCGGCGGCAACCCGGGCATGGCCAGCGCTGGGTTCCGATGGTGGTCAGCCTGGGCTTTGCCGCACTCTTCGGACTGATGGCCTTCGAAGAAGTCAGCTGGTTCCAGCGGCAGATCGGCTTCGCCACGCCCGAAGCGATCGCCGCGCGCAACTGGCAGGGTGAATTCAACCTGCACAATTTCCATACCGATATTACCGAACTGGCGCTGTATTCGGGCACCGGCGTTTTTCTCCTGTTGCTGCCGCTGCTGCGCGAAAGCGATGTGGCGCGTTGGCCGATGGTGCGCGTTGTGGCGCCATTCCTGCCCGACCGCACCGTTGCCGCCGTGTCCGCGCCGATGCTGGTCTTCACCTACAGCCATTGGACGCTGCTGCCCGTGCAAGCCGCCTTCTGGACCGGGCTGGCCGTTTGCGCGGCCTTCGCGCGCAGCAGCGCCACGCGGCGGGAGACGCTCTTGTGGAGCGCGCTCGCGATCTGGGTCGGCATGGGCCAGCTTACCATGCTCGCACTCGGTCCCACCAAGCTGATGGTCTTCGACAGCTCCGAATACCGCGAACTGTTTATGAGTATCGGCCTCGCGATGTACGCTTTTCGGCAATCACGTACGTGCAGTGCTTGACGCAAACGTAAAGCACCCGCAAACCGGCACCCGTGAGCATTGAAAAGACACCGGAAGAACTCGTCGCAGGCTTCGTTAGCCTGCTGTCCGTCACACGCGAAGGTGATGACGCTTTCAGCGGGCTAAAGCAGCCCAATGGGGTGGGCCGCGTCTTTGGCGGGCAGGTCATCGCGCAGGCATTGCAAGCGGCGCAGGCGACGGCGCCCGAGAGCCTCGAAGCGCATTCGCTGCATGCCTATTTCCTGCGCGGCGGCAAGGAAGGGCTCGACATCTCTTACGACATCGCGCGCGATTTCGATGGCCGCAGTTTCGCCAACCGGCGGGTGGTCGCCAGCCAGCAGGAGGAAGGCGGGGACAAACGCCCGATCCTGAACCTGACCGCCAGCTTCCAGCGCCCCGAAGACGGCCTGTCGCACGACGATGTAACCATGCCCGAAGTGGAACCGCCCGAGGACCTGCGCGGCGACATGGAAATGCGGCGCCAGATGGTCGAACGCATGGGCGAACGCATGAGCGAGCAGCAGCGCAATTTGGTGCTGCGCCCCCGGCCGATCGAAATGCGCACGGTCGACCGGCTGCACTGGATGAACAGCGAACCGCGCGAGCCACGCGCGCACAGCTGGTTCCGCACCGTCGCGCCGCTGCCCGCGATCGAAGACAATCCCGCGCTGCACCGCGCGGTAATCGCCTATGCCAGCGATTACACGTTGCTGGGCACCAGCGCGCTACCGCATGGCCTGTCGTGGATGCGCGGCGAACTGGTGGGGGCCAGCCTCGACCACGCGATCTGGTTCCATCGGCCCGCGCGCGCCGACGAATGGCTGCTCTATGCCACGGATGCGCCATGGAGCGGCGGGGGCCGCGGCTTCAACCGCGGGCGCATTTTCAACCGGCAGGGCGAACTGGTCGCCAGCGTTGCGCAGGAAGGCATGATGCGCAAACGCGTCCCGCGCGGCAGCTGAGCCGCCCAGCAGGACCTGAACGCGGCCCTGCATTTTTCCCCATTCGCGACGAACCGCTGAACGGGCAATTCCGGCGGCGCATGGCGCTGCCCTGCTCCAAATCCGACCGCGCGATCGGGGTTTTGGTTGGACGTGCGCACACGCGCACACGAACGGGCCATCGCGGGCACTCTGGCGGGCAGATAACCGCGCAGATCCAGACTGGCCTTGCTAATGCGAGTGACTCTCATTACCAGCGCGCCGAACAAACATTCAGAACAAGGGATTCGTCGATGAAGGCTATTCTGGCCACCACCACTGCCACGCTCGCACTTACGCTGGCCGCCCCCGCTTTTGCCCAAGACGCGCAAGCCGACACGGACAATGAGACCGCCCAGGCGGATGCCAGCGCCATCGTGGTGACCGGGACGCTGAGCGAATTCGGCGCGATCAAGTCGGATACTCCCATCGTGGAAGTCGCGCGCTCGATCTCGATCGAAACGCAGCAGGACTTCGTCATCAAGGGCGCGCAATCGCTCGACGATGCGCTGACCTATACGGCTGGCGTCACGGCGGAACCGTTCGGATTTTCCACCCGCGGCGATTTCGTCCAGGTCCGCGGCCTCGATGCACCGGAGTATCGTGACAACCTCCAGTATCTGTTCGGTTTCTACAACAACACGCGGCAGGACCTCTACACGCTCGAACAGGTCGAGGTGCTCAAGGGCCCGGCCTCGGTGCTCTATGGCGCGGGCGCGCCCGGCGGCATTCTCAATGTGGTGACCAAGCGCCCGCATGGCGAAAGCGAAGGTCAGCTGCGCGTCGATTACGGCAGCTTCGATCGCAAGCAGATCGCGACCGATATCAATGTCGCGATCCCCGGCGCGGAGGACGAGGCCCAGTTCCGTTTCGTCGGGCTATACCGCGATGCCGATTCGCAGATCGAGGAAGTCTCGGACAACAAGCTCGTCCTCGCGCCGTCCTTCACCGCGCGTCCTGCTTCCGGCACCGAAATCACCGTCCTGGCCAATTACTCGGATCAGGAATCGGACACCGCGCACCAGTTCCTGCCGGTCACCGGCACACTTCTGCCCGCACCCGGAGGGCAGAAAATCGATCCCTATGTCTACCACGGGGCCCCGGGCTTCAACGCATACGACACGCAGAGCTTCGCGCTGTCGCTGATCGTCGAACAGGAACTGAGCCAGGCATTCTCGCTCGAAGGCATCGGTCGCTACATGCGTTCGGATGCCGAATACCGGCAGGCGTGGATCGCCTTCGCGGGCAACGGAGTGCCGCGGCTGGACGCCGATGGAAACGGGCTGTGGACCTATTACCTCGCCGACAACCGCAGCGAACAGATGGCCTTCGACGTGCGCCTGCGCGGCGAATTCGACACCGGGCCGATCGAGCACGAACTTCTCGCCGGCGTCCAGTATCAGGATGTCTTCACCGACAGCGACACCGCCTACATCTTCAACGGGGGTGTCCTTAATGCCTTCGATCCGCAGTACCAGAACGTGCTCAGCGTGGACGAAGTGCGGCAGGCACAGGGCAATGGCCCGCGCAACTTCATCGATACGACGGGCTACTACATCTCCGACACGATGACGCTGGGCAATCTCGTAGCCACGGCGGGCATCCGTTTCGACGAAGTGACCAATGCGGTAGAGAACGGTACAACGCAGGAAGATGATGCGACCAGTGTCAGCTTTGGCGTATTGTATCGCGGCCCGGCAGGCATTTCGCCCTATGCCAGCTATGCCGAGAGCTTCCAGCCGGTTGTGGGCATCGACACGATAACCAACCAGCAGCTCAAGCCGCAGGAAGGTCGCCAGTATGAGGTGGGGATCAAATGGCAGCCGCGCGGCGTCAATGCGCTGGTTACGGTTGCGGCATTCGACATCGAAATTTCCAACCTGCCGAACCCCAATTCGCTGTTTGGCGCCAACAGCCAGCAGGAAGGCGTATCGAAGGTCCGCGGTGTCGAGTTCGAGGCCAACGCGCTGCTGGGCGGACTGCGGCTCGACGCGAATGCCAGCTATCTCGATGCCGAAGACCCCAACGGCCTGCCGCTCTCGTCGATTTCGGACTGGCAGGCCTCGCTCTTCGCCATGTATGATTTCGCTGGCGCGCTCGACGGCTTCAGCTTCGGCGGCGGCGTGCGCTATGTCGGCGGCAACGAAAGCAGCGGCATTTCGGCCCTCGACGGGAATCTGCTGACCTACCGCGTCGACGGCCGTACGGTCGGTGACCTTTCGGCGGGCTATGATTTCGGGCCCTTCGAACTGCGCGTGACCGCCCGCAATGTCACCGACGAGGACTATTTCTCGGTCTGCCTCGTGCGCGGCGACTGCTTCCCCGGCGAACGCCGGTCGATCAACGGCTCGCTGGCGTTCAACTTCTGATGGTCAGCCCGGAGCTTATCTGGCTGGCGGGTGCGCTGGCGGTGATGGGTATCGCCTTGCTGCGAATGTCTTGGGGCCGGCCCGGCCGGGCTGCAGGGCTCAACGCCCTGGGCTGGGCTGCGCTGGCCATCGGCGTCGTCATCGGCGGGGCCGTGGCGGGCGCCTGGGGGATCGCGGTCACGTCGCTGTTCGCGGTCGGGACTGCGATAGCGATCCTCGCGAAAGCGGTGTTCGAACACCCGCGCCGCCAGCGACCCGCGCGGCCGCTGCGTGAAACCGAAGCGTTGAACGGCGTCGGCGGCACGCGGATCGGGCAGGCACTGGCGACCTTTGCGATCGCCGGGCCATTGGCGCTCGTCGTGTCGGTCCTGTTCGCACTTGCGGCGCGCCTGGCGCTGATCGCGGCAGGCGCGGGTGAAGCCAATGGCAATGTCGCCGTTCTCGGGCTGGTGCCACTGGCGTGGCCGATACTGGCTTTTGTCCTGCTGATCACCCAAACCCGCGGGAAGCAATTGCTACTCACCAGCGCGGTTGCGATAGCGGCGCTGGCGCTGGCCGTTCTTGTGGGGGGATTTTGATGAGCCTCGAATTTGCCAAGGAAACCGTTCGCAAGGGCCTTGCCGCCCACACCGCGCTCGGCCTGGTGTGCTGTGCGCTGTTGTACCTGATCTGCGCGACCGGCACGGCGATTGTGCTGTACGAGGAATGGCAGCGGTTCGAGCAGCGGGATGCGCCCGAAATGACCGCGATCGAACCTGCGGCGGTCCAGCGCGGGATCGAGAACGTGCTGTCGGTCGAAAACGATCGCGCAACCACCACCCACCTCTTCGTGCACATGCCGACCGATGCGCTGCCGCGGACGACGATCACCACCGATACGCAGGCATTCCATGTCGATGCCGACGGCACCATCGTGATGCCAGAGGAGAACGCCTGGTCTGAATTCCTGCTGGCGCTGCACTACCGGCTCAACCTCCCCGCGATTTACGGCATGACGCTGGTGGGTGCATTCGGCGCGATGATCGTCGCGCTGTCGATCTCGGGTATCGTCGCTCACCCGCGCATCTTCCGCGATGCCTTCCGCCTGCGCGCGCGGCGCCGCGACGCGGTCGCCACGGTCGACTGGCACAACCGGCTGGCCGTGTGGACCCTCCCCTTTGCCCTCGCCATATCGCTCACCGGCGCCATGATCGGCCTGTTCTACGTCTCCGGCGGCATTGTGGCCGAAACCGCCTATGGCGGCGACAGCGAGGCAGCGCTGGCCCCCATTTTCGGCGAGGAAGCCCCGCAAAACCCCGCCAGCGCTCCGGTCGCCGACGCGCGCCCGGCGCTGGCGCATATGGCGCGCGCCTATCCCGAGGTGGAGCCCTATTACGTCATCCTGCATGATCCGCGCACGGCCGGCCAGCACATCCAGATCGTGGGCGAGCATCCGCGCCGGCTGATTTTCGGCGAGTATTACGCTTACGGTCCGGACGGCGAATTCCACGGAACCACCGGCCTCGCCGATGGGACGATCGGGCAGCAACTGGCAGCCTCGACCTACAATCTGCACTTCGGCAATTACGGCGGGTTGCCGGTCAAGATCGCCTATATCGCCTTCGGGCTCGCGCTGACCGCGGTGGTGGCCACCGGGACCTTCATCTGGCTTAACAAGCGGGCCCGCCAGGGCCGCCCCGCCCCGCGCACGAGAGCGGTCTGGTCGGGCTTCGTCAGCGGTGTGCCGATAGCGCTGGTGACCACGCTGTTTGCCCGCCTGCTGATCGGTAATGGCGCACCTTTTGTCGCACTGTTCTGGGGCACGCTGGCACTGACCGTGGCGGTTGCACTGTTGCGTTTGCAGCGCGACCGCGAGGCCGCGTCCGGACCGGCGCTCGCTCCCGCTGAGTAACCGGCCCGGACCGGGTCGCCGGTATCAGTCGCCCAGCGCTTTCTCGATCGCGCCAAGCGGCACCAGTTTGAAGTTCTGCGCCCGGCCGTCGTTCACGCCGTCCTGCGCGATGAACAGCCCGCCGGGGAAGTTCGGGCCGAAGTCACCGCGCTGCGCCTCGATCCCGTCGGTTTCCTCGGTGCTGCCATATTGCCCTGCGGCGATACGGAAGCGGCCTGCGGGGGTCACATCCGGCAGCGCGTAACGCATGTAGGTGTTGTCGCCCTGGCTCGAGGCATAAAGCCAGCCGCCCTCATCGCCCTCCGGAATCAGGGCAAGACCTTCGAGATCGGCCACGATCTTGCGCCCATCGACCGCGGCGACGAGTTCGCCCGCCGTCGCACCGCTGCGGAAGCGCCAGATTCCGGCCGCTTCCTCGCCGATATAAAGCGTGCCATCGCGGTGATCGACGGCGCAGCCTTCGGGCTGCGAAGGAACCTGCATCGTGCGCAGTTCGCGCGCGGTCGGGGTATCACTCAGCGTGATTTCCCATTCGCCGATCCGGCCGCTCTTGGGGGCGGTATAGACGATCAGCCGGTCGCCGCGCCGAGTCCCGCAGATGCCGTAGGCCTCGCCGGGTCCGGACGCGACGCTGCCCAGTTCGACAAGCGATCCGCTGGCCGTGTCCAGCCGGAACAGTGCGATCCGCGCCTGTGCCAGATCGCTCCGGTCGCTGGCGAAGACGACAATGCCCTGGTCCCCCATGTCGACCAGATCGACATTGTTCAGCGCCGCATGGGCAGTGAAGCTCTGCGGCTGGCCGCCGAGATCATAGACATAGAGCCCCGCTTTCTTGTCGGTCGCAACGATCAGACTGTCGGCGGGCGCAGCGGCGTTGCGCCAGATCGCCGGGTCGTCCGCCGCATCTTCATTGGCTGTCACCACCGGCTGGGTTTCCGCCACCGCGTAAACCGGCACGGCGGGGTCGCCCGGCGCGGGTACGGTGGCGCAAGCTGCGGTCAGGCCGATCCCGGCAAGTGCGAATATACGAAAATCCCTGCGCATCAGAAAGTCACCCTCACGCCGCCCTTCATGGTCCAATTGTACTCTTCATATTGATACAGGTTACGCCCGCCGCCAAACCTATTATAGGCGAAGTACTTGGCATTGTTGATGTTCACCCATTCGTAGAACAGCTGAACGGAATCCGTCACGCGGTACTTGGCCGACAGGTCGAGCTGGAAATGGTCGTCGACATAGCGGTCGAGATCGCTCGTGTCCGACAGCTCGTCGAGATACTTGTCGCGGTATGTGCCCGACAGCCGGATATCGATCGGGCCCTTGTCGTATCCGACCGAGAAATTGGCGGTGTGTTTCGCCGTCGCAGGCAGCGGGATCGATCGCGGTCCCTCGCTGGCCAGCGTGGTCACCGTGCCATCGGCATCGGTGAAGGTGTAGTTCGCCTGCACCACGAAGCCGTCGAGCGTGCCGGTAAAAGCCTGCGAAAAGCCCAGTTCGATACCGAAAATGTCCGCTTCGTCGCCGTTGCGGGCGATCGTCGCTTCGTCGAAGGCGATACCGCGGAAGCTGCCCGCGACATCGGTGTTCACATCGACGATGAAATTGTCGAGGCTCTTGTAGAAGACCGACGCGTGCAGCGCGCCGGTCGCGCTCATGTAATACTCGGCCGCAGCGTCGAAATTCCAGGCTTCGGTAGGCAGCAGCGCGGGGTTGCCGAATTCGCCGCTGCGTTCGCCGTCATCGGCTTCCTCGACCGCGAAATGGGGCGCCTGCTGGAACGGCGATGGCCGCACGATCGAACGGTAGAAGCCGGCGCGCAGCACCAGATCGGTTTGCGGTTCGTACCGCAGGTTGAGGCTAGGCAGCCAGTGATCGTAATTCTTGTCGATCGAGACCGGGGACACGAGGACCGTGTCATCAGTCGCGATCGACCCGTCGGGCAGTGTCCCGTCTTCTTCGACCAGCAGGACGTTGTTGCCCACCAGCGTGTTGTCCGTGTGCTCGTAGCGCAGGCCATAGATCACGCGCAGGTCCGCGCTTTCCCAGCGGCCGAGCAAATAGCCGGCCATGATTTCTTCAGCGACTGCAAAATCCTCGACCGTGCTGTCGAACGCGCTGTCAACGTCCTGCAATTCGAAATCGCTGAAGTTGGCACGGAAGAAGTCGGACCCTTCAGTGAAACCTGCAACCGGCCCGATACCGGTCAGGCGATAGGTCTGTCCTTCGCCCAGCGCGTCGTTCAGCGTCATGGCGTCGTTTTCGTAGAACTCGACGTTCGCGTCATAAGTCTTGTCGCGCCAGCGGCCCTTGAAGCCGACCTGTACGGTGAACTCGCCATTGTCGGCGGCGAAGCGGCGTCCCAGGTCGAACTTGGCGGCCCATTCCTCGTCCTGCGCATCCGACAGCGCGACGAATTCGATATCGTTCAGCGCATAGGCACCGGGGTCGGTGAAATCGCCCGTCGGATCGCTGACGCTGTAGAGCGGGATGCGCGGATCGGCGAAGTCGAGAGCGACGCCGAACCCTTCTTCCTCATATTCGCGTTCGAATGCGATGGGATCGAGGCTGCCGTTCTCCCGCTCGCTCGATTTTGCCCAGCTCGCCGAATAATTGGCGAACCAATCACCCCAATCGCTTTCGCCGCCGAAAACGAGCGAACGGATCTTCTGCGATTCGAAGCGGTCCTTGACATCGCGCTCGACGGTAATCGCCGCGTCCTCGTCGGGGTCGGGATCGGTGTCGCTGTAACCGACCGTCCTGCCTGCACCCGTAACGATCGCATCGCCGAGATCGAAGATCAGGCGCCGGCGGCTCTCCTGGTCGTCGAACTGGCTGTAGACGCCGCGGGCATACAGTTCGGTGCTGTCGCCCGCGCGAAGGTCGAGGCCGAGCGTCGCACTGATACGTTCGCGTTCGACATCGTAATCGCGGTATTCGAGATCCTCGGCATAGATGACGCCGTCGTCCTCCTCCCACCCGTCGGCTTCGATATTGTCGGTCTCGAACGTGCGGCGGTAATAGCTGACGCCGCCCGAAATGCCGAAATTGTCACCGATGCGGGTGGCGAAATCCAGGCTGCCCTTGGGGCTTATCTCATCGGCGTAATCATTATAGCTGCCTTCAACCTTGGCGGTCAGCAGGCGCGTCTTGCGGTCGAACGCGCTGGTGGTCTCGATCTCGACCGACGCGCCGATCGTGTCGGCATCCATATCGGGCGTGAGCGATTTCTTCACTTCGATCGATTCGATGATGTCCGAAGATACGACGTCGAGCGCGACCGCGCGAATATCGGCCTCTGGCGACGGCAGGCGCACGCCGTTGAGCGATGACGAGACGAGATCGGGCGACAGGCCGCGGACCGATACGAAGCGGCCCTCGCCCTGGTCGTTGAGGACATTGATGCCGGGCAGGCGGCGCAGGCTTTCGGCGACGTTCTGATCGGGAAACTGGCCGATCGCGTCGCGTGTCAGCACGTCGGACACGCCATCAGCTTCCTTCTTGCGCGACAGGGCGCTCGAAAGGTTCGCGACCTGGCCCACGACCAGGATTTCATCGTCGCCAAAGCCGGTCATCGCGATCTCTGCGCGCACCGTGCCGGTGGCCGGGACGGTAATCGCGCGCCTGACCGTTTCCGCCCCGACATAGCTGATTTCGAGCGTGTAATCGCCCGCCGGAACGTCTGCGAAGAGGAACGAGCCATCGCGCTCGGTCGCGGTCACGCGGTCGATCTCGACAATGCGCACCTGCGCGCTGCGCAGCGCGATGGTGTCGGTGGCATCGGATACGGTGCCGGCAAGATCGCCGGCCTGCGCCATGCCGGGAAGTGCCAGCGCCGCAATGGCAGCCCCGGCAAGAAGCGTATTCCTGATTCTCATTATTGCCCTCCGCTATCGTTGAGAGCCGCCTAGGCGCGCAGTTTGACTGCGATATTTCCGCATCGCGTCGGTTTGCGGACAATTGCGCGTGCGCTGACGCGGTTGCGTCACAAAGCGCGAGGGGCGTGACGCGCGCCATTTCGGCCTGCGCAAGAAAGTGCGGGCCAAACGCTCCAATTGCGTGTAGGGGCGCCTCCGACTGCGGGCAGTGCCCGCGCCGCGACCAGCCGGGCACCCCCCGCCCGTGCATACGCGCAACCGAAAGAATACCATGCCCCTTTCCAACCTCCCGCCGGTTATCGGCGAGGCTTTGAGCGCCCGTGGCTACGACGCGCTTACCCCCGTCCAGCAGGCCGTGACCGAATCCGAAGCGCACGGCCGCGACATGGTTGTTTCCGCGCAAACCGGGAGCGGCAAGACCGTGGCCTTCGGCCTGGCGCTTGCTCCCGAACTGCTCGACGCGGTTGGCGGCACGCCCCTGTCGGAGAAGCCGCTGGCACTGGTGATCGCGCCGACGCGCGAGCTCGCGCTACAGGTCAGCCGCGAACTCGGCTGGCTCTATGCGGGTGCCGGACTACGCATCGCCACCTGCGTCGGCGGGATGGATGCCAGCAAGGAACGCCGTGCATTGCGCGCCGGTCCGGCGATTGTCGTCGGGACGCCCGGCCGCCTGCGCGACCATCTCGAGCGCGGCGCGCTCGACCTGTCGGGCCTGGTCGGCGTGGTGCTCGACGAAGCCGACGAGATGCTCGACATGGGGTTCCGCGAAGATCTCGAGGAGATCCTCGATGCGACTCCCGATACGCGCCGCACGCTGCTGTTCTCCGCCACCATGCCGCGCCCGATCGAACGGCTGGCCGAACGCTACCAGCGCAACGCACTGCGCCTGTCGCTTGCCGGCGAGACGCGCGGGCATGGCGACATCGCCTATCAGGCAATCACCGTCGGCCCGTCGGAGATCGAGAACGCGGTGGTCAACCTGCTGCGCTTCCACGAGGCGGAGACCGCGATCTGTTTCTGCGCCACGCGCGAAAGCGTGCGCCGCCTGCATGCCACGCTGCAGAACCGCGGCTTCGGCGTCGTCGCGCTGTCGGGCGAGCATTCGCAGAGCGAGCGCAACCAGGCGCTGCAGGCGCTGCGCGACCGGCGCGCGCGGGTCTGCGTGGCCACCGATGTCGCCGCGCGCGGGATCGACCTGCCCACGCTCAGCCTGGTGATCCATGTCGAGATCCCGCGCGATGCCGAGACGTTGCAGCACCGTTCGGGCCGCACCGGCCGGGCGGGCAAGAAGGGCACCGCCGCGCTGGTGGTGCCGTACAACCGCCGCCGCCGGGTCGAAGGCATGCTGCGGGGCGCGCAGATCGAGGCCGAATGGCTCGACGCACCGACCCCCGAGGCGATCCGCGCGAAGGACCGCACGCGGCTGATCGAGCGGCTGACCGAACCGCGCGAGTTCGATGAATACGAACGCGAGCTCGGCGCCCAGCTGATGGCGAAGATGTCGCCCGAGGACATCGCCACCGCTCTGGTCCAGACGCTGCGCGCCGAGATGCCCGCACCCGAGGAGCTGATCGCCAACACCCCCGAGGCGCGCGACCGGGCGAAGGCCGAACGCCACCGTCCCGGCTTCGAGGACGTGGTGTGGTTCCGCATGAGCATCGGCCGCCGCCAGAACGCCGAACCGCGCTGGCTGCTGCCGCTGATCTGCCGACGCGGGCACATCACCCGCAACGAGATCGGCGCGATCCGCATCGGCCAGCACGAGAGCTGGTTCCAGGTCCCGCGCCCGATCGCCGCCAAGGTTGCCGAGACCGTCACCCGCACCGCCTCGCCCGAGGACGAGCAGGACGAGATCATGATCGAGGAGGCCCCCGACGGCCCCCGCATCGAGGCCCGCGAGAACCGCCGCAAGCACGCCGATGGCGGCGGCCGGGTCGATCCCCGCCCCGCCGGCCGCGGCCCCCACCGCAAGCCCGGGGGCAAGCCGCCCTTCAAGAAGGGCAAGCCCGGCACCGGCAAACCCGGCGCAGGCAAGGGCGCGGGCGCGGGCCCGGGCGCGGGCGGCAAGCCCTTTGCCGGAAAGCCCAAGTTCAAGGGCAAGCCGAAAGGCAAGGGCAAACCCGCAGGTCCGCGCGGCGACTGACCCGCGGACCCGCCGGGGTTCAATTGGTCATCAGCAGGGGAATGCGCACGTCGGACAGCATCCGGCGTGTCGCCCCGCCGAAGATCCGTTCGGTCAGCCGCGTGCGGCCATAGGCGCCCATCACGATCAGCCCCGCCTTGCGCGCTTCCGCCGCGCCCAGCAGCGTCGCCGCGACATCCTTGTCGCCGCATTCGAGCTCGACCATCTCGCAGGCGATCCCGTGCCGCGAGAGGTAGTCCGCCCCCTTCACCGGCGGCAGGTCGAGCGCATCGGCCGACTTGCCCGTTTCGCCGACCGTGGCGAGATAGACCGCCCCCGCTTCGCGCAGCAGCGGCAGCGCCGCCTTGAGCGCATGCGATGCCTCGGCCGATCCATCCCACGCGACCAGTGCGGGCGCACCGGTTTCGAAGCGGGTGCAGGTTTCTGGCAGGACCAGCACGGGGCAATCGGCGGTCAGCGCCAGCTCGCCCGCGGTGAAGGACGGCGTGCCCTTGGCGGTATGCGCATCGCGCGCGCTGATCACGATGAGATCGCTGAGCGAGGATTCGCGCAGCATCGCCAGCGCAACCGGGCCGGCGGATTCGACCCAGTTCCACGACACGCCCTCGTTCGCGAGGTCGGTCAGCGTCCGCTCGCGCAGCTTCGCGGCTTCCTCGCGCCAGACGGGGACCATGGCGGCGAAGGCGGCGCCGTGGAAGTCGATGGTCGCCGCGGCTTCATAGGGCATGGCGTGCAGCAACGTGAGATGCGCATCGAACTGTCGCGCCAGATCGAGCGCGGCATCGAGCCGGCCGGTGAACGCCTCGTCATCGGCGGCGTTGAACAGGATCGTCTTCATTGATCGTCTCCCAGCTTGCGGTCCGGCCGGTGGGCCGAGTCCCCGCTTGATGCGGCCAGTATAGCAGCTGTCCGACACCGCTCCTTGATCGAGATCAATTCGCGCGCATTCATGGACCGCGAAACGCGCGCCCGAAAAGCGTGACCTTCGCCGCGTATCATGCCCGCCCCGCAGCCGCGCGCGTGCGCGAGAGCAGCGCGAGAAGCGCGGTTTCATCGGGCTTGCGGACCACGCCGGCATAGCGCCCGCCGCGCAGCATGACCTGCCACAGCCCGGTCGCCACCCGCCATTCGAGCTCGGGGATCGTGACCTTCCGATCGGCCTGCCTCGCCGCGCGCGCGGCCTCCAGCGCCGCCTCGAGCCGCGCCCGCCCCGCCTCCGAACGCACCGACCCCAGCGCCACGTCCCACGCCGCCGCAAAGCCTTGCGCCCCGGGCCGCGCGCGCAGGCGATAGGCGGTCTCGCGCGCCATCGAAACGCCGCGCGCCGCCGCCGCGACCGAACGCGTCGCGGCGAGATGTCCGATGAACTCCGCCTGCCGCACGGGCGTCCACCCGTCGGCGCGATGACGCAGCGGGACGGCATGGAACGGCGGGATGGTAACAGAGGGCCTGCGCGGCCGGGCGGAGCGCGGTGGGTAGTGCTTCATCCGCGAGGGTAAGGCATGGAAGTGGGTGTGTAGGAAAGCCCTGCCACCACGGCGTCAGCCCAGCCCACTTCGTCATCCCAGCGAAAGCTGGGATCGCCCGCAATCAAAGCACCACGTCGAACAGATCGTCCCACGCAGGGTTCACGCCCTCGATCAATTCGATCTTCCACGCACGCTTCCACGCCTTCATCGCTTTTTCGCGTGCGATCGCATCCTCGATGCTGTCATGCTCTTCTGCATAAACGAGCCGCTTAAGCCCGTACCGGCGGCAGAAGGCCGAGCCCTTCCCCTCCCGATGCTGAACGATTTGCCGAGAGAGGTCGGCGGTCAAGCCGATATAGAGCACGCCATCCTCGCGGTTGCTCATGATGTAGACCCACGCGCTCATGCGCCCCGAAAGCTAGCAGCGCGCGGCGAGCGATCCCAGCTTTCGCTGGGATGACCGAGTTTGGGGTGGAATGCCCACATTGCGCCAAGGCCTTTTCCAAGGCATCTTGGTCGCGTGAAGCATCCTGAAGCGCAATTCGTGGTCGAAGTGACACCGGACGATGAGATTGTCTGTCGAGCGCCCAAGCAGGCCGAGCAGCGCATCAAGCTGGCGGATCTTGCTGCTGTTTATATTGAGACAAATGACGATGGCCCTTGCGGAGCAGACGTCTGGTGGCTTCTCAATGACACCACCGGCCAAACGAGGGTCGCCTTTCCTCAGTTGGCGACCGGCGAGACGGAGGCACTCGCTCGGCTGCAACAACTGCCCGGCTTCGCAATAAGGGGAATGAACTCGACCGAGAATGCGCGTTTCGAATGCTGGCCATCACCCATCGAGTGAACGTCCGCAATGAATTGTTAGCGGCCACCCCGCCCTCACCCCCCCGCGTGGTAGAAATCGTACACCTGCTGCGCCACGCCCGCGCTGATACCGGGCGCGCGTTTCAAATCATCCAACGCGGCCGCCCGCACCTTCCCCGCGGTGCCGAAATGCAGCAGCAGCGCGCGTTTGCGCGACGGGCCGATGCCGGGAATCTCGTCGAGCGGTGAGGCGGTGATCGCGCGGCTGCGTTTGGCGCGGTGGGCGCCGATGGCGTAGCGGTGGACTTCGTCACGCAGCGTCTGGAGGTAGAACAGCAGCGGCGAATTGACCGGCAGCGTCTTTTCGCGCCCGTCGGGGAAATGGAACACCTCGCGCCCCTCGCGCCCGTGATGCGGGCCCTTGGCGATGGCGATCAGCGGGACATCCTCGATCCCCATTTCCTCCAGCGTGTCGCGCACGCTCGACATCTGCCCCTTGCCGCCATCGATCAGCACCAGATCGGGCCAGATCGCCTCGTGCCCCTTGCCCTCGGTGCGCGCGTCGAGATCGCGGCCCGCTTCGGCCAGCTTGCGGAAGCGGCGTTCCATCACTTCGCGCATCATGGCGAAATCGTCATTGGTCTGCGCGGTCTTGATGTTGAACTTGCGGTACTGGCCCTTCTCGAAGCCTTCGGGGCTGGCGACGACCATTGCGCCCAGCGCCTTGTCGCCCTGGATATGGCTGTTGTCGTAAACCTCGATCCGCTGCGGGACCTCTTCCAGTTCGAGGAATTCGGTGAGGTCGCGCAGGACCTTCGCCTTGGTCCCGGTTTCGGCCAGCCGCCGCTCTAGCGCCTCGACTGCATTGCGGCTCGCCTGCTGCATCAGCTTGCGCCGCGTGCCGCGCTGCGGGATCGAGATCGCGACGCCGTGCCCCGCCTTCTCGCACAGCGCTTCGGCAACGAGGTCCTGTTCGGGCAGCGCGCGGTCGACGAGGATGGTGCGCGGCGGCGGCACTTCCTCGTAGAATTGCAGCAATACGTCGGAGAGCACCTCCTCCTTCTCGAGCTCGCCCGTATTGCGCGGGTAGAAGGTACGGTGGCCCCAGTTCTGCCCGCCGCGGATGAAGAAGGCCTGCACCCCGACCTGTCCGCCCTTGGCGGCGAGCGCGAAGACATCGGCATCGCCCACGCCTTGCGCGTTGATCGCCTGGCTGCCTTGGATGAAGGTCGCCGCGCGCAGCCGGTCGCGCAGGATCGCGGCGGTCTCGAAATCGAGATCCTCCGCCGCCTTCGCCATCTGTTTTTCCAGATCCTGCTGCACCGCGCTCGACTTGCCGCCGAGGAAGTCCTTCGCCTCGCGCACCAGTTTCTCATACCCCGGCTCGTCGATCCGGCCGACGCAGGGCGCGCTGCAGCGCTTGATCTGGTACAGCAGGCAGGGCCGGTCGCGATTGTTGAAGAAACTGTCGGTGCAGCTGCGCAGCAGGAACAGTTTCTGCAGCGCGTTGAGCGTCTTGTTGACGCTGCCCGCGCTGGCGAAGGGGCCGTAGTAATTGCCCTTGGCCTTGCGCGCGCCGCGATGCTTGGTGATCCGCGGGAAGGCGTGGTCGGCGCGCAGCAGGATGAAGGGAAAGCTCTTGTCGTCGCGCAGCAGCACGTTGAACGGCGGGCGGTAACGCTTGATCAGCTGCGCTTCGAGCAGCAGCGCTTCGGCCTCCGAATTGGTGACCACGATTTCCATCGCGCGGCACTGGCTGATCATCCGCTGGATGCGGTTGGTGAGGCCCTTGATCTGCGTGTAATTGGCGACCCGCGCCTTGAGGCTCCGCGCCTTGCCGACATAGAGTACGTCGCCGCGCGCATCGAGCATCCGGTAGACGCCCGGGCGCGGCTTGAGCGTCTTTACCGTTTCGCGGATCGCGGCGATGCCCGCTTCGAGATCGGGCTGCGCACCGGCCACGGTCTTGGTGGCGCGGTCCTCGTGGAACCGCTCCTTGCCTCTCGGATCATGCGGGGAACCGGCTTTCGTGCGCGACATGCAAGGGGAGATAGTGCGCCGCATCGGCTTGTGCAAAGCCGGTTTTGCCGCCATCCCCCGGGCGATGGACCCAACCAAAATTGCACCGCCGCGCACGGTCGGCTTCTGGGGGACCTCGCTGTTCCCGCTCAACGGGATGATCGGCGCGGGGATTTTCGCGCTGCCCGCAGTGCTGGTGGCGGCAGTGGGCAACTTCGCCCCATGGATGATGCTGGTCGGCGGGATCCTCTTCCTGCCGCTGGCGCTGTGCTATGCCTGGATGGCCACCCGGTTCGAGCATAGCGGCGGATCGGTGCTTTATGGCGAGGCCGCCTTCGGGCGCTTCGTCGGCTTCCAGGCCGGCTGGGCGCGCTATGCCAGCGCGATCGTGACCGCGGCGGCGAACATGCATGTGATGGTCGCCTATCTCGCCGCGCTGTTCCCCGAACTGGCGGGGCCGGTCGCCTCGCCCGTCGCGGTGGCGGTGGGGCTGGCGCTGATCACCGCGATCAATCTCTACGGCATGCGCGCATCGGTCGGCGCGCTGGGCGTGATGACCGCGATCAAGCTGCTGCCACTGGGCGCGCTGATCCTGTCGGCCTTCTTCGCGGGCGGCGAGATGGGGGCGGTGACGCTGCCGCAGTTCAGCCAGGTCGAGACGGTCATCCTGCTGACCTTCTATGCCTTCATCGGCTTCGAGGGCGTGGTCGAGGCGGCGGGCGAGTTCAAGCATCCCAAGCGCGACGTGCCGTTGTCGATCGTGACCATGGTGAGCGGGGTAACGCTGCTCTACATGGCGATCATCTGGGCCTTCATCGCGATCGGCCCCCAGTTCGCGGGCGAGGACAATGCGCTGGCGGGCGTGGCGGGTGCCTCTATGGGGCAGATCGGGTCGCTTGCGATCGTCGTCGCGGCCAGCTTCAGCATCGGGGCGAACAATTTCGCCAGCGGGGTGGCGCAGCCGCGGCTGATGTACGGCATGGCCGAGCGCGGCATGCTCCCGCGCTGGTTCGAATATGTCCACCCGCGCTTCCTTACCCCGTTCAACGCGATCCTGTTCTACGGCGTGGCGGCAATGCTGTTCGGCCTGTGGGAAGGCTTCGAAGTGCTGGCGATCGCGGGCACGCTGGTGCGGCTGGTGACCTATGTCGTGACCAGCTGCGCGCTGCCCGTGCTCGAACACCGCGAGGGGCGGATCGACCCGCTGCACCTGTTCTGCGTGGTCTTCGCGGTGGCCAGCTCGCTGTTCATCGCCGCGCAGGCGCAGACGCAGTCGTGGCTGGTGTTCGGCGGGCTGCTGGTGGTGGGCACGCTGCTCTATTTCGTCGCGGCGCGCCAGAAGCCCGAGTATCCGCTCGACGAGGCATAGATGGCCGAGGATTTCGATGCGATCGTCCTGGGCGCAGGCGCGGCGGGGCTGATGTGTGCGGCGCGTGCGGGGCAGCGCGGGCGCCGCGTGCTGCTGCTCGAACGCGCGGCGACACCGGGCAAGAAAATCCTGATCTCGGGCGGCGGGCGCTGCAATTTCACCAATATCGGTGCGGGTCCGGCCAATTACCTGTCGGCCAATCCGCATTTCGCCAAGTCGGCGCTGGCGCGCTACACCGCGCGCGATTTCCTCGCACTGGTCGAAAGCCATGGCATCGCCTGGCACGAAAAGACCCTCGGCCAGCTGTTCTGCGACGGGTCGGCCAAGCAGATCGTTGCCATGCTGCTGGAGGAATGCGCGAAGGGCGAGGTAGACCTGCGCTGCGGCGAGGAAATCGCCTCGGTCGAACAGGCCGGCGGGTTCACCGTCACCACGCCATCGGGCCGGTTTCGCGCGCCTTCGCTGGTGATAGCCACCGGCGGACCCTCGATCCCCAAGATGGGCGCAAGCGGCTATGCCTATGACCTCGCGCGGCAGTTCGGTCTCAAGGTGGTCGAGCCGCGCCCGGCGCTGGTGCCGCTGACGCTGGGCGGCGAGGAAGTGCTGTTCCGCGACATCTCCGGGGTTTCCGCGCCGGTGGTGACCAGCGCGGGCAAGGCGCGCTTTGCCGAGGCGGCGCTGTTCACGCACCGCGGACTGTCGGGACCCGCGATCCTGCAGGCGAGTTCCTACTGGCGTCCGGGCGAGCCGCTGTTCGTCGATTTCCTGCCCGACGAAAGCGGCGATTTCCTGCTCGACGCCAAGCGCGCCGCGCCCAGATCGACGCTGCGCGCATGGCTGCGCGAACGCCTGCCCGCGCGGCTGGCCGATATCCTCGCCGAGCGGCTGGGGCTGGAGGTCGAGTTCGGCAACGCGCCCGACAAGGCCTTGCGCGGGGCGGGCGAACGGCTGAAGCGCTGGACGTTCCAGCCCAACGGGACCGAGGGCTTCGCCAAGGCCGAGGTCACCGTCGGCGGGATCGCCACCGCCGAGCTCTCCTCCAAGACGATGGAAGCCAAGCGCGTGCCCGGCCTTTACGCGATCGGGGAGGCCGTCGATGTCACCGGCTGGCTGGGCGGCTACAATTTCCAGTGGGCCTGGGCCAGCGGCGTGGCGGCGGGCGAAGCGCTCTAGCCGGATTGCCCGCCGCGCTCCGCCCGTCGCGGGCAATCAGAAGACCTTGCGGAACTCGATCTCGAACGTCCGGCCGAGCGGGTCGACCAGCCACGGCTGGTAGCTCAGCGGGACCGTGCCGGTTTCGTCGGTCACGCGCTGCTGCGCGTCGAACAGATTGTCCACTCGCAGCGAGAGCCGTGCGCCCTTGAGGAAGCCGGGATTGTCGCCCGCCAGCCACTGCTGCTGTTCGAGGTTCATGAACAACCGCAAGTCGAAGGTCGCAAGGTCGTGGAAGCTGAGGTTGTCGACCTGCGATCCGCTGGCGTAATTGGCCGCCAGGCGCGCGCCGAGGCCGTTGTGGAACAGCCCGCCTTCCATCGTGACATTGTGCCGGTTCACACCGCTGCCGCTGAGCGCATCGCCGTCCAGCAGGTCGAGCTGCGGGATGCCGTTGGCGATGACCGCGTAATTCTCCAGCTCGATCGTGTGATAGACCGAAAGGTTCCAGCGTCCCTGTCCGCCACCGGGGCCACCAGAACCACCGCCACGACCGCGCCCGCCGCCGCCGCGCGTTTCACCGCCCGCAGCCGGCGATTCGCCCGCGTCGCTGCCCTCACCGCCGGGACCGCGTTCGCCGCCGGGGGCTGCACAGACGCGCGCACGAAGCTGGTTGAGCCGCTCGGGATCGACCTGGCCGTCGGGGCCCGCCAGCCGCTCGCGCACGCGTTCCGGCAGAGCCGCGAGGTCGACCGGAGTCGAGGCGGCGGGATCGGCCGGATTCCAGCCGGTGCACAGCCGTATGCGCGCGGCCTCCATCTCTTCGCGGGCCTGCATCCCGTCGGCGCTGCAAATCCGCTCGCGCGCCTGTGCGACACGCTCCGGGTCGACCTCGCCATTCTCGCCGCGCAGGCGCTGCTGCATCCGTTCAGGCAGTTGCGAGATATCGGGCTGACCCTCGGATGAGCAGAACTGTTGGCGCAGCTGCTGGAAGCGCGCGCGATCGCTGGTCCCGCCTCCCGGCCCTTGTCCCTGCCCCTGACTTTGTGCGCCCGAACCTGCGGCTGCGGACGCGATCCGCGCCATCATCCCGCCGCGCCCACTGCGCGAGCCGCCCTCCGATTCCGAGCCGACGCGGCCGAAGAAATTGAAGCCATACCGGATGCGCGACGAGCCGCGCTCGGCAAAGGTCACTGCGCGCCGGTCAAGCTCGACCAGCTGGCCGCTCTCGCGCGTCACCCGATCGGGGAATGCCGCCTCGATTGCGGGGGTGAGCAGCGGGAAGCTTTCGGTCACGTCGTCCGACCGGTTGCGGACATATTCGACGCGGAAGTTCGACCGGTCGAACAGGTCGAAATCGTAGGAGGCCGCCAGCTTGATGTCGCGCTGAGTCTCCGCCAGCAGATCGGGATTGCCCCCCGTGACCACATTGGCGAGCACGGTGTCACCGGTCGTGAAATCGTAGACCGGGACGTTCAGGTCGACGATCTGCGGATTGCCTAGCTGCGCGATCCCCGGAGCCTGTTCGCGCACGCTGTAGCTGGCCTGCAGCGAGAGGCTGTCGGATGGGCGCCAGTTGAGCCCCGCGTTCCAATTGGTCAGCAGCCCGAAGTCCGACAGGTCCTCGACCCCGCCGCCGAGATCGAGCGTCAGCTCGCCCAGCGGCGCGAGGAAGCCCTCACGCGCGCTGGCGAGCGGGATGGCCAGGTTGAGCCCCGCCAGCAATTCGCGGCGATCGAGCGAGGTTTCGACGCCGGGATTGCGCGTGTCCTCGCTGTCGATCCCGTCGAGGTTGAAACCTGCTTTCGCGGTGACGTTCACCTCGCCGCTGGGCAGCAGGATCGGTCGCCCGGTCAATGTCAGGAGGCTGTCGAGCGTGTAGGTCCTGCTGTCGGCCTGCTCGATACCGCCGCCCGCCAGCGGACCGAGATCGCCCGCAATGTCGATTTCACCCGCGGCGGCAGCCGCAACAAGCGCGGCGGTATCGCGTCGCTGATCGGTCCACGTGGTGTTCCACCCGCGGGTCGCATCCACCGTAAGCGCGAGATCCCAATCGTCGATCGGGGCGTTGAACGAACTGCCGAGCGAGGCGGTGGTCGACCTGGTCCGCCGCGTGATCGGGTCGTCGTCGATCGCGCGCAGCTGCGAATTCCCGTCCGGATCGGTCAGCAGGACCGTATCGAGACCCGAGAGCGAGCGCGAGAAACTGCGGTCGAGATTGGCGTTGACCGACAGGCTTGGCACGCGTGCGCCCTCGCCGAAGGTGGTGTTCCAGGTGGTTTCGAGTTCGATGCCCTCGCTGTCGGAGGCGAGGCTGCGGAACTCGGCCGGATCGGGATCGCTCGCTACGGTGGGCGTGTTGCTTGTGGTCTGGATGATATCGCGCTCGGCCTCGGACAGCAGCGACGAGCTGTTGAATTCGGCACCGAACAACAGGCGGTCTCCGCCATTGATGGTCAGCTGCGAATATTCGACCTCGCCGTTCGACCGGCCTCCCCGCGTCGGCTGGCCGTATTCGAGTTCGACCTCGCGGCTGGAAAAATTGTCCTTGAGGATGAAGTTGATCACACGCTGGTCGGCAGGATAGCCATATTGCAGCGCGACCTCCTCGGGGAAGACCTGCACCTTCACGATCGCCTCGGGAGGATAGCGGCGGAATTCGCGAAAGCCCGAGACACGGCGACCGTTGACGAGGAACACGGGACGCCCGCTACCACGGCCGCTGGCCGAACCGGTCTGCGGCGCCAGCTGTTCGACCAGATCGGCCAGCGAATCCGCGCCATAAGCGGCGATATCGTCTTCATCGAGTTCGACCACCGGCGGAACCTCGGTTTCGACTTCGCCGCGGATGCGTTCGCCGGTCACGATGATCGCGTTCTCGGGCAGCGCCTCGCCCCCGGCGCCGCCCTGGCCGGTGGCGGGCGCCGCGTCCTGGGCATGGCCCGGCGCGGCAAGGGCGATGGTCAGCGCAAGTACGGATATGCGGGTGAGAAATTGCATGGCAGGTTTCGCGGTCCTCAATCGTGGTCTCGTGTCCGCCCCCTCACCCGGTCCTGAAGCAGCTCAGGCGGGTGAGCAACAATCCTTGCGTAACAAAGTGTCGCAGCAGACTTGCACCGCGATTAACGTCTGCCACTTCCCTTTCTCACCCACTGAGGCTATGGGCGCGCGATACAAATCGTCCAACGACACGATCCAAGGAAATACATGGCGAAAGAAGAACTTCTCGAAATGCGCGGCAAGGTGGTTGAACTGCTGCCCAATGCGATGTTCCGCGTCGAGCTCGAGAACGGCCATGAAGTGCTCGGCCACACGGCCGGCAAGATGCGCAAGAACCGTATCCGCGTGCTGGTGGGCGACGAAGTGCTCTGCGAACTCACGCCCTACGACCTGACCAAGGCGCGCATCACCTACCGCTTCATGCCCGGTCGCGGCGGCCCCGGCCCGCAGTAACGGCACGTGGGCCAGCCCACACTCATCCTCGCATCGGCCAGTCCCCGCAGGCGCGAACTCATCGCGCGCCTCGGCGTGGAGCCGGCTGCGATCAATCCTGCCGATATCGATGAAACCCCGCTCGCTGGCGAACTGCCGCGCGACTATGCCACCCGCATGGCCCGCGAAAAGGCCGCAGCCGCGGCCTCGGACGATGGCCATGTCCTGGCCGGGGATACGGTGGTCTGCGCCGGTCGGCGGATCCTGCCCAAGGCAGAGGACGAAGCGACCGCGCGGCGCTGTCTCGAACTGCTGTCGGGCCGCCGCCACCGCGTGCTGTCCGCGATCGCGCTGCGCGCCCCCGACGGCAGGCTGCGCGAACGGCTGAGCGAGACGGTGGTGATCTTCAAGCGCCTCTCGACCGACGAGATCGACGCCTATCTCGCCAGCGGCGAGTGGGAAGGCAAGGCGGGCGGCTATGCCATCCAGGGGATCGCCGAAGGGCTGATCCGCCGGATCCAGGGCAGCCATTCGGGCGTGGTCGGCCTGCCGCTCTACGAAACGCGCACGCTGCTCAAATCCGCCGGGTTCGACCTTGCCTGACTGGCTGGTCGAGCATGGCATCGGCGAAAGCCGTGCCCTGCTGGTCGAAGGCGATGACATCCTCGCCGCCAGGCTGCGCTGGCCGGGCGATTTGCCAGTCGGCAGCCGGGCACAGGCAGTGCTGGTATCCAAGCCCGCCGGCCGCAGCCGCGGCCTCGCGCGGATGGCCAATGGTACCGAGCTCATGGTCGACCGCATTCCCGCCCATTGCAACGAAGGCGCGGCGGTGCCGCTGGTCGTCACGCGCGCGGCGATCGCCGAACGCGGACGGTTCAAGCGTGCGCAGGCGCGGGTGGTCGAGGACACGGACAACAGCCCTTCGCAACAGGCGGACGATGTTTTCGCGATGGGCGATACGGTCCGCCGGCTGCCTGCTGGCGCGTGGGAAGAGGTATGGCACACTGCGTCTGCGGGCGAGGTCGCGTTCGCCGGCGGCGCGCTGCTGTTCAGCGTGACGCCCGCCATGACGCTGATCGATATCGACGGCGACCGCCCGCCGCGCGAACTGGCCCTGGCGGCGGTGCCCGAAATCGCGCGCTGGCTGCGCCTGTTCGACCTCGGCGGTTCGATCGGGATCGACTTTCCCACGCTGGCAACAAAGGCCGATCGCAAGGCCGTGGATGCCGCGCTCGATGCCGCGCTGGGCGGCTGGCCGCACGAGCGGACCGCGATGAACGGCTTCGGTTTCGTCCATATCGTGGCGCGGCTCGACGGGCCCTCGCTGCTGCACCGCTTTGCCACCGCGCGAATCGGGGCGGCGGCGCGCATGGCGTTGCGACGCGCCGAACTGGTCGAAGGGCCGGGCGCGACGCTGCTCACCGTCCATCCCGCGGTAAAAGCGAAGCTTAAGGCCGAGTGGCTGGCGGAGCTAGAACGGCGGACCGCGCGCCGGGTGCGGATAGAGATCGATCCGGGCCTTGCGATCGAGGCGGCCACCGCCCAGATCGTGGCGCATGACGACTAAACCCCGCCCCTGCCCCATCTGCAAGAAACCGCGCAGCGAGGAGCACACGCCGTTCTGTTCCGCGCGCTGCCGCGATCGCGACCTGTCGCAGTGGTTCGGCGACGGATATTCCGTGCCCGGCCGCTCCGCACTGCCCGAAGAAATCGCGGTTGCAGTGACGCAAGGTTCGGAAGACTGAAATTCCCCCCTTGCCAAGGCGTGCCAGCTTCGCCATAGGCGCGCTCTCATTGCTCGCGGGGCTGTTCAGGCCCCTCCGCCGAAGCAGTGTGCCCGGGTAGCTCAGTGGTAGAGCAGACGACTGAAAATCGTCGTGTCGGTGGTTCGACTCCGCCCCTGGGCACCACTTCGCCCCGATAGCTTCCCCTGCTTCCCCGCCCGCGCTAGTCAGCCGGGATGCATGACACCACCAGCACCGCGCTTTCCGCCTTCGACATCGCCGCGATCCTCGTGGTCGCCTCCGCGCTGCTCGGCTGGTTCAATCACCATTTCCTCAAGCTGCCGCATGTCATCGGGCTGACCGTTATGGGCGCGCTGGGGGCAATCGGCCTGACGGTGGCCGATGCCTTCATCCCCGGCGTGACGCTCGACGACTGGGTCGCCGACACGCTGCAGCAGCTCAACTTCACCGAGACGCTGCTGCAGGGCATGCTCAGCTTCCTGCTGTTCGCCGGCGCGCTGCATGTCGATCTCGACCGCCTCAAGGTCGCGTGGCTGCCCGTGCTGCTGCTCTCCACCGTGGGCGTGATGATTTCGACCGTGCTCGTCGGGCTCGCCATGTGGGGCGTGGGCATGCTGCTGGCGCTGGGGATCGCGCCGATCTGGTATTTCGTCTTCGGCGCGCTGATCGCCCCGACCGACCCGGTTTCGGTGCTCGGCGTGCTGCGCGAGGAAAAGGTCCCGCAATCGCTGCAGAGCGCGGTGGCGGGCGAGAGCCTGTTCAATGACGGTGTCGGCATCGTGGTGTTCATCATCCTGCTCGGCGCGGCGGTGAGCGGGAACGACTTTTCGTTTGCCGAGGGCGCACGGCTGTTCGCGATCGAGGCGGGCGGCGGCATCCTGATCGGGCTCGTCGCGGGCTATGTCGGCTACCGCGCGCTGGCGGGGATGGACGAATACACGCTCGAGGTGCTGGTCACGCTGGCGGTGGTGATGGGCGGCTATGCGCTGTGCAACTACCTCACGCTTTCGGGTCCGCTGGCGATGGCGGTGGCCGGCCTGCTGATCGGCAACCACGGCGTTACATATGCGATGAGCGACGTGACGCGCGATTACCTCGTCAAGTTCTGGGAGCTGGTCGACGAATTGCTCAATTCGGTGCTGTTCCTGCTGATCGGGCTGGAAATGATCGTGCTGGTCGCGGGTTTCGACGAACTGGTGCTGGCGCTGGCCGCAATCCCGCTGACGCTGGCCGCGCGCGGGGTCGGTATCTTTGTCTCGACCAAGGCGATCCCCGCTGCACGGCTGCAGGACAAGGGCGCGGGCCGCGTGCTGTGGTGGGGCGGGCTGCGCGGCGGCATTTCGATCGCGCTGGCGCTGTCGCTACCCGCCGGCGAAACGCGCGACCTGATCCTTGCCGCGACCTTCGCCGCGGTGCTGTTCAGCGTCCTCGTCCAGCGCGCCACGCTGGGCCGGCTGATCGAGAAGCTGAAACGCGACCACGCCCCCGCGGTCGAAGACGCTGCCCCCGCACGCGAACCGACTGTTCGTTAGTCGGCGGCGATGGCGTCCGCTGCGGTGCCGATCTCGGCCCAGATGCGCGCCAGGTCATCGTCTTCGATGCAATAGGGCGGCATGACATAGACGGTGTTGCCAAGCGGGCGCAGCAGCAGGTCCGCCTCGCGGAACCGGCGCAGCAGCTTCGGCCCGAGGTCGGACAGATAGCTGCCGCCCGGCTCGCCCAGCTCCAGCGCGGCAATCGTCCCGCAGCGCCGCGCGTTGCGCACCATCGCGTGATCCGCCAGCGTATCGAGATGCGCCTGCTGCTTCGCTGCCAGCGCCGCGATCCGCTCAGGCACCGGTTCCTCGCGCCAGATCGCGAGATTGGCATTGGCCGCCGCGCAGGCCACCGGGTTCGCGGTATAGCTCGACGAATGGTAGAAGGTACGCGTGCGGTCGGTCGAATAGTGCGCATCCCAGATCGGCTCGCTCGCCATGGTCACCGCCAGCGGCATCGCCCCGCCGGTCAGCCCCTTGGACAGGCACATGATATCGGGCACGACATCGGCCTGTTCGCAGGCGGTCAGCGTGCCGGTGCGGCCCCAAGCGGTCATCACCTCGTCGGCGATGAACAGCGTGCCGTGGCGGGCGCAGATCGCGCGCATCTCGGCCAGCACTGCGGGCGGATACATCAGCATGCCGCCCGCCCCCAGCACCAGCGGTTCGACGATGAACGCCGCCGCCCCGCCCGTGCATTCGGCTTCGAGCGCGTCGAGAGTGGGCTGCGGATCATTCCCGGGAAAGGGCACGCGCCCGACATCGAACAGCAACGGCGCATAGGCGGCGTTGAACACCCCGCGCGCACCCACCGACATCGCGCCGATCGTATCGCCGTGATAGGAGTGCTCCATCACCACGATCCGGCTGCGGTCCTCGCCGCGGTGAGTCCAGAAGCCGAGCGCCATCTTCAGCGCGACCTCGACTGCAGTCGAACCGCTGTCGGAAAAGAACACGCGGGTCAGCTCATCGGGCAGGATCCGGCACAGTTCGCGCGCGAGATCCTCTGCCGGTTGGTGCGTCCAGCCGGCGAAGATCATCTGGTCGAGCCGCTGCGCCTGGTCGGCGATTGCCGCCATGATCCGCGGGTGACAGTGGCCATGCGTGGTCACCCACCAGCTCGAGATCGCGTCCACCACGCGGCGGCCGTCTTCGGTGTGCAGCACAGCGCCTTCGGCATGCGTGACCAGCGGAACCGGATCGCCCAGCCCGTGCTGCGTGAAAGGATGCCATACGGGCGAGTGGGTCATGCGAAATCCGCCATATCGAAATTGTCGGTAAAGGCCCGGCCAAGCGACGCCGCGTCGAGCGTGCCGAGCAGCGGCAGGCGGCCAAGCCGCTTCACCGCGCCGAGCCGGCAGATCGTCGCCTCGCTATCCTCCACCGCGTCGCCGACAAAGGCCACGCCGTGGATCGCTACCCCGCGCGCGCGCAGCGCTTCGATCGTCAGCAGCGAATGGTTGATCGTGCCCAGCGCAGTGCGCGCGACGACGATCGCAGGCAGGCCCCAGCGCGCGAACATGTCGGCGTAGAGCAAGGCCCCGCCAAGCGGCACCAGTGCGCCGCCCGCCCCCTCGACCACCAGCGGACGCTGCGCGGGGAGTGCCAGCCGCTCGGGATCGATGGCGACCCCGTCGATCTCGGCTGCGCGGTGCGGCGAACAGGGCGTCGCCAGGCGATAGACCTCGGGCAGCACGCGGGTTTCGGGCAGACCCGCGAGCTTCGCCACCTGCGCCCGGTCGCCGCCCTCATCCAGCCCGGCCTGCACCGGCTTCCAGTAATGCGCATCGAGCGCGCCGGTGAGCGCGGCGGCGAAGACGGTCTTGCCCACATCGGTATCGGTTCCGGTGACGGTGAATGCATTCATGCGAGAATCTCTGAAAGCGTGTCGGCCAGCGCGTCGATCTGTGCCCGGCCGATATTGAGAGTGAGCGAGATGCGCAGGCGGCTGCTGCCCGCAGGAACGGTGGGCGGGCGAATGCCGCGGATATCGAAGCCCGCGCTGCGCAGCGCCCCGGCAATCTGCATAGTCCGTGCTTCGTCACCCAGCACCAGCGGGATGATCTGCGATCCGCTGGTGCTGACGCCGAAGGGCGCGAGTTTGCGGCCCGCATAGCCGATCAGATCGTGCAGCGCTTCGCGCCGTTCCGGCTCCTCCTCCACGATCCTCAGCGCCTCGCGCACGCAGGCGGCCATCAGCGGCGATGGCGCGGTGGAGAAGATGAAGCCCCGTCCGCGATTGATGACATGGTCGCGCATTGCCCGCGGCCCGCACAGCAGCGCGCCTTCGCTGCCCAGGGCCTTCCCGCAGGTGCGCAGCACGATCGCATTGTCGCGCCCGTCGATATGCGCTGCCAGCCCCCGGCCGCCATTGCCGAAAACGCCGGTGGCATGCGCATCGTCCGCCAGCAGCACCGCGCCATGGCGATCCGCCAGATCGGCAAGTTCGGCAATCGGTGCGCGGTCGCCGTCCATGCTGTAGAGCGTTTCGACCGCGATCCACGCCTGGCCCGCGGCATTGCCCGCCCGCCAGTGCGCAAGCGCTTCGGCGAAGGCGCCGACATCATTGTGCGGTACCGCAATACATTCGGCCCGCGACAGGCGCATCCCTTCGTGCGCGCTGGCATGGACCAGCGCGTCGTGGAAGATCGCATCGCCGCGCTGGGGCAGTGCCGACAGCAACGCGCTGTTGGCGCCGTAGCCATTGGCAAGGAACAACGCGCTTTCGCAGCCGAAGAAGCTGGCGGCCTCCGCCTCCAGCGCCTCGTGTTCGGGATGATTGCCGCGCAGCAGGCGCGAACCGCCCGAACCGACGGGAACGCCGCGCTCGAGCGCGTCCATCACGGCGTTCTTGAGCCTCCCGCTGCCCGCCAGCGCGAGGTAATCGTTCGACGAGAAATCGGCGCCGCCGGGAAGCGACAGGCTGCGCAGCCGCGCCGCGCGCGCCAGACCCGTCAGATCGTCGACCTGCGCGGCAAGGGGAGTGTTGGTGGTGCGACCCATAGCCATGCCGCGCGCGCTAACCACCCCACCGCGTGCCTGCAATTGCTTTCGTCAATCGGCTTCTGTATGGCTCGCTACACGCCCCGGCAGTCGCAATCGCCAGTCGATTCCGTCGCCGGGGCGCTGACTTTTCCAGCGTGAAGGAACGCATATTCATGGCTCGTCGGCGCCAGATCTACGAAGGCAAGGCCAAGATCCTCTACGAAGGCCCCGAACCGGGCACGATCATTCAGTATTTCAAGGATGACGCGACTGCGTTCAACGCCGAGAAGAAGGGCACGATCAACGGCAAGGGCGTGATCAACAATCGCATCAGCGAATATGTGTTCACGCGGCTGTCGCACATCGGCATCCCTACGCATTTCATGCGCCGCCTCAACATGCGCGAGCAGCTGGTGCGCCAGGTGGAGATCATTCCGCTCGAAGTGGTGGTGCGCAATGTCGCTGCGGGTACGCTGAGCAAGCGCCTCGGGATCGAGGAAGGCGAGCTGCTGCCGCACACGCTGATCGAATATTGCCTCAAGGACGATTCGCTGGGCGATCCCAAGGTCTCCGAAGAGGAAATCGCCTGCTTCAACTGGTGCAGCCATGAAGAGCTGCAGGACATGTCGAGCATGGCGATCCGCATCAACGATTTCCTGTCGGGCATGTTCAGCGCGATCGATATCCGCCTCGTGGATTTCAAGCTGGAATTCGGCCGTATCTGGGACGGGGACTACAGCCGCGTCATCCTGGCCGACGAGATCAGCCCCGACGGCTGCCGCCTGTGGGATATCAACACCGGCGAAAAGCTCGACAAGGACCGCTTCCGGCGCGACATGGGCGGCGAAAGCGAAGCCTATCAGGAAGTCGCGCGGCGTCTCGGCCTGCTGCAGAACGAAGACAGCGGCCCGGGCGAAGTGCTCGACATGAGCGCGCATCGCGGCCGGCTGCGGACGCCGTCCAAGCCCAAGAAGTAACGCGGTCAGCCGCACCCGGCGCAAGCCGGGCGGCGCGGCGTTGGCATAGAAAAAGGGCCGGAGGGATCGCTCCCCCCGGCCCTTTTCTGTCGGTCGTCCGTCGCCGCTCAGTAGCTGACGCGGGCCGAGATACCGAACACGCGCGGATCGTTGACGAAGGCGGTGTTGTTGTTGAAGTCGATGCCGCCCTTCACATTGTCGGCGTCGAGAATGTTGCGCACGAAGGCGGCGACTTCGAAGGTCCCGTCGAGCCTGGCATAGCCGACACGCAGCCCGCCCTCGATCTGGTTGTTTGTGTTGAACTCGGCGCTTTCGTAGATGAAGATGTTCGTCTTGCCCTGGTAGGCCCAGTCGGTGAAGGCGAAGATCTCGCCCGCATTGCCCACCGGAACGCCGTAGCGCGCGGTCACGTCGGCGATCCATTCGGGCGCATTGGGGAACGGGTTGCCGTCCACCAGCGCGCGGGTGTTGCCCGACAGGACCACGGTCGGGTCGGTCACGGTGCACTGGAAACAGATGCCCACGGCAAGCGTATCGTCCTGGATCTCGGTGTTGTTCCAGCTGACGCCTGCCGTGACGAGGAAATCGGGCGTGATCTGGAAAGCACTGTCCAGTTCGAAGCCGTAGCCGCGGCCCTGGTCGGCATTGACCAGCTGCACGAGGTTGCCCGCACCACCGACCGCAGTGAACTGCGGATCGTCGATGGTGTAGTAATAGACCGCGCCGTTCAAACGCACGCTGCGGCCCGCGAATTCGGACTTGAACCCGGCTTCGTAGCTCATGATCTTTTCCGAGGTCGCGATCGACGGTGCCGAACCGAAGGCCACGTCGCGGCCCTGGATGGTCGGCGCGCGGAAACCGCTCGCCACGCGCGCGTAGACGCTGGCGTCGGCGCCGACATCGTAGAATGCCGCGAGATCCCAGCTGATGCGCTCGTCCTTGACGCTGCGTTCCTGCGCACCCGGGCCCGAGATGAATGAGGTCTGCGTCACTGCGAACGCCTTCTCGTCCTCGGTATAGCGCAGGCCGCCGGTCAGCTTGAGCGCGGGGGTGATTTCACCCGTCACCTGGCCGAATACCGCCCAGCTCTCGTTGGTGTGGTTGACGGTCACGGGCGGCGGGAAGTCGAAGCCGATCGTGGTGACATCGAATTCGCTGTCGAAATAAAAGCCGCCGACCTGCCATTGCACCGGGCCATTCGCAGCCGACGCGATGCGGACTTCCTGCGTGAACTGCTCGAGATCGATCGAATCCTGCGTGTCGCTGGGAAACGGGATGAAGCCCGGACCGGTGACGAGGTTGCCCCCGTCGATATCGCCGCGGCTGCGGCCTTCGCTGTTGGCCCAGCTGGTGATGCTGGTGAAGGTCGCGAAATCGGCTTCGTAATCGACCTTCGCAGTCGCGATCTCGGCCTTGTAGGCGGCATCGTTGCGCCCGCCGGCATCGTAGAACACCGTGTCGCGGTCGTAATTGTCGTTGAGATCGTTGTCGCCGGGGCCGAGAATGTTGGCGCGGAACAGCGTCGACTGCCCATCGAGGTCGCGAACCGAGTAGCTGCCGAGGACCGACAGACGGTCGCCGGGGGTGATCAGCAGCTGCGCACGGCCCGCCACTTCGCTGTAGGCGCCGTAGACGTCTTCCTCGCCGGTGAAACCGTTGTCGACCCAGTTGTCGCGCTGTTGCCACAGGCCCGAAAGGCGCAGCGACACCACGCCGGGTGCGAGCGGCAGCGTGACGCCGCCATCGGCCGAAACGCTGTTGAAGCTGCCGTAGCTGACCGAACCGTCGACCGCGAACTCATCGCCCGGCTTGACCGTATCGATCTTGACGATGCCGGCGGGCGTGTTGCGGCCAAACAGCGTGCCCTGCGGGCCGCGCAGCACTTCGATGCGCTCGACATCGAAGATCGGGAAGGACTTGAGCGTGACGTTCTCCATCACGACATCGTCCATCACCACCGAGACCGGCTGCGATGCGGCGAGATCGAAATCGGTGTTGCCGAGACCGCGGATATAGAAGCGCGGTGCGGCGCGGCCGTTCGAGCTTTCGACGAACAGGCCCGGCACGCGCGCAGCGAGCGCGGTGATTTCGGCACCGGCATCGAAGATCGTGCGCACGGTGTCGGCATCGAGCGTGGCGGCCGAGACTGCGACGTCCTGCAGGTTTTCCTCGCGCCGGTTGGCGGTCACGATGATGGTGTTGAGCTGGCCGTTGGCAGCTTCTTCGGCACCGGAGGCATCGGCCTCCTGCGCCAGGGCCGGCTGCGCGGCGAAGGCTGCCACAGCGAGAGTGCTCGCCCCGATGAAGCGGGCGGCGGTGGAACGAATGGTCATGTCGTGGGGGATTCCTGCTTGAGCGCGTCCAGAGTCGGGCACGCATTTGGAGGGGAGCGGCATCGTCGCCGTGGCCGCGCCATAGCAGATCGCGCGGCATCCGGGGGCATCACCGCCGCCAATGCGGCAGAATCATTACCGTTGTTGCAATTGCGCTACAACCGTCACCGATCGGCCACTGCGCCGGCCATGACCCGGTACCCCGCAGCCTACTTGAATGCCGGCAAAGCCTGCGCCATAGGCCCGCCAACACGAAAGGCCTGCTCGATGAAGATCCGCGTCCATGTCTCGCTCAAGCCCGGCGTTCTCGATCCGCAGGGTCGTGCCGTCCACCATGCCCTCGAAGGGCTTGGTTTCGAGGGCGTTGAGGATGTCCGCGTGGGGCGGTCGATCGAACTCGACGTGGCCGACGATACCAGTGACGCGGCGCTGACCGATATGTGCGAGAAGCTGCTCGCCAATACGGTGATCGAAAACTACCGCATCGAGAAGGTCGGCTGATGGCCCTGCGCGCCGCCGTCATCACTTTCCCCGGTTCCAATTGCGACCGCGACATGGCGGTGGCGATCGAACGTGTAACGGGCACTCCCCCGCTGCGGGTCTGGCACGCCGATGCCGAACTGCCCGAGCGGCTCGATTTCATCGCGCTGCCCGGCGGCTTCTCCTATGGCGACTACCTGCGTTCGGGCGCGATGGCGGCGAACAGCCCGGTCATGCGCGGGGTCAAGCAACATGCCGAACGCGGTGTGCCCGTGCTGGGCGTCTGCAACGGCTTCCAGGTGCTCACCGAAGCCGGCCTGCTGCCCGGCGCGCTGATGCGCAATGCCAGCCAGAACTTCATCTGCCGGACCGTCCCGCTGAAGGTCGAGAACAGCACTTCCCTGTTCACCGCGGGCTTTGCCAGCGGCCAGACCATCGACATCCCCGTGGCGCATCACGACGGTAATTACTTTGCTGACGAGGATACGCTCGACCGGCTCGAAGGCGAAGGCCGCGTCGCCTTCCGCTATGTCGAGAACTGCAACGGCTCGAGACGCGACATTGCCGGCGTGCTCAATGCTGCGGGGAATGTCCTGGGTATGATGCCGCACCCCGAACGCGCGGTCGATCCAGCACATGGCGGAACCGACGGGCTGGCGTTGTTCGAAAACGCGCTCCGCTCGCTCGCGGACGCCTGATCAGGCGCTTTCGGCGCGCGGGCTTCCTGTCTGGCGGGCCATAACGTCCAGCACGTCCCCGGCCGGCATCGGGCGTCCGAAGTGGTAGCCCTGGATCTTGGTGCAGCCCAGTTCGCGGATCATCTGCGCTTCTTCGTCGTTCTCGACGCCCTCCGCCGTCGTGGTCATGCCGAGGCTGTCCGCCATGGCGACGACCGCGCGGATGATCGCCAGCGATTCGGGGCTTTGTTGCGCGGCCCCCTGCACGAACGAGCGGTCGACCTTGATGGTCGAGAACTTGAGCCGGCGCAGATAGCCGAGCGAGGAATAGCCGGTGCCGAAATCGTCGAGCGCGATCGAGCATCCCAGCGCCATGCACCGTTCCAGCGCCTCGCGCGCGATGCTGGCATCGCGCAGGAAGATGCTTTCGGTGACTTCGATCTCGAGCCGCTTGGCGTTGAGCCCGCTTTGCGACAGCGCGCGTACTACCGAGCCGACGAAATCGGTTTCGAGCAATTGCTCGGGTGAAACATTGACATTGACCCGCATGTGTTCGGGCCAGTTCTCGGCCGCTTCGAGGCAGGCGCGTTCCATCACCCAATTGCCGATCGGAACGATCAGGCGGGTATCTTCGGCCAGCGGAATGAACTTGGCCGGGCTGACGAAACCGTGTTCGGGGCTGTTCCAGCGGATGAGCGCTTCGAAGCTGACCACTTCCTCGGTCGTCGCATCGACCACCGGCTGGTAATGCAGCATGAATTCGTCGCGTGCGAGTGCATGGCGGAGCGAGTTTTCGAGCAGGCGTCGCTCTTCGGCATTCGCATGCAGCGCGGGTTCGAATTCGCGGTGAGCCCCGCCGCCTTCGTCCTTTGCGCGGTACAGCGCGAGATCGGCGTTGCGCAGCAATTCCTCCACCGTCCGGCCATCGCGCGGGCCGATCGCCGATCCGACGCTGGCGCCGACGTAAAGCGTGTGGTTTTCGATCTGGTAGGGTTCGGACAGGCGCTGGATGATTTCGCGCGCCAGCGTGTCGATCCGGCTGCGGTCGCTCGTTTCGCGCAGGACGACGGCGAATTCATCGCCGCCCAGTCGGCCGCAGGTTTCGCCGTCGCGGACCAGCGCCTTCAGCCGCGACGCGACTTCCGCCAGCATCCGGTCGCCGACCAGATGGCCGAGCGAATCGTTGATGCCCTTGAAGCGGTCGAGGTCGATCATCAGCAGCGCGCAGCGAGAGCGCCATGCCGCCGCATGCTCGAGCGCTTCGCCCAGCGCCTCGTTCAGCATCCGCCGATTGGGCAGGTGCGTCAGCGTGTCGTAGCGCGCGAGGTAGGCGATCTTTTCCGACGATTCGCGCTGTTCGGTGATATCCGACCCGACACCGCGGAAACCCTGGTAGCGGCCCCGGTCGTCGACGATCGGCGTGCCCGAAAGCTCCCACCAGCGCTGCTGCCCGCCGATCGTGACCTTGACTTCGAGATTTGAGAAATTCTGGCGCCGTTTGAGCTTGTCGGCCAGGTCGTGCAGGCTTTGCGGAAAGCGTCCGGTCTGCCAGCAATCGCCCGAAATCAGCTGGAGGAACGATCCGCCTTCGATTTCCGCCGGTTCGCGCCCGAGGGCAAAGGCAAAACGCGGCGAGACGGACCTGAGCCGGCGGCCGGTATCGACCTGCCACAGCCAGTCCGCCTGGCCTTCCTCGAATTCGCGCAGCAGCATCGAGACCACTTCGCTCTTTTCCTGCATCGCCGCTTCTGCCAGCCGCACCGCTACCGATACGCGCGCGCTTTCGATCACGCCGAACACGGCGAGCAGCGTGGACAGGACAACCACGGTCGCAAGGATCGGGTGGAAATCGATCAGGCTGGCGATGAGGCCGCCGACACCTGCCGCAAGCGCGAAGGTTATCGAACTGAGCGGCGCGCCATAGCGGCTGGCGCTGCTGGCCAGAACCAGCATTGCCGCGATCGTCCAGGCCAGCAGGGTATCGCCGAGCTGGCCATAGACCGCGCACAGGATGAGACCGACCGACCACATCGCGCCCTTCGCGGCGGTTGTCAGCGCATGCGATTCCATTTCGGTGACCGAGATCGAACGGCTGTCGGCATCGCCCAGCCGAATATCGGCCCGCGCCGAATAGAGCACCGCCGAGATCAGGCCCAGACCCCAAGCTGCCAGCGCGGCAACCGGGACGGTCTGATAAACGGTAAACACGACGAGCGCGAAGCTCACCAGGTGCAGCAGCACCCGCGCGCCAACGCGGTCCTTGAGGACGGCATATTGCTGGCCGTGAACCAGCGACCAGTTGGTGCCCTCGGGCGTTTCGAACCCGATGGCTTGCCTGATCGACAGCGACGCCGCTTTTGCTTTCTGTGTTGTTGCCTGGTCGGTCACCGCAGCACGGTTAACGGGAAAGTCTTAGCTCCCGGTAAAGGCCTCTAGCGAAATCCGCGCAGACAGCGAATTGCCGGGCCTATTCGACGGTTACCGACTTCGCCAGATTGCGCGGCTGATCGACATCCGTACCTTTGACGCAGGCGACGTGATAGGCAAGCAATTGCACCGGGATCGTATAGACCAGCGGCGCGATCAGCGGATGGACCTTGGGCATCTCGATCGTGGCGAGGCATCCCTCGCCCGCCTGCTCGAGCCCATCGGCGTCGGAAATCAGCACCACCTGCCCGCCGCGCGCGCGCACTTCTTCCATGTTCGAAACGGTCTTTTCGAACAGGGGCCCGGACGGTGCCAGAACGATTACCGGCACCTTGTCGTCGATCAGCGCGATCGGCCCGTGCTTCATCTCGCCACTGGCATAGCCTTCGGCATGGATATAGCTGATTTCCTTGAGCTTCAGCGCACCTTCCAAAGCAAGCGCATAGTCGGGTCCGCGCCCCAGATAGAGCACGTCGCGGGCTGGCGCGATCAGATGCGCCATGCTGGCGATATCATCATCGTGATCGAGCGCGGCGTTGAGCGCGGCCGGGGCTTCGAGCAGGTGGCCGACCACCTCCTGCTCTTCCTCGCGGCTCATCAGCCCCTTGGTGACCGCCATATGCGCCGCCAGGGCGGCAAGCACGGCCAGCTGGCAGCTGAAGGCCTTGGTCGAGGCAACGCCGATTTCGGGTCCGGCGTGCGTCGGCAGCAGCAGGTCCGCCTCGCGCGCCATCGAGCTGGTGGGTACGTTGACGATCACCGCGATGGTCTGGCCGTTCTCCTTGCAGTGCCGCAGCGCCGCCAGCGTATCGGCGGTTTCGCCGCTTTGCGAGATGAACAGCGCCAGACCGCCTTCTTCGAGGACCGGTTCGCGATAGCGGAATTCGGAGGCGACATCGATGTCCACGGGGACACGCGCGAATTGCTCGAACCAGTATTTGGCGACCATTCCGGCATAGAAGGACGTGCCGCAGGCCACGATGGTGACGCGCTTGATCTGCGACAGGTCGAAATCGAACTGTGGCAGCGCGACCGAATTGTCCGACTGGCGCAGGTAGGATCCGAGCGTCTGCGCGACCACGGTCGGCTGCTCGAAGATCTCCTTCTGCATGAAGTGGCGGTAATTGCCCTTCTCGACCGCTGCCGCCGACGCGCCCGAGGTCTGGATCTCGCGTTCGACCGGCTGGTTTTCGGCATCGTGGATTTCAGCGGCTTCGCGGGTGACGACCACCCAGTCGCCTTCCTCTAGATAGCTGATCTGCTGCGTCAGCGGCGCCAGCGCCAGCGCGTCGGAACCGATATAGGTTTCGCCGTCGCCATAGCCGACCACCAGCGGTGACCCGCGGCGGGCGCCGATCAGCATGCCGGGATGGTCGCGAAAGGCGATCGCCAGCGCGAAGGCACCGCGCAGGCGCGGCAGGACCTGCGCCACGGCCTCGCGCGGGCTGCTGCCGTTCTCGATTTCGCGCGAGACGAGATGGACCACCACCTCGCTGTCGGTGTCGCTTTCCAGCGTCCGGCCGTCTGCCTGCAATTCGGCGCGCAGTTCCTTGAAGTTCTCAATGATCCCGTTGTGCACCAGCGCGACGCGATCGGTTGCATGCGGGTGGGCGTTCTGCGCGGTCGGAGCGCCATGCGTGGCCCAGCGCGTATGCGCGATCCCCATGTCGCCGGGGGCGGGATTGGCAGCGAGTTCGGCGACGAGGTTGTTCAGCTTGCCTTCCGCGCGGCGGCGGATCAGCTTGCCATCGTCGAGCGTACACACGCCGGCGCTGTCATAGCCGCGGTATTCCATGCGGCGCAGGCCGTCGACCAGCCGGTCGGCGACCGGCTCCGAACTGACGATACCGATAATTCCGCACATTAACTCAATTCTCCGCACTTGCTTGCGGCGAGACTTAGCGGTTCTCGTCCAGCAATCAATCTTTCCGCGTTCGGCCACGCCCATCCGGGCGAAACGCGCGTTTTCGCCGCGCTTTGGGCATGGCGCGCATGCGCCGCCGGGCATTAGCGTTTAATCAAGGTTTCCAGCCTATTTACCCTGTTTCGAGAGACGAGCTTTGTCATATCCGGACAAGGTTCACCCAACCAATCAAGTATTTCCTCGGGGGTTTTCGGCAATGAGCGCATTCGGACGGAAAAACGGGCCGGCAGGGATCAATGCCGGTGCACGTCCGCAATTCGGAGTCGCCAAGCCCATGCGCGGCGGCACTCCGACGCCGTCCCCGAAATCGCCCGAACCCGACGATGGCGGCGAACAGTTTCCGCCGCTGCCGACCGACGCGCCCGAAGCCGCGGCACCCGCCTCCGCGAACGGCGATGCGATGTCGCGCCTCGCGGAGCGGATGAACACGACCCATTCGGGCCAGAGCGAAGTCGGCGGTTTCGAAGCCAGCGTCCACAAGATCAAGGAGCAGGTGCTCCCGCGTCTGCTCGAACGCGTGGATCCCGAAGCGGCCGCCACGCTGACCAAGGATGAACTGTCGGAGGAATTCCGCCCGATCATCATGGAAGTGCTGGCCGAATTGAAGGTCACGCTGAACCGGCGCGAGCAGTTCGCGCTCGAGAAGGTGCTGGTCGACGAATTGCTCGGTTTCGGCCCGCTGGAGGAATTGCTCAACGATCCCGATGTCTCGGACATCATGGTCAACGGCCCCGACCAGACCTATATCGAGAAGAACGGCAAGCTCGTCATCGCGCCGATCAAGTTCCGCGACGAGACGCATCTGTTCCAGATCGCGCAGCGCATCGTCAACCAGGTTGGCCGCCGCGTCGACCAGACCACACCGCTTGCCGATGCCCGCCTCAAAGACGGTTCGCGTGTGAACGTGATCGTTCCGCCGCTGTCACTGCGCGGCACTGCGATCTCCATTCGTAAGTTCTCCGAGAAACCGATCACCCTCGACATGCTCAAGGAATTCGGTTCGATGTCGGAAAAGATGTGTACCGCGCTGAAGATCGCGGGCGCATGCCGGATGAACATCGTCATCTCGGGCGGTACCGGCTCGGGTAAGACGACCATGCTCAACGCGCTGTCGAAGATGATCGACCCGGGCGAGCGCGTGCTGACTATCGAAGACGCCGCCGAACTCCGCCTGCAACAGCCGCACTGGCTGCCGCTCGAAACGCGCCCCCCCAACCTCGAAGGCCAAGGCGCGATCACCATCGGCGATCTCGTGAAGAACGCCCTGCGCATGCGGCCCGACCGCATCATCCTGGGCGAAATTCGCGGCGCGGAATGTTTCGACCTGCTCGCCGCGATGAATACGGGCCATGACGGTTCGATGTGTACGCTTCACGCCAACAGCCCGCGCGAATGCCTTGGCCGTATGGAAAACATGATCCTGATGGGCGACATCAAGATCCCCAAGGAAGCCATCAGCCGCCAGATCGCCGAAAGCGTCGATATCATCGTCCAGGTCAAGCGCCTGCGCGACGGTTCGCGCCGGACGACCAACATCACCGAGGTCATCGGGATGGAAGGCGACGTGATCGTGACGCAGGAACTGTTCAAGTTCGAATATCTGGACGAGGGCGAAGACGGCAAGATCATGGGCGAATACCGCTCGTCGGGCCTGCGCCCCTATACGCTCGAAAAAGCGCGCCAGTTCGGCTTCGACCAGGCCTATCTCGAGGCGTGCCTCTAGGGAACTTCGGGAATCGCCGAGCGCCTTCGGCGGCGAAGGTGACGCCTGCGACTAGCCCTGCAGGATCGCCGGCACTGCGGCCGCCAGCAATCCGCCACCGATGACCGCCAAGGCGAGGAACAGCCCGGTCCACGGCATCCAGCCGACGCGGTTGAGTTCGGCCCGCTTCATCCGCCGCCGTTCCATCAGCAGGCAAGCAAGTGCTGCGGCTATGCAGGCCGCGCCCCAGTAGGCGGCCAGTTCGGCATCGCTTGCGAACAGCAGGAATTCGGGTTCTTTCACAGTGCGGGCATATGGGCCGGCCGGGCGGCGGCTTCAATCTCCCGCTTGCACTGAGCCATGGCTGCTCTACCCGCCACAGGCGATGCAGCCCGAAAGCGATCATCCCCATCACCGCCCGCTGCTCGCGCTGGGACTGCGCCTGGCGGCGGCGCTGGTGCTGGCCGGACTGCTCGCTTGCGTAAAGCTCGCCAGCGAACGCGGCATCCACCTCGCGGAGATCATGTTCTGGCGGCAATTGCCGACCATTCCGATCCTGCTGGGATGGTTCGCGCTGCGGCGGCAACTCGGCACGCTCAAGACCGCGCGGATGGGATCGCACCTGCGCCGTTCGGGTTTCGGCATGGTCGGCATGACGATGAATTTCGGCGCGGCCACGCTGCTGCCGCTCGCGGTTGCCACCACGCTCAACTACAGCTCGGCGATCTTTGCCGTCGTGCTGTCGGCGCTGGTGCTGCGCGAACCGACCGGGGTCTGGCGCTGGAGCGCGGTGGCGCTGGGCTTCACCGGCGTCGTCGTGATCGCACAGCCATGGGGCGGCGAACTGCCATTGCTGGGGGCCGCGATCGCGCTCGGTGCCGCGCTGATGATCGCGCTGATTTCGGTCCAGCTGCGCGATCTCGGGCGCACCGAACACCCCTTTACCATCGTCTTCTACTTCTCGCTCTTCTCGGTGCCCGTGCTCGCGCTGGCGATGCCGTTCGTCGGCCAGGCGCATCCGCTGGAGGACTGGCTGCTCCTGCTCGCCTGCGGCGTCATCGGCCTGCTGGGACAGGTCCTGCTGACTGCGGCACTGCGCTACGGCATGGTCGCGAATGTCATCGTCATGGATTATTCGGGCCTCGTCTGGGCCACGCTGTTCGGCTGGCTGGTGTTCACCAATTTGCCGCCCGTCTCGTTCTGGTTCGGCGCGCCGCTGGTGGTGGGCGCCGGACTACTGATCGCCTGGCGGGAACACCGGCTGGGCCTTGCGCGCCGCGCGCTGGCGGAACCGAAGGAAGCATGACCCGTTGAACCTGTCGCACCCCGCGTTGGGAGCCCTTTGGGAAGGAACGACGATGACCAAGAAAATTCTGCTTGCCCTCGGCATCACCACGATGACGCTGACCGCCGCCGCCTGCAACACCGTGCGCGGTGCGGGCGACGACCTGCAATCCGCCGCCAACACGGTCGACGACGCCACCTGAGGCGCAAGCAAAACCCCACACGAAAACGCCCGCCCCACCGGCGGGCGTTTTCATATCCAGCCGCAGCGGCAGGTGGGACCAGCGCCAGGAAAGGCGGGGCGGTGTGACCGCCCTGCCCGCTATCCTACTCAGGAATAGGCGCCTTCCGAATAGGTCAGTTCGTAGCTGTGGCTGTAGACTTCGAAGACGATGCCGAAGGGGTCTTCGACATAGCACATGCGATAGGGCTTCTCGCCCGGGTAATATTCGCGGACCGGCATGCGCTGCTTGCCGCCAGCGGCGACGATCTTTTCGACCAGTCCTTCGACATCGGGATCCTGCACGCAGAAGTGGAACGTCCCGTGGCGCTTGTGGTCCAGATTGTCGTCAGGGGCGTAGTTTTCGGGAAATTCGAATATCTCGATGCCCACGCGGTCGGCCGTGGCCAGATGCGCGATCTTGAGCGACTTCCAATCGGGGCCGAACACATCGGTGCACATGACGCCGATCGGACTGTCATCCTCGAACACCTCGGTCGGTTCCATGATGGTATAGAGACCGAGAACTTCGGTGTAGAATGCGACCGCGGCGTCCAGGTCGGGGACCGACAGACCGATATGCGAGAAGGCCTTGGGGGATACGTTCATGGGGGATCCTTTCGATCGTTGGCCCGACCGATATCGCCCCAGCGCCCCAAAATTAGAAATTATTATCTCTCATAGATCTGATAATACAGAACTATGAGAGAACTCAATTCGCTATGGCTGAAGTCCTTCACCGTGCTGTGCGAGGAACGTCATTTCACGCGCGCGGCCGAGCGGCTCAACATGACCCAGCCGGGCATGTCGCAGCATATCGCCAAGCTCGAGCAGCAATTGGGCGTGCCGCTTGTCGAACGCGATGCGCCGGGTTTCGCACTTACCGATGCCGGCGAGAAAACGCTCGCCATGGCGCGCATGCGGTGGCGCGAGGAACGCGACTTCCTCGACAGTCTCGATGGTGACGATGAAGATCGCGGCACGATCAGCGTGGCGAGTTCGGGCAGTTTCGCAATGCTGCTCTATCCCGCACTGATGGACTGGATGGCTCAGGCGCCGGGCATTTCCGCCCGCCTCACGGCAGCGCCGGAGGACAGCATTGTCGCAGGAGTGCTGTCGGGCAGCTACGATGTCGGCGTGATAGCGGGGTCTCCGCGCCATCCCCGGCTGGCCGCCGAATATCTGGGCGCCGAACCGCTCGATCTGATCCTGCCGCGTGAATGGGCCGGGCGCCTGCCCGGTTTCGACCAGTTGCAGTCGCTCGGCTTTATCCGGCACCCGGATGCCGCGGCCTATGCCGATGCGGTGCTGGGGGCGAACTTCGCCAAGGACTATCGCGGTACGGACCGGCTGCAGGTGCGCAGCTTCGTCAACCAGATCGGACAAATTCCCGAACCGGTTGCCAGGGGCCTCGGTTATGCGATCCTGCCTCGCAGCGGGGTTCTCGCTTACCCGGCGCGGGAAAAACTGGCGACCGCGCAGTTTGCGCAGCCCAGCTTCCTCGAACTGCATCTGGTGGAATTGAAGCGAAGGCGCCGCTCCGCACGAATTGAAAAGCTGGCGGGCTTGATCCGGAAAGAGGCGGGAAAGCTCGCCTGACGCGCGCTCGGCTATCTAGCGCCACCTTCCCCCGCGCTCAGTCGCGGCGATAGATCAGCACCAGATTGTTCGCGGGCATGGCGCAGCGCGCCGTGCGGGTCATGCCGTGACCGGCAGCGAGCCGGTCGAGATCGGCGGTCGAGCGCAGGCCCCAGGCCGGGTCGCGCTGGCGCAGCGACTGGTCGAAGGCATGGTTGGAAGCCGCGGTCTCGACATCCGGCTCGACAAAGGGGCCGTAGAGCACGAGCGGCGCCCCGGATCCCAGCACCCGCCCCGCCCCCGCAAACAGCCCCACCGCCGCGTCCCACGGGCTGATATGCACCATGTTCACGCACAGCAGCGCATCAGCACTCACGTTCGGCCAATCGGGCGCTGCAGCGTCGAGCGCGATCGCCGGGCGCAGATTGGTCAGCCGCGTTTCCGCCGCCCAGGCATCGACCGAGCCCAGCGCCTCGGCATCGCGATCGCTCGGCTGCCAGTCGAGCGCGGGAAAGCGGCGTGCCATGAACACCGCGTGCTCGCCGCTGCCGCTGGCGATCTCGAGCACGGTCCCGCTGGCGGGCAGCTCGCGCGCCAGCACTTCGGCCAGCGGCTGCGAATTGCGCGCGGTAGCGGGCGCGTGGCGTTTCAATTGACCTGCCTGTCGCGCCCTTCCCAGAACGGCGCACGCAATTCGCGGCGCAGGATCTTGCCGCTGGGGTTGCGCGGCATCGCATCGATCACCTCGACCGTCTTGGGGACCTTGAACCCGGCCAGCCGCTCGCGCGTGAAGGCGATGATGTCATCGGGATCGACCGTGGTCCCCGGCTTGGGCACCACGCAGGCCTTGACCGCTTCGCCCCAGGTTTCGTCGGGCACGCCGATCACCGCCACCTCGCTCACGGCCGGATGACCGTAGATCGCGCTTTCGACCTGCGCGGGGTAGACGTTCTCGCCGCCCGAGATGATCATGTCCTTGATCCGGTCCTGAATATAGACGTAGCCGTCCTCGTCCATATAGGCGGCATCGCCGGTGTGCATCCAGCCGTCCTTCAGCGCGCCGCGCGTGGCATCGGGCAGGTTCCAGTACCCGATCATGTTCGACGGGCTCTTGCAGATCAGTTCGCCCACTTCGCCGCAGGGCAGTTCGCCGCCGTCTTCGCCGATCACCTTGAGCTCGGCCCCGGGCACAGCCTTGCCCGCACTGCGCATGCGCTGGTTGCCGTCGAGCGCGTGATCCTCGGGCGGGAGCATGGCAATGGTGCCGGTGGTCTCGGTCATGCCGTAGCATTGCAGGAAGCCTGCGCCGGGAATGGTCTGGACCGCCTCGCGCAGCAGGTCGAGCGGGATCGGCGCGGCGCCATACATGACGTATTTGACCGCCGACATGTCGGTGTCTTTCGCCCGCGGATGCTGCACCACCATTTGCAGCGCGGCAGGCACGATGAACAGCCGCGTGATGCCCTGTTCGAACGCATCGAGTACCCCGTCGGGAGTAAACTCCGCCTGCACGATGGCGCGGATGCCGGCAGCGATCGCCATGATCCCCAGCCCGGTCCCGCCGATATGCGCGCAGGGCATGCAGATGAGGATCGCCTCGTCCTCGTCCCAGCTCGACCACGGCTGCGCCGCTTCCTCGGCGGGCAGGCGCAGCGAGAACAGATTGGCGTTGGTCAGCACCGCGCCCTTGGGATTGCCCGTCGTGCCCGAGGTGTAGAGCTGCAGCACGGCATCGTCGGCGCCGGCAGCGGGGAAATCACCCGGCTGTGCTGCAGCGATCTCGGCCCTGGCGGTCGGCGTGTCGACGATCGGCGGCGCGGCATCCATCTGGCCGCAGGCCTTGTCCGCCAGTTCGCCGAACCCCTCGTCGATGAACAGCAGCTTCGCGCCGGTGTCGCCGAGGATATAGGCTATTTCGGGAGCGGCAAGGCGCCAGCCGATCGGCACCATGACGATCCCCAGCCGCGCGGCTGAATAGAACAGTTCGAAATAGTGGCGCGCGTTCTTTCCCAGCCAGGCGATCCGGTCGCCTTTTTCCAGTCCGCGCGCGCGGAGCATCGCCACGACCTTGCGCGAACGATCCTCGAGCTCGGCGAAGGTCAGCGCGCTGCCTTCCTGCTCGAGCGCGACCTGATCGGGTTTTTCCTTCGCCCAGTGCCTGATGAGCTCATCGAAGGTGAGCTTTTCGTGTTCTGCCATAGATCCTCTCCGCTGTTTTCAGCAGTTGGGATCATCATGGCAGATGGGTTGCGTTGCGCAACCCGATTCGCCGCGTCCTATTGCCAGCGCCCGCCGGCCCGCGCCCGCCGCTCGCGGATGGCCAGCCACAGCAACAGTCCCAGCGGCCCCGCCATGAAGGTGGCGAACAGGATCGGCGCCTGGATCCAGCGCGAAAAGCCTTTCGCATCCGCATCGCGCGCGATCCACAATCCGGCGAACATGTCGAAAGCGAGATAGTGGATCCATCCGATCGTCGCCCCGCCGTCGCTGGCGAAGATGCCGCGGACGCCTTCGATGCTGGTGAAATCGGCGGGCGCATCGCCGCCGCCCGCAGCGAGTGCGCCGGTCAGGATACCGATCAGTCCGGCGCTATAGGCCAAGCACAGCAGACCCACGCCGGCATAGAGCACCGCTGCGAGCAATGCGGGCCAGCGCGGCAAGAGGATAAGCCCCGCCCACATCACCATGGCGAGCAGGTTTGCCGTACCGAATACCGTTTCCCACGTCATCACAGCGCCTCACGTCCCAGTTGCGGCAGCGTCCGGGCGGCGGCCCGGATCGCGTCATTGTCATGCACGAACCGGCCGCGCGCCGCGCGTTTGGCCAGCGCCAGCGCAGCCTGCGCGACGATCTCGGCCTTGATCCCGCGATACTGGCGCAGCCTGCCGTGCAATAGCAGATTTGCCAAGGGCGCAGCAGCGATCCCCAACCGTTCGGCGGGCCGCCGGTCTTCCTCGGCACGCGTGCCGCGCAGCAGGCCGGGGCGCAGGATATCGAGCCGCGCGAAACCGACCTTCGCCAGTTCGCGCTCGGTCTCGCCCTTCACGCGGAGGTAGAAGGCCCGGGCGTGCGGATCGGCGCCGACCGAACTGACATGGACGAAACGTTCGACCCCGAGGCGCTGCGCGGTCCGCGCGGTGTCCATCACCAGATCGCGATCGACCGCGCGAAACGCGGCCTCGTCCGCACCGGCCTTCTTCCACGTCGTGCCCAGCGCGCAAATGATCGCAGTCGGCCTGACCGCTTCGATCACGTCGCCCCAATTGGCGGGATCGGCGACGAACAGTTCCATCCGGATACCGCGCGGCAATTGCGCCTCGCGCCGGGCAATCCCGGTCAGGCGCACATCCTCGCGCCCCACGCATTGCGCCATCACTCCCGCCCCGATTAGGCCGGTGGCCCCGATGAGGCCGATCCGCACCGCGTCAGACATTGCTGAGCCCTTCGGGCATGCTGCCATAGATGCGGGCGCATTGGGTGATGGCGAAGCGATCGGTCATCCCGGCGATGAAATCGGCGATATGGCGGCTGCGCTGCGGTTCGCTTTCGGGCAGGCTCACACGCCATTCCTCGGGCATGGTGGCCGGATCCCGGTGGTAGGCGGCGAACAGGCGCGAGATGACGTCATGCGCGCGCCGGGCCGTTTCCATCTGTTCCTCGTGGTAATACAGCCGGTCGTACATGAAGCGCTTGAGCACGCGTTCATGCTCGCGCATCGCGGGCGAGAAAGCCGCCAGCTGGCGCCCTGCCGCGCGGACTTCGGCGGCGCTGCCGACGCCCTTCACCTGCTCGCGCGTATGCGTCAGCAGGTCGGTGACCATCAGCCCGATCTGCGTGCGCACCAGTTCGCGCAGCTGCCGGTCGCGCGGGGCATGGGGAAAGCGTTTCTCGACCGCGCGCCACTGGTCGGCCAGCCAGTCGAGCGCGAGCAGGTCGTCGAGATCGAGGAAGCCCGCGCGCAGGCCATCGTCGATATCGTGATTGTCATACGCGATATCGTCGGCAATCGCAGCGACCTGCGCCTCGAGCGAGGGCCAGGTCGACAGCTCGAGCGGGAAAGCCCGGTCGATTTCTTCCAGGGCCCAGCCCGGCGCGGACACGGGCCCATTGTGCTTGGCCAGACCCTCGAGCGTTTCCCAGGTCAGATTGAGCCCGTCGTGGTCGCAATAGGGGCTTTCCAGCCGCGCCAGCGTGCGCAGGCCGTGGGCATTGTGATCGTAACCGCCCGCGCCGACCATCGCTTCCTCGAGCGCGGTCTCTCCGGCATGGCCGAAGGGCGGGTGCCCGATGTCGTGCCCCAGGCAGATCGCCTCGGTGAGGTCTTCGTCCAGGCCCAGCTCGCGCGCCAGCACGCGGCCGATCTGCGCGACCTCGATGCTGTGGGTCAGCCGCGTGCGGTAGTGGTCGCCATCGGGCGCGATGAACACCTGCGTCTTCGAGCGCAGGCGGCGGAAGGCGATCGAGTGGACGATCCGGTCGCGGTCGCGCTGGAATTCGCTGCGCGGCCCGCGCGTCCCTTCGCGTTCCTCGGGGAATTCACGGCCGCGGCTGGCGGCGGGATCGGAAGCGTAGGGAGCTCTGTGCATGCGCGCAGAGGCTTAGGTGTTCGCCCGCGGGGCGACAACGTGAACGAAATGCGAACCCGCGGGGTTTTCGGCAGAATGTGCGCGCGCGGAGCCGGGGCCCCGCGCGGGCGCTGTTAGCCGAGGATCCAGTCGGCCGCGGCGCGGCAGTGGATATCGGTGGAATCGTACACCGGCAGGACATTGGCATCGGTATCGACCACCAGTTCCAGCTCGGTACAGGCCAGCACGATCGCCTGGGCCCCCTGCTTTTCCTTCATGGTGATGACCGTCTTGAGCGCGCGTTCGGCATCGCGAGTGACGCGGCCCAGCATCAATTCCTTGTAGATGATCCCGTCAACCAGTTCGACATCGCCCGGATCGGGGGGCAGCAGGTCGACCCCGTGCCCGACGAGCCGCTGGCGATAGAAGCTTTCGGTCATCACGAAGCGCGTGCCGAGCAGCGCCGCGCTCTTGCAGTCAGCGTCTTCCATCGCCTGCCCCACCGCATCGGCGATATGCAGCACCGGGATCGACACGCCTTCGGTCAGCCGGTCGTACACCTTGTGCATGGCATTGGCAGCAACGACGAGCGCTTCGGCCCCGGCGCTTTCCAGCCGGCGTCCGGATTCGATCAGCGTCGCCGCGATCGCATCCCAGTCGTCGGCATTTTTCGCCGCCGCAATGGGTGCGTAATCAAGGCTTTCGATCAGCAACGGCGGACTGGCCATCGGCGCCGACCGCTTCTGCACGAACTTGTTGATGCGTTCGTAATAGGCGCGGGTCGAGATCCAGCTCATACCCCCGATAATGCCGAGCTTGCGCAAGCGTCTGTCCCTTTTTCACCCTGATAACCAGCGACCGCGGTTGGCCCGCGTATCGAGGGCTTACAACGGGCGGGTCATACGCCGGTTCCGTCTTGCGGCGTATCTCGCGAAGACAGCGTCCGGGCAAGCCAATGTTGCAGATCGGCAGCGCTGCGCTCGGGGGCTTCTTCCATCGGCAGGTGGCCGATCCCGGGATAGGCGGCCAGCGTCGCATCGGGCAGGTGATCCATGTACCAGCCCGCCGCTTCGTAGGGGATCAGCTTGTCCTCTTCGCCCCACATGACCAGCGTCGGCACATCGGTTTGGGCAACCTGCTGGGCCGAGAAGGCGCTGCGCGGGGTCGAGAAACGCGCGCGCGTGGCATCGCGGTTGCCGGGGTAGCGCGCCAGTTCCCAATAGCGGTCGACCGCTTCACCGGTGACGATCTTCTGGTTGGAGACGCTTTGCGACAGGCTGCGTTCGACCAGCGAGCGCGGCAGGACCTGGCTCATCACGCTGCCCACGCCGGGCATTGCAGCCAGCTTGAAGGCGATATTGCCATCGGCATCGCGCTCGATCGGGGCCCCGCTGGCATCGACGAGGACGAGCCCGTCGAGCCGGTCCGGACTGGCGATGGCATATTGCATGGCGATCGCACCGCCCATCGAATTGCCCGCAAGCACGAACCGCTCGACCCCCAGCGCATCGACGACCGCATCGATATCGCCGGCAAAGGCTTCGATGCTGTAGTCGGCATCGGCAGCGGGGCCGGTCAGCCCGTGACCGCGCTGGTCGAACCGGACCACGCGGTAATCCGCGCTCAGCGCATCGGTCCATGCCTGCCACGTATGCAGATCGGCATTGGATCCGTGCAGCAGTACGATGGCGGGTGCATCGCGCGGGCCTTCGTCGCGGACATGGACCTGCCGGCCATCCCCGACCGCGAGCATGCGCGACGGGGCGGCCCCGTATTTCGCCTGCATTTCGGCCGGGTCGGTGTCGGGCACGCGCAGGATGAAGAACGCGGCCAGAAGGACGAGCGCCAGAGCGCCCAGAATGCGCCAGAACCATTTCACGGTGCCATCTCCTCGATCCAGCGGCGCACGATGGTGAGCCCGTCTTCATCGACCGTCGCCTTGCCCAGTTCAGGCATCGCCACGCCGGGTTCGGGGCTGGCCATGCGATAGGTGAGGATCGACGCGTCGGGCGATCCGGGCACGATATCGAACAGATGGCCACCCGCCCCGCGCCCGGCCGCCACGGGTCGCTTGCCGATCCCCAGCGCCTCGGGTGCCTGCTGCTCCCACCTCAGGTCGAGCCCGCTGTTCGAGGCGGTCGCGCCGGGCTGGTGGCAATGCGCGCAGTTCACGTCGAGATAGGCGCGCGCTGCGGCGGTCAGCGGAGCGCTTTCACGCGCCTCCCACAGCGGCAATTGGTCGGCATCCTGCGGCATGGTATCGAGGTGCCCGGCCGTGACCATCCGGCTCAACCAGGCATGCGACAGATTGCGCGTTTTGGGACCGATGGGGACCACTTCACCGCTCAGCCCGTGGCATTCCTTGCACTGGTTCTTGTTGGGGACGCGGTAACTGATCGCCTGCCCTGCCGGGGTGGTCAGGGCGATCCGCGCACCCACGACCGCCAGCTGCGCATCGGTCTGCGCCTCGTTCCACAGATAGGGCAGCGCCAGCCAGCCGTCGGCGCGGTGCAGCAGCACGCGTGTTTCGATCAGCCGCCGTTTGCTGCCCTCGCCAAAGGCAAAGGTCTTGATCAGCGCCGTACCCACCGGCAGGTCGAGCAGGCCTTCGCCCTGCGCGGTGAACTGCGTGCCCGCTGCGCGGTAGACAAACCGCAGTTTCTCAGCGCCATCGGAATAGAGCGGCGTGTTCAGGCGATATGGATGGACCCCGGCCACGGGCAACTGCGCGCCTGCGTCGTCGAAGAACCCGTAGTCCGACAGCAGCCGCGGCATGCCATCGCCCATGATCGCGGCATCGTTGACGGCTGCCTGCTGCGGCGGGGCCGCCCGCGCGATCATCGCGCCCGAGAGCGCGGCGACCGCACAGGCAAGCCATCCGAAGGATTTCATCCGCCAAGCCTTTGTTCGAGCGCTGCGGGCGCACCGATGCCGCTCCGGTCGAATGGCTGGCCGGGCGTGCACACGGCCAGCGGACCGGGCTGCGCCGCGCCGAGGCCCTTGCCCGCTTCGGTCAGGTTGAGGTTCCAGCCCGCGGTCCCTTCGACCGCCGAAAGCGAACCGAGGCCATCCCACAGCACCGGCGGCAGTTCGCCGCCGAAGGCCGCCAGCAGCATGTCCGCACCCTCGAGCTGCGGGTCGTAGCCGCCGCCGTCATAGCGGTTCTCGCCCACCACCACGTCGCGCGGCAGCGGATTGTACCGCTCGTCCTCGAAACTCTGCGTGTAAGCGATGACCATGATCGGCGCGGTCGGATTGCGCGACAGGATGTTGTCTTCGATCAACACGTTGTCATTGGCCATAACCATGATCCCGGTGCCGCGCCGCACGCCCGCAACGATATTGCCCGGCGGCGCGAAATTGGGCGTATCGTTGGCCACCACCAGATTGTTCGCGACGATTACATTGCCGCCGCCCATCACCGGCAGATTGGGCAGGTCGAACACCAGGATCCCGCCGGTGTTGCGCGTGGCGACATTGCGTTCGACCAGCGCGTTGCGGCTGTTCTCGATCTCGATCCCGGCGACATTGGCCTCGGCAATCGAATTGCGCACGGTGATGTTGTGCGACTGGCCGACATAAATGCCCGCATCCGATGCGCCGGTGACCTTGACGCCGTCGACCAGCACCCCGTCGCTTTCAACCGGATAGACGCCATAGGCGCCGTTCTCAGGATGCGGACCGCGCGTCCAGGTCACGCGGATGCGATAGTAGACGATATTGTCCGCGCCCTTGGATTTCACCCCGTCGCCCTTTGGGTTCTCGAGCGCGAAATCGCGCAGCGTCACGCCGTCGCTGGTCACCAGCAGGCCTTCGCCCGCGCCCTGCTGCGTGGTGAAATCGAGCACGGTGCCATCCATTCCCGCGCCGCGCACGGTCACATCGTCGACATCGAGGCTGAGACCATCGGTCAGCGTATAGCGGCCTGCCGCCAATACGATCTCGTCACCCGGTTCGGCCAAGATCAGCGCTTCCTGCAGGGCCTCCTGCGCGCCGTCCCCCGGCACGATAGAATGCGTGGCGGCAATGGCCGGCGCCGCGCCTGCAAGCAGCGCGGCGGCGATCGACAGTCTGATGGTCATGAGTCTCTCCCTTGCAACCCATTGTGCCGCAAGGGACGGCGATTGCAAGCGGGTGCGGTTCAGCCCCGCGCGAAGGCGCAGACCGCGGCTGAACTCGCGGCAACCTCGAGCACTTCGCCATCGTCCACGCGCCGGACGCGTTCGAGGAATTCGGCAATGCTCAGCGGTATGGCGCGTTCGCCTTCCTGCGCCTGCAGGTTTTCCAGCTTGCGCAGCTGGAGCACCGACAGCCGCTGCGCCATGCGCTGGGCCATGCACCCGGCCATCGGCTGCGGCAGGCCGCGCGCGACGAATTCATCCTCCAGCCGGCCCTCCGCGGTATCCTGCAATCCGCCGCCGATGGTCGCCCACAGGGCGACCCCGCCGACGGCCAGCAGCGCGAGAACGATCAGGATGCGTTTCATTTCAGTCGAGCGCCTTCACGATTTCCTCGACCATCTTCTTCGCATCGGACAGCAGCATCATCGTTTGATCCATGTAGAAGACGTCGTTATCGACCCCGGCATAACCGACGCCGCCCATGCTGCGCTTGATGAAGAAGACCTGCCGGGCCTTGTCGACGTCGAACACGGGCATGCCGTAGATGGGCGAAGACTTGTCTGTCTTCGCCGCCGGATTGACCACGTCGTTGGCACCGATGATGAAGGCGACATCGGCCTGCGCGAACTCGCTGTTGATGTCCTCCAGTTCGAAGACCTTGTCGTAATCGACCGATGCTTCGGCGAGCAGCACGTTCATGTGCCCGGGCATGCGGCCCGCGACTGGGTGGATCGCGAACTTCACCTCAACGCCCTTTTCCTCGAGGATGTCGGTCATCTCGCGCAGCGCGTGCTGCGCCTGCGCCACAGCCATGCCGTAGCCGGGGATGATGATGACCTTCTCCGCCTGTTCGAGCATGAAAGCCGCATCTGCCGCGCTGCCCTGCTTGTAGGGGCGCTGCTCGCGCGGTTCGCCGCCTGCCGCCCCGCCGTCCTCCGCGCCGAAGCCGCCCGCGATCACGCTGAGGAAGCTGCAATTCATCGCGCGGCACATGATGTAACTGAGGATCGCGCCCGAAGAGCCCACCAACGCGCCGGTGATGATCATCGCGCTGTTGCCCAGCGTGAAGCCCATCGCCGCCGCGGCCCAGCCCGAATAGCTGTTCAGCATCGAGACCACGACCGGCATGTCCGCCCCGCCGATGGGGATGATCAGCAGGAAGCCGATCAGGAAGGCGAGCACGGTCAGCGCAACGATCAGCGGCAGCGTTTCCGCCGGGCCGGTCGCCATGGCGAACAGCGCGGTGAGCACGACGATCGCCGCCAGAGTGCCCAGATTGATGACATGGCGCGCAGGCAGCAGGATCGGCGAACCGCTCATCCGGCCCGACAGCTTGGCAAAGGCGATGACCGAGCCGGAAAAGGTAATCGCGCCGATGGCGATGCCGAGGCCCATCTCGACCTTGGAGACCGCGCCGATCCCGCCATCTGTGGTCAGCAGGCCGAACGCGCCCGGATTGAGATAGGCCGCCCAGCCCACCAGCACGGCGGCAAGGCCGACGAGCGAGTGGAAGGCGGCGACCAGCTCGGGCATCGCGGTCATGGCGATGCGGCGGGCGATGAGGAAGCCGATCAATCCGCCGATCGCGATGGCGATGGCGATCTCGACGATATTGGCGATATCGTGCGTCACCAGCGTCGTCGCCACCGCGATGAGCATGCCCGCCATGCCGAAGCGGTTGCCCGTCCGGCTGGTCGAGGGCGACGAGAGGCCGCGCAGCGCGAGGATGAAGAACACGCCGGCCACAAGATAGGCGAGCGCGACCCAGGGGTTCACCGCTTCGCCGGTCGCCGCGTGGGCGGGGGTTGCCCACATCGTCATCCCAGCGAAAGCTGGGATCGCTGCCCAATTGGCGCGGAACGTGCCGAGAGAGATCCCAGCTTTCGCTGGGATGACTAGGTTGAAGGAGAACATCACTTCTTCTCCTTCTTCTTGTACATCGCGAGCATCCGCTCGGTCACGGCAAAGCCGCCGAAAATGTTCACGCTAGCAAGCACCACTCCTGCCAGCCCCAGCCATTTGGCAACCGCGCTGCCCGCCTCGGCGCTGGCGATGAGCGCGCCGACGATGATTACCGAGGAGATCGCATTGGTCACCGCCATCAGCGGCGTGTGCAGCGCGGGCGTGACCGACCAGACCACGTAATAGCCGACGAAACACGCCAGCACGAAGATCGACAGGATCGAAATGAAGTCCATGTGCGGCCCCTCCCCGGGCCCGGATTACGCGGGGGTGAGTCTCTCGTTCACGACCTTGCCGCCCTGCGTCAGCCGTACGGCGTCGCCGATTTCTTCGTCGAGCACGGGCTTGCCGGCCTCCTCGTCCCAGAAGGCGGACAGGAAGTTGTAGAGATTGCGCGCGAACAGCGCCGAGGCATCGGCTGCCAGGTGTCCGGCAGTGTTCGAATAGCCGACGATCTTGACCCCGTGCTTCTCGACCACCTCGTCGGGACGTGAGCCTTCGACATTGCCGCCCTGCGCCACAGCGAGGTCGAAAATGACGCTGCCGGGCTTCATGCTCGCGACCTGCGCATCCGAGATCAGCCGCGGCGCGGGCCTGCCCGGGATCAGCGCAGTGGTTATGACGATATCCTGCTTGGCGATATGGCTGGAGACCAGCTCTGCCTGCGCGGCCTTGTACTCGTCGCTCATCTCGGTGGCATATCCGCCCGAGCCCTCGCCTTCGATGCCCGCGACATTCTCGACGAAGATCGGCTTGGCGCCGAGCGACTGGATCTGCTCTTTCGTCGCCGACCTGACATCGGTGGCGGAGACCTGCGCGCCAAGCCGCTTGGCTGTCGCGATCGCCTGCAGGCCCGCCACGCCCACGCCCATCACGAACACCTTGGCCGCCTGCACGGTGCCGGCGGCGGTCATCATCATCGGAAAGGCACGGCCATACACATTGGCCGCAGTCAGCACTGCCTTGTAGCCGGCGAGATTCGACTGGCTGGAGAGGACATCCATGCTCTGCGCGCGGGTGATGCGCGGCATGAATTCCATGCTCAGCGCCTCATAGCCCGCCTCGGCATAGGCCGCGACCCGCGCGCTTTCGCGAAACGGATCGAATGTCGCCGCCACCCAAGCCCCCGGACTTGCTCCGGCAAGCGCGGCCGTTTCGGGCGCCTGGACGCCCAGCACGATATCCGCATCCTTCACCACTGCAGCGGCGGGGCCGACTTCGGCGCCCGCTTCGGCAAAGGCGCCATCGGTGAGGGCGGCGCCCAGACCGGCGCCTTCCTCGACTGCGACCACAGCCCCGAGAGCGACGAACTTCTTCGCCGTTTCGGGTGTCAGCGCGACCCGGCTCTCGCCCGGCGCGCGCTCTCTCAGAACCGCGATGCGTAGCGCCATCCGGTTATTCGGCGATCAGGATGACGACGATCAGCGTGATGACAGCAATCAGCGGGACGGACCATTTGAGCATGCTGATAAACGAACCGTAGGTCCGGTTGTGCGCCTTGTGGTCGTTGGCGGATTCCATGATGCGATTTCCCTGTGTGGAATTGATATCGCGGCGGGTCTATCGCGGAGGTGCGCGCTGCTCAAGCCCCGCTGTTTGCGCTTCCCCGATGGGACAGGCTTAATCGCCTCTTTACGCTATCGGGGTAATGGGCTTTCACGCGGACGTGCTTCAGGCCCGCATGTCCCTGGGGAGAATGGCGAGAGATATGGCGACACAGCGATCGCGCCTCTTGATGCTGATCGACGACGAGCCGGCCCAGGGCCGGCTGGTGTCGGCGCTTGCCGCGCGCGAAGGATGGCGTACGCTGACCGTGGCGACAGGCGAAGACGCGCTCGAAATGCTGGCATCGCCGGGCGGCGGCGAAGTGACCGCCATCCTGCTCGACCAGTGGGTGCCGGGCGACCAGGCGTGCGAACTGATCCGCGAACTGCGCGCGGCGCGCCCCGATGTCCCCCTCCTGATGCTCACGGCTAACACCTCGCCGCTGCTGGCAGTCGAAGCCATGCGCGCGGGCGCGACCGACTATCTCATCAAGCCGGTCGATCCCGACCGCCTGCTCGCTGCGCTGGCCGATGCCACCTATGGCGCGCGGCCCAACGCCGAGTTGCAGCCGCTGGCCGAGAAGCTGCCCCACCCGGTCGATTTCGACGGCATGGTCGGCACCGCCGCCCCGTTCCGGACCGCGCTGGCCAAGGCGGCAACTGCTGCACGCGGCCATGCGCATGTGCTGGTCGAAGGCGAAAGCGGTACCGGCAAGGACATGGTCGCCCGCGCGATGCTCGCCGCCAGCACCCGCGCGAAGGCGGAGCTGCGCGTGGTGCGCTGCGGCGGCCTGCCGGCAGCATCGCTCGAATCGCTGCTGTTCGGCCACGAGCAGGGCGCTTTCGCGGGCGCTTTCGACCGCCAGAGCGGACTGATCGAACAATGCGACGGCGGCACGCTGATCCTCGACGATGTCGACCGCATTCCCGAAGAGCAGCAGAACCGTCTAGCCGAAGTGCTGGCCACCGGGATCGTCCGCCCGACCGGCGCCGCGCATGGCTTCAAGATCGACCTGCGCGTCTTTGCCACCAGCAATCACGTGCTCGAGGACCGCGTGGCGGCGGGCCAGTTCTCGCAGTCGCTGTTCGACCAGCTGTCGGCCACGCGGATCAGCATGCCGCCCCTGCGCGAGCGGCTGGGCGACATCCCCGCGCTGACCCGCTATTTCCTCGCCAAGTTCGGCGAACAGCCCGGGCTCAAGCACCATTCGATCGCCGACAGCGCGCTGAGCCTGCTCGAAGGCTACGACTGGCCCGGCAATGTCCGCCAGCTGCAGGCCGCGCTGTTCCGTGCCTGCGTGTTCGAACAGCGCGAGGCACTGACCGCGCACAGCTTCCCGCAGCTGGCCGAGATGCTGGGTGACGAGGTCGACCGCGGCGAAAGCCGGGCACGCGGCCTTGGCCTGCTGCTCTATACCGACGACGGCAACGTCCGCCCGCTGGAAGAGATCGAGGCCGACATCATCCGCCTCGCCATCGGCCATTACCGCGGGCGGATGACCGAAGTCGCGCGCCGGCTCGGCATCGGCCGCTCGACGCTCTACCGCAAGCTCAGCGAACTCGGCATCGACAGCGCCGCCTGAGCGGACTAGCCCGTAGCCATGGGCAAGCTCGACGACATGCTGTGCGTGGTCACCGGCGGCGCACGCGGGATCGGCAAGGCGATCTGCACCGCCTTCCTTGCCGAAGGCGCGCGCGTCGTGCTGACCGATATCGACGAAGACGAAGGTAGGAAAGCCGCCGCCGGGCTCGGTTGCAGCTTCCACCGCCTCGACGTCGCCAGCGAAGCCGAATGGGACGCGCTGGCCGCGGCCTTCCCCGCGATCGACGTGCTGGTCAACAACGCCGGGATCACCGGGTTCGAGGACGGCCCCGCGCCGCATGACCCCGAGAACGCCAGCCTTGCCGAATGGCACCGCGTGCACAGCGTCAACACCGACGGCTGCTTCCTCGGCTGCCGCTATGCCCTGCGCGCGATGAAGGCCAAGGGCACGGGGTCGATCATCAACATGTCCTCGCGCTCCGGCCTCGTCGGCATTCCCGGCGCAGCGGCCTATGCCGCGAGCAAGGCGGCGATGCGCAACCACAGCAAGTCGGTCGCGCTCTACGCCGCGCAGCAAGGCTGGGCGATCCGCTGCAACTCGGTCCACCCCGCCGCGATCCTCACCGACATCTGGGAGCCGATGCTGGGCGACGGGCCAGACCGCGACGCGAAGATGGCCGCGCTGGTCGCCGACACGCCGCTGAAGCGCTTCGGCACGGCCGAAGAGGTCGCCGCGGCATGCGTCTACCTCGCCAGCGCCGACAGCGGCTATATGACCGGCGCCGAACTCACGCTCGACGGCGGGCTGCTGGCGGGCAGCGCCGCTTCGCCCGGAAGCTAGGCTCGCAGCTAGGCGGGCAGGTCGGCGAAGTCGGTCAGCGCGGCATCGCGCAGGCCGCGCCAGACATTGCGCGCCTGCACCGTCTCGGCGACATCGTGCACCCGCACCATCTGCATGCCCGCGCGCATCCCCTCGAGCGCCAGCGCCACGCTGCCGCCCAGCCGCTGCTCGACCGGCGCTTCCTTCGACAGCGCGCCGATCATGCGCTTGCGGCTGGCCCCCAGCAGCAGCGGATGGCCCAGCGCATGGAACAGCGGCAGCGCGTTCATCAGCGCGAGGTTTTCCGCCAGGCTCTTGCCGAAGCCGATGCCCGGATCGAGCAGGATGTGCTGCGCCGCGATCCCCGCTTCGAGCGCCGCATCGCGCCGGGCGCGCAGCGCGTCGAACACGTCGAACACCACGCTGGCATAGTCGCCGCCAGCATGCAGGTCCTCGCCCGCCGTGCCGGGCGCATGCATCAGCACCACCGGGCAGCCGGCGCGTGCGACCACTTCGGCGCTACGCGGATCATGCGCGAGGCCCGAGACGTCGTTGACCAGATGCGCGCCCGCTTCCAGCGCAGCCTCCATCACCGCTGCCTTGCGCGTGTCCACGCTGACCGCCGCGCCCATGCCGGCGCAGGCCTCGATCGCGGGGACGACGCGTTTGATCTCGTCGCCTTCCCACAGCGGCTTGGCACCCGGGCGCGTGCTTTCGCCGCCCACGTCGATGATCGCTGCCCCCGCTTCGACCATGGCGGCGGCGTGGTCACGGCCGGCCTCGGCATCGTCGAGGAAGCGCCCACCGTCGCTGAAGCTGTCGGGCGTGACGTTGAGGATGCCCATCACCTGCGGCTGGTCGAGCGGCACGGTCCGCGCCCCCAATTGCAACGGCGGATGCGCGAACGTCAGATTGGCCCATTGCGCCTCGCCCTCGGCGCCAAGCTCTTCGGGCAGGCGGCCGAGCGCTTCGGCCATGGTGTCGGGCGCGGCAAGCCAGCGCTCGACCACCTCGCCATCTCGCCGCAGGATCACCGCGAAGCGGCTGGCATAGACCATGGTGCCTGCCAGCCGGATCGCATTGCCGTGCTCGGACTGCGGACCGGGGACGAAGCCGATGGGGCGGATGTAGACTTGCCCACTCATTGTTGGACTTCCCCAGGGCAAGCACCGCGACATGGACCGGGTGTTACACGGTCCAATGCGAAAAAAGCCGCGGAGGGGTTTTGGGGCGAGCGGCGGAGCGGGGGGGAAGCTGTGAGGCGCTGGATCATGTGCGGAGTGTTAGCGGGTTCGAGGGGAGTAGGACAGAGTTCTGAAGCACAGTTCCATATTCGGTCTAGTTCGGCAAAATCCCTGAATTCTGCCAAAATTGATGGATTCACACGAGAATTTGCCTGTGCTATACTTCCTGAAAGGACGGGTATGGCTCAACAATCTTCTATCGAATGGACTGACCTGACGTGGAATCCAGTAGTCGGCTGCTCCATCGCAAGTGCTGGCTGCAAGAACTGCTATGCCATGCGCATGGCAGCAAGGCTGCAGGCCATGAACCACGAGAAGTACGAAGGTCTTACTAAGCCTTCCAAGAGGGGCGCAGTTTGGACTGACAAGGTCCGGTGTCACGAAGCTTCAGTTGAAATTCCTCTTTCATGGAAAAAACCTCGACGGGTTTTTGTGAACTCCATGTCAGACCTATTCCATCCAGACGTCCCTCAATCCTTTGTTCGGCGTATTTGGGATGTGATGCTTCGCACACCCCAGCATCACTATCAGATTCTCACCAAGCGCCCGAAGAGAATGGCCGAAATTCTCAATGAGATAGCACCTGATCCTCTCGCGAATGTCTGGCTTGGTACAAGTGTCGAGGACCGCCGGGTTGTAGATCGAATTGACCACTTGCGTGAGGTGCCTGCTAGTGTTCGCTTTATTTCGTTCGAGCCCCTGATCGGAGATGTTGCAGAAGTCGATCTGAGCGCGATCCATTGGGCTATCGTCGGGGGCGAGAGTGGCCCGCGATCTCGTCCGATGGATGAGGAGTGGGTCGAGAATATTCTGGACCAGTGTTTAGAAGCAGGCACTGCCTTCTTCTTCAAGCAGTGGGGCGGTGTAAACAAGAAAAAGACAGGCCGGATTCTTAGGGGCCAGACCTACGATGAGATGCCGGAGTATATTTCCTGACAACGTGGTCCACCCCCCTCTTAATCAGACTTATTGCGGGTGGATTGTTTGAGAAGCAGTACAATTCGAAAAAATCACGACCGTTGATCAAGAGCGGAATAGGATCGGAGACATACGCGAAAATTCCACCGAACCGCTCTCTAGCGAATTCGGCGATCTCGTTGCCATCGGCTCTGCGAATGCTCTCAAAGGTGACCCGGCCACCGAATAGATCGGTTTGTGCAGGTTGCGCTTCATAGAACCGGTCTACCCAATCCTCACATCCGAATATGCGCGTCAGACTCGCTCTCTTATCTTCATCAATGCCACTCCCTTTGTTTGCGAGTTGCTGAATGACGGCCTTACGTGGAAAAAGGTACCATACGTCCGCCCGTTGAGTTTCTGCGAGCATCTTTAGAGTGTCGAAGCCAACGCTCATTCCATACGGGTCCAGAAACACAACCGCGCGCTGTTTCCAGCTACTCGGGTGGTCGGTCCATGGTGGATTTGAAAACAGCAATCGGAGCTGTTCATTTGCATCGCCGCGGCGGACTACAATGTCCGTCGACGCTTCACTCCGGAGTGCTTCTAGGGCCGCTACTCGGGTGGGGCGCTGCTCAGAAAACCAGTAGTGAGAGAAAGGTGGCAAGATCGCCAAAGCGCGCTTAGCGCTGCCCGCGAGAACTTCTTCCACCTCCTCGATCGGCGCAGCGTCGAAAATTCCGCCTTTTGTGACCTTGGCATGACGTTCGCCGGTCCCGGCGAACGCGTCCACATACCAAGTTTCGAAGCCCTTATTTTTCAGAGCGTTCTGGTAGAAGTCCAGATACTCCGAAATCGCGTCCAACTTGATCTCAGTCCACGGGCCACCAAATTCGTGCTTTGGTCTTTCCTGCATAGTCGCAATGACTTGGCCCTATTGCACCTTATAGTCAATTGAACGAAATCAATCCTCCACCGCCAGCAGGTACAGCTGCCGCACGGAGTCGATCGGCTTGGCTTCGCCTTCGACGTCGTAATGCCAGAAGGTCCAGCCGTTGCAGCTGGGCGCGCCTTGCAGGTCCTTGCCGAGGCCGTGGATGCTGCCGGTCTGTTTCTCATGCGCGAGCGAGCCGTCGGCGCGGACGGTCGCGGTCCAGCGGCGCTTCTTGTCGAACACCTTGGTGCCGGGCTTGATGAAGCCGTTTTCGACCAGCGCACCGAAGGCGACCTTGGGGGCGCTGCGGCCCGCCTGCATCGTGGTGAGCGCGCTTTCGTCGAGCGGGAGTTCCTTCTCGATCCGCTTGATCGCGGCTTCGCGGTAATTGCCTTCGCGTTCGCAGCCGATCCATTCGCGGCCCAGCCGCTTCGCGACCGCGCCGGTGGTGCCGGTGCCGAAGAAGGGGTCGAGCACCACGTCGCCGCGTTCGGTGGTGGAGAGCAGCACGCGGTAGAGCAGGCTTTCGGGCTTCTGCGTCGGGTGGACCTTGTGGCCGCCCTCCTTCAGCCGTTCGGCGCCGTTGCAGATCGGCAGCACCCAGTCGCTGCGCATCTGCAATTCGTCGTTCAGCGTCTTCATCGCGCGGTAGTTGAAGTGGTACTTGGCCTTCTCGCCCTGGCTGCACCACAGCAGCGTTTCATGCGCATTGGTGAAGCGCGTGCCGCGGAAATTGGGCATCGGGTTCGATTTGCGCCAGACGATGTCGTTGAGGATCCAGAAGCCCAGGTCCTGCAGGATCGCGCCGACGCGGTAGATGTTGTGATAGCTGCCGATCACCCACAGCCCGCCATCGGGCTTGAGCACGCGCTTGGCCTCGGTCAGCCATTCGCGGGTGAAATCGTCGTAGATCTTGAAACTGTCGAACTGGTCCCAGTGATCGGTCACCGCATCGACATGGCTGCCGTCGGGCCGGTTGAGATCGCCGCCGAGCTGGAGATTGTAGGGCGGGTCGGCGAAGACGAGGTCCACGCTCGCATCGGGAAGCCGGCGCATGGCGGCCACGCAATCGCCATCGAGGATCTGCCCTAGCGGGAGCAGTTCCTTCGGCGTTTGCGCCGGTTTTACAGCCGCTTTGACGCGACTCTTCGTGGTCTCGATGACCCCCATGATATGCTTCCCTGTCCTGACTTATCCACAGGGTGAGTCCAAACGGAGTCGCGGTCAAGCGCCAAATTGGACGGCGCGAAGCGGGCTCGCCGGCTTTGCAGAAAGAACAGAAGGTGCCCGTCACAAGATATTGAGTCCCCGTGGATTCGCAGGACTTTAGATGGTGCGGTGTGGCGCGCAGGACTCAATCGGGCAGCGGATTAAATGATTAGGGAATGCCGCACATGTCTGCTACAAGGATGCCGCTGACGTCGAAATTTGCGACGGACTTCGGATTTTGACGACCGCCGCTTGCCTTCAGTGGCCCCGGCGCAAACCAGACGACGACTTCCTTTCATCGGACGATTTGACGCACGACCGCACCGCATGTCGCGGCGCGGCAACCTCTCGCGTTCTCGAAAGGAACCATCATGAGCAAGACCGGAACCGTAAAGTTCTTCAACACCGACAAGGGCTATGGCTTCATCCAGCCCGACGACGGTTCGGACGACAGCTTCGTCCACATCAGCGCCGTCCAGGCCGCCGGCATGCACTCGCTCGATAAAGAGCAGCGCCTCAACTACGAAGTTGAAACCGGCCGCAATGGCAAGGCCAGCGCCGTAAATCTCTCGGCTGCCGACTGATTCCATTCCGGTTCGCGCGCCGCCGGCCCCACAACGGGCCGCGGCGCGCGCACCACCTTACGCCCTCTTCCCGCCGCACCCCCTCCGGAGACGCCAATGGCCAGCCAGACTTACGAATTCTATGCCGCGCGTGCGGCAGAGGCTGCCTCCGATGCGGAGGCGGCAACGCTGAGCAATGTGCGCGACCGTGCGCTGCGCTCGGAAGCGACCTGGCAGGCGCTTGCCGACCAGGCCCGCGCAGTGGCCGAACAGCGCCGCAAGATTGCCGCGACCAAGGCCGCCGAAGCCGAAGCCGAAGCGAGCGCCTAGGCCGCCGAGGCCGCGCTTTCCGCAAACAGATCGACCTGTGCCACCGGCGCGAAACTGCGCCGATGCAGCGGCGTGGGTCCGCGCGTGCGCAGCGCTTCGAGATGCTCTGCCGTGCCGTAGCCGGCGTTGCGTTCCCACCCGTAATGCGGGTGCTGCCGCGCCGCCTCGCGCATCAGCCGGTCGCGATATTCCTTGGCCAGGATGCTGGCCGCCCCGATGCAGCGTTCCTTCCCGTCGCCGCCGACGATCGGCCGGGCCTGCGCCCAGCGCCATGCGGGGTTGCGGCCGTGCGGGGTCATGTTCCCATCGATCAGCACCGCATCGGGTTCGCATGCCAGCGCATCGACCAGCCGCGTCACCGCCAGCGTCATTGCCTGCATGGTCGCGTGGAAGATGTTGAGCCGGTCGATTTCCGCCGGTTCCACCACGGCCAGCCCCCATGCGCAGCGCGCGCGGATCTGCGGTTCCAGCGCGCCGCGGCGCTTGGCCGACAGTTTCTTGGAATCGTCCAGCCCGCCCGGACATGGCTTGCACAGCACGACCGCGGCTGCGACAACGGGGCCTGCCAGCGGGCCGCGCCCGGCCTCGTCGACGCCCACCACCAACGGTGCGGCACCAAGTCCATTCTGGGGAGTTGCACTGAACATGAAACGGACCTCTATCCCAAAGCCTTTCTGGGCCCTCACCCTATCGCCCCTGCTGCTTGCCGCAAGTTGCGGCTACGCCGGATCAGGGGATAGCCCGCCTGCGCAGGGCGCTGCCGCGGGCGACCCGGCGGGCGCATGGGACGGCGATTTCGCGATTGCCGAGCATGGCAGCTTCTCCGAACCCTGGGCCTCGGCCTTCATTCCCGGCACCGCGATGCTGTTCATCACCGAGAAGCCGGGAACGGCCAAGGTCTACGATACGGCGCAGGACCGGCTGATGACTGTCAGCGGCCTGCCGCAAGTCGACTATGGCGGCCAGGGCGGTCTGGGCGAGGTCGCCTTCCTGCCCGGCGAAAGCGCGAATGCCGTCGGCACGCGCACGATCTACCTGACCTGGGCGGAAGCCGGCGAAGGCGATACGCGCGGCGCGGCGCTCGGGCGCGGCACACTGTCATGCCCGCTGGCCGACAGCTGCCGGATCGACGATCTCGCCGTGATCTGGCGCCAGACCCCCAAGGTGACCGGGCGCGGGCATTATTCGCACCGCATCGCCTTCAGCCCCGATGGGCAGCACATCTTCCTTGCCAGCGGCGACCGCCAGAAGATGGAACCCGCGCAGGACCGGCAGAGCCATCTGGGCAAGATCGTCCGGCTCGAGCTCGACGGGACACCCGCGGGCGACGGCGCGATCGACGGGGCGCTGGACGATATCTGGTCGATGGGCCACCGCAACATCCTGGGCATGGATTTCGACGCGCAGGGCCGATTGTGGGAAATCGAACACGGCCCCAAGGGCGGCGACGAGCTCAACGTGGTCCGCAAGGGCGCCAATTACGGCTGGCCGCAGCGGTCGAACGGCGTCCATTACGACGGCGATCCGATCACCGACCATTCGGCGGACAACGGCTTTGCCAAGCCCGCGGTCAACTGGACCCCGGTGATCGCGCCCGGCAACATGGTCTTCTATTCGGGTACGCTGTTCGACGGACTGGCCGGGGACCTGCTGATCGCCGGGCTCAAGAGCGAGGCGATCGTCCGCGTGGCGACCGATGGCGACAGCGCCCGCGAAGTGGCGCGTTACGACATGGGTGAACGCATCCGCCAGATCGTCGAAGGACCCGATGGCGCGCTGTGGGTGCTCGAGGATGGCGACGGCGGCCGACTGCTCGAACTTCGCCCCGGCTAAGGCGAATTATATCGACTTGGCCGGCCAGCGCCCCTAATCGGCGCGCCCCATGGCGACGCTCGTCCCCCTTGCCGCGATCGATCCCGCGCTGGTCGACCAATTGCTCGACACCGCTTTCGGTGAGGGGCGCCATGCGCGTACCGCCTATCGCATCCGCGAAGGCGCCGACTGGCTCGAGGCGCTGAGCTTCGCCGCGCTCGACGACGAGGACTACCTCGTCGGCACCATCCAGCTGTGGCCGGTGGCGCTGACCGACCCCAAAGGGCGCGCGCACCCGATGATCATGGTCGGCCCGGTCGCGGTCATGCCCGGCCGGCAGGGCGAAGGCTTCGGCAAGGCGCTGATGGCCGCCAGCCTAGGCGCGATCGACGCAGGGTTCGAAGATGGCGCGGCCCCGCTGCCGCAGGTGATGATCGGCGATCCCGACTATTACGACCGCTGGGGCTTCATCGCCGACCATACGCAGGGCTGGCACTGCCCCGGCCCGTACGAGAAACACCGCCTGCTGGCGCGCTCGGGCAATCCGGCGATCCTGCCCGATGAAGGCATGCTGGGGCCGTGGCCTTCCTGATGCGGCCATGAAGCGCACCCGCGCTTCCCTCGGCTGCGCAGCGTCTGACGCAGTCAGCCGCGAACAGACGCCATCTTTGCGCCGTCATCCCTGCGCAGGCAGGGATGCAGATAGCCGCCCCGGATGAGCTGACATGAAGCCCTCTGGGCTCCTGCCTGCGCGGGGGCCACGGGGTATTGAGTGAGCGGGAGTGTTCTGCCATCGCTCGCACCGTGCCCTACACCCCGCCCCCCGAACTCGCCGGAATGTCGCTCACGCAGATCGCGCAGGCGGTGGCCGATCGCAAATTGCCCCCGGTCGAGGAATGGTCGCCCGAAGCGGCCGACGACAGCGACATGCGGATCGCCGCGGACGGCACCTGGTATCACGATGGCTCGCCGATCAAACGCCCCGCGATGGTCCGCGCCTTCGCCGGCCTGCTCAACCGCGAAGAGGATGGCGGCTACTGGCTCGTGGTCCCTTACCAGAAGCTCTCGATCGAGGTGGAGGATGCCTGCTTCATCGCCACCGATGTCAGCCAGGCGGAAGGCGATCTGGCCTTCCGGCTCAACACCGACGAACTGGTGGTCGCGGGCCCCGACAACCGCATCCGCGCATCGGGCGATCCCGACAGCCCCGCGCTGTACCTGCATGTCCGCCGCGGCTGCGAGGCGCGGCTCAACCGCTCGACCTATGAACAGCTGGCCCGTATCGCGCTGGAGCGCGGTGACGACTGGACGGTGACCAGCGGCGGCGAAACCTTCTCGCTCCGACCCGCATGAGCGCGATCTTCGACCGGCTGACCCGGCTGTTCGAAGACGGCCACACGCGCGACCTTGATGACCTGCTGACCGATAGCCGCTTTGCCGATGCCGATCGCACCGCGGATGCCGCGGTGCTGATCGCGGTGACCGAACAGCCCCGCCCCACCGTCCTGCTGACCCAGCGCCCGCGCACCATGCGCGACCACCCCGGGCAGGTCGCCTTTCCCGGCGGCAAGCTCGACCACGGCGAAACGGCGGTCGAAGCCGCACTGCGAGAGGCGTGGGAAGAACTGGCGATCGCACCCGAACAGGTGCGTTTGATCGGGACCACCGACCGTTACCAGACCGGCACGGGCTTCGATATCACCCCGGTGCTGGCCACCGTGCCGCACGACCTGCCCATCCGCCCCGACCCGCGCGAGGTCGAAAGCTGGTTCGAATGCCCGCTCGACAAGCTGATGGACGCGCAGCTGTGGCAGCGCAATTCGGTGTTCTGGCAGGGCGCGCAGCGCGACTATCTGGAAATGGACCATGACGGCTACCGGATCTGGGGCGTCACCGCGGCGATCTGCTGGAACCTGTCGCGCCGCGTGGCCTGGTTCGATTGAGCGCCCGTCTGCCGCGTCGCGCCGCGCGCTTGTCGCCGCGCCGTGCATGACCTAATCGGCGCGCACACCACGCCGCGAGCCGGCCAGCCTCGAACGGATACGTAAGTGACCACCACGCACCTGCCCCAAGCCGAATGGACCCGGCGCGACAGCCTCGCCCGGCTGGTGGCGGCGCTGGGCGCGGAGGATATCCGCTGGGTGGGCGGCTGCGTGCGCGATACGCTGCTGGGCCACGCCAGCAACGATATCGATGCCGCGACGCGCCACTTGCCCGCCGCCGTGATCGACCGCTGCAAGGCTGCCGGCATCCGCACGATCCCGACCGGGATCGACCACGGCACGGTGACCGCCATATTCGATGACGGCAATGTCGAGATCACCACGCTGAGGCGCGATGTCGAGACCGATGGCCGGCGCGCGACGATCGCCTTCAGCGGTGAATGGAAGGATGATGCCGCGCGGCGCGACTTCACCATCAATGCGCTCTACGCGCATCCCGCAACGCTGGCGATCGACGACTATTTCGGCGGGCTGGGAGATCTGGCTGCACGCCGCGTGCGCTTCATCGGCGATGCCGAAACCCGCATCCGCGAGGACCACCTGCGGATCCTGCGCTATTTCCGCTTCGCCACGCGCTTCGGTGACGACTGGGACGCCGAAGCCAGTGCCGCCTGCGCCGCGCTCGCCCCGACGCTGAAGGGGCTGAGCCGCGAACGCGTGGGGTGGGAGCTGCAGAACCTGCTGGCGCTGCCAAACCCGGCACCCACTGCGGCGCGCATGCGTGAACTGGGTATCCTGCCCGAAGTGCTGCCGGAATGCGGCGCCCGCGAGATCGACCAGCTCGTCCGGCTGATCGCAGCCGAAGATAGCGCTGGCATCCCGGCCGACCCGATGCGCCGCCTCGCCGCGCTGCTGCCGCCGATCGTTCCCGTCGCCGAAGCCGTTGCCGCCCGACTGCGCCTGTCGCGCAAGCAGCGCGACCGGCTGGTCTGCGTCGCTCGTCGCAGCGCGCAGGACGGCGCACATCCGCGCGGCCTCGCCTACCGCGTGGGCACCGACTGCGCGCTCGACCGGCTGCTGATAACGGGCGCCGATCCGGCACCCATGCTTGGCTGGCAGGCGCCCGCCTTCCCGCTCAAGGGCGGCGAGATTGTCGCGCGCGGGGTCGCCAAGGGCCCCGAGGTCGCGCGGATCCTGCAGGAGGTCGAGGCGCTGTGGGTGGAAGAACGCTTCCCGCCGCGCGCGCGGGTGGAAGAGCTGCTCGACCGGGCACTGGCGGGCAGCTGAACGCGGGCCCCGCGGCGACTTCAGCCTGGCTTAAGCTGCATTGCAGCATAAGGGCCACGCGGTTGCAAAAAAAAGCCGACCGTGAAATAGAGTCCCGGTTCCCCCGCGGGGAATTACCGATGGCGCAGGACCCCGTTCTCGCCAGCTCTTTCCAGTTTGATCGGTTCGATCGCGCGTCTCGCGTGTGGGAGAACCGCGTAATCCACAAAACAAGCCTTGGAGTTGCAGTATGAAAATCGCGAAGCTGGCCCTTGCCGCTGCCGCCCTCACCACCACCGCCGCGGTCGCCCCCGGCGTGGCCGTCGCCCAGGAAGCTGCAGCCAGCGTCGCTGCCGGCACCACCGTTTACGGCAATGACGGCGCAGAAATCGGCACGGTCGAAACCGTGGACGGCGAAACCGCCATCCTTGTGGTCAACGGCATGAAGGCCCCGGTTCCCGCTGCCGCTTTCGGCACCGGTGAAAACGGCGCGACGCTGAACGCCACCAAGGCGCAGATCGTCGGCATGCTGCAGGCTGCGCAGCAGGAAGCCATGGCCAAGCGCGACGCCGCGCTGGTTGTCGGCGCCGAAGCCGTGACTGCCAAGAACGCCCCGCTCGGCACCGTGCTCGAGATCGAAGGCGACAATGTCATCATCGCCCGCGGCGGTGACGAAGCTAACAAGATCACGCTGCTGCGCGAACATTTCGCTGCGGCCCCCGACGGCAGCCTGATGGCGCTGCTGACCAACGAACAGATCGATGCCGCCATGGCCGCATCGGCTCCGGCTGCCGAAAGCACCGGCGAATAATTCCGTAGCCCTTACCGGGTCGCAACAAGGCCGGGGACGAGCGATCGTCTCCGGCTTTTTGTTGGATGGGTCTTTTCTGCTTGCGCTAGCGGCGTCCGCCGCCAGCTTGCGGCACTCGACCAACCTCAATCGAACGTATTGCCCCGCGGGAAGCCTTGCGGCGGCATCCGCCCGGCCCCGCCGCGCGCGACCTTCCACTGCCACATCTCGCCTTCGGTGCGGGTGCGGCCTTCCTTGCCGCCCATCGTCCAGCTCAGCCCTTCGTCGAGCGTGAAGGTGATCGCGTCGGACAAGCCGCCATCGCGGTACCGTTGCAGCGTCACGCCCTGCCCGCGCGACAATTGCGGCAGTTCCTCGAGGTTGAAGACCACCAGCTTGCGATTGTCGCCGACCACGGCGACGTGATCATGCGCCGCGTCAATCACCCGCGCCACCGCCAGCCGGGCATCGCCCTTCAGATTGACCACTTGCCGGCCCTTGCGGGTTTCGGCCAGCAGGTCGTCGGTCGTCGCGCCGAAGCCCTTCCCGGTATCGGCGGCCAACAGCAGTCGCTGGCCGGGCCGGTGGACGATCACCGCGACGATCTGGGCGCTGGCATCGATATCCAGCGTGTTGCGCACCGGTTCGCCGAAACCGCGCGCGCCGGGCAGCTTGTCCGCGCCCAGCGTGAAGAACCGGCCCTTGTCGGTCGCCAGCAGCAGCTTGTCGGTGGTCTGCGCATGCAGCACATAGCCGGGGCCGTCGCCTTCCTTGTATTTGAATTCCTGGTCCAGCGGCAGGTGCCCCTTGGCGCCGCGCACCCAGCCCTTCTGCGACAGGATAACCGTGACCGGTTCCTTCTCGATCATCGCGTCCATGCTGAATTCGACTGCGGGGGCGGCTTCCTCGATCGACGTCCGGCGGCGGCCCAGCGCGGTATCGGGGCCGTATTCCTTGCGCAGGGCGCCCAGCTCGCGCTTCAGCCGCGTACGCTGGCGCGCGGGGCTGGAAAGCAGTTTCTCGAGCCCGTCCTGTTCCTTGAGCAATTCGTCCTTCTCGCCGCGCAGTTCCATCTCTTCCAGCTTGCGCAGGGACCGCAGCCGCATGTTGAGGATGGCTTCCGCCTGCCGGTCGGTGAGGCTGAACTCTTCCATCATCACCGCCTTGGGCTCATCCTCGTAACGGATGATCTCGATCACCCGGTCGAGGTTGAGAAAGGCGGTGATATAGCCTTCGACCAGTTCCAGCCGCCGCGCGATCTGGTCGAGCCGGTGCTGGCTGCGCCGCTGCAGGATGTCGATCTGGCTGCCGATCCAATTAGTCAGCAGTTCCTTCAGCCCCATCACCATCGGCGTGCGGCTGGCGTCGAGCACGTTGAGGTTGAGCCCGAACCGCGTTTCCATATCGGTCAGCTTGTAGAGGCTTTCCTTGAGCAGGTCGGGATCGACATTGCGGCTGCGCGGGACCAGCACGATGCGAATCTGCTCGTCGCTTTCGTCGCGCACATCCTCGAGGATCGGCAGCTTCCTGTCGCCAATCGCAGCGGCGATCTGCTCGATCAGCTTGCCCTTGGGTACCTGGTAGGGGATCTCGCTGATCACCAACTGCCACTGGCCACCGCCGGTGCGTTCGATACCCGCTTCGCGATCCTCGGCCTTCTCGGCTTCGGCGGCATGGAAGCGCCCGCGGACGCGGAAGCTGCCGCGCCCGGTTTCATAGGCATTGGCGACTGTAGCCGCGCTTTCGGCGACGATCCCGCCGGTGGCGAAATCGGGGCCCTTGAACAGTTCCATCAGCCGCGCGTGTTCGACATGCGGATTGTCGATCACCTCGAGCGTGGCATCGACGATCTCGGCCACGTTGTGGCTCGGGATATTGGTCGCCATGCCCACTGCGATGCCGCTGGCACCATTGGCCAGCAGGTTGGGGAACAGGCCGGGCATGATCTCCGGCTCTTCTTCCTCGTTGTTGTAGGTCGGGATGAAATCGACCGTGCCCGCGTCGAGGCCTTCCATCAGCCGCATCGCGGTCTTCGTCAGGCGCGCTTCGGTATAGCGGTAGGCAGCGGCGTTATCGCCGTCGATATTACCGAAATTGCCCTGCCCTTCGACCAGCGGATACCGCAGCGAGAAATCCTGCGCGAGGCGGACCATCGCGTCATAGGCCGCGGTGTCGCCATGCGGGTGGTACTTGCCGATCACCTCGCCCACCACGCGCGCCGATTTCTTGAAGCCGCTGGAGGGATCGAGCTTGAGCTGGCGCATGGTCCACAGCAGCCGGCGGTGGACCGGCTTCAGCCCGTCGCGCAAGTCGGGCAGCGACCGGGCAGTGATGGTGGAGAGCGCATAGACGAGATAGCGTTCCGAAAGCGCACTGTCGAAGGGCGCATCGACGATCGCGTCGAAGGGGTCTTTCTCGCTGTCGAGAGTGGTGTCGTTGGCGGCCATGCGATCTGCCCTATCACCGCCACGGCCCGCCTAGAAGCACGGAACGGTGCGCTTTCCCCACGCGTTGCATGGGCAACACCAAATCACGGAGTTTACCTATGACAAAGCGCGTAATGATCCTCGCCACCGATGGCTTCGAACAGTCGGAACTGATGAAGCCGAAAGCCAATCTCGAGAAGGCCGGTATCGAAACCGAGGTCGTCAGCCTCGAGGAAGGTTCGATCCGCGGCTGGGACGACAAGGACTGGGGCGAAAGCGTCGCGGTCGACAAGACGGTCGACAATGTCGCCAATTGCGAAGGCTATGACGCGCTGCTGCTCCCCGGTGGCCAGATCAACCCCGACATCCTGCGGATGAACGAACGCGCCGTGGCAATCGTGCGCGAGTTCGCGATGGCCGATAAGCCGATCGCCGCGATCTGCCATGCGCCCTGGCTGCTGGCCGAAGCCGATGTGGTGAAGGGCAAGACCGTCACCAGCTGGCCTTCGATCCGCACCGACCTCACGAATGCCGGTGCCAATGTGGTCGACCAGGAAGTTGCGCAGGACGGCAAGCTCATCACCAGCCGCAACCCCGGCGACATTCCCGCCTTCAGCAAGGCACTGATCGAGATGCTGGGCGAAAGCGTCGCCGACGAGCAGCTCCAAGCCGCCTAAAACCATCCGATATCAACAGCATGGCCCCGCTGCGTTCGCGCAGCGGGGTTTTGTTTGCCGGGACCGATCGCGCGCGTGATGCATTGGGGCCGCATGGGGAAACATCACATCAGCTTCACTCGCGCCCTCGTCACGCTGATCTGCGCGCTGTTTGCCGTCCAGGCCGCCGCGCAGTCGGGTCGCACGGTCGCGTCCGATTCCGAACCCTTCGTCTACCAGGTCGAGCAGCTGCAGAACGCGGCCGGGTCCGCACAGACCCCGCTCGATCTCGATACGCCGATGGGGCTGATGGAAAGCTTCATGCGCGCGGGCGAGAAGGAAGACTGGGCCCGCGCGGGCGCGGCGCTGGACCTGGCCAATGTCGACCCGGCAGAGCGGCAGCCCGAACAGCTGACCGCGCAGCTTTACGACCTGATGCACCGCTCGGTCGCGTTCGACTGGGCCACCCTGCCCGACCGCCCCGATGCAGTCGACACCACCACGACTTCGAAGGACCCGATGTCCGGGGTCGCGCGGCGTTCGCTCACCATCGGCCAGCTGGAACTGTCCAACCGCACGGTCCCGATCCGGCTGGCGCGTGTGCAGGCCCCGGGCGGCGAACCGGTGTGGGTGTTCAGCCGCCAGACGGTGGAGAATGTTCCCGCGCTCTATGCGGTCTACGGCCCCAGCAAGTTCGAGAAGAGCCTGCCGCCGGCGCTGCGCGAGCAGGCGTTCTGGACGCTCGCCTGGTGGGAAGTGATTGCGCTGCCGCTGATCCTGTTCGCGGGCGCGCTGGCTGCTGCGCTGACCTATCTCGCGATCAGCCGGCTGCGCCGCCGGCAGGACGAGGATTCCAAGCTCTACGGCGTGCTCCAAGCGATCCACCTGCCCGCGACCCTGCTGGCCTTCGCGGGGACTTTCGCGCTAGTCCGCCTCTCCTTCTTCCGCCTGTCGGGGCCGGTGAAGGACCTGCTCGACCCGCTGCAGCTGGTGCTGATCATCGCCGCGATCATCGGGATCGCGCTGTCGGTTATCGAAGCGCTGTTCGATTTCGCCACTTCGCAGCGTACCGACGAACTCGAAGCGCCGGACAACAACGCCGATCGCAATTTCTACACCAAGATGAGCGCGATCCGCCGCATCATCACGGTGATGATTCTGCTGGCGGGGATCGGCTTCCTGCTGGTCGCGAGCAATCTGTCGAGCACGCTGGGCTTTTCCATCATGGCATCGGCGGGCATCCTGGGCCTCGTGCTGGCCTTTGCCGCGCGCAAGGTGCTGGGCGACATCATGGCCAGCGTCCAGATCGCCTTTGCCCAGACCGCCCGCATCGGCGATGCAATCCGTTATGACGGGCAATGGTGCTATGTCGAGAAGATCGGTTTCACCCACCTGCGCCTGCGCACCTGGGACGAACGCCGCCTGATCGCACCGGTCAGCGATTTCACCAATGACAGCTTCGAAAACTGGACCAAGGAAGACGCCAGCCTGATGATGCATGTCGAACTCGAACTCGACAACCGGGCCGATGTCGACGCCTTGCGCCAGCCGTTTCGCGACTTCGTGGAGAATGACGAGGACGTGGTCGATCCGGGCGATGCCCAGTGCGAAGTCGTGGCGCAGAATGCGCGCGCAATGACGGTGCGCTTCATGGCCCGCGCGGCCGATCCGAAGTGCGGCTGGGCGATGCACTGCCGCCTGCGCGAACGGATGTTGCAGGTGGCCTCCGAACTCGATGCAGGGGCGGACCGCGAACCGGCCCCCGCCTATTTCCCGCGCGAACGCGAAGTGCGGATGGACCTGACGCGCGCAGAGGAAGCACAGGGGTAGGACGCCCTGCGCAAGGAGGCGCAGGCCCAAGCGTGCGCTTGGGTTAGCGGCTCATGTCGTAGCTTTCGGCAGGTAGCCGCACTTTCAGGCCATCGAGGTCGGGCGCGAGATCGATCTGGCACGACAGCCGGCTGGTCCGCGCAACGCCCGCTGCCAGGTCGAGCATGTCCTCTTCTTCCTCGCTGGCCGCGTCCAGCCGCGCGAACCATTCGTCCGCAACGATCACATGGCAGGTCGAACAGGCCATCTGGCCTTCGCAGGTCCCTTCCAGTGGCAGGCCTGCCGCCTGCGCAACGCGCAGCAGATTGTCGCCCGGCTGCGCCTCGGCTGTCACCGTTTCGCCGCGGGCGGTTTCGAACTCGACCTTCACAGTCCCTGCTCCTTTGCCGCGGCGTTGATCTTGCCGGCCGCTTCCTCGATCTCTTCCATGGTGGTGTAGCGCCCGAAGCCGAGCCGGATCGACGACTTGGCCTGCGCCTTCGAACAGCCGATCGCCTCGAGCACATGGCTGGTGCGGCCCGATCCGCTGGCACAGGCGGACCCGGCGGAAAACATCACGTCGCGCACGTCGCTCATCAGCCGGTTCACATCGAGCCCGTCGCGGCGGATGTTGAGATTGCCGTGCCAGCGCGCGTCCTCGCTGCCGTTGAACTCCCAGCCGTCGAACAGTTCGCACGCGCGGTGCCACAGTGCCTCGACATGGTCGGCATCCTGCGCCATCCGGTCGCGCGCCTCGGCGGCGGCAGCGCCCATACCGGCGACCAGCGCGGGGGACACCGTGCCCGAACGCAGCCCGAATTCCTGACCGCCCCCGGTCTGGACTTCGTGCAGGTCGACCCCGTCGCGCACCCACAGCGCGCCAACCCCCTTGGGGCCGTGGAACTTGTGCGCCGAAACCGCGATCATGTCGGCGCCGGTCACTTCGATCTTGCCATAGGCCTGCACCGCATCACAGAAATACAGCGCGTTGTTCTCCTTCGCCTTGCGGTGCCATTCGACCGTTGGCTGGATGGTCCCGATCTCGTTGTTGACCTGCATCAGGCAGACCAGCCGCGTATCTGCGGGCAGGTCCTGCCGGGTGTTGCACTGCCCGTCCCTGGCAACATTGAGGACATGGCAGGCCCCGGCATCGCGCGCGGTGTCGAGCACCGCGGCGTGTTCGATCGCCGACACCGATACCGTGCCTTGCGTTCCGCTGCCGCGGATTGCCAGGTTGATCGCCTCGGTCGCGCCGCTGGTGAAGATTACCTTCCCGCCCGCGGGGAACAGCGCGGCAACCTGGTCGCGCGCCATTTCGACCGCGGCCTTGGCCTGCCGTCCCATGCGATGCGGGCTGTGCGGATTGCCGAAACCGGTCCCGCCCGGCCCGTCCAGCCAGCGCATCATCGCGTCGCGCGCTTCGGGCGCAAGCGGGGTGGTGGCCTGGTAATCGAGGTAGATCATTGCGGTCTCATACAGTGATTGCGGACAAAGCGAAGCGAGCCCGGATGTCCTTGCGCAGGCCCCGCCGGGCCTGCGTTTCGCTGCAGGGACGGCCCGGGCTAGGCATCTGCCAGTTCAAGCCAGACCGCACAAAAGCGTTCCACCTCGGCGCGGGTGGTGTTCCAGCCGAAGGACACGCGGATGGTGTTGGCGGCGATCGCCGGATCGAGCGCCATCGCCTCGAGCACGCGGCTGGTCTTCATCGTCCCGCTCGAACAGGCCGATCCCTGGCTGACCGCGATGCCCGCCATGTCGAACCGCATGACCTGCGCAGTGGCGCTCATCGCGGGCATGGCAATCGCGCGGACGTAGCGGGTCGGATCCGCCAGCCGATCGGACAGCCATGTCCCGCCGATGCGGCGGCATTCTCCTGCCAGCGCATCGAGCGGTTCGAGCACGTCGGGTGCGAGATAGCGATCGGCGCAGGCTTCGAGCACGGCAGCCATGCCCAGCGCGGCAGGCATGTTCTCGGTCCCGCGCCGGTAGCCGCGTTCCTGCCCGCCCGAGGGTTCGAGCATGGCATAATCCTTCACCAGCAGTGCCCCGCTGCCGATCGGCCCGCCGAACTTGTGCGCCGAGACGATCGCCATGTCGCACGGCGGCAGATCGAACTTGCCCGCGCTTTGCGCGCAATCGGCCAGCAGCAGACCGCCCTCGCTATGGGTGATCGCGGCGATGGCAGCGAGGTCCTGACGGTTGCCGGTTTCCGAATTGACGTGCTGGGCCGCCACCAGCGGTCGTTCGCGCCGCACCGCTTCGGCGAGGTTTTCGTGGTCGACCGCGCCGTGGCCCAGGACGGGCAATTGCTCCGCCTGCGGTGCGGCCTGGAGGATGCAATCGTGTTCGACCGTGCTGACGAGCCGCGCGCCCGCCTTGGCATGGCCCAGCGCCAGCGCTGCCGCCTCGCTTGCGCCCGAAGTGAAGATGACCTCGCCGTCCCAGCCCAGCGAATTCTGCACGCGCTCGCGCGCATCTTCCAGCAAGCGGCGTGCCTTGCGCCCTTCGGCGTGCGGGCTCGAGGGATTGGCCCAGTGCGCCAGCCCCTCCTCCATCGCCGCATGCGCCGCGGGGTGCAGCGGGGTGGTGGCGGCGTGATCGAGATAGATGCGGTTCGCGATGGTACGTGCTCGAAATGATTGCGATTTGATGGACAAACCCTATATAGCGCGCGACCTCGCGCAAAGCCTTATCCGGCGCAAGCGCTTCGACATTTGCTTAGGGTACACCTCCCATGCCGACCGTGATCTTTCCCGGCCCCGAAGGCCGCCTCGAAGGCCGTTTCTCTCCCGCCCCGCGCCCGCGCGCTCCGGTGGCGATGATCCTGCACCCGCACCCGCAGGGCGGCGGGACGATGAACGAACAGATCACGCAGCGTCTGTACAAGACCTTCGTCAACCGCGGCTTCGCCACGCTGCGCTTCAACTTTCGCGGCGTCGGGCGCAGCCAGGGCAGCTTCGACAATGGCGTGGGCGAACTGTCCGATGCGGCAAGCGCGCTCGACTGGGTCCAGCAGGTTCACCCCGAAGCACAGGTCACCTGGGTTGCCGGGGTCAGCTTCGGCGCGCTGATCGGCATGCAACTGCTGATGCGGCGCCCCGAAATTCGCGGCTGGCTGTCGATCGGCGCACCGGCGAGCATGTACGACTTCTCCTTCCTCGCGCCCTGCCCCGCGAGCGGCATCTTCGTTCACGGCGCGCAGGACACGGTCGTGCAGCCGCAGGCGGTCACCAAGCTGGTCGAGAAACTGCGCACGCAGAAGCACATCACCGTGCATCACGAAGAAATCCCGCGCGCAAACCACTTCTTCGAAAACGAGCAGGAAGAGTTGATGAAGTCGGTCGACAACTACCTCGACTTCCGCCTCGATCCGAGCTGCCCGATCAAGTGATCCCGGCGGCCTCGAGACGGGCCGCACCCTGCCTTCGAAACGGCTAAGGTTGCGTAATGCAACGCGAAACCGCTTGGCGCACGGTCGTTATGTTGTAACATTCTCTTCATGAGAAGGCGGTCAAGCCTTCCGCAATGGAAGAGGAGCAACATCATGTCCTATGTCGACCACAGCCACCGGCCCTCGCCTGCCAGCATGGCCGCGGTGATCGGGCTTCATGCCGCGATCGGCGCGATCCTCGTCGCGGGACTGACGGTTACCGGCACGGTGCCCGATATCGTCACCAGGATCGGGGCGACCAACATTCCGGTCGCGCCGCCGCCCCCGAAACCGCCCGAGCCGGCCGAGCCAAGGCCCGCGCAGCCGACCGATACCGTGATCCATGCGCCCAAGCCCGCGCGCGATCTGGTGATTGCCGAGCCGCGCTTCGAAACCGCCCCGCTGATCATCCCCCCGCTGCCGAGCCCGCGCCAGGGCCTCGGGCTCGACTTGCCCAAACCCGGCGCGGTGCCCGGCTTCGATCCCGTCGCCGCCAAGCCGCGCAACGATCCTGCCGCCTGGCTTTCGGCTGCCGATTATCGCCCCGCATGGATGCGGCGCGAAATGACCGGGCTGGCGCGCTTCAGGCTGGAGATTGCCGCGAACGGGCGCGTGACCGGATGCACCGTGACCGGGTCCACCGGTCATGCGCAACTCGATACGGCGACCTGCCAGTTGGTGGCAAAGCGCGCCCGGTTCGAACCCGCGCGCGGTGCCGGCGGCGAGGCAGTCGCCGGCCGTTACGACGGCGCGGTCCTGTGGCAGCTGCCCGAATAGCCGCGACTGTTTAGCGGGAGCCCTGCTCGAGCTTGTCGAGCGGGGCGTCGCCTCCCGCGTCGGGCAGCACCCAGATCGCCACATTCGCCAGCGCGACCACGGCGAGGAGCACCATCAGCAGCGCGTTCCTCGTTGCCCCCGTCCGCCGCCACAGGAAGATCGCGCCGATCACCAGCAGGATGGCAGCGAGGACGGTAATCGAGAGGACGGCATCGAGCATGGCGGTTCCATACCCCGCCCCCACTCTACTGCAAGCCGCCACTGCACGCCGTCACCGCGGAACAGGCCGGGGACTGGCCCGTTCGCAATAGCAAAGGAGACGGCACGATGAGCATTTTCGGCAGGATCAAGGACGCGATTTTCGGCAGCGATGCCGAGGCGCAGGAAACGCCCCGGCCCAAGCCGACCGGAAATGCCTGGGCCGACGCGCCGGTGGTCGAGCCGAAGGCCCGCCCGATGGTCGATATCGAGAGCAATCTCGACAACATGCCCGGGGCCGACCGCCTCAACTGGCGCACGTCGATCGTCGACCTGATGAAACTGATCGGGGTGGATTCCGATTACGAGAGCCGCAAGGCGCTGGCCGGCGAGCTGGGCCGCGTGGATTACACCGGCAGCGCCGAAGACAATGTCTGGCTGCACCGCCGCGTGATGAACGAACTCGGCGCCAATGGCGGCCAGGTACCTGCCGAATTCCGCGATTGATTTGACAGGCTTGCGCGCGGGCAGCACACCTTCGCGCATGACCCAGACCAGCCTTTCCATCACCCGTCGCCAGGCCCTCGCAGGGCTTGGCGCCACTTCCGCCCTGGCGCTTTCCGGATGCGCCGCCAGCGCGCGTCCCGAAGCGATTGCGCAGGCGCGCGTCATCGGGGCGCAGCGCCTGCTCGAAGTCGTGGGGTACAACCTGCTCGAACACGAACCCGAGCGGGCGACCGCACTGGGCGTCGACACGGGCCGCCATGCCTATCTGCGCGGCCGGCTCGAAGACCAGTCGCCCGCCGGCCAGCAGGCCTATGCCGCAACCCTGCGGCAGGACCTCGCGCATGTCCGCTCCTTCCCGCGCGAGGGGCTAGACAGCGAAACCCTGACCAGCCTCGACGTGGTCGAAAGCGCCTATGATCTCGCGCTCGACGGCTTTGCCCTGCCCTATGGCGATACGCCCGTCGGCAACTGGCGCACCGCGCCCTATGTCGTGATCCAGAACGTCGGCGAATATCTGGCGCTGCCGCGCTTCATGCAGTCGAACCACAAGGTCGAGAACGGCGACGATGCCGACGCCTATATCGAACGGATGGAGGCGATGCCCGCCACCTTCGACGGCGAACTGGCGCGCATCAGCGCGGCGCGCGCCATGGGCGTAGTGCCGCCTGCCTTCCTGCTCGACAAGGCGATCGGGCAGATGCAGCAGACCATCGCCAGCGCGGGCAAGGGCGAACTGTTCGCCGCCGATCTGCGCAGCAAGCTGCAGGCCGCGGGCATGCCCGAAAGCCACGCCAATCGCGCGGCGATCCTCGAAGCCGGACCGATTGCCGAAGCGCTGACGCGGCAGCTCGAGGAATTGCGCGCCGAACGCGCGGTCGCCAGCGATGCGCCGGGCATGTCCGCGCGTCCGCGCGGCGACGAATTTTACGCCTGGGCCCTGCGTTCGAGCACCACCACGCGGCTGACGCCCGACGAGGTGCACGAGCAGGGGCTGGACGAACTCGCCGCGCTCCACGCGCGCATGGACCCGATCCTGCGCAGCATCGGCTATACCAGCGGTTCGGTGGGCGAGCGCATGCAGGCGCTGTCGCAGGATCCACGTTACAAGTTCGCCGAGGGCGATCCGGGCCGCACCGAGATCATGGATTTCATCGCCGAGCGGGTCGAGTGGATCAAGGCGCAGATGCCGCGCGCCTTCAACACGCTGGTCGATCCGAACATGGAAGTGCGCCGCATCCCGCCGGCCGAAGAAGTCGGCGCGCCGGGCGCCTATGGCGGCGCGGGCAGCAAGGACGGCAGCATCCCCGGGCGGTTCTGGATCAATTTGCGCACCACCGATCTGCACCGCAAATACGACCTCGCCGATCTCACCTATCACGAGACAATCCCGGGCCACGTCTGGGAAGGCGAATACTCCAACCGGCTGCCGCTGATCCGCTCGATTCTCGCCTTCAACCCGTTCAGCGAAGGCTGGGCGCTCTATGGCGAGCAGATCGCCGACGAACTGGGCGCCTATGACGGGTTCGAGGTCGGCCGGCTGGGCTATCTGCAAAGCCTCGCCTTCCGCGCCTGCCGCATGGTGGTGGACACCGGGCTGCACGCCAAGGGCTGGAGCCGCGCGAAGGCGGTCGATTTCTTCGTCACGCGCAATGGCAGCAAGCCCGCGGAGGTCGAGAGCGAGGTCGATCGCTATTGCAGCTGGCCGGGGCAGGCGACCGGCTACAAGCTGGGACACAGCCGTATCGTCGACCAGCGCGCACGGGCGCAGCGCGAACTGGGCCAGGCCTATGAATTCAAGGCGTTCAACGACGCGGTCGTGCTCGGCGGCAACGTACCGATGGATGTGCTCGAAAAGAACGTCGACCGCTATATCGCGGCAGCACGCAGCTGACGCATTTGTCATGGAAATGCGGCCCCCTGCCGCTAGGCTAACGGCAGCAACAACACGACAGGGGGTCGCAACCATGTTCAGACTTGTCGCTGCCATCGCAGCGCTATCTTTCGCCATGCCTGCACAGGCCGACTGGCATGTCGCCGAATCGGATCATTTTGTTATCTATGCCGATGATCGCTGGCAGGACTTGCAGGAATTCGCGGAAGCGCTGGAGCGCTATCATGCGGCGCTCAACGTGCTTCAGATGCGCGAGAACACGGTCCCCAGCCCGTCCAACCGGCTGACCATTTTCGTCGTCGGCAGCGAGGGCAGAATCCGCAAGCTGGCCAGCGACAAATCGAACAATGTGGCGGGCTTCTATATTCCGCGCGCGGGATCTTCGCGTGCGTTCGTGCCCAGGATCAGCATGCGTGGGCGCGAGACCGACATCTCGGTCACCATCCTGCTACACGAATACGCGCATCACTATCTCATGTCGCGCACATCGAGCGCACTGCCGCGCTGGGTCAATGAAGGGGCAGCGGAATTCTATGCCTCGGCAAAATTCGATAACGATGGCGGGATCGCGATCGGTCGCCCAGCCTATCACCGCGCTGCAGAACTCTACCTTGCCAACGACGTCAGCGTTCACGAGCTGATCGATCCCGAACTGTATGCGAAAAACAAAAGCCGCCGCTTCGACGCCTACTATGGCCGCGCATGGGCGCTGTTTCACTACCTCTATTTTGCCAAGGATCGTGCCGGGCAAATGACCGAATACCTCCGTCTGATAATGGCGGGCTCCGAACAGACCGAGGCGGCAGTGGCGGCGTTCGGCGATCTGGATGCGCTGCAGAAGGATCTGGATCGCTATATCGCTCAGCGGCGGATGAAGGTGTACACATTGCCGGCCCATATGCTGCCGACCAATCCGGTGACGGTCCGCCGCCTGTCGGATGGCGAGGCCGAAATGATGCCGCTACGTATCCGTTCGCAGCGTGGTGTCGGCCGTGAAGAGGCGCTCGAACTGCTCCCCGATGTGCGCGAGGTTGCGGCGGACTATCCGCGAGACGCGGGTGTGCTGGCGGCCTTGGCGGAAGCCGAATACGACGCGGGCAATCTTGATGCCGCCATCGCAGCGGCCGATGCGGCGATCGCGATCGATCCGGCGCGCAAGAACGCTTATGTCCAGAAGGGCTACGCATTGTTCGCCCAGGCCGCGGACGCCGAGGACGAAACTGCGGCCTACAAGCAAGCGATGAAGCCCTTCACGGCGCTCAACCGACTGGAGAATGACCACCCGCTACCGCTGATCCATTACTATCGCAGCTTCGCCGAGCGCGGAGAGGAGCCCAGCGAGACCGCCAGGCACGCGCTCGACCGCGCGGCGCAGCTTGCGCCGTTCGATCACGGCCTCGCAGTCAATGCGGCGCTGATGCATGCGAAGATCGGCAATATCGCGGCCGCGCGCCAGTATCTCACACCGGTCGCAGCCAACCCGCATGGTGGCAGCGCTGCTCGGCAGGCGCAGGTGCTGCTCGACCAGCTGGAGAACGCCGAAGAAGGCACGCCGTGGCGGCGGCGGCCGATTGTCGATCTGACCCGGGCCCTGAGCTCCACCGCCAGGTCCGTGGCCGAGAAGGAAGCGCAGCAGGCAGAGGATGGCGACGAGGCGGATCGGCCAGAGTAATGCGCCGGCGGAGGCGTTCGCACGGCATCCGCGCCAAGCTGCACTGAGCAAGGCACCAACCCGCCCAGGCGCTCGCGTTCTTGCGCGCGCCTGCGCCGCCGCAAATTAAAGCCCCCGGTCCGCGTCGCCGCGGCCGGGGGTCTCCTCTCCAACTCGTTCACCCCCAAGCGGGGTGTATCCGGATCAGGCAGCGACCGATTTGCTCGGCGCTGCGTCGCGCACGCCCTGGTCGACATGCGCTGCGAAGGGTTCGAAGTTGTCGACGAAAAGCTGCACCAGCTTGGTCGCGGTGCGATCGTATTCGTCCTTGTCGGTCCATGTCGACCGCGGGTCGAGAATGCCCGTATCGACGCCCGCGACCGCAACCGGCACTTCGAAACCGAAGTTGGGGTCCTTGCGGAATTCGGCGTCGTTGAGCGACCCGTCGAGCGCGGCGTTGAGCAATGCGCGGGTGGCCTTGATCGGCATGCGGCTGCCGGTACCGTACTTGCCACCGGTCCAGCCGGTGTTGACCAGCCAGCACTGCACCCCGCCCTTGGCGATGCGTTCTTTGAGCAGGTTGCCGTAAACGCTGGGGTGGCGCGGCATGAAGGGTGCGCCGAAGCAGGTGCTGAAAGTCGCTTCCGGTTCGGTCACGCCGATTTCGGTGCCCGCGACCTTGGCGGTGTAACCCGACAGGAAATAATACATCGCCTGGTCGGGCGTGAGCCGCGCGATCGGAGGCAGCACGCCGAAAGCATCGGCGGTCAGCATGATTACGTTCGACGGGACCGGGCCGAGGTTCTTTTCGCTGGTGTTCGGTATCGACGACAGCGGATAGGCGCCGCGGGTGTTCTCCGCGAGGCTGCTGTCGTCGAGATCGATTTCGCCCGCATCGTTCATCACGACGTTTTCGAGCACGGTGCCTTCCATCTTGGTGGTGGCGTAGATTTCCGGCTCGGCCTCGGGATTGAGGCGGATCATCTTGGCGTAGCAACCGCCTTCGAAGTTGAAGACCGCCGTATCCGACCAGCCATGCTCGTCATCGCCGATCAGCGTGCGGCTGGCATCGGCCGACAGCGTGGTCTTGCCGGTGCCCGACAGGCCGAAGAACACCGCGGTCTTGCCGTCGGGGCCGATGTTGGCGCTGCAGTGCATCGGCATCACGCCCTTGGCGGGCAGCAGGTAGTTGAGAATGCCGAAGACGCTCTTCTTCATCTCGCCGGCATATTTGGTGCCGCCGATCAGGATCAGCTTCTCTTCGAGATTGACCGCGATCACGGTCTCGCTGCGCGTCCCGTGGCGTTCGGGGTCGGCCTGGAAGCTGGGCAGGTCGATGATGGTGTATTCGGGCACGAAACCGTCGAGCTCGGCTTCGGTCGGACGTACCAGCAGCGTGCGGATGAACTGGTTATGCCACGCCAGCTCGTTGATCACCCGGACATTGACCCGGTGCTCGGGCTGCGAGCCGCCGAACAGGTCGGCGACGAAAAGCTCGCCCTTGTCCGCCACCGCCTTGAGGAAATCTTCCTTGAGCGCGGCGAAATGCGCCGGCGTCATCGAGGCATTGTTGTCCCACCATACGGTGTCTTCGGTTTCGGCGTTGCGGACGATGAACTTGTCCTTCGCGCTGCGGCCCGTGTGCTTGCCCGTTTCGACCACCAGCGGACCGTCCTTGGCACGGCGGCCCTCGCTGCGCTCCAGCGCGGCGGCGGTCAGCTCTTCCGAAGTCAGGTTGGGATGGATGGTGGCGGAAGTCTCGATGCCCTGGTCGGCAAGCGAATGGGAAAGCGAAAAGGTCACTGAATTCTCCAGCGCGGGATGCGGGTTCGTCCGGGAATCGCTCGCGCATACGAATGCGTGAGGTTCCTGGCAGGCAATAGTCATCCCCGGCCTCGACGTCAAACCGGCGCCCGCATCGCGAGTAGCGGCGAAGAATTCGCGCCGCGTTGTCTTGCCCGGGCATTGCGGCTAGGTCCGAACGATGGAAGTCACCGGCGCAGAAACGGCCCCCAGGGGCGACGAAAACCGCACCGTCATCGCGCTGGTCGACGATGATCGCAACATCCTTACCACCGTCTCGATCGCGCTGCAGGCCGAAGGCTTCGACACGCGCGTCTATTCGGATGGCGAAGCCGCGCTGGGCGCCCTGCTGTCGAACCCGCCCGATCTGGCGATCTTCGATATCAAGATGCCCAAGATGGACGGGATGGAATTGCTGCGCCGGCTGCGCGAACAATCGCCGCTGCCGGTCATCTTCCTGACCAGCAAGGATGACGAGACCGACGAGCAGGCCGGTTTCGAAATGGGCGCGGACGATTACATCGCCAAGCCGTTCAGCCTGCGCCTGCTGCTGGCCCGCATTCGCGCGATCCTGCGCCGCAGCGGCGGCGATCACCCGCTGCTGTTGTCGGAACAGTTCGACGACAAGCCCGGCGAAGTGCTCGAACGCGGGCGGCTGTTCATGGACCCTGCCCGCCACCATGCCACATGGGACGGCGAACCGGTGTCGCTGACGGTGACTGAATTCCTCCTGCTCGAAGCGCTCGCGGCACGCCCCGGCGTGATCAAGAGCCGCAACCAGCTGATGGATGCCGCCTATCCCGACGATGTCTTCGTCGACGACCGCACGGTCGACAGCCATATCAAGCGCATGCGCCGCAAGTTCCGCAGCGTCGACCCGGACTTTTCCGCGATCGAGACGCTGTACGGCGCAGGCTACAGTTTCAACGAAGGTTGATCCGGACGCCCGCCATGTCCGAAACCGGCAGTGTCCTCAAAGGCGATCCGCGGATCGAGAAGCTGCGCTGGTCGCGCCGCCTGTCGCTCACCAGCCGCATCCTGTTCGTCAATGTCCTGCCGCTGGTGCTGCTTGGCGGCGGGGTCATCTATGTCGACGCCTATCGCAAGCAATTGCTCGACGAACGCTTCAAGCTGGCCCTCGTCGAAGCCCAGATCACTGCCGAAGCGCTGGCCGGGGCGACCCCGCAGCGGCAGGAAGCACTACTGATCCAGATCGGCAAGGAACAGCGGCTGCGCCTGCGCGTCTACGGCCCCGACGGGAAGCTCGAAGCCGACAGTTTCAGGCTCGCCCCGCCCAGCTTCACGCTGCCGCAGGCCAAGGAGGTCGACCAGGATGCCTTCGCCTTGCAGCTCGACCGCTGGTTCGACCGCGTGGTCGGTGCGCCCTCGCTGCCCGATTACGTCGAGCCCGAAACCGATGACGCCGCCGACTGGCCCGAACTGACCCGCGCGCGCGAAGACAGCCTCACGCAGATCGTGCTGCGCGATGCCCCCGACGGGACGCATGTGATCAATGCCGCCGCGCCGGTGGGGCTGGAGGGAGACACGCTGCTGCTCACGCGCAATCCGGTCGATATCACCGAAAGCGTGCGGCAGGCGCGTTCGACGGTAGCGCTGATCGTGCTGCTGGCGCTGGTTATCTCGACCCTGCTGTCGCTGTTCCTCGCGCAGACGATCGTGCGGCCCCTGCGCGAACTGGTGCAGGCCGCGGTGCGCGTGCGGCAGGGGCGCGACCGGCAGGTCGAAGTGCCGCGACTGCCGCAGCGACGCGACGAAATCGGCATGCTCGCGCGCTCGATCTCCGACATGACCGCTGCGCTGCGCCAGCGGATCGACGCGGTCGAACATTTCGCCGCCGACGTCGCGCATGAAATCAAGAACCCGCTGGCATCGCTGCGCAGCGCCACCGAATCGCTGGGCAAGGTCGAAGACCCGGCGCTGCGCGCGCAATTGCTCGAGATCGCGACGCATGACGTCCGCCGGATCGACCGGCTGGTCACCGAGATTTCCGATGCCAGCCGGATCGACGCGGAGATGTCTCGCACCGAGTTCGAACCGGTCGACCTCGCGCAGCTGCTGTGCACCATCGCCGAAAACCGCGCCGCGCGGGACGAGAACGAAGGGCGTCAGCTCGAGATATCCGGCGCCGACCGCCCGGCGAGGGTCATGGGCGTCCCCGTCCGGCTCGAGCGGGTGATCCAGAACCTGCTCGACAATGCCGTGTCCTTTTCACCGCCGGGCGGGCGGATCTGGGCCGACATCGTGCAGCGCGAGGACTGGATCGCGCTGACCATCTGCGACGAGGGACCGGGCATCCCCGAGGAAAAGCGCGAGAAAGTGTTCCAGCGCTTCCATTCGGATCGCCCGGCAGAAGAAGACTTCGGCAACCATTCGGGCCTGGGCCTCGCCATCGCGCGGACCATCGCCGAAGCGCATGACGGCACGCTGCTGGCGACGTCGCGGAGAGACGGCCAGAGCGGCGCGTGCCTCGAACTCGGCCTGCCTAAAAAGCGATGAGCGCGCAGGTCCTCGCCAATGTGACCGCAGTGGTCGTGGACGGACAGGTCCTGCTGATCGAAGGCCCGCCGGGCGCCGGCAAGTCCGCGCTGGCGCTGGCGCTGATCGATCGCGGCGCGGTGCTGGTGGGCGACGATGCCGTCACCATCGCGCGCCGCGGCGACCGGCTGCACGGATCGCCTCCGCCCAACACCGCCGGGCTGGTCGAAGTGCGCAATGTCGGCGTGATCGAACTGCCGGTGGGCGAAGGCCCGGTCGCGCTGGTGCTCGCCCTCGATCCGGGGGCGGCGAGGTTCCCGCTCGAAATCGCCACGCGCACGATCGCAGGCGTTGCAATCCCCGTGCTGCCCTTCGCGCCGGGCGATGCGGCGCAGGCCCTGCGCGCCGAACACGCGCTGCGTGAACACGGTCTCCCCCTCCCCAAACCCGGCGAAAGCGCATAGGCACGGCGCCCATGGCCGACGAATCGCTTCCCGTGCAGCACATCCTCCTCGTCACCGGCGTTTCGGGCGCGGGAAAATCGACCGCGCTGCAGGTGCTCGAGGATCTCGGATGGGAAACGATCGACAATTTTCCCATCCGGCTGCTCGGCCGGCTGGTCGGCGCCAAGGCGGACAATTCGCGCCTCGCGATCGGTGTCAATTCGCGGACCCGCGGTTTCGTGCCGTCGAAGGTCATCGAACAGTTCAAGAAGTTCGACGAGCGCGACGACGTCGAAGTGACCACCATGTTCGTCGACTGCGGCAGCGGCGAACTCGAACGGCGCTACAACGAGACACGCCGCCCGCACCCGATGGCGCGCGGCCGCACCGCGATGGACGGCATCAAGGCCGAACGCGAACTGCTCGAACCGCTGCGCCGCTGGGCCGATATGGTGATCGACACAACCGACTATTCGACCAACCACCTGCAGCAGGTCGTGCGCGAACGGTTCGCCGACCGGGCGGATCAGACGATGGCCGTGACCGTAACCAGCTTCGGCTTCTCGCGCGGGATCCCGCCGCTGGCCGACCTGCTGTTCGACATGCGGTTCCTCGACAATCCCCACTGGGCCCCGGGGCTGCGCGAACAGACCGGGCTCGATGCCCCGGTGGGCGAACACATCCTCGCCGATCCTGCCTTCGAACCCGTTTTCAGCCGGATCATCGACCTGCTGCTCGAAGCGCTGCCGCATTATGCGAGCCAGGGGCGCAGCTACCTCAACATCGCCTTCGGCTGTACCGGGGGGAGACACCGGTCCGTCTTCAGTGCGGAACGCGCGGCCGCGGTCTTGCGCGAAGCGGGATTTTCGCCCACGGTTATACACCGCAATCTTGGTTCACGCCCGGCCGACCCGCTCGAACGCGGATAGACCGGGGGCCAAGGAATGGTTAAGCGCCTCGCAGATACAATTTCGGGCATCGCAAACGGAACTGAAGCTGCATGATCGGCATGATCCTCGTCACCCACGGCCGCCTGGCCGACCATTTCATCGATGCGATGGAGCATGTGGTGGGCAAGCAGGAAGGCGTCGCCACGATCTGTATCGGTCCCAATGACGATATGGAGCAACGCCGCGCCGATATCGCCGATGCCATTCGCACGGTCGACCAGGGCCAGGGCGCGATCATCCTGACCGACCTGTTCGGCGGCACCCCGTCCAACCTCGCGATTTCGCTGCTCGACACGGGGCGTGTCGAAGTGATTGCGGGGATCAACCTGCCGATGCTCATCCGCCTCGCCGGCGCGCGCAAGAGCATGAATGTGGTCGATGCGGTCAACGCCGCGCAGACCGCCGGGCGCAATTACATCACGGTGGCCAGCGAGTTCCTCGGCCAGGACCTCGCCAGCGCGCGGAAAGCCTGTTGAGCGAGCAGCGCCGCAGCGTCGAGGTGGTCAACCAGCGCGGGCTGCACGCCCGCGCGAGCGCGAAGTTCGTCAATGCGGTCGCCGAGCTGCCCGAGGGCTGTTCGGTCCGTGTCGCCAAGGGCGACCACGAGGCTGCCGGCGGATCGATCCTCGGCTTGATGATGCTGGGCGCCGCCAAGGGCGATATGATCGAGATCATCGTGACCGGCGAGGATGCCGAACCGGTGATCGAGAACCTCGCCGCCATGGTCGAGGATGGTTTCGGGGAACCGTGACGTGACGGTAGAGCGTCGCCACATCACCGGCTTTTCCAATCCCACCGTCAAGGCTTTGCGCGCACTGCGCGAGAAGAAGCATCGCAAGGCCGCGGGCCGGTTCCTCGCCGAAGGGCTGCGGTTGCTGACCGATGCCCGCGAATGCGGCCATGTACCCGAAGTGCTGGTGCTGGCCGACCGCCGCGAACCGCACCCGCTGCTCGCCGCACTCGAGGCATCGGTCGCCGCAGCGGGCGGCGAGATCATCGAGACCACGCCCGACATCCTCGCCAAGATCACCGGCAAGGAAAACCCGCAGGCCGTGGCCGGGGTGTTTGCCGAATTCGGCACTGCGCTGGAAGCGATCGAGCGGGAGACGGCAGAGATCTGGCTGGTGGCGCAGGCGCTGCGCGATCCCGGCAATCTGGGCACCATGCTGCGCACCGGCGATGCGATCGGCGCCGGCGGGTTGATCCTGATCGACGATTGCGCCGATCCCTTCAGCGTCGAAGCGGTGCGTGCCAGCATGGGCGCGATCTTCACGCAGCGGGTCGCGCAGGCGCGGTGGGACGAATTCGAACCCTGGCTGCGCGGCGCGCCAGGCCAGCTGGTCGCGGCCAGCCTGCGCGATGCACAGCCGTATCGCGGGGCGCCTTATGCCGCACCCTGCTTCGTCATGGTGGGCAACGAATTGCGCGGATTGCCGGAACCGTACGAAATGGCTTGCGACTTGCGCGTGACCATGCCGATGAAGGGCCGCGCCGACAGCCTCAATGCGGCCGTAGCCGCGGCGGTTCTGGGGTACGAGGTTCTCGCCCGCCTCGAGGGCTGACTTCGTGTCTGCCGGGGTCGCGGCGCTCAGGCCGGCTCGCAGGAACGGCGCAACCCGAACAGCTTCGCCACCACTTCCTCGGCCCCGCTGGGCTTGGCCATGATCGGCGCATTGAGTTCGCGCAGCGCTTCGCCCGTACGGTCGAGGTCGCCCGTATGCAGCAGGAAGGGTACGCCGCGTTTCTTCAACTCCACCGCCACGGGTTCACAGGTTTCGCTGCGGCCGAGGTTCACGTCGAGTACCGCGCCATCGATCTCGGTGGTCCGCAGCAGCTCGAAAGCTTCGTCGCAATTGACCGCCACGACCGCGCGCGCACCATCATCTTCGAAGGCGAGTTGCAGGTCGAGCGCGATGAAGGGCTCGTCTTCCAGGATCAGGATGGATTTCATGATGTCAGCGGCAATGAAATGGTCGCGTGCAAGCCGTCTTCCTCCCAGGCGCGGTCGAGCGTGCCGCGCGAATAGGACAGCAGCCGCTCGGCAATATCGAAACCGGTCCCGGTTTCTTCGGGTTTGCGGTGGATCGGCGGGCCGCCGCGTTCCACCCATTCGATCACCAGCGACTGGCGGCCATGGCGGTCTTCATCGTGGCGCCACGATACGGTGATAGTCCCGCCACCGTTCGACAGCGCCCCGTATTTCGATGCATTGGTCGCGAATTCGTGCAGCGTCAGCCCCAGCGCCGACACTGCATTGGGTTCGGTCCGCGCGCTGTCCCCGTCGAAGACGATCCGGTCGCCCTCGGGATCGTAGGGGGCCAGCACCGAGCGGATCGCCTGCCCCACCTCGATCGTGCCGAACGAGGCTTCGTCCAGAGTGGGCTCGTATGCGCGGCCGAGCGCCTTGATCCGTTCGTTGATCTTGCTCGCCAGTTCGCGCGCATTCATCGCGCGGCCTGTGATGTTCACGATACCGCCGATGACCGCAAAGACGTTTTTGAGCCGGTGCGACACTTCGCGCGCCATGACCTTGGCGTGCTTTTCCTCGGCGCGCGCCAGATGGATGTCGCTGACATCCCACTGGCTGCCGAAGAAATAGCGCAGTTCGCCATCTTCATCGTAAATCGGGCCGAGGTGGAGCGCGTTCCAGAAGGTCGATCCGTCCTTGCGATAGTTGAGCAGCTCGACCACCAGCACGTCTTCATTGTCCACCGCGTGCCGAAGCTTGGCGATCTGCTCGGAACTGGTCTTCGGGCCCTGGAGGAAACGGCAGTTGCGGCCGATGATCTCATCCTGCCGGTACCCGGTCAGTTTCTCGAACGCCTTGTTACAGAATACGATGGGCTGGTCTTGCTGGTGCGGATCGGTCAGGCACACCGCCATCCGCGTCTGTGCCATGGCCTGCTCGAACAGCAGCCCGGTGGCGCCGGCGAAATTGTCCGAATCGGGGCTGAAGGTCCGGCCAGCCTGCTGGGACTGGTCGAAGGTGGCACGTTCGCCTCCACCATCACCGCGTTGCATGAGAAAGTCCTCGATCTGCTTCTACGGGCGAAACACGTCCTGCAGACGAACCCGTTTTGCGACCAACGTCGATCCCGGACGAAGGTTTCCGCCCTAATCGGCCGCCGTGGACTTCGGCGTTCCCGCGCTTCCGATCTGCGCGGCATCCTCGGCATTGTAACGCGGGGTCGCCTCGACCTGGGGCACTTCGTCGATCTCGCGCTTGCCGATCTCGATGCCCTTGTCATGCAAGCGGCGCCCGGCGGACAGCACGTTGCGCTCGAAACTGCCGACGAACTTGTTGTAATTATTGACCGCGGTTTCCAATCCGCCGCCGACGCGCTTCATATGTTCGGCCGCGACCGCGAGGCGATCGTAAAGCTCCGCCCCGGCCTTGCCGATCTCGACTGCTTCCTGTGCAATCGTGTCCTGCCGCCAGACCTGCGCGACCGTGCGCGCGATCGCGACGAGATTGGTCGGCGTCGCGAGCAGCACCTTGTTGCGGAAGGCGAAGTCCCACAATTCGGGATCGTGTTCGAGCGCAGCGGCGACGAAATGCTCGCCGGGGACGAACATGACGACATAGTCGGGCGTGTCGTCGAACTGGCTCTGGTAACTTTTCGAACCGAGCGTCTGGACATGCCCGCGCATCGATTTCGCGTGCAGGTCGAGATGCCGGACGCGTTCACCCTCGTCATCGGCCTCGAACGCGGCCTGATAGGCGTTCAAGGAAACCTTGGCGTCGATTACCAGCTTCTTCTGGCCCGGCACATGGACCACCGCGTCGGGGCGCAGACGCCCCTCGTCGGTCTCGATCGAATGTTCGAGAATGAAATCGGTGTGTTCGGACAGGCCGCATTGTTCGAGCACGTTCTGCAGCGCGCGCTCGCCCCAGCGGCCGCGTGCCTTGGGCGCGTTGGTGAGGCTGTTGCCGAGCCGCTGCGCCTCGCGCCTGACCTCTTCCTGGCCCAGCCGCATCTGCTCGATCTGCGCTGCGAGCGAGGAGAACGCATTGGTGCGCTTTTCCTCCAGCGCGGCGACCTGATCCTCGTATTTCTTGAGCCGGTCGCCCACCGGTTGCAGCAATTCGCGGATCTTGGCTTCGGAGGTCTTTTCCGAATGCCCCAGCCGCTCGGTCGCGCGTTCGAGAAACGCATCCTGCGCCTTGGTCAGCACCGCCGAACCGGTGTTCTGGAATTCCTTGAGCATTTCCTCGCGCGCTTCGATCAGCAGGCGCTTCTGCTCGTCGAAATTGGCGGTCTTTTCCTTCAGTGTCGCAAGCTCGGCGCTGAGCGCCCCGTTGGTGCGGCGCATTTCTTCGAGCACCGCCTCGTGCTCGCGGCGCGTTTCGCGCAATTCGCCGTCGAGCGCGTCGGCGCGCTCGGCGCGGACCGTGGCATTTTCCAGGTCGACGATCGCCTTGCGGAACTTCGCGTCGAGTTCCTTCGCCTCCGCATCACGCTCGCCATGGCGGGCCTGCCAGTCCTTGACCGGCGCGGAGCCGAAGCGGTGACCGAGGAAATATCCCAGCGCGAGGCCGAGGACGAGTACGATGATGGCAATGAGGGTCGGATCCATGGCGCGACCCTACGCAGAACGGAGCGGGAACGCTAGGTGCACATTGCCACAATCAACACATGCGTCGCCCCTGCGCTGACAGGGGCCCAGATAACGTCGCGAAAGGAACCCAACTCAGCTGGATCCCCGCCTGCGCGGGGATGACGCAATTGTGGGGGAAGCCCTTACGCCGCTTCGCGCAGCTTCTTCAGCTTCTTGAGCGCCATGTTGCGCTTGAGGCGGCTGAGGTGGTCGATGAACAGGATGCCTTCGAGATGGTCCATCTCGTGCTGGATGCAGGTGGCCATCAGCCCTTCCATGTCCTCTTCATGCGTTTCGCCCTCGAGGTCCTGATAACGCACGCGGCAGGTTGCCGGGCGGTCGACATCGGCGAAGATGTCGGGGACCGAGAGGCAGCCTTCCTGGTAGCTGGCGAGGTCTTCCGCGGGATCGAGGATTTCGGGGTTGATGAAAACCCGCGGCTCCTTCTTCGTCGGATAGTGGACGTGTTCGTGCCCGTCGTGATTGCACGGTTCGGGCTCGGCATCCTCATCCTCGGGCTGGAGGTCGATCACCAGCACGCGCTTGGGGACGCCGACCTGGATCGCGGCAAGGCCGATACCGGGCGCGGCATACATGGTTTCGAACATGTCGGAGACGAGTTCGTTCAGCTCTTCGCCGAATTCGGTGACGGGTTCGGACACGGTTTTGAGCCGGGGATCCGGCACTTCGAGGATTTCACGGATAGCCATGGGTTGCCAGATAGTCGCGCCATGCGGATTCTTCAATTGTTCGTTGCGCACAGGCCATACCCCGTCTGCACGCGCCGGGATTTACCCCATCGGCCGCCGCGCGCGTAGCGCCTGGGCGAGCGTGCCTTCGTCGAGATAGTCGAGCTCGCCGCCGACCGGCAGGCCGTGGGCAAGCTGCGTGATGCGCACCGGATGCTCTTCCAGCCGTTCGGCGAGGTAATGCGCGGTCGTCTGCCCTTCGAGCGTGGCGTTCATCGCCAGCACCACCTCGTCCACCCCGCCCGCCTCCACGCGCGCCAGCAATTGCGCGATATTGAGGTCTTCGGGCCGCACCCCGTCGAGCGCGGACAGCTTGCCGCCGAGCACGTGGTATTTCCCGGTGAACAGCTTCGCGCGGTCGAGCGCCCACAGGTCGGCGACATCCTCGACCACGCAGAGCGATTTCAGGTCGCGCCGCGGATCGCGGCAGATCCCGCACGGGTTGGTGGTGTCGACATTGCTGCAAGTGTCGCATTCGACCAGCGCTTCGCCCACCGTGGCGAGCGCTTCGAGCAGTGCGGGCAGCGCGCTTTCGCGGCGCTTGACCAGCCACAGCACCGCGCGCCGGGCGCTGCGCGGTCCGAGCCCGGGCAGGCGCGCCAGTGCAGCGGCGAGGGTTTCGATCTCTTGCGATGCCATGGGGCGACAGATAGGGGCCGCAGCCAAACAGAGAAAGGCCAACCGCCCAATCATGCGCATAATCTTCATGGGAACGCCCGATTTCGCAGTGCCGACGCTGCAGGCGCTGGTCGATGCGGCGCATGAGGTCGTCTGTGTCTACACCCAGCCGCCGCGTCCGGGTGGCCGCCGCGGGAAGGAACTGACCCCCACCCCGGTGCACCAGCGCGCCAGCGATCTGGGGATCGAGGTCCGCCATCCCAAATCATTGAAATCGGCCGAAGAGCAGGCGGCCTTCGCCGCACTCCACGCCGACGTCGCGGTGGTCGCGGCCTATGGGCTCATCCTGCCGCAGGCGGTGCTCGATGCACCCGCCAATGGCTGCCTCAACGTGCATGCCTCGATCCTGCCGCGCTGGCGCGGTGCGGCGCCGATCCACCGGGCGGTGATGGCGGGTGACACTGTGACCGGCGTCACGATCATGCAGATGGAGGCCGGGCTCGACACCGGGCCGATGCTGGCGATGGCGCGCACGCCGATCGAGGACAAGACCACCGGCGAGCTTACCGAAGAACTGGCCGAACTCGGCGCGCAACTGATGGTCGGCACCTTGCGCGACCTCAAGATCCATGTGCCGATCGCGCAGGACGATGCCGATGCGACCTATGCCGCCAAGATCGACAAGGCCGAGGCGCGGATCGACTGGGACCGTCCGGCGGTGGAGGTGGTTCGGCATATCCACGGTCTCTCGCCCTTTCCCGGGGCCTGGTTCGAACTCGGTGGCCAGCGGGTGAAACTGCTGCGCGCCGAGGTGGTCGAGGGGGCGGGCGCGCCTGGCGAACTTCTTGATGAGCGGCTGGCGATCGCATGCACCGAGGGGGCGATCCGTCCGCTCGAACTGCAACGCGCGGGCAAGCCGAAGATGGACTTGTACACTTTCCTGCGCGGCAATGCAGTGGTGCCGGGTGCGATCCTCGAATGACCGTAACCTCAGCACGTCACCCCCGCGAAGGCGGGGGTCCAGATACCCTCTCGCCTGCCGCGATCGTCGGCTGGATTCCCGCCTGCGCGGGAATGACGGGACGGGGAGCGTAGCGCCAGAATGACCCGTTTCGCGCTTACTCTCGAATTCGACGGGACGCCCTTCTTCGGCCTCCAGCGGCAGAAGGACGGGCCCAGCGTCCAGCAGGCGGTCGAGGAAGCGGCGTTTCGCGTGCTGGGCGAAGAGGTGCGGCTGCACAGCGCCGGCCGGACCGATGCGGGCGTCCATGCGATCGCGATGCGCAGCCATCTGGATGCCGAGAAGGACATCAAGCCTTACCGGCTGATGGAGGCGCTCAACGCGCACCTCCGCCCCGATCCGGTCGCGGTGACGCATTGCGCGATCGTCCCCGACGACTGGCACGCGCGCTTTTCCTGCACCGGGCGGTCCTATGTCTATCGGATTGCCAACCGCCGCGCGCCGCTGACGCTGGAACGCGGCCGGCTGTGGCAGGTGCCGCAGGAACTCGATGCGCAGGCCATGCACCGCGCGGCGCAGGCGCTGGTCGGGCTGCATGATTTCACCACTTTCCGCTCGGTGCATTGCCAGTCGGACAGCCCGGTCAAGACGCTCGATCGGCTCGATGTCGAGCAGGTGGCGACGCCGATGGGCACGGAAGTCCGCGTTCACGCTGAAGCGCGCAGCTTCCTCCATCACCAGGTCCGCTCGATGGTCGGCTGCCTCGCGCTGGTCGGGATGGGCCGCTGGCCCGAGGAACGCATGGTCGAAGCGCTGGCGGCGCGCGACCGGCAAGAGCTGGGATTGAACGCGCCGCCGCACGGCCTGTATTTCGTATCGGCAAGCTACCCCGCGGATAGTTGACCCAACGTCACCCTAGCCAAGCGCCACGAGCGCGCCTAGCGATAGGCCGGTTAGGTCCAGAATTGAATTGGGAGAATGCAGATGACCACCACCGGAAAGCAGCTTTTCACCACTCTTGAAAGCGACGGTACGCTGACCGTCGAGATCGCGCAGAGCGAATTTCCTGATCCCACCGGCAATCAGGTGCTGGTCAAGATGGAAGCGGCGCCGATCAATCCCTCGGACCTCGCCATCCTGACCGGCGCGGCCGATTTCGAGAATGCCGACTATTCGCCCGGCAAGGTCGTCGCCAAGATGCCCGAGCCGTTCAACTCGGGTCAGAAAGCCCGCCATGGCCAGCGCCTGCCCGCAGGCAACGAAGGTGCAGGCACGGTCATCGCGACCGGCGACAGCGACATGGCCAAGGCGCTGATGGGCCAGCGGGTCGCCTGCGTGCCGGGCACCGCCTACAGCGAATACGCGATTGCCGATGCCGCCATGTGCCTGCCGCTGGGCGATCACAGCGCTGAAGCCGGCGCGTCGAGCTTCGTCAATCCGATGACCGCACTCGGCTTCGTCGAGAACGCCCGGATGGATGGCCACAAGGCGATCCTGCACACCGTCGGCGCATCAAATCTCGGCCAGATGCTCAACCGCATCTGCCTCGAGGACGGCATGGGCCTCGTCAATATCGTGCGCAAGGACGAACAGGCCAAGCTGCTCAAGGATCAGGGCGCGACGCATGTCGTGAATTCCTCCGACGACGATTTCCTCGACCAGCTCAAGGCGGCGATCGACGATACCGATGCTTTCTACGGCTTCGATCCGATCGGCGGCGGCAAGATGGTCGACACCTGCTTCAAGGCAATGGAACAGGTCGCGGTCGGCAAGATGACCGAATATTCGCGCTATGGCTCGAACCAGCAGAAGCGGATGTTCATCTATGGCCGCCTCGACTTCGGGCCGACCACGCTGACCCCCAGCTACGGCTTCGGCTGGACGCTCTCGGGCTGGCTGCTGACGCCGTTCCTGCAAACCGCGGGAATGGAAACGGTAATGCGCATGCGCAAGCGCGTGCTCGACAACCTCACCACCACCTTCGCCAGCGGTTACAAGACCAAGGTCGATCTCGAAGGCATGCTGACCAAGGATGCGATCCTCGATTATCGCCAGATGAAGACCGGCGAGAAATATCTCGTGATGCCGCACGGCTAGGCGCGACCCGAAAGCTTCCCCGTCCGCACAGCGATGCGGGCGGGGACACCGTCCGGCCTACCTCATGTCGAAGGCGCGCTGGATCGTGGCGGGATCGCTTTCGCCCGCGGCCAGCAGCAATTGCAGCAGGATCCGCGCCTTTTGCGGGTTAAGCGCGCGGGCCGCGACGAAACCGTTGGCATCGTCCTCGTCCTCGCGGTCGACCAGTCCCTCGTCAGCCCGGCTGGCGCGGATGACGCAAACCCCGCGCGAAGCAAGCCTCGCCAGTTCCTGACGGACGCCATCTGGCATGTTCCCTTCGCCAACACCAGCCAGCACGATCCCGCGCATGGTATCGCTCACCTGCCGGTTCAGGTCGGCCCCGTCGAGACCGGCATAGGCGTAGACGATGGCCACCCCGGGGAAACTCTCGGGCCAGCCGAAGGCCGCCCCGGCCCCGGTCCGCCAGGGTGCGCCGAACCATTCGAGCGAAGCGGGTGTTACCAGTCCGACCGATTCGCGCGGGAACCCGCGAAAGGCCTCGGTCCCGCGCGTGCGGACCTTGTAGACGTCGCGCGCGGCAAAGATCCGGTCGCCCATCACCACCAGCACCCCGCGCCCTGCGGCATCGGGATCGCTCGCCACGCGTACGGCATTGGCGAAATTGCGCAGCCCGTCATAGCCCACCGCATCGGCGGGCCGCATCGCGCCGACCACCACGACGGGCTTGTCCGCCGGCAGCGTCTGGTCGAGCAGGAACGCGGTTTCTTCCAGCGTATCGGTGCCGTGGGTGACGATGACACCCTGGCACGCCGGGTCCGCCAGCGCCGCCTGCGCAGCCTGGTGGAGCGGGGTCCACACCATCGGTCCGATGTCGGCCGAATTGATATTGGCGATCTGCTTGCCCGAAAGCTCGGCCTCGAGCCCGAGCCCGCCGACCTTTTCGAGATAGTCCTCGATCCCGATCTCGCCCGAACGGTATCCCGGAGTAATCGCGGAACCGGCGATCCCGGCGATCGTGCCGCCGGTGGCGAGGACGGTAAGCTTGGTGGTCATGCCCGCCGCCTAGCGGGCCACGCGCGATCTCGGCAATTGATTTTGCCGAATTGGGCGCTATGTGCAGCGCACCGCTGAAACGGAGCGGGCGATTAGCTCAGTTGGTAGAGCATCTCGTTTACACCGAGAGGGTCGGCGGTTCGAGCCCGTCATCGCCCACCATTTCCGCCGGTGCCGCGATTGTGGCACCCGCGAGGCGCCGCTTGCCGCCCTACTCCGCGATAGCGCGGTCGATCGCGGCGCGCGCTTCCTCGCTGGTCCAGTCGTAACCGCCCTGCACCCGCCAGACCTCCTGCCCCGCGGCATCGTAGAGCACGGTGGTGGGCATGCTCCCCCCGCCGACCGCGAAGCCGATTGCGCTTTCGGGATCCATCCAGGGTTCGAGCCTCGCATAGCCGCCCTGAGCGAAGAACGGGCCGACCACTTCGGCGGCCTGCATGTCCTGGCTCACGGTCAGCACGCGCAGGCGACCTTCGTATTCGCCGGCAAGTGTATCGAGCAGCGGCATCTCCTCGACACACGGCGCACACCAGGTGGCCCAGAGGTTGAGCAGGACGGGCGTGCCCTGCAGCGCACCGAGATTGAGCGTACGCCCTGCCGGATCGGTCACATTCAGCGCCGGCATCAGTTCGCCCGCCGCGCTGTCGTCGATCTGTCCGGTTAGGGCGGACGAAGCGCTGCTTTCTTGCGCCGCATCGGGTGCGCCCCTATCGCAGCCCGCGACTGCAAGACCGAGGATGATGGCAAGCGTGAACGACAAGCGGGACACTCAGGGCTCCAACAGCATGTGGGGCGGCAGGTTCGCCGAAGGACCTAGCGCGATCATGCGCGAAATCAACGCCTCCATTCCGTTCGACAAGATCCTGTGGCGCGAGGATATCGAAGGCAGCCGGGTGCATGTCGCGATGCTGGCGCGGCAGGGTATCGTCTCGGCCGAAGATGCGGGCACCATCGATCGCGGATTGCAGCAGATCGCCGCGGAGTACGAGCGCGACGGGGTCCCCGAGGACTGGGACCTGGAAGACATCCACATGACCGTGGAGGCCCGCCTGACCGAAATCGTCGGCCCGGTAGCGGGGCGGCTGCACACCGCGCGCAGCCGCAACGACCAGGTGGCGACCGACTTCCGCATGTGGGTGCGCACCGCCAACCGGCGCGCCATCGCGGGCATCGAAGCGGTGCTGGCCGCGCTGGTCGCCCGCGCCGAGGAGCATGCCGGCACGATCATGCCCGGCTTCACGCATTTGCAGACCGCGCAGCCGGTGACGCTGGGCCATCACCTGCTGGCCTATTTCGAAATGCTGATGCGGGATCGTTCGCGCTTCGCCGATGCACTGGTGCGGATGGACGAATGCCCGCTGGGCTCGGCGGCGCTGGCGGGCACCGGCTTCGACCTCGACCGCGACATGACCGCCGAGGCGCTTGGCTTCGCACAGCCCACGCGCAACAGCCTCGACGCCGTATCGGACCGCGATTTCGCGCTCGATTACCTGACCGCGGCGAGCCAGTGTTCGCTGCACCTGTCGCGGCTGGCGGAGGAATTCATCATCTGGGCCAGCCAGCCCTTCGGCTTCGTCAAGCTGCCCGACACGCTGTCGACGGGCAGTTCGATCATGCCGCAGAAGCGCAATCCCGATGCCGCCGAGCTGGTGCGCGGGCATGCCGGCCGCGTGATCGGCTGCGCGACATCGCTGATGATCACGATGAAGGGCCTGCCGCTCGCCTATTCGAAGGACATGCAGGACGACAAGCCGCCGGTGTTCGAGGCTGCAGGCCTGATCGATCTCAGCCTTGCCGCCATGGCGGGGATGGTGGCCGACAGCGGCTTCGACACCGCGCGCATGCGCCGTGCGGCCGAAGCCGGCCACGCCACCGCGACCGACCTGGCCGACTGGCTGGTGCGGCAGGCGGACATTCCGTTCCGCGAAGCGCACCACATTACCGGGGCGGCCGTGAAGCTGGCCGACGAGCAGGGCGTCGCGCTCGATGGGCTGTCGATCGGCGATCTCAAGGCTATCGACGAACGCATCGACGAACGCGTTTTCGATGCGCTGTCGGTCGATGCCTCGGTCGCGGCGCGCGCTTCCTATGGCGGAACGGCGCCGCAGCGCGTAAGGCAGCAGGTGGCCGCGGCGAAACAGCGTCTCGGCATGGAGGATTGATGCGCCACCGGATCGCCCTTGCCGCGCTGCTGATGCTTGCTGCCTGCGGGCAGAAATCCGCGCTCGAACCGGTAGAAGGCGCAGCGCTGCCGCCCGCCCCCTATGGCGCGGATGTGCAGCCCACCGCCGATGAACTGCTGGTGCTCGATCCCGAGGCCGCCCCCGCGCGCAGCGTCGAGCTGCGGACCCGTTCGGAAGAGCGCGAGGACGATCCTTTCGATCTGCCGCCCGAGTGAATTTCAATCGGGCAAGCAAGGCTTGCTCGACAAAGAGAATGCCTTTGGGCAGGGGCCTGCCATGGACCATTTCGAGCTGAAAGACGGCGTGCTTCACGCCGAGGACGTTCCGCTGCCGCGCATTGCGGAAGAAGTCGGGACGCCCGTCTACATCTATTCGCGCGCCACGCTCGCGCGGCACGCCCGCGTGTTTCGCGAAGCGCTGGCAGGGGTCGACAACCCGCACATCGCCTTTGCGGTTAAGGCCAATCCCAACCTGGCGGTGCTCAAGATCCTCGCCAGCGAGGGCTATGGCGCCGATGTCGTCTCGGGCGGGGAACTGGCCCGGGCGCTGGCAGCGGGCATGAAACCCGCGGATATCGTTTTCTCGGGCGTCGGCAAGACGCATGCCGAACTGGTGCAGGGTCTCGAGGCGGACATCGGCCAGTTCAACATCGAGAGCGAAGAGGAAGGCTACGAGCTGGCCGCGATTGCCGCACGACACGGCAAGCGCGCGGCCTGCGCGCTGCGGGTCAACCCCGATGTCGATGCGCGCACGCATGAGAAAATCTCGACCGGCAAGCGCGAGAACAAGTTCGGCGTCCCGCTCGACCGGGCGGCAGATATCTATGGCCGGCTGGCGCAGGAGGACGGCCTCGATATGCGCGGCGTGGCAGTGCACATCGGCAGCCAGCTCTCGACGCTCGAGCCGCTGGAGACAGCCTTCGGCAAGGTCGGCGCGCTGATTGCGGAATTGCGCGCCGCGGGATGCACGGTGACGCATGCCGATCTCGGCGGCGGACTGGGGGTGCCCTACAAAGCAGGTGAAAACTTGCCCTCCCCCGCCGAATACGGCGCAATGGTCGCGCGGGTGACGCGCGACTGGGGGGTGCAGCTCATGTTCGAACCCGGGCGCGTGATCGCGGGCAATGCCGGCGTGCTGCTGACGCGGGTGATCCGCGCCAAGCGCAGCGGCAACGGCCCCCCGTTCGTCGTCGTCGATGCGGCGATGAACGACCTTGCCCGCCCGGCCATGTATGGCGCATGGCACGATTTCGACGCGGTCGCGCCGACCGGCGACCGCATGACCGCGCATATCGTCGGACCGATCTGCGAGACGGGCGATACCTTCGCGATGGACCGCGAATGCGATGCGCTGGTGGCGGGCGACCTCGCCGTATTTCGCACCGCAGGCGCCTATGGCGCGACGATGGCTTCATCCTACAACTCGCGTGGCTTCGTGGCCGAAGCGCTGGTCGACGGCGACCGCTATGCCGTGGTTGCCGACCGGATCGCGGCAGCGGCGATCATGGATGCCGAACGCGTTCCCGAATGGCTCACCTGATGCAGCGGCGCGATGCATAGCCTGCCGCTCTTCCACCGGATCGCCGGCGCGCATGTCGTCGTTGTCGGCGAAGGCGAAATGGCAGCGGCCAAGGCGCGGCTGGTGGAACGCGCAGGGGGCATCCCCTGCCCCGAGACAGAAGCGCATTACGCCAGGCTGGCATTCGTGGCGCTGGAAGACGGACATGCCGCCCAGACCGCCGCGCTGCGCCTCAAGCGCATGGGCTTGCTGGTCAACGTGGCGGACCGTCCCGAACTGTGCGATTTCACGCTCCCCAGCGTGCTCGACCGCGACCCTGTGCTGGTTGCAGTAAGCACCGGCGGCGCATCGGCCGGATTGGCGAAACACCTGCGGCTGCGGCTCGAATCCATCCTGCCGCAATCGCTGGGCGCGCTGGCGAGCGGGCTGAGCGCCGCGCGCGACCGGATCCGGGCGCGCTATCCCGATGGCGATACCCGCCGCCGAGCGATCGACGCCGCGCTGCAGGAAGGCGGCCGGCTCGACCCGTTCGAACCCGCGAGTGCCGAGGGGGTCGACGGCTGGCTCGATCGGATCCGGGCTGACGATGGGGCGCAGGTCGTCGACGTCACGCTTGCCAGCGACGATCCGGAGGACCTGACGATCCGCCAGGCGCGCGCGCTGGGCCGCGCCGACACCGTGCTGCACGACCCGCAGGTTCCCGAGACCATCCTGATCCGCGCCCGCGCCGACGCCGCCCGCGCGCCCCTTCCCGCAGAGGCTCCTGCAAGCGGCCTCACGGTCATCCTGCGACGCAGCTAGACCACCGCCAGGTCGGTGACGCCGATTTCGCTGAAATAACGGGCCAGCGCGTCGGCCGTGTTGTCGGACAGCGCGATATAGGCGCGGCGGCGGTCGTGCGGGTCGGACACGCGGACCAGTAGGTCGGCATCGACCATCTGCCCGATCCAGCGCAATGCCGTGGTTGCCGGGACCCCGGCGGCGATGCAGAGCGACGTAACCGAAACCTGCTGGCGTTCGGCGCGTGCTGCGGCGAGATCGAGCAGAATATCCCACGCCGGATCGGCGAACAGGTCGGCGTCGAAATGGCGCATGCGCGCTTGGCGGGCCTTGATGATCCGCCGCAGCACGGCCGCTTCGGGCAGACGCGGCCGCTGTTCCTCTTCGCGCGCGGACCGCTGGTCTTCGCCCTGCGCCCGCCATGCTTGCGCGGGGGATTCGAAGCGGAAGGCGCCCCCGCCCTCGCGCTGCCCGGGCGAAAGTTTCTCCAGCCGTTCGGCGATCCGGCCGACCTGTTCGGTCAGTCGCAACAGCATCAGCCGGTCCTCTTCGCCCATTTCGCGCAGCCGCAGGTTGGGCACGCGCGCCAGCACGCGGCCGATCGCGATGATCCGTTCGACGCGGCCCGGATCGACCAGGATCTGCGGGGCCGAGAGCGAAAAGCAGCCGAACACGCTATCGAGCGCGGCCATGGTGGTCGATACCACCAACTGCGCGCCGGCCTTTCCCCCGCGCATGTCGAGCCGCGAGAGCAGCGCCAGCGCATCCGCGCTCGCTACCGCGCAATCGACCATCACGAGATCGCCCAGCGCCGCGAGCGGCCCCTGCGCATATTCTTCGAGGCTGCAGCATTCGCGCACCCGGAAACCCGCCGCGAGCGCATCTTCGCGCATTTCCGCGCGGATATGGTCGCGGTCGGCCAGGACGGTGACCGACAGCTGGCATCCGGCAGCATCGCGCACCGGCTCGTAATCGAAATTGGCTTGCATCGACTCGCGCTCCTTCACTGCAGATGTAGAACATGGTGAGAACAAAAGCGGATCAGGTCAAGAAGCGGGGTACAAATCGCGCACACGACTGAACCATTCGCGCGGCTGCTGCGACTATCCCCATGTGACTGGCAGCAAGACCGCTCCTCCCCCACCGGCCCAATCGGAAGCCGGTCGGCGCTATGACGAATGGCTCGTCACGCTGGTGCAAGCGGGTGACCGCGAAGCCGGAGAACGGCTGGCCCGGCGCTGGCACCCGCGGCTCCTGCGTACCGCGCGGCGCCTGCTCGGCGACACCGACAGCGCGCTGGTTGCGGTGCAGGACAGCTGGATCGCGATCCTGCGCGGGATCGGCGGCCTGCGCGACCCCGCCCGCTTCGCACCCTGGGCCTTCGGGATCCTCCGGCGGCGCTGCGCGGACCGGGTGCGATCGGCGCAGCGCGAGCGCCGCCATCGAGGCACAGGCGATTGCCGCGCTGCCGGCGGACCAGCGGCTCGCCGCGCAATTGTTCTTCGGCGAGGGGCTGACGCTCGCCGAAATCGCCGAGGTCCAGGCCGTACCGCTGGGTACCGCCAAGACCCGCCTGTTCCATGCCCGCCGCAAGCTGAAGGCGGCTCTATCCGGAGACGACCCATGACCGACACAGATGCCCGTATTCGCAGCGCGCTCGACGCGGACGACAGGGAATTCCTCGCCAGCCTCGGGCCCGATCGCGGCATGTTCCGCCAGATCGGCGACAGCATGCATGGTCCGCTCGGTGGATGGATGAAATTCAGCTTCGCGCTGGCCATCGTGATCGGGCTGGCGCTGGCCTATTGCCTGTACCGCGCGCTGACCTTCGACAGCCTCGAAGCGCTGATCGGCTGGGGCCTTACCGGCCTCGCGCTGCTGGTGATGCAGGGTTTCCTCAAGGAATGGATGTTCGCGCGGATGAACATGCTGGCCGTGCTGACCGAGGTCAAACGGCTGCAATTGCAGGTCGCCATGCTGCAGGAAGATCGCGGCTAGGGCCGGATCTCGATTGGCGTACCGTCGGGCACCAGGCTCCACAGTTCGGCGATCTCGGCATTCGACAGTGCGATGCAGCCGTCGGTCCAGTCACCCGGCACGCGCGCATCGTAGGGGAGCCCGTTGGGCTGTCCGTGAATGAAGATCAGCCCGCCCGGCGACCGGCCGCGGCTACGCGCATAGGCGCGGTCCTGCGCATTTGGATAATCGATGTGCAGGCTGAGGTAATAGCTCGACTGGCGGTTGCCATAGGTGATGGTGTAGCGCCCCTCGGGCGTGCGCTCGTCGCCCTGGAAACGCTTGTGGCCGACCGGCGCATCGCCATATTGCAGGCCCGTATAGCGGCGGATCACGCGGTCGTCCTGATAGACCAGCAGCGTGCGCTCGGACTTGTCGATCAGGATGAAATCCGCCCGTTCCCCAGCCCGGGCCTGCTGCGCCTGCAGCGGCGCGGCGCACAGTGCACCGAGCGCTGCGAAAAAGGCGAGGAAAGCGCGCATTACGTAAGCATCCTAGCGCGCATTCCGCATCAGTCCATGAACGGATCGCGCATCAGGATCGTATCGTCGCGCTCGGGACTGGTGGAAACCAGCGCCACCGGCGTTTCGATCAGTTCCTGCACGCGCTGGATGTATTTGACCGCATTGGCGGGCAGGTCGGCATAGCTGCGCGCGCCCGCGGTCGATTCCTGCCAGCCTTCCATGCTTTCGTAGATCGGCTCGACCGCAGCCTGGTCGGCGGCGTGGCTGGGGAAATAGTCATAGACATTGTTCCGCAACCGGTAGCCGGTGCAGATCTTCACCTCGTCGAGACCGTCGAGCACATCGATCTTGGTCAGCGCGATCCCGGTCACGCCGCTGATCGCGCAGGTCTGGCGCACCAGCACGGCATCGAACCAGCCGACCCGGCGCTGGCGCCCGGTAACCGTACCGAATTCATGCCCGCGCTCGCCGATGCCCTTGCCCACCTCGTCATCCAGCTCGGTCGGGAAAGGACCGCTGCCGACGCGGGTGGTGTAGGCCTTGACGATGCCCAGCACGAAGCCGGTGGCGTTGGGGCCCAGCCCGCTGCCTGCCGCGGCCGTGCCACTGACCGTGTTCGAGCTGGTGACGAAGGGATAGGTCCCGTGGTCGATGTCGAGCAGGACGCCCTGCGCGCCTTCGAACAGGATCTTGGCGCCCGCCTTGCGGACCTTCTTCAGCCGTTTCCACACCGGCTGCGCATATTTGAGCACGAAGGGCGCGATCTCGCGCAGTTCGGCGAGCAATTGCTCGCGGTCGACCGGCTCCTGCTCGAACCCCGCGCGCAGCGCGTCGTGATGCGCGCACAGGCGGTCGAGTTGGGGTTCGAGCGCGTCGAGATGCGCGAGGTCGCACACGCGGATTGCGCGGCGGCCGACCTTGTCCTCGTAAGCCGGACCGATACCGCGCCCGGTGGTGCCGATCTTGCCCGATCCGGCGGCCGCTTCGCGCAGCCCGTCGAGATCGCGGTGGATCGGCAGGATCAGCGGGCAATTGTCCGCCACGGCGAGGTTGTCGTCATTGATGGTGACGCCCTGCGCTTCGAGCTTCTCGATCTCGGCCTTGAGCGCCCACGGGTCGAGCACCACGCCATTGCCGATCACGCTGAGCGTGCCCGATACGATGCCGCTGGGCAGCAGCGAGAGCTTGTAGGTGGTCCCGTCGATGACCAGCGTGTGGCCCGCATTGTGGCCGCCCTGGAAGCGCACCACGGCATCGGCGCGGCTGGCCAGCCAGTCGACAATCTTGCCCTTGCCCTCATCGCCCCATTGGGCGCCGATCACGGTGACGTTGGCCATTCGATAGTTCTCGCAAATGTAAGGAAATCAAACGCCGCAGGCGTTAGGCTGATCTATGGCACGGGGCAAGGCGAATTGCCGGAAACATGCGCCGTCTGCACCATTGTAGGGGCAAAGGAGATTTCATGACCGATTACCCCACGCTTTCGCTGAATGACGACCGCCAGATCCCGCAGCTCGGTTTCGGCACCTACAAGATCGACGAGGACGATGCACCCGAAGCGGTCAAGACCGCGCTCGATGTCGGCTACTGGCTGGTCGACACCGCGGCCATCTACCAGAACGAACGCGGCGTCGGCAAAGGTGTTGGCGACTGGTCGGACATCTTCCTGCAGACAAAGATCTGGAACGAAAGCCAGGGCTACGAGCGGACCAAGAAGGCCGCCGACAAATGCCTCGAACGGCTCGGCCGCGACCATGTCGACATGCTGCTGATCCACTGGCCCTGCCCCGAAAAGGACCTGTTCGTGGAAACGTGGAAAGCGTTCATCGAACTGCGCGACGAAGGCAAGGCAAAGTCGATCGGCGTATCGAACTTCCGCGAGCAGGACCTGCGCCGCATCATCGACGAAACCGGCGTCACGCCCGCGCTCAACCAGATCGAACTGCACCCCACCTTCCAGCAGCGCGAACTGCGCAAACTGCACGACGAACTGGGCATCGTCACGCAGTGCTGGTTGCCGCTGGGCCAGGGTGCGGGGATCGAAAACGAGACCATCGCCGCCATCGCCGAGGAAACCGGCCAGCCTGCCAGCGCCGTGATCCTGCGCTGGCACATGCAGCATGGCCTGTGCCCGATCCCCAAGGCATCGAGCCGCGATCATATCGAAGCCAATTTTGCAGCGCTCAAGTTCACCCTCACGGACGACCAGATGTCGCGCATCGACGCGCTTGACGATCCCGAAGGCCGGATCGGGCCCGATCCGAGCGATTTCGAAGGGTAATATCGGCGGGGTGCGCCACGGCGGCAAGGCTGCTAATGGCGCACCCGTGACCATGACCGACGACCCCATCCGCATTGCCGCGCTTTACCAGTTTGCGCGTTTCGACGATCCGCGTGCACTGCGCGCGCCGCTGCTTGCGGTATGCGAAGCGAATGCCGTGCGCGGAACTCTGCTGCTGGCGAAGGAAGGCATCAACGGCACGATCGCCGGAAGTGATAAGGGTGTCGAAGCGGCGCTCGACCATATCCGTGCGCTGCCGGGCTGCGCCGAGATCGAAATCAAGGAATCGCGCGCCGCGATCATGCCCTTCCACCGCACCAAGGTGCGGCTGAAGAAAGAGATCGTGACCATGGGCCAGCCCGATCTCGATCCGCTTGCCGGAGTTGGCACCTATGTCGCGCCCGAGGACTGGAACGCGCTGATTTCGGATCCGGAGACGATCGTGATCGACACGCGCAATGATTACGAAGTGCAGATCGGCACCTTCGAAGGCGCGATCGACCCGCAAACCGCCAGCTTCGGCGAATTTCCCGAATGGTTTCGCGCCAAGCGCGCCGAACTGGAGGCCGAGGGGCGCAAACCCAGGATCGCCATGTTCTGTACCGGTGGGATCCGCTGCGAGAAATCGACCGCCTTCGCGCGCGCCGAGGGGGTGGACGAGGTCTATCATCTCAAGGGCGGCATCCTCAATTACCTTGAACACGTGCCCGAGCAGGACAGCCTGTGGCGCGGCGAATGCTTCGTCTTCGACGAACGGGTCAGCGTCGGCCACGGATTGGCGGCGGGCACTCACGGCCTGTGCCGCGCCTGCCGCAGGCCGCTGAGCGAGGCGGACATGGCGCATGACCATTTCAGCGAGGGCGTGTCCTGCCCGCGTTGTTATGACGAGCGCAGCGACGAGCAGCGTGCGCGTTATGCCGAGCGCAACCGTCAGGCGCGGCTCGCACGCGAGCGCGGCGAAGAACACATCGGGCGGCGCGACGAAGCAGAGCGCGATGGCTGAACCGGTCCTCTACAGCTTTCGTCGCTGTCCCTATGCCATGCGTGCACGTATGGCGCTGCGGATCGGCGGGGTATCCTACGAACACCGCGAGGTCGTCCTGCGCGACAAGCCGGCGGAAATGCTCGAGGCGTCGCCCAAGGGCACGGTGCCGGTGCTGGTTGCCGGACCGGGCGAGGTGATCGAGGAAAGCCGCGACATCATGCGCTGGGCGCTGGTGCGCAGCGATCCCGAAGGCTGGCTCGAGCGCGACGATCCGGAGTTGGTCGAAACCAATGACGGGCCGTTCAAGCACCATCTCGACCGCTACAAATACGCCACCCGGTACGACGATGTCGATCCGGCGCAGCATCGCGCCGCCGCGCTGGACATCCTGCGCAGGCTGGACGAGCGGCTTTCGCAGTCAGCCTATCTACGGGGCGAGACGCGCGGCTTTGCCGACATCGCGATCTTTCCCTTCATCCGCCAGTTCGCCAACACCGACCGCGACTGGTTCGACGGTCAGGCGCTGCCCCACCTCCAGGTATGGCTCGCAAGCCTGATCGATTCCGACCTCTTCGCCGGGATCATGGCCAAGCACCCGCAATGGGTGGCGGCCTAGAGCGGTTTGGGCTCGGTCCCGTCGAGCACATGCGAGCAGCCGAGCGCGCGCGCATCATCGCTGTCCGACACCGCTGCCACGGTCCGCCAGCCGATCGCCCGCAGGCGTGCACCGACATCGCGGTCGTGTCCCAGCGGCAGGAACAGTATCTCGCGTTCATCGGCGTCCGGCCCGCCCAAGGCATCGAGCAACGGGTCCATATAGAGCGAGAACCCGGTCGCGGGTTCGTCGCTGCCCTTGATCGTATAGGTCCCCCCACGGCCCAGCGCGCCGCGCGCGCCCTCGCCATAGAGCGTGAAGCCGAACCAGCTCTGGTATTCGAACCCGTGCCGCTCGGTCGGGTCGAGCGTGACCCGCGCGCGGTCGCCGATGGTCGCGGCAATTTCGCGCAAGCCGATGATCCGGCTGCCCAGCGCGCCGTCCACATCGATCTTCGCCAGCGTGTCGATCGCTTGGTCGAACGGGCCGGTGGCATACAGCAGCGGGAGGTAGGCCTCGCCGCCGGCGTCGCGCAGCCCGCCGGCATCCTTGGTATCGAGCTCGCGGCGAACCGCAGCGCGGCGTTCGGCATCGAGCGGCAGCGTGTCTTCGGCCAGCGTATCGACCAGGTCGGGCAGGGTGAAATCGACCGAGATATTGGCCGCCCCCGCCGCCTTGAGCGCCGCGATCGCGACCGAGACCATTTCGCTGGCAGCGGCAACACTGTCGGTGCCGATCAGTTCGGCCCCCACTTGCAGCCGCTGGCGCGCCGGGTCGAGCTGGTCCGCACTCAGCAGCGCGATATCGCCGGCATAGCATAGACGCAGCGGACGCGGTGCAGCGGCCATGCCGGTGGCGGCAATGCGCCCGACCTGAACGGTCATGTCGCTGCGTAGCGCCAGCGTGCGCAGGCTTTCGGGGTCGGTGAAGCGCACCATCCGGCGCGTCGCGACACCATCCATCCGGCCTGCCAGCGAGTGTTCGAATTCGACCAGCGGCGGACGCACGCGGTCGTAGCCATGGCTGTCCATCGCATCGAGCATCGCGCGCTTGGCAGTGGTGATCGCGCGGGCGCGCGCCGGCAGCGCGTCTTCGAGGCCGACGGGCAGGAGGTCGTCTTGATTGGTCATCGCGCCGCGCCCCCTGCCCTATCGTTTGTCAGAATGCCAGCGGCATCACGACCTTGACGCCTTCCAGCGCGCAGGCCTGCTCGACCACTTCAGGCGGGATCGGCGCATCGACGCTGAGCAGCACGGTGGCTTCGCCCCCGGCCTGCCGCCGTCCGAGGTGGAAGGTCCCGATATTGATGCCCGACTGCCCGAGCAACGAACCGATCCGGCCGATGAAACCGGGCGCGTCTTCGTTGACGATATAGAGCATGTGGCCGTCGAGTTCGGCCTCGATCCGCACGCCGAACAGCTCGACCAGCCGCGGGGCATCGGCTCCGAACAGCGTGCCCGCCACCGAACGGTCGCCCTGGTCGGTGCCCACCGTCACGCGGATCAGCGTGTTGTAGACGCCTTCCTTCTCGTGGCGGATCGAGCGGATGTCGAGCCCGCGTTCCTTCGCCAGATAGGGCGCGTTGACCATGTTCACCGTGTCCGAATACTGGCGCATCAGCCCGGCCAGCACCGCGCCTTCGATCGGCTTGCCCGACAGTTCGGCTGCCGCGCCTTCGCGCTCGATCGAAATCTTGGTCAGATTGCCATGCGCCAGCTGGCCCACCAGGCTGCCGAGGTCTTCGGCCAGACCCATATAGGGGCGCAGCTTGGGTGCTTCCTCGGCGCTGAGGCTGGGCATGTTGAGCGCATTGGTGACGCCGCCGCTGACGAGATAATCCGCCATCTGTTCGGCCACCTGCAGCGCGACATTGACCTGCGCTTCGGTGGTGCTGGCACCGAGGTGCGGCGTACACACGAAGTTGGGCTTGCCGAACAGTGGGCTGTCCTTGGCCGGTTCGCTCTGGAACACGTCGAGCGCGGCCCCGGCAACCTGCCCGCTGTCGAGCGCATCGGCCAGCGCCGCCTCGTCGATCAGGCCGCCGCGCGCACAGTTGACGATCCGCACGCCCTGCTTGGCCTTGGCGAGGTTTTCCGCCGACAGGATATTGCGCGTCTCGTCGGTCAGCGGCGTGTGCAGCGTGATGAAATCGGCCTTGGCCAGCAGCGTGTCAAGATCGGCTTTCTCGACCCCGATTTCGACCGCGCGTTCCTCGGTCAGGAAGGGATCGTAGGCGACGACCTTCATCCGCAGGCCCAGCGCGCGGCTGGCGACGATGCTGCCGATATTGCCCGCGCCAATCAGACCGAGCGTCTTGCCGGTCACTTCGACACCCATAAAGTCGTTCTTGGGCCATTCGCCCGCCTGCGTGCGGACATTGGCGGCGGGGATCTGCCGCGCCAGCGCGAACATCATCGCGATGGCGTGTTCGGCGGTGGTGATCGAATTGCCGAACGGGGTGTTCATCACCACCACGCCCTTGCCGCTGGCGTAGGGGATATCGACATTGTCGACGCCGATACCGGCGCGGCCAATGACCTTGAGATTGGTCGCCGCATCGAGGATTTCGGGCGTGACCTTGGTCGCGCTGCGGATGGCGAGGCCATCGTACTGGCCGATCACCGCCTTGAGTTCATCGGGCGTCATGCCCGGCTTCACGTCGACATCGCAGCCCCGCTCTTCGAAAATGCGCGTGGCGTTCGGGTCCATCTTGTCCGAAATAAGGACTTTGGGTTTGTTCATGATTTTTCTCTCGTCATCCCAGCGAAAGCTGGGATCGCTTTCGATTTGGTCGGAGCGAGCGGATAGCGGTCCCAGCTTTCGCTGGGACGACGCCGATTATGCCGCTTTCACCTGCTCGTAGGCCCACTCGATCCACGGCAGGAGACGCTTGAGGTCTTCCTGCTCGACCGTGCCGCCGCACCAGATGCGCAGGCTCGGCGGGGCATCGCGATAGCCATTGAAGTCGTAACCGACGTCGCGGTCCTCGAGCAGCTTGACGATCTTCTTCGGCACTGCTGCCTTCTCGTCATCAGGCAGGCTGTCGTACCACTCGCCCTGGAAGACAAAGCACACGCCGGTGTTGGTCCGCTTGGCCGGGTCGGCGACCATGTTGCGCAGCCAGGGGGTCGCCTCGATCCAGTCGAGGACGATCTTGGCATTGGCATCGGCGCGTTCGAACATCGCCTTGCGCCCGCCCATCGCCTGCGCCCATTCGAGCGCGTCGATATAGTCTTCGGTCGCCAGCAGCGAGGGTGTGTTGATCGTCGCGCCCTCGAAAATGCCGGTGTTGATCTTGCCGCCCTTCTTGAGGCGGAAGAGCTTGGGCAGCGGCCATTCGGGGTCGTATTCCTCGATCCGCTGTACCGCCTTGGGGCTGAGGATGAGCATGCCGTGCTGCGCTTCGCTGCCCATCACCTTTTGCCAGCTGTAGGTCGTGGCATCGAGCTTGGCCCAGTCCATCTCCATCGCGAAAACGGCGCTGGTGGCATCGTTGATCGTCACGCCTTCGCGGCCCGGGGCCAGCCAGTCGGTGTTCGGGATCTTGGCGCCCGAAGTGGTGCCGTTCCAGGTGAAGACGACGTCGTTGTCCTGCGGGATGCTCGCCAGATCGGGGATTTCGCCGTAATCGGCGTCCATGACCGTAAGTTGCGGCAGCTTGAGCTGCTTGACCGCGTCCTGGATCCAGACATTGCCGAAGCTTTCCCATGCCGCGACGGTTGCCGGGCGATCGGGGCGCAGCATGGTCCACATCGCGCATTCGAGCGCGCCGGTGTCCGATGCCGGCATGATGCCGACGAGGTAATCCTCGGGTACGCCAAGCATTTCCTTCGACAGGTCGATGGCATATTTCAGCCGCGACTTGCCGAGCGCGCTGCGATGCGAGCGGCCGAGCGATTCGGTTTTGAGATTGGCGGCAGACCAGCCCTTGTGTTTGACGGTCGGTCCGGACGAAAAGAAAGGGCGCTCGGGTTTGAGCGTAGGTTCGGCAGTCATGTATTCTCTCCTTGCAGAGAGCTCGCGCGGCGTTGGGACCGCGTGGCCCGCCGCCCGCACTAATGTTGCGTCGCAGCGAGTCAATGTGAAATACCGGTAGTGCGATAAAGCGTAGCTACGACACGACAGGCGACAGGTGCGAAGGCATGATCGTGGAATGCGAAAAATCCCTGCGGTTACAATCACGCTGCAAGCCGATGGACGGCATCGGCCATCTTCCCTAAAGCGCCGCGCAATGGATGTGACCGATCTTCGCATCGCGCTGTTCAGCGGGAACTACAATTACACTCGCGATGGCGCGAACCAGGCGCTCAACCGCCTGGCGGGCTTCCTGCTCAGGCAGGGCGCGGCGCTGCGCGTCTATGCCCCGGTCGTGGCCGAACCCGATTTCCCCGCGACCGGCGACCTGGTCGACATTCCCAACGTCCGAATGCCGGTGAAGGGTCGCGGCGAATACCGCCTGCCGCTGCGCATCGACGACCGCGTGCGCGCCGATCTGGCCGAATTCGCACCCAATGTGGTGCATCTGTCATCGCCCGACCCGGCCGCGCACGGTGCGCTCAAATGGGCGCGCGAGAAGGATATCCCGGTGCTGGCGTCGGTCCATACGCGGTTCGAGACCTACCCGCGCTATTACGGTCTCGGTTTCCTCGAACCGCTGGTCGAAGGCATGCTGCGCCGCTTCTACCAGCGCTGCGATGCGCTGGTGGCGCCATCGCAAAGCCAGATCGCCGAACTCACCGCGCAGGCAATGCATGACGACATTTCGATCTGGTCGCGCGGGGTCGACCGCACGGTCTTCGATCCGTCCAAGCGCGATCATGCATGGCGCCGCGCGCATGGCCTGGCCGATGACGATGTGGCAATCGTGTTCCTCGGCCGCCTGGTGATGGAAAAGGGGCTCGACGTCTTTGCCGAAACGATCGTGCAATTGCGCAAGCGCCAGGTCCCGCACAAGGTTCTGGTAATCGGCGACGGGCCCGCGCGCGAATGGTTCGAAAAGGCGTTGCCCGGCGGCATTTTCGCCGGCTTCCAGACCGGCAGGGATCTGGGCAAGGCGCTGGCGAGCGGCGATATCTTCTTCAATCCGTCGATCACCGAGACTTTCGGCAATGTCACGCTGGAGGCAATGGCCTGCGGATTGCCGGTGGTGGCCGCCGGGGCCACCGGTGCGGCGAGCCTAGTCGACGACGGGCGCACGGGCCGCCTGGTCGCGCCGGGCAAGCCCGATGTCTTCGCCCCCGCCTGCGCCGAGGCGCTGGCGCCCTATTGCACCGATGACGACCTGCGCCTGCTGCATGGTGCCAATGGCGAACAGGTCGCGCGCGCCTATACGTGGGACGCGATCAATCAGGCGGTGGTCGACACCTATCTGCGGCTGATCGAAACACGCGCCGCCGCCCGCTAGCGCAGCACGCCAGCTGCGCTCATCCAGCGCGAATACCACAGCGAAAACAGCGTCGAGATCCAGATCGCCGCCATCAGCAGCGGGTTCTGCAGGCTGTCGGGGATCTGCGAGACCAGCAGTTCGAAATAGGTCGTCGCGATCAGCCCCACGGTCGCCACGCCGAAAGCGGCGAAGGCCAGCTTGCGGCGCAGCAGCAACAGGATCGACCCGAGCAGCGCGCCCCACACGCCCAGCGCCCAGGCCGCATCGGCCCAAGCCGGGAAGGTATCGAAATATCCGATCTGTTCGGGCGTCATGCCCAGTTCGGCCAGGCTACCCGTTTGCGTCATCAGATAGCTGTAACAGCCGATCGCATTGAACAGCAGCGTCGCTATGCCCACCACCCAAAGGTGCCAGGGCGTGTGTGTGGTGTCCGTCATGTCCGAACCCTCCCCCATCGCGACCCGCGGGCGCAGCCTAGCCCGTCTCCCGCGGATCGCCAAATGGCAGGGGTCAGAGCCGCTCGATCTTTTTGGCCAGGTCGTCGACCAGATCGACGATCTCGCGCACCGTGTCCTCGTCCAGCTTTCCCGAACGCGCCCGGTTCTTGAGCACGCTGGCGAGATTGCCGACCGCGCGGAACATTTCGGGCGTGGCATAGGCGCGGCGATGAGTGCCATGACCCGACAGCCGCTCGAACAGCGCCGTCACTTCATCTGCGCGTTCCGCCAGTTCGGACCGCCCCGCATCGGTGGCCTGGTAGGCCTTGCGGGTCTCGTCTCCGGGAGCCGGCGCGATCGCGCCCTCGTCCTCTAGCAGCGACAGCGTCGGATAGATCGTCCCCGGGCTCGGAGCATACGAGCCTTCCGTCAGTTCCTCGATCGCCTTGATCAGCTCATAACCATGGCGCGCCTCATCGGCGACGAGCTTGAGCAGGACCAGCCTGAGCTCACCCGGTCCGAACATGCGCCGGCGGCGTCCGCCCTTGCGCGGACCGAAATCGAATCCCCAGTCGGAGCCGCCGAAGCGCGCCGATGCACCGAACCCGCTTTGCGCTTCCGCCCCGGCCATCATCGCCGCGATGAACGGCCAACCGCGCCTGCGCGCGCCGTGGCGCCTGTGTGCCTTGTGCATATCGCTATCCTTGCCTTATCTTCGATAGCTCTACGATATATCTTTAAAGGCACCATGCAAGTCGCCCCTGCAATTTTCCGGCGAACACCCTATGTCAGCCGACCAATGGCCGATCTCTTTCCCGAAGACCTCCCGCACAGCGCAGCGCCGGATACGCCGCGCGAAGATGCACCGCTGGCCGATCGCCTGCGTCCCGCCACCCTCGGCGAAGTGATCGGACAGGATCACCTGACCGGTCCCGAGGGCGCGATCGGCCGGATGGTCGCCGCCGGGCGCCTGTCGAGCATGATCCTGTGGGGCCCGCCGGGTACGGGCAAGACCACCATCGCACGGCTGCTGGCCGACAGCGTGGGCATGCGCTTCGAAAGCGTCAGCGCCGTGTTCAGCGGCGTGGCCGACCTCAAGAAAGCCTTCGCCGCTGCCGACAAGGCTGCGCAGGCGGGGCAGCGCACGCTGCTGTTCGTGGACGAGATCCACCGCTTCAACCGTGCGCAGCAGGATGGCTTCCTGCCCTTCGTCGAACGCGGCACGGTGACGCTGGTGGGCGCAACGACCGAAAACCCCAGCTTCGCGCTCAATGCGGCATTGCTCAGCCGCGCGCAGGTGCTGATCCTCCAGCGGCTGGATCACGAGGCGCTGGGCCAGTTGCTCGACCGCGGCGAGACGCTCGAGGGGCCCCTCCCCCTCACGCCCGAAGCGCGCGATGCGCTGGTCGCCAGCGCCGATGGCGATGGGCGGTTCCTGCTCAACCAGGCCGAAACGCTCTACAATGCGCAGATTGCCGACCCGCTCGACCCGGCGGCGCTGGGCCGGTTTCTCCAGCGGCGCGTCGCGGTCTATGACAAGGACCGCGAGGGGCATTACAACCTCATCTCCGCGCTGCACAAGGCGGTGCGCGGAAGCGACGTCCAGGCGAGCCTCTATTACTTCGCGCGCATGCTCACCGCAGGCGAGGAACCGCGCTTCCTCGCGCGGCGGCTGATCCGCATGGCTGTCGAGGACATCGGCATGGCCGACCCGCAGGCGCTGGTGCAATGCATGGCGGCGAAGGACGCGTTCGAATTCCTCGGTTCGCCTGAAGGCGAACTCGCGCTGGTACAGGCCTGCATCTACCTCGCCACCGCGCCCAAATCGAACGCCGCCTACAAGGCGCAGAAAGCCTCCTTCAAATCGGCGAGAGAAACCGGCAGCCTGATGCCCCCGCAGAATATCCTCAACGCGCCGACCAAGCTGATGAAGGACATCGGCTACGGGTCGGGCTACAGCTATGATCACGACGCGGAAGAGGGCTTCTCGGGCGACGATTACTGGCCCGAGGAGATGGAGCCGCAGAGCTATTACCAGCCCGTCGAACGCGGGTTCGAACGCGAGGTAAAGAAGCGGCTCGACTATTGGGACAAGCTGCGGCGCGAGCGTGGGCAGGTTTAGCCATTTCCTCGCGATCGACTGGTCGGGTGCGAAAGGGCCGGTGCAGAAAGGCATAGCGCTGGCGCTGGCCGATGCGGCTGGCGGCCCGCCCGTCCTGGTCGAGCGGGGCCGCGGCTGGTCGCGCGCCGATGTGCTGGCGCTGCTGCGCGAGGACCTGCCGAACGATACGCTCGTCGGAATGGACCTCGGCATCGCGCTGCCCTTCGCCGATTGCGGCGCCTATTTTCCCAAGCGCGACGTGCTGCTGCCCGACGCGCCGTCGCTCTGGGCGCTGATCGACGATATCTGCGCGGGCGATCCCAATCTGGGCGCGCAAAGCTTCGTCGATCATCCCGAATTCGCGCCCTATTTTCGCCACGGCAGCGATACGGGCGCGCATTTCGGCTGCGACGGCGCCGCGCATGGACGCGGGCGGTTCCGGGTCACCGAACAGACGCAGGCGGAAATGGGCTGCAAACCCTATTCGAATTTCAATCTCGTCGGTGCGGCGCAGGTGGGCAAGTCCAGCCTGACGGGAATGCGCGTGCTGCACCGGCTGCGCGGGCACCTGCCCGTCTGGCCGGTCGATCCGGATCCGGGACACGGCTCGCTGGTCGTCGAAATCTACACCAGCCTCGCCGCGTTGGAATCCGGGCGCAGCGCGGCAAAGGCCAAGATGCGCAGCTTCGAAGACCTCAATTCCGCGCTGGCCGGACTCGGCAGCCCGCCCGTGGCCGGACGGGGCGCGATCGAGGACCATTCGTCCGACGCACTGCTCACCGCCGCGTGGCTTCGCCGCGTCGCAAGCGATCGGGCGCGCTGGGCGCCGGCGGGGCTGACGCGGGATATCGCCCGCACCGAAGGCTGGACCTTCGGCGCGCTCTAGTCCTCGGGAAGCGGTCCGCTGAAGACCGACCAGCCGGTCCGCTGGGCAATCTCGGCAAGCGCCCGCGCGCCCAGCAGGCTGGTGCCCGCGCGGTTCAGCCCGGGCGACCACACGGCAATCGCGGCGCGGCCCGGGACGCTGGCGAGAATCCCGCCGCCAACCCCCGATTTGCCCGGGAAGCCGACCTCGAAAGCGAATTGCCCCGAATTGTCGTAATGGCCGCACAGCAGCATCAGTGCATTGATGCGGCGCGCCCGGCTGGCCGAACACATCCGCTGGCCGGTCACCGGGTCGCTGCCATCGAAGGCGAGAAATAACGCGCTTTCGGCCAGCTGGCGGCAGCTCATCGACAGGGCGCATTGGCGGAAATAGACCGACAGCACCTCTTCCACCGGATTCAGCAGACGTCCGAAATCGGCGAGGAACCACGCCAGCGCGCGATTGCGTTCGCCCGCCTCGCTCTCGCTGCGCGCCACGTCCTCGTCGAACGTGATCGCCGGGTTGCGGCCCATGCGGCGCAGCCGATCGAGCAGGTCGCGCACCGCTGCGTCGACGCCGCGGTTGCCGATGAACCGATCCGTCGTCACGATGGCGCCCGAATTGATGAAGGGGTTGCGCGGAATGCCCTTTTCCTTCTCGAGTTGGACGATCGAATTGAAGGCATCGCCCGACGGTTCGCGGCCGACCGCATCCCATAGCGCCGATCCCTCGCGCTCGAGCGCGAGCGCCAGTGCGAAGACCTTTGAAATCGACTGGATGGAAAAGGCTTCGTCGACATCGCCTGCGGCAGCCACGCGCCCGTCAGGCGTAGCGATGGCTATGCCGAACTTGCGCGGGTCGACCGCTGCCAGCGCGGGGATATAGCGCGCAGGATTGCCGCTGCCGCGATCATCGGCCAGCGCATTCCATGTCTCGGTAACGATTGTCTGCAGGTCCATCGCGGTGCCGATAGGCGCGGCCGGCGCAAGGGGCAAACATTGCTGGCGGTGATGGGCGCAGGCGCGAGCGCAAGGCGGTGCTTGCCAATACGAACGAAGGCGCGCCGTTCCCCGGGGAACGGCGCGCCTCGCAGGATCATCTTAGCGGCAACTAGTTCGAATTGTCGTCGCTGGGAATGGGTTGCACGACCGGCAGCGACGAACGCGTTTCGTCGACCGGCGCTACGGGGATCTGCGCCCCTGTATCGGGATCGACGACCTTGGTTTCCTGCAACGGCGTGGCGGTCAGCGTCGCGGGATCGGAACCCGGCTGCGGCGCCTGGTAGCCATAGGCGTTCTTGACCGCGACGTATCCCGGCTGGGAAGAGCCATAGCGATCGCCGTAGCGCGCATCCCATGCCGCCGATTCCCGCTGGTATTCCTCATAGGCCACGAAGAACCGCTCGAACGGGCCTTCGAACGTCTGGAAGTTGGCCAGCGCAAAGGCTATCGGATCGATCTGTTCGGCCGCCAGATACTGTTGCGACACGCCCAGTGCGGTGCGGCAGAAATCCGCCCGTGCGGGCGGCAGCGCGAAATAGTTGTAGACCATCGTCATCTGGCTTTCGCGCGCCTGGATACCGGCGCGGCGGGCGCCGTGTTCCTGCCGGTATTCGGCATCGATCCGATCGTTCACGCGCTTGAGCGGGCGCGCATGGTCCGAGATATAGCTGCTGTAGGCGTCGAGGATCGGCTGGTACTGCGGATCGAGACAGTTGAGCGCCGCGACATTCCAGGCCGAACGGAAGTGCCACACCTTCTCGTCGTCCGAAATTCCCAGGTGCACAGTCTCGCGCTGACCGAGCGAGTTCACGCGGGGGATGGTCATCACATAGGACGCCTGGCCCGGGGGCTGCGGACGGATCGGGACCGCTTCCACCACCGGCGGCGGCGGGGGCGGCGGCGGCGGCGGGGTGGCGCAGGCGCCCAGGACGGCGATGCCGGCAGCCACGGCCGCCATGCGAATGGTGATGTTCGAACCGCGGTTCATGACGCGTGACCCTCCTCGGAAAATAAGGCGATCATCCTGCCTCGTCATCGGTTGACGGGGGATGAAGAAAAACTGCCTAGCGTTTGGCAATGGCAAAGAAAATGCCCGGGGCGCTGGTTACGCCCCGGGCACGTTCAAACGATTCCTGTTTGCGACGAATGGTTTATTCGCGGCTGCCCATGAAGCGCAGCAGGAACAGGAACATGTTGATGAAGTCGAGATACAGGCTCAGCGCGCCCATGATCACGGCCTTGCCGGCAAATTCGGTACCGCGCAGGTACTGATATTCGCGCTTCAGGCGCTGCGTGTCGTAGGCGGTAAGGCCGGCGAAGATCAGCACGCCGATGAAGCTCACGGCGAGCGTCAGCGTGCTCGACTGCAGGAAGATGTTGATCACGCTGGCAATGATCAGGCCGATCACGCCCATAACCAGGAAAGTTCCCATGCCCTGCAGGTTCTTCTTGGTGGTGTAGCCGAACAGGCTGAGACCGGCGAAGGCGCCTGCCGTGGCGAAGAAGGTCGCGGCGATGCTTTCGCCCGTATAGACGAGGAAGATCGTCGACAGCGACAGGCCCATCACCGTGGCGAAGGCCCAGAACATCAGCTGCAGCGTAGCCTGGCTGAACTTGTTCACGCCGAAGCTCATCGCGAAGACGAAGCCAAGCGGCGCCAGCGCGACGATCCACATCAGCGGACCGCTGGCGAAGGTCAGCGCCAAGCCGCTGCGCGCGGTCAGCATGGCGACCAGTCCGGTCAGCAACACGCCCGAAGCCATGTAATTGTAAATCTTGAGCATGTGGGCGCGCAGGCCCGCATCGAAGGTTTCCTGCCTGGCAACGGCGTCGCCAGCGCGCGGCACCGAGCCGAAGCCCTGCCTCTGGTCGGTGTCGTTCCAATTGGCCATGTGTCTGCAACTCCTTTTGGCGGCGCGGTGATACGCGCTGCTCCTGGGAGGAATATCGGCACTTTGGCGCGCGATTTCAAGCGAAACCGGAATTCGCACGGCTAATTCGGATTAACCCTGAACCCCAGCGCCTTACGCCTCCCCGGCGGCATCCACCATTGCCGCTTCGAGCGCTTCAGCCGGCGTGCGTCCGCCCCACAGCACGAACTGGAACGCCGGGTAGAACCGGTCGCATTCCTCGACCGCGATTTCGACCAGGGCCTGCGCCTGGTCGAGACTGAGCATGCCGTCGTCGCCCAGCATCGTGCCATTGCGGTAGAGCAGCACGCCGCCATTCGACCAGATGTCGAAATGGCCAAGCCACATCTGCTCGTTCACCAGGCTGACCAGCTCCTGCGCCTGCGTGCGCTTGTCCTTGCCGATGCGGATGTCGGGCAGGCAGAGGATTTGGAGGACGAGGTCCTCGGGGCGCCAGATGCCGCGCAGCTGGTAATTGGTCCAGCTTCCCTGGATCTCGCCGCACAGCTCGTTCGCCGTCGTCTCGCATGGCCAGCCGCGCGCCCGGAACAGCGCAGCCAGCATGTCGAGCGGCGCTGCGTCCTGATCCGTGTCGTAGCGCTCTTCCGCTGCCCTCATCGAAGCTGTCCCGTGGCCGTCATGGGTACGGAATGCAGAACCGGGACCCGGCTTGGCAATCCGCGCGGCGATCCACGCTGGGGAGAACCGTTAACGCCTGTGCAAAGCCTGTGAACAAGCCGGCACGGCGCGTTAACCGCGCGGGTTTGTCACAGCGGTTCGACCGCTTCGCCCTCGGCGCTGGTGAAGGGGAAGGAGTCGACGCCTATCTTCTTCAGTTCGTTGACCATTTCTCGAGCCTCGGCGGCGCTATCGTAGGGGCCGGACAGCAGGCGGTTGGCTTCGACCCAGGGAGTCACGAAGGGTCCGGTGCCGTCGAGCTTGCCCTCGGCGCTGCGGGTTATGCGGCGCCAGTCGAACTTGAGTGCGGCGCGGTCCTTGCCGGTGGCCACCTGAACCCAGTGGCGCGCGGGATGCGCGGGGGGCGGTGGCGGCTTGGGCCTGACCTTTTCGCGCGGGATGGCGATGCGCGTGATATCGACCGCGCCGGTCGCAGACGGAGGCGGAGCCCGCGGCGCGAGCGTGAAGCCGTCGAAGGCATCCTCGATCGATGTGCCCGCCGCTGCGCCCGCGCTGGCGGTGCCCGAAGCCAGTGACGCTGAGGCGGTTGCCGTGTCCACCGGCTGCGCGGATGCCGTCGGATCGACGCGCGCGATGACAGTGGGCTCGGGCCGGTCGGATCGTGCGGGTACGGGGTCGTCCGGCACGGCAGCGACTATCCGGGGGCCTGCCGGCGGGTCGGCCGGCTCCGGCGCGGCCGCCTGCCGTGCGGAAGGCGCTGCGAGCGACGGCGCGGGCGTCCCTGGGGCCGGAACAGGGTTCGATGTCGGGGCCGGGGTCGCGGCGGATGCTTCTGCAGGAGCGGCGACGTCCGTGTCCTGCGGCAGCCGATCGGCCGGCTCGGGAGGCATACTGCCCGCACCCGGTCGCGCCGGTTGACCGCGTGCCGGAGCCGGAGTTTCGGCCCCTGCACTTGCGGTACCCTGAGCCTGCGGCGCGGCCGCCGGTGCCGCCTGGGCCAGCTGCGCCGGGCGGGGTGCATAGGCGGCGATCGCCGCTTCGTCGGTGCCGATGCTGGAGGTGCGCGGAAACACGCCGAGATTGCCCGCGGCGGCCTGCTGCGCGCGGGTCAGGCGGGGCATGTAATCGAGATAGGCAGCCATCCGCGCGCCAAGCCCTGCAGGCAGCACGGTGTTGGCAATATCCTTCGCCTCTTCCGCATTGCCGAGCACCGCAAGGCCGAAAGCGCGCGTGCGGAACGCGGGGACATCGCCGTCGCGAAGCAGCGGCAAAAGCGTGGCTTCGAACGCTTCACGGTCGCCCGAGATCGCTTGGCTGAGCGCCAGCCGGCGCACTGTTTCCGCACCCGCACCATTGTCCAGTGCCAGACGGTAAAGCTGCTGCGCGCTGGCCGCATCGCCGACGAGATCGAAGGCCAGCCCGCGATCCTGCGCCATCCGCGTATCGGGCACCCCTGCCCGCTCGGCCTCGGCGAACAGGCGCAGCGCTTCGATCGGGCGGTGCGAGCGCGTATAGGCGCGCGCCAGACCGACGCTGGTGCGCGGATTGCCGGGCGACAATTCGTTCGCACGCCCGAAAAAGCCGATCGCCGCATCGATATCGTCCAGCTCGAGCGCGGCCTCTCCGGCATCAAGCAGCGCGGTCACATCCTGCGAATTACGTGCCAGCCGCGACAGCGCATCGCTCAGTTTTTGCTCCCCCGCACCCGGCAGGGGCTGCACGATCTCGCGCTGGGCCGACGCAGGTGCGCCCTGCACCGCCATGGCAAGCAGTACAGTGGCAGCAGCAAGACGCCGGGTCGAAATCATGTCCTATCCTTTGCAGCGCGGGCGTTAACCCGCGCTGAAACGGCCGCTTACTGGTTGTTCTGGCGTCCGAGGAAACGCGGGATGTTCAACCCGCCGCCATTGCCGCTGTCGGCATCGTCGTCCTCGTCTTCCTCTTCGCTGGTACTGGCACCGCGCGAGAGATTGGCCATGCGCTCGAACAGCGTGTTGCCGGGCAGCGATCCCGACCCCGACCCCGCGCCAGCGCCGCTGGCGGGAGCACTCGGCGCGGCCGGTGCCGGGCTGTCACCCGGCACGATCGGCTGGCGGCGGACCGGCTTGCTCGCCAGCGGGCTGGCGCCCTGATCGTCGCCCAGTTCGAATTCGTCCTGCGACGCAGACGGCTCGCGCATGTCGCCCGAAAGGTCGAGCGGAGCGCGGCCAGCGGACTCACCCGCCTGCCCCTGCGCGGCGTCCGAACCCTGCCCGCCTGCAGCGGGCGCGCCGGTGTCATCGTCGCTGTCGAAACGTTCGGTCTGTTCGTTGCGCAGCCCGGCCAGCGGGTCGACGATATCGTCGACATCGTCATAACCATCTTCGTCGCGCTCCGCCGAGGAACCCGATGTCGCGGGCGACAACCCGAACGGGCGCGGCGCGTCGTCCTCTTCGGCTTCGTCGGTCAGGTCAAGCGCATCGGCATCGTCCGCATCGGCATGCGGAGACGCCTGCGACTGCGATTGCGGGGCCGGGTCGAAACCGCGCGGCGCTTCCGGTTCGGGATCGGCGGAAAGACCTTCGTTGAGTTCGAACGGCTCGTCTTCGGCTTCGCTTTCGCTTGGCAGGTCGAGCACCGGACGCCGCGGCGCGCTGCTTTCGCGCGGGGCGAAGCTGCTCATGGGGGCAGCGGCAACCGAACCGTCGGGCTCGATCCCGGTGGCGACGACCGACACACGGATCTTGCCCTCGAGATCGGGATTGAACGCCGAACCCCAGATGATGTTGGCGTCTTCGTCGACCAGTTCGCGAATATGGTTGGCCGCCTCGTCGACTTCGAGCAGCTTCATGTCCTCGCCGCCGATGATCGAGATGATGACGCCCTTGGCCCCGGCCATGCTCACACCGTCGAGCAGCGGGTTGGCGATCGCGTGCTCGGCCGCTTCGAGCGCGCGGTTGTCACCCTCGCCTTCGCCGGTGCCCATCATCGCCTTGCCCATCTCGCTCATCACCGAACGCACGTCCGCGAAGTCGAGATTGATCAGGCCCGGCATGACCATCAGGTCGGTGATCGAGCGAACGCCCTGCTGCAGCACTTCGTCGGCGAGCTGGAACGCTTCCTTGAAGGTGGTTTCCGCCTTGGCGACCAGGAACAGGTTCTGGTTGGGAATGACGATCAGCGTGTCGACATGCTTCTGCAGCTCGTCGATACCCGCTTCGGCCGCGCGCATGCGGCGCGTCCCTTCGAACAGGAACGGCTTGGTAACCACGCCCACGGTGAGCACGCCGCGCTTGCGCGCCGCCTCGGCGATGACCGGGGCCGCACCGGTGCCGGTGCCGCCGCCCATGCCCGCCGCGATGAACACCATGTTCACCCCGTCGAGCGCGTCCTCGATATCCTGCACGGTTTCCTCGGCTGCGGCCTTGCCCACTTCGGGGCGGGCGCCTGCGCCGAGCCCGCCGGTGATATCCGGACCGAGCTGGATGCGCTTTTCGGAAGGGGACGTGCTGAGCGCCTGCGCATCGGTGTTGGCGACGATGAAATCGACGCCTTCGATCTTCGCTTCCATCATGTTGGCGATGGCGTTGCCGCCCGCACCGCCGACGCCGACGACCATGATCTTGGGACGAAGATCGTCGTCCGATGCCGGTCCGATATTGATACTCATCAAGAGTCCCCTGGGTATTCGAAAGTCACGTGCTGGCTTTATGTCACAACACTGGCACAAAGCGAATCGCAGATCGAAGCCGCGCCAGCCTTATCCACAAGGCCTAAAGGCGGAATCCGGCTCCGCATCAAGCCTCAGAAGTACTCACGCACCGCTTGAAAAACACGGTTGACCAGACCCATGCCCCGATAACGCTTGGTCGGCTGGTAGCGCGGCCCGACCGAACGGATATCGACGGGATCGTCGGCGGCGTAGAGGCACAGCCCCGCGAGCGTGGCAAAACCCGGCGTCGCGTGCGCTTCGGGGAGGCCCTGCAGGACCGGCGGCTTGCCGATCCGCACCGGCCGGCCAAGCGCGCCCTGCATGAATTCTGCGACCCCGTGCAGTTCGGCCCCGCCGCCGGTCAGCACGACCTGCCCGCCCTGCGCGCCGGTGAAGCCCATGCTCTTGAGCGCCTTGCCGATCTCGGCGGTGGCGATGCCCAGCCGGTCGGTGACGATCGCGACCAGTTCGGCGCGCGCGATGCGATTGTGTTCGTCCGCCCCGCGCGCCAGCGGTCCGCCCGGTTCTTCGCCCGGGCCATTGACCGGGATCATCTCGCGGTGGTCGGTCGGGGTGGCGATCGCCGAGCCCGAAACGCATTTGAGCCGTTCGGCCTGGCTGCGGCGAATGCCGAGCGAGGACGCGATGGCATCGGTGATGTCGTTCGACCCGATGGGGATCGACTTGAGCCCCAGCAGCATGCCCGCCGCATGCACCGAGACATTGGTGACCTGCGCGCCGATTTCGACCAGCGCGACGCCGAGGTCGCGTTCTTCGCCGGTCAGGCACGCATGCGCGGCGGCCAGCGGACTTGCGACGACGCCTTCGACATCGAGATGCGCGGTCTGCACCGCCTCGATCAGATTGCGCACCGGCGCGCCTTCGGCCAGCGTCACATGGACGTCGACGCCCAGCGCCTCGGCGTGCAGCCCCTTGGGATTGGCGACGCCGTGCGCACCGTCGAGCGTGTAATGCGCCGGCTGCGCATGCAGCACCATCCGCCCGTCGGGATGCAGATGATCGCGCGCGGCGTAGAGGAGGTGTTCGATATCGTCCTCTTCGATCCGGCGTCCGCCGATGGCGATCTCGACGCTGGAAATCCTGCTCGACAGCCCGGCGCCCGCGCAGCCGATCCACACGCTCTGGATCGAGGTGTTGGCGTTGGCCTCGGCCTTTTCCACCGCGGTGCGGATGGCGTGGCTCGCCGTGCGCATGTCGGTGACATAGCCGCGCTTGATCCCGTCGCTCGCCCGGTGGCTCGAACCCAGCACGATCATGGCGCCGTCTTCGGCCTGCCCCATGATCATCGCGGAAACGCGGAAGGACCCGATGTTCACCGCGCCGAAGACGCGGGTGATGCGGGGCTGCTGGGTCGCCATCAGTCGCTCCTGCCATTGAGCGACATTCTGCTTCGGGCACGGCCCGTCGTCGCAGCGCAGATAGGCGCGGTCGGGCACGCGCATGTCGATGGCGATGGGCTTCCCGCCGATCAGCCGGTGCATCCCGTCGAGCTGGGCAAACTTGACCAGCGCGGGGGCGCCGAGGTCACCTTCGGGCAGCGCCAGGAGCTGGCCCGAATTGAAGGTCAGGTTCCAGCGGCGATTGCCGACCCATTCGGCCGAGGCGATCTGCGGCTTGAGCGCGGGCGCGGCATCGAGCAGGCGGCCCAGCTCCTGGACCTGGCGCGCGGCTCCGGGCCCTTCGATCAGCAGCTTGCCTTCGGCCTCCTTCGCGCTCACCGGTTCGAGCTCGTGGCCCTGCGGGTCGATCAGCATCAGCCGGTCGGGCTTGCGCAGCACCGCGTGCGGGACGCGCTCGACGATATTGATCTTGAGCGTATCGGGCAACTGGCGCGAGACGCGCGCATCGGCGACCCACGGCAGTTCGAGCAGCCGTTCGCGTACTTGGGCGAGGTCGACCAGCGGCATCGGGCGGTCCTGCTCCGCCAGCACGCGTTCGTAAACGAGTTGCTCGTTCATCCGCTCGACGCCCGATACCTGCACGCGGCTGACCTCGAAGCCCGACCGCGAAGCCGATTTCGCCAGTTCGGTCCGCGCCAGTTCGGGAACGCCCGCGAAGCTGGCAATGGTCCAGGCGATGCCCAGCCCCGCCGCCACGATGACGGTCAGGAAAAACCTGTGCCACTGCTCTTCGGAAAAGGGCAGCGCCGCCATCACCCGGTCGAGCAGGCCGCTGGTGTGCTTTCGCGCGGCATGCGCCTTCTGGCTGCGATTGCGCGCCGCGGCGGACCGGCGCACGCCGGTCGGCTTGCGCCTGACCTTAGCCATCGCCGCCGCCCGCCGTACCGGCATGGTCGCGCAGCGCGGCGGCCACGATCAGTTCGCACAATTCGCCATATTCGATGCCCGCGAAGCGCGCCTGTTCGGGCACCAGGCTGAGCGGGGTCATCCCCGGCTGCGTGTTGGTTTCGAGGATGAACAGCCCGTCCTCGCCCTGTTCCTCGTCCCAGCGGAAATCGGTCCGGCTGGTGCCCTTGCAGCCCAGCACCCGGTGCGCCTTCAGCGCGTATTCGAGGCACAGGTCGGTAATCGCCTGCGGGATATCGGCGGGGCACATGTGATCGGTCCGCCCGTCGGTATATTTGGCGTCGAAATCGTAGAACCCGCTCTTGGGTTTCAGCTCGGTCACTGCGAGCGCGCGCGGACCATCGGCGAAATCGACGACCGCACTGGTCATCTCGCGGCCCTTGATGAAGGGCTCGGCAAGCAGTTGCGCGAAGTCCTGCCACGGCCCCTTGGCGGTGCGCGCGATGGGATTGCCGTAATCGCCATCATCGGTGACGATCGCCACCCCGACCGAGCTGCCTTCGTTGACGGGCTTCAGCACATAGGGCCGCGGCAGCGGATCGCGCTCGTGCAGATCGGCGCTCCTGACGATCCGCCCGCCAGGCATCGGGATCCCCTGCGGCACCAGCGCCTGCTTGGTCAGCTGCTTGTCGATCGCGATCACCGACGTGGCTAGGCCCGAATGCGTATAGGGTACGCCCATCAAATCGAGCATGCCCTGCACCGTGCCGTCTTCGCCGGGCACGCCGTGCAATGCGTTGAACACGACATCGGGCGCGGCCTCGGCAATGCGTGCCGCGACCTGCCGGTCCATGTCGATGCGCGTGACCCGGTGGCCGCGCTCCGCGAGCGCCTTGGCGATGCCCTCGCCCGACATCAGACTGACGGGGCGTTCATTGGCCCAGCCGCCCATCAGCACGGCGATATGGAGCTTGGGTAGTTCGGTCATGACCTGTCCTGCTGCCGCCCGACGCGCTGGATTTCCCATTCGAGTTCGACCCCCGAATGCGCGTGGACACGGCGCTTCACTTCTTCACCCAGCGCTTCGATATCAGCGCTGGTCGCATCATCCACATTGATGAGGAAATTGGTGTGTTTTTCGCTGACCTGCGCGCCGCCCAGGCGCAGGCCGCGGCAGCCGGCGGCATCGACCAGTTCCCACGCCTTCTGGCCGGGAGGGTTCTTGAAGGTCGACCCCCCCGTCCGGGTGCGCAGCGGCTGCGAATTCTCGCGCGCATCGCCGATTGCGTCCATCTTCGCGCCGATTTCGGCCGGGTCGCCCGGCTGCCCCTGGAAACGTGCGCCGACCACCACGGCGCCTTCGGGCAGCTGCGAATGGCGATAGCTGTAATGCAGGTCAGCCGCAGCCAGGGTGACCAGCGCGCCATCGGGCATCACGACATCGCAATCGATCAGCACATCGGCAACCTCGCGGCCGTAGGCGCCGCCGTTCATCCGCACGAAGCCGCCCACCGTCCCGGGAATGCCGCGCATGAATTCGACCCCGGCAATGCCCGCATCGCGGGCAGTCGATGCCACCAATATGCCATGCGCGCCCGCACCGCAGGAAAGCACGTGCCCGTCCTCGACGTCGATCCCGGCAAAGGGCTTGCCCAGCTTGATCACCACGCCTGCGACCCCGCCATCGCGCACGATGAGATTGGACCCCAGCCCGAGCGCCATCAGCGGCAGGCGCCCGTCCAGCCGCTGGAGGAACAGCTCGAGATCCGCGCGATCGGCCGGCTCGAACAGCCAGTCGGCCGCGCCGCCGGCCTTGAACCACACCAGTTTTGCCAGCGGCGCATCGGGAGTCAGCTTGCCGCGCAGGCCCTGCGTGTCGATCGGGGCAGCCCCTGCGCTCATGCCGAACTGGCCTTGGCAATCCCGTTGGCGAGCCCCGCCGCCCAATAGGTGATATCGCCCGCGCCCAGGCAGACGACGAAATCGCCCGCCGCGAGATCGTCCGCCAGCTTCGCGGCCAGATCGTCCTCGTCCTCAACGCTCTGCACCGCGCGGTGGCCGCGCGCCTTGAGCCCGGCGACCAGCGCCTCGGCATCGGCGCCCTCGATCGGATCCTCGCCCGCCGCATAGACCGGGGTCACATAGACCTGGTCGGCCTCGTTGAAGCAGCTCTGGAATTCATCCATCAGGTCGCGCAGGCGAGTGTAGCGATGCGGCTGGACCACGGCGATGACGCGCCCCGTCCCGGCGCTTTCGCGCGCCGCCCCCAGCACCGCGCGGATTTCGACCGGGTGATGGCCGTAATCGTCGATGATCGTCGCCACGCCCGCGCCGCTGGGCACTTCGCCAACCTTGGTAAAGCGGCGCCGGACACCGCCAAAGGCCGAAAAGCCGTTGCAGATGACCTCGTCGGGGCAGCCCATCTCTATCGCCACCGCAATCGCGGCGAGCGCGTTCTGGACATTGTGGCGACCCGGCATCGGCAGGCGCACGCCTTCGATCCGGCGATCCTCCTGCCCGCGGCGGCGCACGATCACGTCGAACACATTGCCGCCCGCATCGGGGCGGATGTTCACCCCGCAGATATCCGCCTGCAGGTTGAAGCCGTAGGTCACGACATTGCGGTCGCGCACCTTGCCGATCACTGCCTGTACTTCGGGGTGATCGATGCACAGGATCGCCGCGCCATAGAACGGGACGTTATGGATGAACTCGACGAAGGCGTCCTTCACCCCGTCGAAATCGCCGTAATGGTCGAGGTGCTCGGGATCGATATTGGTGACCACCGCGATGGTCCCGTCGAGCCGCAGGAAGCTGCCGTCGCTCTCGTCGGCCTCCACCACCATCCATTCGCTGTCGCCCAGCCGTGCGTTCGAACCATATTGTTCGATGATCCCGCCATTGATCACGGTAGGATCGATCTTGCCGGCATCGAGCAACGCGGCGATCATGCTGGTGGTGGTGGTCTTGCCATGCGTCCCGGCGACCGCGACAGTGGATTTCAGCCGCATCAGTTCGGCCAGCATCTCCGCGCGGCGGACCACGGGAATGCGGTTTTCCAGCGCATAGGCGACTTCGGGATTGGTCCGCTTGACCGCGGTCGAGGTCACGACGACCGCCGCGCTTGCGACGTTTTCGGGGGCGTGGCCGATCACCACTTCGATCCCGCGCTGGCGCAACCGTTCCACGGTCGCGCTTTCCTTCATGTCGGAACCCTGCACGGTGTAGCCGAGATTGTTCATCACCTCGGCAATCCCGGACATGCCGATGCCGCCGATGCCGACGAAATGAACGGTCCCGATATCGGTTGGAACGCCTCTCATTCCGCACTCTCCCGCACTGCACCCTGTCCGGCCGGCAGGCCCTGCGAAGCGCCCCGGGCGTTGTTGCCGCCGACGCGAATTACATCCATCATATCTGCTCCGCCGAAGCTTTCGACGAGATCGGCGAGATCCTCGACCGCGCGCGGACGGCCGCAATTCCAGGCGGCATGCGCCGCGCGGCCGAGCCCTTGCGGGTTGTCCGCCAGCGCCTTGATCTGCTTGGCCAGTTCCTTGGCATTGAAGCGTTCCTGGCGGATCACGCGCGCGCCGCCGGCTTTCGCCAGTTCGCGGGCGTTGGCGGCCTGGTGATCATCGGTCGCGATCGGCAACGGAATGAGGATCGCCGGCCGCCCGACGGCAGTGAGTTCGGCAATGGTCGATGCCCCGGCGCGGCCGATGAACAGATGCGCATCGGCCAGCCGCGCCGACATGTCCTCGAAATAGGTCGCCAGTTCGGCGGGTATGGCATGGTTGCGATACCGCTCGCGCACGGCGTCAAGATCTTCGGGCCGGCATTGCTGGGTGACCTGCAACCGCTGGCGCAGCGCGGGGGGAAGCATCGACAGCCCGTCGGGCACCACTTCGGACAAGACGCGGGCGCCCTGGCTGCCGCCGGTCACCAGCACCCGCAGCAGGCCTTCCTCGCCCAGTGGCGGGAAGGGTTCGTCGCGCAGCGACAATACGCCCGCGCGTACCGGATTGCCGACCAGATGCACTTTCCGGGAATGTTTCGGATCGAGCCGTTCGACTTCGGGATAGGCAGTGGCGATCGCATCGACGTGCCGCGCGAACAACCGGTTCACCCGGCCCAGCACCGCGTTCTGTTCATGCACCACGGTGGGCACGCCCGCGCTCTTCGCCGCCAGCACGGTCGGCAGCGACGGGTAACCGCCGAACCCGACCACCGCGCTCGGCTGGAAACTGTCGAACAGGCGCAGCGCCATGCGCCGGCCCTGCAGCACCGCGCGGATGCCCTTGATCCAGCTCAGCGGGTTCTTGCCGAACCGGCCCGCGGGAATGACATGGGCAGGCAGAAAATCGGGTTTGCCCGGGATTTGCGCGCCGCGCGTATCGGTGATCAGCGCGACGTGATGGCCGCGCCGTTCGAGTTCTGTGGCCAGCGCGAAGGCGGGCAACAAATGTCCGCCCGTCCCCCCGGCGGCAAGGACATAATGGCGGCTGGCACCGGTCATGGGTGGATCTCGCGGTGCGGGGAAGGCGCGGTGTCTTTCATCGGGGCCGTCTGCCCGAAGCCGAGCCTGTCGCCAAGCCCAATGGTCCGGCTTTTCAGGAACGGATTGCGCCGCGTTATCGCCAGCAGCAGACCGACATTGAGGCAGATCGCAATGGTCGACGATCCGCCATAGCTGACCAGCGGCAAGGTCATCCCCTTCGACGGGAAAAGCTGCAGGTTGACCAGGATATTGATGAACGCCTGTCCGCCGAGCAGCGCGATCAGGCCGGCCCCGGCCAGCAGCGCGAACAGGTCCTCTTCGTCGAGCAGGCGCATCAGCACGCGCCCGACAATGGCGAGATAGACCAGCACGATCAGCGCGCAGGCAATCAGGCCGAATTCCTCGCCGATGACGCTGAAGATGTAATCGGTATGCGCTTCGGGCAAGCTCATCTTGCGGATGCCGAGGCCGTAACCCGCGCCCGTCCAGCCGCCCGCCGTCAGCGTGCGTGCCCCCAGATCCACCTGGTCGTAGGCGGTCCCCCCGCCGATGAAGCTGTCGATGCGGTGGCGGGCGTTGTCATAGAGGAAATAGGTCGCGGTCAGCGCAACGATCACGCCGCCGATCACTGCTCCCATCCGCTTCATGTCGATGCCCGACAGGATCATCGCGACGAACCACACGCCTGCAAACAGGATCGTGCCGCCGAAATCGGGCTGCATCATCATCAGCGCGGCGATCAGCGCGACATAGGCGGTGGCGATGCCCGCCACCGGCATGTTGGGATCGCGCATCCGCCACGACAGGATCCAAGCCGTGGCGATGGCGAAGCCGGGCTTGAGGAATTCCGACGGCTGGAACTGCATCCCCAGATTGATCCACCGCCGCGCGCCGTTGATTTCCGCGCCCACCAGCGGGACGAGGAACAGCAGCCCGGTCATGCCCGCGGCCAGCAGCAGCCCGAACCGCCGCGCGCTGTCGCGGGTCAGCATCGACACGCCGAACAGCGTGCCCAGCGCAAGCACCTGCCAGGCAAGGTGGCGGTAGAAGAAATACAGCGGATCGAGCGTCTGGCTGGAAGTGGAGAGACGATCGGCGCTGGCAGGGCTGGCGGCAGCCACCGCGATCGTGCCGAAGCTCATCAGCAGCAGCACAAGCAGCAGCAGCACGCGGTCGATCTCGCGCCACCAGATCTTCAGCTCGGACCAGCGCGACAGCTTGCCCTTGGGCATATGCGCGGGCTGGCGCTTGCCGGGAACGTAGGGCTGCATCGTGTTCACGCCAGCCGCTCCACCAGCGCGCGGAAATGGTTGCCGCGCTTCTCGAAGTCGGCATATTGGTCGAAGCTGGCGCAGGCTGGGCTGAGCAGGACCGTATCGCCCGCCGCGGCCTTCGCAGCGGCACTGGCCACCGCGCGGTCGAGCGTTTCGCACTGCTCGACCGGGACGCGGCCTTCGAGCAGCGCGGCGAAGTCGGGTCCGGCCCTGCCGATGGTATAGGCCGCCTTGACGCGGCCCAACTCGGCCTCGCACTCGCCCAGTCCCGGCTCCTTGCCGAGCCCGCCGACGATCCAGTGAATGTTCTCGAACGCGGCCAGCGCGGGCGCCGAAGCGGCGGTGTTGGTGCCCTTGCTGTCGTTGACATAGGCAACGCCGGAGATTTCCGCGACGCGCTCCATGCGGTGCGGCAGGCCGGGATAGCTCTTGAGCGCGGCGCGGATCTGCGCGGTCGGGATGCCCAGGATATCGCAGGCTTCGATGGCCGCTGCGGCATTTTCGCGGTTGTGCGGACCTTGCAGCGACGGCCACTCGGCCTGCTCGCCCGGCGCGATGCCCCGGTTCTGCAGGACATCCTCGAGAATGCTTGCGATCGAACCTTCGGCGAACTGCCCCAGCACCCGCGCATCGGTGAACCGGGCGATCGCATTCTGGCCGCGCGTCTGCATTGCCAGGAGGCGCGACTTGCTGGCAGCGTATTTGGCGAAATCGCCGTCATAGCGGTCGAGATGGTCGGGGGTAATGTTGAGCAGCACCGCCACGTCGCAAGCGAGCGAATGGGTCAGGTCGATCTGGTAACTCGACAGTTCGAGCACATAGACCCCGCCTTCGGGCAGCGGCTCCTGCTCGAGGATCGGCAGGCCGATATTGCCGCCCATAGTGGCCGGCACGCCCGCCTCTTTCAGCATGTGGTGAACCAGCGCCGTGGTTGTTGACTTGCCATTGGTGCCGGTGATGCCGACGACCTTGTGCCGCGGCAGCGCGGCGCGCGCCTGCGCAAAGAGTTCGATATCGCCGATCACCGGCACGCCGGAACGGTCGGCATGCGGCTTGATCGGATGGGTGTTGAGCGGAACGCCGGGACTGACCACCATTCCCGCATAGCCGGCAAGGTCCGCTTCCAGCGGGTCGGCGACCGCGCAGCGCCCGGCGAAGGCCGCGCGCGCTTCGGCGCGGTCGTCCCACACCAGCACGTCGGCACCCGCCGCCAGCAGCGCTTCGGCCGTGGCCCGGCCGGACCGCGCCAGTCCGAGAACGGCGTATTTCTTGTCCTTCCAGGCGGGCGAAGTGATCATCGTAGCTTGAGCGTCGCGAGCCCCATGAGTGCGAGCACGATGGCGACGATCCAGAAGCGGATCACGACCTTGCTCTCCGACCAGCCGAGCTGTTCGAAATGGTGGTGGATGGGAGCCATGCGGAAGACCCTTTTCCCCGTACGCTTGAACCAGAACACCTGAATGATGACCGACAACGCCTCAAAGACGAACAATCCCCCCACTATTGCCAGTACGACCTCGTGGTGCGTGGCGACGGCGATCGCGCCCAGCGCGCCGCCGAGCGCGAGCGAGCCGGTGTCGCCCATGAACACCGCAGCGGGCGGTGCGTTGAACCACAGAAAGGCGAGCCCCGCGCCCATGATCGCGGCGCAGAAGATCGCCAGTTCCCCCGCGCCCGCCACGTGCGGGATGCCGAGATATTCGGAATAGTCCACGCGGCCGACCAGATAGGCGATCAGCGCAAAGGTGCCTGCCGCGATGATCACCGGCATGGTCGCAAGCCCGTCGAGCCCGTCGGTCAGATTGACCGCATTGCCCGCCCCCACGATCACGAAAGCCGCGAAGACGAAGTAGAAATAGCCCAGTTCGATCCCGAAATCGTTGACGAAGGGGACGTAGAGGAAAGTGTTGATCTGGCCGACGATCAGATAGCTGGCAACGCCTGCGATCGCGAATTCCAGCAGCAATCGGACCTTGCCCGAAACGCCCTTGTGGCTGGCCTTGGAAACCTTGTCGTAATCGTCGAGAAACCCGATCAGCCCGAAGCCCAGCGTGACCGCCAGGCAGGCCCAGATGAACGGATTGCTCAGATCCATCCAGATCAGCACCGCCAGGCTGAGGCTGATCAGGATCATCAGCCCGCCCATGGTCGGCGTGCCGCGCTTGGCGAGGTGGCTCTGCGGGCCATCCTCGCGGATCGGCTGCCCCTTGCCCTGCCGCACGCGCAGCATGTCGATGAACCGCGGACCGATGACGAGACCGATGAACAGGGCGGTCATCAGCGTCGCGCCGGCGCGGAATGTCTGGTACCGCACGAGGTTGAAGACGCCTTCGAAATTCAACCATTCGGCGAGCAAATAAAGCAATCGAGCCTCTCGTCGCGCCTAGCTGGCGCGGGTGAAATGATCCACGAGCCGGCCAAGTCCGACCGAGTTGGAGCCCTTGACCAGCACGGCGTCGCCCGCGACTACGCCGAAGTCCTCGAGCAACCCGATCGCCTCGTCGGCGGTCTGGCAATGCGCCCAGGCGAACGGCTTGCCAAGAACGGGGCTTTGCGGTTTCCCCAGTTCCTGCGCCAGCGCGGCCATCTCGTCGCCGACGAGTAAGGCGTAGTCGACATCGGCCGCCAGTACGGGCTCGGCCAGCGCGGCATGGAACTGCGGACCGAAATCGCCCAGCTCCTTCATCGACCCGAGCACGGCGATCCGGCGTCCGGAGGGCGTCTGCCCCAATTGGGCGAGCGTCGCGCGCATGCTGGCGGGATTGGCGTTGTAGCTTTCGTCGATCAGCAGGGCCTTGCCGCCGGGCACCGCGATGCCGTGCCGGGCGCCGCGGCCCTTGAGCCCACCCATTTCCGCCAGCGCCAGTCCGGCAGCGGCCATGTCGCCGCCCGCGGCCCGGACTGCAGCCATCACCGCGAGCGAGTTGATCACCCAGTGATCGCCGGGTTCGGCCACGGTGTAGCACAGCCGGCCTTCGGGAAATTCGCAGGTCACCAGGCTGCCGCCATTGGCGCTGGGGATCGCGTCGAGCAAGCGGACATCGGCAGAGCGGGCACGGCCGAAGCTGACCACGCGCGCGCCGACATCCCTGGCGGCGCGTTCGAGCGCCGCGCTATGTTCACTGTCGGCGGGGATGACTGCCGTGCCGCCCGGCTCGAGCCCGGCGAAGATCTCCGCCTTGGCCGCAGCAATGGCATCCATGCTGCCGAGGTTCTCGATATGCGCGGGTGCGATCGTCGTGATGACGGCGACATGCGGTCGGACCTGCGCGGTGAGATCCGCGATCTCGCCCGCGTGGTTCATGCCCATTTCGAAAATGGCGAACCGGCTGCGCGCGGGCATGCGCGCCAGGCTGAGCGGAACCCCGACATGGTTGTTGTAGCTACGCGTCGACCGATGCGCCGCGCCGCGGCTGGCACGTTCGAGGCTCGCGAAGATCGCTTCCTTGACCCCGGTCTTGCCGACCGAACCGGTCACCCCGATAATCGTAGCCTCGACCCGGCTGCGCGCGGCCCGTGCCAGCGCTTCGAGCGCGGCAGTGGTATCCTCGACGAGAATGTGCGGCCAGTCGACAGCGCGGTCGACGATCGCTCCCGCTGCGCCATTGGCGAAGGCCTTGTCGAGGAAACGGTGGCCGTCCATCGCCTCCCCTTTCAAGGCAATGAAAAGATCGCCGTTGATGACATCGCGGCTGTCCATCTCGACGCCCGCGACCTGGAAATCATGGCTGGCGACGCCGCCCACCGCTTCGGCGATGCTGCGCGCATCCCACAGGGTCAGCGGCAGCCGGTCACGCGGGTCGGCGGGCCATTCGATATAGGCCGGATGGCGCAGGATGGCGGCGCTCATGCGGCACCCCTGGCAATTTCCGCGACGCATTCGCGCGCGACATCGACATCGTCGAAGGGCAGCACTCGCATGTTATCTCCCGATCCGATGATCTGACCCGTTTCATGTCCCTTGCCGGCGACGAGGACGATGTCCTCAGCGCCCGCTTCGGCGATGGCTGCGAGAATGGCTTCGCGACGCCCGCCTATCTCGCGCGCTTGCGGCGCACCCTCAAGCACCTGCCGGCGGATATCCGCAGGATCTTCGCCGCGCGGATTGTCATCGGTGACGATGACGACATCGCTCGCCTTGGCCGCAGCAGCACCCATCGGTGCACGCTTGCCGTGATCGCGGTCGCCGCCCGCGCCGAAAACGGTAATCAGCCTGCCCGACACATGCGGGCGCAGCGCGGCAACCGCGGCCGCGATCGCATCGGGCGTATGCGCGTAATCGACATAGATCGGTGCACCCGAAGGCGCGATCGCCGCACGCTCGAGCCGTCCGCGAACCGGCTGGAGCCGCGCGACCGCATCCCAGACCCGGTTGGCTTCGGTCCCGGTGGCAAGCGCAAGGCCCGCCGCCGTCAGCGCATTGGACACCTGATAGGCGCCGATCAGCGGCAGATCGATTGTCCGCTCCTGCCCGGCATGTTCGACGGTCAGCGACTGCCCGAGCTGGGTCGGCTCGCGATTGACGAGGCGGATCGCTTCGCCCTGTTCGCCGACGGTCATCACGGCGAGCCCGCGGGTGCGCGCATGCTCGACCACGCGGGCATTCCAGCCACTGTCGCCCGACCCCATCCAGATCACTGCCGTTGCACCATCGGTTACGACTTCATCGAACAGCCGCATCTTGGCCGCGAAATAGTCTTCCATGTCAGCATGGTAATCGAGGTGATCGCGGCTGAAGTTCGTAAAGCCGGCGGCCATCACGGGCACGCCTTCATTGCGGAATTGCGCCAGTCCATGGCTCGACGCTTCATAGGCGACATGCGTAACGCCCTCGCGCGCTAGGCCGCTGAGGTTGGAAAGGAAAGTTACGATATCGGGCGTGGTCAGTCCGGTCGAAACGCTTTCGTCGGGCGTGGTGACGCCGAGCGTGCCGATGCTTGCCGCGCGTTCCCCCGCCATGCGCCAGATCTGACGGGTCATCTCGACGGTGGAGGTCTTGCCGTTGGTGCCGGTCACCGCGACGATATGGTCGGGCACGGGGGTGAAGAACTGCGCTGCGAGGGCCGCGAAAGCGCGGCGCGGCTCCGGATCGGCGATATGGACCGCTCCTTCGACTGTCGCTTCGGGCCGCGCCACCACCGCGATGGCTCCGCTTTCGATCGCCGCGGGAATGAAGTCTTCCCCGTTTACCTGCGTACCCTGGAACGCACCGAAGACGGTGCCTGGTGCGACCTTGCGATTGTCGATTGCGAAGCCGGTCACGTTGGCATCGCCATCGCAGGCAAATCCCGCCGCGGCGCAGAGTTTGGCAAGCTTCACTTGTTCGCCTCCGGGATGAGCGGCTTGAGATCGGAAATATCGACATCGCGCGTATCGTCGGGGCGCACGCCGATCAGCGGGCCGATGCGCGGCACCAGGCGCTTGACGATCGGGGCGGCATTCCACGCGGCGGTACGCTGGTAGGAGCTGGCCAGCGTGCCGCGGGGTTCGTCCAGCATGGCGATGACGACATAGCGCGGACGATCCATCGGGAAGGCGGCGGCGAAGGTCGAAACCAGCGCGGTCTTGCGATAGCCGGCACTGCCGCCGGGCTTTTCGGCCGAGCCAGTCTTGCCGCCCACGCGGTAACCCGGCGCATCGGCGTTCTTGCCCGTGCCGTATACGGCGATCGCGCGCAGCAGCTGGCGCATCCGGCTGGAAGTCGACGCCTTGAACACGCGGCGACCCTTGGGCGCTTCGCCCGGCCCCAGCTTCCTGAGTGTCGCGGGGCGCCAGATGCCGCCATTGACCATTGCCGCATAGGCGCTTGCGAGATGCAGCGGGGTAACGGCGATACCGTGGCCATAGCCGACCGTCATCGAACGCAGGCGCGGCCACTTCTTGCCCGGCCAGATCGGGAAGCCCTTGGCGGGCAGTTCGATATAGGGCCGCTCGTTCATGCCGAGATCGATCATCGTGCGGCGCATGCGTTCGGGGCCAAGCTCGTCCGCCAGCCGCGCGGTCACGGTGTTCGACGAATGGATCAGCGCCTCGACCACGTTGAGATCGGGCCCCAGCGGGTGGCTGTCCTTGATCGCGAAGCGGCCGACCTTGACCGGGCTCGCATCCCACCGGCGGCCGAGATTGCGCACCACGCCGGCATCGATCGCGGCCGCGACCGACAGCGGCTTGAAGGTCGAACCGAGTTCGTAGACCTGGTTGGTCACGCGGTTGAACATCAGTTTCTGGCCGCGCGCATCGATCTTGTTGGGATCGAATTCGGGCAGGGAAGCCAGCGCCAGCACTTCGCCCGTGTCGACATCGAGCACGATGCCCGCACCGCCTTGCGCCTGCACCAGTTTCATCCCGCGGCGCAGCTCATCTTCGAGCGCGCCCTGGACGCGGGAATCGATCGACAGGGCGATCGGGGTGCCGCGCGTTGCCGGATCGGACAGATGCGCGTCGAGCACCTGCTCCATCCCCACGCGGCCCGTTCCATCCGCCGCGACATAGCCGAGCACATGCGCCGCCATCGAACCTTGCGGATAGTGACGGTCGTTCTCCATCGGCATCTCGAGTGCGAGTTCGCCGATGTCCTGCACCCGGTTGGCATCCTCGGGCAGCACCCGCCGGCGGATATAGCCCTGCTTGCCCGCTGCCAGCTGCGCGGTGACCGCCGCTTGATCGAGATCCGGGAAAATGTCCTTCAGCTTGCCCGCGACCACCGCCGGATCACGGACCAAAGGCGCACCGTCTTCACCCAGCGCAGTGGGATTGAACCACAGCGCATAGGCGGGGAAGGCGCGCGCCAGCGGCACGCCGTTACGATCGGATATCTCGCCGCGAGGCGGCAGCAGCGCTTCTTCGAGCGAAGTGCCGCGGGCGCCATTGTCCGAGGCCCCGAGATAGCCGATGCGCACCAGCGCAAGCAGCGTCACGAAGACGAAGCCGAGCGCGACCCACAACAGGCGCCAGCGTGCCAGCGAGAGCGATTCCTGCCGGATGGTAACCAGCTGCACGCGGCCCGAGGCCACGGCCATGCTCACCGCACCATATCCGCTTCTGCCCGCGGCGATTGCAGGGCCGAAGCCGGAAAAGGCGTTCATTGGCCCGCCTCGGCGACGCTGGCCATTCCGGCCACGGGGCTCGCCAGCCGTTCGGCAAGCCCGCCGGCGGCGATCAGGTCATGCCGTTCGGAGCGCTCCGCCCGTTCGGGCGCGGCATCGCCTTCTTCACCCGTGATCCATTCGGCCAGCAGGCCGTCGCTTTCGGGAGCGGGCCGGTTGAGCGCCACCCGCACCGGCTCTGGTGCATCGATCCCGCGCGGCGAACCCAGCGCGGCAAGCTGGCGCTCGCTTTCGAGATACTGATCCGCGCGCGGCGCGGCATAGCCGAACTCAACCGCATTCCAGTCGGACAATTGCTGCTGGCTGGCGCGGGTTTCGAACTCGGTTTCGAGCATCAGCTTGGCGCGCTGCGCCGCGATGATCTGCCGCTCGGCAAGGCGCACGTCGCTCTTCACCGCGTTGACCTTGAAGGTCAGCGCGAGCAGCAGCGCGAAACACACGGCCAGCACCAGTGCCCAGCCGATCTGGCGAATGCGCGAACCGCCGACCATCACGCGGCCTCCCGCGCGGGCAAGGCGGTGCGCGTGGCGTGGCGCAGCACCGAAGAGCGTGCGCGGGGATTGCGCTCGATCTCGGCCTGGCCCGGCTTGATTGCCTTGCTGACCTGCAAAAAGACCGGATCGTCCTGCGCCGCCAATGGGACGTGCCGCGAGGCGCTCGGGGTTGAGGATGCCTCGCGCAGGAAGCGCTTGACGATCCGGTCTTCGAGGCTGTGGAAGCTGACCACCGCAAGGCGGCCTCCTTCACACAACAAGCGTTCGGCGGCCGACAGTCCGTGCGACAGTTCGTCGAGCTCGCCGTTGATATGAATGCGCACCGCCTGGAAGGTCCGGGTGGCCGGATCCTTCTTGTCATGCGGCTTGTACCCCAGCGCCTTGCGCACGATGCGCGCGAGTTCGCCGGTCGTCTTCAGCGGACGCGCGGCCACTATGGCGCGGGCCACGCGGCGCGACTGGCGCTCTTCGCCGTAGAGGTAGAGCACATCGGCAATGGACTTTTCGTCGGCCGTGTTGAGGAAATCGGCCGCGCTCTCGCCATCCTGGCTCATCCGCATGTCGAGCGGCCCGTCGGATGAAAAGGCAAAGCCGCGATGCGCCTGGTCGAGCTGCATGGAGGAAACACCGATATCCATCACGACCCCGTCGATCCGAGCGACACCGGCAGCCGTCATGACTTCCGCCATTTCGGAGAAGCGGTGCGGGTGCAGCACCAGCCGCGGCGGATCGACCTTCGTCTCGGGCCATGCCTCGCCCGCCGCGATCGCATCGGGATCGCGGTCGAAAGCATGAACCGTCGCGCCGCGTTCGAGCAGCGCACGCGTATAACCGCCGGCGCCGAAGGTGGCGTCGATCACGACATCGCCGGGCTGCGGATCGAGCGCGGCGATCACTTCGTCCAGCAGGACGGGAATGTGCGGGGCACCGGTCATTTGCCCTTGGCCTTCGCATCGGCAAGGAAGCTGGCGCAGGCCGCCTTCGCGCCCGCCCAATCGTCGCCCATCTGGGCCAGTTCCACGGGGTTCCACAGCGTGAAGAACCGTCCGCCGCCCTGGAAATAGAGCCCGTCTTCGATCTTGCCGAGGATGCGCAGGTGATCGGGCATGACGAAGCGGCCGCTGTCGTCGAAGGGCAGCTCCTGGAAACCGAACAGCTGGCTCGAGCGGGTATCGCGATCGAATTCACGGCCCAGGCGGACGGCAAGCTCTTCCTCGCGGTCGAGCTGCGCTTCCAGTTCGGGTTTGCGCGAAAGGCCGAAGCCGACGAGGCAATTCCAGCTGGCGTGCTTGGAGAGACACAGGACGCGACCGTCGCTGCTGTCCTTCACGGCCTTGCGGAAAAGGGGAGGAAGCACAAAGCGGCCCTTGTCGCCCGCGGGCGAATAAGCCTGACCGCTATACCCTCCGAATGACACTTTCCCCGAACCTCGATTGCGGTTTCGCTTACCTCCTCATCGGACAAAACTTTCCCGGCCCGCCCGAACGCATGGGCGAGACGCATCGCCTGCCGGCGAAACGCGCAGTGACAGTGGTGTCCGATGTGATTGCGGTTTATCGCGGGTACGGCGGGGATGGAAGGGAAATTTGCGGGATTTTACGGGATAAGCCGACAAGCACCTGTTTTATTGAACTAATTTCGTCGGCGGGAGGGTTCGAATTCGTTACCAAATCGCTAACGAACACGCTGTAAGCGCACGCATTTCCGGCGAGAATGAGCATCATCCCCGTCTTTCCCCGCAGTTTTCCCGTTAAATCCCGCTCAATCGCGCGGAAGCGATTCCCGCGCGCCGAACCCGCTGAGCAGCGCCTGCAGCGCTTCCTTGCGCCGGGAGGGAACGGGTGCGCTGCCGTCCCAGTCGAGCAGCGCCGCATCGGCCAGCACCAATGCCGTGCCCTGCCCCACGGCGCAGCGTGCGACCAGGCCCTGGTCATGCATGGTGCATGTGCGCTCTTCCGCGCCGCTATCGTTGCGCACGAAGCGGCCATGCAGCCGCACGGGTACGGGCAGGCCAGCGACTGGCAACACCCGCTCCTCGCCCGATTGGGTTTCGTCGAAAGTCAGCTCCAGCCCCCAATGGTCGAACAGCGGCGAGAGCAGCACCACGTCCTGCGGCCGGCGGCGATCGCCGATTGGGTATTCCGAATGGCGTGTCAGCATGGGATCGGCGAATATCAGCGCCTCCCCGCCAGCGGTCAGCCACTGGTCGAACGAGACGTTCTCAGACGGCGCCAGAGCGCGCGGCTGCGCCAGGATCACCCGGTCTATCCCTGCCAGTGCGTCGGGTTCGAGCGTGTCGAGCGGCACCAGATCGTAGCGCGATTCCAGTTCGACTCGCACCCAGTCCGGCTCCGCCCCGGAATTGATGAGCGCGGCGACATCGCCTTCGCCCCAATAGATCGGCAGTGTCGAGAACAGGCCGAGGCGCGGCTTAGCCGGGGCCGTCTCCTCCGCCGGCCCCGCCGAGCAGGCGGCAATCAGCAGCGCCAGCGCTACCGACAGGCTAGTTCGCCGGCGGAAGCGCATCGCTGGGCATCGGGGGGTCGAGTGTCGGTGATGCGCTGGGCGTCGCCGAGGGCTGGGCGGGCAGGTCCGGCACGACACCGGCTTCGACCAGCGGGTCGTTGCGGGCCGGGGCGGAGGTCGGTTCGGTCGTCGACGCGGCCGCGGGTACGGTCGTCGCGTCGGTTTCGGCCGCGCGGTTCTGGATGACGCTGGCGAGGCCCACCAGCAGGATCATCATGACGATACCGGTCGTGCCGATCTGCAGGCGCTGCATCGACCGTTCACGCCGGGCATCCTTGCCCGGAACGTCGGGCAACTCGCCCATTGGCGGCTTGCGGCTCATGTCGAAGAATTGGTGCACGCCCCGAACCTAGGCACGCCCGGGCAACAGTCAATCGCCGCTTTGCAACCAATCGAACACCGGCAGGCCCTTCGCGGCCAGCCATTCGGCGCTGTAAAGCGTCGAGAGATAGCGGAAGCCGGTGTCGCACAGGATGGTGGCGACGCGCGGATTCTCGCGCCCTTCGGCCACCAATTGCTTGCCCAGCGCAATCGCGCCGGCGACATTGATGCCCGAGGACAGGCCAAGGCACAGACCTTCTTCGCGCAGCAGGCGAGCGACCCATGTCAGGCCTTCCTCGTCCGAAATGCGGAACTGCGTATCGATCGGCGCACCTTCGAGATTGCCGGTGATGCGTCCCTGCCCGATGCCTTCGGCGACCGAAGACCCTTCGGCCTTCAGCTCGCCATTGGCGAAGTAGTTGTACAGCGCCGCGCCATGCGGGTCGGTCAGAGCGATGGTGACGGTTTCGTCCAGTTCCTTCAGCCCCATTCCGACACCCGCGATCGTGCCGCCGGTGCCCGCCGCGCAGGTAAAGCCGTCGATCCGGCCCTCGAGCTGGTCCCACAGTTCCCTGGCGGTGGTTTCGATATGGGCCTTGCGATTGGCGGTGTTGTCGAACTGGCCGGCCCAGACCGCGCCGTCGAGTTCTTCCGCCATGCGGCGCGAGACGTGCTGGAAATGGTTGGAGTCGGCATACTTGGTCGGCGGAACGGTGACCAGTTCCGCACCCAGCGCGCGGAGCGTGTCCATCTTTTCCTTCGACTGGTTGTCGGGCATCACGATAATCGTGCGATAGCCCAACGCATTGGCCACCAGCGCGATGCCGATTCCGGTATTCCCTGCAGTCCCTTCGACCACCGTACCGCCGGGCTTGAGTTCGCCGCGCTCTTCCGCATCACGGATGATGTAGAGCGCCGCGCGGTCCTTCACGCTGGCGCCCGGATTGGCAAACTCACACTTGCCGAAGATGTCGCAGCCGGCTTCGGCGCTCGGTCCCTCGAGGCGGACCAGCGGCGTGTTGCCGATAAGATCGAGCGTATGCTCGCGTACGGGGATTGCAGTCATGAGACCCGAATTAGGCTTGCCGACCCGACGCTGCAAACAACATCAGTCTTCAGGCGCGATAGTAACCTTCAGCCCGTCGAGTTCGGCGGTGAAGGGAATCTGGCACGACAGGCGCGAGGTCGGCTGGCGGTGATCGGTGGATTCGAGCAGATCGTCCTCGTCCTCGCTCATTTCGGGGAGCTTGTCGGTGAACGCCGGATCGATATGCACATGGCAGGTCGCGCAGGAACAGCACCCGCCGCACAGCGCCAGCAGCTCGTCGAAGCCATTGTCGCGGATCGCTTCCATCACGGTCAGGCCGTCGGCGACGTCGATCTCGCTGGTTTCGCCTTCGCGGGTGGTCACGGTCAGTTTCGGCATTGCGTGTTTCCTCGGTTGCAAAGGGCCACTGGTCGACCCTATGCGTCGCGCTGCTATTCAATCGCGACGGGGAAGGCAAGCGCACTCGCCATGGGGCTGACCAACGCACGATTGCGCGCTGACCTCGATCGGGTGGCGGCGGCCGACCCCGTGGTTGCCGGCGCGTTGGAGCGTTGCGGTTATCCCGAGGAACGCATGCGCCCCGCCGGTTACCGCACGCTGCTGCGGACGATCGTCGGCCAGCAGGTCAGCGTCGCATCGGCGGATGCGGTGTGGGCCAAGCTCGAAGCAGAACTGGGCGAAGCCATGCCCGCGCCCGAATTGCTGGCGCGCGATTTCGACACGCTGCGCGCCTGCGGCCTGTCGCGCCAGAAACAGGGCTATGCGCGCAGCCTGTGCGAACTGGTGGCCAACGGCGAACTGGACCTTGCCGACCTTCCGCGCGACGACGAGGAAGCCATCGCCGAACTCACCCGGATCAAAGGGATCGGGCGCTGGTCGGCGGAAATCTACCTGCTTTTCGCCGAGGGGCGCGGCGACATCTGGCCGGCCGGCGACCTGGCCGTTCAGGAAGCGGTCGGACGCATGCTCGAACTGGCAGAGCGGCCGAGCGAAAAGGAAACCCGTACCATCGGCGAAGCTTGGCGGCCGCATCGCGGCGCAATGGCCATCTTCACCTGGCACGCATACACCAATGCCGCGCTCTAGCGCGCACCGAGGGAGACAGAGCATGGGCGATCGCAAGGCGATCTTCATTACCGGGGGCGGTTCGGGCATCGGACGCGCGGTCGCATTGCATTTCGCCGAACGCGGGTGGTTCGTCGGGCTTGGCGATATCGACAAGTCCGGCCTGCACGAGACGGCCGAATTGATCGGCAACGGCTTCGTCTATTCGCATGTCTTCGACGTGCGCGACCGCGCTGCCTGGGACGAGGCGCTCGAGGCGTTCTCGGTGGCGAGCGGCGGACGGATCGACGTGGTGTTCAACAATGCCGGCATCCCGCTGGGCGGATCGCTGATCGAGAACAGCGCCGAGGAAATCGAACGCTGTCTCGACATCAATCTGAAAGGCGTTCTGTTCGGCGCTCAGGCGGCCCATCCCCATCTGAAGAAAACCGCCCCGGGATCCTGCCTGCTCAACACCGCAAGCGCTGCCGGGATCTACGGCACTCCTGGCGCAAGCGTGTATTCGGCAACGAAATTCGGGGTGCGGGCGGTCACCGAAAGCCTCGACGGCGAATGGTCGGCCGATGGGATCAAGGTGGCTTCGCTGATGCCCAGCTTCATCGAAACGCCGCTGCTCGACCATACCCCGCACGCCGGCGCGAACGAGGGTATTCGTCAGCGCGTCACCGATGCCGGGCTCGAGATAACCCCCGTGGCGGACGTGGCCGCGGCGGCCTGGGGGGCCGTGCACGGCGACCGGCTGCACACGACGGTCGGAAAGACGGCGAAAACCATGGCCTTTGCCGCACGCTGGTTTCCCGGCAGGGTGCGCAAGCAGACACGCTCATCGATCCGGCCAATGGGCAAGTAATTCGCCGGGCGCAGAGATCTGCGCCCGTGCCCAGAATGTCAGGCAGACAGCGCGTCGATCTTTCGCGCCATCTTAACGTCGCGCAGCGACAGACCGCCGGCGTCATGCGTGGTCAGGGTGATTTCCACCCGGTTGTAGACATTGAACCATTCGGGATGGTGATCGCGCTTTTCCGCGATCAACGCGACACGCGTCATGAAGGCGAAGGCCGCGGAGAAATCGCCGAATTCGAACGTGCGCTCGATCGCGTTCCCGTCGCGGCACAGCGACCACTCGGGCAAGGCGCTGAGCCAGGTCTTGCGCTCTTCTTCGCTTAGCTGCTCGACGGTCATGGCGTGCGAATCTCCTCCGGCTTGTCGCTGGCGCGGCTTTTGCCTATCGCCCTCGCCCATGCAAGCTCGCCTCGTCGCAAAGGATATCGCCTGCCGTCGCGGCGAGCGGTTGCTGTTCCGGCGCCTCTCCTTCGCATGCGAAGCGGGGGAAGCAATCCACGTGGTGGGCGCCAACGGTGTGGGAAAATCGAGCCTGATCCGTATCCTGGCAAACCTGCTGCGTCCCTTCGCAGGAGCGGTCGAACGGACCGGCGCTGCGGGTCTGGTCGACGAACGCCTGGCACTCGACACCAATCTCGCGCTGGGCCAGGCACTCGCATTCTGGGAACGGATCGACGGATGCCGCGATCCTGGCCGCGCGCTCGAACTGTTGCAGCTCGAACCGCTGATGGATGTCCCGGTGCGCTATCTTTCGACCGGCCAGAAGAAACGTGCGGCGCTGGCACGGCTGCTCAATCGTGATTGCCCGATCTGGTTGCTCGACGAACCCCTCAACGGGCTCGACAGTCAGGCGCAGACAGCCTTCGAAACGCTTATCGCCCGGCATTGCGCGGCTGGCGGCGTAGCTATTGCCGCGTCGCACCAGCCGATTGCGCTGCCTGCGCCCGCGATCATCGATCTCGCCGAGTATGCAGCATGATAGCGGCACTGCTCAGACGCGACCTCGGATTGCTGGTGCCGGGCGGCCGCGGCGGCGGGGGCATCCTGCCGCTGCTGTTCTTCCTAGCCGTGGCGATGCTTTATCCCTTCGCGGTCGGCCCCGACGCACAGCTGCTTGCACGGACCGGCGGCGGTGTCATCTGGGTCGCGGCGCTGCTGGCAGCAATCCTCCCGCTCGAAAAGCTGGTGGCGGGCGATCTCGAAGCGGGGGTGTTCGACCAATTGCACTTGCGCGGGATCAGCGAGGAATGGGCTATGGCCTCGCGCCTGCTGGCGCACTGGCTGGCCTTCGCCCCGCTGCTGCTGCTGGCGACATTGCCCGCCGCCGCATTGCTCGGCTTGGACGCGGACACCACCCGGACAGTCCTGCTCGGCCTGCTCGCTGGTACGCCAGGGCTCGCCGCCGTGGGCCTCGCGGTGGCGGCGCTCACCGCCAGCCTGCGCGGCGGCGCGGCGCTTGCCGGGCTGATGGTGATCCCGCTGGCCGTGCCGATCCTGATTTTCGGGGCCGGCGCACTCGGCCGTCCCGACCCTGCGGCGCTGTTGCTCACCGCGGCGATCAGCCTCGGCCTGTGCGCGGTTACGCCCTTCATCGCTGGCGCCGCGCTGCGCGCAGCGCGCGAGGCTTAATACGGCGGCTTGTGCAGGCCCTTGGGGCTCTCGGTAAAGATTTCGACCCCGTCTTCGGTGATCCCGATCGAGTGTTCGAACTGCGCCGAAAGCGACTTGTCGCGCGTGACCGCCGTCCAGCCATCGCGCAGGATCTTGGCATGCGGGCGGCCGCCATTGATCATCGGTTCGATGGTGAAGAACATGCCCGGTTTCATTTCCGGACCGGTTCCGGCACGCGCCGCGTGGATCACCTCGGGCGCGTCGTGGAACAGCCGGCCGAGGCCGTGTCCGCAGAATTCCTGCACCACGCCGTAGCGATACTGGCGGGCATGCGCCTCGATCGCCGCGCCGATATCGCCCAGCCGCGCGCCGGGCCGTCCTGCCGCTTCGATGCCGAGCATCAGGCATTCATAGGTCACATCGACCAGTCGCCGCGCCTTGATCGACGGTTCACCGGCAAAGAACATGCGGCTGGTATCGCCGTGCCAGCCGTCGAGCAGCGGGGTCACGTCGATATTGACGATGTCGCCTTCCTTCAGCGCCTTGTCCGAGGGAATGCCGTGGCAGATGACATGGTTGATCGAGGTGCAGCAGCTGTGCGTATAGCCGCGATAGCCCATGGTTGCCGGGACTGCGCCCGCATCGAGCATCATGGTGCGCGCCTTGTCGTCGATCGCACCGGTGGTAACACCCGGCTGGACGAAGTCGGTCAGCTCGTCGAGGATTTCCGCGGCCAGCCGCCCGGCCTTGCGCATACCTTCGAAGCCAGCTTCGCCGTGCAGCTTGATCGTGCCGTCGCGATAGACGGTCTCATCCGCCTCGATTACCTGATATTCGGTCATGTGGCCCACATAGGCGGTTGTGGCCGGAATTGCGAGAGGACTAGCGCTTTACGCTGAAGGCGTCGGCGTAATCCGGCTTGACCGCGTCGAGCACCGAGGCGGTGACGGGGAAATCGAGCTCGTAATCGCCTTCGGCATACGGGCCCGCGACATAGGGACCGAAATAGACACTCAACCGGTCGAACGTCTTGCCGTTGGACGATCCCAGCAACACGCTGGCTTCGTCCAGCCCTGGGCAATCGTCGAACGTGTCGCCGCTGCCGGGTTCGACAGGGCTGCCGCGGCGCTTCGCCCGCTCGGCGTTGAGCGTATCGCACAATCGCTGGCCGAGACCCTGCTCCAGCGCAACGGGCGAATTGAACAGCGCAATGCCTTTCATCGCCTGCTTCGCTTCGCGGTCCCACACCAGCGAACGCAGGCCGTACATGCCATGGGCGCCGCCCGAATAGGTGGCCAGATGGCCCGACAGGCTGAGATAGCGCGGCAGGTCGGCAACCACTTTCCATTCTTCGGACAGGCTGTGCTGGCGCGGCGTCCAGTCGCCCTCGCCTGCCGCCTTCCAATCCTCGTCGGCGCGCGCGGCGACTTCGGCCTTCATGCCCTGTGCCCTGTCCCCGAGCACCTCGACCAGTCCTGCCTCGGCAGCAACCGCGGCCGGCCAGGAATATTCGAAAACATAACGCTCGGTTTCCTCTTCCTCCGCGTAATCCTCGGCTGGCACTGCAGCGCCGCCCGCACCCTCGGCGGCAGCCGCGCTTTCGTCCTGGCTCGCCGCGCCCTGTCCGGGATCGCCGGCGGTCCCGGAACAGGCCGCACTCGACAGCGCGAACGAAATCAGGAACAGGGGCGCACGCATCGCGGTTTCCTTATGCGAAGAACGAATTGATCTGGGGCACCAACAATATGGCCGACAAGCAACCGCTAATCCAGCCCGACCGGGGCCAGGACGCTATTTCCATCCACCTCGTCAATCGCGATGGTTTCCCCGAATGGAAGAAGTCCCTGTCCGCCAGCCAGCGCGCAGCGCTGGATGCGCAGAAATTCGATGGTGGCGGCTATCAGGTCGGCATCGTCCCCGACGGCGATGGCTGGTTCGCAGTCGGCGGCGTTGCCAATCCGGACGAGTTGTCGAGCTGGTGCATGGCGAAACTGGCCGAAAGCCTTCCCGAAGGAACCTATCGCCGTGCCGGGGGCGAACCCGGCCCAGCGCTGCATGGCTGGCAGACCGGCCAATATGTGTTCGACCGCTACAAGAAACCCGAACGCCCCGTCGGTCCGCGCGTTCTGCTCACCAAGGACGTCAAGGCCATCGACGGCGCGCTGGCCGAGGCGCAGGCGGTGTGCCTTATCCGCGATCTGGTCAACACGCCCGCCGAGGAAATGGGCCCGGCCGCGCTCGAAGAGCAATGCGAAGCGCTGGCCAAGACCCATGCGGCCAGGCTGGAGGTAACCAGGGGCGATACGCTGGAACAGGAATACCCCATGGTGCATGCGGTGGGCCGCGCCGCCGCGCGCCATCATGCGCCGCGGATCATGCACCTGACCTGGGGCAAGGAAAGCGACCCTGTGCTCGCGATCGTCGGCAAGGGCGTATGCTTCGACAGCGGGGGGCTCGACGTCAAAAGCAGCAGCGGCATGCTGTTGATGAAGAAGGACATGGGCGGCGCCGCACATGCGATCGCGCTGGCCGGACTGGTGATGGCCGCACATCTGCCCGTGCGTCTGCACCTGCTGGTACCTGCGGTGGAAAACGCGATCAGTTCCAACAGTTTCCGCCCCGGCGACGTGCTGCAAACCCGCAAGGGACTGACTGTCGAAATCGGCAACACCGATGCCGAAGGCCGGCTGATCCTCGGCGACGCCTTGCAGCGGGTCAGCGAAGAGAACCCCGAGTTGATCCTCGATTTCGCCACGCTGACCGGCGCAGCCCGGGTGGCGCTCGGCCCCGAATACCCGGCGCTGATGACGCGCCGCGACGAAACCGCCGCAGCGCTGATCGCTGCCGGCAAGGCGCATGACGATGAACCCTGGCGCCTACCCTTGCCCGATGTCTATCGCGAATGGCTCACCTCGGACATTGCCGACACCAACAACGCGCATGGCAATGCCTTTGCGGGTGCCAGCGTGGCGGGGCTTTTCCTCGACAAGTTCGTCGGCGAAGGGATCGACTGGGCGCATTTCGACACATTCGCCTGGCGCCCGCAGGCTAAACCGGGCCGGCCCAAGGGCGGCGAAGCCTACGGATTGCGCGCCGCGTGGCACATGCTGCAGGCCCGTTTCGGGGGAGGCTGAAGGCCGCCCGCTTGCGGGATAGCGTCGGCGCGGCTAAGCGCCCGCAACGTTCACAACCGGAATTAGCACACAGCGTGACTGCCCCAGACCGTTATTCCCTTCCCGAAGGCGTCGTCGGATTGAACGGCCCGGTCGACAAGCCTGCGCCGGGCACGCTGCCCCTGCGCGGCGATCTGGCGCATATCGCGCTGGCGCAATCCTATCTCGCTGCACACTATGTCATCCCGCAGCCGCGCGCTGTCGGGGCGGCGCCCACGACGCTCAAGCTGAACATGCGCGACGATGCCGAAGACGGCACGACCCTGCCCGCCGGACAGGAAATAGAATTGCTCGACTGCGCAGGCGACTGGGCGTGGATCACCTGCGGCCCCGAAGGCCCCAGCGGCTATGTCCGGCTCGGGCAGCTCGCACCGGTCATCGATGCATAAGGTTTTCATCGACGGGGCAGCCGGAACAACCGGGCTCGAAATCGCCGAACGGCTTGCCGGCCGGTCCGAATTCGAACTGTTGGCGCTCGACGATGCCAAGCGCAAGGATAGCGCGGCGCGGCGCGAGGCGCTCAACGAGGCCGATATCGCGATCCTCTGCCTGCCCGACGACGCCGCCCGCGAGGCAGTCGAGCTGATCGACAGTACCAGCGCCACGCGGGTTATCGACGCCTCCAGCGCGCACCGCACTGCGGAAGGCTGGTGCTACGGCCTGCCCGAACTGGTCGGACGCGAGCGCGTTTCCGAGGCGCGCCGGGTGAGCAACCCGGGCTGCTATCCCACCGGCTTCCTCGCCCTGGTCGCACCATTGGTGCGCGAAGGGCTGCTGCCCGCCGACTGGCCCTATACCGTCAATGCGGTGAGCGGGTATTCGGGAGGCGGAAAAGCCCTGATCGAGCGTTTCGAAGCCGCCGGGGCACTCGCCTTCATGGCTTACGGCTATGGCATGGCGCACAAGCACCTGCCCGAAATGAAAGCCCACGCGGGACTTGCGCATCCGGTACTGTTCGCACCGTCGGTCGCGTCGACCTATCGCGGCATGATCGTGGAAGTCCCGCTGCATCTCGGAGCGATGGCCGACAATCCGCACGCCGACAGCCTGCGTGACTCGCTCAATCGGTTTTACGAAAGCTCGGCCGTCGTTACGGTCCACGACAAGGCACCGGTCGCCGAACTCCTGCTCGACAATGATGCACCCGCGTCGGACGCGCTCGAACTGTTCGTGTTCGGCAATGATGACGGATCGCACGCGCGGCTCGTCGCCCGGCTCGACAATCTCGGGAAAGGCGCCAGCGGCGCCGCCGTGCAAAATCTCAACCTGATGTGCGGCCTGCCCGAAACGGCAGGGCTGCGCCTGACACTTGCCTAAAAAACAGGCACCGCCTGTCTGTGCTTCGGGCACCGACAGCCACTTCCACCGCCCCGATTCACGCAAATACGCGTTGCGCACGTTTGGCACGGTTCTTGGAACACGTGCGGACGCGGCGCGTAAACCTCGTGAGCTACGGGCCAAAGAATTCTCGGGGGACACCACCAGGTGAAAAAGATCGAAGCGATCATCAAGCCGTTCAAGCTGGACGAGGTGAAGGAGGCGCTGCACGAAATCGGCGTGTCCGGCATCACCGTGACCGAAGCGAAGGGCTTCGGCCGGCAGAAGGGCCACACCGAACTCTACCGCGGGGCGGAATATGTCGTCGACTTCCTGCCCAAGGTAAAACTCGAAGTCGTGGTGCCCGCCGGCATCGCCGACCGCACGGTCGAAGCCATCGCCGCCGCCGCCCAAACGGGCCGGATCGGCGACGGCAAGATCTTCATCTCGTCGATCGAGGGTGCCTTGCGCATCCGCACCGGCGAGAAAGACGACGACGCGATCTGAAAAAACGGGGGCGCCAGTCCCGCATCAACCCAATCCTGTTCAATCGGAGGCAATACCAATGGCAAGTGCAAGCGACGTCCTGAAACAGATCAAGGACGAAGGCATCGAATGGGTCGATCTGCGCTTCACCGACCCCAAGGGCAAATGGCAGCACCTGACCATGGTCGCGGGCGTTCTGGGCGAAGACGAGCTCGAAGACGGTCTGATGTTCGACGGTTCGTCGATCGCCGGCTGGAAGGTCATCAACGAAAGTGACATGATCCTGAAGCCCGACCTCGATCGCGTCTATACCGACCCCTTCAGCGCCGAACCGATGATGATCGTCTTCTGCGACATCGTCGAACCTTCGACCGGCGAGCTGTACGCACGCGACCCGCGGTCGACCGCCAAGCGCGCCGAAGCCTTCGTCAAGAGCACCGGCCTGGGCGACACGATCTACGTCGGCATGGAAGCCGAATTCTTCATGTTCGACGATGTGCGGTTCGAGGATGGCTATGCCGGTTCGGGCTATGCCATCGACGACATCGAGCTGCCGACCAACACCGGCAAGGAATATGAGAGCGGCAATCTGGCGCACCGTCCGCGCGCCAAGGGCGGGTATTTCCCCGTGGCCCCGGTCGACAGCGCAGTCGATATCCGCGGCGAAATGGTCTCGACCATGATCGAGATGGGCCTGCCCTGCGACAAGCATCACCACGAAGTCGCCGCCGCTCAGCACGAGCTGGGGGTGACCTTCGGAACGCTCGTCGAAACCGCCGACAATTTGCAGATCTACAAGTATGTCGTGCAGCAGGTCGCCCATATCTACGGCAAGACCGCGACCTTCATGCCCAAGCCGATCAAGGACGACAACGGGTCCGGCATGCACACGCACATGTCGATCTGGGACGGCGGCAAGCCGACCTTCGCGGGCAACCAGTATGGCGGCCTCAGCGAAAACTGCCTGTACTACATCGGCGGTGTCATCAAGCACGCCAAGGCGCTGAACGCCTTCACCAACCCGACCACCAACAGCTACAAGCGGCTGGTACCGGGCTTCGAGGCGCCCGTGCTGCTCGCCTATTCGGCGCGCAACCGTTCGGCCGCCTGCCGCATCCCCTATGGTGCGGGCGACAAGGCCAAGCGCGTGGAATTCCGCTTCCCCGATGCGATGGCCAACCCCTACCTCGCCTATTCGGCACTGCTCATGGCCGGACTCGACGGGATCCAGAACAAGATCCATCCGGGCGAAGCCATGGACAAGAACCTCTACGATCTGCCGCCCGCCGAACTGGCGGACGTGCCCACGGTCTGCGGCAGCCTGCGCGAAGCGCTCGAAGCGCTCGAGGCGGACCATGAATTCCTGCTCAAGGGCGATGTCTTCACCAAGGACCAGATCGACGCGTACTGCGAATTGAAGTGGGACGAAGTCCTGCGCGTGGAAACGACGCCCTGCCCCGCAGAATTCGACATGTACTACAGTGCCTGACGCCTAATCGGCGTTAGATAGCAAATGGATAGAAGAGGGGCGGCCGGAGCGATCCGGGCGCCCTTTTTTCATGCGCAATCAAAAGGTGGGTCCTTCGCGCAACACAGGCATACAAAATGGTTCAACCGAGGACGTTACCGGTCTTTCCTTTTCGTCCAACTGGGGTCAAACGTAACCATATGCGCGACTTGGGGCGCGCCACTATGCGAAATATTCCTGGAGGGACCTTCGTCATGAAATCCACGTTCAATCGTAACGGCAGCCGCCTGTTGGCCGGCGCCGCCACCATTGCCTTGTCGACCGTCGCGCTGAGCACCCCCGCCCACGCCATCGTACCGAACGACAACTATACTCCCGACGACATCGTCGATACCGACGAGGAGTTCAGCGGCGTCGGCATGTTCTTCCGCAACGACGGCTTCGTTTGCACCGGGACGCTTATCAATCCGCGTACCGTGCTGTTCGCTGCTCACTGCGTGAACGATCGTCCGGAAACCGATTACGACACGACGGTTCGCTCGGCTTTCTCCTTCAATGTCGATGCCCTCCCCGGCTTCCGCGACTGGATTGGCAATGGCTTCGCCAGCAATCCCGACCTCGCGGTCTTCGACGTCAATCGCATCTACTACGATGCGCGGTCGCTGCAGCGCCCCGAAGCGGTCGGCTTCCTCGAGGCTGATATTGCCGTCGCCAGCCTGTCCGATCCAGCCGCGAACCTGCCGACCTGGTCGCTGCTGTTCTCGCCGCTGCCGACGCCCGAGGCAATCGACGATGCGGACGGGACCGGGTATCACGTGAACATCACCGGCTACGGCGCGACCGGCTCGGGTTCCACCGGTTCGAACCTGGGGATCGATTGGCGACGCAAGTCGGCCGAGAACATGATCGGTGCGCTCACCTCATTCGATTCACGCAACACGTTCCTGTTTGGCGGTCCTGCCGACCTGCCGCAGAACCTCTATCGTCTCGACTTTGACGATCCGAACAAGACCAATCCGTTCGATTTCAACCTGTACAAGGATGAAGCGCGCGAGCGCGAAGGCACCACCGCTGGCGGCGATTCGGGTGGCCCGCTGATCCTCGATGCGGCCAACAATACGCTGAGCGACGAAGACCTCGTCATCGGTGTTCTTTCCGGTGGTTCGCGTTTCTTCGGACCGCAGGTTTTCTCCAGCTATGGCACCGAGAGCTTTTACCAGCCGCTGTATCTATTTTGGGATTACATCGTTGCCACCAATCCCTACCGCTACGTCACGGCGAAGGATGGCGACGGCAACTGGGAAGACGCCTCGCACTGGGAAACCACGCTGGATCCCGTCTATCGCGTCATCAACGAAGATGGCGAGGTCGTTAACGGCCTGCCTACCTCGCCTGGGGCCGGCATCACCGGCAACTCGCCCGAGTGGGGCGAAGTCTGCTTCGACCCGCAAGGCGACGGTCCGGGTGAAGGCTGCCAGGATCTGGCGACCGGTGAAGATACGCCCCCGGTCCGCAACTCCGATGGTTCCATCTCGTCGGGCATCGGCCAAGCCGATGCCGACATGCTTGATGCACTCGGTGGTGGTGGCGCAAAGGGTGCCAATCCCGACGCCGTCGATGCTTCGGCGGTCGGCCGCGGCGGCCTGATCAATGCCAACGAGGCGCAGAACCAGGGCCCCGAGTTCGCCGAAAACGCCCCCCACGCGAGCGACGGCGGCACGCCCGAATTCTCGGACGCCGCGCTTCCCGACCCGACGCTGGACAACGGCCTGCCCGGTGCGACCGGCTTCGTACCCGACAACATCGATCCGGTGGTCAGCAGCGACGCCGACGTCAATGTCGACCCGCGCTATTTCGATGTGACGCTGGCTAATGCCGGCACGACCACGCTGAGCAGCGATGTGACGATCGACCGTCTGACGGTCCGCAGTTCTGCCGGCCTGAACATCACCGCGGACGGCAGCCTGACTGCACTGATCGACATCAGCCAGTTTGGCGGCACCATCACTGTCGATGGCGCACTGAACTCGGTCGGTGACTACACCATCTTCGGCGGCGCCCTGCAGGGCGGCGGAACGGTTACCGCGCCGTTCGTCACCAACGTCATGGGAGCCATCTCGCCCGGCACGGTCGGCGGGATCGATACGCTGACCATCGATGGTTCGGCCGTACTTTCGTCGGGCTCGACCCTGATGATCGATGTTGGGCCGGACAACACGTCCGACCTGCTTGCAATCACCGGCGAAGCGTCGCTTGGCGGCGTCGTGGCCGTGGGTGCAGGTGTCCTGGAACCGGGTGTCGGCCTGGGGCAGGAGTTCACCATCCTGACCGCCGATGGCGGCCTGACGGGCACCTTCAACGCCGGTGATCTTTCCGCGATCCTGTACCAGAACTTCACCTACACCGACACTGCGGTGCTGATGGAAATCCTGGCTCGCAGCTATGGGTCGGTGGTCGATCGGAACGATGCCGTCCAGCGCGGCTATGCGCAGCTGCTCGATCAGAACCGCGGCAATGCGGCTCTGGCAGCGCTGTACAACGTGCTCGATTTCGCCGACCAGTCGGCGATCCAGAGCGCCTTCGAAAGCTGGGCACCGACGACTGAGACGGCCGCGCTGCAAATGGTCGCGCAGTCCTACAACCAGGTCCAGTCGTTCAACGCTTCTCGGCTGCGGGAATCGACGCTGGCGAGTTCGGGCGGCACCATCGCGACGCTGGGCAACCCGATCCGTACGGCCGGGCTCAGCGTCTCGCGGGGAAGTCAGCCGATCTCGGCAGTGGCCATGGGTCTCGACCAGGCCGACGAACCGACGCGTGTGCGTGAAAGCGGGCTTCGCGAAGATGTCGCCATCTATCTCGCGGGTGGCCTGATGCAGGGCAGCGGCGCGGCCATGCCCGGAACCGGGGGTGACACCGACGTCGATGGCTATTTCTTCGGCGGCGGTATCGAGTACTTCCCCGGCGAGAACTCGATGATCGGCATCTCGGCGCAGTATTCCGATCTCGATTCCGAAGTTTCGCTCGGTAATGAGACCGAGTCGACGACCCTCGCCCTGTCGCTCTACGGCAGCGTGAAGACCGTCGACGGCTTCGTGGTCGATGGCCAGCTGACGGTTACCGATGTCGATCTGGACACTACGCGCACCATCGCCTTCGGCGGCGGTACGCAGACGCTTACCAGCGACAGCGGCGATGGCGGCCTCGGCGCAGCGCTGGGGATTTCCTACGACATCGAGGGCGCGTTCGGCACGATCTCGCCCGGTATCGAAGTGCGCTATGTCGACCATTCGCTCGACGTGATCGAGGAAACCGGCGGCCCGCTTGCCCTGCGCATCGACCGCGAGGATTTCGAAAGCCTTCAGGGCCGGATCGGTTTCGACTATCAGAAGGTCACCACCGGTCTCCAGCTCGATGCCAATGTCGACTTCGTGCATGAATACGAAGACGGACCGTTCGCCGTTTCGGCACAGTTCGCCAACGGCACCGGCCCCGGTGTGCTTTTCCCGGTAAACAGCCAGGACAAGTTCTGGGCCGAAGCGGGCATTTCCGCCAAGTTCAACAGCGGTCCCGCGCAGTTCGGTATCGGTGTGGACACGACGATCGCCCGCGACAATGCCAACGCCCAGACCTATCGCGCTTCGGCAACGTTCAAGTTCTGAGCCAATCCGTACCGGACCTTAGGGTTCGGCAAGAAAGGGCCGTCCGGGCAACCGGGCGGCCTTTTCGATGCGCGAAAGCATTTTCCTACTCTGCCGGTTGGTGCCTAGCAAAGCGGCCTCGTTTCCCCGGGAGGCCACACTATGAACCGCAAACCGCTCTTCGATACGATCCGCAAAATTCTGGGCCGCGGGTTCCGCCAGTCCGAGGTCGACCGGCTTGACGCGGCAATCGACGCTGTCAGCGCCGCAACCTCACCCTCGGGTGAATTGTTCCAAGGGCGCGGCGTCAGCGAGCGCGGGCTGCGGCTGATCCGCGATTTCGAAGGCTGCGCGCGAATCCGGCAGGATGGCCTGGTCAAGGCCTATCCCGACCCGGGCACCGGAGCCGATCCATGGACGATTGGCTGGGGCGCTACCGGGCCAGGCATCGGTCCCGGAACGGTCTGGACGCAGGAGCAATGCGACAACCGGCTGGAGGAGGATGTCGCCCGTCACGCGCGCGATGTCGCAACCGCGCTGGGCGATGCGCAAACGACGCAGGCGCAATTCGATGCCCTCGTCAGCTTTCATTACAACACGGGCGCGATTGCCCGTTCGACTTTGCTGCGCCTTCACCGGGCAGGAAAATATGGTGAAGCCGCTGCCGAATTTGCGCGGTGGAACCGCGCCGGCGGCCGCATCCTCAAGGGTCTGGTCCGCCGCCGCAAGGCCGAGGCTGCGCTCTACCGCTCGCAGTGAACGCCGTAGAACTCCTCCCATTCCACTCGTCGAACGGCATGGAACCGTAGGGCCCGCGTCGCCGTTGCAAGGACGAAGGAGTATTCTTAATGCGTAGGGTGGTCGCAGCCGCGGCAGTCATGGCGCTCGTATCGATCGGCGCACGCGCCGCACCGGCTACGAATGCCGCAAATGGATCCGAAATGAACGCTTTTGCCGGCGAAGCGGTATCGGGGGCGGAATGCTTGTCCGGATCTGCGGTGGGCAATGCTGCGTGCCTGCAAACCGATCGCACCGCCCGGATGAAACAGTGGCTCGACGGCTATCGCACAAGGGCAGGTCTTCTCGGCGGCGCCCTCGCCTTGGGCAAGACCTGGCCCGAACGGATCGAGAGTGCGGCCGCTCCGGCCTATTATGTCGACTATTTCGATCTCGGTTCCGCAGCGTCCTATCGCTTTGCCGAAAATGTTCTCTACCGGGTAGATCCGGAAGACGCTTCGATCACCGGAGTGGCCGCGCTGCTGACAGGTGACGAATTCGTCATCGGGCAGGAAATGCCCGCTGGCTACGACGTCTACAACGTCCCCTATTCCTATCGCACGCGTTACCAGGATACGCCCACGGTCTGGTACCGCTATGTAGATGGCTATGTGTACCGGGTCGATCCGCGGACCCGGCGGGTCACCGCAGCGATCGATCTCTTGGTATGACACCCCCCTCGTCCCTCGCCCGGCGCGCAGGGCATGCCGTACTGCCGTTGTTTGCGTTGGCGCTGCTATCCTCCTGCGGCAGCGAACCTCAGCCCGATGACGACAATCCCGTCCTTACCGAGGATGCCGGAGCGCTTACGGTCGCTGCCGCACTTGGCTCCGACCCGGATCTCAGCGCGGCGCAGGACGCCATCGAGAAATCGCAGCTCACTACCGTGCTCGACGGCCCAGCCAGCTACACGCTTCTCGCCCCGACCAACGCAGCGTTCGCAGCGGTGAACGATCGCGCCATGCCATTGCTCGAACCGGAGCACCGTCCCGTCCTGATCGCGATCCTGCGCAACCACCTTCTGCCGGGGCACCTCACACCCGAAGCCATCGACGCCGCGATCGACCGCGAAGGCGGGCCCGTCGCGATGACGACGCTCGGCCGAACGCTGGTCTATTTTTCAAGATCGGAAGGGAAGCTGTATGTTTCGTTAGGCGACACCCGCGCCGCGCTGGTCGATAGCGCCACCGCGGTGAACAACGGGGTCGTCATTCCGATCGACACGATCCTGGCACCCGATCCGCGCAACGCCGCGGATCAGTAGTCGCGGCTGATTTCAGCCACCAGGCTTTCGCGTCCGACAGTGGACACCGCAGCAAGCAGAGACAGCCAGCTCGTCACCCGGAATTCCAGTTCGGTCGCGCTGTATCCGCGGCCATCGGTGATAATTTCGGCGTAGAAGCGCCGTCCGAAATTCTTACCCAGCGCCACGCCCGTGCCGCGCCCCAGCGCCGGATCCGCGCTGACGATCCGCAGCCGGTCGAGGCCGATCGCGCTGCGTAGCTGGTTGATCGGGTCGAGCCCGCCACCGCCGCGCAGGCTGGCAACCGCAGCGCCAAGCTGCAACGCGTCGGTGGCCGACAGGCTGGTGACCGACCCGCCGAACAGCAGTCGGGCCAGCAGTTCTTCCTCGGGCAGCGAGGGATTCGAGTTGAAGGCGATTTCCGGCTGGGTCGCGCTGCCCTGTACCGTCGCTTCGACAGTCAGTCCGTCGCGCTCGGTTTCGGCCCGGATGTCGAGCCGCGGGTCGACCGGCAGATTGGCATCGAATTCGATTTCGCCGCGAGTGAGTTCGAACCGCGTTCCGGCGAAGGTGTAATCGCCGCGCACGACTTCGGCGCTGCCGCCGATCCGCGGGTCATCGGTGGTTCCGCGCAGGATGACATCGGCGGACCATTCGCTGTCGAGGCCCATCCCGTCGACATCGATGCGGCTGGTTGCCCGTGCGTCGATCAGATAGCGCCAAGGCCGCGACGGGGCTGCCTGCGGGCCCCGGTTGGCCGGGGCATTGATCTCGCGCGTGGCGATTTGCGGAATCCGCAGATCGTCCGATGCAGTTCCCAGCGTCCAGCTGGCGCGGTTGACGCGTACGCGGCCCGCAATGGTGCCGCCAAGGCCGTTGGATACGATGCGCAAGGGTCCGGTGACCGTGGCACTCAAGCCGCCCGTATCAAGCAATTGGGCATTATCGGCTGCGATGCGCAGATCGATCGTCGGGCCGCGAATCTCGAGTATACGGCCTTCCACCGCCTCGCCGAGGGTCCGCAGGTCGACGATCCCGCTTCCCGTCACGCTTCCGCCAATGACCGGGGTGCCGGCAAACCGCGTCAGCTGCAGCCGCGAACCGCGGAACTGTCCGCGCAGCGCAATATCGCGGATATTGGTACCCGACAGAGAACTGCGCAGCTGGAGCGCTTCGCCCGAGATCGAGCCGCGCACGGTCGGGTCGCGCAGGCTTCCGCTGGCATCGGCGGCGATCGCGATCGGACCGGTGATATCGAACGTATCGAGCGCGGCCAGCCGCCACAGGCTTTCTGCCGCGCCGCGGTAGCGCAATTGCGCGAACAAGCTGCCTTCGCGCAGCCGGTCGAGCAGCATGCCCTGTGCGGGCAGACCCGTGATCCGGGCCTGGATCCGGCCACGCTGGATATCCGCATTTGCAAGCTGGGCCCGCGCGGCGAGTTCGGTATCGGTCAACTGCGCTACCAGTGCGACATCGACGGGCCGCGAGGTCAGCACCAGGCCCGAGCGGGTCAATTGCTCGATCTTCACCTTGGCTTCGCCCGATGGCAGGCCATTGGCACCGGCGCGGTAATCGACCGTACCCGAAACCGTCCCGCCCAGCCCCGTATCGGGGCGCACCACATCGATCAGCGACAATGGCATGCGCGCCAGCTTGAAATCGAAATCGAGATTGCCGCCGCCGAAGCTGCCGGCAGCGACCATCGCGCCGTCGCCATAGGACAGCTGCGTCGGTGCAAGTTGCCAGCCGCCATTGTCGAGGCTGGTCAGCACGGCGCGGCGCGGCATCGATATCGACCGCCCGGCGAATTCCCCCTGCGCTGCGACTGCGATCCGTTCGGGGCGGATCGCCGCGTTGAGGTCGAGTACGAAGCGTCCGCTTCTCCGCCCCGAAAGCGAGGCATCGACCCGGCCCACCCCATTGTCCAGTTCGCCCTCGGCGGCCAGGCGCCCGATAAACAGGGTGCCATAGGACAGGCCTGCCGCCGTGGCCGAACCGGTGAAGGTGGTCCGTCCCTCGGCCAGCAATCCGCTTGCTTCGACATCGGCGCGCGCGACACGCAGGACGGTGTCCCCGCCGAACCGGGCGTTGCGTGCCTGCAGATCGACATCGACGCCCTGCCCCGCGCCGCGCGGCGCGAGCGCTACTGTGCCATCGAGGCCGCCGCCTGCCAGAGCGATCGTGCCATCGACGCCGCCATCGACCAGGGTCAGCGCGCCGGTCAACTGCGTATCCGACAGCTGCATGGTTTCGATGGATAGCCGCGTAGGGCCGGCTTCCGGGGCGACCAGTGCCAACTGGCCGGCGAAGGGCCCCAGCACCGATTCGCCATCGGTTTCGATCGCAAACCCATCCTCGGTTGGCGCTATCGCGAGGCGAACATTCTCGAGCCCCGTCACCGGCTGGGCGAACACCAGCGCGGCGCTGGGCCCGGCATCGGTGACGCTCGCCTCGACCGTGAAGGGACCGTAATCGACATGCCTGCCGCTGCCCGCGACCTGCGTGGTGCCCGCGCGGATGCTGCCATCGACCGAGAGAGCGAGCTTATTCGAGTTGACGCGCAGGCGATTGAAATCGAGCGGTGCGTTTCCGCCCACCGCAACTCCGCCGCGTACACGGATCGGCGTGCCGGCAAGATTGGCCAGGGTGGCGTTGGTGACCGGTGCGATACGCGCGTCGAGCTCGGCCGAAAGGCGCCAGGGAGCCCCCGGGGCAAGCGCGAAATCGATCACGGCCGTGCCGCCCGCGGTCCCGATATCGTCCAGCGCCAGGCCCTGCGCGCGCACCGGTCCGCGAATCCTGTAGCTTCCACGGGCGAGATCGCCGCGCAGCGCGAGGTTGGCTGCCGCGCTGGGGAAAGAAAGCCGCAAATCGTCCGCCAGCAATGTCGATCCCGTCAGGACCAAAGTGCCGCGGCCGGTGCCGTCGACAAGTCTTGGATCGACCAGCGCATTGCCGCTGGCAATCCGGGCGACCGTCAGATCCAGCGGCAGGGTCCAGCGCGTGCCATCATAGCGCGCGGTGCCTTGCTGCTTCAGGCGGGTGAGCACGGTTCCGCCGATGTCCAGTTCGCCTACGCGCGCCTCGTGAGCAATGGCGAGATCGTCGAACGATCCGTCGAGCGTGGCGGTCAGCCGCGTATCGCGCAGCGCAAAACCGTCGCCCAGCACCGCCGGATCGCGCACCCGCACCACCATCTCGAGGTCGTCCGCCCGATTGTCGGCCAGATCGACCAGCCCTTCGGCCGAAAGGCTGACTTTGCGGCCAGCCACTATGGCCGTCCCGTCGAACACCCGGTTGTCGATCGCGATATCGCCCTTGAGCGCCACCTTGTCGCCAAGTGCTTCGGCTGGCAGGCCGGTCAGGAATACGGTAGGGTCGACCGTTCCCAGCAAGCCGAACCGGCCAGCGCGGTTGGTCAGTTGCAGGGCGGCGACCCGTTCGTCTTCGCTGCGGACGAGCAATGCGCCGTCCCACTGCGTCCAGGTGCCATCGCCGCGCACGCGCATGTCGAGCGGAGCATCGAGCCCGGCGAGTGCGGCAATCGGCCCGTCCGCCGCGGCGGAGGCATCCAGCGCAAGATCGAAATCGTCGCCATCGGGTTCGGCGTCGACCACCAGCACCACCCGGTCACGCGCGCCCAGGCGCCCGTCAAGATCGAGCAACAGCCTGCGGTCATCGACCTGAGCGCTCCCGGTGATGTTGACCCGCTGCGCGTTTTCTCCGGCGATGCCGCCGGCCAGCGTGAGATCGTCGATCACCAGTTCTTCGACCGAAATGTCGAAGCCCGGCAATATCGGCCCCTCATCCTCGCTCGGCAGAAACTCGGGCAGGCGCGACAATTGCCCCCTGCGCGCCGCGAAGCTGTCGATCTCGAGCCGGTTGGACAGCCATGCACCCGGGTTCCAGTCCACTTCCGCGCGGGGAATCGTCAGGAACACGCCCTGCGGATCGGAGACACGCACATCGTGCAACACTGCCGCGCCGTAGAGATTGCCCTCGATCCGGCCGATCTGGATGTTGAGCCCGTTGGGGAAGGTGCGTTCGGCAATCCGATTGGCGAGGAAACGCTCGCCAATCGGTGTGTTCAACAGCGCCAGCGCACCGACCACCAGCAGCACGAGGCCCGCGGCCAGGCCCAGCAGCCATTTGCGGCCCCCGCGCCCGGATGCGGTGCGGCTCGAAACCGATGCCTCGGGGGCGGTCGCGCGCTCTTCGGGCATCAGAAAGCCTGCCCCAGCGAGATGTAGACCGCGACCGGGGAATCTTCGGGTTCGGGGTTGAGCGGTACGCCTACATCAACGCGGATCGGGCCGAAGCCGGTCGCATAGCGCAGGCCCACACCGGCCCCCATCTTGATCTCGTCGAAATCGGGCGTGGTCGATGTCGACACGCTGCCCAGGTCGAAGAACGGCACGACCGATACCGCCCCGTCGAAGAAGCCGGTCCCGATGCGCGCTTCGAGCGAGGCCTCGACGAGGCTGCGTCCGCCGATCGGTTCCATGAACTGGTTCTTCGGACCGATCGACTGGTAGCCATAGCCGCGCACCGATCCGCCGCCACCTGCATAAAGCCGCCGCGAGGGCGCGATGCCGACGAGATCGGCGCCTTGAATGCTGGCGAAAGCCGCGCGCGCCGCGATCACCGTGCGTTCGCCCACCGACTGGTAATAGGCCGCATCGACGCGGTTCCGCAGGTAATAGTACTGCTCGCCCTCGGTGCGCGAGGTTTCAGGGGCAAGGAACCCGGTGACACGGAAACCGCGGGTCGGATCGAGCAGCGAATCGCTGGTGTCGATCGTCGCACGGCCGAACAGCGAAGCGATGAAATAGGTCTGGCGCGGGCGAGCCACCCCATCGACGATGCGATTGCGCTCGTCGGTGGCGAGAATCTCGCCGCCCAGCGCCCAGGCCAGCGGCTTCTGGAACAGCAATGTCGAGGTGCGTTCATACGTGCCCGTCAGCGCAACCGTGCGCGCATCATAGGCGCTGGTGTCGATGCTCGAGGCGTAGGCATCGACGGTGAGCACCTTGTCGCGGCCGCCGAAATTGTTCTTGCGGAAGGTGACACCCGCCAATTGTTCGCGCGTGCCGAGGATGCCGCGCAGCCGCAACGCGCCTTCGGGCGGGAAGAGGTTGCGATGCTCCCAGCTCGCCTGGATGCGGACGCCTTCTTCCGAACCGTAACCGATCGCCCCGGCGATGGTGCGCAGCTCGGCGCGTTCCATGCTCACGTCCATGGCCACCACGCCCGGCTCGTCGCCCTGCGGGGCCTCGATTTCGCGGGCTTCGACGCTGGCGCTGGAGACCAGCCCTGTCGCGGTTATCGCGCGGCGCAGGTCGAACTCGAGGCTGCGCTGGTAGACATCGCCCGGTTCGAAACGGGCGATACGCTCGAGATGGCGGCTTGAAAGAAACGCCTCGTCGTCGCTTACGACGCCGCCGAAGACATATTTGCCATTCGGGCGCACCGGCATCGTCAGATCGCCCTCGACCCGATCGTGATCGATGAGCAATTCGGGTTCGTCGATTTCGGCGAAGGCATAGCCGGTTTCGCCCAGCGCACGGTCGAGGTCGAACTGTTCGGCCAGGATCGTGTCGGACTGCAAATATTCGCCCGGTTGGATGTCGAAGGAATTGCGCAGCTCTGCCGCATCGGTCGCCGTGTCGAGCTCGCCCAGGTCTATCGCGCCATAGGTATAGCGCGGCCCGGGAATGACATCGAAACGGACGCGGGGATTCTGGTCGGCGCTATCCTCGCCGGCGTCACGCGTGGCGATCGTGCGGACGATTTCGCCATCGTAATAGCCATAGACCCGCAGCAGCGTCGCCAGCAGTTCCTCGTCCTCGCGCGCGCGCGCCGCCAGCTGGGCGACGTTCTCATCGCCATTGTCGAGTTCTTCGATCGTCGAGAGCGCTTCGAACCGGTCGACGAAGTCGCCGCGCTCGGTGAAAGGCGGCTCCTTCTGCGGAAAGCCGAGCACCAGCGAATTGGACAGCGTCTCGATTTCCGCGTCTTCGAAAGCGATTTGCGGCGCATCCTCGAGCAGGTCCGCAAACTGGATATCGCCTTCCGGTTCGAGCGGCTCGAGCGGTTCGATCTCAACATCGCCGGGCCATGCGACGGGCATGGCGGGCAGATCGGCGATCGGCGTTTCGGCGGCCAGCACGGGTTCGGCGCTGGTCACACCTTCGTCGGTGCCCTGTTGCGCCCAGGCTTCGGGATTGTCGACCGCGCTGTCGGGGATCAGGTCCTCAAGGGACGCCGGCGCGGATGTGTCCTGCGCAACTGCTGGCTGCGCACCCGCAAACGCCGCGAGGGCAAGACAGGTCGCAAGCGCGCCGCGCGCGACCTCAGTCGTCGACCTTATACTCTGCAGCAAGCCCGTCTTTCGCAGGAAGCGGATCGTCGCGGCGCTTGGCTCGCGGCGCGGTTGCAGCGGCGATAAGCTGCTTCTGTTCCGCATCGGGCATGCGCTCCCACCCACCGCGGGTGAGCCGTTCGAGCGGGCGGTAGCGGACCTTGTACTGCATTCGCTCGGCCCCTTCGACCCAATAGCCGAGGTAGACGAAAGGCAGCCCATTGTCGGCCGCACGGCGAATGTGGTCGAGAATGATGTAGTTCCCAAGACCGGCGCGATCCCCATGTTCAGGGTCATAGAAGCTGTAGATCATCGACAGCCCGTCACCCTGATAGTCAGTTAGGCACGCCCCCACGAGACGCCCCGGTTCGGTGCCGATGCCCGGCTCCCGATATTCAATCACATAGCTGGTAACACTGGTGTGTTCCACCATATCTGCAAAGTCGCTTTCCTCCATCTGCGTCATGCCACCACCGGGGTGCCGTGCAGCGAGGTACTTCTGCAGCAGTTCGAACTGTTCTGCCGTCGCCCAGGGGCGGCATTCGGTCGCGATCAGATCGTCATTCGCCTTGAGCGTGCGCTTCTGCGACGAGGACGGGCGGAATTCCTTCGCCACGACCCGCACCGATACGCAGGCATGACAATCGAGGCACGAGGGGCGGTAGGCCACGGTCTGGCTGCGGCGAAACCCGATCCGGCCGAGCGCTTCGTTCAATTCGTCGGCATTGTCGCCGCGCAGTTCGGTGAACACCTTCCGCTCGCTCTTGCCCGGCAGGTACGGACACGGCGCGGGGCTGGTCACGAAAAAGCGGGGGAAGCGTATCGGTGCGGTCACTTTCGGCGACGTCCTTTTGGCGGCGGGGACAATTACCTGCTGCGCCTATCAATGCCAGAGCGGGTCCTTTGTTAAAACCCTCTTTACCATGAAAAGCCACCACCCCTCGCCAAACGGCCCCGTTCTTCCGCCGGGCGGCGTCATCAAGGCCCCGGTTCAAGCCAGTTCGGCCAGTTCGACGACATAGCCCTTGGCGCGCAGGTTTTCGACCAGCCGATCGATCTGGCCGCCATCGCGGGCTTCGCACTCGATCTCGGCGGTCAGGCCCTTGGCCGGCAGCGTGGTAAAGATCCGCTGGTGGTAGATTTCGATGATGTTGACGTCATGCGCGTTGAATTCGCGCATGACCTTGAACAGCGCGCCGGGGCGGTCCTGTAACACCACCTGCAACCGAGCGAGGCGGCCCGAACGCGCCAGGTCGCGCAGCAACACATTGGCCAGCAGGCGGGTGTCGATATTGCCGCCGCACAGCACCAGCCCCACGGTCTTGCCGGCGAACCTTTCGGGATTGGACAGCACCGCGGCGAGCCCGGCAGCGCCTGCCCCTTCGACCACGGTCTTCTCGATCTGCAACAGCAGCGAGACCGAATGTTCGAGCGTCGATTCCTTGACCAGCAGCACTTCGTCGACCAGCTCGGCAATGATCTGGCGCGTAAATTGGCCCGGGGCCTTCACGGCAATGCCTTCGGCCAGCGTATCGCCCCCGCAGGGGCGCTCGTCCCCGGTCACCGCCGAGTACATCGAGGGGAAAAGTTCAGCCTGCACCCCGACCATTTCGATTTCGGGTTTGAGCGCCCGGGCCACGGTGGCCATGCCGCTCATCAGCCCGCCGCCGCCGATCGGCACGACCAGGCAATCGAAATCGTCCTTCTCCTCCAGCATCTCGAGCGCGACGGTGCCCTGCCCTGCCGCGACCTGCGGATCATCGAAGGGATGGACGAAGGTAAGCCCGCGTTCGCGCTCGAGCTCGCGCGCATGAGCATAGGCTTCATCGAAGGTCTCGCCCACCAGCTCGACCTGGCCGCCGACGCTTTCGGTCTGCATCACCTTAACGCTCGGCGTGGTCTGCGGCATGACGATGGTCACCGGCACGCCCAGCCGGCGTCCGTGGTAGCTCAGGCCCTGCGAGTGGTTGCCCGCCGAAGCCGCGATGACGCCGCGCGCGCGCTGTTCGTCGCTCAGCTGCAGCAGCGCATTCAGTGCGCCGCGTTCCTTGTAGGCGGCAGTGAACTGGTGGTTTTCGAATTTCAGCCAGATATCCGCACCGGCGATGTCCGACAGCGTCTGCGAACGCAGCATCGGCGTACGGACAACCGCACCAGCGATGCGTGCGGCGGCCGCGCGGACATCGGCGAGGGTCAGCTGGTCGGTCGCCTTGGGGGCGTCGGCATGCGCGGAGGATGCTTGGGTCATGGTCTGCGCCCCTACGGCGCGCTGAGGCGCGGCGCAATCGCCGAAAGGGTTTGCCTCTACCAAGCTATGCCTTATCGCTGGGCGCGCTTAACCGAGACGGGACTGCCTGACATGTCATTCAAATTCCTCGTATCAACCCTGGCTCTTGCGCTCGCCACGCCCGCCGCGGCGGACGTGCTGGTCGACAATGTCGAGGGTCTTACGATCGGCGAGGATGGCAAGCTCAAGCGGTTCACCGCGCTGGTGATCGACGACGAGGGCAAGGTCGCGCAGATCCTGACCGCGCGGGACGAAGTGCCGAAGACCGACTTCCGCGAAGACGGCGACGGTGCAGTCATGATCCCCGGGCTGATCGATGCGCACGCGCATGTCATGGGCATCGGCATCGGCGCGCTCACGCTCGACCTGTCCGATACGAATTCGCTCGAGGAAGCGCTCGACAAGATCCGCCGCTTCGCTGCCGAAAACGAGGCCCGGCCCTGGATTCTCGGCCGCGGCTGGAATCAGGAGAAATGGGGCCTCGGCAGGTTCCCCACCGCTGCCGAGCTCGACAGCGCGGTCGCCGATCGTCCGGTGTACCTGCAGCGCGTCGACGGGCACGCCGGCTGGGCCAATACGATGGCAATGGAAGCCGCAGGGATCACCGCGGCGACGGAAAGCCCTGCCGGGGGGCGAGTCGAGCGCATGCCCGGTTCGCAGGCCCCGTCGGGGGTCTTCGTCGATGCCGCCGAAAGCCTGATGACCCGCGCCATTCCCGCCCCGCGCCCGACCGAGCGCGACCTTGCCTTCGCCAAGGCACAGGAGGTCCTCCACCGCAACGGCATTACCGCCGTGGCCGACATGGGCACGACGATCGAGGATTGGCAGACCTTCCGCCGCGCGGGCGACAAGGATGCTCTGACACTGCGGATCATGGCCTATGCCGCTGGTCCGGACGAGATGGAACTGATCGCCGGCGCCCGTCCCACGCCGTGGCTGTATGACGACAAGCTGCGCATGAACGGGATCAAGATCTACCTCGACGGCGCGCTGGGCAGCCGCGGTGCATGGCTCAAGCAGCCCTACGCGGACGATCCCGGCAACACCGGCCTGCCGCTGACCGGCCCGGCCAAGCTGCGCAACATCCTGGTCCGCGCCGCGCAGGGCAATTTCCAGCCCGCGATCCACGCGATCGGGACTGCCGCCAATGCCGACGCGCTGGCCGCGATCGCCGAGCTGAGCGAAAGCTTCCCCGGCGACCGGCGCTGGCGGATCGAACACGCGCAGATCATCGATCCGGCGGACCTGTCCGGTTTCGGCCAGAACGGCGTCATCGCCTCGATGCAGCCGGTTCACCAGACCAGCGACCGCTCGATGGCCGAAGCGCGGCTGGGGCCGGATCGGCTCGACGGCGCCTATGCCTGGAACAGCATCCTGCAGCTTGGCGGGCGACTGGCCTTCGGCTCGGACGCTCCGGTCGAATCGCCCGATCCCTTCGCCGGCCTCGCCGCAGCGACCACGCGGATGGATGCGAATGGCGAACCGTTCGGCGGCTGGCGACCCGAGGAACGCGTCAATCGCGAACAGGCGCTGGCCGGCTTTACCAGCGCAGCGGCCTATGCCGGGTTCGCCGAAGGCCGGTTCGGCCGGCTGCTGCCCGGTGAACGCGCAGATTTCGTGTTGATCGACCGCGATCCGCTGCTGGCCTCGCCTGCCGAACTGCGGGCGACCAAGGTGCTGGAAACCTGGGTCGGCGGGCGCAAGGTCTACGAAGCGGACTGAGCCTCGTCGGTACCGTCGCTGTCAGTACGGCGGCGCCGATCGGTCAGCCGCATCAGCACCAGCGAACCTTCGAACAGCAGCAGCAGCGGAACCGCGAGCAGCAATTGCGAACCGGGGTCCGGCGGCGTGATGATCGCTGCGAGCGCTACGATCAGCACGATCACATAGCGCCGGGCGGACACCAGCTGGTCGCGCGTGACAAGACCCGCGCGATGCAGCAGCAGCAGCAGCACCGGCAGCAGGAAGCTCATCCCGAAAGCGAGGATGAACTGCATGACCAGGCCGAGGTATTCATTGGCGGTCGGCAGCGCCTGGATCTCCATCCCGCCCGCGGTTCCCTCGAAGCCGAGGAACCAGCGGAAGGCGGTGGGCATGACGACGTAATACGCCAGCGCCGCACCCATCCCGAACAGGATCGGCGTTGCCAGCAGGAACGGCAGGAAGGCCCGCTTTTCCTTGGCGTAGAGCCCCGGCGCGATAAACGCCCATAGCTGGTTGGCGATGATCGGGAAGCTCAGGCAGAAGCCGGCGAACAGGGCGACTTTCAGCTCGACGAAGAAGACCTCGTAGAGCTTGGTGAAGATCAGCTGGCCTTCGCCCACGGGAAAGGCATTCTTGAGCGGCTGGATGAGGAAGCCGAGGATTGGATCGGCGAAGTAGAGGCACACGCCGAAGGCAAGCGCCAGCGCCAGCACGCAGCGCACCAGCCGTCCGCGCAGTTCGATCAGGTGATCGAGCAGCGGGGCCTGGCTTTCGTCGATGTCCTTGATCACTGCCATGTCAGCTATCCTTGCCCGGGGGCGGAGGGTCGAGCGGCAGGGTGGGTTCGTCCGAATGTTCGGCCGCCTTGACCGGGGCGGCACGCTTGATCGCGGCTTCCGCCGCGGCATCGGCATCGGGCACCTCGCCTGCCGCAGCCAGCGGTTCCATCGGCTGGTCGGGCAGGAGGTTCTCCGGCGCGCCCCCTTCAGGCGAGGAACCGTCGGGATACTTTGCCATGATTTCCTTGTTCCGCGCGGCCCACTTGTCTTCCATTTCCTCGATCTCGGCCTGGCGGACGACTTCGTCGAGCCCGGCGCGGAAATGGTTGGACATGCGGCGCAGCTTGCCGATCCAGCGGCCCGCGTGGCGCAGCGCCTTGGGCATGTCCTTGGGGCCGATCACGAGGATCGCCACAATGACGATCACCAGCAATTCGCTGGCGCCGATATCGAACATAGCCTGCCTCTGCCCGCTAGCGGATCACTTGGTGTCGGTGGTCTGTTTGACCTGGTCGGGCTTGAGTGCCTCGTCGGCGGGCTTGGCTTCATGGCCGAGCTGCTTGGCGGGCGCGTCGTCTTCATTCATGCCCTGTTTGAAGCTTTTGATGCCCTTGCCGAAATCGCCCATCATTTCGGAAATCCGCCCGCGACCGAACAGGACGAGCACGACGACGGCGATAATGGCGAGCTGCCAGACACTGAGACCCATGGGACCTTCTCTTTCACATTGCTTGAATGCGAATATAGGCGTTGCGCGGGCTTAGCGCCAGTCAGCTCTCTTCGGGATCGTCGCTTCGCTCGGTATCGTCCGCCCCATCCTCGCCTGTGGCCTCTCCCATCAACTCGTCATAGGCATCGTCGACCGGGTCGAGCAGGCCGGTGGCGCGCAATTCCGCGATTCCGGGCAGGTCACGGCGGCTCGACAGGCCGAAATGCTCGAGGAATTCGGGCGTCGTCGCATAGATCGTCGGCCTACCCGGCACCTCTCGGCGGCCCGCGATCCTGACCCATCCCGCTTCCATCAGCACGTCGAGCGTCCCGCCGCTGGTCTGCACCCCGCGGATCGATTCGATTTCCGCGCGGCTGACCGGTTCGTGATAGGCAATGATCGCCAGCACTTCGGTGGCCGCGCGGCTCAGCCGCCTGATCTGCTCTTGCTCGCGGCGCAGGAGGTGCGCGAGATCGGGCGCGGTTTCGAAATGCCAGCGTTTGCTTCGCTCGACCAGATGGATGCCGCGCGGTTCGTAATCCTGCGCCACGCTGCGCAGCGCCTGGCGCACGTCGCCGACCGCCGCATCGCCCAGGAAACCGGCGAGCGCTTCGGCAGTCATCGGCTCTTCCGCTGCAAACAGCGCGGCTTCGACGGCGCGGGCGAGATCGTCCATCAGCCGGTGACCCGCCGCAACCGGAGCGGTCCGAACGTATCGTCCTGCTGCAATTCGGCCTTGCCCAGCCGCGCCAGTTCCAGCGCGGCGACGAAGCTCGAGGCGAGCGCCGACTTGCGCAGGCGGGGCTCCGCGTGCGGGGGCAGGAAATCGCGCAATTCGATCCAGTCGAGCGTCACGCCGAGCATGTTGGATACCCGGTCGAGCGCAGATTCGAGCGTCATCACCGGTCGTTCGCGCACCATGTGGATCGCCGGGGCGGTCCGCGCCTTAACGCGCCCATAGGCCTCGATCAGCGCGAACTGGTCGCAGCGCCAACGCGTCTTGCGTTCGATCTCGAGCCCTTCGGGCGCGCCGCGCAGGAAAACATCGCGGCCGATCCGGTTGCCGCCCATCAGCCGGGCCGCCGCATCGCGCATCGCGCCAAGCCGCTGCAGGCGCAGTTGCAGCCTGAGGGCGAGTTCTTCGGGCCCGGGGGCTTCTTCCTCGTCCTTCGGAAGCAGCATGGCCGATTTGAGATAGGCAAGCCAGGCGGCCATCACCAGATAGTCGGCCGCCAGTTCGAGCTTCAACGCCTCGGCATGGTCGATGTAGTCGAGATATTGGTCGACCAGAGCGAGGATCGAGATCGACCGCAGATCGACCTTCTGCCGCCGCGCGAGGTCGAGCAGCAGGTCGAGCGGACCCTCCCAGCCATCCAGCTCGAGATAGAGCGCATTCTCATCGACCGCCGCCTCTGCCGCAATGCCATCCCAATCCTCCTGCGGCGCGGTATCGTCCTCGGGGAACAGCAGGCCGCTGTCGGTCACGCCGCGCGCTTTTCCGCCAGCGCGAGCAATGCGTCGCGCTTGGCCAGCAGCTCATCCGTATCGGGGCCATCGGAAGGCGGATGCATCGCCGCATGCACCCTTTCAAGCCGGCGCGCCGACTGGTCGGACATCGTCTTCCCCAAATCGGCGATCGCCTGCTGGTCCTCCATCCTGGCCCAGCAATTGAGCACGATGTCGCATCCCGCCGCGAGTGCGCGGCGCGAGCGTTCGGCAATGGTGCCGTCGAGCGCCTGCATGTCGATATCGTCGGTCAGCAACAGCCCGTCGAACCCGATCCGGCCGCGGATTATGTCCCGTACGACCGTCTCGGAAAGCGTTGTCGGCACCGTGGCATCCCAGGCTTCGAAAACGATATGCGCGCTCATCCCCAGCGGATGCGCAGCAAGCGTGCGGAACGGCTCGATATCCACTTCGAGTTCGGCATCGCTGGCGGCGACATGCGGCAGCTCCTTGTGCGAATCGCAAGTGGCGCGGCCATGGCCCGGCATATGCTTGAGACAGCCAACGACCCCCGCCCGGCCCAGCCCGTCGAGCACCGCCCGGCCGAGCGCGGCGACCTGCAACGGGTCGCTGCCCAGCGCACGATCCCCGATGACATCGTCGGTTTCGGGGCGCCGGACATCGAATGGCGCATGGAAATCGACGGTGACCCCCATGGCGGCCAGTTCGCGGCCCATGGCTTCGGCATTGGCGCGGGCGGCCTCGATCGCCGAAGCGGGGGCGACGTCCCACAGGGCAGCGAATACTTCACCCGCGGGATAAGCCTGCCACACGGGCGGTTTCATCCGGGCGACCCGTCCACCTTCCTGATCAATCGAGATGACCAGCCGATCGCGTCCGTGGATCGCGCGCAGTTCGTCGGTCAGCGCGCGCAGCTGGTCCTTGCTCTCGCAATTGCGCGCAAAGAGGATGTAGCCCGCCGGGTCGGCGTCCTTGAAGAAGGCGCGCTCGTCGGCGCCCAGTGCGGTCCCGGCGATGCCGAAAATGGCGGGTGTCATCTGCTGAAAATGCGCCGCGGCGCGCGTTCCCGCAAGTTCGCGGCGCGCGGCAGGTGTGGATACCGGATGCGAGACCGCTCTATTTGACGAAGCAGGCGAGGCCGTCGGCCTTCAGCGCCGCACAGAGCCGATTGGCGGAGGCCCGGTCGCCCGCGAGCGCCTGCAGCCGGTAGACCTGTCCGATATCGACCTGTGCCTCGACCACCCGGTGGCGGACGCCGTTGAGCGCTTCGGTCTGCCGCATCAGGTTGGACCACGCGGCCTCGGCATCTTCGCGTCGCGGATAGGCACCGACCTGGACCGCCGTACCCGAAGGCGTGGCCGGCGCCGCGGCATTGCCCGCGTCCGAACCATCGCTGTCGTCAGCCGCGGCGGCCGGCGTCGTGGTCGGTTCGGCCAGCCGGCCTTCACGCGTCTGCCCCTCACCCACGGCGAAACTGGTATCGCCCGTGCCGGCAAAAGTCTTGCCTCCCGGGTCTTCGGGCTTGCTCTTGTAGGGCTCGTCCGGGGCGGCGATCACGCTGCCATCGGCTTCGGGCTCGTCGGACGTCTGGTTGGCCACGAACCAGATCGCCCCGACCACAAGGGCCAGCACGATCAGCGCCAGTACGCCCAGCAGGATCAACCGCGAGGTGTCGAAACCCGCGGCCTGCTCCTCGTCCTCGCCCGCCTCGAGCCAGGGAAGGCTCTCGTCATCGGCGAGGTCGAGCTGGTCCTCGTTCTCCCACTCGCTGCCACTGCCGTAAGCGCTCGCCCCCGTCATGCTCACATCTCCTCCACTGCCTCGACCCCAAGAATGGCGAGCCCGTTGCGGATCACCTGCGCGACCTGCGATGCCAGGAACAGCCGCGCCGCCGTAAGCTCGGGGTCGCTTTCCTGGATGATCCGCATTGCGGGATCATCGTTACCCGCGTTCCAGAAACTGTGGAAGGCAGCGGCGAGGTTGCCGAGGAAGAAAGCGATCCGGTGCGGTTCGCGCGCCTTGGCGGCCGCTTCGACCACGCGCGGGAACTGGGCCGCCTCGCGGACCAGCGCCAGCTCGTCCGCACCCAGGCGGTCGAGATTGTCGCTGCCGGGCTCAACGCCCGCCTTGCGCAGCGTGGAATGGATGCGCGCATGGGCATACTGGAGATAGAAGACCGGGTTGTCCTTCGATGCTTCGACCACCTTGGCGAAGTCGAATTCCATCTGCGCATCGGGTTTGCGCGTGAGCATGGTAAAGCGCACGACGTCCTTGCCGACCTCTTCGACGACCTCGGCCAAGGTCACGAAAGTGCCCGAACGCTTGGACATCTTCACCGGTTCGCCGTCGCGCAGCAGCTTGACCATCTGCACCAGCTTGACGTCGAAGGGCACATCGCGCCCGGCACCCTTGGTCAGAGCGGCGACCGCGGCCCTGATCCGCTTGACCGTACCGGCATGGTCCGCGCCCCAGATGTCGATCAGCGCATCGGCATTCTCGGCCTTCTGGAAGTGGTAGGCGAGATCGGCACCGAAATAGGTCCACGCCCCGTTCGACTTCTTGATCGGACGGTCCTGGTCGTCGCCGAATTCGGTCGACCGGAACAGCGGCAGTTCGACCGGCTCCCAGTCCTCGGGCGGTGCCTTGCCCTTGGGCGCCTCGAGCACGCCGTCGTAGACCAGGCCCTTTTCGCGCAGCCACGCCTCGGCGGCTTCGGGCTTCTTCGCTGCCTGCAGTTCGGCTTCGGAGGAGAACAGGTCGTGATGAATGCCCAGCAGCGCGAGATCGGCGCGGATCATTTCCATCATCGCGGCGACCGAACGGTGACGGAACAGCTCGAGCCATTCGCTTTCGTCGGCGTCCTTGTAGGCGTCGCCGAATTCCTGCGCGAGCCGCTCGCCCACCGGCTTGAGGTAGTCGCCCGGATACAGCCCTTCGGGAATGGCGCCGATATCCTCGCCCAGCGCCTCGCGATAACGCATATGCGCCGAGCGCGCGAGCACGTCGACCTGCCCGCCGGCATCGTTGACGTAATATTCGCGCACGACCCGGTAGCCCGCCCATTCGAGCAGACCGCACAGCGCATCGCCCACCACCGCGCCGCGGCAGTGGCCCATGTGCATCGGACCGGTCGGGTTGGCGGAGACATATTCGACATTGACCGTCTGCCCGTCACCCAGGGCGGAACGGCCATAGTCGTCGCCCAGCTCGGCGATCGCCAGCAGCTCGCGGCGCCAAGCGTCGGGCGAAAGGCGCAGGTTGATGAAGCCGGGTCCGGCAATATCGGCAGCGTCGATGTCGGGTTCGCGCTGCAGATGCTCGACGATCTTTTCCGCCAGCGCGCGCGGATTGGTCTTGGCCGGCTTGGCCAGCACCATCGCGGCATTCGTCGCCAGGTCCCCGTGCGAGGGATCGCGCGGCGGCTCGACCGCGACATTGCCGCGGGGCGTATCGGCAGGCAGCACGCCCTCCATCTCGAGAGCGTTCAAAACCGCGTCGATCCGGGCGGCGAAAGCCGCGTGAAGAGTGTGCAAATCAGCCATGGCGCGCGCCTAGCGTATCGGCGCGAAATGGCAAGATGCGAGGCGCGCCCCGCAGCGCCCTAGCGGGTGGCGTTGTAGCGCAGCTGCGCTTCGGTCAGCTGGAAACCCACCAGCAGTTCGAAGGTGGCGCGCTGCACTGCGGCCCGCACCGCGGGATCGGCCAGCGGATCGAGCGCAGCGTCGGGGTCGCCCGGTTCGCGCTTGCGGGTGATCTGCTCGCGGATGTCCTCGGGCAGCGTCGCGGCAGCGCGATCGACATAGGCGGCCGCCGTGCCGCTGGCCTGCGCGCGTTCCTGCCCGTCGGCGAACTGCAGGGTGACATTGCCGACCCGCTTGCTGACCACCGAGGAACCGCCGCGCAGCACGGTGGAGAAATAGGGCAGCGTGACCGTGCGGCTTCCAGTGGTGTCGCTGCGGCGGGCAACGACGTCGAAACTGGCTTCGGTATAGACCCGGTCGCCCGCTTCTTCGTTGCAGTTCGAACGCAGGTTGGTGATTGCCGCCGTGACATCGAGATCCGCCTGCGTCGTCGCACCCGGGGCACGGAAGGTGGTGATATCGCCGGTATAGTCGGGAATACCGACCGCCGGGCAGGTCGAGCGGACCGCCGAAATTCCGACCCCCTGGTTGAGAACCAGATCGCCTTCCGTAGAACAGCCGGCAAGCGCAAGACCGGCAGCGAGTGCGGGCAGCAGACGGGTGCGGATGGTCATGCGGCTAATTTCCCTTTTGCGGTCATTCGAATTCGTAGCCCCTCAGGCTGCGGGACGCCCTAGCTTGGCCTGCGCGAAAGCGCTAGAGGGCGGGACATGAATGCCCCCTTTCCATCCACGCCCGGCACCAGCGGAAACGATCCGCGCCTGCCCCTCAAGCTCCTGATCGCGGCGCCGCGCGGCTTCTGTGCAGGGGTCGACCGCGCCATCGAGATCGTCGAGCGTGCGCTGCAGAAATACGGTGCCCCGGTCTATGTCCGGCATGAAATCGTGCACAATCGTTATGTCGTCGACAGCTTGAAGGCGAAGGGCGCGATCTTCGTCGAGGAACTCGACGAGGTGCCTGACGACGCACCGGTCGTGTTCAGCGCGCATGGAGTGCCCAAAGCGATCCCGGCAGAAGCCGAACGGCGCAAGATGCTGTATGTCGACGCCACCTGCCCATTGGTGAGTAAGGTTCACCGCCAGGCCGAACGGCAGATCGAAAAGGGCCAGCACATCCTGTTCATCGGTCATGCGGGTCACCCGGAAGTGATTGGCACGATGGGCCAGGTGCCCGAGGGGAGGATCACGCTGGTCGAGACGATCGACGACGTCGCTGAGCTCGACTTCGGTCCCGATGACGATCTCTCCTACCTCTCGCAGACCACGCTCTCGGTCGACGATACGCGCGACATCATCGCGGCGCTCGAAGCGCGTTTCCCGCAGATCGTTGCGCCCAAGGCGGAAGACATTCTGCTATGCCACCAGCAACCGGCAGGCGGCGGTCAAGCAGATCGCGGCGAGCTGCGACCTGGTGCTGGTTATCGGTGCACCCAATTCCTCCAACTCGCTGCGGCTGGTGGAAGTGGCCGAACGGCTGGGCACCACCGCCTATCTCATCCAGCGTGCCGACGAAATGGATCCGGCCTGGCTCGAGGGCATAGGCACGATCGGCCTGACGGCAGGGGCTTCGGCACCCGAAAAGCTCGTCCGCGAAGTGGTCGACCGGCTCTCCGACTGGCGGCTGGTCGAGGAAGAGGTGATCGCCGCCACCGAAGAGAACATGATCTTCAAGCTGCCGCGCCAACTCACCGACTGACGTGGCGGTCTATACCCATCTCGGGGCCGAAGATCTCGCTCGGCTGATGGAGCATTACGACGTCGGCCGGCTGGTTTCCTTCAAGGGCATCGCCGAAGGCGTCTCGAATTCCAACTGGCTGCTGGAAACCACGCGGGGCCGGTTTATCCTGACGATGTACGAAAGGCGCATCGAGACCGCCGACCTGCCCTTCTTCCTCGGTCTGCTCGATCACCTTTCGGCAAGCGGCTGCCCCGTGCCGCGCACCATTCACGACCGCGACGGCGCGGCCTGGAGGATGTTGGACGGCAAGGCCGTGGCATTGATCGAATTCCTTCCCGGTCTTTCGCCCAGCGCCCCGACGCCCGGGCAGGCCGGAGCGGTGGGCAGCGCGCTGGCGCAGATCCATCTCGCCGCGCGCGACTTCCCGCAATCGCGCACCAGCACGCTCGAGCCGGGTGACACTCTGGATATCCTCAAGCAATGCGGCGCGGCAGCGCTGGGCACGATCGATCCGGATCTGCCCCCGATCCTCGAGACGGGCGAGGCGATCGTGCACGAATGGCCCCGCGCCCTGCCCCGGTCGATCATCCATTCGGACCTGTTTCCCGACAACGTCCTGATGCTTGGCGACCGCGTAACCGGGATGATCGATTTCTATTTCGCCTGCACCGGGTCGATGGCGTACGATCTCGCCGTGACCCATGCCGCCTGGTGCTTCGACGGGACCGGCTCGCGCTGCGATCGCGCGCTCGGCCGGGCGCTGATCGAGGGATATGAAACTTTGCGCCCGCTCGGCCATGACGAACGGGCCGCGCTGCCGCTGCTGGCCGAGGGCGCCTGCCTGCGGTTCATCGCCAGCCGCGCGCAGGACTGGCTCGACACGCCCGACGACGCGCTTGTCCACCGCAAGGACCCGATGGATTTCGCCAGGCGGCTGGAATTCTACCGCGCCAGCGGCCAGAGCGCCTTCGCATGAAGCAAGTCGAAATATTCACCGACGGGGCCTGCAAGGGCAATCCCGGCCCCGGCGGCTGGGGCGCGCTGCTGCGCATGGGGCCGCATGAAAAGGAACTGGTTGGCGGCGATCCCGACACCACCAACAACCGCATGGAGATGATCGCCGCGATCAAGGCGCTGGGTGCATTGATCGAACCCTGCGAGGTCGATCTCTATACCGACAGCAAGTACCTGATCGACGGGATCACCAAGTGGGTCCACGGCTGGAAGAAACGCGGTTGGGTCAATGCCAGCAAGAAGCCGGTCCGCAACGCCGATCTATGGCACGACCTGATCGAGCTGACCGCGCATCACCGCGTCGCATGGCACTGGGTCAAGGGCCACGCGGGCCATCCCGAGAACGAGCGGGTGGACCGCCTCGCCAGCGACGAGGCGGAACGGATCGCGCGCACCGCCTGATCAGCTGTTGTCGACGATCTCCGCGTCGGGTCCGTTCTTCTTGATCGAATCGATGGCGTTCTGCGCGCTCGCCTTCGAGGCATAGCCTTCGGTCGAGAACATCACCTCCGAATTGTACTTGAACCGCACGCGGTATTCATCGGCCTTGTCGCGGTAGATTTCGAAGTGATGAGCCATTTTTCCCTTCCTGAATAGCTGGCGTGATCCGGCGCATCCTAGCGCCCGGCGCATTTTTGGCTAGGCGAAGCGCGCCGGTGAATAAAGCTCGGCGTCGAGCGTTTCGGTCAGGGCGTCGCGTGCCTCGCCCAGCAGCAATTGGCGGCCGAGGCGCGCAGCAGCCGGCGATGTCTGGATACCGAAGCCGCCCTGCCCCGCGAACCAGGCGAAGCCTTCGACTGCGGGATCGTAACCGTAGACCGGTCGGCGGTCCTTGGCGAAGCTGCGCAGCCCGGCCCACTTGTGCTCGACCGCTTCCACCCGCCAGTCGACCACTTCCTCGAGCCGCGCGATCGCCTCGGCGACAGCCATCTCTTCGGGCGCCGCATCGCACGCCTCGCTCGGCACTTCGTCGTGCGGGCTGACCCACAGACGTCCGGATTCGGGCTTGAAATAGAACCGGCCGCGAATGTCGAGCACCAGCGGAAGATCGTTCGACACGGGCGGATAGATCCGCAGCTGTGCCACCGTGCGGCGATAGGGTTCGATCCCGGCGGGCTGCGCACCTGCCATCGCCGCCAGATCGTCGGCCCAGGCGCCGGCAGCGTTGACGATGGTCGCTGCATGGTGGGCGGCGCCGCGGTCGGTCGCGATCTCCCAGCGCCCGCCGTCGCGTTTGAGCCCCGACACCCGTGCACGGCATTCCAGCTGCGCCCCGGCGGCACGCATGCGCGCCAGATAATGCGCGTGCAGTGCGGCCACGTCGATATCGGCGCAGACCGGCTCCCAGATCGCATCGGACCATTCGTGACGGACTCCGGGAAGCCGCTTTTGCAGGTCGGCGCGTCCCAGGTGCTGGATCGTCGCACCGGTCGGGACGAAACGCTGCATGAAGTCGGTCACCAGTTCCTCGTCGCCCTCGCGCGCGATGTAGAGGGCGCCGCGCTGACGTAGGAAACCGCCGTCGCGCAGGAACGGGCCCGATGCCAGCGTCAACGGCACGATCTCGGGCCCGCCATAGCATTCCTCCCAGAATGCGGCGGATCGTCCGGTCGCGTGGTAGCCGGGTTCATCCTCCGCCTCGAGCACCAGCACGCTGGCGCCGCCCTCGGCCAGTTCGGCGGCCAGGCTGGCACCCGCAATGCCGGCGCCGACGATCGCGAAATCGGCGGTCATGGCCTTGCTCCCGCCGGCGCGACGCGGTCGAGGAATTCGGCGATCCCGGCCAGCGCCCGCGCCCGCACCGGATCAACCTCGCGCAGGATCTCATGGCGCGCCTCGTCGCCGAAGGCGATCAGTTCGCCCTGCGGCAAGCGCTCGGCCGCGCGGCCCGCGGCGGCATGGCTCACCAGCCGGTCCGCTGCAGTGCTCAGCACCAGCACCGGCACGCGGACCGTTTCGAGCATGCCCTTGCGGGCAAGGTGCCGCACCGAGGCATAGGCCCGTTCGACCCAGCCCCAGCTGCCGGGCCCCATGACCAGTTCGGGGCGCTGTTCGCGCCACCATAGCTCGTCGGCATAGCGCCCGCCGTCATGGGTCAGCAGGGCGTTGCGGTCAGCCGGCATTTCGCCCGGCTTCTCGCTCCATTTCCAGGCCTGGCGCCGGGGGTCGCCGATCCGCGTCATCAAGCGCGCCACCATGTGCAGCAGGCCCAGCGGCAGCGGGGGCCCCGCCATGCCGATCATCGGTGCGCTGAGCACCGCCGCATCGGGATCGACCTGGCCGTCGACCAACGCGCGCATCACCAGGTGCCCACCCATCGAATGGCCGGCCAGGACATGCGGCCCGGGGGTGTCTTCCTTCCACGCACGCCACAGCTGCGCGAGATCGGCGGTCCAGTCGGTGAAATCCGCGACGTGGCCGGTCACCGCGTCGCCGCCGAGCCGCCCCGAACCGGCCTGGCCGCGCCAGTCGGCGGCGGTCACGCGCCAGCCTTCGCCATGCCAGTGATCGAGCGTTTCGAGATATTTTTCGTAGAAGTCGCCGCGCCCGGGAAGGAACAAGATCGATCCCCGTTTGCCGCCGCCCGATCCCGGCCAGTCGATCCGCCTGATCGCATGTCCATCGGGCAGGACGAAACGCAATTCGGTCGCGGACGCGGGAATGGCGCGGCGGTCGAAGGTTTCCTGTGGCGCTGGCATGCCGGTGTCCGCGGCCTCCTCTATGGTTACTTTTTGGTAAGCACGCTGCGCTATCACTGCCGTCCGAAGCAGAGCTTGCGGAGCGTCATGCAAAACCAGACTTTCACCTACGTATTGCTTGCCGGATTGGCAATCGCACTGCTCTGGGTAATCGTGACCGACCTCAGGCACCGGACGATCAGCAACCGGCTGACGCTGACCGTTGCGCTTGGTGCGCCGCTGTACTGGCTGTCGATCGGATTGCCGCTCTGGCCCGGCATCGGCTTCCAGATCGGACTGGCCCTGCTGGTCTTCGCAACCTGCTGCGTGCTGTTCGCCATTCGCCAGATGGGCGGCGGCAACGTCAAGCTGCTGACCGCGCTGGCGCTGTGGATCCCGCCCTCGCAATTTACCTTGCTGCTGATCGCGATGGCGATGCTCGGCTGGGTGCTGACGATGGGGATTGCTGCGTGGCGAGTGGCGCATTCGACCACGATCAGGACCCGTCCGGCGCGCGATACCGCAATGCTATTGGTGGGAACGCTCATCGCGGCCCTCTTCGCGAGCGCGGTCCTGGGTGGGCCGCAATTGCCAGTGCCCGAAGCGCTGATCGCGGCTGCGGCGAGCAGCGCATCAGCCGCCATCGCGCTCGTTGCAGCACCGTTCGCAGTCCTGCTGATCGTCACGTTCGGATCGATCCGGATCATTCGCCGGCACGAACGGGACCTGTGGGTCCCCTACGGCCCGGCGATCTCGCTCGCGGGCATCTGGATCGTCGCCAGCGGACAGTTGCTGGCGCAGGCGGGGCCCGTCGCAGGCGGTTGAGAACCCGTTCTTAACCAATTCGCCCGTAAGGCACGAAACCATACTTGCCCGCACCTTTGACCGGCGGGCCGAATTAGGGGGCTAGACAGCCATGGATAGGAAGAAGCTGGTTCTGCTGATCGCCGCGCTGGTAATCGCGGTTGGTACGGCGCTGATTGCGCGCAGCATGTTCGCCGGCGCAAGCGCACCGCAGGCCGATGCCGCGGCGCGGGTCGAAGCGCAGGGCCCCAAGGTCCTGGTTGCCCAGCGCGCGCTGCCGGTCGGCACGATCATAACGGCCGATGCAATCGGCTTCCAGCTGTGGCCCGAAGAGCTGGTCCAGGACGCCTATTTCCTCGACGGCGAAGCCGATATGAGCAAGCTGCTGGGCACGGTGGTACGCCACCCGATCACGGCCGGCGAACCCGTCACGCAGGGCACGCTGGTCGCGCCGGGCGATCGCGGCTTCCTCGCCGCCGCTCTGGCACCGGGCATGCGCGCCATCACCGTTCCCGTGACCGCCCAGTCGGGCGTGGCCGGCTTCGTCTTCCCGGGTGACCGCGTCGACATGGTCCTGACGCAGGAGGTCGATGGCACCGAGGGTGCGAATCTGAAGGCGTCGGAAACCATCCTTCGTAACCTTCGCGTTCTGGCCACCGATCAGTCCACCGTGTCTGAAAAGAACGAGGACGGCTCGACCGTGGTGAAGGAGTTCCGCACAGTGACGCTCGAAGTCACTCCGGTGATCGCCGAAAAGGTCGCCGTCGCGCAGACCATCGGCGTGCTCAGCCTGTCGCTGCGCTCGCTGGCCGACAACCAGACCGAACTCGAACGCGCGATCGCTTCGGGTGATGTGACGATCCCCGATGACGCCACGCCCGAAGAGGAAGAACGCATCCTGCGCCAGGCGATGTCGCGCCCGATCGACGGCAAGGCAAGTTTTGTCACGGGCGGCAACGTCTCGCGCTTCCAGCGCCGGACGGTTCCGCCGCAGGGCTCGACCGCCCCGCAGCAGGCCGCAATGCCGACCGCCGGTCCCGAAGCGCTCACCTATTCGGGCCCCACGGTCCGCGTCACGCGCGGCAAGGAAACCACGCAGGTACCGGTGGGCGGTCGATGAGCGGAAAACAGAACAAGGTACGCCATTCAGGGGGCCAAGCCATGAAACGTCGTCTTACATCCAAACTGCTGCTGGCCAGCCTGGCGATCGCGCCGCTGGCAGCTGCACCGACAAGCGTCGCGACGGCGCAGTCGGTCGTGCGCCCGACATCGGAAGTCGTCCTGTCGATCGGCCGCGGCGAACTGGTCAATGTGCCCGGCACCATGGCCGACGTCTTCGTCGCCAACGAAGAGATCGCCGACGTGCAGATCAAGTCGCAGCGCCAGCTGTTCGTGATGGGCAAGTCCGGCGGCGAAACCACGATCTATGCCAGCAATGCGGCGGGCGACATCATCTGGTCCGCCAATATCCGCGTGGGCTCGAACATCGGCAGCATCGACCAGTTGCTCGCCATGGCCATGCCGCAGGCGAAGATATCGGTCGCCACCATGGGGTCAAATGTCATCCTGCTGACCGGCACGGTCGCAGCGCCCGAAGACGCCGCCGAAGCACAGCGCCTCGTCGAAGCCTATGTCGGTGAAGATGCCAATGTCATCAGCCGCCTGCGCATGGCGACACCGCTGCAGGTCAACCTGCAGGTTCGCATTGCCGAGGTCAGCCGCAGCGTGGTGCGCGCGCTGGGCGTCAATCTCACCAGTGTGGATGCGACCGGCGGCTTCAAGTTCGGGATCGGCCAGGGCCGCTCTCCCTTCACGCAGGTTTCGCCGGGCGGACCGGTCGCGGTGGGGAGCGACCTCGAGGGCGATCTCTACAACATTGTCAATCAGGGTTCCTCCGGCAGCACGCTGGGCGCGTTCGGCAAGTTCCTCGGTCTCGATATCGGTGCCGCGCTGGATCTTGCGGAGACGCAGGGGCTCGTCACCACGCTGTCGCAGCCCAATCTGACCGCCCTGTCGGGCGAGACTGCCGAATTCCTCGCGGGCGGAGAGTTTCCGATTCCCCTCGCCCAGGGCCTTGGCACGACCACGATCGAATACAAGAACTACGGGGTGAGCCTGGCCTATACGCCGACGGTTCTCGCCAATGGCCGCATCTCGATGCGCGTCCGTCCCGAAGTATCGGAGCTATCGAGCCAGGGGGCGATCACGCTCAACGGGTTCGAGGTCCCCGCGCTTACCACTCGCCGCGCCGAAACCACGATCGAACTCGGGTCGGGGCAAAGCTTCATGATCGCGGGGCTGCTGTCGAACTCGGCCACCAACACGATCGACAAGGCACCCGGCCTCGGTGACATACCGATCCTCGGCAACCTGTTCCGCTCGACCACCTACCGCAAGGGAGAGACCGAGCTGGTAATCGTGGTGACGCCGTACCTGGTGAAGCCGGTCGACGGCAACGATATCAAGCTGCCGACCGACGGCTTCCGCAAGCCGTCCGAGTTCCAGCGCCTGCTGGGTTTCCAGCAGAGCGATGGCGTCACCGGCGCCGAGCGGCCCAAGCCTCGTGCTGTCGAGAGTACGCCCGACACGCCGTCGGTATCGCAGGGCCTGCCCGCCGATGACGGCGAACAGCAACCCAAGCGCGAGAGCGAGGCACGCCGCGCTTCGGCGCAGCCCGGCTTCAGCTTCGAATAAGGGGAAGAGTAGAATGGCCAAGGCAATCAAAGGCAAGTTCGCCGGCTCGCTCGCACTATCGCTCGGCCTCGCGCTGGGCGCATGCGGCGGCTTCCCGACCGAGAACAAGTCGCTTTACAGCGCCCGCCAGCCGGTCGTCGAACGCACCAATTTCACGCTCGATGTCCAGACCGGCGGCCAGGGCCTGCCGGTGGCTGAACAGCAGCGGATCGCAGGATGGTTCGACGCGATGGCCCTCGGGTATGGCGATCGCATTTCGCTCGACGACCCCACGGCCAACCCGGCGGTTTCGGAAGACCTCGCCGTACTGGCAGAGCGGCACGGCTTGCTGGTCAGCGATGGATCGCCAGTGACTGCCGGCTACGTCGCCCCGGGACAGGCGCGGATCGTCATCACCCGGTCGACGGCCAGCGTTCCCGACTGCCCCAATTGGTCGGCCAATGCCGAGGGCAACGAATATAACGCGACCTACCCGGGATACGGATGTGCCGTGAACGGCAATCTCGCTGCCATGGTTGCCAATCCCGAAGACCTGATCAGCGGGCAGGCGGGCACTGGCGAGACGATCGTCACGACCTCGACCAAAGCCATCAAGGCCTACCGCGACAAGGAACCGACCGGCACGGGCGATCTTGCCGAAGTCAGCAGCACAGAAGGAGGCTAAGCAGCCATGAGCGCTTCACTCAAATCGGGCCTGCCCGGCAACCGCGATGCCTTTGCAGCCTATATCTGCGACGAGAACGCCCTCGACGTGCTGCGCCCGGTCGTGATCGAGCTCGGCTGGCCCCCCGAGAAATGCAACAAGGGCGGTCTGCGCAACGCGATCCAGTCGCTATCGGTCTCGGCAAGCCCGAACATCCTGATGGTCGACCTGTCCGAAAGCGGCGATCCGCTCAACGACATCAACGCACTGGCCGAAGTCTGCGAACCCGGCACGGTGGTCATCGCGATCGGCCAGGTCAACGACGTGCGGCTCTATCGCGACCTGCTGGCCAGCGGGATCCACGATTACCTGCTCAAGCCGCTGTCCGCCAACATGCTGCGAGATTCGCTGACCCAGGCCCAGGCAGTGTTCATGGCCCCCAAGGCGGGCGATGACGAAGGCGTCAAACGCCATATTTCGACTGCCGTGATCGGCACCCGCGGCGGGGTCGGTGCCTCGACGCTGGTCACTTCGCTCGCATGGCTGTTCTCGGCCGAGAAGCGTATGCCGACCGCACTGCTCGATCTTGATGTGCATTTCGGCACCGGCGCGCTGACGCTCGACCTGGAACCGGGCCGCGGTCTTACCGACGCGATCGACAATCCCGGCCGCATCGACGGGCTGTTCATCGAACGCGCGATGATCCGTGCGAACGAGAACCTCGCCATCCTGTCGGCCGAAGCGCCGATCAACCAGCCGCTGATGACCGATGGCGCCGCATTCCTGCAGCTGCAGGAAGAGTTCAAGCACCAGTTCGAAATGACCGTGCTCGACATGCCGCGCAACATGCTGATCAATTTCCCGCATCTGCTCAATGAAGTGAATGCGATCGTGCTGGCGGCTGAGATGTCGCTTGCCTCGGCACGGGACACGATCCGGATCCTGTCCTGGCTGAAAACGAACGCCCCGCATTCGCAGGTCATCGTCGTTGCCAACAAGGTGCAGCCAGGCATGGCGGAGATCAGCAAGACCGATTTCGAGGCCTCGATCGAACGCAAGATCGATATCTCCATCCCGTTCGACCAGAAGGCGGCGACCAATGCGGCCAAGTTGGGCAAGACCTTCGTCGACGCGAATGGCGGATCGAAAGCCAGTGCCGCGATCAATCAGCTTGCCTCGCTGGTTATCGGCGCGGCCGAAGGCGACCTCGACGAAAGCGATGGCGGGGGGGCGAAGAAATCGCTGCTCGGCGCACTCGATTTCAAGCAGCTGCTCGCGAAGAAAAAGACCGACCCGGTGGCAGAACCCGCGCAATAACGCCGCCCGGGGGCCAACCCGGTTCTGCCAGCAGGCAAACGGAGACCAAGCATGAACATTACCCAGCTCGCGCTGCTGACCATCGGGGTTTTTGCCCTACTGGCGATCGGGTACATGCTGCTGTCCGGACCGAATGCGAGCAAGGCCAGTCAGCGGCGGCTCGAACAGCTTCGCTATCGCCATTCGCAGAGCACCGATGCCAAGGTCGAATCGCAATTCAAGAAGGCCATCGCGGCCCGGCGCCCCAAGATGCACCGGGTTGCCGGATCGACGTCACGCGTCGAGGCCCTCGCCAACCGGCTCGATCGCACGGGCAAGGGTTGGACGCTGAGCCAGTATGCCTACGCCTCGATCGGCCTCGGGATCGGCGCTGCCATCCTGCTGTATCTGCGCAGCGGCTCTGTCGGTCTGGCGCTGGCCATCGGTGTCTTTGTCGGCGCGGGCCTGCCGCATTTCATTGTCTCGCGTGCGATCAAGAAACGCACGGCCCAGTTCAATGCCAAATTTCCCGATGCCATCGAACTGCTGGTGCGCGGCCTGCGTTCCGGCCTTCCCGTCACCGAAACGCTTGCCGTGGTGGCGCAGGAGGTACCCGGCCCGGTCGGCGAGGAATTCAAGGGCGTGGTCGAGCGCATCAAGATCGGGCGGACGATGGAGGAAGCACTCCAGCAAACCGCCGATCGGCTCGACATTCCCGAGTTCAACTTTTTCTGCATCACGCTGGCAATCCAGCGTGAGACGGGGGGCAATCTTGCCGAAACGCTGTCGAACCTGTCCGACGTGCTGCGCAAGCGCGCGCAGATGAAGCTCAAGATCAAGGCGATGAGCTCGGAATCCAAAGCTTCCGCCTATATCGTCGGAGCGCTTCCCTTCATCGTTTTCGGCATGATCCTGTGGATCAATCCGTCCTACATCGGCGGGTTCTTCGAAGACGACCGGTTGATTGTCACCGGGCTCGGCGGCTTGGTGTGGATGAGCATCGGCGCCTTCATCATGGCCAAAATGGTCAACTTCGAAATCTGATCGGGGAAGGATAAGCGCAATGGATCCCGCAACCGGCCCCACACTGCTTGGTTTCGACGTTTACATCGTCGGCTCGATCATGGCAGGCATCGCCGCCTTGGCCGTCGTTTTCGCCATTTATACGGCGCTGACGATCAAGGATCCGATGAGCAAGCGCGTCAAGGCGCTCGAAGGCCGCCGCGAAGAGCTCAAGATGGGGCTCGTCACGGCAGGCACGAAGAAGCGCCAGAGCCTCGTCCGCAAGACCGACACCACAGACCGGATCAAGGACACGCTCGGCAGCATGAAAGTGCTGCAGCAAAGCCAGGTCGAAGTCGTTCAGCAAAAGCTGGCGCAGGCCGGTTTCCGCAACAAGGAACTGGCCATCGTCATCATCGGCCTGCGCGCCGTGCTGCCGATCCTCCTGGGCGGTTTCGCCTTCGTCATGCTGTATCTGGTCGAAGTCTACCCCGACTGGCAGATGAAGCGCGTCGGAGCGCTCGCCCTCGCCCTGTTCATCGGCTACAAGGGCCCCGAACTCTATATCAGCAACATCGCCAAGAAGCGTTCGGATGCGATCCGGAAGGGGCTGCCCGACGCGCTCGACCTGCTGGTCATCTGCGCCGAAGCCGGCCTGACCGTCGACGCCGCCTTCAATCGCGTGGCCAAGGAACTCGGCCGCGCCTATCCCGAACTGGGTGACGAATTCGCGCTGACCGCGATCGAATTGTCGTTTCTCAACGAACGCAAGAAGGCATTCAACAACCTCGCCTACCGTGTCGATCTCGACGCGGTGAAAGGCGTGGTCACGACCATGATCCAGACCGAGCGCTACGGTACGCCGCTGGCATCGGCGCTGCGTGTCCTGTCGGCAGAATTCCGCAACGAACGCATGATGCGCGCCGAAGAGAAGGCAGCACGGCTTCCGGCCATCATGACCGTGCCGCTCATCCTGTTCATCCTGCCGGTGCTGTTCATCGTCATTCTCGGCCCGGCGGCCTGTTCGATCGCCGACGCTTTCAGCGGCGGGATCGGCTAGACCGCACGCTCCCGCGGCAGATGCGACCCGAAAGCCTGGCCGACGCCTAGTCGGCCAGGCTTTCCGCGTCGAAGTCTCCGGCCTGGTCGCGCACGCGGACGAGCATGTCCAGCAGGCTGGCGCGTTCCTCTTCGCTCAGGACCGAGAACAACTGGCCTTCGATCTTGAGCGCCAGCGGCATGATACCCGCGTGGACCGCGCGCCCTTCCGAGGTCAGTTCGAGCAGGTGCGACCGCCCGTCGCTGGCATTGGGCGATCGCTGAACCAGCCCCCGGTCTTCCAGCCGCTTGCAGGCCCGGTTGACGGGCACCTTGTCCATCAGCGTCTGCTGCGAAAGCTGGCGCTGCGTCAGCGCGCCGTGATCACCCAGCACGGCCATGATCCGCCACTCGGTGGTCTTCAGCGCGAAGCGCTTGCGATATTGTTCCGCAATCCGCGTCGAAACCGCGTTCGACGCGATCGACAGCTGGTACGGCAGGAACTCTGCAAGGCGTTGGGCGGGCTGGTGTTTCGGCATGGTGCTACGTTTATAGGACGGCCCTCCCATGGCAAGGCCGTTGCCGATGTAACCTTCGCTTTCGGCGCGGCGGCTCAGCGATATTCGGGCTGGTCCCACCAGGGGTAGAAATCGGGCATGTCGCTGCCGACCGTGTCGGGATAGGCCGGTGCGCGCTTCTCGAGGAAGCTGGCGATGCCTTCCTTGGCATCCTCGCTGCGGCTGAGCCGGTATATCGCGCGGCTGTCGATCCGGTGCGCATCCATCGGATGTCCGCCCGCGCCCAGCCGCCACAGCATCGCGCGGGTCATCGCCACCGACACGGCCGAGGTGTTGTCGGCAATCTCGCGCGCGATCCCCATCGCAGCATCGAGCAATTCGCCCTGCGGATGGAGCGACCGGACGAGGCCGCGATCGAGCGCCTCCTGCGCATCGAATATGCGCCCGGTCATGCACCATTCGAGCGCGGTCTGCATGCCCACCAGCCGCGGCAGGAACCAGCTCGAGGCGGCTTCGGGCGTGATTCCCCGCCGCGCGAAGACGAAGCCGAAGCGCGCCGTGTCGCTCGCCAGCCGGATGTCGAACGGCAATTGCATCGTTGCGCCGACGCCCACCGCCACCCCGTTGCACGCGCCGATCAAGGGTTTCTTGGAATCGAACAGGCGCAGGGTCAGCCGTCCGCCCCCGTCGCGCACGCGCTCGTCGGACAGGTCGTCGACCGGATTGGGATCGGAGAAGACATGCCCCCCGTCATCGGGCGTGAGATCCGCCCCGGCGCAGAACGCCCTGTCGCCGTGTCCGGTCACCACCACCGCGCGCACGCTGTCATCGGCGTCGGTCGTGTCGATCGCATCGATGAATTCGGCCATCATCGTGCGGGTGAAGGCGTTCATCTTGTCGGGCCGGTGCAGCGTCACGGTGGCGATGCCGTCGGCGATGTCGAGCTTGATCTGGCTGTAGGGCATGGGTTGGTTTTCCTCTCCGGTCATCCCGTCAGGACGGAACGCATGGAACGCGGTCCCGAGGGTCAAATGCAAAGCGCCCCCGCCCGCGCCGTTTTCGGCATGCGGACGGAGGCGCTGGAATAATCATGCAGGCGAGGCTAGGTCTCCCGCCTGCAATGGGAAAGCCGTCTGGCGATCACCGCGGCGCCATGCGGATGGCACCGTCGAGGCGCACGTCCTCGCCGTTGAAGTAGCCGGTCTCGATCATGCACATGGCAAGCTTGGCGTATTCGCCCGGCAGGCCGAGACGCTTGGGGAACGGGACGCTGGCTGCGAGCGCTTCCTTCACCTGCGGCGGCGCGGCATTCATCAGCGGGGTTTCGAAAATGCCCGGCAGGATGGTGTTCACGCGGATGCCTTCCTTCATCAGGTCGCGCGCGATCGGCAGGGTCATGCCGACGACCCCGCCCTTCGATGCCGAGTAGGCCGCTTGGCCCATCTGGCCGTCCTCGGCCGCGACCGAGGCGGTGTTGACGATCGCACCGCGATTGCCTTCCTCGGTCAGCGGGTCGAGCGTCATCATGCCGGCGGCCGACTTGGCGATGCAGCGGAAGGTTCCGATCAGGTTGACCTGGATGACGAAATCGAAGGCCGACAGCGGGAAATGCTTGATTTCGCCGCTCTGCTTGTCGCGGCTGGCGGTCTTGATCGCATTGCCGATGCCTGCGCAATTGACGAGGATGCGTTCCTGGCCATGCGCTTCACGTGCCTTGGCGAAACCGGCATCGACGTCCTCGTCGCTGGTCACATTGACCTTGCAGAAGATGCCGCCGATGTCCTTGGCAACGGCTTCGCCCTTTTCCTCGTTCATGTCGAAGATGGCGACCTTGGCGCCCTTGGCGGCCAGCGCACGCGCAGTCGCTTCGCCGAGACCCGATGCACCGCCGGTGACGACGGCGGGGGTTTTGCTACTTACTTCCATGGATTGTCCTCTCAGATTTCAAGTGAATTAGAGCGCCTCGACGATGGTCACGTTGGCGACGCCGCCGCCCTCGCACATCGTCTGCAGGCCGTATTTCTTGCCGCGCGCCTTGAGCGCGTGGACCAGCGTGGCCATCAGCTTGGTACCCGACGCGCCGAGCGGATGGCCCAGCGCGATCGCGCCGCCGTTGACGTTGAGCTTGGCGGGATCGGCATCGAGGTGCTTGAGCCATGCCAGCGGGACCGGGGCGAAGGCTTCGTTCACCTCGTACAGGTCGATGTCGTTGATCGACATGCCCGCGCGCTGGAGCGCACGCTCGGTGGCGAACAGCGGTTCTTCGAGCATGATCACCGGATCGCCCGCGGTCACCGTCAGATTGTGAATCCGCGCCAGCGGGGTGAGGCCGTAGTCCTTCAGCGCCTGCTCACTGACCACCAGCACCGCGCTCGACCCGTCGCAGATCTGGCTGCTGCTGGCCGCGGTGATCTTGCCTTCGGGGCTGAGCAGCTTGACGCCGGCGATACCTTCCAGCGTCGCGTCGAAGCGAATGCCTTCATCGACCGTGTGGCATTCCTCGCCTTCGGCGGTTTCGATCTCCACGCCGACGATTTCGGCCTCGAAGGCGCCCGACTTGGTCGCCTCGATCGCCTTCTGGTGGCTCGACAGCGCAAAGCGGTCGAGGTCGTCCTTCGAGAAGCCGTGCTTCTGCGCGATCATTTCCGCGCCCATGAACTGGCTCCACTGGATGCCGGGATATTTCTCCTCCAGCCCGGGCGATTTATAATTGCCCAGACCTTCCTTCATGTGGAACATCGCGGTCGAGCCCATGGGCACGCGGCTCATGCTCTCGACACCCGCGGCGATGACGACGTCCTGCGTGCCGCTCATCACCGCCTGCGCGGCGAACTGGATTGCCTGCTGGCTGGAGCCGCACTGGCGGTCGATCGTGACCGCGGGGACGCCCTCGCCCAGATGCTTGCTCGCCAGCACGGCATTGCGGCCGACCTGCATGGCCTGCTCGCCGCCCTGGCTGACGCAGCCCATCACCACGTCATCGACAGCCTTGGCCTCGAGACCGCTGCGCTCCATGACCGCATCGAGCGATGTGGCGGCGAGATCGACCGGGTGCACCCCGGCCAGACGGCCCCCGCGGCGCCCCCCGGCGGTACGGACGGCTTCGACGATATAGGCTTCGGGCATCGACATCCTCATTATAGGTTTTCAAATGGGACCAATTGGGTAAGCCGGGGTTACGTAAACGTCAAGCAGCGCGGGACCGAATGTTTCCGCGATTGCTCCGCCTGCCCGGACGCATGAAAACCGGGCGGGCCGGCGGGTGTGACATCGGCGTCACACCCGCTACGCCAAACCGGCCAAAATGTAACAAAAGCTTTGCATTCACCGCGTCCCTAAAGGCACATGCGACGTTCCACTGGAGGGATCCTGCATCTGCATGGGCGTTAAGTTCGTGCATTTTCTCTATTCCTCCCAGGGGTTCCTTGGAGATCCGACCTCAGGGGTCGGTCGATCAATAGAGGGATTATCAGAGTGAAACTCCAAACCTACTTCAAAGCCAGCGCGGCACCTGCCGCTCTCGGTCTTGCGCTTCTCGCGCAGCCGGCGATGGCACAGGTTGCAACGGAAGCGGAAGAAACTGCCGCTCCCGTCGTGCCTTCGGAAGCAATCGTCGTTACCGGTTCGCGTATCTCGAACCCCAACCTCGAACTGGCCAGCCCGGTCAGCGTCGTCAGCAGCGACGACCTCGAACTCGCCCAGACCAACGTTGCAGAAGAATTCCTGCGCGAACTGCCCTCGGCGGTTCCGAGCGTCGGTTCGGCCGTCAACAACGGCAACGGCGGCTCGAGCTTCGTCAACCTGCGCGGCATCGGCTCCGAGCGTAACCTCGTTCTGCTTGACGGCCGCCGCTTCACGCCGGCCGACACCACCGGCCGCGTCGACCTCAACAACATTCCGCTGGCAGTAATCGAGCGCACGGAAATCCTGACCGGCGGCGCAAGCACCACCTACGGTGCCGACGCAATCGGCGGTGTTGTCAACTTCGTCACCAAGACCGACTTCGAAGGCCTCGAGGCAACCGCTTCGCAGCAGATCACCGAAGAAGGCGACGGCAGCGTTTTCCGTGCCGACGTCACCCTGGGTGCCAACTTCGACGATGGCCGCGGTAACGCAGTCCTTAGCATCGGCTACCAGAACCAGGACGCCGTTTACCAGGGCGACCGTGACTTCTCGCTGTTCAACATCGGTTCGTTCACCGGTGCTGGCGGCGGCTCGTCGAACGCCATTCCCGCAGTCATCGTCGCCCCCGATGGTGGGGACGCCGACGATGTCGGTTTCTTCGGTCAGATCTGCGACGACGGCGTGAACTTCTGCGGTTTCGATCGCCCGTTCAACTTCAACCCGTTCAACATCTTCCTGACGCCGTTCGAACGTTTCAACGTTTACGGTTCGGCGAACTACGAAGTGTCGGACGCTGTCGAAGTGTTCACGCAGGCGGCGTTCTCGAAGAATACCGTTTCGACGATCATCGCTCCGGGCGGTTCGTTCTTCAATACCTACCAGGTGAACCTGAACAACCCGTACATCCCTGAATCGCTTGCACAGCTGTTCGGCGACAACCTCGGGCTGACCGCAGCAGAATACACTGCAGCCCGGAACAGCCAGTTCGGTCCCACCTTGGCTGACGGCACGGCGAACCCGGATTATGTCCTGGTCACCAGCTCGATCCGTCGTCGTACGCCGGAAGCCGGCACGCGTACTTCGGACTTCACCACCACGCTGTTCAATCTCGTTGGCGGCCTCCGCGGCGACATCACCGATTCGATCGGCTGGGAAGTTTCGGGTGGATACGGTGAAAGCGAACGCATCCAGCGCCAGGGCGGTTTTGCCCGTCTGCAGCGCCTTGAGCAGTCGCTCCTCGCCATTCCCGACGGTGCCGGTGGCGTCCAGTGCGTCGATCCGGCTGGCGGCTGTGCGCCGATCAACCTGTTCGGTCCGCTCGGCGATCTCGGCTCACAGGAAGCCATCGACTACGTCTTCAACCTGACGCAGCAGGTCATCACCCAGGCCAGCCTGACGCAGGCCGCGGCGATCATCGATGGCGATCTCGGCTTCGGCATTTCGGCTAGCCCGATCTCGTTCGCGCTCGGTGCCGAATACCGCAAGTACACCGCAACCCGCCTGTCGGACGAAGCTTCGCAGACCCCGGGTGCAGTTGTCGGTGGCGGCGGTGCCGCTCCGGACATCGACGGTTCGTACAACGTCAAGGACTTCTTTGCCGAAGTCGCAATCCCGGTCATCGAAGATTTGTTCGTTCGCGATCTGACCCTCGAAGCCGGTGGCCGTTATTCGGACTACTCGACTGCAGGCGGTGAGTTCACCTGGAAGGTCGGCGGTACGCTGACCCCCATCGATGGCATCACCTATCGCGGTAACTACCAGCGTTCGTCGCGTGCACCGAACATCGGTGAACTCTTCACGCCGGTCGTCACGCAGCTGTCGAACCTTGCTGTCGATCCCTGTGCCGGGACCAACCCGGTCGGCAATGCTGCCCTGACTGCGGCCTGCGTTTCGCAGATCGTGGCTGGTGGTGCGAGCCAGGCGGCAGCACAGAGCCTGATCGGCAACATCCTCCAGCCGGCAGCTGGCCAGATCAACATCACCACGGGCGGCAACCCCGATGTTGGCGTTGAAACGGCCACCACCTGGACGGTGGGTGCAGTGTTCGAACCGATGTACAACCTCTCGTTCACGGTCGACTACTTCAACATCAAGGTTGAAGACGCGATCACGACTCCGACGGTCAACGACCTTGTCGGCGGTTGCTACGACGCACCGAGCGCGGACAATCCGTTCTGTTCGCTCATCCTTCGTAGCGCAACCACCGGTGGTCTCGACGGTTCGCCGAACGAAGTTCCCGGGCTGCTGCTCAGCCTGTCGAACCTCGGCACGATCAAGACGGATGGTATCGACGTCAGCATGCGCTATCGCACGAGCCTGACCGACAATATCGGTTTCCGCTTCTCGACCGACGGAACGTGGACGAACCGCAACGAATTCCAGGCGACCCCGACTTCGGTCAACCGCGAGTGCGTAAGCTACTACTCGGTGAACTGTGGCTCGATCCAGCCTGAGTTCGTGTTCAACACCCGCGCAACCTTCTCGTTCTACGACGAGCTGGATGTCTCGCTGCTGTGGCGCTACCTCGACGGTGTCGAGTTCGAACCGCTCCAGCGTGCAGAAAGCGGCGACGCTTTCGTCGGCACCCTGCCGGATAGCGCTGGTCCGGTGGCTGGCCAGGATGTTGATTTCAACACCATTGGTGCTGAGAGCTACTTCGACCTGAGCCTGCGTTGGTTGGCGACCGAAAACTTCGAGTTCGTCTTCACCGTGCAGAACCTGCTCGACAACAAGCCGACCATCGTCGGCTCGGACATCGGTTCGACCGCGTACAACTCGGGTAACATTTACCCGTCGACCTACGACGCCCTCGGCCGTCGTTACGCGGCTGCAGTGAAGCTTCGCTTCTAGTCGCATCGACACGATGAAATGAGTGGGGGCGGTGCCGATGGCGCCGCCCCCATTTGTTTGTGCGGGCCGTATTCGACTTCGCCGATCGGCCGGGACGACAATATCCGCGCAAACGCACCGGCCTGCTACGGGTTTTGACTTACCGGCTTGTTGTGTTAGGCTACCGTCAATCTTGATGGGAGGTACGTTTGCGCAAGTTGTTGGCCATTACATTGGTTCCGCTAGCCGTTCTGGCCGCGCCCGCCGCTGCGCAGGACAGCGCAACAAAGAGCCAAGAAGATGACAAGACGCAGATCACCGACAAGCGACATCCCGACTATACGGTATGCCGGACCGAGTCCGTCATTGGCTCGCGCGCCAAGAAACGCCGTGTCTGCCTGACCAATCGGGAATGGGCACGCGTCGCACGCGAAGGCCGAAGCCTGGCGAGCGCTATGGCGGAGAAGAATTCTTCCGGGCTGATCACGAACTGAGTTTCGGGCTCACACCGTGCATGGCGAGCGGCGTGATCCTGAGCGAAGGCTCCCCGGGGTCTTATGATGAGCAAACCCGGTTCGGCCGGCAGGATGCGAAACAGGAGGACCTATCTATGACGAGACTGCCTTTCCAAAAAGCAACGATGGTGCTCGGAGCGCTTGTGCTGCCCTTTGGTGCTGGCCTCTCGGCCCAGGGAGGCGAAACGAAAGATCAGTCCCCCGAAGCGGAAGCGGTTACCGAACAGAAAGCCAAGACCAGCGACAGGATGATCTGCAAGACCGTCCGCAGCGTTCGTTCGCGTGCAATCAAGAACAAAGTTTGCATGACGAAGAAGCAGTGGCTGGCCGCAGCCCGTCAGGGCAATGGTCTCGCACGCTCGATCGTGAGGGGCGCGGCGAGTGGCCAGTGGGACGTCCTGGACCGCGACGACGGCGCCACCTGAGGCCTGCGCCTCAGCGCAAGACGGAGGGCGGCGGCGCGATATCAAGCCCGATGCCATCCGCCACCACCCTCACCCATTCGGCGACCTTGGCGATCTCGTCGCTGTTGGCCTCGCGCGTCGCGGCGATTTGCCGCTCGCGGTCGCTGCGGGAATAGGACGTCGATTCCTTCGAGTTTCGCGTGAAAGCCGGTCCCGCTGCGATGGCCGCGCTATCTTCTGGGCCGGGGTGCAATTCGAAGCGAGCGAAGAATTTTGTCACCGTCTCGGCCGGTTCCGCCAACAGGCTGCGGCTGTCGCAGATCCCGAGACGCCCGGCGCCGAACCGGTCCTGCATTTTCCGGTAAATTGAATGGTGCGAAAGCCAGCCCAGGCCGGCGACCTGCAGATCGGTCAGTTCGAACATCTCATCGGGCGCGAATTGCTGCGCCAGAACGCCATCCTGCATCTGGCCGATCAATGCCTGTCGCACCCAGCGGCGTCCCCACAGACCCTTTACCGCGATCGAGGCGAGGAAGTCTTCGATCGGCGCATACAGCAGGATCGCATGCGCATCCGCGCGCAGACCCATGATGGCAGGCGCGAGTGAGTTCACGATATTAGAGGGTTTGACCACGACCGCGCGGTCATCGCCGAACGGCCGCGCGAGGAGGGCAAGCGCGATATCGAGCACCGCGGCGATCTTTTCCGGCTGCGCCCCTCGCCGCCGCCAACCGACGACGTCGTTGAGCACCACCGGCTCGACCAGCCCCATCGAATAGCCGGGGGCATCGAACATGCGTGCAACCAGGGTCGAACAGCAATAGGCCGAATGGAACACGAAGTGGATCGGAGCTGCGGGCAGGGCCCGCCGGTCGATCCGTTCAAGCGGTATGACGCGTTCCGCTCCGGTATCCGGCAGATGCTCGTCGGTCAGGAACGCGGCCTCGCGTTGCACGTCGCGCGGGACATGCCGAAAGCGGAAGCTGCCGTTCGTCTCGTCATAACGATGCGGCAGCCATTCCGCATCCTGCAGGATATCCTGATCTGTGATCATGGTGCGGTGGGCCTGCCCTCAGCGGACGCGGGTCACGCCCTTGAACCCCGTCTTGTCCGCAATTCGCACGCGATATCCGCCGGTAGCGCTTTCGCTGATCGTCACCTCCAACCCGACGCGGAAGCGCGCCCGCAGACCGCCGCTCGAGAGCACCTGCCAGACCTGTCCGTTGTCGAGCGCGATCGTCGTTTGCCCGGTCCGCAGGTTCGCATCCACCGCCGCGATCGTCGCGGTGAGTTCGGCCATCCGGGACCCCGAGGAATCCACCGGAAGGCCGAACCGTTCGCGCCGGTATTGCCGGCGCTTTTCCTGCAACTCCTCGTCCACCCCGTACTGCGTGTCGAGCGCCTGGTCGTAGCACGCCAGCCGCTCGTCATCGCTGCCGATGGCGCGGCAGTCGAGCAGTGCCTCGGAGGGCGCGTCCTGCGCCGACGTCACTGCCGGGAACGCCAGGGTGCATATCGCTGCAAGCCCAACGGAAGCCGCGGCCATGTACCAGGAGCGATTGCCCATCGTGCGCGAACCTGCGCGTGATGAGGCCAGACGATCAGGACGAAGCAGCATGCATTGATTTCCTAGAAAGCGTGGGCGTCAGAACCGCCGCGAGACTATCAGATCGCAGCCCGCCGACAAGCCGCGGCGCACGGTCGGGACCGGTGATTGTCGTGCAGATGGATGTCTCTGTAGCAAATGATGTGTCATTTTCATTGCAGTTCGGGGCAAACCTCATGCGAGTTTTCCCTTACGGAAGCTAAAGCATTGCCACGTTCGGAAGTTTTGGTTCTCATGCACGCGTGCAATCATGCACGGTCGCAATCAGGGAACCACAACATGACCTCCACCCCCCCGTTCGCACGGGGCCGGCGGCTTGCGCTCTTCACGAGCGCGGGTATCGCCGCCCTGGCCGTTTCGACACCTGCCTTCGCGCAGGATGCCGACGACACCATCGTCGACGAACAGGCCGCAGCCGCTCCCGAGGCCGATAATGCCATCGTCGTGACGGGTTCGCGTATCCGCCGCCCCAACCGCGACACGCTCGAGCCCTCGATCGTCGTCAACGCCGACCAGATCGAAGAACGCGGTCTGACCAATGTCGGCGAAGTGCTCAACGAACAGCCCGCTTTCGGTCCGCCCGCCAGCAGCGCGGTCGGCGGCCAGTCGGGTTCCTTCGGTTCGGGCCAGAGCTTCATCAACTTCTTCGGTCTGGGCTCGCAGCGCACGCTGACGCTGGTCAACAGCCGCCGCTACGTCAGCTCGAACACCGCTTCGATCTTCGGCCCCGTGGCAGCCGGTTCGCAGGTCGATCTCAACACGATCCCCACGCTGATGGTCGACCGTCTTGAAACCATCGCCGTCGGCGGCGCACCGATTTACGGTGCCGATGCCATCGCCGGCACCGTGAACATCATCCTCAAGGACCGTTTCGAAGGCGTCCGCTTCGACGCGCAGATGGGTATCGCCGAGGAAGGCGATGCGCAGGAATACCGTCTGGGCGCCATGGTGGGGACCAGCTTCGCCGATGGTCGCGGCAACGTGGTTGCAGCGGTCGAGTACAACAACACCGAAGGTCTGCTGTACACTGATCGCGAGCGCACGGCACAGGGCCTGTTCTACGCAGCTCCCAATGATCCGAACTCGCCGTTCGACAACGTCGTCATCAGCGACCGCCGTATCCCGATCCTCAGCGAGTTCGGCGCTCCCACGACGATCGATATCGTCCCCGGCTTCGGCTTCGACATCACCGACGGCAGCGGCAACACGCTGGTGTTCGATGCCAATGGCAACCTCACGCCGCTGGACTTCGGCGAACGCTACGGTGTGGTGAACTCCGCCGGCGGCAACGGCTTCAGCCTTCTCCCGGTCTCGAACCTGCTCTCGCCGGTCGAGCGCTATCTCGGCGCGCTCACCGCTACCTACGACGTAACCGATTCGATCACGGCCTTCCTCGAAGGACAGTACGCCAATTCGAAGGGTACCGAACTGCGCTCGCAGCCGGTTTACAACACCTGGCTGTTCGACGATGCGGGCACGCCCGACGGCAATCTGATCGTGCCGTTGAGCAACCCGTTCCTGTCGGACGAAGCCCGTGCAACTATTGGCGCGCAGCTTCCCGCGGGCCAGGACTTCTTCTACCTCGGCCGCGCCAACACCGACCTGATCGCCGGTGAAGGCTCGTCGGAAGTCGAAGTCTATCGTGTTGTCGCCGGTCTGCGTGGCGATTTCTACCTCGGTTCGCGCAATCTGAACTGGGAAGTCTCGGGCCTCTACGGTCGTTCGCGTACCGAGGGTCGCAGCCGCGAACTGGTGCAGCAGAACTTCGAGAACGCCCTGGCTGGCTGCCCGGCTGGAGCAGACAGTTCGCCGATCGCGACGATCAGCGACATCTGCGCCCCGTTCAACCCGTTCGGCAACCAGAACACGCAGGCCGTGGCGGATTACGTCACGACTATCGCCAACCCGACCGCGACCAACGAACAGTATGATTTCATCGCCACCATCGGCGGCAACCTGTTCAATATCTGGAGCGGCCCGGTCGGTTTCTCGATCGGTTACGAGCACCGTGACGAATCGGCGGACTTCGATCCGGGTGCGTTCTTCTTCGGCCAGCCCGACCCGGCCGACCCGGATGCACCGCGCACCCAGTTCGGTCGCTCGATCCCGATCGATCCGGTCTCAGGTTCGTACAACACCGACGAAGTGTTCGGCGAACTCCAGATCCCGCTTGTTTCGCCGACGATGGACGTTCCGTTCGTCAACTTGCTCGAAGCCAAGGGCGCCATTCGTTACGTCGATAACTCGCTCACCGGCGGGGATATCACCTGGACGGCCGGCGGGCGCTGGAAGCCGGTTGAAGATTTCGCGATCCGCGGCAACTTCACCCGTTCGATCCGCGCACCTGCGATCACCGAACTGTTCAACCCGAACAGCGCGATCTTCACCACCGCGGACGATCCGTGCGATGCACGTTTCATCAACGCTGGACCGAACCCGGCCCAGCGTGCGGCGAACTGTGCTGCGGACGGACTGCCGGCCAATTTCACCTCGAACATCGTCGACTTCACGACGCGCGGTTCGCTTTCGGGCAACACCGAACTCGAGAATGAAACGGCCGACAGCTGGACTATCGGTGCGGTTTTCACACCGACCTTCGCTCCGGGCCTGACCCTGTCGGTCGACTGGGTCGATATCGCTCTTGAAGGTGCGATCCAGAGTGTGGACGCCGAAGGCACGCTGGAAGCATGCTACGATGCCAACGACTTCCCCAACTCGGCTTGCGATCGCATCGATCGCGACGGGGCGGGCCAGGTCGAATTCATCCGCACCGGCTACCTCAATGTCGCATCCTATGACTACCAGGGTGTGATTGCGGACCTGCGCTGGACCGAGGCAACGCCGTTCCTCGGCGCTGACAGCCGCATCAGCCTGCGTGGTTCGTACCAGTACATCGACAAGCTCGAGCAGCAGGTCGGGACGGGCGATCTCTCGACGTTCCGTGGAAGCCCGGGCTATTCGAAGCACCAGGCTACCGTCGGCGTGACTTACGAGAACAACGGTTTCGGCGCATTCACGCAGATCCAGTACATCGGCGAAAACGTCGTTGATCCGGATGCGGCACCGACCTCGTACCAGTTCTTCGAGCGCGACGAAATCGTTTACATGGACGCTGGCATCAGCTTCCGCACCGAAAACGACTTCACCTTCCGCTTCATCGTCGAGAACCTGTTCGACCGTAGCGCGCCCTACCCGGCGCCGACCGGTGGTGGCCTGACCACCTATTTCGACGGGATCATGGGTCGCTACTTCAAGGTAGCCGCAACATTCGGCTTCTGATCCAGATCGGAATCCTAAAAGAAAGGGCCCCGGGAAACCGGGGCCCTTTTTCGTTTCCGCATCGGGTCCGACGCGGTCAGGTGATCGTCATCGCCAGTTCGCCGTCGCCTTCGTCGATCGCGACCTTTGCGCCGTCGGGCACCTTGCCGGCGAGGATCATGTCCGCCAGCGGGTCCTGCACGTAGCGCTGCACCGCGCGCTTGAGCGGGCGCGCGCCATAGACCGGGTCGTAACCCACGCGGCCGAGCCATTTCTTCGCCGCCTCGGTCAGGTCGAGCACGATCTTGCGATCCTTCAGGAGCTTCTGCACCCGCGCGACCTGGATATCGACGATCGGCGCCATGTGCTCATGCGCAAGGCGGTGGAACAGGATGATCTCGTCCAGCCGGTTGAGGAACTCGGGTCGGAAATGCCCGCGCACCACGTCCATCACCTGCGGTTCGACATCCTCGACCTTCTGGCCGTCGTCCATATTGGCGAGATACTGGCTGCCGAGGTTCGAGGTCAGGATGATCAGCGTGTTGCTGAAATCGACCACGCGGCCCTGCCCGTCGGTCAGCCGCCCGTCGTCGAGCACCTGCAGCAGCACGTTGAAGACGTCGCTATGCGCCTTCTCGACTTCGTCGAACAGCACCACCTGGTAGGGGCGCCGGCGCACCGCTTCGGTCAGCACGCCGCCTTCCTCGTAACCGACATAGCCTGGAGGCGCGCCGATCAGCCGGGCAACCGCGTGCTTCTCCATGAACTCGCTCATGTCGATGCGCACCATCGCGCTGTCGTCGTCGAACAGGAAGCCGGCAAGCGCCTTGGTCAGTTCGGTCTTGCCCACGCCGGTCGGCCCGAGGAACAGGAAGCTGCCCAGCGGGCGCCCCGGATCCTGGAGGCCCGCGCGCGCGCGGCGCACGGCCTTGGACACCGCGTCGATCGCCTGGCTCTGGCCGATCACCCGCTTGGCGAGGATGTTCTCCATGTCGAGCAACTTCTCGCGCTCGCCTTCCATCATCCGGTCGACCGGAATACCGGTCCAGCGGCTGACGACACCGGCGATATCGTCTTCGGTGACCTCTTCCTTGAGCAGCGCATTATCGGTGTGGCCCGAGGCTTCCGCGAGCTTCTTCTCCAGCTCGGGGATTCGCCCGTATTGCAGCTCGCCCGCCTTCTGCAGGTTGCCGCCGCGCTGCGCCTGTTCGAGTTCGATCCGCGCCTGGTCGAGGTCTTCCTTGATCCGCGCTTCGGCGTGGATTTTGTCGCGTTCGTTCTGCCAGCGCGTGGTCAGCTCGCTCGATTGCTGTTCGAGTTCGGACAGTTCCTTGCGCAGGTTTTCGAGCCGGTCCTTCGACGCGGTGTCGGTTTCCTTCTGCAGCGCCTGTTCCTCGATCCGCAGCTGGATGATGCGGCGGTCGAGGTTCTCGATTTCCTCGGGCTTGCTCTCCACTTCCATGCGGATGCGGCTGGCGGCCTCGTCCATCAGGTCGATCGCCTTGTCGGGCAGGAAGCGATTCTGGATATAGCGGTTGGACAGCTGCGCCGCAGCGACGATCGCGCCGTCGGTGATGCGCACGCCGTGGTGCAGTTCATACTTGTCCTTGATCCCGCGCAGGATCGATACCGTGTCCTCGACGCTGGGCTCGTCGATGAAAACCGGCTGGAAGCGCCGCTGCAGCGCGGGGTCCTTCTCGACATATTTCTGGTATTCGTCGAGCGTGGTCGCGCCGATGCAATGCAGTTCGCCGCGGCTGAGCGCGGGCTTGAGCAGATTGCCCGCATCCATGCTGCCCTCGCTTGCGCCGGCACCGATCAGCGTGTGCATTTCGTCGATGAACAGGATGATCTGCCCCTCGGCGCCCTTTACTTCGTCGAGCACCGCCTTGAGCCGTTCCTCGAACTCGCCGCGGTACTTCGCGCCGGCGATGAGCGAGCCCATGTCGAGCGCCATCAGAGTGCGGCCCTTGAGGCTGTCGGGGACATCGCCATTGGCGATACGCAGCGCGAGGCCTTCGGCGATCGCGGTCTTGCCGGTGCCGGGTTCGCCGATGAGCGCGGGATTGTTCTTGGTCCGGCGCGCGAGAATCTGCACGGTGCGGCGGATTTCCTCGTCGCGGCCGATGACCGGGTCGAGCTTGCCGTCGCGTGCCGCCTGCGTCAGGTCGCGGGCGTATTTCTTCATCGCGTCGTAGCTTTCTTCCGCGCCCGCGCTGTCGGCGGTGCGGCCGCCGGTCACTTCCTGGATCGCGGCCTCAAGCGCCTTGGCGTCGATCCCCGCCGCTTTCAGCGCCTTACCGGCGTCATTGTCGGCCAGTGCCAGCGCCTGCAGCAACCGCTGGACGGGCACGAAGCTGTCGCCGGCCTTTTCCGCCAGCTGTTCGGCGCTGTCGAGCGCGCGCACCGCGTCATTGTCGAGCCCCGGGGTCGCCTGCGCCCCGCCGCCCGAAACCGCCGGCACCTTGGCCAGCGCGTTGTCGACTTCGGTAATCGCCACGCCCGGATTGCCGCCCGCGCGCTGGATCAGCTGCGCGGCCATGCCCTGTTCGTCGTCGAGCAGCGCCTTGAGCAGGTGCGACGGCGAAATCCGCTGGTGGTTCAAGCGGATGGCAACGGTCTGCGCAGCCTGCAGGAAACCCTTGGCGCGGTCGGTGAACTTTTCGAGATTCATGCAAACACCCCAATCACAAATTACCGTCCGAATATGGTGTTGCGATTATGCAACACAAGACCTCGCTGCAAATAAACGAGGTGTGTTAGTCGGATATAGGGGTGCCGCGCAGCTTGTGAAGCCGCCGGGCGACAAATTCAGGCCAGCCGGGCGCCGTCGGGAATGCAAGATCCGGGCTGCGCCAGCACGATCGCCCCGTCGGCGTCGGGAAAGCCCAGCACGAGGATCTCGGACATCACCGGACCGATCTGGCGCGGCGCGAAGTTGACCACTGCCATCACCCGCTGCCCGACGAGGCCTTCGGGGGTGTAATGTTCGGTAATCTGCGCGGAGCTCTTGCGTTCGCCGATGTCGGGGCCGCAATCGACCCACAGCTTGATTGCCGGGCGGCGGGCTTCGGGGAAGGGTTCGGCGCGGGTCACGGTGCCCGCACGGATGTCGAGCGCGGCGAAATGGGCGAAATCGGCATAGTCCATCGTCCCGGTCTATGCAGACCGCGGCGCGGCATCAACCGTCGGCAAGCGGTTCGAGCCCGGGGACCATGATCGTGCGGTCGCCGCCGAAATCCTCGCGCACCACTACCAGGCCCTGCCGCTCGAGATGATCGAGCAGGCGCCGGATACGGCCGGGCGAGCTGGTGCCATAGGCACGCGCGAGCGCCGCTTCGTCGACCTGCGTCTCGCCCGCATGCGCGGCCTTGGCGATCACGAGGAACGGGCCGAGCAGGTCTTCTTCCACCGCACCGGCCAGCTGCATGATCCGCGCCTGCAGCGCTTCGTCGAGCTCGGCCAGCCCGGCGCCGGCCACGGCGAACCGGCGGCGGAAGGCGCGCATGTCGGGCATCGGCCCGATCAGCCGCTCGCGGCGGCAGCGGGTGAGGAAGGTCTGGTATTGCGCGCTGGCCGACTGGAAGGCGATCCCTTCCTCGCGCGCCAGCTCGGCAATGATCTCGGCGATCCGCGTCGCCACCGCCGTGGTATCGACCGGCTCGCTGCGCGGAGCGACCTGGCGTTCCTCCGCCGCGGCGATGCTGGTTTCGATCTCGTCCACCGGCGGGGCCGGCGGCGGCGCGGGCGGCGGCGGCGCCTTGGCGACATCGCTGGCGAGGTCGGTGGTGAGCAGCGCCGCCATGTCTTCGGGCGCGGTGTCGGGCAGCGCCATCAGCCCTTCGCTGCGGGCCTGCTGGCCCGTCTGCACCGGACCGATCTTCACTGCCAGCGGAACGCGCGTGATGGCGGGGCCCAGCGCAAGGAAATGTCCGCGCTCGAGCTCGCGGATCCGTTCCGCCTGGCGCCGTTCCATCCCCAGCAGGTCGGCGGCGCGGATCATGTCGATGTCGAGAAAGGTCCGCCCCATCAGGAAGTTCGAGGCCTCGGCCGCCACGTTCTTGGCGAGCTTCGCCAGCCGCTGGGTGGCGACGATCCCGGCCAGCCCGCGCTTGCGCCCGCGGCACATCAGGTTGGTCATCGCGGTCATGGTCATCCGCCGCGTGTCTTCCGCCACCTCGCCTGCCGCGGCAGGGGCGAACATCTGCGCTTCGTCGACCACCACCAGCGCGGGATACCAGTGTTCGCGCGGCGCATCGAACAGCGCCGTGAGGAATTGCGCGGCGCAGCGGATTTGCTGCTCGACCTCGAGCCCGTCGAGATCGAGCACCACGCTGGCGCGGTGTTCGCGGATGCGGCGGGCAAGCGCCTCGATCTCACCCGGCGAATAGGCCGCCCCGTCGATCACCACATGGCCGAACTTGTCCGCCAGCGAGGGGAAATCGCCCTCGGGGTCGATCACCACCTGCTGCACCATGCCCGCGCTCTCTTCGAGCAGGCGCCGCAGCAGGTGCGACTTGCCGCTGCCCGAATTGCCCTGGACGAGCAGACGGGTGGCGAGGAGTTCCTCGATATCGAATTCGGCCGGCTTGCCGGAAGAATCGTGTCCGATGGTGATCTGTGCTGTCACTGCGCGCTGGTTAGCGGGCCGAATCTGGAACGGGGAACAGCCGCGGGAAGGTTTTGCCCAATCGCATTGCGTCCGCCCGTCCTGCTCGCTAACCGAGTTGCAAGAGAGGACGCATTTCTATGAAAAAATGGCTGGGGCGCACGGGCATTGCGCTGCTCGTGCTGGTGCTTGCAATATTCATCGCGCTGGCGACGTGGGAACCCTTCTGGGCCAAGCGCGACGCCCTGGCGCTGGCCGACCGCACCTATACCGCGGAAATCATCCGCGACGAATTCGGCGTTCCGCACATCTATGGCGATACCGACGCGGATGTCGCCTATGGCGTCGCTATCGCGCATTCGGAGGACGATTTCTCCACCCTTCAGGACGTCATCGCGATGAGCCGCGGGCGCTATGGCGCGATCGCCGGGCAGGACGGGGCGGCGTTCGACTATGCCTATCACCTGCTCGACGCGCGCGGCCTCGCCGAGCGCGACTACCCGCAGCTGCCCGAAGACACGCGCGCGCTGTTCGACGCCTATGCTGCGGGCCTCAACGATTTCGCCGCCGCGCATCCGGGCGAGCGCAAGCTGGCCAACCTCTTCCCCGTCGACGGCGTCGACGTGGCGGCCGGCTTCGCCCTGCGCCAGCCGTTCTTCTTCGGCCTCGGCAATGTGATCGAACCGCTGGTTTCGGGCACGCCGCTGAAGCGCGAACAGGGGCCGGCGATACCCGGTGCCGGGCAGCCCGCGCCCGGCGAGGATGCCGCGCCGATCGTTCGCACCAGCCATACGCCGCGTACCCGCAACCCCGCCCCGCTGCCCTACGCTGACGAGGCCGCGTTCTCGGGATCGAACGCCTTTGCCGTGACGCCCGAGAAATCGGGCGGCCCCACGACGCTGATTTCCAATTCCCACCAGCCCTGGCGCGGCGGCGTCGCATGGTACGAACTGGTCGTCGAAAGCGGCGAGGGCTGGCATTTCGCCGGAGCGAACTTCCCCGGCAGCCCCTTCCCCTTCTTGGGGCACAATGCCGACCTCGGGTGGACCAACACCGTCAACACGCCCGACATGGTCGATGTCTATCAGCTGGTGCTGGACGACAGCGGCACGCGCTACCGCCTCGACGGCGAATGGCGCGAGCTGGAACAGCGCACGGTAACGCTGCCGGTGCGTCTCGGCCCCGTGGTGCTGCCGATCCGCCGCGACATCTACCGCAGCGCGCACGGCCCGGTGATCAAGAACGACAAGGGCGCTTTCGCCATCCGCTACGGCGGGATGGGCAATCTCGGTCAGCTGGATGCCTATTACCGGCTGAACAAGGCCACATCGCTCGACGAATGGCAGGGCATCCTCGCGCGGATGGACATCCCCTCGACCAATTTCATCTATGCCGACAAGGCGGGCAATATCGCCAATATCTACAATGCCGCGATCCCTGCCCGCCCGGCCACCGTCGGCGGCGAACGGATCGACTGGCGCGGCATCCTGCCTGGCGACCGCAGCGACCTCATCACCCGCGGATCGGTCAGCTACGACCAGTTGCCGCGCTATGTGAACCCCGCCAGCGGCTGGTTGGTGGAAGCCAACAACAACCCCTTCCTCGATGCGGGAGCGGGCAGCAATCTGTCGCCCGGGGACTTCCCACCCGAACTCGGGATCGAGCTCAAGGACACCAATCGCGGTACGCGCGGGGCGAAGTTGATGGCTGAGGCCGAGGTGCTCGACCGCGCCGCGCTGGAGCGGATCAAATACGACACCGCCTATGAGAACAGCGGCTATATCGCCCAAATGCTGCGCGACGTCGCGGCGATACGGACCGATGATCCGGACCTGCTGGCTGCCCAGCGCCTGCTCGGCGAATGGGACCTGAACGCGGATAACATCGGCCGGGGCGACAGCCTCGCGCTGCTGATGATCCGCCCCTTCATGGGGTCGAGCTACAGCAACGACCCCTGGCCCGATGCCGAAGCGGAGCTCCAGCGCTCGGTGGACCACCTGCTGCGCCACTTCGGCCGCATCGACCCGCCGATGGGCGAGCTGCTGCGCCTGCGCCAGGGCGACGTCGACCTGCCTCTCGACGGCGGGTCCGACACGCTGCGCGCCTCGACGCTGTGGGACATCGACGACGATGGACGCCTTTCGGTGCGGCATGGCGACAGCTTCATCCAGTGGGTCGAATGGATGCCCGGCGAGCGGGTCGCCTCACGTTCGATCCAGCCGTTCGGTTCGGCCACCACCCGGCCAGCTTCCCCGCATTATGCCGATCAGTCTACGCTGTTCGTCCAGCACCGCTTGAAGCCCGTCCACTTCTGGCGCGAGGACGTCCTGGCCAATGCGGCGTCGCGGAAAACCGTGACCAATCGCCGCTGACCCGTTAGCCTGCTCGCATTGACGAGATTCAAAAACCCGATCGAGGTACCATGCAAATCAAGCCCCTCCTCACCGTAAGCGCCCTCGCCCTCGCGCTGGGCACCGCGGCCCCCGCGATTGCCGCCACCGCGCAGGCCAATGCCCCCGTGGCCGCAGCCGATACCGCCGCGCCGGCCGAACTGACCGCGCTGGTCGACCAGGTCGACATCCCGTTCGAGAAGTTCACGCTCGACAACGGGCTCGACGTCATCGTCCACACCGACCGCAAGGCTCCCATCGTGGCCGTCGCGGTGTGGTACAATGTCGGATCGAAGGACGAACCCGAAGGCAAGTCCGGCTTCGCGCACCTGTTCGAACATTTGATGTTCAACGGCAGCGAGAACGCACCGCAGGACTATTTCCAGTACCTGCAGGAAATGGGCGCGACCGATTACAACGGCACGACCAATTTCGACCGCACCAATTATTTCCAGACCGTGCCCCGCCCCGCGCTCGAACGCGCGCTGTGGCTGGAAAGCGATCGCATGGGCTATCTGCTCGGCGCGGTCACGCAGCAGAAGCTGGATAACCAGCGCGGCGTCGTGCAGAACGAGAAACGCCAGGGTGACAACCAGCCCGGCGGCCTCGTGTTCTACGAGATCGTGAAGGCGCTGTTCCCCGCGCCGCATCCCTACGACCACACGCCGATCGGCTCGATGGCCGACCTCGACAGCGCCAGCATGGACGACGTCCGCAGCTGGTTCCGCGACAAATACGGTCCCAACAACGCCACCGTGGTGCTGGCGGGCGACGTGTCGGCTGAAGAAGCTCGGCCGCTGGTCGAGAAATATTTCGGCCCGATCGCGCGCGGCCCGGTCAACGACCCGGCCGACGCCGCCATCCCCGAGCTTGCCGAAGACGTCCGCACGGTAATGCGCGACCAGGTCGCAGCGGTCAGCATCGACAAGTACTGGACCGCACCGGGCATCACGGACCGCGAACTGACGGCGCTGACCGTGGGCGCGCAGATCCTTGGCGGGCTGTCGTCGAGCCGGCTCGACAACACGCTGGTGCGCGACGAGCAGCTGGCGGTGAGCGTTTCGGCCGGCAACTACGCCTGGCAGCGCGTCGGCATCCTCAACGTCTCCGCGACCGCGCGTCCCGGCGTCGAGGAAGCCGAGGTCGAACGCCGGCTCAACGAACTGGTTGCCCAGTTCATCGCCGAAGGCCCGACCGAAGACGAAGTGCGCCGTGCGGCGACCAGCACGGTTGCCGACACGATCCGCGGGCTCGAACAGGTCGGCGGCTTCGGCGGCAAGGCCGTGACGCTGGCATCGGGCGAAGTGCTGGCCGACGATCCTGCCTTCTACGCCCGCCAGTTCGAAATCCTCGCCACGCTGACGCCCGCCGAAGTGCAGGCGGCCATGCAGCGCTGGCTGACGCGACCGTCCTTCACGCTGGTGCTCGAACCGGGCGAGCGCGACGGGTCCTACGAAGAGGCGGCGAGCGTCGCCGAAACCGAGACCGCCGCGGAAGCTGGCGCGCCGGATGCCCTGACCGTGACCGAAGTCCGCCCCGCGCCGCCGATCGAATTGGTTGCCGAGCTCGACTTCCCCGAGGTGCAGCACACCGCGCTGGCGAACGGCATGACGCTGCATTACGCGCAGCGCGACGCCATTCCCGCCACCTATGTCACGCTGTCCTTCGACGCCGGCAGCAGCGCCGATCCGGCGGACATGCGCGGGCTCGAAGGCCTCTCGCTCAGCCTGTTCGAGGAAGGCACCACCAGCATGAGCTCGCGCGAGATCGCCGAAACCAGCGAACGGCTGGGCGCGAACATCTCGCTCGGTGGCGGTGCCGACCGGTCCAGCTTCACGCTGTCCGCATTGTCGGCCAATCTCGTCCCCTCGCTCGAACTGCTGTCCGACATGGTGCGCAACCCGGCGTTCGACCCCGCCGAAATCGACCGGGTCCGCGCGCAGCGCATCACCAGCGTCGAACAGGAACTGCGCACGCCCGCGGCCATCGCCGCGCGCACTGCGGCACCGCTGATCTACGGCGCCGACAGCCCCTATGCCGGCCCCGACAGCGGGACCGTCGCATCGCTGACCGCGATCACGCGCGAGGACATTACCGCCTTCAAGGACCGCTGGATCCGCCCCGACAATGGCGAAATCTTCGTGGTGTCGGACCGGCCGCTGGCTGAAATCGTGGGTGCGCTGAACGGCGTGTTCGGCGACTGGGAAGCCCCCGCCGCGGCCAAGGGCACCAAGAGCTTCGCCGACGCGCCCGAGGCAGCCACCGAAAGCCGGATCGTGCTGGTCCACCGGCCCAATTCGCCGCAGAGCTATATCTATGGCGGGCAGCTGACTCCGGTCGATCCGCGCGGCGAGACCTATGTCGATTTCCTCAACGCCAACAACGCGCTGGGCGGCAACTTCCTCGCCCGGCTCAACATGAACCTGCGCGAGACCAAGGGCTGGAGCTATGGCGTACGCGGCGCCCCGCTGACCAATGAGAACGCGGTCGCCTATACCGTGCGCGCGCCCGTCCAGGCCGACCGCACCGGCGATGCGCTGGCCGAACTGATCCGCGAAACCGGCGAATTCCTCGATACGCGCGGCGTCACCGACGAGGAGCTGACCCGGATCGTCACGGCCGAGATCGGCGAACTGCCCGGCCAGTTCGAAACCTCGGGCGCGATCCTCGGCGCGATGCAGTCCAATGCGCTCTACGGGCGGCCCGACGATTACTACGAAGTGATCGCCGATCGTTTCCGCGCGCAGACCACCGACAGCCTCGATGCCGCAGCCCGCGCAGCGATCGACCCCGATCGTTTCGTCTGGGTCGTGGTGGGCGATGCAACGGTCGTCGAACCGCAACTCGAACAGCTCGGCCTGGCAGTCGAACGCATCGAAATGGCGGGAACCGACTAATTGACATTCGTGTCAGCAGGCCCGATTGAAATGGGACTTTGAACCCCCAAGCGAAGAGAGGAATTTCCATGTCCGTAGCAGGTACCTACGATACCGTCGTGAAGAGCCCGATGGGCGACCAGAAGGGCACGCTGACGGTCGTGCCGAGCGACGACGGCAACAGCTTCACCGGCTCGATGGCCGGTGGCATGGGCTCGATGGACATCACCGACGGCACGATCGAAGGCGATACGCTCAAGTGGAAGATGGACATGACCGTCCCCATGCCGATGACGCTCAACTGCACCGCCACCGTCAACGGCGACCAGATGACCGGCACCGTCAATGCGGGCGCTTTCGGCGACATGCCGCTGACCGGCGAACGCCAGGGCTGATCGGCCCGGTCCGTGACGCAAGGGGCGTCGGGAGCGATCCCGGCGCCCTTTTCTTTGGCCTGCCTGAGCCAGCGGACGGAACTTCCACCCGCACCGGGGCTTGGAAGAAGGACAGCATGGACGACAGCGACCCTCCCAAGCCGCGGCACCGCGCGATTCCCAGCAGCCGCGCGGCGCGGCTGGGCACCTTCGGGCGGCTCGCCGGCGGGGTTGCCGGGGGCATGCTGGGCGAAGGCGCCCGGCGGCTGGCCCGCGGCGAGCGCCCGCGGATGCGCGACCTGCTGCTGACCCCGGGCAATGTCGGCCGCCTGGCCGATCGCCTGTCGCATCTGCGCGGTGCGGCGATGAAGCTCGGCCAGATGATCTCGATGGATGCGGGCGACATGCTGCCCGCCGAACTCACTGCCATTCTCGCGCAATTGCGTTCGCAGGCCTATCGCATGCCGCCGCAGCAATTGCGCAGCGTGCTCGACGCGGAATGGGGGCCCGACTGGCGGCGCCGCTTCGCGCGCTTCAACGCCACCCCGATTGCCGCGGCATCGATCGGGCAGGTGCACCGCGCGGCACTGCCCGACGGGCGCGAAGTGGCAATCAAGGTCCAGTATCCCGGCATTCGCGAAAGCATCGATTCCGATGTCGACAATGTCGCGACCCTGCTGCGCGTATCGGGCGTCCTGCCGCGCGAGCTCGACCTTGCGCCGTTGCTGGGCGAAGCCAAGCGGCAGTTGCACGAGGAAGCCGATTACGAACGCGAAGCGGCGCAGATGACGCGCTTTGCCGACTGGCTGGACGGACACCCCGATTACATCGTCCCGCGCCCGCTGCACGAACTGACCACCGCACGCGTGCTGGCGATGGATTTCATCGACGGCCAGCCGATCGAGGCGCTGGGCGAAGCGCCGCAGGAGACGCGCGATGCGGCGATGCGCGACCTGATCGCGCTGGTGCTACGCGAGCTGTTCGAATTCGGCGCGATGCAGACCGATCCCAATTTCGCCAACTACCGCTTCCAGCCCGACACCGGGCGCTTGGTGTTGCTCGATTTCGGGGCGACGCGCGATGTCGATCCCGCGACCGCGGAAGGCTATCGCACGCTGCTTGCCGCCGGGCTCGCAGGCGACCGCGACGCGGTGCGCGAAGCTGCGCAGGCAGCGGGCTTCCTGGGCGAGGCAGCCATTGCCCGTCACCGCCCGCTGGTCGACCGGATGATCGACATCGTGGTGACCGAGATGAACCGGCCCGGCCCGTTCGACTTCGGCGACCGCGGCTTCATCGAAGTGCTGCGCGAACAGGGGATGGAAATGGCCGCCGACCGGTCGACCTGGCACATCCCCCCGGTCGAGACGCTGTTCGTCCAGCGCAAGATCAGCGGCACCGCGCTGCTCGCGGCGCGGCTCGCAGCGCGGGTCGACGTGCGCGAACTGGTACGCCCCTACCTTGCAGGCGACAGCGCCTGACGAAATTGGGCTGCCGGATCGCTCCGACAGCCCGTGTTCGTGACTGCGGCCCGGCCTAGCGGACCACGTTCGTTTCGTCGATCAGGCGCCGGGACGGTTCAGCCCAGCTTGTCCTTGAGGATCTGGTTGACCACCGCGGGGTTGGCCTTGCCCTGCATCGCCTTCATCGTCTGGCCGACGAAGAAACCGAACAGCTTGTCCTTGCCGCCTCGATATTGTTCGACCTTGTCCTCATTGTTCGCGAGGATCTCCTCGATGGCGGCCTCGATCGCCCCCGTATCGGAGACCTGCTTGAGGCCCTTTTCATCGGCGATCGTCTCGGGCTCGCCGCCGTCCTTGAGGACGATTTCGTAGATTTCCTTGGCCTGTCCGCCGGAAATCTCGCCCTTGTCCTGCATCGCCAGGATGCTGGCCTGCGCTGCGGCAGTGGCATTGGCCATGTCGGCTTTATCGCCCAGCGACTTGACCACGCCCGGCGCGACCGAAAGCGCCCAGTTGGCGACCTGCGTGGCGACCTTGGCTTCGCTCTTGCCGATCTTGGCAGCGGTCGCCGCAAGCAGCGTTTCGAACCGTGCGAAGGTTTCCACCTCGGCTGTGAGTTCGCGCGCGTTGTAAGGCGTCAGGCCCAGTTCGCTTTCGTACCGCTTGCGCTTGGCGTCGGGCAGTTCGGGCAGCGAGGCGCGGCATTCCTCGATGAAGCTGTCCTCCAGTTCGAGCGGGAGCAGGTCCGGATCGGGGAAATAGCGGTAGTCATGCGCATCTTCCTTGCTGCGCATGGTCCGGGTGGTGCCGGTGCCGGGATCGAACAGTCGCGTTTCCTGGTCCACGCTCCCGCCATTCTCGATCACGTCGACCTGGCGGTTGGCTTCATATTCGATGACCTGCATCACGAAGCGCACCGAGTTGACGTTCTTCGTCTCGGTCCGGGTGCCCAGCTCGCCGCCGGGCTTGCGCACGCTGACATTGACGTCGGCGCGCATCGAGCCCTCTTCCATATTGCCGTCGCACGAACCGACATAGCGCAGGATCGAACGCAGCTTGCGGACATAGGCGCCCGCTTCGGCGGGGCTGCGCATGTCGGGCATCGAGACGATTTCCATCAGCGCCACGCCGCTGCGGTTGAGGTCGACATAGGACATGGTCGGATGCTGGTCGTGCATCAGCTTGCCCGCATCCTGTTCGACATGGATCCGTTCGATCCCGATGACCTTGTCCTCGGGAATGCCGGCCTTCTCGTCGGCATCGATCAGCAGCTGCCCTTCACCCACCAGCGGGTGGTAGAGCTGGCTGATCTGGTAGCCCTGCGGCAAATCGGCATAGAAGTAGTTCTTGCGGTCGAACCGCGACCACTGGTTGATCTGCGCCTCGATCGCCATGCCGGTGCGCACCGCCTGGCGGATGCACTCGCGATTGGGCACGGGCAGCATGCCGGGCATTGCCGCATCGACGAGGCTGACCTGCGTATTGGGCTCGGCACCGAAGGCGGTCGACGCGCCGCTGAACAGCTTGGCGTTGGAGGTGACCTGCGCATGGACCTCGAGGCCGATCACGACCTCCCATTCGCCCGTTGCGCCCTGGATGCGGTAGTTACTCATCGTCTTTAGGCTTTCCATTGTCACTCTTGAACCGCGCCTCGCCGTGGTTGATCCGCTTGGACAGGATCGCGGGCAGCGCCATCACGCCCAGCACCGCCACCGCGGCGACCAGCGTGAAGATGGCCTCGTTCACCACCATTTCTCCGGCTGCGCGTCGAACCCGGCGCGCTGCTGGATCGCGAGGCCGGTGTTGAGCACACCCTGTTCGTCGAAGGGCTTGCCCACGATCTGCAGCCCGAGCGGCAGGCCGTCGTCATTGACCATGGCGGGTACGCTCATCGCGGGCAGGCCGGCCAGCGATGCCGGCACGGCGAAGACATCGTTGAGATACATCGTCAGCGGGTCTTCATTGAGCGAACCCAGCGGGAAGCTGGCGGTCGGCGTGGTCGGCGCGAGGATCGCGTCGCACTGGCCGAACGCCTGCTCGAAGTCCTGGCTCACCAGCGTGCGGATCTTCTGCGCCTGCGTGTAATAGGCATCGTAGAAGCCGGCGCTCAGCACATAGGTGCCGATCAGGATACGGCGCTTGACCTCGTCGCCGAACCCGGCGGCGCGGGTGGCGGCATACATGTCCTGCAGGCCCGCCCCGTCAGGCAGGTCGCGCAGGCCATAGCGCACGCCGTCATAGCGCGCGAGATTGCTCGAGGCCTCGGCAGGCGCGACGATGTAATATGCGGGCAGCGCGTATTTGGTATGCGGCAGCGAGATATCGACGATCTCGGCGCCCGCATCGCGCAGCCATTCCTTGCCCTGTTCCCAGCTCTTGAGAATGGCCTCGTCGGTGCCGTCCATCCGGTATTCCTTCGGGATACCGATCTTCTTGCCCTTGAGGTCTGCCGACAGGCCCGCTTCCCACTGCGGCACGTCAAGCTTGAGGCTGGTCGCGTCCTTGGGATCGAAACCGGCCATGGCCTCGAGCATGATCGCGCAGTCTTCGACGCTGCGTGCCATCGGGCCCGCCTGGTCGAGGCTGGAGGCGAAGGCTACCACGCCCCAGCGGCTGCAGCGGCCATAGGTCGGCTTGATCCCGCAGATACCGGTGAAGGCGGCGGGCTGGCGGATCGAACCGCCGGTATCGGTGCCGGTGGCAGCGGGCGCGATCCGCGCGGCGACCGCGCTGGACGAACCGCCCGACGAACCGCCCGGGCTCATTGCGGCATTGGTGCCGTTCTTCTTCCACGGCGAGGAGACATTGCCGAAATAGCTGGTCTCGTTCGAGGAACCCATCGCGAACTGGTCGAGATTGAGCTTGCCCAGCATGCCCGCACCCGCATCCCACAGCTTCTGGCTGACAGTGCTTTCGTACTGCGGCGTGAAGCCTTCGAGAATATGGCTCGCAGCGGTGGTCTGCACGCCCCTCGTGGCGAACAGGTCCTTCATGCCGATCGGCACGCCGCCCATGATGCCCAGATCCTCGCCCTTGGCGCGCTTGGCATCGGCGGCATCGGCCGCCGCCAGCGCATGGTCCGGCGTGGTCACGATGAAGGCATTGAGGTCGGCCGCTTCGGCCACGGCGGCGTTGAAGGCTTCCGCCACTTCGCGCGCGGTGAAGCTGCCGCCCGCCACGCCATCGCGGATCGCCTTGACGCCGAGATCGGTCAGTTCGCTCATGCTTCGTCACCCTGAACTTGTTTCAGGGTCCATTTCGCCACATTCACGGTGTCGTCCCCTAAAGAGCTGCGTTCCTGTTCTTGGATCCTGAAACACGCGCGGCTTCGCCGCTGTTCAGGATGATCGAATGAAAATGCGTGGCTTTTCATTCGATCACCTTGGGCACGCCGAAGAAGCCGTGTTCGGCGGCGGGGGCATTGGCCAGCACATCCTCGCGCCGTCCGCCAGCGGTCAGCGGGTCGGCGTCGACGACATCGTCGCGCAGGCGCAGCGTGTTGGGGATGACCGCGGTCATCGGCTCGACGCCGCTGGTATCGACCTCGCCCAGCTGTTCGACCCAGTTGAGGATATTGTTGAGTTCGGGGACCATCGTATCGAGCTCGTCATCGCCCATCTTGATGCGGGCGAGCGAGGCGATCTTGGCCACTTCTTCGCGTGTGACTGACATGCTCGCGCGTTAGCCGCGCGCGCGGCCCGCTTCAAGCAGCGATGCTGCAGCGCAATGCTATTCGAAGGGATCGCCTGCGGGCTGGCCGTCGATATAGACCCGGCGCCCGGTCCATTCGCGGATTTCCACCTGCGATCCCGCGCGCTGATCCGGAGCGTCGAACTCCGCCCTGATCGCGGCTTCGCGGGCTGCCGTTACAGCTGTCTGATCGGCGGGCCCGGCAAGATCGAACTCTTCCCAGGCGATGCGCCCGTCCTCGACCAGGGCGACCCTGCGCCGCCCATTGTTGCCGGCCCCGGCATCCAGCGCCACGCAAGGGTTGTCGCAGCGCCACGGCGAGGCGCGCACATGGTTCTCGACGTGGCGACGCAGCGTCTCGTCCTCGAACTGCATCCGCAAATTCGCGAGCCGCTCGTTGCGCTCGGTGCCTCTCTCGACATCCCGATAGGTGCGGGCTTCCTGCGCGAGGGCACCGGCAGCGAGTTCTGCCACCTCGGCATCACTGCCCTTCGCCAGCCGCGCCAGTCCTTCGCGCCCGGCCTCGCCGAATTCCCAGCGCAGCGCGTCGAAGTCGAAGTCGTCCACCGCAACCCTGCCGCTTTCGAGCCGGGCGATCTGGTTCCTCGCCGATATCGCACCGAAATCGAACAGCGGCAGCGCGAGCACGAAGGCCAGCCCGCATGTCGCCACCGCGAGATGCATGTTCGCGGTGCGGACGCGGTCCATCCAGCCGATCAGTCGTCCGCGGATCGGTGCAATGAAATAGGCCATGCCGTAAGCGACCGCGACCGCGACCGCGACGATGCCCCACAGCCGCTCGGGGCTGAGCCCGTATTCGGCGACCCGCGTTCCGGTCGAGACTGCCGCCAGCAGCGCCAGCGGGAAGATCGCCAGCGCCAGCACCAAGGCCGCCCAGCGCAAGACGCGATTGGCGCTGACTTCGTGATCGGCGTTGCGAATCACTGCATTGACCAGGACGAAGCCCGCCACCGCCACCGACAGCAGCAGCGGCGTGGGGCTTTCGGTCGCATTCCACAGCACCGCAATACCGCTTGCCAGCACGGCCAGCAGGAAGATCGCCAGCGCGGCCGCCAGCGGCACGGCGATAATCGAGAACACCAGCATCACCACCGATTGCAGCGTGCCGATGATCTTCAACTGGTTGCGCAGCACGCCCAGAGCGGCGCCGAATGCCGCACCCGAGAAGATCCAGCCGAACCAGGCCTCGTCGACCACGTTCTCGACCAAGTCGATATCGATGGCGGAGAAGAGCGCGGCGAGCAGCACCGCCAGCAGCCACGATACGCCGGTGAAGGCGAGCGCCCCGGCGCCGCTGATGGCATCGGTCCAGACATGGAAGTGGGTCTGGTCGTAGGCCGTCCGCCAGCGCAGCCGGTGGAACCCCGCCTGGAACAGCGGCAGGGCCAGCGTGATCGCGACCAGCCCGGCGGCGACCCAGAAAGGCTCGTCGGCATAGCGGTCGCCCGCGCTCGTCACACGCCAGGCGATCCCCGCCATGACCAGCGCGACCAGCCCGGCGAAGACCAGCGGCTCCTGCCAGCGGATACGCTCGACGGTGAAGGCCAGCGCCAGCGGACCGAAGACGAAAGCGGCGGCGAGCGCGGCCCGCCACGGCGGCATGTCGGCCGCGTTCCAGTCGGACAGCAGGTGGACGGCGAGCCCGGCGACGCCCAGCAGGACGGCGAGCGCCCAGGGCCGCAGCGGCCAGTCGGCATGGGCTGCGGGCGCGTGAACGGCGGTTGCCTCGGTCATGCGCCCTCCCCCGGCGGACGGACTATTGCGCCGGCGGGGGTCCCGCCTGGCCGTCGGCGCCCTGCTGTCCCATCATCTGCTGGAGGGCAGCGGCGCGCGCCTGGAAGTCGTCGCGGCTCATGAAGTCGACCACTTCCACTTCGAACACCAGATCGGCATTGGCGGGGATCGGCGAGCCCGGCGGCGGTTCGGCGCCATAGGCCTGATCGGCGGGGATCGTCAGCACGTAGCTGCCGCCCTTCTGCATCTGCTGCAGCCCCTCGATGAAGCCGTCGATGATCGCGCCTTCCTCGAGCAGCAGCGGATTGCCTTCGGGGAACAGGCCCGGCGGCACCGGCAGCGGCTGCGACCGGTCGAATTCGGTCCCGTCCGCCAGCGTGCCGACATAATTGACGAACACGACATCGCCGAGCTGCGGCGAATTGCCCGAGCCCGCGGTTACCGTTTCGACATCGAGCCCGCGCGGCATGGCGGCCCAGGCAAGACCCGCGGCGACGAGGACGGCAAGCAGCACGCCGAGCCACAATTTGGTCAGCGAGCCCTTCTTGATGGGCTGGAGGGGAACGCGGGTGATCTCGGTCATGAAAGTCTCTTCCGGATTCGCAACGGCGGATACGCAAAGGGCGCGGATTGCTCCGCGCCCTCATGGCTTAGCTTGGTAGCAGTCGCAATAGCGACTTACTTGGCGCCGTCGCGCTCCAGCCGCTTGCGCTCGAGCTTGCGCGCGCGGCGGACCGCAGCCGCCTTTTCGCGGGCGCGCTTTTCGCTGGGCTTCTCGTAGTGGCGGCGCAGCTTCATTTCGCGATACACGCCTTCACGCTGCAGCTTCTTCTTGAGCGCGCGGAGGGCCTGGTCGACATTGTTATCGCGAACCATGATCTGCATAAACTTCAATACCTCGACTTTGCGGGCCAGAGCCCGCGCAAAAGCGGGGTATGCCTCCTGAATTGGGGTTTCGCTTGTTCAACGAAAAGCGCGCCGAATCCGTTCCGGACCGGCTCGAACGGGTGCGCACATACGGATTCTCGCAGCCGAAGGCAAGTCTTTGTCGCATGCTGCAGCATCGGGATGACGCAGGGGCAATTGGCGGCTAAGGGCAGCGGCGATGTCCACCTTCTCTCCTTTCGTTGCCGCGCTGCACGTCTTTATCGGCGGCGGGTTCGGCGCGGTGCTGCGCTGGCAGCTCGGCCGCGCAATGACCGGCTGGCTCGGCGCGCCGGTCGTGACCGCCTTTCCCTTCGCCACGCTGGCGGCCAACGCCGCGGGCAGTCTCGCGATGGGATTGCTGGCCGGCTGGCTGGCACGCCACGGCAGCGGGGAAGGCGAGCAATTGCGGTTGCTGCTGGGTGTAGGGCTGCTGGGCGGCTTCACCACATTCAGCGCGTTCAGCCTTGAAATGGTGCTGCTGATCGAACGCGGACAATATCTTTTCGCCCTGCTCTATGCAGTGCTGTCGATTGCATTGGGCATCACCGGGCTGATGGTCGGTCTCGGCGTGATGAGGATGGCAGGATGAATACCTCCGACGAAGTACGCAATTTCACCGTCGAGGCGGATGACGACGGCATCCGGGTGGACCGGTGGTTCAAGCGGCACCTGCCGCAGGTCGGCTTCGGCACGGTCAGCAAATGGGCGCGCACCGGCCAGGTCCGGGTCGACGGCAAGCGGGTCAAGCCTGACGACCGGCTGGCCGAGGGGCAGCAGATTCGCGTGCCCCCGGGGGGCGATGCGCCGCACAAGCAGCCCAAGGCGAAGCGCGAGCTCAAGCCCGCCGAGATCGAGCAGGCGCAGGCCATGCTGATCGAGCGGACCAAGGGCGCGCTGGTGCTGAACAAGCCGCCGGGCCTTGCGACGCAGGGCGGGACGAACACGTTCAACCATGTCGACGGCCTGCTCGACGCCTATGTCGAAGGCGAGGACGATCCGCGCCCGCGGCTGGTTCACCGGCTCGACAAGGACACCAGCGGCGTGTTGCTGGTGGCGCGCACGCCGGGCAGCGCGGCCTATTTCTCCAGGCGCTTCTCGGGCCGTTCGGCTAAGAAGATCTACTGGGCGCTGGTAATCGGCGTGCCCGATGTGAAGGAAGGCGTGATCGAGGCGCCGCTTGCCAAGCAGCCCGGATCGGGCGGCGAGAAAATGCATGTCGACCACGAGGGCGGCCAGCCGGCCAAGACCAAGTACCGGGTCGTCGACGCGGTGGGCAAGAAAGCCGCCTGGCTCGAACTGCAGCCGCTGACCGGCCGCACGCACCAGCTCCGCGTGCACTGCGCGGCGATGGACCACCCGATCGTGGGCGACGGCAAATATGGCGGCAAGGAAGCGTTCCTGACCGGCTCGATCAGCCGCAAGATGCACCTCCATGCGCGGCGCCTGATCATCGACAGCCCCGACGGCGGCAAGCTCGACGTGACCGCCGATCTTCCCGAACACTTCGCCGCCTCGATGGAGCAGCTCGGGTTCGACGTGAACCTGTCCGATGCCACCCCGATGCGCGACGATCCGCCGCCCAAGACGCGCGAGGAGAAGAAGCAGCAGGCCCGCCAGCATGCGAAGAACTTCCGCAAGTCGCAGCGCTCGCCGCGCCGGGCGCGGGGCGCGCTGGCGAAAGGCAAGCCGAAGGGCCCGCGCAAGTGAGCCGGCTGGTCGTCTTCGATTGCGACGGCACGCTGGTCGATGGGCAGGCGGCGATCTGCGAGACGATGGAACTGGCCTTCCGCAACACCGGCCTGGCCGCGCCCGAACGCAACAAGGTCCGCCGGATCGTCGGGTTGAGCCTGCCCTTTGCGCTGCGCGAGCTTGCCCCCGATGCCACCGACGACGAACGCCATGCCGTGGTCGAGGCCTATAAGGCGGGTTACCGCGAGCTCCGCCTCTCGGGCGCGCTGCGCGAACCGCTGTATGCAGGCATCGCCGCGCTGATCGACGAACTCGATGCCGAAGGCCGCCTGCTGGGCGTCGCCACCGGCAAGAGCGACCGCGGGCTCCACGCGTGCCTCGACACGCATGGCATCAAGCATCGCTTCGTTTCGCTGCAGACCGCCGACCGCCATCCCTCCAAGCCGCATCCCGCCATGCTCGAAGCCGCGCTGGGCGATGCCGGCGTGGCGCCTGCCGACGCCGTGATGATCGGCGATACCAGTTTCGACATGGAAATGGCGCAGGCAGCCGGCGTCCGCGCGATCGGCGTGGCCTGGGGCTATCACGAACCGCGCGAACTGCTCGACGCCGGGGCCAGCGCGGTGGCCGAAACCGCACAGCAATTGGGAGACCTGATCCGTGGGACAAACTGACCATGACCCGGCCAAGGCGCGGTTCCTGACGATCCAGGCAGTGCGATTGTCGGGGGTCGTGACGGCGGTGCTGGGCGCGCTGGTGCTGGGCGGCATCCTGCCCCTGCCCGAGATTGCCGGCTATATCCTCGTCGCATTGGGCGTGGCCGAGATATTCATCCTCCCGATCGTGCTCGCCAAGCGCTGGAGAAGCGGCCAGTGAAGCGGTTCTATACGCGCGTCCATGTCGAACGCGCAGCTTCCGGCCATCAGGTGTTCCTCGACGGGCGGCCGCTGAAAACGCAGGGCGGGCGGCAGCAGGTCGTCGATTTGCTTGCGCTGGCAGAAGCGCTCGCAAGCGAATGGGATGGACAGGGCGAGACGATCGATCCGGCACGCTTTGCCTATCGCGACATGGCCGATTACGCGCTCGACACGCTGCCCGAAGGCCGCACCGCGGCGATCGCCAAGTTGCTGCGCTATGCCGAAACCGACACGCTTTGCTATCGCGCCGATCCGGACGAGCCGCTGTGGCATCGCCAGCGCGACATGTGGGACCCGCTGGTCGAAACGCTCGAGGCCCGCGAAGGCATCGTGCTGGAACGCGTCAGCGGGGTGGTGGCGAAACCGCACGCCCCGGCCACGATGGACCGGCTGAAAGCCCGGGTGGAAAGCCTGGATGATTTCACCCTCGCTGCGCTCGAACAGCTGACTGCGCTATCCGCATCCTTGTGCGTCGGCCTGGCCGCGCTCGACCACGATGCAGATGGCGAAGCGCTGTGGGCAGCGGCCAATCTCGAGGAAGACTGGCAGATCGAACAATGGGGCGCGGACGAGGAAGCCGCCGCGCGCCGCGCGAAGCGGCTGGAGGCATTCCTCAAGGCGATGGCCTTCGTACGGCTGCTCTAGTTCCGGCCCGCCTGCCTGCGCCGCAGGCGCTCGATGATGGCGGCATCCATCCAGAAGATGTCGTTGTCCCCTTCGCCGACGGTGCGATGGAAGAACAGATATTTGCCATCGGGGGTCACCGTGGCCGACGCTTCCCAGCGTGCGGTGTTCACGGTTTCGCCCAGATTGATGGCTTCCCCCAGCTCCCGTCGGCCTGCCGGAAGCTGACGTATATGTCGGAATCGCCATAGCCGCCCCCCCTGCGCCCATCGAACAGAAGGTAGGATTCGTCCGGCGCGATGAAGGGATGGGCCAGCCATGTGCCGGTATTGATCGCCGCGTCGGCAAGCTCGGGCGCCTGGCGTTCGCCATCGACAATGCGTGAATAGCGGATGCGGCCATCGCCGGCCGATCCGACCTCGTCGAAATAGTAAGTGTTCCGCGCCGATGCGGTAAGGCGCATGATCCTGAACGGTTCGAAAGCCTCACCGAGCCGCTTCGCTTGTGACCAGCCATCGGCATCGCGGACCTTGTACGCGCGCCCGATATGCATGGTCTGCCCATCGGGGGCGATGAACGGGGTGCCCTGTCGTTCCCACAACACCTCATCGTGCCACTCGCCTTCCCGGTAGCGGTAGACGTGCTGCCAAGTGGTCTCGTTTTCGTCGCGCTTGAGGACGTAGAATTCGCGCATGTCGGGCGAGAAAACGCCGCCGTATTCCCAGCCCTTGGTGGTGATGATGCCCGGCGCGAAGGGTTCGGGCGCCGATCCGGGCGGTTCCTGGCCCAGATAGGGGCGTTCGATATGCCCTTCGCCTTCCCCTGCCACAGCGTTCGCGCTCGCTACGCCCAGCGTCAGCAGGATGATCCCGGCAAGCTTGGAGTTCATAATCACCCTCCCCGAGTGAACATGATCTCATATCTGCAAGGCGAAATCATGGCCGGCCAAGTCGTCTCCGACGGCGGTCGTCCGTTATTCGACTGGCGACATGGCAGGAGCCGCTACGCCCCGCTCAGTTCAGCCAGTCGGCGATTTCACCGGCGACCTGGTTGGCCGCTTGGTTGAGCGCCGGGCCGACGAAGGCGGTTTCGGGCGCGGTAACAGGCACGCGCGCCTCGAAGCGGCGGCTGATTGCGCTCGCGCCCGCACCATTGCGCACCGCGTCGAACACCACTACCACCTCGCGCGTCCGCGCATCGTAGCCGAACGCGCGCAGCGAACCGTGGAGGCGGTCGGCCGCGTTCAGGCCGGGATCGTCGCCATCGACCACCACGCGGCCGTTTTGCGAGCGGATCGTCTCGGCCACCAGCTGGCCGAACAGGCGGGCGGGCCGGTCGACCCAGAACGCATCCTGCAGATAGGCCAGTTCGGTGTCGGTGACCTGCACCGGGACCCGCGTGACATCGAGCGCCTTGGTCGCCTCGAACGGGACGATCGCCAAGGCCGTGCCCCGGTCGCTCGCGGCGCTTTCGCCGGCGGGGGCGGTGGCAGCGGGGGTCAGAGTCAGCAGGCTGTCGGGTGCCTCGCCGCCAAAGCTCAGGCAGCCGCCCAGCAGCAGGGCGGGAGCCAGCGCAGCAAGTTTGGTCATGCGTGTCATGCTGGTGCCCCTTACGGCTTGTAATCGGGCAGCGGCTGGCTGGAAAGCAGCGCGCCGGCACCCTTTTCATCGATCATTTCGGTCACGTCGCGCAGCGCCTTGCTGGTTGCGCGCAGGTCGCGCAGCGTGGCTTCCGCGGCGGGCAGCGTGCTTTCGGTCAGCTGCTTGGTCGCAGGCCGCGCCTCGTTGAGCGTGTCTTCGAGCGCGCGCGCAGCGCCGCTGGCCGATTTCAGCGTCGAGCGCAGGTCGCGGGCAATCGCCTCGCCTTCCTGGTTGATGATGCGATCGGTCGAGGCGGTGACCTGTTCGAACTGGTCGAGCGCCTCGCTGGCTTCGCGCAGCGTCACCTGCAGTTCGGCCATCGTGCGTTCGAGCTGGGGCGCGGCAGCGGCGAAGCCCGCGCTGGCGGCATTGGTGTTGGCGAGGATCTGCGAGATTTCTTCCTGGTTGCGATCGCTCAGCAGGACGGTCAGCCGCTCGGTCAGCGTGGCCAGCCGCTCGAGCAGGAGCGGGGCGCTGGCCAGCACCGCGCCGAACCCGCCGCCAGTGGTGGGCGGAATGATCGGCACGCCTTCGGTGCAGGCCGTGGTCTCGCACGATATCGGCGGCGCACCGCTGCGCGCGCCGTCGAGCGTGATCGTCGACACGCCGGTGAAACTGCCCTGGATCGTCGCGGTGGTGCCGACGAGGATGGGCACGCTTTCCTTGACCTTGATCCGCACGCGGACGAATTCGGGGTCCTTGTCCCACAATTCGATCTGGTTGACCTGCCCCACCGGCACGCCGGCGAAATCGACCGAGCTGCCATTGGCGAGGCCGGCGACCGACTGCTTGAAGAAGATATCGTATTCGTTCTGGTCCCCGCCGCCGAGCCGCGCGAGCCACACGATGAACAGCGCGAGCGCGCCAAGGATCAGCAGCGTAACCGCCCCTACCCAAACGTGATTTGCCCGCGTTTCCATTGGTTCGCCCTATGCCTTGCCCGCAGGCGGTTTGTCCAACGCTTTGACCGCATGCGCAGCGACCGGTTCGTCCATGTGCCGGCGCAATTCGTCGAGCGCCTGCGCGGTCAGCGCCGCGCGCCCGCGCGGACCGTTGAAATATTGCTGGATCCACTCGTGATCGAGATCGAGCAGGTTCGGCACCGTGTCGACCGCGATGACCTTCTTGTCCGCGATCACAGCAACGCGGTCGCAGATCTCGTGCAGCGTATCGAGATCGTGGGTGATGAGGAACACGGTCAGCCCGAGCGTTTCCTTCAGTTCCAGCGTCAGCTGGTCGAACGCGGCCGCGCCGATCGGATCGAGCCCGGCGGTGGGTTCGTCGAGGAACAGCAGCTCGGGATCGAGCGCCAGCGCGCGCGCCAGCCCGGCCCGCTTCTTCATGCCGCCCGACAGTTCGGAAGGGTATTTGCCCACCGCTTCTTCGGGCAGCCCCGACAGCACGACCTTGTAGCGGGCGATCTCGTGGCGCAGTTCGGGCTCGATCTCGGGGTAGAACTGCTTGAGCGGGACCTCGACATTCTCGCCCACGGTCAGGGTCGAGAACAGCGCCCCGCCCTGGAACAGCACGCCCCAGCGGTTGCGCACGCCGATATCGACCTCGGGATCGCTGTCGATGGTCGAGCGGCCGAACACGCTGATGTCGCCCGCGGTGGGATGCTGCAGCCCGATGATCGAGCGCATCAGCACGCTCTTGCCGGTACCCGAACCGCCGACCACGCCGAGGATTTCGCCGCGCCGGACCTTGAGATCGAGATCCTGGTGGACGACCTGGTCGCCAAAGGCATTGGTCAGCCCTTCGACGACGATCGGGTAATCGCCGCGATAGCGTTCGTGGCGGCCCAGTTCGCGCCCAGCTTCGTCCTGCGCCATCAGCCCCACCCGATCTTGGTGAAGAAGACCGCGAAGAAGGCGTCGATAACGATCACTGCGAAGATCCCCGTGACCACGGCCATGGTGGTGCGCCGGCCGACTTCTTCCGAATTACCCTTGACCTGCATGCCGTGATAGCAGCCGGCCAGCGCCACGATCAGCCCGAAGACCGGCGCCTTCAGCAGTCCGACCCACAAATCGTAGATCGGGACCACGTCCTGGATCCGGGTGAGAAAGGTCCAGAACGGAATGCCCAGCATGAACTGCCCGACGACCGCGCCGCCGACGATGGCGACACCCGCGGCATAGAAGCCCAGCAGCGGCATCATCAGCACGGCGGCCATGACGCGGGGAATGACCAGCGCTTCCATCGGCGATATGCCGATGGTCTGCATCGCATCGACTTCCTCGGTCAGCCGCATCGTGCCGATCTGCGCGGCGAAGGCACTGCCCGACCGGCCGGCTACCATGATCGCGGTCATCAATACGCCCAGTTCGCGCAAGGTGATCCGCCCGACCAGATTGACGGTCAGCGTCTCCGCCCCGAACTGCGCCAGCTGGACTGCGCCCTGCTGCGCGATGACCACGCCGATAAGGAAGCTCATCAAGCCGATGATCGGCAGCGCCGAGACGCCCACCAGCTCGAGCTGGCGGACCAGCGCCAGCCAGCGGAACCGCCGGGGGTGGCGGATCAGGCTGCCCATCGACAGCAACAGCGCGCCGAGGAAGCCGACCACACCGTAGATCCCGCGGCGCGCGGCGTATATCTTCTCGCCCATCACCGTGGGCACGCGTTCCCATACGGGCAGGCGCGGAGCGGCGATCTGCTCTTCCGACCCGGTCCCTTTCAGCGCGTCCATCAGGCGTTCGGCGCGCTCGCTCGCGCCCGAAATCTCGGCCTCGTGTTCGCGCGCCAGGCTGCAGGCGATCCAGGCACCGACGGTGTCGATCTCGGTCACATCGGCCAGATCGATCCGGGCGATCGGACCGTCCAGTGCACGCAGATCCTGATCGATCGCGCCGACGGTGGACACGAGATAGGGCCCCGACAGGGCAAGCACATTGCCCCCATCGCCATCTTCGCTCAGATCGTATTCGGCGAAACCACCCATTGCCGCGCGGTATGCGAGCAAATCCGCCGCTTGCCAAGCGGCGATCGCCGGGTGTCACCTGCAACGTTGCATCGCAACAAGCGCGCTGGCAAAGGCGGTGCTCACCATTTGGCTGCGACTTCCCGGGGGCGTACGGGCAGGCGCGGGACGAGAGCGTCTACGAACAGGAAACCATGAGCACCGAGCTACCCACGACCTTCGACCCGGCCGCAATCGAGGCGCGCTGGTACGCGCATTGGGAACAGGAAGGCCTCTTCCGCCCCGAACGCCCCGATGCGCAGCCTTACACGATCGTCAATCCGCCGCCCAACGTCACCGGCAGCCTGCATATCGGCCATGCGCTCGACAATACGCTGCAGGACATCATGATCCGTTACGAGCGGCTGCGCGGCAAGGATGCGTTGTGGGTGGTGGGCACAGACCATGCGGGCATTGCCACGCAGATGGTCGTCGAACGCCAGTTGGAGGCGAAGCAGGACAAGCGCACCAATTACAGCCGCGAGGATTTCGTGGCCAAGGTGTGGGAGTGGAAAGAGGAAAGCGGCGGCACGATCACGCGCCAGCTGCGCCGCCTCGGCTGCTCGATGGACTGGAGCCGCGAACAGTTCACCATGGACCCGCATTTCAGCGCGGCGGTGACCAAGACCTTCGTCGATCTTTATAACGACGGGCTGATCTACCGCGACAAGCGGCTGGTCAACTGGGACCCCAAGCTCAAGACCGCGATCAGCGATCTCGAGGTCGAGACGCAGGATGTGAAGGGTTCGTTCTGGCACTTCCGCTACCCGCTCGAAGACGGCGTCACGCTGGCCGATGGTCGCGACTATATCGAGGTTGCGACCACGCGCCCCGAAACCATGCTGGCCGACATGGCGGTGGCGGTGCATCCCGAGGACGAGCGCTATGCCAGCGTGGTCGGCAAGCATGTCGTGCTGCCGATCACCGGCCGCCGGGTGCCGATCGTCGCCGACGAACATGCCGATCCCGAACTGGGCAGCGGCGCGGTGAAGATCACCCCCGGGCACGATTTCAACGATTTCGAAGTCGGCAAGCGCGCCGGGTTCAAGCCCGCCGAGATGCTCAACATGCTCGATGGGGAAGCCAATGTCTGCCAGACCGCCGACGATCTGGTGCCCGAGGAATTCCTCGGCCTGCACCGGTTCAAGCGTGACGGGGTCGACGGCGCGCGCGAACTGGTCGTGCAGCGACTCAAGGACAGCGGCCACCTCATCCCGCATATCGCCAAGACCAAGAAGGGTGAGGAACAGGAACTCGACGCTGAACCGCGCACCATCGCGACGCCTTTCGGCGACCGCGGCGGCGTGGTGATCGAACCCTGGCTGACCGACCAGTGGTATGTCGATGCCGAGAAGCTGGCGGTGAAGCCGATCGAGGCAGTGAAGAACGGCGAGGTCGAGATCGTTCCGAAGAGCTGGGAGAAGACCTTCTTCAACTGGATGGAAAACATTCAGCCATGGTGCGTCAGCCGCCAGCTGTGGTGGGGGCACCGGATCCCGGCGTGGTACGATGCTGAAGGCAAGGCCTATGTCGCACTGACCGAGGAGGAAGCGCAGGCGCAGGCAGGCGAAGGCGCCGCATTGACCCGCGACGAAGACGTGCTCGACACGTGGTTCTCCTCTGCGCTGTGGCCCTTCGCCACGCTCGGCTGGCCCGAGCAGACCGACCTTGTCGCCAAGCACTATCCCAACGACCTTTTGGTCAGCGGCTTCGACATCCTGTTCTTCTGGGATGCCCGCATGATGATGATGGGGCAGTACACCACCGGGCAGAACCCGTGGCCCAAGCTGTATCTGCACGGTCTCGTCCGCGCGGCGGATGGGCAGAAGATGTCCAAGTCGAAGGGCAATGTCGTCGACCCGCTGGGGCTGATCGACCAGTACGGCGCCGATGCGCTGCGCTTCTTCATGGCGGCGATGGAAAGCCAGGGCCGCGACATCAAGATGGATGACAAGCGGATCGAGGGATACCGCAACTTCGCCACCAAGCTGTGGAACGCGACGCGCTTCTGCCAGTCGAACGGCATCGGCGCGAGCACCAGCATTGCCGCACCCAAGGCCACCCATGCGGTCAACCGCTGGATCATCGGCGAGGTCGTCCAGACCAGGCAGGCGCTCGATGCGGCGCTGGCCGATCTGCGTTTCGATGCGGCGGCAAACACGATCTATCACTTCGTGTGGGACCGGTTCTGCGACTGGTATATCGAACTGGTCAAAGGCAATTTCGACGAGGAAACCAGGGCGGTCGCTGGCTGGGCGCTCGACCAGATCCTCGTGATGCTGCACCCCTTCATGCCCTTCATCACCGAAGAACTGTGGTCCAAGCAGGGCGACCGCGCCGATTATCCGCTGATCACTGCAAAGTGGGTCGATCCGCAGGCCGAGGTGGATGCCGAGGCCAAGGCAGAAATCGACTGGCTGATTGCGCTGACCAGCGCGATCCGCACCGCCAAGAACGAGCTTGGCATTGCGCCGGGCGCCAAGCTGGAAGCCTTCTGCCCCGCGCCCAGCGCGCTGGCGAAATCGGTGGTCGAGGCCAATGCCGGTGCCATCGAAAGGCTGGCGCGCCTGACCGCGATCCATTTCGCCGAAGCGCCGGCTGGTGCAGCGATGCAGATCGCAGCGGGCGAGGATGCGCTTGTCATTCCGCTCGAAGGCGTGATCGACATCGAGGCGGAGAAGACCCGCCTGTCGAAGGCGCTGGAGGCATCCGCCAAGGAAGCCAAGTCGCTCGAAGGCCGGCTGTCGAACGCGAACTTCGTCGAACGCGCCAAGCCCGAAGCGGTCGAAAAGGCACGCGCCGACCATGCGCACCACGTGGCCGAAGTCGCGCGGCTCGAAGCCGCCCTGGCGCGGCTCGGCTGACAAAACACGCCTAACTCTCTCGTCACCCCGGACTTGATCCGGGGTCAGGCTTCTTCGCTCGGCCTTGTGCCCGCAACGAGGAACAGCCCGACCCCGGCTCGGAGGCCGGGGTGGCGGATAGGGTGAACGAGGGCGGCGATTTCCTACGCGGCCCGATTGTGTCATGAACGCGGCAATGGCCTACGACCCTACCCCCGCTTGCGAAGCGCAAATTCAATCGAGTGCGTCGATCAAAACCCGCTTGACTGATCGGTTCGATTTTTGTGCATGGACCGTGGTCCATGCGGTCCATGTGTGCGCCGCGCACGACGAACCGAGTGAGCCTGCCCGATGCCGCTAGTCCTCGCCACGCAGGCTCCGGGTGAGCCGGAGATCTTCGCCAGCGTGCAGGGCGAAGGGCCGAGTGCAGGCATGCCCTGCACCTTCCTGCGGCTGTCGCGCTGCAATCTCGCCTGCGTGTGGTGCGACACCGCCTATACCTGGCACTTCGCGGGCGACGAGCGGCCGCACCGCGACGGGGTCGAATTCGACCGCACGGCCAACCAGCTCACGCTGGACGAGGAAGAAGTTGCCGCGCGTATCACCGCGCTGGGCCAGAAGCGCCTGGTCATCACCGGCGGCGAACCGCTGCTGCAGGCGCCCGCGCTGGCGCGGCTGCTGGGCCATTTGCCCGATGTCACGGTGGAGATCGAGACCAATGGAACGACCAAGGCAAGCCCCGCGCTCGACATCCGCATCGACCAGTTCAACGTCAGCCCCAAGCTGGCGCATAGCGGCAATCCTGCGGAACTGGCGCTCATCCCCGAGCGGCTCGACGCCTATGCCACCGACCCGCGCGCCTGGTTCAAGTTCGTGATCGCTGCGCCGGCGGACCTCGACGAGGTGCTGGCGCTGCGCGATCGCTACCGCTTCAAGCCCGACCACGTCTTCCTGATGCCCGAGGGCACCGACAGCGCAACGCTGCGCGAACGCGAGCAGTGGCTCGCGCCGCTATGCGTCGAACACGGCTTCAGGATGAGCGACCGGCTGCATATCCATTTGTTCGGCGATACGCGCGGGACCTAGCCCTGCGAGCGCCAGCGCTGGACGGTGCGCTCGACGATCTCTTCCTCGCCGCCGGTCTGGTTCCACAGTTCGATGAAGCTGGGGTCCTCCGATGCGGGCCGCTTGGATTCCTCGAGATTGTCGAAGCTCATGCGGATCGGGATTGCCACGCCTTCGCCGCAGATGATGCATTCCCGGTTGCGCAGCGCGGGGATGGCATCGAGAAAGCCGCGCGCGCCTTCGGGCATCGCCGCGCGGACGAAGTCCTGGTCGCGGTCGTTGTTGAGCCGCATCGACAGGATCGTGCCGCATTGCGACAGCACGCCTTCGGCAAGGTCGGACGGACGCTGCGTGATAAGGCCAAGGCTGATACCGTACTTGCGGCCTTCCTTGGCGATCCGCGACAGGATGGTGCCCACCGAATTGCCGTCGGCATTCTGTTCGTTGGGGACGTACCGGTGCGCCTCCTCGCACACCAGCAGGATCGGCGAGGTGCGTTCGTCGCGGCTCCAGATGGCGAAGTCGAACACCAGCCGGCTGAGCACTGCGACCACGGTCGCGGTGATGTCCGACGGCACGCCGGAAACGTCGATGATCGAGATCGGCTTGCCGTTCGAGGGCATCCGGAAGATCTTGGCGATGAAGTCGTTCATCGTGTCGGCCACCAGCATGCCCGAGAACATGAACTGGTAGCGCGGATCGCTCTTGATCTCGTCGAGCTTGTTCTTGATCCGCATGTAGGGCGCGGAGTTGGTCGCCTTGTCGAGCTTGCCCATCGCATCCTGTAGCTCGTTCGAGAGATCGGAGAGCAGGTAAGGGATCGGCGAATCGACGGTGATCTTGCTCATGTTCTCCGCCAGCCGGCTTTTCTGGCGCGACTTGAGCAGGCACTTGGCCAGAATATCCGCATCGACCTGCCGCTCGTTGCCATTGCTGGTCAGCAGCACTTCGCAATGCTCTTCGAAGTTCATGATCCAGTACGGCATCTGCAGGTTCGACACATCGAGGATCATGCCAGTGTTGCGGAAGGCCGAGGCATATTCGCCATGCGGGTCGACCATCACGATATGGCCATCGGGCGCAGCTTCGCAGATCCGGTGGAGGATCAGCGCCGCGCTGGTCGATTTACCCGTACCGGTCGAGCCGAGCAGTGCGAAATGCTTGCCCAGCATCGCATCGACATAGATGCCGGCGCGAATGTCCTTGGTCGGATAGACCTTGCCGATGGTGATCGCGCTGCGTCCGTCGCTGGCATAGACCTGCCGCAGGTCGGCCGTGGTCGCAGGATAGACCATCGCGCCGGGTACCGGATAGCGGGTCACGCCGCGGCGGAAAGCGTGCAGCTTGCCGGTCAGCTTCTCTTCCGCGCCTTCGCCGAGGAAATCGATATTGGCGAGGATCGAACCGGCCTTGCGGTCCTGCTTCTGGTTCCGCACGCTGGCAAGCAGCCAGCTGTTGCCGACACGGATCTTGATCTGCGATCCGACCTGCCCGGCCATGGCGATAGAGGGATCGGCATCGGCCGCGCATTCATTGAGCCGCGCAAGATCGATCGCCACCTGCGAACCCGCGCCCGAGATTTCCAGCACCACGCCGATCGGCTGGTCGGCGTTCTCGCTGGTGGTCGGTGCGGGCGCCTGCGAAGCCGCTCGGCTCGGGGCGGCTGCCTCGTCGGCTGCCGTACCGTCGCGCCGCGCCTGTTCCTGCGCCGGGGCGGCCGGTTCGTCTGCGGTCGCTGAAGGCGGTGCCGGCTGCACTGGCTGGTGCCGGTCATCCGCCTGCGTTTCGGGCGGCTGGCTTTCGGTCCTTTCCGGCGGCTGGTGTACATAGCCCGACGGCGATGGGGCGGGGGCAGGCGCAGCCGCATCGCCGCCACGCATGATCCGGTCGCGCAGCGACCGCCTGTGCTTTTCCGGCGGCTCGGCCCCGGTTTCCTTCGACGGGTCGAACGTACGGTAAATCGGCTTGCCCATATCGGTCATCGATCCGGCGGTATCCTGCGTTGAATGCGCCCATCGCGCACGCAGCATGCCTGACCGAAAGTGCTTAAGATGTGGTCAACGCAAAAGCGCGCTTGCGCGTCAGATAAGCGCGAACAGGCGCCCGGCCGCCCAGCCCATCCCGACCGACAGCATCACCGCCAATAGGCCGTAGACCAGCGACCATTCCTGCGAATAGCGGGCCACCAGCCGTTCGAAACCGACCTTGCGCACTTCGACCTCGGCCTGCGCCGAAGCGATCACGCGGCCATCGCGCACGGCGAAGGTCTCGGCGGTATAGGTCCCCGTCGACACATTGGAAGGCAGCGAGATACGCGACTGGTAAAGCACCTGTTCGCTGATCTGGACGCCTTGGAAATCCTGCTTGTAGAGGTCTTGCCGCGTCTTGAGATCGACCAGTCCGGCCTTGAAGCGCGCCTGTTCCTCGGGTTCGATGACACCGCTGGGCGATAGCTGGATATAGGCGGTGCCGAATTCGTAGATCGCCGCGGTTTTCTCGTCGACGATATCGGCGATCGGCTTGGAAGATGCGACCGCGAAATAGGACGGGACCGAGCGGAAATCGCTGCTGGCAGCGTTGACCCACACTCCGGCGAAGCGTTCCTTCTCGCGCAGCCGTACGGGTTCGGACGGTCCCTTGAGCACGACGACGATATCGTAGTCGCTGCCCGCCGCGCGACCCTGCGGATCGAGCACCGCCCCGAACAGCAGCAGCTCGGTGCCGGTAAAGCCCTGCCGTACCTGCACTTCGTGCTGGCTGACCTCGGGCACCAATATGGGATCGCGCTGGCCCATCAGCGCGAAGGCGAAAGCAAGGAGCAGAAGCGCTCTCATAGCGGGTAGATCGTGTAGATTTCATCGGGCTGGTAGAACAGGCCGAGGAACATGCGAAAGGCCACCATCAGCACGATGGCGGCGAGGATCAGGCGCAGTATTTCGGGCTTCGCCTTGACCGCAAGCTGCGAACCGAACTGCGCCCCGGTGACCGAACCGACCAGCAGCAGGAAGACCAGCACGATATCGACTGCCTTGGTGGTGAGCGAATGCATCATCGTGGTCGCCATGGTGACGAACAGAATGTTGTAGAGCGAAGTGCCCACCACGACATTCGCGCTCATCCCGAGGATGTACAGCATCGCCGGCACAAGGATGAACCCGCCACCGACCCCCATCAGCATCGTCAGGATTCCCACCGCGATGCCGACGACTAGCGGTGCCAGCGGGGAGATATAGAGGCCCGAGCGATAGAAGCGCCAGCGCATCGGCAGGCTCGCGACCAAGGGATGGTGGCGCCGCCGCGCTGCCTGGGCATTGCCCTTGCCGCGCAGCGTCTGGACCGATTCCCGGGCCATCAGCAGACCGATCGTTCCCAGCAGGATCACGTAAAGCGCGCTGATGACCACGTCGATCTGCCCGATCGACCGGAAAAAGCGGAACAATAGCGCGCCGAAGCCCGAACCGATAACGCCGCCGGCGACCATCACCATACCCATCCGGTAATCCACGCCGCCGCGCCCGCCATGCGCCAGCACGCCGGTAACGCTGGCCCCGGTGACCTGGGTCGAAGCCGAGGCCGCAGCGACGGTCGGAGGAATTCCGTAGAAGATCAGCAGCGGAGTCGTGAGAAAGCCTCCCCCGACTCCGAACAGGCCCGACAGCACACCTGTCAGCCCCCCCAGCGCGACGATCCATAGCCCGTTGACGGACAGGTTCGCGATAGGGAGGTAGACGTCCATGCCTGCGCCCTATCGCAGCGGCGTGACGGATAAAAGCTGAACGATGTCAGAAGCCGGTTGAAAGCGTGATCAGGCCGCCGTTGCCCGGAGCAGCATTGCCCGCGACGCGCCACAGGTAATCGGCTTCGATCCGCGCCGGCGCCTGCCCTACCGTCAGGCGAAAGCTGACCTTAGGCCCCACATCCAAGCGTGCGGCCCCCTTCTGCGCCCCGCCCCGCGCGGTTGCGCCAAGCGCGACATCGCCGAGGTCGAATGCAGCGACGTCGCGTTCCACTACCAGCGCGCCATCGGCGAACGGTGTCGCGAAACTGCCGCCGACGAAACCGGCCTGCCCATATCCGCGTACATTCAATCCTGCAGGCAACCCGCGCCGCTCGAACCCGCCGGCAACGAATGCGGCCGGTCTGAACTCGGCAGCCTGCCCCGGCCTGTGCGTGGCCCGAACCTCGGCATGGACGGCAAGCGGAACGCGCGCGAACGGGCGCAGGCGAAGCCCAACGGCGGCTTCGGTCTCCCCATCCTCCACGAGCGCCCTGGTGGCGCGTGCATAGGCGCCTGGATCATGCGCCGTGCCCGGAGCGAGTCGGTACGACAGGAGTGCGCCCATCTGGCTGGCGCCATAGCTTGCCGGACGCACGCCACCTACCAGAGCCCCCGTATCGCCTTGCCGCAACACCACCCAGCTGTCGATCCGCCAGGCGGAGCCGGCGATCTGCGGCGAGAAGGGCTCGCGCGGCGCCGATCCGGCGTTGTCGAGCGCGGTCGCCACGCTGCGCGGCAGCGGCAAGGCCGCCATGCCGGCACTGAAGAGCAGCGCGTGGCCTGCAGCGCGGCGATGCGTATCGAAAGCGCGTTGCCGTGCGGTTGGGTCAGCGAACTGCGCGGCGATGTCCCGGTAACTTGCGCGCACGGCTGTTCGGTCCGCAAGGTATCCTGGTACATCAGGAAGCCGCGCGCCAGCTTCGGGGGCACGCGCTGACAGCGGAATGCTGCGTGTGGCGGGCCGCGGTTCGGCAACCGGCAGATTTGCCCCGGCGAACCGCAACGTCTCGGACAGCCGAAGCGTTTGCGGCCACGGGCTTTCCCACAACAGGAGCCGCGCGAGGCACCAGCCGGCCAGCAGCAATCCCAGAAACAGCACAGGCTGCCCCTGCCGCCGGGCGATCACATCGCTCATGCGACCTGCCCGTCCCGCTGAACGAGAGCAGGATGATCGCGGTGTTCGGTCTTGTCCCACACGATGGGCGCACCGCGCAGCGTGTCGATATAGGCGGCAAAAGCCCGGCGGCCGGCGATGATTGCAATGATGTTCGAGACGAAGGTCCGCGGGATGGCGAGCACCCCCTGCCGCCAGCCATATTCACGCGCCGTGCAGCAGAACCGCACCATGAACCGCAGCATCAGACCGGTCAGGTTGAGCCACAGCAACGCCTGCAAGAGAGGCGAAGCGGGCGGTGCCTGTGCGATACCGATCTGTTCGAGCACCAGTCGCACGGCGATCATGCACACCAGCACGTAAGCGATCACCAGCAGGATGGCGGCGAGCGGCCCGCGGCGGTCGCGCAGTTGCATCCACAGATCGACTGGCTGCCGGCCCCAACCGAGCCGGTCCCATCCCTGGAGCGCGATACCGTGCATCCAACGCGTTTTCTGGCGCACCGCCTGATCGAGCAGCGCGGGGAAGAACGCGCGCGTCGCAACCAACCGTCCTTCGGCAGTACGGACGCGCAGGAACCGTCCCTTCCCGCCTGCCTGGGCGATCTTGAGCCCGAGTTCGTAATCCTCGGTCAGCAATTCTTCGGCAAAGGGTTTGCCCTGGCTGGCGCGAGCCAGTTGGGCGAGTGAACCGCGCGCAATCGCGCAACCAACGCCCGCGCCCGGAATGGCTGCGCCCAGCGCATCGCGCACGACCAATGCCTTGCCATGCGCCTCCGCGAATTCGTCGGAGTAATGCGAGCCGATCCAGCGGGAGTCCGGCTGGGGCAGCGCAAGAACCGGTAGCTGCACGAAATCCGCCTGCCACAGGGCCCGGTCGAGCAGTGGCAGCGCGGCCGGGTCGACCATGTCTTCCGCATCGTGCAACACGATCAGCCGAGCGGTGACCCCCGTTCGCTGTTCATCCTCCTCCAGCGCATCGTAGAGACGGTTGAGGCAATCCGCCTTTGACGTCGGTCCATCCTTCCCGTGCACGACGAGCCGGACCCGCGGGTCGCCGCGCGTCGCCGCGATAACCGAGGCGATGGTGGCGGCGTCATTGCGATAGCACCCGATATAGACGGTGAGCTGCGCATAGGCCCATGCATCCAGCATATGCGTCAGCGTCGAGCCGATGACCTCGGCCTCCTGCCAGGTCGGAATGAAGACGGCTGCCGGCCCTGCCAGGCCTTCGAGCTGATCCAGCTCCCACTCATCAATTCGCGGGGTCCGGATACGGCCCGTGATGCGACACCAGAGGTACGTGCAATCGAGGGCAAATTCGTCGATCATCCCCAGCGCGAAGAAGGCCGCCGCGAACAGCAGCAATTCGTGCTGCACCAGCAAAAACCATTCGGCCGCTGTGAAAGACGCGAAAAGCAACCCTTTACCCCCCGCCTTTCTCGATACCCGCGACTTTCAACACTTGCAACGCAGACAGCTTTGCGAAAGAGAGCATGCCCGAGATGACCGAACGTCCTTCAGCTTTCCGCCTCGTTTTTGCCCCCGTCCGCGCGCTCTTCGTGAGCGATGCGTCGGCTGGCATCCTGCTCATCCTCGTTGCGGCGGCGGCCATGCTGGCAGCCAACTCCCCGCTCGCGGGCGAATACGAACAATTGTTCTACGGCGAACTGCCGTGGACGCCGATCCCGAAGCTTGACGATCTTCACCTGTGGATCAACGACGGTCTGATGGCGGTGTTCTTCTTCGTCGTCGGGCTCGAAGTGAAGCGCGAATGGATCGAAGGACAATTGTCGACCGCCCAATCGCGGCGACTGCCGATTCTCGCGGCCATTGCCGGGATGGCCGTGCCTGCACTGGTCTATGTCGGCGTGGTGGGCGGCGATGCCGAACTGCTGCGTGGCTGGGCCATTCCCGCAGCGACCGACATCGCTTTCGCGATGGGCGTTCTCGGGCTGCTGGGCAATCGCTGCCCCGCCTCGCTCCGCCTGTTCCTGCTGACCGTGGCAATCGTCGACGACATCGGGGCGGTGCTGGTGATTGCGCTGTTCTACACCGCCAACATCAAGCTGGGCTGGCTGGCTGCATCAGGCGCGGTGGTGATCGCCATGATGGTGCTCAACAAGATGCGCGTCGCGCGCTACTGGCCCTATATCCTGCTCGCGCTGGTGCTGTGGTACTTCGTGCTCAATTCGGGCATCCATGCCACTATCGCCGGCGTCGTCGCAGCGCTGTGCATTCCGATGGTCGGCCCCGACGACCAGACCATGGTCGAACGGATGGAACATGGCCTCGCCCCGTGGAGCGCTTATCTGGTCGTACCGGTATTCGGCTTCGCCAATGCCGGGGTGCCGCTGGCGGGCATGGGCGTAGACCAGCTGCTTGCCCCCCTGCCGCTGGCCATCGCGGCGGGTCTGTTCCTGGGCAAGCAGGTCGGCATCTTCGCGGCCATCTTCGTGGCCGACCGGATCGGCTTCGCGCCGCGTCCCGACCAGGCGACCTGGCCCGAGATCTGGGGCGTATCGATCCTCTGCGGAATCGGTTTTACCATGTCGCTCTTCATCAGCGGACTGGCCTTCGCCGGGCAGCAGCTGCTCATCAACGAAGCGAAGATCGGTATCCTGCTGGGCTCGCTGATTTCGGCGCTTGCCGGATACGCCATCATCCGGATGTCAGCCAAACATCCCGACGATGTGCGCTCACCCTACATCGACTGACCCCTCGGTCGGATGACGAGGGCGCGGCGGGAGCTTACCAGCTCCCGCTGTTCTCCATGCTCGCCCAGGGTTCCTGCGGCTCCAGATACCCGTCCTGCAGCAATTCGATCGAGATACCGTCGGGCGTCTTGACGAAAGCCATGTGCCCATCGCGCGGCGGACGATGAATGATGTGTCCGGCATCCATGATCGCCTGGCAGGTCTCGTAGATGTTCTCGACCCGGTAGGCGAGGTGGCCGAAGTTGCGCCCGCCGGTGTATTCCTCGGGGTCACTGCCGTCCTCGGGGGGCCAGTTGTAGGTCAGTTCGACCTCGGCGACGCCCTCCTGCCCCGGGGCGGCCAGGAAGATCAGCGTGAACCGGCCGGCCTCGACGTCGAAACGCCGCGTTTCTTCCACGCCGATCAGCTTGAAGAAGGCCAGCGTGGCATCCGCATCGGTCACGCGGATCATGCTGTGCAGGAATTTGGTCAAGGGACACTCCGTTCGTTACCAACCGGTGGGGCCGTGATCGCGCAACGGCAACCGGCATCAAGCCGCGCCCTGCCACATCGAGCCGGCGCGATGCAATGCGCCATCAACGATGTCGCGGTCGCCCGCCGGGCACCGCGAGAGGCACATAGCGGATAGCTCATACCAAAAGGGGCGCGCCATTGCTGGCACGCCCCCGCTTTCCCGCCCGGTGGTTCCTTAGAAACTGGCGGAGATGGTCCCCACGATGGCATCATCGGTGAAGCCGTCGACCGACGGGCCTTCGACCCCGACATAGGAGACACCGACTTCGAAATTGCCTTGCGCTACCGCCAGGCCGAGCGCCCAGTCGAGCCCGGTATCGTCGGCTGCACCAGCCAGCAGCGGCGGAGCCAGCGCGCCGTCGGTATAGCCGAGGTGGCCGGTCACGCTGAACGGCGAATCGGCAATTCCGAAACCCACATCGGTATAGATGTAGAGGTTGTCGTCGCCGCCGAGCGAATCCTGTTCGGGCGCATAGGCAACACCCAGCGTCGCTTCCGCCGGGCCCAGGTTCGCACTGATCGAGGCATAGGGTTCGATATAGTCGGTATCGAGCCCAAGGTCCTCGGTTGGATACATGTAATAGAGCACCCCGACGTCGATGCCGACTGCATCGCTCAGCGAGCCACTCCACCCGGCATAGAGATCCAGTTCGACATCACCATAGGACGGGCCGCCCTTGATCGAACTGGCCCAGGTGCCGATGTAGAAACCGCTGTCGTGTGCGACATCGAAACCGCCCTGGATCGCCGGATCGCCGCCCGAGAGCGAGACCCCGCGGAAGCGGTAGTCGGTGGTCAGGGCAACATTGGCGGATGTGGTGAAGCCGCTGTCTTCGGACTGCGCCATCGCCGGCGTTGCAAGGGAAAGGCCCGCCGTAGCGAGAGTTACGGCCATCAGGCCGCGAAAGGACGTGAGCATTACAAACTCCTGTACGAGTGTCGCTTCGTCCCACCTGCGAATCCGCCGGGGCCATTTTATTAGGCCTCTCATCCGGATACAGTTACAAACCTGCACCTAGCTGCGCGTTTGCGCAAGATCGCGCCGCCCAGTTTTCGCATATGCAACAAAAGCTGTGGTTTTCTCGCAACGGCAACACGGCGCAATCCGGGCATTTGTTGCCCCCGTCACGGCAAGCGCCTATCTGGAGCGTCCCCTTTCAAGAACCCGCAGAAAACCAACGATTTTCACCATGATCAAACTCGCCAGACTGTTCAGCAAAGGCAAATCGGCAAAGGTTTTGCCGAAAGTGCCCGAGGGCGAGCGCTACTACGTCATCGGCAACATTCACGGGCGCTGCGACCTGTTCGACGAACTGATTGTCGCGATCGAAGACGACGATCGCCGCGCAGGGCCTGCGCAAACGACGGTGGTCCTTCTGGGCGACCTCGTCGACCGCGGGCCCGAAAGCGCCCGCGTGATAGAGACAGCCATGCAATGGGGCGAGCGGCGCAGCGTCCGCTATATCGCGGGCAATCACGAGGAAATGTTCCTCGAAAGCTTCGAGGACAAGGAGATGCTACGCCATTTCCTCAAACACGGCGGGCGTGAAACCGTGCTCAGCTACGGGATCAAGAAAAAGCGTTATAACGAACTATCGCTGAAGGAACTGCAGGCCGAACTGCACAAGCTCGTACCCGCAGAGCACCGCAACTTCCTGGCCGCGATGGAAGATATCATGATCGCGGGCGATTATGTCTTCGTCCACGCGGGAATCGATCCCAAGCGCAGCATCGAGGACCAAAAAAGCTCCGACATGCGCTGGATCCGCGATCGGTTTCTCAAGCACCGCGAGCCGCTTAGCCATGTCGTGGTTCACGGCCACACCATCTTCGAAGACGTCGAACACACCGACTACCGTATCGGGATAGACACCGGCGCCTTTCGTACCGGCAACCTGACCGCACTGGTGCTGGAAAACGACGAGCGTCGCCTGATCCGGGCACTCGAAACCGATGGCACGATCACGACCGAGAGTCTGGCGTTCGGCTGACGGCGTGACCGCTGTGCACGGATAGCCGACCACGCTCTCCGCTTCTTCGAGAAAATTGCCAGGGGGCCTGTAAGCCGGGTTCTGTCCTGCGCGCGGTATGCTTGCACACCAGCCACGCGGGGGCAGCCATTCGTCTAGGCTTCGGATTGCTCCGAAGCTCAAGCAGCCAACCCGGGCGGTCGATGCGAAACGCACCTGCCCGCTTGCGCGGGCGCGCCGCCCCTATTCGGCCTTGCTCCGGGTGGGGTTTGCCATGCGGGCCGCGTTGCCGAAGCCCCGGTGCGCTCTTACCGCACCCTTTCACCCTTGCCTGGACCTGCAAGCAGGCCATCGGCGGTTTGCTCTCTGTGGCACTTTCCCTCGACCGCCATCCGAGGACAGCGACCGGGCGGGCGTTACCCGCCACCCTTGTTTCGTGGAGCCCGGACTTTCCTCGTACCTTGCGGCACGCGGCTGCCCGGCCCCCTGGCGGTACGCGCGATAGGGCAAACCGGGTGTGGCGCCAAGCCCGCCATTGGCCCCGTGCCCGTTTGCCGGTCCGGCACATCGGACGCGCGGGCTTCTTTGCTACCCCACCACCTCCAAATCATTCGATTTCCTTAACCTTTCCCGCTTAGGCGCCCCACGTTCTGCGAATGGATGCAGAGGGAATTTCAGAAGCTTCATGCGAATCATTGGCTGCATCGTCGAAGACCACAATCTGTGGTTCGTGCTGATCGCGGCGATCATGTGCGTTGCAGGATCGATGGTATCCGCCACGCTCTTTCGCCGGACGATGGCTGAAGAGGGTCCAGCGTGGGTCCATTGGTGTTTCCTTTCTGCCGTAACCGCCGGGGCGGCTACCTGGGCGACGCATTTCATCGCCATGCTTGGCTATCAGACCACCGCCCCGGTCTCGCTCGACGGCGTGCTGACCGTTATCTCCGCGCTCATCGCTGCGGGCGGCATCGGCCTGGGCCTGGTCCTCGCTTCATCGACTTCCGCGCGCATCGCGGTTCTGGGCGGGGGGGCAACCATCGGCTTCGCGATCAGCGCGATGCACTACGTCGGCATGTTTGCCTATCGCGTCGACGGGATCGTCAGCTGGGACTGGCGCTATGTCCTCGCCTCTCTCGCAATCGCCATGGTCTGCGCTGGCTCCGCCATCCATCTGCTGCGCGATCAGGACAACGGACATCGCGTATGGCAGGCCGGAATGTTGCTCGCCTTGGCTATAATCGGCCTGCATTTCAGCGGCATGGCAGCATTTTCGGTGACCGCGATGGCTGGCTATTCGCAAAACGGCGACAGCGATGCCTTCGCTGCCCTGGCTGCGGCCATCGGCATGGTCGCGCTTCTGATCGTGGGCACCGGCATCTCCACCTATCTGGTCGAACGCAAGGCCAGCTCGGACGGAGAGAACCGCATCGCGCATATCGCCATGCACGATGCACTGACGAACCTGGCCAATCGCCGACAGTTCACCGAAGCACTAGCGGGTGAATGCAATGCCATCGATAGCGGGGGCCAACCGTTCGCGCTGATGATGGTCGATCTCGATCGTTTCAAGCCGATCAACGACACACTCGGACATCCCGCCGGCGACCTCGTGCTGCAACGTATCGCCAATCGGCTCAAGTTGGCAGCGCGCAGTGGTGACATCGTTGCGCGGATAGGGGGCGACGAATTCGCGATCATCGCATTCGGGGTCACGGGAGTCGCGACTGCGGCGGAAATCGCCGAACGCGTCGTCGAAGTGCTTTCGCGTCCGATGGTCATCGATGGAAATGTCGTGGAAATCAGCGGCAGCGTGGGCGTGGCGCTGGCGCCCGACCATGGCACCGAGCCCGACGCGCTCGTCCAGCACGCCGACATTGCGCTGTATTCGGCCAAACATCATGGCAAGCAGACCTACCGGGTATTCGAACCGCAGCTGATGGAGGTGATCCAGCGCCAGCGCTCGCTCGAGGCCGCGCTGCGTCGCGCCTCGATGCGCGACGAATTCCGCATCGTGTATCAACCGGTGTTCTGCTCGGCGAAGGGCGAGATTACCGGTGCCGAAGCACTGCTGCGCTGGACCTGCCCCGAGCATGGCGAAATTTCGCCGACCGAATTCATTCCCATTGCTGAAGAACTCGGGCTGGTTGCACGCATCGGAGCGGATGTCCTGCGCAAGGCCTGCAAGGACGCCGCCTCATGGCCTGCCCACATCGACCTCGCGGTCAACGTATCACCGGTCCAGCTACTCGACCCGCGACTGCCGCAAACCGTTGCGCAGGCGCTGGCCAATTCGGGCCTGTCCCCGTCCCGCCTCGAACTCGAAATCACTGAAACCGCACTGCTCAACAATGACGAGGCAGCGCTGCGCACGCTGACGCAGATCCGCGATCTCGGCGTCCGCATTTCGCTGGACGATTTTGGCACGGGCTATTCCTCGCTCAGCTACCTTCACCGTTTCCCGATCAGCCGCATCAAGATCGACAAGAGCTTCGTCCAGAAGCTGCCTGACGACGTCGGCAGCGCTTCGATCGTTCGGGCAATCGCCCAGCTTGGTTCAAGTCTCAGCATGAAAATCACCGCCGAAGGTATCGAAACCGATTCGCAGCTGTCCTTCATCAAGGAACACGGGTGCGACGAGGTGCAGGGCTTCCTTACCGGGCGCCCCATTGCCCTCGCCGATTTCCTGGTCCTTACCGGCCACCAGGCCGAAAACGTCGAAGCCTAGGAAGGAAGCGACACATGCCGATCAGCAGGCTGCTCTATACCAGCTCCGCCCGCCTCGAACCGGGCCCGCAGACGATCGACAAGCAACTGTGCCGACTGGCCGGGGAAGCCGCGCTGCTCAACGAGGAAGCGGGAATCACCGGCGTGCTCGTTTATGTCGAAGAGCAGTTCATCCAGGTCCTCGAGGGCGAGAGCGCCGTCGTCGAGGAAGTCTTCGAACGCATCTGCTGCGATTTCCGCCACGCGCAGATCAAGCTGATCGACCTTATCCCGGTCAGGCAGCGGATGTTCGCGCGCTGGCACATGGCGCGGTTATGCGAAGGCGCGGATCCCGAATCGATGCTCGACGACGATTTGAAAAACATTCGCTACCTGCTGGGCGTGAACGCGCGCGCCGCGGTCGAACGAATGTACGAAACGCTCATATCGTATGAGGATATCGACAGCTAGGACCAGCCCGCCGCGGGCGCTGCGTGAGGCGGGCCGAAACCCTGCCTAACGCGTGTGGCCGCGGTCGCGGTCGAGCAGCAGCTGGAACAGGATGGCGCGCACCTCGCCGTCGATTTCGCCATTGATCTTTTCGGGCCGCCAGCGGCGCTGGAAGGCTTCGACCGCCTTGTGGCCATCGGTTACATCGTATCCGAACCGCTCGAGTGCGAGATAGAAGGCCGCGTCATTGTCGAACGGGTCGCCCCGTTCGAGCTTCTGGGGCCGCGGCAGGCACAGGCCGTATTCCGCCAGCCGGTCCCATGGGAAGAGTTCGCCGGGATCGATCTTGCGCGCCGGTGCAACGTCCGAATGGCCGATCACATTGGCCCGCGGGATATCGTACCGCTTAACGATCCGCGCCACCAGCGGGACCAATGCCTGGAACTGCGCCTCGTTGAATTCGCGGTAGCCGTATTTGTGACCGGGGTGGTCGAGTTCGATACCGATGCTCGCCGAATTCACGTCCTTGTGCCCGCGCCAATAGGCGACCCCGGCGTGCCAGGCGCGCTTTTCCTCGGGCACCAGCCGGACGACCTCGCCCTGTTCACCGATCAGGTAATGCGCGGAAACCTGCGTTTCGGGATCGCACAACCGTTCGATCGCGAAGCCCTTGTCCTGCATCTCGGTGTAATGGATCACCACCATCTGGATGGGCATGGTGCGTTCGTTGTGATTCGGCGACAGCACCTCGCGGTCGACCAGTTCGTCTTCGCTTACGGGCAGCTTCTCCCCGGGCGTGCCGAAATCCGAACTCAACCGATCAGCCCTTCGGCTTCGGGCAGGACCGCGCCGAGCACCAGCGCATCGTCACCGCGGTGATACTGCAGCCCGCCGCCGCTTTCGCTGGCAAGCAGGTGGATCATGTGAGCGGCGGCAGTGCGGCTGGTGAGGTCGGACCGATCGAGCGATCCGTCGAGCGCCCTGCCGATGGTTTCATCGAAGGCGATCTTGGGCCCGGCGGCGCGCACCACGATCTCGCAGGCTCCGTCGCGGCGTTCGGCCCCGATGTCGAGCGTACCGCCGCGCACCAGCGCATCGATGGCAATCTGGGCGAAATTCAGCAGGACCTTCACCGCCGGCTTGGCCAGCGTGGCATCGGCCAACGCCCAATTGAGGCTGATCTTGCCATTATCGGTCACCAGCGCCTCGATCAGCGCCTGCGGTTCGGTCACTTCGACGCGGTCGCCGAACCCCCCGGCGGCCCCGAAAGCGAGCCGGAAGAACTTGAGCTTGCTGGTGCTGACATGCGCACTCTGTTCGAGCAGTTCGACCACATTGGCCCGCATTTCGGGATCGGTTTCCATCGCCAGCAGCTCGAGCCCGTTGGACAGCGCGCCCACGGGGCTGAGCATGTCATGGCACAGCCGCGAACACAGCATTGCGGCGAGATCGATCGATTGGCGGTCGTCCATTGAGGTCCCGATTGGTGAAGAATTCATGAGCGTCTTAGCGAGGGGTGACCTCATAGGGAAGCGGTTCGAAACCGGCATCCCCCGAACGCCACAGCGTGATTCGGCCCACCGCGATTATCGCCCAGATCGCCCCGTCGTTCGCTGCCAGCGCGCTGTCGGTCGCGGACGGCCGGGCCAGTCCATTGGGGTGCGAGTGGTAGTAGCCGACAACGCGGGGGCCGCCCGAACGCGCCGCGCGGTGCGCGTCGATCAATACCTGCGGATCGATTTCGAAATGCCGCGCGGGATCGGGATGGACATTGCGCGCCGGCAGCGACCCGGTGACGCCATCCGCCGACCCCAGCAGCACCCCGCAGCATTCCAGAGGGTGCGCACGCTGTGCTTCTGCAAGCATGCAGGCGACGACATCACTTGAGAGTTCGAACGGCATCGCGCATGGCCCTAGCATGGCCGAAGCCGATATCATCACCGGAAAGCTGGCCAGCAGCGGCCGCCTCGACAAGGCGCTGGCTGACGCAACCGAACTGTCGCGCGAACGGATCAAGGGCCTGATCGCTGCGGGGGCCGTCACCATCGGCAAGACGCTGGCCCGCAGCGCATCGGCGAAGGTGCAGGGCGAAGAGCGTTTTGCCATCGCGCTGCCCCCGCCCGAACCGCTGGCCGCACTGGCGCAGGACATACCGCTCGATATCGTCTTCGAGGATGCCCACCTGCTGGTGGTCGACAAGCCCGCGGGGATGGTGGTGCACCCGGCAGCGGGCAATCAGGACGGTACGCTGGTCAATGCGCTGCTCCACCATTGCGCGGGCCGCCTGTCGGGGATCAACGGCATTGCCCGCCCCGGTATCGTCCACCGTATCGACAAGGACACGTCGGGGCTCTTGGTGGTCGCCAAGTCCGACGCCGCGCATGAAGGCCTGGCGCGGCAGTTCGCCGATCATTCGATCACGCGCCGGTATCTGGCGGTCTGCGCCGGACACCCCGCGCCGCCGGCAGGCACCATCGCGGGCCGGATCGGGCGTTCGGTTCACGACCGCAAGAAGATGGCGGTGTTGCCCGACGATACGACGCGCGGGAAGCACGCCGTCACGCATTTCGAAACGCTGCGCCACCTCAATCACGCGGCGCTGCTCGAATGCCGTCTTGAAACCGGGCGCACGCACCAGGTCCGCGTTCACTGCGCGTCAATCGGTCATGCGCTATTGGGGGATCCAGTATACGGCCGGACTCCCAAGCCCTTGCGGCAGGTGCTCGAATCACTCGGGTTCCACCGTCAGGCGCTGCACGCGGCACGGCTGGGCTTCAGCCATCCTATCAGCGCTGAAACCTTGGATTTCCGCGCCGAACTGCCAGCAGATATGCGGGAACTCATCGACGAAACCGCACGTTGAAATCGATGAAACGCGTGTGCAATTTGGGCCGTGTCCGCTATACGTAAACCTAGTGGCCCGAAGGTTGGATGCCCGTCAGGGGTCCGACGAGCGAGGTCGACGCAAGAAAGGTCAGGGTACAAGTGAGCAATACCAAATCTTTGAGTGTCCCGGCACTCGGCGGCGAGCAGAGCCTCAACCGCTATCTTTCCGAAATCAAGAAATTCCCGGTGCTGACGCAGGAGCAGGAATACATGCTCGCGAAGCGCTATGAGGAACATGACGATCCCGAAGCTGCGGCGCAGCTCGTCACCTCGCACCTGCGGCTGGTGTCCAAAATCGCCATGGGCTACCGCGGTTACGGCCTGCCGGTGTCGGATCTCATCTCCGAAGGCAATGTCGGCCTGATGCAGGGCGTCAAGAAGTTCGAGGCCGATCGCGGCTTCCGCCTCGCGACCTATGCCATGTGGTGGATCAAGGCGAGCATCCAGGAATATATCCTGCGCTCGTGGAGCCTTGTCAAAATGGGCACCACCGCCGCGCAGAAGAAGCTGTTCTTCAACCTGCGCCGGATGAAGAAGAACCTCGACGCTTACGAGGACACCGACCTCCATCCCGAGGATGTGAACAAGATCGCTACCGATCTCGGCGTGCCCGAGCAGGAAGTGGTCAATATGAACCGCCGCATGATGATGGGCGGCGATGGGTCGCTCAACGTGCCGATGCGCAATGGCGAAGACGGTTCGGGCGAATGGATGGACTGGCTCAAGGACGATGGTCCGTTGCAGGACGAGCTCGTCGCCAATGCCCAGGAATCGGAAGTACGCCACGACATGCTGATCGAGGCGATGGACGGGCTGAACGAGCGCGAGAAGCACATTCTGACCGAACGCCGCCTGACCGAGAACCCCCAGACGCTGGAGGAACTCAGCCAGGTCTACGACGTCAGCCGCGAACGCATCCGTCAGATCGAAGTGCGCGCGTTCGAGAAGGTGCAGAAGGCAATGAAGGCCATCGCCGGCGAGAAGCTGCTGGCCGGCGTGGCCTGACCGGACATCGCTTCGTCAAACCCATGAAAAGGCCGCCTGCACCCCGGGGTGTCGGCGGCCTTCTTCATTTCGAGCGGCCTAGCTGGCGGGTGCCAGTTCCAGCACTGCCGCCACCATCGCCTCGGTGCCCAGCGTTACCGACTCGCGCGGGGCGATCTTGAACAGGGGCGAATGGTGCGAAGGCACCGGCGGACCGCCGGCTGCGGCTGCATCGAACGCCGCCTGCGGGGTCCCCCCGACAGCGAAGTAGTAGCCGGGGACGCCATATTCCTCGGCGACGAAATAGGCGAAATCTTCCGCACCCATCCCGCGCTGCTGCCATGGGATGAGCACCTCGTTACCCAGATCGCGCTGCAGTGCCGCGTTGAGTCGCCGCGCGAGTGCAGGGTCGTTGTTGGTGACGGGGGTTCCTTCCGACACCGCGACCTGCACTGGCATCTCTTCCGGCAGTCCATGCGCCCTGCCCGTATTGACGGCTATGCGCTCGATCGCGGCGAGCAGCTGCGCACGCGTGTCCTCGTCATTGGCGCGCACCGTGAGCTGCAGATCCGCCCGGTCCGAGATGATGTTGTGCTTGGTGCCCGAATGGAACGCCCCCACGGTGATCACCGCGGGCGACAACGGCTCGATCTCGCGGCTGACGATCGATTGCAGCGCCGTGACGATCTGCGAGGCGATATAGACCGGATCGCGGCCCATGTGTGGGCTGGCCCCATGCGCGCCGACGCCCGGCACCATGATATCGACCGAATCCGCGCTCGAATACTGGATGCTTTCCGAGGCCGAAATCTTGCCCGCCGGCAGGATCGAGGCGACATGGAAGGCCAGCGCGTAGTCGGGCGTGCCGAACCGGTCGTAGAGGCCGTCTTCGAGCATCGCAGCAGCGCCGCCGACCCGCTCTTCCGCCGGCTGCACCACGAACATGAGGGTTCCCGACCATTGCTCCTTCATGGCCATCAGGCGCCGCGCGGTGCCGACCATCGCGGTGATATGCACATCGTGGCCGCAGGCATGCATGACAGGGTATTCCGTGCCGTCCTGGCCAACCTGCGTCGCCGTCGATGCGTAATCGAGCCCGGTCTTCTCGGGCATCGGCAGGCCATCCATATCGGCACGCAGCAGGATCAGCGGGCCTTCGCCGTTGCCGGCCATGGCGACGACCCCAGTCCCGCCGACGCCTTCGGTCACGTCGAGCCCGGCAGCCCGCAATTCGGCAGCCATCCGCTTGGCGGTCTCCGTCTCGAGGAAGGACAGTTCGGGATTGGCGTGGAAATGCTTGAAGAGATCTTCGAGATGGCTGTCGTAATCCGCGGCCACCGCCTGTTTTACCTGTGCCGGGTCGGCGGCGGCGGGTGTGGCACCCAAGGACAGGGCCAGGGCCGAAGCGGCCAATCCGAAAATCGCTTTGCGCATAGATACTCCCTCACGGCTCCCCATGGCCGAAAGGGCAGGTAAGCATGCATGGTCGCCGGTCGCAAGCAGGCTGATTGCGCCCGCCCGCCCGGCCAGCTAGATGCCCGGGAATGCACTGGGTGATCCGCTTCCTTTTCAAGGCCCTGATCGGCTTCCTGGGTCTGAGCCTGGCCCTGGTGCTGGTGTTCAAATTCATCCCGGTGCCGGTAACCGCCACCATGCTGATGGATTCCAACGGCATCACCAAGGACTGGACCGCGCTCTCGAATATCGACCGCACCATGGTTCGCGCGGTGATTGCCGCGGAAGACGGCAAGTTCTGCAGCCACGAGGGTTTCGACCGTAAAGCGATCGAGGACGCGCTCGAGAACAACCGTCAGGGCGGCAGGGTCCGCGGCGGGTCGACGATCAGCCAGCAAACGGCGAAGAACGTCTTCCTGTGGCAGGGCGGTGGCTATGTCCGCAAAGGCTTCGAAGCCTGGTTTACCGTGCTGATCGAACAGATCTGGGGCAAGCGGCGGATCATGGAAGTCTATCTCAACGTCGCTGAAACGGGCTTGGGCACGTATGGTATGGAGGCCGGGGCGCAGCGCTACTTCGGCAAGTCCGCCGCCTCGCTGACTCCGCTCGAAGCTGCCCGGATGGCCGCCGCATTGCCGCAGCCCAAGCAGCGCGCCGTCAGGAACCCGAGCGGCTGGCTGGCGCGCCATGGCAACACGATTTCTGCGCGCATCGGTTCGGTAGCCCGTGACGGCCTCAATTCCTGCGTCTATCGATAACGGCGATGGGAGCGGGCCACAGCCATTCGCATGATCACGGGCACGGGCACAGCCATGCCCCCGCCGATTTCGGCAACGCCTTCCTGATCGGCATCATTCTCAATACCGCATTCGTCATCGTCGAAGCAGCCTATGGCTGGATTTCCGGATCGATGGCGCTGATCGCCGATGCCGGGCACAATCTGTCCGACGTCCTCGCGCTGCTGCTCGCATGGGGGGCAAGCGTCGCGGCCAGGCGCCCCGCTTGCGAACGTTTCACTTATGGCTTCAAGAGTTCCACGATCCTTGCAGCATTGGCCAATGCCGGATTGCTGCTGGTCGCGATCGGCGCGATCCTGTTCGAGACTCTGCACCGCATGGCCGAACCGGCACCGGTCCAGGGGCAAACGATGGCGATCGTCGCGGGCATTGGCATCCTCGTGAATGCCGGTACCGCTGCGCTGTTCCTGCGCGGACAGCACGATATCAACATCCGGGGGGCGTTCCTGCACATGGCGGCCGATGCGCTGGTCAGCCTGGGCGTGGTCATCGCGGGGCTGGCAATCATCTGGACCGGTGAACGCTGGATCGATCCCGCGGTCAGCCTCGTTATCGTGGCCGTCATCGGCTGGGGGACCTGGGGCCTGCTGAAGGACAGCGTCGCCATGAGCATGCTTGGCGTGCCCAAAGGGATTTCGGAGAACAAGGTGCGCGCCTATCTGTCCGGCCTGCCAGGGGTCGACGCGGTGCACGACCTGCATATCTGGCCGATGAGCACCACCGAAACCGCGCTGACCGCGCATCTGGTCATGCCCGCGGGCCACCCAGGCGACGGGTTCCTCCGGCAACTGGCGGGCGAACTGGATCGCCACCACCGCATCGGGCATCCCACCATCCAGATCGAAACCAGCCGCGCGGCGTGCGGGACGGGTTGCTGATGCGCCGGTCCACGCCCCAGGCGCGCGAAATGCTGAAGGCGGCGATGCGTCGCCTGGCCGCCGGCGAACGGTCGGCTCTCGAAGAGGTCTACCGCGCCACATCGGCGAAACTATTCGGCATCTGCTACCGTATCTTGGGAGATGAGAAAGAAGCCGAGGACGCATTGCAGGACGTTTACCTAACGCTGTGGCGGCGCGCGGATCGCTACGATCCCGAGCGCGCCAGCCCGATATCGTGGCTGGCCACTTTTGCGCGAAATCGCGCGATCGACCGGTTGCGCGCAGGGAAAGTCCGGCTGGCCGCAGTCCCCGAGGACCAGGCTGCGCCCGTTCCCGACGATCGCCCCCTTGCCGAAGCGATGATGATCGATTCCGAACGCGAAGCGCGCGTCCACACCTGCCTCGAAACTCTGGACGAAACCCCGCGGAAGGCGATCCGCACCGCCTTTTTCGAAGGCCGCACCTATGCCGAGCTGGCCGAGCGGATGGATGTACCTCTGGGGACGATGAAGAGCTGGATCCGCCGCGGACTCGCGAAGCTCAAGGGTTGCATGGAGATGGGCGAGTGACCGCCGACCAACTGCTTGCCGCCGAATATGCGCTTGGCCTGCTGGAGGGCGAGGATCTGCTCGCCGCTCGGGCACGCGAATCCGCCGATCCCGCTTTCGCACGAGATGTCGCAGAGTGGCAAGAGCGCCTCGCTCCGCTGGCCGACGATATCGATCCCCGCATGCCCCGCGAAGAGGTGTGGCAACGCATCGAAGCCGAACTTGGTGCCGATAGCGGCAACGCGCAGGTCGTCGCGCTGCGGCGCAGCCTGCGCCGTTGGCAATGGGCCGGCGGTCTCAGCGCGGCGGCGGCGATTGCGCTCGCCTTCCTCGCGCTGCCGCAATTGATCGGCCCCGCCGGGGAGAGCCGCCCGGACCCGGCCGCCGAACGCATGGCCCGGGCACCGATGACGGCAACCATGCCGATAGGGGGCACCCCGCTCAATCTCGATTTTACCTATCTCCCGGACGACCGCAGCTTGCTGGTCGGCGCGGTCGGCCTCGAAGCAGATGGCGTGCACGATCACGAAATCTGGTTCGTTCCGCCCGAAGGCGAGCTGGTCTCGCTTGGCGTGGTGACGCCGGGCGAGGTCGTGGCGCACAGCGTGCCGGAAAGCGTCGCCCGCACCTTGCACGATGGTTCGCAGCTGCTGCTGACACGCGAACCGCTCGGCGGCAAGCCAGTGGATTCCGCAGCCGGTCCGGTTGTCGCCGAAGCCGAATTCGCCACGATCTGATTTTTTTGACGCGGCATGCATCCGCAAGGACGCAGCCCTCGTAACTCTTCGCACAGGCAGGACGGGGCCTGACGCAAAGGAGAGTTACAATATGGCGTTTTCTACCTCACTGAAGGCTTCGGCCCTTGCTTCGATCGCGGCAATGGGCGCTTTCGCACTCGCTACCGGGAGCCCGGCGCTGGCCGACCATCACGGCAAGAAAGCCGAAATGAGCCAGGCGAACATCGTCGAGACCGCGATGGGCACGGGAATGCACGAGACACTGGTGGCTGCTGTAAAGGCTGCCGGACTGGTAGACACGCTGGCCGCTCCGGGGCCGTACACTGTCTTTGCGCCGACCGATGATGCCTTTGCCGCATTGCCCGCCGGCACGGTCGACACGCTGCTCCAGCCCGAGAACAAGGGCCAGCTAACCAGCATTCTCACCTATCACGCAGTGGCCGGGCGCGTTCCCGCATCCGCGCTCGCGCAGGCGATCACCGACGCTGGCGGCACTTACGAATTCCAGACCCTCGCCGGCAACACGCTGAGCGCGTCATTCGACGGTCAGACCATCGTGGTTACCGACGAAGCCGGTCGCACGACCAATGTGGTCAAGGCCGATGTTAACACCACCAATGGCGTGATCCACGTGACCGACGGGGTCTTCCTCCCCGGCTAATCGATCCCCCCGGATGCCGTGTAACGACCCATCTGGCACGGCATCCTCCTGTCCCCCGTCCGGCGCTCCGCAGAGGCCGGGCGGGGTTTTTTTGACCCGAAACCAGAAGCGCGCCGCCTGACCCGGTCAGACGGCGCGCTTTGTGTTCGCTACGAAGGACGGCCTGTTCAGGCGGCTTCTTCCTTCTTGTCGTCCTTCTTGCCGCCATGGACCTGGACCGGCTCTTTCTTGCCTTCGACCACATCCTTGTCGATGACGATTTCCGTCACCCCGTCGAGATCGGGAAGGTCGAACATCGTATCGAGCAGGATACCTTCGACGATCGACCGCAGGCCGCGGGCCCCGGTCTTGCGCATGATTGCCCGTTCGGCGATCGCGCGCAGCGCTTCGTCGGTGAACGTCAGTTCGACGTCCTCAAGCTCGAACAGCTTGTGATACTGCTTGGCGATGGCGTTCTTGGGCTCCTGCAGGATCGTTACCAGCGCATCGACATCGAGGTCGTGCAGCGTGGCGATGACCGGCAGGCGGCCGACGAATTCGGGGATCAGGCCGAATTTGAGCAGATCTTCCGGCTCGCTCTTCTCGAGCAGTTCACCAACGCGGCGCTTGTCCGGGTCGGCAACATGTGCGCCAAAGCCGATCGAGCGCTTCTGCAGGCGGTCGCCGATGATCTTGTCGAGCCCGGCGAAGGCGCCGCCGCAAATAAACAGGATATTGGTCGTGTCCACCTGCAGGAATTCCTGCTGAGGGTGCTTGCGCCCGCCCTGCGGCGGGACCGAAGCGGTGGTCCCTTCCATCAGCTTGAGCAGCGCCTGCTGGACACCCTCGCCCGATACGTCGCGCGTGATCGAGGGGTTTTCCGCCTTGCGCGTGATCTTGTCGATCTCGTCGATGTAGACGATGCCGTGCTGGGCTTTCTCGACATTGTAGTCGCTGGCCTGAAGCAGCTTGAGAATGATGTTCTCGACATCTTCGCCCACGTAACCCGCTTCGGTCAGCGTGGTGGCGTCGGCCATGGTGAACGGCACGTCGAAGGTGCGCGCCAGCGTCTGCGCCAGCAGCGTCTTGCCCGAGCCGGTCGGGCCAACCAGCAGGATGTTCGACTTCGCCAGTTCGACATCGCCGGCCTTCGCGCCGTGCTTCAGGCGCTTGTAGTGATTGTGGACCGCGACCGAGAGCACGCGCTTGGCGCGATCCTGCCCGATCACGTAATCGGCGAGCGTGGCGCAGATTTCGGCCGGCGTGGGAACGTCGCCTTCCTTCTTGCCGGTCAGTCCCGCCTTGGTTTCCTCGCGGATGATGTCATTGCACAGTTCGACGCACTCATCGCAGATGAACACCGTCGGGCCCGCGATGAGCTTCCTCACCTCGTGCTGCGACTTGCCGCAAAAGCTGCAATAAAGGGTCGATTTGCTGTCGGTTCCGCTCAACTTGGTCATATCCTAACGTCTTTCCCACGCCCCGCCGGCCGAAGGCCGACTGTAGGGACCATGGGATTTGGGTCAATATCGTAGGTACCACACTGCCCTTGCTACAGGCTGAAGTGTCAGGGTTGCCAAAACCCTACGACATTCTCGCACCATTCCCGCACGCGCATCGTGCCCGTGCGGGGATTTGCCACCCGAATTACTCGGGCGCGCCGCCCGAACCTTCGGCATCGCCGCCGTCGTTTTCGGGCCGGGTTTCGAATACCTTGTCGACGATGCCGAACTTCATCGCTTCATCGGCTTCAAGGAAGGTATCGCGGTCCATCGCCTTCTCGATATCGTCGAGGCTCTGGCCGGTATATTTCACATACAGATCGTTCATGCGCTTCTTGATGCGCAGGATCTCGCGGGCCTGGATCTCGATGTCCGAGGCCATGCCGCGTGCGCCGCCCGAAGGCTGGTGCACCATGATCCGGGCATTCGGCAGCGCGATGCGCATGCCGGGTTCGCCTGCCGCCAGCAGGAAGCTGCCCATCGAGGCGGCCTGGCCCATGCAGACGGTCGAGACGCGCGGCTTGATGTACTGCATCGTGTCGTGGATCGCCATGCCGGCAGTCACCACGCCGCCGGGCGAGTTGATATACATGCTGATCGGCTTCGAGGGATTTTCGCTTTCGAGGAACAGCAGCTGCGCGGTGATCAGCGAAGCCATGCCGTCTTCGACCTGCCCCGTCACGAACACGATGCGTTCGCGCAGCAGGCGGCTGAAGATGTCGAAGCTGCGCTCGCCGCGGCTGGTCTGTTCCACCACGACCGGCACCAGCGCGCCGGTAAGCGGATCGCGGGTGAACTGGCCCTGGGTGCCGTGGGCGTCGCTGCCGAGCAGGTCGATCATGAGTATTCCTCTTGTCGGGTGAATCGGTCGCCTATGTCGCCATGGTGCGAGCGATGTTCAAGGGCCTTAACCCACGAAAGGCACGGATATGTGGCCCTTGCCCAAGAACGGGGCGCTTTCCTCCGCGCTTCCCCCCGCCCCGGCCCAGAGCCGACACGGAAGATTCCGTTTGTCGGCTGCCGAACGACGCCGGTCGAGCGTCCGTTGGCCTGGACGGTTACAAACGTAGACGAAGTGCCGGAAAGCAAGAACAGGACAGTGGGAGGCTGCCGTTTTCAAGTCATCGACATCAAGGCTTCTGGGCGCTTCGCTCGCGGCGTTATGCGCTTGGGTCCATGCCCCGGCGCAGGCGCAGGATGCCGCGGCACCCGCAGCCACACCGCCCGCTGTCACCGCAGGGGCGCAGGTTTTCGAACCACCCTATTTCGCGCAGTTCGCACCCCGCAACGCGCTCGACATGGTCGACCGGATTCCCGGATTCTCGATCAGCGGTGGAAATAACCAGGGCCAGCGCGGACTGGGACAGGCAACGCAGAATGTGATCGTCAATGGCGAACGCCTGTCGAGCAAGTCGGAAAGCGTCAGCGACCAATTGCGGCGTATCCCGGCCACCGATGTCGTGCGGATCGAAATCCTCGATGGCAATGCGACCAGTATTCCTGGCCTCACTGGCCAGGTTGCGAATGTCGTCTACACAAGCACCGGAGCATCCGGCCAGTTCAGTTGGACCGCCGGGTTCCGCCCGCACAATACTGCGGCACAGCTTTATGGCGGCGAGATATCCGTTATCGGCAGCAGCGGCGCACTGGATTACACCGTGTCGCTTTCGAACGACAACGATCGCTTCGGTGCCGATGGGCCCGTGGCGATCGCCAATCGCGAAGGTATTCCGCTCGAGCAGCAGTACAGCAAGTTTTCGGGCAAGTTCGACAACCCGCGCCTGTCGACCGCTTTCGCCTACGATTTCGGCGGGAATGTCGTCGGTAACCTCAATCTCAGCTACGGCGAAGACTTCTACGTCCGCCGCGAACCCGAAACCGCCACGCGGGCGCAGGGCCCGGTGCGGTTTCGTGATGTCCGGGTCGACGAGGACGGCCCCGAATACGAACTGGGCGGTGATATCCAGTTTCCCTTGGGACCAGGCAGGCTCAAGCTGATCGGTCTCGAACGGTTCGAGCGCGACAATTACACGTCCACGCTGATCGACAGCTTTTCCGACCACAGCATTCCGACCGGATCGCGCTTCCAGCAGACCAATGCCGCCGGCGAGCGGATCGGGCGGTTCGAATACGACTGGAAGCTGTGGAATGCCGATTGGCAGCTGTCGGGAGAAGCGGCCTTCAACCGGCTCGAACGGCGCTCGCGCCTGTTCGAGCTCGCGCCCGCGGGCGAGTTCGTCCAGCTGTCCTTCCCGCAGGGCAATGGCGAAGTCCGCGAAGACCGCTACGAAACCAGCCTGAGCATGTCGCGCTCGCTATCGCGCACCCTGTCGCTCCAGCTGATCGGGGCGATGGAATTCTCCACCATCGAGCAGACCGGCTTCGCAGCCAATTCGCGCAGCTTCAAGCGGCCGAAAGGTTCGTTTGCTGCAACCTGGAAACCGCGCGAGGATTTCGACATCTCGATTACCTTCGCCAAACGCGTCAGCCAGCTTTCCTTCGGCAACTTTCTCGCCTCGGTTTCGCTAAACGACGACAACCAGAACGGCGGCAACAACGAACTGGTCCCCTACCAGAGCTGGAACATCGAGCTCGAGGCCAACAAGACCCTGGGACCATGGGGATCGATCCAGCTGCAGGCGAAGCGTGCCTGGTTCGAGGATTTCATCGACTGGTTCCCGCTCGCCAATGGCGGCGAGGCCCGCGGCAATATCGGCGATGCCGAACGGTTGCACCTGCAGGCCAATGCCACGCTCAATCTCGATCCGTTCGGGTTCGCGGGCGCGCGCCTCGACGTGGAAGTGGTCAAGCGGTTCATGGATGTGACCGATCCCTTCACCGGGCTGTCCCGGCCGTTCTCTTACGATTCCGAGGGCAGCTTCGACATCGACTTCCGCCATGACATTCCCGCGACCGACTGGGCCTGGGGCGTCAATCTGAACCATTTCGACCAGGCGCCGTATTCGCGCCGCTACGAGAACGGGCGCGAGTGGGAAGGGACGGTGTTCGGTGCGGTGTTCGTCGAGCACAAGGATCTCTTCGGCCTCACCATCCAGGCACAGGCGAGAAACCTGCTGGGGGCACGCGATTACTTCCGGCGGACGGTCTATGACGGACCGCGCCCCGACGCCGGCATCCGCTTCACCGAATTCCGTGATCGGCGGATCGGGCCGATCTTCCGGTTGGTCGTCAGCGGAGATTTCTGACCCGCGCGGACCCGCACCCGCGCTTGCGCGTTAGGCAAGCGAGGGAGATCACCTTGGAATTCGATCCGCGTATCCTGATGTTCGTCGTCTTCGGCGCGGGGCTGACGCTTGCCGTCACGCTCGAACGCTGGCTGGCCCGCTACTGGCTGTCGCTGCCGATCCTCTATGTGGCCGTCGGTTTTGCCGTTTGGTCGCTGCCGCTGGGCCTGCCGCACTTCAATCCGACCGTCGACGGCTTCGATGCCATCACGCTCGAATATGCCACCGAATTCATTGTCATCGCCTCGTTGATGGCTGCGGGGATTGCGATCGATCGCCCGGTTAGCTGGGCCAATTGGCGGCAGATCTGGCCACTGCTGCTGATCGCCATGCCGCTGACCATCGCCGCAGTCGCGCTGCTCGGCTGGTGGGCTCTGGGTCTCGCACCGGCCAGCGCCATCCTGCTGGGTGCCGCATTGGCTCCGACCGATCCGGTCCTCGCGCGCAGCGTCCAGGTTGGCCCGCCCGGGGAAGACCAGCGACACGACGTGCGCTTCAGCCTGACGGTCGAGGCCGGGCTCAACGACGGCTTCGCCTTTCCCTTCACCTATCTCGCGATCGCCGCGGTCGGGATGACCGCTCTGGGTGACTGGACACTGGAATGGGCGGCGCTGGACCTCGTCTGGCGGATCGTCGCCGGCTGCGCCGTCGGCTATGCGGTTGGCCGCATCGGGGCATGGTATGTCTTCGAACGCGAAGCCGACGCGCCGATCGAGGACATCGATGAGGCCAGCGACGAGGCGGAGAACCCCAGCTATTCGACCAGCGAAGGCCTGATCGTGCTGGGTACGCTGTTGCTCGCGTACGGACTTGCCGAATTGGCCGAGGGCTATGGATTCCTGGCGGTGTTCGTCGGGGCAGTGACCGCGCGGCAACGCGAAAACCGCAGCCGCTATCACAAGATCAGCCACCATTTCATCGATCAGATCGAGCAGATCGTACTGGTGGCGGTCCTGTTCGGCTTCGGCGCGATGCTTGCCAGCGGCGTGCTCTCGGCACTCACCTGGCCGGCGGCGCTGGTGGGACTGGCGCTGATCTTCGTCATCCGCCCGATTTCGGGCTTGCTCGCGGAGGCCAATTGCGACCTGCCGATGATCGGCAAGCTCGCCGTTGCCTTCCTGGGCGTGCGCGGGATGGGATCGATCTATTATCTTGCCTATGGCCAGAACAACGCCGATTTCGCGCAGATCGACCTGCTATGGGCGACCGTGAGTTTCGCGATCCTGGTTTCCATCATCGTGCACGGCGTGGTTTCGGGCCCGCTCATCCGCCATGTCGAAGACCGCCGTGCGCATGTCCACGCCGGGCAGGATACCAGCATGGCCGCGCTATCGCCCGATGCCCCGAGGCGGCGCTCGAAGACGGACTGAAACGCCGCGGAACGGCGCCCCAAACGACAAGGGGCGGCGAACCATAGTCCGCCGCCCCTCATGCGATCCGTATGAACGGACTTACTTCTTGGGCGCGGCCTTCTTGGCAGCAGGCTTCTTGGCTGCCGGCTTCTTCGCCGTAGCCTTGTCGTCGGCCTGCTTGTCATCGGCCTTCTTGGCGGCAGGCTTCTTCGCTGCGGCTTTCTTGGCCGGCGCCTTCTTGGCTGCGGGCTTGTCGTCCGCATCCTTATCGGCCGCCTTCTTGGCAGGAGCCTTTTTCTTGGCTGCCGCCTTCTTCTTCGGCTTTTCCTCGGTGCTTTCTTCCGCCTCGATCGCGGCTTCGAGCTCTTCACGCGTCACTTCGCGGTCGGTAATCTCGGCCTTGTCGAACAGGAAGTCGACGACCTTATCCTCATACAGGGGCGCGCGCAGCTGGGCGGCGGCCATGGGTTCGGACTGGACATACTGGACGAACCGCTCGCGGTCCTCGGCACGATACTGCTGGGCTGCCTGCTGGATGAGCATGTTCATCTCGTTGGCATTGACCTCGACACCGTTCTTCTGGCCGATTTCGGACAGCAGCAGGCCCAAGCGGACGCGGCGTTCGGCGATCTTGCGATAATCGTCCTTCTCGTCGTCCATTTCCTTGAGCATGGCTTCGGCATCGTCCGACTGCGCGGCTTCCTGCTGCAGCTGGCCCCAGATCTGTTCGAACTCGGCATCGACCATGCCCTGCGGCACGGCGAAGTCGTGACCGGCTGCCAGCGTGTCGAGCAGCTGGCGCTTCATCTGCGTGCGGGTCAGGCCCGCGGTTTCCTGCTCGAGCTGGCCGCGCAGCAGTTCCTTGAGCTTGTCGAGGTTCTCGAGGCCGAGATTCTTGGCGAACTCGTCGTCGATCGCGGTGTCGGTGGGGACCTTTACCTGCTGGACCGTGACGTCGAATTCCGCGTCCTTGCCCTTCAGGTTTTCAGCCGGATAATCTTCGGGGAAGGTCACGGTGATGGTCTTTTCATCGCCGGTCTTCACGCCCGTCAGCTGTTCTTCAAAGCCGGGAATGAACTGGCCCGAACCGATGACCAGCGGCGTGTTCTCCGCCTTGCCGCCCTCGAATTCGACGCCGTCGACGCGGCCGACGAAATCGATGATCAGCTGGTCGCCATCGCCAGCCTTCTTGGTCTTGGCGGCGTCCTTGTAGCTCTTGTTGTTCGACGCGATGCGCTCGACCGCTTCGTCCACCTGTTCGTCGGTCACCGGAACGGTCAGGCGTTCGAGCTTGAGGCCCTCCACTTCGGGCGCTTCGATTTCGGGCAGGATCTCGACGTCGACGTTCAGCGTCGCGTCCTTACCTTCTTCATAGCCTTCGTCGAGCTCGACCTTGGGCTGCATCGCAGGACGCAGCTTGTTCTCTGCCATGACCTTGTCGACCAATTCGCGGATCAAGTCGTTGACCGTCTGCGCGTGGACCTGCTCGCCGTGCATCTTGCGCACGAGGTTGGCGGGCACCTTGCCGGGGCGGAAGCCGGGCATTTTCACCTGCGGAGCGATCTTCTTCACTTCGCCGGTAACGCGCTCGTCGATTTCCTTGGCGGGAATCGTGATGGTGTAGGCGCGCTTGAGGCCCTCGTTGGCGGTCTCTTTGATCTGCATGGGTTGAAACTCGTAACTTTCCAAAAGCGATAGGTGCAGGGGGTATCACGACGGCGGCGGCACTGGTGCGGGCGAAGGGACTCGAACCCCCACATCTTTCGATACTGGTACCTAAAACCAGCGCGTCTACCAGTTCCGCCACGCCCGCTAACCCGAACGAAGCTGCGCGAGGCGCTAGTCCTTCGCGTATAGGCGCGTGCCTCTAGTCGGATGCGACCAATTGCGCAAGCGTGGCGACCGATGAAGGAACGCTGCGGGGTGTTGGCCCGTTCAACAGGCATGCGTGACTACGACACCCCGAAGAAACCCGAAGACACTCCGCCCGTGATCAATCCCGGTACCAAACAGGAAAATTCGCACGATTCCGGCCAGGACGACAGCGAGGAAGCACCATCAGGCAACCGGCCGGCCGGCAGCCCGCCCAATGCTGCAGAACAGGCACTGGCGCCGGCACAGGAGGGTGGCCGCGACGGAGCGGGCGAGGCCGCGCTCGATCACCCCTCCCGCGACTGAGGAACATTACCATGGCGACCCAACCCGATCCCAATCCCGATACGATCAATCCCGGTTCTCCCGACGAAATGCCCCCGGCAAGTCCGCCGAACGAGGCGCCGATGGAAGAACCGCCGGGCTTCGAACCGCCGCAGCCCGACATCGACACCCCCGATCGCGGCCCGCTGGAAACGCCGCCTCCTCCCGATTGATCTTGCCCGTAGCCGATTGATCTTGCCCGTGGGCGCGCCGCGCAGTATCGGCGCGCGCCATGAGCGAAGAAACCACCAGCCAGACCCCGCCCGACCATCTTTCGGTCAACCCCAAGAGCGAGCACTTCCAGGTGGATGTGCTCAAGCGCGGAGTGGGTATCCGTTTCAAGGGCAAACAGCGCACCGATATCGAGGAATATTCGATCTCGGGCGGCTGGGTGCGGGTTCAGGCGGGCAAGACCGTCGATCGCAAGGGCAATCCGCTGACCATCAAGCTGAATGGCCCGGTCGAAGCCTGGTACGAAGATCTCGGCGAGGATGCGCCGGTCGCCAAGGCCGACTGATCAGTCGGAGAAATTGGCAAAGGCGCTGAGAAAGCGCTTCGAGGTCTGTTTGCGCGCCGGCGCCATGGCAAGCTGCTGGCGCGCCTGCGGCCGGCGCTCTCCATAGATGAAGCCTGCAACCGGCCAAGCGGTCGTGCCGACTTCCCCGAGCGGGGCGTACCACACGCGCACTGCGCTCCAGTCGTTGGCCGGCGATACGTCAATTGCCAGCACGTCCTTTTCGACCTGCCCCCGGCGCCCGTTGATCGGCAACCAGTTGGCATGATCGAGCAAGACGCGCCGCGTGTCGAGAACGCGGCTCACCGTCGCCACATGACCCAATTGCATGCTGCGATGCGGACGGAAGGCCATGACGGCCCCCGGACGCGGCGCCGTACCGGTGGCATAGCGCCCCTGCGCCTGCTCCCACCAGGTATGGGCATCGCCGTAGATCTGGATCCCCGACACTTCTCGTGCGTAGGGTACGCACTGGAGATAAGCATCCAGTTCGGCACCCCGATTATCGAACGCACCGAAATCGTCCGCCGCGGCGGGCGTGGCACAGGCAAGCAGGGCGAAAGCGGCAAGTTTTTTCCTCATGCCGGCAGAGGTATGCCGCTTATCCTTGCCGACATCCTTCGCGTTAAGGTTAACCGATATTAACCCTCGCCTGCGCCGGAGCTTGCAAAGCGGAGCGCAAAGCGCCACTTCCCGCGCCATCATGGTGCCCAATTCCTCGAAGCCCACGGTGATCATCATCGGGCGGCCCAACGTCGGCAAATCGACTTTGTTCAACCGGTTGGTCGGCAAGCGCCTTGCGCTGGTCGACGACCAGCCCGGAGTCACGCGCGACCGCCGCTTCGGCAACGCGGAGATAGCGGGGCTCGAATTCCAGGTGGTCGATACGGCCGGTTGGGAAGATGAGGACGCGGCCAGCCTGCCCGGCCGGATGCGCATGCAGACAGAAGTCAGCCTCGAGGGCGCCGATGCGGCGATGTTCGTGTTCGACGCACGCGTCGGGCTGACTCCGCTCGATGAGGAAATCGCCCGCTGGCTCCGTGGACAGGCCGTGCCCGTGGTCCTGGTCGCCAACAAGGCCGAAGGCAAACAGGGCGATGCCGGGATCTACGAGAGCTTTTCCCTCGGTTTCGGCGAACCGGCCGGAATCAGCGCCGAACATGGCGAAGGGATCGGCAACCTGTTCGAACGCCTCTGGCCGATCATAGGCGAGAAGGCAGAAGCTGCGGCCGAAACCCTCGAACTGAGCGAGGAAGATGAAGAGGCGCTGCTCGCCGGGCCGCTGAAACTGGCCATTGTCGGCCGGCCAAACGCCGGCAAGTCGACGCTGATCAACCGCATGCTGGGCGAAGACCGGCTGCTGACCGGTCCCGAAGCCGGGATTACACGCGATTCGATCGCGGTCGATTGGGAATGGCGCGACCCGCGCAGCGGGGAAGAGCGGGAAATCCGGCTGATCGACACGGCCGGAATGCGCAAGAAGGCGCAGGTCGTCGACAAGCTCGAACGGCTTTCGGTGGCCGATGCGCGCCGCGCGGTCGATTTCGCCGAAGTCGTGGTGCTCCTGCTGGACGCCACCCGCGGGCTCGAATCGCAGGATCTCAAGATTGCCAGCATGGTGCTCGAGGAAGGGCGCGCGCTGATGATCGCGATCAACAAGTGGGATGTCGCCGAAGGTGCCAGCGCGCTGTTCAACGGTATCCGCGAAGCGCTCAACGAGGGTCTCGCCCAGGTTCGCGGAGTGCCGCTGTTCGCAGTAAGCGCGAAAACCGGCAAGGGGATCGACCAGATGCTGGGGGCGGCGTTCGACCTGCGCGAAGCATGGAGCCGCCGCGTGCCCACCGCCGCGCTCAACCGCTGGTTCGACGATGCGCTCGAAGCCAATCCGCCGCCCGCCCCCAAGGGCAAGCGGATCAAGCTGCGCTATATCACCCAGGCCAGCATCCGTCCGCCGCGTTTCGTGGTGTTCGGCACCCGGCTCGACATGCTGCCCAAGAGCTATGAACGTTATCTGGTGAACGGCATTCGCGACAAGCTGGGGTTCGATGCAGTGCCGGTGCGCGTGGTGCTGAAGAGTCCCAAGAACCCCTTCCAGAAGGAGTAACACCGGTGACGCTCGATCTCCTGGCAGGCATCGGCGCCTTCGACCTCATCGAGCGGACCAGTTCGACCCTGCGCGTGCAGCAGGTCGTCCAGCTCAGCCTCGCCCCGGCCTTCCTGCTTGCGGGGATCGGCGCGGTCATGAATGTCATGACCAACCGGCTGATCTGGGTTGCCAACAAGATCGAGCGTATCCTCAACGCTGGGGAAGATGGCGATGTCAAAGCCATGCGGGCCGAGTTGCCCGCGCTCGAAATGCGGCGCATCTACGCGCAGCGCGCGGTCATGTTCAGTACCGCGTCGGCGCTTGCCATCAGTGTCGTAATCGTACTGCTGTTCATCAGCGCATTTGTCAGGACCGCACTGGGCACTCTGGTCGCGACGACATGGGTGATCTGCATGGGACTGCTGGTCGCAGGGCTCGGTTCGTTTCTGATGGAAACCCGCACCGCGGCAAAGCGCAACCGCGAACGCATGCGCGAACGCCGGAACGCCGCATCGGACTGAAGCCGATCATGCTCGCTTAGCATCGCAGAGCCGCCCGCAGGCGGCTCCACAACGCGGTCAGCCGCCCTCGCCTTCGCCTGCCGGCTTGCTGTTGAGCTGGACATAGTTTTCCAGCCCCATGCGCGCGATCATGTCGAACTGGGTTTCGAGGAAGTCGACATGCTCTTCCTCGCTCGCCAGGATGTCTTCGAAGATCTGCCCGGTGGCGAAGTCGCGAACGCTCTGGCAATATTCCGCGGCTTCCTTGAGCAGAGGGATCGCCTCCATCTCCATCGCCAGGTCGGCCTTGAGGATTTCCTCAACCGTCTCGCCCACCTTCAGCTTGTGGATCGCCTGGAAGTTGGGAAGTCCGTTCAGAAACAGGATGCGCTCGGCGAGGATGTCGGCGTGCTTCATCTCGTCGATCAATTCGTGCCGCTCGTATTCGGCCAGACGGCTGACGCCCCAATCGGCAAGCACCCGGTAATGGAGCCAGTACTGGTTGATTGCGGTCAATTCGTTGGTGAGCGCCTTGTTAAGGAACTCGATGACCTTCGGATCGCCTTTCATGGCGCTGCCTCCTTGCCTGCTGAACGGCGCTTCCTATGCGCCCGAGGCGGGGCTTATGGCAAGGGTAGAAAGGGATAAAATCGGCGGAATTCCGCCAGTTGCAAGCGATTTGCGTTAGCCGGCGATCACGCCGCGGCGGCCACGCATCCCATCTCGCGTTCTTCCTGGAGGATCTCGTCAGCCTCATCGAGGCAGGTGCCGCAGCAAGCCGGCTTGCCAAGCGCGGCATAGCAAGTTTCGGCATCGCCCGAGACATGGCGCGCTGCGCGCCGCAGGTCGCTTTCCCGGATTGCGTTACAGATGCAGACGTACACTCGAACACTCCTGCGATTGACTCGCAGGAGCACCTCTAGTGAGAGTCGTTCTCAGTAGCAACCCCTCTCGTCACCGCCGCAGGGGGAACAGCCGCCAATAGGTCAGGCACCGCCAGAGCCATTCGAGCGGACCGAAGCGGAACCGGTCGAGCCAGGGCTTCGACCAGGCGAGCATGACGAGCCAGCTTGCCGCCATGACGAGGTACAGCTCGGCACGCCCCAGAGCGCCGAACAATCCGCCGCCCCAACCGTGGAAGACAAACAGCATCAGCACCGATGTGCCGAGGTAATTGGTGAAAGCGGCCCGCCCCGCAGCGGAAACCCGCTCCGCCAGCCAGCCCGAGGCACGCGCACCGACCACCGCCAGGACCGCTGCCAGCCCGAGCACCACGGGCAGGCGGGGCAGTGCCGACAGGCTCATGAATGCAGCCAGCGTGCTCCAATAGGAAAATCCCGCATCCCTCACCCACAGCGCCAGCAGCAGGGTAACCCCGCTGGCGATAACAATACCCGCACTGCCCCAGCGCAGCATCCTGCCGGTATCCAAAGCGCCGCTGAACAGGCCGAACCGGTACAGCGCCATGCCGATCAGCATCAGCGGCAGCGTTTCGAACCCGAATACGAAAATATTGAACGGCAGGTCGCCCTTATGGTCGATCACGTTGTGCGCGACGAAATCGCCATAGGAACCCTCGGAGATGATCCGGTATTCGACCATTTCGTGGTCGAGTGCACGGCCCTTGTCGGCTGCCAGCTGTTCGCGCATTTCGGAATAGGCCGGCTGCTCGCCGAATTCTGTCTCGGCGATCACATAGGGCGACAGCATAAAGCTGCCGACCAGCACCATGCCGGCGGCATAGCCGAGCAGCCCAACGACCAGCTGCGTTTTGGCCGCCCAGCGGATCGCGGCGAGGGAGACAAGACCGAACAGTGCATAGAAAGTGAGGATATCTCCGCGCCAGATAAGGAAGAAATGCCCGAGGCCGAACAGCAGCAGCCAGCCCAGCCGGCGCGCCTGCAATGCCCGCCCCTCTCCGCGCGACCAAGCCTTTTCCATGAACAGATACAGGCCGGCGCCGAACAGCAGCGTGAACAGGCCGCGCATCTTGCCGTCGATCAGCACGAATTGCGCGATCCACATCCATTGCTCGGCCTCGCTGTGCGGCACGAGGAAGGCGTCGGGATACATATAGGCGGCGAAAGGCTGGCCGAAGGCGATGATATTGGCGGCGAGAATTCCCATCACCGCGATGCCGCGAATGAAATCGAGGCTGGCGATCCGGTTTCCTGCCATCGCGCGCGGCACCGCCTGGTCGGGCGCAGCGTCGCTGCGAGTGTCGATCGGATCCATGCATTCCCCCTTGGCCGCCCTTAATATGGGCCGTGGGGGCGAGCGTCTATCGCGGTGCGGTGGCCGGGGGAAGCGCGATCACGGAATGGCTAGCGCGTGACGAGACATTCCTGCCCGCTGCGCTTGAGCGAGGCGCAGGCCACGGCGGCGTCGCCGCGCGTGGCATATCCGGCCGCCAGCAGGCGCGTGAGATTGCCCGATTTGAGCAGTATCTGCTCGCGCCCGGCGATCTCCGACCGGCCCGCAAGCTGGCCCCACAAGCGCTGCGCATTGCCGGGTACGCCGAAGGCGCCAAGCTGGACTTTCCACGGGCCCGTTGCGGCCGGCGCGACGCGCGTCGCGCTTGTCAGGGTGGGCGTGGAAGAAGGTACGGCGGCAGGGGCGCTCGATGCTGCGGGCGGCACCGCCGGACTGGCAGCCACCGCCACCGCTTCGCGGGATAGCGCCTCGTCCTCTTGCCGCGCGACCACGGTGGGCGCGGGTGCAGCGGGCAGTGTGTAATCCGCGCCTGCAGTCTGCGAGGCGGGCGCTTCAGCAGTCGCCGGCGGCAGGGGGACCGGACGCGCTGCCGCGGTCTGGGGAACGCTGGCCGTGACCACGGGTCCGCTGGGCGCATCGGTTGCCAGTCCGAGGTCTGCTGCAGCAAGCTGACGCGAACGCGCCGCCTCGGCTTCGGCCTTGAGCGAGGCGGCCAGCGGCTGCGCTGCCTGGCGGTCTTCGATCGAGATATACTGGTCCATCTGCGCCAGGGCGCCGCGCGCCTGCGGCAGGCCCGAGGAATTCGCCAGCGTCAGCAGCGCATAGGCGCGGCGCCAGTCCTTCTTGACCAGATCGCCGTTGAAATGGGCGATTCCCAGCAAGTACTGGGCGCGGGGATCGCCGCGCATCGACGCGGCGGAGATATAGGGCAAGGCTTCCTCGCGGGCGCCGCGCTGGAACAGCAGCAGGCCATAATTGTCCGCCGCCTTCACGTGGCCCTGCGCCGCAGCCTTGGCATAGAGCGCTTCGGCCTGTTCGACATCGGTCTCGACCCCACGGCCAAGCCGGTAGGCCTGCCCCATGTTGAATTGCGCGTCGGGATCACCCTGTGCGGCGGGCCCGGCCCACTCGCGCACGGCCCCGGCAAAGTCTCCTGCGGTCCAGGCATCGACCCCGGCCTTGACGTCGGCATGGGCAGGCACCGCGGCCAGGCCCGCCAGCGTCAGCATTCCGGCCATCCAAGCTGCTTTTGCCGAATGTCGCATCCTATCCCTTTCGCATTGCGGGGCCCGCGAAACGCGCCCGATTGGCGACATCCTATAGTAAATCGACCGTTAGCAAAGTGTTGCCAGGGATTTTGCGGCCTTGGGCCCATGTCAAACCGCCATCCGGTTAACCCAAAATTAGGGGTAGTCTGCGATCTCCATGACAAGATCGCTGCGGACGATTGCAGCACGAGTGAGTAGATTACAGGCGCAACCCAGGGGGACCAAGTCTTGCGTGTACTGGCATTGGCATCGCAGAAGGGCGGATCGGGCAAGACCACCCTCTCGGGACATATGGCCGTTCAGGCGCAGCGCGCCGGTGCGGGTCCTGTCGTCCTGATCGACATCGATCCGCAAGGATCGCTTGCCGATTGGTGGAACGAGCGCGCCGACGAATATCCCGCCTTCGCCCAGACCACCGTTGCACGGCTGGCCACCGATCTGGCGATCCTGCGACAGCAGGGGTTCAAGCTGGCGGTGATCGATACCCCGCCCGCGATCACCATGGCGATCCAGTCGGTGATCTCGGTCGCCGAACTGATTGTCGTCCCGACTCGCCCCAGCCCGCATGACCTGCGCGCCGTGGGCGCCACCGTCGACCTGTGCGAACGTGCGGGCAAGCCGCTGGTCTTCGTCGTCAACGCGGCGACCCCGAAAGCCAAGATCACGTCCGAAGCCGCCGTTGCACTGTCGCAGCACGGCACTGTGGCGCCGATCACGCTGCACCACCGCACCGACTTTGCCGCCTCGATGATCGACGGCCGCACGGTCATGGAAGTGGACCCCGAAAGCCGGTCCGCTGCCGAAGTCACCGCGCTGTGGAAATACATCGCCGACCGACTGGAAAAGAACTTCCGGCGCACGGTCTTCGCCGCGCCCAATTCGCAGTCCGCGATGTCCGGCGTTCATCGTCCCGCCGGCGGCTTCGGCCGCCGTGTGGCCCAGTAGTAGCGGAAGGCGGGCTGCCGAATGTCTGACGCCAACTTCGCCTCTCTTTCGTCCACCCTGCTTGCACGCAAGGGTGGAGCGAAACCGGCCATGCGCCCGCAATCGGGCATCGTCGGACCGGTCGATGGCAAGGAAGCCGCGGCCAATCTCGAGGATCTCGGCTGGAACGACATGGGCGACAGCGCCAGTGATGAAACCGATGCGCGGCCCCGGCCGCGGCTGGAGCCGGTGCCGGAGAACGTCGTGCCGCTATCGCCTCAAGCGGCGAAGGAAACCGATGCACCCAACCAGGTGCGCGCTTCGCTGAACAAGATCCAGGCGCAGCTCGACGAACCCGCTCCGCGCAAGCCGATCGTACGGCGCCCTGCCACAGCGCAGGGCAAGCGGGCCGCATTCACGCTGCGGCTCGACCAGGAACGCCATCTCATGCTGCGCCTTGCCTGTACCGTTCGCGGACGCAGCGCACAGCAACTGGTGACCGACGCGCTCGACGCGTTGCTCGCCGAAATGCCCGAAATCGCAAGCCTCGCTGCCCAGGTGCAGCGCAGCGAAAAATGAACTCGAACGACGCGGAATCGCCTTCAAAGGGGGGAAGAATGAGCATCGAGACGAAAGCCAGGAACAAGCGGTTCGTCCAGCTCGCCGTCACCACGGCGCTGGCGACCACTGCGCTTACGGCGTGTACGGGCAAGACTGCCCCCAGCCATTCCTATTCGGCCGCGCATGCCGAACAGGCGCTGACCAAGGGGAACGCTTCGAAAGCCGTGCGCCATGCCGAAGCCGCCGTACTGGCCAGCCCGCGCGACGCTTATACGCGCACGCTGCTCGCCAACGCCTATCTGACCGATGGGCGTTTCGCGTCAGCCGCGACGACCTTTGCCGAAGCGATCGAACTGGGTGATACCGCCCCGCGAACAGTGATCAGCCATGCCCTCGCGCAGGTAGCGATAGGCGACCAGATGGGCGCGCTGGGCACGCTCAGCCGCTTCGAAGACAAGCTCGATGCAGCCGATTACGGGCTCGCCGTGGCGCTGGCCGGCCGGCCCGACCACGGCGTCAATGTCCTCGGCAACGCGCTGCGCGGCGGGCAGAACACGCCCAAGGTGCGGCAGAACCTCGCCTATGCCTATGCCATGCAGGGCAACTGGCGCGCCGCTCGCCTCATGGCCGCGGAAGATGTCCCCGCGGGCGAGGTCGGCGACCGCATGGCCGAATGGGCGGCCCTGGCGCGCCCCGAAGCCTTCACCGGACGCGTCGCCACCGTTCTGGGGGTCCAGCCGCAGGCCGATCCCGGCCAGCCGCAGATGCTGGCCCTGTCCAATCATCCCAGTGTCGATATGCTTGCAGCGAGCGGCGAAGCCGAACCGGTCGCAGCACCGCGCGGCGACTTTGCTTTCGCCGAAGAACTGCCGCCGGTCAAAGCCGCGCCCGCGGTAGACGATGGCGCCGATGTCGCATTGGCCGACGCCGGGCTTGCCCCGGCAGGCGGCATCCGCTTCGTCGGTCGCGAAGTGGTGCAGGATACGCCGATCCAGGCTGCCAGGCCGGCTGCTCCGCGCAACGCCCGCGCAGCCGCTCCGGCGAGCGCCGCTCCGCGCAGCAGCAGCGGCGATTACAATGTCCAGCTCGGCTCGTTCTTCTCGATGTCGGATGCCAATGAGGCGTGGAAGCAGTTCCAGAAACGCTATCCCGAACTCGCCAGTTCCGAGCGCGTGATCACCAAGGCCCGCGTCAATGGCAAGATCTATTATCGCGTTGCGGCTGCCGGCTTCGCCAAGGCCTCGGCCAATTCGATGTGCCGGACGGTCAAGGGCCGCGGCGACGGCTGCATAGCCTACGCTGCCAGCCGCAAGCTTCCGGGAGCAATCGCCGTGGTCGATGCGGGCGTTCGGGTCGCTTCCCGCTAATCCATCAGTTTACCAAACCACCGAGAGGCCCCGTCCGGACAAGATCCGGGCGGGGTTTTCGCTGACCTAGTGCCTGATCGGCACACCGCCCTTGTAGAGATGCAGCACCCGCCCCTGCGTCGGCTGGCCGTCGAACGGCGTATTGCCCGCAGTGGCTTCCATCTTCGCGCTCTGGATGATCCACGGCCTGTCCGGATCGATGATGGCGACATCGGCTTCGAGCCCGGGAGCAATCGCGCCCGCCGGGACGCCCAGGATTTCAGCGGGCTTCGTCGCGACCAGTTCGAACGCGCGCCCGATGTCGATGACCTCGTCGCGCACCAGCGACAGGGTCATCGCGAGCAGCGTTTCCGCCCCCGCCATGCCCGGTTCCGCATCGGAGAAGGGGAGCCGCTTGTCTTCGGGCCCGCGTGGATCGTGGCCGCTCGCGATCACGTCCACAGTGCCGTCGCCGATCGCCTCGCGGACCGCCTGGCGGTCGTCTTCGCTGCGCAGCGGCGGCGACAGGCGGGCAAAGGTGCGAAAATCGACCGTGGCCAGATCGGACAGCATGAAATGGGCCGGAGTCACCCCGCAGGTCACCGACACGCCGCGCGCCTTGGCCCGGCGCACAATATCGAGCCCGGCGCGGGTGGTCACCTGACGGAAGTGGATCCGCGCGCCGGCCATTTCCGCCAGTGCGATATCGCGGGTCAGCGCGATGGATTCGGCTTCGGCAGGGGCGCTGGGCAAGCCGCGGCGGGTGGCCACTTCGCCTGCCGTGGCGACAGCGTTGCCGACCAGCGCGGCGTCCTCGGGATGCGCGACCACCACCAGGTCGAGCATGGCGGCATATTGCAGCAATCGCAGCATGGTGCCCGAATTCGCGATCCACTGCCGGCCGGTTGCCACGCCGCGCGCCCCGGCTTCGCGCATCAGGCCCAGTTCGGCGATTTCGGCCCCGGCCAGATCACGCGTGGCGGCGGCGAGCGGGTGGACCCAGAAATCGGGCTTGCCGCTCTTGGCAATATAGGAAACGCGGCTCGGCAGATCGAGGCGCGGTGATTGATCGGGCATCAACGCAGCGCGGGTAATCCCGCCGAAATGAAAGGCCGGCTTGTCGATCGCAAAGACGCCGAGATCGACCAGCCCGGGAGCGACCAGTGCGCCCCCCGCATCGATCACTTCGTCACCGTCCTGCGCGGCCGTGCCGATGCCGTCGATGCAACCGTCGACCAGCCGCAGCGCGCCGCCCTGCACGCCAGCGGGCGTGACCAGCTGGCCACCTTCTATCGTCAGCGGTCGTTGCTGCTTCATGCCGCGTCTCCCCACCCGGTGACACCGCGTGAACGGCGTGTCAGCACGTCGAGCGCAGCCATGCGGATCGCGACACCCATTTCCACCTGCCGGGTGATGATCGAGCGGTCGATCATGTCGGCCACCTCGCTGTCGATCTCCACCCCGCGGTTCATCGGCCCCGGATGCATGACCAGCGCGTCTTGCGATGCCTGCCTGAGCCGGGTCTTCGTTAGCCCGTAGAGATGGTGGTATTCGCGCGCGGAAGGAATGAACTGGCCGCTCATCCTTTCGTTCTGGAGGCGCAGCATCATGACCACATCGGCACCGTCCAGCGCCGCATCGAAATCGTGATACACCTCGGCGCCCATCGCTTCGATGCCGGCGGGCATGAGCGCCGGCGGGGCGCATAGCCGCACGGTGGCCCCCAGCGCCTGCAGGCACAGCAGGTTGGAGCGCGCGACCCGGCTGTGCAGGATGTTGCCGCAGATCACGATCTTCAGTCCGGTGAAATCGTCCGCCGCCTCGCCCCTGTCGCGCAGCGCATGGCGCAGCGCCAGCGCATCGAGCAACGCCTGGGTCGGATGCTCGTGCTGCCCGTCGCCCGCGTTGAGCACGGGGCAGCCGACCTTGTCGGCGATCAGTTGGGTCGCCCCGCTCGAACCGTGGCGGATGACGATCGCGTCGGCGCGCATCGCGTTGAGCGTGATCGCGGTATCGATCAGCGTCTCGCCCTTTTTCACCGACGACTGGGCAGCGTGCATGTTGACGACATCCGCCCCCAGCCGCTTGCCCGCGATCTCGAAGCTCAGCAGCGTGCGCGTGGAATTCTCGAAGAAGGCGTTGATCACCGTCAGCCCGGCCAGCCGGTTCTCGCGCTTGGTCGCCTGCCGGTTGAGCGCGACCCACTGCTCCGCCTCGTCGAGCAGGAACAGGATCTCGTGCCGTTCGAGCTGGCCGATCCCGATCAGGTCGCGATGCGGGAAAGCGAGCCCGCCCGCGGGATAGCGGGCGGCGTGAGGCGAGGTTTCCATCGATGTCATTGAGACCACGCCCTTAGTCGAGCTGCGTGGGGCGCTCAAGCGCTTTCCAGTGGCGTTGGCCGCAGCGCTGCCCTAGTTCGATTTCCAACAGGAGATTTGACGCATGCAGTTTGCTGGTAAGGTCTGGCGGCTTTTGGTTGGCATCAAGGACGGGCTGGTGCTCGTCTTCATGCTGCTGTTCTTTACCGCCCTGTTTGCCGTGCTGACTGCGCGCCCCAGCCCGGCCGCCGTGCGCGATGGCGCCTTGCTGCTCGATCTGAGCGGCGTCGTCGTCGAGGAGCGGACCGAGATCGACCCGATCGCCGCCCTGCTTTCGGGCACCGCGCCGGTCGGCGAATACCAGGCCCGCGACGTGATCCACGCGCTTGACGAAGCTGCCGGAGACGAACGCATTTCGGCCGTGGTGCTCGATCTCGACCGTTTCCTCGGCGGCGGACAGGTGCATATGCAGGCGATCGGCGAAGCGCTCGACCGGGTGCGCGCCGCGGAAAAGCCAGTGCTGGCCTATGCCACCGCCTATACCGACGACGGCATGCTGCTCGCTGCGCATGCCAGCGAGGTTTGGGTCAACCCTCTGGGCGGCGCAGTGATTGCCGGCCCCGGGGGCGAGCGGCTCTATTATGCGGGCCTGCTTGACAAGCTCAAGGTGAACGCACGCGTCTACAAGGTCGGCGAATACAAGAGCGCGGTCGAACCCTACAGCCGGGCCGGCATGTCCGACCCCGCGCGCGAGAATGCCCGAGCGCTGTATGAGACGCTGTGGGAAGAATACCGCGCCAATCTCAAGAAGGCCCGCCCCGCCGCCGATGTCGCGCGGATCACCGACCAGCCGGTCGCGTGGATCGAAGCGGCGGGCGGCGATCTGGCTACCGCCGCCTTGCAGGCGGGGCTTGTCGACAAACTTGGCACTCGCGCCGATTTCGAACAACGTGTGGTCGAACTCGTCGGCGAAGACGACTGGGCGGAGGGTCCCAACGCCTACCCCCACACCGAACTCAACGCCTGGCTCGAGGACAATCCGCTGCCCGATGCCGGGCGGCCCATCGGGGTGATCACGGTGGCGGGCGAAATCGTCGATGGCGATGCAGGACCTGGCACCGCGGGCGGCGACCGGATCGCCGGGCTGCTCGACGACGCGCTCGAGCAGGAGCTTGCCGGGCTGGTCGTGCGGGTCGATTCGCCGGGCGGTTCGGTGCTCGCCAGCGAGCTGATCCGCGATGCGATCCTGCGGCACAAGGCGCGCGACATTCCCATCGCGGTGTCGATGGCCAATGTGGCAGCCAGCGGCGGTTACTGGGTGTCCACGCCCGCCGATCGCATTTTCGCCGAACCCGAGACCATTACCGGTTCGATCGGCATTTTCGCAGTGATCCCGACGTTCGAGGAAACCGCTGCAATGGCGGGTGTCACCAGCGATGGCGTGCGCACCACGCCGCTGTCGGGCCAGCCCGATCTGATCGCCGGGTTCACCCCTGAAACCGATGCTATCCTGCAGGCCTTCATCGAAGACGGTTACGAGGATTTCCTCGACCGCGTGGGCGAGGCGCGCGGCCTGACGCGCGAACAGGCCGATGCGGTCGGCCAGGGCCGGGTATGGGATGGCGGTACCGCCCGGCAGCTACGGCTGGTCGACGAATATGGCGGCATCGAGGAAGCACTGGCATGGACCGCCGAACGCGCCGAACTCGGCAGCGACTGGCACGTGCTCTATCTTGGCGAAGCGCCGTCGACCTACGACACGCTGCTCCGGCAATGGCTGATCGGCGACGGGGAAGAGGCCGGCTCGGGCGGCGATGTGATTGCCCGCATGACGCAGAGGCGGTCGGCGTTTGTCGCCCACATCGCGGCGGATGCGGATCGCTTGCTGGGAACGCGGGGCGTCCAGGCCTATTGCCTTGCCTGCCCCGCCCCGCAGCCCGCTGCAGCGCAGGACAGGGCCGCCACCGGCTGGCTCGCGCGGATTGTGCAGCTGGTGATCGGCTAGGGCGCTTGCCACGCGGCGATTCGCACAGTAAAGGCGCGCCCCTGCCCTTCCGCTGCGAACGCCGCGGACAGGACCGGGCGGGCGCGTAGCTCAGTGGTAGAGCACACCCTTCACACGGGTGGGGTCGCAAGTTCAATCCTTGCCGCGCCCACCATTTCCGCCAGACGCTCTCGGATCGATCCCCGCCGCAAATCCGGCTCAGCCGTGCTGGCCCAGCGCTTCGCGTAGCGGTGCGAGCCATGGATCGTAGGGCTTCCAGGCGTCCTGCCCGCTGCGGTTGATGGGTCGGCGGACCTGTTCGCTGCTTGCAGTGCGCACTGCCCGGCGGGTCTTGTGGAACTCGAGACACTGCTCCTCGAACGGCAGGCCGAGGTAATCGAGCATCCGCCTTGTCTGGCCTTCGAGGTCATCGAGCACGTCTTCGTGCTGCACCCTCAGCACCTTTCCCGGCAGCACCGTGTCCCAGTGATCCATCAGATCGACATAATCGGCGTAATAGCGTCCCACCTCGGCGAGGCCGTAGGTGAACTCCTGCCCCTCGGCGAAGAGTTGCTTGAAGCCCGAGAAACAGCAGTCGAGCGGCGCGCGGCGCGCGTCGATGATCTTGGCATTGGGGAGGATCAGATGGATCAGGCCGATGTGGCGGAAATTGTTCGGCATCTTGTCGATGAAGAACGGCGCGTTCTGCCGGTGAACCTGCGTATCCTCGATGAACTTCGCGCCAAAGGCAGCGAGCTGGTCGCTGCCGAGCTCATGCAGGATTTCGGGATAGCGTGACTGGCCGGCCTTGCGCCCGCGCAGGCGGTGCGCCAGCGCGAGGATATTGGGCAGTTCCAGCGTACCGTCCACCTGGCTGTGACTGGCGAGGATCTGTTCGAGCAAGGTCGATCCCGCGCGTGGAAGACCCACGATGAAGATCGGATCGGGCGCATCGTGCCCACTGCCGGCATGCCTGGCGAAGAGATCGGCAGTGCACAGCTCGCGCTGCTTCGCCAGCTCCGCTGTCATGGCGTCGGCGCTGTACCGGGTCTGCGCCCGTTTCAGCGTATTGCCGCGTTCATAATGCGCGAAACTGTCGGCGTAGTCGGCACGATCTTCCAGCGCCTTGCCCAGCGCGAAAGACAGGTGGACGCGGTCCATGAAGGCAAGGTCGGGTCGCCCGGCCTGTTCGCGCATGCGCACGATTTCATCGTCGGTGAAGCGATAGGTCTTGAGGTTCGCCAGTGCGTACCACGCATCGCCATGGTCGGGCTTGGCAGCAATGGCGGCCTGATAGCTGGCCACCGCGTCATCCTGCGCCCCGGTGGTCTTGAGCGCGTGGCCCTTGCTGGTGAGCGTCGCCGGATCGCCGGGTAGCTTGGCAAGGATGGCATCGAACAATTCGAAGGCCCGGTCGTAGTCGCTCGTCTGCATGCTCTCGATCGCCAGATGCGACTGGAACAGCGGGTTTTCGGGATCGCGCGCATGAAGGGCTTCGGCCTCGGTCCGCGCCTGGGCAAATTTCTGGCGGCGCCGCAGCGCGTCGATATAGTCGAGCCGGACCTGGATGTTGTCGGGCTCGAAAGCCCTGGCGCTGTCGAGCAGGAATTCGGCGTCATCGAGAATGCCCAGCTTGATGCCGATCTGGGCTAGCAATCGCATGCCTTCGACATTGCGCGGATTGGCGCGCAGGAAATGGCGGCAGATCTCCTCCGCGCGCAGCAATCGGCCCTCGTGAAGATGGTGCATCACCGCGACCAGTTCGCGCGGCAGGCGGGCGACACGCTCGGCCTGTGCGCGCGCCGCTTCGGCGGCGGTTGGGCGACCGGCCGCCTGTTCCAGCTCGGCCAGCGCGCGCCAGCTGGCTTCGAGCGCGGGATTGAACCGTGTGGCACGGCCGAAGGCCGCAATTGCAGCGGCCCTGTCGCCCTGCGCACGGGCGAGATGCCCTGCCTCCTGCCATGCGCGCCCGTATTCGGGCATCGCCGCGTGCAACGCCGCAAGGTGCCGTTCGGCCTCGACGAAGCGCTTGAGATAGCGCGCAGCGACGGCGGCCATGTAGAGCGCTTCGCTGTCGCCCGGATCCTCGTCCACCAGCGCGGCAGCGAGCGCCATTCCTTTCTCGAAGTCGCCGGCCTGCAGCGCCTTCTGCGCCTGCGCCAATCTGTCGTCGCGTGTCGTCATTGCCTGCGACCCTTACAAAGAGAAACGGCGGAGGCGAACCCGTGTTCGCCCCCGCCGTCCTGTTTCCCGGTGAACCGGATCAGTAGTCGTAGCCGACCCGGAAACCGACCGTCAGCGGACGGTTGGTGGTGATCCGCGCACGGTCGTTGACGTAATTGCCCGAGATCTGCGCGCGCTCGTCGAACAGATTGTCGCCGAAGACTTCGAACTTCCAGTTGTTCGACATGACACCGGCCGCGAAATCCACGACGGTGTAGCTGTCGAGCTCGAGCTTGTTGATTTCGACCACATCGGTGAATTTCGACGCCGAATAGCTGACCTGCGGCTGGACATAGGCTTCCAGCGTATCGGACAGGTCCCATTCGTAGCGTACGCGCAAATTGCCCTGGAAGGACGGGGCGAATGCGAGGTCCGAACCCGCGACGACGTCGTTGGTCGGGATCAGCACTTCGGTGATCTCGGTGTCGAGGATCGAGAATGCCCCTGCAACGGTCAGACCCGGCGCCGAATAGGGCGCGAAGGTGAAGTCCGCTTCCACGCCCTTGATCTCTGCATCCGCGGCGTTGGCCGAGAAGAACAGATTGGTGATCGAGGGGTCGAAGATGGTGGTCTGCAGTCGGCTGATGTCGACATAGAAGGCGCTGCCGTTGAAACGCACCTGACCATCGGCGAGATCGAGCTTCCAGCCCAGTTCGTAGTTCTTGACCTCGTCGGTCTCGAGTTCGAACGGGACGGTGAAGCCGGCACCATTGGTCGCGCCGCCCGGACGGTTGAGCAGGCCCGGACGGAAACCTTCCGAATAGGTCGCGTAGAACAGCAGGTCCTGCGTCGGGGTCACGGTAACCGTGCCCTTGTAGATGAACCCGTCGGTCTTCGCCGCATCGGGAGCGCGCACTGCGTTGAAGACCTGCTGCGCCTGCATGGGGGTCAAGCCCGCAGCCTGGATATCGGCCAGGCTGTCGTTCAGGTCAAAGGTCTGGCGCAGCGAAGCGTCGCACGAACCGATAAAGGTGTATTCGCCGTCACCGTCGTACAGATCGTTGAGATCGGTACCGAAGGCGTTGGCATCGGTAGCCGCGCCGCTGTTGCAGAAGCTGCCGTTCGCGCTGCCTTCGAAATCGACTTCGATGTCGTAATACCGCGCGCCGAGCGTGACTGTCAGCAAGTCGGGTACGATGTCGAAGCTGGCTTCGCCGAAAATGCCGAACTGTTCATCGGTACGACGGATGTCGTTGCGGAAGATCGTGTCGGCCGGGAACGGACCCGGGGCGCTGGTGAAGCCGTCCTGCGGGAAGTTCGGCGCAAACGGGCCGAAGGGCTGCGCGAGGACATTGCCCGGATAAGCGAAGTCGTTGCGTTCCTGCAGTTCGAGATCCGAGTAGAAGCCGCCTGCGGTCACGCGCCAGCGGTTTTCCGCCGGCGTGCTGAAGCGCAGTTCCTGCGTGAACACGGTCGTCTTGCTGGCCGAGGTCACATAGAGATTGGGTGCCTGGCAGGTGCCGCTGGGATCGTTGCCGGCACCCGGATAGCTGACGCTGCCGTCGCAGATGTAATACGGCAGGTACTGGCCGACGAAGAGATAGTCGGAATAGTCGACGCGCTGTTCGGTCTCGCGATCGGTGTAGGCGCCGGTATAGACGACATCGAGCATCGCCAGGCGGCCTTCGACCGTCCAGCTGGTGTTCGAGAAATCGTCTTCGAGGCGGTCTTCCTCGTAGCGCTGGATCTCTAGGTCATCGAGGCCACCGAGTTCGGGATCGGCGAAGAACACGCCGTCGCTTTCGACGCTCTGGCGCGAATGCGCGACGGTCACCGTCCAGTCGGGCGTGACTTCCCACAGCGCGGTCGCACGGAAGCCGGCATATTGCGTGTCGTTGAAATCGTCTTCGACCATGCCGGCGTTGTCGGCATTGATGAAGTTCACGTTCGACAGGTCGGCGCCGGCCTGGAAGCCGCCGCGCAGCGGGCTGACGGGCACGCCGTTCGAACGGACGGTCCCGGCCGGGCGGAAGCGCGCGCTTTCGCTGGCGTTGCGGGTGCCGGCGACATTGTCGATGTAACCGCCCTGGTCGTCGAGATAGAAGACCCCGCGCAGACCGAATGTGTCGGTGACCGGCACGTTGATCATCGCATCGGCCTTGTAGCTGGTTTCGCCGCCCTTGGTGAAGGACACGCCGGCATTCACGCCCGCATCGAAGCCGCCGAGATCGGGCTTGTTGGTGATCAGGCGAACGACGCCCGCTTGCGAACTGGCACCGAACAGCGTACCCTGCGGTCCCGACAGCACTTCGATCCGCGCAAGGTCGGCGGCATAGACGTCGAGGTTGCGGCCCGGCTGTGCGAGCGGCTGTTCGTCGAGATACATCGCGACGTTGGGCGCGAGGCCGGCGACACCGGCGGTGGTTAGATTGGGCGTGGTCGAGGCCAGGCCGCGGATGTAGATGGTGTTCTGGCCCGGCCCGCTGCCGCCTGCTGTCACGGTCGGCAGCTGTTCGAGGTAATCCTCGAAGGTGTCGATGGCGAGCTCTTCGAGCCCTTCTTCACCGATCGCCGAAACCGACACGGGAACATCCTGCAGGTCTTCGCTGCGCTTTTGCGCGGTCACGATGATGACGTTGACGCCGCCCTGCCGCTGTTCGGCTGCAGGAGCCACGTCCTGCGCGGCCACGGGCGCTGCGGTTGCGATAGCCAGCGCGCCAAGCGACGCGCCGCTGACGAGATATTTCATGTCGGGGATTCCCTCATTCTCGATTAATGCTCGGGTGCCGGCTCACAGACCAGGGTCCGGCTGGCAAAAAGACGGGCGCGAATTCACTGGAGAACCGTCGCCTCGGGAGCCAATAACAAGGCAAAGGAAAGGCGGCCACCGTCCAGCGGGCCGCTGCGCAAGATCAACCGCAGGGCTGTTGCATCAAAACAACATTCAAATCTTCGTCCCGCGTTACTTTGAGAACAGTCCATGTATGAAGCAAATATTCATTTTTTGGACTTGTTCTATTCAAATGCAGTTCTCACGGTACTATTGGATGACCAAGTGCAATTCAAATGACGGCCAGACTGCACTGCTGGGCTCCGCCAAGAAGGCGGCGCATTAGTGCTCGCGTTACTTGCCCTCGGCCGCTTCCGCGCATCCCTGGGCCGTGGTCGGCACGCCATGGTGCTTGCGGAACAGGTCGTAAATCACCGCCTTGAGGATCGCGACCCCCATGATGGCGACGACAAAGCTGAATGGCAGCGCCCCGATGATCATTGTTATGCGGATCGCATCGATGCCCCCGAGGATCAGCATGCTGCCGACGACGAAGGCCAGCGCCACGCCCCAAAACAGGATGTGATGGTTGCGTTCGCTTTCGCTTTCCCCCGCCCCATTGATCGTGTTGACGATGAGGATCGCGCTGTCGGCGGAGGTGATGAGATAGGTCATCAACAGAAGGACGACGAGGCCCGACACGACTGCGGCGACAGCCGGATCGAGCAGGACTGCCAGCGTCGCGAAGAGCTGGTCCGACATCGCTGCGTTGACGATGCTCCCCTGCGCTGCGCCGCTTAGCTCGAGATCGATCGCGGTTCCCCCGACCATGGCCATCCAGAAGAAACACATCAGCGACGGCACCAGCACCACGCCGAACACATATTCGCGGATGGTGCGCCCGCGCGAAATGCGCGCGATGAACATGCCGACGAAGGGGGCGAAGGCAATCCACCAAGCCCAGTAGAACACCGACCAGTCGAGCTGCCATTGCACCAGCGCATCCCCGAATTCGCCGCCTGCGTCGAACAGCGTCAGCGAGTTGGGCACCAGCGTGCGCAGGTAATCCCACACGCCCACACCCAGCAACTTGAGGCCGCCGAACGCCGAGCCGACGATTGCGAACAGGGCAAGCAAGGCGAAAGACAGCCCCATATTTAGGTTCGAGAGCCATTTGATCCCGCGGCCCACGCCCGAAAGCGCGCTTATCGTCGAAGCCCCGACGAGAACCAGCAGCGACAGGATGACCGCCGCGATCGAGGAAGAACCGTCCGGATCCAGCAGCCAGTCGCCCACACCCAGCCGGGCGAGACCCATGACGAACTGCTCCACGCCGATCCCCATGGTAACCGCGACGCCCAGGATCGTCGCCACTACGGCCACGATATCGACCAGATGTCCCCAGACGCCCGACAGGCGCAGGCCGAACAGCGGCGCGAGCGCCGAACGGATCGTCAGCGGCAGATTGCGGCGATAGGCGACATAGCCAATCGCCAGGCCGACCAGCGCATAGGTGCCCCAGGCTGCAAAGCCCCAGTGGAGAAAGGTGTAGATATAGGCCGGACGCACCGCTTCGGCGGTCCGCGCGTCCACCAAGCCGCGGATGATGTCCGGATTGTTCGAGAAGTGCGCCAGCGGTTCGCCGGTCGAATAGGTGAGCATGCCGATCCCGATGCCCGCGCCGAACAGCATGGCAAACCAGGAGAAGCGACCGAACTCGGGCTTTTCACCCGGATTGCCTATCCGCAGCGTACCCGATTGAGGGAACAGCGCGAGCACGAAGCAGGTGAACATCAGGAAAGCGACGAGGTAAACGTACCAGCCGGAGAAGGTGGCGATGATGCTCGAATTGGCCGCAGACAGCGTTTCGCTGGCGCTGACCGGGAAGAAGATCGCCCACATGATCAGCAGGGAGACGATCACCTTCGACGGGATCGTGACCTCGCGGCTGAAGCCGTCGTAAAAGCCGCGCGACGCGGTCTTGATGGGTAAGTCTATCAGCGGAGGATCGATTGGGTGATCGGGCTCTGCTGGCATGTCGTCTCCTGCGCAAGCGCACCGGGGTGCGGCGCGATTTTGTCTGACTTTTTTGGGGGAATCCCTGGACCGACCATAGAAAGGGTTCGGCGATATGCAAACCCGTTGTTCCCCTGATAGCAAAAGGGCTGCCCCTTGCGGGACAGCCCTTTTGCGCGCTTCGCTGCGACCTTGGCCTAGGCGGCCTTGGTCGCCGGAGCCGTCGAAGTCTTAGGCGGGGAAGCACTGTCGCTGCCCTCCTCGCGCTTGTCGAGGACGCGCTTGGCGACATAGCCGCCGACGCCCAGGGCCAGCATTGCGGGCAGGCTCATGCGCCGCAGAACTGTCGTGGCGACGACACCCAGTGCCGCGCCGCTGGCGCCGCCAATGCCGCCGGTCTGCTTGGCGAGCCTGTCGCCGACGAATGCTCCGATTACCTTGCCGATCATATTGTATCTCCTTTGCCAGACCAACGGCCCCGCACGCCCGCGGTTCCGCGATCGCAGGAGCTAGCTGGCGATGCCCCGGGTCAGCAACATGTTGGCCCGGCGCGCGATTTCTTCGAAGTCCGGATCGCCTTCGCGGCCCCAGATGACGTAGCGCAGGCCCAGGAAAACGTTCATGCCCATCACGGCCCAGGCCTCGGGCGCCCCCAGCCCCGGCGCGAACTCGCCGCTCTCACCGCCCAGCTTCAGGCGCTCTTCGATCCTCGAGCCAATGGTCTCGTAATGCGCGCGGTAGCTGTCCGGATCGACGAATTCGGCCTCGTCGATAATCCGGTAGATCTCCTTATGCTCGGCAGCGAACTCGAGAAAGGCGCGCAGTGCCACTCGCTCGATCTCCAGCGCCCCCATCGATGGGTCGAGCGCCTCGCGCGCAGCCTTCCCGACACCCGCGCTCATATCCGATACGAGCGCACGGAAGACTGCATCCTTGCTGTCGAAATAGGTATAGAAAGTGCCAAGGGCGACGCCTGCACTGCGGGTTATTCCGCTGATCGAGGCTTCGTGAAATCCCTTCTCGGCGAATTCGGTCGCAGCCGCATCGAGCAGTTTGCGCAAGGTCTTTCGGCCCCGCTCGGTACGCGGCGTCTTGTCGCCCTGGCTGTGCGTTGCGGCCACTGTTCGCCCCCTTCGAATAGACTGCCTGCCTAGCAAATTGCATCCTCCGCGCAACAACAAACTTGAAAGGTGGTTCAGGTTTCAGTATCAGCTTGCTGCATAAGACAATCGGGAGGGAGAAAGCGAAATGCGTCCGACACAGATTCTTACCGCCAGCCTGCTGTGCGGCGCGGCGACCGCGGCACTTGCCGCGGCTCCTGCGCAGGCTCAGTCCGCCGACACGGAGCCGCTGGAGGCTGCGCCGACGACGGCTGCAGAGGATGTCATCATCGTCACCGCACGCCGGCGTGAGGAGCGACTGGTCGAGGTGCCGGTGGCGGTCACCGCGATCAGCGGCGAAGAGCTTTCACGGCGCGGCGCGCTCGACATCACCGATGTCGGGCAGAGCGTACCCAACGTTACGCTGGAAGCCAGCCGAGCCACCAATTCGACGCTGTCGGCCTTTATCCGCGGCATCGGCCAACAGGACCCCGTTTCGGGGTTCGAGCAGGGCGTCGGCATCTATCTCGACGACGTCTATCTCAACCGGCCGCAGGCTGCGGTGCTGGATATCTACGATGTCGAGCGCATCGAGGTGCTGCGCGGGCCGCAGGGCACGCTCTATGGCCGCAACACGATCGGCGGGGCCGTAAAATACGTCACGCGCCGCCTGCCGCAGGATCCCTCGGTGCGCGTTCGCGCTACCTACGGCACTTACGACCAGGCGGAAGGCGTGATCACCGCTTCGGCACCGATCAGCGACCTGGTCCGCGTCGGCGGCTCGGTTGCGCGGCTTTCGCGGGGCGGTTTCGGCGACAATCTCACCACGGGCCTCGAAAACTACAACAAGGATATCTGGGGCGGCCGCATGAGCCTGGAGGTGGGCGGCTATGGCGAACCTGCCTTCGTCCGGATCCAGGGGGACTATACCAAGGACAGCAGCGATCCGCGTGGTGGCCATCGGTTGATCCCCGGGCTGGTATCCGGCGCGCCCGTGCTCGACAATGTCTTCGACACGCGCGGAGCGCTCAACGATCCCGAACAGGAAGTGGAATCCTACGGCCTGGCGATGCACGCAGAAGTCGAGCTGAGCAGCGCGCTGACGCTGCGATCGATATCCGCCTGGCGCAAGGACGACAGCTATTCGCCGATTGATTTCGATGCGCTTCCGGCGGTCGATCTCGATGTGCCCGGCGCTTACCTCAACGAGCAGATCAGCCAAGAATTTCAGCTGCTGTGGGACGATGGCGGCGCGTTCGCCGGCCTGCTCGGATTCTACTATCTCGACGCGAAGGCGGACACTCTGTTCGATGTCCGCATCTTCACCACTTTCGCCGGGCTGACCGCGTTCACACAGGCGAATGTCGACACCGAAACCTACGCCATTTTCGGCGATCTCACCTACGATCTGACCGATCGGCTCAGCCTGTCTCTCGGCGGTCGTTACACTTGGGATGAACGCAGCGCCGAAATCCTGCGGCAGAACTATCTCGGCGGCGGTTCGCCCGAATTCGGCGGCGCGGGTGTGCCCTTCGGAGCGGCGAGCACCGATTTTCAGGGTAGCCGGCAGTTCAAGAAATTCACCCCGCGGGCTTCGCTCAGTTTCATGCCGACGCCCGACCACAATATCTACGCCAGCTATTCGAAGGGCTTCAAGGGCGGCGGCTTCGACCCCCGCGGGGTCGGCACCAACGCCCCGGCAGCCACACCGGGCGCACCAACCGATGCGGAAGTCGCCGCCTTCCTCAGCTTCGCCCCCGAAGAGGTCGACAGCTACGAGATCGGCTACAAGGGCAATCTCGGCATTTTCAACATCGCTGCCGCAGCCTTCTATGCCGACTACACCGACGTACAGATTCCGGGTTCCGTCGCGTGCGAAGTGGGCGGCCTGCCCAGCTTCTGCGGCGTGGTGTCGAATGCCGGCAAGGCGACGTTCAAGGGGCTCGAACTGGAAGCCAGCGCCCGTTTCGGCGGCGGCTTCGGCCTTGCCGGTTCGCTGGGCTATATCGATGCGCAATACGACGAATACATCACCAATATCGGCAACACCCCGACCGATGTCGCCGCATTCCGCGTCGTCCAGAACACGCCAGAGGTAACCGGCAGCATCACGGCCAGCTACGATACGCCCGTGGGACCGGGCGATCTCTATCTGGGAACGACGCTGTCCTATCGCAGCAAGACCAGCCAGTTCGAAATCCCCAACCCCTATCTCGACCAGGGCGGCTACGCGCTGCTCGATGCGAGCATCGTCTACAGTGCCCCCGGCGATCGCTGGAGCGTGGGCGTTTACGGGAAGAACCTGCTCGACAAGGAATACAAGACCAGCGGCTATACCTTCGTCGCGACCGACCCGGTCACCGGCGACATCGTCAATGGCGCCAACGGTTTTCCCGTCCCGACGCTCGGGCCAGAAGGCACGCTGACGGCATTCTACGGCAACCCGCGGCAGGTCTTCGCCACGCTCACCTTCAGCTACTGAGCGGCCGCAATTCCAAGAGGGGCGGGGTCTGCGTACCCCGCCCCTTTCGCATGGCTATTTGGCGAGCCGCGTGCGCGCCGCCGCGGTGGGTGCGCCGACCGGTATGCCGAAGGTTTCCGTGTAATCGGCGAACCGTTCGTTCACCTCGTCTTCGCGCAGGCCGAACTCGGCCAGGCTGTAGCGATGCGGGTGCCGCTTGAGCCGGGCCGAACGGTCGAGATAGTCTTCCATCCCCGCGACCGCGGGCTCCATCTCGAGATCGAGGAAGCGGTAGACGCGCTCCATCGTGCCGCGCCAGTCGGTTTCCATGTCTTCGTACTGGACATCGATCATCCTCTCGCGCGGGATCGCGTCGCGCGCCGCGCGCATCCGGGCGATCATGGTCGCGGTCTTGCCCAGCCAGTCGCGGCCGGTCTGCGCGGGATCGTTGTGATCCGAATAGATAATGGTCTGGTTCCAGGCGAGCGAGGCAGCGCTGCCGACCACCTGCTTGGGATCGCGGTGGGTGAAGATCAGCCGCGCGTCAGGAAAGACTTCGAGCAGCGCGGGCAGGTCGAGCATGTGCTGCGGCGTCTTGAGGATCCACGGGCGCAGCGAACTTTCCTGCTGCGACCAGCCGATCAGGCGCAGCAGGTTGGCCATGTGCCGATAGGCGGGAATGGCGCTCTCCTCGTGGCACCATTCGGCGTAGGACGGCACATTCCACTGCGCTTCCCACTTCATGCCGTACATCGACGCGGCAACGAGGCCGAGTTCCTCCTCCGGTTCGTAGGCGCCGGTCGGATGGATCGACAGCGTGCGCGGATTGGCCAGCCGCGCGACCTTGAGGATGCGCGCGGCCAGCTTGGGCCGGAAGTCCTCCGCCTCGCCGGCTAGGACCTGCTCGAACTCGGGCCGCGGCACCGGGCTGATGGTTTCGAAACTGCGCAGGTGGGCAAAGCGCTGGTCGGCCGCGAGCAGGCGGTGAAGCCGCGTGGTACCCGACCGCATCGGGCCGACGATAACCACCGGGTTCTTGAGCGGCCGGGCGAGAATTTCCGGGTGCCGGCCGAACCACATCTGCGTGTAGAGCCGGTCGCGCAGCACGTGGTGAAACATCTTCGTGGCGGAAAATTCGCCCGCCGCGTTGAGCTGCGCTTCGTGCTTCACGCTGTCGAGCAGCACCTCGAAGGGCTTTTCGAACCAGCGGTCGCCGAAATCGTTGAGCCCCGTGGCCGCTGCCGCTTCTTCCAGCAGGGCATCCTTGTCGAGGCGCGGAGGGCCGAACACCCCCAGCTTGCGTCCGCCCCGGATCGCCCCGTCCGCAATATCGATAAAGCGCGTGCGGCGCGGCGGCTGGATCAGCTGGTCGTTCAAGCTGGCAGCCCTTTCAAGCTCTTCGATGTCCCCCTGAACGTCCGGGGCCTAATGCGGTGCCCGCAAAAGGACAAGGTCGCCCCGCGGGAAGTGGCTGGCCAAGCGGGAAGCGAAAAGGCATAGGCCGCGCCATGCACGACATCGCTTACATCCGCAGCAATCCGCAGGAATTCGACGCCGCCCTCGCCCGCCGCGGGGCCGAACCGGTGGCCGACCGCATCGTTGCGCTCGACGCGCACAAGCGCGAGGCGACGACCAGGGTCCAGCAGGCGCAGAGCCGCCGCAACGAAGCGTCCAAAGCGATCGGCCAGGCGATGGGTCAGGGCGACAAGGACAAGGCCGAAGCGCTTAAGGCCGAAGTCGCCGAGATCAAAGCGTCGATGCCCGAGTGGGAAGAGGCCGAACGCGCTGCGGCGGCAGAGCTCGACCATCTGCTGGCCACTTTACCCAACCTTCCCGCGGAGGATGTGCCCGACGGCGCGGACGAGAACGACAATGTCGAATTGGCGCAATGGGGCGAGAAGCGCAGCTTCGATTTCGAACCCCGCGAACACGCCGATATCGGCCCCGCGCTGGGAATGGATTTCGAGACCGGCACCAAGCTGTCTGGCGCGCGCTTCACCTTCCTGCGCGGCGACATCGCGCGGCTGCATCGCGCACTGGCGCAGTTCATGCTCGACAAGCAGACGCGCGAGAACGGCTATACCGAATGCAACCCGCCCGTGCTGGTGGGTGACGAGGCGATGTACGGCACCGACAAGCTGCCGAAGTTCGCCGAGGACAGTTTCCGTACCACCGATGATCGCTGGCTGGTCCCGACCTCCGAAGTCCCGCTGACCTATTCGGTCGCAGGCGACATCCTGCCCGACCTCGCGCAGCCGATCCGGCTGACCGCGCATACGCTGTGCTTTCGCTCCGAAGCGGGATCGGCGGGCCGCGACACGCGCGGCTTTATCCGCCAGCACCAGTTCGAGAAGGTCGAGATGGTCAGCATCTGCCGCCCCGAGGACAGCGATGCGGAGCATGAGCGCATGACCAAATGCGCCGAGGGCATCCTCGAGGCGCTGGACCTGCCCTATCGCCGCATGCTGCTGTGCACGGGCGACATGGGCTTCGGCGCGCGCAAGACCTACGACCTCGAAGTCTGGCTGCCCGGCCAGGGTGCCTATCGCGAGATTTCCTCCTGCTCTAACACGGGCGATTTCCAGGCCCGCCGGATGAATGCGCGCTATCGCCCCGAAGGTGAGAAGAAGACCGCCTTCGTCCATACGCTCAACGGCTCCGGGCTCGCGGTCGGCCGGACGCTGGTGGCGGTGATGGAAAACTACCAGCAGGCCGATGGCAGCGTCGCCGTGCCCGAAGCGCTGGCCCCCTATATGGGCGGTGTCACCAAACTGGAGCCTGCAGCCTGATGCGTATCCTTCTGACCAATGACGACGGCATCCACGCGCCGGGTCTCGCGGTGCTCGAGAAAATCGCGCGGCAGTTCTCCGACGACATCTGGATCTGCGCGCCCGACGAGGAACAGTCGGGCATGGGCCATGCGCTCACCCTCACCCGCCCGGTGCGGCTGCGCAAACATGGCGAACGCCGCTTCTCGGTGACCGGCACGCCGACCGATGCAGTAACCATGGGCCTGCGCAAGGTGATCGAGGCGCAGCCCGACGTGATCCTGTCCGGCGTCAATCGCGGCGCGAACCTGGCCGACGACATTACCTATTCGGGCACGGTCTCGGCGGCGATCGAGGGTGCGTTGGCGGGGGTGCGCTCGATCGCGATGAGCCAGGTCTATACCAAGGAAACCCGCAACAGCGACTCCGCCTTCGCCGCTGCGACCGAATGGGGCGCCAAGGTGCTGGGCCCGCTGCTCGACACGCCGCTGCCCAAGCGCACGCTGGTCAATGTGAACTTCCCCCCGATCGCGCCCGATGCGGTCAAGGGTATCCGCGCGGTGCGGCAGGGCTTTCACGACTATTCGCGCGGCACGGTCGTCGAAGGCCGCGACCCGCGCGGCTTCCAGTATTACTGGTTCGGGCTCGAGGCGATCGAACATACGCTCGACCATGGCACCGATCTCGAAGCGATCGACGATGGCTATATCGCAGTGACCCCACTCCAGCTCGACCTGACCCACCATTCGTCGCTGGGCGCGCTGGCAGCCCGGTACGAGAGCTGAGTGCACGCTATGCTATTGACCCTGCGGATTTCCGCGCGCACCTAGGCCGGGCATGAGGAGCGACAAACAGGTCGACCGGATCGCCGCAAGCACGCGGGTGCGGACTTATCGGGGGCCCCGTTTCCAGCCCCTTCGCCGTGCAGTGAAACTGCCCGTATGGGGCGATCTCGGCATCCGGCTGGGCGCGGCGCTGTTCCTCATCTTCATCGTGATCATGGTCCATTGGTGGGACCGCGAAGGGCTGGTCGACAATCTCGACGGCGAGGTCAGCTTCCTCGACGTGGTCTATTTCACCATGATCTCGATCACCACCACGGGGTTCGGCGACATCGCCCCGATTTCGGATCGCGCACGGCTGGTCGAAGCAGTGATCGTGACACCGATCCGGTTTGCGGTGTTCTTCATTTTCGTCGGCACGGCCTATAACTTCATCATCAAGCGCAGCTGGGAGAAATGGCGGATGGCCCGCATCCAGGAACAGCTATCGGATCACATCGTGGTCCTCGGCTACGGCATCTCCGGCTCGGAAGCGGTCGGCGAGCTGATCGAACGCGGCACCGACCCGAGCTGCATCGTCGTGATCGACCCCAGCGAGGACCGGTTGCACGAGGCCGAAGCGCTCGGCTGCAACATCATGGCCGCGGACGCCACCCGCGACCAGACGCTGAAGGCGGTTCGCATCGCCAAGGCACAGAACGTGCTGGTGTCCGCAGGACGCGACGATACCACGATCCTGATCACGCTGACCGTGCGCGCGCTCGCACCGCATGTTCCGATCAGCGCGGTGGTCCGCGCCGACGACAACGAATCGCTCGCGCGGCAGGCGGGCGCGAACAATGTCATCAACCCGGTCCGCTTTACCGGGCTGCTGCTTGCCGGCAGCGCCAAGGGCGAACATATCGCCGACTACCTCGCCGACCTTGCCAGCGTATCGGGCCGCGTCCAGCTGGTCGAGCGCGAGGTCACCGCGGCCGAGTGCGGTAAGGCGATCGGCGAGCTGAACACGGGCGGGCGCGGCCTGCGCGTCTATCGCGACGGCAAGGCGCTGGGGTTCTGGGAAGCCGAATGCCAGAAACTGCAGACCGGCGACATCGTGGTAGAAATCGTGCCGACCACCAATGGCGAAACCAAGGGCGATGGCCACGACCGGGACGACCAGAGCGACGACTGAGCCCTAGCGGAAGAGCAGGAACACCCCGCCCATCGCTGCCATCCCGACGATGAAATGGCCCGCGTCGATCAGGAAGTGGCGCAGCGTCTTGCGCAAGTAGAGGTAATTGATCCCCAGCGCCGGGGCCATGACCGTGGCGCCGAAGCCGATCGCCATCATCATCACGGCCCGGTCGCTTGCGCCGCTGCGCGCGATCCCGTGCCACAGCGTCAATGCTATCACCAGTTCGGCAAGGAAGGTCAGCCCGAAGATCAGCGGGAGATTGCCGCTGCGGATCTTTTCGTCGCTGAGGCCGGCAGCCTTTTGCCAGGCCTTGGCGAACAGCACCCCGTACCAGAGCGCGCCGACCGCGAAGAATGCGAGCGTCCCAAGCAGAACCGCCAACCAGTTGATTTCGCCCATGTCCCGTACCCCTCGCGCCTTTCGATGCGCAGGAAGCTAGCGTAAATCGCCTTACGCGTGTAGGGGCGCGCGCAATCATGAACACGACCACCACCGCAATCCCTGACCAGAAGAAGGTCGGCATGGTATCCCTCGGCTGTCCCAAGGCACTGGTCGACAGCGAACGCATCCTCACGCGGTTGCGCGCCGACGGCTATGCGATGAGCGCCGATTATGCCGGGGCCGACGTGGTGCTGGTCAACACCTGCGGCTTCCTCGATTCCGCCAAGGAAGAGAGCCTGCAGGCGATCGGCGAGGCGATCGCGGAGAACGGCCGCGTCATCGTGACCGGCTGCATGGGCGAAGAAGCCGACGCGATCCGCGCCGCGCATCCGCAGGTGCTGGCAGTGACCGGCGCGCATCAGTACGAACAGGTCGTCGATGCAGTGCATACGCACGCCCCGCCCAGCCAGGGGCCCTATGTCGACCTGATCCCGCAGCCCGACATCAAGCTGACCCCGCGCCACTACAGCTATCTGAAGATTTCGGAGGGCTGCAACCATTCCTGCGCCTTCTGCATCATTCCCGATCTGCGCGGAAAGCTGGCCAGCCGCCGGATCGACGCAGTGCTGCGCGAAGCCGAGAAACTCGTTGCCGCGGGCACGAAGGAACTGCTGGTCATCAGCCAGGACACCAGCGCCTACGGTGTCGATACGCGGCACGAGGAACGGCTGTGGAAGGGCCACCCCGTCCGCGCGCATATGACCGACCTCGCGCGCGAACTGGGCCAGCTCGACATCGGCGGCGGCACCCCGCCCTGGGTGCGGCTGCACTATGTCTATCCCTATCCGCATGTCGACGCGGTCATCCCGTTGATGGCAGAAGGCCTGCTGACGCCCTATCTCGACATTCCCTTCCAGCACGCGAGCCCCAAGGTGCTGCGCGCGATGCGGCGCCCCGCAAACGAAGCCAAGGTGCTCGAACGGCTGAAGGGCTGGCGCGAGATCTGTCCCGAGATCGCGATCCGCTCCAGCTTCGTAGTCGGCTTCCCCGGCGAGACCGAGGACGATTTCAAATATCTGCTCGACTGGCTCGAAGAGGCGCAGCTCGACCGGGTTGGCGCGTTCCGCTTCGAACCGGTCGAAGGCGCGCGGGCCAACACCCTGCCCGACCCGGTGCCCGAGGCCGTCAAGGAAGAGCGTTACGCAAGGGTAATGGAAGTTACCGAGCGGATCAGCGCTGCCAAGCTGGCCGCCAAGGTCGGGACGCGCATTCCCGTGATTATCGACGAAGTCGGCGAACCCGACGAGGATGGCGATATCGGGGCAACCGGCCGCAGCCAGGCGGACGCCCCCGAGATCGATGGCGCGGTCTATTTGCGCAACGTCCCGCAGAGCCTCGCGGCTGGCGATATTGCAACTGTCTCAATTGAGGACAGTGACGCGCACGACCTGTTCGGCGCGGTAGCCTGATAACGCGGCGGCGCCGCTAGACGCGCGTGCTTCTGCGCGGCGGCAAGCGCGGAAACCTTTCGGATTAAACGATAAGTTCTGCGCGCGCGGGCTGACGACGGCTTATTGCCCCGCCAAGCGTTAACGGCGCTCGTTCGAGTTTCATTTACTTTCGCAACCGGCTGGCAAGCTGGCTTGCCGTGGTTTCGCGGCTGCGGCATCAAATCTTTCTTAAACCTAAGAGCGGCATAAGGGCGCTCAATGGGTGAAACACGCATCTCAAGACTGGCAGCGCCAGTGCTCGTCCGCGGACGATCGCTTTTCAGCGGTCGCTTGTTCGAGCGCTTGCGTCACGTCCTGTGGGCGGCGCTGATCAGTCTGGCGCTCTACGCTGTGTTTCTGCTCCAACCAATCGACCAGTTTTTATGGCTTTTCCAATCTCGCGTAGCGGACCGGAACCCAACTGGCGACGTTGTCTTCGTTTCTTCGAATGAAGCCCTGAACGATACCGACAACCCGCAGACGCGTTTTCGGGTCGCAGCAGCTTTGGACGAACTCGATCGCCAGGGCGTGGGGAAAGTCTTTCTCGACATTCCATTCTCCACTTCAGAAAACGCGGCCGCCGACGCTCGCTTGGCTCGAGCGATTGCAGATTTGGGTCCTCGGATATCCCTCGTCGATCGGATACTAGAGGGCCCGACCGGCGAGAGAATTCGTCGTACTACTTCACCGACAATCGCTGGCCCCGCGACCCGAGTAGTCTCTGACCAAACCGATCGCGACTGGTACGGTTTCGCATGGCGACTGCATTATGCGTATCAAAACGACGGGCGGGTAACACGATCCCTTGGGGCCGCTATCGCAGGGGTGGAAGGCAACCCGAATGAAACATTCTCGGTGGACTACGGGTTCGCTGTCGATCGCATCCCCACGCTTCAACTCGATGAGCTGTCGGGTAACGCTAGAAGCCTGTCAGAGCTCGCCGCAGAAGTTACTGGAAAAACTGTCGTAATCGGACACTCAGGCTTGGTGGCTGGTAGCCAGCAGCCAATGCCCCGCAAGATGGATGCGGCCGTCAGTTACGTTGACATATACGCGGGCGAATCGCTTAAGGCAGGACATACCGGAAGCTTGAGAGGGCCTATCGTACTCTCTTTCTTCGCGGCACTTCTATTGATTTCAATAGTCTTTAGCCGAGCTCGGAGACAGCGTTGGGTCGCCTATTCCGCGACCGTGCTCGTTGCCCCAGCCCTTTTGTACGCGGCAGCGAAGATCGGCATTCGTCTCGAGCTTTCGTACGCGCTGACTTTTCTGGCGATCTATGCAGCTTTGCGCTCGAGAATGCGATGGAAACGTCGGGTCGAAATGGTCAATCAGGAAACCGGGCTGGCGAAGCTGCGCGCTTTGGAAGCCCGGCTCATTCGTGACTCGGTGACCAATGGCCACATCGTCATCGCCAAGATTTAGAACTACGAGCGCGTGCTTAAGACACTGAGGGCCGATGACAAGGGCAGCTACGTGCTCAAACTCGTCGATCGGCTGCGCGCTGCCGATAGCAATTTGGTCGTTTACAGCGACGGCCACCATCTCGGCTGGCATGTCGCAAACGACGACACCGATGCAGTGGTCGAGCACCTCGAAGGGCTTCGCGCCATATTTGCCGCCCCGATCCAGGTAGGTGGATTTTCCGTCGATGTCGGCATCACATTCGGCATCGCCGGTGTCGAAGGCGACCCTTCTGCCCGATTGGCGGCTGCGGTTGCTGCAGCAGAGGAAACCTCCGAAGCGCACAATCCGATTGCGATTGCCGAAACCGGTTCGCAAACCGACCTGCTGTGGGACATTTCGCTGCGGGCGCGCATCGACGATGCGATGGAAGCAGGCGAGATTTACTGCGTCTATCAGCCCAAGATCGACCTTCAGTCAAACGCAGTCGTCGGGGTGGAGGCACTGGTCCGCTGGCACGATCCGGCACGCGGCTTTATCTCGCCAATGCATTTCATTCAGCAGTGCGAAAAAGCTGGACGGATGGAACATCTCACGCGCTACGTGCTGCAGAGCGCATGTTCCGCCGGACAACTCCTGCATTTCCGCGGGCATATGATTTCCATGTCGGTCAATATTTCGGCCACCCTGCTCAGCGACATGCGAGTGGTCGGCCTCGTGCGAAATGTGCTGCAGGCCACCCGTTTCGATCCCTGTTTCCTGACATTGGAAATTACCGAGACCGCGCGTATTTCGGACCATGAAGTAGCTGCGACCATTCTCAACGAATTGCGCTCTATCGGCGTGCGGATCTCGATGGATGATTTTGGCGTTGGAGCCGCGAATTACGAAGCCTTTTACGAGTTGCCGTTCGACGAGATCAAGATCGACCGCATGTTCGTCGCGAATATTGCGAAGGATCCCAAGGCCCGCGCTATCGTGGCCAGTATCGCTGCCATGGGGCGCGGAGCCCGAATCACTGTCGTCGCCGAAGGGCTCGAGAACCCGCAGGATATCCCAATGTTGCAGGAAGCCGGTTGCCAACAGGTTCAGGGGTTCGCGTTCTCGCGCCCCCTCTCATTATCCAATTTGCTTGAATATCAGGAGCTTGCCCCCGAGCAAACGTTATCAAACATAGTTTAGACTTTACAAACATACATGGTTAATGGCACTTAACTCTTGAGCAATCAGGAGTTGTGATCATGTGGAATATCTGGGAATGGCTGTTCGACGGTTGATCGAACACGACTAGAATTACGAAGGGCCCCTTTCCGGGGCCCTTTTTCGTGGTCGCGCCGCAGCGGCTTGCTCGTGGAAACGAAGCTCCCGGCAGCTCGTTGATTGATAATGCCGCCGCCAATCCGCCCCTGTGCTTCGCTGTTCTGCCTTGGTGGAAACACTCGTACGATCTTTACTCCGAAGAATAGGAATGCAGCCGACTGGCATGCCGGCTCCTGCGCTGATAACCGCTGCAGCCATGGATATCGCTGCATGATCCCCCGGTCCTTCGCATGAACCTGCCTGCAGATCGCTTGCTGCTCTTCGGCGCCACCGGGGACCTCGCCCAGCGCATGCTGCTCCCCTCGCTCTGTGCGCTCGACGCTGACGGCTTGCTCGACAACGATCTCAAGATCGTCGCCACGGCACGTTCCGAAATGTCGACACGCGACTATCGCGACTTTGCGCGCGCCGCGCTGGAGAAATACCTTCCCGATCACCGCCGCGGCGGGGTTGCCGAATTCCTCAACCGCCTGAGCTATGTCCCCGTCGATGCCACCACGCGCGAGGGATACGATGCCCTGGCGACCGAAGTCGGCGCATATGACAAGGGACTGGCCATCTTCCTTTCGACCGCGCCCAGCCTGTTCGAACCCACGATCGAGGGTCTCGTCCACGCTGGCCTGACGCAGGGCAATGTTCGCATCGGGCTCGAAAAACCGCTGGGAACCGACCTCGCCTCGAGCGAGGAGATCAACGACGCCGTCGCCAAGGCGTTCAGCGAAGACCGCATTTTCCGTATCGACCATTACCTCGGCAAGGAAACGGTCCAGAACCTGCTCGCCCTGCGCTTTGCCAACATGCTGTTCGAGCCGGTCTGGAATGCGACCTATATCGATCATGTGCAGATCACCGTTGCCGAGACGGTCGGCCTGGAATCGCGGGTGGCCTATTACGACGACAGCGGCGCGCTGCGTGACATGGTGCAGAACCACATGCTGCAACTGCTGGCGCTTGTCGCGATGGAACCGCCGACCAGCTTCGATGCAACGGCGGTCCGCGACGAGAAGGTAAAGGTGCTGCGCGCGCTGCGCCCGATCGCACGGGAAGAGACCGTTACCGGGCAATACCGCGCCGGTGCCGTCGAAGGCTCTGCCGTGCCCGGCTACGACCAGGAACTTGGCAAGGACAGCGATACCGAGACCTTTGTGGCCTTGAAGGTGCATGTCGACAACTGGCGCTGGAAGGGCGTTCCCTTCTACCTGCGGACGGGCAAACGGCTGCCCGAGCGCGTGACCGAAATCGTCGTCCAGTTCCGCTGCGTTCCGCATTCCATATTCGAAGGACGCGGCGCCAGCACCAAGCCCAATCGGCTGGTGATCGGGATTCAGCCCGAAGAGAATGTCCAGCTGTCGATGATGGCCAAGGTCCCCGGGCTGGACCGCGACGGGATCCGGCTGCGGCAGATCCCTCTCGATATCGCCATGCCCGACGCGTTTTCGGGTACGGTCCGCAGGATCGCCTACGAACGGTTGCTGCTCGACCTGATCGAGGGCGACCAGACGCTGTTCGTGCGCCGCGACGAGGTCGAAGCGCAATGGGAATGGATCGACGCCATTCGCACCCTGTGGGAGCGCGAGGACATCAAGCCGAAAGCCTATGGTGCGGGCAGCTGGGGGCCCAGCGCCGCCATCGCCCTTGCCGAACGCGACGGAGTAAGCTGGCATGACGAATAAGCCGCTCAACGACACGATCCACCGCGTGACCCAGCGCGTCATCGCAAATTCGCGCGACAGCCGCGCCGCCTATCTCGACCTGATGGACCGCGAGAGCGAGCGGCAGGTCGACCGGACGTCGCTGTCCTGCTCCAACCTCGCCCACGCATTTGCCGGGGCCGAGGAAGACCAGGCGGCCATCATGGCAGCCAAGGGCCCGAACCTGGGTATTGTCACCGCCTACAACGACATGCTGTCGGCGCATCAGCCCTATCACCGCTATCCCGAACGCATGAAGATCTGGGCGCGCGAAGTCGGCGCCACAGCGCAGGTCGCCGGCGGCACGCCGGCCATGTGCGACGGCGTGACGCAGGGCGAAGCCGGCATGGAATTGTCGCTGTTCAGCCGCGACACGATTGCCCTGTCGACCACTGTAGCGCTCAGCCATGCGATGTACGATGGGGTCGCGCTGCTCGGCATCTGCGACAAGATCGTCCCCGGCCTGCTGATGGGCGCGCTGCGCTTTGGCCACCTGCCGGCCATTTTCGTGCCCTCGGGCCCGATGGGGACGGGTATCTCGAACAAGGAAAAGCAGCGCGTGCGCCAGCTTTATGCCGAGGGCAAGGCGACGCGCGAGGAATTGCTTGCCAGCGAAATGGGCAGCTACCATTCGCCCGGCACATGCACTTTCTACGGCACTGCCAATTCCAACCAGATGATGATGGAGATGATGGGTCTCCATGTCCCTGGAGCGGCGTTCGTCCAGCCGGGAGCGAAACTGCGGCAGCAACTCAGCCGCGCTGCCACGCATCGGCTGGCCGCCATCGGCCAGGCGGGCGATGATTTTCGTCCGCTGAGCCGCGTGGTCGATGAAAAGGCGATCGTGAATGCGGCGGTCGGCTTGCTGGCCACGGGCGGGTCGACCAATCACGCGATCCACATCCCGGCCATGGCGCGGGCGGCGGGCATTCGTTTCGACTGGACCGACCTGTCGGAACTGTCGTCTGCAGTCCCGCTGGTTGCGCGCGTCTATCCCAATGGCGCGGGCGATGTGAATCACTTCCACGAAGCCGGGGGGATGGGTTTCGTCGTCGGCACGCTGCTCGAGGAAGGACTGGCGCATGCGGATATCCTCACCGTGTGGGATGGCGGATTCGAAAGCTACAGCCGCGAACCGGGCGTTGATGGCGACGGCAACACACTGGTCTGGCGCGACCCCGGGCCGTCCGGCGACAGCGACATGCTTCGCCCGGCCTCGGCACCGTTCCAGGCCGACGGCGGGATGCGGCTGGTCGAAGGCACGCTGGGCCGCGCCTGTTTCAAGTCCTCGGCCGTCGAACGCGAACGGTGGACCATCGAGGCGCCGTGCCGCGTGTTCGACACCCAGCGCGCCGTCAATGAGGCCTTCACGAGAGGTGAACTCGATCGCGACGTGATCGTCGTGGTCCGCTTCCAGGGGCCGCGCGCCAATGGCATGCCCGAGCTGCACAAGCTGACCCCCGCGCTCGGCGTGTTGCAGGATCGCGGCTACCGCGTCGCCCTGGTCACCGATGGCCGCATGTCGGGGGCATCGGGCAAGGTGCCGGCGGCCATCCATTGCACTCCCGAAGCGCTTGGCGGCGAGCCGCTCGCCAAATTGCGGGACGAAGATGTCATCCGCATCTGCGCCGCTACCGGCGAGCTGTCGACCACCGCCGATCTCTCCAGCCGCGAGCCTGCCGAGGCACCGCCGCCCGAGACCGGTATGGGCCGCGAATTGTTCGCCATGTTCCGTGCCGGCGCCGACGGCGCCGAACAGGGGGCTTCGGCCATGCTGGCGATGGCGGGCCTGTGAGCACCGACCTCGTCACTGTCGATATCGGCGGAACGCATGCGCGCTTCGCTATCGCCACGATCGGGGAAGATGGCGCGATCACGCTGGGCGAGCCCGAGACGCTGCACACCGATGACCATGCCAGCTTCCAGACCGCGTGGGAGGACTTTCGCAAGCGGATGGGCGGGACGCTGCCGCCGCGCATCGCCATGGCGATTGCCGGCCCGGTCGGTGATGATGTCATTCGGTTCACCAACAATCCATGGATCATCCGCCCGGCGCTGGTCCGCCAGAAACTGGGCGTGGACGATTACTGCATCGTCAACGATTTCGAAGCGGTGGCCCATGCAGTCGCGCGCGCGCCCGAGGACCAGTTCCTTCACCTCGCGGGCCCCGACCAGCCATTGACGGACGACGGCACGATCAGCGTCATGGGCCCGGGTACCGGGCTCGGCGTCGCGCATCTCTGGCGGTCATCTGGCGAATACCGCGTCCAGGCGACCGAGGGCGGCCATATCGATTTCGCCCCGCTCGACACTATCGAGGACGCGATCCTCGCGCGGCTGCGCAAACGCCACCGGCGGGTGTCGGTCGAACGCGTCGTTTCTGGTCCGGCCATTGTCGACATCTACGAAACGCTTGCGGCGATGGAAAATCGCAAGACGCGCGAAGAGGACGACATTGCGATCTGGACCCGCGCCCTGGAGGATGGCGAAGGTCTGGCCGCAGCGGCGCTCGACCGGTTCTGCCTGTCGCTGGGTAGCGTGGCCGGCGATATCGCGCTGGCACAGGGCGGTTTCGGGGGCGTCGTGATCGCCGGCGGTCTTGGGTATCGCCTGCGCGACCATCTGCCCAAATCCGGCTTCGCCCAGCGGTTTCGCGCCAAGGGCCGGTTCGGAGAACTCATGGCGACCATTCCCGTAAAATTGATCACCCACCCCCAGCCGGGCCTGTTTGGCGCGGCAGCTGCCTTTGCCAGGAACCTGCGATGACCATTGCCGAAATCATGCAGACTGCACCGGTCATTCCGGTGATCGTCGTCGACGAAATCGAGCAGGCACAACCGCTTGCGCGCGCGCTTGTCGCGGGCGGGCTGCGCGTGCTCGAAGTCACGCTGCGCACCCCGGCAGCGCTCGACGCTATCAGCGCCATGCGCGAAGTCGACGGCGCGATCGTCGGCGCCGGTACGGTGACCAACCAGCAGGAGCTGGCCGACGCGATCGCGGCAGGGAGCGAATTCATCGTATCGCCCGGACTGACCGAACCGCTGGGCAAGGCCGCGATTCGCGAAGACATTCCCTTCCTGCCCGGCGTAGCGACTGCGGGCGACGTCATGCGCGGGCTCGATCTCGGCCTGACCCACTTCAAGTTCTTTCCCGCGATGGCCGCTGGCGGCCTGCCCGCGCTCAAGGCGCTGGCAGCTCCCTTCGGCCAGTGCCGCTTCTGCCCGACCGGAGGGATCACACTCGCCAATGCGCCCGAATGGCTGGCGTTCGATCCGGTGCTGTGTGTCGGGGGCAGCTGGGTCGCCCCGCGGGGGCCGGTGGACGAAACGAATGTATCCCACCTCGCCCGCGAAGCTGCCGACCTCTCGCGTTAAGGGTTCGGTGCCGAGTGTGCGAAAACGGCACGCGGCGGCAGGCATAGGTGGAAAATTCACCTCTTTATGCGCATAAGGTGCGCATGGATGTCATTCTGAAATGGATCGGCGGGGGCACAGTCGCGGCTGCGCTGGTGCTCTCCGGCATCGCCATCGGCGGCAGCGCGACCGCGGAGAGCGAGGTCGTGACGACCGAACGGGCTGCGCCGCAGCCTGTCGCCAAGCCGCTTGCCCCGCATGGCGCGATTGCAGCCAAGGCGGTCGCCGATGCGAAACGCCTCTACACCGTGCGCCGGGTGCTGCCGATCGACGGTCCGATCCGCTATGGCGAGTGGCACTGGGACGACGAAGGCGTGCCCGAAGGCCCGCTGCTGGTGACGGTCGACCTGCAGGCGCGGGTTATTTCGATCTTCCGTGGCGGCTACGAAATCGGTGCCGCCGCCGTGCTGCTGGGTACCGATGAACATCCCACGCCCACCGGTGTCTTCCCGATCCTGTGGAAGCAGCGCCACAACGTGTCGGAGAAATACGGCAACGCACCGATGCCCTGGAGCATGTTCCTGACGAGCGACGGCGTGGCTATCCACGGCGGCAGCGAAGTCGAGAACGGATACGCCAGCCACGGATGCATCGGCGTGCCCGATCCCATCGCCGAGCGGCTTTTCGCGATTGCGAAAGAGGGCGACAAGATCGTGATCACCGACGGCGCACGGCTGGGCCTGGGCGACGCCATCATCTGATCGCGCTACCCGCCGCGACGCGGCGGCTCGGGGGTACAGACGTACCGGCCCGAGCGTCGTTCGATCAGCACGCCGCCGATGTTGCCGCGCGTACCCATCGTTTTGAGGAACGCCTGCGCCTCCCCCTTGGAAACCGTCCCGCCCAGGGTCCGCACTGCCCTTGCGATCAGCCTCGCGGCAAGATCGGGCTGTGACGGGACTCGAATTTCGACCTTCTGCCCGCTTTCGACAGCCGCGGCATTCCAGAGTTCTTCGGCCAGTGACTCCAGGGTCTGCTCCGCTTCGGACAGGTGTGCGGCGCTGCGGGCAAATGCCTTGCAGTCGATCCAGTCCACTCCGGCGATCTGTTGCCGGATCCGCACCCGGTCGTATCGGTCATCGCGATTGCTCGGGTCCTGAACCACGGGCAGGCTTAGACAGCCTACGACGGTTTGCAGCTCACCCTTCGTGAAGCCCAGCAGTGGGCGCAAGACGGGGACGGGACAGCCCTCGATTTCCGCTCGCGCGCGAATGCCCGCGAGCCCGGCCAGCCCGCTACCCCGGTTGAGCCGCATCAACAGCGTTTCGACCTGGTCGTCTGCATGATGCGCGGTCGCGATGGCAGCAAGGCCGCGTTGGCCCGCCCAGCGGCCCAGCGCTGCGTAACGCGCCGCGCGCGCGCGGTCCTGGCGATTGCCTTCTGCCACAGTGATTCGCAGCGTCGTGCACGGGATCGACCGCTCTGCGCATACGCGCTCGACCAGCGCACACTCCTCGGCAGCCTCTTTCCGCAGGCCGTGATCCACGGTCGCGACCTCGACCGCCCCATCGAAGCTCGCGGCTGCAAGACCCAGCAAGGCCATGCTGTCGGGACCACCGGACACCGCCAGCCCCAGTTTGCCTTCCGGGCGAATGGCGGCAAGATCGGCCCTGAAGCGCGCTAGCAGTGGTGGGTCGATCGCCGGGTCAATCGCAGGTCACCTTGGCGCGATTGGCTTCGTACTGCCCCTGCAGCCGTCCGGCGGCCAGTGCAGGATAGGTTTCGGAAAATTCGGCCAGCGCGATGCAGGCCCGGCGGGTGTCGTCGAGCGCGATCATCGCCTCGGCCAGATACAGCAGGCTGTCACCGGCACGGGCGCCCGTCTTGTCTTCCTGATAGTTCTTGAGGAACCAGGGCGCGGCTTCCTTGGCCTTGCCGTCGTCCAGATAGGCGCGCCCGAGCAGGTTGCGGCCATAGGTCGTGCGCCAGTGATCCGGGTGCTGTTCGACGAACATGGTCAGCTGCTGCTGCGCTTCGGGGAAGAAGCCGGCATCCCACAGACGGAAACCGTAGGAGTATTCGTCGTCTGCCGGATCCTCGGTCTGCGGCTTGGCAATCGCCTGCACTGCGGCCAGCCGTTCCGCACTGGGGCCCGACGCCTGTGTCGCCGCGACCGTTCGCGCGGCGCCAGCGCTGCCCGTCGTCGCGGACATGCCACCGGCCGGTGCGCTTGCCGTGGTACGGGTACCCGAGGCTTCCAGAGCGTCGATGCGTTCGGTCAACTGACGCAGCGCATTGGAGTTTTCCTCGTTCTGCGCGGTCTGCCGCTGGAGCTGCGCTTCGAGCGCGTCGAGCCGGGCGAGGATATCGGTCACTGCAGTGGTCGATGCCCCGGTGGTGCTTGGGCGGGTCGCCGGCTGGGCGCTGATCTCGGGTTCGAAGAAACGGCCGTCGCCGCCCGGGAATACCGTGCGCTGCAGGGCGCGCACTTCGGCTTCCAGCCGGCGCAGGCGCGCTTCGTCGTTGCCGTCCTGCGGCAAGGCGGGTGTGGCCGTGGCAAGCAGGGCGAAACCGGCGCCGAAGAACGACAGGTTACGGGCGAGCGATGCGAAAGTCATCGAGGGCTCCTGGTGGAAAATCGGTAGCGGAAGAAAACTGCCCTAGCGCCGCGTCGCTGTCGAGGGCGCGAGGCGCGCTTATCCCCTTAACAAAGCAGGGTTCGTTAACCCTCGCCAGCCGCGGCTGCGGCGGGCTGCGCGGGTGCAGCACCGTCTGGGCCACGTGCCAGCAGCGCTTCGGCGGTGATCGGTGCGTCCTTGATCACTTCGTCCTCTTCGGAAAGCTTGGGCACCGACCGGCCGCCGACCGTGATCGCCAGGGCATAGGGACGCCCCGTCCACACTTGCGGCCCTTCGGCATCGCTGGGCACCGTGAAGCTGTCGCCGGCATCCATCTGCGCTTCGTAGAGACGTTCTCCGTTGGCATCGTAGAACTTGACCCAGGTCCCGTCCATTTCGCTGGTGAAGACGACCGGGCCCGATGCAGCGGGCGCTGCCGCTTGGCGCGGCGCAGCATCATTCTCTTGTGCGGCCGATGCTGTGCGGTCTTCGGGCGCCTCGAGGGGTGCCGGGCCGAGGCCCGGAGCGAAATAACTGCTGTAGAAGGCGTATATCCCGCCAATCAGCAGGATCCCCGCGAACAGCGCGAACCACGCCAGCCCCCGGCCCGGCACCCGTGCCGGATCGCCCGGCTCGAACTTGTCTGGCGAAGCGGTGCGTTCTTCGTCTTCGGCGAGTTCCATGCGCGCCTGATCGACGATCTCGCGTTCATCGAGCCCGACGAGCCGCGCATAAGTGCGCGAAAAACCGACGGCGTAGGTGCGCGCGGGCAAGTCCGACAGCGCACCATTTTCGATGGTGAGCAGGTGGCGTTGCGGAATCCGGGTCTCCGCGGCAACCTGCGTCAGATCGAGCCCCCGCTCTTCGCGCGCGGCCTTGAGCCGTGCGCCGACACCGGTGTGCGTAACCACTTCCTCTTCAAGGTATTCTTCGTCGCTCATGCGATCCCCGATAATGCGAACCTGCGGTTTACCCGCATGTTGTCTTGACGCAGGCAAAGCGAAGCGCGGGCAGCCCTGTCAAGCACGCATCATAGCACAGATGCGCACGACCGACGAAAAGAGCCGCTTTCGCGGTGAAATCATTCAACCTCGATATCCCGTTCACCGGCCCATTGCTGCAAGGCGCCGCGCATATCCGGCGGCGGGGCGGCAAGCCAGCGGCTCATCTGCGCAGTAAGCTCGCCCAGATCGACCTTGCGCACCAGTTCCTTGATCGGACCGACCGCGGCCGGAGTGATCGAAAGCCGGCGATAGCCGATACCCAGCAGCGCCAGCGCTTCGAGCCGGCGTCCGCCCATCTCGCCGCACACGCCAAGCTGGACATCGTGGCCGACGAAGGATCGCGACACCCGGGCAAGAAAGCGCAGGATCGCCGGACTCAGCCAGTCGTAACGCTCCGCCAGCTTGGGATTGGCGCGATCCGCCGCAAAGAGGAACTGCGTCAGGTCGTTGGTGCCCACCGACACGAAGGACAGCTTCGGCAGCAGCACGTCGAGCATATCGGCCAGCGCCGGCACCTCGAGCATGCAGCCATAGCGAATCGTTTCGGGGACCTGCCTGCGCCTGTCGCGCTGGAACGCGAGCTGGTCTTCGAACACTTTCTTGCCCGCATCGAATTCCCACGGTTCGCTGACCATCGGGAACATCACCGACAGCGACCGCCCCGCCGCAGCTTCGAGCAGCGCGCGGGCCTGGGCCTTGAGCAGGCCCTCGCGCTCGAGCGACAGGCGCAGCGCGCGCCAGCCCATCGCGGGGTTCTCGTCGCGTTCGGCCACCGCCGTGTCGAGATAGGGGACCGCCTTGTCGCCGCCGATATCGACGGTGCGGAAGATCACCGGCTTGTCTCCCGCCGCGTCGAGCACGTCGCGGTAGAGCCGCATCTGGCGGTCGCGCTGCGGCAGCGTGGAGGACACCAGGAACTGGAACTCGGTCCGGAACAGGCCGACCCCGTCGGCCCCGCTCATCGCGAGCGCGCTCATGTCGTCGCGCAGCCCCGCATTCATCATCACAGTGATCCGGGTTCCATCGCGCGTGAAGGGTTCGACATCGCGCAATTCGGCATAGGCGGCCTGCTTCTCGCGCGAGCGGGCGAAGCGCGTTTCGAACGCCTCGAGCACCTGCTGGTTGGGCCTCAGCGTGACCGTCCCGTGATCGGCATCGAGGATCACCTCGTCGCCTTCGGCCACGCGGGTGCGCAGTCCCGATACGCGGCCGAGCACGGGCACCCCCATCGCACGCGCCACGATCACGACATGCGCGGTGAGCGAACCTTCCTCCAGCACCACGCCCTTGAGCCGGCGCCGGTCATATTCGAGCAGTTCCGCAGGCCCCAGATTGCGTGCGAACAGCACCGTGTCGCGCCGCAGACCCTGCGTCGCCGCCGTGCCCAGCTGTCCCGAGACGATCCGCAGCAACCGGTTGGACAGATCCTCGAGATCGTGCATGCGATCGGCCAGCAGCGGATCGTCGATCTCGCGCATGCGCATCCGCGTACGCTGCTGTACCCGTTCGATTGCCGCCTCGGCTGTCAGCCCGCTGTCGATCGCCTCGTTGATGCGCCGGCTCCAACCCTCGTCATAGGCGAACATCTTGTAGGTCTCGAGCACCTCGACATGTTCGCCGCCCTTGCCGAATTCGGGCTCGCGCGCCAGCGCATCGATCTGGTCGCGCATCTTGTCGAAGGCGCGGTACACACGCTGGCGTTCCGCCTCGACATCTTCCGCCACGACCTGGTCGATCTCGATCCGCGGCTGGTGAAACACCGCCTGCCCCGCCGCGAGCCCTTTGACCAGCGGCAGTCCTTCGAGGATGTCGTTTTCGACATGCGAGATCTCGAGGTCGATCACGCTTTCGCCGTCGACCAGTTCCTTGTGTGCGATCAGTTCCGACAGCACCATTGCGGTGGTCTGCAGAGCTTCGATCTCGACATCTTCATAGCGCCGCGGATCGACATGCTGGACGCACAGGACACCGACCGCCCGTTCGCGGTAGACGATCGGGACACCCGCGAAGGAGTGGAACTGTTCCTCGCCCGTTTCGGGGCGGTAGGCGAAATCGGGATGCGCCTTGGCCTCGGCCAGGTTGAGCGTCTCGATATTGTTCGCGATCGTGCCGGTAAGCCCCTCGCCCACGGCCAGCCGCGTCACATGCACTGCTTCGGGATTGAGGCCCTGCGTCGCATAGAGCTCCAGCGCACCTTCGCGCAGCAGGTAGATCGAGCAGACCTCGCTCGACAGGCTTTCGGCGATGATCTCGACCACCCGGTCGAGCTTGTACTGCGCATGCGTGCGCCCGGCCATCACCTCGTGCAGGCGGGTAAGGATCTGGCGGGCGGAGGCTGCAGCTGTCATGGCTGCAGCCTATAGCAAATTGATGGGAGGGCGGAAGCGGGATGCCAATCCCCGCTTCCCGAAAGATCCGATCAGCTCGACGCGATCTCTTCCTTGATCCGCAGCTTCTGCTTCTTGATCTGGCGGATCATCGCAATGTCAGGCGCAGGCCGGATTTCTTCTTCGTGCAGGCGAGCCTCGAGCCCGGCATGCTTGGCTTTGAGCGCGTCGACATGGGATGAGTGCATCGAATTGTCTCCTAGACGGTTGTGCGACCTCTGGAGCAACTCGTGCGCTTGCGCGGCACGCGCCGCAGGGGAGTATCAAACCACAGGATTGCCGATTTACAAAACGCAGAGTTGGGGCCATGCGGCGAAACGGTCGCGAAGGGCGATCATCCGGGAAAGGTTCGCGTGAACGAACAGGAACTGCGCAAACGGCTGGCCCTGCTCCGCAGCGAGCACCGCGATCTCGACGTCGCGATTGCGGCGCTGATCCAGACCGGCGCGCAGAGCGGCTTCGTCGACCAGCTGCAAATGGCCCGCCTTAAAAAGCGCAAACTGGCTCTGAGGGACCGCATCGCGGCGATCGAGGACGTGCTGATCCCCGATATAATCGCCTGATCACAACGACTTCGCCGCAAGGCGTCCCATCGCAGGACTGCCATGGTAAACGCAGTGGCGAGCCCCCCGGCCGGGGCGTAGAGTGCATCCATGCCCACACGCGACATCAACTGTGAAATTATCGAAGAACTGTATTCGCAAGCGCTCGTGCTTGCCGATGACGCGCGCACCGTGTTCGATCTGCGGCGGACCGACACCGCGGTCCAGCCCGACGATCTGACGCGCGTCGCGCTGTCGATCGAGGGCCTGCGCACGACCACGCGGTTGATGCATGTGCTTGCCTGGCTGCTCAACCAGCGGGCCTATCGCTCGGGCGAACTGTCTGCAGGCCAGCTGGCCCGCAGCGGGCGGCTGCCCGACGAGCCCCCTGCCGATGCGGACAATCTCGCGCTGCTAGAGCCCGCCACGCGGGCGCTGATCGAAGAGGGCGAGGCGCTGCATGCACGCGTTGCCCAACTCGACCGCGAATGGCGCGCAAACGCCGGGGAGCCGCCAGTGGAAGAACTGCGCGGCCGCATCACCGCGGCCTTCGCGCGCGGCTGATCAGGCCGCGGCCAACGCCTTGGCATAGCGCGCCAGCCGCGCTTCGCGCACATCCTTCGCCATTTCGGCAGCAAAGCACCGCGTGCCGCCGCGCATCGCCGGCGCCGCATCATCGAGCGTGGCGAACAATCCGCAGCCGACCGCTGCAAGGATCGCCGCGCCAAGCGCCGTGGTCTCGACGAAATCGGGCCGTTCGACGGGCAGGTCGAGGATATTCGCCAGGTCCTGCGCCATCCAGTCGTTGACGCTCATGCCGCCATCGATGTTGAGCCGGCACCAGGGCGCCCCATCGGCCGCAAAGGCGCTTGCCAAGTCATGCGTCTGGTGCGCCATCGCCTCGAGCGCCGCGCGCGCGATCTGCGCCCGCCCGCTGGCAAAGCTGAGCCCCGAAATCACGCCGCGCGCATCGGGCTTCCAGTGCGGAGCGCCCAGCCCGGCCAGAGCGGGCACGATCACAACCTCGCCGCTATCCTCGATCGAACGGGCCAGCTCCTCTGTTTCCGCAGCGCTGCCGATCAGCCCGAGCTGGTCGCGCAGGTACTGGACCAGACTGCCCGCGACGAAACACGACCCCTCGATCGCATAGGTCCTTACGCCATCCTGCTGGTAGAGCACGGTACCCAGCAGGCGGTGGTCCGACCGCGGAATCGCCTGCCCCATATTGGTCAGTACGAAAGCGCCGGTGCCGTAGGTAGCCTTGGTTTCGCCGAAACCGAGGCAGCCTTGCCCGATCGTGGCCGCTTGCTGATCGCCCGCCAGGCCGCAGATGGGTATCGCCCTGCCGAGCCATTCGGGCTCGCTCGTCGCCAATGATCCGTGCGTATCGACGACCTCGGGCAGCGCCGCACGCGGCACGCCGAACAGTTCGCACAGATCCTCGTCGAACTGCGCCCCGTCGAGCGCCAGCAACTGCGTGCGGCTGGCATTGCTTGCATCGCTCAGATGCGCGCCGCCCGACAGTTTGTAGACCAGCCAGCTTTCTACCGTGCCGAAGGCGAGCGCCCCGTTCTGCGCCGCGGCCTGGACGGTTTCGTCATGGTCGAGCATCCAGCGCATCTTGGTGCCCGAAAAATAGGGGTCGAGCAGCAGCCCGGTGCGCTGCTGCACGGCAGCTTCATGGCCATAGTCTTTCATGTCGGCGCAGAACTGCGCGGTCCGGCGGTCCTGCCACACGATGGCGCGGGCCAGCGGCTTGCCCGTATGGCGGTCCCACGCAACGACCGTTTCGCGCTGGTTGGTGATTCCGATCGCTGCGATCGCACCGGCCGCCTCGCCAGTGACTTGCCGCGCGCAGGCAAGCGTCTTGGTCCATATCTCGGACGCATCGTGTTCGACCCATGCGGGGCGCGGATAATGCTGGGTCAGCTCCTCCTGGGCGACCGCTTCCATCGTCCCGTCGGGTGCGAAAATCATCGCGCGGGTGGAGGTGGTCCCCGCGTCGAGGACGAGAATGCGATCGGCCATGCTCTCTCCCTTGCGAATGGCGGGTGGTGACATGGCGCAAGCAAACCCCCATATGCAAGGCCATGGCAGGACCTCCTCCCAAACCGTGGCCGACCGGCAAGGCGATGCAACTCGAGCCGCTGGTGCGGCGCGTGCTGGCGCCGAACCCCTCGCCCTATACCTACACTGGGACGCAGTCCTACATCGTCGGTATCGGCGATGGCTGCGCAGTGATCGATCCCGGCCCGGACGAGACCGAGCACTTGCTCGCGCTCGATGCCGCGATCGGCGAGGAACACGTCTGCGCGATCATGTGCACGCATACGCACCGCGACCATTCGCCCGCAGCGAAGACGCTGGCCGCGCGCACGGGTGCGCCGATCGTCGGCTGCGCGCCGCTGGTGCTCGACGATAGCGGCCCGCGCGCCGATGCCTCGTTCGACCGCACCTATGAACCCGACAGGGTCATGGAAGATGGCGAACAGATGACCGGCCCCGGCTGGACGCTGACCGCGGTTGCCACGCCCGGACACGTGTCGAACCACCTCTGCTTCGCGCTGGAGGAAAGCGGCGCGCTGTTCACCGGCGACCATATCATGGGCTGGTCGACCAGCGTCGTGATCCCGCCCGATGGGGACATGGGCGATTACATGAAGAGCCTCGAGCGGCTTTATGCGCGCGAGGACCGGGTGTTCTACCCTGCCCATGGCGAGGCAGTCGACAAGCCGCGCCAGCTCGTGCGCGGGATGATCGGGCACCGCCGCCAGCGCGAGAACCAGATCGTCCGCCTGCTGGGTGAAGGCCCGCACGAAGCCCCCGATTTCGTCGGCAAGATGTACAAGGGTCTCGACCCCAAGCTCCACAAGGCAGCCGAAATGTCGGTAACCGCGCATCTGATCGATCTGGAACAGCGCGGCCTCGTCGCCCGTTCGGGCAAGACATGGCAGACGATCTGAAACGAAGCGAGCGCACGGTCGCACCTGAAGTCCAGCAGGACCGCCCGCTCGCGCGCGTCCAGGCGGTGCCGTGGCTGATCGTCATCGTTCTGCTCGCGGCAGTCGCGTGGCTCGGCTGGCGCGCGTTTTTCTACCAAGAGGAAAGCGACCCGGTGGGAAGCGCCATGCTGGCGTTCGAGAAGCAGAATTCGCTGACCGTCTTTTCCAGCCGCTTCGAGGTTGTTGCCGAAAGCGTCGACCGGCGCGGCGTGCTCAACATCGACCTGCTCGAAAGCCGGCAGGCGGCGATCATTCCCGCCACAGTCGAATACCGGCTCGACCTGTCGAGCATGGACCGCGACCGGTTCGCGTGGGACGCGGGAAGCGAGACCCTTTCGGTGGTGCTGCCGGCGCTGCGCATCTCGCGGCCCAATCTCGATGAGGCGGCGCAGACAACCTTCACCGAAGGCACTTATGTCACTCGCGATGCCAGCACCGACCTCGCGCGCAACAATTCGCAGCAGGCGGAGCGTAAGGCCGCCGCCTTCGCCAAGAACCCCGAAGTCCTCGCGCTGGCACGGCAGGCGGCAAAGGATGCGGTACGGCAGAATCTGACAATCCCGCTGCAGATGGCAGGATATGGCGATGTGACGGTGAACGTCCGCTTCGACGGCGAGCCGCAAGACTGAACGGAACGCCCTCGCCTTACGGACCGTTCGGTCTATAAGCGCCACAAACGCAGCATACGGGACCCCATATGACCGCACAGACCGACCTGCCGACCGGCCAGGACCTGCTCGCCGAGATCAATCGCCTCCGCAAGGAGAAGAACGCGATCATTCTCGCGCATTACTACCAGACTGCCGATATCCAGGACCTTGCCGATTTCGTTGGCGACAGTCTGGAACTGAGCAAGAAGGCCGCCGAAACCGATGCCGATGTCATCGCATTCTGCGGCGTGAAGTTCATGGCCGATACGGCCAAGATCCTGAGCCCCGAAAAGATCGTGGTGCTGCCCGACATGGACGCGGGCTGCAGCCTCGAGGACAGCTGCCCGCCGGAAAAGTTCAAGGCTTTTCGCGAAGCGCATCCCGACCATATCGCGCTGACCTACATCAATTGCTCGACCGAGGTGAAAGCGCTCAGCGACGTGATCGTCACCAGCTCCAGCGCGGAAACGATCATCAGCCAGATCCCCGAGGACCAGAAGATCATCTTCGGCCCCGACCGGCACCTGGGCGGCTACATGAGCCGCAAGTTCAACCGCGAGATGCTGCTGTGGCCGGGCGTGTGCATCGTCCACGAGGCGTTCAGCGAGACCGAGCTTCTGAAGCTCAAGGCGCAGCATCCCGACGCCCCGGTCGCCGCGCACCCCGAGTGTCCGCCGACCATCGTCGATCATGCCGATTATGTCGGTTCGACCAGCGGCATCCTGCAGTTCGCGGAGACCTTCGAGGGCGACACGCTGATCGTGGCGACCGAGCCTCACATCATGCACCAGATGGAAAAGGCGCTGCCCAACAAGACCTTCATCGGCGCGCCCGGTGCGGACGGCAACTGCAGCTGCAACATTTGTCCGTACATGGCGCTCAACACGATGGAAAAGCTCTACGCCTGCCTGCGTGATCTCGAACCGCGGATCGAGATCGAGGAAGGGCTGCGCCTCAAGGCCAAGCAGAGCCTCGACCGCATGCTCGAAATGGCCAGCGGCACGATCGGCAAGGGCGATCTGGGCAAGGTCTGAACACACCTCAGGGAGAGAATTGATGGTCGCACGTCTGGCGCTGGCCGCCGCGCTCGTTTTCGCCGCCGCACCGATCGCGGCGCAGGAGAGCGATGCGGAGGATCCGTATATCTGGCTCGAGGAAATCCAGGGCGAGCGCGCGCTGGCCAAGGTCGACCAGTGGAATGCCGATACCGAGGCGGTGCTGACCGCGCAGGCCGAATATCCGCTGGCCAAGGCCTGGGCCAGGCAGATCCTCGACGATACGCGGCAGATCGCGATGCCCGATGCGGTGATGGGCGATCAGGTCACCAATCTGTGGCGCGACGCGGACAATCCGCGCGGGTTGTGGCGCACCGCGACGCTCGAGAGCTATCTAGCGGGCGCCCCCGAATGGCGCACGCTCATCGATGTCGATCAGCTGGGCGAGGATGAGGGCGAGAGCTGGGTGTGGCACGGGGCCAATTGCCTCGCGCCCGAATACACCCGCTGCCTCGTTTCGCTCAGCCCGGGCGGCACCGATGCCGACGTGGTCCGCGAGTTCGACATCGCGACCGGCGCTTTTGTCGAAGGCGGGTTCACCCTGCCCGAAGCCAAGTCCAATGTCGCCTGGTATGATGAGAACACGCTGTTCGTCGGCACCGATGAAGGCGCCGGATCGCTGACCGATTCGGGCTATCCGCGCCTTGTGAAGCTATGGGAGCGCGGAACCGATTTTGCGCAAGCCCGGCTGATTGCCGAGGGCGAACAGTCCGATATCAGTATGAACGGTTTCTCGGTGCTCGACGGCGAGACCCGCTACCGTTTCGTGCGCCGCGGCCCCAGCTTCTGGACCAGCGAATATGCGCTGGTGACCGACGATGGCGACACCGTCGCGCTGCCACTACCCGAGGATGCCGAGTTCGAAGCGGTGCTTGGCGGCTTTGTGATCGGCAAGCTCAATTCCCCGATGGAAACATTTGCGCGCACCGAACAGCCCGGCGCACTGCTCGCCTGGTCGCTCGACGACGTGCTCGACGGGGGCGATCCGCAGCCCTTTGCGGTCTTCCGTCCGAGCGAAACGCAGGCGGTCGAACAGGTCGCGGCGTCGGAAAACAAGCTATGGGTCAAGGTGCTCGACGATGTCTCGGGCAAGCTCATCGAGCTGACACCCGACGCTACCGGCTGGACCGAACGCGCAATGGACCTGCCCGCCAACAGCACCATCCAGATTGCCGAGACCAGCGGTACGGGTGACACCGCTTTCGTCACCGTGGAAAGCATGCTGACCCCGCCCACGCTCTATGCCGTACCGAGCGAGGGCGAGCCCGTCGCCATCGCGAACGAGCCGGCGCAGTTCGATGCGAGCAAGTTTAGCGTCGAGCAGAAGTTTGCCACGTCGAAAGACGGTACCAAGGTGCCCTATTACCTCGTTCGTCCGAAAGATGCCGAAGGTCCGCTGCCCACGCTGATCCACGCCTATGGCGGCTTCCGCGCGGCGCAGACACCCAAATACCTGACCGCCGAACCCTATCGGAGCGGGCCGCTGGGCCTGTTCTGGGTCGAAAGCGGCAATGCCTATGTCCTCGCCAATATCCGTGGCGGCGGCGAATACGGGCCGCGCTGGCACGAAGACGCGCTGCGCGAAAAACGCCAGAACAGCTTCGACGATTTCCATGCGGTGGCCGACGATCTCGTCGCCAACCGGTTGGCCAGTCCGGGCCGTATCGCCGCTTCGGGCCGCTCGAACGGCGGCGTGCTGGTCGGCGCGGTGGCGAACCAGCGCCCCGATCTATACGGCGCGATCATTTCGGGCAGCCCGTTGATCGACATGAAGCGCTACAACAAGCTGCTCGCGGGCGCATCGTGGATGGCCGAATATGGCAATCCCGACGCGCCGGCGGACTGGGCCTTCATGCGCGAATGGTCGCCCTACCAGAACATGCGCGATACGCCGGACGTGCCCGCTGCGTTCTACTACCTGTCGACGCTCGACGACCGCGTGCACCCCGGCCATGCGCGCAAGGCGGCGGCCAAGCACGAAGCCTGGGGCCAGACCTTCTATTATCACGAGTACCGCGAGGGCGGCCATTCGGTCGGATCGGACCACGAGGAAGATGCGAAACGCGCGGCATTGCTGCTCGCCTATCTCAACCGCGAGATCGGGACGGGCGCGCAGTAAGGCACGCATTCCGGGCTGGCGCGTTACTGTCCCTGTCCTTTAGGATAGGGGCGTCCGCTATGAGAAGGAACGGCATTTGGCCGCCAAGGGCCCGCTTCGCGGCATCTCGCAATATGTGATCCACCGGCTGGTGGCCAATTACTGGTCGCTGCCGCTGATCGCCGTGTTCGGAGCCCCGCTGCTGGGTGCGGCGGTCCTGTGGGCGGACCGCGCCTTTGCCGGGGAATGGCTGTTCGAGCGCGGAGTCACCCTGCTCGTCGCCGGCGATGCAGCGCAGGACCTCGCCATTGCTATTGTCGGGGTGAACGCGGCGCTGCTGACGCTCTACTGGTCGGTCACGCTGATCGTGTTGACGCTGGCCACCGCCAATCTGGGCGTACGGCTGGTCGATCGCTGGCTCGACAAGGTGCTTACCCGCGTCTCGGTTGCCGGGCTGACCTTCTGCCTCGTCTTCTCGATCGTGGTGCTGTCGCGGATCGATCCCGAAGCAAGCCTTGCCGAATTGCCACATTTCGCGCTGGCGGTGCTGTTCGCGCTCGAACTGGTCAACATCGCCATGCTGGGCGTGGCAATCCACGATCTGGGGCGTACGATGTTCGTCGACCGCTCGATCGCGCATCTTGGTACCGAAGCGTCGAGCATCGCTATCCCGGTCGTGGCGGCAGAACCTTTCGCGGGCGAATGGCGCTTCGCCCTGCCCGCCCCGCGCGAAGGCTATGTCGAGGGAATGGACCTCGAGCGGTTGCGCAAGCGCCTGGCCACGCACGAAGGGCAGGTCCGCTTCTGCGCGGCCCCGGGCCAGCATGTCCTGAAGGGCGAACCGCTGGTCCAGTTCGAATACGAACCCCGCAAGACCAAACCCGTGCTGCGCACCGTGGCAATCGGCGATTTTCGTTCCAGCGTGCAGTCGACGGTCTATCAGGTCCGGCTGCTGGTCGAAGTGGCCAGCCGCGCCCTCTCGCCCGGAATCAACGATTTCTACACCGCGCTGGCCTGCGCGGACCAGCTCGCCGCCGCGATGGCGGGCCATGCGCAAACTTGGGTCGATGACGGGCTGGTCGCAGTGTACGAACACGATCCCCGGTTCGAACTGCCGGGGCAGGATTTCCGAGGGCTGTTCGAAGGCCCTCTCAAGGCGTTTCGCCAGGCCGCCGCCGATTACCCTTCGGTCTCGATACGGATCATCGAAAATCTCGCGCGGTTGAGAACGCTGCTGGCCGGACGGGACTGCCCGGGCGCGCTGCTGCAGTTCTTCCAGACATGCGCAGCGGAAATGCATGCCCATGCCCGCGCCAATGCCGAACACGATTCCGACCGGGCGGACATCGATCGTGCTTTCGACAAGTGCCTGCTTGCGGTAGCCGGCGAAGCATGATCGCACGGCTGCGCAAATTCTGGCACGACATCAATGCCAGCTACTGGTTCCTGCCGGCGCTCTTTTCGATCGTCTGCGTGGCACTGGCGCTTGGTACGATCTGGCTTGACCGCAGCGGATGGGCCGATTTCCTCAACGACGTGGATTGGCTCGAACCGGCGCGCCCCGACGGGGCCAGCAACATCCTGACGGTCATCGCCGGGTCAATGATCGGGGTCGCATCGACCGTGTTCTCGATCACCATCGCCGCAGTCGCCTATGCCAGCGGCAATTACGGCCCGCGCCTGCTGACCAATTTCATGGAAGACCGCGGCAACCAGTTCAGCCTGGCGACCTTCATCGGCACATTCGTTTATGCCATCACCGTGCTGCGCAGCGTGCGGGCGGAAGACGAGGTGGCGACCAATCTGGAAGACGCCGCCGCAACCGCGCTGCCGGGCTTCGTCCCGCAGCTGTCGCTGCTGGTCGCCTTCGGCCTGATGGCGCTTTCGGTCGCGGTCCTTGTCTATTTCCTCAACCACATTCCTGCCTCGATCCGCATCAACACGGTCCTGAAGGACATCGGTGCGCGCCTGCTGACCGATATCGAGGCGCGGTTTCCCGATCCCAACACCGGCCAGCGCGCCGGGACGGCGCCCGACGGCAGCCCGATAACCGCGCGCGAAACGGGATACGTACAAGCGATTTCCTTCTCGCGGCTCGAACGGATCGCGCAGCGCGAGAACGGCAAGCTCAAGCTGGCCGTCCGCACGGGGGACTTCGTCCACCCCAAGGTCGTGATCGCCTATTGGGCGGACATGGATGTGGTCGAGGATTGCCCTGACGCGGATGTCCGCGAATGCTTCACGCTGGGCAGCATGCGTACGCCGAGCCAGGATATGCAGTTCCTGATCGACGAATTGGTGGAAATCGGCTTGCGCGCGCTCTCGCCTGGGATCAACGATCCCTTCACTGCCGTAACCGCGGTTCACTGGCTCGGCGCGGCGACGGCCGAACTGGGACGGCGGGACCTCACGCGCAGCTATGCCAGCAATGGCGAAGAGCCGCGCGTGGTCCTGCTCGAGGACGATTTCGAACATTTCGTCAGCCGCGGTTTCGGCGCGATGCGCGGCGGGCTGGCCAACAACCGGATCGCCGCCCAGGTCGCGTTCGAGGCGATGGTCGATGCGGCGTCCACGCTCGATGACGAAACGCGGCGCGAAACCCTCGCCCGCGAAGGCAACCTACTGATGCTGCAGGCGCGCGAACATTCTGGTCGGCCCCGAACTCGACATGGTGGAGGCGCGTTACCAACGCTTCCTCCAGGATATCGAGCGCTAGCGCACCCGCGGCTTGCGCTTCGCCCGCGCTAGCACCAGCGCCGTACCGACAAGCACCATGCCGACCACATCGAGCGGCACCAGCGTTTCGCCGAAAACGAGCCAGCCGACGAGGGCAGCCAGCGCGGGCTGGGTCAGCAAGGCCATGCCGATGATCAGCGGCGGAAAATGCCCGAGCGCGAAGACCAGCAGGCCCTGCCCGACGATCTGGCTGCTCAGCGCCAGGATCAGCACGGGGCCCCAACCCGCCGTGCCCGGCCACACCGGCTCACCTGCCACCAGCGCAATTCCGAGCAGTATCGGTGCCGCTGCGAGGCTGACCAAGAGCAGGACCGTCCACTGCCCCAACTGCGCCCGCGCGCGCTGGGCCGGAAGCAGGTAGAAAGCGTAGAACGCGCCCGCGAGCAGGCAGAACAAATCACCCGCGAAGCTGGTCGGCGAGATCTCGAGGCTGCGGCCCAGCAGTATGCCGGCCCCCGCCAATGCGGCAAACACCCCGATGCCTTCCTGGCCCGTCGGCGCCCGCCGCGCCGCGACCAGGCCCCAGATCATCAGGATCACGCTGCCCGAATTGCCGAACAGCGTGGCGTTGGCGAGCCGGGTCTGCTCGATCCCGACATGCCAGCTGGCAAGATCGACTGCGAAGAACGCGCCCGCCAGCAGGCAGAGCAGCACCAGGCCGCGATCGAGCGCCAGCGGTGAACGCCCCCGCCACGCCAGCAGGGCGAGCAGCGGGATCGGCAGCAGCAGGCGCCAGAATCCGGCCGACACCGGCCCGGTGTCCGCCAGCCGCACGAGCCAGGGCCCCAGCGCCAGCGCGACATTGCCGGCGATCAGCGCCGCGAAGTGCCATGCGCTCGCCTGATAGCCATTCTTGTCGCGGGGAGCGGTTGCGCTGGTCATTGGCCGCCCCTAGCTCTTTGATCCAAACGCGTCAGCAAGAAGGATTGCCCTGCATGCACGAAAGCCTGTTCCAGCCGCTCACCATGGGCGCCCTCGAAACCCCGAACCGGATTTTCATGGCACCGCTCACGCGGGGGCGTTCGACCCAGCCGGGATCGGTGCCCAACGAGATGATGGCGACATATTACCGCCAGCGGGCAAGTGCCGGGCTGATCATTTCCGAAGCTACGGGGATCAGCGTCGAAGGACTGGGCTGGCCCGCCGCCCCCGGTATCTGGAGCGATGAACAGGTCGAGGGCTGGAAGCAGGTGACCCAGGCGGTCCACGATGAAGGCGGGATGATCGTGCTGCAAATGTGGCACATGGGCCGGCTGGTGCATCCCGATTTCCTCGGCGGCAATCCGCCGGTTTCCGCCAGCGCGACGACCGCGCCGGGCCACGCGCACACATTCGAAGGCCGCAAGGACTATGAACAGGCAAGAGCGGCCACCGTCGAGGACATCGCGCGCATCGTGGAGGACTACCGCAAGGCGGCCGAGAATGCGAAGAAGGCCAGCTTCGACGGGGTCCAGCTTCACGCCGCCAATGGCTATCTGATCGACCAGTTCCTGCGCGACAGCACCAATCTGCGCGAAGACGAATATGGCGGCAGCGCCGAAAACCGCACCCGGATCCTGCGCGAAGTGCTGACCGCGCTGATCGATGTATGGGGCAAGGACCGGGTCGGCGTCCGGCTGTCGCCCAATGGCGAAACGCAGGGCTGCGACGATAGCGATCCGGCAACCACCTTCGGCGCGGCCGCCAAGGTCGTCGAGGAACTCGGCGTGGCCTTTCTCGAACTGCGCGAGCCCGGGCCCGACGGCACTTTCGGCAGCACCGACGTGCCCAAGCAGAGCCCGCTGATCCGCAAGATCTACTCGGGCACCCTCGTTCTCAACAGCGACTATTCGGCCGCAGAGGCGGTGGCCGACATCGATGCGGGCCGCGCCGATGCGATCAGCTGGGGCCGCGATTTCATTGCCAATCCCGATCTGCCCGAGCGCTTCAAGCTGGGGGCGGACATCGCCCCGAATGTGGATGTCCCGCGTAGCTGGTATGGTAAGGGTCCACACGGATACATCGATTACCCTAAACTAACCGATGAGGATCAAGCTGCAGTGGGCTGATTTGCCCTTGGCGATAGTCTGGAGGTTCAATGCGATCGTGGATCCTGATCCCGGCAGAGAATGACAAGGCTATCGCCGCGGCCGCCGGATCGGGTGCGGGTGCCATCGTCATCGACCTCGCCCGTCCGCTGGCGCCCGGCTTGCAGGCTGCGGCCCGGATGGCGGCGAGCACATGGCTGCGCGCGCATCGCGAACAGGTGGTCGCCGAACGCCGGTTCGAACGGTGGGCGCGCATTCCGGGGCTCGATACGGCGGACTGGCGCGAGGCGCTCGGCGCCGCGATGGAAGGGTCCCCGCATGGCATCGTGCTCGCCAATTGCCGCGGTGCCGAGGACATCCGCCAGCTGGCCTCGGTGCTCTACGAAGTGGAAGACCGGCTGGGGCTGGCCGCCAACATCACGCGGATAATCCCCCAGCTCGGATCGCGTCCGGGCGATGCGCTGGCGATCGGCCGTCTGGCGGACGATCTGCACCCGCGCGTGTCCGGGCTGACATGGGATGCGATCGGCCTCGCCCGAGCGATCGGCGCGCGGCGCCTGCGCGGCCCCGGCGGACGCTGGAGCGACCCGCTGGCCCATGTCCGGGCGCAGGTGGTCCTGATCGCGCATGCCCGCGGCATCGATGCGATCGAACATCCCTTCCGCGACGTGCAGGACGCCGATACCGGCCGCCGGGTGGCGGAAACAGCGCGGGCCGACGGCTTCACCGGCATGGTCGCGGTCCATCCCGCGCAGGTTCCCTGGATCAATTCCGCCTTCGCTCCGCTGGAAAGCGAGCTATCCGAAGCCTTCAGGATCGTTGCCGCCTTCCGCGCCGATCCCGATGCGCCGTTCCTGGTGGTGGGAGACCGCCGGGTCGAACGGTCCGAGTTGCAACGCGCCAGGCGGTTGCTGGGCGAAGACTAGCCCTCGGGGCTATCCTGCCCTGCATCGTCGGGCTGCGCCGGCATCTCGTCCGCATCGTCATTCGGTTCGGCCACGGCAGGCGCGCTCGGAGTTTGATCCGGTGCGCCCGTACCCTGCGCGGCGGCAGGCGCATCGGCCACCGGAGGCGATTGCGAACGCAGCCGGTCGAGCGGGATCATGTCGTCGCTGATCGTCCCGCCGAGCACCTCGCCCTTGGCGGCGCGGTCGGCCTCGTCGGCGTTTTCCTCGAGCGGGGCCTCGTCCTGACAGGCCGACAGGGCGAGCGGGCCAGCGACGAGCAGGACCAGCGAACGAAATCTCATGGCAGCGCGGAGCCCTTCCCTTCGAGCGCTTCGAGGAAATCACCGAAGCGCCGGTGCAATGCCTCATCGAATGCCGCAGGCGCAAGCGCGATTCCCAAACGCTCGAGACTGGTTACGCCGAAATCCTCGATGCCGCAGGGCACGATGCCGCCGAAATGGGCAAGATCGGGGGCCAGGTTTACCGAGAAGCCGTGCATCGTCACCCAGCGCCGCACGCGCACGCCGATGGCTCCGATCTTCGCTTCGCGCCCATCGATATCGCGCGTCCAGATGCCGATCCGGCCTTCGCTGCGCCAGCTGTCGACGCCGATATCCGCCAGCGTGGCGATCACCCAGCCTTCGAGCGAATGGACGAAACAGCGCACGTCGCGGCCGCGTTGTTTCAGGTCGAGCATGACATAGCCGATCCGCTGGCCCGGACCGTGATAGGTGTACCGTCCCCCGCGCCCCGCCTCGACGACATCGAACCGCGGATCGAGCAGTTCGGCGCCATCGGCACTGGTCCCGGCCGTATAGACCGGGGGATGTTCGAGCAGCCAGACCAGTTCGCCCGCTGCGCCTTCGGCGATCGCATGATTGCGCGCAGTCATGCTTTCGAGCGCGGTGCGGTAGTCGATCCGGCCAGGCTCGGCGCGCCATTCGACGGTTTCGGGTGAAGCAGTGGACATAGGCGATTGCGTGGCGACTGGCGGAACGCTTATCAAGGGGCAAACGGGAGTAGCGCTGCATGAAATTCAACCTCGATACCGCCTGGAAGGACGCCTCGCGATTGCTGTCGCGCAACCTGGGGCTGCTGGCGGTCGTCGCCGGGGTCTTCTTCTTCCTGCCCTATGCCGGTGTCGCCATGGCCCTGCCCGAGATGGGCGATCTGCAGGCCGCGCAGGCCAGCGGCAATTTCGACCTGATGGCAGCGGCCGCAAGCGATCTGTACGCCAGCTATTGGTGGCTGTTCCTGATCCTCGCGATCATCCAGGGGATCGGCCTGCTGGCCATGCTCGCGCTGGTCCGGCAGCGCGCCAATCCCACGGTGGGCCAGGCGCTGGCCGCAGGCGGGCGGTCGGTGCTCAGCTATATTGCCGCGCAACTGCTGCAGGTGGCGCTGATCGTCTTCGTCGCCGTGCTGCTGACCGCGATCGGCGCATTGACCGGGCTGCAGGCGCTCGCGGTGCTTGGCGGTATCGTCGCCTTCGTCGTCACTTGCTATATCGTGGTCAAGCTGTCGCTGGTCGCGCCGGTCATCGCGATCGAGGGGGAACGCAATCCGGTCCGGGCGCTCAGGCGGTCCTGGACGCTTACCCGCGGGCAAAGCTTTCGCCTGTTCCTGTTCTACCTGCTGCTGCTGGTCGCCTTCATGGTTCTGTCTGTGGTCATCACGCTGGTGCTGGGCCTGCCCTTCGCGCTGGCCGGGGAACAGGCCGCGCTGCTCGGCGAAGGCGTGCTTTCGGGACTGGTAAATGCCGTGATGGTGGTGGTGGCAGTCTGCGTGCTGGCCGCGGTGCACACGCAGCTGACCCGGCTGGGCCATGAACGGACGCCGTCAGCCGACGGCTAGTCGGCGCGGTCTTTCCAGCCCCAGAACAGCTGGCACGGCAGGACATTCCAGAATTCGAACCCGCGATCGATCCGGCGGAAATGCTTGGCCATGAAATCGCGTGCCTTGGCCGAGAACTGATAGACGAGGAACGCCCCGCCCGGGCGGATCACGTCATGGGTGGCCTTGGCGATTGCAGGTCCGACGCCATCGGGCAGGGTCGAGAACGGCAGGCCGGAAAGGACATAGTCGGCGCCGTCATGGCCGTGCGCCCTGACGATTTCGACCACGTCGGCCGCCGAGCCGTGCACCGCGTGGAAACGGCTGTCGCGGAAGTGCTTGCGCAGATAGTCGATGTACAGCGGGTTGGTGTCGATCACGATCAGCGTGCCATCGCGCCGCAAGCGGTCGAGCACGGGTTGGCAGAAAGTGCCAACTCCCGGGCCGTATTCGACAAACACCTCGCAGCGGTCCCAGTCGACCGGCGCCAGCATCTTGCGGATGGTGAAGCGCGAAGAGGGAATGATCGACCCGACCATCCGCGGTTCTTCGATGAACCCGCGAAAGAACACGCCCCACTGGCCGAAAGCCCGCGCGAGCCGTTTGCGCATGTTCGGCCGCGCGATCACGCCAGCGCCCTGATGTCCGGTCAAAATTGCCAACCCTATGACAGTTCGATGAAACCGCCGGTTTGCCAGTCCCGCTAGTCCATTGCAAGGATGCGGGCGCGCGCCTACCGCTGGTGCCGATGGCCGATATCGATCCCGCCCGCCCGCTGACGGAGCCGCCTGCCGAACGCGCGCGCGCCATCCCGCGGGGACGGATGGCGTTGCTCTTCGCCGTGATGCTGACCACCGCTGCTGGCAATACGGCGATGCAGTCGGTGATGCCTTCGATCGGCACATCGCTGGGCGTGGACGACGTCTGGATCAGCCTGGCCTACAGCTGGTCGGCGCTGCTGTGGGTGGTGTGCGCACCGTTCTGGGCGCGGAAATCGGACCAGCGCGGACGCAAGGCGATGATGGCGCTCGGGATGCTCGGTTTCATCGCCAGCTTCGTCCTGTGCGGATTGATCCTGTGGCTGGGCCTGGCGGGCATCTTCCCCGCGCTCTGGTGCCTCCTGCTGTTTGCTGCGGCGCGCAGCCTCTATGGCGGTTTCGGCAGCGCCGCCCCGCCGGCAGTGCAGGCCTATGTCGCCAGCCGGACGCCGCGCGCCGAACGCACGCAGGCGCTGTCGCTGATTGCGTCGAGTTTCGGGCTGGGCACGGTCATCGGCCCTGCCCTTGCCCCATTGATGGTCCTGCCCGTGGTCGGGCTGGCCGGGCCGTTTCTGGTGTTTGCGCTGATCGGCGCGATCACACTGGTCGCCGTGCGGTGGCGGCTGCCCAATGACGAGCCGCAATTCCCGGCGCGCGGCACCGCCTACGAATCGCCCCATTCGGGCAGTCCGCCCAACGAGGTCGGCAAGGACGAGAGCGACGAAAACGATGCGGTCGGGGCCGAGCCGGGCAAGCTGCGCTGGTTCGAACCGCGGCTTCGGCCGTGGGTCGTATCGGGCCTTCTCGGCGGCCATGCCCAGGCAATGGTGCTCGGGATCGCGGGCTTTCTCGTGCTCGACCGCCTGGGCCTGCGCGGCGACCCCGCTGCGGGGGCGGGCCCCGTGGGGCTGGTGCTGATGGCCGGTGCCATTGCCACGCTGCTGGCGCAATGGGGCCTGATCCCGCGTCTCGACCTCGGCCCGCGCGCCGCATCGTTATGGGGCATTGCCATCGCTGCGGTGGGGACTGTGGTGCTCGGCCTCGGACAGACGATCCACACCATCGCGCTGGGCTATTCGATCGCCTCGCTCGGCTTCGGGCTGTTCCGTCCGGGGAACACCTCGGGCACTTCGTTGGCCGTCAGCCGCGCCGAACAGGGGCAGGCTGGCGGGGTGACCGCTTCCGTTGCGGGGGCGAGCTTCATCTATGCCCCCGCGCTCGGCGTGTGGCTGTACAACCATTCGGATTGGCTCGGCTTCGGTTTGATCGTCAGCCTGTGCGCCATCGTTTTCGCCTATGGCTGGCTGGCCTTGCAGCCGGACGCCGCGCTCACCAGCGAACGCCGCTAGAGGATTTCAAGCACCCGGTCCTGCGGCCGGCACAGCCGCGCACCCTTCTCGGTTTCGACCAGCGGGCGTTCGATCAGGCTCGGTTCGGCTGCCATCGCCGCCAGAACATCCTCGGCAGGTGCATCGACCAGCCCGCGTTCCTGCGCATCGGTCCCGCGTGTGCGCAGGCCTTCGTTGGGAGTGATGCCGGCATCGCGATAGAGCTGCCGCAGCTTGTCCGCAGTGGGCGGGTGCTTGAGATACTCGATCACTTCCACCTCGAGCCGCGACAGATTCTCCAGGATGGCCAGCGTCTTGCGCGAGGTGCCGCATTTCGGGTTGTGCCAGATTGTCGCTTTCATCGAATGGATCTCCTTTTCGCACAGCTGGCTAATCGAGCTGCGCGGGGGAGAAAAGGGCACAAAACCGATCCCGCCTCATTTTCCGTCTTGCGAATGCGAGTGATTCTCAATATCAGCCCGCCGCATGCCAACGGACACCACAGGGGATATGATGAGATCGACACTCGAACCGGCCACGCGCGTTTTCGGCGCGCCCGTCAGGAACCGCAGCGCTGGCTGGAAAACGGGATCGGCCCTCGCCGCACTGGCTGCTGCCTGCACGCCAGCAGCGGCGCTGGCGGCGGATGAGGCGGCCACGGAAAATGACGAACAGATCGTTGTCACGGCGACGCGCATTCCGCTGCAGATTGCGGACGCCCCGGCGACGGTTACCGTGATCGACGACGAGCAGATCGCCGACGAACTCGCCACCGACATCAAGGACCTCGTGCGCTACGAACCCGGCGTTTCGGTGCGCCGCGCACCGGCCCGCTTCGGGGCCGCGCTCGGCGCGACCGGGCGTGCCCGGAACGAAGACTTCATCATCCGCGGCATTGGCGGGAACCGCGTGCTCATCCAGGTCGATGGCATCCGCAGCCCGCAGGGCTTTTCCTTCGGCGCGCAGGATGCGGGGCGCGGCGGGTACACCGATGTAAGCCTCGTCAAATCGGTCGAGATCCTGCGCGGTCCGGCTTCCGCACTTTACGGCAGCGACGGGCTGGCCGGCGCGATCAGCTTCACCACCAGCGACCCGGTCGATCTCATCGAACCCGGCAGCCGGTTCGGCGGATTTGTCCGTGCCTCCTATTCGAGCGCCGATAAGGAGTTCACCGAGACCGCGGCGCTTGCCGGCATCTTCGGCGATGTCTCGGCGATGCTGTCCTACACCCGCCGCGACTTCCACGAGCTGGAAAACGCAGGCGAGGTTGACGGTCTGGGTAGCGGGCGCACGCTGCCGAACCCGCAGGACGGGACCTCCGACGCATTCCTCGGCAAGCTGTTGTGGGATACCGGCGCGCACCGGGTGCGGCTGACGGGCGAATATCTCGAGACCGAAGTCGCCACTGATATCCTGTCGGGCCAGGGTCCGGCGTTCCTCTTCGGCCCCTTCCCCAGCTGGATCGTCGACGATCTGACCGCGCTCGACACCACCGAACGCGGCCGCGTCTCGCTCGACTGGACCTATGCCGGTGAAGGCGTGATCGATTACGCGCATGCCGCGGCCTATTATCAGGACGGGCAGGACGTGCAGTTCACCGACGAGGACCGCTCGCCCGTCGGCGCCACCCCGCGCCCCGATCGCGAACGGCTGAACACGTTCGAGAACGAAGTCTACGGCGCCTCGGCAGAAGCGCGCAGCGTCTTCGGCGGCGACGCCTTCCGCACCACGCTGGCATTCGGCGGCGATATCAGCTGGACCCGGCAGGAAGGCCTGCGCGACGGCACCGAACCGCCCTTCGGCGAAGTCTTCCCGACGCGCGCCTTTCCCGCGACCGACTTCATGCTGGGCGGTCTGTTCCTGGCGAGCGAATTCACCTTTTTCGACGGCGCGCTGACGCTGTTTCCCGCGCTGCGGTACGATTTTTACGATCTCGACCCGACGGACGATCCGCTGCTCCCCGAATTCGCCGGCTCTGCGCAGAGCGACGACCGCCTGTCACCCAAGCTGGGCGTGACGGTCAAGCTGGCGGACGACGTCCTGCTCTACGCCAATTACGCGCAGGGTTTCCGCGCGCCGACGCCGTACCAGGTGAACAACTTCTTCGAGAACCTGGCCTATGGCTACACCTCGCTGCCCAATCCGGACCTGGGCCCCGAAACCAGCGAGAGCTGGGAGGGCGGGATCAAGTTCTCGACCGAGGCAGTGTCGCTGCAGCTTGCCGCCTTCACTGCCGACTATGACGACTTCATCAGCCAGCAGGTCGTGGGCGGGTCGTTCACCCCGATGGACCCGGCACAGTACCAGTTCGTCAATTACGATGCAGTCGCAATCGAGGGCGTCGAGGCCAAGGCGAATTTCCGCATGGAGAACGGCTTCTACAGCCGCTTCGCAATCGCCTATGCCGATGGTGATATTCTCTCGCCCGGTCAGGCCCCCGCCCCGCTCGACACGATCGACCCGCTCAACCTGGTTCTGGGAATCGGCTATCGCCAGCCGCAAGGGCGCTTCGGCGGCGAGCTGATCGCGACGCATCACGCACGCAAGCCGCTCGACGAGACCGACGGCGGCTATCGCCCCGATGCCTTCACCATCCTCGATGCCACGGCTTTCTTCGCCGTGACCGACGCGCTCAAACTGCGCGCGGGCATCTTCAACATCTTCGACGAGAAATACGCCTACTGGCAGGACGTCAGGGGGCTCTCGGCCACATCCACCACGACCGATGCCTATACCCGGCCCGGCCGCAATGCGAGCGTTTCGCTCAGCTTCCAGTTCTGAGGGAGGACACCATGACCAACGTACGAACTTTCTTCCGCACCGCACTTCTCGCCACCGCGCTCGTCGCCGCCCCCGCACTGGCCGACGGCCCGATCGCGGACCGCGGCGAAGCGGTCGAGAACGCCCATTTCGAGCGCGATCGCGAAACCATCCTGAGCATGGCAGGCGATTACAAGGTCCGCTTCGACATGCAGGAATCGACCCCGTGGATGACGGGCTACGAACCACTCGACCGCAAGATTTCGGGCGGGCACGAATCGGTCCGCGTGGTCGAGGATACCGGCACCAGGATCGTCCTCCAGCACCTGCTCGTCGTGGGCGAGGAAGGCGAGGAATTCGTCATCAAGCACTGGCGCCAGGATTGGGAATACGAGCCCGAGAAAATCCTCGCCTATACCGGCCCCAACAAATGGGAATGGGTCGAAATGCCCGAACGGCTGCGCAATGGCCGCTGGTCGCAGACGGTCTACCAGGTCGATGACAGCCCGCGCTATGCCGGGTGGGGCGAATGGCAGGACAGCCAGGGCATCCGCCGCTGGCGTTCGAACTGGACATGGCGCCCGCTCGCCCGCCGCGATGCAGTGCGCGACCCGGTCTACGATCGCTATGCGTCGATCAACCGCCACCAGCTGACCCCCACCGGCTGGATCCACTGGCAGGACAACACCAAGATGATGCCCGATGGCTCCGCCGCGGATGGCCTCACGCCGGTGGTTCAGGAATATGTCCTCAACACCTATGACGCCTTCGACGACTACAACGTCGCAGCGGCGGATGCCTATTGGGCGGACACTGCAAGCTACTGGAAAGCGGTTCGCGCCGAATGGGATGCGGTGGCGCAGGCGCGCGGCGGCATCACCATCGCCGAGGAAGCGCAGACCGGGACGGTGATCAGCGGCCGCCTGCTGACCATCGCGAACGAGATCCGGTCGGGCGATCTCGGCGAAGCGGCAGCGATTGCCGAAGCGCGCGAATTGATTCGCACGGCGACGGCCCCGGGGGCTGCGGCTGCGGCGCATGCGGCAACCGCAGCCGGATACTGATGCGCTGAGGCAACACTATCGCAGGGCGGCACGGGGAAAGCCGTGTCGCCCTGCGCGAAGACTACGGGATACCCCCGACTGCCCTTGCAAGTGCGAATACTTCTCAATAGCTGACCGGGGCAATTGAGACCTCTATCACTGCGAGATCCGGATGCTCCATCTTCACCGCCGCGCCGCCCTGCTTGCCGGGGCCGCCCTGCTCTTCCCCGCCGTGGCCCACGCCGACGACGACGCGCAGCCCGAGCGCAGTTACCTGCCGACCGATATCGTGGTCACGGGCAATGGCGAGTCGGACTACGGCACGCAGGACGGATCGAGCGCGACCAAGACCCCGACCCCGCTGATCGACGTACCGCAGGGCGTCAGCTATATCACCGAGGACCAGCTGGAAGACCAGTCGATCCGCCAGCTGAACGAAGCGCTGCGTTATGTCCCCGGCATCAGCATGGAGACCGGTGAAGGCCACCGCGACGAGGTGTTCATCCGCGGGCAGGAAAGCACCGCCGATTTCTACATCGACGGGCTGCGCGACGATGCGCAATACTACCGCTCGCTCTACAACATCGAACGCGTCGAAGTGCTCAAGGGCGCCAATGCGCTGATCTTCGGCCGCGGCGCCGGCGGCGGGGCGATCAACCGCGTCGCCAAGCGCGCGGAACTGAACGGCCAGGCAGTGTCGGGCGAAGCCAGCATCGACAGCTTCGGTGCCTTCGCGCTGCTGGCCGATGTCAACCAGCCGCTGTCCGGCAGCGCCGCGCTCCGGCTCAATGCCACCTATGAGGAATTCGACAGCCACCGCGACTTCTACGAAGGCCGCTTCTTCGGCATCTCGCCGACCCTGACGGCCGAGCTCGGCCCGCAGACCACGCTGGTCGCCAGCTACACCTATGACGACGACCGCCGCGTGACCGATCGGGGCGTGCCCTCGGTCGCCGGGACTGGCCCGCTGCGCGGCTACGAAGAAACCTTCTTCGGCGATCCCGGCTTCAACCAGGCCGAAGCGCAAGTGCATATCGGCCGCGTCCGGATCGAACACGAATTCGGCGGCGGGCTCAGCGCCAATGGCACGATCCAGTATGCCGATTACGACAAGGTCTATGCCAACATCCTGCCGAGCGGGCTCGACAGCACGGCCGATACCGTGTTCCTCGGCGGCTATCGGGACTATACCGACCGCGAAAACTGGATCGGCCAGGGCAATCTGGTCTGGCAGGCGGGCGGGGATACGCTTGAATCCACGCTGCTGCTGGGTTTCGAGGTCAGCCGGCAGGACACGCGCAACGGACGCGATACGGTCAGCTTCACCCGCGCCCCAGGAACCGGCGGGCTGGCTCCGAACGAGACGCCCCTTGGCGAGACGATCTTCATCCCGCCCTACACGCTCGACGCAGGTGCGCGGCTGCGCGATTCGCAGCTGGAAACACTGAGTTTCTATTTGCAGGAGCAGCTCCAGATCGGTGACCACGTCGAACTGGTCGGCGGTCTTCGGTGGGACCGTTTCGACCTCGACACGCTCGATCTGGTGGGCGGCGTTGCGGGGGACCGGGTCGACGAGAAGGTCAGCCCGCGCTTCGGCGTGATCGTGAAGCCCAATCGCGACCTGTCGATCTACGCTTCCTATGCGGAAAGCTTCCTGCCGCAAGCGGGCGACCAGTTTCTCGTGCTCAGCCCGACCTCGGCGCAGTTCGAACCGGAAAAGTTCACCAATTACGAACTGGGCGTGAAATGGGCGCCGCTGGCAAAGGTCCTGGTGACTGCCGCGGTGTTCCGCCTCGACCGCAGCAAGACCCCCTTCACCGACAGCACCGGCGTGACCACCCTGACCGGTGAAAGCCGCGTCGAAGGGTTCGAGATCGGCGCGGTGGGCGAAATCACCGACTTCTGGAAAGCCAATATCGGCTACACCCATCTCGACGGCGAACTGCGCACGGCGAGCAGCTTCGGCCCCGCGGGCCAGCGCCTGCAGCAGACGCCCAAGCACCAGATCGCCGCGTGGAACCGCTTCGATGTTACCGAACAACTGGGCTTCGGCTTCGGCGTGATCCACCAGTCCGACCAGTTCGCGAGTTTCTCGAACACGGTCGAACTGCCGAGCTACTGGCGGGTCGATGCCGCGGCGTTCTACACGGTCAGCGATCGCCTGAGCCTACAGCTCAACATCGAGAACCTGTTCGACGAAACCTATTACCCGAGCGCGCACGGCAACAACAACATCCAGCCCGCCGAACCTTTCAGCGCGCGGATCGGCGTGCGCTTCGCGCTCTAGTCGCGCGTCGCCGGGGCGCTGATCGCGGGAACTTCCCGCGCGGCGTCCCGGGCATCGATGCCGGGCGCGGGCGCGGCGCTGATCGTCTCCGCCCGCCGGGCCACCCGGCCGGCTCGCTCGATCGCGCGAACCAGCCGCGGATAGACCCCGCAGCGGCACAGATTGGGGATGGCCGCCTTTATTTCCGCTTCACCCGGCGTGGCGGTTTTGGCCAGCAGCGCGCTGGCGGCCATCGCGATGCCGGGCGTGCAATAGCCGCACTGGATCGCCTGCTCGGCCACCAGCGCCTGCTGCACCGGGTGCGACCGATCACGGCTGAGCCCCTCGATCGTGGTGATGAAACGCCCCTCGGCCTCGGAAATGGTGATCAGGCACGATCGCAGCGCCTCGCCATCGACATGCACCATACAGGCGCCGCAATCCCCCTCGCCGCAACCATATTTGGTGCCGGTCAGATTGGCCGCATCGCGCAAAGCCCACAACAGGGGGGTATCGGGATCCATCAGGAAGCGCATCGGCTTCCCGTTCACGGTCATGCTGGTCATGCGCGGCGCGGCCTAGTGAGGCTTCAGTGTTTCCAGCTGTCGTCGATCTTCGACACGCGGCGCTTCCACGCTTCGAAATCGAACACGCCCGCGCCGCCCTGCGATTGCATCACCGACAGATCGCGCTGGTGAACATCGACGACTTCCTGCGAGATGACATTAGCTTCACCCTGGCTCAGCGTGGCGACCTGGATTTCGCAGGCGCGTTGCAGCGCCCACATTTTCACGAACATGCCCTGGATGGTCTTGTCCATGACCACCGGCCCGTGATTGCGCAGCATCAGGATCGAATTGTTGCCGAGGTTCTGGACCAGCCGTTCGCCTTCCTCGGCGCGAACGGTGACGCCTTCGAAATCGTGATAGCCGATCTGCCCCTGGAAATTGCAGGCATAGAAATTGGTCGGCAGCAATCCGTCCTTGTGGCTGCACACCGCCATCGTCGCGGTGGTGTGGACATGACAGATTGCATTGGCCCGCGCGCCCAGCTTCTCGTGGAAATAGGCATGCTGCGTAAAGCCCGCCTTGTTGACCATGTATTGCGACGGGCCGACATTGTTGCCCTCGACATCGATCTTGACCAGGTTCGACGCGGTAACTTCGTCATAGAGCAGGCCGAAGGGGTTGATGAGGAAGACGTTTTCCTCACCCGGGACGGCAACCGAGATATGGTTGTAGATGCTCTCGCCCCAGCCGAGGTGATCGAAGATGCGGTAACAGGCTGCCAGGTCCTGCCGCGCCTGCCATTCGGCATCGCTGCATTCGAAATCGCGGGTTTTCATCTGGGTGGCCATGGCTCGCTCTCTCCGTAAGCGGTTTCGTTTGAAGACCTGTATCGCACGCCCGAAGGCTTCTTCGCAAGCGCCCGAAGGCTACTTCGCGAGCGGGAAGAGTTCGCGCTAGGCAAGCGCGCGAGCGGGCGCTAACGCCCGCAGCGATGAGCGAGATGGCCAAATTAGCCAGCGGCAGTATCCGCGGCCATCTGGTGGGACAGACGCTGCCGATGGTCTTCGGCGTTGCGGCAATCATGTCGGTCGGCCTGATCGACGCCTATTTCATCGGCCAGCTCGGCGCGCAGGAACTCGCTGCGGTGAGTTTCATCTTCCCGATCACCATCGCGCTTTCGAGCCTCGGCGTCGGGGTCATGGTCGGCATCAATTCGGTGATCGCGCGCGCACTCGGCGAAGGCGATGCCGAACGCGCCGGCCGGCGGGCCAATTTCGGCGCGGTGTTCGCGCTTGCGACCGGGGTGGCGCTGGGCGCGATCCTTTACCTGCTGCTCGATCCGCTGTTCCGGCTGATGCAGGCATCCGACGAATTGCTGCCGCTGATCGGCGAATACATGCGCCCCTATGCCCTCGGCCTGCCAGTCATGCTGCTCCAGATGGGGCTGAACGGCGTGCTGCGCGGCCAGGGCGAGGCGCGCAAGACCAGCTATGTCTCGCTGACCTATTCGGTGGCCAACTGGGCGCTCGACCCGATCCTGATAACGGGCGCTTTCGGGATCGGGGGCTTCGGCGTGGCGGGCGCGGCCTATGCGACGATCGCCGGGTTCTTCATCGCGATCCTTGTCGCCCTGTGGCTGATCAAGGGCGCGCGCCTGCAGATCAACCCCGCAGCGATCCGCGACTGCAACGTCGCGGAATCGAGCAAGGCCATCCTCTCGGTTGCCGGTCCGGCGGCGTTTTCCAACGCGATCAACCCGATCGGCCTCTCGGTACTCACCGCGCTGCTGGCCAGCCAGGGCGAGGCCGCAGTCGCCGGGTTCGGCGCGGCAGGGCGGTTGCAAAGCTTCGCAGTGGTGCCGCTGCTGGCGCTGTCGGGATCGATCGGGGCGATCGTCGGGCAGAACTGGGGCGCAGGCCACGCCGACCGCGCGCGCCGCGCCATGTGGTGGTCGGGCCTGTTCTGCGTCGGCTACGGCCTCGCCATCGCCGTGGTGCTGTTCTTCACCGGCAACTGGTTCGCGGATATCTTTACCGACGATCCGGCCGTGATCGAGGAGTTCTCGCGCTATCTGGCGATTTCGGTATGGGGCTATGCCGGCTTCGGCCTGCTGATCGTGGCCAATGGCGCGCTCAATGCGGTCGACAAGGCCGGGCTTGCGCTGGCGCAAAGCGCGGCGCGGGTCTTCCTGGTCATGCTGCCGTTCGGCTGGGTGCTGCGCTCTGGCTGGGGTTCCTCGGCGATCTACGCAGCGGAGCTGGTCGCCAATCTCGCCGGCGGCGCGCTGGCCGCTTTCATCGTCTGGCGCGTGCTGCGGGCAGGCCCCGATCGAGGGCGTGAGGCTCAAACCAATACTTAACCATCATGGTCCATAGCCCTTCCGATCGTACGAGGGGCAATGATACATGGATGACCTGCTGGCGGACTTCGTCGCCGAAACTCGCGAGATGCTGGAAGCCAGCAGCGGCGAAATCGTCGCGTGGGAAGCCGATCCGTCCGATACGGCGCGGCTCGATACCATTTTCCGTTTCGTCCACACGGTTAAGGGAAACTGCGGCTTCTTCGACTTCCCGCAGCTCGAGAAGCTCAGCCATGCGGCGGAGGATGCCCTGTCCGAATGCCGCAGCGGACGCCGCGAACCCGACCGTGCGCTGGTATCGGCAGTGCTCGCGATAATCGACCGGATCGGCGTGATGACCGATTCGATCGAAGCCGGCGAGGAATGTTCAGCCGAAGGCGACGATGATTTGATCGCCGCGCTGCAACCCGGCGAGATCACCAGCGTCGTCGGCGAACCCAAGGCCGCGGCGCCGCAGCAGGCGGAACCCGCCGCCGGCGAAGACGATGCCGCGCCCAAGGCCGCGCGCAGCAATGGCGTCCAGCGGTCGATCCGCCTGCCGACCGAATTGCTCGACGAGGTGATGAAGGGCGTGTCAGACATGGTCCTGGCGCGCAACGATCTGGCGCGGCGCCTGCGCGAGGCGGGCGAGCAACCGACGATCGACGGCCCCTTCGATAGGCTCAGCGCGATCCTCGCCGATGTTCGCAATGCAATCACCCGCATGCGCATGCAGCGGCTTGAACACCTGTTCGGCTCGCTCCCACGGCTGGTCCGCGATCTCTCGAACGAGCTGGGCAAGCAGGTCATGGTCGATTTCGAAGGCGGCGAAGTGGAGCTCGACCGCGAAATGGTCGAAATGGTCCGCGATCCGCTGACGCACATCATCCGCAACGCGATCGACCACGGGCTCGAAGGGCCAGGCGAACGCATCAAGGCCGACAAGCGCGAGATCGGCCTGCTCAAATTCGCCGCACGCCAGTCGGGCAACCGGATCACGCTGACGATCAGCGACGACGGGCGCGGCATCAATGTCGAACGCCTGGCAGCAAAGGCTGTCGCGGCGGGCATCTACAGCCAGGCCGAAGTCGATGCCATGTCGCAGCGGCGCAAGCATTACCTGATCTTCGAACCCGGCCTGTCGACGGCCGACGAGGTCAGTTCGGTGTCGGGCCGGGGCGTGGGCATGGACGTCGTGCGCGCAAACATCGAACGCGTGGGCGGGTCGATCGACGTCGCCAGCAAACCCGGCGAGGGCACGAGCTTCTATCTCAAGCTTCCGCTCACGCTCAGCATCATCGCCGCGCTGACCGTAGGCAGCGACGGGCAACGCTACGCCATTCCGCGCAGCTATGTCGAAGAGATCGTCTTCGGGTCGAGCGACCATATCGACTTCGCCGAAGCGGGCGATCGTCGTCTCATCACCTTCCGCGGGAAACGCGTGCCCTGCCTTTCGCTGGCCGAGATCCTCGGCACCCAGGCCGACGATGCAATGGACTGGGAAGCCAGCACGCTGGTGCTGGTGCGCCTTGCCAGCGACGATATCTTCGCGCTCGCCGTCGATCGGGTCTACGATCACGAAGACGTGGTGGTCAAACCGATCGCACCCGCGATCATGGACACCGGACTCTACGCTGGCACTACCCTGCTCGACGACGGCCGCCCGATGATGCTGCTCGACCTGCCCAGCATCGCGCAGAAGCACGAGCTCGTGAATGAGATGCGCAGCGCGACCCGCGTGCCCGAGGAAGAGACGGCCGAGCAGCGCAAGGCCCAGCCGATCATGCTCTTCACCGGGCTCGACGGTCGCCGGCGCGCCATACGGCTCGAACTGGTCCGCCGCATCGACACCATCGCCCGCGAGGCGATCGATATCGAGGGCTCGCGCGTGCAGGCGGTCATCGACGGCGCGATCTACCCGCTTGCCGGCCTCGAACATGGTGAACTCACCGCGGACAGGTGCCGCCTGCTGCGCCTGTCCGATGGCGACAGCGAAATCGTCTACGCGGTCCGCGAGGTTCTGGATGCTGCCGAACTCGAGGGCGAGGTCATCCCATCGGATGCCGATGCCATGATCGAAGGCGTCGCGCTGATCGACGAGCAGCCCGTGCCGGTCATCGACGGCCATGCGCTGTTCGCGCGCCACAGCGGGGGCCAGCGCAAGGCCCCGCCCCTGTCGTGCCGCCTGCCCGCCGACAGCGACTGGGCGCGCACCATACTCGAGCCGCTGGTCGAAGCCGCCGGCTATCGCATTGCCGGTGACGGGGATGAAGAAAGCGACGTCGCGATCGAGCTGGCCGAAGCCCCGGCGGTGGCCGCGGGACCGGCGCGGCGCGTCATCCGCCTGCGCCACGAACCCGATGCACCCGGCAACGGGGCGGACAGTATCTACCGCTATGATCGCGAAGCGCTCTTGAACGCGCTCAAACAGGCCCGGATGGGAGAAAGAGCATGAACGACCTGCTGCTCATGTGCATGGTCGCGGGGCGCCGGGCGGCGATCCCCGCGATACGCGTCCAGTCGGTCATCGAGATCGAGGACATCACGCCGATTCCCGGGGCCCCCGCTTTCATCCGCGGCCTGACCGCGCTGCGGAGCCAGGCGCTGACCGTGATCGATTGCTCGGTCGCGCTGGGTTTCGAAACCGCCCAGGCGCCGCCCGACCAGCGGGCTGCGGTCGTCGAGATCGACGGCCATCTCTATGCCCTGCTGGTCGATGCTGCCTACGATGTGGGCGAAGCGCTGAGCGATCCGATCGAGGTTCCCGGCGGGTTCGGCGTCGGGTGGCAGGCGGCAACGCGCGGCATGGTCGAAACCGATGGCGGTCCCACGCTGCTGATCGATGTCGAAGCGCTCGTGTCCGGCCCGGTTTCGCAGGCGGCTTAAGCGATTGGTTACCCTCGGCCGCTACGGATGGCTGGCAAACACCAGAGGTCATTGAAATGAAATCCTGCCTAATCGTCGATGATTCGCGCGTCATCCGCAAGGTTTCGAGGCATATCCTCGAGACGCTCGGCTTCCAGGTCGAGGAAGCCGAAAACGGTCAGGAGGGACTGGACAAGTGTGCCGAGAGCATGCCCGACGTCGTCCTGCTCGATTGGAACATGCCGGTCATGACGGGCATCGAATTCATCACTCAGCTGCGCCAGCGCGAGGGGGGGGACAAGCCCAAGGTCGTGTTCTGCACCACGGAAAACGATGTCGCGCACATTCGCGAGGCGATCAACGCCGGGGCCGACGAATATGTCATGAAACCGTTCGATCACGAGACGCTGCAGATCAAGCTCCAGCTTGTCGGCATGGCCTGAAGGATCTGACATGGGCGCGCCCCTCCGTTCCGAAATACTGAAACCGGCCGGCACCGGGGGATTCTGCCCCGATCCGGTTCGCGTGATGATCGTCGATGATTCGCTGACCGTGCGCACGGTGTTCTCGCGCATGATCAAGCAGGAACGCGACATGTCGATCCTGGCGACTGCGAACAGCGCCGAGAGCGGCCTCGCGGAACTCGCCAAGGCCGCACCCGACGTGATGCTGCTCGATCTGGAAATGCCCGGCATGGGCGGGCTCGAGGCGTTGCCCCGGATCATGCAGGCGGCTCCGCAGACCAAGGTGCTGGTGATCTCTTCGCTGACGGCCGATGGCGCCGAGGCAACCGTCAAGGCGCTGTCGCTGGGCGCGGCGGACACCATGCTCAAGCCCCGCCCGGGAGGGTTCAACGAGGACTACAAGTCGAGCCTACTGGGCAAGATCCGCGCGCTCAAGGGCCCTTCGGCCAGCGACGCAGCGGCTGCCGCGGACGGCGTCGCCGCGCCTGCCGAGGTGCAGCGCGTCGGCAAACCGCCGCAGATCGTCGCCATCGGCGCCTCGACCGGCGGCATCCATGCATTGAACCTGTTCCTGCGGCAGGTCCCGAAAAACTTCGACCTGCCGATCCTGGTTACGCAGCACCTTCCGTCCAGCTTCATTCCCGTATTCGCGCAGCAGCTGGAAATGGCCGCCGAACGCCCGGCGATCCTCGCCGACGAAGGGACGATGATCGAGCGCGGGAAGATCTACATCGCGCCTGGCCACGGACATCTGGTGGTCCGCAAGTCGGGCGGCCGCCGGGTTCTCGGCCTGGCCTATCATCCGGTGAAGAGCGGCTGCACGCCCTCGGTCGATCCGATGTTCGAAACACTGGCCGAAGTGTATGACGGCCATGTCGCCGGGGTCCTGCTTTCGGGGATGGGCCGCGACGGCACCGACGGCGCCCATTCGCTGCTGGCCGCCGGCGGCACCATGTATGCGCAGAATGCGGAAACCTGCGCGGTGTGGGGCATGCCGCGCGCGGTCACCGAAATGGGCCTGGCTGCTGCGGTCCTGCCGCCCGCCGAATTGGCCGACGCCTTGCTGGCCAATGCGGGAGCCGATGCATGGCGGTAGACGATGCTTCGCACCGCATCATCGGCGACCTGCTTGCACAGCGTACGGGACAGCAACTGACGGAAGGACGCCGCTGGCGGGTTTCCAGTGCATTGGCTGGCCTGTTCCGCGAATGCGGGATCGAGAATGTCGACCAGCTGGCGTGCATGCTCGAGCGACCCGGCGAACAGCAGCTGGCAACCCGCGTGGTCGAGGCCCTGCTGAACAACGAAACCTATTTCTTCCGCGACAACGCTTATTTTTCCGTCCTCGCCAACCAGGTCCTGCCCGATCTTGCGCAGAAACGGGCCGCCACCAAACGGCTGTCGATCTGGTCGGCCGGTTGCTCGACCGGCCAGGAAGCGCTGAGCCTGGCAATGATCTTCGCCGAACAGCCGGGGCGGTGGAAGGACTGGACGATCGAAATTCTCGGAACCGACGTTTCGAACAAGGCAATCGCGACGGCGCGCAGCGGGCAGTATACGCAGTTCGAGATCCAGCGCGGGATCAGCGTCGCGCAGATGCTGAACTTCTTCACCGACTGCGACGGCCACTGGCAGGCCGCCGACAGGATCCGTTCGATGACGCGCTTCCAGCAGCACAATATCCTCGATTATCCGCCGTCCCCCGGACGGTTCGATCTGGTGATGTGCCGCAATGTGCTGCTGTATTTCGATCCGGAAACGCGCGCCGCCGCGTTCGACCGGCTCGCGGGCGGGATTGCCCGCGATGGCTGGCTGATGCTCGGTGCGGGCGAGACCGTGGTGGGCCAGACCGAACGGTTCAAGCCCGCCGCTTTCGGCTCGTCGCTTTACAGTCCGGTCTATGAGGACCTCGCCGCGGTCAGCCGGCCGCCGCTGCGCGCCGCGGTCTCCTGAGCCGCCGCCGACGCCGCCCCAAAGGGTAAACCGACCATTTACGCTTCCTTAGCGAATACCGCGTAAACCCTTAGGGTAAGACGAGAAAAGGCGCGATTCAGGGATGATGAGCAGTTCGTACGGGTATCGCGAAAGCGAAAGCGCATGGGCGATCGTCTTTGGTCCCATGGCTGTGCTCGCTACGATTTTCGCGCTGACGTGGTCGACCACGATCGCCAATCGCTATCTCGGCTTTTCCTCGCCCTCCACCATTCTTTCGATGGGTGCGCTGGCCTTCGGCCTGGCCACCGTCGTGTGCGCCTATGTCGGACGGCGGCACCTGCGCCGGGTGGAGCATCTCTCGCGTAGCGACAGCCTGACCCGCCTGCCCAATCGCCGCGCGCTGCACTTCGATATCCAGCGCGAATACCGGCAGGGCCACGAAGTCGCGCTGGCGATGATCGACCTCGACGGCTTCAAGCTGATCAACGACCATTACGGCCATTTCGTCGGCGACGCGGCGATCCGCGAATGCGCCCGCATCTTCGGCGACATCTCGGATGGCGAAGCCGGCATCTACCGGCTGGGCGGTGACGAATACGCCATGATGATCGGCGGTCCGGTGGCCGGGACACTGCTCGAAGGCCTGTGCCGGCGCATCATCGAACGGCTGGCCAAGCCGATCCATGTCGAAGACCGGCGCCTGACCCTGGGCGCGTCCATCGGCTTGGCGCGCAGCACCACGCAGGACTTCGTCCCTTCCTCCGAATTGCTGCGCCGCGCGGATATTGCGATGTATGCGGCGAAGCGCGGCGGCAAGATGCGCTGCACCTGGTTCAGTTCGGCGCTCGACCGCAGCCGCGAAAAACTGCAGGAAATGGACGACGAGTTGCGGCGATCGCTTGCTGAAGGGCAGTTCCGGCTGCACTACCAGCCGCTGGTCGATTCCAGCACCCGGACGATCAATGCGGTCGAATGCCTGCTGCGCTGGGAACGGCCCGATGGCGCATGCATCGGGCCCAGCACCTTCATCCCGGTCGCCGAAGAAAGCGGGCTGATCAATGCGATCGGCCTGTGGGTTTTGCGCCAGGCCTGCCGCGACGCGTTGCAGTGGGGCGATATCGCGCTGTCGGTCAACATCTCGGCGGCGCAGCTGCGCAATCCCGAATTTCCCATCCAGCTCGGCCATATCCTCGAAGAAACCGGCTTCGATCCGGAGCGTCTCGAACTCGAGATTACCGAAACCTGTCTCGTGCTCGATCCGGTGGTGGCGGAGCGCAGCCTGTCGGTCGTGCGCAGCTTCGGGGTCAAGATCTCGCTCGACGATTTCGGTACCGGCTATGCATCGATCGGCTTCCTGCGCCAGTTCCGCTTCGAAAAGCTCAAGCTCGACCGCAGCCTGGTGGTCCAGGCCAGCGAAGACGACGGCAGCCGCGCAATGATGCTGTCGAGCATTACCGTCGCCCGCGCGATGAAAATGAGCGTCGCGGCCGAAGGCGTCGAAACCGAAGAACAAGCAGCCATGGTTCGCGCCGCCGGGTGCGATCAGATCCAGGGCTGGCTCTATTTCAAAGCCATGCCGCCCGAAGAAATCGGCCAGTATCTCGGCCAGCCCGTCGGGCTGCGCCGGTCGAAGGCCAACAGGAAAGAACAGATTGCATGAGTGCGTTGCAGGATATGGTTGGCGGCATGGTTGCCGAGGGCGAGGCTTCGCCCACCCAGCGGCCGCAGGAATATACCGGGGCCCCGCACTACCGCGGCGCCGCTCATGAACAGCCGGACCATACGGATTCGAGCGGTATGAACGGCTGGCTCGCCGACAAGTCGGTCGGGGAGAAACTGCGCGCCATCTCGGCGGCCAATATCGCCGTTGTCCTACTCTGCCTGTTTGCCACGTGCCTGGGCGGCTTCTTCGCTTTGCAGGCGCGCTCCGAACGCATGGCGATTTCCGCCGCTTCCGTAATGGCCGAACGGATGGTCGCCGATATCAACGAGGGCCGGCTGTTCGTCCAGCGTTACGCCATTTCGGGCGACGGCAACGACCTGGTCGCCGCCAAGGCGGCCTTCGACCAGACCGATCGCAATCTTGGCCGCGTCGAAGCCCGTGCAGCCGAAGTCGCGCCGCAGGTACTCCCGCAGATCGAACAGCTCGACACCAGACTGGCGGCGCTGCGTACGCGCGTGGTTGCCGCACAGAATTCGCGCGGGACGCAGGGCCAGTGGCAAGAATTTTCGGACAGCGTCTATGGCGAAAGCCAGGAGGTCGTCGACCTCGCCATAGCGGCGCGCGAAAGCATCGAAGCCACAGGCGAGACGTCGGATGCAGGGTCGCAGACACTGATCGGGTGGCTGTTCGCGTCGTTCTTCGGCGTGGCGGTCATCGGTCTGGGGATTGCTTGGCTCAGCGCGCGTTACATCGGGCGCGACGTATCGGGCACGCTGCGCCGGATGACGCATGTGGCATCGCGGCTCGCCGATGGCGAGAAGGACATTCACATTCCCGCGACCGAGCGCCGCGACGAGATCGGCGACCTTGCCCGCGCCCTCGAGGTCTTCCTGCAGGCCGCTTGGGAAGTCGAGCGGATGGCGCAGGAACGCGAAGCGCTGCGCAACGAGCGCGGCGCGGAAATGGTCCGCTTCGCCAAGCGGTTCGAAACCACCGTGGGCGAAGTGGTCAACGGCGTCGCCACCGCTTCCGCGCAGCTCAAGCTGACCGCTGGTTCGATGGCGGCCGCCGCCGAACAGGCCACCACGCAGACCACGCATGTCACGGCATCGATGGAACAGGCCGCCAGCGGGGTTACCGCGGCTGCGGCCGCGTCGGACGAATTCGCCATGTCGATCGGCGAGATCAGCCGTCAGGCCTCGCATTCGGCCGAACTCGCCCGCAAGGCCACCGCCATGGCCGGCAATGCGGACGATACGATTTCCACGCTTGCCGTTTCGGCCGAACAGGTCGGACAGATCGTCGAGCTTATCCAGTCGATCGCGAAGCGGACAAATCTGCTTGCGCTCAACGCCTCGATCGAGGCGGCCCGCGGGGGCGAGGCCGGCCGCGGCTTCGCGGTCGTGGCAAGCGAAGTGAAGGAACTCGCCGCGCAGACCAGCCGTGCGACCGAGGAAGTCGCCGAACAGATCCGTACCATGCAGAATTCCACCGGTGCCAGCGTCGGCGCGCTGCGCTCGATCGCAGAACAGATCAAGGAACTGGAGGGCGCGGCCATTTCGATTGCCAGCGCGGTGGATCAGCAGTCGGTGGCCGGACAGGATCTCGCCCGCAGCATCGATCTGGCAGCGCGGTCGACCGACGACGTGTCGAGCAATGTCGGCCAGGTCCGCGAAACCAGTCTCGCGACCGGCGCGGCCGCCAGCCAGGTGCTCAATTCCTCGACCGAACTGGAGGCTCAGGCCACCACGCTGAAATCGCATGTCGCGCAGTTCGTGGAGCACGTTCGCGCGGCTTAACGTGATTTCAAGCATTCTCGCTCAGGGTTGATACGGCCTTAAGAGGGGGATGCTTGGGGATGAACGCACATAGCACGATCATCGCGGACGATCTGGCCCGCGAAATCGCGGAAATCGAAATCATCGATGCCGCGGAAGATCATCATCGCGGCGCGGTAGGCGCCTGGTTCATGGCGCGGCCGCTGGCTGCGAAAGCCAGGATCGCGTCGATTTTCTCGCTGGGCGGGCTGACGCTCGTGACTGCGATCGCGCAGGCGGGCTTTCTGTTCCCGTCCTTTGCCGGCACCGCACAGGTACTCACATTGATCGTCCTGGCAGTCGCCCTGCTCGGCGGCCTCGCCAGCCTGCGTTTCGTCCTGCGACACGTCATCGATCCCTATATCAAGCTCAAGGACGACATGGCCCGGCTTGCCCAGGGCGAACGCGACATCCAGGTGACCGATACGCACCGCGTCGATGAAATCGGCGATCTGGCGCGCTCCTTTTCCGTTTTCCTGCGCTCGGGGCACAAGCTCGACGAACTGTTTGCCGGGCGCAAGAAAGCGGCCGAGGAACGCAAGGCCGAAATCATCCGCATGGCGCGCGATTTCGAAACCGGCGTGGGTGATGTCGTCAGCGGTGTCGCCACTGCGGCCAGCCAGCTCAATTCGACCGCTTCGGGCATGGCTGCCACTGCCGAACAGGCTGCGCGCCAGTCACAAAGCGTTACCGAAACGATGGAACAGGCCGCGGGCGGCGTGACTGCCGCAGCCGCGGCATCCGACGAATTCGCCATGTCGATCGGCGAGATCAGCCGACAGGCCGCCCACTCCGCCGAACTGGCACGCAAGGCCACCGATGCGGCGAATGGCGCCGACGAAACCATTTCCGCGCTGGCCAATTCGGCCGATCAGGTCGGGCAGATCGTCGAACTGATCCAGTCGATCGCCCAGCGCACCAACCTGCTGGCGCTCAACGCCTCGATCGAAGCCGCCCGCGGCGGCGAGGCAGGCCGCGGCTTCGCGGTCGTGGCGAGCGAGGTGAAGGAACTGGCCGCACAGACGAGCCGGGCGACCGAGGAAGTCGCGGACCAGATCAAGGCCATGCAGAATTCGACCGGGGCCAGCGTCGGCGCGCTGCGGTCGATCGCCGGCCAGATCAAGGAACTCGAATCCACTGCGACCTCGATCGCCAGCGCAGTGGACCAGCAATCGGTCGCCGGACAGGATCTCGCGCGCAGCATCGATCTGGCGGCGCGGTCGACCGACGAGGTTTCCGCGCATATCGACCAGTTCCGCGAAACCAGCATCGCCACCGGTTCGGCGGCCAGCCAGGTTCTCAATTCAGCCAGCGAGCTCGAAGGTCAGGCCGGTGCGCTGAAAAGCAGCGTGGAAGAATTCCTCAACCATATCCGCGGGACCTGAGAGGCCCGCACCGAGGACAATCGAAAGACGGCGGCAGCGGGGCAAATCCCCGCGCCGCCGCACTCTCCATCATTCCCACCAATAGGGCAGGCGCCGGGTAGAGCCGGTCTCGACCTCGTTCATGGTCCGCGCATCGTACAGCCGGCCGCCCAGCATGACGCGGTCGATCTTGTCCGAATTGCGGATGTTTTCGCTGGGATCGGCCGAAAGGACGAGCAGATCGGCCAGCTTGCCCACTTCGAGACTGCCGATGTCGCGCTCCATCCCCAGCGAGCGGGCCGGTTCGATCGTCCCGGCTCGCAGCGCCTCGACCGGGCTCATTCCGCCGCGAGCGAAACTCCACAGTTCCCAGTGCGCGGCGACACCTGCCTGCTGGCCATGCGCCCCGATGCTGACCTTCACCCCGCGGTCGGCGAGTTTCTTCGCCTCGCGCGCGGCTTCGTCATCGACAAAAGCCCAGTCGGGAGCGGTAACGCGGCGTGCGGTTTGCGCGATCAACTGGCGCGGCGGCGTGTGGACCATCAGCGGATTGTCGAACACGTCGGTGGCCTGGCGCCAGTAGGGGTCCGCAGCCAGGCCGCCATAGGTCACGACGAGCGTCGGCGTATAATTCGATTGCGACCCTTCCCAGAACTGCAGCACGTCCTCGTAGAACACTTCGCCTGGGACATTGTGTTCGATGGTCGAATTGCCATCGGCAATCAGGTTCATGTCCATCCCGAACAGCGAACCGCCCTCGGCCACCACCAGCATGTCCTCTTCACGAGCGGCCGCGACGACCTGCTGGCGCTGTTCGCGCCGCGGCTGGTTGTAGTTCTTGATCGAGATGCCGCCCTGCGCCTTGATCCGCCGAATGTGCGCCAGCGCATCGTCATAGCTGTCGATCCGCGCATAGACGCTGGGCGCCTTGGCCCCGTAGACGATCTCGGCGGTGGAGAAGATCCGCGGCGCCAGCAGGGTGCCGGCGCGCTGACGCTCCGCAGCAGAGAAGATCATGCTCGCCCTCGACGAAGGATCGTGCAGCGTGGTGGTCCCCATGGCGAGGTTCTGCACCAGCGACCAGTTCTGCTGCGGGACGAGATCGTCGACGCCCTGCGGCCCGTGGGCATGCGCGTCGACCAGCCCCGGCATGATCGTCTTGCCCGCAGCGTCGATCACCGATGCGCCCTGCGGCACGGCAATTTGATCGGCCGGGCCGATCGCCGCAATGCGATCGCCCGTGATCACGATCGTGCCATTGGCGATTGCGCCGGCACCATCACCCGCCATCGTCAGGATCTTCGCCCCGGTAATCGCCACCGTACCGCTCGGCTTGGCAGCCGCGACGGTGCGTTCGAGCGAGGTACCGCTGGTCGGCGGCACGAAGGCCGGGGCGTCCTTTTCCTTCGGTGCATCGGCGAACATCGTATCGAGGCTGGCGCGGTACAGCACCGGCCCCATCGTCCAGGTCAGCATGTCGCCGCCCTGGGTCCAGCCGATGTAGTCCGCCCCACCCTTGGACGCGCGCACCACCGGTAGCGAACTGGCCTTTTCGCCCACGGTCACCGCCTGCCCGCCGGGCATCAGCGGTGTGGCGAAGACTTCGTAATTCTCGCGGAAGGCAACGAAATCGCCGCGCGGGCTGACGTGGTATTCGGTGGCCAGCTCGCCCTCGGCATGGACCTGCCGCGCTTCACCGTCGAGATCGGCCGAGAGCAGCTGCAGCTTGCCGTCCTTGCGCCCGAGCATGAACACCCGGTCGCTATCCGCGCCGAACTGCGGGTTCGACGTGTCGCGTGCCACCAGTTCGGCGGTGCCGCCGGCCGCGCTTACGCGGTAGATGCCTTCGTTCTCCGAATAATCGGGAGAGGTCAGATAGCCGCCCGAACGCTTTTCGAAAACGATCGTATTGCCGTCGGGCGAGAACCGGGGCTGCGCATAATGACCGGGCATGCGGGTGACCGCGCGGGCACCGGAGCCGTTTGCATTGGCGCTCATTACCTGGCCAAGCCCTTCGTCGGTCCAGCGGATATAGGTGAGCCGCCGCCCGTCGCGCGACCACGAGGGCCACAGCTCGAGCGCTTCGTCATTGCCCGAAGTGAGCCGCTGGGCCGTGCCGCCCGCAACCGGCTTGGTGTAAAGCTTGCCGAGACTTTCGAAGACCACGGTGCGGCCATCGGGCGAAACGCTGGCGAAACGCGGTATTTTCGCGGTGAAACTGTCGGGCGAAACCGGGATGACCGGGTGCGGCGCATCGGCGACCCCGCGTGTGTCGTTTACGCTGAAGGGTATCACGCTGTCGCCGCTGCCATCGGCAGCCACGCGCCGCAGCTTGCCACCAGCCCACAGCACCAGCGCATTGCCGTCGGGCGTCCAGTCGATCAGCGGGTAGAACCCGTGGACCGCCCAGGTTTCCTGCATGTCCATATCGAGATCGCCATAGATCATCCGCTGCTCGCCGCTGGCGAGGTCCTTGATCCACAGCTCGGTCTGGTCCTTGTCGCGGCGGATGAAGGCCAGGCTCCTGCCATCGGGCGAAGGCTGTGGGCGGACCGCACCGCCATAGCCGCTGACCGCGGTGGTGACCTCGCCGGTCGCCAGATCGTAGCGTTCGATGGCAAAGGTACCCTGCGTCGAATCCTGAGCATATTCGAAGATCGGCCCCGGGGTGACATTGCGCGAATAATAGACCGCGCTGCCGTCAGGCGCGTAAACCGGTTCACCCAGCTCCTTCTGCAGTGCTTCGTTGGCGCGCGCGACCAGCTTGACGCCGCCGCCACCCGAGACGTGATAAAGCCAGATCTCACCGGTACCGAGCGAACGCTGCGTGGTGAAATGCTTCTTGGCGACGATGTAATTGCCATCGGGCGACCAGCTTGCCTGGTTCAGCAGGCGGAACTCCTCCTTGGTGAGCTGGCGCTTGTCCGATCCGTCGGCGTTCATGATCCAGATGTTGTCGCCGCCGCCGCGGTCGCTGGTGAAAGCGATCCGGCGGCCATCGGGCGAGAAGCGCGGCTGCACTTCCCATGCCAGCCCTTCTGCGATCCGCGTCGGCGTGCCGCCGGCGATCGGCATGGTGTAGATGTCGCCCAGCAGCGCGAAAGCCAGCATGCGCCCGTCGGGCGAGACATCCACATCCATCCAAGTGCCTTCGTCCGTCCGTATCGGCACCTGCCGGATGGTCGCGCCGCGCGGAGCGGTAACGTCCCATTTCTCCACGCTGTCGGCGGCAGCCGGGTTGGCACTGGCGGGAGCGGCATCGACCGCAATCCCGCTGCCTTCGGCAGGACCCGTTTCCGCCGATGCATCGACCTCCTGTTCCTCCACCGGATTGGGGCTGGGCGGGTTGTCCTGCGCGTAAGCCGCCTGGCCGGCGAACAGGACGGCAAGGACGGAAGCGATGCTGGTTTTCATGATGCTCTCCGGTTGGGAAAAATGTGGTCAGCGCACGCTGGCGCGTTCGATCAGATGGACGGGGACGCGCCGCGCAGGCCGTTCGCCTTCGGAAGCGAGCGCGGTCTCGACGAGCAATTGCCCGGCGCGCGCGAAATCGGGTTCGACCGTGGTGAGCGGCGGCGCACTGAATTCGCCCGACCCGAGCCCGTCGAACCCGATCACGCCGACGTCGTCCGGCACGGCGATGCCGCGCGCGGTCAGTTCTTCCAGCGCGCCTAGCGCCATGGCGTCGCAGGCGAAAAACAGGCCATCGAACCTGGCATCGGCGTCGGCCAGCTGGGCGATCGCATTGCGGCCTTGCGACACGCGGTCCGCGCCGCTGCTGACCACCGCCTCACCCGCTTTCAGGCCCACCGCTTCCATCGCGGCAAGATAGCCTTCGTAGCGTTCGCGGAACTGGCGCTGCGACGATGCGGGATCCCCGACGAAGACGATATGCTGCGCGCCGCCCTGCACCAGCCGTTCCACCGCCAGCCTGCCGCCATCGCGATTGTCCGAGCGCACCCAGACACTGTCGTCGAAAGGCGATCCCCAGAACGCCATCCTGCCAGCGGTCTTGGCGCAGGCGGTGAAATAGTCCCACGCCGCCTGGTTCGTCGCCGTACCGATCACCACGACGCCATCGGCCTGCCGCCGGGCGACATAGTGGCCGAAGAATTCCTCGGGCTGCGCCTGGAAGGATACCAGCGCCTCGTAGCCGCGCTCGGCCGCCGCTGCGCAGGTGCTGCCGAGCAGGCTGTAATAGAACGGGTTGATCGCCGCCGGACCCTGCCCGTCGCGGCCGATCACGACAATGGCGATGGTCCCGGTTTCGCCGCGCCGCAGCCCGGCCGCACGCGCATTGACCTGGTAGCCCAGTTCCTCCGCCGCCAGTTCGACGCGGCGGCGGGTGGCTTCGGTGATCGTTTCGGAACCCGACAGGGCGCGGCTGACGGTCGACTGGCTGACGCCCGCGCGTTCGGCCACGTCGATCGAGGTGACCGGGCGCGGCCTGGTCTTGTCACTGCTGGACATGCGCGAAAGGCTCTCCCCTTTCCGCCTGCCCTAACCCAGCGAATTGGCGAAAGCGAGAGGCAAGCGGCGCAAGCCCACGATCTGTTTGAAACCAGCGATTAAGTTGCGCCCTGCAACTGAGACTGGCGCACGGGCCCGGCATCGGGTAGGCTCATGCCACTTGGGAGAGACAGATGAAGAATACGGCGACCGATTTCGACGTTCTGATCGTGGGTGCGGGCATCTCCGGCATCGGCATGGCGGCGCATATGAAGGACAAGGCGCCCGGTCACAGTTTCGCGATCGTCGAACGCCGTGACAATCTGGGGGGAACCTGGGACCTCTTCCGCTATCCCGGCATCCGGTCGGACAGCGACATGCATACGCTGGGCTTCGATTTCGAACCCTGGACGCACGAGAAATCGATCGCCGACGGCCCCGCCATCCTCGACTATCTCGACCGCATCGTTGACGAACGCGATATCCGCAAGCACATCCGCTTCGGCCACAAGGTGCTGTCCGCGGACTGGCGCGACAGCGAAGCGCGCTGGCACGTCACGCTCGAAACCGCGCAGGGCGAACGCAAGCATCTGACCGCCAACTGGCTCTATCTCGGCGCGGGCTATTACGATTACGACGAAGCCTATGATCCCGGCTTCGATCTGGGCGAATTCGCAGGCGAAGTCGTGCATCCGCAATTCTGGCCGAAGGACCTCGATTACAGGGGCAAGAACGTGGTCGTCATCGGATCAGGCGCCACTGCGGTCACCATCGTCCCCTCGATGAGCGACAAGGCCGCCAAGGTGACCATGCTGCAGCGCACGCCGACCTGGATGTTCAGCCGGCCGGCCAAGGATGCACTGGCCAATTTCCTGCGCAAGATCCTGCCCGAGAAGACCGCTTACAGGATCACCCGCTGGAAGAACATCACGCTGCAGGATCTGGGTTTCAAGCGGGCCCGCGCCAAGCCGCAGAAGATGGGCGAAGCGCTGCACAAGCGTATCCGCAAGTCGCTGGGCGACGATTGCGACCTTGCGCCGTTCACGCCGCCATACAATCCGTGGGACCAGCGGCTGTGCCTGGTCCCCGACGACGACCTGTTCGAAGCGATGAAGAGCGGCAAGGCGGAAATCGTGACCGGTCATATCAAGGCTTTCGAAAAGGGCGGTGTGCGCTTGACGGACGACCAGTTCATCCCGGCCGATATCGTCGTCACCGCAACCGGGCTCAAACTGGCGATCGCCGGCAAGATCGCGTTGTCGCGCGAAGGCCGGAAGATCGACCTGGCGCAGCACTATTACTACAAGGGCTGCATGTTCTCGAACGTGCCCAATCTGGCGGCAGTGTTCGGCTATCTCAACGCCAGCTGGACGCTGCGCGCCGATATCAACTCGGACTTCATCTGCCGCGTGCTGCAGGAAAGCCGGCAGCGCGGCGCGGACCTCGTCGAACCGGTGCTGACCCCCGCAGCGGAAGCGGCTATCGTCGAAGACGACATCTTCGATTTCTCGTCGGGCTATATCCAGCGCGGCAAGGCGATCATGCCCAAGAACGCGGTGGCCTACCCCTGGCGATTGAACCAGGAATATGTCGCGGATCGCAAGCGGATGAAAGAAGACCCGGTCGACGACGGTCTGCTCGACTTCCGGCGGCACGGGGCCAACGCGCGCGGCGCGGGCGAACAGCTCGAAGCTGCGGAGTAGCTTTCGCGCGCGGACCGCGTTACGCCAGCACCCATGACCGAACGCATCTACACCGCGGGCCTCGTCGTGATCGGCGACGAAATTCTCTCGGGCCGCACGCATGACAAGAATATCGCGCAAATCGCCAGCTGGCTGCAGGTCCAGGGCATTCGCCTGTCCGAAGTCCGCGTGGTGCCCGATGTCGTCGAACGGATCGTCGAAGCGGTGAATGCGCTGCGCGAAGCGTACGATTACCTGTTCACCACCGGCGGGATCGGCCCGACCCACGACGACATCACCGTCGATGCCGTGGCGGAAGCGCTGGGCGTTCCGGTGATCGTCCATCCCGAGGCGAGAGCGATCCTTGAGCGCTATTACGCCAGCATCGGCAAGGAGCTGACCGAGGCGCGGCTTCGCATGGCCCGCGCGCCGGAAGGCGCCGAACTGATCCCCAACCGCATGTCGGGCGCGCCGGGGATCAAGCTTGGCAATATCCACCTTATGGCAGGGGTGCCGCACATCACCGCGGGCATGCTCGATGCGCTGACGGGCACGCTCGAAGGCGGGGCTCCGCTGCAATCCGAAACCGTCGGCTGCTGGACCCCGGAGAGCGAGATCGCCGACATCCTGCGGCAGGTCGAACAAGCGCATGAAACCTGCCAGATCGGCAGCTATCCCTTCTTCCGCGAAGGCCGGGTCGGCGCGAATTTCGTGGTTCGTTCGACCAGTAGCGAAGATCTCAGGAGCTGTGTCGACAGCCTGTGCGACGGGCTGGCCACCGCCGGCTTCGATTTCACCCCCGGGGGAATCTGACCGGCGGCCAGGGTAATCGCACTGTTAACCACCGCGTGATACAGTGCCCCCGATGACCGCGGTCTATATCACGATCGACACCGAATATTCGGCGGGTCTTGCCGTCGAGCTGGGCCGCCATGCCCGCGCAGAGGTCTATGCCCGTTCGATCGCCGGCCGCACTGCTGCGGGCGATGTGGGTATCGATTATCAGATGGACGTGATGGACGCGCATGGAATTGCGGGCGTCTTCTTCGTGGATCCCATGCCCGCGCTGGTCTGGGGTGTCGAAGCCGTCGCCGCAGTGGTCGAACCGATCATCGCGCGCGGGCACGAGGTTCAGTTGCACCTGCATCCCGAATGGCTCGAACTCGCAGGCAACTCCAATCCGTTCAAGGGGCGGACCGGGCGCAACCTCAACGCCTTCAGCGAAGACGAGCAGGTCGAACTGATCGAGCTGGCGCGCGCCTTTCTCGTCGAAGCGGGGGCGCCTGCACCCACCGCATTTCGCGCGGGCAATTACGGCGCGGACGACGCCACGCTCCGCGCGCTGCGACGCCTCGACATCCGCTATGACAGCAGCCATGTCCCGGGTATCGCCGGCTCCGACTGCCGGATCTCGCTCGGCGCCGCGGACCGTGCGGTTATTCTGCACGAAGGCACGATAGAGGTGCCGGTAAGCGCAATCCGCAGCTTCGGCGGGCTGCGTCATGCGCAGATCACTGCCCTGTCGCATTGGGAAATGGCAGCAGCGCTGCAGTTCTGCGTGCGCGCAGGCGTCGAGATGCTCAACATCGTCAGCCACAGTTTCGAACTGATGAGCCGCGACCGGTTGCAGATAAATGCAATCGTGCGCGACCGTTTCGCGCGGTTCTGCCAGACGATTGCCGAGACCCAAGGGGCGCGCAGTGCCACGTTCACCAGTCGGCCTCCCGCTATCGGCGATCAGACCGGCGCGGGGACCATGCCGCACAATCTGCTGCGCACCGGCGCACGGATGGCCGAACAGCTGTGGGCCAACCGGCTCTACGGCGGCGGGTGAGAGCCACGGTGGTCGCTACGCCCTATCCCCTGCCCTTCACCATCGGTTCGCGCCGCCTGCTTGCGGTCGAGCGCGAGGTGGCGCCGATAGCCTTTACGTTGGAGGATATTCTGAGCGGCCGTTTGCCAGGTGTCCCCGCCATGGGTCACGGTGAAGGCTACCGCGTGCTGTCGGCACCCGCTCATGCGGAAAAGCGCCTGCGCGAAGCGATGCCCGGCTTCCTCATCGGCGCACGCGAGGATTACGAGCGCAGCTATATCGCGATGTCGGGCAGCTACGAGGACTATCTCGTACGTTTCTCGGGAAAGACCCGGTCGACGCTGCGGCGCAAACGGCGCAAGGTCGAACAGGCCGGGGGCGGCGATCTCGACATGCGGACCTATCTCACGCCGGCCGAGATGGACGAATTCCTGCAGTTGGCGATCCCGCTGTCACGGCGCACCTACCAGGCCCGATTGCTCGACGCGGGCCTGCCCGATGACAAAGACGCCAGGGCCGAGATGCGCGAGCTTGCCGCGGATGACCGGGTGCGGGCCTATATCCTGTTCCTCGACCAGCGGCCGATCGCGTATCTCTACCTGCCCGTCGCCGGTCACACGCTGGTTTACGCGCATCTTGGATACGAACCGGATTATGCCGAGCTGTCACCCGGAACGGTGCTCCAGATGGCTGCGCTCGAACGATTGTTCGCCGAGGACCGGTTCCAGTTCTTCGATTTCACCGAAGGCGATGGCGCGCACAAGAAACTGTTCCGCACCGGAAGCGTGCCCTGTGCCAGCTTCCTGATGCTGCGGCCGAGCTGGGCGAACCGGGCGCTCCTGAACGCGCATGGGCTGTTCGAAGCGGGTGTGGCAGGTTCCAAGCAACTGGCCGAGCGGTCCGGGTTCGCCGCGACCCTGCGCAAGCGCCTACGCTAGAGATCGACGTCCTTCTCCCGCCGTTCCGACAGCTCTTCGCGCAATTCGCGCGCGCCGCGTTCGGCCCGCTGATCGGTTCTCTTGCTCGACCGGCGCGTATAGAGCCAGGCGCCGACCAGCAGCGCGAGAAGTACGAAAGGCCCGACGCTGCGGGCGAAAAATAGAATGGTATCCACGAAAGTCTCCTGACTGGGGGTCTCGTGAATGGAACGCGTGCCGGCGGTTATCTTTCCGGTCCTTCCCCGCGCTTCCAGCCAGACATGGCCCAGCCAAACGAAAAGGGCCGGCGGATCTGCATCCGCCGGCCCCTGCTGTTTCGTTGTCGCAATGCGAAAGAAGCTTAGGCTCCTTCCACCTCCGCCAGGTCGACCTTGAGGCCCGGCCCCATTGACGAAGTCAGCGTGATCTTCTGGACATACTTGCCCTTGGCACCCGAAGGCTTCGCCTTGACGATCGCATCGGTCAGCGCCGCGAAGTTCTTCTTCAGGTCGGCGTCGTCGAACGACAGCTTGCCGATGCCGCTGTGGATGATGCCCTGCTTCTCGACGCGGAATTCGACCTGGCCGCCCTTGGCGTCCTTCACGGCCTGTTCCACGTTCGGCGTCACGGTGCCGAGCTTCGGGTTCGGCATCAGGCCCTTGGGGCCCAGCACCTTGCCGAGACGGCCGACGACACCCATCATGTCGGGCGTGGCAATGACGCGGTCATAGTCGAGATTGCCGTTCTGCATGTCTTCCATGAGATCTTCGGCACCGACCACGTCCGCACCAGCGGCCTTGGCCTTCTCGGCGTTGTCGCCCTTGGCGAAGACGGCGACCTTGACTTCCTTGCCGGTTCCGCTGGGGAGCGACACCATGCCGCGGACCATCTGGTCTGCGTGGCGCGGATCGACGCCGAGGTTCATCGCGACTTCGACGGTTTCGTCGAACTTCGCCTTGTGTTCGCGCAGCGTGGCGAGAGCTTCGTCGACGCTGTAGGTCTTTTCGCTGTCGAGCTTGGCGACGAGCTGCTGCTTCTTGGTCTGCTTAGCCATGATCTTAGCCCTCCACCACGTCGAGGCCCATCGAACGCGCGCTGCCTTCGATGATCTTGGTGGCCTGTTCGATGTCGTTTGCGTTCAAATCGGCCATCTTCTGTTCGGCGATTTCGGCAAGTGCCGAACGCTTGATGGATCCGGCCGAAACCTTGCCCGGCTCCTTCGAGCCCGACTTGAGCTTGGCGGCCTTCTTGATCAGGAAGCTGGCCGGCGGGGTCTTGGTCACGAAAGTGAACGAACGGTCCGCATAGACCGTGATCGTCGTCGGAATCGGCATGCCCTTTTCCATGTCGCCGGTGGCGGCATTGAAGGCCTTGCAGAATTCCATGATGTTCACGCCGCGCTGACCCAGCGCAGGGCCGATGGGGGGCGAGGGATTGGCGGTGCCCGCAGGCACCTGCAGCTTGATATAGCCGTCGATCTTCTTGGCCATGAATGGCCTCCTTTCTCACTGTTGCCGCGGCACTTTCGAACCGGGGCTCATGGTAAGCGGTCAAGCGGTCCGCATAAGCGACCTCCCGCACGGGTTCCCGAGGATGTCTTGGGAAGGCGCGCACATAGCGGTTTGGCACCGGATTGCAAGCAATTCGCTCTGCCCCGATCGCGTCGGATGACACCTTCATCGAAGGCCGCTCGCGCGCCACAATTGAAGGGCATAGGCTGCGGACGATGCCCAATCCCCTGCCCCTGCCATTCCGCCACCCGCTTGTCGCGGCCGTGCTGCTATGCGCGGGCGCACCCGCATCGGCGCAGCAGCCCGAAGCCCCCGTCGACACTGTCCGCATGCCCGAATTGCCAGCCGCCGAAATCGACCAGTCGCTGGCAATCGGCGGCGAGGAAATCGCGGCGCACAAGCTGCGCAGCCGGATGACCGTGGGAGTATTGGTCAACGGCGCCGGCCCGTATGATTTCGTGGTCGACAGCGGCGCCGACACTTCGGCGGTCGGCTCGGCGCTGGCGGGAAAGCTGGCGCTGCCCGAAACAGAACCCGCCCTGCTCCACGGCATTACCGAGAGCAAGATCGTGGACCGCGTATGGGTGGACGAACTGCGTCTCGGCAACACCGTGACCATGGGTCTCGAGACCCCCGTGCTCGACGAACGCGACATGGGCGGCGACGGGATGATCGGGCTCGACGCGCTGGTCAACCAGCGATTGATGATGGATTTCGACGAGCGCATCATCACCGTGGACGATGCGCGGGAGAAGGACGAAGCGATGACCGACGGGGTGATCGTTGTGACCGGGCGCCTGCAGCGCGGACAGTTGATCCTGACCGAAGTCGCTGCCGGCCGCGAACGGGTCGAAGCCGTGGTCGACACAGGCTCCGAGATCACCATCGGCAACCTCGCGCTGCGTAACCGCCTGGTTCGCAAGCGTTCGCGCGGTTTCGACACGGTGACCGTCTACGGGGTCACCGGGGCGGCGCTGGAGCTCGAGTTCACGGTGGTCAAGAACCTCCGCCTCGGTTCCATCACGCTGCAGAACGTACCCATGGCCTTTGCCGACATTCCGCCCTTTGCAGTCTTCGGGCTCGATGAAAAGCCGTCTTTGCTGCTGGGCACCGACCTGATGGAAAACTTTCGCCGGGTGTCGCTGGATTTCGCGGATCGCAAGGTCCGCTTCCAGCTGCGCAAATGCCATCACGCAGCGATTACCATGCGAACTTCCACCTGGGCATCGCGTATCCGCACGAGTGACGAGCGGGCCTGTAGCTGACCCGCGCCAGTGGCGCGGCCAGTCTGCGCTTGCGCCTTACGGGGTCGTTTTCTAGACGCGCCGGACGATGGACCGCACGCGCCCCACCCATGCGATCTGGCTGCTGCTTGCGGCAACGCTGTTGCTGCGTGCACTGGTCCCTGCGGGCTGGATGCCCGATGTCGATCGCAGCGACGCGATCGTGGCCAAGATGTGCAATTCGGCGATGTCCGTGACCATCCCGCTCGGTCGCGAGCGGGTGCCCGACGACAGCGATGCCCAGCACAGCGCGCCCTGCCTGTTTGCCGGTTTCGCCAGTGACGCCCCGCTCGGCGGCAGCCCGCTGGTGGTCACCGCGGCGATCCTCGCAGAGCAGCGCGGCGTGGCGGTTCTGGCCGCGCTGCAGCTCGCACGCACGGCCTACCTCCTCCCGCCCGGCCGCGCTCCACCTGTCGCCGCCTGACCGGCGTTTCCCGTCATTCCGGGAGACGCTGCAACCACGGCTTTTCCCAATTCATGACAGGAATACAAAATGAAACACGGTTTCGTGCGCGCCGCTCTGGCGTTGCTTCCGCTGCTCACCGCCTACCCGGCCCAGGCGCAGGACAATCCCGCAAGTTCCGATCCCGCTGGCGAAGTTATTGTCGTTACGCCCGTGACGCTGCATCCCGCGGCGGGGCTGATGAACGAACACACGCATGACGGCGGCGAGTTCATGATCGGCCTGCGTTACACCCGCAGCAGCTATTCAGGCGGCAATCGCGCGCGCACCACGACACTAAGCGACGTGGAGGTGTTCGCTGCCGGCTACTCCGTACGCGGGTCCGACATGGTCATGGACATGGTCATGCTCGATGTGATGTATGCTCCCAATGACAAGCTGACGCTGATGGTCATGCCCCACTGGATGCGGCACACGATGACCATGGTCGGGATCGACCCCGGCAATACCGGCATGGGCGATATGGCGATGGGCGGCATGCCCATGGGCGATATGGATCACGGCCATAGCGGGATGGCTTTCGGCCAAACCATGACCCATGCGTCCCAGGGGATTGGCGATACGCTGGTATCGGCCAGCTACCGGCTCGCGCACCAGCCGCGGTTCAAGGCGCATGCCACGCTCGGCCTGTGGTCACCGACCGGCAAGGTCGATCGCAAGAACAGCGACGGCACCTTCGTCCACTACATGATGCAGTCGGGCAGCGGGACCTGGGACATCGAACCCTCGGTGACCGTGTCCGGCCAGGCGGGTATGGTCGGCTGGGGCGCACAGGCGAGCTACCGCTGGCGGACGGAAGACGCCAACAAGAGCGGCTTCGCCTTTGGCGACAAGGCGCAGGCGACCGGCTGGCTCAGCTATCTCGTGGATAACGGTTTCAGCCTTACCAGCCGTCTCACCTGGGAACACGAAGGGCGGATCGAAGGCCATTACGACGGTCCGCACAAGCATCACACGCCGGCCGACATCCAAGCCAACTATGGCGGTGACAAGGTGCTCGCCGGGCTCGGCGCCAACGTGGCGCTGCCGCTTGCCGGGCCCGATCGCCCGCAATTGGGGATCGAGGCCGGCATCCCCGTGTATCAGAATCTGAACGGCATCCAGCTGCCCGAGGACTGGCGTCTCTCGGTCTCGCTCGGCAAGACCTTCTAAAGCGGAAAGGCCCCGCCCGGATCGTCCGGGCGGGGCCTTTTCAAAAAGCCGGCACGAGGCTGCGGCTTACTTGGCCAGTTCGACCTGCTCGAAATCGAGTTCGACCGGCGTTGCGCGGCCGAAGATCGAGACCGAGACCTTGACCTTCTGCTTGTCGAAATCGAGTTCCTCGACCAGCCCGTTGAAGCTGGCGAAGGGACCGTCGAGCACCTTGACCTGGTCGCCGATCTCGTAATCGACGCTGATTTCGGTCTTGGGCGCCGAACGCGCTTCTTCCACGCCGCCGAAATACCGGGCCGCTTCCTTTTCGGAAATCGGCTGCGGCTTGTTGTTGTTGCCGAGGAAGCCGGTAACCTTGGGGGTGTTCTTGACCAGGTGGTAGACATCGTCGGTCATGTTCAGCTTCGCCAGCACGTAGCCCGGCATGAACTTGCGTTCGACCTGGACCTTCTTGCCGCGCTTGACCTCGGTGATCGTCTCGGTCGGAACCTCGACCTCCTCGACGCCTTCGGACAGGCCCAGACGCTCGGCCTCGGCGATGATTGCATCGCGGACCTTGTTCTCGAAACCCGAATAGGCGTGGATGATGTACCAGCGTGCCATGTGTACTCGTTACCCTGTCGAAATGCGGCTCAGGCCAGGAAAATCAGGCCAGCGTCAGCAGCCAGCGCACCACGGCGCTGAACAGCGAATCGATGCCGAGGAAGAAAAGCGAGAGGATCACCGTGAGGATGAACACGAAGATAGCGGTGCGCACCGTTTCCTCGCGCGTCGGCCATACGACCTTGCGCCCTTCGGTCTGCACCTGCCGGAGGAATTCCGCCGGGCTGGTTTTCTTCTGGTCTGCCATGTTCCACGTCTCTCGCGTAAAAATCGTGCCGCCTTCCGCCACGTCCCTTTCAGGTAGGGTCTTTCGCCGCCCCGGTTCAAGTCCGGGAGGGGCTTTTCTGCGATCCCAATGTCGGAAGACGGCGCTGCATCTACCGCCGCATCGGTCAAAAGGCAAGCGGTGGACGTGCGTCTCTTTCACCCTTTGCAAGTCGCGCCGGCGGCCCTAGCGTGCACGCTTTCAGTTTTCCGGGACGCATGAGGGGAATACTCGCGATGGCACTAGGCCAGACACCAAGTCTGGGCGATCGGCTGGTACAGCCGGTTACCAACATTTCCGATTTCATCTGGGCCGGCCTGTGGAACGGCGAAGCGGTCATTCCCTTCCCCCCGCTGGCCATCATCCTCCTGGGTGTCGGCCTGTGGTTCATGGCCGGCCTGCGGTTCTATCCGATCACCAAGCTGGGGGCAGCGGCCAAGGGCCTGTTTGCCGGACGCAAGGGCGAAGGGGCGGGCGAAATCAGCCCCTTCGCCGCGCTGTCGACCGCGCTTTCGGGCCAAGTCGGTACGGGCAACCTGGCCGGGGTCGCCACCGCGATCGCGCTCGGCGGTCCCGGGGCGATTTTCTGGATGTGGGTCACCGCGCTGTTCGGCATGGCACTGGCCTTTGCCGAAGGGTCGCTGGCGATTCGCTACCGCGAAACCACCAGCGACGGGGTCAAGCGCGGCGGGCCGATGACCTACATCATGATGGGCCTGGGGCCGAAATGGACCTGGCTGGCGGTCGTCTTCTGCCTGGGCACGCTGTTCAGCGCGCTGGTAACGGGCAACTCGATCCAGGCGAACGCCGTGGCCGATGGCCTGAACGAGCTGTTCGGGATCGAGGAATGGCTCGGCGGGCTGATCGTGGCCGTGCTGGTATTCGTGGTCATCATCGGCGGGATCAAGTCGATCGGTCGCGTTGCCGAAAGCGTGGTGCCGTTCATGGCAGCCGCTTACCTGGTGATGGCCGTAATCGCGCTGGCGCTCAATTTCGCCGATCTGGGTGAAACCTTCGCGCTGATTTTCGACGGCGCCTTCAACCCGCAAAGCGCGGTGGGCGGCTTCACCGGCGCGGCAATCATCATGGCGATCCGCGCCGGCGTGGCGCGTGGCCTGTTCTCGAACGAGGCGGGCCAGGGTTCGACCCCGATCGCCCATGCTGTGGCGCAGACCGACGATCCCGAACAGCAGGGCCGCATGGCGATGCTGGGCACGTTCATCGATACGGTAGTCATCTGCACCATGACCGCACTGGTCATCCTGACCGTGCGCGGTGATTTCACCGCGGGCGGCGAAGCGGTGGCGCATGCCTGGCAATCGGACCGCGTCGGTTTCGAAATGACCAGCGGCGCCTTCGCAGCGGCCTTCCCGGTCGAAATTGCCTCGATCCCGATCGGAACGCTGATCGCCAGCATCGCGCTGTTGCTGTTCGTCTTCACCACGCTGCTAACGTGGAGCTATTATGGCGAGCGCGCGATCACCTTCCTCTACGACCGGATGAAAGGCTCGACGCGCGAGGGCGAGCGGCGGCTGCACATGGTGTGGCGCGTGCTGTGGTGCGTGGTGATCTTCATCGGCGCGGCACAGCCGAGCGAGCTGGTCTGGCGGCTTGGCGATATCTCCAATGCCACCATGGTCCTGCCCAACCTCCTGGCGCTCGCGCTGCTCAGCGGCGTGGTGTTCAAGCTGGCCCGCGGCGATCGCACGGCCGGCAAAGAATACCGCGAGGCAACGCCGGAAGAGCCGGAAGAATACTGAGACTTCTGCGACTGAATGGCAAAGGGGCCGGAGAGCGAACGCTTTCCGGCCCCTTTCCTTTCAGCGGGAGATCAGCGGCGTCCGAACAGGCGCGCGAGGAACCCTGGTTCCTCCATCGGCTGGATCTTGCCATGCATACGATAGCGCAGCGAACTGTCGCTGTAGGGCCGGGGCTGTGCCCAGCGATCTGGGCGGCTGCTGCGGAAAGACATGCTCGACATGGGGTACCTCCATGAATGCCATTGCTTGCCGATAAACCCTCAGCGGTGCTTTCGGGTTCCCGCAGGGGTGCGCGTCCAGACAAGCCCAAGCAGCGCGAGTGCGGCAAGCGGCATCAAATTGACGCCGAGGGGGAACGCCGCCGCGCGTGTGGCATAGGGAGCGAAATAGAGCAGCGTGAGGCCGAGCTTCTCGTAAGGACGAAACCCGCGCTCGAGCCCCTGAATGACCAGCCAGAGCGTCGGAAACACGAGGAACGGCAGATCGTAACTGAACAGATAGGGCGATGCGAGCGCAGTAGCCGCCAGGACTGCAGCAGAAGCTCCTGAGGCATCGTCGCCGAAACGCTGCGGTGCGAACAGGGCGACTGCAAGGGCCAACACGGCAGAACATGCAGCCCCTGCAAGCGCGACAAAATCGCCGAGGTGTGGCCGCAACTGGGAAAAGATCGTGCTCATCCGCAACATGAAGTCCGGATCAGGCCTCTCGATAAGCTGGCGGCTGGCGCTCCAGCTTCCGGTATAGGCCAGCAGAGTATCGCTGCCGAAGATCAGCCATGCCGCCCCCAGCAGCGCCGCGACCACCAGCCCGGCCGCAACGAATGCCCGCCATTTGCCGCCTGCACTGAGCCAGAACGGGGCGAGGAGAGCGAGATGCGGCTTGATAACGAGAGCACCTACCGCCGCACCGGCCACCACCTGCCGCCGCGGTAATTCATGCGCCGCCAGCACCAGAAGCGCGCCAGTGAGCAAACCGGTCTGTGCATGTCCCGCCGCGATCAGTGCTCCCGGATAGGCCAGCACCAGTGGCCACAACCGCGGGAACGCCCGGACGCTGACCCAGGCCCACGCACCCCATGTCGAAGCCACCCAGACAATCCATGCGATCGGCAGCGGCAATAGCCCGAGTGGCACGAGCGCGAACAGGAACGGTGGCGGATTGACGAAAGCGAACCATCCCGGGCTTCCCGTCGAGGTCTGGACCTGCTGCTGCGCCGCCAGATCGTAGGCGGCTGCAGGTTCGCCAGCGGCGGTGACCTGCCCCGCGCCCCAGAAAGCCAGGAAGTCAGTCGTCCCCGGCGGCATAGCGCGCCAGAAGGATATGGCGACAAGCCCCAGGCTCGCCAGCGCCAGCAGCAAGGCGTAACCGCGCACGCGCTCATGGGTGAGCCAGTCGGCCCGGCGCAACCAGTCCATCGCCCTATTCCCCTCTCGCTCGTGTCATGCACGAACGGGATTAGCGTGCCGCGGCTGCGCTAACCAGCGCGAGCGGGGGGCAAATCCCCGCCCGCGCCGGTCGGTCAGCTTGCCTTGGAAGCGATCCAGCGGTCGATCTTGTTCTCCAGCACCGGCATCGGCAGGCTGCCCGTGTCGAGCACCTCGGCGTGGAATTCGCGGATGTCGAAATCCTCGCCCAGCTGATCTTCGGCGCGCTTGCGCAGTTCCTGGATCTTGATGGCCCCGACCTTGTACGCCAGCGCCTGCGAGGGAATGGCGATATAGCGCTCGACCTCGGCGACCACTTCGGTGCGCGTCATGCCCGAATTCTTGAGCATGAAGTCGATCGCCTGCTCGCGCGTCCACCCCTTGGCATGCAGCCCGGTATCGACCACCAGCCGCATCGCGCGCAATTGCTCGTCCTGCAGCGTACCGTAACGGTTCCAGGGATCGTCGAAGAAGCCCATCTCATAGCCCAGCGTCTCCGAATAGAGCGCCCAGCCTTCGACATAGGCCGTGTTGCCGCCGAAGCGCATGAATGCCGGCAGATCGGTGTTTTCCTGCGCGAGGCTGATCTGGAAATGGTGCCCCGGTGCGCCTTCGTGCAGGTAAAGCGTCACATTGCCCGTCGTCAGGCGGCTGGGCAGGTCATAGGCGTTGAAATAGAATGTCCCCGGCCGCGAACCGTCCGGCGCGCCCGAATTGTACGAACCACCCGCTTCGAACTTCTCGCGATACTCCTCGTAGGGCTTGATCTCGAGGGGGGTCTTGGGGACCAGCGAGAAATATTCGCCGATCTTCTCATCGACCTGCTCGCCGATATCGTAATAGCTCTGCGTCAACGCCTCGCGGCTCTCCGGCTTGAACTGCTCGTCGGTGCGCACGTAGTCGAAGAACTCGTTGAGCGTCCCCTCGAAGCCGACTTCCTGCTTGATCTGCTCGAGGCCATTCTTGATCCGCGCCACTTCGGACAGGCCCAGTTCGTGCAGGTAATCGGGCTCGAGCGGAAGCGTCGTCGTACCCTCCACCATATGCCTGTACAACTCCGCGCCGCCCTTCATCTGTGACAGTCCCACGCTGTCGCGTGCCACGGCCATGTATTCGTCGCGCAGGAAATCTCGCATCCGCTCGTGCGCCGCGTAGATTTCCTCGGTGGCCGCGGTGTATTCAGCCGTCAGCCGCGCCTTCTCTTCGGCGGAAAATTCCTCGGGGAAGTTCTTCACCGGCATGAAGAAGGGCGATTCCTCGACCGGCATCGCCAACTGCGTGTCGAGCTGGCTGACGACGTTGCCGATCGTCAGCTTGGTTTCGTACACGCCGGTTTCCATGCCTTCGCGGAACTTGCCGATCGCGCGGTCGGTGATGGCGATGTAATCCTCGTGCCGCTTGAGGTTGTTCTCGTAGTCCTCGACCGTCTTGAAGGGGGCGGCGCTCTGCCCGCTGGCGAAGTTGGGATAGAACGTGTGGAAGCCTGAGAAATGGTTCACCGGACGCACTTCGCTCGCCGCGAGGATCGCGGGGGCATAGCCCTCCTGCTCACGCTGCTGGTTGTAGGCAAAGACATCGTAGGCGAGCTGGTCGGTAGGCGACAGCTTGCTGCGGTCGATTTCGGCCAGCTTCGCGAGGTTTTCGGCATTGTCCGCCTTGCTTGCGGCAAGATGCTCGTCGGTCAGGTAATCGCCCAGGCGGTCCGCGTAGCGCATGTCGCCGCGAAACAGCGCGCCGACCGGATTGAGCTTGAGGCTGCGTTCATCGGCATCCGCGAACAGCGCGAAGAGCTTGTCGTGTTCGCTGATTTCGCTCGCAGCATCGGTTGCTGCATGGTGATCGCGGGCGATGGCCGGGTTCGCTGCCAGAACAAGCGAAAGGGCGGCACCCGAAGCGAGGGCGTGACGGACGAGTTTCATGGAGGTTCCCCTGGTAATTGTAGTGCAGCGATAGGACAGGCATTTGCCCGAGCGCACAAGCACGCCATACGATCGAAGGCATATGTCGCTCGACCGGCGCCATGCAGTGCCCTGTTCCGCATGGCGCCGGCAATGCTGCGGTCAATCGATCACGCGGCCGCGCACCATCACCCAATCGACATTCTCCAGCGTCGACGTATCGTCGAGCGGGTTGGCTTCGACCGCAATCAGATCCGCCGAATAGCCGGGCGCGATCCGGCCGATCTCGTTTTCCAGTCCCAGCACGCGTGCGGCGTGGGTGGTCGCCGCCGCGAAAGCATCCCGGTGGCTCATGCCCTGTTCGACCATCAGCGCGAATTCGCCTGCATTGCGGCCGTGACCGAAGACGCCGGCATCGGTCCCGAAAGCGATCGGCACGCCCCAGCGCAGCGCCTTGCCCATGAAGACGCGCGCGGTTTCGGCTACATCGCGGATCTTGTCCTCGACGACCGGTGTGTAGACGCCCTGTCCAAGCCGTTCGGTAACGCCCTTGAACGCCATCAGCGTGGGCACCAGCACGGTACCGTTGTCCTTCATCGCACGGGCGGCCGCCTCGTCCAGATAGGTCCCGTGCTCGATCGAATCGATGCCGGCACGCGCCGCGGCCTCGATCCCGCGCGCGCCATGCGCATGCGCCATGACCTTCAGACCGAGCGAATGCGCAGTATCGGCAATGCTCTTCATCTCGGCGCTGGTGAAATGCGCTTCGAGCCCCCGCCCTTGCTGGCTGAGCACGCCGCCCGTGGCGGTAATCTTGATGATATCGGCGCCGTTCTGGCTCGCGAGCCGGACTTTTTCGGCGCATTCGACCGCCCCGGTGCAGGTGAACCCGCTGTCGAGCAGTTCGTTGACTTCGGGGCGGAAGCCGCTGACATCGCCGTGCCCGCCCACGATCGCGAGCGAGGGGCCGGCTGCCACGATGCGCGGGCCGTCGATGAAACCTTCCGCGGTTCCGCGGCGCAGCGAGAAGGCGCTGGCGGGGCCGCTGCCCGCTTCGCGCACGGTCGTGAACCCGGCAAGCGCCGTCAGGCGGGCATTCTTGGCGCCGACGACGACATCCCATTCATCGGGCTCGACTGCGCCCTTCCAGAAATCGCCGCCCGGATCGCCGGTCAGGTGGACATGCAGGTCGACCATTCCGGGTACCACGGTCTTGTCTTTCAGATCGACCGTGACCGCCTGTGCGGGGGCTGCCGTGAAGCCGTCGGCAACGCTGACGATCTTCCCGTCGGTGACCGTTATCGTGGATGGCCCACGCGGCTGGCTTTCGGCATCGATGACAAGCGCGCCCGCGTGGATGACAGTGGTATCGGCCAGCGCCGGCGCGGCGCACATCGCCCCCGCCAGTGCGATGAATGCGGCAAACTTCATTCTCTATCCCCTTGGTTACCCAAGGAGATGCCCGCCAGCGGCCGGCGTATCAAGCAAAAGCGGCGCTAGAAGGTATAGCCGATCCCGAGTGCGCCCATCCACTGGTCTGCATCACCGCGAATGGAGGTGAACGGTGTACGCTTGCCATCGCCGAGCATCCGCGAATATCCGCCCATGGCGATGAGCGCGAGCCCGCCGTTGGCAAGATTGCCGTCGAGATCGACCCCGGTGAGCAGGTTGACACCCACCCGGTCCCAGCCGCCATCCGCCTGGTAGGCCGGCAGTGCGCCGCCGGCCGGTACCGAATAGTAATAATCGGCATAATCGTCGTCGACATACGAACCACTGACCGACAGCGAGATCGCCGCGCCGCGGCTGACGGGTGTGAAATAGGTCACGCCCGGGCTGACCAGCGTACCGTCATGCGCGCCGGCGACATCGAACAGCGTCTCGATGTTGAAGCTCAGGCTGTCATAGGGATTGAGCAGGCCGGGAAGGCTGATCCCCACCGAGGGACCGACTTCGAAGGCGGTGTCGAGTTCGCCATAGGACAGGACCACGGGATCCTCGATCTGCGAGGCGCGGTTGCGGTTGAGCCGCGCAGCAACGCCGGCCGAAATCTTGGCGCCATCGCTGTCGTCATTGATGAAATCGAGCGCAGCACCACCCGCCCGGGGGCTGATGCGCACACCGCCGATCTTGCCCTGTACGATAGGGATCGGCGATACGACATAGTCGTCCGACCCATCGTAGCTGGCGGAATAGACCGCGCCCGCACCGATCGAGAACCAGTTGCCATCGAATACGGTCGCTTCGCCGTCAGGTCCGTCGGGCAATGCCTCGACATTCTGGGCCATGGCGGGTGCGGCGCAGGCGAGCGCCAGCGATCCGGTTGCGGCGAACAGTAACTTCATGCGGATTCCCTCGATATATGTCTTTGCCGTTCAACTCGCACGGTAGTGTGACGTTCCCGTATCCCTGCCCGGAAGGAATTCCAAAGCGATTGCCGCTGGGCCGCTTCGCTTCTAAGCCCACGGGCGATGGACGGGCGCATGATCGATATGGCCGTGGTCGGCGGCGGCCTGGCGGGCGGATTGGCCGCGCTGGCAGTGCGCCGCGCCCATCCCGAGTTGAACGTAGCGATCTTCGAAGCGGGCGACAGCCTGGGCGGCAACCACCGCTGGAGCTGGTTCGCCAGCGATCTCGACGCTCCCGGGACGCAGCTCATGGCTGGCTTTGCCACGACCGAGTGGTCCGGCGGTTACGATGTCGCCTTTCCGGGCCATACGCGCCACTTGTCTTCGCCCTATCGTTCGCTCGCCAGCCGGGATTTCGATGCCGCGCTGCGCAGCGAACTGCCCGCAGCCGCCATCCGCACGCAGGCACGCGCCACAAAACTGGCTGCCGGCGGCGTCACGCTCGCCAGCGGTGAGCACATCGCCGCGCGCTGCGTGATCGATTGCCGCGATTTCACCCCCTCGGCCCAGCTGCGCGGCGGGTGGCAGGTCTTCGTGGGACGGCATTTGCGGACACGGACCGCGCATGGCGTCGCCGATCCCATCGTCATGGACACGCGCGTGGCCCAGCACGGGGCCTACCGCTTCGTCTACACCCTGCCGCTTGGCCCGGACGAGCTGTTCGTCGAGGACACCTATTACGCCGACGAACCTGCGCTCGATCGCGCGGCGCTAGAAGCGCGCATCGACCGCTATTGTACGGCGATGGGCTGGCACGGCGATCGGCTCGGCGGCGAAACCGGCGTGTTGCCGGTTATTACCGGAGGCGATTTCGCAGCCTACCGGGCGGCGCTCGGAGGTGCGGGCGTGGTTCGGTCGGGCGCGCGCGGCGGCTTCGTTCACCCGCTGACCAGCTACACCCTGCCCTTCGCCGTGGCCAATGCTCTCGCCCTGGCCCGCCACGCGCGGCTGCCGGGCGACCAGCTTGCCGCGCTATTCGAAGACCGGGCGCAGCGGCACTGGCAGGCGACGCGGTTCTATCGCAGCCTCGGCAGGATGCTGTTCGACGCTGCCGAGCCGGAGGAACGCTACCGAGTGTTCGAGCGGTTCTATCGCCTGCGCGAACCCCTGATCGAACAATTCTACGCTGGAAATTCGAGCACGGCCGACAAGCTGCGCATCCTCTCGGGCAAGCCGCCCGTATCTGTCCCTGCCGCCATTCGCGCCTTGCTTGGCAAGGGCAGCCCGCTGGTCCATGAGAGGTCGCAATGAACACCGAAACTGCCATTCCCGTTACCCCGAGCGACAGCACCGAGCCGTTCGTCCCCGCCCCCACCGGCCGCACGGCCTGCGTCGTCGGTGCAGGCTTCGGCGGCCTTGCGCTCGCTATTCGCCTGCAATCGGCAGGCATCACCACGACCGTCGTCGAAGCGCGCGACAAGCCCGGAGGGCGGGCCTATTACTGGGAGCGCGACGGTTTCACCTTCGATGCGGGCCCGACCGTCATCACCGATCCCGATTGCCTCAAGGAATTGTGGGCGCTGACCGGTCACGACATCGCTCGGGATGTCGAGCTGATGCCGGTCATGCCCTTCTACCGGCTCGCCTGGCCCGACGGCACGCAGTTCGATTATTCGAACGACGAGGAACAGCTGTTCCGCGAGATAGCCCAGCTCAATCCCGCCGATGTCGCCGGCTACCAGCGGTTCCTCGAATATTCCGAAGCGGTCTACGAAGAAGGCTACGTCAAGCTTGGCCATGTGCCGTTCCTCGATTTCAAATCCATGCTCAAGGCGGCGCCAGCCCTGGCCAAGCAGCAGGCATGGCGCAGCGTCTATTCGATGGTGTCGAGCTATGTCGAAAACGAAAAGCTGCGCGAGGCGCTGAGCTTCCATACGCTGCTGGTCGGCGGCAATCCGATGAAGACCAGCAGCATCTATGCGCTGATCCACAAGCTCGAAAAGGACGGCGGCGTATGGTGGGCCAAGGGCGGCACCAATCGCCTGATCGCCGGCATGGTCGCGCATTTCGAGCGCATCGGCGGCACCGTGCGGCTGGGCGATCCGGTGGCGCAGGTGCACACGCTGGGCAAGCAGGTGACCGAGATCGAGACGCAGTCCGGCTGGCGCCAGCGGTTCGACGCGATCGCGAGCAATGCCGACATCATGCACAGCTACAAGGACCTGCTGGCCGGATCGAAGCGCGGCAAGGATTACGCCAAGAGCCTGTCGCGCAAGAGCTTCAGCCCCAGCCTGTTCGTCGTCCACTTCGGCATCGAAGGAAGCTGGCCGGGTATTCCGCATCACATGATCCTGTTCGGTCCGCGCTACAAAGGCCTGCTCGAGGACATTTACGATCACGGCGTCCTGCCCGAGGATTTCTCGATCTATCTGCACCACCCCAGCGTCAGTGACGACAGCATGGCGCCCGAGGGGATGAGCACTTTCTATGCGCTGGTGCCGGTGGCCCATATGGGCAAGCTGGCCGTCGACTGGGAGGAAATGGGACCGGTACTCGAGAAGCGCATTCTCGACGAACTCGGCCGGCGCCTGATCCCCGACATCCATTCGCGCATCGTGACCAAGTTCCATTACGCCCCGCGCGATTTCGCCGCCGACCTCAACGCCCATATGGGCAGCGCCTTCAGCCTCGAGCCGGTGCTGACGCAAAGCGCGTGGTTCCGCGGGCACAATCGCGACGATGTGCTCGACAATTTCTACCTTGTCGGTGCGGGCACGCATCCCGGGGCGGGAATTCCGGGGGTGGTCGGCAGCGCCAAGGCAACTGCCGGATTGATGCTGGAAGATTTGGCAGTATGACGCGCGGGATGAACCGTCTCGCCATCTATTGCGGCTCCGCCTCGCCCGATGATCCGCGCTATATCCAGCTCGCCTACGATGTGGGCAAGCGCCTCGCCGAACGCGGTATCGGCGTGGTCTATGGCGGCGGCCGGCTCGGCCTGATGGGCGCCACCGCGCGCGGTGCGCTGGAGGCCGGCGGCGAAGTGATTGGCGTCATTCCCGAGGCACTGGCCAGTTCGGAAGTCGCCAATCACGATTGCACCGAACTTTACACCGTGGGCGGCATGCACGAGCGCAAGCAGCGGTTCACCGACCTGTCGGACGGCTTCATCACGATCCCCGGCGGCGTCGGGACGATGGACGAATTGTGGGAGGCGATGAGCTGGGCGCAGCTTGGCTATCACGACAACCCGGTCGGCCTGCTCAATGCCTTCGGCTTTTACGACGAGCTGATCGCCTTCAACCGCAAGATGGCGGAAGTCGGTTTCGTCCGCCCGGTGCACCAGAACATCCTCGTGCACGACGACACTCTGGACGGATTACTCGACAGAATGGCAGCCTATGAACCGCATACGCCGATCTTCCAGATGAAGGCCGACGACCTCTGAGCAAACCCCGCACCCTGGTCCAGTCGCGGTACCTGCGGCCCACCCCGACCCGCGCGGGCGGCGGCCGCGATCGCGCGATCCTGGTCGACAAGTCGCTCGAATCGATCGAACAGGGTTCGCACAGCTTTGCCGCAGCTTCGAAACTGTTCGACAAGGCAACCCGCGAACGCAGCTGGCTGCTGTACGCCTGGTGCCGCCGGTGCGACGACATCGCGGACAATCAGGACAAGGGCGGGCCACTGGGCGACCAGGGCAACATGAAGGATGCGGAAGACCGCGTGCAGGCCCTGCGCGTGCTGACCAAACGCGCATTCGAGGAACAGCCCACCGCCGATGCCGCTTTCGACGCGTTCGGCCTGGTCGCCGACGAATGCGGCCTGACGCTGGCCGAAGCCAACGACGTGATCGCCGGCTTCGCGCTCGATGCGACGCGCTGGACCCCGAACACCGAAGCGGACATGCTGCGATATTGCTACCATGTCGCGGGTGCGGTCGGCATCATGATGGCGCGGATCATGGGGGTGCATCCCGACGATGGCGAAACGCTGGACCGGGCCTGCGACCTCGGTCTCGCGTTCCAGATGGCCAACATCGCGCGCGACATCGTCGAAGATGCAGAAGCCGATCGCTGTTACCTGCCGCAAAAATGGCTCGAGGAAATGGGCTGGCAACAGGGCGAACACGCCCTGCCCGAAAACCGCTTTCGCCTCGCCAGCCTGATGCCGCGCCTTATCGAACTGATGGAGAAGCACGAGGCGGCGGCCAAGCTCGGCGCGCGGAAATTGCGCTTCCGCCAGCGCTGGGCGGTGCTGTCCGCCGCGCGGATCTACGGCGCGATCGGCCGCAAGGTCTTGAACCGGGGCCAGCTGGCGTGGGATACTCGCACGCGCGTTTCGGCCGCCGAAAAGACCTGGCACATGGTCGCCGCGTTCTTCGAAGCGGTCCGCAACCGCCCGCCCCCGCTCGCGGAGCCGATCACCTGGAGCCGGCACGACTTCAAGCCGCTGGCCGGCTGGTAGAGGCCTTCGCTCGTCCTTGCCAATCGGCAGTTACGGGAGTTTCCTTTTCCCCCGGCGGAAGCTAATCCCCGCCGCATGATTGCAAAGCTCCTCATCGCCAATCGCGGCGAAATCGCCTGCCGCATCATCCGCACCGCGCGCGCAATGGGTATTGCCACGGTCGCGGTCTATTCGGACGCCGACGCCCGCGCACTGCACGTGCGGCAAGCCGATGAGGCGGTGCATATCGGCCCCTCACCCGCCGCCGAAAGCTATTTGCTCGGCGAAAAGATCATCGCTGCGGCCAAGCAGACCGGAGCGGAAGCCATCCACCCGGGCTACGGCTTCCTGTCCGAAAATGCCGGTTTCGCGCAGGCCGTGATTGATGCCGGGCTGATCTGGGTGGGCCCCAAGCCGTCGAGCATCGAGGCGATGGGGCTCAAGGATGCTGCCAAGACGCTGATGATGGAAGCGGGCGTCCCGGTTACGCCCGGCTATCTGGGCGCAGACCAGTCGGCCGAACGGCTGAAGAAGGAAGCCGACGCCATCGGCTACCCCGTGTTGATCAAGGCGGTTGCGGGCGGCGGCGGCAAGGGTATGCGGAAGGTCGACAAGGCCGAAGATTTCGAAGCGGACCTGCAAAGTTGCCGCCGCGAAGCCAAGGCCAGCTTTTCCAACGATGAAGTGCTGCTGGAAAAATGGATCACCTCGCCCCGCCATATCGAGGTGCAGGTGTTCGGCGACAGCCACGGCAATGTCGTCCACCTGTTCGAGCGCGATTGCAGCCTCCAGCGCCGCCACCAGAAGGTGATCGAGGAAGCCCCCGCCCCCGGCATGGACGAGGCGACGCGCGAGGAAATCTGCGCCGCTGCCGTGCGCGCCGCAAAGGCAGTCGACTACGAGGGTGCGGGCACGATCGAATTCATCGCCGATGCCAGCGAAGGCCTGCGCGCCGATCGCATTTTCTTCATGGAAATGAACACCCGCCTTCAGGTCGAGCATCCGGTGACCGAGGAAATTACCGGGGTCGATCTGGTCGAGTGGCAACTGCGCGTCGCGAGCGGCGAGCCGATCCCGCTTAAGCAGGGTGAACTGCGCATCGACGGCCACGCCATCGAAGCGCGGCTCTATGCCGAGGACCCGGCCAGCGGCTTTCTCCCCTCGACCGGCCCGCTCGACCATTTCGACCTCGGCAGCACGGGACGGATCGAAACGGGTGTCGCCGAAGGCGATATGATTTCCCCGCATTACGATCCCATGGTCGCCAAGCTCGTCGTGTGGGAAAAGACCCGGGCGGACGCGATCGAGGCCCTGGCCGATATCGCCGAAAGCGTCGAGGTCTGGCCGGTGAAGACTAACGCCGCCTTCCTCGCCAACGCCCTGCTGGAAGACGATTTCGTCGAAGCCCAGCTCGACACCGGATTCATCGAACGCAAGCTCGAACGGCTGGTCGGCAACGATGCGCCAGATGATGCGATCTGGCAGGCTGCCGCCGACTTTACGGTCCTCGACGCGATCGAGGAGAACGCCCCCCGCCCGATCGGTTTCCGGCTCAATGCGGATCCGCGGGTCGCCGCGACCCTGTTCCACAAGGGCGAAAGCCGCACGGTCGACGTCATCGGCGAAAGCGAGGCCGCGCATGCCACAGGTTTCGTCGAAGATGCGCGCACGGTGGTTTTTGCCGATGGCCAGGGTTTCGAGTTCGCGCTGGAAAGCCGCGGCAGCGGCGCGGCGGCGGCCGGTAGCGGTGCTATCCTCGCCCCCATGCCGGGCAAGGTCATCGCGGTCGATGTGGCCGAGGGCGACCGGGTGACTGCGGGACAGCGGCTGATGGTGCTCGAGGCGATGAAGATGGAACACGCGCTGACCGCCCCGTTCGACGGGACCGTGACCGAGCTTTCGGCCGCGACCGGCGGACAGGTGCAGGTCGAAGCCGTGCTGTGTTTGGTAGTGCCTGCAGAGGAATAGTCTCCTTCCGTCACCCTGAACTTGTTTCAGGGTCCATTTCGCCGCATGCATCTTCGCACGAAGCCGAAGAATGGATGCTGAAACAAGTTCAGCATGACGGGAGTGTTTTTGAGCTGGGAAGCTGAACTCGAGGAACTGCGCCGGCGCGAGGCGCTGGCCGAGCAGATGGGCGGTGAGGAAAAGGTCGCCCGCCAGCATGGCCGGGGCAAGATGGATGCCCGCGCCCGGCTCGCCGCGCTGTGCGACGACGGCACCTTCCGCGAGATCGGCAAGATTGCGGGCAAGGGCAGCTACGACGAGGACGGCAATCTCGAAACCGTCCTTCCTGCCCCCTTCCTGTTCGGCAAGGCCCGGATCAACGGCCGCCCGGTGGTTGCCACCGCCGATGATTTCACCATTCGCGGCGGCGCGGCGGATGCCGGGATCAGCCGCAAGATGGTGCAGGCCGAGAAAATGGCGCATGAGCTCAAGCTGCCGATCATCCGCATGATCGACGGCACTGGCGGCGGCGGATCGGTCAAGACGCTCGAACAGATCGGCGCGACCTATATCCCCGCGGTCCCCGGCTGGGGCGACGTGGTGACCAATCTCGACACCGTGCCCGTGGTCGCGCTTGCTCTCGGACCCACCGCGGGCCTTGGTGCGGCGCGCGTGGTAGCGAGCCATTATTCGGTCATGGTCAAGGGCCTCAGCCAGATCTTTGCCGCGGGCCCCGCGGTGGTCGATGGGCTCGGCGAAGGCTACAAGGGTTCGGCCGACCACCAGCAGGCCAAGGAAGACCTCGGCGGCAGCGCCATCCATACGCGCAACGGCGTGGTCGACGACGAGGTTGCCAGCGAGGCGGAGGCTTTCGCGCGCGCACGGCATTTCCTGGCGTTCATGCCCGAACATGTCGGCCAGCTCGCCCGCCGGTCCAATTGCACCGATCCGGTCCACCGGCGCGAGGAGGCGCTGCTGGACCTCGTCCCGCGCGATCCCAAGGCGGTCTATTCGATGCGTCGCTGCATGGAGATGGTGTTCGACCAGGGCACCGTGTTCGAAATCGGCCGCATGTGGGGCCGCGCCTGCATCACCGCGCTCGCCCGGCTTGACGGCTGGCCGGTGGCGGTGCTTGCCAGCGACCCGTCCTATCTCGGCGGCTCATGGGATGCGAAATCGAGCGAGAAGGTCGAGCGCTTCGTCAAGCTGGCGGAGCAGTTCCGCCTGCCGATCGTCCATCTGGTCGACAATCCCGGCTTCATGATCGGGCGCGAAGCCGAAATGGCGGGGACGATCCGTTACGGGGTGCAGGCAATGAACGCAGTCTACAAGGCCAGCGTCCCGCTCGCCTCGGTCGTCCTGCGCCGCGCCTACGGGATTGCGGGCAGCGCCATGTCGAATGCCGAGACCTACCAGTACCGGTTCTGCTGGCCTTCGGGTGACTGGGGCAGCCTGCCCATCGCGGGCGGTCTGGAAGTGGCCTATAAATCCGAGCTCGAAGCCGCCGCCGACCCGGAAGCCGAACTCGCCGCAATTCGCGCGCGGCTCGACCAGGTCACCTCGCCCTTCCGCAGCGCCGAACGCTTCAATGTCGAGGACATCATCGACCCGCGCGACACCCGTCCCTTGCTGTGTGAATATGCCGAGCTTGCGTGGCGCAGGCTGGCCAGCGAAGCCTAGGTTTCCTCGACATCCGGATCGGGCGGCCCGAACAGCGCACCGCGTTCGGAAAAGAGCACCAGCAGCAGGCTGACGGTGGCCGTGACCAGCAGCGCCAGCGCCAGCGGACGCGCGGTGCCGTCATAGGCATAGCCGATACCCGCGCCCAGCAGCGCCCCGGTGGTCATGCGCAGGAAGCTCTGTGCACTCGACGCGGCGCCCGCAATGTGCGGGAACGGCTGCATCGCGATCGAACCGAAATTGGCCCCGATAAAGCCGAGCAGGCTCATGTTCGCCGCCATCAGCGGAATGAAGGTCCACAGGCTTTCGTTCGGCTGATAGGCGAACCACAATTGCAGGCCGGCGACGAAGATGAACACGAACAGCGCGGTATGGCTGACGCGGCGCGCGCCAAGCCGTTCGACGATGCGGCTGTTCGACCAGTTCGCCAGCGCCATACACCCCGCGCACAGCGCGAACAGCAGCGGGAACATGTCGCCCGCCCCGAAAGCCTCGCCGATGAGCTGCTGCGAGGAATTGATGAAGCCGAACAACCCGCCGAACACCAGTGCACTTGCCAAGGTGTAGCCCATGGTCGAGCGCAGCGTGACAGCGCTGCGCATGTTGCGCGCGATGACCGCGATATCGATCCGCTGCCGGTCGCTTTCATGCAGCGTTTCGGGCAGGCGGATATAAACCCAGACCGACATCAGCGACCCGAACACCGCCATCGTCACGAAGATCCAGCGCCAATCGCCCAGCAACAACAGCACGCCCTGCCCGATGCTCGGCGCCACGGCGGGGACCAGCAGGAAGATGACAAAGATCAGGCTCATCATCCGCGCCATCTTGTCGCCGCCGACGCGGTCGCGAATGATGGCCGGCGGCAACGCGATGATGCCCGCAGCAAAGAAGCCCTGCAGGGCCCGCAACGCGATCATGGAGGTGAAATCGGTGACCAGCGCGCAGGCCAGCGACAGCACGATGTAGAAGCCCAGCGCGGTGAACAGCACCGGCCGGCGACCGAAGCGATCGGCGAAAGCCCCCGGAATCAGCGTCCCGATGCCGGCCGCGAGCAAATAGACCCCGACGATGAACTGGCGATCGTTGCCCACGGCGCCCAATGACAGGGCGAGATCGTCTAGCGCGGGGAGGATCGCATCGATGCCGAAGGCATTGCAGGCCATCAGTAAGGCCATCATCGCGATAAGTTCACGCTCGCCGATGCGTTTTACCGGGGCCGCCCCGGCTATCGGGCGTTCGCCGCCGGCAAGGGGATCGCTTCGCATCTGCACAAAATGTCAGGTGGCGGACAAGGTTCCGCTTTGCAACCCGCAGGGCTATCTAATCGCGCATGAGCGAAGGCGAAGCGGGTACGGATGACACAGCGGGCGAGGCCGACGGCCTGCGCAAGATCATCCATGTCGACATGGATGCGTTTTTCGCCAGCGTCGAACAGCGCGACAATCCCGAATTGCGCGGCAAGCCGGTGGCAGTGGGCGGTTCCAGCGGCCGCGGCGTGGTTGCTGCCGCCAGTTACGAGGCGCGCCGGTTCGGCGTGCGTAGCGCGATGCCCTCGGTCACTGCGCGGCGGCTGTGTCCCGACCTGATCTTCTGCAAGAGCCGCTTCGACGTCTATCGCGAAGTCAGCCAGCAGATCCGCGCGATCTTCCGCCACCACACCGACCTGGTCGAACCGCTCAGCCTCGACGAAGCCTATCTCGACGTGACCGAGGACAAGCTCGGCATCGGCAGCGCGACCCGCATTGCCGAGCTAATCCGGCAGGAAATCCGCGCCAAGACCCGGCTGACCGCGAGTGCGGGGGTGAGCTACAACAAGTTTCTCGCCAAGATCGCCAGCGATCAGAACAAGCCCGACGGGCTGTGCGTGATCCGGCCCGGCGAAGGCGCGCGCTTCGTGGCCGAGCTGCCGATCCGACGGTTCCACGGCGTGGGTCCGAAGGGCGCGGAAAAGATGGCCCGGCTGGGTATCGAGACCGGCGGCGATCTGGCCGCCAGGGATATCGCCTGGCTCCGCGCGCATTTCGGCAGCTTTGCCGAATATCTGTTCCGCGCGGCGCGGGGGATCGACCTGCGCCCGGTGCGTTCCAGCCGCATCCGCAAGTCGGTGGGCGGCGAACGGACCTTCAGCCGCGACCTGTCGTCGGGCGGCGAACTGCGCGAAACGCTGGAGGACATCATCGACATCGTGTGGACCTCGATCGAACGCGCGGAGGCCCGCGGCCGGACGGTCACGCTCAAGCTGAAATACACCGATTTCCAGATCTTCAGCCGGGCGAAAACGGTCGATGTCGCAATTGCCGAGAAGGCCCAGTTCGCAACGCTTGCGCGCGCGCTGCTGGAAGAGGTGCTGCCGCTGCCCATGCCGATCCGGCTGATGGGGCTGACCTTGTCCAAGCTCGAGCAGCAGGGCGGCGAGACGCAGTCTGCCCGTCCCGACGCGCAGCTATCGCTGCTCTAGCAGCTGCGCGCCTGCCACAGCGCGAAGCGCGCCCGGGTCCGCTTGCTCAGCGGTTCGGGCAGCGAATGCGTCGGGAAGAAACGCGCCTCGACGATCTCGCGCCCGTCGGGCTGCGGCACGGCATCGACCACTCCGTCGAAAACATGCGCGCGATGAGGCGCACCGGCAAGCTCCTCGTCGATGATCCCGACGCCCACCAGGCCCGACACCGTGCAGCCGGTTTCCTCTTTTATCTCGCGCAAGGCCGCCTGTTCGGGCGTCTCGCTGCGCCGCTTGCCGCCGCCGGGGAAGTACCACCCCTCGGGCCCGTAACTGTGGCGCACCAGCAGCACCCGCCCGTTGAGATCGCGGGCAACGATGCTCACCCCCACTCCCGTCCGTCCGCTGACCCGGCGCCAGTGATGGCGCAGACGGTGCCCGATTTTCAGCGCCTGCCGGTGTAACGGCTTGGGGATCAGGTAAAGCATGTGACCGGCTGTGTAGCTGCGCGCAGCAGCCGCGCAACCGGAAAATCATGTGTTCCTGCAATAGCTTGGTTAAGAATTTCGCGCTTGTCGTCGCCGCGTATGACGAACACCAGCGCATCGCTGGCAAGCAGTGCCGGCAGCGTCAGGCTGATCCGGTCGAACGGTGCTTCGGGCGGCAGCGGATCGGGGGTCAGCCGCACGACTTGCCGCGGATCGTCCACCTGTGGATCGGTGTTGGGGAACAGCGAGGCGATGTGCCCGTCGGTGCCCATCCCCAGCCATGCGAGCGCGAAATGCGGGACGGCTTCCATCTCGGTCAGCGTGACCACTTCGGCACCTGCCGGTTCGAACAGGTCGCGCAGCTTGCCGGTGTTGGACGCAGCGTGGTCTTCGGGAACCACGCGGTCATCACCCGGCCAGACGACCAGCCGCGTCCAGTCGAGATCGTGTTTCAGCAGCGCGGCCATGATCGGGAACGGGGTCGATCCGCCTGGCACGGTGATCGTCACGGGGCCACCTTGTGCTTCCATCGCCTCGCTCAGCCGCGCTGCAATCCAGTCGGCGATGGCGGCGTCGCTGCGCCCTTCGATGATCGTGGGAGTGTTCATGACCCCCTGATACACCAAGGCCGCCCTTCCCCAACAGGAAAGGCGGCCCGATCATGTGCCCGTTGCCGGGTCAACGTTGGCGCGGTTACTTGCTCGTCTGGTTGAGGAACCAGACACGCTCCTCGCACTCGTCGATCCAGTCGTCGACGACACCACTGGTGGCGTTGTCGCCCGCTTCTTCGGCGGCTTCCTTCACTTCGAGCAGACGCCCGTGCAGCGTCTTGTTGTCGTCGCGCAGTTCCTTGACCATCGCATCGGCGGTCAGCGACACATCGTCCTGGTCCTTGATACGGGTCGCCTTGGCAACACTGCCGATCGACGTGAGCGTGTATTCATCGTTCTTGCGCACGCGCTCGCCCAGATCGTCGACCGTGCCGACCAGCTGCGCGGCCTGCTCGTCGAACAGCACGTGGAGATCGCGGAACCGCGGGCCCGCCACATGCCAGTGGAAGTTCTTGGTCTTGAAATAGAGTGCCACGGTGTCGGCAAGCGCCCCGTTGAGTGCGCTGACGAGACCGGCTTTCGAATTGTCGCCTGCTTCGGCCATAAGATTTACCCCTTTTGCTGAGATGATATCGACCCGATTGGGATGTTCACTACACCAACACGCGAGATGCTGTAGGGTTTCTCGATTATAGCCGACCAGACTAATCGCTTCATCCGATTATCCCGCGCGCGCTCAATCCCGTGATCGCCGCCAGAACGAACAGGATGATGGCCAGCGCGATCCGGATACCGCGCAGCGGCAGCCGCTCGTCCAGCTGCGCCCCCAGCATCCAGCCCAGCGCTACCGCAGCGCCGCCGCCCAGCGCGCCGCCCATCCCGGCGAGCGGCCAGGATGCGAAAACCACCGCAAAGGCCGCGACCATGAACCGCGAGGCATCGGTCAATTGCCGAACGAACAAGACGATGGCGATCGCCCCCAGCGAACGGGTCGGTTCGCGGGGCGTTTTCTCGCGATTGGGCCAGCCGCATTCGAAACTGGCCAGCAACAGCGCGATGGCCACGAACATGGTCGCGGCATTCACCGACATCGTCTGCGCCAGTTGCGCGCCGAACCACGCGGCAATGCCTGCGGTCAGCGCGGAACTGGCAAGCGCCACGGCGAGGAGCGCTGGCGAAGCGCCGAGACTGCCCGCCAGCCGTGCGACGAGGATCTGGTCGCGCGCGCCGGTCGCCGCCAGAAAGCTGGCGACCATGGCAAACAGCAGCGGTGTCACGGCGCGATGCCCTCCCCCTTCCTAAGCTTCGCGGCTTGCGATAGCACGCGCCGCAACGAAACACAGGGGGAGAGCAGACATGGAACTCACGCAGGGTATGGCAGCGGTTGTCACGGGCGGCGCTTCGGGCCTGGGCAAGGCGAGCGCGCAGGCGCTGGCCGACCTCGGCCTCAAGGTCACCATCTTCGACGTCAACGAGGAAGCCGGTGAAGCGCATGCGCAGGCCATCGGCGGGACCTTTGCCCGTGTCGATATCACCGACGAGCAATCGGTCGTCGACGGGTTTGCCGCAGCGCGCGCCGCGCATGGGCAGGAACGCGTGACCGTCCACTGCGCGATGACCAGCCGGCGCGGCAAGACGCTCGGCTGGGACAAGCAGAACAATTGCTACAAGCGGCTATCGACCGAGGACTACGCCTTCGGGGCCGAGGGCATTCTCGTCTCGTCCTACCGCGTGGCCAGCCTGTCCGCGCTGGGCATGGCCAATGCCCAGCCGGTCAACGAGGATGGCGAACGCGGCTGCATCACGCTGACCGCCAGCGTCGCGGCGCAGGACGGGCAGATCGGCCAGACCATCTACGGCAGTTGCAAGGCCGGGGTGAACGGGCTGGTGCTGCCGATGGCGCGCGACCTGATGGATCTCGGCATCCGGATCAATTCGGTGATGCCCGGTATCTTCGCCACCCCGCTGATGCTCGGGATGAAGGATCGCAACCCGCAAATGTGGGACCAGCTCAACGCCAGCGTGCCCTTCCCCAAGCGGCTCGGCCATCCGGAGGAATTCGCCTCGCTGATCTGCGAGATCGCCCGCAACAGCTATATCAACGCGCACCAGTTCCGGCTCGACGGCGCCATAAGGATGCCACCGCGATAGATGCCGAACGTGACGGTGGAGCGGGTGAAGGGAATCGAACCCTCGTCGTCAGCTTGGGAAGCTGCTGCTCTACCATTGAGCTACACCCGCGAGGCGGCGCGGCGCTTGCCACGGAACGCGCGTGGCGGTCAATACAAACCGGCGGCCACGGCGGAAAACGGCGTGCGCGCCCTTCCCCCGCGGGCAGCACGCCCTACAAGGCCCGCATGACGAACAAGCGCGCATGGGTGAACTGGGCGATCGGCCGGATAGAGGCCGACTTCAACCGTTCGGCCGACACGCATCTGATCCCGCTGCCGGTCCCCGCGCTGCCTGATATCGCGATCTATCTCAAGGACGAATCGAGCCATCCGACCGGCAGTCTCAAGCACCGGCTGGCGCGATCGCTGTTTCTCTATGGCCTGTGCAACGGCTGGATCTGCGAGAACACCCCAGTGGTCGAGGCATCGAGCGGATCGACCGCGGTTTCCGAAGCCTATTTCGCGCGCATGCTGGGGCTGCGGTTCATCGCCGTGGTGCCGCGCAGCACCGCGCAGGCCAAGATCGATGCCATCGCATTCTACGGCGGCGAATGCCATTTCGTCGGCGCGCCCGGCGAAGTCTACGCAGCGGCGCAGTCGCTCGCCGACGAATTGGGCGGCCATTATATCGACCAGTTCACCTATGCCGAACGCGCGACCGACTGGCGCAGCAACAACAATATCGCCGAATCGATTTTCGCGCAGATGGCGCGCGAGCCGCATCCGGTGCCGCGCTGGGTCGTCTGCGGTGCGGGAACGGGCGGCACCTCCGCCACCATCGGCCGCTTTGCGCGCTACAATCGCCATGACACCGGCGTCTGCGTCGCCGATCCCGCGGGATCGGTGTTCCATCGCCACTGGGCCGAGCGCAGCGTGGGGCGCGTCGATCATTCGGCCGGATGCATCGAAGGCATCGGCCGGCAGCGGGTCGAACCCAGTTTCCTGCCCGATATCGTCGACCGGATGGAAGTGGTGGCAGACGCCGCCTCGATCGCCGCCGCCCATGAAGTCAGCGCCCGCCTGGGGCGGCGCTGCGGGGGTTCGACCGGGACCAATGTGTGGGCCTGCGCGCGCATCGCCGCCGAAATGGCCGCGCGCGGCGAAACGGGCTCGATCGTGTCGATCCTGTGCGACGACGGCGCGCGGTATGCCGACACCATCTTCGACCCGGAGTGGCTGGCGGCGCGCGACCTCGATGTCGCGGCACCGCGACAGGCGATCTCCGACTTCTTCGAAACCGGCCGCTTCGCCGGCTAGACACTGCATCTCCAGAACAAGGGCTGCCGCATCACATGATCAGCGACGACAGGATTATTCTCGGGCTGCTTGCCCTGGTGCTCGGCTTTGTATTCGCCACGCGCGACCGGCCCGGCTGGCAGCGCTTCTACGTCTTCGTGCCGATCATCCTGGTCTGCTATCTCGTCCCCAGCCTGATGACGACCTTCGGCCTGATCGACGTATCCGAAAGCAATCTGTGGCCGGTGGCGAAGGATTATTTCCTGCCCGCCGCGCTGTTCCTGATGACGCTGTCGATCGATATCAAGGGGATCCTCGGCCTCGGCAACAAGGCGATCGTCATGTTCCTGACCGCCACGATGGGCATCGTCCTCGGCGGGCCGCTGGCGCTGTGGATCGTGGCGCAGTTCGAACCTTCGATCATCGGTTCGGGCGACACCGCCGCATGGCGCGGGCTGGCGACGCTGGCGGGAAGCTGGATCGGCGGCGGCGCCAACCAGACCGCCATGCTCGAAGTCTATGGCTACCCGCTCGAAGGCTTTGCCGCGCTGCTGGCGGTCGACATCATCGTCGCCGAGATCTGGATGGTGTTCCTGCTCTATGGCGCGGGCGCGCACGAGCGCGTCGACAAATGGCTGGGCGCGGACAGTTCGTCGATTGCCCGACTGCGCGACACGATGGCCGATTACACCGCGAGCATCGAACGCGTCGCCAAGGCGAACGACTACGTGCTGTTGTTCGGCGTCACCTTCGCCATCGTCGGGCTCGCGCATCTGCTCGGCGGCTGGCTGGGCGGCTGGTTCGCCGCGATGCAGGGCGAAGACGCCACGCTGGCGAGCGAATTCTTCTGGGTCGTGGTCATCGCCACCACTGCAGGCCTCGCCGCCAGCTTCACCCGCGCCCGCGAGCTCGAAGGTATTGGTGCCAGCAAGTTCGGCGTGCTGTTCATCTTCCTGCTGGTGGCGGTGATCGGCACGCGGATGGATGTGACCAAGATTGCCGATGCGCCCGCTTTCATGGCGATCGGCTTCATCTGGATGCTGTTCCACGTCATCCTGCTGCTGGGCGTGGCCAAGATCATCAAGGCGCCGTTCTTCTTCGTCGCGGTGGGCAGCAAGGCGAATATCGGCGGCGCGGCGTCGGCGCCGGTGGTGGCGGCGGCGTTCCACCCCGCGCTTGCCCCCGTCGGCGTGCTGCTGGCCGTGCTGGGCTATGCACTGGGGACCTATGGCGCGATCCTGTGCGCGCAGATGATGGCGGCGGTCGGCTAGCCGCGCGCGGCAAAGGTTTCACCCGATACCGGTTGCTTTCGGACCTTGCGCGCGTATGGGCCGTTGCAAAGAAAAGAGAGGAACTTTCATGCGTCAGCTTGACCATTTCATCGTCGGCGGAGCGAGCGCTCCCGCGGCCCGCACCCACCAGATCTGGAACCCCTCGACGGGCGAAGTCCAGGCCGAGGTTCCACTGGGCAATGCCGCCTTGCTCGACCGCGCGGTCGCCGCCGCCAAGAAGGTCCAGCCCGAATGGGCGGCGACCAATCCCCAGCGCCGCGCGCGGGTGATGTTCGAATTCAAACAGCTGGTCGAAGCCAACAAGCAGGAACTGGCCGAACTGCTCGCCAGCGAACACGGCAAGGTCGTGGACGATGCGCATGGCGACGTGCAGCGCGGGCTCGAGGTCATCGAATATGCCTGCGGCATCCCGCAGGCCCTGAAGGGCGAATATTCGCAAGGCGCGGGCCCCGGCATCGATGTCTATTCGATGCGCCAGCCGCTAGGTATCGGCGCGGGCATCACCCCGTTCAACTTCCCCGCCATGATCCCGATGTGGATGTTCGGCATGGCGATCGCGGTGGGCAACGCCTTCATCCTCAAGCCGTCCGAACGCGATCCCAGCGTGCCGATCCGGCTGGCCGAACTGTTCGTCGAGGCCGGCGCGCCCGAGGGGCTGCTGCAGGTGGTCCACGGCGACAAGGAAATGGTCGATGCGATCCTCGATCACGAGGACATCGCCGCGGTCAGCTTCGTCGGGTCGAGCGATATCGCGCATTACGTCTACAAGCGCGGCGTCGCTGCGGGCAAGCGCGTCCAGGCGATGGGCGGCGCGAAGAACCACGGCATCGTCATGCCCGATGCCGATCTCGACCAGGTGGTGGGCGATCTCGCCGGCGCCGCCTTCGGTTCCGCAGGTGAACGCTGCATGGCGCTGCCGGTGGTCGTGCCCGTGGGCGAAGACACCGCCGAGAGGCTGCGCGAAAAGCTGATCCCCGCGATCAATGCGCTGCGCATCGGCGTTTCGACCGATCCCGACGCGCATTACGGCCCCGTCGTCACGCCCGAACACAAGGCGCGGATCGAACAGTGGATCGACACCGCCGAACAGGAAGGCGCCGAAGTCGTCATCGACGGCCGCGGGTTTACGCTGCAGGGCCACGAGAAGGGCTTTTTCGTCGGCCCGACGCTGCTCGACCGCGTGACCCCCGACATGGAAAGCTACAAGGAAGAGATTTTCGGACCCGTCCTGCAGATCGTGCGCGCCGACGATTTCGAGCATGCACTCCGGCTGCCGAGCGAGCACCAATACGGAAACGGTGTCGCCATCTTCACGCGCAACGGCCATGCGGCGCGCGAATTCGCCCACCGCGTCAATGTCGGCATGGTCGGGATCAACGTTCCGATTCCCGTCCCCGTCAGCTATCACAGCTTCGGCGGATGGAAACGTTCGGGCTTCGGCGACACCGACCAGTACGGCCAGGAAGGCCTGAAGTTCTGGACCAAGGCCAAGAAGGTCACCCAGCGCTGGCCCGATGGCGGCGGTGACGGATCCAACGCCTTCGTCATCCCCACGATGGGGTAAGCGCCGCGGCAGGCGGTAGGGAGAGAGACACGATGAAACGATCACTGCTTACCGCCGCCCTGCCGCTGGCACTGCTGGCTGCCGCCTGTTCGGACGGGCCGGACGAGGCGGCTGCGCCCGAGCCGGCCGAAACGATGATGCCGGTCGAACCCGATGGCGGGATTGGTGACGGCGCCGGACCGCCGGGCCCCGTCACTGCCGAAACCATTCCCGCCGCGTTTCGGGGCGTGTGGGACTATGTCGAGGGCAGCTGCGATCCGGCTTCCGATCTGCGCGTCGAGATCGGGCCCGAGACCATGCAGTTCTACGAATTGTTCGGCGAAGTGACACGGATCGAAGTCGCAGGCCCGCAGGACATCGTCGTTTCGCTGGCGATGGAAGGTGAAGGCGAGACATGGGAGATGGCGCGCCGCTTCACGCTGTCCGACGACGGGCGCAGGCTGACCCCGGCGGCGGTTGGCGACGACCAGTTCGAGCCCATGCCGCTCAAGAAATGCGAATAGGAGTGTTGCCCATGCGTATCCTGGCCCTTTCCGTCCTGGCGCTGCCGCTGGCCGCCTGCGCGGGATATTCCGAACCCGCGCCCTCCCCGTCGAATCCCGGCGATGCGATGCGCGGCAGCTGCAATGCCGAACCGGCACAGGCCCATGTCGGCCAGCAGGCGACCGAGCGGACCGGCGCAGCCATCCTTGCCGAAAGCGGCGCCGAGGTGCTCCGCTGGGGGCCGCCGAACTCGGCCTGGACGATGGACTACCGCACCGACCGAGTGAACGTGCGCTATGACGAGGCGCGGCAGATCACCGAGATCACCTGCGGGTGAAGCGCCGCCACACCTCCAGCGGATCGCCCTTCGAAGCGCAGTTCGGCTTCGCCCGCGCGGTGCGCCAAGGCGATCGCATCCTGGTGGCCGGCACCGGCCCGATCGAGGATGACGGCACCTCGACACCGGGCAATGCCGCGGCTCAGGCCGAACGCTGCTTCACGCTGATCCTGCGCGCCATCGAAGACCTGGGCGGCAGCGCGAAGGATGTCGTGCGCACGCGCATGCTGCTGACCGATCCGGCCGACCAGCAGGCGATCGGCGAAGTCCACGCGCGGTTCTTCGGCGAGGCCCGCCCCGCCGCAACGATGGCAGGCGTGGCATGGCTCTGCCGACCGGAATGGAAAGTCGAGATCGAGGCCGAAGCAATCATCGAAGGCTGACCGCCGCAGCCCTTTTCACCTCCCCCCACCACCGCTAGGTCACCCGCCATGACAGGACAATTTCAGCTTACCGACGAGCAGCTCGCGATCCAGGAAGTGGCGCAGCGCTTCACCGCCGACAACATCACTCCGCATGCGGGCGAATGGGACGAGAAATCGCATTTCCCGCGCGACGTGATCAAGAGCACGGCCGAACTCGGTTTCGGCGCGATCTACGTTTCGGAAGAAAGCGGCGGGATCGGGCTCGGCCGGCTGGAGGCTGCGCTGATCATGGAGGCGATGGCCTATGGCTGCCCCACCACCAGCGCCTTCATCTCGATCCACAACATGGCCAGCTGGATGATCGACAGCTTCGGCAGCCAGGACGTGAAGGACCGTTATCTTCCCGACCTCGTCAGCATGGACAAGATCGCCAGCTACTGCCTGACCGAACCGGGCAGCGGTTCGGATGCCGCAGGCCTCAAGGCCAACGCGGTGCGCGACGGCGATCACTACGTTCTCAACGGGACCAAGCAGTTCATTTCGGGCGGGGGCGTCAACGATGTCTACGTCACCATGGTCCGCACGGGAGAACACAAGACCAAGGGCATCACCTGCCTCGTCATCGACAAGGACACGCCGGGCGTTTCCTTCGGCAAGCCGGAGAAGAAGCTCGGCTGGAACGCCTCCCCCACCGCGCAGGTCATTTTCGAGGATGCGCGCGTACCGGTTGCCAATCGTGTTGGCGACGAAGGCGAGGGGTTCCGCTTTGCGATGATGGGCCTCGACGGCGGGCGGCTCAACATCGGGGCCTGTTCACTGGGCGGGGCGCAGCGCTGCCTCGACGAAGCGGTGGCCTACACCAAGGACCGCAAGCAGTTCGACACACCCATTGCGGATTTCCAGAACACGCAGTTCATGCTTGCCGACATGGCGACGGACCTCGAAGCGGCGCGCGCGCTGCTGTATCTCGCAGCGGCCAAGGTGACCGACAACGCACCCGACAAGTCGCGTTTTTCCGCGATGGCCAAACGGCTCGCGACCGACAATGGCAGCAAGATCGTCAACGATGCGCTGCAGCTGTTCGGCGGCTATGGCTATCTCAAGGAATACCCCATCGAACGCTTCTGGCGCGATCTGCGCGTGCATTCGATCCTCGAAGGCACCAACCAGGTCATGCGCATGATCGTGGGCCGCGATTTGCTGCGCCAGTGACCGCGACCGGCGGCAGAATGAGAAGACCCCATGACTGAGAACCTCAACATCCACGCGCATGGCCGCACCGGCCATATCTCGCTCAACCGCCCCAAGGCGCTGCATGCCCTGACGCTCGACATGTGCCATGGCATAAGCGCCGCGCTGGCAGGCTGGGCCGAAGATGACGCGGTCGAGGCCGTCATCCTCGACCACGCCGAAGGGCGCGGCTTCTGCGCGGGGGGCGACATCAATCTGCTGCGCCATTCCGCGCTCAACGATGGCGGAAAAAGCGGGCGCGAATTCTTCCACGACGAATACCGGCTCAACCACCAGATGTTCGAATACGGCAAGCCCATCGTCGCCTTCATGGACGGCATCACCATGGGTGGCGGCGTCGGTATCGCGCTGCCGTGCAAATATCGCGTCGCGACCGAGAACACGCGCTTTGCCATGCCCGAAAGCGGCATCGGCCTATTCCCCGACGTCGGCGGCGGCTGGCACTTGTCGCGGCTGGGCGGGCGGCTCGGCCAGTTCCTCGCACTGACCGGTGCGCGGCTCGACGGTGCGGAATGCGTCTGGGCGGGTATCGCCACGCATTACCTGCCGGCTGAGAAACTCGCCGAAGCCAAGGCCCGGATTATCGAACATCCCGACCGGATCGGCGGGATCCTGTCCGAACTTTCCACCACCCCGCCGCCCGCGCGGCTGGAAGAGAATGCCGCGCTGATCAAGAAACACTTCGCCTCGGATCGCTATGAGGACATCCTCCGCAGCCTCGAGGCAGACGACAGCGAATGGGCGGCGAAGGAGCTCGCCACGCTGCGCGGCAAGAGCCCGCAGACCTGCAAGGTCGCGCTGCGCCAGCTGAGCGAGAGCGAACAGCTCGGCAGCTTCGCCGACAACATGCGCATGGAATATCGCATCGCCAGCCGGGTGCTGACCCGCCCCGACTTCGCCGAAGGCGTGCGCGCAGTGATCGTCGACAAGACGAACGACCCGCAATGGGACCCCGCAGCGCCCGAGGACGTCAGCGAAGGGCTGATCGACAGCATCTTCGCCCCGCTTCCCGAGGGCGCGGAATGGACGCCGCTGGAGCCGTGAAATCCGTCGCCCCTGCGCAGGCAGGGGCCCATACGCCGTTGCGGTTCCGCGCGGCCGACAAGTCATCTAGGCTCCTGCCTTCGCAGGAGCGACGTGGAGAGAACATTGGCTTACGAAACCATCACCGTCGAAAAACGTGACGCGGTCACGCTGATCACGCTCAACCGTCCCAAGGCGCTCAACGCGCTCAACAGCACGATCCTTGCGGAATTGACCGAGGCCTTCGCCGCCTATGAAGCGGACAAGAGCCAGCTTTGTGCAGTCCTGACCGGTTCGGGCGACAAGGCCTTTGCCGCAGGCGCGGACATCAAGGAAATGAGCGAGAAGGCCGCGGCCGATTTCTACCTCGAGGATTTCTTCAGCCCCTGGACCAGCGAGATCGTCAAGAAGACGCGCAAGCCGTGGATCGCGGCGGTCAACGGCTTCGCGCTGGGTGGCGGCTGCGAGCTCGCCATGATGGCCGATTTCATCATCGCGAGCGAAAACGCCAAGTTCGGCCAGCCCGAGATCAAGCTGGGCGTCGCGCCGGGCATGGGCGGATCGCAGCGTCTGACCAGGGCGGTCGGCAAGTCGAAGGCGATGGAAATGTGCCTGACCGGCCGGATGATGGATGCCGAGGAAGCCGAGCGCAGCAATCTGGTCGCGCGCGTCGTGCCGCATGACACGCTGCTCGACGAAGCGCTGAAAACCGCCGCGCAGATCGCCAGCATGCCGCCGATGGCCGCGATCGCGAACAAGGAAATGGTCAATGCGGCCTTCGAAACCAGCCTCGATCAGGGCCTGATCATCGAACGGCGCATCTTCCAGATCCTGGCCGCGAGCGAGGACAAGGCCGAGGGCATGGCCGCCTTCGTCGAGAAGCGCGAGGGCAAGTGGAAGGGGAAATAATCCCTCCTGTCACGAGAAAAGAATACGCGGAGAGAGAGAACATGAAAATCGCCTTCATCGGCCTCGGCAATATGGGCGGCGGGATGGCCGCCAACCTCGTGAAGGCGGGGCATGCCGTGAATGCCTTCGACCTTTCGGAAGGAGCACTCGCGACAGCCAAGGACAACGGTTGCACGCCCTTCACCGATGCTTCCGAGGCCGTGCAAGACGTCGATGCGGTGGTTTCAATGCTGCCCAATGGCGGGATCGTGAAGTCGGTCTACGAAGGCAACGTGATCGGCAAGGCGCCCGCAGGCGCGGTGCTGCTCGACTGCTCGACCATCGATGTCGCCACCGCGAAAGAGGTGATCGCCCAGGCCGAGGCCGCCGGTTACGACATGGTCGACGCCCCCGTTTCGGGCGGGATCGCGGCCGCGAATGGCGGCACGCTGACCTTCATGGTTGGTGGCACCGAAAAGGCCTTCGCCCGCGCCGAGGAGGTGCTGCAGGCCATGGGCAAGGCCGTGATCCACGCGGGCGACGCAGGCGCCGGCCAGACCGCCAAGATCTGCAACAACATGCTGCTCGCCATCTCGATGATCGGCACGGCCGAGGCAATGAAAATGGCCGAGAAGCTCGGGCTCGATCCGCAGAAGTTCTACGAGATCAGTTCGCAGTCCTCGGGCTATTGCTGGTCGCTCAATGCCTACACCCCCCTGCCCGGCGTCGGCGTCGAAAGCCCGGCGGACAAGGATTACCAGAGCGGTTTCGCCACCGGCCTGATGCTCAAGGATCTCAAGCTGGCGATGGAAGCCGCCGAGACCGCCGATGCCTCGACCCCGCTCGGTCGCCACGCGAAGGAGCTTTACGAGCAATTCGCCGAGGACAATGCCGGGCTCGATTTCAGCGCAATCATCAAGTCGCTCTGATCTCTTCCAGCACCCGCGCGAGCCATTCGCGCGGGGCCTTGCGGCGGCCGATATCGGCCACGAATTCCTGCCCACGCGCCACGCTCTTGAGCCGTCCGCCACGCAGCCAGCGGTCGGCGCGGTCGTGATAGCTCAGCCCGCCGCGCTTCAACCATGCGGGGCGATCCCATAAGGATGGTGGGCCTTCGGGCACCGTCAGCCGCAGCGCATCGCTCGCTTGCCGGGCTTCCACGCCGGGGCCTGCGTAGATCACGTCGTTGCGCGCATGGAGCGCCAGCGCATGCGGATGGCCGCGCTCGACCAGATAGTCGGGTGCGCCACGTGTAAGATCGACGATCTCCGCGACTTCGAGATAGCCGAAAATCCGGTGGTGGAGATCGCCGCCTTCCTCGCGGAAGAGGCCGAAGAACAGGAACACGTCCCCCGGCCCCACCCCCCGGTTCGCCAGATGCGTCTGCGCCGCACCGCATTGGCCGAACAGGCAGGTGCGATCGGCAAGGAACATCGGGTCGTGGTGGCACAGCGTGCCCGCATCGACCCGCCCCCGGCTGGCACGTGCGGCATGTTCGCCCAGCCCGAGATCGCCATAGGTGGTGCGCGAGGCGGTGCCTGCGGGGATCGGCAGGCTGACCGGCCGACTCTCCACGATCGGCGACGCTCCGCCACCCGAAGCGCTGTCGAACCCCTTGCGAGAGAAGATAATTCGCACGCCAACCCCGTGCCTTAAGCGCGCGGCAGTGACAACCGCGCCATTCGGCCCTATCTGCGCGCCCATGACACACGACAACAATGGCAAGGTCACCGCGCTGATCATGGCAGGCAAGCGTTCGGGCGTGCTCGATCCGCTCGCCGAGCGCGCTGGTGTCGCGCAGAAATGCGTCGTTCCCGTCGGCGGCATGCCGATGATCGAACGCGTTGTGATGAATGTCGCCGCCAGCCCGCGCATCGGCGAGATCCGCGTCGTGGCGCATGAGGCGGACGAAATCGCCGCCATTCCCTCGATCGCCAAGCTCCAGGCCGAGGGCCGGCTGGTGTTCAAACCGGGTGCGTTCAATCTGGTCGACAGCGTTTTTGCCGGGGCCGAGGGTGCGGACTATCCGCTGCTGATCACCACCGCGGACAACTGCCTGTGGCTGCCCGAGGACTTCACCGAGTTTGCCGATAAGTCAATTGCCAGCAAGGCAGGCGCTGCGGCTGCACTGGCGCATAAGGAAGACGTCCGTGCCGCCGATCCGCAGGGCCAGTCGCGGTTCTACGAATTTTCCGATGGCGGATATTCGAACTGCAATGCCTATTGGATCGGTACCCCGCAGGCGCTCGCGGCAGCCGAAATCATGCGCGGCGGCGGGCAGTTCGTGAAATTCCCGCGCCGGATTGCCAAGGCGTTCGGCGTGATCAACCTGATCCGCTTCTTCCTCGGCTGGGGAACGAAGGAAAAGCTCTTCGCGCAGGTTTCGCGCCGCTTCGGGTTCTCGATGGTGCCGATCGAGATGAGCCATGGCCACTGCGCCATCGACGTCGACAACGAGCGCACGTTCCAGGTTACCGAAAAGCTGCTGGCGAAGCGGCTCGCAGCCGCCTGACACCGGCCGCACGATGCATCGTCTGCTGCGCAATATCGGCTGGCTCCTGACGGGGCGCGGTCTCAACGCCCTGCTGAGCCTCGTCTACCTCGCGCTCGCCACGCGCACGCTCGGACTCGACAATTTCGGCTATTTCGCGATCATCCTCGCGCTGGGCCAGACGGTCACCGGCATAGCCAACTTCCAGACCTGGCAATTCGTCGTGCGGTGGGGCGCCGATGGCGACGGGCCGGCCGATGCGACCGGTTTCGCCATCGCGCTCGACTTGCTGTCGATTGCGCTCGGCCTGGTGCTGGCCGCCGTGCTGGTCGGCACCGCGCCGCTGTGGCTCCCGCTGCCCGACGAGCTGCTCCCCGTCGCCTTCGGCTATTGCGTCGTTTCGCTGCTCGCCATCCGTACCACACCGACCGGCCTGCTGCGCCTGCGGTTTGCCTATGCCCGCACGACCGCCGCCGAAGCGGTGCAGCCGGTGGTCCGGGCCGCAGGCGCCGCAGCAGCAGCCATTGCCATGCCGACGGTGACCGGCTTCATCCTCGCCTGGGCGGCGGCGGAAGTAGCGGTGGCCGCCGCGCTGTGGATTGCCGCCGGACGGCTGGAACGCATCAATTTGTCGCGGATCAGCCTGCGCCATATTCCGCGGGCGCACCCAGGTGCCTGGCGCTTCGTCTGGTCGACCAATCTGTCGGGCAGCCTCAATGTCGGATCCAAGCAGGTGCTGATCCTGCTGATCGGCGCCATCGGGGGCGAAACCGCCGCGGGCGGCTATCGCGTCGCGAGCCAGCTGGGGCAGGCGCTCGTCAGCCTTGCACAAACCGTGTCCAAGGCGATCTATCCCGAACTGGTCCACGCCAAGGAAACGGCCCACGCCATGGCCCGGCGAATGGCAAACATCGCGCTGATCGCCGGCGTTCTGGCCGTGCTCGGCACGCTGTTCCTGGGGCGGCCGGCGCTGGCACTGATCGCGGGCCCCGAATTCCGGGTGTTCTGGACGATGGTGATCCTGGCGATTGCCGGGGCGATAGAGCTGGTCGGGGCCAGCCTCGAATCCCTACTGGTCAGCGCGGGCCGCGCGGGCACCGCCTTTTTGATCCGCGCGATCCCGACCGTGATCGGGCTCTCGCTGCTCGAAGTGGCGATGGGCTGGAACGGGCTGAAGGGCGCAGCCTTCACGGTCATGGGCGCATCCGCCTTGTCGGTGCTGGGTTTCTGGGTCGCGATCATCTCGCTGTCGCAGATCACGATCACGGTCAAACCCAAACCCGAGGTACCGCCCGAACGCTAGCGCGGGCACCGGACCGCAGGTCCGACCCGGCAAGGCGCTGCTGCACCCCGGCCGGGTCGGCAGACAGCATACAGGGTCAGGTCAGATTGGCGTCGTTCCAGGCCAGCACGGGCTTGCGCGCGGCCTGCGTTTCGTCGAGCCGCTGGCGCGGCGCGTAATAGGGCGCGGCCTTGAGTGTCTCGTCGCCCGCAATCGCCCGCTCGGCCACGCTGCGCAGCGCGAGGATGAACTGGTCGAGCGCCGCCTTGCTTTCGGTCTCGGTCGGTTCGACCAGCATCGCGCCGTGCACCACCAGCGGGAAATACATCGTCATCGGGTGATAGCCCTCGTCGATCAGGGCCTTGGCCAGATCGAGCGTCGAGACATCGTCGGCGAAGCCTTTGTCGCTGAACAGCGCTTCATGCATGCACGGCCCGCTGTGGCCGAAGGGTGCATCGAGCACGTCTTCGAGGCTGCGCAGGATGTAATTGGCATTGAGCACGGCGTCTTCGGACACTTGCTTGAGGCCATCGGCACCGTGGCTGAGGATATAGGCCAGCGCGCGGGTGAACATGCCCATCTGACCGTGGAACGCAGTCATCCGGCCGAAGGCCTTGGTGTGGTCGAATTCGGCGGCGTTTTCTTCCTCGACCAGGTGGACCACGCCATCCCTGGTCCGCGCGGTAAACGGCAGCGGGCCATAGGGGCAGAGCGCTTCGGACAGCACGACCGGGCCCGAACCCGGGCCGCCGCCGCCATGCGGGGTGGAGAAGGTCTTGTGCAGGTTGATATGCATCGCGTCGACGCCGAGGTCGCCGGGGCGCACCTTGCCGACGATGGCGTTGAAATTCGCGCCGTCGCAATAGACGAAGCCGCCGGCCTCGTGCACCGCGTCGGAAATCGCCTTCATGTCGCGTTCGAACAGGCCGCAGGTGTTGGGATTGGTGATCATCACCCCCGCGACATCGGGGCCGAGGCGTGCTTTCAGCGCTTCGAGATCGACCCTCCCGTCGGAATTGGCCGGAATGTCTTCGACCCGGTAGCCGGCGAAGGCCGCGGTGGCTGGGTTGGTGCCATGCGCGCTTTCGGGGACGAGGATGACCTCGCGCGCATCGCCGCGCGCTTCGAGCGCGGCGCGGATGCACAGGATGCCGCATAACTCGCCATGCGCCCCGGCCTTGGGGCTCATGGCAACGCCCTGCATGCCGGTAAGCTCGATCAGCCAGTGCGCCAGTTCGTTGATCACTTCCAGCGCGCCGCGCACCGTATCGACCGGCTGCAGCGGATGGACATCGGCGAAGCCGGGCATGCGCGCGACCTTTTCGTTGAGCCGCGGATTATGCTTCATCGTGCACGAACCGAGCGGGAACAGCCCGAGATCGATTGCGTAGTTCTGCCGGCTCAGGCGCGTGTAGTGGCGCACGGTCTCAGGCTCGGACAGGCCGGGCAAGCCGATCGGATCCTTGCGGTCGAACCCGCCGAGGCGATTGGCGCCCGCTTGCGGTTCGGGCAGGTCCACCCCGGTGGTTTCGGCATGGCCGATCTCGAACAGCAGCGGTTCCTCGAGCATCAGCGCGCGGTTGCCGGTGGCGGTATCGGGGCCGCTCATCGCGTTGTGTCCTTCGACGGGGGTGCCGGGCTTCCAGCCCGAAGCGTTGGGAGCGTTCATGCCAGCACCTCCTCGAGTGCGGAGGCGAGCGTTTCCACGTCCTCCTCGGTAGTGGTTTCGGTAACCGCGACGAGCAGCCCGTTGGACAGCGCATCATGGCCGGGGAACAGCCGTGCGAGCGATACGCCCGCGAGGATATCCTGCTGCGTCAGTTCACGCACGATACTGCGCGCATCGCCATCGAGCAGCAGCGTGAATTCATTGAAGAACGCGTCGTTGAGCAGCTTCACGCCCGGCACCTTAGCCAAGCGGTCGGCGGCAAAGCAGGCGAGCCGGTGGTTCTCCATCGCCAGCCGGCGCAGCCCTTTCTCGCCGAGCAGCGTCATATGGACATTGAACGCCAGCGCGCAGAGCCCCGAATTGGTGCAGATGTTCGAGGTCGCCTTTTCGCGGCGGATATGCTGTTCGCGCGTCGACAGCGTCAGCACGAAGCCGCGCTTGCCCCCGGCATCGACCGTCTCGCCGCACAGGCGGCCCGGCATCATCCGCACGTGCTTTTCATCGCGTACGGCGAACAGCCCGAGATAGGGTCCGCCGAATTGCAGGCCGACGCCGATCGACTGGCCTTCGCCGACGACGATGTCCGCCCCCAGCTCACCCGGCGATGCGATCGCGCCCAGCGCTACGGGTTCGGTATTGACCGCGATCAGCAGCGCGCCCTTGTCATGCGCGGCCTCGGCGATTTTCGCGAGGTCGGGCAGGCGGCCGAGGATATCGGGATATTGCACTACGACGCAGCTGGTGTCCCCGTCGATCCGCGCAATCAGCCCGTCATCGTCGGGCCTAGCGGTCAGGCTGGGCGGCGCACCGGCGATCTCGTCGTCGGTGAACTTGGCCATCGTCCGCACCACTTCGGCATAGTGCGGGTGCAGCGCGCCCGAGAGCACGACCTTGCGCTTCTTCCCACGGGCGACCCGGCCCGCCATGGCCACCGCTTCCCAGCACGCGGTCGAGCCGTCGTACATCGACGCATTGGCGACCGCGCAGCCATAGATCCGCGCGACTTGCGTCTGGAATTCGAACAGCATCTGGAGCGTGCCCTGCGCGATTTCGGGCTGGTAGGGCGTATAGGCGGTCAGGAACTCGCCGCGCTGGATGATGTGATCGACGCTGGCCGGGATATGGTGCTTGTACGCTCCTGCCCCGAGAAAGAACGCCGCGTCGGATGCGGCAAGGTTCTTCTTGCTCAGCCGCCGCATATGCTTTTCGACCGCCATTTCGCTGGCGTGCATCGGCAGGCCTTCAATCGGGCCGGAAAGCCGCGCTGCCTCGGGTACATCGGCGAACAGCGCATCGATATCCGGCGCGCCGATCGTATCGAGCATGTCCGAACGGTCGGTATCGGTCAGGGGTAGGTAACGCATCTTGGTTCCTTCAGGCCCCGCAGGGCGTCAGAAAATCAAAGCCCGTCGCAGAAGCTCTTGTAAGCGGCCTGGTCCATCAGACCGTCGAACTGCGACTTGTCGCCGATGGTCATCTTGAAGAACCAGCCGTCTTCTTCGGGCGAGGTGTTCACCAGCGCCGGGTCGTCTTCCAGCGCCTCGTTGGTTTCCATGATCTCGCCGCTGATCGGCGCGTAGACGTCGCTGGCCGCCTTGACGCTTTCGACCACGGCAGCGTCCTTGCCCTTGTCGATCACGCTGCCGACATCGGGCAGCTCGACAAAGACGATGTCGCCCAGTTGGCCTTGTGCGAAATCGGTGATCCCGACGGTGGCGGTGTCGCCCTCGACGTCGATCCATTCATGTTCATCGGTAAAATAGCGGGCCATTTCGATCATTTCCCTCTGTGGTAGCGATGGGGGACGAAGGGGAGCGAGGCGACCGTGGCGGGCAGCCTTTTCTTCCGCACCTCGACTTCGAGTTCGGTGCCTTCGGCGGCAAACGCGGTGTCGACATAGCCCATGGCGATGGGCCGTTCGAGCGTGGGCGAGAAGCCGCCGCTGGTGATACGGCCGACCTGCGTATCACCCGAATAGACCAGCGCGCCTTCGCGGGCGGGCATCCGGCCGTCGATGGCGAGGCCGACGCGCTTCTGCGCGGGTCCCTCGGCGAAAGCCTGCATTACCGGCGCATGGCCCATCCAGCCGCCCTCCTCGCGCCGCCGCTTGGTCATCGCAAAGCCGAGATCGGCAGACACCGGATCGGTTTCGGTGGTGATGTCGTGCCCGTAGAGCGGCAGGCCCGCTTCGAGCCGCAGGCTGTCGCGTGCCCCCAAGCCGACGGGACGCACTTCGATTTCGGCGCACAGGCGGTCGGCAAAGCTTTCGGCGAATTCGGCCGGCAGCGAAATTTCGAACCCGTCTTCGCCGGTATAGCCGGCGCGGGTGATGCGCAGCGGCCATTCGCCGAAGTCATGGACCACGCTTTCCATGAAGACCATGTCGTCGATGACGTTGCGCATCACGCGGTTGAGCGCGGTCGCTGCGCTGGGGCCCTGCAGCGCGATCAGCGCGTGTTCGTCCATATGCGTCAGAGTGACATCATCGTCGAGATGCTCGCGCAGATGGGCGATATCGTCCCATTTCATCGCACCGTTGACGACGAGGTAATAGGCCGGTTCGCCCCAGCGTCCCTCGGTGCCGGCTTCCTCGTCGCCCTCTATCCACGGCGTGGCATTGGTGACCATCAGATCGTCGAGGATACCGCCGTCATCGTCGAGCAGCAGCGAATAGCGCACCTTACCCGGCTTGAGCGAAGCGATCGCCCCGGGGAGCAGTTTCTCGAGCTCGGCCGCAGCCTTGTCGCCGGTGACCATGAGCTGGCCCATATGGCTGACATCGAACAGGCCCGCCTGGTTGCGGGTCCAGTTGTGTTCGGTGACGATGCCTTCGTACTGGATCGGCATGTGGTACCCCGCAAAGGGCACCATCCGCGCGCCCTTGCGGCGATGCCACGCATCGAGCGGCAGCGTTTCGGTTTCGGCAATCGTGTCTTCGGTGTCGTCGCTCAAGTCCCGTCCTTCGCAAGCATGGGGGCGCCCCTTCGCGGTGCGCCGAAAACCCATGCCCCCTCTGTCGGGAAACCTGAGAGACTGGCGCACGGATGGGTGCGCTTACCCCTTCGGTGGCCACGCGCAGGCGCGCGGCGCTTTCCAGAGTGCCGATGGAGCGCACGGTCCGTTTAGCCTGAGAGTTTCCGGGGCGGTTGCTCCTTCGGCGCCGGGTGGACGCCGCCACCCGAACTCTCCCGTGCGCGCCTGCCGCAGAATTGCTTCCGCAGCCGACGTGAGTGCCCTGCGCGATAAGCGCCGCCCGGTCAATCCAGGTTCGGGCGCAGCCAGCGTTCGGCAGTGGCAATATCCACATTACGACGCGTGGCATAATCCTCGAGCTGGTCGCGTCCGACACGCGCCACGCCGAAATACTCCGCCTGCGGGTGGCCGAAATAGAACCCGCTCACTGCAGCGGTGGGATACATGGCGAAGCTTTCGGTCAGCGTGATCCCGGTGTTGGCTTCGGCGTCGAGCAGGTCGAACAGGATCGGCTTGAGGCTGTGGTCGGGACAGGCGGGGTAGCCGGGCGCGGGACGGATGCCGCGGTATTCTTCCTTGATCAGCGCGGCATTCGTCAGCTGTTCCTGCGGCGCGTAGCCCCACAGATCGGTGCGCACGTGCTGGTGCAGCCGTTCGGCAAAGGCCTCGGCGAAGCGGTCCGCCAGCGCCTTGAGCAGGATGTCTGAATAATCGTCCTTGTCGGCGAGGAAGCGTCGCGAATGTTCCTCGATACCGTGGATGCCCACGGCGAAGCCGCCCAGCCAGTCGCCCGCCGGATCGATGAAATCGGCCAGACACATATTGGGGCGGCTGCGCGATTTCTTCACCTGCTGGCGCAGGAACGCCATCACCGTAGGCGATGCGCCCGCCGGATCGGCGATCACGACATCGTCGCCGTCACGGGTGCAGGGCCACAGCCCCGCCACTCCGCGCGCGGTGAACCATTGTTCGGCGACGATCCGGTCGAGCATGGCGTCGGCATCCGCCTTGAGGCTGCGGGCGCTTTCGCCGACGACCTCGTCATCGAGGATCTTGGGATAGGTGCCGTGCAGTTCCCACGCCCGGAAGAACGGGGTCCAGTCGATATATTCGCGCAGTTCCGCGAGGTCCCAGCCATCGAACACATGCAGCCCGGGCTGCAGCGGCGCGGCGGGCTTTTCGGCCATGCTGGCTACGAAACCGTTCGCGCGCGCATCGGCCAGCGGCATCAGTTCGCTCTGCCCCTTGCCAGCGCGCGTGTCGCGGACCTGGACATATTCCGCCGCGGTCCGGTCGACGAATTCATCGCGCTGCGTGTCGGACAGCAGGCGGCTGGCGACGCCCACCGCCCGGCTGGCATCGAGCACGTGGATAACCGGCCCGTCATAGGCAGGATCGATCCGCAGCGCGGTATGGACCTTGCTGGTCGTCGCCCCGCCGATCAGCAGCGGCATGGTCATCCCGGCGGTTTTCATCTCTTCGGCAACGGTGACCATTTCATCGAGCGAGGGCGTAATCAGGCCCGACAGGCCGATGATGTCGGCATCGTTCTCGTTCGCGGCTTCGAGGATTTTCGACCACGGCACCATGACCCCGAGATCGATCACCTCGTAGCCATTGCATTGCAGCACCACCCCGACGATGTTCTTGCCGATGTCGTGGACGTCGCCCTTCACGGTGGCCATCACGATCTTGCCCTTCGCGCGGGCGCCCGCTTCCTTCTGCGCCTCGATGTAGGGGATCAGGTGGGCGACCGCCTTTTTCATGACGCGCGCGGACTTGACCACCTGCGGCAGGAACATCTTGCCGCTGCCGAACAGGTCGCCGACAACGTTCATGCCGTCCATCAGCGGGCCTTCAATGACCTCGATCGGGCGGTCGAACTGCTGGCGCGCCTCCTCGGTGTCGGCCACGACATGCGCGTCGATGCCCTTGACCAGCGCGTGTTCGAGCCGGCGGCGCACGTCCCAGCCGCGCCATTCCTCGGCGGCCTTTTCGTCGGCCGCACTCTTGCCCTTGTAGCTTTCGGCAAGGTCGATCAACCGCTCGGTGGCATCCGGCCGCCGCATCAGGATCACGTCTTCGCAGGCTTCGCGCAGCTGCGGATCGATCTGGTCGTAAACGTCGAGCTGGCCGGCGTTGACGATCGCCATGTCGAGCCCCGCGGGGATCGTGTGATAGAGGAAGATCGAATGCATCGCGCGGCGTACGGTTTCATTGCCGCGGAAGCTGAAGCTGAGGTTGGACAGACCGCCGCTGGTCTTCGCCTGCGGACACGCCGCCTTGATCTCCGCCACCGCCTCGATGAAATCGAGACCATAGCGATCGTGTTCCTCGATCCCCGTCGCCACCGCGAAGATATTGGGGTCGAAGATGATATCCTCGGGCGGGAAGCCGATCCCGGTCAGCAATGCATAGGCGCGCTTGCAGATTTCGACCTTGCGCTCCTTGTTGTCCGCCTGCCCGGTCTCGTCGAACGCCATGACCACCACCGCGGCGCCGTAATCCATGCATTTGCGCGCATGATCGAGAAAAGCGTCCTCGCCTTCCTTCATGCTGATCGAATTGACGATCGGCTTGCCCGAAACGCATTTGAGGCCGGCCTCGATGACCTCCCATTTGGAACTGTCGATCATCACCGGGACACGCGCGATGTCGGGTTCGGCCGCGATCAGCTTGAGGAAAGTGGTCATGGCCTGCTCGGCATCGAGCAGGCCTTCGTCCATGTTGACGTCGATCACCTGCGCGCCGTTTTCGACCTGCTGGCGCGCGACTTCGACCGCGGTGTCGTAATCGTCCGCCATGATCAGTTTCTTGAACCGCGCCGAGCCGGTCACATTGGTGCGCTCGCCGATATTGACGAAACGGGCGGTGGTCAGATTGCTCATGGATTCAATTCCGGTCGAGGTCGCGCGCCAGCACGACATCGTCATAAAGGGTTCCGCCGACATCGAAACGGCGCGTGGCGATCTGCCGGAAACCCTGTTTGGTATAGAAGGCGATGGCGCGGTGGTTGTCGTCTTTCACGCCCAGCAGCAGCCGGCGATGGCTCTGCGCCCCGAGTAATACGGCATCGAACAGTGCGGCGGCGATACCGCTGCCGTGGAAGCGCGACAGCAGGTAGATCTTCTTGAGTTCGATATCGCCGTCCTGCGCGGCATCGAGTTCGGGCCGGGTGAGCAGCGCGTAGCCGATCGGCGCCCGGTCGATTTCGGCAAGCCAGGCACGGGCACCAGCAGCCAGCAGCCCGGCGAGATGATCGGGTGCATGCTTGGCCGCGCAATGCGCGACGAGTGCCTCGCCGCTGATCATCCCGGCGAAGGTCTCGAGGAAGGTGGCATCCGACACCAGCGCGAGCGCGCGCACGTCCGCTGCCCCCGCCTCGCGGATTACCGCCCCATGGAGGCCCCCGCCGCTCATGCCGCGATCGTGAACGGTTCGAGCCCCGCCAGATGCATGTCCGGGTCAGGCTTGGGCAGCACGCGCGGCGCGCAGTTTTCGACCGCCTTGGCCATCGCGGCGATATGCGCGGGCGTCGAGCCGCAGCAGCCGCCCAGCGCGTTGATCCGGCCATTCTGCGCCCAGACCTGCGTCAGCGACGCAGTCGTTTCCGGCTGTTCGTCATACTCGCCGAGATCGTTGGGCAGGCCGGCATTGGGATAGGCCATCAGCCAGGTATCGGCGATATCGGACAGCAATTGCACATGCGGACGCAGCTGTTCGGCACCGAAGCTGCAGTTGAGGCCGATCGTCAGCGGCTTGGCATGGCGCACGGTGTACCAGAACGCTTCCACCGTATGGCCCGACAGATTGCGGCCCGACAGGTCGGTCAGCGTCAGCGAGATCATCAGCGGTATGTCGCGGTCAAGTTCGCGCGCCAGCTGCTTCACGGCCATGATAGCAGCCTTGCAGTTGAGCGTGTCGAATACCGTCTCGACCAGGATGAAATCGGCCCCGCCAGCGACAAGCGCGCGGCATTGTTCGACATAGACGGCGACGATTTCGTCGAATGTCACTTCGCGAAACCCGGGGTCTTCGACATCGGGCGAAAGCGACAGCGTCTTGTTGGTCGGCCCGACAGCGCCCGCCACGAACCGCGCAATGCCGTCGTTCCGCGCATCGACCGCTTCACGGATGATTCGCGCCGCGGCGACATTGATCTCATGAACCAGGTGTTCGGCACCATAATCGGCCTGACTGATGCGATTGGCGTTGAAGGTGTTGGTGGCGAGGATATGCGCGCCCGCATCGATGTAGCTGTCACAGATCCGGCGGATAACCTGCGGCTGCGTCAGATTGACGAGGTCGTTATTGCCCTTCTGCTCCTGCGCGAGATCGGTGCCCGCGGCATAGTCTTCGGGCGTTAGCCCGGCCTGCTGGATCGCGGTACCGTAGGGGCCGTCCTTGATCAGGATCCGCTGGGCTGCGGCGGCTTCGAATTCTTCGCGCTTGGTCATTGGCCTGCCTTCGCGCGCAGCCCGAGCATGTGGCAAATCGCATAGCTCAGTTCGGCGCGGTTGAGAGTGTAGAAATGGAATTGCCGCACCCCGCCTGCATATAGCCGGCGACACAGTTCGGCCGCGATGGTCGCGCTGACGAGCTGACGGGCGGCGGGGCGATCGTCGAGCCCGTCGAACAGACCTTCCATCCACGGCGGGATGGCTGTGCCGCACAGCCCCGACATCCGGCGCACCGCCGCGAAGCTGAGCACGGGCATGATCCCGGGTACGATCTCGCCGTCAATTCCCGCCGCTGCGGCCCGGTCGCGAAAGTCGAAGAAACATTGCGGATCGAAGAAGAACTGCGTGATCGCCCGGGTCGCCCCGGCGTCGAACTTGGCCTTGAGATTGTCCAGATCGGCCTGGCGATCGGGCGAATCGGGATGGACCTCGGGATAGGCGGCGACCGATATCTCGAAATCGGCGACCTTCTTCAGTCCCGCGATCAGCTCGACTGCGTTGGCATAGCCGCCCGGATGCGGCGCATATTGCGATTGCCCGTCGGGCGCGTCGCCGCGCAGCGCCACGATATGGCGGATGCCCTCATCCCAGTAATGGCGCGCCACCTCGTCGACCTCTTCGCGGGTCGCCTCGACGCAGGTCAGGTGCGCGGCAGCAGGAATGCGCGCTTCGTTCTGGATGCGGACGACCTGCTGGTGCGTCCGCTCGCGGGTCGACCCGCCCGCGCCATATGTGACGCTGGCAAAACGCGGCCCGAGCGGGGCCAGCGTCTCGACGCTTTGCCACAGCGTCTCGCTCATGGCCGCATTCTTGGGCGGGAAGAATTCGAAGCTGACGTCGATATCGCCCGGCAGCCCTGAAAACAGCGGCGCTTCGAGTGCGCGCTGCGCTTCGCGCATCTGGTCCATCGTCGGGCTCATGACGCGGCCTTCCGGTCATCGACGCGCCGCGGCGCGATCCAGATCTTCACCACCAGTTCTCCATCTTCCAGTGCCGTCGGCGCGGCCGGGTCGAACCCGGCATCGCTGAGCAGGCCCATCATCTGTGCATCGTCGAACCCCAGCCGGGCATGCGCATGGCGATTGCGCAGTTCCTCGCGCTGGTGCGCTGCGAAATCGACGATTGCGATCCGTCCGCCCGGACGCAGCACGCGGGCGGCCTCCGCCAGCGCGGCACCGGGCATCTGCGCGAAATGCAGCACCTGGTGGAACAGCACGCTGTCGAAACTCGCCGCGGCAAATGGCAGCGCCCCGAAGTCGCCCTGCACCAGTTCCACTCGCTCGGTCGGGAGGTGCTGCAGCTTGGCGCGTGCGACCCGCAGCATCGCCAGGCTCTTGTCGAGTGCAACGATCCGCTCTGCCCGCTCGGCAAACAGTTCGGCCATGCGCCCCGTGCCCGTGCCGATATCGAGCAGGCGCCCGAGCGGTTCGGGCCCCAGCGCACGCGCCAGTTCGGCCTCCACGGCCTCGTCCGAGGAATGCAGCCGGCGCAATTCGTCCCAATCGTCCGCATGCGCCGAGAAATAGGCCTGTGCCTCGCTTTCCCGGTGCTGGCGGATCGCGGCCAGCTTGCGCCGGTCCTGTTCGCACTGTTCCGCAAAGGCGGCGTCGGCAGCCTCCGCATCGACCAGCAGATCGCCGATAGCCGCGCAAAGCGGCGGCGCCTCGCTCGAATCGGCGCAGGCGCGCAGGAATACCCAGCTGCCTTCGCGCCGTCGTTCGGCCAGACCCGCGTCGCACAGGATGCCGATGTGCCGCGACACGCGCGGTTGGCTCTGCCCCAGCACCTGCGCGACTTCACCCACTGCCAGCTCCATCGAGCCAAGCAGGCGCATGATCCTGAGCCGGGTCGGATCGGCAAGGGCGCGGAAGAGGTGTTCGGTTCGCATTACGAAGAGGATATAAAGATATTTTTATATCTGTAAATCCGCCTTGCGGTGCAGTTCAGCAACAGCCCCTGACCAATCGGTGCATCCACACCGGATGTTTACCTCTAAGGACCACGCTGCCGCCCAAATGGTCCGCCATCCGCCCGATCACGCCGCCGAACGCGAGCGTTTCGTCGAAGACCTGCTCGCCATCATGTCGGTGGCGGAGAAGGCCGGGCAGCTTGTCCTGTTGCCCATTCCGGAAGCCGGCGGCGATAGCGAAGGTGCCCCGCTGCGCGCAGAAATGTTGCAGGGCCGTGTAGGCGGGCTTCTCGGTTCGGGCGCCGCAGACCAGCTTGCCGCCTTGCAACGCCTGGCCGTCGAGGAAACGCGGCTCGGCATTCCGCTGCTGATGGCCAATGTTCCCGGCCGCGGCACCTCGGTCACCATGCCCGCCCCGCTTGCACTGGCCGCGACATGGTCGCCGCACATCGTGGAACGCGCTGCCCAGATCGTGGCGGGGGAAGCGCGAACGCACGGGATGAACTGGCTCATGGGGCCCCAGGTCGCCCTGACGAGCGATACCGAAACGGAGGAACTGGCTGAAAGCTGGGGCACTTCAGTACATTTGGCGCGCGCCCTGGCCGCGGCCACCGTGCGCGGCCTGCAATTCGAGGGGCAGGATGGCGACGGCGTGCTGGCTTGCCTGCGCACCGACGCGCCTGGCTGGATCGAGCGGCGCGATCCCGACATACTGACCGACAAGCTCCGGCTGGTGGCCGGCGTGCTGCGCGAATCGCCCCCGGCGAGCATCGCGCTGGGTCTACTCGCGCAGGGGGTGCGTGACCGCGAGGAGACTGCGGATGGCGACCTGCCGATCGGCGGCCCCGCCAGCTTCGACGGGATCGACCTGGCCGAATGGGTCGCGATCGGCCGGGCTGCGGGACAGGAGGCCGGTGAAACGCCTTACCAAATGCTGCCAGTGGACAGCATCGTGAAAGCGGTGGGCGACGGGCGGGTCGGCATGCGCCAGCTCGACGACGCGGTGCGCAAGGTACTCGGCGCGAAATACGATCTGGGCCTGTTCCGCGCCGATCTGCGCGATATCGCCCCTGCCACCGACTGGTCGGCGGATCACGCGCGAACGGTCGCGCTGGACACTGCGCGCCACGCGATCGTCCTGCTGCGCAACGATCCCGCGCTGTTGCCGCTCGATATCGCGTCGGGCGAAATCCTCGTTGTCGGGCATGCCGCAACCGACCGGGCGCTTCCGACTGGCGGAGCGCAGGGTGACGCCGCCAACCTGCTCGACGGGTTCGACGCACTGGGCCTCGCGCACAGTTTCGTCCCCGGCCTGGCGGTCCGCGCCGATGCCAGACCTGCCGGACTGCTCGACGCCGACCACATGGCAATCGGCATGGCCTGCAATGCCGCGCGGCGGGTGGGCACGGTGATCGTCACGCTCGGCGACTGCGAGCGTGTGGGAGAAGCGGAACAAACGCTCCTTGATTCGCTCCATGCGGTCAATCCGAACATCGTCCTGATCAGCCTCGGCTCGCAGCCGCTCGACCCCGACGCGCGCGGGACCAAGCTGCCTTGCGTGCTGCATGCCGGGCAACTCGGCACCATGTCGGGCCATGCGCTGGCCGAAGTGCTGACCGGCGAATTCGCGCCACGGGGCCGCCTGCCACTGCCGCTGACGGAGAAGGGGCAAGCGGGTTTCACCTTGGGACACGGGCTGGGCTATTCCGATTTCGGCCTCGGCGAAACCGCGGTCGAACTGAGCCACGACCGGATTATCGTCAGCGCCACGCTGTACAATGTCGGCAAGCGCGAAGGCACCGAGACGGTCCAGCTCTATGTGCGCAGCCCGGGACAGAACGGAGCGCAGGCGCGCAGGTTGGCCGACTTCCAGCGCGTCTCGCTGCTGGCAGGCGAAACGCGGAGCCTGCTGTTCGAAGTCGGCGGCAACCAGCTGGGCCATTTCAGATCCGATGGCAGCTTCGTGATCGAAGCAGGCACTTACGAGATCGCGGTCGGCCTCAGCGACGATCGCGCGCATGTTTCGAAGATCACCGTATCGACCACGCTTGCCCGGACCTTGGAGCGGGCGCTTTCTTCCGAACCCCTGCCCGCGCTGTTCGGCCGCTTGCGCAACGCGGGCTGACCGCCTGCCGGCACGACGCCCGATTTCGGTTTGGGCCTCGGCCCGCCTCGTGTAGGGGGCCCGCATGCGCGACGCCCACGGCCGTCAGATTGACTATATCCGCCTCTCGGTCACCGACCGCTGCAACCTTCGCTGCACCTATTGCATGGCCGAGGAGATGGAATTCCTCCCGCGCCGCGACCTTCTGACATTCGAGGAAATCGAAACGCTGGCGCATCATCTGGTGGTCCGCGGCGTTCGCCGGATCCGCCTGACCGGCGGCGAACCGCTGGTGCGCAAGGGTGTGCTCGAACTTGTCGAGCGGCTGGCACGGTTGCGCACGCACGGGCTCAACGAACTCACGCTCACCACCAATGGGACGCGCCTGCCCGAAATGGCGCAGGACCTGTTCGATGTCGGGGTGCGGCGTATAAACATCAGTCTCGACACGCTCAGGCGCGACCGGTTTGCCGAGCTCACCCGCCGCGACGAGTTCGAGCGGGTGGTTAGCGGCATCGACGCGGCGCGCGATGCCGACCTGGCAGTGCGCATCAACGCCGTGGCGATGCGCGGTACGAATGACGACGAGATGCGCGACTTGCTTGCATGGTGCGGCGCGCGTGGGCTCGACCTCGCGCTCATCGAAGCCATGCCGCTGGGCGAGGTCTCGGTCGATCGTTCCGCCGCGCACCTGCCGCTCGACGCTGTGCGCGAGGAACTCGAACGCCATTTCACGCTCGTCCCCTCGCTCCACCGCACCGGCGGGCCCGCACGCTACTTCGACGTCGCAGAGACGGGCACTCGGATCGGGCTCATCACTCCGCTCAGCAACAATTTCTGCGCCGGGTGCAATCGCATCCGTATTTCAGCGACCGGGACCGTCTATGGCTGCCTGGGCCATGACCAGAAGGTCGAACTGCGCGATATCGTGCGCGCAGGTGGCGAAGCCGCGCTCGACGAGGCGCTCGAACGCCTGCTCGCGGGCAAGCCGCTGCGCCATGCCTTCGATGCCGCGCAAAGCGAACCTGCCCTGGCGCGCCACATGAGCGTGACGGGCGGCTGACACGCCCCGCCCTACGGCGGCGCGTGCCTTCCATGACCCCATTGCCGCGGTGCTGTTGCATATCCAGCGATTAGCATGATTGCAGCGCCGCGACTTGGCGCTACGATGCGGCATGACCAAAACGCCCTGGCACAGCCGCCTCGCCTTCGCCCTTGCACTCGCGCTACCAGTGTATTTCGCCATCGCCGCGCTGGGGACCAAGTTCGGCCTGTGGGATTGGCGGACCGGCCTGCTTACCCTTACCATCAAGGCCGGGCCGATCCTGCTGGGCATCGTGGCGCTTATCGGTCTGATCTCGCTGATCGTCGTCCTGCTGCGCAAGCCCCGCAAGGGCTGGCTGCTGTCGCTGATCGCGCTGCTGGTCCCGGTCGGCATCTTTGCCGTTCTGGGCGCCATTCGCAGCCAGGCGGCCGACATCCCGCCGATCCACGACATTGCGACCGATAGCGCCAACCCGCCTGTCTTCTCGCAAACCGTGCTCGATCAACGTGCCGCTGCGGGTGCCAATCCACTGAATAACTACGCCACGCCGCTGGGCGAGCTCGAAATGTGGTCGGAATCCGAGCCGCCGCTGGCCGATCGGTCGCATGCGCAGGTTATTGCCGCCGCCTATCCCGATCTCGCGCCGCTGCCGCTGGGTTCGACCAGCCCGGCCGAAGCCTCGGAACTGGTGGTATCCGCGATGGAGGAAATGGGGTTCGACCAGGTGACCGCCGATGCCGAAACCGGCCGGATCGAAGGGGTCGCGGAAACATTCTGGTTCGGCTTCAAGGACGATATGGTCGTGCGAATTGCCGATGGTGCGATCGATTTTCGCTCGGTTTCTCGCGTGGGCGTGAGCGATCTGGGTGCTAATGCGGCGCGCATTGCCGCCTTGCGCGATGCCATTGCCGAACGGCTCAATCGCTGAATTGGACGATCGCCAGCGCGCTACGCTGGAACACGGTCAGCACGCATAGCGCGGCATATGCGTAGGCCAGCGGGACGAACCACGCAGGAAACAGCGCGAAGGCGATGAAGACGGCGATTGTTTCGCCGCCTTCGGCCAGCCCGGTCGAATAAAAGAAGCTCTTCCTGCCATGCGCATCGGTCCGCGCGCCGCGTTCCGCCGCGATCACGGCGTAGGCGAGGAAGCTGACGCCGGTCAGGACGAAGCTGGCAACCAGCACCAGTGCAGCCTGCGTGTTGGCCGGATCGACCAGCCCGAAGCCGAGCGGCACCGACACGTAGAAGGCGAAATCGGCGACGATATCGAAATAACCGCCCAGCGCGGTCGGGCCGTTCGCCCGCGCGACCGCGCCGTCGAGCCCGTCGAGCAGGCGGTTGGCGAGGATGAGGCCCAATCCGGCGCCGAAGTAGCCGCCGGAAATCGCCGCCGCGCCGGCCAGCCCCAGTGCAAGGCCGAGAAAGGTGATCGCGTTGGCAGTCACTCCCCGCCGCGCCAGCGCGCTGCCCAACCGGTTGAGCGGCGGGTCGATCAGCGGGCGCAGTTTCGCATCGAACATGGCCATATCCTATCCGCTCAAACCCAGGTGATCAGCCCGATCCATGCGCCGGTCATCGCCGTCGCCATATTGCCGGCGATCCAGCTGCGCACACCCAGTCCCGCGACTTCGGCGCGCCGTTCGGGACACAGCGTGCCGATGGTCGACACCAGCAGCCCGATGCTGGCCAGGTTCGCGACCCCGCACAGCGCATAGGTGACGATCAGCAGGCTTCGCGGCGCGAATGTGCTGGGCGGCAGTGCGGCAAGCTCAAGATAGGCGACATATTCGTTGAGGATCGCCTTGGTGCCCATCAGGCTGCCGGCGGCCTGCGCTTCGACCCAGGGTACGCCGATCAACCACATCAGCGGCGAAAACAGCCAGCCGAAGGTCCGCTTCAGGCTCAGCGGCTCGCCATCGACCATGGGCAGCAGCGCCAGCAGTTGGTCGGCCAGCGACACCAGCGCAAACACCACGATGATCACTGCGATCACGGCAAGGAACAGCTGCATGCCGTCCATCGTCCCCTTGATGATCGCATCGATGCTCGATTCGAACTTGAGCCCCTGGCTGCCGGCATCGGGCCCCTCGCCTTCCGCGCTCGCTTCGCCGGGCACCATCAGCTTGGCGATCAGCAGGGCTGCGGGAAGCGATATCAACGAGGCGGAAATCATGTGCCCCACCGCATCGGGCACGGTGCGCGACAGGGTGGTGGCGTAGAGGATCAGGATCGCACCGCTGATCGTCGCCATGGCCAGCACCATGACCTGGAACAGGTCAGCCCGGCTCATCCCCGCAAAATAGGCGCGCACCACCAGCGGGCTTTCCACCACGCCGAGAAACATGTTCGCCCCGCCCGACAGACCGACCACGCCGCTTACCCTAAGCGTGCGCCGCAGCAGGAAGGACAGGCCATCGACCAGCCAGCGCAGCACCCCCCAGTGCCACAGCAGCGCGGCCAGCGCTGAAAAGACGATGACCAGCGGGAGAATCTGGAAGGCGACGATCACCGGCGCCTCCGCGCCCTGCGCCAATTCGAAGGGCAGCGGCGCACCCCCGAGATAGCCGAACATGTAGGACGACCCGTCGAGCGTTGCGCGTTCGATCGCGGCGACCGCCTCGTTGGCCAGCGTCACGGCATCCCAGACGAACGGCACGCGGACGATCAGCAGTGCGAGGCCCGCCTGCAGCGCCAGCGCGCCCGCGATCCAGCGCCATGTCGGCCTTGCGCTGCGGTCTTCCGAAATGACCCAGGCGAACAGCACCATCAGCGCAATGCCCAGCAGCCCGCGAAACTGGTCGAAAAACTCCATGCGCTTCCCCGTTGGGCCTCAGCCCGTGCGGCCCGGCAGCGAGCCCAGCATCCGCCTGTCATGTTCGCGAAAGGTCGGCAGCGCAAGAGCGCCGCAGCGCGCAGCGGGAACCCGCCCCGGCGCTAGCCACGACGCCAGGTGTGATACCTCTCCACCAGCGATAGCAGCGTTTCGGGCTTGTGCTTCTTCTTCCATTCGCCCGCGGCGAATTTGTTCGCTTCCGCCAGCGTCGGATAGGAGTGGATCGTGCCGAGGATCTTGTTCAGGCCGAGCTTATGCTTCATCGCTAGGACGTATTCGACAAGCAGTTCGCCGGCATGCGCACCGACGATCGTCGCCCCGAGAATGGTGTCCTTGCCCGGCGGGGTCAGCACCTTGACGAAGCCCTGCGTCTCGCTCTCGGCGATAGCGCGGTCCAGCCCGCCGAGCTCGTAGCGTGTGACCTCGTAGGCCACGCCCTGCGCTTCCGCCTCGGTTTCGTTCAAGCCCACCCGGGCGATTTCAGGATCGAGGAACGTCACGGCGGGGATCACGCGGTAATCCGCCTTGAACCGCTTGAGTTGGCCGAACAGGGCATTCACGCTGGCAAACCAGGCCTGATGACTGGCCGTATGCGTGAACTGGAACGGACCGGCGACATCCCCCGCGGCGTAAATGTTCGGGAATTTGGTCGCGAGGAATTCATCGGTCACCACGGTCTTGGCCGTGTCGATCCCGATATCCTCCAGTCCGTAGCCCGAAAGGCGCGCCGCACGGCCCACGGCGACGATCAGCGTATCGAAGGCGATCTCGACTTCCGCGCCACCATGCTCGGCGATCAGCTTGCCAGTCTCGACCCGCAGCGCGCGGTGAGCGGTCAGCACGTTCACTCCCGAGCTTTCGAGCGCCGCCTGCGCCTCGAGCGACACGTCGGGATCCTCGCGCCCGAGAACACGATCGGCCATTTCGACCTGCGTCACCTGCGAACCGAGCCGGGCAAGCGCCTGCGACAGTTCGCACCCGATCGGCCCGCCGCCCAGCACCGCGACGCGCGCCGGGGCATGGTCCATTGTCGCAAGCGCGTCCCACATCGTGTCGCTGGTCAGATAGCCGCTGGTTTCCAGCCCCGGGATCGACGGGATCAGCGGACCGGCACCCGCGGCGATCACGATCGCGCGCGTGGTCAGCCGCTGCACGCCGCCATCCTTGCGCGCGATTTCGACGGTCCATGGATCGACCACCCGGCCGTAGCCTTCGACCACATCGACACCGAGCCCGGTGTAGCGTTCGACGCTGTCATGCGGCTCGATTGTCCGGATCGCGCCCATCACGCGTTCGATAGTCGCGCGAAACGGCACTTCGGGTTCGACCGGTTTCAAACCATATCTATCGGCATGGCGCATCTGCTCGGCAACCTTGGCGCTCTTGATCAGCGCCTTGGACGGCACGCAGCCAGTGTTGAGGCAATCGCCCCCCATCTTGTTCGCTTCGATTAGTGTGACCTTGGCCTTCACCGTCGCCGCGATCAGCGCGGACACCAGCCCGGCCGATCCCGCCCCGATCACCACCAGATTGCGGTCGAAGGATTTGGGCCGGGTGAACCCGGAATAGACCTTGCGCCGCTTGATCCAGCCGATGATCGCCTTGGCGATCCACGGTGCGATTCCGAGCAGTGCGAAGGACACCAGCACGGCCGGCAACGCGATCCCCGCCAGGCTGTCGATCTGCGCCAGCTGGGTGCCCGCATTCACATAGACGATCGTCCCCAGCAGCATGCCCACCTGGCTGACCCAGGCGTAGGTCCACAGCCTGATCCGCGTCAGTCCCATCACCAGATTGACCACGAAGAAAGGGAACAGCGGGATCATGCGGATGGTGAAAAGGTAGAACGCCCCGTCGCGTTCGAGCCCGGCATTGACCGTGCGCAGCCGTTCGCCGAAGCGCGTTTCGATCGCGTCGCGCAGGACGTAGCGCGAGGCAAGAAACGCCAGCGTGGCGCCCAGCGTCGAGGCGAAGGACACCACGACCGTACCGAGCAGCACGCCGAACAGCGCGCCCGCCGCAAGTGTCATCACCGCCGCACCGGGCAGCGAGGCCGCAGTCACCGCAACATAGGTCAGGAAGAACAGCCCGACGACCTGGACGGGATGACGCTGGTAATAGCCATCGACCTCGCCCGCGACGCGCTTGATTCCATCGACGGTCAGATAGTCTCCGACCCCGAAGAACACATAGGCTGCGATCAGGGCCGCCAGCGCCAGTATGATGAGAAGCTTTTTCATGATGTCCCTGTATCGTGCGCCGGATCGCCGCCTGTCCGCAGCCGGTTACACCGACTGCGCCAGCTTTGCGAAGCTTTCGACCCAGCGCCGGTCGATCCAGCGCTTGAGTGCACCCGGCCATCGCCCGCGCAAGGTGATCGGACCATAGATAGCGATGGCCGTGCGGGGGCCGGTCGACAACAGGTAAAGGCTCGCGGGCCGCGGACGATAGGAGCGCAATTGCCCTCGCCCCGTCGCCAGATGGCGCAGATTGGCCGCCAGAACCTTCCCGCTGTGCACGGCATGGACCCCCGAACGCGCGACCAGCATGTCCTGCCGCACGGCTACATCGCCTGCCGCGAGCACATGCGGGTGCGACAAGGATCGCTGGTGGCGATCGACCGCAATAAAGCCGTCCGGATCGACCGCCAGCCCGCCTTGCGCAGGCCATTCGGGCGCAGCAGCGCCAAGCGAAGCAATCACGATGTCGAGCGGTTCGAGGGACTGGCCGCCGGCGTAGCACGTGCCCCGTTCAGCACGCGCATTGTCCGCCACTGCGCCGATAGCATGTCGGACAAGCTCGCGTTCCAGCAATGCACGGGCACGGTTGCCGAAACCGGGCAAGGCGCCATCTGCGCCGGTTACCAGCGTAATCCGCGGCGCGCTGCCGAAGCGCCGTCTCAGCGCGAAAGCGAGCTCGACCCCTCCCGCGCCGCCGCCGACGACCGCCAGATGGCGCGGGCGGTGCGCCACACCGGCGATCCGTTCGTCAATTCGCGCCAGGAACGTGCCGATCGGTCGCACATCGACAATCCGCGGGTCTTCGCCGATGGTGCCGGTCGCCTGCCCCACGCCGCCGGTGTCGATCGAGCAGTAATCGAATGCGATGCGCTGTCCCGACGCGGTGGCGAGAGTTCGCCCGGCGGGATCTATCGCGACGCATCGGTCCTCGACGAATTCGGCCCCGGCGCGCCCTGCCAACGCAGCGACATCGATCAATCCTTCTTCCCGGCCATATTCACCCGCGAGGGTGCCGGGGATCATGCCCGAATACCGCGCCTGGCGCTGCGGAGAGACCATGATCGTCCGCGCTTCCGGCGACCCGCGCCGTATCCAGTCCGCCAGCACCCCGAGGTGCGCGTGCCCGCCCCCGACGAGCACTATGGTGGGTGAGGCTTTCGGCATGATGCAGGCGATGTCGCGCAGCGAAAGCGATGTCAATCAGGGGCCGCGCAAGCCGTCCGCAAGCCCCGCAACCGAGCCGCGCCGCATGCGCCAAGCTAACCGATGTCAGTCGGGAAACCATCGTATCGGCTCCGCGTTCTCTCCCCGACCGACGCCTGCAGCTCCGACTGCGTGCGTCGTTCATTGCACAGCCGACCATGACGGTCCGCACTGCAATCCGTTTCGGCCCTATCGCGAGGTTTCTCTGTGTTCACGCAACTCAATCCTCCGCTCCCGGTTCTGGTGACCGACAAGGGCACCGGCATGGCTTTCGCAGTCATCGACTATGGCGCGGAACACAATCTGCTCTGGGTCACCGCGCTCGACCAGTCGGGCGAGATATGGTGTGCGCCAAACCCGAAGGTCCGCATGCAGGCGAACTGGTCGATGGGCCGCGTACCCGACAGCGCTCTCGTCTGCAGCGCCGAGAGGGGGGCGACGCAATGAAACCGGGTCTTCTCGCCGTCGACGAAGCGAAGTCGGCAGACATCACCGAACAATTCCGGGCGCATGTCGCGCATGCGGATTTCCCCTGCGTGGGCGCCAAGTCAGCACAGGCCCGCAATATGCTCGACGTGGTCATCGCCCACGACATGCGCAGCGGATGGGACGATTTGCGGATCCACGACCGCCTGCTTGAATGGGCCGATCGCTATCGCAATGACCCTGAAGGGCTGCGCAGCATGGCGGTAATTTTCCAGCAGCCAGACGAGATCGACGAGCCGACCTTCGAGCGGCTGCTGTGGCAGCGCCTGCAATCCTTTGCCGAGAAGGACAACTGGCTGGGCCAGTCCTACGATACCAGCGTCAGCGCGGATCCGACGGACCCGCATTTCTCGTTGAGCTTCGGCGGCGAAGCCTATTTCGTGGTCGGGCTCAACCCGTCTGCCTCACGACCGGCCCGTCGTTTCGCCTATCCCACGATGGTCTTCAACCTGCACGACCAGTTCGAAACGCTGCGCGAGGACGGGCGCTACGAACGCATGCGCGATGCCATTCTCGAGCGCGACCGCGACCTTGCCGGCGACATCAACCCCATGCTCGCGCGCCACGGCGAAAGCAGCGAAGCGCGGCAGTACAGTGGCCGCGCGGTCGACGAGGGCTGGGAATGCCCCTTCCGCGATCCCCGACTGGAGGAAAAATGAACCGTATAGAACCGCGCAGCGGCGTGGCTTTCAAGCTGCCCAGGGGCGCCGAACTGACCGTCTGCGATCCCGAGGGCCGTCAGGTTTCGGACTTGCTGGCGTACAATGCGCAGGACGTACGCGAAGTGATCTCGAACGGCCGCACCTTCGATTACGAGGAAACCTTGCGGCTGGGCAAGGGCAACAGGCTGTGGTCCAACCGGTCGAACCCGATGCTGACGATCATCGAGGATACGGTGAAGCAGCACGACTTCCTGCTGACCCCGTGTTCCGAAGACACATTCCGCCATTTCTACGCCGACAAGCCCGTGCACCGCGGGTGTTTCGGCAATCTGGCCGAAGCGCTGAAGCCTTTCGGCATCGAACCCGATGCCATTCCCACGGCGTTCAACATCTTCATGAACGTGCCCGTCGATGGCGACAGCGGGCTGATCGCGGTGAAGCCGCCGGAAAGCCGGCCGGGCGACCGGATCGTGCTGCGCGCCGAAATGGATCTGGTGATCGGGCTGACCGCCTGTTCCGCCTACGATTCGAACGGTGGAACCTTCAAGCCGATCGATTACGAGGTGAATTGAGTTGGCCGAGGTGCTGAATATCTGGTCCGGATGGCCGCGGATCGTCGAAATCGCGGGCAATGCCTTCCTGTTCTACGCGCTGATCATTGTCATGGTCCGGATGGTGGGCAAACGCACAACTAGCGAGCTCAACAATTTCGACTGGATCATCAACGTAATGATCGGCAGCCTGGCGGCCAGCGGCGTTCTGCTGCGCAATGTCGCCACCGCCGATGCGATCGCCGCGATCGTGGTCCTCGCAGCCTGCCAGTACATCACGACCAAGCTCGTCCAGCGCAGCCGGACCATCGCCAATATCGTCAAGGCCGAACCCACCTTGCTGACGCACAAGGGGGAGTATCTGCGCGATGCCATGTTGCGCACACGTATTTCCGAAGAAGAGATCAAGACCGCGCTGCGGCAGAACGGGATCACGCACAACGCCGATGCCAACTGGGTCGTGCTGGAGACCAATGGCCAGCTGTCGGTCATCCCGCGGCAGGAGGTCGCGTGGGCCGAAGCCGAGGCGCTGTCCGATGTCCACGCTCCGAAAGAACTGAAGGGCTAGTCCCAGTCCTCTTCGACTTTCAACGGACCGTCGCCGTAGAGGTAGTCCGGATCAAATTGCGCATAGCGTTTCAGCGCCGCCCAGTCGGCGGTGTAGAGATCGCCGCGGCGGATTTCGGCAATTCCCAGCTCGCGCAGCTTGCCCACTGCCCGGTTGGCATGGATCGCACTGACACCGCACATGTCGGCCATGTCGAACTGCGTGAAGGGCGTGCGCAGGGCGCGCGTGACATTGCGGCCCACCAGTTCCAGCCGCGTGTGCAGTTCAGCATAGAGATGCGCGATCCGCCGCGGCGCGTCGAGCTGTTCGAGCATCTGGATCCACTTGCGGTGAATTGCCGCGTCGAGCAGCGTCGCAAACCACATGGCCCGCGCGACGCCAGGGCGGTCGCGCATGACCCTGCGCAGCGTGTCGTGGCTGACCGAACCCACCGTTACCCGGCCCGCAGCATCGATATTGTGATCGAGCCGCTTCAGTGCGAACCCGTGCAGATCGACGAAATCCCCGGGGACGTGGATCCCGGTTATGAACCGCTTGCCCGCGCTTTCGATCGTGCGGAAGATATAGCCTTCGATCAGGATCGTGCTGCGGTCGGTTTTCGTACCCCGCGCAAGCAGGCGCGCGGTATCGCCATATTCGGCGACCGTATCGACCAGCCCTTCGATATATTTCAGATCATCGAGGCTGAGGTTCTGCCGCAGGCGCCCGGCAAGAAAATCGCCGGTCAGGGGGAACGCTGGAGCCTCCGAACTTGCAGTCAGAATCATGGCCGACAGTTAAGCTAGCCGATCAGAACGCGTCTATTGACGGATGTTAGCTTTCTGTTCTTTCTGTTCGCTTTCCAATTCTTGCTCCAGCGCAGCCGATACCGCATCGCGCACGCTGCGCAGCGGGTGCGCAATGCGCAGCGCGAAATCGTGCACCTCCCCGCCCGGCGCATACCCCCAGCGCGCCATGCGGCGGACCGCGTCTTCCTCCGCCGGTTGGCCGACCCGGTAGTCGCGATTGCCGTCACGCAGTTCGATCTGCGGATCGTGGTCTTCCAGCGACAGGAAAGCGAACACCGCCCGGCGCACCGCGTCGGGGCGCGACACCAGATCCTCATAGCGCAAGACCAGCGACGCATGCAGTATGGGGAGGTCCTGCGCCACCGTGTCGTAGGCGTCGATGCCGTACCGCAGGAGCGCTGCGGGATCGTCCGTGACCCATTTGCCGAGTGCTGCGGCCATCAACTGCGGGTGGCGCAGGATGACGATGAACTGCGCGGTCGGGAAAAGCTGCTGGTACAGGCGCATACGGGTGAGGTTGACTGGCGACTTTTCGAGCCACCAGGGCTTGTCCGGGTCGAACCATCCGCCCCAGTCCGACAGGAGGCGGTGCTGCGTCTCGAGCGTGTTCCACAGCGATTGTTCGGTGTGGTGCTGCAGGGGATCGGTGGCATAGTGTCCCGGCCGACCGTCCAGCGCGGTGTGCGGGATCGCACCCTGGAGATAGCAGCCCTCGTTCTCCGGCACGGGAGCGTTCTCTATCGCGCTGATGGCGGGATGCGCGGCGATGATGCGGGCGAGCAGGCTGGTGCCGGTCCGATGCAGCCCGGCAACGAATACGAAACGGCTGCGCGGCGGGCTCATGCCGTTTTTCTCAACGCCAGCGCGCCATCGGAATAGAGGTAGGCAGGATCGAAATCGGCGTAGGCTTCGAGCTTCCTGCGATCCGCGATGCGGACCTTGCCTCGCTGGAAATCGGCGAGGCCGTTGCGCCGCAGGTCCGCCAGCGCGCGATTGGTGTGAATGGCAGTGGCGCCGCACATTTCCGCGATGTCGGTCTGCCGCAGCGGCGTTTCGAAGCCGTCGGGGTAACCCAAGCCGACCATGTCGAGCCTTCGCCAGATTTCGGCGAAGACATGCGCAATGCGCTTGGGCGCGGTCAGTTGTTCAAGCTTCATGATCCATTCGCGGTGCATCGCCGCATCTAGGAGGGTGGAGAACCAGAACAGGCGTGCTAGATGCGGCCGTTCGGCCATCACCCGCGTGATCGCCGAATGCGGAACCTGGCCGATCGTGGCCCGGCCGACGCAATCGATATTGTGATCGAGCCGCTTCAGCGCGAAACAATGCAGATCGACGAAATCGCCCGGCACGTGGAAACTGACCGCATAGCGCCGCTCGCCACTGTCGAGCGTCCGCAGGACGAAACCGTCGATCAGGATGGTCGACCACTCGCAGGCATCGCCGCGCGCGATCAGCCGTTCGCCATCCTCCAGCGTGCTGGTCCGCACGACCAGCTGCTCCAGTTCGGTCTTCTCGGCATCGGTCAGTTCATGCCGTAGCCGTCCGGCGAGAAACCGCCCCGTCAGGGGATAGCGATCGAACTCTGCGCTGAACGCCATCACGTCCTCCTGCGAAAACAAATGCAATTCGCAACCGGGCGTTCCGGCCATGCTTTGCATTAATGTTAGCTTTCGGGAACAGGCCCGCACCCGCGCGTTTCTCGAGGATATATCTCCAGGGTCCCCCATTCATGAAAATCGCCGTTCTCGCCCATATTCGCCATGCCATCGCCGAACCCTTCGGAGGTGGAATGGAAGCGCATTGCGACATGCTGTGCCGGGGGCTGCGGGCCGCGGGCCACCAGGTCGACCTTTTTGCCGCCGATGGTTCGCAGGACGAAAGCCTCGTGCCGATCTGTGCCGCCCCTTATGACGAAGTACTCCCATGGCGCGTGTTCCGCGGGACCAGCGAACTGGCCGCCTATCAACGCGACGCCTTCGAGCGCGTCCTGCTCGCCGTCGGCGCGGGCGCCTATGACGTGGTGCACAACAATTCGCTGTTTCCGGAAATCATTGAATGGTGCGCGCGGGCGGGGATCCCCTGCGTGACGTCGCAGCATGTCCCCCCGTTCGGGGCGATGTTCGACGCGGTCGCCGCCACGCGCGAACGGCCGAATGTCGGGTTCACCGTAACCTCGCAGGACCAGCAGGCGCTGTGGGCCGATCGCGGCTGCGCGGGGCTCGACGTCGTCCCGAACGGGATCGACACGGATCGCTGGGTGCCCCTTGGCGAGCCGCAGGATTATCTGACCTGGGTGGGCCGCATCGTGCCGAACAAGGGGCTGGCCGAAGCGATCCAGGCCGCGCGCAAGGCGCGCGTCAGGCTGAGGATCTTCGGACCGGTCGAAGATGCCGGCTATTTCACCGAAAAGGTCGAGCCCTTCCTTAGCGAGGGAATTGAATTTCACGGGCACCGTTCGGGCGATCGCCTGCGCGCCGAAGTGGCCGGGGCGCAAGCAGCGCTGGTAACCCCGCTGTGGGACGAGCCCTTCGGACTGGTCGCGGCCGAGGCGCTGGCCTGCGGCACGCCGGTCGCTGGTTTCGATCGCGGTGCGCTATCCGAAGTGGTCGGCGACTGCGGCGTCCTGGTGCCCGGCGGCGATATCGGCGCGCTGGCGCACGCTATCCGCAAGGTACGCAGGATCGACCGCGCGGCCTGCCGTGCACGCGCGGTCGAGAAGCTGTCGATTGCGGCGATGATCGCCGGTTACGAGCGCTGCTATGCAGGCGCCATCGCCGGAGCCCGGCTGGCGTCGCTTCCGCGCCTGGCCTGGGATTCAAGCTGTTCGAGGACCAGCGAGCTGCTGGCATAGGGTTGATGTTCCTGCTGGCGGGTCAGCGCCAGGTGGCTTTCATCGGGATCCTGCAGCTTGGTCCAGCCGCCCGCCGGATCGGGCTCGATCAGTCCCATCAGGCGGAACGCGCGCAGCCAGTGCTGCATCGTCGGCTCACCCCATTTGTCGGCGAAGACCTGCGCATTGGCGAGGACGCTGTCGAGGTGATGGACCGGGGGCATGTGGTGCTTGTGATACTGGTGATAGGCCTTCGCGCCGCGCACCCACCACAGCGGCAAGTCATGGGCGGCGATCGTCCGACCGAAATCGGTATCTTCGCCGCCATAGCCGACATAGCGCTGGTCGAACCCGCCCACCTCTTGGAAGGTCCGGGCCGAAAGCGCAAAATTGAGCGACCAGAAGCAACGGTAATCGCCGCAGCGCCCGACCATGTCGCGCGGCGGCCCGGCCCGGTCGGCGTGTTTGACGGCAAGCCGTTCGAACGCTTCGTAATCGATGCCTGACGCGGTTGCGCCTTTTGGCAGATAGCCGACCTCTCCCATCAGCACGCCGTCGTTGGCCTCGGCAGCGGCCGCATAATCCTCGATCAGCGAAGACGCGGGGATGCAGTCGACATCGAGGAACACCAGCAGTTCGCCGTTTGCATGCTCGGCGGCAGTGTTCCGCGCCTCTGCCAGGCAGATGTCGCCGCTGCCCAGCATCACCTGCCGAACGGGAAACCCCGTTTCGGGCAGTTCGTATCGCTGGTCCTGCATTACCGCGACCACCAGTTCGCAAGGCGGGCGATGGGACCGGTTGAGACCGCGAACGAGGTTGCACAAATGGTCTTCGCGCCCATGCGCGAGCGTACAAACGGAAATCTTCATGCCACTATCTCCAGCGCGGGGCGGTTTTCAGTGCCCTGCCACAGCTCGCGAACGAGCCCGTCGAGCCATTCGGCCGCTTCCTCGGAAGGGTTGGTAGCGATGATCGAGCGCTGGTTTTCGACATCGATCATGCGCGCCGCGGCCCAGAGGCGCTCCCATGCAGCGGGATGCGAGGGCCAGTGGCGCGAAACCGCCGCCAGCCCTTCGCGGTCGAGCACTTCCGCCTTGCAGAACTGTTCGTCGAAATACCGCCACTCGGGAATGACGACCCATGGTTTGCCGGCAGCCAGGACCATTTGCACCGTGGTGTTCCCGCAGGACGACACGACGCGGTCGGCAGCTGCGATCCAGTCGCGCGGATTGTCGACCCAGCCGCGATGATCGAGATTGCCGGGCGGCGTCTCATGCCATTCGCTGCGCACCTGGCCGATGCTGATCCAGCGGCTCCCCGGCTCGGCGCGCGCGCCGAGCGTCAGCGGTGCAGAAGGTGTGCCCTCCCCGCCGCCGCCGGCAAGCACGAGCACGAGATCCTCCTGCAGATCGATGCCCAGTTTCGCGCGCGCCTCCGCCCGATCGGGAAAACCGGAACAATCGATCCCCACTCCCGAAGCATAATGCGTCTTGCGGCGCATGGCCGCCGGACGATCATACTGCTCGAGCCGCTCCGAATAAGGCGCCAACAGGCCGACGGCACTGTCATAAGCCGCCATGTGCCCGGGATCGCTGCGCTCGCCATGCTGCAGAACCGCGACATGCGGGACCGAGCACAATCGCGCGAGCTGGCCGAGTTCGGCAGACACGTCAGTAATGAACAGCGCCAGCTGAGCTTCCGCGAACCATTGCGCGATTGCGGCGAAGGCCTGCGTTATCGATGGCCAGCCGAGCGGCGCGCAGTGGACGGTATCGGGGGCCGGCAGTGCGGCCATGGCCGGTGCCTCCTGCCCGGTGGGTTCGAACAGCGATGGAATGGTTTGCACCACTATACGCTCGTCGAGCGCGGCGAAGATGTCGTCCCGGGCGCAGAACAAAGTCACGCCGCGCGTTTCGATCAACGCGTTGGCAATCGCGGCCGCGCGTTCGGCGTGGCCCCGCCCCTGATGGTGAACGAAATATCCGATCGGGCCGTGCTCGCTCATGCCGGCACCCTCCCCGCCTGGCGTCCACGTACGCGCTGCGCCCGGTGATGCGCGAGTATCCCTTCCAGCGTCCCCGACGCGTGGCTTCGCCGCGCAAGGTAGACATTGGGCCGCGATGCGAGCGCCGCGACTTCCTCGGCATGATTGCCGACGAGGATGGCGTTGCGGCACGCGGTCAGCATATCGGCATCATTGCCGCTGTCGCCGGCAGCGAAGACACGGTCGAGCGGAATACCCAGCATCGCCGCGACATGGCGCATGGCTGCCGCCTTGCCCGCCTGCCGAGGCATGATGTCGAGCAAACGGTCATGGCTGAACACCACCCGCGCCGGGATGTCGCATTGCCGCAGCCGTTCCTCGACCCGCTTGGCGAGGCCCGGACACTCGGCATAATAGCTGCGCTTGTATGCCCGCTGGTCATAATCGGGCTGGGGCACGAGGCCCGGCAGCCCGGCCAGCGCGCGTTCGATCGCGCCGGGATGCCATTGGTGCCGGATCCGCTCGGCGAAACCCTGGTCGAGCGCCAGTTCGCCATCGCGTTCGACATAGATCTCGGTGCCGACCGCGGTGATCCATGCCAGCGGCAGCGGCAGTTTCCAATCGCGCACCAGCCGCCGCGCTTCCACGATCGAACGCCCGGTGGCAATCACGAAACCGAAGTCCCGCTGCCGCCGGAAAAACTGCCCGATCCGGGTCACCCCGTGATCGCAACCGGTCAGAGTGTTGTCGAGATCGCTGACCAGCAGGCTGGCCGGCGCGATGCAGCGGGCGGGCGTCGCTGCGACGATATCGCGCGCAATCGCGAGAAAACCCGCGGCATAGGCATCCCAGTTCACGCCGAGACTGTTGGTCCGCGCGTTGCGAGCGCAGCGCTTCCACAGCGCGGTGTCGGTGACCAGTCGCTCGATCGCTCCTCCGATCGCCGTCTCGTCCTGCGGGTCGACCAGCAGTCCATGCTCGAGTTCGCCGATGATATCCTGCGGGCCGCCGATCTTGGTCGCCACGACCGGAAGGCCATGCGCCGCAGCTTCCACCAGCGTAAGCCCATAGGGCTCCATCAGCGCCGGATTGACGAAGACCCCGCCCGTCCGCGCGGCGAGTTCGTAAAGCGCGCCGACCTGTTCGCGCGTATGGGCTTTGGGATAGGCGACCCGTCCGTATAGATCGTGCCGGTCGACCGCGTCGACAAGACCCTGCAGCACCTGCTGCTGCTCGACCTCGCCCGATGACAGGTCGTCGCGTAGGCCCGCGAGGACCACCAGGTTGCAGCGCTCACGCAGCACCGCATTGGTACCGAAGGAATTGATCAGCCGGACGAGGTTCTTCTTGTGCACCGGGCGCGCGATCGCCAGCACGATCGGCTTGGACGGATCGCGCAGGAACGGCGAGACGAGTTCGCGCGCCGGGGTATCGTCATAGCCGCCGCGTCGCGAGACGCCGGGAACCAGCCGATGGATTTTGCCGATGCGGGAAGAGGGATAGGCGGTCAGCTGCCGTTCGCATTCATCGCGCGACGAACCGATGACCGCACGTGCATGCGCGATTGCACGGTCTTCCTCCTCGATCCTCGCATCGATCGCCGCGCTTGGGCTGGCAAGAGCGCGGCGCTTGTCCATGCCGAGCGAATGCGCCGTGTAGACGAACGGTATGCCCAAGGCATCTTCCACTCGCCGCGCGACATCGGCAGCGTCAGCGAAATGCGCATGGATGAGGTCGGGAAGCCGCTCGCGCTGCGCAAGTTCGGCAATCAGCGCTTCGGCAAAAGCGTCGCGGTCCGCGCTGAGCGCTTCCTTGGCGAGGTACCGGCGGTCACCGCTGTCGATTTGCCGGATGACGAGCTTGGCACCCAGCCATTCTTCCGGCTGCGCATGCGCTGTCCCCAGACGAGGATCGTCGAACCGCCGCGTGACGATCTCGGCCATTTCGACATCGTCGCGGCGCGCCAGCGCTTCCATCTCGCCGAGGATGTAGGTGATATGTCCACCAGTATCCTCTGTGACCCCATAGCGGACGGGTTCACCCTTCAGGCAGCCACCAAGCGCGACCGATACAATATGCACAACACGTTCCTTAATGACCCTGCGTGCCTAACGGTCGCGGTGCAGTCCGGGTCCCCCAACCAACCAATGTTTATGCTGGATACGCAGCGGCGGCCGGGTGTTTGCCAATGCCGCGAACGGCGCGTGGCTATCGGGAAAGCGCGTCGAGTGCAGCAGGCGTGTCGACATCGGCCAGCATGTGACCATTCGCAGGCACCAGCGTGGCGGTTTCGCTCAGGTTGAGATGCTTGGCACCGCGTTCGCCGGTAAGCGTCTGCAGCGCGGCGAATGCTTTCTTGGGGAATGCCGCCGGAGGCCCTTCCGCCCCGTCGTCATAACGCGTGAACACGGTTCCCCTAAGCCGGGCAAGATCACGAAAGTGACCGGGTTCGACCAGCGGCATGTCTGCAAGGGCAATCACCAAGCGTTCGCACTTCGGTGCTGCAGCGGCGACACCGGCCGCGATCGAACTGCCCATGCCTTCATCGGCATGGTGGTTAATCACTGCCTCCCACCCCGCGCGCGGGCACAGCGACGAATCCGGCCGGCACACGAGATAACGCTGAGAGAAACCCGCCTTTTCGGCGGCCCGGGCCGCCCAGTTCCACAGCGGCTTGCCGCGCAGGTCCCAGGAGAGCTTGTCGCCGCCGAAACGCGTACCGCGCCCGGCAGCGAGCAGGATGATGCCGATCCCTCGATCAAGCGGCGGCACGCAACTGCTCGTACTCACCGACGATTTCCGCGAGCGCCGAGAGCGCGAGCGCAGTGGGATTCTTGCAGCCGGGAATGAGTTCGATCGGGCTGCGGATGCGGGCACGGCCTTCTTCGCTCACGCCCCTTGCCGCCAGAGCCATCGCGCGTTCGACCCGGGCATTCTCGCCCCCCTGCGCGCCAATGTAGAACATTTGCGAAGCAAGTGCCTGCTCGAGCAGCGCCGCTTCCCATTCGTGGTCGTGGAACAGCAGCAAACCCGCGGTCCAGCGGTCGCCCGTCAGTCCGCGCGCAGCTTGCCCAATGACCAGATCGGCGCGGCTGAACGGCCGGCACCGCACGCCCATCGCAGCGCAGAGCCCCGTGACGGCGGCAAGTTCCGGGCCTTCACCCAGTACGTTGAGCTGCATGCGCGGAATATAGCTACGGCGTGCCAGCGGCGATGTTGCGGGCAGGACCAGGGAGGCGGGGTCGCGCTGCTCCAGAGCATCCACCGCGGCACGGATGGCGTTCCGGTCGGGCGCGGGATCGAGCAGTATATCGAGCCCCCCGCCGCACGGCAGGCGGAAATCGATCTTCGGCGATCCGCGTCCATAGCGGACCACTTCGGGGGAATGCAGCGCGGATACATCCGTCGCCAGCTGCGCTTCGAGACATCCGTCCGAAAGGCTTCCGACAGTGGAACCGTCGGCGCGAATTGCCAGCTGCGCCCCCACGCGCCGCGAAAAACTGCCTTCGATCCCTACGATCGTACACAAGGCTGTTCCCGGTTCGCACGCGGCGTAAAGCGCGGCATGGTCCTCGTCGGCGGAAAGATGGAGAGCCGGGTCGGCCAGCATCAATCGGGCATGCACGCCAGCACGCGGTCGGGCGTCATCGGGTAATCGAAAAGCCGCGCACCGCAGGCGTTGTAGATCGCATTGCCGATCGCCGCGGCGCCGCCGCACATTCCCAATTCGCCGATCCCCTTGGCCTGGATCGGGCTGGCCGCAGGATCGCGTTCCTCGACCATGATCACTTCCAGATCGGGCACGTCGCGGTGCACCGGGACATGGTATTCGGCAAGATCGCAGTTCACCAAATGCCCATCGCGCGGATCGAATTCGAGCGCCTCGGTCAGCGCGGCGCCGATGCTCCAGGTAATCCCGCCGAGGCACTGCGAACGCGCCGTCTTGCGGTTGAGCACGCGGCCGAAGCCGAATGCGCCCAGCATCCGGTCGACCCGGCTCTCGCCAGTGAAGTGGTTGACGCGGACCTGGGCAAAGAATGCCCCGAAGCCCGCTGCAGTGAAATCGTCGGCGATGGCGCCGGGCTCGTAATGCCCTTCGCGCGCCAGCGGTTCACCCGCCAGCACCTGCGCCAGCGATTGTCCGCCCACGACCTTGCCGTCGGCAAGATCGAGCTCGGTTTCGGTAACGCCGACCCGATCGGCCAGCTCTTCGCGCAGCGCCTTGCACGCGACGTAAACCGCCGAGCCGCTGGACGATGCGCCCCAGCTACCGCCCGAACCGGGACCACGCGGATGGCGCGTGTCACCCAGGTCGACCAGCACGTTTTCGGGATCGAGTCCGAGCATTTCGCCCGCGATCTGTGCGAGGATCGTATAAGTCCCGGTGCCGATATCGGTCATGTCGGTTTCGACCAGCGCAGTGCCATCGGGCTTGAGCGTGACGCGCGCCTTGGCTTCGCCGACATTGTGAACCCGGGCAGCGCTGGCCATCCCGGTCCCGACCCACCATTCGCCTTCGCGCTTCTGCCGCGGTTTGCGCGGGCCGCTATCCCAGCCGAACGCCTCCGCCCCTTCGCGCAGGCATTCGGCCAGCTTGTGCGAGGAGAACGGCAAGCCTTCTTCGGGGTTTTCCTTGGGTATGTTGCGCAGGCGCAATTCGACCGGATCAATGCCAGCCCGTTCGGCGAGGACATCCATGGCGCCTTCGAGCGCGGGCATGCCCACCGCTTCACCCGGCGCACGGACCGAGCCCGCGGTCATACGGTGGATCCGTGCGACTTCGAGCATCAGCTTGCGGTTCTGCGCTGCATACAGGAAGTGCGAGGACTGCAGCACCGGTTCGGCGAAGGTTTCGCCGGGCAGGTTCGAGACCAGCGCCTCGTGGCCGAAACCGATAAGCCGGCCTTTCTGGTCGGCGGCGAGACGCAGCCGCTGCGTGGTTTCGGACCGGCGCATGATGCACTGGAATACCTGCTGGCGCGACATCACCACGCGCACCGGCCGTTCAAGCTGCATGGCGGCGATGGCCGCGGCTACCGTTTCCTCGCTCACCCCCAGCTTCGATCCGAAGCCGCCGCCGACGAAACGCGACACCAGCCGCACCTTTTCTTCGGGCAGGTCGATCGCATCGGCCAGCTCCGAAATATTGTAATTGAGCATTTGCAGCGACGCATGAACCGTCAGCTGATCGCCGTCCCACTCCGCGATCGCGGCATGCGGCTCCATCGCCGCCGAGGCGTGGCCCTTGGTTGTGAAAGTGACATCGACGCTGTGCGCAGCTTCGCTCATTGCATGGACGAGATCGCCCTGCCGGACGGTTTCGTCTTCCTGTTCCTCGGGCTGGACTGCGTCCGGCGACAGCGGCGCGTCATCGTCTGGGCGGTATTCCACTGCCAGGTGCTTCGCCGCATCGCGCGCCTGTTCGAAGGTTTCCGCGACCACGAGTGCGATCGGCTGCCCCCAGTAGCAAACCGTGCGCGGCGATTGCTGCGGGGCTTCGTCGGCAGTGCCCTGCGCCGCGCGCGTGGTCAGCCGCGGATCGTCTATGACCGCGATGACCCCGGGCATGCCGAGGACACTGTCCTTGTCGATGTTCAGGATTTCGCCGCGCGTGATCGTCGCTGTGGCAAGGACGCCTTCGACGCAGCCTTCGATCGGGTATTCGGCCGCATAGGGCGCCGTACCGGTAACCTTGGCGAGGCCTTCGACACGCGAAATCGGCTGCCCGATCACGCCCTGTTTCATCCCGTCGAGGCGGTTCGAGGTATCGGGCTCGTCCTGCTTGAGGTGCACCGTCATGCCGCGTCCTCCACCGCCTGGGCCAGCACCGCGTGGAGCGTGCGGCGCGCCAGCGGTATCTTGAAATCGTTCTCGCCGTAACCGCGGGCATCTTCGAGCAGCAAATCGGCGGCCGCGTCGTAAAGCTGTGCCGACGGGGCGGCACCTTCGAGCAAATCGCTGATCCGCGGATCGTGCCAAGGCTTGTGCGCCAGACCGCCGAAGGAAAGGTCCGCGCGGGCAATCACCCCGTCACGCATTTCGACGATCGCTGCAATCGATACGAGCGCAAAGGCATAGGACGAGCGTTCGCGCACCTTGCGATAGAGCTGCACGCCCGCGACCGGAGCCGGCAGCGTGACTGCAGTGATGACTTCACCGTCCTCGAGCACGTTTTCGCGCCACGGGGTATCCCCTGGCAGGCAATGGAAATCGCGGACGGGGACCGAACGTTCGGCGCCATCGACCGAAGCGATCTGCACTGTCCCATCGAGCGCACTGAGCGCGACCGCCATATCACCCGGATAGGTGGCAATGCATTCGTCGCTGGTGCCGAGCACGGCGTGCAGTTTGGCCACCCCGTCGATCGCGCCGCAGCCGCTGCCCGGTTCGCGCTTGTTGCAGGGCTGGTCGATATTCATGAAATAGAAGCAGCGGGTGCGCTGGCACAAATTGCCGCCGGTGGTCGCCTTGTTCCGCAGTTGCTGCGTCGCGCCGGCAAGGATCGCCCGCGCCAGCACCGGATAGTCGGACCGCACGCGCGGGTGAACCGCAGTCGCAGTATTGGTAGCAAGTGCGCCGATCCGCAGTCCGCCATCGTCGGTATCTTCGATTTCGGCAAAACCGGCGCGGTTGATGTCGACGAGTTCGCCGGGGGTTTCGACCTGCAGCTTCATCAGGTCGAGCAAGTTGGTGCCGCCCGCAATCGCCATCGCATCCGCACCGGCGACCAGCCTGGCGGCATCGCCCAAGGTGCGGGCACGTTCGTACTGGAAGGGCCTCATGCGCTCGTCTCCGTCGCCGCGTCGCGGATCGCAGCGACGATGTTGGCATAGGCACCGCAGCGGCACAGATTGCCGCTCATCCGCTCGCGGATTTCTTCGCCCGATATCTCGATTTTTCCTTCGAGATCGTCGCTCGCATCGCTCGGCCAGTCATTGGCGAGTTCTTCGAGCATGGCGGTGGCGGAACAGATCTGACCGGGCGTGCAATAACCGCATTGGAAGCCGTCATGGTCCACGAAGGCACGCTGCAACGGCGATGGATCCTCGGGCGTGCCAAGCCCTTCGATCGTCGTCACGCTATCGCCTTCGTGCATCGCCGCCAGCGTCAGGCAGCTGTTGATGCGGATGCCGTTGACGATGACCGTGCAGGCCCCGCACTGGCCGTGGTCGCAGCCCTTTTTCGAGCCGGTCAGGCCGAGATCGCGGCGCAGGAAATCGAGCAGGGTGATCCGCGGATCGTCGGGAAGGGAACGCTGGGTTCCGTTTACGGAAATGGTCTCGCCCAAGAAGGCCTCCTTTTATCCGACAAAGCCCCAAACTGCGAAAGGTGCCCGCATTTCTGGCGCGCACAAAGCACTGCAACTAAAGATCGGGCAGCCGCTGCTCGGCAAAACCCCATCCCTGCAATGATTTAGAAGCTGCCCGGTCGAGCAGGGTCTTGGCATCATCGATCGAATAGGGATGCGCGTTCTCCATCGCCTTGAGCTCGTTCCATGCCAGCGGGATCGCTACCGGCGCACCCGAACGCGCCCGCGCCGAATAGGGCACCACTGCCGTCGCCCCGCGCTGGTTGCGCAGCCAGTCGATGAAGATCCGCCCCTTGCGCTTGGCCTTGCTCATGGTGGCGGTGAAGCGGTCGGGCTCGGCCATGCTCAGCGCCTCGGCGAACCGGCGGGCGAAATCCTTGTGCGCCTCCCAGTCATGGCCGGGCGTCAGCGGCACCACCACATGGACGCCCTTGCCGCCCGTCAGCATGGCAAAGCTGGTCAGGCCGAGATCGGCCAGCTGGGCGCGAATGTCGCGTGCCGCCAGTTTGACCTCGTCGAACCCCAGCCCCTCGTCGGGATCGAGGTCGAAGATCATCCGGTCGGGCCGTTCGACCGCATCCGAGCGCGCGCACCAGGCGTGGAACTCGATCGTCCCCATCTGCACGCATTGCAGCAGCCCGCGCGCATCGTCGACGAACAGGTAATCCTCGTGCCCGCCATCCTTCTCGCGGATCGGCACCGGGTGCACCGCATCGCCAAAGCTGCCGCTGTCATGCTTCTGGAAGAAACACTTCTTCGCCCGGCCCGAAGGGCAGCGCACCAAGCTGATCGGGCGCCGCGCGGCGAAGGGCAGCATGATCGCCGCCACCGCTTCGTAATAGTCGGCCAGCGCGCCCTTCGTCTGGCCGCTGTCGGGAAAGATCACCCGGTCGCGGCTGGAAATCTTGACCACGTCGCTGGTTTCGGCCGATTTGGCCGGCTTCTCCGGCTGCACACTGCTCGCATCCTTGTCGCCGCGCAGCCCCAGATAGCTGCCGTGTCGGACATTCCCGTCGGCGGTAAACTCGGCAAAGGCGATTTCCGCGACCAGCTTGGGCGTGACCCAGGTGACCCCGCGCGACGAGGCCCGGTCGACTTCCGCCGGCGGGGTCTTGCGCGCCAGCCGCTTCATCTTGCCCGCCAGTTCGTCGAGATCGTCGGCGGAAAATCCGGTGCCGACATTGCCTTTGTAGACGAGGTCGTCACCCTCGTGCTGCGCGACCAGCAGCGAAGCGAACGGGCGCCCCTTCGCGCTCGATTTTTTCCACCCGATAATCACGAATTCCTGCCGCCGCGTGCATTTGACCTTCACCCAGGCCTTGCTGCGGCGCCCGGCATATTTACCATCGACGGTCTTGGAGATAATCCCTTCCTGTCCCGCATCGCACATCGCGCGGTAGAGGTGTTCGCCCGCGCCCAACACGTGTTCGGCGACATGGATCGGCGGATCGGCGGAATTGAGCAGCGCTTCGAGCCGCTCCTTGCGTTCGATATTGGGCAGGCCGGTCAGATCCTCGCCATCGAGTTCGAGCAGGTCGAAGGCATGCAGGGCAAGCTTGTCCTCCTTGCCCTGCGATCCGTGCCCGCGCTTGAGCACCTGTTGCAGGGTGGAGAAATCGGGATTGCCCTTGCCGTCGTAAGCGACGACTTCGCCGTCGATCAGGCACGAGGGTAGGTCGAGCGCGGCAATCGCCTCGACCAGCGGGCCGAACTTGTCGGTCCAGTCCTTGCCGTTGCGGGTGAACACGCGGACAGTATCGCCCTTGACCGCCACCAGTGTGCGATAGCCGTCGAACTTGATCTCGTGCATCCAGCGATTGCCGGCGGGCACGTCGTCGACCAGCGTCGCGAGCTGCGGCTTGCGGTAATCGGGCAGCGGGGCCGCCTTGCGGCGTTTGGGCCTGGATTTGCCGGCATTGCGCGCAGAGGCTTTCTGCATCTGCGCAAGGAAGGCTTCGTCCTTCTTTCCTGCCAGCGGGTATTCGCCCTGCTTGTCGCTGGCGATCTCCGCCATCGAACGCCCGGTCAGCACGCTGGTCAATTCGCGCTGGACCAGCCCGTCGCCCGCTTCGGCATTGTCGTCCTGCAATTTGCGCAGCAGCCAGTTCTCGCGTTTCTCGCCGGGTTTCTGCTTGAGCCGGATCAGCAGCCATTCGCCCTTCATCCGCTCGCCTTCGAGACAGAAGTGCAAATGCCCTTCCTCCAGGTCGCTCGCGCTCTTGCCCTCGATCGGCTGCCACGTCCCGCGGTCCCACAGCATCACCGTGCCGCCGCCATATTCGCCCTTGGGGATCACGCCTTCGAAATCGGCATAGGACATAGGGTGGTCTTCGGTCCGCACCGCCAGCCGCTTGATATCGGGATCGGGGGAGGGCCCCTTGGTCACCGCCCAGCTCTTGAGCACGCCATCGACCTCGAGCCGCAAGTCCCAGTGCAGGCGGGTCGCATCATGTTTCTGGACGATGAAGCGATTGCCGGTCTCGCTGGCGAGCGGCTTGCCCGCCGGTTCGGGGGTCAGCGAGAAATCCCGCTTGGCGTTGTATTCGGCCAAGGGGTTCTTGCGCGCAGCCATAGCCTAGGCGGACTTCTTACGCCGCGAGGTCTTCTTGGGCTTCTCCTCCCCAACCGACTTCTTGAGCGCTGCCATCAGGTCGATGACGTTGGAGCCGCCACCGGCATCGGGATCGTCGACATCCTCGATCGCCGCGGTCTTGCTCTTCGACTTCGCTTTCTTGTCGATCAGCTTGCGCAGCGCCTGACCATAGCGATCCTCGAATTCACTCGCATCGAAGGGCGCGCTCTTCTGCTCGATCAGCGTGTTCGCCAGCTCGAGCAGTTCCTTCTTCGGCTTGGCATCGTCGATATCGTCGAAAAACGCCTGCCCTGCGCGCACTTCATCGGCATAGCGCAGCGTTTCGAGCAGCAGTCCCTTGCCGCATGGCTTCACCGCGACCAGTTTTTCGCTGCCACGCACCGACAGCTGGCCCAGCGCGACCTTCTTCGCCTTGCGCAGCGCCTCGCGCAGCACGATGAACGCTTCCTCGGCAAGTTCGTCCTGCGGCGCGACGTAATAGGGCTTCTCGAAATAGAGCGGGTCGATTTCGCACGCATCGACGAACTGCACCAGTTCCAGCGTCCGCTTGCTTTCGATCCTGACCGCGTCGATCTCGTCCTCGTCGAGCAGGACGTAATTGCCCTTCGAAACCTCGTAGCCCTTGATGATCTCGTCGCGGTCGACGGGGCCGATCCCGGGCACGACCTTCTCGTAGGAGATGCGCTTGCCGCTGGGTTCGTGGATCTGGTTGAACCGGATCTTCGCCCCCGATTTGGTTGCCGAGTAGATTTCGACCGGGATCGAAACCAGTGCCAGCCTGATCTGCCCCTGCCAATATGCGCGTGCTGCCATGTGCCTTCCCTTCAGGCGAAACAGCGCTCCATGCCCCTATGCGTTCCGGAGCGCAGCCCGCTGGACGAGGTCACGCAGGCTGAACAGGGGCGGTCAAGGCCATCAGGCAGGCATGCATCGTGGCCACGACGGATTCAATTTCCGCGCGCGTCGTCGTACTGAGTTTCAGGCCCACGATCGAATGGTGCAGCATCTCGCCAAGGCCGCGCGGGGTGATCGAACGGCGTTCGAGATCGGCCTCGTAAGGCAGCAGGAATTCACACAGATTGCGCCGCGCGCCGAGGTGGACCTCGGTCAGTTCCTGCTTGAGCGTCGTGGCCAGTTCGAGCTCGAGCTCATCGGCATGCGGCATCGCCTGGATCGATTCCCACGATTCCAGAACCAGCTTCTCGAGCAAGAGCCGGAACCGGGCATCGCGGGGCGCGTCGTCGTCGCAGCCTTCCCGGATCGCGTTCCATTTCGATGCGAAGTGATACCGCGACACCGCGACCAGCAACGCCTCGCGGTTGGGGAAGATATTGTATATTGTCTGGCGCGAAACCCCCGCCGCTGCGGCGATGTCGCTCATTGTCGCACGGCGGACACCATATTGGCTTATGACTGCGTATCCCGCCGCCGCGATTTTGCAGGCTCTCTCTTCCATGCAGGTTATTTCGACATCCAATGCAAAAATGTCAATTTACAGTTGTACCGAAAATGTAAAAACGCGCCAGTAGCCGAACGCCGTCGCAGGGTGATTCGCATGTAAGGAATTCCAATGACGCACCTTCGCACTCTGCTCCTGTTCGTTCTCGGTCTGGCCGCCGCCGCATGCTCGTCACCCGATCAGTTGCCGCAGGGCCAGGCAATCCCGGTCCGCACCATCACCGTCGCGCAGGCGGATATCGACAATGTCCTCGAACTGCCTGGCCGGGTGGAACCGGTCCGCGTCGCCGAAGTGCGTGCGCGCGTCACCGGCATCGTCCAGCAGCGCCTGTATGAAGAAGGCACCGACGTCGGACAGGGACAGCCACTGTTCCGCATCGATCCGGCCGAATTGCGCGCCAGCTACGCGCAGACGCAGGCCAGCCTCGAACGTGCGAAGGCTACGGCGGCCAATGCCAATGCCGTAGTGCAGCGCTATCGCCCGCTGGTAGAGGAAAACGCCATCAGCGGCCAGGAATTCGACGCCGCACAGGCCGCCGCGCGCGAGGCGAATGCCAATGTCGCGCAGATCCAGGCCCAGCTGAAATCGGCATCGCTCCAACTGGGCTACACCACCGTGCGCGCGCCGATCGCCGGGCGCGCGGGGCGTGCCGCAGTGACCGAAGGCGCGCTCGTCTCGCAGCCGGAAGGCACGCTGATGACGCGGATCGAGCAGGTTTCGCCGATCTACGTATCCTTTTCGCAGTCCGCTACCGAAGTGCTGCAGATCCGCCGCGCGATTGCCGCTGGCGAGCTGGCACTGTCGGCCGATGACGCCGTCGAGGTCCGGCTGGTGTTCCCCGACGGGACCGAATACGAGATTCCCGGGCTGATCGAATTCCTCGACTTTACCGTCGACGAAGCCACCGGCACCATCGAATTGCGCGCCGAATTTCCCAATCCCGACGGGCTGCTGCTGTCGGGCGAATTCGTCAATGCGCGTATTTATGCGGGCAAGGCGACCGACGTCATCGCGATCCCGCAGGCGGCGGTTACCGTGGCCGATTCCGGTGGTACGGTGATGATCGTCGACAAGGACGGCAAGGCCGCGCTGCGGCCGATCAAGCTGGGCCGGCTAGTGGGTGACAAATGGGTCGTGGAAAGCGGCCTCCAGCCGGGCGACAGGGTCATCGTGTCGAACCTGCAAAAGTTGCAGCCGGGCATGCCGGTGCAGATCGCCAACACTCCCAATGGCCGCGCCGTCGCTCCTGCCGCACCCGCCGCGAAGGCTGACTGATCATGGCTCGCTTTTTCATCGATCGGCCCATCTTCGCATGGGTCGTCTCGCTCGGCATCCTGCTCGCCGGTTTCATCTCGCTGCGCGCGCTGCCGATCGAGCAATATCCGGAAGTCGCGCCGCCTTCGCTGGCGATCAGCGTCGTCTATCCCGGCGCCGACGCCGCCACGCTCGAGACCAATGTCACGCAGGTGATCGAGCAGCAGCTCAACGGGGTCGAGGGCTTTCTTTACATGTCCTCCTCCAGCCTCTCCAACGGCACGGCGTCGATCACGCTGACCTTCGAGGCCGGGACCGATATCGATATCGCGCAGACCGAAGTGCAGAACCGGCTGAGCACGGTCGAAGCCCGCCTGCCCGAGGAAGTCAGACGCCAGGGCATCACCGTCCGGCAGGCCAATGCCGGCTTCCTGATGATCGTAGCGCTGACGTCGAAATCGGGCGCGCTGGATTCGACCGACCTCGGCAATATCGCCTCGACGCAGGTGATCGATGAATTGCGCCGCGTGGCGGGTGTGGGCGACGTCACGCTGTTCGGTTCGGAATACGCCATGCGTATCTGGCTCGATCCGGACAAGCTGGCCTCCTACAACCTTTCCCCCAGCGCCGTCGTCGCCGCGATCCGCGAACAGAATGCGCAGACTGCAGGCGGTTCGCTGGGCGCTCTTCCGCTGCAGGAAGGCCAGCAGATCACGGCCACCATCACCACTGCCAACCGCTTCGAGACCGAGGAGGAATTCCGGCGGGTGATCCTGCGCGCGGACGAAGGCGGGGCAAGCGTCCGGCTGGGCGATGTCGCCCGCGTCGAGATCGGCGCGCAGACCTATGCCACCTCGACCACGCTCGATGGCCAGCCGATGGCCGGCATGGCGGTCCAGCTGGCCACCGGCGCCAACGCGCTGGCGACGGCCGAAGGGATCGAGACGCGGATGGAGGAACTCGGTGCCGGCCTGCCGCAGGATGTCGCCTGGTCGATCCCCTACGACACCACTCCCTTCGTCGAGGTTTCGGTCGAGGAAGTGGTCAAGACGCTGGTCGAAGCCATGGCGCTGGTCTTCCTCGTCATGTTCCTGTTCCTGCAGAACTGGCGCGCGACGCTGATCCCGACGCTGGTCGTGCCGATCGCGCTGGCGGGGGCGTGCCTCGGCCTGTGGCTGTTCGGCTTCTCGATCAACGTGCTGTCGCTGTTCGGCATGGTCCTCGCAATCGGGATCCTCGTCGACGACGCCATTGTCGTGATCGAGAATGTCGAGCGGATCATGCGCGAGGAAGGGCTCGGTCCGCTCGAGGCGACCCGCAAGGCAATGGACCAGATCACCGGCGCGATCGTCGGCATCACGCTGGTGCTGATCGCGGTGTTCGTGCCTATGGCCTTCTTCCCCGGATCGACCGGCGGGATCTATCGCCAGTTCTCGGTCACGCTGGCCATTTCGATTTTCTTCTCTGCCGTGCTGGCCCTGTCGCTGACCCCGGCGCTGTGCGCCACCTTCCTGCGGAAGGAAGACGTCCAGGATCACGACGGTGCAGCTACGCCCGACGATGCCGATCAACCGCTGCGCGATGGCTGGCGCGGGCAGCTGGATCGGGCCCGCACGGTATCAGGGCGGTTCTTCCACCGCTTCAATCAGTGGTTTGCGCGGATGACCGAGAAATACGGTCGCACCAACGAGGCGATCCTTGCCCGGCCGATCCGCGGCCTGGCGGTGTTCCTCTTGCTGGCCGCGATCACCGGCCTGCTGTTCGCGCGCCTGCCGGGCGGGTTCCTGCCCACCGAGGACCAGGGTTATGTCATCACCGTGGTCCAGTCGCCCGCGGGGTCGACCCGCGAACGGCTGGAAGAGGCAATCGAACCCGTCGAAGGCTTCTGGCAGTCGCGCGAAGAGGTCGCGCGGACGGTGGTCGTGCGCGGCTTCAGCTTCTTCGGCCAGGGTCAGAACAACGCGATGATGTTCACCCCGCTCGAGGACTGGAGCGAACGCAGCGCCCCGGAAAGTTCGGCCGGTGCCCTGGTCGGACAGGCCATGGGCACTTTCATGGGGCTGGACAATGCGCTGGCCTTTGCCATCCAGCCGCCCGCCATCCAGTCGCTCGGCCAGGCCAGCGGTTTCACGATGAAGCTGCAGGACCGCGGCGGCGTGGGCCGCGATGCGCTGGTCGATGCACGCAACCAATTGCTCGGCATGGCGTCGCAAAGCGCGCTGCTGGCCAATTTGCGGCCCGAGGACCAGCCACCGGCCCCGCAATTGCATGTCGAGGTCGACCGCGTCCAGGCGCGTGCGATGGGCCTGTCGATGGACGATGTGAACAACGCGCTGTCGATCAATTTCGGCTCTGCCTATGCCAATGACTTCAACCGCCAGGGCCGCGTGCTGCAGGTCCTCGTCCAGGCCGACGCGCCCCACCGGATGGAGCCGGAGGACGTGCTGTCGCTGCGGATCCCCAATGCGCAGGGGGGGCTGGTTCCGTTCAGTTCCTTCGCCACTGCCGAATGGACCGCGGGTCCGCCCAGCCTGTCGCGCTACAATGGCTATCCGGCGATGACCTTGTCGGGCACTGCGGCTCCGGGCGAATCCTCGGGCGCCGCGCTCGAAGAAATGGAACGGTTCGCGAGCCAGCTGCCCGACGGCATCGGCTTCGAATGGACCGGCATCAGCTACGAAGAAAAACAGGCCGGCGGCCAGATCGGGCTGCTGCTCGGACTGTCGGTGGTGATCGTCTTCCTCGTGCTTGCTGCCTTGTACGAAAGCTGGTCGGTGCCGCTGTCGGTGCTGCTGATCGTGCCGATGGGCGTGCTGGGAGCCGTGCTCTTCACCATGCTGCGCGGCCTGTCCGCCGACATCTACTTCAACGTCGGGCTGATCACGATCATCGGCTTGGCAGCGAAGAACGCCATCCTCATCGTCGAATTCGCAATCGAGCAGGAGGCCGAAGGCAAGAGCCCGCTCGAGGCGGTAAAGGCCGCCGCGCGCCTGCGGTTGCGGCCGATCATCATGACCTCGCTCGCCTTCATTCTGGGCATGGTTCCGCTGGTTCTGTCTTCGGGCGCCGGCGCCGCCAGCCGCATCGCGGTCGGCACGGGCGTGATGGGCGGCATGATCGCGGCCACGGCAATCGGCATCTTCGCCATCCCGCTGCTTTACCTGCTGGTCCGAACCCGACTGGCGAAGGGCAAGCCCACCCCGCCCGGCGAAGCCGAAGGAGAACCCGCATGATGCGTCCGCTATCCGCCAGCATGCTGGCGCTGGCCCTTGCCGGCTGCGTGAACATGGCACCCGCGCACGAGCGTCCGTCGCTGGCGAGCGCTCCTGCCTATGACGGCGAGTACCGTCCCGATGGGACTGTGGTCGCCAGCACGCTGTCTTACGGCGAATGGTTCGACGACGCCCGGCTGGTCGCGCTGATCGATACTGCGGTTGCCAACAATCGCGACCTGGTGGCGGCGACCGCGCGCATCGAACAGGCGCGCGCCCAATACCGGGTCCAGGATAGCCGAAGGTTGCCCGCCCCCGTGGCCAGTGCCGCTGCCGGACGCAGCCGCACCCCGACCGGGGCGGCAATAGCCGGCGCGGCGCCGACCGTGACGGCGGACCGTTTCGAAGTCGGCGTGGGCGTGACCTCGTTCGAACTCGATTTCTGGGGCCGGGTGGCCAATCTTTCCGAAGCTGCGCGCGCCCGTTATCTTGCGACCGAAGCGAACCAGCGGGCGTTCTATCTTTCGCTCGTCGCCGATGTCGCCTCGACCTATTTCGAAATCCTCGAAACCGATGCGCAGATAGACCTAGCACAGGCGACGCTGGAGAGCCGCCAGGAAGGGCTGCGGATCGCGCGGTTGCGGCTCGATGCCGGGGTCACCTCGGCCCTGCCCTACCGTCAGGCCGAAACGCTGCTGACGACAGCGGAACAGCAGCTGGCAGCGCAGCGTCTCGACCGGGCACGGCTGAACAACCAGCTTGCCGTGCTGGTGGGCGGCGCCGTTCCCGCAAACCTGCCGCAGCCGCTTGCAATGCAGGCGCAGGACGATGCCATGATGCTCGACGCCGGGCTGCCGTCGGACCTGCTGTTGGTGCGCCCCGACATTACCGCCGCCGAAGAACAGCTGCGTGCCGCGCGCGCCGACATCGGTGCCGCCCGGGCGGCTTTTTTCCCGACGATCTCGCTCACCGGCAATGCGGGTTTCGCCTCCAGCGACCTGGCTAACCTGTTCGGTTCGGACGGGTTCACATGGTCTTTCGGCCCGTCGATTTCGCTACCCATCTTCGATTGGGGAGCGCGCGAGGCAGATCTCGATCTGGCCCGGGCGCGGGAGACCGAACAGGTCGCACTGTACGAAAAAGCGGTCCAGACGGCATTCCGCGAAGTGTCCGACGGCCTCGCCGGGCGGCGCTGGCTGGCCCAGCAGGTTGCCGCGCAGGAGCAGGGTGTTGCCGCGCAGGAACGCATCGCGCGGCTCGCCCGGCTGCGCTACCGCGAGGGCGTGGCCGATTATCTCGAAGTGCTCGATGCCGAGCGCAATCTGTTCTCCGCCCAGCAGCAATTGCTCACCACGCAGCGGGCCTATCTGCAGAACGGCGCGACGCTGTTCGTCGCGCTGGGCGGCGGCCTCCCGCGCTGAGCGGAGCCGCGCATGAGGCAGATATCTTTCGGGCAGTCTGTTCTCCGCAAAGCCTGAACGCGAAGACCCCCATCCTGGCGGACGGGGGTCTTCAAGCGTGCCGAACAATCGTGATGGCTCGACCTTCTGGCGGGTCCGGGAACGGGGGAACCGCGCATCGCGATCCCCCGCTATGCGGCCTGAAAATCAGACGGCCGGCCGGCGTACCTTGGTGTAATTCACCCGGGACGCGGCGAGGTCGTCGTGATAGATCACGTCCCGGCCCCTGATTTCGAGATTGTCGGCGGCAACAATCCGGCCATCGTCGAGCCGTACGGCTGCGACATGTTCCTTTTCCTTGTCCACCAGCATATCCTCGATTGTTCCGTAATGCGTCCCCGTGACCGAGGCCACGGTGCAACCACGGATGTCCTGCTCGTCATGGACGAGTTGCCAGGAATTGAGGGCTTCGAGTTCGCCGAAGCGATCATCGTTCTTCATAATAGGTCCTTTCTAGTCTTACGGACGCTCGAGGATCTCGACATTGTCCTCGTCGACAATCAGGAACACGTCCTGATCGGCAAGAACCGCGAGAGTGTCGTCATCGAGCGGAACACCCTCGACATCGGAGACTTCGCCGCCTTCGCGGATCATGCCGTCCGAAATGCGCAGTTCCTGTCCGGGATTGATGTCGATCTCGACTTCGCGGGGTTCGTCGATGATCAACGCGAACATCCGCGCGCCGTCGTTCTCAACCCAGAAGCCCCGGTCGGTCAGCGGTCCGGCAACGCTCACCTCGCCTGCGAATTCCTGTCCGATATACGACTGGGGATTGGCCAAGATGGCAGCCAGCGTCATCGGCATCGGATCGGCACCTGCGTCGGCTTCGATGGGGGTCTCGGCGAGCACGGGATCGGCATCGTCTTCGTCGGCGGTGATCCACCAGATCAGCAACGCTGCGAGTATTGCTGCCAGTAGCAGCCAGAGCCACGTCATCGATGATTTCTTCTCGACTGGAATTTCAGCCATAAGTTTCCTCCTGTTGCCTGCGCGGGATGAGCGCAGTCTATCAGCGAGCAGCCAAGCCGTTCGTTCCGAAAGAGAATTTCTTCACCGGATACGGTGGCTCCAACCCGGTGACTTTAAGGACGCGGGGGATTTAGGATACGGCAGCCGCAGCGCGAGTAATGCGGGCGGCGTTTACTGCGATCCGATAGCCGAATGAAAAGCGACGAAGGAACTGGCCAGTGCCGCCTCGCTGTCGATCAGCGCCTGCCTGCTGGCGATCAGCTGGCGCTGCGCATCGAGCACATCGAACAGGGAGGCCAGGCCCTCGCGGTACAGCGCGTTCGACTGTGCGAGCGCGGTCTCGCTCTGGTCGATCGCTTCGGTGAGCGCGGCATTGCGCTGGCGATAGGCCTCGATCGATACCAGCGCATTCTCGACCTGGCCCAGCGCGTTGAGGAACGTGGCGCGATATTCGGCCACGCGTGCCTCGGCCACGGCCTCGGCCGCAGCGACTTCGGCACGGCGGCGTCCGCCGTCGAAGATCGGAATGTCGATCGCGGTGGCTATCCCGATCAGGAAATCGCCGAACAGCCCGCTCAGCAGCCCGTCGCCGATGCCGATTTCACCGGGTATCGTCAGCGACGGGCGCAGATCCGCCTGTTCGATTCCGATCTCGGCGGCCGCCCGCGCGAGCCGCGCTTCGGCAGCGAGGATATCGGTCCGCCGGCGAAGCAGGTCGGCGGGCACGCCCGCTGGCGGCCCCGCGCCATATCCGGGTATCCGGGATCCATCGGCGAGCGGCTCGATCGCGAAGGCCCCGGGGGGCTCTGCCAGCAGGATCGCGAGCGCGCTGAGCGCATTGGCGCGGGCAATCTCGACCAATCCCCGGCGAGCCCGGGTCTGGGCGAGGTCCGCTGCCGCGCGGCGCACGTCCAGATTGGCAGCCAGTCCGGCCTCGAACCGCAGGGTGACGATGCGCAGCGTCTGGTCCTGCAGGTCGGTCGATTGTTCGAGCAGGTCGAGTTGCGTCTGCGTCCGGCGGTATTCGATATACTGGCTGGCGATCGCAGCAGCGACCAGCCGGCGCTGCTCGGCCAGCAGATAGTTCGTCTCGGCGTAATCGGCCACGGCGGCGCGCACCTCGGCTGCCAGCCGCCCATTCAGATCGGGTTCGAACAGGGCGAACAGGCCGGCCGCCGCCGTATCCTCTCCCTCGCCCACCAGCGTGGTTCCGATTTCGGCCGATCCGTCGAGCCCCGGCAGCCGGTCCGCCCGTTCCGCGCGCAACAGGGCGGCCGCGGCGGCGAGCCGTCCGGACGCGGCATCGATATCGAGATTAGCTTCCAGACCGCGCCGGATCAGCCGGTCGAGCACCGGGTCACCGAAGCCGAGCCACCATTCTTCCTGCAACCCGGCAGCGGGCAGATCGGTCGCATAGACAGCCGGGGCAGCGATGGGCGGCGCGATTGCGACCGGTTCGCTACCGGCGCAGCCGGACATCGCCAGCGCGAGGGGCAGAATTGCACCGGGGTGCTTCATAGCTGCGCCACGGAAAGATCCTCGTCGACCTCGTCGATTTCCTTGTGCAGGCGGGCGAGGTCGACATTGCGCGGGTTCCCGTAGCGCGCGATGGCCAGATAGATGACCGGGGTCAGGAACAGCGTGAAGATGCCCGCGATACCCAGTCCGCCGAAAATCACCCAGCCGATCGACTGGCGTGCTTCGGAACCCGCGCCGCTGGCGAGGATCAACGGCAGGGCGCCCAACACGGTCGAGATCAGCGTCATCACGATCGGCCGCAGGCGGATCGCGGCGGCTTCCTCTACCGCTTCGCGGACGCTGTGCCCCTGGTGCCGCAACTGGTCGGCGAATTCGACGATCAGGATGCCGTTCTTCGCCATCAGCCCGATCAGCATCACCAGCCCGATCTGCGAATAGATGTTCAGCGAGACCCCCGACAGGAACAGCGCGAATACTGCCGCGGCAAGCGCGAAGGGAATGGTCAGCAGTACCACCAATGCGCTGGTCACGCTTTCGAATTGCGCCACCAGCACCAGGAACACGATCACCAGCGCGAAGATATAGGTCAGCAGCAGATCGCTCGACGCTTCCTCGAGGCTCGCCGCATCGCCCTGCAGCAGCATGTCGATCCCCGGCCCCAGCGCTTCCTCGCCCAACCGCTCAATCTCGTCGACCGCATCGCGCAGCGGCGTACCGGCTGCAATATCCGCGGAGACCTCGATTGCACGCCGTTGTTCGGTGCGGTCGAGTTCGGCGGCGATGCCCTGCTCTTCGATCACGGTGACGCTGGACAGCGGGATCAACGCCCCGCCCGACCCGCGGACGTAGAGATTGCGCAGGTCCGACGGATTGGTGACACTCACGGCCTGGGCGGTGAGGAAGATCGGGACCGCCTGGTCGCCGACGTTGAGATCCACCAGATCGTCGCCGCCGACCATCGCGCGCAGCGTCTGCGCCAGGTCGTCCAGCTCGACGCCGAGATCCGAAGCGCGCTGGCGATCGATCTGTACCGAGAGCTGCGGCTGTGTCGGCTGGTACGAAATGTCGGGATTGAAAAGGATTTCGGAGCGGGTGTCGATCGCCGTGGCAAGCGCCTGCGCGGACGCGTAGATCGTCGGGTATTCGGCGCCGGTCAGCGCCACCTCGATACCGTCGCCCCCGCCGCCGAAACTCAGCGTGCCGCGGCCCCGGGCATTGGTGCGCGATCCGGGAATTTCCTGCAGCGGCGGGTTGAGTTCCTCGACAATCTCGGTCTGGCTGCGGTCGCGCTCGCTCCAGTCGGCGAGTTGTGCAGTCACCCGGACACGATTGGGATCGTAGCGGCCGACGATCGAGAAGGTGCTTTCGATCTCGCCGCTGGCAAGATACGGCGCGATGACCTGCTCCACCTCGTCGAGCTCGCCATCCATGAAATCGATGCCGACCCCGTCGGGGCCCGTCGCGTCGATCGTGATGACGCCGCGATCCTCGTCGGGGACCAGTTCGTTATCGAGCTGGGTGTAAAGCAGCGCTGCCAGCACCGCGAGCGCGACCGACACCGCCCCAACCAGCTTGGGCCGGTCGAGACACCGGCGCAGCGCGCTTTCATAGCGGTGGTTCGCCGCATGACCCCAGCCCGCCAGCCTGCCCGGCGCGCTGTCGTCAGTCGCCAGGTCGAATTTCGCCGCCAGTGCCGGGACCAGCGACAGCGCGACGAAACTGGAAATGATCACCGACACGGCCAGCACGAAGCCGAATTCGCGAAACAGCCGCCCCGCTTCGGACGGCAGGAAGCTGATCGGGACGAACACCGAAACCAGCACCGCCGTGGTCGCCACGACGGCGAAGAAGACCTGCCGCGTACCCAGCACCGCCGCCGCGCGCCGGCCCAGCCCCTTGTTCTGCAACCGCTGCGCGTTTTCCAGTACCACGATGGCATCGTCGACGATCAGCCCGGTCGCCAGCACTAGCGCCAGCAGCGTGAGCAAGTTGATTGAAAAGCCCATCAGCCAGATGCCCGCGATCACCCCGACCAGCGCGACCGGGATGGTGGCGCTGGGCACGACGGTGGGTCGCCAGGCGCGGAAGAACACCAGCATGGTGCCGATGACCACAGCGATGGTGAAGGCCAGCGTGATCAGCACTTCGCGGACCGAAATGCGGATGAACTGCGCATCGTCCGACACCACGTCGATCCGGACATCGTCGAACCGCGCGTTCAGGCGTTCGACATCCGCGCGAATGGCGCTGGATATCTCGATCGTGTTCGAGCTGGCCTGCCGCACCACGCCCAGCCCGACGATCGGCTGTCCGTCGAGGCGGACAAAGTTGGTCGCATTGGCGGGGGCGAAATCCGCCTGCGCGACGTCGCCGACGCGAGTGGTGCCTGAAATGACGACATTCTCGATCTGCGCGGGATCGACTGCGCTGGCTTCGGCGCGCACCACCAGTTCCTGCGCGTCCGAGCGGAACGAGCCGACCGGCACGTCGAAGGGGGCCCCCCGCAGTGCCGCGGCGACATCGGTCATCGTCAGCCCGAAGCGGTTGAGCCGTGCCGGGTCGACCGACACGCGCATCTGCCGGGCGCGGGTGCCGAACTGTTCGATGCTGGCGACCCCTTCGGCGGCGAGCAGTTCGGGCACGATGTCGTTTTCCACCAGCCGCGTCAGCGAGGCCTGGTCGTAGCTGTCCGACAGCACGGCCAGCGTCATGATCGGCTGCGCGTCCTGGTCCGCCTTGACCACCGTCACCTGCTCGACGCGCTCGGGCAGGTCGCGGGTCGTCCGGCTGACCGCCTCGCGCACGTCGGAGGCAGCGGTATCGAGATCGGTGCCGGGATTGAATTCGACACGGATGCGGCTGTTGTTCTCCTCGCTCGACGCGCGGATCTGGCGCACGCCCGAAACCCGCGCGACGGCATCTTCGAGAAGGCTCGTGACCTCGGAATCCATGGTCTCGGGTGCAGCGCCGGGCAGGCTGGCGGTGACCGACACGACCGGCCGGTCGACATTGGGGAGCTCGCGAACCTCGACGCCCATCAGCGCAGCGATACCCGCAATCACGATCAGCAGGTTGAGCACGCCGATCAGCAGCGGCCGCTTCACCGCCAGCATGGGGAGGTCGGCCCTATCCTTCATCGGCGGCTACAGCAGCGCCCGATCGGGGCTGGCGGACCTCGACATCCTGCCGGTCCGCATTCCCGCTGCCCACCACGCGGATGGCCTGCCCATCGCGCACCTTCTGCACCCCTTCGACGATCACCCGGTCGGTCCGCTCGAATTCGCCATCCACGAAGACCTCGCCTTCGCGCCGCGAGGTGATCGTCACCGGGACGCGCCTGGCTGCGCCTTCGCGAATGACGAACAGGTGCGATCCATCCCCGCCCCATACGATGGCCTCCTCGGGGACCACCGGACGTGCTTCGCCATTGCGGGTGAATACCACGCGGAAGCTCATCCCGGGGCGCAGGCGGTCGCCCTCGTTAGGGATGGCGGTGCGCACGATGAAATCGCGGCTGTCCTGCGATATCCGGTTGTCGGTCGCCACCACGCGGGCGTCGATGGTCCGCGTCGTATCGGAAAAAGGCACGACCTGGACAACCTGACCGGGACGCAGCGCATTGAAGACCGATTCAGGCGCGGGGAAATCGACATAGAGCGTGCCGCGCTGGTCGATCTGCGTGATCGGCGTGGAATCGTTGACGCGGTCACCGGGATCGACTTCGGTCAGGCCGACGTGGCCCGAGAACGGCGCGCGGACTGTCCGGTCGGCCAGCGCCGTCTGCGCCTGTTCCAGCGCCACGCGCGCCGAAGCGAGCGCGGTCACGCCGGCTTCGATCTGGCTTTCGGACAGCGCACCGGTATCCTCGATGCGGCGATACCGGCCCAGCAACTGGTCGGCTTCCTGCACCTGCACCTGTGCCGCTTCGACCGCGAGGCGTTCCTGCCGCGCGTCGAGCCGGACCAGCGCCTCGCCCTTGCGCACGAAATCGCCCGCCGCGAACAGCACTGCGGTCACTCGCCCCGCCGTTTCGGCGAAAATCTCCGCCGATGTTGCCGCGCGGGCCGAGCCGATGGCTTCGATCTCGATCTGTTCGGGAAGCACGCTGATGTCCTGCGCAACGACCGGCACCGCCTCGCGCGCAGGATCGCGTTCTGCTTCACCGCAGGCGGTGACAAGCAGCAGTGCGGCGCAAGCCATTGTACGGAAAGACGCGGCGGACACGCTGCGCAGGTAACGAATAAGGCCTCGGGGGGGAAGCGCTTCTGTGTCAGCCCTGTTCGATGGCTTCCAGTTCGGTCCCGGCGGCCAGCCATGCCGCTTCGGCTTCGGCGAGAGCATCGGCCGCTTCCGCGCGCTGGGCGAGGAGGCTTTCGATGCTCGCCCCGCCGCCCGGTCTCGCCCCGGCCGTCCCCTGTTCGAGGATGGCACTGTCGAGCCGCTCGACATCGGCGGTCAGCCGCGCCATCGCCTGTTCGGCCTTCGCCAGTTCCGCCTTGGCCGTGCGCGTCCGGGCAATGATATTGGTGCCATTGCTGCCGCGCGCCTTGCTGGCCGCATCGCCGCGGCCGTTCTTCGCCGGTTTGCGGCCCAGCACCAGATCGATGTAATCTTCCATGCTGCCGGAATATTCGCGCGCGGTGCCATCATCCACCAGCACCAGACGGTCCGCCGTCAGTTCGACCATGTGGCGATCATGGCTGATGAGGATGACCGCGCCCGAGTAATCGTTCAGCGCCTGGATCAAGGCTTCGCGCGCATCGACATCGAGGTGGTTGGTCGGCTCGTCCAGGATCAGCAGGTGCGGCGCATCGCGGGTGATCAGGGCCAGTGCCAGACGCGCCCGTTCGCCGCCCGACAGCTTGTCGACCCGCGTTTGCGCCCGCGCGCCCGAAAAGCCGAACCGCCCCAGCTGCGCGCGAACGGCGCCCTGCGCCGCGCCCTCCATCGCGCGGTTCATCAGGTCGAGCGGCGTGTCCTCACCGGCCAGTTCCTCGACCTGGTACTGGGTGAAATAGCCTACCTTCAGCCGCCCCGGGGCGTTCACTTCGCCTTCCACCGGGTCGAGCTGCGAAGCCAGCAGCCGTGCCAGCGTGGTCTTGCCGTTGCCGTTGCGACCCAGCAGCGCGATGCGATCGTCGGCATCGATCCGGAAATTCAGCCGCTTCAGGATCGGCGGGGCATCGCCATAGCCCACGGCCGCCTGTTCAAGCGTGATCATGGGGGATTTGAGTTCCGCCGGATCGGGAAATCCGAAAGTGAGCGTCGGGTCTTCCATCATCGCGGCGACGGGCTGCATCTTGGCCAGCATCTTGGCACGCGACTGCGCCTGTTTGGCAGTCGATGCACGCGCGCTGTTGCGGGCGACGTAATCCTGCAATCGCGCGCGCTGTGCATCCTGCGAAGCCTTGGCCGCCGCCAGCTGGGCCGCCCGCTCGGCGCGCTGCTTTTCGAACGCGTCGTATCCGCCATTGTACAGCGTCAGCGCCCCGCCCTGCAGATGCAGGATATGGTCGACCACCTTGTTCAGCAGGTCGCGTTCATGGCTGATCACCAGCAGCGTGGCAGGATAGGACTTGAGGAAGTTCTCGAGCCACAAGGTCGCTTCGAGATCGAGGTGGTTCGACGGTTCGTCGAGCAGCAGGATATCGGGTTCGGAAAACAGCAGCGCGCCGAGCGCGATGCGCATCTTCCAGCCGCCGGAAAAGCTTTCCACCGGACGTTGCTGCATCTCCTCGTCGAAGCCTAGCCCGTTGAGGATCTTCGCTGCGCGCGCCGGCGCGCTGTAGGCATCGATGGCGAGCAGGCGATCATGGACATCGCCCATCCGGTACATATCGGTACATGTTTCCAGTTCGGCCAGCAGCTCGGCGCGTTCGGTGGCCGAAGCCAGTACCACTTCCTCGGGCGTCATCGTCCCGCTGGGGGCTTCCTGCGCGATATAGCCGATCCGCGCGCGCGACGGTTTGGCGATCTCGCCCTCGTCGGGTTCGATTTCGCCGATCAGCGCTTTCATCAGCGTCGACTTGCCGGCGCCGTTGCGCCCGATCAGCCCGACACGCGCGCCCACCGGCACGGCAGCGCTGGCGCGATCGAGAATGGTCCGGCCGCCAAGCCGCACTGTGACACCGTCGATGGTAAGCATGCGCGGCCCCTAACAGCCTATTGCCGTTCCCCAAAGCAATTCTGCCGCCGTGCAGCGGGGTGCAAGCGCCTTGCACGATCCGCCCGGTCCGCTAGCGCGGTGGAATGAAGATGGAAGACCTGCTGCAACGCTATTTCGGCACCCAGGACCTGGCCGAGGTCGATCCGGCCGCGCTCCCCGCCGGGGTCGAGCGAATGCGCGTCGATTTCGGGCTCGAACGCGATCGTGGCCACCGCTTCGCGCTGTGGACCCTGCTCTACATGCTCGATGCCGCACCGGATCTGGACGTCGCCTTCGAAGACCCCGCCGACCGCGATGCCGCGCGCACTATGATGGATATGCTCGCGGCGCAGGCTCCCGAGTAGCGCGGAGGCCGTAGCGGTGTGGACGTTGCCGCAGCACTACCACACCCTTGAGCCAGTGCAGCCGCGCGCTGAAAAACCAGTCAGGACACCTGCTGCAACGCCGGTGCGTGGTCGCTATCGATATCGCGATCGGCGCAGACCACCCGGTTGCGGCCTTCGCGCTTGGCGGCATAGAGTGCTTCGTCGGCTTTCCGGTACAGCGCCTGGAACGGCCGGTCGGCCGCGCCCTGCGCCACGCCGATGCTGACGCTGATCCGATGCCCCGGCGCGGTTACGCCGAAATCGCATTCCGCCAGTTCGGACCGCACCGTTTCCGCAAGCTCGACCAGCCCGCCATCGGCAACCCCGCTCACCCCCAGAACGAATTCCTCGCCGCCCAGCCTGCCCGCGCGGCAGCCGAAACGGTCCTCGAACGATGCCAGCCGGCGCCCGAGCGTCACGAGCACCTCGTCGCCCGCCTGATGCCCGAACTCGTCGTTGACGGCCTTGAACTTGTCAACGTCGATGAGCAGCAGGCCGACGGGCCTGCCGGCCGCGCCGCCGAATGCCTCGGCGTATTTGCCGAGGAAGCCTCTGCGGTTCAGCAGGCCGGTAAGCGGATCGCGTTCGGCAAGTTCGGCCAGGGCCTTGCCGATCTCCACCGCCCGATCGCGCTGCATCCGCAGGGCGCGCAGCCGCACGGTCGCGAAACCGGTCAGGCACACGACCTGCAGCGCCGAAGCATACAGCATCAGGACCTTGTCGCCCCCGCCCCACAGGATCGCGTCGAGATCGACGATCTGGGTCATCGCCAGCGTCACCATGGGGATCGCCCAGCTGATCGCCAGATCGCGGGCGGCGCCGTGGCCCTTCCTCCACCCCGCGGCAATACAGGCGGTGGCCAGAGCAAGCGATGACAATGTGCCGATCATCAGCACCGGCGCGAATTGGCCGATATCGACGCCGGGCAGACCGCTGGCGAGGCCTGCCGCGAGGACAAGCACCCCGAGCGCGCCCAGCAGACGCAGCGGCCAGCGGGGCAGCGCGTCGCGCAAGGCGGATGCGGTGGCGAAGGTCGCGAACATGATCGCCAGGCAGGCAAGCACCGTTGCCAGCCGCGCCGACACCGTGCCCGCGGCTGCAGGAAAGACCGCCAGTCCGGCCTGGGACCAGACCAGGCCCCAGACCATCACGGTCGCAGCCCAGCCGCCATGCCACAGGAAGAAGCTGCGCCGCATGCTGGCGGCGAGGCCGATGTTGAACAGGGCGGCTATGCCCAGCAGCGCCAACGCGGCGCCGATGGCAAATGCCGTCAGCTCGAACTGACGCTGGGCAGCCTGCGCGGACACTATGCGCAGCGACAGCAGGTTGTAATCCTCCAGCCCCGCGATCCGCAGCCAGACCGCCGATGCGGGCTGGTCGCCGCGCGCGCGAAAAGCGACCTGCCCGCCAATATGCCAGCTGTCGGCGAAATCCCCCCGGCCGATCGCCTGCCGCGGACCGAGCGTATCGGCATATTCGAACATCACGCTCATTCGCTCGAACCGCGTGGTGTGCATCGCCAGCGACGCATCGCGGGACTGGCTGGCGGGAACCGGCAGCCGCAGCCACAGGACGCTGCCGCGATAGCCGGCCGGCGCCCCGGCGCACTGCAGATCGGACCGATCGGGCGCGGCGACCGAAGAAGTGACGGCGAAGCAGGTGCCGGCCGGTGGCTGCGCGGCCAGGCGGGGTCCCGCGATCAGGGCGCAGGCCACCGCCATGACCCATAGCGTGCGCCGCAGACTGCCCAGCCCTGCCTTCATTCCGCCCCCCGAACCAAAGCCATCGCGGCGATCCAGACGCCGAACGACACGCAGCGACCCCGCGCCGTTTCTAGTTAACAGATACGGAGCGAATGCAATCACCGAGGCGGAATTTCCCCGATTGTCCCGCCGAACTGCGGCTGATCGGCACCACTGGGCGCCATTCCGCTCGAAAAAGTGGGTGGCGGAGCAGGAGGGATTCGAACCCTCGATACGGGGTTACCGTATACACACTTTCCAGGCGTGCGCCTTCGACCACTCGGCCACTGCTCCGCATTCTCCTTGGCTACCCTACCGCTTCGCTGCTCGAGGACGATGGGCAAAACCCGATCGGCGCTCAAGCGCACAGCGCGGTAGCGCCGCAAAAGAGCCGCGCGTCTAGCGGCGCCCGATGCGAATCGCAAGCCAATGCGCGGGCAGTATGGCGCCAAGGCCCGATTTCGTGCTATGATCCATTTGCGCGTCGGTGCTGCGCGGATCAGGCATCCCCTGCGAACACCGCCACGAGGCCCCCTCCCGTCCGTACAATGCGCGAGAGGGGGCTTTCGTTTTGCCGGAGCGGGTGGCACTCCCCTGCAGATGACCAAATCGCTTTTTCCGTTCGCCGCGCTGCTCGCGCTTGCTGCTCCCGCGCAGGCGCAGGACGAGGCCGCGCCGCCTTCGCCGGGCGAAATCGTCGCGCAGGCACCTGCGGCGGAATGGACCACCATTGCCCCGGAGGACTTGCTTGTAATGACGCTGGCCTCCGCGCCAGACGGCACCGCGCGCGAGGTGGTGATCCAGCTGATGCCCGCACCTTTCAGCCAAGGCTGGGTCGGGAACATCCGCACGCTCGCCCGCACCGAATGGTACGACGGCACAGCGGTCAACCGCGTGCAGGACAATTATGTCGTCCAGTGGGGCGATCCGAACTACGACAATCCCGAGGCCGGGGGCGAGGCGAAAGCTTTGCCGGCCAACCTCGCCGCCGTACCCGAAAACGAATATTCGGCGAGGCTGGACGAACCTGCGATCGCTAAGATCCGCACCAATTTCGAAACCGCTGCTTCCCGCGTGGCCCCCAGCGACCCCAACACCCTCTACCGGGCCGATCCCTATGCGAGGGCACATGCCTTTTTCGACGGCTGGCCGATCGCGATGACGGATGACGAACCGGTCGCCTGGCCGGTCCATTGCTACGGCACGGTCGGCGTCGGACGTGGCTATTCGCCCGATACCGGCAGCGGCGCAGAGCTTTATACCGTTATCGGCCATGCACCGCGCCACCTCGACCGCAACATCGCACTGGTCGGGCGCGTGGTGGAAGGGATGGAGCACTTGTCTTCGCTGCCGCGCGGTTCGGGCGCGCTGGGCTTCTACACTGCCGAGGAAGCGGACAAGCGCACGCCCATCGTCTCGGTGCGCGTCGCCAGCGACCTGCCCGATAGTGAGCGGCCTGCGTTCGAATATCTGTCCACCGAAGGCGAAACCTTCGCGCGCTATGCCGATGCGCGCGCCAACCGCCGCGACCCGTTCTTCATCCATCCCGCAGGCGGCGCGGATATCTGCAACATCCCGGTGCCCGTGCGCCGGGTGGCCGATTGAGCGAGAGCGTATCCGTCACCGCGCCGCTCTGGCGCTGGTCCGCGAAGAACGGCGTCAGCTGGTTCTTCGTGACAATCGAGGGCGAAGCGGGCGAGAGCCTGTCGGCAACCGAAGCGATGTGGCGGCTCGAACTGGGCGGCAAACGCGGGTTCCGCTCGCTCAAGGTCGAGGCATGCATCGGTGAAACCATCTGGCAGACATCCTGCTTTCCACGCGACGAGGGCGGCTGGATGCTGCCGGTCAAGGCACCGGTGCGCAAGGCCGAGAAACTCGCCGAGGGCGACCCGGTCGCGGTCACGCTGCGACCCGTCTAGAGCTTCTGCATCAACTCGATACGGTTGCCGAAAGGGTCTTCGGTAAAGCAGCGATGATACCCCGCCATCGGCTTGTCTTCCCTGATGATTGCTCCCGCTTGCGCAAGCCTGGCGCGAAACTCTGCCAGATCGGCGACCAGCAGCGCCGGATGCGCCTTGCGCGCCGGGCGGAAATCGGGGTCGACCCCCAGGTGCAGCTGCAGCGCGCCGCATTCGAACCAGCACCCGGCCGGGGAAAGGTTGGACGGCTTGGCCAATTGACGCAAGCCGAGCAGATCGGTGTAGAACGCGCGGGCCCGGTCTTCGCCGCCCTCCGGCATCGCCAGCTGGACATGGTCGATGCCCAGCGGCGCGCTCACACCCGTTCGGCCTGCGCGATCGAATCGCTGGCCCGCAGGGCGCTGAGGATGCGCGACAGATGGGGCACGTCCTGCACTTCCAGGTCGATCTCGTAAGTGGTGAACGGGTGATCGAGCTGGGTCTGGTCGAGGCTCGTCACATTCACGTGGTTCTGCGCGAAGATGCCTGCCATTTCCGCGAGCGTCCCGGGCCGGTCGTAGAGCGTGACGCGCATGCGGCCGACTGCCCCGCGCGAACGCTTGCCCCAGGACAGATCCAGCCAGTCGCTGTCGATCCCGTTGGCAAGGTGTGCGCAGTCGATCGTGTGCACTTCGACCCCTTCGTTGGGCCGCCGCACGCCGACGATCCGGTCGCCCGGAACCGGGTGGCAGCAATGGGCCAGCTGGAAGCCCATGCCGGGCGTCAGGCCGCGGATCGACAGCGCCTTGCCGCTCTTGGCCCAGTCGGGCTCGTTCTCGAGCTCTGCGGTGCAGCCGGGGACCAGTGCCTCCATCACCGCGCGATCCTCGATCTTGGCCGACCCGATTGCGTAATAGAGGTCTTCCTCGTCCTCCATCTCGAGCCGCTTGATCGCTTCGCGCAGCGCCTTCTTGCCGATCTTCGCGGGCACGCGCAGCGCGATCTCGTCGAACAGCTTCTGCCCGATTTCCGCCACTTCGGCGCGTTCCTTGAGCCGCACCGCGCGGCGGATCGAAGCGCGCGCCTTGCCGGTCACGACAAAGCCCAGCCACGACAGCTGCGGATCGGCATTGTCGCTCTTGATGATCTCGACCACGTCGCCATTGTTGAGCTGCGTGCGCAGCGGCATGTGCCGCCCGTTGATCTTGGCCCCCACCGTCTGCGCCCCCAGATCGGTGTGCACGGCAAAGGCGAAATCAACCGGGGTGGCGCCCTTGGGCAACTGGAACAGCGCCCCCTTGGGAGTGAAGGCAAAGATGCGATCCTGGTAGATCGCCATCCGCGTGTGCTCGAGCAGCTCTTCGGGATCGTGGCTGGCATCGACGATCTCGATCAGGTCGCGCAGCCAGCCGACCTGCCCGTCGGGCCGGCCATCCTGCTTGTAGGCCCAGTGCGCGGCGAAGCCGAATTCGTTCACCCGGTGCATCTCGCGCGTGCGGATCTGCACTTCGACGCGCATCGACTTGCCGTAGATCAGCGAAGTGTGGAGCGAGCGGTAACCGTTGTTCTTCGGAGTGGAGATGTAATCCTTGAACTTGCCCGGGAGAAACTGCCACGTCGTGTGCAGCACCCCCAGCGCGCGGTAGCAGTCGGCCACGTCCTCGCAGATGATGCGAAAGGCCATGATGTCAGTGACCTGTTCGAACGAGACATGGCGTTCGGCCATCTTACGCCAGATCGAATAGGGGTGCTTTTCGCGGCCCGAAACCTCGGTGGTTATGCCGGCTTCGAGCAAGGCGTGTTTCATGTCGAGCGCGATCGCATCGACCTGCCCGCCATCCTCGCTGCGGATCTGGTCGAGCCGCTGGGTGATGGTGGCGAAGGCTTCGGGTTCGATCTGCTCGAAGGCGAGCATCTGCATCTCGCGCATATATTCATACAGCCCGATGCGCTCGGCCAGCGGGGCGTAGATATCCATCGTCTCGCGCGCGATCCGCTGGCGCTTCTCGGGCTTCTTGATGAAATGCAGCGTCCGCATGTTGTGCAGTCGGTCGCCCAGCTTGACCAGCAGCACGCGGATATCCTCGCTCATCGCCAGCAAGAACTTGCGCAGGTTTTCCGCCGCGCGCTCGTTCTCGGGCATCTGCTCGATCTTCGACAGCTTGGTCACCCCGTCGACCAGCCGCGCGACATCCTTGCCGAAATGCTGCTCGATATCGTCGATCGTCGCCAGCGTGTCTTCGACCGTATCGTGGAGCAGCGCGGTGGCGATGGTTTCCTGGTCGAGCTTGAGATCGGTCATCAGGCCGGCGACTTCGACCGGGTGGCTGAAATAGGGATCGCCACTGGCGCGGGTCTGCGTGCCGTGCTTCTGCACGGTATAGACATAGGCGCGGTTGAGCATCGCCTCGTCGGCGTCGGGATCGTATTCCTTGACCCGTTCAACGAGTTCGTACTGGCGCAGCATGTGTTCGAGATAGGTGCGCTTCACCCGCCTGAACAGATGGAATCTTCACGCAGGGCCGCTGCGGGTGGCATGCGCCGTGCAGCGATCCTACCTGTGGCATCGCATCATCCGGAGAGAGACAGGCCATGACCCAGACGCGCACCGAAACCGATTCCATCGGCCCCATCGAAGTCCCTGCCGACGCCTATTGGGGCGCGCAGACGCAGCGCAGCCTGACCAACTTCCCCTTCCCCGCGCACCAGCGCATGCCGATCCAGATCGTCCACGCGCAGGCGGCGGTCAAGCAGGCGGCGGCACGGATCAACCGCCAGCACGGACTGGAGGCACCGCTCGCCGAGGCGATCGAAAGTGCCGCCACCGCGATCCGGGCTGGCGAATATGACGACCAGTTCCCGCTGACCATTTTCCAGACGGGCAGCGGCACGCAGACCAATATGAACGTCAACGAAGTGATCGCCGGAATCGCCAATGAAGCGCTGGCGGGCACGCGCGGCGGCAAGGAGCCGGTCCATCCCAACGACCATGTAAACCGCTCGCAAAGCTCGAACGACAGCTTCCCCACCGCGCTGCATGTCGCCGCCGCGCTGGCGTCGCGCGATGCGCTGCTGCCCGCACTCGACCGACTGGTGGCAGCGCTCGATGCCAAGGCGCGGGCCTTTGCCGATATCGTCAAGATCGGCCGCACGCATACGCAGGACGCCACCCCGCTGACGCTGGGCCAGGAATTTTCCGGCTATGTCTCGCAGTTGAAGAGCTGCCGGGCGCGGATCGAAAGCGCATTGGAGAACGACATCCGCAAGCTCGCGATCGGCGGCACCGCGGTCGGCACCGGGCTCAATGCGCCCGATGGCTGGGCCGCGGATATGGCCCGCGCGATCAGCGATATCACCGACTTTGCTTTCGAGCCTGCGCCCAACACCTTCGAACAGCTCGCTGCGAAGGACGGGCTGGTGTCCTTCTCGGGCGCGCTCAACTCGCTTGCAGTGGCGCTCAACAAGATCGCCAACGATATCCGCTTCCTCGCATCGGGTCCGCGCTCGGGCCTTGGCGAACTGTCGCTACCCGCGAACGAACCGGGCAGCTCGATCATGCCGGGCAAGGTCAACCCGACCCAGTGCGAGATGCTGACGATGGTCGCGGGCCAGGTGATCGGCAATCACCAGGCAGTAACGGTGGGCGGAATGCAGGGCCATTTCGAGCTCAACGTGTTCATGCCGCTGATCGGGTCGAACGTGCTCCGCTCGGTCGAATTGCTCGCAATCGGGATGGAAGGTTTTGCCACCCGCTGCGTCGAGGGGATCGAGGCGAACACTGAACAGATCGCCGCGCTGGTCGAACGGTCCTTGATGCTGGTGACGGCATTGGCGCCCGAGATCGGCTACGACAATGCCGCCAAGATTGCCAAGCATGCACACCAGACCGGCCAGACGCTCAAGCAGGCGGGCCTCGAGCTGGGGCTGGTGGACGAGCCGACCTTCGACCGCCTCGTCCGCCCCGCCGATATGGTGTGACCTAGCCCTCGGTCCCGAGAATGCGGTCGACCCCGCCGCGCGTTACCGCGTGGTAGCTATCGCGGGTCTCGGCATAGATGCGCTGCGCGATCGGCCGGCCCCATTCGTCCTGGCCCCACAGCACCTGGAACAGCGGGCGCACGAATTTCGCGCGGCCGACCTCGGCGAGGAATTCCTCCGCCTGCGGCACCGCGGGTTCGTAGCGATTGGCGAGCGCCAGTTCGAGCCACAGGAACAGCTCCTCGTTATTGCCCGTGCCCGACAGGCCCAGCGCCTCGTTCAGCGCGGCGAGTTGCTGGGCAGTGCGCTGCTCTGGGATATTGTCGAGGAAGCGCTGGCGCTCGGCGCTGCTCCACTGCGCATAGCCCGCCGGGATCGTGCCCTCGGCGCCATAGGCCGACACCGCGGCATCGACCGCGGCGAATGCCGCCGGGTCGGGCTTGGCCACATTCGCGGGCAGGCCCGGCTCGAAGATCCATTCGCGCAGCATCAGCGCATCGGCTTCGGCCCCGCCCCGCACGAGGTTTTCCATCATGTCCGCGAGGAACAGTTCGCTGGTGGCGGGCTGGAAGGCATGGTTGTCGAACCACTGGCGCAGCCATGCATCGAAACGCTCGCGGCCGACCACGCTTTCGACCGTGCGCAGGAAGAACGCGCCCTTGTCATAGGCGATCGCGCTGCCGAGCTGGTAGCCACCATCGGTGCTCAGCGCGGTGCCCGGGGCATCCTCGCCAACCTCGGCCAGCGTTTCCTCGATATTGGCAAACATCAGCGCGGCTTCCTGCTCGGCGCGCTGCTTGCCATAGACCGCCTCGACGATGCGGTTCTCGAAATAGGTGGTCACGCCCTCGTTGAGCCAGCTGTCGCCCCACACCGCATTGGTGACGAGATTGCCCGACCAGCTATGCGCCAGTTCGTGCGCGACGAGCCCGTTGTTCGACCGGTCGCCCGCGATGAAGGTCGGGGTGAGGAAGGTCATGACGGGGTTTTCCATCCCGCCATAGGGGAAGGCTGGCGGCAGCACGATCATATCGTAGCGACCCCAGCGGTATTCGCCGTAGAGCTCCTCCGCCGCGACGACCATTTCCTCGGTGTCGTTCACTTCGCGCCATGCCCGGTCGAGCGTGGCGGGTTCGGCCCAGACGCCGGTGCGCGGGCCAATCGCGCGGAAATCGATATCGCCCGCCGCGATCGCGATGAGATAGGGCGGCACTGGCTTGTCCATCACGAAGGTGAAGGCACGGCGGCCGTTGCCGAGATCCTCGGGCTCACCCTGGCGCACGCCGCTCATCACCACGTCGAGCGGCGCGGGCGCGGTGATGCGCGCTTCCCATGTCTGCCGGATGCCGGGGCTGTCCTGCGTCGGGATCCAGCTGCGATTGAGGATCGCCTGTCCCTGGCTGAAGAGGAAGGGATGCACCCCGCCCTTGGTCTGTTCGGGGCTGAGCCATTGCAGCGCGCTGGCATCGGCGGGCGCGCGATAGGCGATGCGCAGCGTCTCCGCGCCGTCGAGGCGGATCGTCAGCGCCGCGCCCTTGCCGCCTTCGGCCACCGGCTCGCCCACCGTATGGGACAGCGCGCGGCCCTGCCCGTCGGTGACCTGCGCGATCTCGAGCCCGTTGGTGTCGAGCACGATTTCCTCGGCCCCCGGCGCGGCCAGCACGCTCAGTTCCGCCGTCCCGCCGACACGCTTGGCGTCGAAATCGAGGTCGAGATCGAGCGCGACATGCGTGACCCGCGCGACCTGGGGCTGCGCATGGGTCAGCGTGTCGACTGCCTCGGGCGAGGTCAAGATCGGCGAGACCATGCGGTCCGCTGCCGCAGCGACCGGCGCGGGCGCCGCTTCCATCGTGGTACAGGCGGTACTGGTGAGCAACAAGGCGAGCGGTGCGGCGAATTTACGCATGAAAGGTCTCCGTGAAGGGCCGGATACGCGACCCGGCTATCTGTCTGTTATTGCAGCGGCTTGGACGGGTGGCCGGTTCAGCTCCAGACCGCCTCGGGCGGAAGGCTCATCAAGATCGCGTCGATATTGCCGCCGGTCTTGAGGCCGAACAGCGTGCCGCGGTCGTAGACCAGGTTGAACTCGGCATAGCGCCCGCGCCATTCGAGCTGGGTCTGCTTGTCCTGTGCCGTGAACGCGCTGTCCATGCGGCGGCGCACCAGCCGCGGGAAGATATCGAGGAAAGCCTCGCCCACGTCCTTGGTGAAAGCGAGATTGCGGTCGAACGCGGCCCCTTCGTCGACGGCGGGATCCTCGCATTCGAGGTGGTCGTAGAAGATCCCGCCCACCCCGCGGTGCACGCCGCGGTGGGGGATGTAGAAATAGTCGTCGGCCCACTTCTTGAAGCGTTCGTAATAGGTCGGGTTGTGCGCCGCGCAGGCCGCGCGGAAACAGGCGTGGAATTCGTCCGTGTCCTCGGCATAGGGGATCGGCGGATTGAGATCGGCCCCGCCGCCGAACCACGCCTTGCCGGTGGTCAGGAACCGCGTGTTCATATGCACGGCGGGCACATGCGGATTGGCCATATGCGCGACCAGGCTGATGCCGGTGGCAGTAAAGCCCGGGCTGTCCGCGCTGGCGCCATTGATCGTGGCGGCGAATTCCTTCGCGAAATTGCCGCGCACGGTCGAAACGTTGACCCCGACCTTTTCGAACACCTTGCCCTTCATCAAGCCGCGCGTCCCGCCGCCGGGATCGGCATTGCCTTCCTCTTCGCGGTTCCAGCTGTCGTACCGGAAGCCGGCGTCGCTGCCCGCCTCGCGCTCGATGGCTTCGAATTCGGCGCAGATGCGGTCGCGCAGGCTTTCGAACCAGGTACGGGCGGTCTCGGTCTGCTGGGTCCAGTCGGTCATGGCAAAAGCCTTGCCATCCCCACTTCGCTACGGCAATAGCGAGCCATGGTTCCCCTTTCGTTCGCAGGCGAGGAATGGCTCCTCACCGAAGGCCGCGCGCTGTACTGGCCGCGCGAACGCGCGTTGCTGGTGGCCGACCTGCATCTGGAAAAAGGCAGTTTCTTCGCGCGGCACGGGCAGCTGATCCCGCCCTATGACAGCCGCGAAACGCTGGAACGCGTGGCACTGGCGATCCGCGAAACGGGCGCGCGGCGGGTCATCACGCTGGGCGACAATTTCCACGATTCGGCCGGGTCCACCCGGCTCGAAGAACATGCCGCGGGGATGCTTCACGCGCTGACCCGCACGGTCGACTGGGTCTGGATCACCGGCAATCACGATCCCGAAATGGAAGCCCGCTGCGGCGGCACGCTGGCGGAAGAACTCGAGCTCGGCGGGCTGATCCTGCGCCACCGCGCCAAGGCGGGCGAAATCCGCCCGGAACTGTCGGGCCACTACCACCCCCGCCTCCAGCTCAAGGTGCGCCAGCGCCATATCCGCCGCCCCTGCGCGGTGGTCAGCGCCAACGATGGCCCCGGCGGCAAGCCGGGCGGACGCATGATCCTGCCCGCCTTCGGCGCCTTTACCGGGGGGATGGATGCCGCCGATCCGGCGATCCTGAAGGCGCTCCAGCCAGCGCAGCGGATCGATGCGGTGGTCCCGGCAAAGGGCCAGCTGGCGCGCTTCAACCTGTGGAACCGCGCTGCCTGAGGGCAACAACAGCGCGCAAATATGCGCCCCATTCGCATAACACACTTCCGAATCCCCGGAACAATGCCTACATGCTGGCTTTCCGAATACCGCAACCAGTTCCGAATACGGCCACCAAAGGAGAGTGCCCCATAGCCCGTCCACCCCGGCGCAGCATGCAAATGCCCGTGAAAAGCGGCCCGCGCTACGATAACATGATCAATGTGCCGAAAGTCCGCGTGATCGACCACGAAGGCGAAAACATCGGCGTTATGTTCACCCGCGAAGCGGTCGAGCAGGCCAATGAACTCGGTCTCAATCTCGTCGAAGTGTCCCCCAATGCGGACCCGCCGGTGTGCAAGTTCCTCGATGTCGGCAAGCACCGCTACGAGGCGCAGAAAAAGGCCAACCTTGCCCGCAAGACGCAGAAGACCCAGGAAATCAAAGAGGTCAAGATGCGCCCGAATATCGACACCCACGATTACGAGGTGAAGATGCGCAATGTCGTCAAGTTCCTCGAGAACGGCGACAAGGTGAAGTGCACGCTGCGGTTCCGCGGCCGCGAAATGGCGCACCAGCAGCTCGGCATGGATCTCCTCAACCGCGTCCGCGACGATGTCGAGGAAATCGCCAAGGTCGAAGCCTTCCCGCGCCTCGAAGGGCGTCAGATGATCATGGTGCTCGCGCCCAAGTAAGGCGCACGCCACACTGCATTGCGAAAGGGCGGCGCTTCGGGGCCGCCCTTTTCGTATCGGGCATCCATGCGCCTGGCGCGTTGCCCCGCCCGCGCGGCGCTGTTAGCAGTTCGCGCCAAGGGGGGATCGCAGCACATGGCGGCCAGACATATCGGATTGCTGGTGGGCGCTGCGGCGCTACTGGCCAGCATTTTCCTGCCCACGCCCGCGGGTATGCAGCGCGAGGCATTCATCGTCGCCGGGCTGGTGGTGCTGATGGCCGCCTGGTGGATGACCGAGGCGCTGCCGCTGACGGCAACCGCGCTGATGCCGTTCATCGTGCTGCCCTTTGCCGGGGTGATGAGCGCCAAGGAAACCGCCAGCGCCTATTATTCCGACATCCTGTTCCTGCTGCTGGGCGGCGGCTTCATCGCGCTGGCGATCGAACGCACCGGCCTGCACCGGCGGCTTGCGCTGGGGATCCTCAGCCTGCTTGGCGGGCGCGGCGGACAGGCCGGCCTGCTGCTGGCCTTTATGATCGCCGCCGCGATCCTGTCGATGCTGATTTCGAACACCTCCACCACCCTCATCATGATGCCCATGGCCGTCGCCGTCCTCGCGGGCGGCGGGGTGCTGGCCGGGGACCGCGACGGGCTGGCGGGCGCTCTGCCCATGGGGATCGCGTTTGCGGCCAGCATCGGCGGGCTCGGCACGCTGGTCGGATCGCCGACCAACGCGATCTCGGTGGGGCTGCTGGACACGATGATCGGCACACAGATCAGCTTTGCCGAATGGTCGTTCTACGGCTTCCCCATCGTGCTGCTCGGCGTTCCGCTCGCGGCTTTCCTCGTCGCGCGGGTCCAGCGCGTCTCGGCGCATCCCTTCGATGTCGCTGCGGCGCGCGCCGCGGTGGCCAATGAACAGCCGATGGGCCCCGCCGAACGGCGGCTGATGATCGTCGTCGCGCTGACCTTTGCCGCCTGGATGACGCGGCTGGTACTGGGACCCTACCTGCCGGAAGGGTCGTGGACCGATGGCACCATCGCCATCATCGCCAGCCTGGCGCTGTTCCTGCTGCCCGATGGCACCGGGCGGCCGCTGCTGGTGTGGGAAGAGGCCAACCGCGCGCCGTGGGGTGTCATCATGATGTTCGGCGGCGGGCTGGCGCTGGCAGCAGGGATGAGCGCGAGCGGGCTGGCCGACTGGCTGGGCAACGCCCTCCTCCCGCTGGAGGCTTTCCCGCTGCTGCTGGTGGCGCTGGCGGTGGTGGCGATGGTGGTGCTGATCACCGAGTTTGCCAGCAATGTCGCCACCGCCACCGGGATCATCCCGGTGATCGCCGCGCTGGTGGTGGCGCTGGGCGTCGATCCGATCCTGCTCGCTATGCCCGCCGCGCTTGCCGCGAGCTGGGGGTTCATGCTGCCCGCGGGCACCGGCCCCAATGCGATCGCATGGTCGACCGGGCACATCCGCATCGACCGCATGGTCAAGGCGGGGCTGCTGCTGGACATAGCCGGCATACTCATGATCGTCGCCGTGGTGTGGGGAATGGCCGGGCTGGTCTAGAGGGCAGGCACTCCGCCGCGCGCGGCACGCCGGGACCCGGGTGACGACCGCCGCACCGCAAAACTCGGGCCGCACTGCACCCATTCGGCGTTCTGGTGCATTTTGTCGGCAGGGCCGTGATCCATGTGTCGCACCTTGCGGGACTCGTCGCAGTTGAAACCAACAGCGGTCCACCATAAGGATTGAGCCGACAGCGGCGGTCGGCGGAGAAGCGTTCCTGCGGAGGTTAGGAACGGGCGCCGCGGACGATCCGACTTGGCTCCCGCCTTCCTGGGAGCGCTGATCAGGAAGGAGGTTCGCCGATGAGCGACCACGATATCGACCCTACCTCGCCGCGTATGGCGCCCAAGCCCGAAGTCACCAAGATCGACGGGCGCGAACTCAAGCCCAGCACGCTGATGATGGGCTATGGCTATGACCCGGTGCTGTCCGAAGGCAGCCTCAAGCCGCCGATCTTCCTTACCTCGACCTTCGCCTTCCCCAGCGCCGCCGACGGCAAGCGCCATTTCGAAGGCATCACCGGCAAGCGCCCGGGCGGCGCGGACGGTCTCGTCTATTCGCGCTTCAATGCCCCCAACCAGGAAATCCTCGAAGATCGGCTGTCGGTGTGGGACGGCGCCGAAGACGCGCTCAGTTTCTCCAGCGGGATGACCGCGATCTGCGTGCTGATGCTCGCCTATGCCAGCCAGAACGACGTGATCGTCCACTCGGGCCCGCTCTACGCCGCCTCCGAAGGCTTCGTCGCCAAGGTGCTCGCCAAGTTCGGCGTCACCTATGTCGACTTCCCCGCCGGTGCCACCCGCGAGGAGATCGACGCCGTGATCGAGAAGGCGCAGGCGCAGGCCGACGAGCAAGGCGGCAAGGTCTGCATGGTCTATCTCGAAAGCCCGGGTAACCCGACCAATGCGCTGGTCGACATCGAAGCGGTCCGCGCGTCGGTCGATGCGGCGCAGCTCGACTGCCCGATCGCGATCGACAACACTTTCCTCGGCCCGCTGTGGCAGCGCCCGCTCGACCAGGGCGCGGACATTGTCGTCTATTCGCTGACCAAATATGTCGGCGGCCATTCGGACCTCGTCGCGGGCAGCATTGCCGGGGCGAAGAAATGGATGGAACCGGTGCGCATGCTGCGCAACACCATGGGCGGCATTTGCGATCCGAACACCGCGTGGATGCTGATGCGCAGCCTCGAGACGGTCGAACTGCGGATGAACCGCGCGGGCGAGAACGCCGCCAAGGTCTGCGAATTCCTGGCGCAGCATCCCAAGGTCGAAGGGCTCGGCTATCTCGGCATGATCAAGGATGCGCGCCAGCAGGACATCTACGATCGTCACTGCAAGGGCGCGGGCAGCACCTTTTCGCTGCTGCTCAAGGGCGGCGAGGCCGAATGCTTCCGCTTCCTCGACGCGCTCAAGATCGCCAAGCTGGCGGTCAGCCTCGGCGGGACCGAGACGCTGGCGAGCCATCCCGCCTCGATGACGCACCTGTCGGTGGCCGAGGGACGCCGCGCGGAACTGGGCATTTCCGACAATCTGGTGCGCATCTCGATCGGTATCGAGGATCCCGACGATCTGATCGCCGACTTCACGCAAGCACTGGAGAGAGTCTGACCCGGATCGGCTTTCTCGCCTGTGCCGACACGCTCCCCGGCGATGGCCCGCGCCGGGGAGACGCGTTCGAACACGATCTCGAAGTCGCCGCGCTGCGACCGGCGCTGGCGGCGCAGGGCCTCGAACTGGAAGAGATCGACTGGCGCGCGCCGATCGCTGCCTTCGACGGCATAGCGCTGGTGATGCTGGGCACGGCGTGGGACTATCAGGACTATCCCGACGAATTCATCGCCAAGCTGGCGGCGATCGAGGAGCGCGGCGTGACCGTCTGCAATCCGCCCGCCGTGGTGCGGTGGAACGCGGACAAGCGCTATCTCGACGAACTGGCGCAGCAGGGGGCCGCGATCGTCCCGACGCTGTGGCGCAGGGACCTCGGCCGCGCCGGTGTGCAGGACGCGATGGCGCATTTCGCGACCGATCGCGTGGTGGTGAAACGGCAGGTCGGCGCAGGCGGTATCGGGCAGCACAGCTTCGCGCGCGACTCGCTGCCCGATGACAGCTGGACCATGGGCTGCCCCTGCATGGTCCAGCCCTTCCTGCCCAGCGTGGTGGAGGAAGGCGAGTTCACCTATGTCTTCATCGACGGCGCCTTCAGTCACGGCGTCTGCAAGCGCGCCGGGCCGGACGATTACCGTATCCAGTCGCTCTACGGCGGATACGAGACCCCCTATACGCCCGACGCGCGCGACCTGGCCGCGGCGCAGGCGGTGGTGGCGGCGCTGCCGTTCGAACCGCTGCTCTACGCCCGGATCGACATGGTGCGGCTGCCATCGGGCACGCTGGCAGTGATGGAAGCCGAGTTGATCGAACCCTATCTCTACCCCGAGCAGGCGGACGATCTGGGCGAATTGGTAGCGCGCGCCGTGCGCGCAAGGTTGCCGAGCGGAAGCTAGGGCCGTCCCCTATCGTTCCGGGCGCCCTCGTCCTTCAGCGGGACGCCCTTACCCGCGCCATTCGCGCCGGTCTTCGGCGGCCTTGAGCACTTCATAAGCAAGTTGCAGCTTCTGGAACTCGGCTGCGGCTTCCTTGTCGCCTGGCTTGACGTCGGGATGCACCGTCTTGGCCTTGTCGCGCCAGGCCTTCTTGATCGCCGTGAAATCGGCGTCGGCGTCCAGTTCGAGCACTTCCAGCGCGCGCATTTCGTCGGCGCTACGCGAGCCGTCGCCGCTGCCGCTCCAGCCGTAATGCTGCGCCTCTGCGTAACCGGCATTCTCGCTGCGTTCGGCCGACGCGCGGGCTTCCTTCTCGGCCTTGTCGAGCCCTTCGAAATAGTCCCACTTGCGATTGTATTCGGCCGCATGCTTCTGGCAGAACATCCACCGCTCGGGACTGTTCGGCGCCTTGGGCGCGGGGCATTCGCCGGGCTCTTCGCAGCCGTGCCGGTCGCACAGGCGCACGGTCGTCGCCTCGCGCGAGGAACCGTAGCCACGCCAGCGGGGGAAGCCCCAGTCGTTCGAACGGCGCGCCTTAGCCACGGGGCGAAAAAGTCGATTGTCGGGAAAACATCGCGGTTAATCTAGGCGCGCTGGCAAAAGGTGCAACCGCCGGGAACAGGTTTCAATACGAAATGTTGCATTGCAACGTTCGCTAAACCCTTTGGCCGTAGAGCGCCATGCATGAGACCTGAGATGAGCAAACAGCTGACCTTCTCCGCCTGCGTCGCGGTCCTGACGATGGCGTCGTTCGCGATTGCCGCCGGCCATGGCGGGTTCGATGCCGGGCGCGGCGGGCAGATCAGCCCGGGCATGCCTTTCGCGAGCATCAGCGCCGCGCGCTGACCATCGTCAATGCCCCATAGGGAAAGGGCCCCCGCCTGGCGGGAGCCCTCTGGTACGGTTCAACCGATAGTCACGGTCGCAGCGCGGCGGTTCTGCGCCCACGCCGCTTCGTTCGAACCCAGCGCGACCGGGCGTTCCTTCCCGTAGCTCACTGTCCGGATCCGGTTGGCCGGAATACCGATCGAGACGAGATAGTTTTTCGCGGCATTGGCGCGGCGTTCGCCCAGCGCGAGGTTGTAGTCGCGCGTGCCGCGTTCGTCGCAATGCCCTTCGACAGTGAAGGTCACGCCAGAATACTGGTTGAAGTACTGCGCCTGGCGCTGCAGCTTCGCTTGGTCCTCGGCATCAATGTTGAAGCGGTCGGTATCGAAATAGACGACCGTGTTTTCCTGCCCGACGGCGTCGACGAAGTGCTGCTGCGAGCCAACCGTGGGGCCGCTCGGCGCAGGCGCCGGCGCGGGCGTGGCCGTCGGCGGCGGCGGCAGTTCCTCGGGCGCCTTCTTCTGGCACGCGGCAAGCGCAATGGTCGATGCGAGCATCAGGCCGGTAGCAATACGAGTATTCATAGGCTGTCCCCTTATAAACAGCGTGGTGAAGTCGTTTTCGTCGCCGAAAGGCGATCCTTGTTCCTAATCAATGCAGTCAGGGCAGGATCGGTCCCCAGGCTGGGTCCGAGGCATCGACCGGCGTCGGCAGGCGGCGCAGGTTCTCACCCGTCAGGTCGACCTGCCACAGGCCGGTCTTGCCGCTGTTGCGTTCGGTGCGGAAGAACTGGAGGATGCGGCCGTTGGGTGCCCAGGTGGGCGCTTCGTCCTGCCAGCCATTGGTCAGCGTGCGCATGTTGCGGCCGTTGGGGCTCATCACCGCGACATTGAAGTCGCCGGCAATATGCGTGAACGCGATCTGATCGCCGCGCGGGCTCCATTCGGGCGTCGCTGCGCGGCCACCGAAGAAGGACAATCGGCGCTGGCCGGTGCCATCGGCGTTCATGATGTAAATCTGCTGGCTGCCCGAACGGTCGCTCTCGAACACGATCTGGCTGCCATCGGGCGAATAGGATCCGCCGATGTCGATACCGGGCGTATCGGTCAGCCGGATGCTTTCGCCGCCGCTGGCGGATACGCGGTAGATATCGGTGTTGCCGCCCACGGCCATCGAATAGAGAATCCAGCGCCCGTCGGGGCTCCAGCGCGGCGCAAAGGTTGGATTGCTGCTCTGGCTGATCAGCGTCTGCCGGCCGGTACCGATGTCGTAGACATAGATGCGCGGATTGCCGTCGACATAGCTGAGATAGACCAGCTGCTTGTAATCGGGTGAATAGCGCGGCGTCAGCGCGGTCGACCGCCCCGTGGTGATGAACCGGTGATTGGCCCCGTCGCTGTCCATGATCGCGAGCCGCTTGGTCCGGTTATCCTTGGGCCCGGTTTCGGCGATATAGGCGATCCGGCTATCGAAGAACGGGCTTTCGCCGGTCAGCCGCGAATAGACGATATCGGCGCATTTGTGCGCGGCGCGCCGCCAGTCCGCCGGCGGCACGACCCAGCCCTCGCGGACCAGTTCCTGCTGCAACGCCATGTCGTAGAGGTAGCAGCCGACCGTCAGCCGGTCGTCGCTGCGCGCGCGGACATAGCCGTGAACGAGCATCTCGGCGCCACGGTTCGACCAAGTCGGCCAGTTGGGTGCAGTGATCTCGCCGAAGCTGGGCTGCGGCAATGCGTCGGGGCCGGTCGGCTTGAACAGGCCGTTGTTGCGCAGGTCGGCCGTGATGACCCGGGCAAGTTCCTTGCCCAGCGCGGCAGTGCCCGAGGAGTTCGCCGGCGTTGCGACATCGCGGTCGGTGGCGAAGCCGGGGATGGCGATCCCGAGATCGTCGAGATTGCCGTCGAAACTCACGGTCCCCGAAAGGCCTTCGCCTTCGTCGATCGTCTCGACCTCGCCCCCTTCGGGCACGGGCTGCCCCAAATCCTGGTTCTGGGCCGCGAGCGGCGAGGCGATCATGAGCGCGAGGACGAACAGGGCGGGTTGCTTCATCGGGACAGGTTCCAATCGAAATCGACGGTTACGGTCTTCCACGCCTCGTAATATTCGGGCGGGAGGTCGAAGGGGGCGGCGAGTTGGACCGCCCTGATAGCATTTTCGGCATGCCGCGGCGCCTGCGCGCGGTTGGCTTCGGTCTCGCCGCGCTGGCCGACGAGGCTGGGCGCACCCGCCAGCGTTCCATCGGGATTGAGCCGGAAACGGATTTTCGAAACCAGCTTTTCTCGGTCCGCGCCATCGACGGGCCGCCAGTGCGGTCGCAATTGCCGCGCCACGGCCTGGAACAGCGAAGCCTTGGCGCTCGCGCCGATCTGCGACGCGGGCACCCGCGTTTCATTGGTGCGCGTGCTGTCGCCAGAACCTTCGAGGAAATTGTCGCCGAGGCGCGAGCCCCCGCTGCGTTGGCTGGCTTGCGGCTGGCTTTGCGTGCGCGGCGGATCGGGCCGCGTCGCTGGGCGGGGTTCGGGCCGCGCCTGGGGACGCGCAGCCGGTTGCGCGGCCTGCGTGCGCGCGGGCGGAACCGGCCGTTCGGCCTGCGGCGGGACTGGCAGCTCTTGTGCCGGCGCGGGCGCGGGATTGATGTCGAGCGTGGGTGCTGCCGATGCCCGGCTCTCGGTAACCGGGTCGGGCGCGGTTGCCTGCATGCCGACATCTTCGGCGAGGCTGACCGTCATGCGCTGCGGCGGATCGATGGTGGGCGCGGGGAACAGCCCCTGGACGAACAGCATGGCGAACAGCGCGAGGTGCAGGATGACCGCGACCGCCAGCCCGGTCCGCTCCTCTGCCCTGATTGCCGTTCTCTCCATGACGTGCGGCTATTCCGCTGCCGATGAACCGGCGTTGACCGGCGCCGGCGCCGCGCTGTTGGTAATCAGCGAAATGCGATTGAGCCCGGCCCGGTTGAGTTCGCCCATGACCGCCATCACGCGGCCGTAATCGAGCGCACGGTCGGCGCGCAGCGTTATGTCGGGTCCTTCACCGCCGGCGCGCGGAAGGCTTTCCAGCGCCTGCGGCAGGCCGCCAAGCGGGACTTCGACATCGTCGATATAGACATAGCCCGCCTGATCGATGCTGATCGTGACCTGCTGCTGTTCGTTCGGCAGCTGCGCCGCGCGGCTGTCGGGCAGGTCGATCGGCACCCCTGCGGTCATCAGCGGCGCGGTGACCATGAAAATGATCAGCAGCACCAGCATGACATCGACGAAGGGGGTAACGTTGATCTCGCTCATCGGCCGGCGGCGAGAACCGCGGCCGCGCCGCCCGCCGACACGCGCAGAGGCAAGACCCATCGCCATCAGCGGGTTTCCAGCTGGCGGCTGAAGGTCGCGTTCAGCTTGTCGGCGAAACGCTGCAGCCGCGCTTCGTAGCGATCCACGCGGTGGCCGAAGCGGTTGTAGGCGATAACCGCGGGGATCGCGGCGAACAGGCCGATCGCAGTGGCGAAGAGCGCTTCGGAGATACCCGGTGCGACAACGGCGAGCGAGGAGCTTTCCTGTGCGCCGATCTGGAAGAAGCTGTTCATGATGCCCCAGACGGTACCGAACAGGCCGACGAAGGGCGCCACCGAACCGACCGTGGCAAGGAAGTTGAGGCGTTCGGCGATATCGTCCGCCTCGAGCGCGATCTGGCTGTCCATCGCCACCGCGATCCGCCCGCGCAGGGCTTCGGGATCGCGCACCGCGGTCTTGGTCGAACGGCGATATTCGGACACCGCCGCCTGCGCGACGCGCGCTGCGGGGATGTCCTTGCTGCCGCGCTCGGACGTGAAGCGGTCGAAGCTCTCCGCCTGCCAGAACTCGCTTTCATACTCGATCGTGCGGCTACGCAGCTTGCGCATGCGCAGGCTGAAGCTGACGATGATCATCCACACCCAGATGCTGGCCAGCAGCAGGCCGGCCATGACCAGCTGCACGACGATGTCGGCATCGAGGAACAGGCGGATCGGGTCGAGCCGGGTCGGTGCCGCGGCGGCGAGAAAAGTAAGCGAGCTCATGAGTCCCCTTGCTCGACAAAATGCGCGAAAGCCGCGCGCCATTCTTCGGGCTGGCGCTTGGGCCGGCCCTCGGGTGAAACGAAGCCGACGCGCAAATGTGCCTCGGCCAGAAGTTCGCGCTTTTCATCCGCCAACCTGAACGCAAGCTGGTGCATCCGGCACGATGCCGCTTTGAGTTCGGTGCAGCGCGTTTCTATCAGCACATCGTCGTCGAGCCTGGCGGGCCGCAGGTATTTCAGATTGACCTCGGAGACCGCATAGGCGCCGCCCCCGGTTTCGATCGCTGCCCGCTGGTCGATCTTCAGCTGGCGCAGCAGATCGCTGCGCGCGCGTTCGAACCAGCGCAGGTAGTTGGCGTGATACGTGATCCCCGACAGGTCCGTGTCTTCGTAATAGACGCGCACCGCATAGAAGTGACGGCCGGCGTCGAGCGTTCCATCGGGGAAGGAGGGCAAAGTCATGGTCAAGCGCGCCCTTTAGACGAGGCGCCGATGGCCGGGCAATCCAGAACGACGAGCCGACCTTTTCGAGCGACCAGCGGGACGCCGGTCACTCGCCGCGCAGATCGGACAGCTTGCGTTCCCATTGCAATGCATGCGCGATGATCTGCTCCAGGTCGGCATGGCGCGGCTGCCATGGCAGCGTTTCCCTTATCCGCGAGGGATCCGACACCAGCTCCGCCGGGTCGCCCGCGCGGCGCGGTTCGAGCCGGCGCGTGATGGTCTGGTTGGTCACCCGGTCGACCGCGTCGAGCACCTCGGTGACCGAAAAGCCGCGGCCATAGCCGCAGTTCATCGTCAGCGACCGGCTCGGCTGTTCGACCAGCGCTTCGAGCGCGAGCAGGTGCGCCTGTGCCAGATCGCTGACGTGGATGTAGTCGCGCACGCCGGTGCCGTCGGGCGTATCGTAATCGGTGCCGAAAACGGCCACGCCGTCGCGTTTGCCCGTGGCTGCCTCGCAGGCGACCTTGATCAGATGCGTAGCACCCGCGGTCGACTGGCCCGTGCGCGCCTGCGGATCGGCGCCCGCGACATTGAAATAGCGCAGGGCGCAGAAATTGAAGCCGTGCGCCGCGCTGGCGTCGGCCAGCATCTGTTCGGTCATCAGCTTGGACCAGCCATACGGATTGATCGGCTGCTTGGGGCTGTCTTCGGTCACCGGCGAATGTTCGGGCGTGCCGTAAGTCGCCGCGGTCGAGCTGAAGATGAAATGCGCAACGCCGCCTTCCACCGCCGCCTCGATCAGCGCGCGGCTCTTGACCGTGTTGTTGTCGTAATAGCCCAGCGGGTCCTCGACCGATTCCGGGACGACGATCGATCCGGCAAAATGCATGATCGCTTCGGTGCCCTGCTCGGCGAAGATCTGTTCGAGCAGGATGGAATCGGAAATATCGCCTTCGTACAGCGGAACATCCTCGGGCACGGCGAAGGCAAAGCCGGTCGACAAATTGTCGATCACGGCCACCGGCCACCCGGCATCGCGTAGCGCGAGCACTGCATGACTGCCGATATAGCCTGCCCCACCGGTGACCAGCACGGGGACCTTCGTCGTCTCGTTCATGGAGCGAAGGACTAGCACACCCGCCGGTTACGGCAACGCCGCAGATTTTCGCGCGCGAAGGGCAAGTTCTGCGGAAATTCAGCAGCGATGGTGCAAATCCGCCGTGCCATGCGTTGCAGCTCCAGTCAGACATACTCGAAAGTCGCAGAGGATCGCACACGATGAAAGCCACCCCCCTAGCCCTGGCCATGGCGTCCGCCCTGTCGCTTGCGGCCTGCACCACCCCGTCCGGCCCCGTCGAAGTGACCCGCTTCGTCGCCCCCGACCGCGTGACCGAACTGGGCAGCGGACCGATCTTCGTCGAAAGCGCCCCGGGCGGCGAAAGCGACAGCCTGGCGCTTGCCCCTTACAAGGCTGCTGTTGCCGAGGAACTGCGCCGGCTCGGCTATAGCGAAAGCGACCGCGCGGGCGCCGGCCAGATCGCGCGGGTGTCGCTGGTGCGGTACGTGGTCGGCAGCGGCGGCAAGCGCAGCCCGGTAAGCGTCGGCGTCGGCGGTTCGACCGGCAGCTACGGTTCGGGTGTGGGGCTGGGCATCGGCATCAATCTGGGCGGCGGCGCGAAAGACCGGCTCGGCACCGAACTGTCTGTTGCGATCACCGATGCGGCGAGCGGCACCAGCCTGTGGGAGGGCCGCGCCGATTTCCAGCCGCCCGAGGATTCCCCCCTTGCACGCGGAACGGCGAACGCCCAGACGGTCGCCTCTGCCTTGTTCAGGGAATTCCCCGGCAACAATGGCGAAACGATAGAAGTAGAGGTTACCGAGTGAGCGATATCCGGATCGATTCCGCCTTCGACAGTGGCAATATCGAAGTGCTGTCGGTGAGCGGCGCCAGCGCCATGCTGGCGATCCCGAAGGACACGAACAGCGAATTCAAGCAGTGGTTCCACTTTCGCGTCGCGGGCTCTGCGGGCCGCGAGCTCGAGCTGCGGATCACCGGACTGGAAGACAGCGCCTACCCCGGCGGCTGGCCCGACTACGACGCCTGCGTTTCGGAAGACCGCGATTACTGGGGCCGTGCATCTTCCTCCTATGACAAGGACATCGGCGGGGGCACGCTGACCATTCGCTACACCCCCGCCAGCGATATCGCCTGGTTTGCCTATTTCGCGCCCTATTCGATGGAACGCCATCACGATCTGGTGTCCGAGGCGGCCGCCGCCGAAGGCGTCGATCACGTGCATCTTGGCACCACGCTCGATGGCCAGCCGATCGACTGCCTCGAAATGGGCGAGGGCGACACCAAAGTGTGGTTCTACGCGCGCCAGCACCCGGGCGAAACGCAGGCCGAATGGTGGATGGAAGGCGCGCTCGAAGTGCTGACCGATCCCGCCGACAGCGTCGGCCGCGAACTGCGCAAGCGGTGCCGCCTGCACCTCGTCCCCAACTGCAACCCCGATGGATCGAAGCGGGGCAATCTGCGTGTCAATGCAGCGGGCACCAACCTCAACCGCGAATGGGACAACCCGACCCTCGAAAAGTCGCCCGAAGTGCTCGCCATCCGCAACCGGATGGACGAAACCGGCGTCGATTTCGCGATGGACGTCCATGGCGACGAAGCGATCCCGGTCGCCTTTCTCGCCGGCTACGAGGGCATCCCCAGCTGGACCGATGCGCAGGGCGACCGCTATTATCGCTACGAGGCGATCCTCGACCGGCGCACGCCCGACTTCCAGACCGAGCTGGGTTATACCAAGGCCCCGCGCGGAAAGGCCAATCTGGCGATGAGCACCAACCAGGTCGCCGAACGCTTCGGCGCCACCGCGATGACGCTCGAAATGCCCTACAAGGACAACAAGGCCAATCCCGAACCCGAACAGGGCTGGAGCCCCGAACGGTGCAAGATGCTGGCGCGCGATTGCCTCGCGGCACTGCTCGAATATCTCGACACGCCCGACGCCTGACCAGAATGCTGGACGGCGGGCGCTAGCGAACCTCGCGGCGCGCAATGCGCGGCGCCTGCCGTCATTCCTGCGCGTCGCAACATGCTTCCGGTCTTGAAAATCTCTCTCGGCGCAGGGTCTTAGGCCGCCGCGCCGAGTTAAGCCGAGCGTGTCAGGCCACGGCAGGCTCGAGCATCCGCAGCGTCCGCGCGCTGGCATCCAGTTCGACCGGGACATTGACCGGCAGGCACAGCTGGTTGCGCACGTGACCGCTGTTGAAGCCGGTTACCACCGGGATGCCCAGCGCGGCGAGATGAGCGCCAAGCACGTCGTCCAGCGTGAACGTCCGCGCATCGGCATCGCCCGCGCTGCAGCGGGTGCATTGGCCGAACACGACACCCGCCAGCCGGTCAAGCACGCCTGCCAGCTGCAATTGCTGAAGCATGCGGTCGATCCGGTAGGGTTCTTCGTTGATGTCTTCGAGAAACAGGATCGCCCCGTCGAAGTCAGGCAGCCAGCCGGTACCCATCATGGTCGACAGGATGGTGAGATTGCCCCCGAGCAGCCGGCCCCGCGCGACCCCGGGGACGAGCGAGCGGGCGGGCCGGCCCGCGGCATCCTCGGCCGCCGCGCCGCCGAGCACGGGCGCCGTGCCCGCAAAGGCGATCCGCCACAGGCTCTCCCAGCTTGCGTGGTCCCACCGGCTCGCCGCATTGGGGCCATGGAGCGTCGCAAACCCGGCGCGCGCGGCAATCGCCATGTGCAGCGCCGTCGTGTCGCTATACCCGATCAGCAGTTTCGGATTGGCGCGAATGGTCGCCCAGTCGAGCAGCGGCAGGATCCGCGCCCCGCCCCAGCCGCCACGCACCGCGAAGATCGCGCGCACCTCCGCGTCGGCGAACATCGTATCGAGATCCGCGGCGCGGTCGGCGTCGGTCCCGGCCAGATAGCCATGCTGGTCGCCCACATGCCTGCCGAGTTTGGGAACCAGCCCCATGCCGGAGATCCAGTGAACGGCCCGGTCGAGTTCTGCGGGCAATGTGACCGCGCTAGCGGGGGCGACCAGGCCGACCGTATCCCCCGGCCGCAGCCGGGGCGGCATAGCGCTGGCCCGCGCCGCCAGTCCCGATGGCATCAGTGCCGTTCCCGCGAGCCCGCCAAGCAGGCCGAGCGCGCCGCGCCGTCCGATCATGTCAGGCTGGCGGGGCCGAAAGCATGGGGCAGCAGGGCCGACAGTTTCACCCGCACCACCTCGTCGGCGCCCACGCACAGAATGTCGGGGTCGGTCCCGCCCAGCTGCGCCAGTTCGTTGAGCACTTGCCGGCAGCGCCCGCAGGGCGTGATCGGGTCTGCCGCAGGGCCGGTCACCGCGACGGCCTGAAGCCCGCCGCGCAGCCCGTCGGCCATCGCTTTCGATACCGCGATGGTTTCGGCGCACAGCGCCAGGCCATAGCTGGCATTCTCGACATTGGTCCCGGTGACCACGCTGCCATCGGCAAACCGCAGCGCGGCGCCCACCGCGAAACCGGAATAGGGGGAATAGGAATGGCGCGCGGCTGCGCGTGCGGCTGCGATCAGGTCGTCGTCGGTCATCTCGTCATCCTCATGGCCGCACGATCACCCAGCGCAGCGGCTGCTGTGCGGCCTCGGTCTTGTACCAGCGGTTGGCCGTCCACATCAGCCACGGTCGCATCGCATAGTCGGGTTCGAACCAGCTGCGGGTGAGCCACAATTGCCGGTCGAACCGCCGCGAGGGCGCATAGGCCTGCTCGAATTCCTCGTCCGGGCCGAGGATCGCCGGCTTCCCGCTGTGCGCTTCGATCTGGTTGACCAGCGTCGTCAGCTCGCTCTGCACCGCCGCGTCCGAAACGCGCGCCGGACAGTCCTCCGCGGTCGTCTCCAACAGGATCGCGGGAGGCAGCAGGTCGCCGTCGCGCGGCACCATGGTGACGAAATTGGCCGATTGCCCGTCGGCCACGGTACAGGGGTCGAAACGATGCGCCGCGCCGACCGCCAGGCCGGCGTTGCGCGCGCGGGCGAAGTTCTGTGCGAAGGCGATATCGCCCCGCCCCGCCCCATCGCTCGCCTCGAGATAGACGAACCGCGCGCCCAGACCCGCCAGAGTGTCGAAATCCACCGCCCCGTCGGCTGCGCTGACCAGCGCGCCCTGGTCGGGCCAGGCGCTCTCGTCGGGACGCCAGCTGCGCGCTTCGTACCACGCATAGCCGGCTGCGATTGCCGCGACCAGCAGCGCGACCAGCCACGCCTTGCCAGCAGCGGAAAACCCGCGGGACCTGCGCGGCGAACGGCGCCGGCGCGGGGATTTGCCCACCGCCATCCCTCAGCCCTTGATATGCAGGACGCAGATCAGTGTGAACAACCGCCGCGCAGTGGCGAAATCGGTCTCGATCTTGCCCTCCAGCCGTTCGATCAGCAGTTCTGCGGCGCTGTTGTGGACCCCGCGGCGGGCCATATCGATGGTTTCGATTTCAGCCGGAGTCGCCTTGCGGATCGCCTGGTAATAACTGTCGCAAATCGCGAAATATTCGCGGATCGGCCGGCGGAAACGGGCGAGGCCAAGCAGCAGCTCCTCCACCAGGCGCTCCTCCTCGTCGGCGATTTCCATCAGCAGGCGGCCGTCGCGCACGGCCAGCTTGAGGCGATAGGGCCCGCTGGCCCCGCGCTCGACCGCGCGCAGCGGCTTGAAGCTGTTTTCCTCGATCAGGTCGAAGATCGCAATCCGGCGTTCCTGCTCGATATCGGCATTGCGCCAGATGATCGTTTCCTCATCGAGCTCGATATGCGCGATGCGATGAGTGTCCGGAGAGGGTGCGGAATCGGTCATGCTTGCACCCGCTTTCGCAGAGATAGGCGGGGTGCGGCAAGGGGTTGGCGCAGTGTCCCCACTATCCACAGCCGCCGTGACCCCTTTGCAACTTGCCAGCAGGGTGCGCGGCCATGCATCAGGGGGCGATGGCCGAAACCGATCTTCTTTTCCCCGCCGACGATTCGACTGACACGAAACCGGCGAAGGGCCCCGTCCTGCCCGCCAACCTCGAAGCCGAAGCCGCGTTCCTCGGGGCGGTGCTGATCGACAACAAGGTGATCGAGGAACTGACCACGCCGCTCATGGCGGAGCATTTCCACGAACCTGTCCACCAGCGCATCTACGAACGCGTGCTGCGGCTGCTCGATCGCAATTCGGTGGCCACTCCGGTTACGCTCAAGCCCTATTTCGAAAGCGACGAAGCGCTCAAGCAGCTCGGCGGGGTGACCTATCTCGCGCAGCTGACCGCCGACGGGCAGGGCCTGCTGCATCCGCGCGAACTGGCCGAGCAAATCTACGACCTCGCGCTGCTGCGGCAATTGGTCAGCGTGGGACGCAATCTGGTCGAGGGCGCGCTCGATACCTCGGACGAAGTCGAGCCACTGCGCAAGATCGAGCAGGCCGAAGCCGATCTCTACCGGGTAGCGGAAGGCGCCACCACCGGCAGCGAGGCGCAGTCGTTCCGCAAGGCGGCCTTCGGCGCGCTCGAAGTCGTGCAGGCGGCGATGAATTCGGGCGGACGGTTTTCGGGCAAGACCACCGGGCTCGACACGATCAACGACAAGACCTCGGGCCTGCACAACTCGGACCTCGTGATCCTTGCCGGGCGTCCGGCGATGGGCAAGACCTCGCTCGCCACCAACATCGCCTTCAATGCCGCGCGCCGGCTGATGGACGACCAGAAGGCGGGTATCGAGGTGGGCAAGTCGCCCGGCGCGGGCGTCGCCTTCTTCAGCCTCGAAATGAGCGCCGACCAGCTGGCGACGCGTATCCTTGCCGAACAGGCCGAGATCTCGAGCGAGAAGCTGCGTTCGGGCAAGCTCAGCCGCGAAGAGTTCCAGCGTCTAAGCTTTGCCAGCCAGGAACTGACCGATCTTCCGCTGTATATCGACGACACCCCCGCGCTGACCATCGGCGCGCTGCGCACGCGCGCCCGGCGGCTCAAACGGCGGCACGACATCGGGCTGGTCATCGTCGACTATCTGCAATTGCTGCAGGGTTCGGGCCGCGCCAGCGACAACCGCGTGAACGAAATCTCGGAAATCAGCCGGGGCCTGAAGACGCTGGCGAAGGAACTGCACGTCCCCGTCATCGCGCTGTCGCAGCTCAGCCGTCAGGTCGAACAGCGCGACGACAAGCGTCCGCAGCTGTCCGATCTGCGCGAATCGGGATCGATCGAGCAGGATGCCGACATGGTGTGGTTCATCTTCCGTGCCGAATATTATCACAACGCGCTCAAGCCCGACACGCCCGACGAAACATCGTCGGAAGAAGTGCGGATGAAATATGCCGAATGGGAAGCCCGGCACCTGGAACTGGTCAACAAGGCGACGCTGATCGTGGCCAAACAGCGGCATGGCTCGACCGGGAATGTCCCGCTGCTGTTCCACAGCGAGTTCACCAAGTTCTCCAGCCCCGAGATCCGTCACTACGAGGATTACGAGTAGATCAGATCCCGAGGTTGAGCCGCCGGGTCACGGTATAGTCCAGGACCGACACGAGCACCCAGCCCGCGCCCCAGCGAATGCGGTTGAACAGCGTGCTGCGCTGGGCGTGCAGCGCGGGCGTGATCTCCTCGGAAGCGGCGATCTGGTGCGCTATGAATTCGCGCATCCGTTCGGCCAGCGCGGCGTCTTCGATCCGCAGCATGATTTCCAGATTGATGTAGAGGCTGCGCATGTCGAAATTGGCGCTGCCAAGGTAAACCGCATCGTCCAGTACCAGCAGCTTGGTGTGCAGCTTGCAGGGGGAAAATTCCCAGATCCGCGCCTTGCGCTTGAGCAGGTAGCGATACAGCGAACGGGTTGCGCCCAGCGTCGCGCCATTGTCGCTCTTGGCCGCCATCAGCAGCCGCGCCCGCCCCGTCTTCGCGACCCGCGCGATCCGCCGCAGCAGCGTGTAGGGCGGCGAGAAATAGGCCATGAAGATGTCCAGCTTCCGCGCCTGAGAAAGGTCGCGGGTGACGCTGCGGGCCCAGCTCGACAGCCCGCGCGTGGGCCCACCGACCAGCCAGCGGACGGCTCCCTCCCCGTCACGCCATTCCCATTGCGAAACCGCCCGGCGAATGGCGCGGAAATGCGGCGCGTCGTCATCGGTCCAGTCGACCAGCCGCGCAAACCAGTCGTTGAGGCCGGCAACCGCGTCCCCTTCGAGCGCGATGGCAAGATCGTTCCACCCGTTCTGTTCGGGGGGGGCGAAATAGTCGTCCTCGATATTGAAACCGCCGAACAGTGCGCGCTCGCCATCAGCGATCACCATCTTCTGATGGTTGCGGATGAGATAGCGCAGCCCGATCCGCGGGCTGAAGCAGAAATAGCGTCCCCCGGCATCGACCAGCGGCTGGAGGAAGCGGTCCGATGCCGACGCGCCGAAGCTGTCGAGGATGAGCGTAACCGCCACCCCGCGCCGCGCCGCCGCACACAGCGCATCGCGCAGCTCGGACGAAACCTCGTCTTCGGCGAAGATGTAGAAGCAGATATCGAGCGTGGTGGTGGCGGAGCCGACGAGATCCATCAGCGCGCGGCGGCGGTCGTCGCCGCCGGGATAGAACACCAGCGAATGTCCCTGCGCCTCGAGCGCAAACGGCTCCGGATCGCGATAGACCGCCGTGGTTTCGGAAACGCTTGCCTCAGCCATTGGGGATGCGCCTTAGCGCGCCCCGCGGTCGGCGCAAATCCTTGACTGCCGGCAGGCAAAAGCCTAAGAGCCGCGCTTTCCCGGAATCACTTGATTTGCATCGGAGTGCCCCATGGCGCGCGTTACTGTCGAAGACTGCGTAGACAAGGTCCCCAACCGTTTCGACCTCGTCCTGCTGGCTGCCCAGCGGGCCCGCGAGATTTCCGGCGGTGCGGAACTGACTGTCGATCGCGATCGCGACAAGAACCCGGTCGTCGCGCTGCGCGAAATCGCCGAACAGACGGTCAAGCCGAAGGAACTGCACGAAGCTGCGGTTACCAATCTGCAGAAGATCCTGCCCGACGACGATGACGAGATGGACGAAGTCGGCTCGCTCAGCCAGTCGGCCGAAGCGCTGCGGATCACCGCCTCGGCGCCGACGCGTTCGACCTCGATCGGGGCCGATTACGAGGGCTGACACGCCGGCAGTATTGGCGAATTGTGGAAAGGCCGCCCCGGGGGCGGCCTTTTTGCGTTGCGGCATGGCTTATGCCGCCTGTAGCCTGCGCCGCGACAGGAGGCGTGATGAGCGACGTGGTTGAAGGCGTGGGAACCGGGGTCGAAGGGGGTCTGTTCGCCAAGGCGGTTTCGCCCCGCACGGGCGGCGAAGCGCCGACCGCCAAGGGCCATTTCGCCGAAGGGGCGTGCCTCAATTGCGGCACGCAGCTGGTGGGCAGCCATTGCCATCAATGCGGCCAGCAGGCTCATCTCCACCGGACGCTGAGCGCCTTTGCCCACGATATCGCCCATGGGGCGATCCATTTCGACGGCAAAACCTGGCGGACGCTGCCGATGCTGGTGTTCAAGCCGGGCGAGCTGACGCGCCGCTATATCGATGGCGAGCGAACCCGATTCGTCAGCCCGATGGCGCTGTTCCTGTTCACCATTTTCCTGATGTTCGCCGTATTCCAGATCGCGGGGATCAGCGCCCCTACCGATCTCACCGGCGACAAGAGCCTGCAGCTGAGCGAGCTCACCGAAGAACAGGCCGAGCGGCTCGAATCCCGGCGCGACACGCTGGCCGAGCGGGCGGCGGACCCGGACGCCACCGAAGCGCAGCGCAATCGCGCCGAAGAGGCGCTGGCCGAAGTCGAAGCGCAGCTCGAAGCGCTGGAGCAGGCCCGCACCGAACTACCTTTCCTGGCTGACGGGACCGAACGAACCGGCGCCGAGGCGGGTTCGGAGGAAGTTGCGAACGAGACCCCCGGCAGCGAGAGGGACGCGGAAATCGCCGTGGATGCAAGCGACATCCGCAATTGGGAAGGCGATCTGGAGAACACCGACTGGTTCCGGGCGGGGGTCGAAAAGTGGCGCAAGAACCCGGGCCTGATGCTCTACAAGTTGCAGACCAATTTCTACAAGTTCAGCTGGTTGCTGATCCCGCTGTCGATCCCGTTCGTATGGCTCATCTTCGCCTGGAAGCGCGGTTTCCGCGCGTATGACCATGCCATTTTCGTCACCTATTCGCTCAGCTTCATGACAATGCTGATCCTGGCGATCGTGCTTGCCGGCATGGCTGGTCTGTCGCCCGGCTATGTCGCGCTGGCATCGCTGCTGATCCCGCCGATCCATATCTACAAGCACTTGCGCGGCACTTACGCGCTGTCGCGCTTCTCGGCCCTTTGGCGGCTGGGGGTGATGAGCTTCCTGATCGTCGTCATCCTCGGATTGTTCGCCATGTTGCTGATGCTGCTCGGCCTGTCCTGAGAAACGAAAAGGGCCGCCCGGTCATACCGGACGGCCCTTGTCTGCGGATGGGTTTCGCCTGCGTCAGGCGCCTTGCGGTGCCGGGCCTCCGCCGAGCTTGCGCCCTGCCTTGGGGACAGCGACACCCGACGCGGGCTTGACCGCGACAGGGCCCTTGGGCTCGTCTGGCCGGTCGATCTTGCCGTCCTTCATCAACTGGTTGATCTCTTCACCCGTCAGCGTTTCGTATTCGAGCATCGCCTGTGCCAGCAGGTGGAGCTTGTCCTCCTGCTCGCTGAGGATGTCCTGCGCGCGCTTGAGCCCGCCTTCGACCAGTTCCTTGATTTCGGCGTCGATCAGCTTGTTGGTTTCCGCGCCGCCCATGGTGCGCGCGGTCTGGCCCATGCCGAGATAGCCTTCTTGGCTTTCCTCGTACTGCAGCGGGCCCAGCTTGTCGCTCATGCCCCATTTGGTGACCATGTTGCGCGCGAGATCGGTGGCATACTGGATATCGCCCGACGCCCCGCTCGAAACCTTGTCGTGCCCGAAGATGATTTCCTCCGCCACGCGCCCGCCCATCGCAACCGCGAGGTTCGCATGCATCTTGTCACGATGGTAGGAATAGCTGTCGCGTTCGGGCAGGCGCATCACCATGCCCAGCGCGCGGCCGCGCGGAATGATGGTCGCCTTGTGGATCGGGTCCGACGCCGGCTCGTTGAGGCTGACCAGCGCGTGGCCCGCTTCGTGATAGGCGGTCATCTTCTTCTCGTCCTCGGTCATGACCATGCTGCGCCGTTCGGCACCCATCATGACCTTGTCCTTGGCGTCTTCGAATTCCTGCATCGCGACCAGGCGCTTGTTGCGGCGCGCCGCCAGCAGGGCGGCCTCGTTGCACAGGTTCGCCAGATCCGCGCCCGAGAAGCCCGGCGTGCCGCGCGCGATGGTGCGCGGGTTGACGTCGGGCGCCAGCGGCAGCTTCTTCATGTGCACTGCGAGGATTTTCTCGCGCCCGTCGATATCGGGCACGGGGACCACAACCTGACGGTCGAACCGGCCCGGACGCAGCAGCGCGGGGTCGAGAACGTCGGGGCGGTTGGTCGCCGCGATGATGATGATGCCTTCATTGGCTTCGAAGCCGTCCATCTCGACCAGCAGCTGGTTGAGCGTCTGCTCGCGCTCGTCGTTCGAATTGCCCAGCCCGTGGCCACGGCTGCGCCCGACGGCATCGATTTCGTCGATAAACAGGATGCACGGCGCGTTCTTCTTCGCCTGTTCGAACATGTCGCGCACGCGACTGGCGCCGACACCGACGAACATCTCGACGAAGTCCGAACCGGAGATGGTGAAGAAGGGCACGCCCGCTTCGCCGGCAATGGCCCGTGCAAGCAAGGTTTTACCCGTACCAGGCGAACCGACCAGCAGCGCGCCCTTGGGGATCTGGCCGCCAAGCTTGGAGAAGCGCTGCGGGTCCTTGAGGAATTCGACGATTTCCTCGAGCTCTTCGCGCGCTTCGTCGATCCCGGCGACATCGTCGAACGTCACCTTGCCCTGCCGCTCGGTCAGCAGTTTGGCCTTCGACTTGCCGAAGCCCATCGCGCCGCCCGCACCGCCGCCTTTCTGGACCTGCCGCAGGGCGAAGAAGGCGATGCCGAGGATCAGCACGAACGGCAGCATCTGGATCAGCGCATAGAGGAGGATGTTGCCATTGTCGGCTTCCACACCCGAATAACGCACGCCATTGTCTTCGAGCAGCTGCGGCAGAGTGGTGTCGTTGGCGACGGGGATGGTCGAGAACTGCTCGCCATTCTTCATCTCGCCGACGATCGACAATTCGGAAATCTCGACGCTGGCGACCGAGCCTTCGGCAACCTTGTCGCGGAAATCGGAATAGAGGATCTGTGCGCCGGGAGCGCTCGATCCGCCCCCGAACAGCGACACAACCATCAGCAGTGCAAGGAAAATCCCGCCCCAGATCATCAGGCTCTTCACCCAGGGGTTGGGGCCGTTGCCCTCGGGCTCGGGCGGAGAATTCTGGTCGCTCATGCGCGGGTTCCTTTCATCCCGGTCAATGTAGGATGCCGCGGGTGAATGGCAAGTTGACCCGATGCGCGGAATTTCCGCTATCAGGCAGCAATTCGCTCGATCAGCCAATAGGCCCCGACGATGCCGACCGGATAGGCGGCGGCGCGCAGGACCAACGGTTCGTCCGCCGGCCGAATACGGCGCAGCAGCGCGAGGGCGGCGAGCACCGCCGTGACGACCAGCAATTGCCCGGCCTCCACGCCGATGTTGAAGCTGACCAGCGCGGCGGGCACCTCGCCTTCGGGCAGCCCGATTTCGCGCAGGGCGCCAGCGAACCCGAAACCGTGCAGCAGGCCGAAGGCGAATGCCACGAGCCAGGGCAGGCGCTGGGTGAGCGTGCCGCGCGCCCCCCGGGCGATTTCGACCGCGAGCAACACGATCGACAGGGCAATCAACGCCTCCACGACATCCTGCCGAATCCCGGCAAAGCCCAAAGTGACCGCCGCCAGCGTCAGCGAATGCGCGAGCGTGAAGGCCGTGGCGGCCTTGACCACCGGCCACGGCCGCCTGACCAGCAGGACCAGCGCGATGACGAACAGCAGATGGTCCCATCCGGCCAGGATGTGATCCACCCCGATCGCGAAATAGCTGCGCCACACCTGCGCCGCGCCCGGTCTGGCCGTGATCGTCGCATAGGGCTCTTCCGGCGTGAGACGGTGGACCTGCACCGGCCGTTCGCGCGGGGCGACGCGCAGGATCGCTTCGCCCTGCCCGGGAAAGGCCGGCCAGCCGAGCCGCTGCCCCGCAACGCTGCCGGTGCAGACCACCGGTGCACGGCCGACCACGGCAAGCGGAGCCATGTCGCGCTCTACCGGCCCCGCCAGCGCACAAGCCGCGGGCAGCTGCGGCACGGCGCCGCGTTCGTCGGCCGCGCTTGCGATCGGCTGCCGCCAGCCGAGCCGCCAGTTCGTCTCGTCGAGCTGCTCGAACTGGATCGCGACGGGACGCATTTCGTCGGCCAGCGCGGGGCTGGCCGCCAGCAGCAGGGCCAGCGCCGCAATCAGCCGGATCATTCGATAGCGACCGTATAGGCCCCGCGCAGCACGGCGTAGGCCCGCTGGCGCCGCTCGGCGATGGTAGCCGCTCGCCAGTCGGCCTCGATCCGGTCGCGGACCGCGCTCAGTTGCGGTGTCTTGCCCGCGTTATGGGTTTCCAAGCGGACGAGGTGCCAGCCATAGCCCGACGCGACCGGTCCCCGCCATTCGCTCGAGGGTTCAAGCTCCGCCAGCCGCGCGGTGAACGCCTCGCCATAGGTGCCGCGTATCTGCGCGAGCGGCATCGCGACCGCCTCCGCGGGCAGGTTGATCGGCTCGCCCGCCGGATCGCGCGATGCCAGAGCGCGGGCGGCAGCGGATTCGCTGGAGTAATAGACCTGCTTGAAGGTCAACCTGTCGCCCTCGCGGTATTTATCCGGATGCTTCGCGAGCCAGCGCTCAAGGTCCGCTTCGCTCGGTCGGGCCAAGGCGGCCTCCGCGCCAGCGAGTTCGTCCATCTTGGTGGCCAGGCGCCGCCGGACGACCGTGTCGCCTTCGTCGAGCCCCAGACGCAGCGCTTCGCGGTAGAGGACCTCTTCGCGCACCCAGCGCTCGATCGCACTGTCCATTTCGGCATCGGTGGGTGCGCGGCCCATCATTCTCTCGAAACCGAAAGCGATACCGGCCTGCCGCTCGCGCGAGAGTTCGATCGACCGGCTGGCCGGATCGACCGGTTCGCCCGCCAGTGCCAGCCCTGCCCAGATCACCGCACCGGCGATCAGGAAATGCGCCAGCGGGTCCCGCAGCCAATGCCGGATCATTCACGCCCCGCCGGAGACGCCGCAGCGCCGGGCGATCGGCCCGGCTTCAGCCAGACCGGAGAGGAATAGGCGCGTTCCTGGATCACATTCGCTTCGACAACCTCTGCCGGCAGGTCGATTCCGAAGCGTTTCGCATCGAACAGGACCCAGCTCGGCGTGGGGATTTCGATCGCGCGGACATAATAGAAGGCGCGCTGACCCGGACGGTAATCGGGATCGCGCCAGGTCGCTCGCAATTCGGGTGCGCCGATCGTATTGGTGTAGCTCGCCTCGCGCCGTACTACCGTGTCGCCCACGGCGGGTATCGCGCCGCCCACGCGGCGGCGGACGCCAGCCATGTCCGACCATGCGAGATCATAGATACGTTCGCGTGCGACGCCATTCGCATCGACCCAGCCCTTGACCATCTGGATCCGGTCGAGATTGGCGCCCTCGGGATCCTTGAGCGCGGAAACCAGGAACACGGGCGCGCGGCCGCGATCGACCAGATCACCGCCCATCGGGACCCCGCGGGCGTAACCGGCGCGTACCCAGTTGCCGTCCCAATCGCTGTCTGCAAAATCATGCCCGGCAAACAGCCGCAGCACCATGCGCGGACCGGTGGTGGCGTAGACTTCGCGCCGCATGAAGGCATCGAAGATCTCGGCGCGCGTATTGCCCCTTGCCCAGGCAGCCGCATAGCCCCCGGCGAGATAGTGCCAGCCGAAGCGCCCCTGGCGCGTGCCGAGGTTCTGCGACGCGAGCGCGCGTCCGGCACGCGGTTCGACATTGGTCTGCTTGCCGAAAAAATTGTCCTCGTCCCCCGTCGCCAGCGCGGTGTGGCTGTCGGTGGAGCCGATCAGGCCGAATGCATAGGGATTGACGCCCATCTGCTGTTCGAGCGTCAGGCCGCGCAGCAAGGCGCTGCGAACATAGCTGCCGGCATACATGTCGGGCGTTGCTTCGCGCGTCAGCGGCAGATTGCCCAGCTCCCACCCGGCCACGCCGAATTCAGCGAATTCGTCATTCGGCGAGAGGAAGGGGTGGGTCTCGCTGTCGCCCTTGATCTGGGTGGCTTCGACCACCGGCTCGAAGCGCGCTCGCTGGCGGGCGTAATCGGCGCTCATCGCGCCGCCATCGGGCCCGACCAGATCGAACATCATCCCGTTCGACAGGTTCGAATTGTGCGGGATCGCCAGCACGCGTCCGCCGGTGTTGGCCTCATAGGCGGCCATGTAATCCCACAGCTGCTCGGGCTGTGTATCGATACCGGGAAACGGCACCACCTGACCGGTCTTGACGCTGCCGTCCCGGAACATGACGACCCGGTGCAAATTGTTGCCATCGGGCATCAGGGTCCATTCGAAACCCGCAAAGGCAGTGAATTCACCCGGGCGGTTGTACCGGTCCAGCAGGGCGAGATGGCTGTCCCACAATTCGCGTGTGGCGACAGCCTGCCGCTCGGGATCCATCAGCGCTTCGGGGATCGTGTCATTGGCCGCCGCAGTGATGAGTTCGGCCACCGCCATGGTCGACTGGTTCGTGCTTTCGTGCATCATGTCGTACCAGCGCCGAAGCGTGGGATCGCGCACCAGGATCCGCGGCGTGTCGTAGAGCCGGCGCGTGGCGCCCATGGCATCCGAATGGTCCGAGATGACGAGGAAATCGAGCGGGCGGTCGAGCTGCGCATCCATCCCCATCGTCGAACGCACCCGGTCGCCGCGTGCGAATTTGAGCGCCTCTTCCGCGCCCAGCCTGACGCCGAAGCCGAAGGCGTCGACCGAAAGGTCGGTGTGCAGATGCGTATCGCCCCAATACGGCCGGTCGGGAAATTCGGCGAGTTCGATCGTCGCGGTCCCGTCACCACGCTGGTCTTCGGTCGGCTCGCCCGTATCCATGGAATCGCAGCCCGACAGCGCCAGGGCCGCCAGTGCGACCCAGCACCCCAAGGTCTTCGTCATCGGCTCTCCCCTCCCGATTGCCAATTGCAACCGAATGTCTGCGACATGCCGGGCGGGGTCAAGGCCTCAGGGGATTTGCGATGCGCTAGAGGAAGGGGATCGCGCTGCCTTCGCCCAACGAGCCGAAGTAGGTCGCAAGGCCGAGCGCCGTCGCCAGACCGGCGAACAGCAATGATCCGAGCAGCAAGGCGCCGTCGCGAACCGTCAGCGCCAGCCCCAGGACAGCGATCGCCAGCATCGGGATGGTACTGGCGAAAGGCAGGAATTCGAGCGGCGGAACCGTGCAGCACAGGGCAATGATGACCGCCGCGACCAGCTTGATCGCAGTGCCCTTGGTCAGCCCTTCGAGCCGGCCCTTGCTGTGCCGGTCGAGGAAATTCGCCATTCCCTTGAGCTTGCCCACTGCCTTGTGCAGCTTTTTCGAACCGACCGCACGCCGCTGGACGAATTGCGGCATCCAGACATGGTCGCGGCCGATGAGCAGCTGGACCGCGATCAGCGCGATGAACAGCGCGAGCACGGTGGGGACGCCCGGGATGCCGCCGACCGGCGTGATCTCGAGCACGGCGGGGATCATGATGAACGGGCCGAAGCTGCGTGCGCCGAAATCGTCGAGCACATCGGCGACACGCACTTCGTCGTGATTGGCCGCAAGCTCGTCGAGTTCGCCGAGGACATCGCCCATGCTGTGGGGTTCATGTGACACTGCAGACATCTCCCTTGGCGGCCAAACGCACGGGGAGCCGAAAGGTTACGCGGCGCGGGATACCGGTCCTGCGCCGGTCACCCCGCCTTCTTCTTGAGCAGCGCCGAACGTTCGCAGCGGCATACCACTTCGCCGCGCTGGTTCATCGCTTCGTGGAGGAAGGTGACGATGCCTGCATCGGGGCGCGACTTGCTTTCGCGCAGGCCGATTACCTCGCTGGTGGCATGCAGCGTATCGCCGATGAAGACGGGCTTGGGCATGACCAGCTTGTCGTAACCGAGGTTGGCCACAAGGGTACCCAGAGTGGTGTCACCGACACTGAGCCCCACCATCAGCGAGAAGGTGAAGGTCCCGTTGACGAGGATCTGCCCGAACTCGCTCGCCTTGGCCGCTTCCGCGTCGAGATGGAGCGGCTGCGGATTGTGCGTCATGGTGGTGAAGAACAGATTGTCGGTCTCGGTCACCGTGCGGCGGATGTCGTGCGTCAGCGTATCGCCGACCTGCCATTCGTCGAAATACTTCCCCGCCATCAGCCGTGTCCCATGACGGCTTTGACCTCGAGGAAGTCGTGGAAGCCCCATTCGCCCCATTCGCGGCCATTGCCCGACTTCTTGTAGCCCCCGAAGGCAGCGCCGAGATCGTAGCCGCCATTGATCGCCACGCGGCCCGCGCGAATGCGCTTGGCAAGGCTGCGGGCGAGTTCGATGTCCTCGCCGGTGATCGCGCTGGCAAGGCCGTATTCGGTGTCATTGGCGATGCGGATGGCGTCGTCGTAATCCTCATAGCCGAGGATACACAGCACCGGGCCGAAGATTTCCTCGCGCGCGATGGTCATGTCGTTGGTGACATCGGCGAAGACGGTCGGCTTGACGTAGTGACCAGTCTCCAGCCCCTCGGGCTTGCCGGGGCCGCCCGCAACCAGCGTCGCGCCTTCCTCGACGCCCTTCTCGATCAGGCCCTGGATCTTGTCCCACTGCGCGCGGCTGACGACCGGGCCGATCGCGGCATTGCCCTTCGGATCGCCGGGAATGACGCCTTCGGCAGCTTCCTTCGCTGCGGCCTTGGCTTCCGCCATCCGCGCATGCGGCACCAGCATCCGGCTGGGCGCGGTGCAGGTCTGGCCCGAATTGCCCATCATCGCCACCGTGCCCTTGGCAACCGACTTGGTGAAAGCGGAATCGTCGAGCACGATATTGGGGCTCTTGCCGCCCAGTTCCTGCGCCACGCGCTTGACGGTATCGGCGGCATTCTTGGCGATCGCGATGCCCGCGCGGGTCGAACCGGTGAAGCTGACCATGTCGATATCGGGATGGCCGCTGATCGCTTCGCCGACGCCCGGCCCGTCGCCATTGACCAGGTTGAACACGCCCGCTGGAACACCCGCCGCATGCATGATCTCGGCAAAGATATAGGCGTTGAAGGGCGCGATCTCGCTGGGCTTGAGCACCATGGTATTGCCCGTCGCCAGCGCGGGGAAGACCTTGCAGGCGATCTGGTTGAGCGGCCAGTTCCACGGGGTGATCATGCCGACCACTCCGACCGGCTCCCATACATGCAAGGTGGGACCGTCGAGCCGTTCGAACGCGAAGCCTTCGAGTACTTCGATGGCCTTCTGGCAATGGCCCGCAAGCAGGCCGACATGCGGCCCGTTGGCGAGGCTCAGCGGCGCGCCCATTTCGTCGCTGACCGCAGTCGCGAGCTCTTCCTTGCGGGTCTCGATCTCCGCCTGGATCGCGCGCAGCAGGGTCAGCCGTTCTTCCTTGCTGGTCTGGCTGAAGCTCTCGAAAGCCCTGCGCGCGGCGACCACGGCCTTGTCGACATCGGCCGCGGTGCCGAAGCTGATGTGGCCGATGGTCTGCTCGGTGGCGGGGTTCTCCACCGCAACGGTGTTTTCCTCGACCGGGTCGACCCACTGGCCGTCGATGTAGAACTGGGTGGAATCGCGCATCGGAAACTCTCCTTTGCGCGCGCCTCTAGCTCTCCTGACGCCAGCGCGCCACCACCTCTTCGCCATCGCTGGCGCTGTCGCGGATCGTGTTGGGCGTGCGGTCGAACCGCGGTGCGGGGGCGGTGTGCCAGCGCCCGCCGTGTTCGACGAAAGCCCCGCGCGCCTTCATATGCGGATGGTCCTTGGCGTGATCGAGCGGAACGACCGGCGAGAAACAGGCGTCGGTGCCTTCGAGCAATTCGCACCATTCGTCCTGCGTCTTCGTCACGAATAGCGCGGCCAGATCCTCGGCATAGCTGTCCCAATTGGCCGGGTTCATCTGCGCCTCGCGCAAATGCTCGGGCGCATCGGCGCGCTGGAGCAATTCGGCGTAGAATTGCGGTTCGATCGCGCCGACGCTGATTTCCCTGCCATCCTTGCAGGTATAGCAGCGATAGAAATGCGCCGCCCCGCCAAGCAGGCCGGCGCCGCGATCCACCGTGCGCAGCGCGCTGTGCGGCTGGCCGTAGAAGAAGCTCATCAGGCTGGTCACGCCGTCGACGATCGCGGCATCGACTACCTGCCCCTTGCCGCTGCGTTCGCGTTCGAACAGCGCCGCGAGGATGCCCATCGCGCAATACATCGATCCGCCGCCGAAATCGCCGACGAGGTTCTGCGGCGGCACCGGCAGTTCGCCGCGCTTGCCGATCGCGTCGAGCGCACCGGTGATGGCGATGTAGTTGAGATCGTGGCCGGCCGCCTGTGCCAGCGGGCCGTCCTGTCCCCAGCCGGTCATCCGCGCATAGACCAGCCGCGGATTGGCCTCGAGCAATTCCTGCGGGCCCAGCCCCAGCCGCTCCATCACGCCGGGACGAAAACCTTCAACCAGCACATCGGCATGCGCCAGCGCCTGCTTGACGAATGCCTGGCCTTCGGCGCTTTTGAGATCGACTTCCGCGCGGTGCCGCGCGCGTTCGACCACGGGGTTCATCGGCTGGTGACCGGCGCGTTCGATGCGCACGACTTCCGCGCCCATATCGGCCAGCATCATGCAGACATGCGGGCCGGGGCCGATGCCCTGGAATTCGACGACCCTGAGGCCGGTCAGCGGACCGTTCGACATTTCTCTCTCCTCGGAAAATTTATATGTTCTAGAAGCTCTTGGGCAGGTCGAGGACATGCGTGGCGACATGGCTCAGGATCAGGTTCGTGCTGATCGGCGCGACCTGGTAGAGCCGGGTTTCGCGGAACTTGCGCTCGATGTCGTATTCCTCGGCAAAGCCGAACCCACCATGCGTCTGGATGCACATGTCGGCGGCAAACCAGCTGGCCTCGCTCGCCAACATCTTGGACATGTTCGCTTCGGTTCCGCCGGTTTCGCCCGCATCGAACATGCGCGCCGCCTTGGTCACCATTTCGGCCGCCGCGGATAGCTGGACATAGGCGCGCGCGATGGGGAACTGGACGCCCTGGTTTTCCCCGATTGCGCGGCCGAACACGCTGCGGTCCTTCGCATAGGCAGCCGCGCGGTCGATGAAGAAACGTCCGTCGCCGATGCATTCGCTGGCGATCAGGATGCGCTCGGCATTCATCCCCGAAAGGATGTAGCGGAACCCCTTGCCCTCCTCGCCGATCAGCGCGCTGGCGGGCACGCGCAAGTCATCGAAGAACAGTTCGGTGGTCGCATGGTTGAGCATGGTGCGCACCGGCCGGATGGTCAGCCCGTTGCCTACCGCCTCGCGCATGTCGACCAGCAGCACGCTCATCCCGTCGGACGGCTTGGCGCATTCCTCGCGCGGAGTCGTGCGGCACAACAGCACCATCAGGTCCGAATGCTCCGCGCGGCTGATCCAGATCTTCTGACCGTTGACCACGTAATCGTCGCCGTCGCGGCGCGCGAAGGTGCTGATCCGCGTCGTATCGGTGCCCGCACCGGGTTCGGTCACGCCAAAGGCCTGCAGCCGTAATTCGCCGCTGGCGATCTTGGGCAGGTATTCGCGCTTCTGCTGGTCCGATCCGTGCTTCAGCAGCGTACCCATGGTGTACATCTGCGCATGGCAGGCACCGCCGTTGGAACCCGACCGGTGAATTTCCTCGAGCACGGCGCAGGCCGCCTCCAGCCCCAGGCCCGAGCCGTCATATTCTTCAGGGATGAGGACCGAGAGGAAGCCAGCCTCGGTCAGAGCGGCGACGAATTCGCTCGGATAGGCGCGCTCGCGATCGAGTTCGCGCCAGTATTCGCCGGGGAAGCGCGCGCACAAACGCCGCACCGCTTCGCGGATTTCCGGAAAGGTCTCGCTCAAATGTCCGTCTCCCATTGCAACCTATTTGCCGCGCATCGCGCGCTTTGGCAACGGGTGTTGGGAGAATGGATGCCCCGTGAGGATTCGAACCTCAATTGACGGAGTCAGAGTCCGCAGTCTTACCATTAGACGACGGGGCATCAGCTGTCCGGACAGGCGAGAATCGCGGGCTGCGCCGGAAGAGAGGCCGCGCATCTAGTTTCGTGTGGAGGCAAGGTCAACCCCGCAGCCGGCAGCGCCACTTGCCCCGTCTGCGCAACGCGGCTAGCGTTGGCGCCAAGTCCCCGTGCACAACGGTTTGCGCGGGAGGAAGAACAAAAGAAAGCTCCAGTTATGGCGGATCATCCTCCGCCGGACACCAAAAGGGGGCCTGGGAAGAAACGGGGCGGCAAGTCCGGCAAGGTAGCCGATTTCCGCTACAAACGCCCCTCCAGGCCCGATGGCAAGCGCAGCGACCGGCGCAATCCGCCCCGTCGCGACGCAGGCTTCGCGGCGCGCGCGCCAGCGGTTTCCGCGACGCATAGCCCGCAGCCGCACCGGCAGGCCTATGCCGCGCTCGATCTCGGCACCAACAATTGCCGCCTGCTGATTGCCCGCCCCTCGGGCGAGAATTTCACTGTCATCGACGCATTCAGCCGCGTGGTCCGCCTTGGCGAAGGGCTGGCGGCAAGCGGGCGCCTGTCCGACGAATCCATGGAACGCACGCTGGCAGCGCTGCATGTCTGCGCCGAGAAACTGCGGCGGCGCAACGTCCGGCTGGCGCGATCTGTCGCTACCGAAGCGTGCCGCCGCGCCTGCAACGGCCCGGCCTTTATCGAGCGCGTCCGCCGCGAGACGGGGATCATGCTCGACATCATCTCCGCGCAGGAGGAAGCGCGGCTGGCGGTGCTGGGCTGCCATATCCTGCTCGAAGAGGGCGACGGGCCGGCGATCATCTTCGACATCGGTGGCGGATCGACCGAACTGGTCCTGGTCCAGCCGGGCGACAAGGTCCCGCGAATCGTCGACTGGCTCAGCGTGCCGTGGGGCGTCGTGTCGCTGACCGATACGGTGCAGGGTTCGGACGCCAGCGAGGCGAGCCGGCTCGAACGTTACGCGGGCATGCGGCAGACCGTAAGCGCGAGCTTTGCCGAATTCGCCGAGCGAATCCGCAAGCACACGCAGTCGCGCGAACCGATCCGCCTGCTGGGCACCAGCGGCACCGTAACCACGCTGGCCAGCCTGCATCTCGAACTGCCGCAATACGACCGGCGCGCGGTCGACGGGCTGATCGTGCCATCTCAGGCCATGCGCGACATCTCCACCCGCCTGTCGCGGATGTCCGCCGGCGATCGCAAGTGCCTGCCGTGCATCGGTGACGACCGCGCCAACCTGGTGATTGCCGGCTGCGCGATCCTCGAATCGATTCTCGACATCTGGCCCGCGGAACAGCTGGGTGTGGCCGATCGCGGAATCCGCGAAGGCATCCTGCGCAGCCTGATCGCTGCGGATGCCGAAGGCGAACGCAGCCGCGCGGCGCTCCAGCGCATGCGAGAACAGGATGTCTGACCAGATCCACGCGTGCGAACGAGGCGGCGGCCCCGTCAGTCCAGCACCGAACGCAATGAGGAATAAATAATGTCACGTTCGGGCAAGGATCGCGATACGCGCGTGCGCACGTCGAAGAAGCGGACGGCCAGTTCGACCCGCTGGCTGCAGCGCCAGCTCAACGATCCCTATGTGAAGCAGGCCAAGGCCGATGGATACCGCAGCCGCGCCGCCTACAAGCTGATCGAGCTGGACGAGAAATTCAGCCTGCTCAACGGCGTCACCCGGGTCGTCGACCTCGGCATAGCGCCAGGCGGGTGGAGCCAGGTGGTGCGCAAGCGCAAGCCCAGGGCGCATGTCGTGGGGATCGACCTGCTCGAGGTCGAACCGATCGAAGGCGTCACGATCCTGCAAATGGATTTCATGGCCGACGACGCGCCGCGGGCACTCGAGGAAGCGCTGGGCGGCAAGGCCGAACTGGTGCTCAGCGACATGGCCGCCAATACGGTCGGTCACAAGCAGACCGACCATCTGCGCACCATGGGTCTGGTGGAAGCGGGCGCCTGGTTCGCCATTGAAAACCTCGCGCCGGGGGGCACCTACCTCGCCAAGGTCCTGGCGGGCGGTACCGACACCGACCTGCTCACGCTGCTCAAGCAGCATTTCCGCACCGTGAAACATGCCAAGCCGCCCGCGAGCCGCAAGGATTCAAGCGAGTGGTATGTGATCGCGCAGGGCTTCAAGGGCTGATCGTCCCACAAAAAAGCCCCGCCGAAGCGGGGCTTTCCTGAAGCAGTCAGCCTGCCGGACGGCTTATTCGTCGACCTTGGTCGCGCCATCGGTGTTGGTGGCGGCATTTGCAGTAGCGACCGGCTGGTCGGCGCTCATGCCAGCGGCCAATTCCGCAGCGCCGGCTTCGGCACCCTCGACCGGGCCGAGGCCGTCGCCGGGGAAGTCTTCGCTGACTTCTTCGGTTTCAGCCGGAGCCGGTTCGGGCTTGGCCGGGGCCCCGCCATAGGTCGACATGAATTCCATCACATTGGCGCGGTCTTCAGGCTTGCTAAGACCGGCAAAGCTCATCTTGGTGCCGCTGGCGAAAGCACGCGGGCTGGTCAGCCATTCGTCCATCGCTTCCCAGGTCCAGTCGCCGCCCTTCTCGGACAGGGCCGAGCTGTAGGCGAAGCCCGCGGCATGCGCGCCGATCGACGCGCCCATCACGCCATAGAGATTCGGACCGATGCCATTGGCCCCGCCCTGATCGATCGTGTGGCACGCGGTGCATTTGGCGAAGACCTTTTCGCCGGCCGCGGCATCGGCGCTGGCCAGCAGCGTGCCGAGATCCGGGCCCTCGTCGGCGCCGCCTTCCTCGGCTGCGCCCTCGATGAAATAACCAGCTTCTTCGGGATGCTCGGCGCTATCGGCATGGAAATACATGCCCGAAACGATGGAGGCGCCCAGCGCCACGATAGCAGCGCCAAGGACCCAGCCAGCAGCGGTGTTGAAACGATCGTCCATTGCGTAAAATACCCGGCGAAAATCGGTTGGTCAGATGGTTGCGCGCCGCTCTAGTGCGCAGCGCCGCCTTTCGCAAGGGTGCAGGCCGCAATAGCGCTTGATGCCGCGCGAACGCGACCGTAACGCCCGCAGACCATGCGCCAGTTCGCCAAACCTGCCCTCGCCCTTGTCGATTCGATGCGCGCGGCCGCGGCCGCCGACCCGGCGCGGGCGATCGCGTTCGGCGGCGCCCCCGGATCCAATTCGCACCAGGCCGCGATGCAGTTCGCGCCCGAAGCGCTGCCGCTGCCCTGCTTCAGTTTCGAAGATGCGCTGGCCGCAGTCGAAAGCGGCGCGGCGGGCTGTGCAATGATCCCGATCGAGAACAGCCAGCACGGCCGCGTGGCCGACATCCACTTCCTGCTTCCGGCCAGCGGGCTGTCGATCGTGGCCGAGCATTTCATGCGCATCACGCATTGTCTGATGGCCTTGGGGCCGGGCCCGTTCGAAGCCGCTTACAGCCATCCGCAGGCGCTCGGCCAGTCGCACCGCTTTCTGGGTGAGCGCGGGATCGTGGGGCTGAGCCATGCCGATACCGCAGGGGCCGCCGCCTTCGTCGCGGAAAGCGGCAAGCCCGACATCGCCGCCATCGCGCCGGCGCTGGCCGCAGATCTCTACGGGCTCGAAATCATCGAACGCGAGGTGGAGGACGCGCCCGACAACACCACCCGCTTCGTGGTGCTGGCGAAAGACCCGCTCGACCCCGCGCTGCTCGAAGGGTCGCGGGCGATGACCACCTTCATCTTCGAAGTGAAGAACATTCCCGCCGCGCTGTACAAGGCGCTGGGCTGCTTCGCGACCAATGGCGTGAACATGACCAAGCTGGAAAGCTACCAGAAGGGGGCAAGCTTCGCGGCAACGCAGTTCTTCGCCGATATCGAGGGCGCGCCGGGGGATGCCCGCGTGGACCTGGCGCTGGAGGAGCTGGCCTTCCAGACCAATGGCGTACGGCTGCTCGGCAGCTACGCGCAAGCCCGCCGCCGCGGCTGACCGGATCGGGACCGCGCAACGCCGCCGGCCGGGGGCGCTCGCCTATTCGTCGTCGTAGATCGCGACTTCGTTCATCCCAGCACTGGTCGCACGCCCGCGGTACATGCCGGAGGTGTTCATGCTGAACAACGGATGGCCTTCGCGCGTGACGACGATCACCCCACCATCGCCGCCGAGACTGCCGACATCCGCGATGACCGCATCGATCTCTTCCTGCGCCTGCGCTGCTTCTAGACCGAATTCGCTGGCATGGACGAGATAGGTCGGAATGCCTTCCTCATCGAGCGGTACGCGCGCCTGGGCAGCGTCGATCTCCGCACGGAAGCGATAGCGCAGCCGGGTGCAGATTTCCTGCGCGACACCGACCCGGATAAAGAATTCTCCCCACCCGGTGGCGGAAACCGCGCAGCTGCGATTGTCGGCATAGGTGCCGGCACCGATGATCGGCGCATCGCCGATCCGGCCCCAGCGCTTGCCGGTCATCCCGCCGGTCGACGTGCCCGCCGCCATGTTCCCATCGGCGTCGAGCGCGACCGCACCGACCGTGCCGAACTTGATGTCGACATCGAGCGCGCTGAGCTGTTCGGCCTTCATCCGCTCCAGCGCTTCCCTGCGGCGCGTGGTTTCGAACCATTCGGGCGGCATCGTTTCAAGCTGGTGGCTGGCGGCAAAGGCTTCCGCCCCGGTGCCGGCCAGCATCACATGCGGACTGTCGGTCATGACCTTGCGCGCCAGATCGATCGGATGGCGGATACCGGTCACGCCGGCCACCGCACCTGCATCGCGCGTCCGCCCGTCCATGATCGATGCGTCGAGTTCGATATCGCCGTCCCAGGTCAGCACGGCACCCCGCCCGGCATTGAACAGCGCATCGTCTTCCATCGGTTCGATCGCCGCCTGGATCGCATCCATCGCGCTGCCCCCGTCACGTAGCACTGCCGCACCTGCATCGAGCGCGCGCTGCAGCGCCGCGCGATAGGCGGCATCCTGTTCGGGCGTCATGTTCTCGCGCGCGATCGTGCCCGCGCCGCCATGGATGGCGATCGACCAGCCGGGCGTGTCCTGTGCGGTTGCAGGGGCCGCGAACAGCGCGAGAAGCGCAACCGACGCGGCGGCGATGGGGGCGAAAAATCCTCTCATGCCAGAGCGGTAGCACGGCTGCTTATCCACTTCACCCGGGAAAGCATTTTGTGGATTCGCGCCATGCATGGTAGCCCTTCCGTAACGTAAACCAATGGGGAGAGGTTTCGTGATTTTCGACCGTTATCGTTTCAACGAACAGGTGGCGATGGAGCTGGGGGAAAAGATCCTTCTGGCAATCGTCGCGCTGATCGTGACCTGGCTCATCGCGCGCGCTGCCAAATGGGCCTTCGCAAAACTCGTCGATGCCGTCGACTTCTTCAAGCGGGGGACCGGCAGCGGGCAATCGCTGGGCGAATCGCTGGGCAAGATCGTCAGCCTGCTGATCTGGCTGTTCGGCCTGCTGATCATTCTCAACATTCTCGAACTCGGCGGGGTCGCCGGGCCGATCGACAGCCTGCTCGAAAACGTCGTCGCATTCCTGCCCAATCTGCTGTGGGCGGGACTGATCTTCTTCATCGGCATGATGGTGGCACGGATCGTGCGCGACTTGGTCGTCACCACGCTGCAGACGGCCGATCTGGATAAATGGGCCAATCGCGGCGGGGTCGACAGCGTCACCGGGAACAGCACCATCAGCCGGACCATCGGCACCATCGTCTACGTTCTGATCGCGATCCCGGTGGCGATCGCCGCGCTCGAACAGCTGGGCATCGATTCGATCAGCGCACCGGCCAGCGAAATGCTGCGGATGATCTTTGCCGCGATCCCGAACATCATTGCCGCGGCCGTGCTGCTGGGGATCGGCTATCTCATCAGCCGCTTCGTGGTGCAGATCGTCAAGGAAATCCTGCCCGGCCTGGGCGTCGATCGCGCCATGGCCGAAAGCGGGCTGGTCACCGAAGGCACGACCGTGTCGGGCATCATCGCCCGCGTCGCGCAGGTGGCCATCATCCTGTTCTTCGCGATTGCCGCGACGAGGCTGCTCGGGTTTCCCGAACTGACCGCGATTCTCGACCAATTGCTCGAACTGGGCGGCCGGGTGATCTTCGGCGCGGTGGTGATCGCCTTCGGTTTCCTGATCGCCAACCTGCTCGCGCGGCTGATCGCAGGCGATGCGGGCGGGTCGACCGCGGGCACTATCGTGCGCTGGGCGACGATCATCCTGTTCGTGTTCATGGGCCTGCAGTTCACTGGTATCGGCGGGATGATCCCGGCCAATGCGCTGACGATCCTGATCGCCGGCGTCGCGGTGGCGGGTGCGCTCGCCTTCGGTCTCGGCGGCCGCGACTGGGCGGCACGCAAGCTCGAACAGATGGACAGCGATCTCGGCGGGACCGCAGCACCCACGCCGAAACCCAAGCGCGGCGCTGCCGCCAAATCGACCGACCCGCTGCCGCCGGGCGCCTAGGCCCCGCAGCAGGCGAATTCGCCGGAAGGGGCGCGGGGGGCATCCTCCCCGCGCCCTTTTTCATGGGCGATCCGGCTTGCGGGGCCCGTCCGCTCGTAGAGAAAGCGGATGCCGCCTGCCGCAGCGCGTCATTGCCCCTTCATCCCAAGGGCTCTATATCGCCGGGCATGTCTTCCATCCGTCCCTGGCGCACGATCGAGCGCCGCCCGTCCCGCCAGATCATGGTCGGCAACGTCCCCGTCGGCGGCGATGCGCCGATAACCGTCCAGACCATGACCAACACGCCGACCGAGGATGTCGGTGCGACGATCGACCAGATCCGTCGCTGCGAGGATGCGGGCGCGGACATCATTCGCGTGTCGTGCCCCACCGCCGAGGCGACCGAACATTTCGACCGTATCACCAAGGCAGCGAATGTCCCGATCGTCGCCGACATCCACTTCCATTACAAACGCGCGCTCGAAGCGGCGGACAAGGGCGCGGCCTGCCTGCGCATCAACCCGGGCAACATCGGAAGCAGTCAGCGCGTGGCCGAAGTGGTCCGCGCCGCCAAAGCGAACGGCTGCGCGATCCGGATCGGGGTCAATGCGGGCAGTCTCGAGAAGGATCTGCTCGAAAAATATGGCGAGCCCTGCCCCGAGGCGCTGATCGAGAGCGCGCTCGACCATATCAAGCTGCTGCAGGACCACGACTTTCACGAATACAAGGTGGCAGTGAAGGCAAGCGACGTGTTCCTTGCCGTCGCGGCCTACCACGGCCTCGCCGACGCGGTGGACTGCCCGCTGCATCTGGGCATCACCGAAGCGGGCGGATTGATCGGCGGTACGGTCAAGAGCTCGATCGGCATGGGCAGCCTGCTGTGGGCCGGTATCGGGGACACAATCCGCGTGTCGCTGTCGGCCGAGCCCGAACAGGAAGTGAAGGTCGGTTACGAGATGCTCAAGGCGCTCGGCTTGCGCACCCGCGGTGTCCGCGTCGTGTCGTGCCCGAGTTGTTCGCGCCAGGGTTTCGACGTCATTCGCACGGTCGAAACGCTCGAGAAACGGCTCGAGCACATCAAGACCCCGATGAGCCTCTCGGTGCTCGGCTGCGTGGTCAATGGCCCCGGCGAGGCGCGCGAGACCGACATCGGCATCACCGGCGGCGGCAATGGCAAGCACATGGTCTATCTGTCGGGGGTGACCGATCACCATGTGCAGAGCGGCGACATGCTCGACCATATCGTTGCGCTGGTCGAAGCCAAGGCCGCCCAGATCGAAGCGGGCGAGGCAGTGGCCTTCGATCCGCATGCCGCTCCTGCGCAGGCCGCCGAATAGCGCCTTTACGCCGTTTTAAGCCAAAGCGGTGCACGGTGCCGCGATGCGCATCGCGGTTCTCCTTGCCATAGCCGTGGCAGCCTTCCTCGGCGCAACGCTGGTGCCCGGCGACGGGCCCGAGCCAGCAACCGGTGATGACGGACCGCATGCCCCGCAGCCGGCGAAGGCAGAAACCTCCGGTGGATCCAGCGACAGCTACGCGGCATGGGTCGCCGGGACCACCGAACTTCCCCGCGCTGCCGACGGGCATTTCTACGCCGAAACGCAGGTCAACGGCGCACAGATCGACATGCTGGTGGACACCGGGGCCAGCGTGGTGGCGCTGACCGGTGCCGATGCGCGCGCAGCAGGGTTGATGTGGTCCGCCGCCGATATCCGGCCGATAGCGCAGGGCGCTTCCGGTCCCGTGGCGGGAATGGCCATCACACTCGACCGGGTTACGCTTGGCGGTCACGAAGCGCGCAACGTTCGCGCGATCATTGTGCCGGAAGGACTCGGCGTATCGCTGCTCGGCCAGAGCTTTCTTGCCTCGGTGCAACCGGTCCGGATCGAGCAGGACCGGATGGTGTTGGGCGAATGAACCGCGCGGTCCGCCGCAATCCCGTTGTCGCCTGCCGCACCGCACTGTTAGGTTCCCGCGCATGAATCGCCGCGATCTTATCAAGGGCTCATTGGCAGCGACCGCTGCCGCCGCCCTGCCCGCCCGCCTGTTCGCGCAGGTCAATCCCACCGCCGCCCGCGATGCGAAGCTGATGGTGATCGCGCGCGACGAACTGGCCCGGGCGGGTACCAGCATCTGGCGCAGGGACATTGTCGGCATCGCGGATTTCGGCCTGCATTCTTCGCAGAAGCGGTTTCACTTCGTCGATCTCGAGAACGAACGGGTAACCAGCTATCACGTCAGCCATGGTACGGGTTCGGACGGCGAACACGATGGCTGGCTCAAGCGCTATTCGAATATCGAGGGGAGCGAAGCGTCCAGCCGCGGGGCCTTCATGACCCGCAGCTGGTATGTCGGGCGCTATGGCACTTCGCTGCGACTCGACGGGCTCGATTCGACCAATTCCAACGCCCTGCCCCGCGCCATCGTGATGCACCCGGCGAGCTATGCCACGCCCGGACATGTCGATCGCTGGGGCCGGCTCGGCCGCTCGAACGGCTGCTTCGCCATGGGGCCCGAACAGTTCGACCGCGCGCTGATCGACCTGTCGGGTGGGCGCCTGCTGGTTTCGGGCAGCTACGGGATCGCGCAGGACGGCAGCGCCGTCAGCCCGCCGATCGCCCAATACGACCTGCTGCGCCGCCCGGACGGAACGACGTTCAGCCGCACCAGCCCGAGCGCTTACTGACCGACGCCCGGTCGGGCGACCTCAGCTCGTCTGCAGATCGTCGACGATCTCGACCGCTTCCTCGCTCGTCTCGCGGGCCCGGTCGTCCTGGCGCGGCGCATCGAGCGCGGCCAGTACGGGGGCGTCGCGGCCATAAATGTCGTCGAACTGGCGCAGCTCGCCGTTCACATCCACACCGTAGGTGAAATAGGTGATGTAGGCGGGCCACTGCTTTTCCATCGGGTAGCGCGTGTACTTGCCCGACGCGGTGATTTCGGAAACCTCCTGCTGGATCGCAGGCAGGTCCTCGCGGCTCTTGGCATTGCCAAGCATGGCCATCGTCATCGCCAGTTCGCGGGCACCCTGAACGCGAATGCACCCGTGGCTAAGCGCGCGGACGTCACGCGCGAACAGCGATTTCGCGGGCGTGTCGTGGAAGAAGATCGCGTGCGGGTTGGGCATGTCGAGCTTCATCAGGCCGAGCGAATTGCCCGGCCCGGGCTGCTGGACCACGGTGATCCAGCCGTTGGCGCCCTTGGTCGCCGTGTAGTTGTTGGCACGCGCCCAGCCGGGATTGTTGAGCACTTTCGCGCCCAGCCCTTCGCCCTTCACGATCGATTGCGGCACGGTCCAGGTCGGGTTGAAGATCACCGCCTCGACCATTTCGGAAAGCTGCGGCGTCGCGGTGCGGCCGGGCTTGCCCACCACCACGCGGTAGTGCTTGATGATCTTGTCGTTGACCGTCAGCCGCAGCTGGTATTCGGGCACATTGGCAAGCAGATATTGCTTGCCGAGATCCCGGGCGAGCCAGCGCCACCGGTCCATATTGGCGCGGATCAGCTTGCGCTTGGCGGGGTCGCTCGTGCGGGCGAGCTCTTCCTTCAAACGCGCGTAATCGGGCGAAACCGGATTGAGCGCGCGCAGCGTTCCGGCGATGTCGCCCGTCTCGACGGCCGTCTCCAGCAGGCGGTGCGAGGGCAGCACGTCCGGGTCGGGATCGACCACGAACCACTGGCGCCGTGCATCCATCGGCGTGCGCCCATCGCGCAGATCCTCGACCAGCCAGATGAAGATCTCGCTCGCCACAGCGTCGAGCGCCGGGCCCCGGCCCTGCGCGATTGCGGCGGCCAGCGCTTCAGCGCGGTAGTCACCGGGGACGAGCCCCTCGTCGGCCACCGTGGGAATGAAGGCGAGCAGCTTCTCAGCCTGCGCGAGCGTCCACTCGCGTTCGAGCACGGGCAATTGCTGGACCACTTCGCCCGACGACATGCGGATATCGTCGAAACTTTCCTCTACGCTGGGCTGCGCGGCGGGTTGCGGCGCGTCACGGGTATAATCGGGCAGTGGCTCGGTAACCCGGGCCGGTTCGGGCGGCAGCAGGTCTTCGGGCGCACTGTCCTGCGCGAAGACCGAGGTCGCGCACAGCGCGGCGCCCATTGCGGAACCGATAATCAGACGAAAACGTGTCATATGTCCTACCAGATGCGCCCACGCACCGGTGCGGCGCGTGTGGCTTGATAATTGCCCAATGCCCCAAGCTAATCCAATATCCCGGCTTTCACGAGGCTGAATTGTCCGTGACGGCTCGCTTGCCCCCGGATAGGAATTGGCAGTGCGCACCGATCACGCCCTCTTGCCCATGCTGATGGCAGCGCTGGCCGTCGCCAGCCTGGCTTTGATGGACGCTTACATGAAAAGCGCGGCGCTGGCCGTGGGCGCGCTGAGCGCGGCCTGGCTGCGCTCGCTGATCGCCACGGGAATCGCGCTGCCGCTGTGGCTGGCGCGCGGCGGGCGCTGGCCGCAGCGAGCAGTGCTCACGCTGCATCTGCAACGCTCGGTCGTGGCGACTTTCATGGCACTGACCTTCTTCTATGCGATTACCAAGCTGCCGCTGGCCGAAGCCATCGCCATCAGTTTCGTCGCGCCGCTGATCGCGCTCTATCTCGCGCGGCTGATGCTGGGCGAGATCATTCGCCGCGAGGCGATCGCCGCTTCGCTGCTGGGTTTCGCCGGCACGCTGGTGATCATCGGCGGCAAGGTGGGCCAGGCCGAATTCGACCGCGATACCGCGCTCGGGCTGGCCGCGATCCTGACTTCCGCCATGCTCTACGCCTACAGCTTCATCCTGATCCGGCGGCAATCGCAGGTTGCCGGCCCGGCCGAGATCGCGACCTTCCATTCGGGCGTGTCGGTGCTGCTGCTCGGCATGGCAGCCCCCTTCCTGTTCGAGATGCCGGACAGCGACACGCTGCGCGACCTCGCCGTGGCGGCGGTGCTCACGGTTATCGGGGCGATGGCTTTCGCCTGGGCCTACGCCCGCGCCGAGGCGCAGGTGCTGGTCCCACTCGAATATTCGGGCTTCCTGTGGGCTTCGGTGTTCGGCTGGCTGTTCTTCGCCGAACGGCTGACCCTGCCGACCCTGGCGGGCACCGCGATCATCGTCGGCGCGTGCTGGCTGGCGGCGCGCGGCAGGCGCCCGGCCCCGCCGCCCGATACGATCTGAACGATCTGTCGAACCGCCAAGCGTGCAGGCTGGCGCGGATGCACGAAACCGTAGCGGCAGGCGAAGCCCGCGCCGCCGATCGACGCTTGCCGCAATGCCGCACACTTGATTTTTTCCCCGTTCCGGCGCAGGGGCGCGGCACATTCTGCGGCCCCGCCCATTGGTCGGGTAACGGCTTACAAACGAAAGGATCAACGCGCGCATGACCCAGGTCGGCAAGGACACGCTCGGAACCCGCTCCACTCTGACAGTGAACGGCAAGGACTACGCCTATTACTCCTTCGCCAAGGCGGCGGAAAAGCTGGGCGATGTTTCGAAGCTGCCTTTCAGCCTCAAGGTGCTGCTGGAGAACATGCTGCGGTTCGAAGACGGTGGTTTCACCGTCAGCACCGACGATGCCCAGGCGATCGTCGACTGGCAGAAGAACCCGGCCACGGGCAAGGAAATCCAGTACCGCCCGGCGCGCGTGCTCCTGCAGGATTTCACCGGCGTGCCCTGCGTGGTCGACCTTGCTGCCATGCGCGATGCGATCAGCAAGCTCGGCGGCGATACCGCCAAGATCAACCCGCAGGTTCCCGTGAACCTCGTGATCGATCACTCGGTGATGGTCGATGAATTCGGCCACCCCAAGGCTTTCGAAAAGAACGTCGAACTCGAATATGCCCGCAATGCGGAGCGTTACGACTTCCTCAAGTGGGGTTCGAAGAGCTTCGAGAACTTCTCCGCCGTGCCTCCGGGCACCGGCATCTGCCACCAGGTGAACCTGGAATATATCGGCAAGGGCGTGTGGTCGACCAATGACCCCGAAGGCGAAGCGGTTGCCTATCCCGACACCTGCGTGGGCACCGACAGCCATACCACCATGATCAACGGCCTCGGCGTGCTTGGCTGGGGTGTCGGCGGGATCGAGGCCGAAGCCGCAATGCTCGGCCAGCCAATCTCGATGCTGATCCCCGAAGTGGTCGGATTCAAGCTGACCGGCGCGATGGCCGAAGGCGTGACCGCCACCGACCTCGTGCTGACCTGCGTGCAGATGCTGCGCGAAGTCGGCGTGGTCGGCCGGTTCGTCGAATTCTACGGCGAAGGCGTTGCGGGGCTGACCCTCGCCGACCGTGCGACCATCGCCAACATGGCCCCCGAATACGGCGCAACCTGCGGCTTCTTCGGCATCGACGACAAAACGCTCGAATACATGCGCCTCACTGGCCGCGACGAAGAAACCATCGCGCTGGTCGAAGCCTATTCCAAAGAACAGGGCATGTGGTTCACCCCCGAGGCCGAGCCCGTCTTCACCAAGACGCTCGAGCTCGACCTGTCGAAGGTCGTACCGAGCCTCGCCGGTCCCAAGCGTCCGCAGGACCGCGTCGCGCTGCCCGAGGTCGACGAGCTGTTCAACACCGACCTCAAGTCGATCTACGGCAAGGACAAGCCGCTGCGCGTCGACGTCGAAGACACGCATCACGATGTCGGCGATGGCGACGTCGTGATTGCCGCCATCACCAGCTGCACCAACACGTCAAACCCCGATGTGCTGATCGCTGCCGGCCTCGTCGCCAAGAAGGCGCATGAAAAGGGCCTCAAGCCCAAGCCGTGGGTCAAGACCAGCCTCGCTCCCGGCAGCCAGGTCGTGACCGACTATCTCGTCAAGTCGGGCCTCCAGGACGATCTCAACGCCATGGGCTTCGATCTCGTCGGCTATGGCTGCACCACCTGCATCGGCAACTCGGGCCCGCTCGCGCCGCCGATTTCCAAAGCCATCAACGGCAATGACATCGTCGCTGCCTCGGTGCTGTCGGGCAACCGCAATTTCGAAGGCCGCGTATCGCCCGATGTGCGCGCCAACTTCCTCGCCAGCCCGCCGCTCGTGGTGGCCTACTCCATCCTTGGCACGGTCACGAAGGACATCACCGAAACCCCGCTCGGCCAGGACCAGCAGGGCAATGACGTGATGCTTGCCGATGTCTGGCCGACCAACGAGGAAATCGCCCAGCACCGCGCGGCCAATATCGACCGCCAGATGTTCGAAACCCGCTACGCCGATGTCTACAAGGGCGATGAGCACTGGCAGGGGATCAAGGTCGAGGCCAGCGACACCTATCGCTGGAACCCGACCAGCACCTATGTCGCCAGCCCGCCCTTCTTCGAAGGCATGGAAATGACGCCCGCCCCGGTGACCGACATCACCGACGCAAAGCCGCTGGCGATCCTTGGCGATTCGGTCACCACGGACCACATCTCGCCTGCCGGTTCGATCAAGGAAGACAGCCCTGCGGGTTCCTATCTGCAGAGCCACCAGGTCGCCAAGCAGGACTTCAACTCCTACGGCTCGCGCCGCGGCAACCACGATGTGATGATGCGCGGCACCTTCGCCAACATCCGCATCAAGAACGAGATGGTCCCCGGCGTCGAAGGCGGCGTGACGACCTACAATGGCGAACAGATGCCGATCTACGATGCGGCAATGAAGCACAAGGAAGACGGCACCCCGCTGGTGGTCGTTGCCGGCAAGGAATACGGCACGGGTTCGAGCCGCGACTGGGCCGCTAAGGGCACCATCCTGCTTGGCGTCAAGGCCGTGATCGTCGAAAGCTACGAGCGTATTCACCGCTCGAACCTGATCGGCATGGGCGTGCTGCCGCTGCAGTTCAAGGATGGCGATACGCGCAACAGCCTCGGCCTGACGGGAAGCGACAGCTTCACGATCAAGGGCCTCGCCGATCTCAGCCCGAGCCAGGACGTCGAAGTCGAGGTGACCCGCGAGGACGGTTCGACCTTCAGCTTCACCGCGCTGTGCCGCATCGATACTGCGAACGAGATGGAATATTACCGCAACGGCGGCATCCTCCACTACGTTCTGCGCAAGCTCGCGGCCGCCTGATCCCGTCCGACCGGAAGCGGTAGGCGCCGATGACGCTTATCGGTCGCCTGTCGCGGTTTCTGGGGCGAACCCCAACCGAACCTGAAGCCGATCCCGCCATCATGCGCGGGATCGGCGACCGCGTCCGCCGGAAGCTGCGGGCAGACCCCCGCATCGAACCGCGTGGCGGCAAAAAAGCCGACCTGTTCCTCCTGCGCGGTTTTCTCGACGAAGCGGAGTGCCGCCGGCTGATCGCAATCATCGACAGCCGTATTCAGCCCTCCGTACTGTTTACCGACAAGGCTTCACCGCGCGGACGGACGAGTTCGACGCATTTCTTCGCGAAGGAAATGCCCGAAACGCGTGCGCTGGCCGAACGCATTGCCGCGGTTACGGGGATAGGGCTACGCCATGCCGAACCGCTGCAGGGGCAACGCTATCGCCGGGGCGAGGAATACCGGCACCACCGCGACCATTTCCTGCTTGATCGCCCGCACTGGCAGACCGAACGAAATCGCGGTGGCCAGCGAAGCTGGACCGCGATGGTCTATCTGAACACACCCGAGGCCGGCGGTGCGACCGCGTTTCCCGCGCTCGACCTGACCATTGCGCCCGAACCGGGGATGCTGGTTGTGTGGGACAATATGGATCGCAAGGGCCGCCCCAACCGCGCGACACTGCATGCCGCGCTGCCGGTCGAAGCAGGCGTTAAATACGTCGTTACCCAGTGGTACCGGCAGGGCGAATGGAGCCTGCGCGGGCGCGATTGACCGCTGCCGCTATCGGCGCTCAGGCCGCTCGCTTGATCCGGAACTTGCGCCGCCCGAGAATCGCGGCCGCGGCCATGCCGAACAGCGCCATCATCGGCGGGGCGGGTACATCGGTGCCGCTGCTGCTGCCCGAAGTCGACGAGCTGGTCGAGGACGAGGACGAGGTCGAGCTTGATGTCGAAGTCGAGGACGACGTGGAAGTCGAGCTCGACGTGCTCGTCGAGGACGACGAACTGGTGCTGGTGGTGACGTTGCCGCTCGAGGTCGAAACTTCGCCGGTGGAGGTGCTGACCGAACCGGTCGAAGTGGAGACTTCGCCCGTCGAGGTGCTGACCGAACCCGTCGAGGTGGAGACTTCGCCGGTCGAGGTGCTGACCGAACCGGTAGAAGTGGAGACTTCGCCCGTGCTCGAACTGGAACTCGTCGTCGTCGAGACTTCACCGGTCGAGGTAGAGGTGCCGCCGGTCGAGGTCGAAGTCGAGGATCCACCGGTCGAACTGGTCGTCGACACGTCGACATTCACCACCGGAGGCTCGCCGCCGCTGGTGGTGGTCGAATTGACGATCACGCTGCCGCCGCCGCTCGATCCGGAGAAGAAGCCGCCGAAGAAGCCGCCGCCGAAACCACCACCGAAGCCGCCGCCGCCGCTTCCGCCGGCAATCGACCGCGATGCGCCACCACCGCCAACGGGAGCCGATGCGGGCAGCGGCGGAACGGGGACGGGCGCCATCGCCTGGCGATACACCGGCGGGCAGATGTTGTTCGGATTGTTCGCTGCAGCCGCCGAATCGGCGGGAACGCATTCGACCTGCCGCGGGATCGTGCGGCCACGCGGTACGGTCGGCCGCGGCACGGCGCGCGGGGTCGCCTGCTTGACGTATTTGGCCTGCTTGACCGATTTCGACTTGTACTGCGGATTGTCGGTAATCGGGCGCTCGGCGACGTGGACCGCCCCGCCTGCGAGCAGCGCACCACCCGCCGCCGTGGCCGAGAGTTTAGCGAGAGCTGATTTGACCGACATTATAAAACTTCCTGTTGCGACCGAAAAAGGGAAGCAATTTGCGTCCCTTAAGGCGATCCTTGAGTTGTTTTAACGAATCACCCCCCGGCGAATCGCGTGTATTCAGGATCGCAATTACCGCCAGAAAGTAAATTTTTCGCGGAATTGCGAGGCTTTCGCAAGCTTCGTCCCGTTTCGGGACCTTCCGTGCCACGGTTCTTACCGCAGCGCTAACCTCATTCGTCGAACATGTCGCTCTGCGGCCCCGAGGGCGGCGCCAGCCCGAGATGACTCCAGCCGCCATCGTTGAGGCAGCGCCCGCGCGCGGTTCGCGCGATCAGGCCGAGCTGGATGAGATAGGGCTCGATCACCTCCTCGACCGTGTCGCGAGGCTCGCTGAGACCTGCCGCCAGCGTTTCCACCCCGACCGGCCCGCCTTTGTAGGTGGTGGCGATCATGGTGAGATAGCGCCGGTCCATCGCATCGAGACCGAGGCTGTCGACTTCGAGCCGGGTCAGCGCCTCGTCGGCCACGCGGCTGGTCACCACCGCCTCGCCCAGCACGCTGGCGAAATCGCGCACTCGGCGCATCAGCCTGCCCGCCACGCGCGGCGTCCCGCGGCTGCGGCGGGCGATCTCGCGCGCCCCGCCCTCATCGATCCCCATGCCGAGCAGCCCCGCACCGCGCGTGACCACGCGGAGCAGCTCGTCCTCGGTGTAGAAGTTCAGCCGCACGGGGATACCGAACCGGTCGCGCAGCGGCGTGGTCAGCAAGCCCTGCCGCGTGGTCGCGCCGACCAGCGTGAACGGCGGCAGGTCGATCCGCACGCTGCGCGCGGATGGCCCTTCGCCGATGATGATATCGAGCGCCCGGTCTTCCATTGCCGGGTAAAGCACTTCCTCGACCACCGGATTGAGCCGGTGGATCTCGTCGATGAAGAGCACATCGTTGGGCTCGAGATTGGTTAGCAGCGCGGCGAGGTCGCCCGCCTTGGCGATCACCGGCCCGCTGGTGGCGCGAAAGCCGACGCCCAGTTCCTTGGCGACGATCTGCGCCAGCGTGGTCTTGCCGAGACCGGGCGGGCCGAAGAACAGCACATGGTCCATCGCCTCGCCGCGGCCCTTGGCGGCCTCGACGAAGACGCGCAGATTCTCGCGCGCCGCCTTCTGCCCGACAAATTCGGCAAGGCTCTTGGGGCGCAGCGCGGCATCGGGGTCCTCGGGCTGGCGCTCGGCCGAATGGAGGGGAACGGGTTCGGTCACACTGCCCCCATACCGTCATGCTGAACTTGTTTCAGCATCCAATGCGCGGCAATCACCGGAGGATGCCGTTCGAACGCGAACCCTGCGTCTACATCCTCGCGAGCCAGCCGCGTGGAACGCTGTATATCGGGGTCACATCCGACCTTGCGAAGCGGCTCTGGCAACACCGCGAAGGCGTTACCGGCGGCTTCGTCGCACGGTACAAGGTCCATCGCCTCGTGCGCTTCGAAATGTTCGGCGGCATGGAGGCGGCGATCCTGCGCGAAAAGCAGCTGAAGCGCTGGCACCGTCAATGGAAGATCAATCTGGTCGAGCGAGACAATCCGCATTGGGTCGATTTTGCGATCGACCTTGGGTTTGATCCGCTTGCTTCGAGAAGGGCGAAAGATGGATCCTGAAACGAGTTCAGAATGACGGGGGCTTGAGGTTTCCTCTTTCCTCAAAACGGGCTCACCGTGTAGCCTGCCTGTTGCAATTGCGCATGCGCGGTCATGGCGGACAGCGCGAGTTCGACGCCGGGGATGAAGTCCGCCTTGGCCACGCCATGGGCCGCCGCGCTCTGGCCGCAGACGATGAAGCGCACGCCGTAGTCGAGCAATTGCGTGACCATCGCGCGCGAGTGGTTGTCCTCGGCGTCGAGCAAATCCTTGACCGCGCCGCCGTGCACAACCACCGCGATCCGCATGTTCGCCGGGTCGACCGCGTGCGAGGCGTGCATGTTGATGAAGCGTGCGGCGCTTTCGAACCCGCGGTTGCGCGTGCCCGCATCGGCCTGTCCGGCAACGTCGAAGGCAATCGCGAATTCGGTATCGGGAGCGAAGGTGTCGATACCTTCGACCGGGGCATGGGCACCGAACTCCTCGAAGATCGGACCGGTCCGAAACGCGCTCATGTCCTGTGCGCTGGCCGCGCCTGCGAACAGCGCGGCAGCGGCCGCCAGTATCGTGTAGCGTTTCGCCGTCACCGTCATCCCGCTGCTTTCTTCAAGGCGACGCGGATCAGCTCGCCCTCGCTTGCACTCTCGCCCAGCTCGCCCTGCGCCGAGGCGACCGCGCGCGCGGCGACCGCGGGCTTGAAGCCGAGGTTTTCCAGCGCGCTCACCGCATCGGCGCTGGCCCCGCCCCTTGGCAGTGCGGCTGCGCCCACGCCGGCAGCAACGCCGGGCAGCGCGCCCGCCTTGTCCTTGAGTTCGTTCACGATCCGCGCGGCGAGCTTGGGGCCAACGCCATTGGCGCGTGCAATCATTGCGGCATCGCCCTGCGCACAGGCCGTCTGCACTTCCCCCGTCGACAGCGCCGAGAGGATCGCCAGCGCGACCTTGCTGCCCACCCCCTGGACCTGCGTCAGCAGGCGGAACCAGTCGCGCTCCGCCGCATCGGCAAAGCCGAGCAGGCGCATGTCGGTCTCGCTCACCTGCAGATCGGTATAGACGGTGCAGGCCTCGCCGCGCTCGCCCAGCTGGCTGAGCGTGCGCGCCGAACAATGGACCAGATAGCCCACGCCCGCGACATCGATCACCGCCCAGTCGGTGCCGGTTTCGTCGAGCAGGCCCTTCAGCTTCGCAATCATGGTTTGTTCTTGGCCCTCAAGAAGGATTTGGTCCAGCGAGAATGGACAGGCGCCCACAGTTGCGGGCATGAGATGTGGCATGAGCTGGAACACCTTCGGACGGACGCTGCGCTTCACCACCTGGGGCGAAAGCCACGGGCCCGCGATCGGGGCAGTGGTCGACGGTTGCCCGCCGGGGCTGCCGCTGGCCGAAGAAGACATCCAGCCCTTCCTCGATGCGCGCAAGCCGGGGCAGAACAAGTTCACCACCCAGCGCAAGGAACCCGATGCGGTCCGCATCCTGTCAGGCGTGTTCGAAGGCACCACCACGGGCACGCCGATCTCGCTGCTGATCGAGAACACCGACCAGCGGTCGAAGGATTATTCCGAGATCGCCAACACCTACCGCCCCGGCCATGCCGATTACGCCTATGATGCCAAATACGGGCTGCGTGACTATCGCGGCGGCGGGCGTAGCAGCGCACGCGAAACCGCAATGCGCGTGGCCGCGGGCGCGGTGGCGAGGCTGGTGATCCCCGAGGTGTCGATCCTCGCCTATGTCGCCGAGATCGGCGGCGACAGGATCGATCCGGCGAATTTCGATACCGAGGAAATTGCGCGCAATCCCTTCTGGTGCCCCGATGCCGCGGCGGCGAAACGCTGGGAGGCAATGGTCGACGAAGCACGCAAGGCCGGCTCTTCGCTGGGCGCAGTGGTCGAATGCGTCGCCACCGGCGTGCCTGCGGGATGGGGCGCCCCGATCTATGCCAAGCTCGACAGCGATCTGGCGGCAGGGATGATGAGCATCAATGCGGTCAAGGGTGTCGAGATCGGTGACGGCTTCGATGCCGCCCGGCTGACCGGCGAACAGAACGCCGATGCGATGTCGCCGGGCGACGACGGACCCGAATTCGCGGCCAATCACGCGGGCGGCATCGCCGGCGGCATCTCGACCGGCCAGCCGGTCGTCTGCCGGGTGGCGTTCAAGCCGACCAGTTCGATCCTGACCCCGGTCGACAGCATCGACCGCCAGGGGCAGGCAGCGCAGGTCCGCACGAAGGGCCGCCACGACCCCTGTGTGGGCATCCGCGGCACACCGGTGGTAGAAGCGATGATGGCGCTCGTCCTGGCTGACCACAGGCTGTTGCACCGTGCGCAGTGCGGGTAGGCACGGCAGGCCGTCGCATACCTCCCCATTCCAGCGCGCCGAGCACGCTAGCCCTTGACGATCGGTCGCCGATCCGTGGGATATGCCAGCGTCTCGAACCCCGCCGCATGTGCCCCGACGCTACCAGACTTCGGGTAGAGAAAGGGGCCTTGATTGCGGGAAACGCAACCAACTCAGTCGAGTCGTTGCGCTTTACGAAAGTTCCATCGGATTGATCGATTATTCCGATACGGGCAATCGCATCATATCGCTTTTGTGCATCGCAACAGCGCCTATCTGGGGGTCACGAGTTACCACCCGAACCGTTTCAACCCGAACACACGGAGAACCACCACCATGGGTATCATCGGAAGCCAGATCAAACCGTTCACCGCCACCGCCTTCCAGGCCGGCAAGGACTTCTTCGACGTCACTGACGAAGACGTGAAGGGCAAGTGGGCCGTATTCTTCTTCTATCCGGCCGACTTCACCTTCGTCTGCCCGACCGAGCTCGAAGACCTCGGCGAACAGTATGCCATGCTCCAGAAGATGGACGTCGAAGTCTACGGCGTGTCGACCGACACCCACTTCAGCCACAAGGCATGGCACGACACTTCGGAAAAGATCGGCAAGCTTCAGTTCCCGTTCCTGGGTGACCAGAACCACGTTCTCGCGCGCAACTTCGACGTGCTGCGCGAAGGCGTCGGCCTGGCCGATCGTGCCACCTTCGTGGTCGATCCCGATGGCGTGATCCAGATCATGGAACAGACCTGCGAAGGCGTCGGCCGCAATGCCAACGAACTCGCGCGCAAGATCAAGGCGGCACAGTACGTCCGCGCCAATCCCGGCCAGGTCTGCCCGGCAGCCTGGGAAGAAGGCAGCGACACGCTGGCTCCCTCGCTCGACCTCGTCGGCAAGATCTAAGCGTTCATCCGCTGGAAAGTTCGGGCGCCGTAACGGCGCCCGTACAAAAGCCCGAGCCTGACTCGGGTCGCTGGAAGGCCCGGGGCACCCTCCCCCTCCCCCCGCCCCGGGCCTTTTCACCCCCCTCGATTTTCTGCACCGTTTCCTCTCGAAACCCGGAGTCCGCCCATGCTCGACGCAACGATGACCCAGCAACTGAAGACCTATCTCGCCAATCTGCGCGAGCCGGTCGAGCTCGTCGCCTCGCTCGGGGATGACGACAAGAGCGCGCAGACGCGCGAACTGCTCGAAGAGATCGCCGCGCTGCACGACCTCGTCAGCGCCAGCTTCGACGGCACCGACAGCCGCAAGCCCAGCTTCGTGATCCGCCGCGCCAGCGATGCGGAAAAGTGGGTCCGCTTTGCCGGACTGCCGATGGGGCATGAGTTCACCTCGCTGGTGCTCGCGCTGCTGTGGGCCGGCGGCCATCCGCCCAAGGTCGATGCCGACCTGCTAGAACAGGTCCGCGGGCTCGAGGACGACTTCAATTTCGAGATGTATTTCTCGCTGTCGTGCCACAACTGCCCCGACGTGGTGCAGGCGCTGACGCTGATGGCGCTCGAAAATCCGCGCATCACCGCCACGTTGATCGAAGGCGGCACCTTCCAGGACGAGGTCGACAGCCGCGACATCATGGCGGTGCCCGCAACCTTCCTCAACGGCGAACCGTTCTATAACGGCAAGATGGAACTGGCCGAGATTCTCGCCAAGATCGATACCGGCAGCGAAGCCAAGGCGGCCGAGAAGCTTGCCGCGAAGGACCCGTTCGAAGTGCTGGTGGTGGGCGGCGGCCCGGCCGGTGCGGCGACCGCGATCTACACTGCGCGCAAGGGCTTTCGCACCGGCGTCGCAGCCGAACGCTTCGGCGGGCAGCTGCATGACACGCTGGGGATCGAGAACCTGCCCGGCACGCCCTATACCGAAGGGCCGAAGCTGGCCGGCGAACTCAAGCGGCATGTCGGCGACTACGATATCGACCTGATGGATCTGGCGCAGGCGGTCAAACTGGTTCCGGCTAGCGAAAAGGGCGGCCTGCACACGGTCGAACTGGGCAACGGGGCCAGCCTCAAGGCCCGCAGCCTGATCCTCGCCACCGGGGCCCGCTGGCGCAACATGGGCGTCCCCGGCGAAGCCGAATACCGCAACAAGGGCGTGGCCTATTGCCCGCATTGCGACGGGCCGTTGTTCAGGGGCAAGCGCATTGCGGTCATCGGCGGCGGCAATTCGGGCGTCGAAGCGGCGATCGACCTGGCCAAGACCGTCGGCCATGTCACACTGATCGAATTCGATACCAAGCTGCGCGCCGACGAAGTGCTGCAGGCCAAGCTCCGCTCGCTGCCCAATGTCGAGATCGTCACCAATGGCCAGACGACCGAGATCACCGGCGCCAACGGCAAGGTCAACGGCCTGCGCGTGAAGGACCGCGCAAGCGGCGATGAGCGCACGATCGAGCTCGAAGGCGTGTTCGTACAGATCGGCCTGGTGCCCAACACCGAATGGCTCGAGGACAGCGGGCTCACGCTGACCAAGCACGGCGAGATCGCCACCGACGAGGAAGGCCGCACCAATCTGCACGGCGTGTTCGCCGCCGGCGATGTCACCGATGTGCCGTACAAGCAGATCGTGGTGGCAATGGGCGAAGGATCGAAAGCAGGTCTGTCGGCCTTCGACTACCTCATCCGCAATGAGCCTGCACAGGAAGTGGCACAGGCCGCCTGACCGGCGTCCTCAGTCATTTGCAAGGCGCCGTCATCCTCACCGGATGGCGGCGCTTTTCGCATGTGCTGCACGGCCTGCCGTATCATCGGCAAATCCAATCCGAGAGACGCAATTAATCGATTGGACGAATTACCGGGAAAGGCCCATCCCTTACTCCGAGACATATTTCGAGTCATAATAAGCGGAGAAACGGACAATGGATGCCAAGACCGGTGAAATGAGCGGCTGCCCCTTCCATGGCAATGGCGGCACGCGTGACCTGCTCGGGCGGACCAATCGCGACTGGTGGCCCGACCAGCTGCAGATCGACATCCTCCAGACCGAGGGCCGCAATCCCGACCCGATGGGCGAGAACTTCGATTATTGCGAAGCCTTCAACGCGCTCGATTACGGTGCGCTGAAGGAGGACCTGAAGGCGCTGATGACCGATAGCCAGGAATGGTGGCCGGCCGATTACGGGCATTACGGCCCGTTCTTCATCCGCATGGCGTGGCACGCTGCGGGCACCTATCGCACCGGCGACGGCCGCGGCGGGGCTTCGAGCGGGCAGCAGCGCTTCGCTCCCCTGAACAGCTGGCCCGACAACGGCAATCTCGACAAGGCACGGCGCCTGCTGTGGCCGATCAAGCAGAAATACGGCAAGCACATCAGCTGGGCCGACCTCTTCGTCCTCACCGGCAATGTCGCGATCGAATCGATGGGCGGTCCGGTGTTCGGCTTCGGGGGCGGCCGCAAGGACGTGTTCGAACCCGAGATGGTCTATTGGGGTTCGGAAGAGCAGTGGGTCGACCAGGGCGTCGAAACGCGCATCATCCCCGATGAAGGCAAGGCGCTCGAAAATCCGCTCGCCGCGATCCAGATGGGCCTGATCTACGTCAATCCCGAAGGCCCCGGCGGCAACCCGCACGACGCCGAAGGCATGGCGCGCGACATGCGCGAAACCTTCGCCCGTATGGCGATGAACGACGAGGAAACCGTCGCGCTGACCGCGGGCGGTCACGCCTTCGGCAAGTGCCACGGCGCGGCCCCGTCGGACACGTTCGGCACCGGTCCCGAAGGCGAAGGCCTGCACCGCATGGGCTTCGGCTGGCTGACCGATCCCGAGGAAATCGGCAAGGGTCATATCACCACCAGCGGGATCGAGGGCGCGTGGACGCCCAATCCGACGCAGTGGGGCAATGACTATTTCCGCCTGCTGTTCAAATATGATTACGAGCTCACCCAGAGCCCTGCAGGCGCGAACCAGTGGACCCCGATCGATCCCGATCCGGAAGACATGGCACCCGATGCCCGGGACCCGGACAAGAAGGTTCCGACGATCATGACCACGGCCGACATGGCGTTGAAGCGCGACCCCGAATATCGCAAGATTTCGGAGCGTTTCCTCAACGACCAAGCCGCGCTCGACGATGCATTCGCCCGCGCCTGGTTCAAACTTACGCACCGCGACATGGGTCCCAAGGTCCGGTACCTCGGTTCGGAAGTCCCCGCCGAAGACCTGATCTGGCAGGATCCGATCCCCGCCGGCACCACGCCGTCGGACAGCGCGGTGGCCGACTTCAAGAAAGCGGTCCTCGATAGCGGACTGTCGGTCAGCGAACTGGTCAAGGCGGCCTGGGCCTCGGCCTCGACCTACCGCAATTCGGACCACCGCGGCGGTGCCAATGGCGCGCATATCCGCTTCGATGCGCTGCGCAACTGGGCGGTCAACGATCCGGATGAACTGGGCAAGGTGCTGGCCAAGCTCGACGAGCTGCGCGGCGACATCTCGATGGCCGATGCCATCGTGCTGGGCGGCGCGGCAGCGATCGAGAAGGCGGCCAAGGACGGCGGCTTCGACGTCAGCGTCGATGTCACCACCGGCCGCGGCGATGCGCGCGAAGATCAGTTCGATGCCGAAAGCTGGGAGCCGCTCGAACCGTTTGCCGACGGCTTCCGCAACTACCTAAAGACCAAGGCTTCGGTGAAGACCGAAGACATGCTGGTCGACAAGGCGCATCTGCTCGGCCTTTCGACGCCTGAAATGACCGTGCTGCTGGGCGGGATGCGTGCGCTGGGCGCCGTGTCCAAGCACACCCAGCACGGCAACAGCATCGGTGTTCTCACCGACCGTCCGGGCGTGCTGTCGAACGACTTCTTCGTCAACTTGCTCGAAATGGGCACGGTGTGGGAAGTCATCGACGAGAGCGGCGACGAGGAGTTCGTCGGCAAGTGCCGCCTGAAGGGCGATGTCAAATGGCACGCCACGCGCACCGACCTCGTCTTCGGTTCGAATTCGCAGCTGCGTGCAGTTGCCGAGGTCTACGCCGAAAACGGCCACGAACAGAAGTTCGTCGACGATTTCGTCAGCGCATGGACCAAGGTGATGGACGCCGACCGGTTCGATATCGGCTATGCCAAATACCACGACTGATTAACCGGCGACCCTTGGTCATCCACCGAGAACCCCCGGCGCATGCGCCGGGGGTTTTTCATGCGCAGCTGATGTTTGTTTGATTGCGTCGCTTTTGCACCGAAATGCGGAACGAAGCGCGCCAGGGTCCGTAGGCCAGTGGGTGGCCGTTTTATGGCGGCCGGGAAACCAGATGGAGCAAGCAGGCATGGCCAAGGAATTCGAACTGTCGGAAGGCGGCGCCAACCACCAGAAGCCGCAGGATGACGACCACGTGATGACCACCGCGCAGGGTCACCCGGTCGCCGACGACCAGAACTGGCTGAGCGCGGGTCCGCGCGGGCCGCAGCTGCTCGAAGACCAGATCGCGCGCGAGAAGATCTTCCACTTCGACCACGAACGGATTCCCGAGCGCGTGGTCCATGCGCGCGGCTACGGAGTGCACGGCCATTTCGAGCTGAAGAAGGCGATCCCGCAATATTCGCGGGCGGCGATCTTCAACCAGGAAGGCGTAAAGGTGCCGACCTTCACGCGCTTCTCCACCGTGGCGGGCAACAAGGGTTCGCCCGACCTCGCGCGCGACGTGCGCGGCTTCGCCACCAAGTTCTACACCAGCGAGGGCAATTGGGACCTCGTCGGCAACAATATCCCGGTGTTCTTCATCCAGGACGCGATCAAGTTCCCCGATCTGATCCACGCCGCCAAGCCCGCGCCCGACCGCGGCTTCCCGCAGGCGCAGACCGCGCATGACAATTTCTGGGACTTCATCTCGCTCAGCCCCGAAGCGATGAATATGGTCATGTGGATCATGTCCGACCGCACGATCCCGCGTAGCTTCCGCTTCATGGAAGGCTTCGGCGTGCATACCTTCCGGCTGGTCAATGCCGAGGGCAAGGCGCATTTCGTCAAGTTCCACTGGAAGCCCTCGCTCGGGCTGCAGTCGGTGGTCTGGAACGAGGCGCTCAAGGTCAACGGGATGGACCCCGACTTCCATCGCCGCGACATGTGGGACGCGATCGATGCGGGCGACTATCCGCAGTGGGACCTCGGCATCCAGGTGTTCGACGAGGAGTTCGCCGAGAAGTTCGAGTTCGACGTGCTCGACGCGACCAAGATCATTCCGGAAGAACAGGTCCCGGTCGAGATCATCGGCACGCTGACGCTCGACGCCAATGTCGACAATTTCTTCGCCGAGACCGAGCAGGTCGCCTTCTGCACGCAGAACATCGTGCCCGGCATCGACCATTCGGACGATCCGCTGCTGCAGGGCCGCAATTTCAGCTATCTCGACACGCAGCTCAAGCGGCTCGGCGGACCCAACTTCACGCACCTGCCGATCAATGCGCCCAAATGCCCGGTGCGGCATTTCCAGCAGGACGGGCACATGGCGATGCACAATCCCAAGGGCCGCGTGAATTACGAACCCAACAGCTGGGGCAGCGGCGACGGCGCAGACGTGGATCCCGGTCCGCGCGCGTCGGCCGAACGCGGCTTCCAGTCCTATCCGGCCGAGATCAGCGGCGCCAAGGTGCGCGAGCGCAGCCCGACCTTTGCCGATCATTACAGCCAGGCGCGGCAGTTCTACATCTCGCAGACCCCGGTCGAGCAGACCCATATGGGCAATGCGCTGACCTTCGAACTGTCGAAAGTGCAGCGCATGGATATCCGCAAGCGCATGGTCGGCCATCTGCGGCATATCGACGAAGGACTGGCGCAGGACGTCGCCGACGGCATCGGCCTGACCGAACTGCCCGACAAGGTGCCCTTCGCGCGCAAGCCGATCAGCGACCTGCCCGAAAGCCCCGCGCTGTCGATCCTCAAGAACGGCCCCGACAGCTTCAAGGGCCGCAAGCTGGGTATCTATATTGCCGAGGGCGCTGATGCGGGTGTCGTGAAGGCGCTGCAGCAGGCGGCCAAGGATGCCGGCGCGATGGCGGAAATCATTGCCCCGCATGTCGCGGGCGCCAAGCTGTCCGACGGCAACATGATGGAAGCCGACGAGAAGATCGATGGCGGCCCCTCGGTGGTCTATGACGCGGTCGCGGTGGTGATGGGCGAGGACAGCGGCAAGCGCTACGCCGAGGACAAGCCGAGCATCGACTTCGTCAACGATGCCTTCGCGCATGCCAAGTTCGTGGCCTATGTCCCCGCGGTCCAGCCGCTGTTCGAAAATGCAGGCGTGTGGAGCCGCCGCGACGACGGCTTCTTCGATGTATCGTCGGGCGAGGACGCCGCGGCAAGTTTCATCGAGACCTGCGGCAAGCTGCGCTTCTGGGACCGCGAGAGCGTCAAGCAGGACTAGGCGCGATGTGAATCGGCGCGAATGACCCGTGCTTTATGCCGGGCGTCTTATAGGAGGCGCCCGGCATTTCGCGTTTGGGAGCGCGGCTGTGCCTAGTCGAGCTGGACGAACCGTTCCGGCACCAGCCGGGTCAAACTGCCGAAATCACCGATTGCCGCTTGCGCACCTGCGGCCAGCAAACGATCACCATAGGCGGGCGTCAGATGGCTGGCGCCCGTAAAGCCGATCACGTCCATGCCCGCGGCGACGGCTGCCTTGACCCCGTTCACGCTGTCTTCGATCACCAGACATTCCGCCGGGTCGACGCGCATCGCGCGGGCGGCGTAAAGGAAGATATCGGGCGCCGGCTTGCCCGCGGCGACAACATCTGCGCTGAAGACACTGCCGGAAAAGCATGGCGCGAGGCCGGTGGCATCCAGCTTGAACTCGAGCTCGGCCTGCGCACTGCTCGATGCGACACAGCATGGTCCGTGTAAACGACGCAGTGCTGCGGCAGCACCGGGCACTGCGCGCAACTCGCGCTCGCCGCGCCTGCGAAGCTCGGCCTTGACTTCGCGGTCGTAGTCATCGGGAAACGGTGCGCCGAGGTCTGCCTCGAGCGCGGCATGCATCGCGCGGTCGGTTACCCCGAGAAAGCGTTCGGTCAGTTCGGCATGCGTGATGTTCAGCCCCAGCTTCCGTAACTGGGTCACGTGCACGTCGGCCAGCAGTACTTCGCTGTCTACCAAAACCCCGTCGCAGTCGAAGATGACCACCGCTAACGTTCGCGCTTGAGCACGATGTAGAGCGCGCCGTCGCCGCCATGGCGCTGGTGCGCGCGGCGAACGGCGGCAATCGCGGGATGGTGGCTCGAGGCGGCCAGCCAGTCGAGCACCTTGGCGCGAATGGCACCGCGCTGCGTGCCGCGGTCGGCCGCTGCCACCGGGCGCGGCTTGCCGGTCACCAGCAATATGCTGCGCGCGCCGATGGCGCGGGCCTGCGCTACGCCGCTCATCAGCCGGTCATAGGCACCGTCGAGCGTGTGGCCGTGCAGGTCGATGGTCACTTCGGGCTGCAACTGCCCGCCCTTGAGCCGCCGGTCCCAATGCGAATCGAGCCCGCGATCGGGCGCTGCGATGTTCCGCGGCGGGGGCGCGGGGACCGGGCGGGGCCTTGCGGGGGACACCTGTTTCTTCGCCTGCTTTTTCGGCGGGGCCGGCGCCTTGGCCTCATGCGCGGGTTGCGGCTGGACGGGGCGCAGCGGATGCAGGGGTTCGACTGTCGCAGCGAGCTTTTCCCACGCAGCAGCTTCTTCGTCGGACAGTCCGCGCGGGGAGCTCACCGCCGCGTTTCGAGACGGTCGAGCGTACCCACCGGCAGCAGGACGAGAGCCGATCCGCTGGCGCTCATGCTGCCGGCGATTTCGCGGGCATCGCCGCCGTTGCCCCAGAAGGTGTCGAAGCGATTGGTGCCCTTGATCGCCCCGCCGGTGTCCTGCGCGATCCAGAGCCCGTCGGCCTCGTCGCGTTCCATGTCGAGAAAGACCGGCGCCCCATAGGGGACGAAATTGGGATCGACCGCGACCGATGCTTCGCGCCGGACGGGCACCCCGAGCGACCCGAGCGGGCCGTCACTGTTCAGTTCACGGAAGAAAATCCAGCTCTTGTTGAGGCGCATGATATCGCGCCCCTGCGCGGGATTGTCGCGGATGAACGCCATGATGCCCTGCATCGAAGTGGCGTAATCGGTGCCTTCGCCGATCAGTCCGCGTTCGCGCATCACGCGGCCGATGCCGACATATTCGCGGCCGTTCTGCCCGGCATAGCCGATCCGCATCAGCGAGCCGTCGGGCAGGCGCAGCAGACCCGAACCCTGGATCTGCAGGAAGAACAGCTCGACCGGATCGGCAGCCCAGGCGATCTCGAGCCCGCGCCCTTCGAGCGCGCCGAGTTCGATCGCAGTGCGATCGTGGAACTGGACGAAGCGCCCGCTGGCGTCATACCGGCCCAGCGGCGGGCGCCCGCTCCGCTCGCTCGCAGGCATATCGTCGGGCCATGCGCGCACCAGTTCGGGAGGCATGGCATAGACGGGCACGTCATATCCCGGCGCGCGCGTCCGGCTGCCGCGGATCTCGGGCTCGTAATAGCCGGTGGCGAAGGCTGCCCCATCGCCCACGCGGGCGGTTTCGAAATAGCTGGCGAAGAACCGGCGCGCGTCCGAGACCGGCCAGGTGGCGGCGGCCTCGCAGGCGGGGCGCCAGTCGTCGGCAAAGGTCAGACCGCTCTGGTCCTCGCGGCGCAGGATAGCGGGACAGGATTCGAGAAACGAGACGAGCGCGGTACCCGCATCATCGGCGCCGATGCCCAGTTCGGTTACCTTAAGGCCGCGAGAAACGGGTGCGAAGGCGGCGCTGGAGACGGTGCCGGGCGGCATGGCGACCGGGGTCTGCGGGCGCATCTCGGGCACGACGCGGACGCAGGCAGCCAGCGCCAGCGTGGCCGCGATTACCAGCAGGTAGCGCATCATCCCTCCCCCCCGGATCGAGCGGCGCGTCAGCCTTCGTCGGTTTCGTCGAGAACCCAGTTGGGATCGGCGGCATCGACATTGCGGCGGAAGGTCCAGACGTCGCGGCTTTCGATCGCGTCGTCGAGCGAACCGGCCACGACATTGCCTTCCGCGCTACGGGTCACTGCGGCGATATCGGCCACGAAGAGCACCGCAATGCGCGCGATGCGGCCATCGAGATCGGCCGAACGCACGGTCGCGTCCTCGATCCTGATCAGCCGGTTGTCGAGCGTTTCGCCCGCTTCTTCGCGCGCGTCGATGGCCTGCGCAAAGCTTTCGTAGACGTCGCCATCGGTCAGTTCGCGCAGCGTATCCTTGTCGCCTTTCCAGAAGGCCTCCAGAATCATCGCGTAAGCGCCCTTGGCACCTTCGAGGAAACCCAGCAGGTCGAAGCCCGGCGAGGCCGCGGCGATGGCGCGCACGCCTGCCTCGCTGGCCGGAGCCGCATTGTCGTTCCCGCGCAGCACCACCGGCTGGCGGGCGGGACGCGGTGCATTCTCGGCCTGCGCAGGCGTATCCGCGCGCTCGAACCGATGCGGCACCACCTCTTCTTCATGCTCCGACCGACGGCCGAGCACCGAATAGAGCCGCAACCCCAGAAAGGCGGCGATCATGGCGAGGATGACGATCTCGGTGATCACGTGATTAACCTGCTTCCCAACTTCATTCGCGAAGGCAACGCGCCTCCGGCAGTCCAACATCTGTCCTGCCCTAGATAGGAAGGAAATACAAACCGACAATGGTCCTGCGGCCCCGCCGCCGCGCCGCGCACCACCGGGCCGGGTCGCGGATTGCTAAACTCGTCCGACAGTGCTAGGCGCGCGCACCGAAGGCCCGCTGCGCCCGGAAATGGCGCGCGCGGGCGGCATTATCGGATAAATGGAAAGCGAATGCACATGGCCGACGAAGGCGACGTTCTCACCGACCTGAACAATCCCGCAGCGGGCGCCAACGGGGCCGACAACCAGCCCAGCGCGGGCGTGATCTCGCAATATATCAAGGACCTTTCGGTCGAGAACCCCAGCGCGCCGCAGTGCTACCAGTGGAACGAGCAGCCGCAGCTCGACGTCCAGGTCAACATCGCCGCCGACAAGATCGCCGAAGACGTTCACGAAGTGACGCTGAAGGTTACCTGCAGCGCCAAGACCAGCCAGGGCACGCTCTATCTGATCGATCTGGACTATTGCGGGCTGATGGGCATGCGCAATCTGCCCGACGAGCAGGCGCACGCTTTCCTGTTCGCCGAAGCCCCGCGAATTCTGTTCCCCTTCGCGCGCCGCGTCATTGCCGATGCCAGCCGCGATGCGGGCTTCCCACCGCTGATGCTCGATCCGATGGATTTCGGCGCGCTCTACCAGCAGCAGCTGGCTGCGCGCGCGCAGGAACAGCAGCAGGGCGCCGCGGCGACCCCGCCCGCCGGCGAAGCCTGAGCCGCTGATTCGCCCGGGAGGCTCTGACAGGTGAGCCTGCTCAAGAACGTCGGGACCATCGGCGGACTGACCGCGGTCAGCCGCGTCTTCGGCTTCGTGCGCGACATCCTGGTCGCGCGCGTGCTCGGCGCAACGCCGATGGGCGACGCGTGGCAGCTGGCCTTCATGCTGCCCAACATCTTCCGCCGCCTGTTCGCCGAAGGCGCCTTTGCCAGCGCCTTCGTGCCGCTTTTCAACCGGCGGATGGTCGAAGGGCAGAGCGAGGCCCAGCGCTTCGCCGAAAGCGTATTGTCGCTGCTGCTGCCGATCCTGATCGTATTTGGCGGGCTGGCGATGGTGGCGATGCCGTGGGTGGTCGCCTATTTCGCACCCGACGGCCTCGAAAGCGATCCCGAAGCCTTGCCGATCGCGGTGATGATGGCACGGATTACCTTCCCCTACCTCCTGTTCATGAGCCTTGCGACGCTAGTCGCCGCCGTGCTCAACTCGCTGTCGCGCTTCGCTGCCGCGGCGGCGGCACCGGTGCTGCTCAACCTCTGCCTGATCGCAGCGCTGCTATACGGCGCATCGCTGGGCGAAGGGGTGATGGCGCGCCGCGAAAGTGCGTTCTGGCAATCGGTCGCGCTCAGCGCCTCGGGCCTGCTGCAACTGGTGTGGCTGGCGTTCTGGATGCACCGCGCGGGCTTTCGGATCCGCCTGCTGCTGCCGCGGGTCTCGCCCGGGGTAAAGGAACTGGGTGTGCTGATCGTCCCTGCGGTGTTCGGTGCGGGCATCTACCAGATCAGCCGCTTCGTCGACCTGTTCTTCCTCTCTACGCTGGAGGTCGGCAGCTACACCTATCTCGCAATGGCTGACCGCTGGAACCAGCTGCCGCTGGGGATCATCGGGATCGCGCTGGGCACCGCCATCCTCCCCGCCCTGTCGCGCTACCTCTCGCGCGAGGAGAACGACGAGGCGCAGCGGCTGCAATCGAACGCGATCGAGCTGGCGATGCTGCTGACCGTGCCCGCGGCTGCGGCATTGTTCGTATCGGGCAGCGCCTTCACCCGCGTGTTCTTCGCTGGCGGCGCGTTCAGCGTCGAAGATGCCCTGAATACCGGCACGGTGGTCAGCGGGCTGGTGATCGGCCTGCCCGCCTATGTGCTGATCAAGGTGCTGACGCCCAATTTCTTTGCCCGGAAAGACACGCGCACCCCGGTGTTCACCGCTGCGGCGTCGCTGGTGGTCACGGTGGGGCTGAATATCCTGTTGGTCCCGCGCCTGGGCGTGCTGGCGCTGGCCGTGGCAGGGTCGATCGGCGCGTGGTGCAATGTCATGCTGCTTTACGCGATCCTGGTCAGGCGCGGGTATTTCCGCCTGCCGTCACGGATCGCGGGGCGGATCGTGCGAATCTTCATCGCCGCGCTGGCGATGGCGCTCGCGCTGTGGGCGCTGATGGGTCCGCTGGACCCGTGGTTCGACGGCACGATACTCCAGCGTGCGGGCGGGATCGCCGCGGTGACATTGACGGGCACTGCGGTCTACGGCATCGCGGCGATCCTCCTCGGGGTGCTCGACCGGGCGACGATCGCCCGGCTGCTGCGCCGCCAGACCTGAACCCGACGGGCCGATCCTGGCCGGCCCGAACCTGATTGAGAGAATTCATGCGTCCTGACATGCGGGTAGTTTCCGGCATCCAGCCCACCGGCAATCTCCACCTCGGCAATTACCTCGGGGCGATCCGCAACTGGGTGCGCATGCAGGACGATATGCAGGACGGCGAGCAATGCCTGTTCTTCCTCGCCGACCTGCATGCCATTTCGATGCCGCACGATCCGGCCGAACTGCACCGCGGCACGCTGGAAATGGCCGCGGCCGTGGTCGCCTGCGGGATCGATCCGCACCGGAGCATCCTGTTCAACCAGGCGCAGGTCCCCGCGCATGCGGAAATGCAGTGGCTGCTCAATGGAACCGCACGAATGGGCTGGCTCAACCGCATGACGCAGTGGAAGGACAAGGCGGGCAAGAACCGCGAAGGCCAATCGGTCGCGCTGTTCGCCTATCCGGTGCTGCAGGCCGCCGATGTACTGCTCTACCAGACAACGCATGTTCCCGTCGGCGAAGACCAGAAACAGCATCTCGAACTGGCACGCGACATCGCGCAGAAGTTCAACAACGATTTCGCTGGTGAGGATACGCCGGTCTTCACCCTGCCCGAAGCGATCACACCGCCGCAGGCCGCCCGGATCATGAGCCTGCGCGACGGGTCCAAGAAGATGAGCAAGTCCGACCCGTCCGAGATGAGCCGGATCGAACTGGCCGACGATGCCGATACGGTGATGAAGAAGGTCAAAAAGGCCAAGACCGATCCCGAACCGCTGCCGAGCGAGGCAGGCGGGCTGGTCGGCCGGGCGGAAGCGCTGAACCTCGTCACGATCTATGCTGCGGTTGCCGACACCACGGTCGAGGCCGTGCTGGGCGAATACGGCGGCGAGGGTTTCGGCAAGTTCAAGCCCGCGCTGGGCGAACTGCTGGTCGAAACGCTGCGACCGATCTCCACCCGGTTCAACGAGCTGCTCGACGACCGCGAGGCGCTCGATGCGATACTGGCGCGCGGCGCCAGCCAAGCCCGCGAACTAGCGCGCCCCACGCTCGACGCGACATATTCTGCGCTTGGGCTGGTGCGTTAAGCGCGCGGTCATCGCATCAAATGTGAATCCGGACATTCAATCCGGGTTAATCGCCATTCGTCCATAGCCATGCACAGCTAATGGCAGTGTGCCTCGGGCAAGCGGTGGGCTGCGCACGATCGCGTTTCCGTGTAAGAAACGCCAACAGTACAAAGGACTGAGCATGACCAACCTGAACCAGGGTTGGGGGCGCAAACTCAAGCTCGCCTCCGTTCCCGTCATCCTTGCAGGCCTCGCAGCCTGTGCCACCCCGTTCAAGGCGGATGTCTCGCGTTTCCAGACGCAGTTGCCCGCCCCGCAGGGGGAAACCTATTTCGTCGTGGCCGATGATCCGGCGCTCGCCGGCGGGCTAGAGTTCGCGCAATATGCCGACCTCGTCGAAGCGCAGATGTCGAGCCTCGGCTATGCCCAGGCTGCATCGCCCGAAGACGCTTCGCTGCTCGTCCGTTTCGACTACGAGGTCGACAAGGGCCGCGAACGCGTGCGGTCGACCGGCTTCAGCGACCCGTTCTATTCGCCGTGGTACGGCTACCGTGCGCGGACCGGCTATTACCGCCCGCGCTATGTCGGCAGCCGCTGGGGCTATGGCTATTACGACCCGTGGTTCGGCGGGCAGGAAGTCCGCAGCTACACCGTCTACACCAGCGAGATCGACATGAAGATCGACCGCGCCGCGACGGGCGAACGCTTGTTCGAAGGCCAGGCGCAGGCGATTTCGACCTCGAACCGGCTGCAGTATCTGGTGCCCAACCTCGTCGAAGCGATGTTTACCGATTTCCCCGGCAATTCGGGCGAAACGCTGCGTATCTCGATCGCGCCCGAAAAAACCACCGTGCGCAAGATCGACTGATCCGCGCGGGTGAAAATTCAGCCAAGCGAAGGGCGGTCCGCGAGCGGGCCGCCTTTTTCGTACCGGCGCTCAGCCCAGTTTCGCGTGGCCGCCTGTCGAGCCGAAGCCGCCTTCACCGCGAACGGTCGCATCGAGCTCGCCCACCTCGTGCCACGCGGCCTGCGTGACCGGGGCCAGCACCAGCTGTGCGATCCGGTCGCCCCGGGCGATCGCGAAATCTTCCGTCCCGTGGTTGATCATGATGACCTTGATCTCGCCGCGGTAATCGCTGTCGATCGTCCCTGGCGTGTTGGGCACGGTTATCCCGTGCTTGAGCGCGAGGCCCGATCGCGGGCGGACCTGGATTTCGAAACCCTGCGGAATTGCGACCGCGAGACCGGTAGCGACAGCACGCCGCTGTCCCGGCGCCAGCGTCAGGTCTTCGGCGGCAAGCACGTCCATCCCCGCCGCGCCATCGGTGGCATAGGCGGGTAGCGCCAGTCCTTCGCCATGCGGCAGCCGCTTGACCTGCACGCCCACCGGATCAGTCATCGGCGTCATCCCCCGGCACCAGCGCTTCCGCGGCACGCAGCACCAGTTCGCGCGCGACGTCTTCCTTGGCCATCTCGGGCAGGCTCTCAACCCCGCGCGCGGTGACGATATGGACCTGGTTGAGGTCGCCCCCCATCACGCTTTCGCCGATATCGCCTGCGACATTGTTGGCCACGATCCAGTCGGCGCCTTTTCGCTTGCGCTTGGACTTGGCATTTTCGACCACGTTCTCGGTTTCGGCGGCGAAGCCGATCAGCAAGGTCGGGCGCTTGCGACCCGCCGCCGTGCTGGCAAGAATATCGGGGTTTTCCGCGAGGATCAGCGCGGGCGGCGCCGAGCCGCGTTTCTTCATCTTCTCGCCCGCGACATGCCGGCTCTTCCAGTCCGCAACCGCGGCGACCATGAAGGCGATATCCACCGGCAGTGCGCGGCGCACTTCCTCGGCCATGTCCTCGGCGGTCTCGACGTCGATGCGGTCGACCCCGACCGGGGTGGGCAGGTGCACAGGTCCGGCGATCAGAGTAACGCGGGCCCCTGCCGCTGCGGCCATCGCGGCGATGGCAAAGCCCTGCTTCCCGCTGGACCGGTTGGCAATATAGCGCACCGGGTCGATCGGTTCGCGCGTCGGGCCCGCGGTGATGAGCACATGCTTGCCATAGAGCGGCCGGTGTTCGGGATCGGGATCGAACGCCGCCTGTCCCGCCAGCGGCGAAGCGTCGAAGGCTGCGGCCTCCGTCTGGAAGGCGTCGGCCATGGCCTGCGGCATCGCGTGGCCATCGTCGCCGTAAGCCAACGCCCCGGGATCGGTCGGCGGGGCTGCCGAAGCCTTGCCCTTGGTCGCCAGGATCGGTCCTGCGGCGGGATCGGGTTCGGACGGTTCGGGTAGTTCCGCGCCCTCGAAGCCGGCTTCATCGCCCGCTTCGGGCAGCTCTTCGAGTTCGGCCTCGATTTCCTCGTGGGTGCGGGTTTCCGTCGTCCGCGGAATGATCATCGACAGCAAGCCGCCCAGCCCGCCGCCGCTGGGGGTATCGTCTTCTTCCTCCCCGTCATCCTCGAACATAAGCTCCGAAGGTTCGAGCGTCTCGCCGAGCGGCACGCTTTGCGCGGGCGCGGCAAGCTGCGCAGGCACCGGAGCGCCGAGTTCGGGCAAATCGAGGTCGAGATCGAGCTCCTGCGCTATCCGCGCGAGGATGGACGGCGGTTCGGGCATCCGCCCGGCGCCAAATTCGCCGCAGGCCATCGCGCCCTCGTCGGGGTCCATCACTGCGACACCCGCCTGGCGCAACCAGTCGGCGTTGCGCTGGGTCGCCGAATGCTCCCACATGCGCACGTTCATGGCCGGCACGGTCAGCACCGGCTTGTCGGTCGCCAGTATCAGCGTGGTGGCGAGGTCGTCGGCGATCCCGGCGGCCATCTTGGCCAAGAGGTCGGCGGTTGCCGGACACACCACCACCAGGTCGGCTTCGCGGCTCAGCTGGATATGCCCCATCTCGACCTCGTCCTTGAGATCGAACAGCGAAGTGTAGACCTTGTTCTCGCTCAGCGCGGCAAGCGCCATGGGCGTGACGAATTGCTGGCCGCCCTTCGTCAGCACGCAGGTCACTTCGCCGCCGGCCTTGCGGATCAGGCGCACGAGTTCGCACGACTTATAGGCCGCTATGCCGCCGCCAATGACGAGCAGGATCTTCGGGCCGTTCACGCCGGGACTGCGCCTTGCAGCGGTGGCTCCGGACGCGCCGGTACGGTTCGGCAAATGCATAGCCAGTGTGTCATTGCCGCGCTTGCTAGCGCCCCCCGTTTGGTATTGCCAGCGTGTAGCACTGGCGTTTTACGCGATACTCCTTAACCTTGTATGGTGAAAGAAAAGGAAACGGGGAGGTTTCGATGCATGTGATCCTGAGCGCGATTTTGTTGGCCCTTGCGATACTCGACCTGGTGCTGGGTACCAGTTTCCTCGTCGATCCCGCCAGCGCGGCGAGCGACTTCGGCCTGACGATCGCCTCGACCCACGGCGAATCGACATTGCGGGGCGACATGACCGCCTTCTTCTATGTCACCGCGCTGTCGCTGGCGTGGGGCGCATGGAAACGGCGGGGCGAGGTGTTGCTGCCGGCGCTCGGCCTGTTCGGCATCGCCTTCATCGGACGCTTCATCAATGTCGTGGCGCAGGGGCCCTATGAAGGGTGGATGGTGCCGATGGCGGTGGAAGGGTTCCACTGCATCGTGATCATCATTGCGATACGCGCGTGGGGCTCCGGGCAAGCCGCTGCTGCCTGACCGCCCTTGCAAGGTCGGCCAGGGCGCGAGGAACCAGCGCGAGACCCACGCCGTAAGCAGGGACGAACAGCCCCATCCAGTAGAAGTTCTCCTGCCGCGCGAACAGCGCTACGGCAGTGATGAAGCCTGCGAACCACAGCGCCGCGAACATGCCCAGCCGGCCACCCGCCCCGAGCCAGCCGAGCAAGGCAAGCACTCCGAGCGTCCCTGCAAGCCAGCTCGGCAATGTCTGCAGTAATGTGGTCACATGAATGCCGTATAGCGGCAGCGCGGGTCCCAACAGGCCGCTCCATCCTATCGAGACGAGATCGCCCGGCGCGCGAACCGCATCCACCATCGCAGCGTGCACGGTGAAGCCGACCAGCAAAGCAAGCAGCGCACCCGCAATTGCCAGCGCCTTGCCTCGCTCGCCCGCAAGGCAGGCAACCACACCCCAGGCCCCCAGAAACGGCAGTGCGAGTTCGCGCAGCGCGATCGCACAGGTCGCCATGAGCAAACCTGCAAGCCAGCCGGGGCCCGCCGACAGCGCAAGCGCGAGCGACAGCATCATCCCGGCAAGCAGTTCGTGGCTGAAGGCAATGTCGGGGATAAAGCCGACCATGCCAAACGCTGCAGCCAGAGCAGCTGCTGCCAATGCGGTCGAACGGCCGCTTCTACGCAATGCACCGTACCAGGCGAGGATATTGGCTGCCCATAACAGGACAGCGATGATCCGCCAGCCATCCGCGCCCCACAGGGCGGTGGTCCATGCCAGGACGGGCGTGCGCATCGTCACGAATGGTGCGGTCGGCATGCCAAAGACGCGGTGCTCAGTTGCCGCGGCGGTGTAATAGCTTTCGCCTGCGGCAACCCGGCCGTTGATTGCACGGTAGAGATCCATATCGAGACGCTCGCCGCGTTCGAGACGCTCCGCGATGTCGCCCGTATGAGCCGCATCCCGCATCTCGAGCGCAAACCCGTTCCACACGCAGGCAAGCAGGGCGATGACAGCCAACAACAGTGCCATCCTCGGGGACAGCCCAGCAAGCGGATGTTCGGGAAGTCTCATCAGCGCCCCCGCGCCGCTCGAAGCAGGGACGCTCCTGCCATCGGAAGAAAGGCAAGACCGACAAAAATGGCTGGCGCGACCACCGCGCCCCAGTAGAAATTGTTGGCGCGTCCGGCGAGCATGAAGGCAATCCCGTATCCGAGATAAAGCAGGGTGCCGGTGGTGCCTGCTGCGGATTTCCACCCTGCCCAGCCCAGCAATGCCAGGAGTACGATCGGCCCGGCGATACCATGCGGTAGGAACCGGAGGTTCGAGCTCAGAACCACGTTGCCGAGCCATCCAGCAAGTCCGCGCAGGGCTAGCCAGCCCGGGCCTTGCGGATCGCTCGCCAGTATCTGCGGCGACAGCAGCGCCAGATGCGCGCCTATTCCCACGAGAAACAGGAGGACGAGCCCGGCCCAGGCGGCTGCCTCCGTCCAGTCGCGCCGCCATGCCGCCATCGCTGCGAGCAGCAGCACAAAGGGCAGGACATGTTCGCGAATGGCGAGCGCCAACGCGGTCACCGCCAGTGCCCAGCCCCAACGGCCCGGCCGATGCAGGCCGAACGCCAGCGCGATCAGCATCCCCGCCCATAATTCGTGCAAGACGAAAAACCATCGGTTGAGACCGAGCGTTGCGCTTGCCGCCAGCAGCGCGATGGCGACGACCCGGTGACGCTCACCACCCGGCTCATCCCCCAAGCGGTGCCACCAGGCAGCAAGAGTGGCAGCCAGCAAAACCGCCGCCAGTGCGGTCATCCACAACTCGCCCAGTATGGCATGGAGATAAGCAAGTGTTGGCAGACGGACAGTAATCCCCGGGCGAACCGGATAATCGCGTGCGCGCTGCTCTTCGACAATGAAGTCGTAATAGGATTCGCCGCCAGCGATCCGCTCGATCACGCGATCATAGAAGGCCAGATCGTCGTCACGCGTGGGCTGGACGAGGGCGGTATGCGTATCGCGTGCCAACGGCGGTACGGTGTGTTCGCGGTCGAGCGGCGTCAGCGCAGCAAGCAGCAGCAGTGCCGCGACCAGCGCGAGGAGCGCCCGGGCCGGCCAGCGACCCCAGCGAGCGAAACGGTCCCAGCGCGGGGCATAGCCCGCGCCGGTGCCGGTCAGCCGATCCACCCCTGTGTTGTCGCTGCCCATGCGGCGAGCCCCCCTGCCACTGCCGCGAAAGCATAGCCCAGCATTCCGCGACCGCGCGCCTTGCGGCGGCGCCTTTCCCACATCAATTCAACCTTGGGCAGCGGCGGCGCTTCGGGGGCGCCACCCTTGGGGGGAAAGCGTTCCTCTATACGGCGGACAAGTTCGGGAATCCGCAGCAGCGTTCCGGTGTCTTCGCGGATGCGATCGGCGAGCGCGGCCTCGGGGCCGAGTTCATCGCGGATCCAGCTGCGCACGTAGGGCGCACTGACATCCCACATGTTGATTGCGGGATCGAGCTGCGTTGCGATGCCTTCGACCATCACCATGGTTTTCTGCAGCAGCAGCAGGTGCGGCTGCGTCTGCATGTCGAAATCGCGGGTAATCGCGAACAGCCCATCGAGCATCTGTCCGACCGACAGTTCGCTGACCGGTTTGCCACGCATCGGTTCGCCCACCGCCCGCAGCGCTGTCGCGAACTCGTCGACATCGTGATAGCTGGGCACGTATTGCGCTTCGAAATGGATTTCGGCGACGCGTTTGTAATTGCCCGTCGTCAGCCCGTAGAGGATTTCCGCCAACCACATACGCGCGCGGCGATCGATCCGCCCCATGATGCCGAAGTCGATCGCCGCGATCGTGCTGTCGGCTTTGACGAACAGGTTGCCCTGGTGCATGTCGGCGTGGAAAAAGCCCGCCGCGATCGCCTGCTTGAGGAAAGCGAGCACCAGCCGGCTGGCCAGTTCCGCCGTGTCGTGCCCTGCTGCGCGGATCGCCTCGGTGTTGCTGATCTTGATTCCGTCGATCCAGTCGACCGTCATCACGCGGCCGTTGGTCCGGTCCCAGTCGATCCCGGGGATTTCATAGCCAGCCGTGCCGACCATGTGCTGGGCCAGTTCGGAGGCGCTTGCCGCCTCGCGCCGCAAGTCGAGCTCGCGATTGGTCCAGCGCTTGAAATTGGCGATGATCAGACGGGGCCGCAACCGCGCGGCCTCGCCGCCGAAGCTCTCGAGATGCGCCGCTGCCCACTCATAGGTACTGATGTCGCGGGCGAACTGTTCGCGCACGCCGGGACGCAGCACCTTGACCGCGACCTGCCGGCCTTCGGTGGTAACCGCGCGGTGGACCTGCGCGATCGACGCCGCGCCGATTGGCACCGGGTCGAATTCGGCCCACAGCGCCTCGATCGGTTGCTCGAAACTGGCTTCGATGCTGGCCCGGATCTCGGCGAAATCCACCGGCGGCAGGTTGTCCTGCAGCATGAGCAGATTGCGGGCTGCCTCTTCTCCGACCAGATCGGGGCGGGTGGCGAGTGTCTGGCCCAGCTTGATCGCGGCGGGGCCGATGTCACGGAACGCTCCGGCGTAGTCGGGGGTGTCGGGTTGCCGGGTGCCGAAACGCGCAATGCGTGCCAGCCGCTTGATCGGTGCGGGCGTGTTGGGATCGCTTTCGATCCCCCGCAGCGCTCCGTGGCGCGCCAGCGTGCGCCCCCATTTGAGCAGGCGCCAGATATGCGTCGAGGGCCGTGCCACCCCTAGACCTTCCATCCCGAATGGATCGCGACGAGCCCGCCGAGAATCGGTTCGACGCGGGTGTTTTCGAAACCCGCCGCGCGGATCATGCGTTCGAAGCCGGGCATGTCGGGGAAGCGGCGGATCGATTCGACGAGATAGCGATAGCTGTCCTCGTCATTGGCAATCGCCTTGCCGATCTGCGGCACCAGCTTGTGCGAATAGAGGTCGTAGGCTTCCTTGAAGCCGGGCCATTCGACAGTGCTGAATTCGAGGCAGAAGAAGCGCCCGCCATATTTCAGCACGCGATGCGCTTCCTTCAGCGCCCGGTCGATATGCGTGACATTCCTGATCCCGAACGCAATCGTGTAGGCATCGAAGATACGGCTCGAAAAGCTCAGTTCCTCGGCATTCTGGCGCGACCATACCAGCCCGTCGATCCCGCGCTCCATCGCGCGCTCGATCCCGACATCGAGCATGTCCTGGTTGATGTCCGAGACAGTGATGCTCGCGCCCTTTTCGGCCATGCGGAAAGCGATGTCGCCGGTGCCGCCCGCCATGTCGAGAATGGCTTCGCCCGGCTGCGGTTTGACGCATTTGACGAAGCGGTCCTTCCACAAGCGGTGCATGCCCACGCTCATCGCGTCGTTCATCACGTCGTATTTGGCGGCGACATTGGAAAAAACCTCGCCCACGCGGCCGGTCTTTTCCGCAGCATCGATATCTTCGTAGCCGAAGGAAACGGTTTCGCTCATGCGGGGGCCTTAGGGGGAATTGCGGCCGCGGCAAAGGCCTTGAATTAGCCCGTCATCCCAGCGAAAGCTGGGATCGCCCTCCGACAACAACCCCAGCTTTCGCCGGGGTGACGAGATTTTCAGATGCCCGAGCTTCCCGAAGTCGAAACCACCGTCCGCGGGCTTGCCAGATTTCTCGAGGGCGAGCGGATCACCAGCGTGCGGGTGAACCGGCCCGACATGCGGCGCCCCTTCCCGCCCGATCTGGTGCAGGCGCTGACCGGGGCGACCGTCTCGGGCCTGTCGCGCCGCGCGAAATACGGCATCCTCCATACCGACCGTGACCATGCGATGGTGTTCCATCTCGGCATGAGCGGGCGCTGGCGGATCGATCCCGAAGCAGCGGACAAGCACGATCATTTGGTGCTGGAGACCGAGGGCCATGTCTTCGCGCTCAACGATCCGCGCCGTTTCGGCTCGGTCGACCTGCTGCTCGCCCCCGAACTCGATCTATGGCCGCCCTTTGCCGCGCTTGGCCCCGAACCGCTGGGCGCCGATTTGACGCCCGAGCATTTGCGCGAGGCGACACGCGGCCGCAAGCAGGCGATCAAGCTGCTGCTGCTCGACCAGCGGATCGTGGCGGGCCTGGGCAATATCTATGTGTGCGAAGCGCTGTGGCAGGCGGGCATTCACCCGCGCAAGGCCGGCGGCAAGGTAACCATGCCGCAGCTCAGGCGGCTCATCCCGGCGATCAAGGATGTGCTCACGCGCTCGATCGAAGACGGCGGCTCGACGCTGCGCGATTTCGCGCAGCCCGATGGCAATCTCGGCTATTTCGCTACCCGCTTCCATGTCTATGGCCGCGAAGGCGACGCCTGCCACCGCGATGACGGCGGGACCGTGCGGCGGATCGTGCAGGGCGGGCGCAGCACGTGGTTCTGCCCCCTGTGCCAGAAATAGCCGGTCAGGCGTCGACCAGCGCGTAATGCGGGGGCGGCGGCAGCCCTTCCATCTTCTCGCTGAGCAGCGGCCGGAAGCTGGGGCGGCTCTTCATCACCGAATACCAGTGCCGCGTCTGTTCGTGGCCCTTCCAGTCGATCCCGCCGAGGTAATCCGCCACCGACAATTGTGCTGCGCAGGCGAGATCGGCGAGGCCGAGCGTCGGCCCGGCAAGCCACTGGCGGGTATCCACCAGCCAGTCGATATAGTCGAGATGTGCATGCGCGTTCTTCATCGCTTCACGCAGGACGCGCGAATCGGGCGGCTGGCGCAACACGAGCCGCTTCTTCATCCGTTCGTGCAGCAAGGGCCCTGAAACATCGGCATAGAGGTTCTCGTCGAACAGCGCGACGAGCCGGCGGATCTCGGCGCGTTGCAGCGCGGAACCGTTGATCATCGGGTTGCGCTCGACCGTTTCCTCGAGAAATTCGCAGATCGCCTGGCTGTCCGACAGGCTGACGCCGCGGCCCGCATCGTGCAGCACCGGCGTGCGTCCGGCCGGGTTCAGATGCCAGAATTCGTCGCGCCCTTCCCACGGGTGTTCGCGCACCAGTTCGTAGGCAATGTTCTTCTCGCCCATCAGCAGGCGCAGCTTGCGGCTGAACGGGCACAGGGGGAATTGGTAGAGCTGCCACATGGATTGATTGCCTTGCCACAAGCCCGGGGCATGCGTCCACTGGGCCGCGGTACTCTACGCATAAAATTGCGCGCATTCCGGCCGCGGCGAATGCTGTGCCGGAATGCCCAGCGAAGCGATCAGAGCCCCGCGGCGTCGAGCAGCATCAGGCAGGCAGGCATGACCTCGTCCAATTGCTCGGGAGTTTCGGCCAGCGCCGTGTGTTCGCGCATCACCAGCCCCATGATCGTCCTGCGATCCGCGCCGAGTTCGTCCATCAGCCGTGCAGTCGTGCGCACGAAGAATTCCTGTCCGCGCTCGGCCATCACGGGATAGCCGACTGCCCCGTCCTCGCCCGCGCGCTGCGCCTTGTGGACCAGCCCGAAGGCGACCGAACAGCGCAGCGCGCCCGACTGTTCGAGCGTCAGATCGGGCAACGGAGCGGCCGGTGCGGCCGAGGCAACCTGCATGAAGGAAAGGGCGAGCGGTGCGAGAAGCATGGTCATGTCCTGCTTCTAGACCCGCACGGATGAACCGCAAGCTACTCCGGATGCCGATCGTCGCTTGTCTCGCCACTGCGCACGGTTAAGGTGGCGAAACGAAACTCAAAGGAGAGAGATGCGATGTTCAACCACATCATGATCGGCACCAACGATATCGAGAAATCCAAGGCGTTCTATGAAAAGGTGCTCAAGGTGATCGGTGTCGAAGGGGCGATGGACAACACGCTCGACAGCGGGATCAAGCGCGTCTTCTTCATGCATGGCGGCAATGTGCTGGCGCTGTCGCAGCCGATCGACGGCGAACCCGCGACCTGCGCCAATGGCATGACCATCGGCTTTAAATGCGATTCGCCCGAACAGGTGAAGGAACTGCACGATGCCGCGATCGCCGCGGGCGGCACCAGCATCGAAGACCCGCCGGGCCTGCGCGAAAGCGCTATGGGGGCGATGCACCTGTGCTATTTCCGCGATCTCGACGGACACAAGATCTGCGGCCTGCACCGCGCCGGGTGATCGCCGCACCGGGGGGATGCACGACCGAATTTCCGTCATCCCCCGCCTGCGCGTCCGAGCACGCGCAATTCTCAGCGTGAAAGTTCGAACACGGCAAATTCGGCGCGCGCATTGGCGCCCCTCCGGCCGATCGGGCCACGGCTGGCGAAATACCAGTCGCGTTCGATCGTCGCTGCCTTCTCACGCGCCAGATCGCGGAAATCGCTGATGGTAACGTGGTGGATGTTCTGCGTTTCGTACCAGCTTACCGGGATGCTTCGTGTCACTGGCATGCGCCCACCGAACATCAGCGCGGCGCGCGTGCGCCAGTGCGCGAAATTTGGGAAGCTGACGAAGGCCCGCGTGCCCACCCGCAGCAATTCGTCGAGCATGCGGTCGGGCCGCACCGCGGTCTGCAGCGTCTGGCTGAGCACCGCGTAATCGAACCCCTTGTCGGGATAATCGCGCAGGTCGCGATCGGCGTCGCCCTGTACGACCGACAGGCCCTGTGCAACGCAGCGCTCGACACTGGCGCCATCGATTTCGATCCCGCGGACGTCGCACTGCTTTTCGCGCAGCGCCAGCATCAGCGCACCGTCACCGCAGCCGATATCGAGCACGCGGCTGCCAGGCGTGACATGGTTGGCGATCACGGCAAGATCGGCGCGCAGGGTCATCCGAGAAAACCTTCCACGACCCGGTCGAGCGCGGGGACATCGAGGAGGAAGCTGTCATGGCCATGCGGGGCCGATAGTTCAACAAAACTGACCGCAGCACCCGCTGCATTGAGCGCGTGGACCACATGCCGGCTTTCGGCCGTGGGATAGAGCCAGTCGCTGTCGAAGCTCACAAGGCAGAAGCGTGCCGTGGTGCCAGCGAAAGCATCTGCCAGCCGCCCGCCATGTTCTTCTGCCAGATCGAAATAGTCCATCGCGCGGGTGATATAGAGGTAGCTGTTGGCATCGAAGCGGCGGCTGAACCCGCTGCCCTGATAGCGCAAATAGCTTTCGACTTGGAAATCGGCGTCGAACCCGAATGTCTTGGCGCCTTTCGACCCATCGGGGCGATCCTGCAGATTGCGCCCGAACTTTGCGGTCAGCGCTTCTTCCGACAGGTATGTGATATGCGCCGCCATCCGTGCGACAGCGAGCCCGTTTTCGGGCGCCTCGCCGCCGTAGTAATCGCCGCCCTGCCAGCGCGGATCGGCCATGATCGCCTGCCGCCCCAGTTCATGAAAGCCGATGTTCTGTGCCGAATGGCGGCTGGTCGAGGCAATCACCAGCACGCGCTCGGCGCGCTCGGGCCAGTTCGCCGCCAGGCTCAGCGCCTGCATCCCGCCCATCGATCCGCCGACCACCGCATGCAGCCGAACAATCCCCAGCGTGTCGAGCAGCCCGACATGCGCGCGCACCATGTCGCGGATCGTGATGACCGGGAAGCGCATCGCATGCGGGTTGCCATCGCCCGCGTCGCTGGCCGGCCCGGTCGAGCCCATGCAGCTGCCGATCACATTGGCGCAGATGACGTGGAAGCGGTCGGTATCGATCGGCTTGCCCGGTCCCACCATGCGCTGCCACCAGCCGGGCTTGCCGGTCACCGGATGCGGCGAGGCGACATGCTGGTTGCCGGTCAGCGCGTGACACAGCAGAATGGCGTTCGATCGGTCCGCATCGAGCGTGCCATAGGTTTCGTAGGCAATCTCGACACGCCCCAGTTCGCCGCCGCCATCGAGCGGCAGGGCATGAGGCAGGACAAGGGTTTGCGAGGCGGTGGACACAATCGGACCTTGGACGGAAACAATCAAAGCCTGCCTCTAACCACAAGCCTGCCGCTTGTCGAAGGGCCGATATTCTTCCATGCGACAAAGCCGCTATGGCAGAGAACGATACACGCGCGGGAAAACCCGTGATGAAGCCCTGGATTGCGGGCATCCACGCCTATGTTCCGGGCAAGTCCACCGGCGCGGACGGGCGCAGGCTGACCAAGCTGTCCGCCAACGAAAACCCGCTGGGTTGCAGCGCCGCAGCGCTGGCGGCGCTGGCGCGCGATCACGCCCCCGCAGAATATCCCGATCCGGACGCCAGCGCATTGCGCGCGGCGCTGGGCCGCGAACACGGCATCGATCCAGCGCGGATCGTCTGCGGCACCGGATCGGACGAATTGCTCAACCTTGCCGCGCAGGGATTTGCCGGGCCGGGCGACGAAGTGCTGTTCAGCCGTTACAGCTTCGCGGTCTACGATATTGCCGCACGCCGTTGCGGTGCGACACCGGTCGAAGTCGGGGATGCCGATTTCGGCGCCGATGTCGATGCGATGCTGGCTGCGGTGACCGATCGCACGCGGGTGGTCTTCCTCGCCAATCCGAACAATCCCACGGGCACGTACCTGCCGCGTAGCGAAATCGGGCGCCTGCACGCCGGCCTGCCCACCGACGTCCTGTTCGTGCTCGATCAGGCCTATGCCGAATATCTCGAACCCGAGGAGGCCGATGGCGGGTTCGCGCTTGCTGCTAATGCCGCAAACGTACTGGTCACGCGGACCTTCTCCAAGATCTATGGCCTGGCAGGAGAGCGGATCGGCTGGGCGACGGGCGCCCCCGAGCTGATCGACGTTCTCAACCGCATCCGCGGCCCCTTCAATGTCACCGCAGGCGGACAGCGCGCTGCGATCGCCGCGGTAAACGACCACGGATTTGTTACCCGTTCGCGCGAGGCCAACCGCGAAGAGCGCAAGCGCTTTACACAGGTGATCGAAGCGCTCGGCAATCACGGGCTGCGTGCGGTCCCCAGCAAGGCGAATTTCGTGCTGGTCCTGTTCGAAGGCGCGCTGCAGGCGGAAACCGCGCTGAAGGCGATTGCCGAAGCGGGCTATGCGGTGCGTCATCTGCCGGGCCAGGGTCTGCCGCAGGCGCTGCGCATCACCATCGGCACAGCCAGCCAGATGGACGATATCGCCGGCGTGTTGCAGCGCCTGTGCGGGAACGCGGCATGACCATCCGCCGTGTCGCGATCATCGGCCTGGGACTGATCGGCGGGTCGATCGGCCTCGCAGTACGCGAAAACCTGCCCGACCTGACCACCACGGGCTGGGATGCCGATGGCGACGTCCGCGCGCAGGCGGCGGCGCGGGGCCTGGTCGATACGGTCGGGCAAACGCCGGCCGACGCCGTTCGCGATGCGGATCTCGTCATCCTGTGCGTGCCGGTGGGCGCGATGGCAGCCGCCGCGCAGGCGATTGCGGCGCATATCACGCCCGGCACCATCGTCAGCGACGTGGGCTCGTCGAAACGCAGCGTGTGCGAAGCGCTGGGCGCAGCCCTCCCCGAGGCCATCGTCATTCCCGCACATCCGGTTGCCGGGACCGAGAACAGCGGTCCGGATGCAGGCTTTGCCACGCTGTTCCGGCAGCGCTGGTGCATCGTGACGCCGGCCGAGGATACGCCGCAGACCGCGGTCGATGCGCTGGCGGATTTCTGGGTCGGGCTCGGCGCCACGGTCGAGGTCATGGATGCGCGGCACCATGATCTCGTGCTGGCGGTGACCAGCCACATTCCGCATCTGATCGCCTATACCATCGTCGGGACCGCATCCGACCTGGAAGAGGTCACCCGCGGCGAAGTCATCAAATATTCGGCGGGCGGGTTTCGCGATTTCACGCGTATCGCGGCCAGCAATCCGACGATGTGGCGCGATGTCTTCCTGTCGAACCGCGATGCCGTGCTCGAGGTGCTCGGGCGGTTCACCGAGGATCTCAGCCTGCTCCAGCGGGCAATTCGCAACGGCGATGGGGATACGCTGTTCGACCTGTTCGACCGTACCCGCACCATCCGTCGGTCGATCATCGATGAAGGCCAGGATGATGCGCGCCCCGATTTCGGGCGCAAGGACCACTAAGCGCCGAAGCTCAGACGGCTGGATCCAGATCAGGCCGGCAACAGCGCTGCTTCGGAAATCACCATGGCGCTGATCGCACTGGCTGAGACGGGGCGACTGATAAGATAGCCCTGAAGATGGCTGCAGCCGAGGTCTTCGAGCATCTGGCGCTGCAACGGCGTTTCCACCCCTTCGGCCACTACGGACATCGAGAGCTGCGTGGCCAATCCGACCACCGCCTGGACGATTGCCTTCGCGGCCTTGGAATGGTCGAGTTCGGACACGAACGATTTGTCGATCTTCACCTTGTTGAAGCTGAACGACTGGAAGTAGCTCAGCGAGGAATAGCCGATGCCGAAGTCGTCGATCGAGATCCCGATCCCGTGGCTCTTGAGCTCCTCCAGTTGCGAGAACGCTTCCGCCGCGTTTTGAATGACGAGGTTCTCGGTAATCTCGAACTGGAGACGGTGGGCGGGGAAACCCGTTTCCTCGACCACGCGCAGTACGGTATCGGTAAGCATTCCCGAATAGAACTGGCGCGGCGAGAGATTGACCGCGACCTTGAGCTTCTCCGGCCAGGCCAGACCGTCGATGCAGGCGCGGCGAAGGATCTGTTCGCCCAGTTCGTCGATCAGCCCGCAGTCCTCCGCAAGTGCGATGAAAATGTCGGGCGGGATTGCGCCGCGATCGGGTTCGCTCCACCGCGCGAGCGCCTCGACACTGGTTATCTCCCCGGTCGCAACGCAGACGATCGGCTGGTAGGCGATGTCGATCCGGCCTTCTTCGATCGCCGTGCGCAGGTCGCGCTCGAGCGTGCGGCGATCGCGCTCCGCGGCATCCATCTCGTCATCGAAGAAACACGGTTCGCCCTTCGCCTCGTTCTTGGCGCGGTACATGGCGAGGTCGGAGTTCTGCCGCAGCAATTCGACGCAGCGGCCATCGTCGGGGTAGAGCACCACACCGATCGAAGCCCCGAGATGCGCGGTAATGCCCCGCGTCTTGATCGGTTGCCGGAGCCCGCCGATGATCATCTCCGCGCACCGCGCCGCGCGTTCCCGCAGCCGCTCGCCGGTCATCAGGCAGACGAATTCGTCGCCGCCGATGCGGGCGATCTGGGTGTTCTCGTCGGACAGGTCGGCAAGGCGGGCGCCGACCACCTTGAGCACTTCGTCCCCGGTCACATGGCCGAACTGGTCGTTCACCGATTTGAACCGGTCGAGGTCGATGTTCAAAATGGCGAAGCGGTGCTCCGCCTCGATCAGACGTTCGATCTGGGCGAGCATGCTGCCGCGGTTCAGCAAGCCGGTCAGCGTATCGTAATTGGCCAGGCGCCAGCGCGCGGCCTCGGTCTTACGCATGCTGGTGATGTCTTCGGACAATCCCAGCAGATACTGGTTGGGCCGGTCGGGACCATCGATCAGCACCCGCGTCGTCCTAATATGGACGCGCGTGGCATCATCGCGTTCGAATTCAGCTTCGGTCTGGCTCGATCCCCCCTGGGTGATCACTTTAAGATCATTGTGTTCGAAGGTCTGGCCCGCTCCCGGGAACAGTTCCGCATCCGATTTTCCCTTCATCGACTCGGCGGAACGACCAATGACCTCTTCGGCCTTGCGATTGACCAGCAGGTAGCGGCGCGTGTCGGTGTCCTTGACGAACAGCATCGACGGCAGATTGGACACCACCGCGTCGAGGAACTGCTTGTTGCGGTCGCGTTCGGCGCGCAATTTCATCTGGTCGGTCGTATCGCGAATGACTGCGGCGAACCCGCCCATGTCCTGGCTGCCCCATGGTGCCAACGACAGTTCCACCGGGAAAACCGTGCCGTCGGCATGGCGCGCTTCGAGTTCGACGAACGTCCCTACCAGGCGCGTCGGCCCCCCTTCTGCGGCTGCTTCGAAGCGTTCCTGGTGACCATGGTGAAACTTCTTCGGGATGATGGTCATGACATTGCGCCCGATGGCCTTGGCCGCGGGCAGTCCGAACATCTTCTCGGCGGCAGTATTCCAGTAGACGATCTCGGCGCGGTGGTTGGCGGCCATGACCGCATGCGGCGTGGCCGAAACGATCTTGGCGGCGATCTCGCCGCGCAATCGGCGCCCCCTCGCCTCGAGCAACTCGGATGCCAGTGTCGCGAGATCGCGCAACCGGTCGAGTTTCTCGATGGGGAAATCGGGATGCGGCACCGTATCGAGCGCACACAGGCTGCCGACACACTCGCCCGAGTCGAGCATCAGCGGCGCGCCGGCGTAGAACCGGAGCCTGGGATGTCCGGTGACCAGCGGGTTGGCGGCGAACTCTTCGGACTCGAGCGTATCCGCGATCAGCAGCGCCTCGCCGCGAGCCACCACCTGATCGCAAAAGGCGATATCGCGCGGCGTTTCCCCGATCTCGATCCCGTGCGAGGCCTTGAACCACTGGCGATCGGCATCGACCAGGCTGATCCCGGCATTGGGTACGCCCATGATCGAGGCCGTAACCCGCGCGAGTGCGTCGAACTCGCGCTCGGCCTCGGTGTCGAGCACGCCCAGCTCGCCCAGCGCAGCCAGGCGCAGTTGTTCCGGTTTCGGATTGGGGACGGACGGCGAATCCATCCGCTCGCGATAGACAGGAGAAGGTTATCGACCCGTTTACGATAAGACCGGGCAGACGCGTATGCGCAATTTAGTGTTACAGAGACCACTCCATAGCGTCATAAATGACTGCACAGCATGCCTTTTTCGCAAGATCGAAAACGTCGCGCCGGGTGGCGTCCTCAGGGATTCAGCGTGTTGATCGCCTCGCGCACCCTGGTTTCCACCTCGGCCCGGGGCAGGCCCGGCGGGATCGGTTCGGCGAAGCGATAAGTGATCCGTCCGGGCTGCTTGTAGAGCCGGTGATAGACCGGCCCGCTGTCCACCGCGACCGGGACCACCGGCAGGCCGAGCATCTTGTACAGGCCGGCAAAGCCGGATTGCAGTTCACGCTTTTCGCCATGCGGCACCCGCGTCCCTTCGGGGAAAATCACCAGGGGGCGTCCATCCGCCGCGAGCGCCTTGGCCGAACGGATCATGGTCATCAGCGCGCGGGCCCCGGCATTGCGTTCCACCGGCACCAGCCCGAACGCCGCTGCCGCGCGCCCCCACAACGGGATGCTGAACAATTCCTGCTTGGCGAAGACGCTGGGGCAATTGAACAGTGCGGGCGTATCGATCGCCTCGAAAAAGCTTTCGTGCTTCATCGCATAGAGCACCGGTTCGGCCAGCGGCGCGCCTTCGAGCACGATCTCGCAGCCGAGCAGATGCGTGAGGCACCAGCGTTGCCACTGCGACCAGTTGCGCACCTGCCGGCGGAACGCTTCCACGCTGAACGGCAGAACCGCCAGCGATGCCGAGGTAATCAGCAGGCTCCCCAGATAGAAAGCGAAGTAGAAGGCAAGGTTACGCAACAATCGCATAGGCGGATCAGTCTGGCAGACCTTGCGAAATCGCCGCTGCGAGCAGCTTGTTGTATTCTAGGAACAGCGTCGGCAGGTTCGGATGCGAGGGCACTGCGTCCTTCAGAACATCGATCTGCGGCGGCAGCGTGCCGGCGAATTCGGAGGCCGCCCGCGCCATGTGCCAGTCGGTGGTTACCAGGCGCACGCTCGTATAATCGTGTTCCTTGAGCCACTGCGCGGCCTCGCCCGCATTGCTGCGCGTATCGACGGCGAGATATCCGAGCTTGACGCAGCATTCCATTGTCCGGCGCGGAACGTCGAACTCGCTGGCGAATTCGGCCGGGGTCACTTCGGGATCGACGCCGGAAACGAACATCTGCTCGGCCAGCCCCTCGTCGACCACTTCCAGCCCGCGCGCGATGCGGCCCGGACCGCCGGTCAGCACGATAACGGCATCGGTGCGCTGCCCACTCACCGGCTTGGGCAGCGAGACGGCAAAGGCAAGGAAGCCGAACGCATAGACCAGCACAGCTGCAGCGAAGAGGCGGAGGATCACAGCATTTTCCTGAGCGAAGCGAGCACGGTAAACCGTGCTGTCAGCACCGCTAGAGCAACCGCCCCCACGGGGACAAGGGCCAAGACCAGCCAATCGCTGCCCTGTAGCCCCCCGCTGGATACGAGGCCCGAATCGAGCGCGGCGAACTGTGCCCCCATCAGCCACACGGCGGCCATCCCGATTACCAGACCCAGCGCGCCGCCGATCACGGCATCGGCCAGGATCGAACGTTGGAATATCCGCGCGATCTGCGCGTCGCTGCCGCCCAGCAGGTGCACGATCTCGATCGTGTCGCGATTGCCCCCCAGTGCATTCCGCGCGGCCAGCCACACAGCCGCCGCGCTGGTGAAGGCAAGCAGGCCGATCAGTCCGAACGCCATCCAGCCGAGCGCCGACAGGGCATCGAGGACCGGCGCCAGCCACTGCGCCTGCGCATCGATTCGCGCAGCGGGTGCCGCATCCGCCAGCAGGCTGCGCAGCCGGTCCAGCGTGGCGCCATCGGCGCCGTCCCGCAGCCGCAGGTCGATCAGCGCGGGCAGCGGCACCGCCTGTTCCGGATCGTCAGTGCCCAGCCACGGTTCGAGCAAATCCGCAACGCTTTCGGGCGGGACGATCGCCAGCCCGGCGACCGCGGGGTCCTGGACCAGCAGGGTGGCCGCTGCATCGGCTTGCTGCGAGCGCGATTGCGGGTCGGGATCGACGATCTGCACGGTTGCGCTGCCCGCCAGTTCGCCGCGCGCCCGATCGGCGAGATTGGCGAGCGCAAGTCCCCCCCCTGCGGCAAGCACCGTAAGGGCAACCATGATGGCGATCACCCACGGCATCGGCCCACCCAGCCGCGCCTGGGGCAAGAGATGCGCGGCGCGGCGTCCGCGAAAAGGTGACAGTCCACGCTCGGCAGCACCGGCAAGAACGGGAGGCTTCTTCATTCCCCCGCCCCGATCCGGCGCGGGGGATAGCGCAATGCGCCAGTGGGGTCCGACAGCACCCCCTTGTCCAGACGCATGATCAGCGAATCGGGCACCTTGCTCAGCAAGTGCACGTCATGCGTTGCCACCACCACCGTGGTTCCAAGGCGGTTGAGCGCTTCGAACAGGCGGATTAGCTTGAGCGCCATTTCGGGATCGACGTTGCCGGTCGGCTCGTCCGCCACCAGCATGTCGGGCCGGCCGATGACCGCCCGCGCGATCGCCACGCGCTGCTGTTCCCCGCCCGACAGGGTTGCGGGGCGGGCATCGGCGCGATGCGCCAAGCCGACCCATTCGAGCATGTCGGCCACCGGGCCCTGTAAATCGGCCTCGCGCACGCCCGAGACGCGCAAGGGCAAGGCGACGTTGTCGAAGGCGGAAAGGTGGTCGACCAGGCGGAAGTCCTGGAAGACCACGCCCATGCGGCGGCGATAGGCGGGCAGCCGTTCGCGGGGCAGGGTGATCACATCGGTGCCGAACATGCGGATCGCCCCGCGCGAAGGCCGCTGCGCAAGATAAAGCAGCCTCAGCAAGGACGTCTTGCCCGCACCGCTTGCACCGGTGAGGAAATAGAACCGCCCGGGAAACAGCGTGAAGGACACGTTGGACAGAATTTCGCGGTCGGTACCGTAACGCAATCCGACATTGTCGAAACTGACGATCTCCTGCTCGGCCACGCTCATCGCGCAGCCCGGTCGATCGAGAAGAAAAAGGCGCCCATCATCGTCGGGCACAGCCTATAACCGCGCTTGCATGTGGAAAAAAGCGCCCATGGGGGTTTGCGAACAGTACAGTCGCTTGTCGGGATTCGCGCACCGGCCTAAGCCTTGGGTCACCATGATTATCGCCTGCCCAGCTTGCTCCACGCGCTATGTCGTGCCCGACAGTGCGATCGGGATCGACGGACGCACCGTCCGCTGCGCCAAATGCAAGCACAGCTGGTTCCAGGACGGGCCCGACGCGGACCGGCTGACGCCCGGCGACATGGGGCCCGTCTCGCGACCGGTACCGGCGGCTGCACCCGCTCCGCCGCCGCCCCCGCCCCCGCCCCCGCCCGCAGCGAGCGCGGCAGATACGCAGGAACAACCGGATCCGGCAGCGAAACCCGGGTTCACCTTTGCCGAAACCCCGGACCGGCCCGTGCCGGCAGATGGTCCCGATTTCGACGAAACCGCCCCGCCCTATGGCGAAGTGCAGGATGACCTGCCCCCCGCGCCTGCCGCCGAAATCGATGAAGGCCCCTCGCGGTTCGAGCACGCGCCGCCGTTCCGCCCGCGGCGCAACATCGCCAAGCTGTGGACCTGGGCAGCGGCGATCTTCGCCGCCATCGCGCTCGCCACGATTGCCGCGGTCAATTACGTCGGCCTGCCCGAATGGGTACCGGTTTCGCGCCCGCTATTCGGTGTTGCCGAACCCGACCTGGAACTCGCCTTCCCGGTGGAGGAACAGGAACGCCGCACGCTGCCCAACGGGACCGAATTCTTCGGCGCGCGCATCATCGTCACCAATACCGCGCGCGAATCCCGCCCGATCCCGCCGATCCTGATCGTGCTGCGCGACCAGCGCGAACGGCAGGTGTACAGCTGGGTGGTCCAGCCGCCGCAATCGACGCTGGCCCCGGGCGAGGAACTAACGATCAACGAAGCGGTCACCGATGTGCCGAAATCGGCGGTGTTCGCGGATATCGGCTGGGCTCCGCGCTAACCGGCGCTACCATGCGATAAAGGTGCTTGCGGCAGCGCAGCCTCGCTGCTAGTGGCGCGCTCCTACCGGCGGGGGCCGTCCTTGTGATGGGCCTCCGATGCAGACTGTGTGCGGTCGTGGCGGAACTGGTAGACGCGCAACGTTGAGGTCGTTGTGGCCGCAAGGCCGTGGAAGTTCGAGTCTTCTCGACCGCACCAACAGTCCCGAAAGATTTCTCTCAGACCTGTTCGATCCTGCTGAGGGGCCACCAGGGCCCTTCGGGGCGTTCCGCCTTGTGCCGGCCGAGGTCGCGAAGCCGCGCCATGAAGGCGGGCTTGAACATTTCGTCGTCCTTGAAATTCTCGCCCACGTCGCTGGGGAAAGTGTCGTAGCGGTCGGCGCTGGTCAGCATGATCCGTCCGTAGGGATTGTTCAGGCGCAGGCCCGCAATGGCCCCGATCTCGCTTTCATTGACCAGCAGATCGTACCCGCGCTGGCCGTTCTTGAGCGGACCGGAGCTGGTGTTGAAAGCGGCATCGCGCTTGCGCACGGTGGGGCCGTTGCGCACGACATAGACCGTGGGCGCAGTATCTTCGTAATCCTGCGCGATCGCAGCCTGCGTCGCACCGCCGGCGATCTTGGCCAGCGCATGGCCCTTCATCTGTTCGCGCACTTCCCGGTCGACCGCCGCCATCGCGCGGTCGAAGAAGACCGAACGGCGCACCCCGCCATCGTAGAGCGCCAGCGCTTCGCCATCGCTTCCCGCGACGCGCAGTTGCTGGTGGAACACCGGCATGGCGGAGGAGGCCATGGTCGCCGCCGCCAGCGCTTCCGCTGCCGCCGCGGCCGTGGGGGCGGCATTCACCAATTCCTTGATATCGGCATAGCGGAACACCCCGCGCTCGGCTTCGACGAAGCCGGCGAAAGCCTCGATGCTGGATTGCCCGATCGCCTCGATCAGCCGTTCGTCGCCGCCCGGCATGAGCGCTTCGATGATGCGCTGGCGCAGCCGCCGCGTGCCTGCCGCCGAACCGAACAGCGGAACGCCGATCAGCCCGGTGCGCCTAACCACATCGCTTTCCCGCTCCGGCGCGTAACCCCAGACGAGCCGGTCGAGCGCGAAGCGGCGCATATCCGGGGTCTGCTTCGGATCGAGCGCGACCATCAGCATCAGCGCCTGCAACGAGCCGGTGGAAATGCCGGTGATGACGCCCACGCCACCAAGGGCGAGTTCGTTGCCGCTGTTGCGACTGAGCGTGTCGAACAGCCCCGCACCGAAGGCGCCCCACTGGCCGCCGCCCGACAGCAGCAGCACGTCGCAATCGGGGCGACCGGCTTCATTGTGGCATTGCACCGCGTCGCGGATCGAACAGGACATGCGGTCGTCGAGCCTGCACACCGCGGCATCGGGGACGTCCGCCTGCACGTCGCGGATCAGGGGGCCGACATCGCCATCGGCAACGTGGGTGTAAAACCCGTCGATCTGGAACGTCAGCGGCCCGCGCCGAAACATCGTGAACGCGAAAAAGGCGAGCGCCGCAACGCCCAGCACCCCGGCGGCCACACCCCACAGGAAATTGTCCATCGATTCGTCCTCCCCCCAGCTGACAGGGCAGGACAATGCGCGCGAACCGCAGCGAATTCAATCAGCCGTGCGCGCCGAACTCGTTCGCGATGGCAGTCGAAATTCGCAGGCACAGTTCGTAGGCCTGTTCGATCGGATCGATGTGATCGCGCCGGATCGCGGCATAACCTTCGCCCTCGCCGCGCGGATATTCGCCCGGCTCGTTGAGCGCGAAATCGTCCTTGCGCGGGAAGCTGGTCGGAAAGGCGCGGCGCAATTGGGCAAGCGCATCGTCGATGCGCAGGGTGAAGACCATTTCCAACACATCGGTCCGGCTGATGTCGTTGGCACGGCTGAATGCCGGAACCGAGATCGCCTTGAGGAACATGTGCTGCAACAGCGCCAGGCGCACGGCCTGGAGCACGCCGATTGCCCGGCGCACGCTTTCGCGTTCGGGATGCGGATCGTCGTCGGGCACCAGCTCGAACAATCGGTGCAGCTTCAACGCATCGACGCGCAAGCGCGATGCCAGCCGGCGAAACACGCCATTGCGATCGTCCTTGATAAGATATTCGGCCAAGGCCTCGCAGGCCGCGCCCAGATGCTGTTCGGTCCCGCGATAGGGGCGGCTGGCCCAATAGGCGGAGTTGAACAGTTCGCCGAAGGCCGCAACCGTCTTGATGCTGGCCAGTGCATTCGACGCGCGCACCAGCCGCATGATCTGCCGGCCACGCGGGCTTTCGGACAGGAGCGTACCGATCTCCTCGATATTGCTTTCCGCCGCGCTGCCGACCCCGGCGATGATGTTCACCGGATAGCCAAGCTGCTGCAGGATGGCGTTGTGCGGGATCGCCCGGATCTGCCGCAGGCTCATCTCGCGATCGGCAGACAGATCGCTTTGCCGGCGCGACTTGCGGCTGCCGGTCTGGTTGAGCAAGCCGAGGCCGAAGGCGGTGATCGCGCGGCTGTAGGTCCGGCTTTCCAGGTGATCGCGCTGGTGATCCTTGATCGCGCGATAGAAATCGAGACTGAGGTCGGTCCGCCGGTAAAAGGGATCGGTGGGGACATCGGCGTCGGTATGCGCCGGGCTGTTCGCGGCGATCTGCGTCAGCGTCGCCAGCGCGATATCGGGGGTGGCGAACAGCAGGTAGCCGTCGCCGCCCTGAAAGCTCGCTTCGGGTTCGAGCGTGATCCCCGCGCGGGCGAAGCGGCGCTGCGTCCAGGCGCTGAGGGCCCATTCGATGCGGTCTTCGAAGCCGGAAGGGTGCGCGCCGCGCCCCATCCCTTCGCCATGCGTGTTGAAAATCAGCGCGGCGACATCGCCGAGACCGTTGGCATCCATTGCCTCGGCCAGCCGGCCCTGCAGCCGCTCGATCGCGAGGCTGGCAGGGATTTGGCCGACGAAGCGCCCGGCGTCGGAGAACCCGGTCTGGATCGCAATCCGGCCGCGGGTCTTGGCATAGGCGCGGTAGTCGGGCTCGGCCAGCAGCAGGTCGAGGAACCGCCCGCCGTGTTCAAGCGCGGTCTCGGTCTCGAACAGCGGGGAGACATCGACCTTGTCGGCAATCCCGAACAGCTTGGCGAAATAGAGCGCGGCGAGCACGGTCGAGGGCTGTTCGCATTCGGCCACCAGCATGCGGATCGGCGCATCGGCATCCACATGCTTGAGGATCTGAGTCATCACCAGGAACTGCCGCACCGCGGTCGAGCTTTCGACTGCGAGGCTGGCGAAATTGGCGCTTTGCGGTTCGACCCCGGCCAGCAGTTCGCGCAAGGCGGCGATTGCGCCGCGGCTCGACAGGTCGATATCCGCCGCATCACCCAGCCTGGTGCGGATCGCATTGTGGAGCTGCTTGGCATTCACGCGGAAGTGAATCCAGCTCATCCCCAGCCCGTCGGCGCGCATCGCGGAAACGAGCGTGCGCAGCGCAACCGCCCGTTCGGCCGCACAATCGCGCGCTTCGGTTTCCAGCCGGTCGATCAGCGGTTCGAGCGAAAGCAGCTTGTCGGCGTGGTCTGCGGTCAGCCGGTTGGCCGCTGCCGAAAGATCGGCGGGATCGGACAGATCGCCGGCAAATTCGTCGGCACTGGCGGCGGCATGTTCAGCGGCGCTGCGCAATTTGGCGATAAGCGGATGCGCTTCGTCGATCGCCGCGAGCGAGGCGGCATAGCGTTCGAGCCGCTGCGCCTTTTCCGACAGACGAAATGCAATCGAGGTGTACCACTTGATGTCGGTCCGCCCGTCCATGTCATAGCCGACCCAGCTCGCGAAACGGAACGGAAGGGGTTGCAATTCACACCAGCGCCCGGGAAATTCGGCCTGCGCCCGGTCGAACACCGCACTCACCATCCGGTCACGCGCGTCCTGCGCATTGGCGAGCGCGGCCATCGCGCATTGGTGTTCGTAGCGCAGCGTGATTTCCGGCGCCTCACTTCCGGCCTCGGGCCGAACGTCACCTCCGTTTGCTACTGCCTGCGCGACCGCATCGCTTTGCTGCGGGGACAGCAGGAAAGTCGGATGCGCGGTGAAGACCACATGCATGTGCGGCTGTTCCCAGAACGCGCGATAGCTATCGAACGCCGCGCCGCTCGACGCGAGCGATGCGAGACGCCCGCCCGCGTCGGCCGGTGCCAGCAGGTTGCGCAGCCGATTGGCCCGCGCATCGAGCGATTGCGCTTCCAGCTCGTCGACCAGACCGCCCAGGTCCGCGATCCCCAACTCGCCGCTTTCGAGCTTGCGCGAAATATCCAGGGACAACTGGAACACCGGGTTGAACAGCGGCGTCTCGCGTGTCTGCCGGTGCAGGACGCGCAGGCGTTCGCTCAGGCTTGCCAGTGTCGGTTCGATATTCGTTTCGGCCATCATCTTTCCCTATGCCCCGCCTAGGCGGTGTTTGCGCGGTAAACGCGGCTGGCTGTCAAGCGCACCGCCGCGCCCGGCACGATGAATACGGATGCGGGCGCCACGAGTGCCCGATTACAACTCGCCTCTGGACTTGCCGCTTGCCACACGCCACCGCTCAGGCACAAATTAACCGCAAACGGCAAGCTCCCGTAGGGTAGAAGCTGCGACAAGCGATCGGCCGGCAACGCAGAGGGGATATATGAGCGACTGGACCATCGGCATCATCGGCGGGTCGGGGCTTTATGCCATCGATGCGCTGGAGGATCCGCAATGGATTGCGGTACAGTCGCCCTGGGGCGATCCCTCCGACGAGATCCTGTGCGGCACCATCGGGCACGTTCGCGTGCGGTTCCTGCCGCGCCATGGACGCGGTCATCGCATCGCCCCCTCGACGCTCGATTCACGCGCCAATATCGATGCGCTCAAGCGCGCTGGCTGCACCGATATCCTCGCGGTCAGCGCGGTCGGTTCGCTGTCGGAAGAGCTGGCACCGGGCAGGTTCGTCACCGTCGACCAGTTCATCGACAACACCAAGGGTCGCCCATCGAGCTTTTTCGGGGACGGGTTCGTTGCGCATGTCTCCATGGCCGATCCGGTGTGCGACCGCCTGTCCAGACACGCTGCGAAAGCCGTCGCCGCAGCAGGGGGCGAATGCACCGAGGGCGCGACCTATCTCGCCATGGAGGGGCCGCAGTTTTCCACCCGCGCCGAAAGCCGGCTCTATCGCCATTGGGGCGCCGAAGTGATCGGCATGACCGGAATGCCCGAGGCCCGGCTGGCCCGCGAAGCGGAGCTGCCCTATGCCCTGCTGGCGATGGTGACCGATTACGATTGCTGGCGTGACGAGACCGAAGCGGTCGATGTCGGTCAGGTCCTCGACCGGATGCAGGACAATGCCCGGCTGGCGCGCGAAACGATCGAGGCGTTCTGCAAGGCCCTGCCGCGCAAACGCACGCCATCGCCCATCGACCATGCGCTGGACAATGCCGTGGTGACCGCGCCCGAGGCCCGCGACAAGGCGCTGATGACCAGGCTTGATGCCGTCGTCGGCCGCGTGATCCGCCAGCAATGAACGAAGCCTACGACCTCCTTGTTATCGGCGGCGGGATCAACGGCGCAGGCATTGCCCGCGATGCCGCGGGCCGCGGCCTGCGGGTCCTGCTGGTCGAGAAGAACGATCTGGCCTCGCATACCTCCTCGGCCAGCACCAAGCTGGTCCATGGCGGGCTGCGCTATCTTGAGAATTACGAATTTCGCCTCGTTGCCGAAAGCCTCCGCGAACGCGAAGTGCTGCTGCGCAACGCCCCGCACATCATCTGGCCGCTGCGCTTCGTCATGCCGCATGAACCGAGCATGCGGCCCAAGTGGATGCTGTGGCTGGGCCTCGCGCTATACGACCGCATCGGCGGACGGATGAGCCTGCCCAAGAGCAAGCGCGTCAAGCTGCGCGTGGCCCCGCACCGCACGATCCTGCAAGACCGGCTGACCAGCGGTTTCGAATATTCGGACTGCTGGGTCGAAGACGCGCGATTGGTCGTGCTGACCGCACGCGACGCGGAGGAACGCGGCGCGGAGATATGCGTGCGTACCGAATGCACCGCGCTGGAGCGAAGCGCGGATGGCTGGAGCGCGACACTGCGGAGTGCTGCTTGCGAACGATCCGTGACGGCGCGCGCAGTGATCAATGCGGCGGGTCCGTTCGTCGACCGGGTGGCCAAGATCGCGCTGGGGGCCGGTACACCGGCCCATCTGCGGCTGGTCAAGGGCAGCCACATCATCGTGTCGCGGCGGTTTTCGGGCGAGCATGCCTATATCTTCCAGCAACCCGACGGGCGAATCATTTTCGCTATCCCCTATGAGCGCGACTACACGCTGATCGGCACGACCGACCTGCTATACGAAGGCGATCTCGACGCCGTCACGATCGCGCCCGAGGAGACCCGCTATCTGTGCGAAGCCGCCTCGCGCTATTTCACCAGCGCGGTAACGGAAGAGGAAATCGTGTCCTCCTATGCTGGCGTGCGCCCGCTGTACGAAGACGATGCCGCAAGCAATTCGACCGTGACCCGCGACTACGTGTTCGAACTCGACGCGCAGGACGGGGCGCCCATCCTGTCGGTCTATGGCGGCAAGATCACCACCTACCGCAAGCTGGCCGAACATGCGCTGGAAAAGCTGGGCGAGGTGATGCCGCTGCCGGGGCGCGACTGGACCGCCCATGCGCCGCTTCCGGGCGGCGACATGCCCGATGCCGATTTCGCCGGTTTCCTGTGGGAGGCGGGTGAACGCTATGCCTGGATACCGCCCGAAATGCTGCTGCGGCTGGCGCGCGCCTATGGCACGCGGATCGACCGTGTGCTGGGCGGGGCAACTGCGCTGGCCGATCTCGGCCGGCACTTCGGCGGTACGCTGTACGAGGCTGAGCTGCGCCACCTCGTCGACCACGAATATGCGCGCACCGCGCAGGATGTGCTGTGGCGGCGCAGCAAGCTGGGTCTGCACCTGCCTGACGAAGCACAGCAGGCAGTCGCCGACTGGTTTGCCGCGCGCGACTGACACGACGCTACGGAACCAGCGCGCTCCGCAAAGCTTGAAAGGGATACACCGCAGGTCCAATGGGCCTGCTTTATCCCTCCTTCTGTCCGGAGTCGTATGGCCCTGCACGATCCTGCCCGCCTGTCCCCCATTTCCCGCCAAGCGCTCCGCGAGGCCTACCGCGCGGAAGAGAACGCCTGCGTCGCCGAGCGCATGGCACAAGCCAGCGCGGCGAGCGCCAAGCACGAGGAAGCCGCCGAGATCGCCACCCGGCTGATCGAGGAGGCGCGCAAGCGCAAGGCCAGCGGGATCGATGCCTTCCTGCACCAGTATGGCCTCGCCACCGAGGAAGGCGTGGCGCTGATGTGTCTCGCCGAAGCGCTGCTGCGGGTGCCCGATGCGGCGACCGCCGACGCGCTGATCCGCGACAAGATCGGCGATATCGACTGGGCCGAACACATGGGCGAAAGCTCATCCACCTTCGTCAACGCCGCGACCTTCTCGCTGATGCTGACGGGCGAAGTGCTCGAACGTCCCGAGGAAGCGCAGAAGGGCATGGGCAAGACGCTCAAGCGCGCGGTCAACCGACTGGGCGAACCCGTGATCCGCACCGCGACGCTGCAGGCCATGCGCATCCTCGGCGGACAGTTCGTCTATGGCCGCACGATCAATGAATCGCTCAAGCGCGCGGCCCCCGAACGCGCGCGCGGGCTGACGCACAGCTTCGACATGCTTGGCGAAGCCGCGATGAGCTTCGCCGATGCCGAACGCTACCGGGTGAATTACCACGAAGCGATCGAACGCCTGGTGCGCGAATCGACCGGCGACGTGCGGACCGCCCCGGGCATCTCGGTGAAGCTGTCCGCGCTGCATCCGAAATACACTTTCCTGCATGCCGATCTGGCGATCGCCGACCTGTTGCCGATCGTGCGCGATCTCGCGACCGCTGCGCGCGATGCGAATATCCATTTCACCATCGATGCCGAAGAAGCCGACCGGCTCGAGCTGTCGATGGATCTGATCGAGGCCCTCGCGCGCGACGACAGCCTGTTCACACGGCCCGACGGCAGCCGCTGGGAAGGGTTCGGGCTGGCCATCCAGGCCTATCAGAAACGCGGCGTGCCGATGGTCGAATGGACCGCGCGGCTGGCCCGCAAATACGACCGCAAGTTCTTCGTCCGGCTGGTCAAGGGCGCCTATTGGGATACCGAGATCAAGCTTAGCCATGTTGGCGGGTTCAAGGATTTCCCCGTCTTCACCCGCAAGCTGGCCACCGACGTGAGCTATCTCGCCTGCGCGGAGAAGATGCTGGCCGCAGACGATGCCATCTATCCCGCCTTTGCCACGCATAACGCCTACACCATCGGCGCGATCAAGGCGCTGGCGGGCGGCAAGCCACTCGAATTCCAGCGCCTTCATGGCATGGGCGAGGACATCTACGGCGCGCTCGCGCAGATGGAAGGCAACGACCGCACCAATGTGCGGATCTATGCCCCCACCGGCACGCACAAGGACTTGCTGGCCTATCTGGTCCGGCGGCTGCTCGAAAACGGCGCGAACAGCTCTTTCGTCAACCGCATGGCGGACGCCGAAGTGCCCGCTTCCGATCTGGCGACCGATCCGGTGGCCGACATGGCGCAGCTTGATCCCTATCGCAATCCGACCATCCCGCTGCCGGAAGACATTTTCCCGGGCCGCAAGAATTCGGCCGGGATCGACCTGTCCGATCCGCTGGTGCTCGAACCGCTGCAGGAACGCCTCGCCGCGCTTGAGAGCCGGCACTGGACGGCAGAGCCGACCTTCATGTCGGGTGCCGATGCCGAAATCGCCCCGATCAACAAGCCGCACGACCTGTCGGCTGAAGTCGGCACGCGCCGCGACACACTCGATTTCGAAGTCGAGGAAGCGATCACGCGCGCCGAAGCGATCCAGCCGGGCTGGGACCGGCTGGGCGGCGAGAAACGCGCGGTGCTGCTCGAAGCGGCGGCCGATCTGTTCGAGGAACATACCGACGAATTCCTCAGCCTGTGCCAGCGCGAGGCGGGCAAGACGCTGATGGACGCAGTGCTCGAGCTGCGCGAAGCGGTCGATTTCCTGCGCTTCTACGCCAATGAGGCGCGGCGCCAGTTTACCGGCCCGATCCCGCTGCCCGGGCCAACGGGCGAAGAAAACCGGCTCAGCCTGCATGGCCGCGGCGTGTTCGCCTGCATCAGCCCGTGGAATTTCCCGCTGGCGATCTTCATCGGGACACCCGCCGCTGCGCTCGCCGCGGGCAATACGGTCGTCGCCAAGCCGGCCGAGCAGACGCCGCTGATCGCGGCGCTGGCGGTGCGCCTGTGCCACCAGGCGGGCATCCCCGAAGAGGCTTTTCAGCTGCTGCCGGGTGCGGGCGAAGTGGGCGAGATGATCACTTCCGATCCGCGCATTGCGGGCGTCGCCTTTACCGGATCGACGCAGACTGCGCAGGCGATCAACCGCGGCCTCGCCGCGCGCGAGGGTCCGATCGCCACGCTGATCGCCGAAACCGGCGGACAGAACGCGATGATCGTCAATTCGACCGCGCTGCCCGAGCAGGTGACCCGCGACGTCGTCGCCAGCGCGTTCCAGAGTGCGGGCCAGCGCTGCTCGGCGCTGCGCGTGCTCTATATTCAGGACGACGTTTACGACGAGATGCTGAAGATGATCCGCGGCGGTTTCGAGGCGCTGACGATCGGCAATCCAGAGCACCTGGCCACCGATGTCGGCCCGGTGATCGACATGGACGCCAAATCCTCGCTCGAACGGCATGTCGCCCGGCGCAAGAAGGGCGGTTTCCCCGTATGGCGCCGCCGCCTTCATCGCGGTGCCAATGCCGGGTGCTTCGTCGCGCCGACGATCGTGGAAATGGATTCGATCCTCGACCTCAAACGCGAGAACTTCGGCCCCATCCTCCATGTCGTACGTTACCGCGCCGCCGATCTCGGCCGCGTGGTCGAGGATATCAACGCGACCGGCTACGGGCTGACCATGGGGCTTCACAGCCGCAATGACGACACGCGCGCCTTTGTCGAGGCGCGCGCCAAGGTCGGCAATTTCTATGTCAACCGCAACCAGATCGGTGCCGTGGTCGAAAGCCAGCCGTTCGGCGGCGAAGGCTTGTCGGGCACCGGCCCCAAGGCGGGCGGGCCGCACTACGTCGCGCGGTTCGCAACCGAACGCGTGGTGTGCATCGACACGACCGCAGCCGGCGGCAACGCCACGCTACTGGCGAGCTAAAGGGCGGATAAGATTCCCGGGCCGCTTGCCCCAGTGGCGCGGCTCGGGAATCGTCCTCCCATGGCGATTCTTTCCGACAAGTGGATCCGCGACAAGGCGCAGAACGAGGGCATGATCGAGCCCTTCGTGGAGGCGCAGCGCCGCGAAGGGGTGATCAGTTACGGGCTGTCGAGCTATGGCTATGACGCGCGCGTCGCGCCCGAGTTCAAGATCTTCACCAATGTGAACAGCGCGGTGGTCGATCCGAAGAACTTCGACGGCGACAGCCTGGTCGACCGCGAAACCGACATCTGCGTGATCCCGCCCAACAGCTTCGCGCTGGCACGGACGGTCGAATATTTCCGCGTGCCCGAAGACGTGCTGGTGATCTGCCTCGGCAAGAGCACCTATGCACGCTGCGGGATCATCGTGAACGTCACCCCTCTCGAACCCGGCTGGGAAGGCCATGTGACGCTGGAATTTTCCAACACCACCCCGCTGCCGGCGAAAATCTACGCCAATGAAGGCGCGTGCCAGTTCCTGTTCCTGCAGGGCAACGAGCGCTGCGAAACAAGCTACCGTGACCGCGCGGGCAAATACATGGGTCAGCGCGGCGTGACGCTGCCGCGGCTGTGACCGCGATCGGGTGAGCGTTTCACGCTTTCCCTTCTGGCGTGTCGCGCCGGGCGAGCGCGAGGGCGAATACGTCCTGCCGGTCATGCCGCCTGCCACGGTTGGGCCCGAAGGCGCACCGCATGTGATGGGCGGGGTCGCACTGGCGGCAGCGGTCGACGCGCTCGAACTGGCGAGCGGGCAGACGCTGCTATGGTCGAACATCCAGTTCCTCGCCCCGACCACGCATGCGGAGGAGCTGGTCGTTTCCTGCGAGCAGTGCGGCGGCGGCCAGTCGGTGGGCCAATGGCAGGCGGAAATTCGCAGCAACAGCCGGCTGACCCACCGCGTCAGTGCGGCGCTGGGTGCGCGCGAGCCGAGCGAGCAGCGCATCTTCGCCGCAATGCCCGACGTCCCGTCCCCCGCTGAATGCGAAAGCGGCGATCGCAGCTGGGGCGTGCCCGGCACGCTGGGCGATCAGCTCGAGACCCGCGTGGCGTTGCAGGACGACGCGCGCGGCATCCAGGCGCTGTGGTCGCGTTCGCAGGCGGGCTTTCCCGTGAACTCGGGCTGGCTGGCGATCGTCTCGGACTTCTTCCTCGGCGCGCATCACGCCGCGCGCGGCGGCTCCAGCCTCGACGATACCTATCGCCATATCCAGTCGGCGGACGATGGCTGGGTGCTTTCGGTGACCGAGCTTGCCGCCTTCGATCGCGGCGTGGTTCACGGCAGTGCCCGGCACTTCGCTGAAGACGGGCGCTTGCTGGCCATTTCGAGCCAGTCGGGCGTCCTCCCGCGCATTCCGCGCACGCCGTAACGTCTTTGACTCTCCTGCCCGCCACGCGCATTCAGGCGGCAAAGGAGACTGACATGGCCGACACCGAATTCGACATCATCGTCTATGGCGCCACCGGGTACACCGGGCGTCTCGTCGCCGAGCATTTCGTGCGCGAATATGGCGATGCCGCCAATGCCCCGAAATGGGCAATGGCGGGGCGCAGCATGGACAAGCTCGAAGCGGTCCGCGACGAAATCGGCGCACCGGCGAGCACGCCGCTGGTCGTGGCCGACGCTGACGATCCCGCCAGCCTCGACACTATGTGCGCGCGGACCAAGGTCGTTCTCAGCACGGTCGGTCCCTACCAGCTCTATGGCGACGCACTGGTCGCTGCCTGCGTAAAGAGCGGGACGGACTACGCCGACCTGTGCGGCGAGCCGGGCTGGATGCGCGAACAGATCGACCTGCATCACGAGGCAGCCAAGAACAGTGGGTCGCGGATCTGTTTCTCGAGCGGGTTCGATTCGATACCCTTCGATCTCGGCGTGCTGATGCTGCAGCAGGAGGCGGTGAAGCGCCACGGTTCGCCCGCTCCGCGCGTCAAGGGCCGCGTCCGCGCGATGCAGGGGACCTTTTCGGGCGGCACTGCGGCCAGCCTCACCGCAACGATGAAGAACGCGGCCAAGAACCCCGGGATCATCAAGGTACTCAACGATCCCTTCGGCCTGACGCCGGGTTTCACCGGCCCCGATCAACCTTCGGGCATGATGCCGCACTACGAGGACGAACTGGGCAAATGGGCCGCGCCGTTCATTATGGCGACGATCAACACCAAGAACGTCCACCGCACAAATTTCCTGCGCGGCCATCCCTATGGCGAAGACTTCCGCTATGACGAGATGATGCTGACCAGCCCCGGCGAGGCCGGCAAGGCTGCGGCCGACGCGGTCGTCTCGATGCTCAAGAACCCGTTCGGTGCCAAGCCCCCCAAGCCGGGCGAAGGCCCGACCAAGGAGGAGCGGGAGAACGGCTTCTACGATGTCCTGTTCGTGGGCGAATGGGAAGACGGCGAGCGGCTGCACTATGCCGTGAAGGGCAAGTACGACCCGGGATACGGTTCGACCAGCCGGATGCTGGCGGAAACCGGCATGGGCCTGCTCGAAAGCGATGCCGAAGGCGGGGTCGGTACTCCGGGCTCGTTCCTCGGCGAAGCGCTGGTCACGCGGCTGCAGGAACGTGCCGAACTGACCTTCGCCGTCGAACAGTAGGCACGGCAGAACCGATACGGTGACCGCCAAGGCTGGCCATGGCGGTCACCGAAAACCCGGGTGGGCGGACCGGTTCAGAAACTGGCGCGCAGGCTGGCGCTGAAATTGCGCCCGGCCAGCGGGACGAAATCCTTGGTGAAGCTGGTGTGGCGGCGGCCCGAGACGTCGAAAATGTTGTCCGCCTTGAGCAACAGGGTGACCGAATTGGTCCCCCGCAACGGGCGCCACGCGATCGATGCGTTGACGAAGGTGTAGCCGTCGGTCGCGGTTTCGAACGGCGCGATGTCGTTCTGTTTGTCATACCATTCGACCTCGCCGCGCACGTCGAAGTCACCCGTCGACGCCTTGAGCGCGGCGGCCAGGTGCAACGGCGGAATCCGCGGGACGAAGGTATCGTCGTCGAGCTTGGCGTGGACGTATTCGCCCAGCAGTTCGGTCCCCAGCGTGAAACTGTCCGTCTCGAGCAGATCGAAGGCAACTTCCCCCTCGATCCCGGAATAGGTCGCATCCTGCTGCAGGAAGACGAAGACCGGCAGGTCGTCCTCTTCGGCGCCCGTCTGCGACAGGTAGATGAAGTCGTCGAACCAGGTGCGGTACGCCGCGAGGCTGAACGTCGCGCCGGCGAGGCTCCCGCGGGCGAACAGTTCGGCGCCCCAGGCCTTTTCCTGCTTCAGGTTGGGATCGCCGATCTCGAATGCCTGCGTCGCGATATGCGGCCCGTTCGAGAACAGTTCCTCGGCGGCGGGCGCGCGCGCCACCCGTGACAGGTTGATACCGGTACGGATGGCAGGCGTCGCTTCGTAGGACAGCCCCACCGCGCCCGAGAAGGTGTCGAAATCGCGCGTAATGCCGAGCGTATTGGCTTCGGTATGCGTGTTTTCGTAGCGCAGCGAGCCCTCGACCTGCAGCGGACCGGTGCCATATTCCTGCAAGGCGAACATGGCGAACTGGTCCGTCCGGTTCGGCGCGACGAAGGCCTCGGCCCCGATCGCTTCGAAATCGCGGAAATAATACTGCATACCGATCGAACCGCGCCACGGGCCGCTGTCGTTCTGGATCAGCTCGGCGCGGGCCTCGATCCCCTGCACATCGAACACCGTACCGATTTCGTCGCCCTCGAATTCGGTATGCGTATAGTCGGAATAGCCGGCGCGCAGGCGCAGCCGTTCGAACAGGCCTTCGCCGAGATAGATGTCGCCGCGCAGATCCGCGCGGTACTGGCGCAGGCCGATGCTTACGGCTTCTTCGCCCTCTTCCTCTTCGGCGCCGTGGTCTTCATCATGCTCCTCGCCTTCTTCCTCGCCGTGATGGTGGCCCGCACCGGGGCGACCCGGCACGCCGTATTGGGTATCGTAAACCCCGAAGGAGAACCCAAGGCTGCTATCGTTCCTGAAGAACGCGAGCCCGGCGTTCGCAGTCCATGTCTCGGTGCCGGTGTTGGGAACGAAACCGCGCTGGTCGGCGGCTTCGCGCAATTCCTCGGCTTCTTCGAGATTGCCTTCCTCGGTCTCTTCGGCAGCATCGGCCAGCAGGTCGGCGCGCAGCGAAGGCGCGACGGTATAGCCGGGGACTTCGAGATCGTCGGTCTCGCGCCATGATCCATCGGCATGGAAGACGAAGCCGCTATTGCCCAGCCGCATATCGACCGATCCGCCGATTTCACGCTGGTCGGCGGCGGTGTCGCCGCCAGCAAGGAAGTCGAAATGCACGCTTTCGCTCGGCAGCCGCAGCGGAATCCGCTTGTCGATGACGTTGACCGCGCCGCCGATCGCCTGGCTGCCGAACAGCAGGACTGCGGGGCCGCGCAGCACCTCGATCCGTTCGGCGGTCAGCGGATCGATCGAGACCGCGTGATCGTCCGAGGTGTTCGAGGCATCGATCGCGCCGATTCCGTCGATCAGCACCTTGACCCGTTCACCGGAAAAACCGCGCAGGATGGGGCGCGATGCCCCGGGCGCGAACCCGCTTGCCGATACGCCCGGCTGGCTGTCGAGCACGTCGCCGATCTGGCCCGCGAGATTGCGCTGCAATTCCTCGCCCTCGACCACGTCGGTCCCGGCGAGCAGATCGAGATCGCGTATCCCCTGCGCGCTGACGACGATCTGGCCCTGATAGTTGATCCGCCGATCGTGCAGATCGTCGGTCAAAGGGGGACTTTCGGCGTCCCGTGCGGGATCTGCCGGTTCGGCGGACTGGGCGTAGGCCTGACTGCCCACGGCCAATGCCGCGAGCGAGACGGTGGAGCCGACGAGACGAAGCGAGTTAGCAAGACGATACAACATATCGTAGCCGTTAGCGGGCTCAGCCTGTGGCGCAACCTCTTTTTGGCCCAATTGCCTTGCCGCTCGACGAATTGGCCCGGCAAAGCGACCAACTACCGCGCGCGCCGCAGGGCGCGCAGGCCTTTCATCGGCCAACAGATATCCGGATTATCGAGGAAAATGGAGCGGGCGAGGCGATTCGAACGCCCGACCCCAACCTTGGCAAGGTTGTGCTCTACCCCTGAGCTACGCCCGCTCACTGGCGCTACCGGAACTGGGTGGTCCCGGTGGGGAGGCGGCCAACTAGCAGCGGCCTTCGAGTCTCGCAAGCCGAAAATTGCAGATTTTTTGCGACCCTTGCGAGCGTGCCGGCGCTCCTTCACATTGCCGTGCGAATGCCCACATGGGGCATACCGGAATTTTGAGATGAAAGGTGGACTTACGTGGCGAGCATGGGGCTGAGCATTGACGAACAGAAAGCGGTCGAGCGCTTCAAGACCGACGTCGTCGAACCGTCGATGTCGAAGCTCGTCATCCTCGATTTCCACGCCGAGTGGTGCGGCCCCTGCAAGGCGCTGGCACCGATGCTCGAAAAGGTCGCGGCCGAATATGCCGACAAGGGCGTGGTGCTGAAGAAGGTCGATGTCGACGCGGAAAAGTTCATCGCCGCGCAGTTCCAGGTGCAGTCGATCCCGACGGTCTATGCGATGTTCCAGGGCCAGCCGGTGGCCGATCTTACCAATGCGCGCAGCGAATCGCAGCTCAAGCAGACGCTCGACCAGATCCTCGCCCAGCTGCCGCTCGACGGCGGCGGCGACAATGGTGCGGCAGGCGGCCAACAGCAGCAGCAACAGGACGTCTCGCAATTCGTCACCATGGCCGAACAGGTCCTGGCCGAAGGCGACGCCGAGCGCGCGGCAGGTGTTTTCGGACAGGTGGTGCAGATGGCGCCCGACAATGCCGCGGCGCATGCCGGGCTGGTCCGCGCGCTCGTGCAGGCGGGCCATGTCGAACAGGCGCAGGCGGCGCTGAGCGCGGCCGAAGCCAATCCGGCGGTGGCTGCCGATCCGCAGATCGAACAGGCGAAAACCGCGCTCGAACTGGCTGGCAACAAGGTCGATGACGGGCAACTCGCCGCGCTCAGGCAGCAGGCCGAAGGCGGCGATATGCAGGCGCGCTACGATTACGCCGAGGCCGCCTTCGCTGCGGGCGATCGCGATGCCGCGGCCGACGAACTGCTGGCGATGGTCGAAACCGACCGCGAATGGAACGAGGGCGCAGCGCGCGCCAAATTGCTGCAGATGTTCGAAGCCGTCGGTCTCGAGGATCCGTGGGTGGTAGCGACACGGCGGCGCCTCTCGCGCCTGTTGTTCGGATAGGGCGGCCGTTGAGCCAGCGTCTTTCCATCTTCCCGCTTGCGGGGGCGATCCTCTTCCCGGGGTTACAACTGCCCCTGCATGTGTTCGAGCCGCGCTACCGCGAACTGATCGGCAGTGCTTTGGCCAAGGACCGGCTGATCGGGATCATCCAACCCCAGAAGCCGAGCGATCGCGCACCGCTCTATACGGTCGGCTGCGTCGGCCGGATCGGCGATGTCGAGGCTTTGGAAGACGGACGCTACAACATCGTGCTCGACGGCGAATCGCGGTTTCGCGTGCTCCGCGAACTCGAGGTGGCGACCGCCTTCAGGCAGGTCGAAGCCGAAATGATCGAGGATCCGTCCGGACAGACGCTGTCGACGGTCGAACGCGCCGGCTTCGAATTCGAAGCCCGGCGGTTCGCCGACATGCAGGGCTATTCGGTCGACTGGGATTCGGTTGATCAGCTCGATGACGAAACGCTGATCAACGGCGTTGCGCAGATCGCGCCCTTCGATTCGGCTTCCAAGCAAGCACTGCTCGAAGCGCCCGACCTGCACAAGCGGTGCGACCTGATGATCCAGCTGATGCAGTTCTTCGCCTTGCGCGACGACGGCAACGAGATCGTCACGCTGCAATAGCGCGCGGCGCGGGCCAGGCCGCCCTAGCCGAAGAAGCTGCCGCGCAGCCCATCGATGACATATTGCGCCGCCAGCGCGGCCAACAGCACGCCGAGAACGCGCGTTATCGCGGCTTCGACCTTGTCGCCGAACAGCCGCATGATCGGCCCTGCGGCGATCAGCGCGGCCATGGTTATCAGGATGACCGCCACCAGCGCGCCGAGCACGATGAGGTTCTGCTCGATCCCCTGCGCCTCGTTCATCAGCAGCATGATCGCTGCAATCGCCCCGGGCCCGGCCAGCATGGGAATGGCCATGGGAAAGACCGACACGTCTTCGACCTCGGGCGTCGCGGCCACCTTCTCGGCCCGTTCCTCGCGCCGCTGGGTGCGCTTTTCGAAAACCATCTCGAAGGCGATCCAGAACAGCATCAGGCCGCCGGCGATGCGGAAGCTGTCGAGTTCGATATGCAACGCCCCGAGCAAGTCCTCGCCGAACAGCGCGAAGACCAGCAGGATGACCAGCGCGATCCCCGATGCGCGGATCGCCATGTTGCGGCGCTGGGCCGCCGAGGCACCCTTGGTCAATCCGGCATAGATCGGCGCGCAGCCCGGCGGGTCGATGACGACGAACAGGGTGATGAATGCGGACAGGAACAGGGCGGTCATGCTACTCCTCCACCGGCGCCGCGACGCTGCCCGCCATGGCATCGACCATGCGGCCATCGCGGTGCAGCATCAGTTTCCAGTGACGCGACAGATCGGGTGCGACCACGAAGGTCAGGAACAGGCTGCTGTCGCCGCTGACCTGGTCGAAATAGGTGCCGCCATCGACCGGTCGCGACTGCGTGGCCTGTTCGCGCAGCTCCGCCGCCAGACCGCGTGCCGGGCATTCGGCGACATCGGTGCCGACGAATTCCGGCGCCCCGCGCGGGGTATCTTGCGCGATGCGCTGATGCAGTGTCCAGCGGTAGTCGCCATCCGGGCGGCGTTGCCATACCGTGGTGAACTCGCCCTGCGCGCCATCCGGATGCTGCCAGGCCCCGCGGGTGACCGCCAGCGACCCGTCGCAGCTCGACCAAATGTGATGCGGCTGCCATCGCAGCGCCGCTGCAGGATCGGCGCGGCCCTGCAACCAGTCGCGTGCTGCCACCGGCTCGGGCACGAACAGCACCGCGTCGCCGGCGGAGAAATCACGGAAGGCGGACCATTGCCCGTCTTCCTGCGCCGCGCGGGCAAGTTCCAGTTCGGCGGCCACCACCTTGGAAGGATTGGCAGCGGGCGCCAGCAGCCGCGCGTAGCGATCGCGCGAACCGGGCCCGGCGGTGCAGGCGGCAAGCGCCAGCGCCAGCAGGGCGATGGCGAGCCTCACAGCGCGCCTTCGGGCAGGTCGAGCGCTTCGTTGCGATAGGCGGCGACCAGCGTGTTGCGCAGCAGCACCGCGATAGTCATCGGCCCGACCCCGCCGGGCACCGGGGTAATCGCGGCGGCAACGCCCTGCGCGCCCGCATAGTCGACATCGCCGACCAGTCGGCCCTTGTCCGCGCCGGGTTCTGCCGGCAGGCGGTTGATCCCGACATCGATCACCGTCGCTTGCGGCTTGAGCCATTCCGCCTTGACCATTTCGGCGCGGCCCACTGCGGCCACGACGATGTCGGCGCGCCTCACCACTGCGGGCAGATCCTTGGTGCGGCTATGCGCGATGGTCACCGTGGCATTGGCGTCGAGCAGCAGCTGCGCCATCGGCTTGCCGACGATGTTCGACCGGCCGATCACCACCGCCTCGAGCCCCGAGAGATCGCCCAGCCGGTCGGTCAGCAGCATCATGCAGCCGAGCGGCGTGCAGGGGACGAAACCGCTCTGGCCGACCGCCAGTCGCCCGGCGTTGGTGACGTGGAAGCCATCGACGTCCTTGTCGGGACTGATAGCGGCGATCACCGCCTGTTCGTCGAGGTGGCCGGGCAATGGCAGCTGGACGAGGATGCCGTCGACCGCCGGATCGGCGTTGAGGCGTTCGACCAGCGCGAGCAGTTCGGCTTCGCCAGCATCCGCCGGCAGGCGATGCTCGAAGCTCTCCATGTTCGCAGCCACGGTCGCCTTGTGCTTGCTGCGTACGTAGACCTGGCTGGCCGGGTCCTCGCCCACCAGCACCACCGCGAGCCCCGCCTTGCGCCCCGCCGCCTGTTCGAACTGCGCCGCCTGCCGGCCGACGCGCTCGCGCAGCTTGGCAGCGAACGCCTTCCCGTCGATGACCTGCGCGGCCATCAGCCGTAGATCACATTGCCGAGGACGATCAGGACGATGTTGAGCAGGATGATCAGCACCAGCGGCGAGAAATCGATCGCGCCCGTATTGGGCAGCAGGTTGCGGATCGGCCCCAGCACCGGTTCGAGCAGGCGGTTGATCGCCATGTAGAAGCCCGCGAGGAAATCGTTCGACCGGTTGACCACGTTGAAGGCGAACAACAGGCCGATGACGAACTGGATGATGATGAGCATCACCAGCACGTTGGTGAGCATGGAGATGATCTGGTAGATCGTGCTGAGCGCCTGCATGTGGTGGTGCGTTCCCTTGAAGCTGTCCTGTTGCGCGTCCTACAAGCGCGCCGCGCCGCGCGCCACCCCCGACCGACCGATTACCGCCCCCTGGCGACCAGCGTACCCGCGCCGCGCGCGGTGAAGAACTCGAGCAGCATGGCATGCGGGACGCGCCCGTCGAGCACCACCGCCGCCTCGCAGCCCGATTCCACTGCCTGGACGCAGGTTTCGAGCTTGGGGATCATCCCGCCCGAGATCGTCCCGTCGTCGCGCAGCCGGCGGATGTCGGCGGGCGTGAGGTCGGTCAGCAGGCCGCCCTGCTTGTCGAGCACGCCCGCGACATCGGTCAGCAGCAGCAGCCGCGCCGCGCCCAGCGCCGCCGCCAGCGCGCCCGCCATGGTGTCGGCGTTGATGTTGTAGGTATGCCCGTCCTCGCCCACGCCGATCGGCGCGACCACGGGGATCATGCCCGCACCGGTCGCGGTCTCGATGATCGTGGTGTCGACCTTCGAGGGTTCGCCGACGAAGCCCAGGTCGAGCACTTTCTCGATATTGCTGTCGGGGTCCTTGTGCGTGCGCTGCAGCTTGGTCGCGGTGACGAGCCCGCCATCCTTGCCCGAGATGCCGATCGCTTTGCCCCCGGCGCGCGCGATCGAGCCGACGATCGCCTTGTTGATCGCGCCCGACAGCACCATTTCGGCGACCTCGGCGGTCTGCTTGTCGGTCACGCGCAGGCCATCGACGAAGGTGGTCTCGACGCCCAGCTTTTCCAGCATCGCGCCGATCTGCGGGCCGCCGCCATGGACCACCACCGGGTTGATCCCCACCGCGCGCAGCAACACCACGTCTTCGGCGAATTCGCGCGCCGCGCGCTCGTCGCCCATGGCATTGCCGCCGTACTTCACGACGAAGCTGCGCCCGGCATAGCGCTGGAAGTAGGGCAGCGCCTCGATCAGCGTTTCGGCCTTGGCGTGGATATCGGGTCTGGTGGTCATCGGCGGCGAAATAGCGATGCTGCGCGCCCGAGGCAAAGGTTTGTGCGTCCGCGCCCGCAGCACCGCCTGCATGAACGCCGGCTAAACCTGCGATAAACCGCCGATGAACCGGCTCGTTTCGCCAATCAGGGCGCACGGATGGGCGCATTTGCGGGGGCCGGCGGCGCGGCTGCGGCGTATCCCCAGTCCCGATAACGAGAATGGGATACGCATCATGACCAAGTTCACTGCCCTTGCCGCCGCGCTTATCGCCGCCACCGGCGCCACCGCCGCCAGCGCGCAGGTGACCGGTCCCGTGACCGGCCCCGTCACCGGCCCGGTCACTGGCACGGTCGATACGGCTGCCGAAGCGCGCGTCGATACCGCCCCCGCGACCGATCCGGTGGTGGATGACACCACCACCGCCGCCGACCGCGCGCTGATGACCGCCGAGGAACGCGCACAGGCGGTCGAGGACCGGCTCGGCGACCCTGTCGCGGTCGATGGCGACCTCGAGACCGATACCGATGCCGAACTGGACACGCCCGGCGCGGATACGGAGGTCGACGCCGACACCGACACCGAGCTCGACACGCAGCCCGAGCTGTAAGTCACAGGCCGACCGGCCGCGCGGGGCACCCCCTCCCTGCCCCGCGCGGCCGCCCCGGAGGCGGCAGGCGATCCTGCCGCCCCCTTGCGTTTCCGCACCGCGGCCCGGCACGCCCTGGCGTGTTGGACTCTTGTAGGCTTCCCCCTCGGCCAGTCTGATGACATGGACCGCATGGACCACGGTCCAAACGCAAAAACCGCGCCTAGCCGCAGATTGCCCCGCACGGGCTGGCTCGGGCGAAGGAGAGGGGCGACAGGCATGGCCCCGCGATAGCCGCTGTGCCCCCGCGTAGGAAAGCGCGCGCAGCGGGCGGCCGCGCGGCAACGCTTCCCTTTCGCCGCGCGCGGTCTAGGGTCGCGCAATGACCCGCACCCAGATCCTGACCGCCCTGATTGCCGCCGCTCCGCTAGCAGGGTGCGCCATGCCCGCCCCGGCAAGCGCACCGCCATCCGCCGCGGCCCCGCAGGAAGCGTTCTGGCAGGCGCTGTCGAGCCATTGCGGCAAGGCCTACGCGGGCGGCCTCGCCAGCACGGACGCGCGCGATGCGGACTGGGCGGGCAAACGCATGGTCGCGCATTGGGCCGCATGCGACGAAGCCCGCGTGGCGATCGCCTTCCATGTCGCAGACCCGGAGGCCCCCGCCGGTTGGAACCGCAGCCGGACCTGGATCGTGACGCGCGAGGGTGAAGGCGCAGCCACGCGCGTCACGATCCAGCACGACCACCGCCATGCCGATGGCGAGGCCGATGCCGTGACCTTCTATGGCGGCACCAGTACCGACGCGGGCACAGCGCGGGCGCAGGACTTCCCGGTCGACGGCGAAAGCGTGGCGCTGTTCACGCGCGAGGGGCTGGACGCCTCGCTGACCAATGTCTGGCGGGTGGAGGTCGATCCGGCAGCGCAGCCGGATGCGCATTTCGTCTACCAGCTTACCCGGCGGAACGATCCGACACGGCTGTTCCGCGTGGAATTCGACGCGAGCACGCCGATCGCCGCGCCGCCCGCCGCCTGGGGCTGGTAGGACGCAGACCCTTTCGCCCCGCGCAGCGATGCCCCGCCCCGCTCCGGCGGGTGGGGCCGCCGCCCGTTATTCGGCCGGGACTTCCGCGTCCTCTTCGGGGACATTGGTCATCGGCGTGTCGGGCGTGTCGACCTCGACCGCATCGGGCTGCTGCTCGGCCACGATCAGCTCGCCGCCGCCCTCGTCGGTGGCATCGACTTCATAGGCGGTGTCTTCGGACTCGGCGCAGGCGGCAAGCGCCAGCGCGGCGGCCAGCGGAAGGGCGAAATTTGCAAGACGGGTGGTCATCGGCAGGTCTCCTGTAAGCGGAAGGTTGCTCGGCCGCGATGCTTGCACTCCCGCCGCTGCGAAGCAAGGGCCCTGCGCAGCGGCGCATGCACGCAGGCCTGCACGATTGCACCCGCGGGGCGCGGGGCTATCCTTGCGCGTCATGGGCAGGAAAACGCGCTTCAAACCGAAACGGCGAACGCGCGCAGGCAGGCGCACGGTCCGGCCTGCGCGTTTCAAGCGGCGGCAGCCGACCTGGCGCGAGGCATGGGTCTCGATGCGTCCGCTGCTGCTGCTGATCGCGCTGGCGACGCTGGCCTATGTCTTCGCGCTGCCCGGCGTCCTTCCCGCCCCCGGCTGGCTGTCGAGCGAGCCGCAGGTGATCGAGGGGCGCTTCACCCGCTGCGGGCGTGGCCGCGGTTATTACTGCGTGGTCGATGGCGACACGTTCAAGCTGGGCGAGCGCAGCGTGCGCGTGGTCGGGATCGACACGGCGGAGAAGGATGCCGGATGCCCGGCGGAGGCGGTGCAGGCCGAGGCTTCGACCCGTGCGCTGCAAGGCTGGCTCAACCGCGGCCCCTTCCGCATGACGCACCGGCTGGACGAACCCATCGACCGCTACGGCCGCGGCCTGCGAACCATCTACCGCTTGCGCCCCGACGGCAGCGAGGACCGGTTGGCGGATTTCATGCGCCGCGAGGGTGGTGCGCGGGGTTATTGGGGTGGGGGTAGAGGGGGTTGGTGTTTATGAGAATCTAGAATTTAAGTTCTCATCTCACCTGACTAGCACTTTCCAGTATAGCTGCAAATTTTCCAACCAAATGGAATATAAAAATCGCGAAATGGGGTTTGAAAACGATTAATTATGCCCAAGCGGCCGCTTTAATTATTAACCCAAACTCTCGATCAACATTTTTTCGGCGTCATTCATCGCGCCGGCATAGCGGTCAAAAAGTTCCTGCTTTTCATCGTCAGAAAGCGTTTCCAGTTTACTTACCCGCCATTCGAAAACTGTTCGCTCCTTTTTACAATACGGCGCAACCGGCGTGCACACAATCACCGCATCAGAACCTTGAAATTCTTCCAAAGTCAAAATGGCTTCGTGAATGATCGTGGCGAGAATTCTAATTTGGTATGGGCTCAGATCCATTCGCGACCAGGCAATCACAAAATAAGGAACCAATTTCCCGTCTTCATTCAGAACAAACGTGGGCTTAACTGGAACTTTAACGCCAGCTGAAACATGGTAGAATTCGACCATGTCACGAAAGACTTGAATGCCTGACCACCCTCTCGCCTTTGCGTACGCGCAGAAGGCCCGGACGATCCATCTCGCCCTTTCTCGGTCCCCTTCTTTTTTGATCCGATTAACGGACTTAAGGGCCTGTTCCTCAGAGATGCCGTCGACGACATATTGGACGCAAATTCCAATAGCGCCCAAAAGGCTTGTGCGCGGAGGGTTAATGGCGAAGTCGTGAAGCGCCTTGGCGGTGCTGTCACGCCGCCCCTTCATGCTTTTGACCCAGTTGTGCGCAGCCGGAGGCCGGCGCAACTTATGTATTAACTTTTCAACTCTCGTCATCTTGCCAACCTCGAAGTCGGTAGGCTCTCCAATATGAGAGCATCAGTAATGTGCATCCCCGGATTAGATGATTCAGTGTGGTTCCACACCTTCCACCAAGGACCGTCTCCATCATGCGAAATCTCACGCAAGATGTATGCAGGAAGCCGAATCATAGGCTCTAATGCCTCTAGAATGACCCGTGCATCTTCTGCCGCAAGGTCCCCAGGCACCGTTTCCACCGAATTCGTTCCCGTATTGTACCTAGTCGCGCGATCGGTAATCGGCTCGGAACCAAACTTTTTGAACGAGCTATAAATTTCGCGAAATACTGGTCCATGGTCCCACGCCTCAATCTTGGCGTCAGTTAGCTTTCGACCTTCACTCACCAGCGCGTATTCGTAAGCGAAGTAAACGAGTTTATTCAGCGACATATTGGTTATTGGCTGACCAAGCTCGTCTGCATAGTCCAGTATCCAATTAGCAATTTCCTTGACGCTATATTTCGATACGGAACGCACAACTACTCCGCCGCCTGCACCCCAGCCTCATCGCCAAACAGTCCGGGGCCGTCATCCTGCGCGGCGCCTTCCTCGTTCGCGGCCTTGGCCTTGTTGCGGCTGTCGAAGCTCGACCAGACGGTGTTCCAGTCGCCGGTGGTGGCGCCCTTGGAATATTCGGTGGCGCGCTGTTCGAAGAAGTTGGCGTGCTCCACGCCGTTGAGCAGCGGGGCGAGCCAGGGCAGCGGGTGATCGTCGATCATGTAGATCGGCTGGAGGCCCAGCTGGCCCAGCCGCCAGTCGGCGATGTAGCGGATGTACTTCTTGATTTCCTTGGGCGTCATGCCCGCGACCGGGCCCATTTCGAAGGCGAGGTCGATGAAATTGTCTTCCAGCCGCACCGACTTCTGGCAGATGTCGATGATGTCTTCCTTGACCGCCTTGGTCAGGCAATCACGCTCGCGCACGAATTCGTGGAACATGCGGATGATGCCTTCGCAGTGCAGCGATTCGTCGCGCACCGACCAGCTGACGATCTGGCCCATGCCCTTCATCTTGTTGAAACGCGGGAAGTTCATCAGCATGGCGAAGCTGGCGAACAGCTGCATGCCTTCGGTGAAGCCGCCGAACATTGCCAGCGTGCGCGCGATATCCTCGTCATTGTCGACGCCGAACTGCTGCATGTAATTGTGCTTGTCGGCCATTTCCTCATATTCGAGGAAGGCGGAATATTCGCTTTCGGGCATGCCGATGGTGTCGAGCAGGTGCGAATAGGCGGCGATGTGCACCGTCTCCATGTTGGAGAAGGCGGTCAGCATCATCTTGACCTCGGTCGGCTTGAACACGCGCGCGTATTTGTCGTGGTAGCAATCCTGCACCTCGACATCGGCCTGGGTGAAGAAGCGGAAGATCTGCGTGAGCAGATTGCGCTCGTGCTCGGACAGCTTCTGCGCCCAGTCGCGGCAGTCTTCGCCGAGCGGCACTTCCTCGGGCATCCAGTGAATCTGCTGCTGGCGTTTCCAGAAGTCGTAGGCCCAGGGGTACTCGAAGGGCTTGTAGGTCTTGCGGGCTTCGAGCAACGACATTCTGGTGGTTCTCCGGTTTTCAGCGTGAACGTCCCATATAGTGAATCAGACCCGGGATTCGAAGGCAAGCGGGAATGATTCGGCGGGGATAAAACGGTTTCTGCGGGGTTTGTGCGGCCCGCCGCGTCGCGCATGCGGCGAATGGCGGAACGCCGGGGCCTGCCCCGCCGTTGGTCGGGTGAAGGAGACACACCATGGGTGAATACGCCCCCGACGACCAACGCGACGTCCACAGCAATACCACTGCCGAATGGCGGGAGGCCGAAGCGTCGCAGGATGCTGCCGGCAAGCCCGCGGCCAAGCCGCAAGCGGATGCCGAGCAGGGCGAAGCGCGGATGGGCTATGGCAATGCGCGCGATGCGAATGGCGCGATGGAACAGGACACGGCGCGCGACGCCAGCACGGACGCGTCCGATACCGCCACCGCCGCGGATGGCGATGATGCGCGGCCCGACGTGCGGGCGCGCGCCGATGCCGCCCGGCCGCTAGGCGGCGCCTGACCGCAGGCACACACATTCGGGGATTTGCGACATCGTTCGGTTTCCCCTTTTGCGGGCGATGTCCGCAAGCCCCAGGCGCCCCGCCTCTCACCCAGCGGCGGGGCGCCATTGTTTGTGTGGGCCAGCATTTCCAAGCCTCGCGGCTCTGCCGTGCATGAGCTTCGACGAAGCGTGGACCGATCGCGCAGGCCGCCCGTTGGTATGGTGTAAGCAAACGAAAACAAAGGGAAATTTATGTTCGAGAAGATTCGCATCAAGGAACACATGGAAGTCGCCGATTGCAAGGGACAGCATGTCGGGACCGTCGATGAAGTCGAAGGCGACGCGATCAAGCTGACCAAGTCGGACAGCGCCGATTCGATGCACCACTTCCTCGCGCTTGGCGACGTCGAGAAGATCGACGACAACCGCATCTACCTGAAGGAAACCGCACGGATTCCCGAAGGCCTGGGCAACAAGGCAGTCGCCTGACCCGCCCGCCTCCGACGACCCTTGCAAGGGTCGCAGAAAACCCCGCCCCGGATGTCCGGCGGCGGGGTTTCTCTTGTCCTGTGTGCAGGTGACGCTGCAGGGGGCGATCCCTGCGGCTTGCCGGCATCACGGGCCTACTGGCAGGCGAGGCATTCCTCGTAATCGGTCTGCTCGGCGCCCGCGGCCAGTTCGAACTTCGCGGCATCGGCGGTGTTGTCCGCCTCTACGCCGCCCGCGAAACCGGCGCGCTGCACGCTCTTCGAGCGGAGGTAGTAGAGCGACTTGATGCCCTTTTCCCACGCCTGGAAGTGCAGCATCATCAGGTCCCACTTGTCGACATCGGCCGGGATGAACAGGTTCAGCGACTGCGCCTGGTCGATGAAGGGGGCCCGGTCGCCGGCGAATTCGAGCAGCCAGCGCTGGTCGATTTCGAAGCTGGTCTTGAAGGTCGCCTTTTCCTCGGGCGTCAGGAAGTCGAGATGCTGGACGCTGCCGCCCCGCTCGAGGATCGAATTCCAGACATTGGTCGAGTTCTTGCTCTTCCGGTCGAGGATCTTCTCGAGATAGGGGTTCTTGACGATGAACGAGCCCGACAGCGTCTTGTGCGTGTAGATGTTGGCCGGGATCGGTTCGATGCAGGCGCTGGTCCCGCCGCAGATGATGCTGATCGACGCGGTCGGCGCGATCGCCATCTTGCAGCTGAAGCGTTCCATCGCGCCGGTTTCGGCAGCGTCGGGGCACGGCCCGCGTTCCTGCGCCAGCACCAGCGAGGCTTCTTCCGCCTTGGCGCTGATATGCTTGAACATCTTGAGGTTCCACACCTTGGCCATCGGGCTTTCGAAGCCGATGCTCTTGGCCTGGAGGAAGGAGTGGAAGCCCATCACGCCGAGGCCCACGCTGCGTTCGCGCATGGCCGAATATTTCGCGCGCGCCATCTGGTCGGGCGCCCGGTCGATATAGTCCTGCAGGACGTTGTCGAGGAAGCGCATGATGTCCTCGATGAACTGCTTGTCGCCGCTCCATTCGTCCCATTTCTCGAGATTGAGCGAGGACAGGCAGCACACTGCAGTGCGATCGTTGCCGAGATGGTCGATGCCGGTGGGCAGCGTGATTTCGGCGCACAGGTTCGAGGTCGAGACCTTGAGCCCCAGTTCGCGGTGATGCTTGGGCATCATGCGGTTCACCGTGTCGGAGAACACGATGTAGGGTTCGCCCGTGGCGAGCCGGGTTTCGACCAGCTTCTGGAACAGGCCGCGCGCGTCGATGGTCTTGCGCACCGATCCGTCGCGCGGGGACACGAGGTCGAATTCCTCGCCCGCGCGCACCGCTTCCATGAAGGCATCGGTGACCAGCACGCCGTGGTGCAGGTTCAGCGCCTTGCGGTTGAAGTCGCCGCTCGGCTTGCGGATCTCGAGGAACTCCTCGATCTCGGGGTGCGAAACGTCGATATAGCAGGCGGCCGAACCGCGGCGCAGCGAGCCTTGCGAAATTGCGAGCGTGAGCGAATCCATCACCCGCACGAAGGGGATGATGCCGCTGGTCTTGCCATTGAGGCCGACCGGTTCGCCGATCCCGCGGACATTGCCCCAATAGGTGCCGATGCCGCCGCCCTTCGAGGCGAGCCAGACGTTCTCGTTCCAAGTGTTGACGATGCCGTCGAGGCTGTCCGACACGCTGTTGAGATAGCAGGAAATCGGCAGCCCGCGCGTGGTGCCGCCGTTCGACAGCACGGGCGTGGCGGGCATGAACCACAGGTTCGAGATATAGTCGTAAAGCCGCTGCGCATGTTCGGCATCGTCGGCGAAATAATCGGCCACACGCGCAAACAGGTCCTGGTAGCCTTCACCCGGCAGCAGGTAACGATCAGTCAGCGTTTCCTTGCCGAATTCGGTCAGCAGCGCATCGCGGCTCTCGTCGGTCTTCACGTCGAACCGGCGATCGAGCACCTTCTTGCTGTCATGTTCGGCCGCTTCCGAGGTCGCGCTGGCGACCGCGCCGGCCAGCGCCTGGCCAGCGGCATCCTGCACCAGATCTTCGCTGCCCTTGTCCGTCCTGTCCATGGCGACCGCTTTCTCATCCGTGGTGGGTTCGGTGGCGGTGTCGTCCTGTGTTTCGATATCCAGTGTCATCGCCGTGTCGTCCCCGCTTTTGAAATCCATCGTCAGCCCCGCCATTGTGGTGCGCCACCGGTCTGCCGATGCAGCCCGGATGTTCCGCTTGTGTTCGAGTCGGCAAGACGTGCGTCCCACCTAGCAAAATTGCGTCGGTCGAGGGCGGAAACTTATCCCGTATTTCCCCACAACCCCGGCCTGGGCGGCACCCACCCGATATGGGGAGCTTTGCCGCCGAAAGCTAGGTCTTGTGGGTTAACCCCGCAGACCAACCACTAGATACTGAATCAGTGAGTCCCTGCGCGCAAGGGGGCTCGCGGCGAATTGGCGCGCTGCGGGGCCGCCCGGACAGGGTGCGTTAGACAAGTGCAACGCTGCGACGCGTGGACCAAGCTGGACTTGCCGCGGACGCAAGGGGCAAAATGAATCCGGGAAAAAAATTTTGCGGGCAAAAATCATCGTTCCGGCTTGAGAATCATTCGAATCCGGACGCGCAATTTTGGAATCGGGCAGCTCCCCCCACGCCGCCGCCGAACGCGCCGTGTCAGGCCCGCGAAGGCCCTGCAGCGGCAGCCGAATCGGGCGCGCGGGGTAAGACCCCCGCGCCCAAACCGGAGTTCCGGTCCGCTGGCGCTATTCCGCAGCCGAACGGGCGTGGGTGGCCACCGCATCGGCGATGTCGTCGACGAGTTCGACCGGGAGGTCGTGGCCCCATCCGGGAATCGTCCTGATCCGAGCACCGGGGATGGTGGCGGCCGTGTCGCGCCCGCCTTCGCACGGGACCAGCGGATCGTCTTCGCCATGCAGCACCAGCGTGGGCACTGCGATCTGCTTGAGCATTTCGCGCCGGTCGCCATCGGCGACGATCGCCGAGAGATGCCGCGTTGGCCCTTCGGGATAGAAGCTGCGCTGAACGCTGGCGCGGGTGCGCTCGCGCAAGTGGTCTTCGGCAGCGGGATAGCCCGGCGAGCCGATCGTGCGCGCGAGCATCATCCCGTGGTCGACCAATGCGTCCTCGTCGCTGCTGGCGGGCCGCGTGATCAGCGCCTTCATCGCCTCGGGCTTGGCAGCGGGCAGCTTGGGATTGCCCGTGGTCGAGAAGATCGAGGTGAGCGAGAGGCATTTGTCCGCATGGCGCGCGGCGAAATGCTGCGCGATCATCCCGCCCATGCTGGCACCGACGATATGCGCTTTGTCGATCCCCAGTGCGTCGAGCAGCCCGGCACCATCATCCGCCATGTCGGCCAGCGTGTAAGGCACTTTGGGCTTCAGGCCGATCTTCGACAGCAACGTCATCTTGACGATCCCGGGCGCTTTGACCCCGTCGAATTTCTGGCTCAGCCCGACATCGCGATTGTCGTAGCGGATGACGCGAAATCCGCGTTCGACCAAGGCGTCCACCAGCTCTTCGGGCCACAGCGTCAATTGCGCGCCGAAGCCCATGATCAAAAGCATCGGCGGATTGGCCGCATCGCCCCGCTCTTCGTAGTGAATTTCGATCCCGTTCGCCGTCGCTTTAGGCAATGCCGTCTCCCCGTCCGATGGTTGCAGGGCCGACCTCACCGCATCCACCCACGCTTGTCCAGCGCAATCGGGCGGCGCGGCTCGCCGCGCGAAGGCACCGGCAATGGCGTGTGCATACAATCGGAAACCGCCGGAAAGTGGCATCCCTCCCTGCAGGCCGGGAAAGCGCGCGAGGCCGCCGGTGAAGCAGACCGTGCAGGCCTCGCGCTCGATCGGGTGCCGCGCGGGCGGCGTGAGGATGGAGGGCCTGCGGGATGAGTGAGAGGACGATGGAGCGACGCGGAGAGGATCGCAGCGGCACGCTGGACGACCTGCGCATCACCATCGGCGGCCACGGGCTGCGCTGCGCCATGCGCAATCTGTCCCCCTCTGGCTGCATGGTCGAATGCCAGGATATCGTGGCCGAAGTGGGCACCCGGGTCGAAGTCGTGCTGCTGCCCGGCCAGGTGGCGGCGGGGGAAGTCGCCTGGCAGCTGGGCGAGAGCATCGGGATCTTCTTCCTCGAACCCGTCAGCCAGCGAGTCGTGCGCCACTATGCCATGGACGACTGGATGCTGCGCAGCGACTGGTCGATGGCGACCTGGCGATCGGCGTCCGACTGACGCGGCGCGGCGCGCGCTTACGCGCCGGCCATGCGCTCTTCCCGCTTGCGGCTGTACATTTCGCGGTCGGCTTCCTTCACCGCGGCCTCGATCGCTTCCGCCGACATCGCAGATATTTCCGCATAGCCCGCGCTGAAAGTGACCGGTATCCCGTCTAGCCGGGCGATCGGGCGGCGGCGGAGCGATAGCTGGACGCGTTTCAGCACCCGCCGCGCTTCTTCGATCGACATGTCCTTGAGGAACACCACGAATTCATCGCCGCCCCAGCGTGCAGCGACATCCTGCGACCGTGTGCGGTCCTTGAGCCGATCGGCGATCGAGCGCAGCAAGCGGTCACCCTCGGCATGGCCCAACTGGTCGTTGACCTGCTTGAACCGGTTGCCGTCGAGCAGCGCGAGCGTGCCGCGCGCCGAGGGGTCCTGTTCGAGCAGTTCGGCGAAACCGCGCCGGTTGAACAGGCCTGTAAGCGGGTCGGTTACCGCCATATCCTTGAGTTCATCGAACCGCTCGCTGGTCGAGCGCAGCGCGTGCGCCACGGATTCGAGCAATTCGCCCGCCATGTCGGGCCCGCCCGCGGGAATGTCCTGCACCGGGGTTCCGTCACGCAGCGCGCGCATGCCGCGGGTCGCGACGGAAACCGGGCGAAGCAGCCCGGCCAGTCCGGCGATGGCAAAGCCGCTGCCGATCACCGTCGCAATCAGCAGCACGGTGAAGGTCGGCCAGTCCCAATGTCCCCGGATCGCTTCGAGTACGAGATAGGTGATCAGCGGGATATGCACCGCCCCGAAGCTGATGGTGAAGATACGGGCAGTGTAGTGGCGGGGGAAGATAAAGGAGGTCGCTCGGTAGAAACGCATGAAGCTGCTGGCCCTCGTGCCGTATGTTTGTCGTTGTTCCAGCACGGTAATCCGTACCGGCGAGCGCGGTTCCGTGCCGGGATCGCGGCGCAGCGCGCGTGCTAGGGGATGAGCACGGTGTCGCGGGCCACCGGATCGGTCACGGGGTAATCGGTGATGAAATGCAGCCCGCGGCTTTCCTTCCGGCTGAGCGCGCTCTGCACGATCAGATTGGCGCATTCGAGCAGGTTGCGCAGTTCGATCAGGTCGGTGGTGACGCGGAAGTGGCCGTAATAATCCTCGACCTCCTCGCGCAGCAGGCGGATGCGGTGCGCCGCGCGCTCCAGCCGCTTGGTGGTCCGCACGATGCCGACGTAATTCCACATGAAGCGGCGGATCTCGGTCCAGTTCTGCTTGATCACCACCTCCTCGTCCGAATCGGTCACCCGGCTTTCGTCCCAGGCAAGGATTGCGGGCGGATCATCGAGCGTGTCCCAGCATTCGAGGATGTCCTTTGCCGCCGCCTCGCCGAAGACAAAGCATTCGAGAAGGCTGTTCGACGCGAGGCGGTTGGCGCCGTGCAGGCCGCTTTCGGTGCATTCGCCCGCCGCCCACAGGCCCGGCAGGTCGGTCTTCGCATCGAGCCCGATCTTGATGCCGCCGCAGGTGTAGTGCTGCGCCGGGACGACCGGGATCGGGCCCTTGGTCATGTCGATGCCCAGCCCGAGCAGTTTCTCGTGGATCGTCGGAAAGTGCTGGCGCACGAATTCGGGCGGCTGGTGGCTGATGTCGAGATGGACGTAATCGAGCCCGTAGCGCTTGATCTGGTCGTCATTGGCGCGTGCGACGATGTCGCGCGGCGCCAGTTCCATCCGCTCGGGATCGTATTTTTCCATATACCGCTCGCCGGTATCGGGATTGACCAGCCGGCCGCCCTCGCCGCGCACCGCCTCGGTGATGAGGAAATTCTTGACCTCGAGATTGTAGAGGCAGGTCGGGTGGAACTGCATCATTTCCATGTTCGACACCCGCGCCCCCGCCCGCCAGGCCATCGCGATCCCGTCGCCCGTGGCCCCGCGCGGCGCGGTGGAAAAGAGATAGACGCGCCCTGCGCCGCCCGCTGCCATGACCGTGGCGCGCGCGACATGCGCGACGACCTTGCCGCTGCCTTCGTCCAGCGCATAGGCGCCCCAGACCCGGCCCGATCCCGAATAGGCGACCTGGTTGCGGCCGGTGATCAGATCGACGCAGCTTTGCCCCGGCAGCAGCGTGATATTGGGGTTTTCCTCCGCCGCCTTGAGCAGCGCGGCCTGCACCGCCCAGCCGGTCGCATCGTTCACATGGACAATCCGGCGATGCGAATGCCCGCCTTCGCGGGTGAGGTGCAGGTCATCCTCTTCGCGGTTGAACGGGACCCCCAGTTCGCACAGGCGGTCGATCGAGGCGGGGGCGCGCTCGATCACGAATTCGACCGTTTCGCGGTCGTTGAGCCCCGCGCCGGCAACCATCGTGTCGCGGATGTGGTTGTCGAACGTATCGCCCGCATCGAGCACCGCGGCGATGCCGCCCTGCGCCCATGCGGTGGAGCCACTGTCGAGCCTGCCCTTGGCTAGGACCAGGACCTTCTTGGTTTCGGCCAGCGCGAGCGCGGCGGTGAGACCGGCGGCGCCCGAACCGATCACGAGGACGTCGTGCGGGGTGTCTGTCATGCGCGCGTCATGCCGATCCAATCACTACGCGGCAAGCAAGGAACGATTCGGCGCAGCAAGCTTATTGTCGGCCGATCTTCGGCCTAGGGGGCGCGGCAACAGGGGACATACATAACGGGACTGGAGGGTCGCGACATCATGACTATGGGACGTATCGGCTGTGCCCTGGGCCGGCACAGCATCGACCGCGAGAAGATCACGCGCGTCAGCGGGCAGCAGGTCGGGCGCTGCCGCAATTGCAAGGCACCGATGGAAGAAGTCGAACCGCATTCGTGGGCGGTACAGAAGGTCCGCGATGCGGGCCTGGGCCCACGCGCGTTCATGTAATCGGGGCGATCACCCCGCGCCGGTCAGCTGGACGAAGACATCTTCCAGGTCGGCTTCGCGGGTGGTGACATCCTCGATCGCATAGCCGTGCGACTGGACGAGCGCGAGCACCTGCCCCGCGCTCGTCCGGTCGCGATCATAGGTAATCTCCAGCCGCCGCGGTTCGATCACTTCGGCCTTGGTGAAGGCGGGCTCCATGATCGGGCCGCCCAGATCCTTGTCGACGGTGATCGAGACGATCTTTTCGCGCGCCATGTCGACCAGTTCGCGGGTCGGCTTGTCGGCGATCAGCTCGCCGTGGTTGATGATCGCAATGCGGTCGCACAGCTGCTCGGCTTCCTCGAGATAATGCGTGGTCAGCACCACGGTCACGCCCTCGCGGTTGAGTTCGGTCACCAGTTCCCACAGCTGGCGGCGCAGTTCGACATCGACCCCGGCGGTCGGCTCGTCGAGCACCAGGATCGGCGGTGAATGGACCATCGCCTTGGCAATCAGCAGGCGCCGTTTCATCCCGCCCGACAGCGTGCGCGCATAGGCATCGCGCTTGTCCCACAGATGGACCGCCTTGAGCAGTTCCTCGCTGCGCCGCTCGGCCTTGGGGATGCCGTAGAACCCGGCCTGGTTCTCCAGCACTTCGAACGGGGTGAAGAACGGATCGAAGACGATTTCCTGCGGCACGATGCCGATCGAACGCTTGGCATTGCGCGGATTGTCGTCGGTATCGAATCCCCAGATCTCGGCATTGCCGCCCGTCTTGCGCACCAGCCCCGCAAGGATGTTGATCAGCGTCGACTTGCCCGCGCCATTGGGGCCGAGCAGGCCGAAGATCCCGCCCTGCGGCACGTCGAAGCTCACCCCCTTGAGCGCCAGCTTTGGCGGTTCGCCCGGGCCGGGCGAGGCGTATTCCTTGACCAGATTGTCGATACGGATAGCTGGGGGTGTCTGCATGGTGGGTGACCTAGGGGTGCGGCCATGGCGCGACAAGCGGCGAATGCTTGCACCAAGGCAAAGCACATATTATCGGCCTATCGCATGAGCCTGCCTCCTCCCGAAGTCTCCAAGGTCACCACGCGGCGCGTGTGGTGCGATGGCGCGACCGATATCCGCACCGGCAAGAACTATCGTTCCGCCGCGCTGGGGCATCCCAAGATCTATCTCGAAATTGACGAGCACGGCTATGTCGACTGCGGCTATTGCGATCGCCGTTTCGTGCTCGAAGGCGGCCCGGCCGACGGGGTCGACCAGTCGCAGCTGATGGACATTTCCGAAGGCGCCGACCCGGGCCACCGGTAGCTGCCATTCCGGCCGCAGCCGGAATCCGCCGCGGCGGGCGCGGCGGCGCAGGCGATCGCGGCTTTCGCTGGGACGGCGCAGCCCCTACATAGCAGGGCATGACGCCAGCAAACGATCCGCACGCCCTGCTCTACACCCAGCTCGATCCCGAGGAAGCCAAGGCGCTGACCACGCGGCTGCTCGCGCCCTGCGACGATGGCGAGCTCTATCTGCAATTCATGGCGAGCGAGAGTTTCGCCTTCGATGACGGGCGCTTGAAAACCGCCGATTACAGCCGCGATTCGGGGTTCGGCCTGCGCGGCGTATCGGGCGAGACCACCGGCTTTGCGCATGCCAATGAAATCAGCGCCAGGGCAATCGCGCGCGCGGGCGAAACGCTGCGCCTGCTCGATCCCGCCACGGCCGCCAAAGCCGCCCCGCCCGAGCGCACCAACCGGCATCTCTACACCGATGCCAGCCCGCTCGATCTCGTGCCCTTTGCCGAGAAGGTCGCGCTGCTGGAGAAGATCGACGCCGTGGCCCGCGCCAAGGACCCGCGCGTGGCGCAGGTCAGCGCCAGCCTGTCGGGCAGCTGGAGCGCGATCGACATCATCCGTGCCGATGGCTTCACCGCGCGCGACATCCGCCCGCTGGTGCGGCTGAACGTCAGCATCGTAGCCCAAGCCAACGGCCGCCGCGAAACCGGCAGCTTCGGCTTCGGCGGCCGCTATCTTTACGACGATCTGTTCGACGAGGGACGCTGGATGCGGGCGGTCGACGAAGCGGTCCGTCAGGCCATGGTGAACCTCGAAAGCGTCGAGGCCCCGGCGGGCGAGACGAGCGTCCTGCTCGGCCCCGGCTGGCCCGGCATCCTGCTGCACGAAGCGGTCGGGCACGGGCTCGAGGGCGATTTCAACCGCAAGGGCACCAGCGCCTTTGCGGGCCGCATCGGCGAACGCGTGGCGGCCCCCGGCGTCACCGTGATCGACGATGGCAGCATGGCCGATCGCCGCGGGTCGCTGAGCATCGACGACGAAGGCACGCCGACCCGCGAAACCGTGCTGATCGAGGACGGCATTCTCAGGGGCTACATGCAGGACCGCCTCAATGCGCGGCTGATGGGGGTCGAGGCGACCGGCAACGGTCGCCGCCAGTCCTACCAGCACGCGCCGATGCCGCGCATGACCAACACCTTCATGCGGGGTGGCAGCGACGATCCGGCGGAACTGCTAAGCCGGATGAACGACGGCATCTATGCCACCAGCTTCGGCGGGGGGCAGGTCGATATCGTCAGCGGCAAGTTCGTGTTTGCCTGCACCGAGGCCTACAAGGTCGAGAAGGGCAAGGTCGTGGCACCGATCAAGGGCGCGACGCTGATCGGGGACGGCCCGACCGTGCTGACCAAGGTGCGCGGCATCGGCAACGACATGGCGCTCGACGAGGGCGTGGGCATGTGCGGCAAGGGGGGGCAGAGCGTGCCCGCGGGAGTCGGCCAGCCGACCCTGCTGGTCGACGGGATCACGGTGGGCGGAACCGCATGACTCAGCGCAGGTTCAGCCTGCGCGATACACTGTCCCTTTTCCTGAGGAGACCTGTCATGCTCAAGCCACTGATTTTCGCCGCTGCCGCTGCCGGCCTGATGGCCGTTCCCGCCCAGGCGGACGAAGCCGAACCCACTCGCGGCGAAGCGAAGCTCGCCAAGCTGCTCGACGGCCGCATTGCCGGCGAACCGCAGAACTGCATCAGCACCACCGGCAGCCGCAGCCTCAAGCAGATCGACGGCACCGCGCTGACCTATCGCTCGGGCGATACGGTCTGGGTCAACTACACGCGCAACCCGCAAAGCATCGACGACAGCGACATCATGGTGATCAAGCGGTTCAGCGGATCGCGGCTGTGCCGCAGCGACCAGGTCCATCTGGTCGACCGGACCGTGGGCTTTCTGTCCGATGTGCTGATGCTGGACGATTTCGTGCCCTATACGATGCCCGACACCGAAGGCTGAGCCGCAACCGGCCCCGCTGCGCGCCGGCCGCTGAACTGGGGGCTGGCCAAGGCAGTGCGGGCAACGCATAGTTGGGCAGAGGAGAGGACACAGCCATGCCCAGCCACCAGGAACCGGTCAATTCGCCCTTCGGATATCGCTCGACTGCCGGGGAAGTCATCGACGGGATAGACCTGTCGGGCCGCTGCGTCGTCGTAACCGGCGGCTATTCGGGGATCGGCACCGAAACCGTCCGCGCGATTGCCGCAGCCGGTGCGCAGGTCATCGTCGGCGCGCGGCGGACCGGCCAGGCGCATGACGTGCTCGACGCGCTGGACGGCGATATCGCGATCCTTCCGCTCGACTTGGCCGATCCGGCTTCGATCGATGCCTTCGCCGAAGCGGTCGCGGGCCGCACCGACACGATCGACATCCTGATCAACAATGCCGCGATCATGGCCAGCCCGCTTGGTCGCGACGCGCGCGGCTATGAAATGCAGTTCGCCACCAATCACCTGGGCCATTTCCAGCTGACCGCACGGCTGTGGTCGCTGCTGCTGACCGGCGGCGGGGCCCGCGTCGTGGCGTTGTCCTCGATCGGGCACCGGCTCCACGGGCTCGATCTCGACGATCCCCATTTCGAGCGCCGCGACTACGACAAGTGGCTTGCTTACGGACAGGCCAAGTCGGCCAACGCCCTGTTCGCGCTGCAACTCGACAAGCTCGGCGAAAGCCGGGGCGTGCGCGCCTTCGCGGTGCACCCGGGCGGTATCGCTACGCCGCTCCAGCGGCACCTGACGATGGAAGAACAGCGCGCGATGGGCTGGTACGACGAGGACGGCAACGTCCACGAGGCCTTCAAATCGACCGAGGAAGGCGCCGCGACCACCGTGTGGTGCGCGGTTTCGCCGCTGCTCGAAGGCAAGGGCGGCGTCTATTGCGAGGATTGCGAGGTGGCGGTTGCCGCCGATCCCGAGAAACCGCGCGCGGGCGGCTATTACCCGTATATCCGCGACCAGGACCTCGCCGGGAAGCTGTGGACCAAGTCCGAAGCGATGACCGGCGTCAGCTTCCCCGCGTAACGCGGTAGAAGAGGCACAGGTCGGCCACCGGGCACCGCTCGCATTCGGGCGCGCGGGCCCTACAGATGCGCTTGCCCAACTGGATCAGCCAGAAGTGCCCGTCGCGCAGCGCCCATCCCGGCGAGCGTTCCTCGAGCTGCGCCGCGGTCTTGTCCGCCGCCCGTGCCTGCGTGAGGCCGATGCGGTTGCACACGCGGTGGACATGGGTGTCGACTGCGATCACGTCCCGCCCGAAGGTGAAGCTCAGCACGATGTCCGCACATTTGCGTCCGATCCCCGGCAGCGCCATCAGCGCCTCGCGCGCGTCGGGCACCGCACCGCCATGCTCGGCCAGCAGCGCAGTGCAGAAGGCGCGGATATTGCGGGTCTTCATATTGTAGAGCCCGCAGGGCTTGATCGCGCGGGCGATTCTTTCATCGTCCAGCGCGAGCATCGCTTGCGGGGTCCTGGCAAGCGCGAAGAGCGCGCGCGTGGCGGCGGCGGTGTTGCGATCGCGCGACTGGGCCGACAGCATGCAGGAAACACACGACCGGAACGCGTCGGGCTGCCCCTTGGGGCCTTTCGCGCCGGGGGTGCGCCCCGGCATGGCACGGCTGAGACGGCGATAGACTTGCGCCACCTCGTCCGGGGCCAGCACTTCCTTCACCGCATCTCGCGCCGGGTGACCGCGCGCGCGGCAAACACGCCGATGACGGCGAAGGCCGGCAGGATGATCCCCGGCGCGGGCAGGCCGAACCCGAACAGCGTGCCCGCCGCGCGGGTCAGCGCGGTCAGTCCGAGCATGGTCGCCACCCCGACGACCAGCATCCCGAAAGCATTGGCGAGCAGGCCGTTGGCATGCCCGCCCAGTGCAGCCGCGTCATTCATCGCTGCCAGCAGGAACAGCGCCACCAGCGGAAGCAGTGCGCCATTGAACGCCTGCGCCGCGAGGATCGCGGGGGCCGGCCGGATGTCGGCTAGCCCCAAACCGAGCCCCACGAGCAAGATGCCCGCCCAAACCGCGCGGAAGCGCCAGCCGTCCGCCTGCCACTGCTGATCACCGGGCGCGCCGAACAGGCCGCGCGCGGTCAGCGCCGCGGCCAGCGGCGCCGTCACCGCAGAGGATACGCCCGCGGCAAGCAAGCCGATGCCCACGCCGGTCCGCGCCCACGGGCCCAGCCGGTCGGCCAGCACGTCGCCCAGCGCCGGGAAAGAGAATTCGCCAACGAGCGCCGTGCCCACGACCAGCACGGCAGCGGTGATGAGTACCCCGATCGCCACTGCCACTGCCAGGCCGAAGCGCATGTCGCCCAGCCCCTGGCCGCGCGCGAGGGCCGCGCCCAGGAACAGGTTGTAGGGGACGACAGTCGTCCCGACGAGCGCGAGCACTGCCAGCAGCGCAGCGGAGTCGTCGGCGAAACCCGGTTCCGGCACCAGGCCGGCGACCAAGGTTCCGATGGCCGGGGCCAGCGACACTGCGACGAGCAGGAAACCCGCCCCCATCAGAGCCACAAATGCGGCCATCAGGCGCGCTACGAATTGCGGCGAACCCGCCAGCAGCAGCGCGCCTGCAGCGAGCGCGAGGCCCAGCGTCACCGCGCCGCGCGGCGCGTCGAGCGCCAGCATCGCCCCCGCTGCCCCGCCGAGGATATTCCCGGCTTCATAGGCCGCGCAGCCGAGCAGGATCGCGCCGCCGACCAGGGTCACCGTCGCCACCCGCGCGAAACCGGTCGGGTAGCGGCGCCGTAACACCGTCGCCAGATCGTCGCCCGTGGTCACCGCGAGCCGTCCGGCGAATTCCTGCAGCGTGAAGGTTGCAATGCCCGAGAACAGGATGGCCCACAGCAGCGCCGGGCCAAGCGAGGCACCCGTGCTGGCCGCGACGGTCACCGTGCCGGGACCGATGAACGCAGCCGCGATCGCGGACCACAGGAGGATCGAGCCAAGACGTTTCATGCGCAGCGCTTGTGGCGCAAGCGGGCGCGCGCTGCAATCAGGCGCGGTGCCGCCCGGTTTCGCACAGCGCCTGCGCCGGGCATTCGGGGCAGGCGGGCGCCGCCGGGCGGCACCAGGTCTGGCCGAGCTTCTTCATCAGCAGGTGATGCTCATCATATTCCGCCCCCGACCAATCGGCCGGCATCGCCGGCATGATCGCGGCGAAAGCCCGCGCGGTGCTCGCCTTGGGCGGCACCAGCCCCATGCGCTGGAGAATGCGCGTGTGGTGTCCGTCAAGCACGATCGCGCGGCGGTCGAGCGTGCTGGCATTCATCACTCCGGCGGCGATCTTGCGGCCCACGCCGGGCAGCTGTTCGAGCCAGTCCATCGCTGCGGCAGTGCCCATCTCGGCCAGATGCGCGAGGTCGACGCCGCCGCGAAGGTCGATGAGCGCGGCCAGGCTCGCCTGCAATCGCTCCGCAGCGACATTGGGATAGGTCTGCGTCGCCAGCTCGGCCTGCACATCGGCCAGCGGCGCGGTGGCCACCGCCTCCCAGCAGCCCCAGCGGCGAAGCAAGCGATCGGTTGCGGCGTTCGAGATTTCGGACTTGGTCCGCGCCCCGATCACGCCCTGCACCAGCACCCATTCGGGCTGGCGCCATTCGGCCGCCGCGCGCTCGATATGGCCGAACCGCTGGACCAGCAGCGCCTGCAGGCGGCGGATGGTTGCCGTGCGCGGATCGGGGCCGAGCGGCAGTTCCATCGCTCAGCGGCTCACCGTTTCAGCGTCATGGCGATGCCGGACAGGATCAACGCGCCGGCCACGAGCAATTCGCTCGTGACAAGTTCGCCGAGCAGCGCCGCCCCGCCCATGGCGGCGACCAGCGGTGTCGCCAGTTGGACGGTCGCCAGCGTCGCGAGCCCGAGCGAGGGCGACACGCGGTTCCACACGACATAGCCGAGCCCCGAGGTGAGCGCGCCCGAGAGGACGGCCAGCAGCGCCCCGGTGGCGCTGGGCATGCTGCCGGCAAAGGCAAGCAACGGTAACGCCAGCACTGCGCCGATGGCGAAGCTGCGCGCGGTATGGACACCCGCACCCACGGCAACCGCGCGGCCGATCATCGTATAGGCGCCCCAGGCCATGCCCGAGATTGCCATGAATACGGTCGGCAGCACCCGGCCACTTTCGACCTGCGGGACCAGCAGCACGGCGAGCCCCCCGAGCGACAGCAGCAGCCCAGCCCAGCCCAGCAGCCGCATCGGTTCGCCGCGCAGCATGCCCGCCAGCACCACGGTCGCCTGCACCACGGTGAACAGGATCAGCGCGCCGGTGGCGGTCGGCAGATCGACATAGGCGAAGGAGAACATCGCCACGTAAACGAACAGGCTGATTCCGCCCAACAGGCTCCAGCGGCCGGTGCCGCGCAGCAATAGCGGCGCCAGCACGATCGCGCCGGCGCCCAGCCGCACGAGTGAGAAGGTTGCGGCGTCGATCCCGCCGGCGGCGAGCGCATAGCGCGCAATTACCGAATTGCCCGCAAAGGCGAGGATCGCGATGCCGGCCAGCAGCACGATCGCGCCGGGCCCGAAACGTCGCGGCTGCGCAGGCCGGGGCCCGGCCTGCAGGGAGGCTATTCCCACTCGATCGTACCGGGGGGCTTCGAGGTGTAGTCGTAGACCACGCGGTTGATGCCCTGCACTTCGTTGATGATGCGCGTGGCCACCCGGCTGAGGAAGGCGCTGTCGAAGGGATAGACATCGGCCGTCATGCCATCGGTGCTGGTCACCGCGCGCAGGCCGCAGACACTGTCATAGGTGCGGCTATCGCCCATCACGCCAACGGTCTTGACCGGCAGCAGCACCGCGAAGGCCTGCCAGATCGCGTCGTAGAGGCCCGCATTGCGGATTTCCTCGAGGTAGATCGCATCGGCCTTGCGCAGGATGTCGCAGCGCTCCTTGGTGACTTCGCCGGGAATGCGGATCGCAAGGCCCGGGCCGGGGAAGGGATGCCGCCCGACGAAAATCTCGGGCAGGCCCAATTCGCGGCCCAGTTCGCGCACCTCGTCCTTGAACAGTTCGCGCAAGGGTTCGACCAGCTTCATGTTCATGCGTTCGGGCAGGCCGCCGACATTGTGGTGGCTCTTGATCGTGACCGAGGGCCCGCCGGTGAAACTGACGCTTTCGATGACATCGGGATAAAGCGTGCCCTGCGCGAGGAAATCGGCCCCGCCGATCTTCTTCGCTTCCGCCTCGAACAGGTCGATGAACGCGCCGCCGATGAACTTGCGCTTCTTTTCCGGATCGGTCTGGCCCGCCAGACCGCCGAGGAACCGCTCCTCCGCATTCACATGCACAAGCGGGATATTGTAATGGTCGCGGAACAGCGTCACGACCTGTTCGGCCTCGTTCATCCGCATCAGCCCGTGATCGACGAAGACGCAGGTCAGCTGGTCGCCGATGGCTTCGTGGATGAGGACCGCGGCCACTGCCGAATTGACCCCGCCCGACAGGCCGCAGATGACCTTGCCGTCGCCGACCTGTTCGCGGATTTCCGCGATCTTGGTCTTGCGGAACTCGGCCATGGTCCAGTCGCCGGCGAGCCCGCAGACATGGCGCACGAAATTGGCCAGCAGCTTGCCGCCATCGGGCGTATGCGCCACTTCGGGGTGGAACTGGGTGCCGTAATACTTGCGCTTTTCATCGGCGATCACGGCGAAGGGCGCGCCATCGCTGGTGGCGACGATCCGGAAGCCGGGCGCGAACTGGGTGACCTTGTCGCCATGGCTCATCCACACCTGGTGGCGTTCGCCGTTCTGCCACATGCCATCGAACAATGCGCATTGTTCGGTCACGGTCAGATAGGCGCGGCCGAATTCACCGCCCTCGCCGGTCTCGTGCCCGGGACGGACCTCGCCGCCAAGCTGCTGGGTCATGACCTGCTGGCCATAGCAGATGCCGAGGATCGGCAGGCCGCTGTCGAACAGCACCTGCGGGGCGCGCGGGCTGCCCTCGTCGCACACGCTGGCGGGCGAGCCCGACAGGATGATGCCCTTGGGCTTGAGCCGCTCGAACGCCTCTTCCGCCTGGGTGAAGGGCGCGATTTCGGAATAGACCCCTGCCTCGCGCACGCGGCGCGCGATGAGCTGGGTGACCTGGCTGCCGAAATCGACGATCAGGATGGAATCGGGGAGGTGTTCTGCCTGCATGGCGTTCCCGTTAAGGCCAGCGTGCGCCGCCTGTCCAGCATTCGCCTGCGGAGCATCGCAGACGGCCACCGGCCGATGCACAGGTGCATCGCTTTCAACACTATCCTGCGTATTTTGCACTTGCGAAGAGAAATGGTGCGGCGCACAACGATAAACGAGAACAAACCACAGGATGTTTGAAGAGCGACAATACCTTCAACAGGAGACGCTCGTGAAAATTATCAACCTTCTCGCCGCCGGCCTCGCTGCTACCGCCCTGCTGGGTGCCCCCGCACAGGCGCTTTCAAAGCGCACCGAAGTCAGCATCGCGGTCGATTTCAATGACCTCGACCTGCGCGACCCCTCGCAGCTCGCCGAACTGCGCGACCGCGTCGATGCCGCAGCGCAAGCCGCCTGCACGCACCCCGAAGCGCTGTCGGTTAACGCTTTCTCCTACGATCGTCGCTGCAAGGCCTCGCTGGTTGCTTCGGCACAGCAGATGATCCGCCAGAAGGCCACCGCCACGCTCGCCAGCGCACGCTGAGCCAGCCGCTGGATGAAGACCCGGTGTCGCCCGCCCGGCGGCACCGGGTTTCTCATGCCCGGAAGGCAGTGCGCATCGCACGCAGGGGCCGAGCTCGTATATTTTTGCAATGAGACAGTTGGCGATTAGCGTTGCGCAATTCGCAACATGTTTCAACGTTTTCTCACTTTCGTTCGCAGCCGCGCACGATTATTACCAGCTTCACAGCCGGACGGTGACCCCTGACACTCCCGTCCCGGACGAGTTACAGTTGCAGCGGTCCCCCAAGCAACCGCTGCTTCTGGCCTTCCTCGCCACCCGCGGCCGGCCTTCCAGGCCCCCCGCACCGGCGAGGCGATATGGCAGCGAGTAGAGACGCGGCCGCCGACATTCCTCTCCCTCCCCCCAAGAAGTCGGTGCCGCGTCTCGAAACGCTGCGCCCCGCCGCAGCAAAGGGACCGGGCGCCGCCTAGTCGGGCGCACCGCGCCGTGCGGCTTCCTCGCGCAGATCGGTCTTGAGCAGTTTGCCGATATGGCTGCGGGGCATTTCGTCGATCGCATGCAGCTGCGCCAGCCGCTGGGTCTTGCCCAGCCGCGCATTGACCGCTTCGCGAATCGCCTCGCAGCCGCGCGCCTGCGGCGTCAGCGTGACGAAGCCGACCGGCGTTTCGCCCCAGCGTTCGCTCGGCATGCCGATCACCGCGGCTTCCACCACGTCGGGTTCCTTCGCCAGTTCGTCCTCGAGATCGACGGGGAAAATATTGAACCCGCCCGAAATGATCATGTCCTTCGCGCGGCCGACCAGTTCGACGAAACCGTCGGCATCGACGCGGCCGATATCGCCCATCCGCTGCCAGGTCTCGCCGGTTTCCGGGTCGGTCCAATAGCCTTCGCGCGTCTTGTCGGGCTGGTTCTTGTAGCCGGCCATCATGGTCTGGCTGCGCCCGATCAGATTGCCCGCTTCGCCCGCCGCCACCGGCCTGTCGTCATCGTCGAGCACGCGGAGCTCGCTGCCCGGCGCCGGGCGTCCGACCGTATGCAGCTTGTCGGGAAACTTGTGCGCTTCGAGCAGGCAGACCACGCCGCCTTCGGTCATCGAATAGATCTCGATCAACGCGCCGGGCATCCGCGCCAGAACCTCGCGCTTGAGGTCCGCCGGGAACGGCGCCGAGGTGCAGTATTTCAACTGCAGCGCGGACAGGTCGAATTCGTCGAAGCGCGGTTCCTGCATCAGCCGGCGGTATTGCACCGGCACCAGCATGGTGACGGTGGTGCGGTCGTCCTGCGCCCATTCGAGCCAGCGCAGCACGTCGAACTTGCGCATGACGCGCACCGTCCCGCCTGCCAGCAGCGCGGGCAGGAAGGCCACCATCGTGGTGTTCGAATAGAGCGGCGTCGAGGCCAGCGTCCGTGCGGGTAGGCCGTTCTCGCGCCAGCTGGCCGCGGTCGCCGCGAACTGGCGCCAGCGCATCTGGTGCGAATGGACGATGCCCTTGGGCGTACCCGTCGTGCCCGAGGAATAGATGATGTTGAACGGATCGCCGGGCTGCGGATCGCAAGCGGGAGCCTGCGTGCCGGCGGGGGCCATCCACGCGTCGAGTTCTTCGTCAAGCACGATGCGGCGCATCCCGGGGAAACTGTCTTCGCCCAGTTCGGCCAGCTTGGCCCGGTCGATGAAGATATGCGCCGCGCCCGAATCGCGCGCCATCCCGGCAAGTTGCGCGGCGCTTGCGCTGGTGGTCAGCGGCGCGGCCACGCCGCCGGCGCGCACCGCGGCCAGGAACACCAGCGCATAGGGAATCGAGGAATAGCCGAGGATCGCGACCGATTGCCCGCGTTCCAGCCCGTCGGCCACCAGCCGTGCGGCCAGCCGTTCGACCCGGTCCCCCAGTGCCGCCCAGCTCAGCTCGCCGGTATCGTCGCGCAAGGCGATCTGGTCGCCCAGCGCCGCGGCATTGCTGCCGATGATTTGCGCAAAGCTGCCGAAAGGCGCGGCCAGCGCGCCATCTTGTGTCTCTCCCATGCGCGGCACCCTATCGCCGCGCGCGCGGCTGTCTAGCCGCCCGTGAGGCTGCCGAGCGAAAAGGCGAGGATGACGCCCAGCGCCGTGGCGATGCCCGCCCAGTGCCGATCCTCGCGGAAGGCCTGCGGGAAGACCTCGGTCGCAAGGCTGGCGACCACCGCGCCGGCGGCGAAGCAGCGAATGACCGCAAGGGCATCCTCGCCCACACCTGCAAGCGCCAGATTGCCCACGATCGCGGCGAGCGACAGCAGGATCGCGGTTCCCAGCCACAGCAGCATGACCTTGCCCCGCCCATGCCCGCCCGACACCATCGCGCGCGCACCGCCGGCCGCTTCGGGCAGGTTGGACAGCAGGATGGAGCCCGCCAGCGCGGCAACTTCGGCCCCGCCCACGCCGATCAGCGCGACACCGAGCGCGAGGTTCTCGGGGATCCCGTCGAGCGTGATCGCGGCCAGCAGGCCCCCGCCATCGTCGGGGCCCCATCTCTCGTCGATCAGATAGTCGGCGAAAGCGAATACGACGGCCCCGGCGGCAACCCCGAGCATGGCATGGAACACGCTTGCCGTCTCGATCGAGGGTTCGATCAGTTCGGTGGTGACCGACAACAGCAGCGCGCCGCCGGCCAGCGCGACCAGAAAACCTTCGAGCCGTTCGGGCAGCTTGCCGTAGATGCCCCAGGCGGCGCCGGCGACCAGCGCGCCCGACACCACCAGCACCACGGCCAGCAGCATCAGCATTCGATCACATTGACCGCCAGCCCGCCCTGGCTGGTTTCCTTGTACTTGCTCGACATGTCGAGCCCGGTCTGGCGCATCGTCTCGATCACTTGGTCGAGGCTGACGCGCGCATCGGTTTCGGGCCGGTGCAGCGCCAGCCGCGCGGCGTTGACCGCCTTGACCGCACCGATGGCATTGCGCTCGATGCACGGGACCTGGACCAGCCCGCCGACGGGATCGCAGGTCAGTCCGAGATTGTGCTCCATGCCGATTTCCGCTGCACTGGCGACCTGCGCGGGCGATGCGCCCCACAGCGCGGCGAGCCCGCCCGCCGCCATCGAGCACGCCACGCCGACTTCGCCCTGGCAGCCCATTTCGGCGCCCGAAATGCTGGCGCGCTGCTTGTAGAGCAGGCCGATCGCGCCCGCGGTCAGCAGGAAGGTCCGGCGGCTTTCGCCGCAGGCATCGTCTTCCGCGGTGACGCAATAGAAGCGGATCACCGCGGGAATGATCCCCGCGGCGCCATTGGTCGGCGCAGTGACCACGCGCCCGCCCGCGGCGTTTTCCTCGTTCACTGCCATGGCGTAGCAATTGAGCCAGTCGAACAATTGCTCGCGCTCGTTCGATTGCGGATTGGCCGACAGCTTGTCCCACAGATCGGGTGCCCGCCGCGCCACCTTGAGACCGCCGGGAAGGATGCCCCGCTGGTGCAGGCCGCGATCGACGCACTGGTCCATCGCGGTAGCGATCCGGTCGAGCCCTTCGAGAGTCCGCTCGCGCGGGCGGAAGGCATCCTCATTGGCGAGGATCAGCTCGGCGATCGAAAGATCGGTCCGCGCGCATTCGGCCAGCAGCTCTTCGGCCGAGCCGAAATCGTGCGGCACCCGTGTGCCCGTGTTGATCCGGTCGTCCTTCGGCTTGCGGCGGAGCTGCGCTTCGGAAGCGACGAAGCCGCCACCGGTCGAATAATAGGTCCGCCGCGACAGTGGCGCGCCGTCGGCATCGAACGCCTCCAGCTGCATGCCGTTGGGATGCAAGTCCGGAATGACATGCCCCGCGAGATCGATATCCGTAGCGGGATCGAACGCGATGTCCTGCCTGCCGCCGAGCATCAACCGGCCGTGCGTGCGCACGCGTTCCAGCGCGGCAGCGGCCTTGTCGGGGCAGGTCGTGTCGGGCGCGAAACCGATCAGCCCCAGGATGCTGGCATCGACAGTGCCGTGCCCCACTCCGGTAAGCGCCAGCGATCCCTGCAGTTCGACCGCAATCCGGGCAGTGCGCTCCAGCTTGCCGGCCTTGGCCAGCGCCCGCACGAAAGTGCGCGCGATGCGCATCGGCCCGACCGTGTGCGAGGAGGACGGGCCGATCCCGATCCGGAAGATGTCGAGCACCGAAAGCATGGCCGCGAGATGCGCTTTCCCCGCCGGTAAATCAACCGGTTGCAGACGAAACCGGGTGCGCGGCAAACTGTGGGTAAAATCGCTGCCGAAACTTTGGCAATCCGCCCGCTACCGCCTATATGATCACTATGGATGAAACCCCTGAAATGACGGGCGCCGAAGCGCCGAAAAAACCCGGCTACGGCGCAGATTCGATCAAGGTGCTCAAGGGCCTCGACGCGGTCCGCAAGCGGCCCGGCATGTATATCGGCGATACCGACGATGGATCGGGCCTGCACCACATGGTGTTCGAGGTGTCGGACAACGCCATCGACGAAGCGCTGGCCGGGCATTGCGACCTCGTCCTGATCGAACTCAATGCCGATGGCTCGGTCTCGGTCGAAGACAATGGCCGCGGCATCCCGGTCGACATGCACAAGGGCGAAGGCGTGTCCGCGGCCGAGGTTATCATGACCCAGCTTCACGCGGGCGGTAAGTTCGAGAACACCAGCGACGACAATGCCTACAAGGTGTCGGGCGGCCTGCACGGTGTCGGCGTATCGGTGGTCAACGCGCTGTCCGAATGGCTCGAACTGACGATCTGGCGCGACGGCAAGGAACACTGGATGCGTTTCGAGCATGGCGATGCGGTCGAAAGCCTGCGTGTCGTCGGCGATGCCCCCAAGGTCGAACAGAACCCCGACGAGAACGGGTTCAAGAAGGGCACGCGTGTCACCTTCAAGGCGTCGGAAGACACTTTCAAGAACGTGATCGAGTTCGATTTCGACAAGCTCGAGCACCGTTATCGCGAACTGGCCTTCCTCAATTCGGGCGTGCGGATCCTGCTGCGCGACAAGCGCCACGAGGAAATGCTCGAGCACGACCTCTATTACGAAGGCGGGATTGCGGCCTTCGTCAAATATCTCGACCGCAACAAGCAGCCGCTGGTCGCCGAACCGATCGCGGTGAGCGCGGAAAAGGACGGCATCGGCATCGACGTCTCGCTCGAGTGGAACGACAGCTATTACGAGAACGTCCTCACCTTCACCAACAACATCCCGCAGCGCGACGGCGGCACGCACCTCGCCGCGTTCCGCACCGCGCTGACGCGCACGCTGAACAATTACGCCAGCGCCAGCGGAATGCTGAAGAAAGAGAAGGTCTCGCTGTCGGGCGAAGACATGCGCGAAGGCCTGACCGCGATCGTTTCGGTCAAGCTGCCCGATCCCAAGTTCTCCTCGCAGACCAAGGACAAGCTGGTCAGTTCCGAAGTGCGTTCGCCGCTGGAAAGCCTGATGGGCGAGAAGATGAGCGAATGGCTGGAGGAAAACCCCGCCGAAGCGAAGGCGATCATCCAGAAGGTGATCGACGCCGCCGCCGCGCGCGAAGCCGCCCGCCGCGCCCGCGAGATGAGCCGCAAGGGCGCGATGAGCATCGCCTCGCTGCCGGGCAAGCTGGCCGACTGCCAGGACCGCAACCCCGCGAACTGCGAACTCTTCCTGGTCGAGGGCGATTCGGCAGGGGGCAGCGCCAAGCAGGGCCGCGACCGCAAGACACAGGCGATCCTGCCGCTCAAGGGCAAAATCCTCAACGTCGAGCGTGCGCGCTTCGACCGGATCATTTCCTCGAAGGAAGTGGGCACGCTGATCCAGGCGATGGGCACCGGGCTGCGCGACGAATTCGATCTCGAGAAGCTGCGCTATCACAAGATCGTGATCATGACCGACGCCGATGTCGACGGCGCGCATATCCGCACCCTGCTGCTCACCTTCTTCCACCGGCAGATGCCCGAGATCGTCAAGGCCGGGCACCTCTTCATCGCGCAGCCGCCGCTGTACAAGGTCTCGCGCGGGAAGAGCGAAGTCTATCTCAAGGACCAGCCGGCCTTCGATCGCTACCTGATCGCTCAGGGCCTCGATGCGCGCGTGCTCGAAACGCAAGGCGGAGGCGCGGTGCGCGGCGGCGGCGAGCTTGAAGCGCTGGTCGCGCATGGCCTGCGCATCCGCAACCTGCTGGCTTTCGTCCCGCGCAAGTACAACACCGACCTGATCGAGGCGATGGCGTTGGCCGGCGCGCTCGATCCGTCGGGCGATCGCGGCGCCGCGCTCGACCGTGCAGCCGCGCATCTGCAGATGGGCGACCCCGAAGCGCGCTGGCGCGCCGAAACCGGGGACGACGGCAAGGTCCGCCTGTTCCGCGTGTGGCGCGGCGTGACTGATGTCCACGAAATCGACCCGGCCTTCCTCGACAGCGCCGAAGCCCGCAAGCTCAACCGCGTCGCGCAGGAATTCGCCGATGTCTACACCGCGCCCATGCGGCTCGTCCGCAGCGGTGCGGCGGAGCCGGAAGAGGCGGACAGCGACAGCGAGAGCGACAGCGAAGAGGCCGCACCGATCTTTGCCGATGACGCGATTACTCTGCCGACGCAGCTGCTCGACGCAGTGCTGGCCGCGGGGCGCAAGGGTCAGAAGATCCAGCGCTACAAGGGTCTTGGCGAAATGAACGCCGAGCAATTGTGGGAGACCACGCTCGATCCGGACAATCGCGCGCTGTTGCAGGTCAAGGTCGAGGATGCCGACGTGACCGACGAGATCTTCACCCGCCTGATGGGCGACGTGGTCGAACCGCGCCGTGAATTCATCCAGGACAATGCGCTGAACGTCGCCAATCTGGACGTCTGATCGAGATGGGCGGGGGGCGTCCGACCGGATCGCTCGAGCAGGGGGGCTTCCTGCTCTTCCTCGCGCTCGTGTCGGCCGCGCTGATCGCGATCGTGCTGCCCTTTGCCCGTTCACTGCTGTGGGCGGCGCTGGCAGCGATCATGTTCCAGCCGCTCTACCGCTGGTTCCTCGCAAAGCGGCCCGACAAGGATAGCCAGGCTGCGCTGGCGAGCCTGGTGGTGATCCTGTTCGCCGTCGTCCTGCCCGCGCTGTGGATCGGCAGCGCGGTGGTCAACGAAGCGGCGGGGCTGTTCGTCGCCTTGCGCGACGGCGATATCGATGTGGCGCTCTATTTCGAAGAGGTGTTCGACGCGCTCCCGGCCAATATGCAGGCCACGCTGGCGCGCGCCGGACTGGGCGACCTGGGCGCTGTCCAGGCACGCGCGACCGCCTTTGTCCAGGCCAGCCTCGGCATCATCGCGGCGCAGGCCCTCGCAATCGGGGGCAGCGTTTTCGGTTTCGCGATCGGTTTCGCGATCGCGCTCTATGTTGGCTTCTTCCTGCTGCGAGACGGGCGGGCGATCGGCGAGACGATCCTCGCCGCGCTGCCGATGGAACGCGGCGTCGCCGACCGGCTCGCAGAACGCTTTCTCGTCATCGTGCGCGCCACGATCAAGGGATCGGTCGTCGTCGGGCTTGTCCAGGGCGCCCTCGGCGCGCTGACATTCTGGATCGTGGGGATCCCATCGGTCCTGCTGCTCGGCGTGGTTATGGCAATCGCCTCGCTGCTTCCCGCGCTCGGCCCGGCGATCGTATGGGTGCCCGCCGCGATCTACCTGCTGGCGACCGGCGCGATCTGGCAGGGCGTGGTGGTGATCGTCTCGGGGGTCGCGCTGATCGGCATGATCGACAACATCCTGCGCCCGATCCTCGTCGGACGCGACACCGGCATTCCCGACTGGTTGATCCTTGTCACCACGCTGGGCGGTATCGCGCTGATCGGCCTGTCGGGGATCGTGGTCGGGCCGCTGGTCTGCGGGCTGTTCCTCGCCGCCTGGGGGATCTTCGCCGAACAGCGCGCTGCCCGCGGCTAGCGCCCGCGCAGCGGGTCAGGCCGCGCGAATATCCTGCGTACCGCGCGCGCCGCCATCGCGGCTGTCGAGCCCGTCGAAGATCGCGCCGACGATCAGGCCCAGTTTCTCCTCGCTCAGCCGGTCGTCGACCACCGCGATGAGATAGGGCTGCAGATAGCAGCTCACCATCTGGTTGATGATCGACATGGCAGTATCGACCTCGAGCCCTTTGAGATAGCCTTCGGCCTGCGCTTCGGCGATCAGTTCGCACAGATAGTGGTCGGCCAGGTCGATATAGCTGCGGGCATAGTCGAAATAGCGTTCGCCCATCTCGACATAGAGGTTGAACGTCGCCGGGTCGTCGCGGAAATTGCGGTGCAGCAGCCGATAGCGGCGGGCGAAGAATTCGTACATCTTGCGCGGCGGCGGCAGGTCGGACGCCATCACGTCGTCCATCACTGCCAGCTTGGGGGCGAACCATTCGGCGGTTACCGCTTCGAGCAGGTCGCTTTCCTCGGGGAACACCGCGTCGATCCGCGCCCGCGCCACGCTCAGCTCGGCCGCCAGCCGCGTGCGCGAAACCTCTTCGCCCTTGCGTTCCATCAGCGCCATCGCTTCGCGCGCAAAGCGGCGACGCAATTCGTCGATTTCGTTCTCGCTCATGCCGGCGCGTTCCCTACTCCGCTCATCCCGCAAATTAGGCATGGACGTGCCGGGGTTAAACCCCCCATGCGGCTAGCCGGCGGATTTCTTCGGCGGGAGCGGGAAGAAGGCCGACGTCCGCGCCTTGTAGGCCGCATAGCCCGGCCGCGATTTCTTCATCCCGCCTTCGAGCAGCGGGGCGCCCGACCAGCGGGTGAGCGTGAAGGTCAGGAACAGCGGCCCGATCACGGTCGCCGCGGCCACCCACCAGCCCGCCGAAGCGGCCGCGATCCAGATGCCCCACCAGACGCAGGCATCGCCGAAATAATTGGGGTGGCGGGTGTAGCGCCACAGCCCGCGGTCCATCACCTTGCCTGCATTGGCCGGATCCGCCTTGAACCGCGCAAGCTGCCAATCGCCGACCCATTCGAAGAGGATCCCCACCAGCCACAGCGCGGCGCCGACCAGCGCCAGCCCGCTGAGCGGCGTGAGCGAGCCGGCTTCGAGAATGCCGTATTGCGCGGGGCTGGAGACGATGAACAGCAGCACCGACTGGCCGAGGAAGACCTTGGTCAGCGCCGCCACCGCGAACCGGCCCTGTTCGCGGTCCTTCGCCAGCATGCGCCGATAGCGCTTGTCCTCGCCCTCGCGGCGCCAGCGGATCAGCAGGTGGAGCGCGAGCCGGGCGCCCCAGATCACCGCCATCGCCATCAGCAGCGTGGCCAGTGCGCCGGGTTCGTAGAGCCGCAGCCAGCTGACCAGCGCCAGCAGGGCCATCCCGCCTCCCCAGAACGCATCGACGAAACTGACATCGCCGATCTGCACCGCGACCACCCACAGGATCAGGGCCAGACCAAGCAGGATCACGAAATTCGCGAGCAGCGATTCAACTATCACGCGTCTTCTCCTTCAGCGTAAGGGCGTGGTTTTCCAGCGCGGCGAACCGGTCGCAATCGGGGCGCTTCTCGCGGTAGAAGGCCGCCAGCCGGGCGAGGTCTGCCGCATAGTCGCCGGTCGGCACGATCGCTTCGCCGATGCCGCCGCGCATGGTGGCATTGTCGACCCAGGCGGGCACGATCGGCACGCCCGCCGCCATGGCGATATGGTAGAAACCGGTTTTCCATTCGCCCCTGAAGGTCCGCGATCCCTCGGGCGCGATGACCAGCGCCAGATCGTCTGACCGCGCGAATGCCGCTGCCACCTGTTCGACGTAATTGCCGCTTTTCGAGCGTTCGACCGGGACCCCGCCCATATCGAGCATGAACCGGGTCATCGGCCATTTGAACAGGCTCGACTTGCCGATGAAATTGGGCCGTATGCCCAGCTCGTGCGTCGCGCCGAGGAAGAAGATGAAATCCCAGTTCGACGTGTGCGGCGCGCCGAGAATGATGAATTTGTCGCAGTCCGGGCGACGGCCTTCGAGGGTCCAGCCCTTCCAGCGATACAGGGCGAGCAGAATGCGCCGCACCAGACGGCTCAGCAGCGAGGGCCGGCGGTTCGGATCGGTCGGCATGGTCTCTCCCCGCTTCCGCCTAGCACAAGCCCGGCGGATTGCGAGACTACATCCGGAACACGCCGAATTGCGGTCGTTCGGGGATCGGCGCCTCGAGCGTGGCGCCAAGGGCCAGCCCCAGTACGTCGCGCGTCTGCACGGGGTCGATCACCCCGTCGTCCCACAACCGCGCGGTGGCGTAATAGGGGTTGCCCTCGTCCTCGTATTTCTGGCGGATCGGCGCCTTGAAGGCTTCGGTCTCCTCATCGCTCCAGCTGTCGGCATCGCGGTGGACCGTCGCCAGTACCGAGGCGGCCTGTTCGCCCCCCATCACGCTGATCCGCGCGTTGGGCCAGGTGAACAGGAAACGCGGGCTGTAGGCGCGGCCGCACATGCCGTAATTGCCCGCCCCGAAGCTGCCGCCGATAACCACGGTGATCTTGGGCACGCTGGCGGTGGCGACTGCAGTGACCAGCTTGGCGCCATGCTTGGCAATGCCTTCAGCCTCGTACTTGCCGCCCACCATGAAGCCGCTGATGTTCTGCAGGAACAGCAAGGGGATCCGGCGCTGGCACGCCAGTTCGATGAAATGCGCACCCTTCTGCGCGCTTTCGGAAAACAGCACGCCATTGTTGGCGAGGATCGCGACCGGCATGCCCCAGATATGGGCAAAGCCGCACACCAGCGTGCTGCCGTAATGCTGCTTGAATTCGTGGAACTCGCTGCCGTCGACCAGCCGGGCGATGACCTCGTGCACGTCATAGGGCGCGCGGACATCGTCGGGGATCAGCGCATAGAGGTCCTCGGCATCGAATTGCGGGGCGCGGGCATCGCGCCGTTCCACGCTTTGCGCGGCGGCCGGGTTCTCGCCCAGATGGCTGACGATGTCGCGCACGATGGTCAGCGCATGCTCGTCGTTCTCGGCCAGATGGTCGACCACGCCCGACTTGCGCGCATGCAGATCGCCGCCGCCCAGGTCTTCCGCGCTGATCTCCTCGCCCGTCGCGGCTTTCACCAGCGGCGGACCGGCAAGGAAGATCGTGCCCTGTTCGCGCACGATCACCGTTTCGTCGGACATGGCCGGGACATAGGCCCCGCCCGCGGTGCAGCTGCCCATCACGCAGGCGATCTGCGGGATGCCAAGCGCGGACATGTTCGCCTGGTTGAAGAAGATGCGCCCGAAATGGTCGCGGTCGGGGAAGACCTCCGCCTGGTGCGGCAGGTTCGCCCCGCCGCTGTCGACGAGGTAGATGCACGGCAGGCGGTTTTCCTGCGCGATTTCCTGTGCGCGCAAGTGCTTCTTGACCGTCAGCGGGTAATAGGTGCCGCCCTTCACCGTGGCATCGTTGCACACGATCATCACCTGCCGGCCCGCAACGCGGCCGATTCCGCAGATCAGCCCCGCGCCGTTGATTTCGTCCTTGCCGTACATCCCGTTGGCTGCAAGCTGGCCGATCTCGAGGAAGGGCGAGCCGGGATCGAGCAGCCGCTCGACCCGTTCGCGCGGGAGCAGCTTGCCCCGCCCGACATGCCGCTCGCGGCTGCCTTCGGACCCGCCGAGCGCGGCTGCGGCGACGGCGGAGCGCAATTCGGCTGCGAGCGACCTGTTGTGCGCGAACCGCGCCTTGGCGTCGGGCGCTTCGCGGTCGAGCGTCGAGGTCAGGACCGGTGCGGTCATCCCGCCGCCCCGATGAGCTCGCGGCCGATCAGCATGCGGCGGATCTCGTTGGTGCCGGCGCCAATGTCGAGCAGTTTGGCATCGCGCATGTAGCGTTCGACCGGCCAGTCGAGCGTATAGCCCGCCCCGCCCAGCGCCTGGACGCTTTCGGCGGCCACACGGAAGGCGCTCTCGCTTGAATAGAGGATCACGCCGGCGGCATCGAAGCGCGTCGTCTGGTCGGCATCGCAGGCCTTGGCGACCGCATAGGTATAGGCCCGGGCGGTTTGCAGCGCGACATACATGTCGGCCACCTTAGCCTGCATCAGCTGGAAGCTGCCGATCGGCTTGCCGAACTGCTTGCGCTCGCGCAGGTAGGGGATGACCGTGTCGAGACAGGCCTGCATGATGCCCAGCTGGATGCCCGACAGCACCACGCGTTCGTAATCCAGCCCGCTCATCAGCACGCCGACGCCGCCGTTCAGCGGCCCCATCACGCGGTCTTCGGGCACGAAGCAATCGTCGAACACCAGTTCGGCGGTGGGCGACCCGCGCATGCCGACCTTCTCGATCTTCTGGCCGATGGAGAACCCCGCATCGTCCTTCTCGATCAGGAAGGCGGTGATCCCGCGGCTGCCCGCGCTGCCATCGGTCTTGGCATAGACCACCAGCGTATCGGCATGGGGCGCATTGGTGATCCAGAACTTGGTACCGTTGAGGCGGTAGCCGCCATCGACCGCTTCGGCCTTGAGCTTCATCGACACCACGTCCGATCCGGCGGAGGCTTCGGACATGGCGAGGCTGCCGACATGCTCGCCCGAGATCAGCGGGGGGAGATACTTGGCCTTCTGCTCGGCATTGCCCCAGCGGCGGATCTGGTTGATGCACAGGTTCGAATGCGCGCCGTAGCTGAGGCCGAGCGAGGCCGAGGCCCGGCTGACTTCCTCGACCGCGATGACGTGTTCGAGATAGCCGAGACCGAGCCCGCCATCCTCTTCGCTCACGGTGATGCCGTGCAGGCCCAGCTCGCCCATCTGGCGCCACAGTTCTTCGCGCGGGAAATAGTCTTCGCGGTCGATCTTCTCGGCCTGGGGGGCGATCTGTTCGTCGGCGAAGCGGGCCACGGTGTCGCGGATCATTTCCGCGCTTTCGCCAAGCTGGAAATCGAAATCGGGGGTCGCGCGCATGCTCTCTCCTTGGGGCTGGCGAAGGTTCTCTTTAGTTGCGCGGGCCGATAGCCGAGCGCGCCAGATGGGGCAAACGCAATAGGCCTGCTTTGCCCGCACCTGCGTGGAAATGCTTTACGCCATAGACGCTTGCTTCTAACCGCCTTGGCTGACCGATGTTTCGCAAGACGAGCATTCCATGGCCCGAAGGCAAACCCCCTTCGGATGCCTATTGCGACGACGAGCGCCGGCTCGCGGTGCTTGCTGCACACGGTACCGACGGGATGATCGACGATCCCGAGCTGCAGGGTATCGTCAATCTCGCCGCGAAACTGTGCGATGTGCCGATGGCCATGGTGACCATGGTCGAACAGGAACGGCAGCTGTTCCTCACCCGCACCGGGATCGATGCGCGCGAGACCCCGCGCTCGACCAGCTTCTGCGCGCATGCCATGCTCGAAGCCGAACCGATGGTGGTGCCCGACGCGCGCGAGGATCCGCGTTTCGCCGAGAATCCGCTGGTTACCGGCGAACCGCATATCCGCTTCTACGCGGGCCAGCCGCTGATCTCGGCCGAAGGCGCCCCGCTGGGCGCGCTGTGCGTGATCGACGACAAGCCGCGGCCCGAAGGCCTGACCGAACTGCAGCGCGAAACGCTGGCGGTGCTGGCCAGGTCGACCATGCGCGCGATTTCGCAGCGCCGGCTGGGCGAGACCGCGCAGGAAGCGGTGCACATGCGCGAGAGCTATCTCCAGCGGATGATCGACAGCGTGCCGGGGATCGCCTGGTCGGCCGATGGCGCGGGCAATTTCGACTATGTCAGCGCGCAGTGGAGCGAGCTGACCGCCACCGCCCAGCCGCGCCGGCTGGCCGACTGGCAGAATGCGGTGCACCCGGAAGACTGGGCGCAGGCCTCGGGCGCGTTCCAGGCCTCGCTCGAGAGCGGCAAGCCGTTCGAATACGAATGGCGGCTCAAGCTGTCCGACGGCAATTACCGCTGGATGCTGGCGCGCGCGGTGCAGACCCCCACCACCGAAGGGCAGAACCGCTGGTTCGGGACGGTCATCGACGTCGACCGGCAGCACCGCCTGTCCGAAGCACGCGACCTGCTGGCGAACGAACTGTCGCACCGGATCAAGAACATCTTCGCGGTGGTGTCGGGGCTGATTGCAATCCGCGCGCGGGGCAAGCCCGAGATCGCCGAATTCGCTGCCGAGCTTAACGATACGATCCGCTCGCTGAGCGCTGCGCACAATTACGTCCGCCCCGGACACGGGCAGCGCGCCAGCACGCTATCGGGTCTGCTGGCCGACCTGCTCGCCCCCTATGGCACGCCGGACCAGGAGCGTTTCAGCGTGACCGGGCCGGGCATCAGGATCGGCGCGCGCGCGGCCACGCCGCTGGCGCTGATCTTCCACGAACTGGCCACCAACTCGGCCAAATACGGCGCATTGTCGGCCCCCGACGGGTTCGTCACGGTGACGGTCGAGGCCGATTGCGAGGGCGACGACACGGTCTGCGTCACGTGGGACGAGAACACTCGCGGCGGCGCCGTTCCCACGCCGGGATCGCCCGAAGGCTTCGGTTCGCGGTTGCTGCGCATGGCCGTCGAAGGCCAGCTGAGCGGCACGTTCGAGCGCACCTATTCGGACGACGGGCTCGACATCCGGATCGTTTTCCCGCGCGCATCGATCCAGACCTGACCCGGGCTGCGCCTTGCGTGTGGGGCGCGGCTGTGCTTTGCCAGACCTCATGCTGAGCGATGCGAAATTCCTGCCGCGGCGACTGGCGCTGGCCGGCCTTGTCCTGTCCGCGCTCGCCGCCTGCAGCCCGACCGAGCAGCAAAGCGAAACGCTCACCGCGACGCAGCAGGCCATCGCCACTCCCACCGGCGAACCCGCGCCCGAGGTGTTCGCCGCGACCGCCTGGCGGGTGCTGGCGGCCGATGGCGCGCGCTACACCACCTATCTCGACCAGGACGGCACCTACCGCGACCTGCGCAACGGCGATCCGTGGCAGACCGGCAGCTGGCGGTATTCGGAGGAAGAAGGCAACGGCAAGCAGCTGTGCCTGCGGCCCGATGACGAAAACGGCGTCGAACGCTGCTGGGAACCGGACCGGATGCGCACTGGCGTGATGCGCGCCGAAAACGATGCGGGCACGGTGATCGAACTGGAAAGCGTCACCTACGCCCTGCCGGTCGAGACCGCCGACGAAGCCGCGTGAGCGGGGACCCGCCAGCGCTGGTCGAATTCAGCAACGTGCGCAAGAGCTATGGCCCGACGCTGGCAGTAGCCGGCGTGTCGCTGGCGGTCGGCGATGGCGAATTCGTCGCGCTGGTCGGCGCCTCGGGCTCGGGCAAGTCGACGCTGCTCAAGACCGTCAACCGCCTGATCGATCCGACCGCCGGCGCAGTGCGGTTCGCGGGCGACAATGTCGAAGGCCTGCCCTTGGCGGCGCTGCGCCGCCAGATCGGTTACGTGTTTCAGTCGGTCGGGCTGTTCCCGCACATGACGGTGGGCGAAAACATCGCCATCGGCCCGCGGCTGGTCGGCGAACGGCTGGCGGGCGAACGGATTGCCCGCCTGCTCGAACTGGTCGATCTCGAACCCGAAATGGCGGACCGGCTGCCCGACGAATTGTCGGGCGGGCAGCGCCAGCGGGTCGGTGTGGCGCGCGCACTGGCCAATGAACCGCGCTTGCTGCTGATGGACGAACCCTTCGGCGCACTCGATCCGATCACGCGCGACGCGCTCGGCGACCGGGTCCGCGCCCTGCATGGCGAATTCGGCCTGACCACGGTGATGGTCACTCACGACATGGCCGAAGCGTTGCTGCTGGCTGACCGCGTGCTGGTGATGGATGCCGGGAAAGTGGTCGCGGACGAAACCCCGCACGCGCTGCTGTCGGGGGCCGGCGGCGCCATCGCGCAGGGTCTGGTCGCGGTTCCCCGCGCGCAGGCCGACCGGCTGGCGGAGCTGGCCCGGTGAGCGCGATCTGGACCACGCTGCTTGGCCTCGGCGACAAGCTGGCCGCGCATGTGCTGCTGTCCGCTGCGGCGATCGCGCTGGGGATTGCAGTGGCCTTGCCGCTGGCGGTCTGGGCCAGCCGTTCCGAACCGGTCGCGCGCGCCACGCTGGGCTTTGCCAGCCTGGTGCAGACGATCCCCGCACTGGCGCTGCTCGCGCTGTTCTTCCCCATATTGCTGTCGCTGCGCGCCGTGTTCGGCGAAGGCCTGCCCACACTGGGTTTCCTGCCCGCGCTGCTGGCGCTGGCGCTGTATGCGCTGCTGCCGATCCTGCGCAATGCGGTGACCGCGCAGGTCAATCTCGACCCGGGCGTGATCGAGGCCGCGCACGGCGTCGGCATGAATTTCTGGCAGCGCCTGCGGCTGGTCGAAGCTCCGCTGACCGCGCCTTACATCATGGCCGGCATCCGTACCGCATCGGTGTGGACCATTGGTGCCGCCACACTGGCCACCACCATCGGCCAGCCAAGCCTGGGTGATCCGATCTTCGCCGGTCTGCAGACGCAGAACTGGGTGCTGGTGCTGGCGGGCTGTATTGCCAGCGCCGGTCTGGCGCTGGTCGCCGATGCGCTGCTTGGCCTGATCGAGAAAGGGCTCGCCACGCGCCGCCGGATGCTGACGTTCGGCGGACTGGCGGCGGTCCTGCTGGGCATTCTGGCCGCGCTTGCCGTCCAGTTCGGCGACCGGGGGGGCGACCGCATCGTCATCGGGGCCAAGGGCTTTTCCGAGCAATACATCCTCGCCCGCCTGATCGGGCAACAGCTGGAGGCGGCGGGGTACGGGGTCGAATACCGCGACGGGCTGGGTTCGGCGGTCGCGCATCAGGCGGTATCGACCGGGGCGATCGACGTGCTGGTCGATTACACCGGCACCATCTGGACCAACCAGATGGAACGCAGCGACAATCCCGACCGCGAAACCATGCTTGCCGAGATTGCCGCGTGGGAAACCCGCACCAGCGGCACGCATGTGCTGGGCCGGCTGGGATTCGAAAACGCCTATGGCCTCGCCATGCCGCGCGCGGCGGCCGAGGCCGGCGGTTTCGCCAGTATCGGTGATCTGGTGGGACGCGCGCAGGGCATGACCATCGGCGGCGATCCCGAATTCTTCGAACGGCCCGAATGGATCGCGGTGCGCGAGGCCTATGGCCTGCGCTTCGCCGCACGGCGCAATTTCTCGCCCACCTTCATGTACAATGCGCTGACCTCGGGCGAGGCCGACGTGATCGGTGCCTACACCTCCGACGGGCGGATCGCGGCGGATGACCTCGTGATCCTCGACGATCCGGAAGGCGCCTTCCCCAATTACGATGCGATCATCCTGCTCGCCCCCCAAACCGGGACGGACGACGCGCTGGTCGCCGCGCTCGAGCCGCTGATCGGTGCGATCGGCGTGGAAGCAATGCGCGAAGCCAATTATTCGGTCGATCGCGACGAAGACAAGCTGTCGTTCGGGGAGGCCGCGCGCCGCCTCGCCGAACGGATCGGCGGGTAGGCTAGCGTGCGCGCTGCCAGACCTGCGTCTGGCAGAAGGGGCCGATGCAGCCCTTGACCTCGAGCCGGTCGGGACCGCGGCGGCGCACTATCGAACGATAGGTCTTGCCGTTGTTCGGATCGTAGATCTCGCCGCGCCACGAATCCTCGTCTTCGGTGAAGCCGGTGAGGATCGCCATGCCGAGCAGCTTGCGGCTGCGCTTGGCGGCATCGCGGTTGTTGACGTCGCGCTGGTCGGCGCCCTGCGGCGGGGTGACGAGGAATTTGGCGATCCGCCCGCAGATGCTGCGCCCGCAATCGCCGATCTGCACGATGGCATCCCGGTGTTTGGTCACCCAGCGCCCCTCGATCGGTTCGGCGGCGGCCAGCGGCGTGGCAGCCAGTGCAAGCGCAGCCAGGGCGAACAGGTGTTTCATGACGGCGGCGTCCTTCGCTGGCCTTCGGGGAAACCCGCGCCGCGCGGCCAGTCGCGCGCGGACAGCGCCATGCATTTGAACAGGTCGCCCATGGCATCCTCTTGCACGAGGCGGTCATGCGCTTGCTGCACTTCGCGCGCGCGGCCGGGCGCCGCAGCGACCAGTGCCTGCGCGCGCAGGCCGATGCCCATCGCGGTCAGCCAGGCGCCCTGCGTGGTCAGCGAACTGGCCACGCCCTCGCGCCGCGCAATCGTGTAGAGCGTGGCGAAATCGACATGCGCGGTGAGGTCCATTTCGCCCGGTGCAGCGAAGACATCGACCTTTTCATGCGCACGGACGGCCTGCAGCGTCGCCCCGGTGCGAGGGGCGAGATGGCCGTAATCGATCAACAGCGCCGCGCCGCCCTGGACGTCGATCCGCCGCGCCAGCGCCTCGACCAGCGCCGCGGCGGCGGGGGAGGTTTCGATGACCGTGCCGACCGGCGCACTGCGCTGCGCGTCGGGCACCGCCGCGTCGAGCGGGCTCGGCCCCGAAACGAAGGCCAGATCGCCGTCCTCGATCCCGACCATCCGTTCGCGCCAGCCGGTTTCGGTCCGAACCAATTGCCGCACCGGCAGTGCATCGAGAAACTCGTTGGCGAGCAGCAGGATGGGGCGATCGGTCGGCAGGCTGTCGAGCGAATCGTGGAACTGCGCCCCGGCCAGCGCCGCTCCCTGGACCGCGCGCAGGGCCTCGGATCCCTCGACCAGATGCACCTGCGGGCGCAGCCCCTGGCTGGCCATCGCACGCAGCGCATCCTTCGCCAGCGTCCCCCGGCCCGGCCCGAGCTCGACATAGAGCGCGTCTTCCGGGCGCCCCGCCCGGGTCCAGATATCCGCCAGCCACAGACCCGCCATTTCGCCAAACATCTGGCTGATCTCGGGCGCGGTGGTGAAATCGCCGGCCGCGCCCAGCGGATCGCGCGTGGTGTAATAGCGGGCGTTGCTTTCGCCCATGTAGCGCGTGACGGGCATCGGCCCGTGCTGGGCGATCAACCTGCGGAAACTGTCCGCCAGCGGGGTCGAAACGGCTTCGCTCATGCGCGGCGGGTCTTGCCCGCCCCGGCGCTGCCCGTGGCCGGGCGCAGCAGCGCATAGACCAGGACCACGACACCGATCAGGATCATCGGCAGGCTGAGCCACTGTCCGCGCGAAAGGCCGGTTTCGACCACCACATAGGCGAGGTGCGTGTCGGGTTCGCGGAAGAATTCCATCAAAAACCGCCCCAGCCCCATGCCGATGGTGAAGACCGCCACCAGCAGGCCGGGCCGGTACCGGGCACGGGTCTGCCAGAACAATGCCAGCAGCAGCAGCCCCAGCAGCAGCCCTTCGAAGCCTGCCTGGTACAGCTGGCTGGGGTGGCGCGGGAGCTGGTCGGGATCGGTCGGGAAGACCATCGCCAGCGGGTAATCGCTGGCAACCGCGCGTCCGTAGAGTTCGCCGTTGACGAAATTCGCCAGCCGCCCGAGCATGTAGGCCAGCGGCACGTTGACCGCGATATAGTCGCAGATGCGCAGCCAGTTGAGCCCGCCGCGCCAGGCGACCCAGCTGATCGCGATCAGCACGCCGATGACCCCGCCGTGGAAACTCATCCCGCCTTCCCACAGCTTGAACACGTCCGCGCTGGCGAACAGTTCGGGTTTGTAGAACGCCGCATAGCCGATCCGCCCGCCAAGGATGACGCCGAGCGTGCAATAGAAGAACAGGTCGTCGGCATGGCGCTGCGCCATCGGCGCGCCGGGGGCCTTGATCATTTTCGACAGATGCCAATAGGCGAACAGGATGCCGAGCAGGTAGGCGAGCGAGTAGAACCGCAGCTGGAACCCGCCGACCTCGAACAGATAGGGCCGCAGCCCCAGATTTTCCCAGTAGATCGGCTCTGCCGCGCCCGATGCAGCCAGTAGTGACAGCAAGTGGTTATCCCCTTAGAGGTGAGTCGAAGGCCGCAACCGGCGACCCATCGGGGCGGCTTTTGGCATAGCAGGGGTTTTGGGGAAAGCCTGCGTCGAGCCGCAATTACTGCGCGAGCCTCGATCACGGGGCCGCGCGCCGATTTGGAGAGGACACTACACCACCCATGCCGACACAACTCGACAAGGATATCAGCCGGATCACCCAGGCGGTTACCGCACCGGGACAGATGTTCGAACTGACCGAAACGACGCGCCGCGGCGTCACCATGCCGGCGTTCAAGAACGCGCCGCCCAGCCTGGCGCATTTCTTCGCGCATTTCTGCAACGAGAAGAAGGACGAGCTGTTCATCGTCGATGGCGACATGCGGCTGACCTTCGGCGAAGTCTGGCATGCCGCCAGCCATGTGGCGCATAGCCTGTCAAGCCAGCACGGGATCGAAAAGGGCGACCGCGTGGGTATCGCCGCGCGCAATTCGGCCAATTGGATCATCGCCTATATGGGCGTGATCATGGCGGGCGGCTGCGCGACGCTGCTCAACGGCTGGTGGACCGGCGAGGAAATGGCCTACGGAATCGGCCTGTGCGATTGCAAGCTGGTGCTGGCCGATGCGCAGCGCGCTGAGCGGCTCGAAGGCGTCGAACACGGCGCGAAGGTCGTCGTGTTCGAGCACGGCGTCCCGTCGGAAGGCCTCGCTCCCGTATGGGCGGCGGGCGACACCGCCATGACCATGCTGGGGCAGATCGGCCCCGACGATCTCGCCACCATTCTCTACACTTCGGGTTCGACCGGCCATCCCAAGGGGGCCTATTCGGATCATCTCGGCGTCGTTTCGGGCACGATGAACTACGTCTGCCAGACCGCGATGATGCTGCAGCTGCTGACCGAGCGCGGCGAAGCCCCGACGGTCCAGCCCAGCGCGCTGGTGGCGGTGCCGCTGTTCCACGTCACGGGCGAGGTCCCGCTGTTCCTGCAGAGCTTCGCCATGGGCCGCAAGCTGGTGCTGATGCCCAAGTGGGATGCGACCAATGCGCTCGAACTGCTCGACCGGGAACAGATCACCTATTTCGTCGGCGTGCCGCTGATGAGCTACGAGATCGCGGTTCACCCGGAACGCGAGAAATACGATCTGTCGCAGTGCAAGACCTTTGCCGGCGGCGGTGCCGCGCGCCCGATCGAACACGTCAAGAAGATCAAGGATGCCTTCAAGGACGGCTTCCCCGCGCTGGGGTATGGCCTGACCGAGACCAACGGCGTCGGCGCGGGCAATCTCAACGAGAACTATCTCGCCAAGCCCAACAGCACCGGCATGCCTTCGCTGCCGCTGGTCGACATGGCGATTCTCGACGACGATGGAAAGCCGCTGCCGCAGGGCCAGATCGGCGAGGTCTCGATCCGCTCGGTGTGCAACTTCCTCGGCTATTGGAAGAACGAGGATGCTACTAAGGCGGCCTATTCCGACGATGCCTATTTCCGCACTGGTGACCTCGGATACCTCGATGAAGACAATTACCTCTTCATTGTCGACCGCAAGAAGGACATCATCATCCGCGGCGGCGAGAACATCAGCTGCATCGAGGTGGAGGAAGCGATCTACGCGCATCCCAAGGTTGCCGAATGCTCGGTCTTCGGCCTGCCCGACGAACGCTTCGGTGAAATCCCGGCCGCAGTCTATTACCCGCATCCGGGACAGACGCTGTCGGTCGAGGAATTGCAGGACTTCCTGCGCGAGCACATCGCTCCCTTCAAGATCCCCTCGGTGATGTGGCAGAGCGAGGAACAACTGCCCCGCCTCGGCACGCAGAAGGTCGACAAGCGGACGGTCAAGGCCACCTACGCCAAGGAGCATCTTCCGGCTTGAGCACGACCCAGGTTCCCCGCCAGCGCGCGATCATCGACAGGCGCAGGCTTGCCTCCGAAATCGGCTCGCTGGTGGAGGAGCATGGCGAGCAGGCGCGTGGGCCGGTCGTGCAGCTGCTCAAGACCGCGCTCGACAAGGGGCGCGCCGAACTCGAGAGCCGGCTGGAGGCCAAGCCTTCGGCCGGCCACGAGAATGCGGGCGGTTTCGCCTTCCTCATCGACCAGCTGATCCGGGTGATCCACGATCACGCGACCACCCATCTCTACCCCAGCGCCAACCGTTCGCAGGCCGAACGGCTCACGGTGATCGCGGTGGGCGGCTATGGCCGCGCGGAAATGTCGCCGCATTCGGATGTCGATGTCGCCTTCCTCGTCGGCGGGAAGAAAACCGCCTGGTGCGAACAGGTGGTCGAGGCGATGCTCTACCTGTTGTGGGACCTCGGGCTGAAGGTCGGCCATTCGACCCGCACGCTGGACGAGGCGATGCGGCTGTCGAAGAACGATCTGACCATCCGCACCGCGCTGCTCGAAGGACGTTACGTCTGGGGCGACCAGGAGCTGTTCGAGGAAGGGTCGCGGCGGTTCACCGCCGAGGTCGTGCAGGGCAACCAGCGCAATTTCGTCACCGAGAAACTGGCCGAACGCAACGCTCGCCACAAGCGCATGGGCGACAGCCGCTACGTCGTCGAACCCAATGTGAAGGACGGCAAGGGCGGGCTGCGCGACCTCCACACGCTCTACTGGATCGGCAAGTTCATCCACCGGGTACGCACCGCTTCCGAACTGGTCGATGTCGGCCTGTTCACCCCGGCCGAGTATCGCAGCTTCCGGCGCGCGGAAAACTTCCTGCTGGCGGTGCGCAGCCACATGCATGTGATCACCGGCCGCGCCGAGGATCGGCTGACCTTCGATCTGCAGCGGCGCATTGCCGAACGCATGAAATTCGCCGAGCGGCCGGGCAAGAGTTCGGTCGAACGGTTCATGCAGTTCTATTTCCTGCAGGCGAAACGCGTCGGTTCGCTGACCGGCGTGTTCCTCGCGCATATCGACGACCAGTTCGAAGCCAAAACCGCGCGGCGCGGCTTCTTCGCCGGCTGGAAGCAGAAAGCCCGCCAGCTCAAGGGTTATCGCGTGTTCGGGGGCAAGATCGCCGCGCCTTCGGACGACTGGTTCAAGAAGGACCCGGTCCGGCTGATCGAGATCTTCCAGCTGGCCGAGGCCGAAGAGCTGGAGATCCATCCCGAAACCATGCGGCAGGCCGACCGCGACAGCGGGGCGATCGACAATGCGGTGCGCGAGGATCCGCGCGCCAACACGCTGTTCCTCGACCTGCTGTGCGGCCGCAACGATCCCGAAATGGTGCTGCGCTGGATGAACGAGACGGGCGTGTTCGGCAAGTTCGTGCCCGATTTCGGCAAGGTCAATGCGCAGATGCAGTTCGACATGTACCACCATTATACGGTGGACGAGCACACCATCCGCGCGATCGGCCTGCTCAACCAGATCGAGAAGGGCGAACTGGCGGACGACCATCCGCGCGCCACGCGGCTGATCCACAAGGTCGGTTCGCGCCGCACGGCCTATGTCGCGGCGCTGTTGCACGATATCGCCAAGGGCCGCGGGGGGGATCATTCGGTCCTCGGCGCCGAAGTCGCCGAGGACCTGTGCCCGCGGTTCGGCCTCAGCCCCAGCGAGACCGAAATGGTCGCCTGGCTGGTGCGCAACCACCTGCTGATGAGCCACACCGCACAGAAGCGCGATCTGACCGACCCCAAGACGATCGAGGATTTCGTCGCACTGGTGCAAAGTCAGGAACGGCTGCGCCATCTGGCCATCCTGACCGCGGTCGATATCCGCGCGGTCGGGCCCGGTACGTGGAACAGCTGGAAGGGGCAGTTGCTGGGCGAGCTGTACGATGTCTCAAGCGAACGGCTGCGGCTTGGCCACATGCGCCACGGGCGCGAACAGAAAATGGCCTACAAGCAGCAGGAAGTCGCCAAATTGCTGGGCGAGGACGCCGCGCTGGTCGATGAACTCGCCAAGACCATGGGCGATGCCTACTGGATCGCCGAGCCGACCGATATCATCGCGCTCAACCTGGTGCATTATGCCGCCGCCCGCGCGGCCGAACACGAGCTGTCGATCCACTGCGAATATTACGAAGCACGCGGGGCGACGCTGGTGACCGTGATCGCCGCCGACCATCCGGGCCTGTTCTACCGCATTGCAGGCGGCATCCACCTGGCGGGCGGGAACATCATCGACGCGCGCATCCACACCACGCGCAAGGGCTGGGCGCTGGACAATTTCCTCGTCCAGGACCCGCATGGCGAACCCTTCGCCGAGGCCGGCCAGCTCGACCGGCTGAAGAAAAGCATTGCCGATGCGCTGGCCAACAAGGTCGACCTCGCCCCGCGGCTGGCGCAGCGCCCGCTGCCGCACAGCCGGGCCCGCGCCTTCGACGTCGCCCCGCGGGTGTTGTTCGACAACAAGGCGTCGAACAAGTTCACCGTCATCGAAGTCAATGCGCGCGACCGGTCCGCGCTGCTCAACCGGCTGGCCCGGGCGCTGTTCGAAAGCCGGCTGGTGGTCCATTCCGCGCATGTCACCAATTACGGCGAACGCGCGGCGGATACCTTCTACGTGACCGATCTCACGGGCGGGAAACTGCAGCCGGGCGACCGGATGAACCGGATCGAAGCGCGGCTGATGGAAGCGGCCAGCGATGCCACGCAGGACCGGCTAGAGAACGCCTAGCTCTGCACTCCTCCGCCTTGCCGTTCGAGGACGGTCCAGTAGCTACCCCGCAGCAGGGCGGGCGCCGAACAGGGCCGTGCCCACGCGCACATGCGTCGCACCCAGCTTGATCGCGGTTTCGTAATCCCCGCTCATTCCCATGCTGCGCCCTTCCAGCCCGTGATCGCGCGCCAGCTTGTCGAGAAAAGCGAAGAACGGAGCTGGCTCGATGTCCTGCGGGGGCAGGCACATCAGGCCCGCTAGCGGAATGTCCGCCTGCCGCGCCTGTTCGATCAGCGCGGGCAATTCCGCCACCGGGCAGCCCCCCTTCTGGTCCTCTTCACCGACATCGACCTGGATGAAGCACGGCACGCGCTGGCCTGATTTGTCCATCGCCTTGCCCAGCGCCTTCACCAGGCTGGGGCGATCGAGCGAGTGGATCGCGTCGAACAGGGCGACCGCGTCCTCCGCCTTGTTCGATTGCAGCTGCCCGATCAGGTGCAATTGCACCGCCGGATAGGCTTCGCGCAACGCGGGCCATTTGCCCTGCGCCTCCTGCACGCGGTTCTCGCCGAAGTGGCGCTGTCCTTCGCCCAGCACCGGTTCGATCGCCTCTGCGGGATGCATCTTGCTGACCGCGATCAGCGTCACTTCTTCCGGTTCGCGGCGGGCGATCCGGCAGGCGGCGGCAATATTGGCCTGCACGTGTTGAAGCGGGGTCTCTGCCTTTTCCATCGCAGCGCGCTATAGCGACAATATGCGCGATAAACAGTCCCTGCCGCTGATCTGGTTGCTGAGCGATGCCCGCAACGATGCGCAGCTGGAACAGGCGCTCGCCGACCTGCCGCGGGGATCGGGTTTCGTCTTTCGCCACTACCACCAGTCCCCCGAGGCGCGGCGCGCGCGATTCGATACGCTCGCCGCGCTCGCGCGCCGGAGTGGGCATGCGGTGGTCCTTGCGGGGACGCAGGACTGGGGCGCCGATGGCCGCTATGGTGCGCCCGAGCGGCTGGGGCCGGGCCTGCGCCTCGCGACTGCGCATGACCGCGCCGAGATCGAAGCCGCGCTGGCCGCGCGCGCCGACGGTATCTTCCTGTCGCCGGTGTTTCCCACCGCGTCGCATCCCGGGGCAAGCACACTGGGCAGCGCCGGGTTTCACGCGCTCGCACGCCTGTCGAGCGTACCGGTGATCGCGTTGGGGGGCATGACCGCGGCGCGCGCGCGCGACCTTGGCTGGCCGCGCTGGGGGGCAATCGACGGACTCGCTTCGACGAAGGCCGCTTGACGGGCGACTCCCCGAAGATTCATACTGCACGCTTTCTACGGATCAGGGGAACACCGATGGCCTCGCGCGCAGGCGCAGCACCAGACTGGCGCGCGGCATTTCGCCGCAGCTTCCGCCGCGCCACGCACATGGCGGGCGCAGGACTGCTGTTCGTGCTGCTGGTCTTCCTGACGCTGGCGCTGGCCAGCTACACCCAGACCGATCCCAGCCCATCGACTGCCGCGAGCGATGCCAACATCGGCAATTGGATGGGCGCCAGCGGGGCCTGGGCCAGCGAACGCGCGCTCAATTTCCTCGGCCTGCCCGCCGTCCTGCTGCTGCCATTGCTCTATATCGCAGCGCGCCGGCTGTGGAGCGGCGTCGAGCGCGACGACGAGGACGAGACGCCCGGTCGCTGGTGGCGACCGCTGGCCATGCTGCTGGCCGCAATCGCCTTGCTCGGCACGGTGCTGGCGCTGGTGTTCGAACCGGGTAGCGGCAGCCTGCCCGCAGGACCCGGCGGTCTGTTCGGGCAATTGGGCGGCCTCGGGATCGAAGCGGTTGCCGAACGCTTCGGCGGCAGCTTTGCCGGCTGGATCGTGCTGGCGCTGGCGCTGGCTGCGCTGGGCGGCGGTATCGCGCTGGTCACCCGGGTGTTCGCGCTCGACTGGGCGCAGTTCCTGACACTGCCCGAATTCGTCAAGCGCAAGGCGCAGCTCCCCGAATTCGACCTGCCGCTGGCGCCCAAGAAACAGAAGCGCGCCGCCCCCGCCGCAAACGCGCCCGAAGACGCCGACCTGCCGGTTCGCGAACCGCGCCGCGCGCCCGAAATCGCCGACCCGGCGCCCACCCCCGCCCAGCCCAAGCCGGCCACGGCGAAGCAGCGCGACATGTTCGCCAATTACCAGTTGCCGAGCCAGGACCTGCTCGACGACGCGCCCGACAACACCGCGCCCAAGCTCGACAAGATGGCGCTCGAACGCAATGCGCGGCTGCTCGAGAACGTGCTCGACGACTTCAACGTGAAGGGCGAGATCACTGCGGTCCGCGCCGGTCCGGTGGTGACCATGTACGAGCTCGAGCCGGCGCCGGGCATCAAGGCCAGCCGCGTGGTCGGCCTGGCCGAGGATATCGCGCGCAACATGAGCGCGATCAGCGCGCGCGTTTCGCCCATCCCGGGACGCACGGTGATCGGCATCGAACTGCCCAATGCCGACCGCCAGATGGTCAGTTACAAACAGCTGTCCAATTCGGCCGCCTTCGTCGACCACAAGGGCAGCCTGCCGATGATCCTGGGCAAGGACATCGCCGGCGAACCGATCGTCGCCGATCTTGCCGCCATGCCGCACCTGCTGGTCGCGGGCACCACCGGTTCGGGCAAGTCGGTCGGCCTCAATGCGATCCTGCTGTCGCTGCTCTATCGCTTCACGCCCGACGAATGCCGCCTGATTCTGATCGACCCCAAGGTGCTGGAACTCAAGAGCTACGACGATATCCCGCATCTCCTCAGCCCGGTCGTCACCGAACCGCACAAGAGCGTGCGCGCGCTCAAATGGGCGGTCGAGGAGATGGAGAAACGCTATCGGATGATGTCGTCGGTCAACTCGCGCAATATCGCCGGCTTCAACGAAAAGATCCGCAAGGCAGCGGAAAAGGGCAAGCCGCTCGGCCGCCGCGTGCAGACCGGCTTCGACCCCGAAACGGGCGAGGAACTCTACGAGGAAGAGCAGCTCGATTACCAGCCGCTGCCGCTGATCGTGCTGATTGTCGACGAGCTGGCCGACCTCATGGTCACGGTGGGCAAGGAAATCGAGGTCCTGATCCAGCGCCTGTCGCAGAAAAGCCGCGCCGCCGGCATCCACCTGATCATGGCGACGCAGCGCCCCTCGGTCGACGTCATCACCGGCGTCATCAAGGCCAACCTGCCCACCCGGATCAGCTTCAAGGTCACCAGCCGCATCGACAGCCGCACGATCCTGGGCGAACAGGGTGCCGAGCAGCTGCTGGGCAAGGGCGACATGCTCTACAAGCCCAATACCGGCGCGATGATCCGCGTCCACGGTCCCTTCGTCTCCGACGAGGAGGTCGAGCGGGTGGCCGATCACTGGCGCGGACAGGGCAAGCCCGACTATGTCGATGCGGTCACCGAGGAGCCCGAGGACGGCGGCTTCAATTTCGAGGACGAGTTCACCGCCAGCGACAATCCCGACGAGCGCAAGTATCGCCAGGCCTGCCAGATCGTGATCGAGAACCAGAAGGCATCGGGTTCGTGGCTACAGCGCCAGATGGGCGTGGGCTACAACACCGCGGCCAAGTGGATCGAGCGGATGGAAAGCGAAGGCCTGGTCGGCCCCGCCAACCATGTCGGGCGGCGCGAGATCTTCCGCGATCAGGACGGCAACCCGCTGTAGCCATGCCCCGCACCGGCCCCACCGGGCAAATTAGGCGCGACGCGAGCAGATCAACGGGTTAGATCATCCGGCGATGAGTATTGCGAGCGAAACGACCGGACAGGTCGCCCGGGAAGAAAAGGCCGACAAGGCGGATGGCACTGCCCGCCGGCCGATCAGCCGCTGGACGATCCTGCGCGCATTGGCCGAAATCCGTATCTGGTGGCGCGACGGCGTGGTCGCCGATCTCGATCATGTCGCCACGGTCGAACGGGTTCGCGGCGAATCGCTGCTGACCAGCCGCTATATCTTCATGACTGCGATGAGCGCAGGCATCGCCATCCTCGGCCTGCTGCTGTCCTCGCCAGCCGTGGTGATCGGCGCCATGCTGCTATCGCCGCTGATGAACCCGATCATCGGTACCGGCTTCTCGCTCGCCACCGGTGATGCGGGCTGGTTGCGCCGCTGCGGCAAGGCGCTGATCGCCGGGTCGATCTTCGCCATATTGTTCTGCGCGCTGATCGTGTTCCTTTCGCCGCTGCAAACCGTGACCGAAGAAATCGCCGCGCGCACCCGGCCCAATCTGTTCGACCTGCTGGTCGCATTGTTTTCCGCGCTGGCAGGTTCCTATGCGGTGATTCGCGGGCGCGAGGGCACGATCGTGGGGGTTGCCATCGCCACCGCCTTGATGCCGCCGCTGGCGGTGGTCGGCTTTGGCCTCGCGACGTTCAACTGGACGGTCTTCGGCGGCGCGCTGGGGCTCTACGTCACCAACCTCGTGACCATCGGGCTGACCGCGGCCGTGATGGCGCGGCTGTACGGCTTCCAGTCGGACCTGACGCACCGCCAGAGCCGGGTGCAGTCGATCGGCATCATGGCGATTTTTATCGCGCTGGCGGTGCCGCTTGCCTTCTCGCTGCGCACCATTGCCTGGGAAGCCAATGGCCAGCGGATCGTCAATCAGGAAGTGGCGGAAGCCTTTACCGACCGCGCGCGGGTGGAACAGCCGATCGTCAACTGGGCCGCCAAACCGGTGACGGTCTCGGCCAGCGTCTTCACGCCCGAGTTCAACCCGTCGGCCGACACCGATGTGGCCGAGCGCTTGGCCGAACGGCTGGGCCGGCCGGTGGTCGTCACGATCGACCAGTTCCAGGTCGGCACCGATCCGCGCGCAGCCGAACAGGCGGCGCTGGCGCAGGCGCGCGCACGCGAGGCCGCCGAAGCAAGCGAGCGCCAGATTGCCGCGCTGGGCCGCAGCCTCGCGCTGATTGCAGGGGTCGAGCGCAAGGATGTGCTGCTCGACCGGGAGAACCGCCGCGCGCGGGCCGACGCGCGGCCGCTCGAGGGGCTCACGCTCGCCGGCTACCGCGAGCTCGAACAGCGGCTTGAAAACTCCACCCCGGGCTGGGCGGTCGAACTGCGCCCGCCGCTGTCGGCATTGCCCGAGATCAGCGTTGCCGAAGACGGTCTCGACAGCGCGAATGCGGGCCGGGTCGCCCTGATCGCATGGGCGGCGCAGCGTTCGGGCGTCAGGGTATCGCTGTCGGGGAGCGAAGCCGCCTTGCAGGCGGTCACCGGCGCGCTTGGCGATGACACCCGCCTGTTCGACACGCGAACCGAAGGCGAAGGCAATACGGTCGTGGCCGACTGGAGTGTGGCGACCGAATAGCGGCGCGGGAGCAGGCTGAAACGAGCGGCACGGGCCCCGGGGGCAAGGCGAAGCGGACGGGCCGGGCTTGCCGCATCTTGGTTGCAGTTGTAACGGACGCGCGCAATCAAGGAGTCCCCCCATGCGCATCGGCAGCCCCAAGGAAATCAAGAACCACGAATACCGCGTCGGCCTGACGCCCGAGAGCGCGAAAGAGCTCGTCATGCAGGGCCACGAGGTGTGGATCGAGACCCAGGCGGGTGCCGGCATCGACGCCAATGACGACCAATATGTCGCCGCAGGGGCGAAAATCGTCGACGGTCCCGATCCGATCTTCGCCGAATGCGAAATGGTGGTGAAGGTCAAGGAACCCCAGTCGGTCGAGCGCAAGAAGCTGCGCGAGGGTCAGATCCTCTACACTTACCTGCACCTGGCACCCGATGCGGACCAGACGAAGGAACTGCTCGACAGCGGCGTCACCGCGATCGCCTATGAGACGGTGACCGGTCCGCGCGGCCAGCTGCCGCTGCTCAAGCCGATGAGTCAGGTGGCCGGCCGGATGAGCGTACAGGCGGGCGCTACCGCGCTCGAAAAGGCGCATGGCGGACGCGGCGTGCTGCTTGGCGGTGTCCCGGGCGTCATGCCGGGCAAGGTCGTGGTGATCGGCGGCGGCGTGGTCGGCTTCAATGCCGCGCAGATGGCGGTCGGCCTCGGGGCCGACGTGACCATTCTCGACCGCGATCCCGAAGTGCTCGAAAAGGTCGGCACGCATTTCGAGGCGCGCGCCAGCACGCGTTTTTCCAACGCCGCCAATCTCTACGACGCAGTGACCAATGCCGACCTGGTGATCGGGGCGGTGCTGATCCCCGGGGCCGCGGCACCCAAGCTGGTGACACGCGAGATGCTCAAGGACATGCACAAGGGTGCGGTGCTGGTCGATGTCGCGATCGACCAGGGCGGGTGTTTCGAAACCAGCCGCGCGACCACGCATGCCGAACCGACCTATGTCATCGACGATGTCGTCCATTATTGCGTGGCCAACATGCCCGGCGCGGTGGCACGCACGAGCACCTATGCGCTCAACAATGTGACGCTGCCGCATGCGCTGCGCATCGCGCGGATGGGCTGGAAAGATGCGCTCGCCGCCGATCCGCATCTCGCCGAAGGGCTCAACGTCCACCGCGGCGAAGTGACCTATGAAGCGGTCGCCACCGAACTCGGCTACGACTATCGCCCGACGGCGGAACTGCTGCGCTAGGTCAGACGAACGGCGCGATCACTTCGGGGCGCACCCGCGCGGGGCGCCCCGAAGTGCGATCGAGCATGGCCCAGGTGGTCGCCGCGCTGACGATCACCCGGCCCGCAGAATCGCGAAAATCGACGCGGCGTAGCGACTTGGCGCCGCGTGCCCCGCCTTCGATCCAGGTCGTCCCTTCGACGCTTTGCCCCAGGTCGATATTGCCGCGGTAGTCGATCTCGTGGCGGACCACGAGCCAGACATATTGCTCGCGGTCATCGGGCCGCGCCGCGGCGTCCCAATGCGCGGTCGCCATGTCCTGTATCCACTGCACCCACACCGCATTGTTGACGTGCCCCATCTCGTCGATGTGGCGCGCCTCCGCGGTGAAGCTGCGAGTGAAGCTGGGTATCACTCGGCCTCGCCCATCTGCCACAGGATGAAGGCGACCTCCTCGGCGGTTTCGTAGATCGACTGGAAACGGCCCGACTTGCCGCCATGGCCCGCGCCCATATTGGTCTTGAGCAGCAGCTCGCTGTCGCCGGTCTTCACCTCGCGCAGCTTGGCCACCCACTTGGCGGGTTCCCAATAGGTCACGCGCGGGTCGTTGAGGCCGGCGGTCACCAGCATCGGCGGATAGTCCTGCGCGGTCACCTGGTCATAGGGGCTGTAGCTGAGGATATAGGCGAAGGCCTGCTTGCTCAGGATCGGGTTGCCCCATTCGGGCCATTCGCCCGGCGTCAGCGGCAGTTCTTCGTCGAGCATGGTCGACAGCACATCGACGAAGGGCACATGCGCCACCACCGCGCCCCACAGCTCGGGATCGGTGTTGACCACCGCGCCCATCAGCTCGCCGCCCGCCGAACCGCCCGAAATGCTGATCCGGCCTTTCTCGGTATAGCCCTTGGCGACCAGCCCCTTCGCCACGTCAACGAAATCGTTGAAGGTGTTGGTGCGTTCGTTGAGCTTGCCCTGCAGGTACCACTTACGGCCCAGGTCGTTGCCGCCGCGGATATGCGCGATGGCATAGGCATAGCCGCGATCGACCAGGCTCAGCCGCGAGGTCGAGAAGCCCGGTGGCACCGCATAGCCGTAAGCGCCGTAGGCATAGAGGTGCAGCGGCCCGGTCTTCGGCCGGTCCTTGCGCATGATGATGCTGACCGGAACCATCGTGCCGTCGCGCGCGGCGATCTCGACACGCTCGGTGGTGTAGAGCGCGGGGTCGTAACCGCTGGGGATTTCCTGCTGCTTGAGCAGTTCGAGTTCGCCCGTGGCGACGTGGTAGTCATAGACCGAATCCGGCGTGACCATGCTCTCGTAGGCCAGCCGCAGGATGTCCTGGTCGTATTCGGGATTGTTGCTCAGCCCTGCGCTGAAGCTGGCCTCGGCAAAGGCGATCGGCTTGACCAGATTGGCATCCTTGTAGGACCGCAGCTGGATCTGGTCGAGCCCGCGCAGTCGCCCTTCGGTGACATAGAAGTCCTTGAACAGTTCGAAACCGGTCAGGTAAAACTCGTCCGATCCGGAAATCAGCGTGGTCCAGTCGCCCGGCGTATCGAGCTTGGCGGTCGCCAGCCGGAAATTGACGTGGTCGTCATTGGTATGGACCCACACCATCCCGTCGCGCACATCGACATCGTATTCGACGCCCTTCTGCCGCGGCTTGACCAGCACCTGCTCCGCCGTGGGATCGTTCGCCGGAACCAAGCGGACTTCGCTCGTCTCGTTGTCGCCGGTCGAAATGATCAGCCAGTCTTCCTGCGCCGACAGGCTGGTGCCGACGCGAAAACCCTCGTCCATGGTTTCGCGGTAGAGTTCGACGTCTTCGCTGACCGGCGTGCCGAGGACATGCATGGTCGCATCGTGGACGCGCCAATTGTCGTCCGCAGTGCCATAGACCAGCGCCGTATCGTTCTTCACCCAGACGAGGTCCGACAGCGTGCCGGGGATCTCGTCGGGCAGCAGTTCGCCCGTTTCCAGGTCCTTGATTCGCGCGGTAAAGCGTTCGGAGCCGTTGGTATCGGCCGAATAGGCGAGGTAGCGGCCGTTCTGCGACACCGAAAACGCGCCCAGGCGGAAATATTCCACCCCTTCGGCCAGCGCGTTCTCGTCGAGGATCAGGACGTCGTCGCCCCCGGCAACCGGCTTGCGGTAATATTTGCGGTATTCCGCGCCTTCCTCGAACTCCGACCAGTAGAGATAATCCCCGCGGCGCTGCGGCACGGTGGAATCGTCTTCCTTGATGCGCGCCTTCATCTCCGCGAACAATTCGTCGACCAGCGGCTGCTGCGGCTTCATCCGCGCTTCGAACCACGCGTTTTCGGCCTTCAGATGGTCGAGCACGTCCTCGTCGTCGATCGTCGGATAGGACTGGTCGCGCAGCCAGTGGTAGGGGTCGGCAATCGTTATCCCGTGATGCGAATAGCTGTGGTCGCGTTTTTCGGCAGTCGGCGGCGAAGTCGGCTGTGGCACTGTGGTCCCTTCGGAGTTCTGGGCGTGGAGCGGCGCGCTGAGCGCCAGCGATGCGGCAGATAGGAACGCGGCGTATCGCATGAAAGGCATAGGTGGTCCTCCCCCGGGCGGCGCAAAACTGGAAAGGATCGCCGCGGATGACTATGACGGGGGAGTGATTATGCGGCTGCGCCACGCGCCGCAAGCACCGAGTCGCTCCCCAGCGCGACCGGCGCGAAGGAAAGGATTTCTCGATGCTGATGCAGACCCATGAAGCCCGTCTCGACGGATTGCGCAAGGAACTGACCCGCCGCGGCCTCGACGGCTTCGTCATTCCCATCTCGGACGAGCACATGAGCGAATATGTCGGCTCCTATGCCCAGCGGCTCAACTGGCTGACCGGTTTCGGCGGCAGCGCCGGAAGTGCCGCCGTGCTGCAGGACCGCGCAGCGATGTTCACCGACGGGCGCTATACCGTCCAGGTACGCGAGCAGGTCAGCGGAACGCTGTACGATTACGAGGATGTGCCTGCCACATCGCCCGCCAAATGGATCGCCGAACATGCGCCCGAGGGGGCGAAGATCGGCTATGACGCATGGCTGCACGGGATCGGCTGGGCCGAGGAAGCCGAAGCCGCGTTCGCCCGCAAGGGCATCGAACTGGTCCCGGTGGACGGCAATCCGATCGATGCGATCTGGGACGACCGTCCGCAGGCCTCGCGGGCCGCAGCGGTGCCGCATGGCGACGCGCACGCCGGACGGTCGAGCGCCGACAAGCGTTCCGAAGTGGCCGACTGGCTCAAGCAGGAAGGCTATGACGCGACCGTCGTCAGCGCGCTCGATTCGGTCGCGTGGCTGCTGAACATGCGCGGCAGCGATGTCGACAACACGCCGGTCGCGCTGTCCTATGTCCTGGCGCATGCCGATGGCACCGCCGAACTGTTCATCGCGCCCGACAAGGTCACGCCCGAACTCACCCAGCATCTCGGCAATGCGGTGACGGTGCGCGACCGCGCGGAATTCGTACCCGCGCTCGAGGCGCTGGAGGGCAAGCGGGTCGCGGTCGATCCGAACCATGCGGTGGCGGGCATCTTCCACGCGCTGGAGCAGGGCGGCGCCAGCGTGGTGCGCACCGACGATCCGACCGTGCTGCCCAAGGCGATCAAGAACCCGGCCGAACAGCAGGGCCACCGCGATGCCCAGTCGCGCGATGGTGCCGCCGTGGCGCGGTTCCTGCGCTGGCTCGGCATCGAAGCGCCCAAGGGCGCCGTCGACGAGCTCGCCGCGGCGGCCAAGCTGCGCGAATTCCGCGAAGCGGGCGGCCTGCTCAAGGATGCGAGCTTCGACACGATCAGTGCCGCAGCGGGCCATGCCGCGCTGCCGCATTACAAGGTCGATGAAGACAGCAATATCCCGATCCCACCGTCGTCGATCTACCTCGTCGATTCGGGCGGCCAGTATCTCGACGGCACCACCGACATCACCCGTACCGTGTGGATCGGCCCGGGCGAGCCCAGCGCCGAGATGGTCGAGCGCAACACGCGCGTGCTCAAAGGCCATATCCAGCTCGACATGCAGAAATTCCCCGATCGCACCACGGGCGGCGCGCTCGACGCGCTGGCCCGGATGCATTTGTGGAACGGCGGGGTCGATTACGGCCACGGCACCGGTCACGGCGTCGGCAGCTTCCTTTCGGTCCACGAGGGCCCGCAGCGGATCAGCAAGCCGGGCGGCGCCTTCCCCGGCACCGAAACCCCGCTGCGCGAGGGGATGATCCTGTCGAACGAGCCCGGTTACTACAAGCCCGGCGAATACGGCATCCGAATCGAGAACCTCGTGCTGGTGGTCGATGCGGGCCTTGCGGACAGCGAGGGCAAGTATCTCGGCTTCGAAACGCTGACGATGGTTCCGCTCGACCGGACGCTGGTCGACCGCGCGCTGCTCAGCGAGGCCGAAATCGGCTGGTGGAACGACTATCACACCGCGGTCTACGCTACGCTTGCCCCGCAGCTCGAGGGCGATGATCTCGCCTGGCTCGAGGAACAATGCGCGCCCTTGTAGGCCAGATCATGTTCCCCTAATGTTCCGCCGGTCGCGAGTCGTTTTCGACAAGGAGAGTGCAGATGATCGGATATGTGACACTGGGGACCAACGATCTCGAGCGGGCGGCTCGGTTCTACGATCCCATCGCGGCCGAACTGGGCGTGGGGCGGATGATGGATTTCGACAGCTTCATTGCCTGGGGCAATATGGACGGCGCGGCGGGTATCGCTGCGACCAAGCCGTTCGACGGGAACGAGGCCAGTGTGGGCAACGGCACGATGGTGGCGCTGCAGGCGAAGGACCGCGACCAGGTCCGCCGGCTGTATGACATTGCGCTCGCCAATGGCGGCAGCGACGAGGGCGAACCGGGACCGCGCGGCGAGCCCGATGCCAATGGCATGGTGTTCTATGCCGCCTATTTCCGCGATCCCGACGGCAACAAGCTCAACGCCTTCCTGATGGACAAGGCGGCCTGACGGGGCGATCGCGCCGCCGCGCTTGCTGCGCGATGAACGCGGCCGGCGGCGTGATACCTTCCGTTACAATTCAGGCCAGGTTCGGGATATTGCTGCGACATTGCCGGCCTAGAACAGGGACACGAGCTGCGGCGGGCCTGACCTCCCTCCCCTCAGACCCCAGTCCGTCGCAGCTCTCCAGACCTTTGGAGATATCCTATGAACAAGACCATCCTTGCCCTTTCCGCCGCCGCACTGGCGCTGACCGGTACCACCGCGATCGCGCAGCACCGCGGGGCGCATAATCCCGATACCGATGGCAACGGCAGTGTCACGCTGACCGAAATGCAGGCCGCGAGCGCCGAACGTTTCGCCCGCATGGATGCCAATGGCGACGGCGTGATCAACGCTGCCGACCGGCAGGCGCGCGGTGCCCAGATGTTCGCCCGCGCCGATGCCAATGGTGACGGCGAGCTCACCGCAGCCGAAATGCAGGCTGCCCGCGAGGCGCGCAAGGCCGATCGTCCCGAGCGCGGCGAACGCAGCGAACGGCGGGCCAAGCGCGGCGGTGACCGGACCGAACGGATGGCCCAGCGTTTCGCGCAGGCCGATACCGACAATTCGGGCGGCCTCTCGCAAGCCGAACTCGCCGCAATGCACGAAGCGCGCGGCGAACGCGGCAAGCGGGGCAACCGCGGCGGGAAGCGCGGCGGCATGTTCCTGAGCGCCGATGCCAATGGCGACCAGGCGATCAGCCGCGCCGAATTCGATGCCGCGGTGCAGGCACGTTTCGCCAAGCTCGACAGCGATGGCAATGGCGCGATCTCGGCCGAGGAGCGCGAAGCCCACAAGGCGGAACGCCGGGCCGAACGGCAGGCCAAGCGCGGCGAGCGCCGCGGCCAGTAACGCTTGATCGCATGGACCGCTGGACGGTAGGCGCGCAAGTGCAAGACCTATGACCGAACCCGCGCCCACCTCCATCCTGCTCGTCGATGACGAGCCCAGCCTGCGCGAACCCCTGGCGGAGTATCTCTCCCGCCAGGGGTTCGTCGTGCGCGAGGCGGACAGCGCCGCGCAGGCGCGCACGCTGATCGCGCAGGAATTGCCCGATCTCGCCCTGCTCGACATCATGATGCCGGGCGAGGACGGCTTGTCGCTGTGCCGCCACCTCGTCGAAAGCCGCGGCCTGCCCACGATCCTGCTGACCGCCAAGGGCGAAGCGATGGACCGGATCATCGGATTGGAAATCGGCGCCGACGATTATGTCACCAAGCCGTTCGAACCGCGCGAGCTGGTGGCGCGCATCCGTTCGGTGCTGCGCCGCGCCGAACGGCCGGCCGCTGCGGCAGCGGACGAGGAACTGCTCTACCATTTCGAGGACTGGCAGCTCGATCCGCTCAAGCACCGGCTGACCGATCCGACCGGCGCGCTCGTACCGCTGTCGACTGCCGAGTTCCGCATGCTCCGGGCGTTTTGCGATCATCCGCGCCAGGTGCTCGACCGCGACCGCCTGCTCGATATGGTGCAGGGGCGCGAAGCCCAATTGTTCGACCGCGCGGTCGACAACCAGATCAGCCGGCTGAGACGCAAGATCGAAACCGACAGCCGCAATCCCCATTTCATCCAGACCGTGCGCGGCGGCGGCTATCGCTTCGGCGCCGAAGTGACGCGCGTCGCGCGCGGCGAGACGGCATGACGCGGCTACTGCCGCGCAGCCTGCTGGGCCAGGTCATGCTGGCACTGGCCGCGGCGCTGCTGATCGCACAGGCGATTTCGGCAGTCATGCTGTACCGGGCCGCATCCGAACGGCGCGAGTTCGCACTGGCCAGTGCCGCCAGTTTCCAATTGCTGGGCGGCCAACGGCGCGATCTGCGCGGCGAGCGGCGTGCCCCCGGACCGCCGCGTTCGATCACCCGCCGCATCCCCGGTGCCGAGCGCGGCCTGCGCCTTCCCCGCCGAATCCGCTTTACCGAGACGGCTGCCGTTCCGCTGCTTCCCGGCGAGAGCCGCAACCCCGCGCGCGAAGCCACCATAACCCAGCAGCTCGAACGGCAGGGGCTGGCCGTGGCCGAAGTGGTCGCGACCGAGCGCGACGTATCGGCCGATCCGCTGATCGCGCAGTCCGCGGCCGATTCCCCCGAATGGCGCGAGCGGCTGCCCGCAAACCGCGAGACATTGCTGGTCGTGGGGCTGAGGCAGGCGGGCAGCGACGACTGGCAGGTCGCGCGCCTTGCCGTGCCACCGCCCGATCGCGGACCCGTGCGCTCGCTGGTGCTGCAGACGGTGATCCTGTTCCTCGTGCTGGTCGGCCTGCTCTATTTCGTCCTGCGGCGTATCACCCGCCCGCTGGCCGCGCTGGCCGAGCGCACGCGGCGTTTCGGCAGCGGCGCGGTCCCCGGCGATCCGCTCAGCCCGAGCGGTCCCGACGATGTCCGTCGGCTGATCCACGCGCATAATGCGATGGAGGCGCGGATCGGTTCGATGCTCGACGAGAAGGACGTCATGCTCGGGGCGATCGGCCACGATCTCAAGACCCCGCTGGCGGCGCTGCGCGTGCGCATCGAAAGCGTCGAGGACGAAGCCGCACGGGCAAAGATGGCGGCCACGATCGAGGACATCACCCGCACGCTCGACGAGATCCTTTCGCTCGCGCGGATCGGGCGCAGCGATGCCGCGCCCGAGATGACCGAACTGGGCGCGCTGGCCGCTTCGGTGATCGAGGAATTCGAGGACATGGGCCAGCCGGTCACGCTTGCCAGCGGGAGCCGCATCGCCGCGGCGGTCCATCTCACCTGGCTCAAGCGCGGGCTGCGCAACCTGGTCACCAATGCGCTGCGCTATGCCGGCACGGCGAATGTCAGCGTGCTGCGCGAGAGCGGCATGGCGGTGCTGCGGGTGGAAGATGGTGGCCCCGGCATCCCCGAAGAGCGCATCCACGACATGCTCGAACCGTTCACGCGCGGCGAGGCCAGCCGCAATCGCGAAACGGGCGGGTCGGGGCTGGGGCTGACGCTGGCGCGTGCGGTGGCCGAACAGCATGGCGGCACGCTGTCGCTCGCCAATCGCGCGCAGGGCGGCCTGCGCGCCGAGATCCGCCTGCCGCTCTAGCGCATCAGGCCGCCGACCAGATTGCGGACGAAACGGCCCGCGATGCTGCCGCCGAATTCGGTGGCGATCGTCCCCGCCGCAGAGGTTGCCGCAGTGCGCACCGGATTGGCACGGCTGGTCCGGCCCATCACCTTGGCCGCGATGATCGAGGCCGCGCTACTGGCGGCGGCCCCTGCCGCGGCCTTGCCTGCACGCTCCCATAGCGAAGTGGTCTTGCGGCTGCGCTTGCGCACTTCCTTCTCGCCCTTCTCGGCGACTTCCTCGGCAGTGGCGGCGGCGTCGGCGGCCTTGGCAGCAAGCACTTCCTCGGCGCTTTCACGATCGACCGCGACGTCGTATTTGCCATCGACCGCGCTCACCGAATTGACGATCGCGCGTTCCTTCTCGGTCACCGGGCCAAGCCGCGATTGCGGAGGCTTGATCAGCGTCCGCTGGACCACGGTGGGCGCGCCGTCCCCGTCGAGCGTCGAGACCAGCGCCTCGCCCACCTTGAGCTCGGTGATCGCCTGCTCGACATCGAGTTCGGGATTGATGCGGAAGGTCTCCGCTGCCGCCTTGATCGCCCGCTGGTCGCGCGGGGTGAAGGCGCGCAGCGCATGCTGGACGCGGTTGCCCAGCTGGCCGGCGATCTTCTCGGGAATGTCCACCGGGTTCTGCGTGACGAAATAGACCCCGACGCCTTTCGAGCGGATCAGGCGGACGACCTGTTCGACCTTGTCTTCGAGGGCTTCGGGCGCATCATCGAAGAGAAGGTGCGCTTCATCGAAGAAGAACACCAGTTTCGGCTTGTCCGGGTCGCCCACTTCGGGGAGGCTCTCGAACAGTTCGGCGAGCAGCCACAGCAGGAAGGTGGCATAGAGCTTGGGCGCGCGCATCAGCTTGCTCGCGGCGAGCACGTTGATGACGCCGCGCCCCTGCGCGTCGCATGCGAGGAAGTCGTCGATTTCCAGCGCGGGCTCGCCGAAGAACCTGTCGGCGCCCTGGCTCTCGAAGCTGAGCAGCTGGCGCTGGATCGCGCCGACGCTCTGTTTGGCCACATTGCCGTATTTGCCCGACAGGTCTTTCGCATTGTCGTAGGCATAGGCCAGCATCGATTGCAGATCGCCCAGGTCGAGCAGCAGCAGCCCGTTGTCGTCGGCATAGCGGAAGACGATGTTGAGCACGCCTTCCTGCGTCTCGTTCAGGTCGAGCAGCCGTGCGAGCAGCATCGGCCCCATTTCCGAGATGGTGGTGCGGATCGGGAAGCCCTGTTCGCCGTACAGGTCCCAGAACACCGCGGCGTTGTCGGCATAGGCGTAATCGTCCATGCCCAGTTCCTGTGCGCGCGCCTCGAGCTTGTCGGCATGCTTGAACTGCGGCGATCCCGCCAGCGAGACCCCGGCGAGGTCACCCTTCACATCGGCGACGAACACCGGCACCCCCTGCGCCGAAAAGCTTTCGGCAAGGCCCTGCAAAGTAACCGTTTTCCCGGTCCCGGTGGCGCCCGCGATCAACCCGTGCCGATTGGCCTGGTCGAGCCGCAAGTGCTGGCGCTGGCCATTCGCGCCCAGTCCCAGAAAAATCTCGCTCATGCACTCAATCCCCATTCCGCAGGCCCGCCGATGCCGGCCATCTGACGCAGCCTTGTGGGTGCGGTCAAGCAATCCCTCGACAGGCGCTGCGCTTGCGGTAAAGGCTGGCACCGATGGCGGAACGGCAGCCCTTTGTCCTGCTCGACGATGCGCGTGAAACGGGCGCAGCCGATGCCTTGCTGTTCGAAAAGCCGCGCCGGGTCTTCGTCGCCCACCGTCCCGAACAGGTCGCCCGGGTGCTTGCCGATGCCGATGACGCGCGCCGCGAAAGCGGCGAGCTGGCGGGCTATATCGCCTATGAGGCCGGGCTCGCGCTCGAAGACCGGCTGGCCGACCGCGCGGCGGTGCGCAGCGGCGGTGCGGGTCCGCTGGTGTGGCTGGGCCTGTTCGGCGAACCGGTCCGGATCGCCGCTGCCGAAATGCCGCACTGGTTGGCGGCGCGCGCACCGGGCGGCGGCAGCATCGGCCCGCTGGAACCGCAGCTTTCGCCCGGCGGCTATGCGCAGGCCTTCGCGCAGCTGCAGGAGGCGATCCGCGCGGGCGATATCTACCAGGCCAACCTGACTTTCCCGCTGGCGGGCGGCTTCTCGGGCGATCCGCTGGGCCTCTATGCCGCGCTCAGGCCTGCGGCGCAGGCCGGTTACGGCGGCGTGGTTTTCGACGGCGCGCACTGGCTGCTCAGCCTCAGCCCCGAACTGTTCGTGTCGCTCAAGGACGGCGAGGCCAAGGCCAAGCCGATGAAGGGCACGCGCCCCCGCGGCGGAGATAGCGCCGCGGACGACGCGCTGGCGGGCGAGCTGGCCGCTTCGGTCAAGGACAAGGCCGAAAACCTGATGATCGTCGACCTGATGCGCAACGACCTGTCGCGCGTCGCGGAAGCGGGCAGCGTGCGCGTCGACAATCCGTTCGCGGTCGAGAGCTACCCGACGGTGCACCAGATGGTCAGCGTGGTGCGCGCGCGGCTCAAGCCGGAATGCGGCGCAGCCGATCTCGTGCGTGCGCTGTTCCCCTGCGGGTCGATCACCGGCGCCCCCAAGATCCGCGCGATGGAACTGATCGACGCCGCCGAACGCGACCCGCGCGGGCCCTATTGCGGCGCGATCGGGCGGATCGGCGCGGGGGGCGACGCCGCCTTCAACGTCGCGATCCGGACGCTGCGGCTGACCGAGATAGAAAACGCCCGCGGCAAGGCCGTGCTGGGCGTCGGCGGGGCGATCGTCGCCGACAGCGAGCCGCGCACCGAATGGCGCGAAGCACTGCTCAAGGGCGCTTTCGCGCGCACGTCCTCGCCCGCGCACCAGGCCGCGCAATTCGACCTGATCGAAACCATGCGCTTCGTCCCCGAAACCGGGATCGCCATGCTCGAGACCCATCTCGAACGGCTGAAGGCGAGCGCTGGAGAACTGGGCTTCTCCTTCGACCGGCACGATGCTCGCAACCAGCTGCACGCGCTCTGCTTCGTGCTGGAGAAGCCAAGCCGCGTGCGCCTGCTTGCTGCACGTTCGGGTGCGATCGCGCTCGAGGCGCAGGACATGCCCGCGCCTTGGGGCGAGCCGGCCCGCTGCATTATCCTGCCGCTGCCCGTCGATCCGGGCGACTGGCGGCTGCGCCACAAGTCCAGCGACCGCGGGTTCTACGACGAAGCGCGCCGCGTGGCGCAGGCGCATGACGCCGACGAGGCGCTGTTCGTACGCGAGGACGGCCTGCTCACCGAAGGCAGCGTGACCAACATCTTCGTCCCCGGCCCCGACGGAGTGCTGCTGACCCCGCCCGCCCGGCTGGGCCTGCTGCCCGGTGTCTTCCGCCGGACACTGATCGAGGAAGGCCGCGCGCGCGAAGCGGAATTGCGAATCGAGGACCTCGCGGGCGGCTTCATGCTCGGCAATGCGCTGCGGCTGATGATGGATGCGCGGCTGGTCGGGGAATGACGCCCGCACGCCTGCCGCTTGTCGCGCGGCAGGTTTTTCTCCAAGGACGGCGCATCCCTCCCCCTACGGCCCTTCGACACGCTCGGGGCGAACGGAAAGCTCTATGTCCCATATCCCCATCCTGTTCGAAGACGGCGAAGCGCTGGTCATCAACAAGCCTTCCGGGCTGCCGATCGAACGCCCCCGCCGCGGCGGGGCCTCGCTCGAGGACCATTTCGAGGAATTGAAGCTGGGTTTCCAGCGCGCGCCCATGCCCGTGCACCGGATCGATACCGATACCAGCGGGTGCCTGCTGCTGGCGCGCAACGCCAAGGCGCTCAAGCGCTTTGCCAAGGCGTTCGAGGAACGTCTGGTCGAAAAGCGCTATCTCGGGGTACTGTCGGGCGTGCCGGCCGATAGCGAAGGCACGATCGAACTGTCGCTGTCCAAGATCAGCAGCGCGGAAAAGGGCTGGCGGATGATCGCCGCGAAAAAGGGCAAGCCCTCGATCACCCACTGGCGGGTGCTGGCCGAGCACGGTGGACACACGCTGGTGGAATTCCGCCCCGAAACCGGGCGAACGCACCAGATCCGCGTGCATTGCCAGGCGGGGCTGAACCTGCCGCTGCTGGGCGACCCGGTCTATGGCAATGGCAAGGGCGCGCCGCGCACCATGCTGCATGCCGCGGCGCTGACCGTGCCGCGCACGGGCAAGCCGCCGATCGATGCCGCCGCCCCGCTGCCGCGCGATTTCGCCGCGCTCGGCTTTGCCGATGGGTAAGATTGCCGACCGGGCACTCGAAATCGCCGAAGAGAAGTTCATCGCTTCCTCCGGCCCCGGTGGGCAGAACGTCAACAAGGTCGCAACCTCGGTCCAGCTGCGGGTGGACGTCTTCCAGATCGGCCTGCCGCCCGAGGCTTTCGAACGGCTGAAGGACATCGCGGGAAGCAAGCTGACCAAGAATGGCGAAATCGTCTTTACCGCCAACGAATACCGCACGCAGGAGCAGAACCGCGAGGCCGCGCGGGAACGGCTGGTGGCGCTGCTCCACGAGGCGCTGAACCCGCCGCGCAAGCGCAAGAAGAGCCGGGTTAACCGCGTGGGCAAGGTCAAGCGGCTGAAGGCGAAGAAGGTCCGCGGCGATGTCAAAGCCAAGCGCGGCAAGGTGGACTGGTAGGATAATGCAAAGGCCCGCCCGCCGGCGCAGCGCCGCCGGGGGGTCGACCGGCAGCGCAAATTGCCGCCGCCGGATGCTTGACTTTCGCGCGTGAATCGCCCAATGGCCGCGCCGGAACGGCGGTGCTGTGCGCGCCGCCCTTGTTTTTTCGGGCCCGACCGGCCCCTTTCAGATCTTTAGGAACACGCCATGGCGAAGCCCGCAACCGTCAAGATCAAGCTCGTCTCGACTGCCGATACGGGCTTCTATTACGTGACCAAGAAGAACCCGCGCAACCACACGGAAAAGTTCACCTTCCGCAAGTACGATCCGGTTGCCCGCAAGCACGTCGAATTCAAGGAAGCGAAGATCAAGTAAGGCGCGCCTTGCTGAACCGCGGGAACGCAGTTGGTTCAGTGATGGTTCAACGCTCCGTGTCTATCAGCAGGAGCATGAGCACCTTGTCTTCGAAATCGAACAAAACGATCCGCGCCGCGCTGGCTCTTTCGCTGGCTGCGGCGCTTCCCGTATCGGCCGTGCTTACGCCTGCGCCCGCAGTGGCGGCTGAAGGCGATCTCGATCGCGCGGTGACCGCGCTGCGCGGGATTTCCACCATGAAGGCCGATTTCGTCCAGACCGACCGCAGCGGCCAGACGGTCCGCGGCGTGATGACGCTCAAGCGTCCCGGCAAGATCCGCTTCGAATACGAAAAGGGCGTCCCCATGCTCGTCGTGTCGAACGGCAAGTCGATGTACATGGTCGATTACGAGGTCAATCAGGTGCAGCGCTGGCCGATCAGCAATTCGCCGCTGGGGGCGTTGCTCGACCCCAGCCGCGACGTGAAACGGTATGGCAAGCTGGTCCCGACCAGCCATCCCGATGTGGTCAGCGTCGAGGTGCGCGACACCAAGCGGCCCGAATTCGGCGTGATCACGCTGATTTTCGCACGGGACCGCGCCGCGCCCGGCGGGCTGCGGCTGACGCATTGGGTCTCGCTCGATTCGCAGAACCACCGGACCACGGTGCAGCTCGCCAACCAGCGCTATGGCGTCGCGGTGGCGGACAGCGCGTTCACCTTCCGCGATCCGCGCCGTTCATCCCGTCGCCCGGGATAAACGGCCTCGCGGCGAACGGTGCGCGGTGTGCGATATCCCGCAATGGCGCGTTCATAGAACAGCAATCGGCCCCGGCCTAATTTAACCATCACGAGACGACACGAAGCGGGTTTCCCCCCTGTTGACCCCTTCGATCCGGTTCATCTCGTACCAAGCGTGACGAACGCTCACAGGAAACCCCCGCACCAATGCCCCCGGTGCGGGGGTTTTTTGTGTCTGGGCGCCGTGCTGGTGGCGGCCCGGACGCAAGGTCCGGGCCGCGCCGCCGATCAGTCCGCCGGCCAGCCGTATGCCTTGCGGATCACGTCGTAGATCAGGTTCTGCTCCATCACGCCGCGCACGCTGCCCGCGCCCGGGCCATTGGCGTAGAGCGCGACATCCTCGCCCGCATGCGTTTCCGAGCCCAGGGGGACCAGCGCCTGCTGATGCGCCATCACCCCGGTTTCGGGGGTCGGTCGGCCGGCGCCCGCATCGTGCTTCACAGCCCCCGGACCATTGGCATAGCCAAGCGTGGTGTAGGGCTGGCCATCGGCGGCCAGCATCGGATCGGCGTCGTCCCCGCCCCCGCCGGCGGGCGGGACGACGAAGCCGAGGATATCGTTGCCGCGCCGCGGATAGCCCGCGATGGTGAACACATGGCTGTGATCGGCCGTGACCATGATCAGCGTTTCGGCCGGGTCGGTGTTGTCGATCGCCCACTGGATTGCGCGCGCGAACTCGACTGCTTCCTCCAGCGCGTAGCCCGCCTGCCCCGCGTGGTGGCCGTGATCGATCCGCCCGCTTTCGACCATCAAATAGAAGCCGTCCGGGTCGCCTGCCAGCCGGGTAACGGCCGCGGCGGTCATGTCGGTCAGCGTGGGTTCGCTGCTCTCGGCGTCGCGATCGACCATGTAAGTCATGTGGCTGGGCGAAAAGAGCCCGAGCAGCGGCGCATCGGCAGGAGCTGCGGCCAGATCGGCGGCGGTGGTGACGAAATGGCCCCCGGTGGCGGCCTGCCAGTCGCCGGGCAGGTCGGCGCCGTCATCGAGCCGCAGTCCGCCGTTCTGCTTGCCATAAAATGCCACGCTGCCGCCGCCCAGCGCGACATCGAACGGCGCGGCGACCAATTGCTGCGCGATGTCGCTGCAGCCGCGTCCGCGCTGGTCTTCGGGAATGGCGGTATCGCCTTCCCAGTCGCGCGACACGCTGCGCGCATAGACCGAGGCGGGGGTCGCATGCGTGAGCCGCGCGGTGCTGACGATGCCCAGCGCCAGTCCGCGCTGCTTCACCTCTTCGCCCAGCAGGCCCAGTTCGTGCCCGCTGCCCGAAGCGCAGTCGCCCGTGGTCACGCCGGGCCCGTAGCCGAGCACGCCGATCCGGGTTTTCACGCCCGTATGCATGGCGCTGGCCGTGCCCGCGCTGTCGGCAACCTGCGCGTCGGTGTTGTAGGTCTTGACCAGCGCGACATTGTCGAAAGTCTCGAACGGCAGGACGTATTCCTCGCCGCTCTGCCCCTGCTTCTGGCCCGCATAGATGCGCGCGGCGGTGACGGTGGAAATCCCCATGCCGTCGCCGATGAACAGGATGACGTTCTTCGCCTTGCCCGCTGCCTGTGTTTCGCTGGCAACCGGTGCGGCGCGCGCCTTGTCGGGATAGTTGTAATTGTTGGTGGTGGTGCAGCCACCCAGCAACAGCGCGGCGGATGCCGCCAGCGCGGCGAAGGAAGGGGTCCGGATCATGTAGCTCTCCTGGCAATCGCCCCCCGCGCTATCGGCTCGATGCGAAAAGGGAAAGGTGGAGTTTTCCCGGCGCGCGTCCTAAGTCGCTGGCCATGGTTTCTATCGCTACCTGGAACATCAATTCCGTCCGCCTGCGCATGCCCATCGTCGAGCGCTTCATCGAAGAGCAGGCGCCCGATGTGCTGTGCCTGCAGGAGATCAAGTGCCAGGAGCACCAGTTCCCCTACGAGGCGTTCCGCGCGCTGGGATACGAGCATTTCGCCGTGCATGGGCAGAAGGGCTATCACGGCGTCGCGACGGTGGCGAAAACGCCGCTCAAGGAATTCAGCCGCCACGACTGGCAGGACAATGGCGAGGCGCGCCATGTCGGGATCGAGCTGACCGAGCATGACGGGATGATCGTCGAGAATGTCTATGTCCCGGCGGGCGGCGACGAGCCCGACCGCGAGAAAAACGCCAAGTTCGGCCAGAAGCTCGATTTCCTCGACCGGATGACCCGCTGGGCCGATGCGGTCGACCGCCCGACGCTGATCGTCGGCGATTTCAACATCGCCCCGCTCGAAAGCGACGTGTGGAACCACAAGCAATTGCTCAAGGTGGTCAGCCACACGCCGATCGAGGTCGAGAGCCTGCAGCGCTTCATGGACGCGCATGGCTGGAGCGATATCGGGCGCGAACACGTCAAGGCTCCCGAACGCTATTACAGCTGGTGGAGCTACCGGTCGAAGGACTGGAAGGTGAACGACCGCGGCCGCCGACTCGACCACATGTGGGCCAGCCCCGAACTCGCGCGGCAGGCCACCGGCCATTCGATCCACGAATACGCGCGCGACTGGGATAAGCCGTCGGACCATGTGCCGCTGGTGACGGAGTTCACGCTCTGAGCACGGCCTCCCCTTCACGGCGTGCGGCGCAGGCGGTGGACGCGCTGCGCCACGGCTGGCCGCTCGCCATCGAAGGGGCCCCGCTGCTGCAACCGGTCGAAACCGCTTTCGGCGAGCTGGCGGGATCGGCCATGCTGATCTCCGCCACGCGCGCGGCGACGCTCAAGCTGGCCAACCAGATCGAAGCCGCCGCGCCGCGCCAGCCGGTGCTGATGCGCGGCGCCGACCGGTTCGACCTGCCGGCCGCGCTGGCGGTCGCCGATCCGGCGCTCGACATGGCCAACCCGCTCAAGGGGCCGTTCAAGGCCATGGCGCTCGAATGGGAGGAGCAGGCGCGCGCCGCGCTCGACCTCGCCCGCCTCGCCGGCGTGCTGCCCGCCTTTCTGGTCGATCCCGAGAATGCCGGCGAAGCGGTTGCGCTGAATGCTGCCGATGTGGGCGCCTTTACCAATGCCGCGCGGCTGCAGATCGCCTCGCGCGCGCGGCTGCCCGTGGCCGCCGCCGACGATGCGCGGATCGTCGCCTTCCGCAGCCCCGACGACACGCGCGAGCATGTCGCGCTGATCATCGGCGAGCAATCGGCCGACCGCATTCCGCTGGTCCGGCTGCACTCCGAATGCCTCACGGGCGATATCCTCGGCAGCCTCAAATGCGACTGCGGCCCGCAGCTCGCCGCCGCGCTGCAGGCGATGGCGCAGGAAGCGGACAAGGGCGGCTGGGGCATATTGCTATACATGCGGCAGGAAGGCCGCGGGATCGGCATCATCAACAAGCTGCGCGCCTACCGCCTGCAGGATCAGGGCTTCGACACGGTCGACGCGAACACGCGGCTGGGCCTGCCCGACGAAGCGCGCGATTTTCCCACTGCGGCGCGGATGCTGGAGCTGCTCAATGTCGGGGAGATCCGGCTGATGACGAACAATCCGGCCAAGGTCGCGGCGCTCGCCGCGGTGGGCGTACCGATTGCCGAACGCGTGCCGCATGCGCTGCCCGACAACCCGCACAACGCCCATTACCTTGCGACCAAGCGCGACCGGTCGGGACATTTGCTGTGACCGCGATCGCGATCCGGCCCGAACGCGGCGGCGATGCACCGGCGATCTTCGCGCTGACCGAGGCGGCGTTTCGGGACATGCCCCATGCGGACGGCGACGAGCAGCAGCTGGTCGACCGGCTGCGCGCCGAAGGCGATCTGGCGCTGTCGCTGGTGGCCGAGGATGCGACGCGGATCGTCGGCCATGCCGCGTTTTCGCCGGTCACCATCTCCGATGGCAGCAAGGGGTGGTTCGGGCTCGGCCCGGTCAGCGTCTCGCCCGACCTGCAAAGGCAGGGCATCGGTTCGGCGCTGATCAAGCGCGGCATGGCCGATCTGCGCGAAAGCGGTGGGCGCGGGATCGTGCTGGTCGGCGACCCGGCCTATTACGCGCGCTTCGGTTTCGAATGCGATCCCGCGCTGCGCTACGACGGGGCGGAGCCCCGCTATTTCCAGCGATTGGTGCTTGGAGGCGACGCACCGCGCGGCGCGGTGACCTTCGCTCCAGCGTTCAGCGCCGCTCGAAGCGCCTGACGTTGCTGCCGAGCCTGTTGTTCTCGATCACCAGCGCGTCATTGGTCCAGTCGGCAACAAAGGCCGGACTGCGCGACAGCCCCGGGACCATCCGCGCATCGTTGTCGGCAATGACCAACCCGTCGGACGTGTAACGCGCGCCTTCGGCGCCGATGGCGATCATCGTCGACCAGTTTTCCTTGTCGCGCCCCTGGACGAACCAGTTTCCGCGGATCGCACCGGTCCCGCCATTGGGCAAGTCGATCAGGTAATTGGTACCGTGGCCGTTGGCATCGTCGAAACTGTTGCCCTCGATCACGTTGCGCGCCGCGCGCGACTTGAGATAATGGCCGCCGGTGCCCTGTTCGAACCGGCTGCGCGTCACCGTGACGCGGCCGTAATCGCCGGCATAGATCGAATGGGCGCAGCCGCCCGAATTTTCGCAAGTGCCCAGCCGGGTGAAGGTCGATTTGTCGACCACCAGCTCGCTGTCGACACCATTGGTGGTCAGAATGCCCTGCTGGCTGTCACGGAACCAGCTTTGCGAAACGCGCAGCGGCCCCTCTTCAAGACGGATACCCGCGCCATTGCCATCGGCAACCGCGATATCGGCAAACACCAGGCCTTCGACGCTGGCCCCGCGTCCGCGCAGCACCAGCGATGCCTTGCCTTCGCATGCCTTGCCGCCCAGCAGCGCTTCGCCCGGCTGTTCGGCACGGAAATGCACCACGCCGTCACGTTGCACGGCGCATTCGTTCCAATTGCCTGCGGCAATCACCACCGTGCCTTCGCTATCGCCGATCGCATCGACTGCAGCCTGCAGCGAACTGTAGCCGCGGCCGGTTTCGGCCACGGTGAAACTGGCGCGGCCCTCCCCCTGTGCCAGCAGCGCGGCCAGCGGGATCACGCCCACCGCCGCCGCGGCGATTGCGGCGAGAAGCCAGCGCGGCAGGCGCGAGGCAGGAGGGACGAAAGGCGAAGCCATGGGCAACGCCTAGCCCATAATGGTTAACGGCGGAATAACTCCGTCCATCGCGCTGTTCCTGTCAATCGCGTTCGCCGTGGCGCCAGCGCCAGCCGCCGCGTGTCTTGCGCTTTGCGACGAGCAGGAAAAACGCTGTCGCGAAAATCCAGACGGCTGCGGCAATGCCGGTACCGAGAATGGGATCCCATTCGAGGAGAGGGGTGGGGGCGAGCATCACCGCGATGTAACCGGCCAGCAACGCCCAGCCCTGCCAAGCGATCGGCAGCCCTGCGCCATAGCCGAAGCGTTTGGGTGCAAACCATGCCCCGTCATCACGCTCGCTCATTCGCTTGCTCCCCTATCGCGCGTCACGAAATCCGCCACGCCCGCGACCAATGCGCGCGATACCGGGAGCGAGGGGTCGCCATAACTTGCGCGGTTCGCTGCGGCCGCGCCGTCCGGAATTTCCTTGAGCACATGGTTCATCGCCGGAATTTCGAGATACTCGGCCTGTGGAGCCGCCGCACGAAGCATTTGGGCATCCTTTGCAGTGGCTTGCAGATCGGCGCCGCCATGGACGATCAGCATGGGCAGGTCGGCCTGCTGTGCCAGCGCTGCGGGATCCAGCGCCATCAGATCGATGAGAAAGCCCTGCACCGCGGGCGCGAAGAGGCCCTGGAGCGCAGGATGCAGCGGGGTGACATCGACGCGTTCGCCGGTTTCCAGAGTCGCGATGGCCGCCTCGGCTTCGTCCAACAAGGGCGCATTGGCGGGATTGGCGCGCAATTGCTCGCGCAGCACGGTGGCCAGCGGGCGGCCCGGCACAGCGACGAGGATGATCCCGCACAGATGCGATATCTCCTGCGCCGCAGCGAGCGCGACGATCCCGCCCTCGCTATGCCCCAGCAGCCAGAGGCACTCGGCCCCGGTCGCAGTGCGCGCCGCGCCAACCCAGCTTGCAGTGTCGGTGACATAATCGGCAATCGTGACCCCATTGGCGTCCGCTACCGCCGCCTTGCTGGCGAACATACCGCGCTTGTCGATCCGCAATGTGCCGATGCCGCGCTCGGCCAGCGCGTCGGCGAGCAGGCGATAGGGTGCCGCAGTCACTCCCAGCGGACTGTTTCCATCGCGGTCAGTCGGGCCCGAACCCGGGATGATCAGGACCAGCGGCTGCCCTTCGACGGGCGCAACCAGCGTTCCTGCAAGATCGCCTTGCGGCCCGGGGGCAACCAGCGTTTCCTGGGCCACCACGGGCGCGGTGCCCACCGATGCCAGCAGGGCCCCGGCGCTCAGCCAGTGAATCACTGTCATCTCACTCCTCCTCCTTCTTTGGTCGGCCGCGCTTGGGCGGCTTCGAAACCGGCACCTCGATCCCGCGCTTTGCCAGCGCTTCGCGCAGCAGCATTTCGATCTGCGCATTGGCGCTGCGCAATTCGCTTGCCGCGAGCCGCTCGATCGCGGCGTGGACCGCCGGGTCGAGGCGCAGGGCGAAGGCCTTCTTCGTCATCGGATCGCGGGGCTGGGCATGGCTACTGGTAGAGCGAGCCCGCATTGATGACGGGATGCACGTCCTTCTCGCCGCACAGCACGACCATCAGATTGCTGACCATGGCCGCGCGGCGTTCGTCGTCCAGTTCGACGATGTCGTCCTGCGCCAGCTTGGTCAGCGCATCCTCCACCATGCCGACCGCGCCGAGCACGATCTTGGCCCGTGCCGCGATGATCGCATCGGCCTGCTGCCGCTTGAGCATGGCGCTGGCGATCTCGCTGGCATAGGCGAGGTGAGTGAGGCCCGCCTCGTCGACGAGGATCCCGGCAGCTTTCAGCCGGTCGTTGAGTTCCTCGAGCAGTTCGCGGTTGATGACGTCGGCGCTGCCGCGCAGCGTCACTTCCTCGTTCTCGAAATCGTCATAGGGATGGCGCGACCCGACAGTGCGCAGCCCCGCCTCGATCTGGATGTTCACGAATTCCTTGTAAGCGTCGACGTCGAAACTGGCCTGCGCAGTATCCGCCACCCGCCACACGACGTTGCAGGCAATTTCGATCGGATTGCCGCGCAGATCGTTGATCTTCACCCGCTCCGAATGGATGTTGTGCGCGCGGACCGAGAGCTTGGTCCGGACCATCCACGGCCACACCCAGCGCAGGCCCTCGCGCCGCTCGGTGCCGCGATAGGCGCCGAACAGCGTGATCACCGCGGCCTGGTTGGGCTGGATCATGAAAAAGCCCGCCGCCAGGAAGGCGAGCACCAGTATCGGCAGGATCAGCAGGCCGACGAAGGTCAGCTTGGCGGCCCTGTCGGCGTCATGCAGCGGCATGTTGCCCGCGATGTTCCATGCCGCCAGCACCAGCAGCAGCGCGATCAGCGCCAGCACCGGATAACCACTGAAGCTGGAGCCCGGATGCTCGCTGCTGGTTTTCATTCCCCTGAGTTCGACAGCCATGACGAATCATCCCTCCAATAATTATGATATCACTTTTATATCACAGGGTGACGGGGTTCAATGGTCTCCGATCACACGGAGGAAGCGCTCGCCATAGGCTTCGAGCTTTTTCGCTCCGATACCGGGGAGCCGGCCCAGTTCGCCGAGCGTGCCGGGGCGCGCGCCGGCCATCTCGCGCAGCGTCGAATCGTGGAAGACGACATAGGGCGGCACCTGCGCTTCCTCGGCCAGTTCCTTGCGCAGCGCGCGCAGCGCCTCGAACAATGGATCGCCCACCGGGTTGGGGGTCGCATCGCCGCGACGGCGCCGCTGGCGCTTGGGCGGCACAACGATCTCGACCGCGCGCTCGCCGGTCAGGATCGCGCGCGCCGAGCCGCCCAGCGCGAGTCCGCCATGCTCGGTCGCGACCAGGTCGCCGCGCGCCTGCAACGCCCGCGCGACCGGCTGCAGCAGGCGCGCGTCCTCGCCCTCGACGATCCCGAAGACACTCAACCGGTCGTGCCCGCGCTGGCGCACGCGCTCGTCCTCGCTCCCGGTCAGGACCTTCTGCAGGTGGCCCATGCCGAAGCTTTGCCCCGTGCGGTAAACCGCCGAGAGCAGCTTGCGCGCCAGCTCGGTGACATCGGTCACGCTCGGCTGTTCGAGGCAATTGTCGCAATTACCGCAGGTCTCGGGCGGGTTCTCCCCGAAATGACGCAGCAGCACCGCGCGGCGGCAGGCGGCGGTCTCGACCAGCCCGGCAAGCGCGTCGAGCCGCGCACGCTCCGCACCGCGCCGCGCCTCGTCGATTTCGGCCAGCCGCTGCCGCGCGGTGGCGAAATCACCCGCGCCCCAGAACATCACCGCTTGGGCCGGATCGCCGTCGCGCCCCGCCCGGCCGGTTTCCTGGTAATAGCCCTCGATCGACTTGGGCACGCCGACATGCGCGACGAAGCGCACGTCGGGCTTGTCGATCCCCATGCCGAAGGCGACCGTGGCGACGATGACCATGTCCTCGCTGGTCACGAATGCCGCCTGGTTGGCAGCGCGCGTCCCCGCATCGAGCCCCGCGTGATAGGGCAGCACCGCGCGCCCGGTGGCAGCGGCCAGCTTGTCCGCCAGATCCTCCACCTTGCGCCGCGTCGGGGCGTAGACGATCCCCGGACCGGGTGCGGCGGCCATCAGATCGGTCAGCTGGCGCACCGGGTTGTCGCGGTGGCGAATGGCATAGCGGATGTTGGGCCGGTCGAAGCCTGCGAGCACCAGCCCGTCGTCGGGGATGCCCAGCTGCGTCATCACGTCGCTGCGGGTCTGCTTGTCGGCGGTGGCGGTCAGCGCCAGCCGCGGGACCTGCGGGAAGGCATCGAGCATGCTGCGCAGCATGCGGTAGTCGGGGCGGAAGTCGTGCCCCCATTCGGACACGCAATGCGCCTCGTCGATCGCGAACAGGCATAGCGGTGCGGCACCCAGCAGGTCGCGGAAACCCGGCTGGCTGGCGCGTTCGGGCGCGACATAGATCAGGTCCAGCTCGCCAGCGCGGAAGGCATCCTGCGTTTCGCGCCAGTCGGCATCGGCGCTGGTCAGCGTGGCCGCCCGGATGCCGTTGGCGCGCGCGCTGCGCAGCTGGTCGTGCATCAGCGCGATCAGCGGGCTGATGACCACGCAGGTCCCCGGCAGCATGACTGCGGGCAGCTGGTAGGTCAGCGACTTGCCCGCCCCCGTCGGCATGACCGCCAGCGTCGACTGCCCGTCCAGCACGCGCGCAACGACCTCTTCCTGCCGCCCGCGGAAACCGTCGAAGCCGAAGACATCCTTGAGGGAATGATATGCGCTGGCGATCCCGGTCATGTGCGCCTGATGGCAGATGGTTTGGCGCGCGCAACCGGCGCACCGCGATTTTCCCCTTGCCCAGCGCCCGTCGCTTGCGCTTTACCCGCCGCGCAAGTTCGAAACCGGAGAGAGAACCGCCATGAAATTCCGTATCGCCCTGACTGCTGCCGCCTCGCTCGCGCTCGCCGCCTGTGGCAGCAGCGAAGATGCCTCGACCGAAGCCGAGGCCGACACCGTCGAAATGACCGCCGACGAAGCGCTGACCGATGTCGAGGAAATGCCCGTCGAGGATCCCGCCGCCAACACCGCCCCGGTCGAGATGGACACCGCCTCGCCGAGCGAGGAAGCGGAGATCCAGGAAGCCGGCGACAGCGCCGCCGACACCGCTGCCGCAGCCATGGATGCGATGGCCGAAGACGCGAACTGACCGGCCTGCACACGCGCCGCGTTCTTCCGGACGCAGCCACGCCGTAACGTCCTTTGCGCGGCCCGTGTGTACGCCTAGCCTTCGCGTCCATGACCCGACTCGTCGCCCCTGCCGCCGCGCTGCTTGCGCTGTCCGCCACGCTCGCCTGCAGCGATAGCAGCGAGGGCGATCAGCCGCCCGGAGCCGTGACCCAGAGCGAGGCTGCCGCGCTCGACGATGCGGCCGCCATGATTGACGAGCGGCGCCTGCCCGAAGGCCTCGTGCCCGACGACGGGGCGATGCCGCCCGCCGCGGCCCCGCGCGAAACGGGCGGACCGGAACCAATGGAGCTTCCCCAATGAGTGTCACCACTGCCCCCGGCATGGATGCCGAAACCTTCGACCAGTTCCTCGACCAGCTCGAACGCTATGTCCGCGAACGGCTGATCCCGGCCGAGACCGAAGTCATCGCCAACGACCGCATCCCCCACGAGATCGTCGCGGAAATGAAGGAGATGGGGCTGTTCGGCCTGACCGTGCCCGAGGATTTCGGCGGCGCCGGCCTCAACACCACCCAATATGCCAAGGTCGTGCAGACGATGGCCTATGCCGCGCCCGCCTATCGCTCGATCTTCTCGATCAATGTCGGCATGTTCAATTCGGCGATCAAGAATGGCGGGACCGACGCGCAGAAGGCCGAATGGTGGCCCAGGATCGCCGAGGGCGCGATCGCCTGCTTCGGCCTGACCGAACCCGGTTCGGGCAGCGACAGCGCCGCCATGGCGACCACCGCGCGGCCCGATCCCGAAGGCAACGGCTGGATCCTCAACGGGACCAAGCGCTACATCACCAATGCCCCGCATGCCGATGTCGGGCTGATCATGGCCCGCACCGAGAAGGACGCGCAGCCCAAGAACGCGCATGTCAGCGCTTTCATCGTGCCGATGGACACGCCCGGCGTATCGACCAGCAGCCCCGACAAGAAGATGGGCCAAGCGGGCAGCCATATCTCCGACATCATGCTCGACGACGTGCACGTCCCCGGCGATGCGCTGCTGGGCGAACAGACCGGGCAGGGCTTTCGCTTCGCCATGATGAGCCTCGACAATGGCCGTATCTCGGTCGGTGCGGCAAGCACCGGCTATGCGCGCCGCGCGCTCGATTCGGCGCTCAAATACGCCAATGAGCGGCAGGCCTTTGGCGAACCGATCGCCAATTTCCAGCTGATCCAGCAGATGCTCAGCGAAAGCTGGACCGAAATCTACGCTGCCGAGGCGATGATGGCCGATGTCACCGCGCGGGTCGATCGCGGCGAGAACACCGTCAAGCACGCCGCGGCATTCAAGGTGTTCGCCTCCGAAATGTGCGGCCGCGTGGTCGACCGGGTGGTGCAGATCTACGGCGGCGCGGGCTATCTGGCCGAATACGATGCCGAACGCTTCTTCCGCGATGCGCGCATCTACCGCATCTATGAAGGCACCACGCAGATCCTCCAGCTGCAGATCGCCAAGCACATGCTGCGCGATTACGCGGCGGGGATCTGAGCGTGTACCAGCTTCTCGACGGACTGAGCATTATCGAGGCCTCGAGCTTCGTCGCCTCGCCCACCGCCGGCCTCTATTGCGCGCAACTGGGCGCCGAGGTGATCCGCGTCGATCACAAGGAAGGCGGGCTCGATTACGACCGCTACATGCTGACCGAGCAGGGCCGCAGCCTGAGCTGGGAAAACCTCAACCGGGCGAAGAAATCGGTCGCGCTCGACCTGCGCAGCGGCGAGGGGCGCGAACTGCTGGTCGCGCTGTCGGCCAACACGGGCAATCTCATCACCAACCTGCCGGAAAAGAGCTTCCTCGGGCATGGTGCCATCGCCGCGCAGCAGCCCGAAGGCGCGCCCGAACTGGTCAGCGTGCGCATCATGGGCTGGCACGATGGGCGCCAGGCGATGGATTTCACCGTCAACGCGGCAAGCGGCTATCCGCTGATGTGCGGGCCCGAGGACTGGGACATGGCCAATGCGCCGCCGGTCAACCAGGTACTGCCCGCATGGGACTTCATCACCGGCGCCTATTGCGCCTTCGCGCTGCTCGCCGCGCTGCGCCAGCGCGATGCGACGGGCCAGGGCAGCGAATTGCGCGTGCCGCTGGGCGATGTCGCGATCGGGACCATGGCCAACAGCGGCGCATTGGCCGAGATGCTCTATCGCGGCGGCGACCGCGAACGTCTGGGCAATGCGATCTGGGGTGCGTTCGGGCGCGACTTCCGCAGCCGCGACGGGGTGCGCTTCATGGTCGCAGCACTGACGGCCAAGCAATGGGACGGCCTCGTCGCCGCCTTCGGGATCGCAGACGCGATTGCCGCGCTCGAGGCCGAGCTGGGCGTGCGCTTCGCCGATGGCGACCGGCCACGCTTCGAAAACCGCCACCGCCTGTTCGCGCTGTTCCAGGAACGCGCGGACAGGATGGACTGGGACGAATTGTCCGCCAGTCTCGCGGCGCATGGTACCACTTTCGAGCGCTACCGCACTATGCACGAGGCGGCGAACGACGCCGCACTGGTGGCCGACAACCCGCTGTTCGGTGCTTCGCCCGCCAATCCCAGCGGCTTCGAATATCCCGCCACGCGCAGCTTTGCGAATATCCCTTCGCGCGAAGCCGGGGCGCCCGCGCCCGCGCCCTATCTGGGCCAGCACACCGAGGAAGTGCTCGCCGAACGGCTCGGCCTGTCCTCGGGCGCGATCGGCAAGCTCGTCGATCGCGATATCGCCCGCCTCTCCGACAAGGATTAAGCCATGACGACACTCCGCCGCGTAGCCATCTGCAAGCCCCTGCGTACACCGGTCGGCAAGTTCCTCGGCAGCCTCGCCCCGCTCGAGGCGGGCGCGCTCGGAGCAGTGATCATCAAGGCGCTGGTCGAACGCAGCGGGATCGATCCGCTGCGGGTGGACGATGTGGTGTTCAGCCAGGGCTACGGCAGCGGCGAGGCCCCCGCGATCGGGCGCTGGAGCTGGCTGGCGGCGGGCTATCCGATCGAGGTACCCGGCTTCCAGCTCGACCGGCGCTGCGGCTCGGGCCTGCAGGCGGTCGCGACTGCGGCGATGATGGTCCAGACCGGCGTCGCCGACTGCGTGCTCGCGGGCGGGGTCGAGAGCATGTCCAATGTCGAACATTACACCACCAAGGCGCGCCACGGCGCACGGCTGGGCGACATGGTGCTGTGGGACCGGCTGACGCGCGGGCGGTTGATGAGCCAGCCGATCGAACGCTTCGGAGTGATCACCGGCATGATCGAAACCGCCGAAAATCTCGCCAAGGATTACGACATCAGCCGCGAGGCTGCCGATGCATTCGCGGTGCGCAGCCACCAGAACGCCGCCCGCGCCTGGGCCGAAGGCAAGTTCGACGAACAGCTGGTCCCGGTGGAAATCCCCCAGCGGCGCGGCGATCCGGTGGTCTTCGCGCGTGACGAGGGTTTCCGCGAGGATGCCAGCATGGACACGCTGGGCAAGCTGCGCCCGATCGACGGCAAGCGCGATGCGGATGCGATCGTGACGGCGGGCAATGCCAGCCAGCAGAACGACGCCGCCGCCGCCTGCCTGGTGGTGGCGGAGGACAAGGTGGAGGAATTGGGCCTCGAACCGATCCTGTGGTTCCATTCGTGGAGCGCGGCCGGCTGCGATCCCAGCCGGATGGGGATCGGCCCCGTTCCCGCGGTCGAACGGCTGTTCGCCAAGACCAATATGGGCTGGGACGATATCGGGCTGATCGAACTCAACGAGGCCTTCGCCCCGCAGGCGCTCGCCGTGCTGAAGGGCTGGGGTTTCGCCGAGGACGACAGCCGCCGCGAGCTGGTCAACGTCAACGGGTCGGGCATTTCGCTGGGCCACCCGATCGGCGTGACGGGGATCCGCATCCTCGCCGACATGGCGCATGAAATGCAGCGCCGCGAGGTGCGCTACGGACTCGAGACCATGTGCATCGGCGGGGGCCAGGGAATGGCCGCCGTCTTCGAACGCGCCGCCTGATGTCCGATTGGGCCGACTGGATCGGGCGCGAGCAGCGCGCGGCAGACCGGCTCGATCCGGCGCTCGCCGCGCGGTGGTACGCGACCTTCGATCACGGCGCGCCGGCCTCGACCGCCATGCCGCAGGGGATCCATTTCTGCCTCTGCACGCCCGAAGCACCGACTGCGCGGCTGGGCCCCGACGGGCATCCGCTGCGCGAGGACGACCCGGCGAGCTTCCTGCCCCCGATCCCGCTGCCGCGGCGGATGTGGGCGTCGAGCGATATCGAATTCCGCGCCCCCATGACGATCGGTGCGACGATCGAGCGGACCAGCCGCGTCGTCTCGATCACGCCCAAGTCGGGGAGCCGCGGCGAAATGGTTTTCGTCGAGATCGACCACGAGACCAGCGCCGACGGCAAACTCGCCGTGCGCGAGCGGCAGAGCGCGGTCTATCTCGAGGCGCTGGCACCCGATGCCCCCCTGTCGCCGCCGGCACCATCCCCCGAAGTGTTCGACCCGCAGGCATGGGACCTCCATCGCCAGCTTGTGCCCGATACGCGGCTGCTGTTCCGCTATTCGGCGCTGACCTTCAACACCCATCGCATCCATTACGATGCGCCCTATGCGCTGGAGCAGGAGCGTTATCGCGGCCTGGTGGTCCACGGCCCGCTGACCGCCAGCCTGCTGCTGCAACTGGCCGCCGAACGCTTCGGCGAGAACCGGCTGGCGCAGTTCGGTTTCCGCGGGGTCAGCCCCGCGATTGCCGGCGAAGCGTTGCATCTGGTCCTGCGCGGGGCCGGCGACGACATCGAGCTCGCCGCATTCGCGGGGGACGGGCGGCAGGTGACAAAAGCCTCTGCCCGCCTCGCCTAGTCGCTCGGGAAGCTCTCGATCGGTTCGATCACCGTATAGCGTTCGACCTTGGGCTCGCGGCCCAGCGGCGGAAAGTCGATCTGCGGCGGTGCGACACGCGTATCCGGCAGGCGGTCGAGCAGGTCGCGCAGCAGCGTCAGCCGGCCGCGCTTCTGGTCGTTGAAATCGACCAGTGTCCACGGCGCCCATTCGGTATGCGTCGCCGCCAGCATCGCCTCACGCGCTTCGGTATAGGCATCGTATTTCTCGCGCGCCGCCAGGTCGACGGGGGACAGCTTCCAGCGTTTGAGCGGATCGTCCAGCCGTTCGCGCAGCCGTTCCTCCTGCTGTGCCTGATCGGTACCGAGCCAGTATTTGAACAGCAAGATGCCGTCATCGACCAGCATCTTCTCGAAGGTCGGGGCCTGCTCGAGAAACCGTGCGACCTGCGGCGCATCGGCATAGCCCATGACCTTCTCGACGCCCGCGCGATTGTACCAGCTGCGATCGAACAGCACGATTTCGCCCGCGCTCGGCAGGTGCCGGACATAACGCTGGAAATACCACTGGCTCTGTTCGGCCTCGGTCGGCTTGGCGAGCGCGGCGATATGGCACTGGCGCGGATTGAGTTTTTCGGACACCGCGCGAATCGCGCCGCCCTTGCCCGCAGTATCGCGCCCCTCGAACAGGACGACGATGCGCTGCCCCGTCGCTTGCGCCCAGCGCGCCATGGCGGCCAGTTCCTCACGCATCGGTGCGAGCGCGGCCTTGTAGTCCCTCGATTTCATCACGCCCTCGGCATTTGTGTGCGGGCGCCAATGATAGTATCATCCGCGACGATATGGCTACACTTGCACAGACCGAACAGGATTTTACCCGTTTGCCGGACCTTCCGGCAGAGGTATTCACCGCCCCGCTCAAGAAACCAAACCGCGTGGGCGACGACTGGCTCGAGCCCGAACAGACCCAGTATTCGAGCGACGACGACGCGATCTGGAACGCCCTGTTCGAACGGCAGATGAAGGTGCTGCCGGGACGCGCGGCCAGCGCGTTCATGGCCGGGCTGGACAAGCTCGACCTCAGCCGCGGCGGGGTGCCCGAATTCGGCCGCCTGTCCGAAGAGCTCGATACGCTCACCGGGTGGAGCGTGGTTCCCGTGCCGATGCTGATCCCCGATCACGTGTTCTTCTGGCACCTGGCCAACCGGCGCTTCCCCGCGGGCAATTTCATTCGCACGCGCGAGACCTTCGATTACATCCAGGAACCCGACGTGTTCCACGACGTGTTCGGCCACGTCCCGATGCTGACCGATCCGGTCTATGCCGATTACATGCAGGAATATGGCCGCGCGGGCTGGAAGGCGATGCGCTACAACCGGCTCAAGGCGCTCGGTTCGCTCTACTGGTACACCGTCGAATTCGGGCTGCTGCAGGAAGCCGACGGGATCAAGGCCTATGGCGCGGGGATCCTCTCGGGCCCGACCGAGGTGGTCTATGCCACCGAGGCCAAGAGCCCCAACCGCATCATGCTCAATGTCGACCGCGTCATGCGCACCGATTACGTGATCAGCGATCTGCAGCCGACATATTTCGTGATCGAGAGCTTCGAGGACCTCTACCGCCAGACGGTCGAGCGCGATTTCGACCAGCTCTACAAAAGCCTCGGGCCCGGGTTTACCTATGCCAACACCGCGGTGATCGATGTCGACCATGTGGTGAACCACGGCTCGCTCGAATACACGCTGCGCGGCGGGCGCGGGTCGGGCGCGGCCCCGGTCTGACCTCCGCAAGGTCCGGCGAAAACCAGCGCCCAACAAAAAACGGCCCCGGATCGCTCCGGGGCCGCATGATCGCATAACGATCGACGATGCTTACATTTCGTCGATTTCGTCAGCCTGCTCTTCCATGGATTCTTCCATGGCGTCGGTCTGGTCGTCCATGACGTCGGCCTGGTCTTCGGTGATTTCACCGGCTTCTTCCATGGCGTCAACCTGGTTGTCGCGAGCGTCTTCCATCTCTTCGATGTTTTCTTCGGCTTCGTTTTCTGCTGCGCTGTCGCAAGCGGCAAGGCCGAGGCTCATGGCGGCGGCGGTAGCGACGAGCGTTGCTTTATTGAACTTCATGTAAATTCCCCTTTTGTCGTTCCAGCCGCGTTTTCGAAATGCGGCAAGAATGTGATGAACGGACTATTGTTCCTTCGGTTCCCGGCAGTCAAGCAAGAACGCCGGGGGTGGAGGTTTGCCGTATCGGATACGAAATGGCCCGGGGAACGCCCGGGCCGTCAACCATATGCGAGACGCCAATCCATTCCGTCCGCGTTTGTACCCGATGATCGGGCGATGTGAAGCGGGATTCAGTTATAGGCCCGCTGGCGGATGAGGTTGAACACCCCGATCGCGACGACCGATCCGAGCACTGCCCACAGCAGCGCGACGCCGCTGACCGTGCCGAAAACCGCCCCGTTGCCGGCGATCAGCCCGGTCACGAGCGAGCCGAGCACGCCGACGAGCGCATTGGCGAGGATGCTGCGGCCATCTTCGATCCTGAGAATAATCGTTGCCAGCCAGCCCAGGAGGGCTCCTACGACAACCAGAATCAACAAACCCATCGGTGCGTACCTTTGTCTTTCATTCACCGGAGACAAGCACGCAAATGATCAAAGGTTCCTTACGGCAGACCCCGGATCGCTCGCTCCGTGGCATCCATGCCACACTTCGTCAGGCGAAAGTCAGCCAGGCCAGGGCGGCGGAACCGGCGATGATCCGGTACCACGCGAAGGGCGTGAAGCCGCTGCGGCTGACATAGGCGACGAAGGCGCGGATCACGAACAGCGCGACGATGAAGCTGACCGCGAAGCCGAGCGCAATATGGTCCCAGCCCACCCGTGTCGCGCCGGCCATCATCTCGTCGTATTTGGTGGCGACTTCGAGCGTGGTCGCGCCGACCATCGTCGGCACCGCCAGGAAGAAGGAGAATTCAGCCGCCGTCTTGCGATTGATGCCCATCGCCAGCGCCCCCATGATCGTCGCGCCCGAACGGCTGACGCCCGGCACCATGGCGAGACATTGGGCGAACCCGACGCCGAGCACCTTGGCGAGCGGCAGTTCGGCCACGCCGCGCCCTTCGTCGCGGGGGTTGGCCGCGCGTTCGATCACGATGATCGCCACCCCGCCGGCAATCAGCGCCCAAGGCACGATCCCCGGGTTGCCGAGCATGGCCTCGAAGCTTTCGTAGAGCGCGAAGCCGATCACTGCACTGGGCAGGAAGCCGAGCAGGATGTTGCGTGCGAACATCAGCCCTTCGCGTTCGCGCTTGAGCACGCCGATCCCGGCCGACCAGAAGGTGCCCCAGTATTGGTAGACCACCGCCAGGATCGCGCCCAGCTGGATCACCACGTTGAACATCGCCCATTCGTTGGGATCCGCGCCCGACAGTTCGGTCGCGAGAATGAGGTGACCGGTCGATGAAACCGGGATGAATTCGGTGAGCCCCTCGACGATGCCGAGGAAGATCGCGGTGATGTAATCGTTCATTGCGGGACGCCCCAAGAGCAGTGGACTGCGCGAGTCAAGCGGTCAGGCGCTTTCCAGACCGAACTGGAGCGAAGCGAGCCGGGCGTAGAGCCCGCCATTGGCCGACAGCGTGTCGTGCGTACCCTGTTCGACGATCCGGCCATCCTCCATCACGACGATGCGGTCGGAAGCGCGGACGGTCGACAGGCGGTGGGCGATGACCAGCGTCGTACGCTCGCGCATCAGGTGTTCGAGCGCATCCTGCACCAGCCGCTCGCTCTCGGCATCGAGTGCGCTGGTTGCCTCGTCGAGAAGCAGGATCGGCGCAGCGCGCAGCAGCGCGCGGGCAATGGCGATGCGTTGGCGCTGGCCGCCCGACAGCTGCGTGCCGCTTTCCCCGAGATAGGTGTCGAGCCCCTGCGGGAGCTTGTCGAGGAATTCGGCAGCATTGGCCGCCTGCGCAGCGGCCCGGATCTCGTCCTCGCTCGCATCCCAATTGCCATAGCGCAGATTGTCGCGCGCATTGGCGCTGAACAGGACGCCTTCCTGCGGGACATAGGCGATGCGCCGCCGGATTTCGGCGGGATCGGCGCTGGTCAGCGGAATGCCGTCGAGCCGGATCGAGCCTGCCTGCGGATCGTAGAAGCGTTCTGCCAGCTGGAAGATGGTCGACTTGCCCGCCCCCGACGGCCCCACGATGGCGACGGTTTCGCCCGGTTCGACCTCGAGGCTGAAATCGGTGATCGCCGGCGCATCGAGCCGGGTCGGATAGCGGAAGGTGACATTGCGGAACGACAGCCCGCCGCGCGGCGGCGCGGGCAATGCCTGCGGCCGTGCGGGTGCGGTGATCGAGGGTCTTTCCTCGAGCAGTTCGGACAGCCTGCTCGCCGCGCCCGCGCCGCGCAGCAGGTCGCCGTAGACTTCGGTCAGCGCACCGATCGCGCCTGCGACGAGGCCTGCGGTGAGCACGAATGCGGCGATCGTCCCGCCCGAGATTGCGCCTTCGCTGACCGCCTGCGCGCCGCGCCAGACCAGCAGGGTGATGCCGCCGAAAACCAGCAGGATCACGATCGCGGTCATCGCCGCGCGGATGATGACCCGGCGCCGCGCGACCGAGAAGGTGCGTTCGACCGCCTCGCGGAAGCGCGCATGTTCGCGTTCTTCCTGGTTGAACCCCTGGACGATCTTCATCGCCGACAGCACTTCGGTGACCATTGCCCCGATATCGGCGACGCGGTCCTGGCTGGTGCGCGAGACCTTGCGCAGGCGCCGCCCGAACAGCGTGATCGGGATAACGATGGCGGGGATCAGCAGGAACAGCCCCATGGTCAGGCCGGGGACCAGCCAGAACAGATAGGCCGTGCCCCCGATCGCCATCAGCGCATTGCGCAGCGCGACCGAGACAGTGGTGCCGACCACCTGTTCGATCAGCGCGGTGTCGCTGGTCATGCGGCTGGAAATTTCCTTGGGACTGTTCTCTTCATAGAACCCCGGCGCCAGGCGCAGCAGGTTGTCCTGCACCCGCAGGCGGATGTCGGCGACCACGCGCTCGCCCAGCCAGCTGACGAAATAGAACCGCATTGCAGTGCCTGCGGCAAGCACGGCGACGATCATCAGCAAATAGCGGAACCAGCGGCCCATGTCCTCGGGCGTCGCCCCTTCGGCAAAGCCGCGGTCGATCACCATCTTGAAGCCCGCGGGGATCGCCAGCGTCGCCGCCGCAGTGATGAACAGCGCGAGGATGGCGAGCGCGACATGGCCGGGATAGCGCGTGCCCGCCTGCCATACCATGCGCAGTGAACCCAGCGAACGCTGGCGCGGGGCATCCGCAGCGGCGCGCTTGCGTGCGAACCGGCCGCGGCCGTCGGTTTCCGTCTGGTCCTTGGCTGACATGCGCACGCAGTTACGTCGCCGCGCGGTTAAAATCCACTGTGCTGCACATGCTCAGGCACATTTAAACCGATTGTGCATTGCACAATTATCGATCGAACGGCAGGATTGCCATATTCCACCCGCACGACACAGCCATACAATGCCGGGTACGCAGGGGACATTTATTGCTCTACCACGCCTATGAACTGCAGCGCAGCTGGCTCAACTCGGCCAGCGCCTTCGCCTCGATCGGGGTGGAAATGCTGAACAACCCGGCCAATCCGTTCAATTACGTCGGCCCGATGGGCTATATGAACATCGGCCCGGTGGCGGCGAGCGCGCTGGAAGTCTTCGCGCATGCGACGGCATCCTACGGCAAGCCGGCGTGGAACCTCGAGGCGATCGATGTCGATGGTAAGCCCGTGGCGATCGTCGAATCGACTGTGGTCAACCGGCCCTTCGGCGATCTGAAGGCGTTCCACCGCGAAGACCTGCCCGAAGACGCCCCGCGCCTGCTGGTCGTCGCGCCGATGAGCGGGCATTACGCCACGCTGCTGCGCGGCACGGTCGAACGGATGCTGCAAGGCTACCGCGTCTATGTCACCGATTGGGCCGATGCGAAGACCGTCCCGCTGCACGAAGGGACCTTCGATCTCGATGATTACATCGATTACGTGATCGGCTATCTCGAACACATCGGCCCCGATGCACAGGGCGGCGGTGCGCATGTGATGGCGGTGTGCCAGCCTTCGGTGCCCGTCTTTGCCGCCACTGCAATCATGAACCGCGATGGCCATCCGTGCACGCCGCGCACGCTGACCATGATGGGCGGGCCGATCGACACGCGCTGTTCGCCGACCAGCGTCAACGATCTGGCGATGGACCGCCCGATCGAGTGGTTCCGCCACAATGTCATCGCCACCGTGCCGATGCAGTATCGCGGCGCGGGCCGGCGGGTCTATCCCGGCTTCATGCAGCTGGCCGGGTTCATGAGCATGAACCTCGGCAATCACATGATCAGCCATTACGAGATGTTCAAACACCTCACCGTCGGCGACGACGAAAGCGCGCAGGCGACCAAGGATTTCTACGACGAATACCGCAGCGTGTGCGACATGACCGCCGAGTTCTACCTGCAGACGGTGCAGGAGGTGTTCCAGGACCATGCGCTGCCCAACGGCACTTTCCTGCATCGCGGCAAGCGCATCGACCTGGGCGACATCACGCAGACCGCGCTGCTGGCGATCGAGGGCGAGCGAGACGATATCTCGGGCCTGGGGCAGACGCGGGCCGCGCTCGAACTGACGCCGCAGCTCGATGCCGGCAAGAAGCGGTATTACATGGCCGAAGGCGCGGGCCATTACGGCATTTTCAACGGCAGCCGCTGGCGCGACAAGATCGCCCCCGTGGTCGAGGAGTTCATCGCCGAACACGGCTAGGCGTCGGCGGCCTCCCACGCGGTCAGCCGCGGTGAAGCCGTTCCAGCAAGCATGCCAAGAAGAAGGGCGGCGCGGGGTTTTGCCCCGGCCGCCCTTCTCGGTTTCAGGCTAGGTTGACCCTAGAAGATTTCGAACAGGCCGGCTGCGCCCATGCCGCCGCCGACGCACATGGTGACGACGCCGTATTTCGCGCCCATGCGCTTGCCTTCGAGCAGCACGTGGCCGGTGCAGCGTGCGCCGGTCATGCCATAGGGGTGGCCGATCGAGATCGAGCCGCCGTTGACGTTGAGCTTGGCGTTATCGATGCCGAGCTTGTCGCGGCAGTAGAGCACCTGCACCGCGAAGGCTTCATTCAGTTCCCAGATGCCGATGTCGTCGACGCTCAGGTCGAAGCGCTTGAGCAGCTTGGGAATCGCGAAGACCGGGCCGATGCCCATTTCGTCGGGTTCGGTCCCGGCGACTGCCATGCCGACATAGCGGCCGAGCGGCTCGAGGCCCTTCTGTTCGGCGACCTTGGCTTCCATGAGCACGCTGGCCGACGAACCGTCCGACAGCTGCGAAGCGTTGCCCGCAGTGATCGTGGTGCCGTCGCCCATCACCGGCTTGAGGCTGTTGAGGCCTTCGAGCGTGGTCTGCGGGCGATTGCCCTCGTCCTTGTCGATGGTGATTTCGACGTCCGAAATCTCGCCCGTTTCCTTGTCCTGCACCTTGTGCGTGGTGCTGACCGAGACGATTTCGTCGTCGAACTTGCCGGCTTCCTGCGCGGCGGCGGTACGCTGCTGGCTCTGCAGCGCGTATTCGTCCTGCGCTTCGCGGCTGATGCCGTAACGCTGCGCGACCGTTTCGGCGGTCTGCAGCATCGGCATGTAGATCGCGCCGTGCATGTTAACCAGCTCGGGATCGGGCATCACGCGCATTTCCTTGGTCTGCACGAGGCTGATCAATTCCTGCCCACCGGCGGCCACCACGTCCATGCGGTCGGTGATGATCTGCTTGGCGGCGGTGGCGATGCTCATCAGGCCGCTCGAACACTGGCGGTCGATGGTCATGCCGCTGGTGCCGATCGGGCAACCGGCGCGCAGCGCGACCTGGCGGGCGAGGTTGCCGGCCTGCGCACCCTGCTGGAGCGCGCTGCCCCACAGCACGTCGTCGACCTCGCCGGCGTCGATGCCGGCACGCTCGATCGCGGGCTTGAGCGAATAGGCGCCGAGCGTCGGGCCCTTGGTGTCGTTGAACCCGCCCTTGTAGGCACGGCCGATGGCGGTGCGGGCGGTGGAGACGATGACTGCGTCACGCATGGGTATTTCCTTGGTTGTGGTTGTGTCTGGATCCTCGCCGGGGAGGAGGGGGAAATCAGACGAAAATCTGGGTGATCCACTCGGTGATCAGCGCGGGCTTTTCCTCGCCCTCGATCTCCATGGTGATCTCGCAGGTCTGCTGCCACTGGCCGGGACGCTTCTCGGTCATTTCGACCAGCTTCCAGTGGCCGCGGATGCGCTTGCCGCTGCGGACGGGCGAGATGAAGCGGGTTTTGTTGCCGCCGTAGTTCACGCCCATCTTCACGCCGTCGAGCTTGGGCATGTCCGATTTGGCGCTTAGATAGGGGATCATCGACAGCGTGAGGAAGCCATGCGCGATGGTGCCGCCGAACGGCGTCATCTTGGCCTTTTCCTCGTCGATATGGATAAACTGGTGATCGCCGGTGGCATCGGCGAACTGGTTGATACGCTCCTGGCTCATGTCGACCCATTCGCTCGTGCCGATGTTCTCGCCGACCTTGTCTGCCAGTTCCTGCGGGCTCATACGCCTCTCCTCTGTTCGAAAATCATGGTTTGGCGCGACTCCGGTCGCGCGTGCGGCGCGAGTCATGGCGCATGTGCGGGATGCGCGCAACACCGCCGAACGTGCCGCTACGGCATGGGGAAGCGCCATGTCCGGTGATGGAGGAGGCGGCACGTATTGAGCCGATTCGTACAGGCGGTATGGTCCGGCAGGCGGCGCACCGGTGCCCGCGATGCTGGAGAAACCATGCTGGCCCGTATCCTCGGCACTGCGCTCAAGCCTGCGCTCGGCGTCCCGCTGGTCGCTGCCATCGTCGCCGCCGCAGAGCTCATCGTCGCCGACCGCAAGTACGGCGTGTTCACCGGCGGGTTCGGCCAGTCGAGCGCGGTCGACACCGGCGGGGAACTGGCCCTGTTCCTGATCGGCTTCACGCTGGCGCATACCGCAGTCGCCCTGCTCGCCTGGAAGCTGGCCGCTCGGCTGGCCCGATCTTCCGGGGCGCAGTCCGCCGTACTGCATTTCGCGTTCCTCTATGGCGGAACCAGCCTGCTGGTGCTCAGCCTGCGTTACCAGCTCCATTCCTATTTCAGCGATGCGGTCAGCTTCGCGCTGCTAAAGCAGCTGGGCGGTGGCAGCGCGGCCGATGCGCTGCTGTTCGCCAAGAACGAGATCATGCTCGGCGTGGGCGCGCTGCTGCTCTTCCTCGCGGCATGGTGGCTGGCAGCACGCCTGCTGCGCGGATGGCTCGGCAGACAGCCGGCGCTGGCGTCCCCCTGGCCGCGCTGGAAGACAGTCGCCCTCGTGTGGCTGGCCTTCGCCGGCGCGGTAATCGTGTTGCCGCGTCTCGGCGGCGATGCGCCGCGCGGTCTGGAGCGGATCGTCGCCTGGCAGGGGCTGGCCGACGGGCTGGCACTGGCGAGCGATTTCGACGGCGATGGTTACGGCCTTGCCGGGCGGACCATCGACCCGGCCCCGTTCGATGCCGGCCGCCATCCGCTCGCGCTCGACATTCCCGGCAATGGGATCGACGAGGATGGCTACGGCGGCGATCTTGCGCTGGTCCCGGTTGCCGAGCCCCTGCCCGCCACGCCAATCGGCGGCGCGAAGCCGCATCTCGTCATCGTCGTTTTCGAAAGCACCCGCGCGGATGTGCTGGGCAAGCGCATCGACGGGAAACCCGTCGCCCCCAATCTCGCGCGCGTGGCGGCGCAGGGCGGCGCCCTCGCGCCCGCCTACAGCCATGTCGGTTTCACCACCGCCTCGCTCAAATCGCTCTTCGCGGGCAGCTTGGTCGTGCCGCCCGGATCGCCGAGCCTGTTCCGCGAGCTCGATGCCAGCGGTTACGAGATCGGCGTGTTCTCGGGACAACCGGAGGATTTCGGCGGTATTTCGGCAGCTGTCGGAATGCGCGAGGTTGCCGACCGCTTCGTCGATGCCGAAGTGCTCAAGGACCAGCGCGCCTTCAGTTTCGCCGCGCAGGGCTCGCTGCTGGTCGACGAGAACATCGTGCTCGATCGCTTCGACGCCGCGCTCGGCGATGCCGCAGCGTGGGAGACGCCGCAATTCGTCTACCTCAATTTCCAGACGCCGCATTTCCCCTATCACCACGACGCCGTCCCGCACCGCTTCGCCACCCCCCCGCTGGAACGCGGCCAGATCGCCGAAGACAATCGCGAGGCGCTGGAGCGGACCTACTGGAACGCGGTCGCGCACACCGACGCCGCGCTGGGCCGGCTGATTGCGAAGCTGGAAACGATGGGCGTGTGGCAGGACACCGTGCTGATCGTCACCGGCGATCATGGCGAGGCCCTGTTCGAGGACGGCTTCCTCGGCCATGGCCATGTCATCAACGACCGGCAGAATGCGACTTTCCTCGCCAGCAACCGTCCGCTGGGCGCGGCACGCGCGCCGCTGGCGCTAAGCGACTACCGCGCGATAATCCTGCGGCTTCTGGGCGCGGATGTTCCCGCCGCCGCGCCGCCCGCGCCCTTCCTCCACATCGGGCCGCTCGGCGAACCGACCGCGATCGGTCTCGCGCATGAAGAGCTCGGCGTGATTTCGCTGCGGCTCGACAGCGGCGAAGCCTGCGTCACGCGCGCGCGGCAGTGTGCGGATTACGCCTCGCTCCCCGGGGCCGAACGGGCCGCGTTCGATGCGCTGGTGGCGCGTTGGGGCTCCGAGCGTTGGGCCGCGCGCCTGCGCGAGGAGCGCGGCTCGGCGGCCGTTTCCTCGCAGCGCTTGAGATAGGTCCACAGCCCGCATTGCAGGGCGATGATCAGCAGGATCACCGGCTGGTAGGCGATCCCCTGGAACAGCGACCCGACCAGCGCGATGACCTGCGTCATCTGTAGCGCGCTTGCCAATGGCGATTGCCAGCTTGCCCCCTCGCGCCCGCGCCACCGCCGCCGCAGCTTTTCCATCTGCCACAGCCCGCTGGCATGGAGCCAGACCCACAGGAACAGGCCGATCCACCCTTGTTCACCCAGCACCTCGAAGATCGACGAGTGAAAGGCGCGGGCTTCGTCGACCACGTCCTTGTATTCGACGGTGGTCGTGCTGCCATTCTCGCTGACCTGCGGCAGGCGGTATTCGAACTTGTTGCCGCGGTAGGAATCGAATCCGCCGCCAAGCGGGTTCTCAAGCGCGTATTCATAGGTCCATTGCCAGACCGCAAGGCGGGTCGATGCCGACTGGTCCTGTTCGTGCCCGGTGATCAGCCCCATGCGTTCGTAATAGCTGGTCGGCAGGAAGGGCGCGGCCATCAGCACGAGGGCAATGCCGCCGACGATGAAGGTCATCCGCCGCTTCACGTCGCGCAGCAGCAGCAGCGCGAGAACGCCGATACAGACGAGCCCGGTACGTGCTTCGGTTCCGACGGGGATCAGCAGGCAGGCAAAGATGAACGCGCCGCCGAACAGCTTGACCCGCCAGTCGGGCGGGAAGATCCGCCCGTGGTTCATGAACCACCAGATGATTGGGATCAGCCCGATCGCGACCGTCGAGAGCGTCGAACTTTCGTAGATGTTCGAATTGTCGTTCACGAAGAAATACAGGCTGCCATAGCCCCCGCCGCCAAGCGCGGTCTTGAGACCGGAGGAAATGATAATGGCCCCCGCGGTGAGCGTGACGACCAGCAGCGCGAGCTCCAGCCGCAAGCGCGTGACCAGCGTGAAGGGCAGGAAGATGGCGAACACCATCGCGCGCCAGACCCATTCCCACTTGTAGGCCGCATCCTCGGGGAAGTCGGCCCATTGCAGCGTGAGGAAGCACCATCCCAGGAAGGCGATGAGAATGCCCTGCCGCAGGGTGAAGCGGATCTGCGATTTCGCATCGACCAGTGCCCATCCTGCGAAGGCGAGCATGAAGGCGATGAAGGAAATCGGCAGCATCGGCGTAAGCGTCCAGCCGATCTTCTGCGGGGCCAGGATGTCGATATAGAGATAGGCGAGCACCCAGACGAAGGGGCGCCTGAGGCCGAGCGCGAACAGCGTCATCACGAAAAGGAACAGCGCCGCGTCAAGCATTGCGCGCCTTTCCGCCTGCGCGCCGCGCACGGCGGGCCTCGCGCCGGCTCGGTTTCGCCTCCTCCGGCTCCGCGCCCGGCCGATCCTCGCAGTCGAAGTCGTCGCGCATGAACACGCGCAGGATCGCGATCAGGATCAGCGCATGCGTCAGTGCGAGGGCGAGATAGTCGATCACGAGTGCTTGGTCTCCGTAGCGGCTCCTAATGCATCGCAGTTGACGCGCCGTTAAGCGTAATGTGACACATCGGCCCGCGATGACCCGCGTGCTTCACATCCTCGACCATTCGCTGCCGCTGCAATCGGGCTATACGTTCCGCACGCGTGCGATCCTCACCAGCCTGCAGAAAGCGGGGGTGGAAGTGCGCGCGATTACCGGCGCGCGGCATTCGGCCGAAGGTCCGCCCCGGGAAACGATCGACGGACTGACTTTCGAACGCCTGCCGGCTGCGCCTGCGCCGGGGGGGGCACCCGGCCTGCGCGAATGGCGCGAGATCGAGACCTTGCGCAAGCAGATCGAACGCGTCGCCCACGACTGGCAGCCGGATATCCTGCATGCCCATTCGCCCGCGCTGTGCGGAATGGCCGGCCTGCGCGCGGCGCGGCGGCTGGGCCTGCCACTGGTCTATGAAATCCGCGCTTTCTGGGAAGATGCCGCGGTCGGCAATGGCATGGGCCGCGAAGGATCGCTCAAGTACCGCCTCACGCGTGCGCTCGAAAACCGCGTGGTCGCGGGGGCCGAAGCCGTGTTCACGATCTGCGAAGGGCTGCGTGCCGACTTGGTCGGGCGCGGTCATGATGCAGGCAAGATCGCCCTGTCGCCCAACGGTGTCGACCTGTCGCTGTTCGGCGAACCCGTCCCGCGCGACGATGCGCTGGCGCGCGAAATCGGTATCGGCGAAGGCCCGGTGATCGGCTTTATCGGCAGCTTCTACGATTACGAGGGGCTCGATGACCTGATCGCCGCGCTGCCCGCGCTGCGCGAGCGGCACCCCGGTGCCCAGCTGCTGCTGGTGGGCGGCGGACCGATGGATGCGGCGCTGCGCGCGCAGGCCGCGGCCTCGACTGCGACCGGCGCGATCGTCTTCACCGGACGCGTGCCGCATACCGAGGTCGAACGCTATTATTCGCTGATCGACGTGCTCGCCTATCCACGCAAACGCTCTCGGCTGACCGATCTGGTCACCCCGCTCAAACCGCTCGAGGCGATGGCGCAGCAGCGTATCGTCGCGGCCAGCGATGTCGGGGGCCACCGCGAACTGATCGAAGCTGGAACCACCGGTCTGTTGTTCCCGCCCGGCGATCCGCCCGCGATCGCGGGCGCGCTGGCCGCGTTCATCGATGCCCGCGACAAGTGGCCCGACATGCGCCGGGCGGGCCGGGAGCATGTTGCCCGTCACCACGACTGGGCGCGGAATATCGATGGTTATCAGCATGTTTACCAAAAGCTGCTAGCAACCAATTCTTCCGCAGCCGCATAAGCGCCTGCCTAGTCTATAACGGGATCCCATGAGCGCAGCGAATCACCCTGCCCCGATCAGCAATCACCCCGCTTTCAAATGGGCGGTAGGCGCGTGGTTCGCGCTGTTGCTGGGTCTCGGCCTCTTCGTCATGCCGGCTGCCGTCCATCTGTCACTGGGCGAACGGCTGGCGCTCGACACGGTGCTGACCGATCCCGCTCTCTTGCGGATGGCGCTATCGGCCCTCGCTGCCTTGCTCGGCCTGCTTCTCGGCCTGGCGATCGCGGGGCGCATCGCCGCGCTCACTGATGCAAGCTATGGCGAAGATGATCCCGTCGAAGACGCCCCGAGCGAATCCGAGCCCGAAACGAAGATCTGGCTGGGCGATGTGGATGAGCCTGCCGCACCCGTCCCGCACGCGCCGCCCGAGCCGGCAGCGGCACCTGCGCCGCGGCGGCTGTTCAACCCGCGCGAGGATCTGGCCGAGGAAGGCATTGCTCCCTTCCGCGATCCGACTGCCATTCCGCCGCTCGCGATCGATCCTGTCGAAACGGCGCCGCAGGACGCCGAATTCGAGAATATCGAACCGGCTGGTCAAGACCCGTTCTCCACCGAGCTATGGGCCGACCCGCTATCCGGCGACCGCGACGATGACGCCTGGACCGTGACGGAACACGATCCGCTGGACCATCCGGAAGAACCGGTCGAGTTGCCGCCCTCCGCGCCCGAACCTTCGATCACCGCGCCTGCCGACCCAGAGGAGGAGGAGGAGGATCACTATCCCATCGCCCGCCAAGCGACGGATGAAACTGGTTTCGGGATGGCCGGAGAAGGCGATTGGCAATCGGCGGACCCATCGATCCCCCCGGCCTCGCTCAGCGAACTCTCGCTCGAGGAACTGACCCAGCGCTTGGGTGACGCGCTGGCAGCCTGCAAGGCCGGCGATGAGGATGCCGGGGCGCCGGCCGATTCGGTGGTTGCATTCCTCCAGCGCGAAACCGGGCGCGAAGCTGGACAGCACCACGTGGCTCAAGGCGAACCGGAGCAAGAGGATCCGCAGGCCGAACTGCGCCGCGCGCTCGACAAGCTTACCCGGATCGGGAAGCCCGACTGAACCCTACGGGCTGACCCGGGGCCTTCCGTTACGGAATCCCGCAATACAGCGTAATTCTTGCGACGGCTGAAATTTTGCTACGCGTCTCGCAGTTGCAAAATTTCGATGCTGTCGGCATGAAGCTTCTTCGCGCAATTTTGCAGGTGTCGCCAGCGGCACTGCCAGACCATGCTCCCGGCCGCCCCGCCATCGCTGCGAGGCCGGTCGGCGGGCCCGAAGAAGGACGCTTCGCCCATGGGACGCACGCCGCCCCAAGCCGCCACGGGTCTTTACGATCCGCGTAACGAACACGACGCCTGCGGCGTCGGCATGGTCGCGCATATCAAGGGCGCGAAGAGCCATGACATCGTTACCCAGGCGCTCAAAATCCTCGCCAATCTCGACCACCGCGGGGCGGTGGGCGCCGATCCGCTGCTGGGTGACGGCGCTGGGATCCTGCTGCAGGTGCCCGACCCGCTGTTCCGCAAATGGGCGGACGAGCACGGCCACTACCTGCCGCAGGCAGGCGATTATGCGGTGGCGATGTGTTTCCTCCCCGCGCAGGACGAGGCGCGCGATTTCGTCGAGAAACAGCTCGAGCGGTTCGCCGAGAAGGAAGGCCAGCGCGTGGTCGGCTGGCGCGACGTTCCCACCACGCTCGACGGTCTCGGCAAGGCCGTGATCAATTCGATGCCCGTCATCCGCCAGTGCATCATCGCGCGCGGCGAAAACTGCCCCGACGGCAACGCGTTCGAACGCAAGCTGGTGGTGATTCGCAAGCAGACGCTCAATCCGCTGGCTGCGCTCGAGGGCAAATACGACCTTCCGGGCCTGACCACTGCCTACATCCCGAGCTTCTCGAGCCGCACCGTGGTCTACAAGGGGCTGCTGCTGGCGAACCAGGTGGGCAGCTTCTACGATGACCTGCGCGATCCCGATTGCGTATCGGCGCTCGGCCTCGTCCACCAGCGTTTCAGCACCAACACCTTCCCCAGCTGGCGGCTGGCGCACCCCTATCGCTTCATGGCGCACAATGGGGAAATCAACACGGTTCGCGGCAATGTGAACTGGATGGAAGCGCGCCGCCGGACGATGGAAAGCGAGCTGCTCGGCTCGGACCTCGACAAGATGTGGCCGCTGATCCCGCATGGCCAGTCGGACACCGCCTGCCTCGACAACGCGCTCGAACTGCTCGTGACGGGCGGTTACAGCCTCGCGCATGCGATGATGATGCTGATGCCCGAAGCCTGGGCGAAGAACGCGCTGATGGACCCGGCGCGCCGCGCATTCTACGAATATCACGCGGCGCTGATGGAGCCGTGGGACGGCCCGGCGGCGGTGTGCTTTACCGACGGGCGCCAGATCGGCGCCTGTCTCGACCGCAACGGCCTGCGCCCGGCACGCTGGTGCACCACCAAGGACGATCTCGTCGTGCTGGCGTCGGAAAGCGGCGTGCTGCCGTTCGACGATGCCGATATCACGCGCAAATGGCGGCTTCAGCCGGGCCGCATGCTGCTGATCGACCTCGAACAGGGCCGCATCGTCGAAGACGAGGAGCTCAAGACCGAGCTCGCCAATGCGCAACCCTATGAGCAATGGCTCAAAGCGGCGCAGTACAAGCTCAAGGACCTCGACCATATCGAGCCCGATCTGAGCGAGATCCCGACCACCGCCACCAGCCTGCTCGAACGCCAGCAGGCGTTCGGCTACACGCAGGAAGACGTGTCCCGCTTCCTCGAGCCGATGGCCCGCGGCAGCGAAGACCCGATCGGATCGATGGGCACCGATACCCCCATCGCGGTGCTGTCCGACCGCAGCCGGCTGCTGTACGATTACTTCAAGCAGAACTTCGCCCAGGTGACCAATCCGCCGATCGATCCGATCCGCGAAGAACTGGTGATGAGCCTGCTGTCGATGATCGGTCCGCGGCCCAATTTGCTGGGGCGCGATGCCGGTACGCACAAGCGGCTCGAAGTCAGCCAGCCGATCCTCACCAATGAAGGCCTGGCCAAGATCCGATCGGTCGAAGTCGCGCTCGACGGGGCATTCCGCACCGCCACCATCGACATCACCTGGGACGCCAGCACCGGGGCCGAAGGGCTTGCCATGGCGCTCAAGGAAATGTGCTGGGCGGCGACCGAAGCGGTGCTGGGCGATGCCAACATCCTCATCCTGTCCGACCGCGGCCAGGGCCCGGACCGCATTCCCATGCCCGCGCTGCTGGCGACCGCCGCCGTGCATCACCAGCTGGTGCGCCAGGGGCTGCGGATGCAAACCGGCCTCGTCATCGAAACCGGCGAAGCGCGCGAGGTGCATCATTTCTGCGCGCTGGCGGGCTACGGCGCCGAGGGGATCAACCCCTATGTCGCGTTCGAGACGCTCGAGGACCTGCGCGCCAAGCGCTTCCCCGACCGCGATCCCGCGGACGTGCGCCAGAACTACGTCAAGGCAGTCGGCAAAGGCATTCTCAAGGTCATGTCCAAGATGGGCATCTCGACCTACCAGTCCTATTGCGGCGCCCAGATCTTCGACGCCGTCGGGCTCAATTCCGAGTTCATCGATACCTATTTCACCGGCACCGCGACCACCATCGAAGGCATCGGCCTCGCCGAGGTAGCCGAAGAAGCGGTGCAGCGCCACGCGCAGGCTTACGGCAACAATCCGCTGTACAAGGGCATGCTCGATGTCGGCGGGATCTACCAGTACCGCCTGCGCGGCGAAGCGCATGCCTGGACCCCGCAATCGGTCGCGCAATTGCAGCATGCCGTGCGCGGCAACGACGCGAAGAATTACGAGGAATTCGCGCGTTCGATCAACGAACAGAGCGAACGCCTGCTGACCATTCGCGGGCTGATGGAACTGACCCCGGCCGAACAGCCGCTGTCGCTCGACGAGGTCGAACCCGCCGCCGAGATCGTCAAGCGGTTCAGCACCGGCGCGATGAGTTTCGGCTCGATCAGCCACGAAGCGCATTCGACGCTGGCGATCGCGATGAACCGCCTCGGTGGCCGTTCGAATACCGGCGAAGGCGGCGAGGAGCCCGAACGGTTCCTGCCGCTCGACAATGGCGATTCGATGCGCAGCCGGATCAAGCAGGTCGCCAGCGGCCGCTTCGGCGTGACCACCGAATATCTCGTCAATTCGGACGATATCCAGATCAAGATGGCCCAGGGCGCGAAGCCCGGCGAAGGCGGCCAGCTGCCCGGCCACAAGGTCGACAAGCGGATTGGCGCGGTGCGCCATGCGACGCCCGGCGTCGGGCTGATTTCGCCCCCGCCGCATCACGACATCTATTCGATCGAGGATCTGGCGCAGCTGATCCACGACCTGAAGAACGTCCAGCCCGAAGCGCGCATTTCGGTCAAGCTGGTGTCCGAAGTGGGGGTCGGCACGGTTGCCGCGGGCGTGTCGAAGTCCAAAGCCGACCACGTCACCATTTCGGGCTATGACGGCGGCACGGGCGCCAGCCCGCTGACCAGCCTGACGCATGCCGGAAGCCCATGGGAAATCGGCCTCGCCGAGACGCAGCAGACGCTGCTGCTCAACGATCTGCGCAGCCGGATCGCGGTGCAGGTCGACGGCGGGCTGCGGACCGGGCGCGATGTCGCGATCGGCGCGCTGCTCGGCGCGGACGAGTTCGGCTTCGCCACCGCGCCGCTGATTGCGGCGGGCTGCATCATGATGCGCAAGTGCCATCTCAACACCTGCCCGGTCGGGGTCGCCACGCAGGACCCCGAACTGCGCAAGCGCTTCACCGGCACGCCTGAGCACGTCATCAACTACTTCTTCTTCGTCGCCGAGGAATTGCGCGCGATCATGGCAGAGATGGGCTTCCGCACGGTCGAGGAAATGATCGGCCGCGTCGACCGTCTCGACATGCGCCGGGTGGAACGCCACTGGAAGGCGCACGGCGTCGATCTCAAGCGCGTGCTCCACGCGGTCCCGCTCGAGGAGGGGCGCGAGCTGTTCCAGACCGAGCGGCAGGACCATGGCCTGGCGGCGGCGCTCGATGTCGAACTGATCGAAGCCTGCAAGCCCGCGATTGAAAGCGGGCAGGCAGTGCAGCTCACCCGCCCGATCCGCAATGTGAACCGCACGGTCGGCGCGATGCTGTCGGGCCGGATCGCCGAAGCGCATGGTCATGCCGGGCTTCCCGCGGACACGATCCGGATCGACTTCACCGGCGTGGCCGGCCAGAGCTTCGGGGCCTGGCTCGCGCATGGCGTCACCATCAGCCTGACGGGCGATGCCAACGACTATGTCGGCAAGGGCCTGTCGGGCGGACGGATCATCGTCCGCCAGCCCGAAGAGGCGCCGCGCGCACCGGGTGACAACATCATCGTCGGCAACACCGTGCTCTACGGCGCGATCGCGGGCGAAGCCTATTTCGAAGGTGTCGCGGGCGAACGCTTCGCAGTGCGCAATTCGGGCGCGGTCGCAGTGGTCGAGGGCACGGGCGACCATGGCTGCGAATACATGACGGGCGGCGTCGTCTGCGTGCTGGGCGCAACGGGGCGCAATTTCGCGGCCGGAATGAGCGGCGGGATCGCCTATGTCTACGACCCCGAGCGCCGGTTCGTGGATCTGTGCAACCCGGCGCAGGTCGATGTGCTCGATGTCCGGTCGGGCGATGGCGAAGGCGCCGACAAGAGCTGGGGTGCCCCGCAGCAGCGGCCCGTCACGGTCGAGAATGCCGGGATGGGCGATCCGCTCTACCACGATGCCGAACGGCTCAAGATCCTGGTCGAGCGCCACCACCTGCATACCGGCTCGGCCAAGGCCAAGAAGCTGCTCGACAATTGGAGCGCCGAACTGGGCAATTTCCGCAAGGTCATGCCGCGCGACTACCAGCGCGCGCTCAAGGCCCTCGAGGACGAACGCGAACAGGCCGCGATGGAAGCGGCGGAGTAAGGGTCATGGGCAAGGAAACCGGCTTTCTCGAATACGAGCGCGAGGATCGCACCTATCGCGATCCCGAAGAACGGCTGACGCATTACAAGGAATTCGTGGTCCCGCTGAGCGAGGAGCAGCTGCGCCGGCAGGCGGCGCGCTGCATGAACTGCGGCATTCCCTATTGCCACAACGGCTGTCCGGTGAACAACATCATCCCGGACTGGAACCACCTCGTCTATGAAGACGACTGGAAGAACGCGCTCGACGTTCTCCATTCGACCAACAATTTCCCCGAGTTTACCGGCCGGGTCTGCCCCGCCCCGTGCGAAGCGGCCTGCACGCTCAATATCGTCGATTCGCCGGTAACGATCAAAAGCATCGAATGCGCAATCATCGACCGCGGCTTCGACGAAGGCTGGGTCAAGCCGCAGCTGCCCGAACAGCGCACCGGCAAGTCGGTCGCGGTGATCGGCAGCGGGCCTGCCGGCCTGGCCTGCGCACAGCAGCTGGCCCGCGCGGGCCATGCAGTCACCGTGTTCGAGAAGAGCGACCGGATCGGCGGATTGCTGCGCTACGGCATTCCCGACTTCAAGATGGAAAAGCACCTGATCAACCGCCGCGCGGTGCAGATGGAGGCCGAAGGCGTCCAGTTCCGCACTTCGAGCGAAGTCGGGGTCGAAGTGAGCTTCCAGGCGCTGAAGGAGAATTTCGACGCGGTGGTGCTTGCGGGGGGTTCGGAAGAAGCCCGTATGCTCGACATCCCGGGTTCCGAACTCGACGGCGTGCGGCTGGCAATGGAATTCCTGACCCAGCAGAACAAGCGCAACGCGGGCGACGACGAAGTCCGCGCCGCGCCGCGTGGCAGCCTGACCGCAACGGGCAAGCATGTCATCGTGATTGGCGGCGGTGACACGGGCAGCGACTGCGTGGGCACCAGCAACCGGCAGGGCGCAGCCAGCGTCACCCAGCTCGAGATCATGCCCAAGCCGCCCGAAAAGGAAGACAAGGCGCTGACCTGGCCCGACTGGCCGCTCAAGCTGCGCACCTCGTCGAGCCACGAGGAAGGCGTCGACCGCGACTGGGCGGTGCTGACCAAGCGCGTGATCGAGGAAAACGGCGTTGTTTCAGGGCTCGAATGCGTACGGGTCGAATGGAAAGACGGCCGCATGCAGGAAGTGGCCGACAGCACGTTCACGCTCAAGGCCGACCTGATCCTGCTCGCCATGGGCTTTACCGGTCCCAAGCGGCGCGGCCTCCTCGACCGGGCGGGAGTCGATCTGGACGGGCGCGGCAATGTCGCGGCGGACACCGACTGGTATCTCACCAGCGAAGCCAATGTGTTCTCCTGCGGCAACATGCGGCGCGGGCAGAGCCTGGTGGTGTGGGCGATCCGCGAAGGCCGGCAATGCGCCCGCGCCGTCGACCTGGCCCTGATGGGCGCAACCGAACTGCCGCGCTAACCAATCGCGGGGTAGCGGCTTCGCGCGGCTATCCCTGCGTGCGGCCGCGCGCCTGGACGGCGGCGCGGCGGGCTTCGAGCTCGGCGGGGCGCACGGCGCTGTTGGCGGCCGAGGACTGCCGGTGTTCGATCGCCAGCCCCTCGCCGAAACTGGCGGCATAGCCTTCGTCGATCAGCCGCTTGTATCCGGCAAGGAAGGCGGGGTCGACGCTTGCCATGTCGGCGGCCAGGCGGCGCGCCTCCGCGAGCAGCGACTCCGGCGCGACCACGCGGTTGACGAGCCCCCAGCGTTCGGCCGTGGCGGCATCGAGGAAATTGCCGGTAAAGCTGAGCTCCTTGGCGCGACTGATGCCGATCATCCGGCTGAGTTTCTGCGACAGCCCCCAGCCCGGCACCACGCCGACCCGCACATGCGTATCGGCGAAGCGCGCGTTGCTGCTGGCAATCAGCACGTCGCAGGCGAGCGCGACTTCGAACCCACCGGTGATCGCCACGCCATTGATCGCGCCGATCACCGGCTTACGGCAGCTTTCGATCGCCTTGACCGGGTTTTCGTCCGCCCCCTCGGCATTGGCTGCGCCCAATGCGCCTTCCTGCGATCCCAGTTCCTTGAGATCGAGCCCGGCAGTAAACGCCCGCGTCCCCGCGCCGGTGAGGATCACTGCCCGCACACCGTCATCGGCATCCAGCGCGGTCATCACCTCGTAGAGATGATGGCGCAGCGCTTTCGACAGGGCATTCATCGCTTCGGGGCGGTTGAGCGTGACGGTGGCAATGCCGTCGGCGATCTCGGTCAGGATGAGGTCGGTCATCCTGCCAGCCTAGCGAACAAGTTGCATCTTGCAATCTTTCGCCCGCTGCCCTTCACTGCGCGCCGAGCGAGAGGAGACGCAAATATGGCTTTCAAACCCTTCGACCTGACCGGCAAGACGGCAGTGGTCACCGGCGGCAATGGCGGTATCGGCCTGGGCATGGCCGAAGGGCTTGCGGCAGCGGGCGCCGACGTCGCGATCTGGGGGCGCAATGCGGACAAGAACGCCGCCGCGCTCGAACGGCTCAAAGCGCATGGTACGCGCGTGGAGGCGCTGGAGGTCGATGTTGCCGATGAACAGGCGGTGGTCGATGCGATGGCCGAAAGCCTGTCACGCCTAGGCCGGATCGACAGCTGCATCGCCAATGCCGGCGTGGGCGGCGGCGCGCCGCTGACCGAACAGACGACCGAGCAGTGGCGCAAGGTCACCGCGGTCAATCTCGATGCGGTGTTCTGGACCTTTCGCGAAGCGGCGAGGCACATGGTCGCGCGCGCCGAGGAAGGCGACAAGGGCGGATCGCTGCTGGTCACATCGAGCGTGTCGGCGATCCATGGCGCGCCGCAGAACCAGGCCTATGCCGCGACCAAGGCAGGCGTACTGGCGATGGTCCGCGGTACCGCAGTCGAACTGGCGCGCCACGGCATCCGCGCCAATGCGATCCTGCCCGGCTGGATCGCCACCGAAATGACCGAGCGGTTGCAGAACTGGGATGCGTTCAACGACAAGGCGATTGGCCGCGTGCCGATGCGGCGCTGGGGCGAGGGCGAGGATTTCGCCGGCATGGCCGTGTATTTCGCCAGCGATGCGAGCAAGTTCCACACCGGCGATTCGGTGGTGATCGACGGCGGCTATTCGATCTTCTGAGCTAGAGGCCGCGCAGCCGGGGGGAAAGGTTCGCGTGCCGGCGGATCGCGCGGACCTGCCCGGCTGCATCGCGTTCGAAAGTCACCGCCTCGCGTTCGGCCCCCTTGTCGGTCACCACGCGGAAGCGGTCACCGCCCAGCGGTTTCAGGCGCCACAGCGCGCGGGCAGGCTCGACCGCATCGGGATCGAGCCAGGTCAGCCCGCCGGCCCAGGGAATCAGCATGAAATCCGAATCCCACGGCTGGCCGCTATACACGCCGGCATAATCTGCCAGATCGACCCCCGCGACGGGGTCGAACGGCGCCGCTTCGCCCCGGGCCTTGACCAGCGCGGCAATCCCGCGGGCGATGCCGCCGGGATCATCCATCGCATTCATCGCCACGGCCACGCCCGTGCCTTCCGACGGCGCCAGCATCAGCACGCTGCGATAACCCGGGCACGCGCCGCCATGGCCAACGACCGTGGTGCCGCCTTCCTGCCGGACGGAGAAGCCGAGGCCCCAGCTCGTTTCCCAATCGGGCGAGATATAATGGACGCGCTGCATCTCGCGCAGGGTCGAGGGGCGCAGCACTTCTTCCTCGCCGCTGCTCGCCAATCGGAAGGTCCAGCTAGCGAATTTGGCGAGATCGGCCACGCTGGCGGTGAAGCCCGCCGCAGGCGTGATCCCCGCCGGATCGAACAGGCCGACCTCGGGCCGCGTGCCGTCGGCTTCGAGCGCGCCCCAGCCGACGGCCATCTGCTGGCCATAGAGCTGCGCAGGAATGCCGGCACGCGTATCGTCCAGTCCCAGCGGGCCGAGGATATTGGCGTCGACATAATCGGCATAGGGCGTGCCGCTGACCGCCTCGACGGTTTCGCCCACCAGCGTGAGCCCGAGATTCGAATATTGCCAGGTGGTCGATGCGGGATAGAGCGGCGTCTGCTCCCGAATCGCCACGCGGACCTGCGCTTGGGAAGGGAAGGCGAAGTCGGGCCCAGTCCAATAGGGGAAGTCGGCTTCGCGCGGCAGGCCGGCCGAATGCGTCAGCAGGCCGCGCAGCGTGATCGGCACGCTGTCCCGCGGGTCGTCGGCCAGCCGGGCCCAGGGAAGATAGCGTTCGATCGGCGCGTCGAGAGCGACCGTGCCGCGTTCCCACTGCTGCATCAGCGCAACGGTGGTGAACAGCTTGGAAATCGAACAGATCGAATAGATCGTATCGGGCGTCGCCGGGATCCGGCCCGCGCGGTCGGTGGTGCCGAAGCCCTTCGCCCAGACGGTGGCATCGCCCCGCACCAGCGCGGCCGAGATTGCGGGAATCCTGCGATACCGCCGCTGCCCGTCGATCCACAGTTCGGCAGCGCGCATCGCCTCACCCAGGGCGGCGGCCTTCGCCGGATCGAGCGCCTCGGCGCCGACCGGCGGGGCATCCTGCGCACCTGCGGCGCCCGGAACCGCCATGCCCAAAGCCGCGAGTGCCGCGCCTGCCCGGAAAACCGCCTTCATCGCTCGTACTCCCAGAGTGGAGCGCGACTGTCCTATACGCGCCGGCCCATGGCAAGCGGCTCCGCCTTGGGGCAGCTAGACCTGCCAGTCGACCGGGGCGCGGCCACGCTCTGTCAGGAATGCGTTCGCGCGGCTGAAGGGGCGCGAACCGAAGAACCCGCGATAGGCCGAGAGCGGGCTGGGATGCGGGCTTTCGATCACGCAGTGCTGCCCGGCACGCAGTCCTTCGATGCGTTTCGCCTTGGCCTGCGCATGGCTGCCCCAGAGGATGAACACGCTGGGCTCCGCGCGCGCCGCCACTGCAGCGACGCAGGCATCGGTGACCGTTTCCCAGCCGCGCCCGGCATGGCTTGCGGCCTTGCCGCCTTCGACCGTCAGCGTATTGTTGAGCAGCAGCACGCCGCGGCGCGCCCAGGCGCTCAGGTCGCCATGCGCGGGGCACGCGATGCCCAGGTCGGCTTCCAGCTCCTTATAGATGTTCGCCAGGCTCGGCGGGACCTTCACGCCTTCGGGAACCGCAAAGGACAGCCCCATCGCCTGCCCCGGCCCGTGGTAGGGGTCCTGCCCCAGGATCACCACCTTGACGCTGTCGAGCGGGGTGAGCTCCAGCGCCTTCAGCCGGCACCCCTGCGGCGGATAGACCGGCTTGCCTGCAGCTTCCTCGGCCACCAGGAAACCGCCCAGTTGCCGGACCTCGGGCGCCGCTAGCGCGGGTTCGAGTACGGGCCGCCAGCTTTCGGGGATCGCATCGCTTGCCATGGCAGCAGGAGTAGGCCGCTGCGCAGGCGCGCGCCAGCACCCCCTTCCCAGCAATCCCCGATGCGCCTAAGGCCTCGGCCATGGCAGTGCATTTCCACGAAGAAGACCTCCCCGCAGGCGTCCTCGCTGATGGCCCCGTGGCCGTCGATACCGAAACCATGGGTCTTGTCACGATCCGCGACCGGCTGTGCGTCGTCCAGATCAGCGACGGCAAGGGCGACGAGCACCTTGTCCGCTTTGCGCCCGACAGCGATTACGACGCGCCCAATCTCAAGGCGGTGCTGGCCGATCCCGCACGGCTCAAGCTGTTCCATTTCGCGCGCTTCGACCTCGCCGCGATCGAATATTACCTCGGGGTGGAAGCGACGCCCTGCTATTGCACCAAAATCGCCAGCAAGCTGGTCCGTACCTATACCGACCGCCACGGGCTCAAGATGCTGGTCGAGGAACTGCTCGGCGAAAGCATTTCCAAGGCACAGCAGTCGAGCGACTGGGGCGGCCCCGACCTCAACGACGCGCAGCGCGACTATGCCGCAAGCGACGTGCGCTACCTGCACCGCATGAAGGAAGAGCTGGACCGCCGGCTGGCGCGAGAAGGCCGTACCGAAATGGCGCAGGCCTGCTTCGATTTCCTGCCCACCCGCGCGCGGCTCGATGTCGCCGGCTGGGCGGATCACGATATTTTCAGCCACATGTAAGGATCACGCGGGTTGGCGGGACACATGGCATTGCGGCAGCGCAGGATCGAAACCCAGGAGGCGAAGGAGCGCCGCGGCGAACGCCGCCTCTGGGCCGAGCCCGGCGGCTCGCACGACCGGCTGGTCGCCGTGCTGGCCCGCGTGTTGCCGATGGGCGTCGGCGTGCTCGCCGCGCTGATGGTGATCACCCCGCTCAGCCCGCGCGGCGAGATCAGCTTCCTGCTCGACCGGAACAAGGTCGCGGTGATCGAGGACCGGCTGCGCGTCGATAACGCGCTCTACCGCGGCGCCGACAACCAGGGCCGGCCCTTTTCGCTGACTGCCGGCGAAGCGGTCCAGCGCTCGAGCGCGGAGGGCATCGTCAGGATGAACGATCTCGTCGCGCGGTTGCTGCTCGAGGAAGGTCCCGCGCGCCTGAGCGCGCAGGCCGGGCTCTACGATATCGACGAAGACACCGTGGCGGTGACCGGACCGATGCGGATGATCGCGGCGGATGGCTACCGCATGATGGCGCGCGATGTCTCGGTCGATCTCGAAACCAAGCAACTCGTCGGTGCGGGGGGCGTCGAAGGCGCGATTCCCGCCGGGACGTTCAGCGCCGATCGCTTGACCGCCGATCTGTCGGCGCGCACCGTTACCCTGACGGGCAATGCGCGGCTGCGCATGGAGCCCGGCAAGCTGAGGATGCCCTGATGAAGCCCCTGCTCTCCACCATCGCCCGCTGGGGCATCGGATCGTTTGCCGTCACCGCCGCAGGTTTCGCCGGCATCCAGCTGTCGGCGCAGGCGATCGCCTCGCACAATTCGAACGCGCCGGTTTCCTATGCCGCCGACCGGATCGAATTGCAGGACCGGGAAAACCGCGTCGTCCTGTCGGGCAATGTTCAGATCACGCAGGCCGGGCTCGGCTTGTCCGCAGCGCGCACGATCGTCAGCTACTCGGACGCCGGCAGCCTCAGCATCCAGCGGATCATGGCGACCGGCGGGGTAACCGTATCGCGCGGCAACGAGCGCGCGCGCGGCGATACCGCGGTCTACGACTTCAACCGCCGGATCATCACCATGGCCGGCAATGTTCGGCTCAACCGCGGGGGCGATACGCTCAACGGGGGACGGCTGGTGATCGATCTGGCCTCCGGCGTGTCGAGCGTCGACGGCCGCGCCAGCGGCTCGTCCTCGGTTACGGGCGAAGGCCAGTCGGGCGGCCGCGTAACCGGCAGCTTCTCGGTCCCCGAGAACTGAGCCGGCTGCGGCGCGCCTAGCGCGCCCGTGCCCCGGCAACGCGGGCGATATCGGCGAGACCCTGCGCCAGCAGCAATTCGGCAGCCTGGCTGTTGGTCAGCAATTCACGGTGCAGCGTCACCAGCCTCTGGGTCAGCCGGCCCAGCTTGTCGCCGTGCCGCCACAGCGCCAGCTGCTGGCCGATGTCGCGCTTTTCTTTGAAGAAGATCCCCAGCCGCGCTTCCTCGCCGCGGTCGAGATCGCCGAAAGACCGCGGGCCCAGCGCGGCGGCGATGCGCGCGAGCTGCGCCGCCCGGCGTTCGAATGCCAGAAGCACTCCGACAGGGTTGAGCCCGAGCTGCTTCATCCGCGCCAGTTCGGTGCCTACCTTGGCCGCCTGTCCGCCCATCACCGCATTGACCAGCGGGGTGAAGCCATCGTCCTCGCTCGCCGCGCCGATCGCATCGAGGTCTTCCGCGCCGGCGCTCTGCGGGCTCTGCGCTGTGGCATCGAGATAGAGCGCCAGCTTCTCGACCTCGCTCTTTGCCAGCCGCACGTCGAGATTGGCCGCGCGTGCAATCCGTTCGGCCAGGTTGCCGCCCAGGCGCACCCCCGCCCCGTCGGCAAGGCCGCGCACGCTGCGGGTGACCGATTGCAGGTCGGGTGGATAGAACATCGCCACCAGCGCATCCTTGCGCTTTTCGAGCAGCTTGGCGGAGCGCGACTTGTCGGTGGCCGAGGTGGCGATCACGATGACCGGGCAAGCCTCGCCGCCGCCCGCTTCGCTGGTTTCAACCAGCACCTTGAGCGCTTCATGCGCCTCGTCGCCGTTGGCCCGCACCCAGATATGCCGCTGGTCGCCGAACAGCGAATTGGTCCGTGCCTCGTCGCCCAGCCGCGCGGGATCGCTGCGCAGCTCGGCACCCGACATTTCGACGCGTTCGCCCGGTTCGGGCAGCCAGGTCACGAGGTCGTTGGCCGCCGCACTCGCGCCCGCTTCGTCCTGTCCGCAGAAAAAGAAAATGCCGCAGCCCTGGGCGGCGCTGCGTCCCTTGGCCGCGAAATCGCGGTTGCTGAGCTTCACTGTGCCGCGTCGCCCTGCCGCCGCAAGGCCAGCGCGATCCGCGTCACCATCCGCTGCGCAAGATCCTGCGACAGGTTCTGCAGCGCGGTCTGTTCAGCGGCAATAACCGCATATTCGCTCGACACCACGTCGATCCCGGCATCCGAGCCATCGGTCGCGTCGAGCAGGATCTCGCCCGTGGCGAGGTCGACCAGCTGATAGCGCGCCCGCAGCGTCCGCCGTTCGCGGCTGATCGTATCGTCGCGCAGCACGGCGAGCCCTTCGAGTTGGTCGTCGAGCCGGACATCGATCCGGTATTGCGGGCTGACCATGCCTGCTGCGCCGAAGCGTTCCTCGAGCGCACTGCGGACCAGCCAGCCGGCCCGCCCTTCGATCGGCGCGACCTCGATCGCGGCCATGGATTGCGCGACCGCGCCGCTGCCGCCGCCCGCATACATGGGCGACAGACCGCAGGCCGAGAGCGTGCAAAGGGAGAGGCAGGCGAAAACGATGCGCATCAAGTGACGATATTCACCAATCTGTCGGGCACCACAATGACCTTGCGGATTTCCGCCCCGTCGAGCGAACGCTGCACCTTTTCCGAGGCCAGCGCCATTGCTTCGAGATCTGCCTTCGAAGCGCCCTTGGGCGCGGTCAGCGTGTCGCGCAGCTTGCCCTTGTGCTGGACCGCGATGGTGACCTCGTCCTCGACCAGCAGCGCGGGATCGACTGCGGGCCAGGCGGCATCGGCCACCAGGCCATCGGCGCCCAGCGACGCCCAGGCTTCCTCGGCCAGATGCGGCATCATCGGCGCGACCAGTTGCACCAGCGTGCGGATCGCGGCCGACCGGCTGGCCGAAGGCTGCGCCTTCTCGACCGCGCCGGTCAGTTCGTAGATCCGCGCCACCGCCTTATTGAAACCCAGCGATTCGATGTCCTCGGCCACCGCCGCGACCGTCTGGTGCATCTTGCGCAGCAGCGGCTTGTCCTCGCCTTCGGCCCCTGCGTCATGGGCCGCGAACAAGCGCCACAGGCGATGCACGAAACGGCTGCAGCCCTCGATCCCGGCTTCGGACCACGGCAGGTCGCGTTCGGGGGGGCTGTCGGACAGCATGAACCAGCGCACCGCGTCGGCGCCATAGGTGTCGACGATGGTGTCGGGGTCGACCACGTTCTTCTTCGACTTGGACATCTTGATGACGCGGCCGATCTCGACCGCGCCGCCATCTGCCTTGAGCAGCGCGCGTTCGGCTTCGCGGCTGATCTCGTCCGGCGCGAAGTAGAGCGTCTTGCTCCCGTCCTTGCGGCTGTAGGTCTCATGCGTGACCATGCCCTGCGTGAACAGCGAGGCGAAGGGTTCGGTCACGTCGATCTGGCCCATATGCGCCAGTGCGCGGGTCCAGAACCGGGCATAGAGCAGGTGCAGGATCGCGTGTTCGATCCCGCCGATATACTGTTCGACCGGCAGCCACTTGGCGATCTCGTCCCTGTCGAACGGCTTGTCGGCAGGCTGGCTGGCGAAGCGCAGGAAATACCACGAACTGTCGACGAAAGTGTCGAGCGTGTCGGTCTCGCGTTCCGCCTTCCCGCCGCATTTGGGGCAATCGACATGTTTCCAAGTGGGATGGCGCAACAGCGGATTGCCGGGGGTCCGGAAATCGACATCCTCGGGCAGCGTGATCGGCAGGCTGTCCTTGGGCGCGGGGACCACGCCGCATTTCTCGCAATGGATGAAGGGGATCGGCGTGCCCCAGTACCGCTGGCGCGACACACCCCAGTCGCGCAGCCGCCACACGGTCTTGCCGCTGCCGCATCCCTGTTCCTCGATGCGCGCGATGATTGCGCGCTTGGCGTCCTCGACTTCCATCCCGTCGAGAAAGTCCGAATTGACCAGCACGCCCTCGCCCGCCTCGGCCTCGCCGTCGAAGGGCTTGTTCGCCTGATCGGCGCTGGGCGCGACGACCCGGGGGATCGGCAGTCCGTATTTGGTGGCGAATTCGAAATCGCGCTGGTCGTGGCCCGGTACCGCCATGATCGCGCCGGTGCCGTAATCCATCAGCACGAAGTTCGCGATATAGACGGGCAGGTCTGCGCCGGTGAACGGGTGCTTGGCAGTGATCCCGGTATCGAAACCCAGCTTCTCGGCGGTTTCGAGTTCGGCCGCCGTGGTGCCGCCCTTCTTGCATTCGGCAATGAAGGCGCGGGCCTCGACGCTGTCGACCGCTTGCGCGACCGGATGGTCGGCGGCAACGGCGACGAAGCTCGCCCCGAAGATCGTGTCGGGCCGCGTGGTGTAGACCGGCAGCGTGTCGCCATTCGACAGATCGAAAGCGAATTCGAGCCCCTTGGACTTGCCGATCCAGTTTTCCTGCATCAGCCTGACCTTGTCGGGCCAGTTCTCGAGGCTGCCGAGCCCTTCGAGCAGCTCTTCGGCGAAATCGGTGATCTTGAGGAACCACTGGTTCAACTTGCGCTTCTCGACCTCGGCGCCGCTGCGCCAGCCCTTGCCGTCGATCACCTGTTCATTGGCGAGCACGGTCATGTCGACCGGGTCCCAATTGACCTCGCTTTCCTTGCGATAGACGAGGCCCGCTTCGTAGAGATCGATGAACAGCGCCTGCTCGTGCCCGTAGTAATCGGGTTCGCAGGTCGCCAGCTCGCGCGACCAGTCGAGCGCGAAGCCGAGGCGCTTCAGCTGCGCCTTCATGTGTTCGATATTGTCGCGGGTCCAGCCGCCCGGATGGACGCCCTTTTCCATTGCCGCATTTTCGGCGGGCATGCCGAAGGCGTCCCAGCCCATCGGGTGCAGCACCTCGTGCCCCACCGCCTTCTTGTAGCGCGCCAGCACGTCGCCCATCGTGTAATTGCGCACATGGCCGATATGGATGCGCCCCGAAGGATAGGGAAACATCTCGAGCACGTAGCTCTTGGGCTTGGGGGAATCGCTATCCGCGCGGAAGGTCTGCGCCTGTTCCCACGCGCTTTGCCAGCGCGCATCGGCGCGGGCGGGATCGAAACGGGTTTCGCTGCTCATGCGAGCGGCGTTTACGGATTTTGCGGGCTATGGGAAGGCGCTTTTCCGGTTGCGCCCCCGCGATCAGCTCACCGCTTCGCGGCGCAGTTCGCGGGCCTTGGTCAGGATGATGTCTTCCAGCCGCTGGACGGTCGCCGCCTGGACCGGTGCGTCGACCCAGTTGCCCGACTGGTTGACCTGGCGGCTCGCCGCCACGCGCAGCGCGTCGGCGCGCAGGTCCGAATCGAGGATCGTCACCGTCACCTTGACCCGTTCGCCCGGGTTGCTGGGATTGGCGTACCAGTCGCTGACGATCACGCCGCCATTGCTGTCCGCCTGCAGCAGCGGGGCGAAGCTGAGCGCATCGAGCGCCGCGCGCCAGAGGTAGGAATTGACGCCGATCGTAGTGACCTGCGCCGCCGCCATGTCCGCCTGCGGCCGTTCACGCCCGCCGCCGCATGCCGCGAGGCCGACCGTGGCGGCAATCGCAACGGCAAAGGTTGCAGGGCGGCGAATGGTTGCAAAGGCGCTCATGTCGATCCTTGGTATCACTGACGTTCCCGGCTCTATAAAGACTGCGCGCGCACGGGCAAGCGTTCGTCCCGCGCGGCACAGTGCCCGTCTGGCCTCCATGCCACTGAATGCCGCCTGAATTCGCACGGCGGCATGCCGCGATCATCGTATGCCGGGCGAGCAGGCCGCCGCTCCGCAGCGGCCGTGCATCGCGGGGCGTTCCAGAGCGCGGAGGGCATCGCCCATGCTGCTTGCGGCATTCGATAAGTTACCGGGAAGAGCCGGAAAATTCCGCTGGCAGGCACTTTGCCACCGCGCTTGTGGGCAAACCGCAACACCTTTTGCGAAACTGTCGCAGATGCTGTGGAAAAGCTGGCCAAGGCACCGCCCGCTGGTACCATGGCCGGAGAACAGACAGGACTCGGCTGCGCTTGTGCAGAAATACAGGAACCGTTCAGCGGACCTGTGACTTGAAGTTCCTGAAGATGAAGGGTGCGGGTTCGCAATGGCACGTTCGGGTACAGATCAGGGCAAGACGCGGTTCGTTCCGGCAGCGCTTATTGCTGCCGGTCTGGCGCTGACCATTCCCGCCGCCGGTCTCGCCGTGGTGCAGGCCGACGGGGCCGAAGCCCTGCCCGAAACCGTATCCTACCTCCCCTTCACGCCCGCCAATTCGGATCCGCGGCTGGCCGCACGCGTCGCTGCCCTGATCGGCGAAGACGGGCTGCGCTTCACCCCTGCGAACAAGTCGGGACTGGCGAAAGACCGCACCGTCACCGTCGCGGTACGGGTGGACGATGCCACGGCGCGGGCCATGTCGGTGCGCACGGCAATCGATTCGGTGGGCACCGCCGGCAGCGCCGAACGCGTGCTCGCGATCAGCCCGACCAGCTACAATCTGGGCATCTCGCGCGGCTACCAGAGCTTCGCGCAGACCGCCAAGCCGGCCACCGTTTCGGTCGGCCTGCGTGACATGGGCATGCCCGATCTCGCCAATTTCGCGCCCGACAAGGGTGACAAGCCGGCAAAACCTGGGCGGTTCGATTCGCGGCTCGCGCTCGAGAAGCAGGACAATGCCGGCCGTGCACCGCGCACGCTCGAAGGCATGGGCAACCAGAGCGTCGATCTCAGCACGTCCTACCGCGTGGTCGGCAATCTCAACGTGACCGCCGGCGTGCGCCTGTCCAAGGACAGCAACCGCCTCGCGCCGCTGACCGACGGGGTCGAAGACGACCAGGCCGTCTACGTCGGCACCCGCGTCAGCTTTTAGGCTCCGCCCCATCCGGTAAATACGTCTGCACGCGCCCCGCGCGCGGACAAAGCGCTTGGCGCGATCGGCTCCGCTCGCTTAGTCTGCGCGAACGCTACGGCAAGTTGGGGGGAAATCTATGTCACGGGTGGCTATCGTAACCGGGGGCACGCGCGGGATCGGCCGCGCGATCTGCGAACGGCTGCGCGACGAGCGCGGGTTCACCGTCATTGCCAATTACGCGGGCAACACCGACGCGGCGGCGCGGTTCACCGAGGAGACGGGCCTGCCCACCGCGCGCTTCGATGTCGGCGATCCCGACGCGGTCCATGAGGCCTGCGCCCGGATCGAACGGGAACACGGGCCGATCGACGTGGTCGTCAACAATGCCGGCATCACCCGCGACGGCACGCTGCTGAAAATGAGCTATGACGATTGGGACGCGGTCATGCGCACCAATCTGGGCGGCTGCTTCAACACCGCCAAGGCCACTTTCGCGGGAATGAAGGAACGCGGCTGGGGCCGGATCGTCAACATCGGGTCGATCAACGGCCAGGCGGGACAATACGGCCAGGTCAATTACGCCGCCGCCAAAAGCGGGATCCACGGCTTCACCAAGGCGCTGGCGCAGGAAGGCGCGCGCTTCGGGATCACGGTCAACGCCATTGCGCCGGGCTATATCGACACCGAAATGGTCGCCGCGGTGCCCGAGCCGGTGCTGGAAAAGATCGTCGCCAAGATCCCCGTCGGCCGGCTCGGCCGCGCCAGCGAGATCGCCCGCGGGGTAAGCTTCCTGTGCTCCGAACACGCCGAATTCGTCACCGGTTCGACGATGAGCATCAATGGCGGACAGCACATGTATTGATCGGGTGCGCCGAGGCGCACCCTCCCGCCGCGCCCCGGGAACGTTCCGGGGCCTCTCGCGAAAAAAATCGTGGTGCGAGCGCTGCGGATATGTAGAGGGGGCGCCGATGACTCCCCCCTATCACCCGCCGAAGAAATACTCGGTCCGCATCGACGGCCACCGTACCTCGATCAGCCTCGAACCCCTGTTCTGGGAAAAGCTCACCACTGCAGCGCGGATGCGCAACCAGTCGATCAACGCGCTGGTGGCGCAGATCGACGCCGAACGCATCCGTGCGGATACGCCGCCCGGGCTGGCCGGCGCGATTCGGATCTGGCTGGTCACGCACGAAAAAGGCGGCTGGATCACTCCAGCCGCCCCGGTGTCGGAACTGGCCGACAGCTGAACCCTTCCGGGTCAGTATTTCGCGGTCGCGTCGCTCGCCGGATAGGTTTCGTCGAGCGCTTCGTCGGTTGCGCTCATCGTGTCGCCCTTCGTGCCGGTCGCTGCCGCGCCCGCATCGCGGAACTGGCCCTCCGGCTGGCCGTCGGCAAAGGCGACGCCATTCTTGTCGACACGGTTCTTCTCGTAATAGCGATAGCCGGCATAACCGAGACCGCCGAGTGCCAAAAGCTTGAGTAACATGAGAAAACTCCTTTCTTGCTGCCCCAACGTACGGGTCGCCGGAAAGGTCCTTCAATCATGCCTCAATCGTCGCCGACGCGCTCCACATCCGCGCCCACCAGTTGCAGCTTCTCTTCCAGCCGCTCGTAGCCGCGATCGAGGTGGTAGAGCCGGCGCACGGTGGTCGCGCCTTCGGCGGCCAACCCGGCGATCACCAAGCTCATCGAGGCACGCAGATCGGTCGCCATCACTTCGGCGCCGGTGAGACGCGTGGGCCCGCGCACGATCGCGGTGCGCCCCTCGGTCTCGATATCCGCGCCCATCCGCGCCAGTTCGGGCACATGCATGAAGCGGTTCTCGAAGATCGTTTCCTTGAGCACGCTGGTGCCCTCGGCGCGGGTCAGCAAGCTCATCAGCTGCGCCTGCATGTCGGTGGCCAGCCCCGGGAAAGGCGCGGTGGTGAGATTATGCGCCTTGAGCGGCCCGTTCGCGGCCACGTTGATGCCGTGCTTGTCGCTCTCGATCTCGACCCCGATGTTGCGCAGCGCATGCAGCGTGGAGCCCATGTCGCCCGCTTCCGCCCCCTCGAGCCGCACTTCGCCGCCCGTGATCGCTGCCGCGCAGGCATAGGAGCCCGCCTCGATCCGGTCGGGCATCACCCGGTAGGTCGCGCCGTGCAGCTTGCTGACCCCGTGGATCGTCAGTTCGGACGTGCCGACCCCTTCGATTTCCGCCCCCATCGCGGTGAGCAGGTTGCACAGATCGACAATCTCAGGTTCGCGCGCGGCGTTGACCAGCCGGCTGGTGCCCTTGCACAGCACCGCCGCCATCAGCGCATTCTCGGTCGCGCCGACCGAGACCACGGGGAAGTCGAATTCGCCGCCGGGCAGCCCGCCGTCGGGCGCGCTGGCTTTCACATAGCCCTGCGCCAGTTCGATATGCGCGCCAAAGGCTTCGAGCACCTTGAGATGCAGGTCGATCGGGCGGTTGCCGATCGCGCAGCCGCCGGGCAGCGACACGGTCGCCTCGCCGGTGCGCGCCAGCAACGGACCGAGCACGAGGATCGAGGCGCGCATCTTGCGCACCAGATCGTAGGGCGCGACCGAACTGGTGATGCGCATCGCCTCGAGCGTGACATTGCGACCGAACTCCTCGGGCCGCTTCCCGGGGATCGTATGGCTGACGCCGAACTGCGTCATCAGGTGCTGGAAGCCGTCGATATCCGCCAGCCGCGGCAGGTTGCGCAGCGTCAGCGCCTCTTCGGTCAGCAACGCGCAGGGTATCAGCGTGAGCGCGGCGTTCTTGGCGCCCGAAATGGGGATGGTCCCCGACAGGCGGTTGCCGCCGCGAATGATCAGTTTGTCCATGGAACCGTGCTTTACCCTCGCGCGTCATGCTGGCAAGCGTCACGATAGCGTCGCAGCGCCGCACCAGCGGATGTATCGTCGACCGATCCCGTGCGCCCCCTCGCGCGAAAACAACCGCGCAAACAGGCAGGAGGAACAGAGATGTCAGCCCGTAAACCGATCAAGAAGGCGGTGTTTCCCGTCGCCGGTCTCGGTACCCGCTTTCTCCCCGCGACCAAGGCGATCCCCAAGGAATTGCTGCCGATCGTCGACCGTCCGCTGATCCAGTACGCGGTCGACGAGGCGCGCGAGGCGGGGATCGAGCAGATCATCTTCGTCACCGGCCGCGGCAAGACCGCGATCGTCGAGCATTTCGACGTTGCCTTCGAACTCGAAACCACCATGGCGGAGCGCGGCAAGGACCTCTCCGTGCTCGAACCCACCCGCGCCACGCCGGGCGATATCATCACCGTGCGCCAGCAGGTGCCGCTGGGGCTGGGCCATGCGATCTGGTGCGCGCGCGCGATCGTCGGCGACGATCCCTTCGCCATCCTCCTGCCCGACGAGCTGATGGTCGCGGCCAAGGGCGGCGGCACCGGCTGCATGAAGCAGATGGTCGAAGCCTATGAAGAGGTGGGCGGCAATCTGATCTCGGTGCTCGAAGTGCCGCATGACGAAGTGTCGAGCTATGGCGTCATCGCGCCCGGCGCCCAGCTGTCCGAGACGCTGACCGAGGTGACCGGGCTGGTCGAAAAGCCCCCGGTCGACGAGGCGCCGTCGAACAAGATCATCTCGGGCCGCTACATCCTCCAGCCCGAGGTGATGGGCGTGCTCAAGGACCAGGGCAAGGGCGCGGGCGGCGAAATCCAGCTGACCGACGCCATGGCGAAAATGATCGGCAACCAGCCCTTTCACGCCGCCACCTTCGCCGGCCGCCGCTTCGACTGCGGCAGCAAGACCGGCTTCGTCGAGGCGACGCTGGCACTGGCACTCGAACGCGAGGACATGGGCGCCGAAGTCCGCGCAATGGCGCAGCGGTTGCTGGCGGAGTAGGCTTCCGGTCCGCCGCATCGGCAGCCGCCGTTCGAGCGATATCGTCACTCTGAACCTGGTTCGGGGGTTTTACGCGCGCTCTCTTTGAACTGGAGGGCCGCAGCTATCGGCGCGATTGCTATGCGGCCAGGAGCGCCGGGCCCCATACTGCGTGGCTGGGCGATTTTCCTACACCGCCGGCGTTTGGTAGCCTTCGTCCGGTGCTGCGTTCTTTCCTCTCCCTTTCACACCCTCACCAAAGGGCGTTCCGTCGCCAGAGACGGCTTGCGGTCACAGAACTGGATGGCCGGAAGGTCACAGTCAGACGCGGCACCGTCCCCGTGCACCCACGCTTCGCGGCGGCAGGCAGCGGAAGGTCACGCTTTCTCACAGCGCGATTGCCGGTCCAGCGCGGCGCAGGTCGCCGTGAGGCCGGTCAGGCTGCAGTGAAGCGCAGCGGCAGCGTCTTGAGCCCGCCGACGAAAGTCGATTTGGACCGCGCGGGTTTGCCCGCCAGTTCGACGGTCTCGATCCGGTCGAGCAGCACTTCGAACAGGATGCGCATTTCCAGCCGGGCGAGATGCAGGCCGAGGCACTGGTGCGCGCCCGCGCCGAAGGCGAGGTGGCGGTTGGGGCTGCGCGCAGCATCGAAGCGGCGCGGGTCGTCGAAATGCGCCGGGTCGTGATTGGCGGCGACATAGTTCATCATCAGCCAGTCGCCCTTGGCGATGGCCTGCCCGCCGACCTCGGTGTCCTGGGCCGCAGTGCGCATGAAGTGCTGCACCGGCGTGGTCCAGCGGATCGCTTCCTCGACGATACCGGGCAGCAGGCTGCGATCGGCGCGCACCCGCGCCCATTGGTCGGCATCCTGCGCCAGTGCGAGCATCGCGCCCGCGGTGCTCGCACTGGTGGTGTCGTGCCCCGCGGCGGCAAGGATGATGTAATAGCCCATCATGTCGCGGTCGTTGAGCGGTTCGCCGTCGACCACCGCATTCGCGATCGCGCTGGCGACATCGCTGGTGGGATTCGCCCGGCGCTTGGCGGTGAGCTTGGCAAAATAGGCCTCGAAGTCCTTGACCGCGCCCGCCACCAGCTGGGTGATCGCCTCGGGCGGGAGGTCCTTCATCCCCGACTGGTTGAGGTCCTCGTCGCTACCGCCGAACATCTGCTGCGTGAGCGTCAGCATGCGCGGCTCGTCTTCCTCGGGCACGCCGAGGATCTGCATCACCACATGCAGCGGATAGGGCGCCGAAACAGTCTTCACGAAATCCGCCTCGCCGCCGCCCGCCAGCAGCCGGTCGACCGCCGCATGCGCGATGCCGCGGATCTCGTCCTCCACGCCGCGCAGGTTCTTGGGCATGAACCATTCCTGCGTCAGCTTGCGATACTTCATGTGAACCGGCGCATCGAAGGTGACGAGGCTGGCGACCATGTGTTCGCTGCCGCCGGTGAGCGCCTTGGCGAACTCGATCCCCTCGGTCAGGCTGAAGACGACGCTGTGCGGGTTGTTGAGGAAGGTCGCATTGTCCTTCGACATGCGCATCACGTCGTCATAGCGCGTGACCAGCCAGAACGGCGGGTGCACCGCATCGTCGGCCGGCTCGACCCAGGCGACGGGGGTATCCTCGCGCAGGCGGTCGAACGTGTCCAGCAGGCCGTCCCATTCGGCATAGCTCTGCGGGTCGATCACCGCGCGGGCGGTGGCGGGATCGAGCCGGGGCCGGTCCTGCGCCGCCATCACGCCTGTTCCGTCTGCTGCTCGGCCTGCTGCTGGTATTCGTCGCGCAATTCGCGCTTGTACAGCTTGCCATTGGCCTCGCGCGGGAGCTGGGCGCGGAAGTCGAACAGCTTGGGCATTTTGATCTTGGACAGGCTGGGAGCGAGGAAATCGCGCAATTCGGCCTCGAGCGCATCGCCCGCGTCGGCCATGTCGATCGGCTGCACCACCGCGACCACCTTCTCGCCGAAATCGGGGCAGGGCGCACCGATCACCGCGGCGTCCATCACCTTGTCATGCGTGACCAGCAGATTCTCGATCTCCTGCGGGTAGATGTTGACCCCGCCCGAGATGATCATGTGGCTCTTGCGGTCGGTGAGATAGAGGAAGCCGTCCTCGTCGACATGGCCGATATCGCCCAGCGTCATCCAGCCCTTGGGATGCATCGCTTCGCGCGTCTTCTCGGGATCGTTGTGATAGGTCGGGATGAGATCGTTCTCGAAATAGAGCAATCCGTCCTGGCCCGCGGGGACCTCTCCCCCCTCGGCATCGCAGACATGCAGCGTGCCGTGGATCGCCTTGCCGACGCTGCCGGGATGGGTCAGCCAGTCCTCGGCCTTGATCAGCGTCATGCCGACGCCTTCGGAGCCGGCGTAGTATTCGTTGATGATCGGCCCCCACCATTCGATCATCTCGCGCTTGATCGGCACCGGGCACGGCGCGGCGGCGTGCAGCGCGCGCTGGTGGCTGGAGAGATCGTAGCGCGTGCGCACCTCGGGATCGAGTTTGAGCATGCGCACGAAATGCGTCGGCACCCACTGGCTGTCGGTGACCTTGTATTTTTCGATCGTCTCGAGCGCGTGTTCGGGATCGAACTTCTCCATCACCACGACCGTGCCGCCAAGCCGCTGGGCGGTGGTGCACCAGCCGATCGGTGCGGCATGATAGAGCGGCGCGGGCGAGAGATAGACCATGCTGCCATCGGCGGGCATGCCGGCGCCCATCACCGCGAGGCCCATCAGCGGATTGGTCGCGAGGATGTCGTCATCCTCGGGCGGCGCGGGCTTGACCCCCTTGGGGCGGCCGGTGGTGCCCGAGGAATAGAGCATGTACTGGCCCGGCGCCTGGTCGGCGATCGGCTCCGCAGGCTGCGCGGCGAGCGCGGCTTCGTAATCTTCCTCGCCCTCGCCATCGACGATCAGCAGCGGCAGGTCGGCGCATTCGTCGCGGATGCCCTCGATCGCCTCGGCATAGCGCGTGCTGGTGAGCAGGAACTTGGCTCCCGCATCCTTGAGGATGTAGCAGATCTCGGGCGCGGTCAGCCGGGTCGAGATCGGCACCATCATCGTGCCCGCACGCTGCGACCCCCACACCACCTGCAGGTAATGGACGTTGTTTTCCATCAGCACTGCGAAATGGTCGCCGCGCTTGAGCCCGCGTGCCCGCAGCAGTTGCGCAAAGCGGTTCGCATAGGCGTCCATTTCCGCGAAAGTCACGGTCTGGCCGCTACCCGCCATGATCATCGCGGGATGGTCGGGGCGCGTCTGCGCATGGGTGATGGGGTGCATTGCTGGCTCTCTCCTCTCTGTCGGTCCGCTGTTCGTGCGCGGACTCGTCCAGTTTCGAGAAGAAACCTACCTATGCGTTTCACATGGGCAAGGAAAAAGGCGCCGGGATCGCTCCCGCCGCCTTTTTATCCTGCCCGGAAGGCCGGCTCGATCAGTTGTCGTCGCCGTCGCCCTGCCCGCCAGTGCCGGTGGCGAGCGCGAAAGCCCGCTGTGCTTCCGATTCGACCATATAGGGAACCGGGTTCACGGCCTTGCCGGCGATGCGGACTTCGTAGTGGAGGTGCGGGCCGGTCGAGCGGCCGGTCGAACCGACATAGCCGATGACGTCACCCTTCTTCACGCGGGTGCCGGCCTTCACCGTAATGCCCGACATATGTGCAAACCGCGTCTGCAGATCGGCGCCATGTTCGATCGAGACGAACTTGCCGTAGCTCGAGAACCATTCCGCCTTGCTGACATAGCCATCGGCGGTGGCATAGATCGGCGTGCCGGTCGGGGCCGACAGATCGACACCCTTGTGGCTGCGGCGACCACCGAGCACGGGGTGCGTCCGCATGCCGTAATCGCTGGTCAGCCGCGTATCGTCGAGCGGCATCCGCGAAGGCACCGAGACCCGCGCCGCTGCCGGCGTCGAGCGGTCGAGTTCGTCCCATTTGGCGAACAGCTGCTGGAACTGGGCGTCGTCACCCGGCTGGGCCGACTGGGCCACCTTGCTCATGTCGATGGCACCGACCGCCGCAGCGGCGTTGGTTTCCTGCGCTTGCGCCGGAGCGGCAGCAAGACCGAAACCGGCCATAATTGCGAAAGCAAGCGTTGCGCGCTTGGTGATCATGCTAACCCGTCCATCCGACGCTTTGCGCGCCTTTTGCTCTTGGCGAAGACAGCGTCCCATGCCGCTTTCGCCATTTTTACGTCACTGCCGGAACCCCCCGGCGTCTCGTGAGTTTGGGTTATCGGGTAAAAAATCGATCAGGCAAGTGCTGCGGAACGGACGCGCGGCAGGCCGCAAGCGAAACGCGTTGAGTCGTTGAAACCCCGCTCCCACCCCCCGAAAATCGACTTCGACACGCGATTTTGCAGCGATTTCCGATATTTTCGACCGAATCCGGCAGTAATCCGCGAAATCGGTTGCAGCCGAACCGGGCAATACCTGCAGCAGGGTCAACGATTCGCTAGCTGCAGACCGCAGGAGCGCCCGGTGCTTGCCCGCCGCCTGCGCGGTCAGGCGGTGCGCGCGGCTTCGAGGACTTCGTCGACGTGGCCCTTGACCCGGACCTTGGGCCAGATGCGCAGGATGCGCCCGTCTTCGCCGAGCAGGTAGGTCGAGCGAATCATGCCCATATAGGTGCGGCCGTAATTGGTCTTCTCGCCCCACACCCCCAGCGTATCGGACAGACCGCCTTCCTCCTTGTCGGTCGCGAGCGCGACGGTCAGATCGTGCTTGGCGATGAAATTCTGGTGCTTCTTTGGCGAATCCTTGCTGACACCGAGCAGGCGCGTTCCCGCCTTCTCGAATTCCTGCTTGAGCGCGGAAAATTCCTTCGCCTCGGTGGTGCAACCGGGCGTGTTGTCCTTCGGGTAGAAGAAGATCACCGCCTTGCTGCCCGCGAGGTCCGCCTTGGTTACCGTGCCGCCGTCGGGGGTTTCCATGCTGAAGTCGGGAAAGGCATCGCCTTCGGTAAAAGTATCGGTCATCCATCCATCTCCAAAGTTTCGCCGAACACGTCCTGCCAGGCCGCCGCGACGCTCTCGCGCGCGCCTCGCAGGCTGCGCAGCAGATCGGCATAATTATCGCAGCCGCTTTGCCGCGCGAGCAGGGCCGCCGCGGCGGGATCAGGCCGATCGAGGTCGGGCGCCAGCAGCCGTGTACCGACCAGCAACCGCGTCATCAATCCATGCGCATCGGCAATCCCGGCGGGCAGCAGGCCGGCTTCGGCCAGCTCGGCCATAGCCTGCGCAAGACCCGGCACCAGACCTTCGTGATCGCGCAGCTGGAGAAAGTGGACGAGGAATTCGAGATCGACCAGCCCGCCGCGCAGCAGCTTCGCATCCAGCGGACCCTTGGCAGGCTTGTGCCCCGCCATCTCGGCGCGCATCTTCAGGACATCGCCGCGCAGCCGGTCGGCATCGCGCCGTTTGCACAGGATACCGCGGACCACCGCGTCGACCTCGTCGCGGGCGCCGGTGCTGCCGACCAGCACGCGTGCACGCGTCAACGCCATGTGCTCCCACGTCCAGGCGTCCTCGCGCTGGTAGCGCGCGAAGCTCTCCACGCTCACTGCCAACGGCCCCTGGTTGCCTTGCGGACGCAGCCGCGTATCGACTTCGTACAGCGCCCCTTGCGCGGTCGGCACGCTGAGCGCAGCCGTGACGCGCTGCGCCAGGCGATTGAAATAGAGTGTCGCGCCAAGCGGGCGCTCGCCATCGGATTCGCCGTCATGCGTGCCGGTGAACAGATAGACGATGTCGAGATCGGATGCATGCGTGAGCACGCCGCCGCCCAGCCGGCCCAGACCGAGCACGACCAGTTCGCTGCCCGCGATCCGTCCGTGCTTGGCGGCGAATTCCTCTTCGGCGGCAGTCACGGCGACCTGCAAAGCGGCTTCGGCGGTTCGCGCCAGTCCGGCGGCGATCGCCAGCGGGTCGTGCGCCGCCTCGACCAGTTGCACTGCCAGCGCGAACCGCTCTTCCCCGGTCACCACGCGCAAGCGGTCGAGCTGCATTTCGTAGTCGTCACCGCGTTCGCGGCGGCCCATCTTGGCCGCAAGTTCATCGACCCCGCCGGGAAGATCCAGCGCAGTGCGATCGATCAGCGCATCGAGCAGGTCGGGGCGCCGCGCGAGTTCGTCGGCCAGCGGCGGAGCGAGCGTCAGGCAATCCGCCAGCAGGGCGAACAGACCCGGCCGCGCTTCGAGCAGGCGGAACAGGTTTACCGCGCTGGGGAGACGCGCGATCAGGCTTTCCCAGCGGAGCACTGCGGCATCCGGGTCGGGCGAGGCCGCAATCGATGCCAGCAGGTCGGGCCGGATCGCGTCGAACGCGCTCAGCGCGGCCGAACTGCGCAGCGCCTGATATTTGCCGCTGGTCCACCCGGCGACGCGCTCCACCAGTTCCGGAGCGATATCGGGGGCATGGCTGTCCTCGCCCAGCACATGCGGCGCGCTTCTGGGAACCGATATACGGTCCTCGTCCAGCAGCGCATCGAAGCGCTCCGCGACCGGGCGGGCAAGCGTCTCCACCGCTTCGACCAGCTGCGCGCCGGTATCGAGACCGTGCAGCCGCGCGACCTCGTCCAGCGCCTGGCCGCTTGGGAGGCTGTGGGTCTGCTGGTCCCCGACCATCTGCAGCCGGTGTTCGATCGTGCGCAGCCCGTCATAGCTGTCACCCAGCCGGCGCGCGTCACTCTCTCCGATACGGCCGGTTGCCGCCAGCGCATCGAGCGCTTCGCGTGTCCCGCGGCCGCGCAGCGAGGGATCGCGCCCGCCATGGATGAGCTGGTGGGTCTGCGCGAAGAATTCGACTTCGCGAATGCCCCCGCGGCCCAGCTTGAGATGGTAGCCCGGACCCGGTTCGGCAGGCCCGCGCTGCTCCTCGCGGATCCGGTGGGTCAGCCGGCGCACTTCGTCGATCGCGCCGAAATCCAAGTTGCGTCGCCATACGAATGGCCGGATATGGTCGAGAAACGCCTCGCCCGCGGCGATATCGCCCGCGCAGGAACGCGCCCGGATGAACGCCGCGCGCTCCCAGGCCAGCGCCGAGCTTTCGTAATGCGTGATCGCCGCATCGAGCGGCAGCGCCAGCGGGCTCACTTCGGAAGCGGGTCGCAGCCGCAGATCGACGCGAAAAACATACCCCTCGCTGGTGACTTCGGACAGCAAGCGCACGGTTTCACGGGCATAGCGTTGCGCCGCTTCACCCGGCTCGTCGCGCTCGCGGCGTGGCAGCGTCGCGGGATCGTAGAGCAGGATGGGGTCGATGTCGGATGAGTAGTTGAGCTCGCCTGCCCCGTGCTTGCCCAGCGCAAGGCCGATCATCCCCGCTGGCTCCGCATCCGGAACGCGCTTGCGGATCGCCGCTTCGATCGCTGCATGGAGTGCGCGATCGGCGAAAGTCGAAAGTTCGCGCATCACCTTGTAGAGATCGAATGCCCCGGCAAGGTCGCCCACGGCCAGCACCAGCGCGAGGCCGAGCCGTTCCTGCCGCAACGCGCTCGCGACATCGGTTGCGCGGACCTGCTTGGCGGCGCGCAGCGCAGCCTCGCCATCGCCGCTTGCCATGAGTTCCGCCAGCTCGGGGCGGCGTTCCAATGCGCGGGCAAGGAAAGGCGCGTGTTCGCGGGCGCGGTTGAGCGCAGAAGTCCAGTCGGCAGCCATCGCCTGTCCCTCTGCCGCAAGGCGGCGCGGATGCGCAAGCTTGCCCTTGCCGCGCCATGCTGACAAGACGCGCGCATGTTCGAATTGAGAGGACGCCCTTCGATGAAACGCTTCGTTCTTGCTGCCTGTTCGGCGCTGCTGCTGACCGCCTGCGATGGCGCGCTGGAAACCGGCGCAGGCGCCGATGCCATGCTCGACCTGCCCGAAGTCGCCGACGGCACGCTTTCGGAAGCAACGATGAAGCGCGTCACCGAGCGCCTGTCGTCGGACGAATTCGAAGGCCGCGCGCCAGGCACCCAGGGCGAAGAAAAGACCGTTGCCTATCTGATCGAGGAATTCGAGAAAGCAGGCCTCGAACCGGGTAATAACGGCAGTTGGGTACAGGAAGTGCCGCTGGTCGAAATCACCGGCAAGGATTACGCCCCGCTGACGATCGCAGGCGCCGATAGCGGCCCGATCGAACTCGACTACGCCTCCGACTGGGTCGGCGTGAGCTATCGCGAGGATGTCGAGACCGCGCTGGAAGATAGCGAACTGGTCTTCGTCGGCTATGGCATCAACGCACCCGAAAAGGGGTGGAACGACTATGCCGGGCTGGACATGGCAGGCAAGACCGCGGTCATCCTCGTCAACGATCCCGATTTCGGCGCCGAGACGCTGGAAGGCCCGTTCAACGGCAAGGCCATGACCTATTACGGCCGCTGGACCTACAAATACGAGGAAGCCGGGCGCCAGGGCGCAGCCGGGGCGCTCATCATCCACGACACCGAACCCGCCAGCTATGGCTGGAACGTGGTCGAAAGCAGCTGGTCCGGCCCGCAGGCCTATGCCTCGCGCGGGGACAACCCACCGCCGATGACGCAGCTCAATGGCTGGGTGCATAACAGCGTGGCTGAACGCCTGTTCGCCGCGGCGGGCAAGGATTTCGGCGAACTGACCGCCGCCGCGCGCGAAGAGGGCTTCGCCCCGGTCGCGCTCGGACTGACCGCCTCGACCAGCTTCCGCAACGACATCCGTACCTTTGCCTCGAAGAACGTCATCGGCATGTTGCCGGGCAGCGAACGGCCTGACGAATATGTGATGCACACCGCGCACTGGGACCATCTCGGCCGGTGCACGCCGGCACCCGATGGCGACGACATCTGCAATGGCGCGGTCGACAACGCTACCGGCACCGCCGCGCTCGTCGCATTGGCCGAAGCGCATGCCAAGGCCGGCCCGGCCAAGCGCAGCCTCGTCTTCCTTGCGGTGACCGCGGAGGAATCGGGCCTGCTCGGCGCGGACTATTACGCTGCCAATCCGGTGTTCGCGCTCAACCAGACGGTCGGCGGCGTCAACATGGACGCCTTCCTGATGGCGGGCGCTGCGAAGGACGTGACCGTAGTCGGACCGGGCAAGTCGCAGCTCGACCTGTTCCTCGACAAGGCGCTGATGAACGACAACCGCGTCACCACGCCCAATCCGAACCCTGAAGCGGGCTATTACTATCGTTCGGATCATTTCGCCTTCGCCAAGCGCGGCGTGCCGATGCTCTATCTCGACGGCGGCGAAGACCTGATCGAGGGCGGCACCGAAGCGGGCGCCGCCGTGGCCGCCGATTATCGCGAAAACCGCTATCACGGGCCGAAGGACGAATACGATCCGAACTGGAACTGGTCGGGCGTGATGAGCGATCTCGCGCTGTTCTACCGCATCGGGCGCATGCTGGCCAATTCGACCAGCTGGCCCAACTGGAACGAGGGCGACGAGTTCAAGGCCACGCGCGACGAGGATTGCGCCGCCGAAGGCGCTGGCTGCGCCGCCTGACCCTGCCGAGCGGGAGAACCGGTCCATGACGTTGCGCATGCCGCCCGAATGGGCACCGCAGGACTGGCTGTGGATCGGGTTTCCGCATGACGCGAATGAATGGCCCGCAGTGCTCCCGCGCGCGCAGGAGCAGATCGCGGCCTTCGCCAATACCGTGGCCGAGAGCGGACAGGAAGTTCGCCTGCTGGTCCGCGACGCCGCCAACGAGGCACGCGCGCGGCAGCTGGTAACCGGCGCCGTCACGCTCGAACGGCGCAGCTACGGCGATGTCTGGCTGCGCGACACCGGCCCGCTGGTGCTGAGCGACGGATCAGGCAACCGCGCCGCGCGGCGGTTCGGTTTCAACGGCTGGGGCGGCAAATATCTGATGGACGGCGACCAGACGGTCGGCGCCGAACTGGCCGAAGAAGCCGGGCTGCCGCTCGCAGTAGCGGACTGGATCCTCGAAGGCGGGGCGATCGACGGCGATGGCACCGGGCTGGTGGTCACGACCGAGCAGTGCCTGCTCAACCCCAACCGCAATCCGCAACTGTCGCGCGAAGAGATCGAGGCCCGGTTGCGGCGCGATCTCGGTTTCACGCGCGTGCTGTGGCTCGGCGAAGGGCTGATCAACGACCACACCGACGGTCATGTCGACAATCTCGCGCGCTTCGTGGCACCCAACACGCTGTGCCTGCCGCGCGCAACCGGGTCCGACGATCCCAATGCGGCGATCTATGCCGATGCCAAGGGGCGCGCCGAGGCCGCCGGCGTGACCGTCGCAGAGATTCCCTCGCCGGGGCGCGTGACCAGCGGCGACCGCATCGAACCGGCGAGCTATGCCAATTTCGCGATCACCAGCCATCTCGTGGTCGTGCCGACCTTCGACAGCCCGCATGATGCCGAAGGCGTCGCAGCCGTAGCCGAACTGTTCCCCGACCGCGCAACGATCGGCCTGCCGGGCGATGCCGTGCTTGCCGGCGGAGGCGGGTTCCATTGCGCCAGCCAGCAAATGCCCGCGGCCGGATGGCGGCCTTAACCTTTCATTAGCTATTGCAGCCGAGAATGGCGGTCATGGTCAAGTCCACCGCTCTCTCCCGCACGCAGGCCCCCGCCCAGTCGGTGGTCGATCTCGCGCGCGCGCTGATCGTCGGTGGCTGCGGCCTTGCGCTGGTCCTCGCCGGACCGGTGCTGCCGTTCTGATCGCCTAGAGCAGTCGTATCAGCGCCGCGAGCGCAGCCCCGCCCAAAATCACGCCGACGACCGCGCGCCACAGCGCGTCCCCGATCTGCCCCGCAGCCCGATCCCCGAGCCAATTGCCCAGCAATACGGCGGGGAACAGCAACGCCGCCAGCAGCGGCAAGCGCCAGGCGAGGATTCCCAGTGCGGCGCCCGAAACCAGGCCCGCGCCTGCCGCAATGGTGAAGATCAGCATCATCGAGGCCTTGGCCGTCTCGCGCGGGATGGCCCGCCCGACATAATAGGGCACGACCGGCGGGCCGGGCATTCCGGCATAGCCCGTCATCAGCCCGCTGAGCACCCCCACCCCTCCGGTGGCCAGATGCCCCGGTTCGGTGCCCGCCCGGCGTGGCAGGAGAATGGCGAAGAAGGCGGACAACGCAATCATCGCGATCAGGAAGCGCGCGAGGTCATCGCTCGTCGCGGCCAGCGCCAACAGGCCGAGCGGGGTAACCAGCACTACGAGGATGGATATCCGCCACGCCGATCGCTCCGCCCCGCGCACCAGCCGCCGAACCTCGCTCAGCCCGATGAAGAGCGAGAGGAAATTGGCCAGCAGCACCGCCTCCACCGGCGGCAATGCCAGCGCGAGGATCGGCACCAGCAGGATCGCCATGCCGAAACCGGTCAGGCCGCGCACGAAGGCCGAGCCGAAGGCCGCGGCAAGCGCCGCCGCCAATTGCCACGGCGCATAGGCCGCCAGCAGGTCCATCGAGTGCGGTCCTTCTAGCGCAGGTCGGGCGGCGTAGCTTCGCTACGCAGCATGGCGATCGCTTCGTCGAGGCTCATCACGCGCTGGTCCTTCTCGCCCAGCGTACGAACGGCGACCGTGCCTTCCTCGGCTTCGCGATTGCCCACCACCAGCAGGTGCGGGACCTTGGCGAGGCTGTGCTCGCGCACCTTGTAGTTGATCTTCTCGTTGCGCAGGTCGCTCTCGACGCGGATGCCCGCGGCCTCGAGCTTGGCTACCGCTTCCTTCGCATAGTCGTCGGCGTCGGACACGATCGTCGCGACCACCGCCTGCACCGGGGCGAGCCAGACGGGCAGGCGCCCGGCGAAATGTTCGATCAGGATACCGATGAAGCGTTCGTAGCTACCAAAGATCGCACGGTGCAGCATGACCGGGCGATGCTTGTCGCCATCCTCGCCGATATAGGTCGCATCGAGACGATCGGGGAGCACGCGGTCACCCTGGATCGTGCCCACCTGCCAGGTCCGGCCGATTGCATCGGTGAGGTGCCATTCGAGCTTGGGCGCGTAGAAGGCGCCTTCGCCTTCCAGTTCTTCCCAGCCGAACTCCTCGCTCATCATGCCGGCTTCCTCGACCGCATCGCGCAGTTCCTGCTCGGCCTTGTCCCAGTCCGCATCCGAACCCAGACGCTTCTCGGGCCGCAGCGCCAGCTTGATCGCGAAGCTGAAGCCGAAGTCCTTGTAGACCTCGGCGGCGAGGCTGCAGAAGGCGCGCACTTCCTCGACGACCTGTTCCTCGGTGCAGAAGATATGCGCATCGTCCTGCGTGAACTGGCGCACGCGCATGAGGCCATGAAGCGCCCCATGCGGTTCGTTGCGGTGGCAGCAGCCCATCTCGCCCAACCGGATCGGCAGGTCGCGATAGGAGGTGATGCCCTGCTTGAAGACCAGAACATGCGCGGGGCAGTTCATCGGCTTGATCGCCATCCAGTCGGCGTCCTTGGCGACGCTGGGATGCGCACCCGCACCGCTGTCGTCGACCTCGGGCACCAGGTCGGGCACCGCGAACATGTTCTCGGCATATTTGCCCCAGTGACCCGATTGCTCCCACTGGCGCACGTCCATCAGCTGCGGCGTCTTGATTTCTTGGTAGCCGGCGCCGTCCATCTTGCGGCGCATATAGGCTTCGAGTTCGCGCCAGATACGGTAGCCCTTGGGGTGCCAGAAGACGCTGCCATGCGCCTCTTCCTGCAGGTGGAACAGGTCCATCTCGCGGCCCAGCTTGCGGTGGTCGCGCTTGGCCGCTTCTTCCAGCCGCGTAAGATGCGCGTTGAGCTGCTTCTTGTTAAGCCAGCCGGTGCCGTAGATGCGCGTGAGCTGCGCATTCTTCTGATCGCCGCGCCAATAGGCACCCGCCACCCGCATCAACTTGAACGCCTGCGGGTCGAGCTTGCCCGTGCTCGGCAGGTGCGGCCCGCGGCACATGTCGAGCCAGTCCTCGCCCGACCAATAGACCGTCAGTTCCTCGTCCTCGGGCAGTTCGCGCGCCCATTCGGCCTTGAAGGTCTCGCCTTCGGCTTCCCACTTCTCGATCAGCTGCTGGCGGCTCCAGACCTCGCGCCGCAACGGCTTGTCGGCCTTGATGATCCGCCGCATCTCTTCCTCGATCGCGGGCAGGTCGTCCATGCTGAACGGGTCGCGGCTCTCCGGCGCTTTCACATCGTAATAGAAGCCGTCGTCGGTCGCGGGGCCGAAGGTGATCTGCGTGCCCGGCCACAGCGCCTGCACCGCTTCGGCGAGCACATGCGCGAAATCGTGCCGCGCCAGTTCGAGCGCATCCTCTTCGTCGCGCGCGGTTACCAGCGCCAGCTCGGCATCGCCCTCGAAGGGGCGGTTGATGTCGCGCAATTCGCCATCGACGCGCGCCGCGATCGCCGCCTTGGCGAGGCCCGGTCCGATCGCTGCGGCAACGTCGGCCGGCGTCGAGCCCTGTTCCATTTCGCGCACCGATCCATCGGGCAGGCTGATCTTGAGCAGTTCCGTCATGTCATTCGTCGTCCGTCTGGTTGCGGCGCCCATGGCACAAGGGCGCGCGCGCTTGAAGCGGCGTTTGCGCAAAATCCTGTTTCGGGAGGAAACGCCATGCCACCCGAAACCGGGCAGCGGCGGCGCGGATCAAGCCGCGACCGACCGCCCCCGGTCACCCGGGGTGGTGGTAGTGGTCGTGGTGATGCGCGCGTCGGGCATGGCCTGCACATTAGGTGCGGGCCGCGGGTTTCTCAACCCATATCGAGCGCGCGGCTTCCCGCCTGCGTCGAAACGCGGCGGGTATCGTTCACCCCGGCGCCCTTCTCGCGCACGCTGGAAACGAAGCGGAACTCGCTCGATGCGCTGGCCGGGGTGAGCTCCACCGCCATGTATCCGCGGCGCGATCCGTCCATCCACTTGAGCTGGCGATTGTGCGCAACCGTCTCGCGTTCGAGGACATCGACCGGGAGGTAGGAGGCGTAGCTTTCGAGTCCCGGGGAGGTCACCCCCTGCACGCCGAATTCGACGCCGACCTTCTCGCCCGCATGATCGAGATCGAAAGCCCAGGCATTATGCGTGTCGCCCGCCAGGCTGATGAGATTCGCATTGGCGTCGAGTGCGGCCCTGAACACGCGTTCGCGCGCGGCGGGGTATCCGTCCCACGCATCCATGTTGAGCGGCAATTCGGCGCGGCCGGCCATCGCCCCGGCCAGGATGCGCTGGCGGATATAGGCGGGCAGATCTGCGGGCAGCCCTTCGGTCAGCCGCGGCGCCGTGGCCAGATTGCCCATCAGCACCTGCTGCACCAGCACCTGCCACGGCTTGCCCGCCGATGCCGAGCGCTTGAGACCTTCGGTCAGCCAGGCCTGCTGCTTCATTCCGAGCAATTCGCGGCTGCCATCGCGGTAGTCGCCCTCGCGGAAGGCGACGAGCGCCGCCATCGCGGCTTCGGGACTGGTCTTGCCCGACAGGATCTGGCCGTAGGAAAACTGCTCGGCGCGGGCGGTCAGCCGCGTCTCGAGCCGGTAGAGCGTCGCGAGGTCGCCCACTTCATAGGCGGCCCATGGCTCGTCCGACACGGGCATCCATTCGCGGTAGGCCTTCGCTGCGGCGGCCTTGCGCACCGACCATTCGCCCTCGGTTTCGCTCTGGTGGTTCTGCGCGCCGCCTTCCCACGAATCATTCGCGCTCTCGTGATCGTCCCAGCCGGCGATCATCGGGAACAGCTGGTGCAGCCGGCGCAGGTCCGGATCGCGGCGATAGGTCGCATAGCGCATGCGGTAATCCGCCAGGCTGACGATCTCGTGCGCGGGAAACAGCACGCGGCCCGATTGCGCCTCTTCGTTCGAGGGATAGGTGCCGGGACCGTATTCGTAGAAATAGTCGCCAAGGTGCAGCGCGCAGTCGAAATCGCCATCGGCGGCGGCATGCGCATAGGCGTTGAACCAGCCGAACCCGAGGTTCGAACAGGAGAACACCGCCATCCGGAACTTGTCGGTCTTGCCCACCGGCAGCGTCTTCGTGCGGCCGACGTCCGAGTGCGACCCGTCGGGTGCAGTGAAGCGGTAATAGTACCAGCGGCCCGGCTCGAGCCCTTCGGCCCAGGCCTTGCAGCACCAGTCGTTCTCCGCGCGCGCAGTCACAGAGCCTCCGGCCGCGACGCGCGAAAAGTCGAGCGTTTCGCTGACCTCGAATTCGAGCGCGGTGTCCTGCGCGCCCACAAAACGGCTCCATAGCAGAACTCGCTCGGCCGCCGGTTCGCCGCTGGCGACGCCGTGGCTGAACCCCTTGCCCCCCGACTGCGCAGCGAGAGGGGCGCCGGCCACCCCCAGCCCGAGAATGCCGGTCTTGAGCAGCGTGCGGCGGTTAAGTGCGGATAGCGGGGCAGCGGCAGGCGGTTCGGTCGCGAACATTCGAATTCTCCTCTTCCGGCCCCCTGCCTGCGCCCGATGACGGTGTGGTGACAAGCCAATTTGCGAAGCGACAAGCACGCACGACCTATTGGAAGGCATGCTTGACAATGGGCCTAGCTTATGACAAACATGCTTTACATTACGGAAAGGACCATTGCCATGTCACTCAAGACCCCCCTCTTGTTCGCCAGTGCGATCATCGCGATTGCCGTGCTGGCGATCTTCGACGTTATCCCTGAGCAATTCGCGCGGTTCAGCGTGATCCTCCTGCCCGCGCTGGCAGCCATCCATATCGCGCGCCGCGGCTCGTGCGGGTGCAGCGCGAAGTTCGGCGCATGAGCGGTTCCGGCAGGCCCTGGCTGCTCACGTCGCCGGGACGCTGGGTCGCGCTCTATTTCCTCAGTGTCGTCATCATAGCGGCGCTGAAACTGACCGGGGCGATCGAATCGCCGGTCGGATTCATTCTGCTGGCAGCGGCAACCTGCCTGCTCTTGCCACTGGCACGGCGCCGGCCCGACGGCTGCACCAGCCGCGCCATGGCCGATTACAACCGGCGGATCGTGTTCAGCAGCCTGGGCTACGTTCTCGGGCTCGGCATCGCCGTAACATTATGGGATCGTTATGAACTGTCGGACGCGCTTGTTTTCGCAATCGCGCTGCTCCCGACACTCCCGACCTTCGGCATCATCTGGGCGATGGGGCGCTACCTCGCCGAGGAACAGGACGAATATCTGCGCCACCGCACGATCATGGCCGCCCTGGTCGCGCTCGGCCTGGTGCTCGCGCTGGGCATCTTCTGGGGCTTCCTCGAGATGTTCGAGCTGGTGCCGCATGTCTGGGCCTGGTGGGTGCTGCCTGTCTGGGCGATCGGCCTGGGTCTGGCGCAATTGTGGCAGAAGGTGCGCGGCGCATGAAGAACCGCCTCAAGGTGCTGCGCGCCGAACGCGACTGGAGCCAGCAGGACCTCGCCACCCGGCTCGAAGTGTCGCGCCAGAGCGTCAACGCCATCGAGACCGGCCGCTACGATCCGTCGTTGCCGCTCGCCTTCCGCATCGCCGATGTATTCGGTCTGACCATCGAGGAGATCTTCCTGCGCACCGAGTAGTCATGCACCATGATTGACAGGATCGTTCCGATCCTCGACCCGTGGCGGCGGGTTTTTCAAGGGACACGAACTTGCTCGATGGGTCGCACCATGCCGACAGCGCGGACAGCGCTTTCACATTCGAAGGCAACTGGCAGGATTTTGCGCGGATCGCGCTGCCCAACCTCCTGCTGACGATCGTCACGCTGGGCATCTACCGGTTCTGGGCCACCGCGCGCGAGCGGCGCTATCTGTGGTCGCGCACGAGGTTCGTCGACGAGCATCTCGAATGGGCAGGCACCGGGATGGAGCTGTTTGCCGGTTTCGTCATCGTGCTGGTGCTGTTCGGCGTGCCCTATTTCGGAGTGAGCTTCGTTTCGCAGGCGCTGATCGCCCGCGGCTACGAGGCGCTGGGATCGGCGCTCGGCGTGGGGGCGCTGCTTTCGATCTTCTATCTCGGCGGAGTCGCGCGGTTCCGCGCCCTGCGTTATCGCCTGTCGCGCACGCGCTGGCGGGGCATCCGCGGGGGCAGCGACAGCAAGGGCTTCGCGTTCGGCCTGTCCTACATGTGGAAGACCGCGGTCGGCTGGCTGCCATTTGGACTGCTGCTACCCTGGTCGATGACCAGCCTGTGGAACGAACGCTGGAGCAAGATGAGCTTCGGCCCCTTCGCCTTCCGCAGCGATGGCGAGGCGGGCGGGGTGTTCGCCCGTTTCCTGCTGTTTTACCTCGCTCCCTTCGTGCTGTTCGTCGGCGGGGTGATCATGGCCGGCATGGGCATGCTCGCCGGCTATGGCATCGGCGGCGAGAACGGAGTGGCACTGGGCGGCCTCGTCGGGCTGATCGGCCTGGTGCTGTTCTTCTATCTCGGCCTCGGCCTGATCGCTGTGGCATTCTATGCCAAGTTCTACCGTGAAATGGTCGGCGCGACACGCTGGCGCGACCTGCGTTTTAGTTTCGAGGCCTCGACGCTCGACTGGGTCAAGCTGCTGCTGGGCGATGCGCTGCTGGTGGTCTTCACCCTCGGCATCGGGCTGGTCTTCCTGTCGTACCGCCACTGGAAGTTCTTCATGACCCATATCGAGGCGAGCGGCGAGATCCTGCTCGACGAATTGACCCAGTCGCGGACCCGGACCGCCGGGCATGGCGAAGGCCTGCTCGATGCGTTCGACATGGGCGCGATCTGAGCCGATGGATACCAGCTTCCAGCTTGCCGCCGAATGGTACGACGGACGCAGCGCCCTGCGCCACGCGGGCGAGTTGCACTGGGACGGGCACGCCGGGCTGGTGCTGCATGCCCCGACGGCGCGCGCCGAATTCGCGGTCGACGACCTGCAATTCGCCGATACGCGGCCCGGGCAAATGATCTATCGCCGCAAGAGCCAGCCCGATTTCCGGCTGATCCTGCCCGCGGACATGCCGCCCGGCCTGGCGGCCCGGCTGCCGCGGCCAAGCACTTACGGCCGCTGGATCGACCGGCTCGGGCTGGGCCGGGCAGCGGCGATCTTCGCCGTCGCAAGCGCGGCGGCGGTGGCGCTGTTCCTGACTGCACCCGCTTGGCTCGGCCCGCGTATCCCGGCCGGCTGGGAACGCCAGATCGGCAACGCGTTGATCGGCGATTTCGGCGGACGGATCTGCCATACGCCCGCAGGCGACGCCGCGCTCGCCAAGCTGCTGGCCAAGGTCGACCCGGCCGACAACGCGCAAGACAAGGTGCGCGCTGGCATCGCCAACATGGACATGGTCAATGCCGTTGCCCTGCCCGGCGGCCAGGTCCTGCTGTTCGACGGGCTGGTCCAGCAGGCCGAGAGCCCCGAGGAGCTGGCGGGCGTGCTGGGGCACGAGGTAGGACATGTCCGCGAACGCCACGTGATGACCGCGCTGCTGCGCCAGTTCGGCATGTCGATCCTGCTGGCGGGGGCCGATTCGGGCGTCACCAACGGGGTCTTCGGCCTGGCCGCCATGGGCTATTCGCGCGACGCCGAACGCGAGGCCGACGAATATGCCCGCGCAAGGATGGCCGAAAGCGCGATCTCGCCGCTGGGCGCGGCCGATTTCTTCGCCCGCATGGCCGACGAACGCAGCGACAGCGAGGAGGGCCCCGCCGTGCTCGGCTGGCTCGCCAGCCATCCCTCGGCCGGCGAACGCGCGCAGGCCTATCGCACCGCTGCCCGCACGGCCCCGGCCTATCCCCCGGTCCTGTCCGATGCCGAGTTCGCTGCGCTGAAATCGATGTGCGCCGACGATCCCGATGTCGCGGAATTCGACTTTTTCTGACCCTTGCAATCGCGCCCTGCGACGTGAACAGCATGCGCGCATGAGCGACATCCAGTTCCACGCCATGCCCGACGGGCGGCGCATCGCCTATCGCTTCGCCCCCGGCAGCGGCCCCGCACTGGTGTTCCTGCCCGGCTACATGTCCGACATGGCCGGCAGCAAGGCGACCGCGCTGTTCGACTGGGCGCAGCAGGGCGGGCGCGCCTGCCTGCTGCTCGACTATTCGGGCTGCGGCGAGAGCGATGGCGATTTCGCCGATGGCACCTTGTCGCGCTGGCGCGAGGAAGTGCTGGCGCTGGTCGAGGCTCACATCACCGGCCGCGTGCTGGTCATCGGGTCGTCGATGGGCGGCTGGCTGATGCTGGCGGTCGGCGCAGCGCTCGGGCCGCGCCTTGCCGGCATAGTCGGTATCGCTGCCGCGCCCGACTTTACCGACTGGGGCCGCAGCGCAGATGAAAAGGCGCGATTGCGGGCGGGCGAGACGCTGTACGACCACAATCCCTACGGGCCCGAACCCACCCCGATGCATGCCGGTTTCTTCGCCGACGGCCAGGCCCAGTTGCTGCTGGGCGGCGAAATCCCCATCGATGCGCCGGTGCGGCTGATCCATGGCCAGCGCGATCCGGACGTGCCCTGGGACATCAGCCTGCAGCTTGCCGAACGGCTGCGTTCGGACGATGTACAGGTGGCGCTGGTAAAGGATGGCGACCACCGCCTGTCACGCGAACAGGACATCGCCCTGCTGCTGCGCACGGTGGCTACGCTTTCGAAAGGTCCTGCATGATTGCCTCCGCTCTCGCCCTGCTGCTGATGCAGGTCGGCCCCGACCCCACCCAGGGCAGCTTTCCCGGCATTCCCGAGGAATTGCGCGACCGGCCCCAGCGCGAGAGCGTGGCTGCGCCGCCGGCTACCTTGCCGTCATCCGGTGGCAAGCTGGCCGAATGCGTTACCCTGGCGACGGAGGACGCTTCCGCAGCCAGCGATATGGCGCAGACCTGGCGTGAAACCGCCGCCAACCAGCTCGAGCTGGCCCAATCGGCGCATTGCCTTGGCTTGGCCCTGGTCCGGCTGGACGATTTCGACGGCGCCCAACGCGCCTTCGACCTAGCTACCGACGAAGTGCCCGACGGCGCCCCGGCCTACCGGGCGCGGCTGGCCGCAATGTCGGGCAACGCCGCGATGGCGCAGGGCAAGCCCGCGATTGCCGAGATCGCCTTCGCGCGTGCCAGCCGCTTCGCTGCCGCGTCCGCCGATGCGCCCCTTACCGCCAGCATCGCAGTCGACCGCGCGCGCGCACTGGTGGCGCTGGACCGCCGCGAGGAAGCCGCTGCGGAACTGGCGCAGGCGCGGGCGAGCGATCCCGCCAATGGCCGCGCATGGCTGCTCTCGGCCACGCTCTCGCGCCGGCTGGACCGGCTGGGCGAGGCGCGTGAACAGATCGCACAGGCTGCATTGCTGGCACCGCAGGATCCCGCCGTGGGCCTCGAAGCGGGCGTGATCGCCGCGCTTTCGGGGCGCGAGGACGATGCGCGCAGGAGTTTCGAATCGGTGCTGCAGGTCGCGCCGCAAAGCCCCGAAGCGACCCGCGCCCGCAGCTATCTGGAGCAACTCGCCACATGACCGATTTTTCCGTTCTCGATCTCGTCCCCGTCCGCGAAGGCGGCTCGGTCGGCGATGCCCTTGCCGCCGCGACCGCGCTCGCCCGCACGGCCCAAGACGCGGGCTGCAAGCGGTTCTGGGTTGCCGAACACCATGCGATGAAGGGCATTGCCGGGGGAGCGACTTCGGTCGTGCTCGCGCATATCGGCAATGCGACCTCCACGATCCGCATCGGATCGGGCGGGATCATGCTGCCCAACCACTCGCCGTTCCAGATCGCCGAACAATTCGGCACGCTGGATGCGCTGTTCCCCGGCCGGATCGACCTGGGGCTGGGCCGCGCGCCGGGGGCCGGCCCCGAACTGCAGCGCGCGCTGCGCAAGGACCTGCACCGGGCGGCGGAAATGTTCCCGCAGGACGTGGCCGAACTGATCGCGCTGATGGCAGGCGAAACCGCCGTCCAGCCCACTCCCGGCGTTGGTGCGAAGCCGCAGTTCTGGATGCTCGGGTCGAGCCTGTTCGGGGCGCAGCTCGCCGCCAAGCTCGGGCTGCCCTACGCCTTCGCCAGCCATTTCGCGCCCGATCACCTCGATACCGCGCTCGAGCTCTACCGCCGCGATTTCCAGCCCTCCGAAGCCTGCGAAAAACCGCATGTCATGGTCGCGATGAACCTGTTCGTCGCCGACACCGAAGACGAGGCTGAATATCTCGCCACCTCGCAATTGCAGGCCTTCGTCGCCTTGCGCACGGGCACGCCGGGCAAGCTGCCCCCGCCCGTGCGCGGCTATCGCGCCAGCCTGCCCCCGCAGGCACAGGCCATGCTCGCGCATATCGGCCAGGCCAGCGCGACAGGTACGCCGCAGCAGGCTGCCGAGGCCGTGCGCGCGTTCATTGCGCGGACAGGCGCCGACGAAGTCCTCTTCGGGGGGAGCATGTACGATCCCGAAGCGCGCTGCCGCTCGCTGCGACTGGCGATGGAGGCGCTTGCGGCTTGAGCGTGCCGTAGCGTCGGCGGGGCGCTGCCGCGCCACCCACGGGCGTGCGAATTCTGTCGCACGGCACCTTGCGGGGCGCCTGCAACAGGGATAGGCGCGGCGCTCAGGTCGTGGCGGACACGGCCCAATTATTTCGCGGCGCTGAAACGATCATGCGCCGACAGGAGAGAGGCCCCGTATGGGTTCGAACACTGCCGCGCTGCCCAAGAAGCTCCAGAACGCAATTACCGAACGCATGCGGCTGTCGCTGCTGTCCGGCAACACGCCCTTCGAGAAGGCACGTCTCGAAGATGCCGCCGCTTTCGTCGGGGAGCTGGCTTCCCAGCGCACGCGCGGCCGGTCGGCCATGGCGATCGAAAGCGTCAGCGACGACCGGCGGCTGACGCGGATCGCGATCATCAACGAGGACATGCCCTTCCTCGTCGATTCGGTCGCGGCGACCATCGCCGCGCTGGGCCTGTCGATCGACCGGCTGGTCCACCCGGTGATCCCCGTCGAGCGCGACGGCAAGGGACGCCTGCAGGCGATACCCGACCGCGACAAGGACGATGCCGACCGCGAATCGATGATCTACATCGAGACCGCGCGGGTCGATGCGAAGACCCGGCGGCAATTGCAGGAAACGCTCAAGCTGACGCTGGGCGACGTACGCGCGGCGGTGTCCGACTGGCCGCAGCTGCGCGACGCGATGGCGGCCGATGCCGAACGGATCGCCGGCGACAGCGAAGAGGGCGCCGAACTGCTCGAATGGCTCAATTCGGGCATGCTGACGCAGCTGGGCCATGTCACCCGCTACCGCGACGGGCGCCAGGAAGACGAGCTCGGCATCTGCCGCAAGAGCGCGGCGCAGCTGCTCGCCGAGGCATCCTACGACCGCGCCTTCGCCTGGTTCGCCGCGGGCAACGACCCACGCCGCCCGCTGATTATCAAGGCCAACCACCTCAGCAATGTCCACCGCCGCGTCCCGCTCGACCTGTTCATCGTGCCGGTCGAGGACAATGGCGAAACCGTCGCGCTGTCGCTGCATGCAGGCGTCTGGACCAGCGCCGCGCTGGCGGCCCCGCCGCGCAATGTGCCGCGCCTGCGGCGCCAGCTCGACATGCTGCGGGGCCGCCACGGCTTCGACGACGGCGGCCATGCGGGCAAGGCGCTCGTCCATGCGCTGACCACGCTGCCGCACGACCTGCTGATCGGCTTCTCGGAAAGCGACGTCGAACGCGTCGCAATCACCATGATGAGCCTGGTCGACCGCCCGCGTCCGCGCCTTGCGCTGGTCGAGGCGCCGCTGGCACGCCACCTGTTCGCCTTCGTCTGGCTGCCGCGCGACATGGTCGCCACGCAGGTCCGGCTGGAAATCCAGGCGCTGCTCGAGGAAGCCGCCTCGGCGCGGCTGCTCGACTGGAGCCTCGAGGTCGAGGGCGGCAATCTCGCCACGCTGCGGTTCGTCTTCGATATTCGCGACGGCAACCAGGCGCCCGACGAGGCGGCGCTCGAGGAGCAGATGCAGACGCTGCTGCGCGGGTGGAGCGAAGCGGTCGAGGCGGAGCTTTCCGCGCTCGAGGACAGCTCGCGCGCGGCAGCGCTGGCAATGCGTTTCGCCGAGCATTTCCCGACCGGTTTCCGCGGCCGGTTCGGCCCGCGCGAAGCCGCGCTCGACATCGCCCGCCTCCACGATCTGGGGGCCAGCCTCGAGAGCGAGGAAGTCGTGCGCGGCGCGCGGATGTATTATTGCGAGCGCGATACCGAGGGCTGCCTGCGGCTCAAGCTGTACCAGTCCGAAGGCAGCCTGCCCCTGTCCGAAGGCGTGCCCGCGCTGGAGGATTTCGGGTTCTACGTGCGTTCGGAAATGCCCACCGTGCTGGACGATGGCCGGCTGGGCACGGTCCACGACTTCCTGCTCGACCTCAAGCCGGGGGCCGACCCCAAGGGGCTGATCGACCGCGCCGATGCGATCGAGGAAGCCATTGCCGCGGTGCTCAACGGCGAAGCCGAGAACGATCCCTTCAACCGGCTGGTCCCCGAAGCGGGTCTCTCGTCGCGCGAGGCCAATTGGCTGCGCGCCTTCTATCGCTATCTGCGCCAGGCCGGGATGGGTTTCACCATCTACACCGTGGTCGACGCGCTGGCCGCCGCGCCCGACGTGACCCGCGCGCTGATCGCGCTGTTCACCGCGCGGCACGATCCCGAGTTCGGCAACGGCCGCGACGCCGCCATCGAAGAGGCGCGCGGCGCGATCAAGCGCGGCCTCGCCAAGGTCAAGGCGATCAACGACGACCGCCTGCTGCGGCTGTACAACGCGCTGATCGATTCGATCCTGCGCACCAATGCCTTTGCCGATGCCGCCGCCGAGGCGCTGGCCTTCAAGATTGATTCGGCCAGGGTTCCCAACCTGCCCAAGCCGATCCCCTACCGCGAGATCTTCGTCTATTCACGGCGGGTCGAGGGGATCCACCTGCGCAGCGGCCCCGTCGCGCGCGGCGGCCTGCGCTGGTCCGACCGGCGCGACGATTTCCGCACCGAGATCCTCGGGCTGATGAAAGCGCAGCGGGTCAAGAACGCGGTCATCGTGCCGACCGGCGCGAAGGGCGGGTTCTATCCCAAGCAACTGCCGAATCCGGCGCTCGATCGCGAGGCCTGGGCGGCCGAGGGGCGCGCCAGCTACGAGACCTTCATCCGCACGCTGCTGTCGGTCACCGACAACATCGTCGACGACCAGGTCGTGCATCCCGACGATGTCGTCATCACCGATGGCGAAGACCCCTATTTCGTGGTTGCCGCGGACAAGGGCACCGCGACCTTCTCCGATGTCGCCAATGCGATCGCCAAGTCGCGGGACTTCTGGCTCGACGATGCCTTCGCCAGCGGCGGTTCGAAGGGCTACGACCACAAGGCCATGGGCATCACTGCCAAGGGCGCCTGGGTCAGCGTCCAGCGGCACTTCCTCGAAATGGGGGTGGACGTGCAGGAAGACCCGGTCGAGGTGGTCGGCTGCGGCAACATGTCGGGCGACGTCTTCGGCAACGGCATGCTGCTGTCAAAGGCGATCAAGCTGGTGGCGGCCTTCGATCATCGCCACATCTTCATCGATCCCGATCCCGATCCGGCGGCCAGCTGGAAAGAACGCAAGCGCCTGTTCGACCTGCCGCGATCGAGCTGGGAGGATTACGACACCGCGCTGATCTCGCGCGGCGGCGGCGTGTTCCCGCGGGATGCGAAAAGCATCAAGCTGTCGAAGGCGGCGCAGGCGAAATTCGGCATCGACCAGGCCCAGATCGAGCCCGAGGCGCTTATTTCGGCGATCCTCACCGCGGCAGTCGACCTGATCTGGTTCGGCGGCATCGGCACCTACATCAAGGCCGCGCACGAGAACAACGTCCAGGTCGGGGACCCGGCCAACGACGCGCTGCGGGTCGATGGCCGCGACGTGCGCGCCAAGGTGATCGGCGAAGGCGCCAATCTCGGCATCACCCAGGCCGGCCGGATCGAATTCGCGCAGCGCGGCGGCCGTTCGAATACCGACTTCATCGACAATTCGGCGGGCGTCGACTGTTCGGACAATGAAGTGAACATCAAGATCGCGCTCGCCGCGGCCAAGCGCGCGGGCAAGCTGAGCGAACCCAAGCGCGTCGACCTGCTCGAATCGATGACCGAGGAAGTCGGGCAGATCGTGCTCGAGGACAACCGCCTGCAGGCTCTTGCGCTCTCGATCGCCGAATATGGCGGCGCACGCGCCATGGCCTCGCAGCGGCACATCATCGACACGCTCGAGGCGGGCGGCAATCTCGACCGCAAGACCGAAGGACTGGCCGACGACCAGACCTTGCAGCGCCGCGCGGCGGACGGCGGCGGCCTGACCCGCCCCGAGCTCGCAGTGCTGCTGTCGTCGTCCAAGCTGGTCCTGCAGGACGCGATCGAGCAGGGCGAGCTGGCGGACGATCCGCTGCTCGAGGACACGCTGTTCGAAGCCTTTCCCGAACCGATGCGCAAGAAGTTCAAGGCGCAGATCAACGGGCACCAGCTGCGCCGCGAGATCATCGCGACCAAGCTGGCCAACCGCATCGTCAACCGCATGGGGATGGTCCATCCCTTCGAACTGGCCGAAGAAGAGGGCGTCGAACTGCACGAAGTCGCCGCCGCTTTCGTGGCTGCGGAAGAGCTGTTCGACTTGCCCGCACTGTGGGCCGCGATCGATGCCAGTGCCATGCCCGAAAGCGCCCGGCTGATGCTGTTCGACCGCATCGCCGCAGCCGCTGGCAACCTCATGTCCGACGTGCTGCGCACTTCGTCGGGCAGCGTCGACCCGACCCGACTGGTCGAAGAGATCGGCAAGGCGGTCAGCAAGCTGGCGGGTGCCACTGGCGAATTGCTCAGCGCCGAATCGCGCCAGCAATCGGATCGGCTGCGCGATCAGCTGGTGTCGGCGGGCGCGCCCGAGGCGCTCGCTGCGCGCGTGGCGCATCTCTACGACCTCGACGGGGCTGTCGGGCTGGCCAAGCTGTCGAGCGAAACCGGCATAGCGCCGATCGGCCTGACCGAGGCCTTCACCGATGTCGGCCGCCGTCTGGGCCTCGACTGGGCGCAGTCGACCGCGGCGCTGATGAGCCCGTCGGACGTGTGGGAACGCCTGCTGGTTTCGGGGCTGGCGCGCGATTTCCAGCAGATGCGGCTCGAACTGCTGCGGCGGTTGGCGCGGCGCAAGGATGCGAAGAAGGATCTGGCTGCCGTCGTCGCCAAATGGGCCGAGGAACAGTCCACCGCGGTGACCAATTTCCGCAGCATGATCACGCGGGCGCAGGGCCAGTCCCCCGTGGCCCCGGCCATGCTGGCACAGGTCGCCAGCATGGCGCGCAACCTGCTCGGACGTTAGCACTGCGCTTGACCGGCTGGCGTTTTCGCGTCAGCCAGCACGGCGATGGAACATTACGACGTCGTTATCGTGGGGTCGGGGCACGGGGGTGCCCAGGCCGCTATCGCACTCCGCCAGAACGCGCACGAGGGCTCGATCCTGATGGTCAGCCGCGATCGCAACCCGCCGTATGAGCGGCCCCCGCTGTCGAAGGAATATCTGGCGGGCGAAAAGCCGTTCGAACGCATCCAGATCCGTCCAGAACAGTTCTGGGCCGACAAGGACATCACGCTGCGCCTGGGGCGCAACGTCAATGAAGTCGATCCGGTCGCGCGCGAACTCGGCCTGTCGGACGATACGCGGGTCACCTATCGCAAGCTGATCTGGGCCGCCGGCGGCGATGCCCGGCAACTGTCCTGCCCGGGCAGCGACAATGCGGGCATTCACTACATCCGCACGCGGCGCGACGTCGATACGCTGAAGGGCGAGCTGGCGGCCGGCGCCCGGCGCGCGGTCATCATCGGCGCGGGCTATATCGGGCTCGAAGCGGCGGCCGTGCTGCGCAAGCTCGGCCTGGACGTTACCGTGGTCGAAATGCTCGACCGCGTCCTCGCACGTGTCGCGGGTCCGCAGCTGTCGGAATTCTACGCTGCCTATCACCGCGAGCAGGGTGTCGACCTGCGCCTGTCGACCGGCGTCGAGACGATCAGCGGCAACGATGGCCGCGTGACCGGCGTGGTGACCGACAGCGGCGAGACGATCGCCTGCGACGTAATCATTGCCGGGATCGGCATCGTGCCGTCAGTCGGGCCGCTGATCGCGGCGGGCGCGGCGGGATCGAACGGGGTCGACGTCGACAGCATCTGCCGCACCACGCTCGATGACATCTACGCCATCGGCAACTGTGCGAGCCATGCGAATGCCTATGCCGACAACAAGGTCATACGCCTCGAATCGGTGCAGAACGCCAACGACATGGCGACCATCGCGGCCAAGGCGATCATGGGCGACAAGCAGGATTACGACGCCGTCCCGTGGTTCTGGTCGAACCAGTACGATCTCCGGCTGCAGACGGTCGGCATGTCGATCGGCTATGACGCCACCGTGCTGCGCGGCGATCCGGCGGACAAGAAGTTCAGCGTGGTCTATCTGCGCGAAGGCGTGGTGATCGCGCTAGACTGCGTCAACAACACCAGGGATTACGCGCAGGGGCGCAAGCTGGTGATGGCGCGCGCCGAAGTGGATCCCGACCTGCTGGCCGACGCTGCGGTGCCGCTCAAGGACATGCTGTGATCGCGGCCGGGGACGGTCGCGCGATGTTCGAAGGGCTTCGCGTGATCGACATGACCTCGGTCGTCTTCGGGCCCTATTGCACGCAGATCCTTGCCGATTTCGGGGCCGAGGTGATCAAGGTCGAGGCCCCCGGCGGCAACGTGTTCCGCTATGGTGCGCCCTCCGCGCGCAGCAAGGCGATGGGGCCGGGATACATCGCGCTCAATCGCGGCAAGCAGTCGCTGGTGCTCGATCTCAAGCAGGAGGCCGACCGCGCGATACTGCACGATTTGCTCGCCGATGCCGACATCTTCATCCACAATGTCCGCGCCGAAGCGATCGAACGGCTCGGATTCGATTCCGACAGCGTGCGCGCGCTTGCTCCCGACATCATCTATGCGCATTGCGTCGGCTTCGGCTCGGGCGGGCCCTATGCCGGGCTGCAGGCCTATGACGACGTGATCCAGGCCGCCAGCGGCACCACCACCCTGCTGCCGCGCGCGGACGGCAACGAGCGCCCGCGCTACCTGCCATCGCTGATCGCCGACAAGGTCGCCGGGCTGCACGCCGCTTATGCGGTGATGGCCGCCGTGGTACACCGCCTGCGGACCGGGCAAGGCCAGCATGTCGAAGTGCCGATGTTCGAGGCCTTCAGCAGCTTCATGCTCAAGGAGCACCTCGGCGGGAACACTTTCGATCCGCCCGTCGGCCCGCCCTGCTATGGCCGCCAGGTCGACCCGGATCGCCAGCCGTTCCCGACCCGCGACGGATATGTCAGCATCGTGCCTTACCGGCTCGACCATTTCACCAGGGTGATCGCGCTGATGGGCGACGAGGCCTTCGCGCAAGAGGCGCGCTTCGCCACGCCTGAGGGGCTGATCGCGGGGCAGGCCGAACTCTATGCCCGGATCGCCGAACTGACCGCCGGTTTCGCGACCGACGAACTGGTCGCGCTGATGCACGCCAATGCGATTCCCGCAATGCCGGTGCGCGACATGGCCGACATGGCACAGGAGCCCCATCTTGAAGCCGGGGGCTTTTTCATGCGGCGCGAACACCCCACCGAGGGAACGCTGGTCGAGATGCGCGAACCGTCGCGCTTTTCCGCCTGGGACGCCCCCGATCCAGCGCCCGCCCCGCTGCTGGGCGAGCATGACCGGGATTACCGCGAGGGCTAGCCGAGCCGCCGGGCGGCCCAATCAGCCGCTTCGGAAACCGCGGGATCGGGATCGCCGCGCAGCCCTTCGACCAGCGGAGCGAGAGCTGCCGAACCGCTATTCCCTGCCGCATAAAGGCAATTGCGCACGAAGCGGTCGCGGCCGACGCGCTTGATCGGCGAGCCCGAGAAGAACTGCCTGAAGCCCGCATCGTCAAAGGTCAGGAAGCTCGCCAGGTCGGGCGCCATCAGCTCCTCGCGCGGCGCCAGCTTGAGGTGCCGGTGCGCCGTATCGGCAAACTTGTTCCACGGGCAGACCGCGAGGCAATCGTCGCAGCCGTAGATGCGGTTGCCCAGCGCCTCGCGAAACTCCTCGGGGATCGGCCCCTTGTGCTCGATCGTGAGGTAGGAAATGCAGCGCCGCGCATCGAGCTGGTAGGGCGCGGGGAAGGCGTCGGTCGGGCAGGCATCCTGGCACGCGCGGCAATTTCCGCAGCGATCGGGATGCGAGAGGTCGGGCGCGAATTCGAGCGTCGAATAGATTGCGCCGAGGAACAGCCAGCTGCCATGCGACCGGCTGACGAGATTGGTATGCTTGCCCTGCCAGCCGATCCCTGCCGCCTCCCCCAGCGGCTTTTCCATCACCGGGGCGGTGTCGACGAAGACCTTCAGTTCGCTTGTCGGCTCGCGCGCGATCAGCCACCGCGCCAGCGCCTTGAGCGCCTTTTTCACGACGTCGTGGTAATCGCGCCCTTGCGCGTAGACCGAAACCCGCGCTTTTTCCGCCGCGTCGGCAAGCGCCAGCGGATCGACATCGGGGGCGTAGCTCATCCCCAGCGCGATCACGCTGTTGGCTTCGGGCCATAATCCTTGCGGCGAGGCACGCTGCGTCTTGCGCGCTTCCATCCATTCCATCGAGCCATGACGCCCTTCGCCGAGGAATTGCTCCAGCCGCGCGGCGCGCTGCGGATCGGGCGCGGCCGACGCAAAGCCGCAGGCGACGAAGCCGAGCCGCTCCGCCTCCTCGCGCAATTCCGCCTGCAACTCGCCATTAACCACGCTTGCGTGTGCTCCCGTTCACGGCCAGCATCTAATCATGGCCGCATGCTTATCGAGACAGGCTCCATGACGCGACCTTCGGGCGGGGACAACCGCAAGCTTACCATCGAGGCCCACGGGCTGGTCAAGCGGTTCGACGACACGCTGGCGGTCGACGGTGTCGACATCGCGGTTCCCGAAGGCGCGATCTACGGCATTCTCGGGCCCAATGGCGCAGGCAAGACGACCACGCTGCGCATGCTGCTGGGCATCATCGATCCCGACGCAGGCGTGCGCCGCGTGTTCGGCAACGACCGGCCGCATGAAGTGGCCAAGCTGATCGGCTACCTGCCCGAGGAACGCGGGCTCTATCCGGCGATGAAATGCGACGAGGCGATCGCCTTCCTCGGGGCGCTGCGCGGGCTGCCGCTGGAAGAAGGCAAGGCGCGCGGGCGCGTGCTGCTCGAGCAGCACGGCCTGGGCCATGCGGTGGATCGCCAGATCCGCCAGCTGTCGAAAGGCATGGCGCAGACCGTCCAGCTGCTCGGCACGCTGGTCCATCGCCCGAAGCTGGTGGTCTTCGACGAACCCTTCAGCGGGCTCGACGCGATCAACCAGGGCAAGCTGGAAGTGATGATCCGCGAACTGGCCCACAGCGGCACCACGGTGATCTTCTCGACGCATGTCATCCACCATGCCGAACGCCTGTGCGACGAGGTGGCGATCATTGCCGGGGGTAAGGTGCCCTATGCGGGATCGGTCGACGCCGCCCGCGACCGGATCCCCGCGCAGGTCCGGCTCGAGACGCGCTCCGCATCCGGGCCCTGGCGCAGCGCGCTGCCCGGCGATGCACGGCACGATGCGAAGGGCGAGGCCAGCCATTTCTGGTACTTCCCGGTCCCCGAAACCGGGATCGAGGAGTTGCTCAAGCCGCTGATCGAAGGGCAGGCGGGCATTCTCTCGCTGTCGATCGAGCGCGCCGGACTGCACGATGCCTTCGTCGAAATCGCGGGCGAGGCCGCCGCGCGCGCGCTCGAAGAGGACAACGCCCGGGGAGCCAAGCCATGAAAGATACGACCCGCCTGTCGCGCTTCGAGGCCGCCCGCGTGATTGCGCAGCGCGATTTCCGCGCCATCCTGTTCAGCCGCGCATTCCTGTTCTTCCTGCTCGGGCCGCTGTTCCCGATCATAATCGGCGTGCTGGCCGGGGGGATCGGCGGACAGGTGCAGCGCGATGCGAACACCCGGCTCATGGCGGTTGCGATGAGCGAGGCGGATACGCAGGCGCTGATCGCGGCGCGCGAGCGGCTCGCCCCGCAGATCGGGAGGGCGCTGCCCGAACTGGCAATGGCCGATGCGGGCACTGCCCCCGAAGTCATCCTGCGCGAACCCGGCAAGAATTACGTCGCGGTGGTCGGCGGCACGCTCGCCGCGCCCGAACTCACCGCCCCGCAGCCGGCGATCGACTATTGGAGCGGGCCGGTGGCCATGCTCGCCGCCGAAGCCGGGACGCGGCAGGTGGCCGCATATCCCGCCGTGGCGCCCCGCCCGGTAGCCACCAGCATCGCCGCGCAGCGCGGCAACCGGATCCGCACCGCGCAGGCGGGGCAGTTGCTGCTGTTCCTGCTGATGATGCTGCTCGCGGGGATGGTGCTGTCCAACCTGGTCGAGGAGAAGGCCAACAAGGTGATCGAGGTGCTCGCAGCGGCGGTCCCGATGGATGCAGTCTTCCTCGGCAAGCTGGTGGCGATGCTGGGCGTCAGCCTGGTCGGGATCGCGGTCTGGGCCGCGGTCGGCTCGGCGATCGCCCTGCTGGCAGGCAATGCGCTGCCGCAATTGCCTGGCCCCGCGCTCGGCTGGCCGCTCTTCCTGGCGCTCGGGCTCGTCTATTTCGCCATGGGGTATCTGCTGCTCGGTTCGCTGTTCCTTACCATCGGGGGCCTCGCGACCACGGTGCGCGAGGTGCAGACGCTGTCGATGCCGGTCACCATGGCGCAGCTGCTGGTGTTCTTCCTCGCCGCATCCTCGATCACCCGCCCCGGTTCGCCGATGGAACTGTTTGCCGCCGCCTTTCCGCTTTCCTCGCCCTTCGCGATGCTCGCCCGCGCGGCGCAATCGGACGCGCTGTGGCCGCATGCCCTCGCGCTCGGCTGGCAGGCGCTGTGCGTGCTTCTTTTCGTCCGCTTCGGGGCACAGATATTCCGTCGCCGCGTCATGAAGTCGGGCAAGGGCGGCCGCGCGGTAAAAGGGCATGTCGGGAGCTTCAGGGCGCGCTGAGACCCCGCCTCGCCCGCGATTGGGTAGCGAATTGCAACGCACTATTGACACGTGTGTCAGTTAAGGCAGGATGGCCGCAATGACGAGAGCGGCCGATGGAGTCGCTCCTGCGAGGAGAGAGACATGGCCACCGCTGCAATCGAACGTCCGCAATGCCGTACCGAACCGTCCGCCTATGAGGCGCTGAAGAAGCATTTTGCCGAGCACCCCGAAGAACGTCTGAACCATCCCCACAAATGGGATGTGAGCCGCAGCGATATCTACGCCGAGAACACCTGGCATCCGATCTTCCGCGAGATGCGCGAAGCCGGTCCGCTGCACTACATCCCCGAGAGCCCCTATGGTCCCTATTGGGCGGTCGTCGGGCACAAGGCGATCCAGCATATCGAGGCGCTGCCCGATACGTTCTCGTCCAGCTGGGAGCATGGCGGGATCACGATCCTCAACCGGTTGAGCGAGGAAGAACTGGCCGAAGCCGGGATCGAGGAACGGCGCGAGCTGCCGATGTTCATTGCCATGGACCGCCCCCAGCACACCGGCCAGCGGCGCACCGTGGCCCCCAAGTTCACCCCCAGCGGCATGGCCGAAATGGAAGGCGAGATCCGCCGCCGGACCGGGGAGCTGCTCGACACGCTGCCGCGCGGCGAGGTGTTCGACTGGGTCGACAAGGTGTCGATCGAACTGACCACCGGCATGCTGGCCATCCTGTTCGGCTTCCCTTGGGAAGACCGCCGGCTGCTGACCTTCTGGTCGGACTGGTCGGGCGACACCGAACTGGCCACCGTGCGCGACCTCGACGAGATGCGCTGGGGCTTCCTCCACGAGATGGCGGCCTATTTCCAGTCGCTGTGGGTCGAGCGGACGCACGACAAGGAGCCGGGCGACGATCTCATCTCGATGATGATCCATTCCGAGGCCATGAACCAGATGAGCCCGCAGGAATTCATGGGCAATCTGATCCTGCTGATCGTGGGCGGCAACGACACCACGCGCAATTCGATGAGCGGGATCATCTACCAGCTCGACAAGAACCCCGACCAGCGCAAGCTGTTCGAACAGCAGCCCGAGCTCATTCCCAACGCCGTGCAGGAAATCCTGCGCATGCAGACCCCGCTCGCACATATGCGCCGGACCTGCACCGAGGACACCGAAGTCTTCGGCCAGACGATCAAGAAGGGCGACAAGGTCGTGCTGTGGTACCTGTCGGCCAATCGCGACGAGGAAGTGTTCGAGAACCCCGACAAGCTCGACATCCAGCGCGACAACGCCCGCCGCCATATCGCCTTCGGCTATGGCATCCACCGCTGCGTCGGGGCGCGGCTCGCCGAATTGCAGCTGCGCATCCTGCTCGAGGAACTGCACAAGCGGCGCATGCGGGTGCATGTCGCGGGCGATATCGAGCGCGTCCGTGCCAATTTCGTGCACGGCTTCCGCAAGCTCGAAGTCGAGATTACCGACTTCTGAGGCACCGCTGCGCCGGCGCTGTACCCGCGCAAGCATAGGTTCAGGCGTGGGGGACTATTCCTCCACGCCATGACCCGGAGCGATTTGACCCGCCTTCCCATTGCCCGCCGCCGCCTGTTCGGCTGGATTGGCGCCTCCGCCAGTTTCGCGGCGCTGACCGCTTGCGGTTCGCGGCCCGCGGAAGCCAGGAGTTTCCCCGTCGAGCTGACCGAAGCGCAATGGCGCAAGCGGCTGACCGCACAGGAATATCGCGTCCTGCGCGGCGCGGGGACCGAGCGTGCCTATTCATCGCCGCTCAACGAGGAGGACCGCGCGGGCACCTTCGTCTGCGCAGGCTGTGGCAACGCGGTCTACAGTTCCAAGACGAAATACAATTCGCGCACCGGCTGGCCCAGTTTCTGGCAACCGATCGACAAGGGCGCGGTGGGCACCAGCACCGATTACAAGATCGGTTATCCGCGCACCGAAGTGCATTGCGCGGATTGTGGCGGGCATCTGGGCCATATCTTCAACGATGGGCCGCGGCCGACCGGCAAGCGCCACTGCATCAATGGCGTCGCGCTCGATTTCAAACCCGCGTAAACCAGCGACGGGTTGAACGGTCTCAGGGAATGCGCGGCCAGGCCTCGTCTTCCTCGACCAGCGCCGGGCACTGGACCCGTGCGGCGGCGAGTGCGAATTCGCGCAAGGTGAAAGTGTCCTCGAACACGAGGCCGTAATTGGCATCCCTGCGCCAGCGCACCGTACAGCGAATATCGGGCAGGCCTTCGCAGGAAATCGTCAGCCGCTGGCCGACCGCGAAGATGCTTTCGCATTCGATCCGCGCGCCCTGCTGCGACATGTTGAGCGTGATCGCTTCGGCACGGCCCGAGAGCGAGGCCACGGTGAGCGGCATCATCAGATTGAGCCGCAAGCCACGCTTGGGGAACTTCCAGTTTTCGCGGATCAGCCGTTCGGCTTCGATCGGGGCTTCGAACCGGTAGCTCGCCTCGAAGCCTTCGCTGCGGACCAGTTCGAGCTCGTAGCTTTCGCCGTTCTGCAATTCGAGCGCGATCGCTTCGTCGGTGGGCAGCTTGTGGAAGGTGCGCAGCGAGACACCCGTGGCCGACACGTCGCGGATCACACAGACGAATTCGCCCTGGCCGCAGACCAGCTTCGCCGCGCGGATGAGCGAGGTGTAGCGCGGAGCGCCGCGCTGTTCCTCGCCGTTTGTCGAACCATTGTCCTGCATGCCGGTCCCGGTGGTGAATTGCATAGCCTAGTTATGTCCAACGCGTACGCGGCTTCATGGCAGCCGCGATGGCGCCGCGAATCAGTATTGCTTCCCCGCGAAGCCTAACTGCGAAAGTGTTAATGCCGGGATAAGGGTATCACCCGATAGGGCCGGCAAGCGAACGGGTGGCTGGTACGGGTGGCGGGACTCGAACCCGCACGAGCAAAGCTCAGGGGATTTTAAGTCCCCGGCGTCTACCATTCCGCCACACCCGCCGATGGGGGCCGCTCTAATCGCTGCCGGTCGGGCGGGCAATCGCGGATCGTGCGCCGGCCAGCCAATCGCTCACTCGTCGTTGAGGCGCCGGCGCATGTCCTTGCCCGGCTTGAAATAGGGGACCCGCTTGGCGGGTACGTCGACGGTTTCGCCCGTCCGCGGATTGCGGCCCTTGCGCGCTTCGCGTTCGCGGGTGGAAAATGCCCCGAAGCCGCGCAATTCGACCCGGCCGCCTTCGGCCAGTCGCTGCGCGATTTCCTCGAAAAAGATATCGACGACCTGCTCGACCTCTTCAGCCCGCAATTCGGGATTGTCCTGGGCCAGAGCGGCAAGAAGTTCGGATCGGATCATATGGATCTCCGGGTGCGTTCGATCGCAAATATCGTTTCCACGATGCGTCCCCGCCGAAATCACGCTCTCCCGCCCGATTCCAACCGTCAGACTGTGGCAGAACTGCTTGGCTGCCGCAAGGATGCAAAACGCCCCCCGGCGCAAGCGCCGCGGGCGCTGTCAGGCGTCGGCCAGCAATTCGCGCGCCGAGACGCCGAGGCGGTCCATCCGGGCCCGGATCTCGGGCCATTCGACCTGCAGGAACTGTTCGCGTTCGGACTGGCGGAGCCGGTTCGCGGCGCCCTCGACCACATACATGCCGACGCCGCGCTGAACTTCGACCAGGCCGTCGTTCTGGAATTGCTGATAGGCCTTGGCGACGGTGAGCGGATTGGCGCCCTGCTCTGCCGCCAGCGCGCGCACCGAGGGCAGCATCTCGCCCTCGGCATAGCGGCCGTCGATGATTGCCGCCGCGATCATGTCGCGCAGCTTCATATAGACCGGCTTCGACTGGTTGCTCATCACTTGTCCCCGCAACAGACTGCATCAGTGCCATAATACAGCGCGGCGCACAAGGTTCCCGCCCTAGCAGGGAATACCTAGGGGCGCCCGCTGACAGACGGTCACTGCTGTAACTAATGCTTCACATGGGCGCGCAAGACGTTACGGTGCGCCGCCATTCGGCCATCGGGTCGCACAACGAATTTGGTTCAGGGAAAGGCCACTGAATGAAGGACATGGCACTGTGGAACGAAGGGGACTGGATCGCCGCGATCGCGTCGGTCATCCTCGCAGCGTTCCTGATTGTAGGCGCTTACGCGGTTACGCGACCGCAGGAAGAGGTCGGAGGACACCCCAAGGGCCTGTATATCCTGTTCTTCGCCGAAATGTGGGAGCGGTTCTCCTACTACGGCATGCGCGCGCTGCTGATCTTTTACCTGACCCAGCACTGGCTGTTCAACGATAGCGCGTCGAACATCGTCTACGGCGCGTATGTCAGCCTCGTCTACATCACCCCGGTCCTCGGCGGCTGGTTGGCCGACCGTTATCTGGGCCAGCGCAAGGCCGTGCTGTTCGGCGCCGTCCTGCTGACCTTCGGCCACTTTTTCATGGCCTTCGAAGGCGGCGGCGGACAGGCCGATCCGATGATCAACGTGTTCTGGCTGGCACTGGCCTTCATCATCGTCGGTTCGGGCTTCCTGAAAGCGAACATCTCGGTGATCGTGGGCCAGCTCTACCCGCGCACCGACGTGCGCCGCGACGGTGCCTACACCATCTTCTACATGGGCATTAACGTGGGCGCCGCGGTTGGCACGATCATTGCCGGCTATCTCGGCCAGACGCTCGGCTGGGCCTATGGCTTCGGTGCCGCGGGCATCGGCATGCTGCTCGGCCTCGTGGTCTTCGTGCTCGGCAAGCCGCTGCTGCTCGGCCGCGGCGAACCGCCCAAGCCGCTGGCCAAGACCACCGAGATCACGATGTACGGCATCGGCATCCTCGGCGTCGCCGTCATGTGGGCGCTGATCCAGTACCAGTCGGTCGTCGGCGGCCTGATGCTGGTGTGCGGCATCGCCCTGCTGGCATACGTGCTGATGCAGGCGTTCAAGCTCGAGAAGGAACCACGCGAACGGCTGTTCGCGATCCTGTTCCTGATCGCGCTACAGCCGCTGTTCTGGGGTCTGTTCGAACAGGCGGGTGGTTCGCTCAACCTGTTCACCGATCGCTATATCGATCGGCAGGGTGTCCCGGCATCGCTGTTCCAGTCGATCAACCCGATCTACATCATCCTGCTGGCCCCGGTGTTCGCCTCGCTGTGGACCTGGCTCGGTCGGCGCGGGCTCGAACCCTCGACACCGGCCAAGTTCGGTCTGGGCCTGATCCAGCTGGGCTTCGGCTTCCTGGTGCTGGTCTGGGGCGCTGCGACGGTGGATGCGAATGCGCTGATCCCGGTGATCTTCCTCTTCGGCATCTACCTCTTCCACACCACCGGCGAACTGTGTCTCTCACCCGTCGGGCTTTCGGCCATGAACCGCCTTGCGCCGACGCATCTCGCGTCGCTGATCATGGGTGCCTGGTTCTTCGCCACGGCCGGCGGCAATTACGTGGCCGGGATGATCGGGGCAGCGACCGGCGGCGAAGACGGTGTGATGACCCGCGAAGGCACGCTCGATATCTACTGGCAGATCGGCCTGATCGCCATCGCCGTGGGCATCGTCGTCATCCTCATCTCCGGATTGGTGAAGCGTCTGATGCACCTCGATACGCTGCAGGACGACGACGTCGGCGACGACCTGCTCGGCCAGAGCGAGGGCCCGGGCGAGCCGCAGGGTGCCGGGATCCATCCGGAAACCCGCCCCAACAGCTGACGGGCAACCGGCGCCGATCTGCGAACCGCTTGATAGCGCCGACAAAATGCAATTGACCGCACGGGCCGGGGCAGCGATGCTCCGGCCCGACTGCATTGGGGGTTCCATGACACGTATTGCCTTGCTCGCCTGCGCGGCCGCATTCGCGGTTGCCGGATGTTCCACCACCGGGGGCGACGGCGTGGCCTCGGCCTCCGCAAAGGACTGGAGCGCCCCCGTCGGCGAGGACGGCAGGGTGCCCTTCGCATCGACTTATGCACCCTATCCCGGCCGCCCGACCGCGCTGACCGGCGCAACCATCTATGACGGGCGCGGCGGCATGATCGAGAACGGCACCGTGCTGTTCCGCGATGGCAAGGTGGTGGCGGTGGGCGATGCCTCGCTGGCCACCGATGGCTACGACCGGATCGATGGCACCGGCAAGTTCGTCACCCCCGGCGTGATCGACATCCATTCCCACCTGGGCGACTATCCCACCCCCAGTGTGCAGGCGCATTCGGACGGCAATGAAGCGACCAGCCCGATGACGCCCGAAGTCTGGGCCGAACATTCGGTCTGGCCGCAGGATCCGGGTTTCACCCGCGCGCTGGCCAATGGCGGCGTCACCAGCCTGCAGATCCTGCCCGGTTCGGCGAACCTGACCGGCGGCCGGTCGGTCACGCTGAAGAACGTTTCCGCGCGCACCGTGCAGGGCATGAAGTTCCCCGGCGCGCCCTATGGCATGAAGATGGCGTGCGGCGAGAACCCCAAGCGCGTCTACGGCGGCAAGGGCCGCATGCCCTCGACCCGGATGGGCAATTTCGCGGTCAACCGGCAAATGTGGCTCGATGCGCAGGCCTATGACGGCAAGAAACGCGATCTCGGCAAGGAAACGCTTAAGGGCGTGCTCGACGGCGAAATTCTCGTCCACAACCATTGCTACCGCGCCGACGAGATGGCGCTGGTGATGGATATGGCCAAGGAGATGGGCTACAAAGTCACCGCCTTCCACCACGCGGTCGAAGCCTACAAGATCGGCAACCTGCTGCGCGAAAACGACGTCTGCAGCGCGATCTGGGCGGACTGGTACGGCTTCAAGATGGAAGCCTATGACGGCATCCTCGAGAACGCTGCCTTCCTCCAGCGCGAAGGCGCCTGCGTCGTGATCCATTCCGATGACGAGAACGGCATCCAGCGGCTCAACCAGGAAGCCGCCAAGGCCCAGGCGGCGGGGCGCCGTGTCGGTCTGGACATTCCCGACGCCGAAGTGGTCGGCTGGTTCACCTACAACGCCGCGAAGGCCATGGGCATCGCAGAGATGACCGGCAGCCTCGAGGCCGGCAAGATGGCCGATGTCGTGCTGTGGAACGGCAACCCGCTGTCGGTCTATTCGCGGCCCGAAAAGGTCTGGGTCGATGGCGCGCTGATGTTCGACGCGATGGACCGCAGGCGGCAACCGGTCAGCGATTTCGAGCTTGGCCAGCCCGGCGAAGGAGACGTGAAATGATGCGCCTTGCTACTCTCCTTGCGACCGCTGCCTGCGCCCTTGCGACGCCCGCCGCCGCGCAGACCTTCGCGGTGACCAATGCCACGGTCGCAACCGGCGACGGCGGCGAACCGATCGAGGACGGTTATGTCGTCGTCGAAAACGGCGCGATCGCACAAGTCGGCCACGGTACGCCCAGCGGCAACTATTCCGTGATCGACGCGGGAGGCGCTTGGGTGACCCCCGGCATCTTCGCAACGGTGACCAATCTCGGATTGTGGGATGTCGGCGCGGTCAGCGAATCCAACGACAGCCGGGCCGGCAATTCGCCTTTCAGCGCGGCACTCGACGTCGCCCCGGTGGTCAATCCGGCATCGCAGCACATCCTCGTCCACCGCGCCGCGGGGATCACGCGCGCAGCGACCGTAACGATGCCTTCGGCTTCGATCTTCGGCGGCCAGGGGGCGCTGATCGATCTCGGCGCCGATCCGCAGGCGATCAGCCGTCCGCGCGCTTTCCAGGTGGTCACGCTGGGCGAGCGCGGCGGGCGGATTGCCGGCGGAAGCCGCGCTGCGACGCACGCGTTGCTCCGCAATGCCCTGCGCGAAGCGGGCAGCTACGGTGACGGCGCACGCATCCCGGCGGGCGGCGCCCGCGCCGACCTGCGCACCGGCGACGACTTGCCGATTGATCCTCGACTGACGGGACGCGAAACCGAGCGCGCCGGCGATGCCCTGCTGACCCGGTTCGATGCTGCCGCGCTGGTGCCCGTGGTGCGCGGCGAACAGCCGCTCTATGTCTATGTCGAACGCGCGTCGGACATTCGCGCCGCGCTGGCGCTGACGCAGGAATTCCCGCGTCTCGAACTGGTCCTGGTGGGCGCCAGCGAAGGCTGGCTGGTCGCGGACGAGATCGCAGCCGCGGGCGTTCCGGTGATCGCCGACGGGCTGGACGACCTGCCCGCGAATTTCGAGGAACTGGCTGCCACACAGAGCAATATCGGCCGGATGGTGAAGGCGGGGGTCAAAGTGGCGATCAACGCCGCCGCGATGGAAAACCCGCGCAACCTCAACCAGTATGCCGGCAATCTGGTGGCGCTGACCCGCATCCCGGGTGCCGACGGGCTAAGCTGGGGTGAGGCTTTCGCGGCAATCACGTCCGTGCCGGCCAGCATCAGCGGCATGGGCGGCAAGGCGGGCGTGCTGGCGCCGGGTGCGACCGGCGATCTGGTGATCTGGGACGGCGACCCGCTCGAAGTCGGCGCCATGCCGGTGAAGGTCTATATCGACGGGATCGAGCAGCCGCTCGACAGCCACCAGAGCCGCCTGCGCGATCGCTATCGCGATCTCGACACCAGCGATCTGCCCAAGGGCTACGACTGGTAGGGCGATGAAGGACATGCGCACCACCCTGCTGGCGCTTGGCGCAGCGGCGGCAGCCATCGGCTTCCACGCGCTGGCGGCGCAGGATACGGCTGACCGGTCGCAGGATATTGCCTGGATGAACGCGCAGCAGGCCTATCTCACGGGATTGTCCGCCGAAGACGGCTGGCGGGTGATGCCCGGCGGCCTGCGCTGGCGCTATGTCGATTATGCCGGAAGCACGCAAAGCCCGCGCGTCGAAGACACGGTGACCGTGCATTACGCCGGCACCTTCATCGATGGCGAGACCTTCGATTCCAGTTTCGAGCGCGGCGAACCGGCAACCTTCCCGCTGAACCGCCTGGTCAAGGCGTGGCAAATGGCGATCCCGGAAATGGGCGTGGGCGACACAATCGAAATCGCCGCCCCTGCCGACCTCGCTTATGGGCCCCGCGGCAAGGGGCCGATCCCCGGCGGAGCCACGCTGCTGTTCACCGTCCAATTGCTCGGCATCGAACCCGCCGCCTGACTTGCTATCGACGATGCCGCTTGCTTCGCGGCACAGGCCTGCTACCCATGTTGATGCTGTAAACATGGAGGGGTTAATGGATCACGCCCTGGTTTCGCTGCTTGCCGCTTCGCTCGCTTTCGTCGGCATGCATTTCGCGCTGTCGCATCCGCTGCGTGCGCCAATGGCCCGCAAGCTGGGCGAGAACGGCTTTCGCGCGCTCTATTCGCTGGTCGCGCTGGCTACGTTCGTCTGGGCCGCCCGCGCGTTTCGAGCCGTCGGGCCCGGCGGCACTCCGCTGTGGAATGGTTCGGGCGACGCCATATGGGCCCTTGCCACCGCCATCATGCTCATCGCCTCGATCCTGCTGGCAGGCTCTTTCCAGCGCAACCCCGCCCTGCCCGATCCGCGGGCGGCAGCGCATGCGGCGCTGGCCCCGCACGGGGTCTTCCATGTCACGCGGCACCCGATGATGTGGTCTTTCGCGCTCTGGGCCGCCGCGCACATCCTGGTGAGCCCGACTCCGCGCCAGATCATCCTTGCCGGCGCCATCGGTCTGCTCGCACTGCTTGGTGCGCATCTGCAGGACCGCAAGAAGGAAAGCCAGCTGGGTGATGCATGGGCCGGCTGGGAAGCACGGACGAGTTACTGGCCGCGCTTCGCCGGGCTTGCGCGCGCAGGTACTGCGGCCTGGATCGGCGGAATCGTAATCTGGCTTGCCGCCACCTACGGCCATATCCACGCCAATGGCATCGCCGCTGGCGTGTGGCGCTGGTTCTAACCACCCTCTGACGGTTCAAGGCAGCGGCGCTCGTCCTGACAGGCCCGCATATCCTCACGCGATTTGCGGTCGATCGCGACGAACCGGTCCCATTCGCGGCCGTTCATCCGGCTGATTTCGGCAGCGACATAATCATGCCGGTCCGCCGCGTCGTCGGAGACGCCCGAGCGCAGGGCGAACTCCGTATGGTCCAGATTGATCTGGTACGAAGCCTTTGCGCCATAGACCGGCGCCACGAAGGAGCGGCGAAACGCGGACAGGTCATCGCCGCATTGCCGGGCAGCCACGCGGGAGATTTCGGGCCGTGATCGTCCCTGCAGGGTGGCAACGCACTGCGGATAGGGTTGCTGCTCTGCGCAGGTGAAGTCGGGCGGCTCGCCCAGATGGTCGCGCGCCCAGTCGGCCAGTGCCTGGGGTACGGCAACCCCGCAGCGTGCCACTGGCGGGCGGGGATCATCCGGAACCGGTGTGCGCGTCGGAACCGGCGTTGGCGTCGCGGTGGGTGCAGGCGTGGGCCCTGGGGGCGCGTCGGTGCGACTGGGGTGCGGGCCAGGCGAGACGAATGGCGAGGGTTCCGGCATGGGAGTGGGCTGCGGCGGAAGGCCGCGTTCGCTGGCGAACACGAATGTAGCAAAGCCGACCACGCCGCCGACCAGCGGAAAGACGACCGAGCGCTTGAGCCACTTGCCCGTTTCCTCGTCACGCGGCTGCCAAATCCCGGCAAGCGCGGCGAAACCGAGCAGTACGACCCCGACAAACAGGCCGACGCACGTCCAGACGACGACCGCGAGAACCCCTGCCGGCATGCCATTTCCCCCTTCGCTCCGGCGCGAAGTCTCACCGATTTTCGGGCGACTGGCAAGCGCGGCCCCGACCGGGCCCGGTCAGGTGCCCTTGAAGACGGGCGCGCGTTTCTCGAGCAGGGCGTCCACCCCTTCCATGTGATCATCGGTCAGATGCATCATCGCCTGCGTGTTGGCGGCCAGTTCAAGCGCCGAATCGTAGCTCATCGAACGCCCCTGCCGCATCAGGTTCTTCGCATGGCGCAGCGCGTGCGGGGGCATGGCGGCGATCTTGGCGGCGAGCGCCTGCGCTTCGGACACCAGCGCTTCGCCCTCGACCACCCGGCTGACCAGTCCCCAGTCGCGCGCGGTGGCCGCATCGATCACATCGCCGGTGTAGAACAGCTCCGCCGCGCGCGCCTCGCCGATGATCCGCGGCAGGATCCAGGTTCCGCCATCGCCCGGGATGATGCCCAGCTTGAGGAACGTCACGCCGAACTTGGCACGGTCGCTGGCGATCCGCATATCGGCGAGGCAGGCGAGATCGCAGCCGAGCCCGATTGCCGGCCCGTTGACCGCTGCGATCAGCGGCACGCGCAGCGAATACAGCGCGCGCAGGACCTTGTGGATGTTGTTGCGATAGCCATCGGAAATCTCGGGCGCGGTCCCGCCGAAAGTGCCCGTGCGCTGTTTCATCGCCTTGATGTCGCCGCCCGCGCTGAACGCGCGTCCGGCCCCGGTCAGGATGACGCAGCGCACATCCATATCGGCATTGATCGCATCGCAGGCGGCGACGAAAGCATCCCCGTCGCCCTTCGCGCCGAGCGGGTTCATGGTGTCCGGACGATTGAGCGTCAGCGTCGTGACGTGATCGGACGTTTCTACAGTCAGCAGGGTCATGCAGCCTCTCTTTCGCCCGCGGTCTTGCCAGTCCGCAGCGCGATGCGAAAGAGCTAGCATGGGCGGGTGGCAGCCCGGTGGAACCGCGGCAGAAAAACGCGGACACCCGCGCCCGGTCAGGCGCGCGCTTCTTCGACCCCGGCGCTGTTGTGCCGCAGCGCGTTCAGCACCGTATCGACGATATGCGGCGCATTGAGCCCGGCTTCGTCATACTGCTTGGCGGGATCGTCATGGTCCTGGAATACGTCGGGCAGCCGCATCGTGCGCACCTTCAGCCCGGAATCGGTCAGCCCCTCATCGCTGGCGAAGGTCAGGACATGCGCGCCGAGGCCGCCCACGGCGCCTTCCTCGACCGTCACCACCACATCGTGGCTGCGCATCAGTTTCTCGATCAGCGCGGTGTCGAGCGGCTTGGCGAACCGCATATCCGCAACCGTGGTCGACAGCCCCTTGGCTTCGAGCAGGTCGGCAGCCTTCTTCGCCTCTTCCAGCCTTGCGCCAAGTGACAGGATCGCGACTTTCGAGCCTTCGCGCACGATCCGGCCCTTGCCGATTTCCAGCTTCTCGAGTTCTTCGGGAATTCCCACGCCCGTGCCCGCACCGCGCGGATAGCGGAACGCGATCGGGCCTTCGTCATATTCCGCCGCAGTGTAGGTCATATGCGCCAGCTCGGCCTCATCGGCGGCGGCCATGACCACGAAATTGGGGAGCGTCGCGAGATAAGTGACGTCGAAGCTGCCGGCATGCGTGCAGCCATCCGCACCGACCAGACCGGCGCGGTCGATCGCGAAGCGCACGGGCAGGTTCTGGATCGCCACGTCGTGGACCACCTGGTCGTAGGCCCGCTGCAGGAAGGTCGAATAGATCGCCGCGAAAGGCCGCATGCCCTGCGCCGCCAGCCCTGCGGCAAAGGTCACACCGTGCTGTTCGGCGATGCCCACGTCGAACGACTTGTCCGGATGCGCCTTGGCGAACTTGTCGACGCCGGTGCCGCTGGGCATCGCGGCGGTGATCGCACAGATACGCGGGTCGGTGTTTGCAAGCTTGGCGAGCGTTTCGCCGAAGACGTTCTGGTAGGCGGGCGGTCCGCCCTTCGACTTCTTCTGTTCGCCGGTGACCACGTCGAACTTGGCGACACCGTGATACTTGTCCGCGCTGTTTTCGGCCGGGGCATAGCCCTTGCCCTTCTGCGTCACGACATGGATCAGCACCGGGCCCTGTTCGCTATCGCGGATGTTCTCGAGCACGGGAATGAGGTGCTCGAGATTGTGCCCGTCGATCGGCCCGACGTAATAGAACCCCAGCTCTTCGAACAGAGTGCCGCCGGTCGCCATGCCGCGCGCGTATTCTTCTGCCTTCTCGAGCCCGCCCCACACACGCCGGCCGAGCTTCTTGGCGATCTTCGAGGCCATGGTGCGCAGCCCGAGATACTCGCTCGAGGACACCATGCGCGCGAGATATGCCGACAGCCCGCCGACCGGCGGCGCGATCGACATGTCGTTGTCGTTCAGAATGACGACCAGCCGGTTGCCTGCCTGTTCGGCGTTGTTCATCGCCTCATAGGCCATCCCCGCGCTCATCGCGCCGTCGCCGATCACGGCGATGCCACGGCCGGGCTGGCCCTGCATCTTGTTCGCCATGGCGAAGCCGAGCGCAGCCGAGATCGATGTCGAGCTGTGCGCCGCGCCGAAGGGATCGTATTCGCTTTCGGCGCGCTTGGTGAAGCCGCTGAGGCCTCCGCCCTGCCGCAGCGTGCGGATGCGATCGCGCCGCCCGGTCAGGATCTTGTGCGGGTAGCACTGGTGGCCGACGTCCCAGACGAGCTTGTCCTCGGGCGTGTTGAAAACATAGTGGATCGCCGTGGTCAGTTCGACCACGCCCAGCCCCGATCCCAGATGCCCCCCCGTCTGCCCGACGGCGTCGATCATTTCGGCGCGCAATTCGTCGGACAATTGGCGAAGCTGGTCCTTCCCCAGCTGGCGCAGATCTTCGGGGGTATTGACCGTATCCAACAACGGCGTCTTGGGGCGGGTAGTCATAAACGAAGGCCCTACACCGGTAGAACGAAACTGTCGATGAACGCTTTAGCGGCAGGATCGCACGATCCGCCGCTGGCGCTCAGCTGGCGCAATCGTCGCACAGGCCGCGCAATTCCACCACCGGCCGGACATCGGTAAAGCCGGCATCGCGGCCCGCTTCGCGCAGCGCGCCCGAGACGCGTTCGTCGTCGATATGGGTGGCCTTGCCGCAATCGTCGCAGATCAGGAAAATGCAGTCGTGCCGGCAACCGGGATGCGTGTTGACCAGATAGGCATTCGCGCTCTCGATCCGGTTGGCCAGATTGCTGCGGACGAACAGGTCGAGGATGCGGTAGACGCTGTTGGGAGCCACCCGCTTGCCGCGGCTTTGCGACAGATTGTCGGCAATGTCGTAGGCGCTGGCGGGTTTGTCGTGCCGCGCCAGTTCTTCGAAGACCGACTGCCGCATGCCAGTCCATTGCTCACCGCTGTCGGTGAGGGTGTCGCGCGCGGCCGCGATGAGTTCCGCGCCCTGATGTTCCTGATGTGCGTGCCTGGCCATGCGCCCGAAGTAAGCGCGCGCAGGGCCTATCGCAAGCTAGTCGGGCTGGAAACGCGCCGAATAGGCCCCCGGGTAAAGCGCCTTGAGAGCCTTCACCTTGGGAGCGTCCCACCGCACGATGTACCGGTGACGCGGGTTCTTGAGCATGAAGTCCTGGTGATAGGTTTCGGCAGGATAGAACGCCTGCGCGCGTTCGATCCGCGTGACGATCGGCTTGTCCCACAGATCGACAGATCGCAGCTGCGCCAGATAGGCCTTGGCGACCGCGTTCTGTTCGGCCGACAGCGGCACGATCGCGCTGCGATAATGCGCCCCGACGTCGGGGCCCTGCCGGTCGAGCTGGGTCGGATCGGTGACGACCGAAAAGAAGATACGCAGCAGCTGGTCATAGCGGATGACCTTGGGATCGTAGGTTACCCTGACCGCCTCGGCGTGGTCGGTGATCCCGCTCGATACGAGCTTGTAGTGCGCCTGCCGCTCGGTCCCGCCATGGTATCCGGAAACCGCGCTGGTTACGCCGCGGACATGGCTGAAAACCCCTTCGACGCCCCAGAAACAGCCGCCGGCGAAGATCGCGGTCTTGAGGCCGGATCCCTCCTTGGCCGCCCGCTTTGCCGCCGGTGCCTCGACCGCCTTTTCAGCGGCGAGCAGCGGTTGCTGACACGCCGACGCGCCAAGCGCGAGCGCTGTTGCAGCGATGGCGTGACGCCAGCGCATCACAGGATCGAGGCGACCAGTTGCGGAACCGCAGACAGGAAATCGCTGCCATTCGAGAGCAGGACTGCCACGGCACCAAGGCCGAAGCCGATGCCGAAATTGCGATAGAGGTCGGATGTGAACAGGGCCATGAGGGGGGTGCTTTCGTTACGCTGACCCAGATGGCTACACCCACCGGACTTGCAACCGCCTTAATGGCCCCGTCGTCGGGCGTTCAGCTTCGTTCGTCGATCGCCTGCGCTCAGTGGCGGAAGTGGCGCATGCCCGTGAAGACCATGGCCAGCCCCTGTTCGTCGGCGGCCGCGATGACCTCTTCGTCGCGGATCGAACCTCCGGGCTGGATGATCGCGCTCGCACCTGCCTCGGCTGCGGCGAGCAAGCCGTCGGCGAAGGGGAAGAACGCATCCGATGCGACCGCGCTGCCAACCGTGCGGCTCTGGTCCCAACCGTATTTCTCCGCTGCCTCGGCTGCCTTCATCGCGGCGATGCGCGAAGAATCGCGGCGGTTCATCTGTCCCGCGCCGATACCCGCGGTTGCGCCGTCCTTGGCATAGACGATGGCGTTCGACTTGACGTGCCGCGCGACGGTCCAGGCGAACAGGCAATCCTTCAATTCCTGCTCGGTGGGCTCGCGCTGGGTGACCACCTTGAGATCGGCTTCGGTGATCGCGCCATTGTCGCGCGTCTGAACCAGCAGGCCGCCAGTGATCGGCTTGACTGCCAGCCCGCCGCGGCGGGGATCAGGCAGGTCGCCGGTAACCAGCAGGCGCAGGTTCTTCTTCTTAGCAAACGCCTCGCGCGCCGCATCGCTGACCGCGGGGGCAATCACGACTTCGGTGAAGATTTCGCAGATCGCCGCTGCGGTGGCGCCATCGAGTTCGGTGTTCACCGCGACGATGCCGCCGAAAGCCGATACGCTATCGCAGGCAAGCGCGTGGTTCCACGCCTCGAGCAAGGTCGCAGCCTGAGCCACGCCGCAGGGATTGGCGTGCTTGACGATCACCACTGCGGGATCGCCGCCGGCGAATTCGGCGCACAGTTCCAGCGCGGCGTCGGCATCGTTGTAATTGTTGTAGCTCAGTTCCTTGCCCTGCAGCTGCTCGGCCTGCGCGATGCCCCGGGCATGCGGACCCACGGGCGTGTAGAGCGCCGCCTGCTGATGCGGGTTTTCGCCATAACGCAGCTCGACGGGCGCCTTGCCGTTGATGGCCAGGAACTGCGGAAAACGCTGCTCTTGGTCGGCAAAGGCGAACCACTGGCTGATCATCGAATCATAGGCAGCGGTGGCGGCGAAGGCCTTGGCTGCGCACTGGCGGCGGAAATCGAGCGAGGTCGCGCCCGATGCCTCGAGCTCGCCCAGCAGCGCGGGATAGTCGGCGGGGTCGGTGACGATGGTGACGAACTGGTGGTTCTTCGCCGCGCTGCGGACCATGCTCGGCCCGCCGATATCGATATTCTCGATGATCTCGTCACGCCCTGCGCCCTTCGCCACGGTCGCCTCGAACGGATAGAGGTTGACCACCACGAGGTCGATCGCGCCGATGGCGTGCGCTTCCATCGCCGCGGCGTGTTCGGGATTGTCGCGCACGGCGAGCAGGCCGCCATGGACCATCGGGTGGAGCGTCTTCACGCGCCCGTCCATCATCTCGGGAAAGCCCGTCAGATCGGACACGTCGCGCACGTCGAGCCCCGCTTCGCGCAGCGCCCTGGCAGTGCCGCCGGTCGAAACCAGTTCGACGCCCCTCGCGGCCAGAGCTTCGCCCAGCTCCACCAAGCCGCTCTTGTCGGACACCGAGAGCAGTGCCCGCTTGATCGCCACGTCAGCCACGTAAAATCACCCCATGCGTTTGAGCAGCCAGGGGAACCGTCCCCCGCTGCGCGATGTCAGCCCTTCGACGACCAGTTGCTTGGTGGCGCGCGGGCGGCCCTGCCCGTCGACCCACAGACTGTCCTCGATCGCGATATGCGCCTCGCCGCTATCGCCTCCGAGACGGAATTGCCAGTAGCTTCCATCGGGCAGCGCGAGCCCCGCGCCGCGCCGGTCGTCGGCCAGTCCGGCTTCGATCCCCGGACCGAGGTGGAAACGGATTGCAAAGGATATCTTGCCCCGCTTGCCCTGCCGGCCCGAAGGTTCGAGCACGTCTTCGCCGGACAGCCCGCTGCCGTCCGCGCCAAGCAGGAGGGTGCGCCGGTGGATGAGGCCATAGCGTGCCGCATAGCCATTGTGCGACGCTTCCAGCCGCGCCGTGTCGCGGCCCTTTTGCTTCACCGTGGTGCGAGCGATATCGACTTCCTCGACACCCTTGCCGATCTGCCCCTTGATCAGGACGGCAGTGGAATTGGCATCGTCGAGCACCAGCGTCGAATGGGCCGCGGTGCCGCGCAGGCCCTGCTCGATCCGCACGGGCACCTGCCCGCCGGCCAGTTCCCCGCCGCCGCAATTCACCACCACGCGCTGCTCTGCGTAGGACAGCTCGAATGCCAGCGTCGAGGCGCAGCCGTAGCGCGAATGGCGCGAACGCGGCGGGGGCGCGGCATCAAGCACCAGCGTGGCCTTGCCGGCATCGACGCGCTGGTATCCCCAGTGCTTGGAATCCTTCCCCGGCCGCGCGCGGATGCCGCTTGCTGCGACGAGCGCATCGACCCGTGCCGCCGAAGTGGCACCGGCGCCCTGCCAGCTGCCCAGCCCCCGGTCGCCCATCCGCAGCGCGAGCAGGGGCGGTACGAGCAGGCCGAGCATGGTTTCGAGCGCCGGCGGAGGATCGCGATCGACTGCCGCATAACAGGCGCGCAGGTCGATCAGCAGCGCGATCGCATCCATCTGCGCGAGCGGGCTCCGCGACAGGACGCCGCCATCTTCGGCCACCAGTTCGCCCAGCGCGCGCAGCAGGCCGGCTTCGCCGAACACGCGCCGCGGGCGACCGTCGGGCAGCAGCAGGCCGGCCGCCACGATGGCGCACCAGCCCGCGACGCGGCCCAATCGGTCTTCGGTATTGGCGACCTGTCGGTCGAGATAGCGGGCAGTGGCTTCCATCGCTGCCAGCGTGCGGGCACGCAGCCCCGCATCGCCGCCGAGCAGGAGCGGCGCATTGACCAGCCAGCCCAGCAGCCGCAGCCCGGCGTGTTCGACAGTCCACGCCGGACCGCGGGCCGGCACCGGATTGGCCTTCAGCCACCGCGCCAGCAGCTTTTCACCGATCCCGGCGCATTCCTCGCGCGGGGCACAGGCCCCGAGATCGCGCAGCCAGGTGAACCCCTGGACCGCGCGCTGGACTGGCGGGGTCAATGGTGCGTTGCTGGCGAAGTCCACCTTGTCGACGGGAACCTTGAGCCCGTGAACGACGAACTGGCCCGCCCGCAGCGCCATGCCCGCCCCGCGCTCTCCGCGCAGCGGGCTGGACACCGTGGCCAGCAGGCGCGGCGCGGCGGGCTTGCGCAAAGGGGCGGCGAGCACCGAACCGGGCACACCCATGCGGTAAGCCAGCCGCAGAACCGCATCCACCGGCCCGGTGCGCGGCGCTTCGAATTCGGCCAGCACCAGCGCGCGCGCCGGTTCGAGCGGGACCGCTTCGGGCAATTCCTCCGGTTCGGTCTCGACCAGCGGTTCGTGCACTTCGCCGAGCGGCAATGCAGGCGCGGCGCTTTCATCGGGCGCGGCGCCTCCCTTCAAGAGAGTGCGCACCCCGGCGTTCACGCCTGGCCCTTCAGCGCGGCGATATTGGCGGCATAGCGCTCCGGCCCGCCCTTGAAGGTCGCCGAACCGGCCACCAGCACATCGGCGCCGGCATCGACGCACAGCCGCGCGGTCTCGGCGTTGACCCCGCCATCGACTTCGAGATGGATGGGCTTGCCCAGTTTGTCGATCCGCTCCCGGATCGCTTCGACCTTGCGCAATTGCGAATGAATGAAGCTCTGCCCGCCGAAGCCGGGATTGACGCTCATCACCAGCACCAGATCGACATCTTCGAGGATGTAGTCCAGCGCCTCGACCGGCGTGCCGGGATTGAGCACCACCCCTGCCTTCTTGCCCAGATTGCCGATCGCCTGCAGCGTGCGGTGGATATGCGGCCCTCCTTCGGGATGGACCGTGATGATATCCGCGCCGGCTTCGGCGAAGGCTTCGAGATAGGGATCGATCGGCGCGATCATCAGGTGCACGTCGAACGGCTTGTCGGTATGCGGGCGCAGCGCCTTCACCACAGCGGGGCCGATGGTAATATTGGGGACGTAATGGCCGTCCATTACGTCGACATGGATCCAGTCCGCCCCGGCAGCGTCGATGGCGCGCACTTCCTCGCCCAGCGCAGCGAAGTCGGCAGACAGGATCGACGGGGAAATCAGCGGGGTGGTCATGGCGGGCGTGGGGCCTCGGGTCGCGGGATAGCCTGGGCCTGCCCTACGCGCGCGAAACGAGGGTTAACAAGCGACCCGTCCCGCCTTTTCCACATTGACCACGCGCTGGATGAGCGCCGGGGCAGGGAATTCAGGCCCAATTCAGCGCGATTTGATAAACCGCACGTCATATCGGAGAACAAACAGCCGATCGGGCGCATGCGCGCCGAACCCTTTCCAGTTGAAGACGGACCCTGATCCTATGAACCGCAATCTCGTCGCCATCGTCGGCATTGCCACGCTTGCCATCGCCGGGCTCGCAGCCCCGTCCCCGGCCGAAGCGCAATATCGCCAGAAAATCACCAACGATGCCGCCAAATGCGCAGCAGGCGCAGGTCCCGCGGTCCGCGTCACCGTGACCGACATCAAGGAAAGCAAGGGCACGATCCGTGTGCAGAGCTATCGCGGGACGAAGGAAGACTGGCTCGAGAAGGGCAAGTGGATCTACCGCATGGAAGCGCCCGCCAAGGCGGGATCGATGACCTTCTGCATGCCCGTGCCCAAACCGGGGACCTATGCCATCGCGGTGCGCCACGATGTGAACGGCAATGGCGATACCGATATCTTCGCCGACGGCGGGGCGATGTCGAACAATCCCAGCATCAACATCTGGAACCTCGGCAAGCCGAGCTACACCAAGACCCGGTTCGATGTCGGAACGGGTGTCGAAACTATGTCGATCCGCATGCGCTACCGCTGAGCGCGGCGCTTGCGCCACAGTTCGAACAGCGCACCGGGCGCTGCGAGCAACGGATGCCGCGCGCGAAACGGCGTGACTTCGAGCGTTATGCCGGTGTGGCGCTGGAGCTTCCACGCGGCGTAATCGGCAGCGCCATCGAAGGTCGTGGTGGCCTTGGCCAGCCGCAGCAGGTTGAGCGGCTTGCCCAGCCGTGCGCGGCGGCGCCACCACTGCAGTACGCGCGCGCGTTCCGCCGCCGGCAGGTCGGGCTCGTACAGGCCATCATGGCATGCAAAGGCGATCCCGCCCGCCTCCCAGGCAAGCGGCAGCAGGCCATCGAAATGCGCCGCGTTCACCTCGAGGATGGCGTTCTCGCGCCCCGGCTTCTCCACCCGGAATTCGGCCTGGTAGGTCGCACGGAACAGCGCCCGCCAGAAATCTTCCGCAGTGCCGCGTGATGGACCGACCGCCGCCGCCAGCTGCGCTGCGGTTATGGCTGCTGCACCGAGCGCTGCCAGCACCTGGCTACGCGCCTCGTCATGGGCGGACCACACCAGCGCCGACGGCTGCACGAACCGCGCCCAGATCGTCGTATCGCGCGATCCGCCGTTCGCGGCCTGCGCGAACTGCTGGAGCGACAGCGTGGCGATCTTGGCCCTGAGCCGCACCCCTGCATGATCCCATTCACGGTAGCTGACGCGCGGCCAGATCGCCTCGCGCTGGTCGCCGGGCAGGAGCACATAGAAATCGAGCACGCCGTCAAGCGATCCGGTACGCAGGTTCGACCCGTAGAACAGGACCGCCTGCGCACCCGCCTCCTCGCCGAGCCGGCGGGCGTAGGCCGCGACCGCAGCGTCGACCGGCCGCTCGAGTGCGGGTGCGATGCGATTGGCGAGGGTCTCGCTCACGTGCTGACGAAAGTAAGTTCCGGGCCCTGTTCGACGCGGTAGCGCCCGGGCGGAAAGGCTTCCCCGTCGAGGATGACGGGTTCGGCGACATCGACAGCCAGCCCTTCGGCATCGAGCTGGTGCAATCCCGCGCGGGACAGCCATTTCGGCCGCCACCCCATGAGCACTGCAGGCAATATCGCCAGCACCGAGCGGCGCGGACGATCGAGTACGGCCAGCTTGAAGCCGGGCCGTTCGGGCCCGTAAAGCTGGATGCCCATCGGCATGCGCTTGAGCGTCGAGACCAGCAACACGTGGCGCCGCGCGGGATTGCCCGAGGCGGAGCGCGGCACCGGCTCGCCCGAGGGCAGGAAATCGAGTTGCATTGGCGTCCCTCGCCGCCACTTGTTGCGGTCGGTCCCGAACAGGGCCTGCAGGATTCCCCATGCGCTGGTCGCCCCCACGGCAAGGCTGTTGAAGAAGCCCAGCGAATGCGCGTCCTGGCCGGCCTCGATACCCAGCGTGAACGCGCCCGCGCCGAAGATGAACCCGAGCATGGTCGGATCGTCATGGCCTTCGCGGCTCACGGCCAGCGGGCGGCGGACCAGCCGCCGGCCGGAACCGTAGGCCTCGATCGCCCCTTCGAGCGACCAGTCGGCCGGGGCGCCGAGATCGACGTTGAGCGCATTGGTCTTGCCCTTGGGCAGCACGGCAATCGCCGGCCAGCGGTCGGCAAACACCGCCTGTCCCATGGTCAGCACGTCGCGCACCGTGCCATCGCCGCCGTTGATGATCAGGAAATCGATCCCGTCCCGTGCGAACCCCGCCAGCGCATGCGCGATCTCCTCGCGCGTGCGCGGCTGCGCGACCATGACGGTGTCGGCGCCGGCGCAGGCCAGGTCCTGCCCCTGGTTGCGGTGGCTGCGCGGATTATAGATGATGCCGATGCGCGGCTCGCGCGTCTGCGGTGCACGGTAGACCGACCGGCGCTGGGGCGCTGCCGGGGGAGTGCTGCGCATGGGCAGGCTGTCGAAATTGTAGATTTGCCGGTCCATCAACCTTGTGCCTTAATCCGCCCCGCGGGCGCATACCTAGGGCATTTTCGTCATATTGTAATGGTGGGGCACAGGTTTCTTGGCTTGAGGATATCTGTCAGTAGCGGTTCCGCAGCCCACCATCGGCGGCGCGTGTCTACCCTCACCATGTCAGATGCTTGCGGGTGCTCGGATACCATAGTCATGTTCCCATGAGATTCGAAACCGGCGGGCTCCAGGCGAGTGCCGAGATCATGGATCGGTTGAAATAGACTGAGTATGATGCAGCGCAGCTGCGAGTTGAGATGCACCGAAGCTTTGTGTGCAGGAAGCCTGCAAGAGCCGCCGATTGCCGTTCCTTCCGACATCGCAATGTCGCAACGGCAATTCGTTTCGCGATACTTCCCAAGCTGACGCGTGGTGCACCCGACAGGATTCGAACCTGTGGCCTCTGCCTTCGGAGGGCAGCGCTCTATCCAGCTGAGCTACGGGTGCTGGTCGCCGTGGCGAGGGGAGCGCTTAGCAAAGCGTATTCATGCTCGCCAGTGCTAAAACGGCCTTTGCCCAGCCTGGCGCCGCCGCGCGTTAGGCTTTTTGCAAGATTGCCCGTGTACCTCCGCCAGCATGAATGCGCTGTCCAACGAGTTCGACCTGGCCGAAGCCACCATGCTGTCGCCCGATACCGGGACCGCGGGCGAGCCCGACCCCGCGCTGGTGACCGAGCAGTGGGAAGCAGTTCATGAAGCAGCGGCCGCGGTCGGTGTTCTCGCCCAGCTGGGCCGCGAAACGATCGCACCCGAAGTCGCCGACCTGCCGCAACGCGCGGCGCGCAAGGGCGGTTGGCACTATGCCATGGCAGCGCGCGGCATCGACGACATTGCCGCCTTCATGCAACCGGGCCTGCGCGCATTGCTGGCGCTGACCGCCAAGGGCCAGGACACCACCGCCGCGGCGCTGACGCTGTGGCGCGAATTCCACGCGGCGCGCTGCGCCATCGGCGAGCTGGTCGAGACCGCCTGAAGCCACTTCTCCCCGGCACGCTAGGCGTGTCCGTGCGCAGCGTGAAGTGTTCCTGCCCCAACCCTTGACCACGTTCCTCCTATGTTCCAGTTCGGGGGCATGAGCGAATCAACCCTGGCAGCCACCATGGCAAGCGACGTCGCCCGCGGAGTAGCGCGGCTGTTCGCGCGCAACGATATCTGGTGCCTCACCGAAATGCCGCTGCGCAATGGGCGGCGCGCGGACATGATGGGGATCGACGCCAAGGGGCAGGTGATCATCGTCGAGATCAAGGTCCAGCGGGGCGACCTGCTGGGCGATGGCAAATGGCCCGATTATCTCGATTTCTGCGACCGGTTCTTCTGGGCCCTGCCCCCGGGGATGGATCGCAGCCCGCTCGAAGGCGACGCATATCGCCCCGATTGCTGCGGCATCGTCGTGGCCGATGGCTATGACGGGGAAATTGTCCGTCCCGCCCCGCTCCATCCGCTGGCCGCCGCGCGCCGCAAGCTCGAGGTCGAACGGCTCGCACGAACGGCATTGCGCCGGGCGCGCGTGGCGCTCGATCCGCAATGTGCGCCCTGGGGTACGTCCGAGTAGAACTTCGCCTGTTCCCCCCGGCGCCGCGCGGGGCTAGGGTCGGCCCATGCCCTGGGCCGCCATTCTCCTGTCCGCTGCCGCCATGACCGCGATCGTGGCGCTGCGCTATCTTGCCGCCAGCGGGGCCTTCGCCTTCGTCACCGCGCGGGTGCGCCCGGGGTACCACGCACGGCTGGGCCCGCAGATCCGCCGCGAAATCGGCTGGTCGCTGGCGTCCGCGGCGATCTACGGCATTCCGGCAGGCATCGTCGCCTGGGGATGGCAGACCCACGGCTGGACCCGGATTTATACGCAGTGGGATGCCTATCCGCTGTGGTATCTGCCCGTCGCCGTGCTGTTGTACCTGCTGGCGCATGACACGTGGTTCTACTGGACTCACCGCCTGATGCACCGCCCCAAATGGTTCCGGAAAATGCATGCGGTCCACCATGCCAGCCGTCCGCCCACCGCCTGGGCGGCAATGAGTTTCCACCCGTGGGAAGCGATAACCGGTGCCGTGGCCATCCCCGCGCTGGTGTTCCTGATCCCGATCCATGTCGCCATGCTGGGCACGGTGCTGCTGATCATGACGGTCATGGGAGTGACCAATCACATGGGGTGGGAGATGTTTCCGCGCCGACTGGTTCATTCCAAGTTAGGCGAGTGGGTGATAACTGCCAGCCACCATCAGCGTCACCATGAAGAGTACAGATGCAATTACGGCCTCTATTTTCGCTTCTGGGATCGCGCCTGCGGGACCGATCGCGGGCTCAGCCCCAACGCCTGAAGAGGGCGGCGGCACTTGCCCTGATCCCGGCCGGCGCCGCGCTGGCTGGGGCGGTGCCCGCTCCCCCGGCGGGCCCGGCTACCAGTGTGCAAGCGCCGGGGGCGACGATCACGATCACGGTGACCGACCTGCGCAGCGCCAAGGGCATCGTGCGCGCCTGCATGACTGCGGACGAACACAGCTTCCCGCGCTGCCGCGGCGTGGCGGGCGCATTCGGCGCGACGGCGCAGGCGCGCGAGGGCAGCGTCTCGTTCACCTTCCGGCACGTCCGGCCGGGGCATTATGCGATCGCGCTGCTTCACGACGAGAACAACAACGGCAAGGCCGACCGCGCGCTGGGAATGATGCCCCGCGAAGGGTTCGGCTTTTCGCGCGATGCCAAGGTGCGCATGGGTCCGCCGAGCTTCTCCGATGCCGCGCTCGACCTCGGCGGGAAGGATCGCGAGCTGACCATCCGGATGCGTTACATGCTCTAGACCGCCCGCATTTGCCTGCGGCATTCGGGACCCATGGTTAATTTCCTTTACCCGATGTTTACCGCGCCAGTCGCATAGCGGCCCCCTACGAGCAGAACTCTTCGGGGACAGACGCAGTGATAGACAGGCTAGGCGGCTTTTTCGGCTCGCGCGATGTGGACGAGGACTTCGACGACGATATCGAGGACTTCGACCCCGTCCCCGAACCGCCACCCTCGCCGGTTGGCCAGGATGAGCGCCGCATGCAGGTGCGGGCTTATAATCACTGGGCAAGCCTGCTCGGCGAATTCGACCTGCCGCTGGTCGCCGACCTCGATCCCGACGCGCTGCCCGATTTCGGCCCCTATTCGGTCCTGCTCGACCTGACCGGCGACATCGACGACCCGCAGTTGCGTTTCGTGGGGCGCGAGCTGGCCAGCGAAGCCGGGCTGACCGGCGCATGCCCCGAGCTGCTTTCGGCAGTGCCCGGACGTTCGGTGCTGAGCCGAATTACCGACCATTACCTGCAGATCCTTGCCAACCAGGCGCCGATCGGGTTCGAGGCGGAATTCGTCGGGGCAAGCGGTGCCGCCCTGCTGTACCGCGGGATCCTGCTGCCCTATTCGAGCGACCGCCAGACGGTCGATTTCATCTATGGCGTGATCAACTGGAAGGAAATTGCCGACCAGCATACCGCCGACGAGCTGTTGCTCGCGATCGACCAGTCGCTGGCCATGCCCGAGGAAGCCGACAGCGGCAGCGAACGCACGCTCGAAACCGCCGAAACTCTGACCCGTGCAACGCGCGAGGCAGCGGAGGCCGAAGTGCTCGAGCTGGGCGTCACGCACGTGCTGGAGCATCGTGAAAACCTGCCCAGCCCCGCCTTCGGCTCGATGATGCCCGGCGCCCATATCGACCTCGATGACGAAATCGGCCTCGACGACGAATTCGCAGCCGATCTCCCGACCGCGAGTCTGCCCGCGGCGACTGGCGGCGGTGGCCGGGTCGACGCCCTGGGCAACCGCGTCGGCGGGAACGCCCCCAGCGACGATGACGGACTGGACGACAGCGGCGAGTTCGACAGCGCGATCAAGACCGCTGCCGATTACGGCCTGCCCGACTGGGACGACGAAGAGGACGAGGGCGATGTCGACTCGGTGGTCGACCCCCTGGCCGATGAAGATACCGCAAGCAGCCTGGTCGCGCTGGTCAATCGCGGCGATCGCACGAAGAAGGCGATCGACCTTTCGCTCGATGGCGGCGGCGCGGCGATCCCACAGGCCTTCGAACCCGCCGAACCGGCCCCGCCGCCGGTGCCGCAGGCGTTCGAACCCGCGCCCGGCATGCCCTTCGACGCCGAGGAAACTGCCGAGCCGATGGGGGCCGAGCTCTCGATTCTCGCGGAAAAGCCCGGAGCGCCGGAGCGCGACATTTTCGTTCCCGAACACGAGGCGCCGGCCCCGCAGCCAGCCGACAGCGCCGCGAACGAACCGCCTGCCGGGCTTTACGACAGCCTCGCCGCCGCGCGCGAAATGGCGCAGGCCGCGCAGAACACCGAGGACCGCAGCCGCAAGACGCTCTACGAAGCGGTCGGACGTGCGTATGACTTCAGCCTTGCCGCGCAGGACAATCGCGCCGACTTCGAGGCGCTGCTCAGCGACAACGGCCTGGTCCAGCAGGACCGCGCGCCGATGACCCCGGTGGTGAAGCTCGTCTTCGGGGCGGATTACGACAAGACCCGCCTGACCGAATACGCCGCCGTGCTGACCCATGCCCATCGCCGGCAGGTCGAACCGGGCGGACTGGCCAGTTTCCTGCGCCAAGCCGACGGCGGGCTGAAGGGCGTGGTGCAGGAGGAGCGCCGCCTGCGCCGGGAAGAGCAGGGCAAGCCGGTCGAGGACAGCCGGGTCGTTCGCCCTGCGCTGGCGCAGAAGCTGCGCGACGCGGACGCGCTCGAAATGGCCGACCTCGAGGAACACGATGGCGCCGAATTTGCGCTGGTCATGGTGCGGCGCACGCCCGAAGGGGCGCTGGAAATCATCGGCGAAGTGCCCGACGACGTGCCGCTGGTCGAACGCGCCGCGCGCAAGCTGCTGGGCTAGCAGGGCAAAGCGGGGAAAAGGCTTGTCGGGTCCGCGCTGCTCCGGCTAGCGCCCGGCGCATGCCATTCCTTCCGACCGCCCCCGTCCGCATCCAGCCCTATCTCGGCTATCGCAACCGCGAGCGCCTGCACATTACCGCACGCGCCCTGCGCTCACGCGTCGGCAAGTTCGAGAAACGCAGCCGCTGGCGTGCTGCGAAGACGATGATCGGCCAGTTCGCCAGTCACGAGGTCGCCGACATGCCCGTCGAACTCGAGATCGCGCGGCCGGGCGCGCCGCCGCAGCGGCACCGGGGCCTGACCGACGCGGAGGGGTTCGTCCGGTTCGATATCGAGTTCGATTCCGCATGGGATTACGACGAGCACCCCGCCTGGGAAACAGTGGTCTTCCACTGGCACACCGGCGACGAAGACCAGTGCATCGATGCGCATGTCCTCGCCCCGGGCGACGATACCGGCCTGGCGGTCATATCGGACATCGACGATACGATAATCGAAACCGGCATTACCGGCGATTTCCGCAAGGTGATGCGCAATTGGCGGCGCGTGCTGATGCAGATGCCCGAAGAGCGCATCATCGTGCCCGGCGCCGATGTTTTCTACAATGCGCTGGGCGGCGGCGAGGTGCTGGCCGAAGGCGCGGGCCATGTCGGCGATCGGCAACCGGCCACGCACCGGCCGTTCTTCTATGTATCGTCCAGCCCGTGGAACCTGTTCAGCTATCTGGTGACCTACATCCGCGGCCGCGGCCTGCCGCTGGGCCCCATCGCGCTGCGCGATTGGGGGCTCGATCGCGCGACGTTCGGTTCGTCGAGCCATGGCGCGCACAAACGCACCGCGATCGAGGGCATTCTCGGCACCTTCCCCGATCTGAAGTTTGCGCTTATCGGCGACGACAGCCAGGGCGACCTGACGGCCTTTGCCGATATTGCGCTGTCGAACCCCGGGCAGGTGCGGGCTATTTTCATCCGCAAGGTCGGCGAGACGATGAGCCCCGAGGAACTGAACGCCAAGGCCCAATTGCGCGCTGCCGATGTGCCGCTGTGGCTGGGCAACAGCTACGACACCGGTCACCAGTTCCTCGCTTCGATCGGCCTGCTGGCCGATGACGAGGCAACGGCCATCGTCGATTCGGTCGAGGCCAGCGACCCGGCGCGGAAATGAGCCGGGGCATGAAAATCTTCATCGCACTGCTCGCCGTCGCCCTGCTGGCCGGAGCGGCGCTGCTGGTGGCAATCCGCACCAACGGGCCCGCAGTGCTCAACGCGCTCGACCGGGTCACGGGCGGCAGCCGCGATGTCGCACTGGTCGCCCGGACCACCTATGGCGAACATCCCGCACAGAAGCTGCGCATCTATGCGCCCGCGGATGCGGCCGGCCCGCTGCCGGTATTCGTAGTCGTCCATGGCGGCAGCTGGAGCTGGGGCGATCCCGACGATTACGATTTCGTTGCCCGTGCGATTGCGCCGGCAGGCTTCGTGACGGTGCTGGCAGGGTACCGGCTGGGCGAGGACGGGCGCTATCCCGCCATGCTCGAAGACACGGCGGCGGCGATTGCCGAAGCGGCGAGGCTGGCGCCGCAATATGGCGGCGATCCCGCGCGCATCGTGATCGCCGGGCATTCGGCGGGGGCGTACAACGTCGTCCAGGTGGCGCTGGAAGAACGCTGGCTGGCAGCCAGCGGGGTGCGCCCGGCCGGAGTGATCGGCCTGTCGGGACCATATGATTTCTACCCGTTCGACAGGCCGTCGGGCGAAGCCGCATTCGGATCGGTCGGTGCCGGGCCCGAGAGCCAGCCGATCAACCATGCGCGCGCCAATGCGCCGCCGATGCTGCTGGTCCATGGCGAACAGGACACGCTGGTCAAACCGCGCAACACCCGCGTGCTGGCGGCCGCGCTCGACCAGCTGGGCGCACCGGTCGAAACGCTGCTCTACGATTCGTTCGATCACAACGCCCCGCTGATCTCGCTTGCCAGCCCGTGGCGCGGTTCGCGCGATGTGGATGACGCGGTAATCGCCTTCGCGCAGCGGCACACCGAGGTTTCAGTTCCGGTTCAGGCTCAAACCCCCTAAAGCAGTCGCGATGCGTCTGATCGCCCGCCTGCTCGCCTTCCTTGCAGCTGCAACGCTTGCGGCCCAGCCGCTCGCCGCCCAGTCGATCCTGCGCGACGCCGAGACCGAGGCCTTTCTCGACGAGATTTCCGCCCCGCTGATCGAGGCCGCGGGCCTCGAGCCGGACAATGTCGACATCGTGCTGATCAACGATCCGTCGATCAACGCTTTCGTCGCGGGCGGACAGGCGGTCTACCTCCATTCGGGGCTGATCGACGCCGCCGACAGCGCCGAGGAAGTGCAGGGCGTGATCGCCCATGAACTGGGCCACATCACCGGCGGCCATATCCTGCGTTACGGCGAAGGCATGGCCGCGGCTTCGCGCATATCGCTGCTGTCGATGATCGCCGGGATCGGCGCCGCACTGGCCGGTGCGGGAGACGCGGCCATGGGAATCATGATGGCCGGCCAGCAAGCGGCGATGGGCAATTTCCTGTCCTTCAGCCGCACGCAGGAATCTTCTGCCGATTTCGCCGGCGCGCAATATCTGTCGGACGCGGGGATTTCGGGTCGCGGCTCGCTCGAATTCTTCGGCAAGCTGCTCAACCAGGAATATCGCTATGGGTACAGCCAGAGCGACGAAGCCGGCTTCTATCGCACGCACCCGCTGTCGGGCGACCGTATTTCCGCGCTGCGCGAAGTGTACGAAGGCGATCCTGCATGGGAGCGTCCGCCCGATCCGCGCAACCAGGCGAATTTCGAGCGGGTGAAGGCCAAGCTGACCGGCTATATCTCGAAGCCTTCGGTGACGCTGCGCAAGTATCCGGAAACCGACCAGTCGATCCCGGCGCTCTATGCACGCGCCTATGCCTACCATTCGAACGCGCGCGTAGATCTGGCGCTCGATGCCGCCGACCAATTGCTCGCCAAGGACCCCGCGGATCCCTATTTCCTCGAGCTCAAGGGCCAGGTCCTGCTCGAATCCGGGCGCCCGCACGAAGCGCTCGATCCGCTGCGCCGCGCCACCGCGATGACCAATGCGGAACCGCTGATCGCGAGCCTCTTCGGGCATGCCCTCATCGCCACCGAGGACGACGGCAATTTCGAGGAGGCGGAACGCGTCCTGCGCGCCGCGGTGGGCCGCGATCGCCGCAATCCCTTCGCCTGGTACCAGCTCGGCGTGGTCTATGCCGCACGCGGGGATACCGCGCGAGCCCGGCTGGCCTCGGCCGAACAGCAGGTGATGAACCGCCAGTACGGGCTGGCCCTGCGCAGCGCGCAGGCGGCCGAATACGGGCTCGAGCACGGCACCCCCGACTGGATCCGTGCACAGGATATCGGCATGCAGGCGCGCGCGCTGCTCGAACGCCAGTGCGAAATGGAACGCGGCCGCGATTGCGCGCCCGGCTGAAGCGAACAAGGGGCACCATGAAGAACCATCTGCTGACTGCGCTGATCGCGCTGGGATGCGGCTTTGCGGGTGCGGCCCTGTGGTCGCTATCGGGGCTGGGCCATGACCAGACCCGCGAATATCTGATCGCCAATCCGCAGATCCTGCCCGAAATGAGCGAAGCCTATCAGCGCCAGGAAAGCCAGGACCGGCTGGCGGGCATTGCGGACGAGGTGCGCGAGCCATTCCCCGGGGCGGTGCTTGGCAATCCGGACGGCGGCACGGTGCTGGTCAAGTTCACCGATTACGGCTGCACCTATTGCCGCCAGTCGATTGCCGCGATCGATGAACTGATCGCAGGCGACCCCGATCTGAAGGTGGTGATCCGCGAATGGCCGATCTTCGATGGCAGCGAACAGGCCGCGCGCATGGCGCTCGCCGCAGCAAGGCAGGGCAAGTATCCCGCCTTCTACCACGCGCTGTTCGAACAGGGTCCCCCAAGCGATACCACGATCGCCCGGGCTGCGCAGATCGCCGGCCTCGATATCGAGCAGGCCCGCGCCTTCGCTGCGTCGGATGATGCCACCGGCGAACTGGCGCGCAACATGGCGCTGGCGCGCACGCTGCAGTTCACCGGCACGCCGAGCTGGGTGGCCGGTGGCGAGACGATCCAGGGGCTGGTCCCGCCCGAGCGCCTGGCCGAAGCGCTGGCCGCCGATAGCTGACCGCTTCGCAGCGGCTATTCCTGTTCGAGCGCCTTGGCATAGGCCGAGGCAAGCGGACGGGCCATCACCCGGCGCACCATCGGTTCGAAGAATTCGAGCGGTTCGCTGTCGTAATCGGGATCGAAGGCCGCCTGGTCGTATTTCTCGCAGAACAGCCGGCACGCTTCGTAATGCGGGTGACCGGTGAACTTGTCGCGCGCGTTCTGGTCCATGCCGAGGAAGTGGAAGTAGTAATACCCCTGGAAGGCGCCGTGGTTCTGGCAGATCCAGTGCACTTCCTCGCTGACGAAGGGCTTGATGATCGACGCGGCCACCTCGGGGTGGTTGTAGCTGCCCAGCGTGTCGCCGATATCGTGCAGCAGCGCCATCACCACATATTGCTCGTCCCGCCCGTCGCGGTGGGCGCGCGTGGCGGTCTGCAGCGAATGTTCCAGCCGGTCGACCGGGAAGCCGCCGAAATCGCCGTCGAGGAGCCTGAGATGGTCGAGCACGCGGTCGGGCAGCCCCTTCGCGAAGGCACGGTATTCGCCGCCGATGATCGCCCAGTCGTCGGCTGTGCCCTGTTTCATTTCGCGGAACTTGGCGCGTCCCGGTCCCGCTTCGTCGATAGTTTCCTGCACGCCCATCGCGTCTCTCCCTCGCTTCGGCTGTCACCGACGGTGTAGCGGCTGGCGCAATTCGCTGCAATTGCGCTAGGGAGGGTGGCTCATGGCCGTTTTGCCCATTCGTCCTACGCCGTTCTTCGCCAACAAGAACCAGGCGTTCTGGAACCTCCAGCTGGCCGGCTGGGGCGGGGCGACGATGCTGCGCGGGATGTCGGCGCTGGCCAATGGCCAGTCGCCCGACCGGCTGGTGATCATCCTGATCGCCACGATCACGGGCTTCTCGCTCAGCCTGATCCTGGCGGTGGCGTACGGCCGGCTGATTCGCCAGCGGCCGCTGGTTACCTGGGGCGCCACCGTGCTGGTGCTGGCTGCCGCGACCGCGGTATACGCCTTCATCGACAGCTGGGTGCTCGATGTCGCCGGCGCTTCGGCGGGCAGCGCGAGCTTCGCCAATCTGTTCGTCGGGATCTACTTCATAGACCTGACACTGCTCGGCGCATGGTCGGCGCTCTATTACGCAATCAATTTCTTCCTCCAGGTCGAGGAGCAGGCGGACCGGCTCGAACGGCTCGAAGCGCAGGCGACCAGCGCGCAGCTGGCCATGCTGCGGTATCAGCTCAATCCGCACTTCCTGTTCAACACGCTCAATTCGATCAGCACGCTGGTCCTGCTCAAGCAGAGCGAGACCGCCAACGCCATGCTAACCCGGCTCTCAAGCTTCCTGCGCCACACGCTGGTGACGCAGCCGGGCGGTAAGGTGACCGTGGCGCAGGAAATGGAGACGCTGCAACTTTATCTCGGCATCGAACAGATGCGGTTCGAGGAACGACTGCGGTCCAGCTTCCGGATCGAACCCGAAGCGGCCAAGGCGGAACTTCCCGCCATGCTGCTGCAACCGCTGGTCGAGAACGCGATCAAATACGGCGTCAGCCCCCAGGAGGAAGGCGCCGAGATCGACATCGTGGCGCAGGTCGTCGGACCGCGGCTGCGCGTGACCGTATCGGATACCGGCCCGGGCATGACCATGAACAGCGTCGAGGATGGCCTGCCCGCGGTGCGCCACACCCATGCCCGCCGCGATTCGACCGGGGTCGGCCTGGCCAATATCCGCGACCGGCTGGCCCAGGCTTACGGCGAGGAACACCGCTTCGAGATCCGCTCGCCCGAAAGCGGCGGGTTCTCGGTCCTGATCGAACTGCCTTACGAAACCAAGGAATCCCCCGCGTTAAGCGAGGCGCAAGCCGCACCCGCGCAGGCGCTGTCGCAGAAACCCTCGGCACCCCCGGCCGTTGTACCCTCACCCCTACCCCCGAAAGCACCCCAGACGACATGACCATCCGCACCATTCTCGTCGACGACGAAAAGCTCGCCATCCAGGGTCTCCAATTGCGCCTCGAACCCTTCGAGGACGTCGAGATCATCGACACCTGCCAGAATGGCCGCGAGGCGATCCGCGCGATCAAGACGCAGAAACCGGACCTGGTTTTCCTCGACATCCAGATGCCCGGCTTCGACGGTTTTTCGGTTGTGCAGGGCGTGATGGAAATCGACCCGCCGCTGTTCGTCTTCGTCACGGCGTTCCAGGAACATGCAATCCGTGCCTTCGAGGCGAATGCGGTCAATTACCTGATGAAACCGGTCGACGAGGACAAGCTCGCCGATACGATCGAACGCGTGCGCCAGCGGCTGGCGGAAAAGAAATCCACCGAGGAAGCCGAAAAGCTCAAGAGCGTGCTTTCCGAGGTCGCACCCGAAGCTGCGGAGAATCTCGCCGGGGAAGATCCCGAAGCGGCCAGCCGGTTCGAAAAGCTCATCAACGTCAAGGACCGGGGGCAGATCTTCCGGGTCGAAGTCGGCACGATCGAGCATATCGAGGCCGCTGGCGATTACATGTGCATCTATACCGGCGATAATTCGCTGATCCTGCGCGAAACGATGAAGGATCTCGAACGCCGCCTCGACCCGCGCAAGTTCCAGCGCGTTCACCGCAGCACGATCGTCAATCTCGACCAGGTGCGGCAGGTCAAGCCGCACACCAATGGCGAATGCTTCCTCGTGCTCGAATCGGGCGCGGAGGTGAAAGTCAGCCGCAGCTACCGCGACGTCGTCGCGCGGTTCGTGCACTGACTTGCTTTTCGGCCCCGCAACTGCGGGGCCGTCCTCGACGCTGTCCCTCCGCTTCGCTACGGGCGTCTGCGGGCGGGCGGTCGCCCTTGCCGGGCCTCACCCGGCCCGTTCTGGAGCGATCACTGTGACATTCAATCTCGACGGTTTCGACCTCGACGCCTTTGTCCGCAATACGCTGGCGGAGGACCTCGGCGTGGGGCTTTCGGGCGGCGGCCGCGACGTGACCAGCGAAAGCGTCATCCCTGCCGATGCCCGCTTCGCCGGGGTGATGGACACGCGCGATGCGATAGAGGTGGCGGGGCTGGGCGTGGCCGAAGCCTTCTTTCGCGCACTCGATCCGGACATGAAGATAGAAATTGTGGTCGCCGATGGCGAAAGCGTGCCCGCGGGGACCGACCTGATGCGCCTTGAAGGCAATGCCCGCGCCATGCTGACCGCCGAACGCAGCGCGCTCAACACGGTGCAGCATCTTTCGGGCATCGCCACGATGGTGGCGCAATATGTGCGCGCGATGGACAATCCCGACTGCACCCTGCTCGATACGCGCAAGACCATCCCGGGCCTGCGCCACCTGGAGAAATACGCGGTGCGCATGGGGGGCGGCGCGAATCACCGGATGGGGTTGTGGGATGCGGCGATGATCAAGGACAACCACGTGCTGGTCGCCGGATCGGTCGGGGAAGCGGTTCGCCGCGCGGTTGCCGCCGGGGTTTCCGATATCATCTGCGAAGTCGACAGGATCGACCAGATCGAACCAGCGCTCGCTGCAGGGGCCACGCGGCTGCTGCTCGACAATATGGAGCCCCCGGTGCTGCGCGAAGCGGTGGCGCTGGTCGGCGGGCGCGTCCCGACCGAAGCAAGTGGCGGGATCAATCTCGAGACGATCCGCGCCAAGGCGGCGACGGGGGTGGATTATGTCTCGGTCGGCCGCCTTACCCAGAGCGCGCCGGCAGCCGATATCGGTCTGGACTTTACGCCCTTGTGATTCGGCGGCATTCATCGCCTTTCGCCGTAGAGGGATAATCCATGCGCCCGACCTCCATCGTCCTGTTCGAACGCCTTTTCCTGCTCAGCCTGGCGATCGCGCTGGTCAACGGGTTCCTCCAGTATGACGCGCTCGTCGCACAGGTCGGAAACGATCCCGCACTGGCACAGCTGGGCTGGGGTAGCGGCGCGATCCTGGTCGTCATGGCGATCAGCCTGCTGATCCCCTTGCTGCTGTGGTATTTCATCGCCCGCCGGGCCAGCAACATCGCCAAGTGGATCCTGGTGGTGATGACGCTGCTCGGACTGCTGTTCGTCAATCTCGAACCCGGCCAGCTCGGCAGCCTGGCCGGCATCGCCTCGCTGGCCGTGACCATCCTTCAGCTGGTCGCCATCGTGCTGCTGTTCCGCGCCGATGCGCGCGCGTGGCTGAGCGATGATGCCGATGATGCCGAGGCGCCCTAGCCTAACCGTCTTGGCGCCCCTGGCCTGCCTGCTGGTGCCCGCCGCACCGCTGGCAGCGCAGCACTACCAATGCAGCGTCCCGCGCAGCGTCAACGTGCCCCGGGTAACGCCCGATGCGCCGCCGCGTCCCATGCCCGTCACCGGCTATACGCTGGCGCTCAGCTGGAGCCCCGAATTCTGCAAGCCGCGTCGGGGGCAGCCGCGCCATGCGCGCCAATGCAGCGGGCAGGCCGGACTGTTCGGTCTGGTCGTGCATGGCCTGTGGCCCGAAAGCGGCCGCAGCTGGCCGCAGTGGTGCCCATCGCGCCGCCAGCTGCAGGCACGAGATCTGGCGGCGAACATGTGCCTCTCGCCATCGGCGGCGCTGCTGGCCCGCCAATGGGCCAAGCACGGCAGCTGTATGGCGCGAAAACCGGCAACGTACTTCCGGGTAACGCGGATATTGTGGGACGGCCTGCGCTTGCCCGATTACGACCGGGTGAGCCGCGAGGACGGGCTTACTGCCGGCACGATCCGCACCCGCTTCGTCGATGCCAACAGGGGCTGGCCGCGCGAGGCAGTGGGCGTGAAGCTGAATGCGCGCGGCTGGCTGGAGGAATTGCGGCTATGTTACGACAAGCGGTTCATGCCCGCACGCTGCGACCGGACGCGCTTCGGCGCGGGTGATGCCGCCCCGGCCAAGATCTGGCGCGGCATTTAGCCGGCTCTTTGACGCGAAGCGGGCGGCGTTCACCGTCGCTGCCTGAAAAACCCCTGCAGCATGTCCGCGGCGCGCTGCTCGCCGATTCCCGCATAGACTTCGGGACGATGGAGGCACTGCGGCTGGTCGAAAACGCGCGCGCCATGTTCGACTGCCCCGCCCTTCGGATCGCTGGCCGCGTAATACAGCCGGCCGATCCGCGCGTGCACGATCGCGCCCGCGCACATCGCGCAGGGCTCCAGCGTGACCCACAGGTCGCAATCGGTCAGCCGCTCGGTACCGAGCGATTCGGCAGCGCGGCGAATCGCGAGGATTTCGGCATGGGCAGTGGGGTCGTGAAGATCGCGCGGCGCATTGTGCGCTTCGCCGACGATTGCGCCGTTCCGGGTGACGACTGCGCCGACGGGCACCTCGCCCGCGGCGGCGGCGGCGCACCCCAGTTCAAGCGCGCGGTCCATGAAGCGCCGATCTATCACGGCGCTTGCCGTCCGTTTCGATGCCGAGGACCGCGCGCCGATACTTATTCGTCGCCGGTTACGGGTTCGCCAGCGGCATCGTCCGGGCCATCGACATCGACGTCGAGCGTCGGGACTTCGACGGTTTCGGTACCGGTGTCGACATTCACTTCGGGGCCTTCCACGTCGAATTCGGGCATGTTGCCGCCATCGACATCGACTTCGGGCATTTCGCCTTCTTCCGTCTGGTCGACATCGCATGCCGCCAGCGACAGCGAGGCAAAGGCAACCGCGCCAGCAAGGACAAATTTACGCATAGAAGTGCTCCTAAGGATTGGAAGTGTATGGTAGGTGCCTGTGCGAACCGGCGCAACAACGCATCTACCTTGACGATTCGGCCCCTCGCCGCTATCCGCGCCGCTTTCCGGGACAAACCGAGCCCCGAACCCGATTTTCGGGGCACCAACACTCGAACGAGAGACGTATCATGTCGCGCATTTGCGAACTCACCGGCAAGGGCCGCCAGGTCGGTCACAATGTGAGCCACGCCAACAACAAGACCAAGCGGGTGTTCCTGCCGAATCTACAGAACGTCACGCTGATGAGCGAGAAGCTCGATCGCAGCTTCAAGTTCCGCGTGTCGACGCAGGGCCTGCGTTCGGTCGAACACAATGGCGGGCTCGACAACTGGCTGCTCAAGACCAGCGACGAGAAGCTGTCGACCAACGCGCTCAAGGTGAAGCGCGAACTGAAGAAGGCGAACGCCGCTTCCGCATAAGCCGTGCGGGCGCTGCGGCGCCCCGGCACCTGCGGCGGTTCGAAGGGCGCGCGAGGGCTACTCGCGCGCCTTTTCGCGTGTCTGCCATCGCAGCTTGAGCAGCAGCGTCCGCTGGAAGGACATGAAGTTGTCGTCCGAGATCAGCCAGACATGCTGCCCGTCGGCATCCTCGGTAAGGGTCAGGCCCTCGTAATTGTCGCGCGGGATGGTTTTTCCCAGTTCGGCCAGCAGGCGGGCCGTCACGATCCCGTCATCGTCGGGCGCGTCGACATCGAGTTCGGCGATCGCGGTTTCGAACCCCAGCGGGATGCCCCAGTCCAGACGCCGCAGCAGAACCAGCGCGCGGCCCTTCCCGACCGGAGCGGCATCGACCGGACGATATCCGGCAGGAATATCGACGACCACGCTTTGCGGATTGTCGTCCTCCACCGGGTCGCCTGAAAACAGCACCGCCATATGCCGCGATCCACGCCAGCGGCGCGAACGCTCCTCGATCGCGAGAAAGCGTCCATCGGCGAGACGAACGAGCAATTCGACACCCGAATTGCTGGCCCAATCCGCCATCAGCGCTGGCCGCACTTCCTTGTCGGGCCGGAAAGCGGCATCGAGCCGGACGATCGCTTCGCGATATTCATAGCCGGCCCAGACCGTTCCGGTTTCCGGATCGACCGCCAGCGATTCGAGGTCCCGCCCCATCTTGTAGGATGTCTCGCTCGGCTCGAACGCGCTGAACAGGCCCGTCCGGCGCCCGCGATCGGGTCGGTGGAACTCGAGCTTGCGCCCCGTATCGCTGCCGGCAAGGAAGCGGCCATCGGGCAAGGCGACGAGCGCCGAGATTCCCCCGAAGCGCAGGCGATCGCCCGCCAGCTCCCATGCGCCAAGCAAAGTGAAGGGCCCAGCCGTGCGTTGCTGCGCCGCGATGGGTGTCAGAGTGACGTCAGGCTGCAATGCGCGGGGCGGCGGGGGCGAGCGCAGCCAGGTCCCGGGGGCGAGCGCGACCGTCAGCGCGGCGGCAAGGAGAAGGCGCTTTGGACGCATGTGAGCGGGTCTCTCCAGAGCGCGCGGACGCGCGTCAAGCGCTCAACGCATCGGCCCGGTGAAGAGCAGGGGATCAAGACGTGAATTGCGCCATTTCAGGCTCCAGTGCAGATGCGGCCCGGTCGCGCGGCCCGATGCGCCGATATCGCCGATATGCTGGCCCTGCCGGACCTGTTCACCCTCGCTCACGTAAAGACGCGAGGAATGCAGGAACGCGCTGTTCAGGCCCTGGCCGTGGTCGATGATCAGCAGCTTGCCCTCGAGGCTGAAATCCTCGGCCGCAAGCACCACCACGCCGTCGGCAGGGGCAACATAGGGCGTCCCGCTGCCACCGGTCGCGATATCGATGCCCGAGTGGTAGCTGCCCGGTTCGCCGCGGTAGATACGCTGCGCCCCGAAGCGGCCCGAAATGCGTCCCTTGACCGGCCAGATGAAATCCTGTCGCCAACCCGTCGCCCCGGTCTCCCTGAGCCGTGCATCCCAGATTGCGTCGAGTTCGGGCTGGCGGCGCCGCATGAACGATGCCGAGCTTCCACCGGCGCGGCGTGCGACGTTCACGCGTTCGATGTCCCAGGCCCGCGGTGCAATCGCGAGCGGTCTGGTGACGGTCCGGCCATCGGCCAGCGTCGCCCGCAGGGTCGCGGCCGGGTCCGCATCGCGGTCGAAGGCGGCAAAGAACCGCCCGTCTTCGTCCAGCGACAACGGTTCTTCGCCGAGCGCGGCTTCCACGGTTCCGGCGGGTACACGCCCCCGGATCCAGCCGCCCTGCTCCAGTTCGCCATCGAAGGTGAATAGGGGCGCGCGGGCAGCGGCCGTGCTGGGACTGGGTGTGGGAGTGGGCACCGGCGCAGGGGTGGCCCGGACGGGCTGTACGACTTCGGCCGGGGCCGCGGATTCCGGCTCGGCAGTCGGAACGCAGGCGGCGGCTACGAGGAAGAGCGGCGCGACCCGGATCGGATTCACGGTGCGAGCCGCTCGGTCGCGAGCTGCGCGCTGGCATAGGCTTCCTGGTGCTCGACCGACCAGTAACGCAGCTCGTCGAGCGGGATCGGCACCCCGCTCATCGCACAAAAGACATGGTTGCCCGCGCGCAGGACGCGAAAGCCCGAGGGGCCGTACTGCAGTTTGGCCTCGCCATTCGCCGGGCCCGAATTCTTGTTCATCAACATGGCGGCGTCCCTAGCATTTGCGCGTCACCCGAACAAATCATCCTGCTTGGGTGGGGTTCCGGATTTGCGCGGCTTGCGACGCGGCGCGGGGAGAGGAGGCTCCATGCCAGTCGCCACCACGAGTTCGCCATCGCGGAACTTGAGCGTAAGCGCCGCCTCCTGCGCCGCCGCCGCCCGGTCGGTGATGGTCCGCCCGTCGGGCCCGGTGACGCGCACATAGCCGCGCGCCAGCGGGCGGTCGGGATGAAGCTGTCCGGCCAACCGTGCGAGCGCCGCCAACCGCTCGCGCCGCTCGGCCAGCGGGCGTTCGACGAGCGCGGGTGCAAGCTTCAGCCCGGCGAGCGCGCGCTGCGCCTCGCGCAGATTTCGCTTGAGCACGACCGGGGCCAGCCGCAGGTTGGAGAGCTTTTCGCGCCCCTGCGCCGCGCGGTCGCGCAAGCCCCGGCGCAGGCGTTCGGACAGATCGTCGAGCCGCTGCGCATGCGGCTCCAGCAGCGCCTCGCGCTGGGGGAGCCGGTCGGCGCGCGCCTGCAGCCGTTCGCGCCCCAGCTGTACCGGGCGCAGGATCGCGCGTTTCTTGCGCGCTTCGAAATCGGCCAGCACCGCGGCGAGCTCGGCGCGCACCGGCACCGCCATTTCCGCCGCGGCGGTCGGCGTTGGCGCGCGGCGATCGGCGGCGTAGTCGGCCAGCGTGGTATCGGTTTCATGGCCGACCGCGCAGATCGTGGGGATGGGGCACTCGGCAATCGCGCGCACCACCGCTTCTTCGTTGAAGCTCCACAGATCCTCGATCGACCCGCCACCCCGCGCGACGATGACCAGATCGGGCCGGTCGGGGTGTTCGCGGGGCATCTGCGCGAACCCGCGGACCGCGCCCGCGACCTGCTCGGCAGCACCCTTCCCCTGCACCAACACCGGCCATACGATCACGCGGCTGGGGAAGCGGTCGGCAAGCCGGTGGAGGATATCGCGGATCACCGCCCCGGTGGGCGAGGTGACCACGCCGATCGTTCGCGGCAGGAACGGCAGCGGCTGTTTGCGCTCGGCCGCGAACAGGCCTTCCGCCGCCAGCCGCGCGCGAGTCTTCTCGAGCAGCGCGAGCAGCGCGCCCTCGCCCGCCAGCTCCATCCGCTCGATCACGATCTGGTACTTGGAACGGCCGGGATAGGTCGTCACCTTCCCGCTGGCGACCACTTCGAGCCCGTCTTCGGGATCGAACGGCAGGCGCTGGGTATTGCCGCGCCACATGACCCCGTCGATCACCGCCTGTTCGTCCTTGAGCGCGCAATACATGTGGCCCGATGCCGCGCGCTTCACCCCCGACAACTCCCCGCGCAAGCGCACGAAACCGAAGCGGTCTTCCACCGTCCGCTTCAACGCCTGCGAAATTTCGCTCACGCTGAGCGGCTCGGCGTTGTCGCCCGTGCGGCGCTTCGCTACCAAGCTCGCATCTTCGGAATCTGACGGGAAATCGGCGGCCATGAATATCCTTCTACTCGGGTCGGGCGGGCGCGAACATGCATTGGCGTGGAAACTGGCGCAATCGCCGCGGTGCGACAAGCTGTGGGCGGCGCCGGGCAACCCTGGTATCGCACAACATGCCGAATGCACCGCGCTGGATGCCGGCAACCACGACGCCGTGGTCTCCTTCTGCACGGACAACGCGATCGCCCTGGTGGTGATCGGACCCGAAGCTCCGCTGGTCGACGGGCTCGCCGATACGCTGCGCGCGGCGGGGATCGACACCTTCGGTCCCTCGCGCGAAGCCGCGCAGCTCGAAGGCAGCAAGGGCTTCACCAAGGAGCTGTGTCAGCGCGCGAACATTCCCACCGCACGCTACGAGCGCTGCGTCTCGCTCGAACAGGCGTGGGGCGCGCTCAAGCGCTTCGATCCGCCTTTCGTGCTCAAGGCTGACGGGCTCGCCGCGGGCAAGGGCGTGGTCATCGCCGAAACCTACGAAGAAGCCCAGCACGCGCTCGACGAGATGTTCGACGGCAAGTTCGGCAGCGCGGGCAGCGAAGTGGTGATCGAGCAGTTCCTGATGGGCGAGGAGGCCAGCTTCTTCGCGCTGACCGATGGCACGGCGATCGTGCCCATCGGCACCGCGCAGGATCACAAGCGCGTGGGCGCGGGCGATACCGGACCGAACACCGGCGGCATGGGCGCCTATTCCCCCGCTCCGGTACTGAGCGAGGATCTGCAACGTCAGGTCATGCGCGAGATCGTCGAGCCGACGGTGCGCACCATGGCTGCGGAGGGTACCCCCTATTCGGGCGTGCTCTATGCCGGGCTGATGCTGACCAAAGACGGCCCGCAACTGATCGAATACAATGCGCGCTTCGGCGATCCCGAATGCCAGGTGCTGATGATGCGGCTGGAAAGCGATCTGGTCGAACTGATGCAGGCCTGCGCGCAAGGACGGCTGGGCGACATCGCCGAGCCGGCGCTATCGGGCGATTTCGCGCTGACCGTGGTGATGGCGGCCGAGGGCTACCCCGGCACGCCCAAGAAGGGCGGTACGATCGATCTGGGTGAGGCCGAAGCCGGCGGCGCCAAGGTCTTCCACGCCGGCACTAAACTCGCAGGCGAGACGCTGACCAGCAGCGGCGGCCGCGTGCTCAACGTCACCGCGCGCGGAGCAAGCGCGACCGAAGCACAGGCAAAAGCCTATGAGGCGGTCGACGCGATCACCTTCCCCGACGGCTTCTGCCGCCGCGACATCGGCCAGCGCGAAGTGCGGCGGGAGCAGGCCTAACGCGCGACGAAGCCGGACCCCGGACGGGCCTGGGGTGATTTCATCGGTAGGCGGAGGAAGGTGGCCTAGCCCAGCTTCTCGGCAACCAGCGCCTTGAGGTCGGCTTCGCTGCGTGCGCCGTAGTGCGAGATGATCTCGGCGGCGCAGATCGCGCCCATGCGCAGGCAGGTTTCGAGAGTTTCGCCGCGGGCATGGCCGGTCAGGAAGCCCGCTGCGAAGAGATCGCCCGCGCCGGTGGTGTCGACGACCTTGTCGATCGGTTCGGCGGCAATTTCGGCGCGCGCGCCATTGGCAATGCCCACGGCGCCCCTGGCGCTGCGCGTGGCGACCAGCACGGGTACCTTGTCCTGCAGCATGGCCAGGCCCGCGTCGAAATCCGCTTCGCCGGTCAGCGTCGCCAGTTCGCTTTCATTGACGAAGAGAATGTCGATCTGACCTTCCTCGATCAGCGCGCGGAAATCGTCGCCATGACGATCGATGACGAAGCTCTCGCTGGCAGTGAAGGCGACCTTGCGGCCCGCGTTGCGCGCTACCTCGATCGCGCGGCGCATTGCGCGGCGCGGTTCTTCCGGGTCCCACAGATACCCTTCGAGATAAAGGATGCCTGCGCTGGCGATCAGCTCGTCGTCGAGCGCGGCGGGGGGGAGGAACTGGCTTGCCCCGAGGAAGGTGTTCATCGTCCGCTCGCCATCGGGCGTGACGAAGATGAGGCAGCGCGCGGTCGAGGGCTGGCCTTCGCGGGCCGGCGTGTCGAAATCGATCCCCACCGCGCGGATGTCGTGGCTGAAGACGTCGCCCAGCTGGTCGGTCGCGACCTGCCCGACGAATGCGCATTGCGCGCCCAGCGCCGACATGCCGGCAAGCGTGTTGGCGGCCGAGCCCCCGGAAATCTCCTTTGCCGGCCCCATCGCCTCGTACAGTTGCCGGGCGCCGTCCTCGTCGACCAGCGTCATCCCGCCCTTGTTGAGATCGAGTTCGGCGATCAGGTCTTCTTCGCAAGGGGCCATCACATCGACGATGGCATTGCCGATGGCGATTACGTCGTAACGGGGTTCGGTCATGGGTACTCCGGGGAGGGGATAATCGGTGTGTCGGGCGCGGTTAGCGGCTCGTCGGGGTTTGGCCAAGGGCAGCGTTGACTTGGGCAGGGCGCGCGCGCATCGCAGTGGCCCTATGGTGTCGCTTTCCCGCGCTCTTGTTCTGGCGATCGTCCAGCTCGGCGATCCCGCTATCCTGAAAGTGCTGGCAAAGACCGCAGTGGTCACGCTGCTGGTTTTCGCAGCGGGGGGCACGGCGCTCTATGTCGCGCTCGACAGCGCGATCGGTACCGCCTTCGGGATCGAGGCCGCCGGTCTCGGTGCACTGGGCGCGGCGGCGGCGACCGTGCTGGCTGCATGGTTCCTGTTCCGGGTAGTCGCGCTGTTCGTGCTGCAGTTCTTTGCCGAGGACGTGGTCCGCGCGGTCGAGCAGCGTCATTACCCGCAAGCTGCGGCGAACGCCCGGCGAATCGGGTTCGGCGAGGAGCTGGGCCATGCCTTGCGTTCGCTGGGCCGCACGCTCGTAGCCAATGCGCTTGCATTGCCGGTTGCCGGCCTGCTGCTGTTTACCGGCGTGGGCGCAGCAGCGGTGTTCCTGGTGGTCAACGCCTTGCTGGTCGGGCGCGAACTGCATGACGCCGTATGGCTGCCCCACCGCGCGCATGCGGCCGAAGCCGCGCCGATTGGCGGCGCGACCCGATTTCTGCTCGGCGCCGTGGTGGTGGCGCTGCTTGCAATACCTTTCCTCAACCTCCTCGCCCCGATACTGGGCGCGGCGAGTGCGACGCATCTCGTCCACCGCGCTCGAGAGAAAGGTCCGCATGCGTAAGTCCGTCCTGTTCCTGCTGCCGCTGCTGGGCGCCTGCGCCACCGGACCCGTACCCGGCTCCACTGCACCGTCGCGGCCGGCGTCCGCGCCGCCGCCGCAGCAAGTGCGGGTGGCTCCGTCGACCCCCGACTTCCGCGCGCCGCGGGTCATGAATGTGCCTGGCCTCGAAGGCGTGATCGGCCGCAACCAGACCGCGCTAGCGAATATTTTCGGGCCGCCGCGAATCGACGTAACCGAAGGTGACGCGAAGAAGCTGCAATTCGTGGGCGAGGCCTGCGTACTCGACATCTATCTCTATCCGCTCAGCCCGGGTGCGGAACCCAGTGCAACCTATGTCGATGCACGCCGCGCGAGCGACGGGCTCGATGTCGATCGCGCGGCCTGCGTGCGCGCGCTGCGCCGCTGAAGCCCGCATCCGCTAACCCGGACTTAAGCAAACCGCGCTAGGCTCCGCGAACCGGTGTTAGGCGGGAGTTTGGTACAGATGAGCGTGCATTTCGGCGAACTGGCGATGAAATTCGGTGCGGACGGCGTGATTTCGCCGGGCGAGGTGCTTGCGCTACGGCGCGAAGCCTGGCCCGATGGGCATATCTCGCAGGCCGAGGCCGAAGCGATCGTTGCGCTCAACCACCAGCTTACGTCGCGCTGCCGGGAATGGGTGGAATTCTATGTCGAGGCGCTGGGCGAATATGTCGTCAATCAGCGTGCGCCGAAGGGCTATGTCGATGCCGAGAACGCGGCATGGCTGATGGCGCAGCTGGACGCCGATGGCACGCTTGGCTCGATGGCCGAGATCGAATTGCTGGTGCGCGTGTTCGAATGCGCACAGAACGTGCCGGTATCGCTGAAGGACTATGCGGTCGCGCAGATGGAACACGCCGTTCTCGAGGGGACGGGGCCGACGCGCGATGGCGGCATGCTCGAAGCCGGCAATGTCAACGCGGCCGAGGCATTGCTGCTGCGGCGGGCGATATTCGCCCCCGCAAGCGAACGGCCCGCGGCCGTGGGACGCAAGGAAGCCGAAATGCTCTTCCGGCTCAAGGATGCAACGCTGGGCGCGGACAACGCCCCCGAATGGAAGCATCTGTTCGTGCAGGGCATTGCCAATTACCTGCAGGCCTACAGCGATCCGAATGCGCAGCTGAGCCGCGAACGCGCGGTCGAACTGGATGCCTTCATGGGCGATACGCAGGCGCGGGTCGGCGGCTTTCTCGGCCGCATGGCCAAGGCCTCGCCCAATGCATTTGGCAAGATCTTCGGCCGCAAGGCGCCTGCTCCGGATCGCTCGGAGGCCGTCGGCCGCGCATACGCCGTTACCGATGACGAGCGGGAATGGCTCGAAGCGCGGATCGAGGCCGATGGTCAGATCGACGAATACGAGCAGGCGCTGCTCGATTTCCTCGCCGAAGACTGAGCTTCACTTGCGGAGCGCGTGAAAACCGTTCTTGGCGAGCGCGCGCCAGCGTTTTTGCCGGTGCGCGTAGAACAGGCGCGCGAATCCCGCGACCAGCGGCGTCAGCATGCCCGCATCGATATGCACGCGATCGGTGTAGCGCGTGCAGCCGTCACCGGGGGCGATTTCGATCCAGTGATCCCAGCGGCGAACCAACGGTGAATGGCCATTGTCGCGCAGCACATGCGCAGTCGGCGGAGATGCGGGAAATTCGATCCCGATGACCTGCCAGCCGATGGGAAAGATCCCGAAGACGAACATCCACGCGCGGTATTCGCCCGGGGTCCAGCGGCGGGGAAAGCGCCCGCCGCACGGCACGAAGCGAATCAGCGGCGCAGCCACATGCCGGAGGAGGGCGCTCGTCTGCGCGTGATCCCAGACCGCCTCGGGTGGCGCGTCGAGCCAGGTCGTCAGCTCGGCGGTGCGGGTCACACCATGAAGCTTTCGCCGCAACCGCAGGCGCCCTTGGCATTGGGATTTTCGAACACGAAGCCGGCGGTGAAATCGTCTTCCACCCAGTCCATCGTGCTGCCAATCAGGTAGAGCACGCTGGCGCTGTCGATATAGAAGGTCCCGCCGGGGGTTTCGATCTTCTCGTCGAACTTGGCTTCCTCGGTGACGTAGTCGACCGAATAGGCAAGCCCGGAACAGCCGCGCCGGGGCGTCGACAATTTGACACCGATGGCTTCGTCGGGCGCTTTCGCCATCAGCTGCGCGACGCGCTGTTCCGCGCGCTCGGTCAGGATGACGGCTGCCTTCGGCGCCGCGCGTGTCTTCGTATCGCCCATCACAGCATCCCCAGTTCGAGCCGTGCCTCGTCGGTCATCTTGTCCGGGCCCCAGGGCGGGTCCCACACCAGATTGACTTCCGCATCGCGCACGCCGGGCACGCTGGCCGCACGCAGTTCGACTTCGGCAGGCATGGTTTCGGCGACCGGGCAATGCGGCGTCGTCAGTGTCATGGTGACGGTGACATCGCTCTCGTCATCGACCTCAACCCCGTAAATCAGCCCGAGATCGTAGATATTCACCGGGATCTCCGGGTCGAAGATTTCCTTCAGCGCGGCAACGACCGCTTCATAAAGGTCGCCGCCCGGGGCGCCCGCGGGCAAGCCCTCGGGCTTTTTCTGCAGGAACCCTTCGAGATAGTCGCGCTTGCGCTCCATCGTGGCGCGCGCGCTTTCCTCGGGATCGACCGCATCCTCCACCCGGGCGCGCGGCGGCTTTGCCGTTGCCACGTCTGCGGGCGATGGTGCCGCGATCCAATCCTGGTCCTTGTTCGTTCCTTCGCTCATCCGAAGATCCTCTGGGTGCGTTCGATACCGCGCAGCAGCGCAGCGATGTCGTTTTCGTCGGAATACAGCCCGAAGCTCGCCCGGGCGGTGGCGGGAACCCCGAGATGGTCCATCAGCGGCTGCGCGCAGTGATGGCCAGCCCGGATCGCCACATTCTCTTCATCCAATATGGTGCCGAGATCGTGCGGATGAACCCCCTCGATCGCAAAGCTGACGATGCCGGCGCTTTCTTCCGGGCCGAACAGCGTGACCGAATTCAGCGCACGCAATTCGTCGCGCAGCTGCCTGGCAAGGCCCGCCTCATGCGCGAACAGCCGGTCGGGTCCCAGCGCGGCGACATAGTCGATCGCGGCATGCAGCGCGATCGCCTCGGTGATGATCGGGGTTCCGGCTTCGAACCGCTGCGGGGGCGGCGCATAGGTGGTCTTTTCGAAAGTGACCCGGTCGATCATCGCGCCGCCGCCCTGCCACGGGGGCATGGCACCGAGAATTTCCTCGCGCGCCCACAGCACGCCGATCCCGGTGGGGCCATAAAGCTTGTGACCCGACAGCGCGTAGAAATCGCAGCCGAGCGCCGCCATGTCGAGCGCCATGCGCGGCGCGGCCTGACAGCCGTCCAACAGCAGCTTCGCACCGACCGAATGCGCGATATCCGCCGCGGCGCGTGCATCGAGCACGCTCCCGAGAACGTTCGAGACATGCGCCAGCGCGACCAGCCTGGTCCGCGGAGTCATCATGGCTTCTAGCGCACCCAGATCGATCCGGCCGTCTTCAGTCAGCGGGCAAACATCGATCTGCGCGCCGGTCCGTTCGGCGACCATCTGCCACGGGACGATGTTCGAGTGATGCTCCAGCATCGACAGGACGATGCGATCGCCCTCGCCGATCTGCGCCATGCCCCAGCTCGCCGCGACCAGATTGATCGCTTCGGTCGCACCGCGGACGAAGATCACCTCGTCCTCGCCCTTCGCGCCGATGAATTCGGCAACGCGGCGACGCGCGGCTTCATAGCCAAGCGTCATTTGCGCGCTACGTCCGTACACGCCGCGATGGACGGTGGCGTAATCCACGCCGAGCGCGCGGGTCATCGCATCGATGACGGCCTGCGGTTTCTGCGCGGTGGCGGCTGTGTCCAGGTAATGCCACGGCGCGCCATCGCCGGTTACCATGCCGGGGAAATCGGCACGGACATCGGCGGCAGGCGAAAGGGTGGCAGCGACGCTCACAGCGCCTTGTCCACCTTGTCGAGCGCGATCTGCATCAAGGTTTCGCGCGTTTCGTCATCGTCGAGAGCAACCAGAGCATCGCCGAGGAACGCCTGCACCATCAAGCGGCGGGCGAGTTCGGGAGACACGCCGCGCGCGGCCATGTAGAACCGTGCGGTCTCGTCGAGTTGGCCGACACTGGCGCCATGCGCGCATTTGACGTCGTCGGCGAAAATCTCGAGCTGCGGGACGGCGTTTACGCTCGCGCCTTTCTCCAGCAGCAAACCCTTGAAATCCTGTGCCGCGTCGGTCTTCTGCGCATGGCGCACGACATCGATATTGCCGAGGAAATTGCCCGTCCCGTGGCCCCAATGGACCGCGCGAACGGTCTGGTTGCTGGTGGCTTCGGGTTCGGCGTGGATCGTCCGCGTGACGAATTCGCGCACCGTATCGCGGCCGCCAACGGTGATTCCGCCGAATTCGAAATGCGCGCCCTTGTGAAGCGTGACTTCGACTTCCAGCCGCGCATATTCGGCGGCGGCAAGGACGGCGAAGAGTTCGCATGTCGCGCCTTCGCCGATGGTCACGCGCCAGCGGTGCAGCCGGGTGGGTTGCGGATCGTCGGCATCGCGGATCACCAGAGTATCGCGGAAGGTTTCACCCGCCGCGATATCGATCGTACGCCAGTCGTCGAGCGCTTCGCCCTGCAGCCGTTCGACTGCAGAATAGCGCCAGCCCTCCTCGCGCCGGGTGGGAAGTTCAGCGGCTTCAGGCATCGGCCATCACCGCGTCATAGCCTTCGTTCTCGAGTTCGATCGCCAGTTCGGGACCGCCGGTGCGCACGATGCGGCCCTGCGACAGGATCGACACCTTGTCGGGCTTCACCACTTCGAGCAGGCGCTGGTAGTGGGTGATCAGCAAGACGCCCTTCGCCGGGTCGCGCATGATCGCATTGATACCATCGCCCACGACGCGCAGCGCATCGATGTCGAGACCGCTGTCGGTTTCGTCGAGCACGGCGAACTTGGGATCGAGAATGCCCATCTGCACCATTTCGGCGCGCTTCTTCTCGCCGCCCGAGAAGCCGACATTCACATGCCGCTTGAGCATGTCGGGATCGAGCTTGAGCAGGGCCGCCTTGTCCTTCGCCAGCTTGAGGAACTCGCCGCCGGTCAGCGCTTCCTCGCCCCGCGCCTTGCGCTGCGAATTCAGCGCTTCGCGGAGGAATTGCAGGTTCGAGACCCCCGGGATTTCGACCGGGTACTGGAACCCGAGGAACAGCCCCGCAGCCGCGCGTTCATGCGGTTCGAGGTCGAGCAAATCGACCCCGTTGAAGCTGACCGAACCCTGCGTCACCTCGTAACCGGGACGTCCGCCCAGCACATAGGCCAGCGTCGACTTGCCGGCACCATTGGGGCCCATGATGGCATGGACCTCGCCCGCGGGAATTTCGAGCGTCAGCCCGTTGAGGATCGTCTTGCCGTCGATTTCGGCGTGGAGATTGTCGATTTTCAGCATGTCAGTTCCTGTCGTCGCGACGCGGTCCGCGGCTGGGGCGCCGGGGCGTCGATCCGTATTTCGATTGGTGTTCGCGGCGCGCGGTCTGCTTGTCGCGGTAGCGCGCGTTCATGGCAGCGAAGATCGGCTGCATTGCTGCTTCCACGTCTTCGAGAATGGTTTCGGCGGGGATCCGCAGCACTTCGATGCCCACTGCGCCGAGGCTCTTGTCGCGCCGCCGCGCAAGCGCGTCGTTCTGCTCCGGCTCGTCGATTGCGACCGCCAGGCCGAGCGGGTGCGAGACGAAATCGAGAATCGCCGAGCCCACCACAGTGTGGCGCGTGAACTTGAACTTACCGAAATCCTCTTTCGCAAAGCGCGCGGCGAGCGCCTTGTGCGCTTCGGTCGAATGCCGCCGCAGGTCGCGCGCACGATCGTGCAGCGCGTCGAGCCGCTTCTCCGAGATCTCCCAGCCGCGACCCTTCTTCTTGATCGTGAGCGCGGCATCGGCGGTCTCCGACGGATCGCGCAGCTGGAGAGTCTTGCGTTCGGTCATCCCACGCTCCCTTCGAGCGAGATCGCGAGCAGCTTCTGCGCTTCGACGGCGAATTCCATTGGCAGCTCCTTGAGCACGTCCTTGGCGAAGCCGTTGACGATCAGCGCCATGGCCTCCTCGTCGTCGAGACCGCGCTGCTGCGCGTAGAACATCTGGTCGTCGCTGATCTTGCTGGTGGTCGCCTCGTGCTCGATCTGCGCGCTGGGGTTCTTCACCTCGATATAGGGCACGGTGTGCGCACCCGACTGGTCGCCGATCAGCAGCGAATCGCATTCGGTGCGATTGCGCACCCCATCAGCGTTGGCGGCCACGCGGACCATGCCGCGATAGGTGTTGTTCGACTTGCCGGCGGAAATTCCCTTCGAGATGATCGTCGAACGGCTCCCTTTGCCATTGTGGATCATCTTGGTGCCGGTATCGGCCTGCTGGTAATTGTTGGTCACCGCGACCGAGTAGAATTCGCCCACGCTGTCTTCGCCGTTGAGCACGCAGCTGGGATATTTCCACGTCACCGCGCTGCCGGTTTCTACCTGCGTCCAGCTGATCTTGCTGCGCGCGCCCTGGCACAGGCCGCGCTTGGTGACGAAATTGTAGATCCCGCCCACGCCTTCGGCATTGCCGGGATACCAGTTCTGGACGGTGGAGTACTTGATTTCGGCGTCTTCCATCGCAACCAGCTCGACCACCGCGGCATGGAGCTGGTTCTCGTCACGCATCGGCGCGGTGCAGCCTTCGAGATAGCTGACATAGCTGCCCTTTTCGGCGATGATCAGCGTGCGTTCGAACTGGCCGGTGTTCTCCGCATTGATGCGGAAATAGGTGCTCAGCTCCATCGGGCAGCGCACGCCTTCGGGCACGTAGACGAAGGTCCCGTCGGAGAAGACCGCGCTGTTCAGGGTTGCGAAGTAGTTGTCGTGCTGCGGGACGACCTTGCCGAGCCACTTCTTGACCAGCTCGGGATATTCGCGAATCGCCTCGCTGATCGACAGGAAAATGACGCCGGCCCGCTTCAGCTCCTCCCGGAAGCTGGTGGCCACGCTGACGCTGTCGAACACGGCATCAACGGCCACCTTCTTCGCGCCCTTTACGCCCGCAAGCACTTCCTGCTCGCCCAGCGGAATGCCGAGCTTGTCGTAGACGCGCTTGATCTCGGGATCGAGTTCGTCGAGCGATTCGAGCTCAACCTTCTTCTTCGGGGCCGCGTAATAATAGGCGTCCTGATAGTCGATCGCCGGATAGCCGAGCTTGGCCCAGTCGGGCTCCACCATTTCCTGCCACAGGCGGAAGGCCTTGAGGCGCCAGTCGAGCATCCACTCGGGCTCGCCCTTCTTGGCGCTGATGAACCGGACCGTGTCTTCGGTCAGGCCCTTTTCGGCGAATTCGGTCTCGATGTCCGAAGACCAGCCGTGTTCGTACTCGGCGGCCTTTTCGGCAGCTTCACGCGCTTCGCGGTCCTGGATGTCGATTTCTTCGCTCATGCAATCTCTCTTTCGCGCGCCAGCTGGGTCAGCGGTATCGCTGCCAGCGCACCACGCAGTGCTTCATTGACAACCGGCCAGTGCGGCTTGACCAGGCATTCGTGTTCGACTGAACAGTCCGCGCCTTCGATGCAGGCGGTCAGTGCGATCGGCCCTTCGACCGCCTCGACGATATCGGCCACGGTAATCGCCGCGGCCGGCCGGGCGAGCTGCAAGCCGCCGCCTGCGCCCCGGCTCGACCGGAGCAACCCTGCCGCCGACAGCTTGCTGACCAGTTTCTGCACGGTCGGGACCGGCAATCCGGTCTCCGCGGCGAGTTCGCCCGCACTGGTCTTCGCGCCGCCGCAGTGACGCGAAGCGGCGCACATGGCGACCACGGCATAATCGGCTAGGTTGGAAAGGCGCATATCAAATCGGACCAAATCGTTCCGATTGGCCAATTAGGGGCGCCTCCCCAGCTTTTCAACGGGAAACAGCGTGTTGCGAGTCGTTAGCAATCAGAGCTCGTCGAGAGGCTCCCGGCCCAGCTGCTCGGCTTCCCCGGCGCCGAACAGGCTCACCGAACTGTAGCCGTCGGGGCCCAGCATGTCATTGATCGTGGAGCCCGAATTGGGCTGCAACCGCTTGGGTGTGCGCCCGGTGAAGAAGCGGATTTCCTTGATCAGAATGTGCCTGGTCGTAAAACGCTTCGCGGATTTCCGCTTCGATCTCGTCGGGCAATTGCGGCATCGACAGCAGGGTCGCCGCACGCACCGCGCGGTAGCGGCGCACCAGCCGGACCGGCGATTGCCCGAAGAATTGCGCGACGAGACGCTGCGCCTGTCGCTTTGAGTAGGGCAGCTGGTCGTACAATACGTCGAGCTCGGGCTTGAACGAACTCGACAGCCATTCGAGCGTGCGATCGATCACGGTCAGATGCTGGTCGGGCAGGCTCGACAGCCCTTGGCGGACGATGTCGCACATCGCGTCGAGCAATTCGCCATCATCGATCTCACCCGCTCGCCAGCGCGGCGCCAGTGTCGTATGGCGTTCTGCCAGCGGGTCCTTCAGTACCGTTTCCGGCTGCAGGAAGGCGTCGTGGTAGTCATGAACCGAAAGCCCGGACAGCGCGGCCCAGCCCCGGAAGTTGAGCGATACGCCGAATACAACCCCGGGCCCGCTGACGCTGAAGTTGCGCGCCTGGCACAGCGGCGCGACAAAGAACGCGTCGCTGGTATCGGACACCACATCGTCGAACTGCATTCGCCCGACACCGCGCCCGAACACCACCATCTGGCCCGAATAGGCCGGCAACACGTCGTCGAGCTGCCCATCGCTGGTGCGCCAGATATAGAGCGAGTTGAGATAGGGCGCGAGATCGGGTGGCGCCGCTACGAACTCGAACGAATGTGACGCCTCGCCGCTTGGTACAACCGCCAAACCCCTGCCCCCAAATCTCTTCCTCAACCAATTGTATAAATACGCCAATCCCGTTTGCTCCGCAATCGCTTAGTAAACGAGCTGTTTGGGATGGGCGGAAAAAAGGGGGCAGCCTCGCAAGGTGCCCCCCTTTGAAGTCGAGAACTCGTTGCAGGAATGCTCCGAGCCCTTCGGGTCGCAAAACCCTCTTACGCCGGTCTTGCGGTAATTCATTGTATGCAAGCGACAACGCGGGCCCTGGCGGGTTGTTCAGCGGCGTTTTTTGACGCTGCATCGCGCGCCCCAGCCGCGCGGGCGCTCGACAGCCTTCGCGGAACGCGGCAATGCGCGGTGCATGCTGTTCGACCTTGCCCGCCCTGTCCTGTTCGCGCTCGATCCCGAGCGCGCGCATCGCCTGACTGTGAAAGCGCTCGCCGTTTCGCCCCGCACGGCGCCGCCCCCGGCCGGCCCGCTGGCGATCGATGTCGCGGGGCTCGCCTTCCCCAACCCGGTCGGCATGGCAGCGGGATTCGACAAGGACGCCGAAGTCCCCGACCAGTTGCTCGGCCTGGGCTTCGGTTTCACCGAAGTCGGTTCGATCACTCCGCTGCCGCAGGCGGGCAATCCCAAGCCGCGGCTGTTCCGGCTGGTCGAGGACCGTGCGGTGATCAATCGGATGGGGTTCAACAACGGCGGGGCCGAGGCCGCGCTCGCCCGGCTCGAACGCCGCGCCGGTTGGCCCGGCATTGTCGGGATCAATGTCGGGGCGAACAAGGACAGCGCGGACCGCGCGGCCGACTACGCGACGATGACCCGCATCATGGCACCGCTGGCCTCGTATCTCGCGGTCAATATTTCCAGCCCCAACACCCCGGGCTTGCGCGCTTTGCAGGACGAAGGGGCGCTGATCGGGTTGCTCGATGCAGTGTTCGAGGCCCGCGGAGACCGGGGCCCGCCCGTATTCCTCAAGGTCGCGCCCGATCTCGAACCTGCGGATGTCGACGCGATTGCACGTATCGCGATCGACCGGGGGCTTGGCGCCCTCATCGTGTCCAATACCACTATCTCGCGTCCGGCGCTGGCCTCGGCGCATGCGGGAGAAACCGGCGGGCTGTCGGGTGCTCCGCTCCGCGATCTCGCACAGCAGCGCCTGCGCGACTTCCGCAAGGCAACCGGCGGCGAGCTTCCGCTGGTGGGCGTGGGTGGCATCGCCACCGCAGCGGACGCCTGGGCCCGCATCCGCGCGGGCGCCAGCCTGGTGCAGCTCTACAGCGCGATGGTTTATGGGGGCCCCGGCCTGCCCCGGCAGATCGTCCGGGGCCTCGAGCGGTTGATGCGCCGCGACGGTTTCGCTTCGATTGCCGAAGCGGTCGGAAGCGAATAGCGTCGCATCCATGAACAGACTGATTTCCATTCCGCTTCTGGCCGCTGCCCTGGCTGGCTGCTCGATCAATCCAGCGCCGGAATCCGCACCCCCTGTCACGCCGGCCGCTTTTGCAGGTGCAGTCAGCGCGGCCGACCCGCGAGCGCAGGCCGCGGGCGAAGCGATGCTGGCACGGGGAGGCAGCGCCACCGACGCCGCCATCGCCGTCATGCTGGCGCTGACGGTGGTCGAACCGCAGAGCTCGGGCATCGGCGGCGGCGGGTTCATGGTCCGCGGCATGCCGGACGGCACAGTCGCAACCTTCGATGGCCGCGAAACCGCTCCTGCCGGCGCCACGCCGGAATGGTTTCTCGACGAAAACGGCGAAGTCCCGCCGCGCAGCGAATCGGTCCGCAGCGGGCTGTCGGTCGGGGTGCCGGGGAACATCGCGCTCGCCGCCAAGGCGCACGCCGCGCATGGCAAGCTCGCCTGGGCTGACCTTTTCGAGCCGGCCATCCGCCTTGCGCGCAGCGGGTTCGAGATCAATCCGCGGCTCAATGGCATGCTCGAGAGTGCCCGGAACCGATCGGCACATTCCGCGGCCGCGCGATCGCTGTACTTCGACGATCAGGGCGATCCCCGGCCAGTCGGCACGCTGGTCGTGAACGAGCCGCTCGCGCAGACGCTCGAGATGATAGCGGGCGGTGGGCCGGAAGCCTTCTATTCGGGCGAACTGGCGGAACGGATCGCCGAGACGGTCAGCGCCGATACGCCGCGCACGGGCGCGATGACCTATGCCGACATTACGGGTTACGAAGCCAAGACCCGCGATGCTGTCTGCGCACCCTATCGAGCCTATCGCGTCTGCACCATGGGCCCGCCGACGTCGGGCGGTGTCGCGGTCTTGCAGATGCTTGGGCAGCTCGAGCGGTTTCCAATCGCCGAGATGGGAGTGCGCAATCCGCTGACCTGGCATCTGTTCGTTGAATCGCAGCGGCTGGCCTACGCCGACCGCGAGTTGTACCTGGCCGATAGCGATTACGTGCCTGTCCCCGTCGCCGGACTTGTCGATCGGGATTATCTCGCATCGCGCAGCGGATTGATCGCCCCCGACCGCAGACTGACCGAAGTCACTGCCGGAACCCCTCCAGGCGCGGACACTGCGCTGGCCGATGGCGACGAACCCGAAGAACACGGCACCTCGCATTTCGCCGTCGTCGACGCTGACCAGATCATGATCAGCTACACCTCGACGATCGAGGGGGCGTTCGGTTCGGGCCTGATGACGGGCGGGTTTTTCCTCAATAACGAGCTGACCGATTTCAGCCGGTCGCCCACGGTCGACGGGCAACCCGTCGCCAACCGGGTCGAAGCGGGTAAGCGTCCGCGCAGTTCGATGGCCCCTACGGTCGTCTACGATCCTGAAGGCAAACCCTTCCTCGCGGTCGGTGCTGCAGGGGGAAGCACCATCCCGGTGCAGACCGCGCGCAGCATCATCGGGGCAATCGATTTCGGCCTTTCGGCAGAAGAGATCCTCGCCCTGCCCTTCGTCATGGCCTTCGGCGACCGGCTGCTGCTTGAACGGGGCACCTGGCTCGAAGAGCAGGCCGATGCCTTCCGTAGCCTCGGGCACGAACAGGTTCTGGTGCGCGAAGCCCCCGTCAAAGGCGGCGCCGTGCTGCGGACTGCGGCTGGGTGGGAAAGCGCCCGCGACCCGCGGCTCGAAGGGCAGATCGAAATCCCCTAGCACGGCTCGCTTGCCGTGGACCGGCGGGCGTCCTAAGCCGTGCCCCGAACTGCGTCGTGAAGAACACAGCCGTTGAGGAGCCTGCCGTGCTGTCGGAAATAGATTCCGCGAACAATCTCGTCGAACTTTTCCTCAAACGTGCGGATGAAAAGGGCGACCAGCCGTTCCTCGGCGCAAAGCGCGAGGGCGGGTGGCAGACCATCAGCTGGCGCGAAACGGCCGAAAAGGTTTGCCTGCTCGCCGAAAATCTGCGCGGCCTCGGGCTGAAGGATGGCGACCGCGTATGCCTGGTGTCGGAAAACCGGCCCGAATGGTGCATTGCCGACCTGGCGATCATGGCCGCAGGCTGCGTTACCGTGCCGGCCTACATCACCAATACCGAGCGCGATCACGTGCATATCCTCGACAATTCGGGGGCGCGTGCGGTGATCGTTTCGACCGAGAAACTTCTGCGCCCGCTGCATGGCGCGCTGCAGGCGTCGGGAGTGGCCGAACATGTTATCGGGATCGACGATCTCCATCGCCAGCAATCGGGCAGTTTCGGATATTACAACTGGGCGACCATGCTCGAAGGCGATCCGGCGGCTGCGCGTGCAGCGGTCGAGAACCGCATCGCGGCGATCGGGCGCGGCGATACAGCCTGCATCATCTATACCAGCGGCACCGGCGGCGCCCCGCGCGGCGTGCGCCAGCACCACGGCGCGATCCTGTGCAACGTGGCCGGTGCCGGCGAAATCCTGACTGATGATTTCGGCATCGACCGCGACGAACGGTTCCTGTCCTTCCTCCCGCTCAGCCATGCCTATGAACACAGCGGCGGGCAGTTCCTGCCGATCGGTGTGGGCGCGCAGATCTATTACGCCGAAGGGCTCGAGAAGCTCGCCAGCAATATCGAGGAAACCCGCCCCACGATCATGGTTGTCGTCCCGCGCCTGTTCGAGGTCTTGCGGACCCGGATCATGAAACAGATCCAGAAGCAGGGCGGCGTCGCCGAAAAGCTGATGAACACCGCGCTCGAAGTTGCCGAGCGCCGCGTGGCGGACGATCCCAAGTTCGGAGACGGGCTCAAGGACATGGCGGTCGGCCGCTTGCTGAGGCCCAAGATCCGCCAGCGCTTCGGCGGAAGGATTAAGGCCATGGTGTCGGGCGGCGCGCCACTCAACCCCGAAGTCGGTGTCTTCTTCGAAGCAATGGGGCTGACCGTGCTGCAGGGGTACGGGCAGACCGAAGCCGGCCCCGTCATCAGTTGCAACCGCCCCGCGGCGGGCATTGCGATGGACACGGTCGGGCCGGCCATGCGCGGTGTGGAAACGCGCATCGCCGACGATGGTGAAATCCTCGTCCGCGGCGAGCTGGTAATGCACGGCTATTGGCAGAACGACGCCGAGACCGAGCGCACCATCAAGGATGGCTGGCTGCACACCGGCGACATCGGTCATATCGACGACAGGGGCCGGATCGTAATTACCGACCGCAAGAAGGACATGATCGTCAACGACAAGGGCGACAATATCGCCCCGCAGAAGGTCGAAGGCATGCTGACGCTGCAGCCCGAGATCGGGCAGGCGATGGTGGTCGGCGACAAGAAGCCCTATGTCGTCGGGCTCATCGTTCCCGATGCCGAATGGACGCTCGAATGGTGCCGTGCGCAGGGCAAGCAGTTCGACTGCAAGCAGCTGCAGGAACTGCCCGAATACCGCAATGCGGTGCGCGCTGCGGTCGACCGGGTGAACAAGGACCTGTCAGTCGTCGAGAAGGTGCGGCAGTTCTCCTTCGCCGATGAACCGTTCACGATCGAGAACGAGGAGATGACTCCCTCGATGAAGATCCGCCGGCACAAGATCAGGGACCGCTACGGCGAACGGCTGGAAAAACATTACCGCAGCTAGGCGGCGGCTTCCTCGATATATTCGGGATAGAAACTGGGCGCGCGGTCGCTCCATCGCGGCGCAGTAGCGGCCGCTTCGCTGAGCGATTGGAGCAGCATCTTGCGCCGTTCGGGCCGGATTTGCGGCAATGCCGCTGCTGCACAGAACGCGCTGGGTAGCCAAGGCCGCGCAGCCGCGGACACCAGCCGCTCGTAAAGAAAGCGGAAGGCGGAAAAACACTCGATCCGCTCCTGCGCGAGATCGAACGCGGCGACCCGGGTGAGCTTGCCCAGGAACCCTTCGATGCTGTCGAACCCTGAATCGACGGGCAGCGACTGACGCAGCGCGGCGAGCTCGCGATAGGCGACATACTGGCTGCGTATCGCAGCGTTTTCGCCCGGGTCGCGGCCCCACACGCGAAAGGCGTCGCAGCGGCCGAGGCCGATATCGAGGCTGCGGCGGATGTAGCGTTGTTCGGCAGCGGTGAAGCCGGCGAACTCGCGCAGTTCAGCGATCGTCGGCGATGCAGTTTGCGTAGTGGCCATCACGGCACTCCCCTGTTGCCCGGCGAGTGTGTCCAAAGATGGTTAAGAAGCCGTAAGCGCGCAGTCCGTGCGTCAGATAAGGCCCGCCAGCGGGCTCGAGGGATCCGCATATTTGCGGGTCGCCATGCGCCCGGCAAGATAGGCATCGCGGCCGGCGGCAACCGCCAGTTTCATTGCCCGCGCCATGCGGATCGGATCCTTGGCCTCGGCAATGGCGGTGTTCATCAGCACCCCGTCGCAGCCCAGTTCCATAGCCACGGCCGCGTCCGATGCCGTGCCCACGCCGGCATCGACCAGCACCGGAACGTTGGCGCCTTCCTTGATCAGGCGGATCGTCACCCGGTTCTGGATGCCCAGCCCCGACCCGATCGGAGCGCCAAGCGGCATCACTGCCACCGCACCTGCATCCTCGAGCTGCTTGGCCGCGATGGGGTCGTCGGCGCAATAGACCATCGGCAGGAAGCCCTCCTTGGCGAGCGTTTCGGTCGCCACCAGCGTTTCGCGCATGTCGGGATACAGGGTGCGCGCTTCGCCGAGCACTTCCAGCTTGACCAGATCCCAGCCGCCGGCTTCGCGCGCCAACCGCAGGGTGCGGACCGCTTCCTCGCCGGTGAAGCAGCCGGCGGTGTTGGGCAGATAGGTCACTTTCTTCGGATCGATGTAATCGGTCAGCATCGGGGCCTTGGGATCGCTGACATTGACCCGGCGGACCGCCACGGTGACGATTTCGGCCCCCGATGCCTCGAGCGCCGCGGCGTTCTGTTCAAAATCCGCGTATTTGCCCGTTCCGACGATCAGCCGGCTCGAGAAACGCCGCCCGGCGACGCTCCAGCTGTCGTCGTCCTGTCCGCCGCCGACGAAATGGACGATTTCCAGCGTGTCACCATCGGCGATCCCGATGGCGGCAAGTTCGCTGCGCGGCGCGATCGTGCCATTGCGCTCGACAGCGACCTTGGCGGGATCAAGGTCGAGTTCGCGAACCAGTTCGGCGATGGTGGAAGCGGCGGTACGGCGGGTATCGCCATTGACGGTCAGGGAGATCATGCGCCCCGACTTAGTCGCCGCAGCGCTCCTTGCAAGCGGGGGAATGGACATGGCGCAAGTTGAGCACATGGCCGAGCGATACCAGCGCCACGCCGATAATCGTCAGCACGGCTTCCTTGTAGCCATGCGGTACGGCCAGCGCGCCGCCCATGAAGGTCAGCCCGGTCATGGCAATGACGAACGGCATCGCCATGCGGTGCCGCAACGCGCCCCAGCCGATCGCCACCGCAGCGATCACGGTCGCGAGCAGCAGGCCGACGCGGTGGAATTCGGGCGCGAGCAGGAATTCGCCGCCCAGCCCGAGGCCCGATACCAGCAGGATCGAAAGCACACAGTGGATCGCGCAGGCACCCGACAGGAAGATACCCGCACGGTCGAGCCTGCGACGAATCGGCAAGGTGGCACGCTGGAACATGTTGTGGCAGCTATGTGATGTTGTATCTTATTACAAGCGAAACCGCGCAAGCACGGCGTTTGCGTACTTGCAACGAGCTGTGTGGCGCTTGCCCGTTTTGCACTTGCGCCCCGGAGTGTCGCAAATCACAGACGGCATATGTCGCATTCTAGCAAACCCACGCGTCCTGCCGCGCTTGCCAACTGGCTGATGATCGTCGCTTTCCTCGTCGTCCTGATGGTGGCGGTGGGGGGGATAACCCGGCTGACCGAGAGCGGGCTGTCGATCACGCAATGGAAACCGATAACGGGCGCCATCCCGCCGCTTTCCGAGGCAGCCTGGCAGGCCGAGTTCGCGCTCTATCAGACCACCGGCGAATATCAGACGGTCACCGGGCCAGCCGGGATGGACCTTGCGGCATTCAAGTTCATTTTCTTCTGGGAATGGTTCCATCGGCTGCTCGGCCGGCTGATCGGCCTGGCATTCGCGGTCCCGCTCGCGTGGTTCTGGATCCGCGGCGCCATTCCGCAGGGTTACAGGGGCCGGCTGGTCGCGCTGCTGGCCCTCGGCGGGCTGCAGGGCGTTTTCGGCTGGTTCATGGTTCGCAGCGGCCTGGCGGGGACGATGACCGATGTAAGCCACTTCTGGCTTTCGATCCACTTGCTTACCGCGCTGTTCACCCTTGGCGGACTGATCTGGACGGCGCTGGACCTGCGGCAGCTGGCGACCGGCGCTTCGCGGCCCGCACGCTGGACCGGTATCGCCAGCTGGGTGGGCGCGATCCTGTTCGTCCAGCTGCTGCTGGGGGCCTGGGTTGCCGGACTCAACGCCGGTCTGGCATCCGATACCTGGCCACTGATGCAAGGACAGCTCGTTCCGGAATACGACCGGTCGCGCGGCCTTGCCTGGGCCGTGACGCACGACCCGTTCCTGCTTCACTTCCTTCATCGGTGGTGGGCCTGGATTGCAGTCATTGCGCTGGTGGTGATGGCGCGGCGCGTCAAACCGCTCGTGCGGCAGGCTTCGGTTGCAATCCATACCGCCTTCGGCATCCAGATCTTGCTCGGCGTTGCCACCGTATGGACTGGCGTGGCGCTATGGGTTGCCGTGGCGCACCAGGTCGTAGGTGCGCTGCTGGTCGCCAGCTTTGCCTGGGGCGCGCATATTCTGGGTCGGCGCACCGCATAGTCGCAGCGCGAACGCACAGCGCTTGCGCTCGTGAGATCCATTCGCAATAACAAGGAAATCACGCGTCGCTGCGGGGGCTACGGCGCGTGACCCCGGGCATGCCCGGGTGCTATGCGAAGGGGGCGGGATGACCACAAGCAACAGACGCGCATTTCTTGGGCAGCTCGGCATGGCCGCTGCCACCGCCGCTTCGGGCCTGCCGATATCGGCCATCGCACAAACCGGCGCTATCATCGTCCCGTCGGGGCCTTTCCGGTTGCAGCGCGAGCTCGAACGCGGACTGAAAGGCGGGCAGGCAGTGCGCGTGATCCGCGAATGGGATGGCCACTTCCTGCAGGACCGTGACGGCTTCAAGGCGATCGGCGAACAGGTTTCGTGCGTCGTCTCGGCCCCTGCCGTTCTCGAACCGATCGCCGAGATCGAACGCAATCGTCAGGATGCGGGACCCTTCCCAGCGCAGATCGACCGGCAGGGCCGGATCGTCAAAGCCGGGCGGGCTGGCGGCGGTGCAGACGCCGCTGCCGCGGTTGCAGCCGCGATATCGATCCTCGAGCAGACGGGCCGATCATCGGGCGAGCTTGAGGATGCCAAGAGGTACCTCAACCGCCTTGCGCGATCGGCCGATACGGTCTTTGCCGATCCGCCGCCCGACCTGTTCTTTCCCAGACCGGGGCGGGCCACGGACCGGCGCGCTCTCGCGCTGCCCGACGCGCTCACGGGTGAAGTGCGCGTGACGCTGGAAGCGACCGCGCGCGACGACGGCCTGCTAGACCGGTTCGAACGGCGCATCGTCACCCAGATCGGCGATGACGTGCGGCCGTCGCACGAAATCTGGACGCTGCGGCTCCTCTGAACGGCCTGCGGTGCTATTTTACCTCCCGCGAGACACGCGGAAACGCTTGACTGAAAGGCGATCAGGCGCCATTTGCCGCGCGCTTCGCGAGTTCGCTCGTTCGGATTCGCCGATTGACGCCGTCGCCTTTCTCAAGACGCGGCACGAACACTAAGAACGGAAATCAGCCATGAAGGCTCTTACGAAGATCACCCGGTCGATCAAACCGGCCGAGGTCGAAAAGAAGTGGCACATCATCGACGCCGAAGGTCTCGTCGTCGGCCGTGTCGCGGCGATCATCGCCAACCATCTGCGCGGTAAGCACAAGCCGAGCTACACCCCGCATGTCGATTGCGGCGACCACGTCGTCGTGATCAATGCCGACAAGGTGAAGTTCACCGGCAAGAAGCTCACCGACAAGATCTATTACAAGCACACCGGTCACCCGGGCGGCATCAAGGAAACCACTCCGGCGAAGGTGCTGGAAGGCAAGTTTCCCGAGCGCGTGCTCGAAAAGGCTGTCGAGCGCATGATTCCGCGCGGCCCGCTCGGCCGTGCACAAATGCGCGCGCTGCACGTATTCGCCGGCACCGAGCACCCCTATGACGGCCAGAAGCCCGAAAAGCTCGACGTTGCCTCGATGAACCGCAAGAACAAGGTTGTCGCATAATGGCCGACGAAACCAAGAACGAAACCGTCTCGGATCTCGCCGATCTGAAGGACATCGCCGGCAACGCTCCCGAAGGTGACGCGGCGCAGATCGCCGAAACCGCCCAGGTTCCGCTGCGCGAGCAGGAACTGGACAAGGAAGGCCGTGCCTACGCCACCGGTCGCCGTAAGGACGCCACCGCCCGCGTCTGGCTCAAGCCGGGCAGCGGCAAGGTCATCATCAACGGCAAGGACCAGGAAGTGTATTTCGCACGTCCGACGCTGCGCCTGATCATCGACCAGCCCTTCACCATCACCGACCGCCAGGGTCAGTACGACGTCATCGCCACCGTGCGCGGCGGCGGTCTGTCGGGCCAGGCCGGCGCGGTGAAGCACGGCATTTCGCAGGCGCTCACCAAATACGAGCCCGCGCTGCGCAGCACCGTCAAGGCGGCAGGCTTCCTGACCCGCGACAGCCGCGTGGTCGAGCGTAAGAAGTACGGCCGCGCCAAAGCCCGCCGTAGCTTCCAGTTCTCGAAGCGCTAAGCTTACCCGATCTTATCGATCACCGAGTGGGGCGGTTCCGGAAGGAGCCGCCTCTTTCGTATGTGCGGCGCTAGCGCTGCAGCGTCATGATTCCCCAGGCCAGCCCGGTTCCCGCGAGGAACAAGGGCCACGACCACCAGAAGTCGAACTGGTAGATTTCCGCGCGAAAGATGGCGAGCTGGCCGCCCTTCGACCCTTGGGAGCCGATCAGCAGCGCGACCACGAAAGTCAGTATCGCGCCAAGCGGCAAGGCCTTTACCAGTTCCATCGCTTTCCCCTGTCCTGCAGCAAGTAAACGCGGTGCCTATGCAACAGGGGTTGCCGGTCCGGTTCCGGATTGGCTTAGCAGGGCTGGTTAACGCGCCTAGCTCAGTGGACGGGGGGATCGACCCGCGGGACCTGGCGCACCGGGGCCACGGGTTCGCCCTCGCTGCGCGGCGGGAGGGCATTCTCGGGGACATCGTCGATCTGCATGTCGCGCGTATCGACCTGCTGCAGATTGCGCACGCAGACGGTCAGCTTGCGGCCGTCCCATTCGATTTCGTTGAAGCTGGGCGGCGTTGAGCGAGTGCGCTGCGACAGCGTTCCCGCACCGATCATCCGCACCGGCCCTTCGCTCGTATCCTCCATGATGTCGAAAGCATCATGGACATGGCCTGAAAGAACAGCGGTTACATTGCGCTTGGCCAATTCGCGCAGCGCAAGGTCGCCGTGCTTCGTCAGAGCGGTCCCCTGGGTCCCGACTTCGCGCAATGGATGGTGGACCGCGACCAGCGCCTGGATCCCTTTCGGCAGCGCGTCAAGGGCGGTCAGGCAACGATCGAGCGCGCGCTGGCTCACCCATCCTTTCGACCAGTTGAGCCGAGGCTGCATGCGCACCGCAGTCTTCAGCGGGACGATCGCCAGCGCGCCGAGATCGAGTTCCCGTTCGACCTTCTCCTTCATCCCGCGAAACCGCTCGTAAGGGGCGAAGAAGCGTTCGATCAGGTTGAAATAAGGCATGTCGTGATTGCCCACCTCGACAGTCACCGGCGCGTCGAGCGAATTGATCCACTGCGTCGCGGCAGCAAACTCGCGGTGACGCGCGCGCATCGTCAGATCGCCGGTAATTGCCACGGCATCGGGCTGTTTCTCGGCAATCTCCTGCTTCACCCAATCGAGCGCCCGGGTGTTTTCGAGGCCGAAATGGATGTCGGAGAGGTGGAATATCCGCCGCGTGTCAGTAGCCATGGGCGGTCGCTAGCAGATCGACGGGGCACTCAGCCACCGAGAATTCAGCCCGCGGACCGAGGCTGGCCGGTTCGCCATCGATCAGCAATTGCAGCGGTTCGGCCGCGCAGTTTTCGATGGTCAGACAGTCGAGCAGGCCGAGCCGCTCGTGCGGACCTTCGCGGAACCGCCGACGCAGGACGGCAAAGCTTTGCTGCAGGAATTCGGCGGCACTCTCGAGCAGGAAGCCGTCCACCTGCAACCCGCGGTGACTGGGGGTGAGTTCGATAAGCGGATAGCCGTTCTGGTCGCCGATTGCGGGATCGGCCATCCGTGCCCGGGATCCGCCGGTGGTTTCGGCTAGCGCCTCGCCGGCGCCCTGCGCCAGGCCGGCGACATCGAAATCGCGCATGGCTTCACGTACCCCGGCCCAGGCCGTACCGGGCCCGACCAGCAGGCCCGCATGCGCCCGCCCGGCCGCACAGGCAGCCATCGCGGGACGGACCGGACGGAAGGCCCCCCGGGCGATCCGCTCCAGAATGGCATCGCAGGGCGTGTCTTCGCCATGCAGGCGGCCGCTCAACAGGTTCATCGTCCCGCCGGGAAGGACCAGCACGGCCCCAGCCCACCCGGACACTGCGTCGATCACCGCATTTAGCGTGCCGTCACCGGTAAACACGATGAGCTGCGACACCCCGGCGGCTTCCAGATCGGTGCGCGTGGGAAGCTCCTGCGCGGGAAATTCGATGGTTCGCGCCACACCCAGCCCATGCCTGGCCAGCGAGGCTTCCAGCTCGCGGAGCGCGGCTTCGCTGTTGCTGCCGCTGCGCTCGTTCACGACCAGCCAGGATGCGGAAGGGCTCATGCCGACCAAGCGCCGGACACGGCCTGCGGTTCCCGCGGTCAGATGCGGTGGTTGAGCAGCAACCAGGCGGTAACGCCATTGAGAACGCTGTAGAATGCATAGATCCACGCAGCGGCGGGCCAGTCGTGCGCGGCCAGCAGCATTGCCAGCAGCAGGATCAGGAACTCGAGCGCGAGCGAAATCCGACCGCCACCCGCGCGGAAAGCCGCGGGCAGGCTGTCCAGAACGGGGTGATTCAACTCGAGCATCGCCTTGTGCATGGCGAAATTGGCCATTCCCAGCACGAAGAGGATCCCGAGCAGCATGCGACGAGCGTCTTACCCCTGTCGTATGCCGATTGCCAAATGCCATTGGTCGGGCCGACTGCGCACCCGGTCCAATCACACCGCCGCCCGTCGAGGGGCGCGTGCGATTACTGGTGTAGCCGTGCAATACAGTTCGTGCAGCGAGCCTCTCCCCCTCTATTGATCGGGGCTCGCTGCAGACCTGGAGATGGAACCATGAAAACGCTTTTCGCAACGCTCGCCGCCGCCGGTCTGGCGCTGTCCGCAACCGCCGCTCAGGCCGAGTCCGTGCGTGTCACCTATAGCGACCTCAACCTCGCGAGCCCCGAGGGCCAGAAGCAGCTCTCGCAGCGCATCGACCGCGCTGCCCGCGATGTCTGCGGCCACACCCGCGGTGGCACGCGCAATCTTCAGCTCGACCGGGCGACCCGGGCCTGTTTCGAAAAGGCGAAGGCAGACGCGGGGGCGCAATTCGCCGCCCTCGTAAGCGACCACGCCTTGGGCGGCTGATACCCCAAGTTCGCCCACCTTTGGGCCCCGGCCGGATGCAGTCCCCCGGCCGGGGTTCTTTTCGTCACTTGTATGCCGGCAGCCAGATGCGGCGCGATGAACCTACCGGCCCGCCATGGCCTTGACCTTGGGCAGGTAGGTCCGCCCGATCCGCAAGGCTTCTCCCGCGTCCAGTTCGACCGACCACACGCCGAGCCCATCGTGGCGCAGGCCGGTGATGCGGTCCTTGCGCAGGATCGTCGAGCGGTAAATCCGGATGAACTTCGCCGGGTCCAGCCGCTCCTCGAGGCCGGCGATCGTCTGCAACAGCAAATAGGTGCGCGCCGCATCGCCTTCGCCGACATGAAGGCGGACGTAATCGCGTTCGGCATCGATTCGCCCCACTTCCGAAGTCGCAATGCGGATGAGCTCGCTGCGATGCGGGATCCACAATTCTTCGAGCCATTCGCTGTCGCTGCGTTCGGCATCGCCCCGCCGCGCCAATGCGCGGGCCACGGCGCGTTCCAGCCGTTCGGGCTTGACCGGCTTGAGCACGTAATCGACCGCTTCGAGATCGAAAGCCTCGACCGCATAATTGTCATGCGCGGTGACGAATACGATCGCTGGCCGGTGCGCTTCCCTGGTCAGCGCCTTGGCCACCGAGATTCCGTCCACCTCGGGCATGGTCATGTCGAGCAGCACCAGATCGGGCTCGAGCGCCCCGATCAGGCGCAGCGCCTGCGCCCCGTCGCTGGCGGTGCCGACCACTTGCAACGCGTCGATCTTGGCGCAGATAACCTGCATCCGTTCGACCGCCAGCGGTTCGTCATCGACGATAAGCGTGCGCAGTTTGTCGTCGGATTCGTCAGCCATGTTTCACCATCGGTATCCTCAGCTCGGTTTCGTATCCGGTCAGCGATGGTCCGGACACGATCGTGGCGGCATTCCCGAACCGGGCCTCGATCCGGTCCCGCACATTGGCGAGGCCGATACCGAAACCGTGATGGCCGGCGGTGCCGGGTCCGTCGTCGCTGACGGTGAGCACGAGGCGACCGTACTCCTCGCGCGCCGCGATCGTGATCGTTACGGGCCGGCTCGAGGCCGAGACGCCGTATTTGACCGAATTTTCCACCAGCGGCTGCAGGATCATTCCCGGGACCTTGAATCGGGCGAGGTCGGCAGGAAGGTCGACCTTCACCTTCAGCCGTTCCGGGAAGCGCACCGTCTCGATTTCGAGATAATGTTCCTGCAGGTCGATCTCATCCTCAAGGCTCACGTCGCCGGTCGAATCGTCGGCCAGGCTATGGCGGTAGAAGCGCGAGATCGTCTGGATCATCTGTTCGGCCCGGTCGGTCTTGCCGGTCATCACGAGGGCCGACAACGAATTGAGCGTGTTGAACAGGAAATGCGGATTCACCTGATAGCGTAGCGAGCGCAGTTCGGCGGCCTTGGCCGCGGTCCGGAAGCGTTCGCCGCGGCGCTCCGCCGCCCGGGCCTGCGCGCCGGCGAGCAGGGCGAGGAACAGCGCCGCCCAGGCGAGCAGCAGGAAGTAGCGCCCGATCGCCAGATCGAATGTCATCTTCCACTGGTCGAGCGATGTCGGTGCAGGGGCAATCAGCACGCTTTGCGGAACCGCCTCCTCTGCCTGGTCGACGTCCTCGCCGATCTGAGCGCGGGGCAGGTCGATCAGCAGATTGCCGGCATCGTCACGGCGCAGCGCAATCCCGCGCTCCTTGCCCATCTGCTGTTCGACCTTCGCCTCGATCGAATCGAAGATCCAGCGATTTGCCTGCGCGATCATCATCGCCCCCGGCATCGCGGCGATCAGCGCGACGGCGATCTTGATCCCGAGGGCGCGGTTCTCGACCACCCGCAGGACGAGCCACAGGAGACCGGTCACCGCCACCCCGATCGCACAGACGAGTGCACGGCGCCAAAGCAGCTCATCCTGGAAGTCGAGCCCGACCACCACGCTGCGCAGCGTGATGAGCAGGAAATAGCACAGCCACACCCCGACCATGGAGGCAAAGACCACCTTGCCGGAAAGGCGTTCGTCTTCGGGATTCACCTGGCGTTCATCGATTGGCACCGTTGCGATGTGCCCCTTTGCGTCCTTGGATGCCAGCGCGGCGGTCGAACGGACTGCGCCGTTGGTCGACCAGCTGAGCTATTCGGCGGGCTCGAACTCGCCCGCCGCGATTCGCTGGCGCCACTCGGCGGGGGCGAGCGTGTGGACATTGTTGCCCGCCGCATCGACCGCCACGGTAACGGGCATGTCCTGCACTTCGAATTCGTAGATTGCTTCCATCCCAAGATCCTCGAAAGCCACCACTTCGGCGCCCTTGATCGCGCGGCTGACCAGATAGGCCGCACCGCCGGTAGCCATGAGGTAGGCGACCTTGAACCGGCTGATCACATTGACCGCATCATGGCCGCGTTCCGCCTTCCCGATCATGGCGAGCAGCCCGAGGTCGAGCATCATTTCGGTGAACTTGTCCATCCGGGTCGCCGTGGTCGGGCCGGCCGGCCCCACGACTTCGCCCATCACCGGGTCGACCGGGCCGACGTAGTAGATAGCGCGGCCCTTGAACTCGACCGGCAGCTCTTCGCCCGCCTCGAGCATGTCGTTGATCCGCTTGTGTGCCGCATCGCGCCCGGTCAGCATCTTGCCCGACAGCAGCAGGCGGTCGCCGTGGTTCCAGCTGGCGACCTCTTCGGCGGTCAGCGCGTTGAGATCAACTCTCTTGGCCGCGCTGTCGGGCTGCCAGGTAACTTGCGGATAATCGTCGAGGCTGGGCGGTTCGAGATAGGCCGGACCCGAACCGTCGAGCGTGAAATGCGCGTGGCGCGTGGCAGCGCAGTTGGGAATCATCGCCACGGGCTTGCCGGCGGCATGGCAGGGCGCATCGAGTATTTTCACGTCGAGTACCGTCGCCAGTCCGCCAAGGCCCTGCGCACCGACGCCCATGGCATTGACCGCATCGAAGATATCGATGCGCAATTGCTCGATATCGTTCTGTGCGCCGCGCTGCTTGAGCTGGCCCATGTCGATCGGATCCATCAGGCTCTGCTTCGCCAGCTTCACGCAATGCTCCGCCGTGCCACCGATCCCGATGCCCAGCATCCCCGGGGGGCACCAGCCCGCGCCCATCGAGGGGATCTGTTCGATCACCCAGTCGACGATATTGTCGCTCGGGTTCATCATCTTGAACTTGGACTTGTTCTCGCTGCCGCCGCCCTTGGCCGCGACGTCGATCTCGACCCGGTTCCCCGGGACCATTTCGACCGACAGGACGCAGGGCGTGTTGTCGCGCGTGTTGCGGCGGGTGAAGGCGGGATCGGCAAGGATCGAGGCGCGCAGCTTGTTGTCGGGATGGTTGTAGGCGCGGCGCACGCCCTCATCGACGACTTCCTGCAACGATTGCGTGCTGTCGAGACGGCAGTTCTGTCCCCATTTGACGAACACGTTGACGATTCCGGTGTCCTGGCACAGCGGGCGATGGCCTTCGGCGCACATGCGGCTGTTGGTCAGGATCTGCGCGATAGCATCCTTCGCCGCCGGACCCTTCTCGGCCTCGTAGGCTTCGCCGAGCGCGTGGATGTAATCCATCGGATGGTAGTAAGAAATGTACTGGAGCGCGTCCGCTACGCTCTCGATTACGTCGTTTTCCGTGATGACGGTCATGTCGCTCATCGCCGCAAATTCCCATGTTGCAGATTTGCGCTCCCCGATAGGCGCGTTAGCCGCCATCGGTCAAAGCGCTTGGCCACACCCGGCCATACGCCTAAGGCAACCGGAGCTTGCATAAGCGTGTTATTGATGTAATACAGCTCGCGGAACAACCATGACCCTGACCACGACCCGTCCCGACTATGCTGCCGCCCGCAAGGCGATGATCGACAGCCAGCTGCGCACCAGCGGTGTGAACGATACCTTCGTTCTCGAACGCATGGGAACGCTCCCGCGCGAGGACTTCGTCCCCGAAGGCTCGAAGGCAACCGCCTACATGGACCGCGCCATCCGGCTGGCCGACGGCGGTTTCCTGCCCGCGCCGCTGTTCCATGGCGCGATGCTGGCCGAGGCGCAGCCCAACCCCGCGGACAAGGTGCTCGTGATCGATGCGGGCAGCGGCTATCTCGCGGCGCTGGTCGAACCTCTGGTCGGCACGCTCGATACGATCGCCCCCGACAAGGCTGCCAATGGCAGCAAGCGCGGCGATTACTCGCTGGTCCTGGTCGACGGGGCAATCGAACACGTCCCGCCGGCGCTCGCCAAGCTGGTCGCCGAAAACGGCCGGATCGTTACCGGCATGGTCGATCGGGGCGTTACCCGCCTTGCCACCGGCCGCAAATCGGGCAAGGCGCTGGCGCTGCTGCCGCTTGCCGAAATGGGTATCCCGCGGCTCGGCGCATTCGACCGGCCGCAAAGCTGGAGCTTCTGAATGCGTCGTGGAGGGGTAGCATATTTCCTGGTCTCGGGAGCCAGCGCGGTCGCGCTGGCGCAGGCCGCTCCGGCGCACGCCGATACGCTGCAGGAAGCGCTTACCGAAGCCTATCTCAACAACCCTTCGCTGCTCGCCGCGCGCGCCAACCAGCGCGCGACCGATGAAAACGTCCAGATCCAGGAAGCGCCCGGTATCCCCGGCGTAAGCGCGTCCGGAAACTACATCGAATTCATCAAGAACTCGCCCAACAGCTTTACCGCACCCGATCGCCGGTTGCAGGTCGGGCCGGAACTGACCGTGCCGGTCTATTCGGGCGGTGCGATCAGGAATGCGGTGAAGGCTGCCGAAGAACGCGTGGCCGCAGGGCAAGCAGAGCTGCGCGCCACTGAAAGCGCGATCTTCAGCCGTGTTGTCGCAGCCTACATGGATGTCCTGCGCACGCAGGCGCTGGTGGCGCTGTCGCGCAACCAGGTCGAATTCCTCGCGGTCAATCTGCAGGCCACCAGCGACCGGTTCGAGATCGGCGATCTGACGCGGACCGACGTCGCACAATCGCAGTCGCGACTGGCTCTGGCCCGCGGCAACTACAGGAACGCGCAGGCCAACCTCATCAACGCGCGCGAAACCTATATCGAGCTGGTCGGCGAAGCGCCCGACGACCTCCAGCCGCCGCCGCCGCTGCCCAACCTGCCCAGCGATGTGGCTACGGCGGTCGATATCGCCCTGTCGAACAACCCCGACCTGATCGCCGCGAAAGAACGCGCCGATGCCGCCGGCTTCGACAGCGAGGTTGCAGGGGCGGGCCGGTTGCCGCGCGTCTCGCTCTTCGCCGGGGCGAACTACACCGACTATTTCAATACGCTGGCCAGCGGCGCCACCAACGTCGTCCAGGAAGAAACCACGGCCAATGCCGGGGTCAATTTCAGCATTCCGATCTTCCAGGGCGGCTTGCCCGCGGCGCGTCAGCGCCAGGCGCAGGCCCGCGAAACCGCGGCGCTGGAACAGGTGATCGCGGCAGAACGCAACACCATCGCGCAGGTTCGTGCAGCCTGGTCGAGCTGGCAGGCTTCGCTCGCAGTGATCGAAAGCAGCCAGGTGGCGGTCGAAGCCGCAGCGCTCAGCCTCGAGGGTGTCCGCGCCGAGAACTCGATCGGCAGCCGCCAGATCCTCGACGTGCTCAATGCCGAACAGGAACTGCTCAGCGCACAGGCGCAATTGGTGACCGCACGGCGCAACGCCTATGTCGCGGGCTTCAGCCTCCTCGCCGCCATGGGCCGGGCCGAAGCGCGCGATCTCGGTTTCCTCGATGAAGGCGTGCTCTACGATCCGCTGCAGAATTACGAGCGGGTCAAGGGCAGGGTATGGGATTGGGGCCGCGATCCGGAACCCGAATCCAGCGCCAGCCGGACGGTCGATATCGCCGCTCCCGACGCGTCGGTTCCGTCAGAGGATGAAACCGGAACCGAATCCGGCTATTGAGCGCTGTATCGAATCGGGACCGCACCGATTCGCCGACAGGGGCTTGGAACACGATGCAGCAACAGGACGAACCTTCGGTCGAAGAAATCCTCGACTCAATCAAGAAGGTGATTGCACGCGATAATCGCGAAGGGGCGATTCTCGATCGGCGCCGGCGTACCGCCAGCACCTTGCGCGAAGCCCATGCCGAACCCGCCGGCCCCGAAGAGGCGGAAGAGGTGCTCGAACTGGCAGAAGAAGTCGCGCTCGACGATGATTCGGAAAGCGACGATTGCGCGGCCGAAGCCGATGCGCTGACGCGGGGCGACACGCGCGAGGCGATGCGCCAGAATTTCGCTGCACTTGCCATGCTTTCGCAGCCGGGCAGGGAACCGCAGATCGTGCGGTCGGGTGAAACCTCGCTCGAGGGCCTGACCCGCGAGATGCTGCGCCCAATGCTGGCGCAGTGGCTCGACGACAACCTCCCCGCAATGGTCGAGGAACTGGTCAAGGCCGAGATCGCGCGCATTGCCGGCAAGCGCAGCTAGGCTTCCCGCACAACCTTTGACCGCGACACCGAAATCCCTACGCAAGGCCGAAAAAGCGCTGGCCAAGATCGGCGGCGCGCGTGCGCAGCGGCACATCTTCCTGTGTTCGATCTCGGAAAAGCAGAAATGCTGCAGCCGTGACGAAGGCAAGGAAGCCTGGAGCTATCTCAAGAAGCGCATGAAGCAGCTGGGGCTGGCCGGACGCGAAGGCACCGTGCAGCGGACCAAGGCCGACTGCCTGCAGGTCTGCGAAGCGGGGCCGATCGCGGTCGTCTGGCCCGATAACGTCTGGTACCATTCCTGCCGGCCCGAGGTGCTTGAGCAGATCCTCCAGCAGCACCTGATCGGCGGTGAGCCGGTGGCGCAATACCGGCTTGAGCCGGCGGCGGACTAATCGTCCTTGCGCAGCGGGTCTTCGACCGATTCGTCGTGCCCGGTTCCCGAAGACAGGAACACCAGACCCATCAGCGCGCTCGTCAGCAGCATGGTGAAACCGATGCCCAGCGCTACCGCGATGTAGAAATGTACCGACACTTCCTCTTCGCCGAATTTGAAGAGCAGCGCCATCGCAATTGCCACGATCCCGACCGTCAGCAACAGCATGAAGCGCATGATCCGGCGATAACGGGCCCAGGCGAAGGCGGCGTTCTGCGGGTCGTCGAGCGGGCTCTTTTTGGTCATCGCAGATGCAAATGGCGGGTTTGGGCGGCGGTTTCAATCGCTGCGCCGGACCCGATTCGCTTTTTGGCGGCGAAAATGGCACTTTGCTGAGCAACAACAGAAGGAGTGCGGGGATGGAAATTGGCAAGCTGATCGAGGATCGGGCCGGATCGCAGATCGTCTCGGCTTCGGGCGATATGCCGGTTCGCGAGGCTATCGCGCTGCTGGCAGCGAAGCGGATCGGGGCGATCCCGGTGATGAATGGTGACGCCGTCATCGGCATCTTTTCCGAACGCGACGTCGTCTACCGCCTCGCCGATGAAGGCGAGGTGTGCCTGACGCGCCCCTTGGCCGAAGTGATGACCGCGCCGCCCATCAGCGTTAAGCCGACGAATACGGTGCTCGACGCGCTGGCGCTGATGACCAAGCGCCGGATCCGCCACCTGCCGGTTATCGACGGCGATGCGATGTGCGGCTTCATTTCGATCGGCGACCTGGTCAAAGCGCGGCTCGACGAGATCGAACACGAGGCCGAAGCGCTGCGTACCTATATCCAGACGGCTTGAGAGGGCCGGCCGGCCACCCTACATAGGCTACATGACCACTGCCCCCACGCTCACCGATGCCGCAGCCCAGCGCATAGCTGCAATCGCCGAAAAGCAGGCCAAGCCGGCCATTTTGCGACTGTCGGTCGAAGGTGGGGGCTGTTCGGGGTTCCAGTACAAATTCGGCCTCGCCGACGGGGTCGATAGCGATGATTCGGTCAGCGACAATGCAGGCGTGAAGCTGGTGGTCGACCCGGTCAGCCTCGATCTGATCGCGGGCAGCACGGTGGATTTCGTCGAATCGCTCGGCGGGGCGGCTTTCCGGGTGGAAAATCCCCAGGCCGCCGCCGGCTGCGGCTGCGGATCGAGCTTCGGTATTTGAATTAGACCCGCGCCGGCGTTTGGGGCATCAGGCCGCCATGCGAATAGCGAGCTTCAATATCAACGGGATCAAGGCGCGACTGCCGCGTCTTCTGGAATGGCTGGAAGAAACCCGGCCCACCGTCGCCTGCCTGCAGGAAATCAAGACGATGGACGAAGGCTTTCCCGCCGACGCCTTCGAGAAGATCGGCTACAGCGCGATCTGGCACGGCCAGAAGAGCTTCAACGGCGTCGCTATCCTCGCCGATGGGGTGGCGCCGGTCGAAAAACAGCGCGGGCTGGGTATCGATGGGCCCAAGGAAGGCGAGGGGGAGCAGGCGCGCTACCTCGAGGCCGAGGTCAATGGCGTGCGCATCTGCAATCTCTACCTGCCCAACGGCAACCCCCATCCCGGGCCCAAGTTCGATTACAAGCTGGCGTGGATGGAACGGCTGCGCGCGCGCATGGCCGAACTATGGGCGCAGGAAATCCCTACCGTGGTGCTGGGCGACTTCAATGTCATTCCGGAAGACAAGGATGTCTGGTCGGTCCGCGCGATGGCAAACGATGCGCTGATGCAACCCGAATCGCGCGATGCCTACCGCCGGATGCTGGGCGATGGTTGGACCGATGCCATCGATACGCTCAACCCGCGCGGCGGCGTGTGGACCTATTGGGATTACCAGGCCGGCGCGTGGCAGCGCGATCACGGCTTCCGCATCGACCACCTGCTGCTGTCGCCCGAGCTGGCCGACCGCATGCAGGCCGCAGGAGTCGACAAGGAATATCGCGGCCGCGAGAAAGCCAGCGACCACACCCCGGTTTGGGTCGAACTCGCGGAGTGACCGCCCCAACGAGACGGGGCCGCCGCAGCAAGTGCGACGGCCCCCTTTCCGGAACAGGCTGACCTCAGCGGTAGAAGACGTGCGTGTCGATCGTGGCGAGGGCGACCTTGCGGCGGCTCCAGCTCGGCCGGACGTAATTCGCATGGAAGTACAGCGCGTCGCTGGCTTCGCTGTCCCAAAGACCGCGGTGCGCGATGCGAGCCACTGCCTGCGCGCGTTTCCAGGCGAGCGTGCCCGTACGGATGCGCGGCATGTGGCCGTTCTTGACGAAGGAGAACTGCGAGCGCTGGAACACGACGCCGCAATAGCTCGAGGGAAAACGCCGGTCTTCGGCGCGGTTGATGATGACCTGCGCGACGGCCAGCTGGCCGGCAAGCGGTTCGCCGCGCGATTCGAAATAGACCGCGCCGGCAAGGCATTGCATCTCTTCGGAAAGGCTGCCCGCGGCAGGCATGGTCGCCACGAGTTCACGCAGACTCGAAGCCTGGGTCTCGGTGGCAGGAATCTCGGTGTCGGCTTCCGGCGTCTCGGGAAGCTCCTGCACCACTTCCTTCTCGACGAACACGGGCACCACCTCTTCGGTGAGCTGCGCGTCGGGAGCGGTGTTCTGGGCTGCTTGCGCCGCAACCTGGGCGTTGGCGCCGGAACCTTCCGCTCCGGCAAAAACTGTAAAGGCAATCGCCGCGATAACCGCGGTGAACCCGGTAGTCTTACGAACCATTTTTTTCAGACAACTAAGCGGTTGGCGGTCTGTCGCAGGCTGGGATCCATGGGCACCGTGGCGCCCGTAAAGCCGGATCCATCACGTGGCCTGCCGACCACCCCCCGTCTGCGTGCTAGCGTGTCGACCCCATTGCCGTCCAAACGCCGCCTACGCATCGAAGCTGGCGGTCAAATAGTCGCAATTGCAATCAAGTCAAGTTAACCCGGACCCGGTGCGACGAAGCGTTCTGCATTCTCGATATCCAGTTCGATCACCCAGCAATCGGGGTCCGAACGCCGTCTCTTCCCCACGTATTCATCAATTTCTCGTGGATTTTCATCGTCTTGCTCGCGTGTGCAGCTGAACTTCCGCGACCCGTCCAACTGCGGCATACGTTCCCACAAGCGCGTATTCCGGCCATTCTGCGTGGTTAACACGAGGATCGTACCGGCGTCTCTCTCGCCCTTCTGCAGGACCATGGCGAAGCCCCCTGCGCTTTCGACGGCGCGAATCAGTCCGGACACCTCGACATGGGCGGGCAGGCGTGCGTCCACCGGGCTCAGCCCTGCGCAACGTAGCCGGGCAGGCTCGACAGCGGGATATGCGAACGCATGAAAGTACCGGTGCCGCGGCCGATCTCGTCCCCCTCCTCATCGACCAGCCGCGATTCGGCAACGAAAACCCGCTTCCGCCCGCTGACCCAGCGCCCCTCGGCGACGACCTGCCCGACTCGCACCGGTTTGGTGAAATGCAGGTTGAACGACGTGGTGAGCAGGAAACGGTCGCTGACGAAGGTGTTCGCCGCGTAGAAACCGGCATCGTCGAGCATCTTGAAGTAGATCGTGCCATGTGCGGCGCCGGCAGCGTGATACACTTCCTCGGTCACGTCGAAGGTGATCCGCGACGTGCCTTCCCCCGTTATCTCCAGCCGCGAGGCGAACTGCGCATTGATGGGCGCGGACGCATAAAGGCTTTCGAGCGCGCGGAAATGGCGTTCCGCCCCGCTGGTTGCGGCACCGGTCATTGCTGTGTTCGCCCTCCCTAGCGGGGTTCGACCCAGCCGATCGAACCATCGTGGCGGCGATAGACCATATTGTGTTCGCCGCTACCGCCATTCTTGAACAACAGGCCGTTGGCATTCTGCAGGTCGAGCAGCATGACCGCATCGGCCACGCTGCATTCCGGGATCATCGCCTTGGTTTCGGCAATCACGGGCGGGCTGTCCGCGCCGACTTCCTCGTCATTGTCGGCTTCGGGCGAGGCGAGGATCGTATAGGCCGCCTCGGCCTCGCGCACCGCATGCGCCGTCTGCGCGTGGCGGTCCTTGATCCGGCGCTTGTAGCGGCGCAGCTGTTTTTCGATCTTGGCGGCCGCGGCATCGAACGCCTGATGCACGTCATGCGCTTCCGCGTGGCCCTTGAGGATCAGCCCCTGCATCACATGCGTCACGATATCGGCAGTGAAGGCGCCGCCCGGCCCCTTGCCGAAGGTCACATGCGAAGAAATCGCGCGGCTGAAATACTTGTCGACTATGGAGTTCAAACGATCGTCGACATGCTCCTGCAGAGCTGCGCCGGTATCGATCTGGTGGCCGGAAACACGAATATCCATCTTGCCATTTTCTCCTTTGCCGTCCCGTGCGATCCCAACGCTCCGACCATGCGGCCGGTTTCCCTTGCAGCCGATTTAACCCCAGAGCGGGTTTTCAATCCCGGCCATGAATTCGCGGTGCCGGGCCAGTTCGGCCGCGCTCGGTTGATGCGGCCGCGGTTCGCGGCGCGGACCGGTCGGCGCCATGCGCACGGCCGGTCGGTCAGGAGTGGTGGTAATCTCGACCACCGCGGCCTCCGCCGCCAGTTCGAAGCCGATCTGGCGCCCGCCCTTGAGTTCGACATAGACCTGCGCAAGCAATTCGGCATCGAGCAGGGCACCGTGTTTGACGCGGTGGCTGCGATCGATCCCGTAGCGTGAGCACAGCGCATCAAGCGACAGCTTCGCCCCCGGATGCCGTTTGCGCGCCAGCGCCACCGTATCGACCATCCGCGTGGTACAGACAGGTTCGAGCTGGCACAGGCCGAGTTCCGAATTTAGGAAGCCGAAGTCGAAGCCCGCATTGTGCGCGACGAGGGGGGAGTCGGCGATAAAGGCGAGGAGGTCTGCAGCCTGATCGCGGAACAGTGGCTTGTCCGCGAGAAATGCCGCGGACAGGCCATGCACGGCCTCGGCACCGGCGGGCATGTCGCGCTCAGGATTGAAATAGGCGTGGAAGCTGTTCCCGGTGGGCACGAGATTGACCATCTCGATGCAGCCGATCTCGACGATGCGATCCCCGGTCTTCGGGTCTAGCCCAGTGGTTTCGGTATCGAACACGATCTCGCGCATTGGCTCTTCTATCGGCCCCGCTAGGCAAGATTACAAGAGGATTACGATGCTGCCCCATCCGGGTGCTTGCCACGCAATTCGGCGATCAGGCCGCGCACCGCATCCTCGGTCTGCGCCAGCGTGCTGCCGGTGTCGATGATATGATCGGCGCGCCCGCGCTTTTCGCTGTCGGGCGTCTGCAATTCGAGGATGTGGGCGAATTTCTCTTCGGTCATCCCGGGCCGGGCGAGTACGCGCTGGCGCTGGGCCTGCGGCGGGGCCGACACCACCACCACGCTGTCGACCATTCCGGCACCGCCTTTTTCGAACAACAGCGGGATGTCGAACACGACCAGAGGCGCGCCCGCATGTTCGATCAGGAAGGCCTCGCGCCGTGCCGCGACCGCAGGGTGGACCAGCGCCTCGAGCCGGGCCAGCTCCGCGGGATTGCCAAACACCAGCGCGCCGAGCTTTTCGCGCGATACGCCGTCCGCATCGGTGCTGCCTGGGAAGGCCTGTTCGATCGCCGGTACCAGTTCCCCTGAAGGGCCCTGCAGCGCGCGGACTTCGGCGTCGGCATCGAAAACCGGCACGCCGGCCGCTTCGAACATCCCCGCGACCGTCGATTTGCCCATGCCGATCGACCCGGTGAGCCCCACGATAAGCGGACGAGTCATCCGCCAAGCCTTTCGCGCAACGCGGCATCGTCGCCGCGCGGCGGAGCGACGCCGAAGAAATGGGTGAAGGCTGCGGCAGCCTGCCCGATCAGCATCGCGAGGCCATCGATGGTGGCAAATCCCGCCGCGCGCGCCCCGGACAGGAATGGCGTATCGACCGGATCGGTCACGATGTCATAGGCGATCGAACCCGGCGGCGCATGACTCCAGTCGAATGCCAGCGGAGGCTGTCCGCGCATTCCGAGCGGCGAGGCATTGATGATCAGATCGCAGCATCCTTCGCGGTCGTCGAAAGCGAAATCGCTTGGCCCGGCGAAGTGATCGAGCGGCGCGACATGGTGGTCGCCCGCGGGATCGATCTCGTCGAGCAATGCGCGCGCCTTGTCGGGGTTGCGGCCCGCCAGCACCAGAGTGAAGCCTTCCTTCGCCAGCCCGGCCACGATCGCACGTGCCGCGCCGCCCGTGCCCAATATCCGCGCCATGCGGAAATAGTGCCGGTGGCCCAATCGTTCGGTGAGGGGTTCGAGAAACCCTGCGACATCGGTGTTGCGGCCCACCAGCTTGCTATCGGCCGCCCTGACGACTGTGTTCACAGCCCCGACGCGCCTGGCCAGCGGTTCCAGCCGGTCAAGCAGCGGCATGATCGCCTGCTTGTGCGGCATCGTCACATTGCAGCCCCGCCATTCGGGATCGGCCCTGCGCTCCTGCAGATAGGCAGCCAGCCCGTCACCGGTTACATGCGCCGCCCGGTAATCCGCATCGAGCCCGAGCTGCTCGATCCAGAAACCGTGGATCACGGGGGATTTGGATTGGCGGATCGGATCGCCGATGACTTCGGCATAGGCGGTCATGCGGGCAGTGCCCCCTCTTCGCGCAAGGCGCCCAGGACCTGGAGCAGCGGCATGCCGAGCACGGTGAACTGGTCGCCAGCGATGCTGTCGAACAATTGTACCCCGGGCCCTTCGATCCGGAAAACGCCGACGCAATAGGACACCGCGGGCCATTCGGCATCGAGATAGGCCTCGATGAACGCGGCGCTGAGTTCGCGAACCCTGAGGCGTGCGAAATCCGAGCCCATCCACAGGATTTGCGACCCGCGTGCCAGCGCCGCGGCGCTGTGCAGCGTCATGACCTTGCCGGAGAATGCCCGCAGATGGTCGGCCGCATCGGCGCGGCTGGCGGGCTTGTCGAAACGCCGGCCACCGACCTCGACCAGCGAATCGGAGCCCAGCACCAGATCGCCAGGAAGGGCTGACGAAACGGCAGCGGCCTTTGCCGCAGCCAGCGCCTGCGCGATTTCGGCCGGTTCGGCGCCGGCCATCTCGTTCTCGAGCGCGCGTTCGTCGATATCGGCGCCCCTGGCGGTGAACGCGATCCCGGCGGCTTCGAGCATCGCCTTGCGCGAGGCGCTGTTCGAAGCGAGGACGATCCCGCTGCCATCGAGTGTCATATCGGCTTGATTCCCTGCTGGCTGCCACGCGCCTCGCGCTCGTTGTACAGGCGAATGACCGCGGCCGCGGTTTCCTCGATCGAACGGCGCGTCACGTCGATCACCGCCCAGCCATTGTCGGCAAACATGCGGCGGGCGAACTTGACCTCGTCCTTTACCCGTTCGTTATCGACATAGTCGGTTTCGCGCTCCTCGTTGAGCGTCAGCAGACGGTTGCGCCGGATCTGCACCAGCCGTTCGGGCGCGGTGGTGAGGCCGACGATCATCGGATGCTTCAATTCGAACAGCTTGGGCGGGGGCGGGCTCTCGACAACCAGCGGGATATTGGCGACCTTGTAACCGCGGTTGGCGAGGTAGATGCTGGTCGGCGTCTTCGAACTGCGCGAAACCCCTGCAAGCAGGATATCCGCCTGTTCCCATTCCTCCCAGCCGATCCCGTCGTCATGGGCTATGGTGAACTGGATCGCTTCCACGCGGTTGAAATAGGCCTGGTCCATGGCGTGCTGGCGACCCGGGCGGCCGTGCGCTTCCTGACCCAGCGCCTTTTCCAGCGCCTCGGTCACCCGGTCGAGAATCGGCACGGCGGGCAGGCCGAGCTGCGTACAGGCTTCTTCCAGCCGGTGGCGCGTTTCCGGATTGACCAGCGTGAACAGCACCAGGCCGGGATTGCCCTTGAGTTCGGGAAGGATCCGCTCGAGATGCTGCCGGCTGCGAACCATCGGCCAGAAATGGCGAACGACGTCGGCATCCTCGAACTGGGCAAGCGCTGCCTTGGCCAGCATTTCCAGCGTTTCGCCGGTGGAATCGGACAGCAGATGCAGGTGGATGCGGTTGGAAATGGCTCGATCCCGGTGCCTGTGGAGAACAAGGGCATAAACCACGGGAGAAAGCTGGCGACAAGTTCGGGGAGGAAAACGCTCCCCGATACGAGTCCTCCACGGGCCGATTCCCGCACAGCAAATCCGAGTTTTGCGCAGCCCCGGGGATAGCAGGGATAAGTTTGACTCGACTCAGACGGCTGGGCGAGTCGCTCACGCGCCTCGACCCTTTGCAGCGCGGGAGAAATCGGGCAGGGGCCGGTTATCCCTGAAATCCACAGGGCCAACAGACACCATCAACCTCTATATATACTATTATTTTATTGGATTGGACTCAGCGATGCCCGGTCTCCTGCTCGATACGCTGAACGGCAAGCCCGCCGATCGGACCCCCCTGTGGCTCATGCGCCAAGCAGGGCGCTATCTTCCCGAATATCGCGCGCTGCGGGCCGAAAAGGGCGGGTTTCTCGCGATGGCTTACGACAGCGAAGCGGCGTGCGAGATTACCCTGCAGCCGATCGACCGGTTCGGCTTCGACGGGGCAATCCTGTTTTCCGATATCCTGATCGTACCGCATGCGCTTGGTCAGCATCTCGAATTCATGGCCGGCGAAGGGCCGAAGCTTTCGCCGCCGCTGGTCGATGCGGTTCTCGCCGACCTGACGCCTGATCCCACCCGCTACGATCCGATCTACGAGACCGTGCGCCTGTGCCGCAAGCGGCTGCCCGACGGTGTGACCATGTTGGGCTTTGCCGGCAGCCCGTGGACGGTGGCGACCTATATGGTCGCGGGCGAGGGGAGCCGCGACCAGCATGCCGCGCGCGCGATGGCCTATGCCGATCCGGGCAAGCTGGATGCCATCCTTGACCGGATCGTGTCCGAGACGATCACCTATCTCTCCGGCCAGATCGCCGCCGGGGCCGAAGCGGTGCAGCTGTTCGACAGCTGGGCGGGCAGCCTGGCGCCCGACGAATTCGAACGCCTAGTGATCGCCCCCAATGCTGCGATCACCACTGCCCTGCGCGAACGCCATCCGGAAACGCCGATCATCGGTTTTCCCAAAGGTGCGGGAGAGAAATTGCCCGCCTATGCGCGCGAAACCGGGGTTGATGCTGTCGGGGTCGACGAAACGCTCGATCCGGAATGGGCTGCGCGCGAATTGCCCGCCGGCATGCCGGTCCAGGGCAATCTCGATCCGCTGCTGCTGCTTGCCGGAAGCGACCGGCTCGAACAGCGGGTTCGCACGATTCTCGAAGCGTTTGCGGGCCGGCCGCATGTCTTCAATCTCGGCCACGGGATCGACCGCCGCACGCCGATTGCCCATGTCGAGCGATTGATATCCACCGTTCGTGCGTTCGAGGGGTGACGCGGCGGTGAGTGGTCCCTACATGAAGTTTGAATGCAGGATTTGCTTGCCATGACCTATCTCTGGCTCAAGGCCGGACACATCATTTTCATGGTGTTCTGGCTCGCTGGCCTTTTCATGCTGCCGCGGCAGATGATCTACCTTCACCCCGCCAGCCCCGGGTCCGATGAATCCGCCCTGTGGGCGAAGCGGATAGGGCTGCTGCGCAAGGTCATCCTCACTCCCAGCCTGATCGTGGTGTGGGTTCTGGGACTGCTGCTGGCAATGACCATCGGTGCCTGGGACCAGGGCTGGTTCCACGCCAAGCTGCTCTTCGTCCTGCTACTGACGGCGTTTCATGGGATCATGGTTGCCCGATCGAAGAAAATGATCGCCGGCGATCGTCCGATGAGCGAGAAACAGCTCCGGATGTGGGGCGAATTTCCCGGCATCATGCTGGCGATCATCGTGATCCTGGTTATCGTCAAACCCTTCTGACGAGCGGCGCGTCGCTTTGTGAATTGACGGCCCGACAGCGGGCCCGTATTCCGTGCCCACCCACCGGCGATAGGCCTCGCATATCGACGAGGCCGGGTCCGCTTTCTCCAAGCCCATACCGACCCGCCGGCCATCCAAACCCGAATACCGAGTAAAACTGATATGCATCTCAAGGATCTCAAAGAGAAAACCCCGGCCGATCTGGTCGCGATGGCCGAAGAACTGGGCGTCGAAGGTGCCTCGACCATGCGCCGGCAGGACCTGATGTTCTGCATCCTGCGCGAACTGGCCGAGGACGAGGAATACGAAGAAAAGATCATGGGGATCGGCACCATCGAGGTGCTGCAGGACGGCTTCGGCTTCCTGCGCAGCCCCGAAGCCAATTATCTCGCCGGTCCCGACGATATCTACGTTTCGCCCAATCAGGTCCGCAAATGGGGCCTGCGTACCGGCGATACGGTCGAAGGCGAAATCCGTGCGCCGCGCGAAGGCGAGCGCTATTTTGCGCTGACCGAGATCTACAAGGTCAATTTCGACGATCCCGATGCGGTCCGCCATCGGACCAATTTCGACAATCTCACGCCGCTGTACCCGGAAGAGAAGCTGTCGCTCGACACGCTCGACCCCACGGTCAAGGACAAGTCGGCGCGCGTCATCGATATCATCTCGCCGCAGGGCAAGGGCCAGCGCGCGCTGATCGTCGCCCCGCCACGCACGGGTAAGACTGTGCTGTTGCAGAACATCGCCAAGGCGATCACCGACAACCACCCCGAGGTTTTCCTGCTGGTCCTGCTGGTCGACGAGCGCCCCGAAGAAGTCACCGACATGCAGCGCAGCGTGAAGGGCGAGGTCATCTCCTCGACCTTCGATGAACCTGCCAACCGCCACGTGCAGGTCGCTGAAATGGTTATCGAAAAGGCCAAGCGCCTGGTCGAGCACAAGCACGATGTCGTGATTCTGCTGGACTCGATCACCCGCCTGGGGCGTGCCTACAACACGGTGGTGCCCAGCTCGGGCAAGGTGCTGACCGGCGGTGTCGACGCCAACGCACTGCAGCGGCCCAAGCGCTTCTTCGGTGCAGCCCGGAATATCGAGGAGGGCGGTTCGCTGTCGATCATCGCCACCGCGCTGATCGATACCGGCAGCCGGATGGACGAAGTGATCTTCGAAGAGTTCAAGGGCACCGGCAACAGCGAAATTGTGCTCGATCGCAAGGTCGCCGACAAGCGCATCTTCCCCGCGCTCGACGTGGGCAAGAGCGGCACGCGCAAGGAAGAGCTGCTGGTCGAAAAGGACAAGCTGTCGAAAATGTGGGTCCTGCGCCGCATTCTCATGCAGATGGGGACGATCGACGCCATGGAATTCCTGCTCGACAAGATGAAGGATTCGAAGACTAACGAAGACTTTTTCGCGACCATGAACCAGTAGGGGTTCGTACGCGATGCCCGTCCAGAGAGCCGCCATTACTGGGGCTCCCGGGGCGGGCAAGTCGACGCTGCTGGCAGAGCTGTCGCGCCGCGGCGTGGCGACGGTCTCGGAAGTCGCGCGGACGATCCTGAAATCCGCCGGCGGCATGGCGCTTCGCGAAGAGGATCCGCTCGCCTTCGCCGATGCAATGCTCTCAGCGCAACTGGCGGCATGGGAAGATAGGCAGATCGAGGGGTCGGTCGTATTCGACCGTGGCTTTCCCGATATTGCCGGTTTCCTGCGGGTCGAAGGACTACCCGTCTCCGACGAGATTACGCGGGCATGCGATGAATATCGTTTCGAGGGGCCGATCTTTCGCGCACCGCCGTGGCGCGCGATCTACACGCCCGACGACGAGCGGATCCAGGATTGGGAAGAAGCCATTGCCAGCGACCGGGCCGTGTGTGCGGCCTGGCGCGACCATGGCTATGCGCTGATCGACCTGCCCATGGTTTCCGCCGAGGAGCGCGCGTCGTTCGTTCTCGCGCGCCTATGATGCTTTCATCGCCTCCAGCATGGCCGCCATCTGCTCCCAGACCTTGTTGACCGCCTTCAGCGGCCGCACCATGACCTTGAAATCGACGATCTTGCCGTGTTCATCGAAACGGATCAGGTCGATGCCGTTGACGTGGACACCGTCCATTTCGGTGATGAACTCGAGCATCGCATTATCCCCGTCGACGAGCTCGCGGACGTATTCGAAACTGTCGTTGCCGAGCGTTTGTCCCGCAGCAGCGAGATAGGCGACCACGAGATCGCGCCCCTGTTGCGGGGTGTGGACGACGGGCGAATGGAACACGGCATCTTCATGGATGATCGCGGCGAGCGCCTTGGGCGAATTGCCGCCCTCGATCACATCGTGCCATGCCTTGAGTCCGCGTTGCGCCGTCATATCGCCTCCCTGAATGTCTCCGCCCGAGCGGCGGCCCAGGCGTGGGCATAAGGGGTCGATTCGGGCAAGTCGAGCAGCGCGCCGGGTTGGAGAAAGCCGTGCAGGCGATCGAGGCTATCCGACTGCGCGCCATTGAGCCGTTCGGAGATGTCGCCGGGTTCGATCTGCCAGGGATTGTCGAGCCCCATCGCGACCACCATCTCGCGGAATGAGTGCAGCGTATGGCGTTGAAAACGCGCGACTCTCTCGGCTTTTTCCATGGGCACGAGGCCACGCTGGCGGGTCGCATCCTGCGTGGCCACTCCCGTCGGGCAGGTATCGGCATGGCACTTCATCGATTGCACGCAGCCCAGCGCGAACATGAAAGCGCGGCCCGCGTTGCACCAGTCTGCACCGAGGCCGAGATTCATCGCCATGCCCGCGCCTGAATGGACCATGCCCGCAGCGGCCAGTTTCACTTCGCTCTTGAGACCGGTCCCGACGAGCGCATTGCGGACAAGGATCAGTCCTTCGCGCAGCGGCATGCCCACGCGGTTGGAGAATTCCACCGGTGCCGCGCCGGTGCCGCCTTCCGCGCCGTCGACCACGATATAGTCGACCGTGATACCGGTTTCGCGCATCGCTTTCATGATGGCGAAGACTTCATGGGGCTTGCCAACGCACAGCTTGATGCCGACCGGCTTTCCGCCCGACAGGTCGCGCAGCTGCGCAGCCCATTCGAGCATGCCGGTGGGCGTGGAAAAGGTCGAATGGGCCGGAGGCGAGATGCAATCGGTGCCGACAGGGACACCGCGTGCCTCCGCAATTTCCTCGGTGACCTTGCTGCCAGGCAGGACGCCGCCATGGCCGGGCTTGGCGCCCTGGCTGAGCTTGATCTCGACCATTTTGACCTGCGGATCCTGCGCGGTTTGTGCAAACTGATCGGAATCGAAGGAGCCGTCATCGGTCCGGCAGCCGAAATAGCCGCTGCCGATTTCCCACACGAGGTCACCGCCGTGCGAACGGTGATAGCGCGAGATGCCCCCTTCGCCGGTATCGTGGTAGAAATTGCCCGCGGCGGCCCCCTTGTTGAGCGCCATGATCGCATTGGCCGACAGCGATCCGAAGCTCATCGCGGAGATATTGAGGAGCGAGGCCGAATAGGGCTGCGCACATTGCTTGCCGCCGACATCGACCCGCCATTCCGACGGGGCCTGCGCATTGGGCACGACCGAATGGGCAAGCCATTCATACTCGTCCGAATAGACATCGAGTTCGGTCCCGAAGGGATGCGAATCGAGCTGGCCTTTCGCCCGGGCGTAGACGAGGGCGCGCTGCTGGTGGTTGAACGGGCGTCCCTCGAGATCGCCTTCGACGATATAGGCCCGCGCATAGGGGCGCAGGTCTTCCATGATCCAGCGGATATGCGCGAGCAGCGGGTAATTGCGCCACAGCGTGTGCTGGCGCTGGAAGAAATCGTACAGCGCCAGCAACAGCAGAGGAACGGTGACTACCAGGCCCCAGCGCAAGGGTTCGACCAGCAGGAAGACCGCGCAGAGTAAAGCGACGACCGCGGTCGGCCCGAACCGCATCAGCAGTTCGGACAACTCGCGCAGATTGGCCCGGTTGCGCATCAGGCGAGGTGCTGGGTGAAGAACTCGCTTGTGCGCTTGTCGGCCAGCTGGGCCGCTTCTTCGGACCGCCGCTTGCCGAACTCGGTGGCAAAGCCGTGATCGAGCCCCTCGTAGTCATACAGCGTGACCTTGGGGTGATCGTCCAGTCCTTCGTGCATGGCCTTCTGCGTATCCTTGTCGACGAAGCCGTCCTCGGTCGGCACATGCAGCATCAGCGGATGGGCAATGGCATGCTTTTCATCCAGCAGGCCGTCGATGCCAACTCCGTAATATCCGACGCTCGCATCCACGTCGGTACGCGCGGCAGTCATGTAGGCGAGGCGGCCGCCAAGGCAGTATCCAACGCAACCAACTTTCGCGATCTTCTCCGCTTCGCGCACCTGTTTGATGGTTGCTTCGATGTCGCGGATGCCCTGATCCTGATCGAACTTGCCCATCAGATCGAGCGCGCGCTGAAATTCCGGTTCGACATCGGGATCGAGCTCGATCTTCGGTTCGAGCCGCCAGAAGAGGTCGGGAGCAATGGCGAGATAGCCGTCTTCGGCGAGACGATCGCACTTACGGCGGATCCCCGCATTCACGCCGAAAATTTCCTGGATCACGACGATCGCGGCCTTGGGGGAGCCGGCCGGCCGCGCCACATAGGCGGTGAACTCTTCGTCGCCGGACAGGGCGGTGATAGTGACGGTTTCGCTCATGGTGGTTTGGCTCCCTCGCTTCGTTTGGTGTCTTACGCTTGCATGACGCGTGATGCGGACCCAGATAGGCTCCTGCAAGCCATAACGGAGAAATCGCGATGAAGGTCCATATCGAAATCGACTGTTCGCCCGAAGAGGCGCGGACCTTCATGGGCCTGCCCGATGTCGGCAAGGCGAACGATGTCTATGTCGACATGATGTCCAAGGCGATGAAGGGTGTGAACAACACCGAACAACTTCAAGAATATGCCAAGCAATTGGCTCCCATGGGCCAGGCGGGGTTCAAGCTGTTCCAGAGCTTTATGGAAGGGGCCAATGCGGCGCGCAGTTCCTCCGCAAAGAAGCCGTCGGACGACAGCTGAGCCATTCTTTGCATGGATGACACGATCTTCGCGCTGTCGAGCGGGGCTCCGCCGGCGGCCATCGGTATTATCCGTATAAGCGGCCCGCGATCGGGCGCGGCATTGGCCGAACTGGCAGAAAAGCTGCCTCCGGCGCGGTCCCCGCGGGTGCGGACGCTGCGTGATCGGACCGGTGCCGTCCTGGATACGGCACTGGTTCTCTGGTTTCCCGGACCGCAGACCGCGACCGGCGAGGATCTTGCCGAAATTCACTGTCACGGGGGCAGGGCGGTAATCGCCGCGATCTCCCGCTCACTTGCTGACATGGATGGATTGCGCGCCGCCGAACCCGGGGAATTCACCCGCCGCGCCTTTGCGAACGGTCGGATGGACCTCGCCGAGGCCGAGGGTCTTGCGGATCTGCTTGCAGCTGAAACCGAATTGCAGCGGCAGGGCGCCCTTCTTTCCGCTGGCGGCAGCCTGTCAGAGCGCATCGATGAATGGCGCAGCCGGATCCTCGGGTTGGCTGCTGCCGTCGAAGCTGTCATCGATTTCGCAGACGAGGATGATGTCGCAGGCCTTCCGCCCGGTTTCACCGATGAAACTGCAAATCTCGTCGCGGAAATCCGCCGGGTCGCCGGGCGGCCCGAGGCGGAGCGTTTGCGGGATGGTGTCCGAGTGATACTCGCAGGCCCGCCCAATGCAGGGAAATCTTCGCTTTTCAACGCGCTGCTGGCCGATGATGCGGCGATCGTGACACCCGAAGCCGGAACGACCCGCGATGTGCTGGAGCGCTCCGTTGGCATTGCGGGAGTGCCATTCGTGCTGGTCGATACTGCGGGCATGCGCAAGGAAGGGGCGGGCGTGATCGAGGAGATGGGCATCCAACGCGCACGCCGGGCCGTCGAATCGGGTCAGATCGTTCTATGGCTGGGCGAACCGGTGGAGGCGCCCGATGGCTCGATCATCGTCGCATCGAAAAGCGACCTTGGATCGGCGGACCAGGGGCCGGCCGATGTGAAAGTTTCATCTGTAACGGGGCAGGGCATGGACCGCTTGGTCGACATGATCGTCGAGCGGGGGAAGGCCGCGCTGCCCCCGGTGGACCGGATTGCCTTCAACCGCAGGCAAAAGGAATGCGCGCTCGCGGCCGCTGACAATCTAGCGCAGCTTGACATATCGGGTGATCTCCTGATTGGGGCGGAACGGCTGCGCAGCGCCCGGCGCGCGCTAGATCGGCTGGTTGGGCGCGATTCGACCGAGGAAATGCTCGACGCGTTGTTTGGGCGGTTCTGTATCGGCAAATAGTGTTTCACGTGAAACACGGCTTTTTGACGCGTGAGGCGGCGCCGGTTAAAGGGCCCGTCTGATGCACGAATTCGATGTCCTTGTTGTCGGCGGCGGCCACGCCGGAGTGGAGGCGGCCTGCGCAGCTGCCCGGATGGGTGCGCGAACGGGGCTGGTGAGCCTCGATCCCCACAAGATCGGCGCGATGAGCTGCAATCCCGCGATCGGTGGATTGGGCAAGGGGCATCTCGTTCGGGAAGTCGATGCGCTCGATGGCGTGATCGCGCGAGCGGCCGATGCGGCAGCAATCCACTACCGGATGCTCAATAGATCGAAGGGCAGCGCGGTCTGGGGGCCACGTGTGCAGGCGGACCGCTCGTTGTTCCGCACCCAGGTCCAGGCCATCGTCGCCGAAGAGGCATTGCTGACCGTGATCGCCGGAGAAGCGGCGGCCCTGCTGCTATCGGGCGGCGCCGTTTCGGGCCTCACACTTGCGGACGGGACAAAGCTTCTCGCGCCCGCCGTCGTCCTTTGCACTGGCACTTTTCTTGGTGGTGTTCTCTACCGGGGGGAGGAACGGTTCGAGGGGGGCAGGATAGGTGAGGGCGCAGCGCACCAGCTCGCCGAGCAGCTGCGTGGCGCCGATCTGCCCATGGGCCGGCTCAAGACCGGCACCCCGCCGCGGCTCGATGGGCGCACCATCGATTGGGCAAGCCTCGAAGAGCAAGCGTCGGATAGTGACAACTGGACGATGAGCGCCTTGTCCGGCGCGCGTGTGAACCCTCAGGTGTTTTGTGCCATCACTCGCACGAACGAGCGGGCACACGATATCATCCGCGCAAATCTCGACCGGTCCCCCCTGTTTTCGGGCGCGATCGGAGCCGCAGGGCCGCGCTATTGCCCGTCAATCGAAGACAAGATCCATCGCTTTGCCGACCGCGACGGGCATCAGGTGTTCCTCGAACCGGAGGGGCTAGATACGAACCTTGTCTATCCCAACGGCATCTCCACCTCGCTTCCCGTTGACGTGCAGCTCGGCATGTTGCGCGAAATGGACGGACTGGCACGCGTGGAGATGGCGGTGCCCGGATATGCCGTCGAATACGATCATATCGACCCCCGGGCGCTCCGGTCTACACTCGAACTGCATGCCATTCCCGGTCTCTACTGTGCCGGCCAGATCAATGGCACCACGGGATATGAAGAGGCGGCAGCACAGGGTCTGGTGGCCGGGATGGGCGCCGCGTCCGCGGTTCTCGGCAAACGACCGGCAGCGCTCGATCGGGCAAATTCCTATATCGCCGTAATGGTCGACGACCTCACGCTCCAGGGGATTACTGAACCCTACAGGATGCTGACTTCTCGCGCGGAGTACCGGTTGCGGCTGCGGGCAAGCAATGCCGATACGCGGCTCACGCCCCTTGGCATCGAATGCGGCATTGTTGGAGAGCGACGCGCAGATTGGTACCGGCAACGCGAACAGCGGCGCGCGGAGTATGAGGAAAGGTTCGCCACCCAGATACACTCACGCGATCTGGTCGAGGCGGGGTTTCACGTGAAACAGGACGCGGGACCGCGTTCGGCGTCGGAATGGCTGGCTGCAGGCCATATCGACCTAAGCGAGGCAGCGCTCTGGATTGCGGTGGATCCGGTCGATCCGCTTGCAGTAGAAATGGCGGAGGACGCTTTCTACGCCCCTTATCTGGCGCGCCAACAGGCCGAACTCAGCGATTTGCGCAAGAGCGAGACACAGGTTCTTGCGCCCGATTTTCCTTTCGCCAGCGTGCCCGGCCTTTCGAATGAGATGGTCGAACGATTGTCTCTCGCCAAACCCGAGACGCTCGCCGCGGCCAGTCGGATACGCGGCATAACGCCTGCGGCGCTTGCCGCTCTGCTCGTTCATGCGCGCAAGCTGGACCGTGCAGCGTGACCGCGATTGCGGATGAGAGCGAGGCGAGGGCCTATGTCGCTTCCCTGTGTGACGGTATCGCCATGGACCGACTGGCGAAATTGAGCGATCTGCTGATCGCGGAGAATGCTTCGCAGAACCTGGTCGCCAAAGCCACTATTCCAATTGTCTGGCAAAGGCATATTGCCAACTCGGCACAGCTCCTCGAACTTGTCCCGGCCACGCAGGCACCATGGCTCGACCTCGGGAGTGGAGCGGGTTTCCCGGGCCTAGTTATTGCCGCAATGCGGCCCGATCTCGAAGTAATATTGGTGGAATCGCGCAAGCGGCGGGTGGATTGGCTCGAACGTGCCAGAGAGGGGTTGGCTCTCGAAAACTGCCGCGTCGCAGGCTGCAGGCTCGAGGACGTCGAACGGATCGATGCCGGGACGGTCTCTGCTCGTGCCTTTGCGCCACTCGACCGCTTGTTAGGCTTGGCCGGGCGCTTCTCCACAAAGACAACCGATTGGGTGTTGCCCAAAGGGCGTTCGGCAGCGCAAGAAGTGCAGGGACTGCCGAAGAATCGCCGCAAGATGTTTCACGTGGAACAGTCTCGGACCGATCCCGACGCAGGCGTCGTCGTAGGACGCGGCCAGTGGAGCGCTAAACCATGATCACCATTGCAATTGCCAATCAGAAGGGCGGGGTGGGGAAGACCACCACCGCGATCAACATTGCTACGGCGATGGCAGCGACCGGATGGAAAACGCTGCTGATCGATCTCGACCCGCAAGGCAATGCATCAACTGGTCTGGGCGTTGCGGGCGCCGACCGCGAATACACGAGCTACGATCTGCTGCTCGATCAGGGTACATTGACGGAATGCGCGCAGCCTACCGACATTCCCGGGCTCGACATCGTACCAGCGACGCAGGATCTATCCGGAGCCGAAGTTGAACTGGTTTCGGTCGATGATCGCACCGCGCGCTTGAGGAAGGCGCTGGATACGCAGGGATACGATGTGTGTTTCATCGACTGCCCACCCTCGCTGGGATTGCTGACGCTCAACGCGCTCTGCGCGGCCGATTCACTCCTTGTCCCTCTGCAATGCGAATTCTTCGCGCTCGAGGGGCTAAGCCAGCTCCTCCAGACGGTCGAACGGGTCCAGCAGGGCTTCAATTCCGACCTCGGCATCATCGGGGTCGTCCTGACCATGTTCGACCGCCGCAACCGTCTGACCGATCAGGTTGCCGACGATGTGCGCGATTGCCTGGGCAAGCTGGTTTTCGAGAACGTGATTCCGCGCAACGTCCGGCTCAGCGAAGCGCCCAGTCACGGGATGCCGGCGCTGGTCTATGACCACAATTGCTCGGGCAGTCGCGCGTATATCGGGCTGGCGCGCGAATTGATCGGGCGTCTCCCGCAGAAAAGGAAAGCGGCATGAGCGAATCTTCCGCAAGCACCGGCCCTCGGCAGATCGATCGCAAGAAGAAGCTCGGCAAGGGCCTTGGCGCGCTGCTGGGCGAAACCCGCCGCGAAGAGCCGCTGGTCCGCTCGGATAGCGGCCAGAACCAGAATGATGGGCAGGCGCAGTCGTCCGCAACGACGGCGGAACCGGCGGCGAACGGCCTTACCTCGATTCCCGTTGCGAATATCGAGCCGCTGCCCGGTCAGCCGCGTACGCATTTCGACGAGGAAAGCCTCAATTCGCTGGCTTCCTCGATCGCCACGCGTGGTGTGATTCAACCGATCATCGTCTCGCCGCTGGGCAAGGGGCGCTATCGGCTGGTTGCGGGTGAGCGCCGGTGGCGCGCCGCGCAGCGCGCCCGGCTGCACGAAATTCCTGCGCTGGTGCGCGATCTCGACCAGCGCGAGGTGATGGCGCTGGCGCTGATCGAGAACCTCCAGCGCGAAGACCTCAATCCGGTGGAAGAAGCGCGCGCGTACCAGAAGCTTTCCGAAGACGATGGGATGACGCAGGCCGAAATCGCCAAGCTGGTCGACAAGTCGCGCAGCCATGTGGCCAATTTCCAGCGTCTGCTCGCCTTGCCGGACACGGTTCTGGCGCTGGTGGCCGATGGTGCGCTTTCGATGGGCCACGCACGGGCGCTTATCGGGCGCGAGGAAGCCAGCGAACTGGCGCAAAAGGCCGTGTCCGAAGGACTGTCTGTGCGTCAGATGGAAGCGTTGACCCGCAAGCCGCGCACGCGCCAACCATCATCCTCGGCCGGCACCACGCATGGCGCCGCTGGCGATGATGCCGATATCGCAGCGGTGCAGGGTCATCTGGAGGAGTTCCTCGGCATGCCCGTCAAGATCACCACCGATACGACGCCCAACAGCGGCGCAGTCACCATCCGCTTCCGCACGCTGGATCAATTAGACCTTATTTGTCAGCGCCTTACCGGCGGTGATATCTAGGCAGCCCATTCGCCGAACGCTTTCGCGCGAACTGACTACGGGCTGCGAAGCCGTGATCAGTTGGCGGGCGTCCCGTCACGGTAGACGCTCATCTGCGGCACTTCGACGGTAACCGGCACCAGCATGTACTGGCCCGGCTGGTTGTACTGCGTTGCGCCGGCATCGGCTGTGGCCCGTTGCATGTAATCGTCGAGATAGGCCTGGCACTGGCTGCGGCTGTCGCTGCGGCGACGCGAACCGTCTTCGATGGCATCGCCGGCGGCCATGCCCGCCAGCGCGCCTGCGCCTGCGCCGATCAACGTGCCGGCGGTGCGATTGCCGCTTCCCGCGATGCGGTTGCCGAGCAACCCGCCCGCTGCCCCGCCAAGCAGCGCGCCGATGATTTCGCCCCGTTCGCTGTCGTTTTCATAGGTGTCGAGCCGCACCCGGCATTCCTCGATCCAGGCGTTGCGATCGAAATCGACGACCTGCGATCCGGCAGGCAGATAAACCGAGGTGGCGTTTGGCGCCGGCTGGTAGCCCCCGGCATATTGCGGCTGGGCGCCGCCCGCGGACCCGCCGCGGTAGATGACGCGCGAAGCGCCGCCCGCAGCCTGCGTCACCATGCCTTCCTGTGCCGGATAGACATAGACCACCTGCGGTGGCTGCTGGATGTAGACATAGGTCGGCTGGGCTTGCTGCACTGCAGGCACGGCGCTGCGGTTCTGAATCGAACGCACGGCCAGTGCGGGTTGCGCCTCGGTTTGCTCAAACACGTAGTATTCGGGCTGCGAGGGATCGATCGGCTGGATCGTCGGGGACCGGACGAATACGGGCGTCTCGGCGCGTGCGGGAATGCTGCGCGCTGCGCCAACGGGCTGGTCCGCAGCTGCGGCTTCAATCGTTTCGGTGACGACGTCGTCGTCCAGTTCGGGTAGCGCCTGCGCATACTCATACTCCCCGGTCTCGTAGGAGATCGTGTTCTGCGCCGAAACATGCGCCGGTTGCAGCGCGATCGTCAGCGCGATCAGGGGAAGGGTAGTGCGGACAGTCATGATGCGTGTTCCTTTGAGCGACTCGATCACGATCGATGCCGAAACCATGCCTGCACGTTAGCATTGCCCCGCATGCACGCCAAAGTGCGCTGCCGGGGTGTTCCGCTATGGGGCAGCCGGTTCAGATGCGATCGGCGAGCATCGCTGCGAGCGCTTCGATTCCGGCAGCGTCGTGCTGGTCGAAGCGGCCCTTCTCGGGGCTGTCGAGATCGATCACCGCAATAGCCTTCCCATCCCGCAGGACGGGCACCACCAGTTCCGAATTGGTCACCGAATCACAAGCGATGTGACCGGGGAAGGCGTGAACGTCTTCCACCAGCTGAGTCATCGCTTCGCTCGCGGCAGTCCCGCAGACGCCCTTGCCCAGCGGGATGCGGATGCAGGCCGGGCGGCCCATGAAGGGGCCGAGCACGAGTTCGCCATCGACCATGCGGTAGAACCCCGCCCAGTTCAGCTGGGGGAGGAAGTCCCATAGCAGCGCCGCGACATTGGCCATGTTGGCCACCGCATCGCGCTCGCCCGCAGTAAGCGCCCCCGCCGCGTCGAGCAGCTGGCGATAGGCTTCGGGCTTGGGCGTGCCCGCATCGGGTCGGAAATCGAACATGGTGGGCGATGTAGCGCGGCGCGCCCCGGCTTCAAGCCCCATTGCCCGCGGCACGCGGCTCGCTTATCCCAGCGCCATGGGTATCCTCAAGAAACTGGGCATCGCGCTCCTCGTCATTGTGCTGGTCGCTGTAGTCGCCGGCTATTTCCTCACCCGCGGCGACACCGCCGATGTCGCCTTCGACGAGACGGTGGGCACCGACCCGACGCTCGACGAACCCGAAGAAGAAAGCATTCCCACGGTCGCGATTGCCGAGCCGGTCGGCTGGGGCGAGGATGAACTGCCGACCGCTGCCGAGGGACTGGCAGTCACCCGGTTTGCCGATGGGCTCGATCATCCGCGCACGCTGCAGGCCCTGCCGAATGGCGATATCCTGGTCTCGCTGACCCGCGCGCCCAAGATCGATAGCGGCGAAAGCAACTTCTTCCGTGATCTCGTTGCCGGTTTCCTGTTCCGCAAGGCCGGGGCCGGGGGGGAAAGCGCCAACCAGGTCGTGCTGCTGCGCGATAGCGATGGTGACGGTGTTGCGGAACGCCGGTTCGTCCTGCGGGAGGGTCTCAATTCGCCGTCCGGCCTCGCCTGGGGGGATGGCACGCTGTACATCGCCAATCACGACGAGGTACTCGCCTTCGATTACGAACTTGGCGCAACGCGACTTGCCGGCGAAGGGCGCAAGATCGCCGATCTTGCCGAGGGCACGGGACACTGGATGCGCAATCTCGCGCTCCATCCCGATGGCGACCGGCTCTATGCTGCAGTGGGTTCGAAATCGAATATCGCCGAAGACGGTCTCGAAATCGAGGAAGGCCGTGCGCTGATCTGGGAGATCAATCTCGAAAGCGGGCGCCAGCGCGTCTTCGGGGTTGGCCTGCGCAACGCCAACGGGCTCGATTTCAGCCCGTGGTCGGGCGAATTATGGACCACGGTCAACGAACGCGACATGCTCGGTTCCGACCTCGTGCCCGATTATCTCACCAATGTCCCGGTGGGCGTTCATTATGGCTGGCCGTGGATCTATTTCGGCGACAATTTCGACCGCCGCGTCAAATATCCCATTCCGCAGGCGCTCAGCTACGTCCGCACGCCCGAATACGCTCTCGGTCCGCATGTCGCGGCGCTCGGTTTCGTGTTCAGCGAAGGCGGCGCGAAAATGGGTCCCGATTTCGCCAGCGGCGCCTTTGTCGCACGGCATGGCTCGTGGAACCGCAAACCCCCTTCGGGCTACGACGTGGTCTACGTCGCCTTCGACGAACGCGGCAATCCCATCGGCAAGCCGCAACCGGTCCTGACCGGCTTCCTACAGGGCGATGGCACCACGCGGGGTCGGCCGACATGGGTCGAATGGGCTGCCGACGGATCGCTGCTGGTTTCGGATGACACCGCCGGGATCATCTGGCGGGTTCATGCCCCGGGCGCCGAGGCGCAGGACGCGATCGAACGGGTTACCGGCGACCGGCTGCCCGCGCAGCGTGAGCTACGCGGGCAGGAAGCGAGTTTCGGCGAAGACGATTTCGCGCGTCGCGTGACCGCCGAATAGATCAGCCGACGAACTGTTCGGCCGTAAGCGCGTAGAGCGGTTCGGCCCCCGCCGTCGCTGCGGCCCGGAGCCCGCTGGCCTCGGGCACGATACGGTCGAGGAAGAAACGCACCGTCGCTGTCTTGGTCGTAGCCTGTGCGCTGTCGCTGTCGCCAATCGCGCGGCGCTGGCGCAGCAATTGCCACCCCGCCACGGCGACAGCGAACATGGTGCAGAACGGCACTGATCCGGCCAGGCGATCGTCAAGGCTCGCTTCATCACGCATCCATCCCGCGACGGCTTCGCAATCCGCTGCCAGCGCGGCAAGCGCGGGTTCGTCGCCAGCATCGCGCGCGATATCCGCGATCAGTCCCGACAGCGCCTGGCCGCCGTCCATCCCCAGCTTGCGGGTGACGAGGTCGGCGGCCTGGATGCCGTTGGTGCCTTCATAGATCGGCGCGATGCGCGAATCGCGCCAATGCTGCGCCGCGCCGGTTTCCTCGACGAAGCCCATGCCGCCATGCACCTGCACCCCAAGGCTGGCGACTTCGATGCCGATATCGGTGCCCCATGCCTTGATCAGCGGGGTGAGCACTTCGCCGCGCGCCTTAGCATCGTCATTGCCCAGCGTCCCGCGGTCGACCTGGCCTGCAGTGTAATAGAGCAGTGCGCGAGCGCCTTCGGTCAGCGCCTTCATTCGCAGCAGCATGCGGCGCACGTCGGGATGTTCGAGAATGGCGACGGGGGCCTTGTCGGGCGAACCGGCCCGCGCGGACTGGATCCGCTCGCGTGCGTACATCTGCGCCTGTTGGGTGGCACGCTCGCCGATCTGCACGCCCTGGTTGCCGACATTGATGCGCGCGTTGTTCATCATCGTGAACATCGCCATGAGCCCGCGGTTCTCCGCGCCGACCAGTTCGCCGATGCATTCGCCTTCGTCGCCATAGGACATCACGCAGGTGGGCGAGGCGTTGATGCCGAGCTTGTGTTCGATGCTGACACAGCGAACATCGTTGCGTTTCCCGAGCGAACCGTCGGCTTCGACATGGTATTTGGGCACGATAAACAGCGAGATGCCCCGGCTTCCTTCCGGCGCATCGGGCACGCGGGCGAGGACCAGGTGAATGATGTTTTTCGCCAGCTCGTGCTCACCCCAGGTGATGTAGATTTTCTGGCCCTTGATGCGGTATTTGCCCGCATGTTCGCCGTCCTCGATCGGGTGGGCGGTGGTGCGCAGCGCGCCGACATCGGAGCCTGCCTGCGGTTCGGTGAGGTTCATCGTCCCCGACCATTCGCCGCTGACCAGCTTGGGCAGGTACTTTTCCTGCAGCTCTTTCGACCCGTGGTGTTCGAGCGATTCCATCGCGCCGACGCTGAGCATGGGCAGCAGGTTGAACGCCATGTTGGCCGTGCCGAGATTCTCGAGCACGTTGCACGACAGCGTGAAGGGCAGGCCCTGGCCGCCGAACTCGACGGGGCCGGCAATCGCATTCCAGCCCTGCTCGACGTAATGTTCGTAAGCTTCGGCAAAGCCATCCGGCAAGTGGACCGTGCCATTTTCGAGCCTGGCGCCTTCGAGGTCGCCCACCCGGTTGAGCGGGGCCCATTCGCCGGCAGCGAATTCGCCAATGCCGCTTACGATCGCCTCGACCATATCGGGCTCGGCGGCAGCAAATCGTTCGGATTGCGCCAGCTCTTCGATCCCGGCGTTTACGCGGATGGCGAGCAGCTGGTCCTGGGTGGCGGGGGTATAGGTCACTTCGGTTCCTCTTGGCTTTGGCTGGCGTGCAGATATAGCGCGCACGCATGAGGGGCAAATACGTTACGGAAACGCTTCGGGTCGAGGAAAGTGGCATTGCACGTGCCGCAGAAACTCTGCGTGCCGGAGGCCTGGTCGCTGTCCCCACCGAAACGGTCTATGGCCTTGCTGCCCGGGCGGACAGCGAAGCCGCCGTGGCCGACATCTATGCGGCCAAGGGGCGACCGAGCTTCAATCCGCTGATCGTGCATGTCGCCAGCCTCGACGCGGCGCGCGAATTCGCCGACTTCTCGCCGCAGGCCGAAACACTGGCGCAGGCATACTGGCCCGGCCCGCTCACTCTCGTTCTCCCGCGCAAGCCCGAAGCGGGCCTCGCTGCCGCAGTGACTGCCGGGCTCGACACGATCGCGCTGCGCATGCCGGCCCATCCGGTCATGCGCCGAGTGCTGGAGGAGACCGGCCTGCCGCTCGCCGCGCCTTCGGCCAATCGCAGCGGCTATATCAGCCCGACTTCGGCCGCGCATGTGCTGGCATCGCTCGATGGCCGGATCCAAGCGGTGCTCGATGGCGGCGAATGCGAGCGCGGCCTCGAATCGACGATCGCAGCCGTGCGCGGCGACGGGACGGTCGAAATCCTGCGCCCCGGGCCCGTCGAACTGGATGCGGTCAAGGGCGCGGGCGGGGGTATCGAGGCACCCGGCCAGCTCGCCAGCCATTACGCGCCGGGCAAGCCGGTCCGCCTGATGGCGACGCAAGTTGCGCCAGACGACTTCGTGATCGGGTTCGGCGACATCGCCGGGGACTGTTCGCTGTCCGAGAGCGGCAACCTGGCCGAAGCGGCAGCGCGGCTCTACACGTGTCTTCACCTGGGTGCGCGATCGCCCAAACCGCGTATCGCGGTGGCGCCGATCCCCGCAGAAGGCATCGGCATCGCGATCAACGACCGTTTGCAGCGCGCGGCGACGCCGCCCGATCAGTCGTCCTCGGGCTCGTAGAGGATCGAGGGGATGATCTGCTGCATTTCGGCATAGGTGTCGCGGGCGTCATCGCACGCCCGGCGATCGCCATCCTCGCAATCGTCGAGCTGCTTCTCATAGTCGCGTTCGAGCTTGGCGAGACGTTCCTCGCGCCGCCGGATTTCGCGGCCGCGCTTTTCATCAGCCTCGGACTGGCTGGTGGTGGCAAGATCCACACCTTTGCTGACGACCTTGACCGGCGCCGTCGCGACGTCGACCACTGCCTTGGCGAGGCAGCCCCCCAGCATGAGCGTGGCGGGCAAGAGCAGGATGAGAGCTTGGCGGCGCATGCGAATTCCTTTCGCTGCGCCGCCTAGCCGATAATCGCCTGGCCGTCGATCAACTCAGGCTTGCGGCTCGGTTTCCGCCTCGGGCTCGTCGTTCGGCGCCGCCGTGCTGGCTGCGCGGCAGTTGAGCTTGCCCGAACCCATCGAGGAGACGGTGCAATCGGCGCGTCCGTTCACCGTGACCGTGCCCGAACCCATGATCGAGGCTTCGACCTTGCCGTCGGAAGCGAATTCGGCATCGCCCGATCCGGCAACGGTGATGTCGGCGCCGCCCGCCTGCAGGCCGGCCATATCGGCCTTGCCCGAACCGGCGATCGTCAGGTCGAGCTGGTCGACCCTGCCCGATGCCTCGAAATTGCCCGATCCGGCAATGGTGAGGTCGAGCGATTTGGCATCGAGATCGGCAATCCGGGCCTTGCCCGAACCGGCGATGGTGACAGCGCTGTCTGCCGCCGATTGCATCGATGCCACCTCGACGTCGCCCGATCCGGCGAGCACCAGCGTGCTGATATCGGGCGTGGTTACGCGAATGGTCGCGATACCCGTACCGCCCCAGTCGCTGCTTTCGCGGCTGATACCGAGCGCATCGTCGTCGAGCGAAAAGCGCAGCTCGGCGATTGCATCCTCATCGCCCGATACGTCGATGTCGAGCGTGTCGCCCTTGGTGACGATAACCTTGTCGGGGCCGGCAAACACCAGTTCGCTGGGCGGCGCGCCGGTCATGTCGAGTTCGGCCAGCGGGACACCATCGGAATCGCCGATCTGGATGTCCACCCCATCGCATGCCGATACCAGCATCGCTCCTGCAAGCGTTGCCAATGGGGCGAAGCCTTTGAGCACTCGATGTATCATTGCGATGGATCCTCCTAAACCGGTTGCTGCGTGTTGCTGATATAATACAGCATGGCCAAAGCTTCAAGTCATGTGGGGGAAACGGGCAAAGCAGATCACCGCGTGCAGGTAAGACGGCCCGATCCCATGCGGTTCTGCGTGCAATCGCGCGTGCCGGTGACTGCGGCATTGCCGCTACCGACGATACTGGCGGAAACGCGTCCGCTGGCATGCAGCCGGGCATCGCCGGACCCGGCGATCGCCAGCTCCGCGTCGGTCACCCGCATAGCTTCGCCGGAAAGATCGCCGCTGCCGGCGATCTGCACCTGCATGGATGCCGCGCGGCCGGCCAGCCGCATGTCGCCCGAGCCTGCGATCTTTGCTGCCAACCTGCCCACGCGGACCCGTTCGATCGCGAGTTCGCCCGACCCGCTGACTGCGGCCCGGCCCGTCTCGCCATCGAGATCGGATACGGTTAGCCGACCCGAGCCGGCGAGATGCGCGCGCCTTATGGCGGGGGCGGACACTTCGATCCGCGCCGTCCCGGCCGCCGGCGTGCGTCGCCAGCGACGCCCGATCAGCAGTTCGCCATCTTCAACGACGAACCGCAGGTCGTCGAGCACCGCGCGGTTGCCGGAAGCCCGGATGCGCCAGCGATCCCCTTGCGAGACCACGACGTCGTCTGCCCCCGACAGCACGACCTCGTCGAATGCCTCGGTGGGGGACCATGCGGCTGGTATCGGCATCCCCTCGTCAAGCCGCGAGGAACCGGGCTGCGGGAAAGCGGGCACTGCGGCGAACAGCAGGAGCGCGGCCAGACCGCGTGAACAAGGGGAAAGAAAGCGGGTCATCGGTGATCTCCAGAATGCGGATCACCAGGCTCGCGCTAGCGCAGCAGTTTGTCGACCGCGTTCGTCGACAAATGTAATCGCTTGGCAGAGATGCTTTGCCAATTGCGATGCCGAACGAAAAAGGGGCGCTGGTGAGCGCCCCTTTTCCGAATGATTGCGAATGCGCTTACGCGTCTTCGGTGTTCTCGTAATATTGCGGCGCATGTTCGCGCAGCACGTCGAGGATCTTCTCGAGCGCGGTCGGCTCGTCGGTCTTTTCCATCGCGGCGAGTTCGCGCGCGAGGCGGCTCGAGGCGGCTTCGAAGATCTGGCGTTCCGAATAGCTCTGCTCGGGCTGGTCATCCGGGCGGAACAGGTCGCGCGTGACCTCGGCGATCAGGACGATTTCGCCCGAGTTGATCTTCGCCTCATATTCCTGCGCACGGCGGCTCCACATGGTCCGCTTGACCTTGGGCTTGCCCTTGAGCGTCTCCATCGCTTCCTTGAGCGTCTTGTCGCTCGACAGCTTGCGCATGCCGATCAATTCGACCTTGTTGACCGGAACGCGCAGCGTCATGCGTTCCTTCTCGAAGCGAAGAACATAAAGATCGAGCTGCATGCCGGCGATTTCCTCGCTCTGCAGTTCGATGACACGGCCAACGCCGTGCTTGGGGTAAACAACGTAATCGCCAACGTCGAAGGCATCAGCCTTGCTTGCCATGCAATCTTTCCTTTCGTCCGAGCAGCCTACGGCCAGCAACGGCATGACCGAAGCCTCTGGCCGCAGCCCTTGGCGGGATGCGGTCGGGCGCCGGTGGTGACGTTGCTGGTGACCTGCCCTTTCAATTCTCACACCTGGCCGGGAGCAAACCGGCGCAGTTGTTGCATTATATAGCACAGCTTGTGGTAAATTGCGAGTCCGGCGGAAATCACCCGGCGCGTGTCAGCTGCGCCGGTTGCGAAGTGCGGTCAGTTCGCCGCCCAGCAGCAACAGGAAGCCGGTGGCCCAGAACCACGTGATCAGCGCAACCACCGCGCCGAGCGCGCCATAGGTCGCGTTGTAGCTGCCGAAATTCGCGGCATAGAAGCCGAAGGCGGCGGTTGCCGCGAGCCAGGTCACCGCAAAGAAGCACGCGCCCGGCCAGATCGCGGCCCAGGCGGGGGCGGGGGCATGGGGAGCGAAGCGATAGAGCAGACCAGCGGCAAGCGCTGCGACGCCAAGCAGGAGGAGAAAGCTGGCGATACTGCCGAACATGCCGGCGATATTGGCGAGCGCCGCGCTGGCTGCCGCGGTCAGCACCAAGCCGGCAATGCCAGCCGCAGTGATAGCAAGAGCCATCAGATTACCCCCGAGGAATCCGCGCATACCGTCGACGCCGAAGGCGATGTTCAGCCCGGTCATCAGCGAGCGGGCGCCATTGCGGGCCCCGAACAGCGCAATCGCCAGCGCGACCAGCAAACCGGCGCCTTGGGCACCGCTCGACCCCTGCGCCACGCTTTCCAGCTGGTCGGTGATGAGCTCGGCCGCGGAAGGTGGCAGCTGCGCGGAAATCAGCGTGATATGCGAAGCCACCGTCGCGGCATCGGCGAACAGGCCGTAGGCCAGCACCAGCGACCCCAGCGCGGGAACGAGCGCAAGCAGCGCGTAATGCGCAATGCCCGCGGCCACGATCCCGATATTGTCTGCGCTGCCGGCCTGCCAGGCCGCTTTCAGGTCAGCCAGCACGCGGCGCGGCAATCAGTCGCCTTCGCCAGGTTCGGGCGAGAAGAACTTCTCGAACTTGCCCTCTTCGCCCTTGTGCTCGTCGGCATCTGCGGGCGGTTCTTTCGACTGGGTGATGTTCGGCCATTCGGCGCTGAACTTGGTGTTCAGCTCGAGCCATTTTTCGAGATTGTCCTCGGTGTCGGGCAGGATCGCTTCCGCCGGGCACTCGGGCTCGCATACGCCGCAGTCGATGCATTCGCTCGGATTGATGACGAGCATGTTCTCGCCTTCATAGAAACAATCGACCGGACAGACCTCGACGCAGTCGGTGTACTTGCACTTGATGCAGTCATCGGTGACGACATAGGTCATGAGTAGCGTAATCCCTCGAAAATCATTCCAGACCGCGCTGCTAGGGGGAATTATCCGCCCGGGTCAAGCTCCCGATAACACGCCCGGGCCTCGCGCGGCGCACCGCGCCGTTCGGGAAGCGCGATGATCTCGACCAGCCTGACCGAATTGCCGAGCGGCAATGTCAGCACGTCCCCTTCGAGGATATCGCGCGAGGCGCGGGTGACGCGTTCGCCATTGCGGCGGATGTGCCCTTCGTCGACCAGCCGGTGTGCAGCGCTGCGCGTGCGTACGAAGCGCAGGTAGCACAGCAGCCGGTCGATTCTCATTCAGCGGTCGCCATCAGCGGACCAGATCGGCCAGCGCGGCAAAGGCATTGCCCTCGCTGGGCCGGGCGGGTTTCGTGCGTTCCTGCTTGCGGCGCGAGGGGCGCCATTCCCAGCGATCGGGGCGGGGCGGTCCGAACTGCCCTTCGGCCTGCGGCTGGGCCCGCTGCACGCGGAAGCCCGCATTGCCAAGCAGCCGCGCGATATTGCCTTCCTCGAGCCCGATCGAAACCGGCAGCGCGTAATCGAGCACGAACTTGCGCCGGCGATCCTTGGCCTGCGCCTTCGCACGCGTTTCGTGGGCGGCGCGCAGGATCTTCTCTGCCAGATCGATCCGGATCGCCTGCGTCCCCGCATGGCGGTAGCCGGACGGCAGTTTCCTGATCTCGCCCAGTACTGGCAGCATCGCTTCCTGCAGTGGCCGGCGATCGCGGCCCAGCGCATGCAGCAATTGCCGCGGTGCCGGCTTGAGCAGGGCGAGGGCAAAGATGTCGAGCGCGCCGAAGGTCACGCCGATCTTGCGCAGGAAGGGCCGCATCTCCTTGGGCAGATGCTCCAGCCCGGCCTGTTCGCGGGTGACGTAGCCATGCCCCGCGATCAGGTTGAGCAGCAGCGCCCGCGCCTGCGACCCCGCATCGGGGTTGCTTGCCGCGTGATGCATTTTCTCGAGCGCTTCGAGCGGGGCCAACTTGCCGGCCAGCCAGCTCTCCAGCGCGGCCACCAGCTTCGCCTGCGCCGCTTCGGGCAGCGCGGTAATTTCGCGTGCGGGCTTGATCAACGGGTACACCGTGCCCTCGCGCTGCTCCAGCTGCGCCAGGACCTGTCCCCTCCAGCGGATCGCGCCGCGCGCCAGCTCCAGCTCGGCCATGTCCGATGCGGCCAGCGCTTCGGCGCGTTCGCCCAGCAGCTTGGGCAAGCCCTTTTCGGCAGCGGCAAGCAGCATCCGGCGATCCTCGTGGCGTGCGGCCGGATCGACGCTGAACCGCAGTCCCTCGACCTGGCCGAGCGCCTCGCCCTCGATGGTCACGGCGCCATCCTCGCCAATTTCGATCGGCAAAATGCCGGCATCCTGGCCCAATGATTTCATCAGGATTGCGGTCCTCCGGTTTACGAATTGTTCGGTCAGCCGCGCATGCAACGCGTCGGACAATTTGGCTTCGACAGCGCGCGCACGCGCGGCCATCTCGTCTCGCGCCAGCACCCAGTCGGGTCGCTGGCAGATATAGGCCCAGCTGCGAATCGCAGCGATACGGCCCTGCAGCGTATCGATGTCTCCGGACATATTGTCGAGTTCGCTGATCCGCGCCGCGACGTAATCCGCGCCGATATAGCCGCGACCGAGATCCTGCCATAGCCGCGCGACGAACCGCGCATGCACATCGGGACCCCGCTGGCGGAAATCGGGCAGCGAGCAGGCCTCCCAGAACCGGCGCACCATGCCCGGGCCGCGAACCGCGGCGGCCGCCGGTTCGTCGGCGAGCCGCTTGAGCGTGGCCAGGTCGATCGCCTCGGGCGCAAGCCGCAGCACCGGGTCGTCGGGCGGCGTCTCGAGATCGGCGATCAGCGCAGCCAGCGAATCGAAGCGCGGTTCGGGATCGCGCCAGAAAAGATGAGTCAGCGGGGCGAAGCGATGCTCCTCGATCGCATAGACCTCTTCCTCGGTAAACTCGGGCGCCGCGCCATGCTTCGACATGCCCGACAGCGTGCCGAAAGTGCCGTCGCGCTGGTGCCGGCCCGCACGTCCGGCGATCTGCGCCATCTCGGCAGGCAGCAGACGGCGCATGCGGACGCCGTCGAACTTGGTCAGCCCGGCAAAGGCGACGTGATTGACATCGAGATTGAGCCCCATGCCGATCGCGTCGGTCGCGACGATGTAGTCGACCTCGCCGCTCTGGAAGAGCGCGACCTGCTTGTTGCGGGTTTCGGGACTGAGTGCTCCCATCACCACTGCCGCCCCGCCGCGAAACCGCCGCAGCATCTCGGCGACGGCGTAGACCTGGTCGGTGCTGAAGGCCACGATCGCGCTGCGCGGCGGCAGGCGCGAGAGCTTGCGCGGCCCGATATGCGTCAAGGTGGAAAACCGCGGCCGGTCCGATATCTCCGCTTCGGGGATCAGCTGGCGGACCAGCGGTTCGAGCGTGGCCGCGCCGAGCAGCATCGTTTCCTCACGGCCGCGGGTGTTCAGCAGCCGGTCGGTAAAGATATGGCCGCGCTCGCGATCGGCACCGATCTGCGCTTCGTCAAGCGCCACGAATGCCGCCCCGGCTCCGTCGCGCGGCATGGCTTCGGCGGTGCAGCACATATAGCGCGCATTCTTGGGTTCGATCCGTTCTTCACCCGTGATCAGCGCGACGGCATCATCGCCCTTGATCGCCCGGACCCGGTCGTAGACCTCGCGCGCCAGCAGCCGCAGCGGAAAGCCCATGCAGCCGCTCGAATGCGCGACCATGCGCTCGATCGCGAGATGCGTCTTGCCGGTGTTCGTGGGCCCGAGGACCGCCTTGATCGCGCTGCGCTGCACGCGCTCTAGGTGGCAGTCCGCGCCGCAGCGCGCAACCACCCGGCCGGTGCTGTGCTCGGCTCGTCGCAAGCTCGACTCGCATGGCCGCAAGTTAAGGCTGCCTTTACTTTGTTTTGCCAAGCAAAGCGGGCAGACGCGCACCAATCAGGCCGTGCGCGCGCGGTAGCGCCGGATCTCCGGACGGAAGGGACACAGCACGTGTACAGGTCCCCAGCGGACACCGATGATGGACAGGCTTTGCCGGCATCCTCCGCGCAGGGCCCCCACGCGGCCGCGCTGGCGCATGACCAGATTCTGGCCGACGAACCGCGCGCCGCCACTTCGTGGACGACGGTGCGCGATCGCCTGTCCGTACGACTGGCCGGGCTGGACCTTGCGCCCGATCTCGGCAGCGATATCGGCAGCCGGCGCTGGGTGCGCGGGGTAGGGACGTTCGTTGGGCTGACCGCCGTCGCACTCGCCTTCTGGCCCAGTTTTGCCCCGCTCGAGGCGGCGCCATCGGCCCATGTCGACGATGCCGTGCGCGACGAATACCGCAGCCAGATGATCCTGCCGCTCGCGCTTGGTGCCGACAGCGGGCGGCGCATGGGCGCGACCACGCTGGCTGCTCCGCTCGCGGCGGCGCCCGAACGCCCCACGCTCGAACTGGTGACCACGCTCGCACGCGGCGACAGCCTCGAACGCATGCTACGCCGTGCCGGGGTGGGCCGCGACGACACTGCAAGGGTCGCCCAATTGGTGGGCGGCGCGGTCCCGCTCGAGGAAATCCAGCCGGGGACCACCTTCGGCATCACGCTGGGCCGCCGCACGGCACCGGGCGCGCCGCGCCCGCTCGAGGCGCTCGATTTCCGCGCCCGGTTCGACCTAGCGCTCGAAATCGGCCGCTTCACCCAGGGGGCCGATCTGGCGCTGACCAAGAAGGCCATCCGCGTCGACGAGACCCCGCTGCGGATCCGCGGCACGGTGGGCGACAGCCTCTATCGTTCGGCGCGCGCGGCCGGCGCCCCCGCCAGCGCGGTGCAATCCTATCTCAAGACGCTGGGCCAATATGTGAATCTCGACCGCGATATCCGCGCGGGCGACACGTTCGATTTCATCGTCGCACACCGGCGCGCCGCGACCGGCGATCGGCAGGCGGGCCAGCTGCTCTATGCCGGGCTCGAGCGCGACGACACGCCGCGCGTCCAGCTGATGCGCTGGGGCGAGGACGGCGAATTCTACGAAGCCTCGGGCGTGGGCGAACAGCGCGGCGGGCTGATGGCACCGGTACCGGGGCGGACGACCTCGGCCTTCGGCATGCGCCGCCACCCGATCCTCGGCTATCGCCGGATGCATGCAGGGCTCGACTTCAAGGCACGGCACGGCACGCCGATCGTCGCGGTCACCGATGGCCGCGTCACCGGCGCGGGCCGCATGGGCGGCTGCGGCAATGCCGTGCGCCTGCGTCACGATGGCGGGATCGACACGCGCTATTGCCACATGAGCCGCATCGCGGTGAATCGCGGCCAGGCCGTGCGCCGCGGGCAGGTGATCGGCTATGTCGGTTCGACCGGCCTGTCGACCGGGCCGCACCTCCATTACGAAATGTACCGCGGCGGCCGCGCGATCGACCCGGCATCGGTGCAATATGTCACGCGCGCACAGCTGGCCGGCGCCGATCTGCGGCGCTTCAGGGAAGCGCTGGCGCGGATCAAGACGGTCGAACCCGGCGCCGCGCTTGCTGCGCTCGAGCAGACTGCGGCCGAAGTCGCGGCGCAGGAACCGATCCGCGAGATCGACAAGCTCGGCCCGCCCAAGAAGGGCTGAGATTGCACCGCGCGTCCGCATGCGGCATTGCCGCGCGATGACCCAAGCAAGCTACCCCGCCACCCGCCTGCGCCGCACACGCGCCAACGGCTGGAGCCGCGCCATGCACCGCGAAACCGTGCTGACGCCCGCCGATCTGATCTGGCCGCTGTTCGTCACCGATGGTTCCGGGGTCGAGGAACCCGTTACCAGCCTTCCGGGCGTGTCGCGCTGGTCGGTCGACCACATCGCCAAACGCGCGAAGGAGGCGGTCGATCTGGGCATCCCCTGCATCGCGCTGTTTCCCAACACGCAGCCCAATCGCCGCAGCGACGACGGGGCCGAGGCGCTCAATCCCGACAATCTGATGTGCCGCGCGATCAAGGCGGTCCGCGATGCCTGCGGAAGCGATATCGGCATCCTCACCGATGTCGCGCTCGACCCCTATACCAGCCACGGCCAGGACGGGCTGCTCGACGACGCCGGCTATGTCGTCAATGACGATACGGTGGCAGTGCTGGTCGACCAGGCGGTCAACCAGGCCGATGCAGGGGCCGATATCATCGCCCCGTCGGACATGATGGATGGCCGCGTGAAGGCGATCCGCATGGCGCTGGAAATGAACCAGCATCCCAACGTCCAGATCATGGCCTATGCTGCCAAATACGCCTCCGCCTTCTATGGTCCGTTTCGCGATGCGGTGGGCTCGGGCGGCCTGCTCAAGGGCGACAAGAAAAGCTACCAGGTGGACCCTGCCAATGGCGACGAGGCGCTGCGCGAGATCGCTTTCGACATCGCCGAGGGCGCCGACAGCGTGATGGTCAAGCCGGGCCTCGCCTATCTCGACATCATCTGGCGCGCGAAGCAGGAATTCGGCGTGCCGGTGTTCGCCTATCAGGTCAGCGGCGAATATGCGCTGATCGAGGTCGGCGCAGCCGCGGGGGTGGGGGACCGCGACGCGCTGCTGATGGAAAAGCTCCTGGCCTTCAAGCGCGCCGGGTGCAGCGGGGTGCTGACTTATTACGCGCCGCGCGCCGCCCAATTGCTCAATGGCTGAGTTTCGCCACGAGACCGACCGGTTGATCCTGCGCGATTGGCGTGAGGAAGACTGGCCGTTCTTCTGGGAGGGGACCAATACGCCCGGCGTAATGCGCTGGCTGGGCGGGGTTTGCGACGGCGCGAAGCGCGATGCGGCGCAGCAGCGTCTGCTCTCCTACGAACGCGAACATGGTCACACCTTCTGGTGCGTCGAGCGCCGCGGCGATGGCGCGATCCTCGGTTTCTGCGGTCTCAAGCGTTCGAATCAGGCGGGCGGCCCGCTCGACATGATGGAAGTGGGCTGGCGGCTGCGCGAAGACGCCTGGGGCAGGGGCTATGCGAAAGAGGCCGCTACCGCCTCGCTCGATCTTGCCTTCGACCGGTTCGATGCGGAAGAGGTGATCGCCATGACGGTTCAGCGCAACACGGCCAGCTGGGGGTTGATGCAGCGGCTGGGAATGCGCCGCCGCGACGATCTCGATTTCGACAATGCGGAGTTCGACAAGGAGGACCCGGTCATCATCGTCTATTCGGTCGATCGCGCGTCATGGACAGCCCATCGTGGCTGATATCATCGCCGAAACCGACCGGCTGATCCTGCGCACGATCGAGGAAGGCGACGCCGCCCGACAGGACCGCCTGCTCAACACGCCGGCGGTCATGGCGCGGCTCGGCGGGGTCAAGGAACTGCACGAAATCGAGGCGAAGCACGCCAAGGCGATGGCAATGTATGCCCGCGAGGGCTTCAGCTTCCTGTTCATGATCGAAAAGGCGAGTGGCGAGATGGTCGGGCATTGCGGGATCAAGCGCGTCGACAACCCACTGGCGCCCAATGTCGGCGATCACGAGATCGGCTGGCTGGTGCGCGAGGATCGCTGGCGGCGCGGCTATGCCGAAGAGGCGATGCGCGCGGTGCTCGACTGGGCCTTCACACGCATCGCGGCGCCGCACATCGTGGCGCTGACCAGCCACGCCAATGCCGGAAGCTGGAAACTGATGCAAAAGCTCGGCATGGTCCGCCGCGAAGATCTCGATTTCGCGGACCCGGCCTTCCCGGCCGAGGACAATCCGACGATCCAGTATTCGCTCACGCAAGAGCAATGGGAGAGCGCGAAGTGACTGCAAGCCGCCCCGGCGTAACCATCATCCCGATCCACGGCCACACGCCGCGCATCCACGACAGCGCCTTCATCGCGCCCGGTTGCACGATCATCGGCAATGTCGAGATCGGGGCCGACAGCTCGGTATGGTACAATTGCGTGCTGCGCGCCGACGTCAGCCGAATCGTCATTGGCGAGCGGTCGAACATCCAGGACGGCAGCGTGGTCCACTGCGATCCCGAGCGTCCCGGCGATCCCGATGGCGCACCCTGCATCATCGGCGATGACGTCCTCGTCGGCCACATGGCGATGGTCCACGGCTGCCGAGTCGAGGACCGCGGTTTCGTGGGGCTCGGCGCGATCGCAATGAACAAGGCGGTAATCGGCTCCGATGCCATGCTGGCAGCGGGCGCCATGCTGACCGAAGGCAAGGTCATGGGCGCGCGCGAACTATGGGGCGGCCGTCCCGCGCGCAAGATGCGCGATCTCGACGATGCCGCGATCGCGGGCATGCGGATGGGCGTGGCGCATTATGCCGAGAATGCCCGGCATCACGCCGCCGCGGTCGATGCCGCGACCCAGCGCTGACCTGCCCGACCGCGCCGCTCTGGCATCGCGGATCAGCGCGGGCGAGATATCGCTGCGCGTCACGCCCGGCGCGCGCAGCGAATTGATCAGGGTCGAAAGCGATCATGTCGCCGTAAAAGTCCGGGCCCGGCCCGAAAACGGCGCGGCGAATGCAGCGACGGAAAAACTGGTGGCGCGGGCGCTTGGGGTCGCGACGTCACGCTGTCGGATTGTGCGCGGCGCAACTTCGCGCGCAAAGGTTCTGTCGGTCAGTCCCTGATCAGCGCGCGCAGGGCATCGATCCGGTCGGCTTCGTGCGGCGGCTTGTCCCAGCGGATCCGGTGAATGCGTGGAAAGCGCATGGCGAGCCCCGATTTGTGGCGCTTGCTGGCATGGACGCTGTCGAACGCGACCTCGAACACCAGCTTGCGCTCGGTCTCGCGCACCGGGCCGAAGCGGTTGACCGTGTGCTGCCGCACATGCCGGTCGATCTTTTTCAGTTCCTCGTCGGTAAACCCCGAATAGGCCTTGCCCACCGGCAGCAGGTCGGCCCCCTGGTCCGGATCACCGTCCCAGCAACCGAAGGTGTAGTCGGAAAAGAAGCTCGAACGCTTGCCGCTGCCGCGCTGGGCATACATCAGCACGCAATCGACCAGCAGCGGATCGCGTTTCCACTTGTACCAATAGCCGACCCGCCGCCCGGCGATATAGGGGCTGTCCTTGCGTTTTAGCATCAGCCCTTCGATCGCGTCGTCGCGGCTGCCTTCGCGGATTTGCGCGAGATGGTCGAAATCGCGTGCTTCCACCACCCGGCTGATATCGAAATGGCTGTCGGGCAGCCGCCCCATCAGCTTTTCGAGCGTGGTGCGGCGATCGGTCCAGGGCCGTTCGCGCTGGTCCTCGCCATCGAGCAGCAGCACGTCGTACAGCCTGACGAAGGCGGGGAATTCGCGCAGCATCTTCTTGCTGACAGTCTTGCGCCCGAGCCGCTGCTGCAGCGCGTTGAAGCTGGCGGCGCCGCCTTCCTCGCCGCCCTGCGTCGATCCGCGCACCAGCAATTCGCCGTCGAGCACTGCGGGGAACGGCAGCACGTCGAGCAATTCGGGAAAAGTCGAGGAAATGTCGTCGCCCGAGCGGGAGTAGATGCGCGTTTCCCCGCCCGCGTGGACGATCTGGACGCGGATGCCGTCCCATTTCCATTCGGCCGCGTAATCGCCCAGGTCGACCACGGTCTCTTCCAGCGGATGCGCCAGCATGAACGGGCGGAAGGTCGGCAGATTGTCGATGTCGGGCGGCGGCTGGCCCTTTGCTGCCCAGTCGAACAGCGCGGTATAGGGCGGCTCCAGGCCGTGCCAGTATTCCTCCACCTCGTCGACCGACACGGCGAAGGCCTGCGCGAAGGCCGTCTTGGCGAGGCGGCTGGATACGCCGATCCGCATGCCGCCGGTGGCCAGCTTGAGCAGCGCATAGCGGCCTGCGGCGTCGAGCCGGTCGAGCAGGCGCGGCAGTTCGGCCACCACGCTCTTGCGGTTCATCGCCGACAGCAGGTCCACGCTCTCGCTGACCGAAGGCGGATCGGGTTCGCGATCGGGCGAGGGCCACAGCAGGCTGGCGGTTTCGGCGGTATCGCCCACGAAATCGCGGCTGAGCGTCCACAGGACCGGATCGACCCGGTCCTTGAGCAGATTGCGGATGGTCGAGCTCTTGACCGCGGGAAAGTCGAGCCCGTCGGCCAGCGCGGCGAGCGCCCAGCCGCGATCGGAATCGGGCGTCGCGCGCAGATATTCGGCGATCAGCCGCAGCTTCTCGTTGCGGCTGCGCGTATAAACCAGCGCGTCGATCAGGGCGGCGAACTCTTCCATGCTATGTCCGGGGGCGGGCGATGGAGGCGGGAAGCAAATCAGTCATCCTCGTCCTCATAGCCGACCAGCGCGAGCGCCCGGGCACGGCGCTGGTGCAGCTGGCACCAGCGCAGCAGCGCATCTTCGCGGCCATGCGTGATCCAGTTTTCCTGCGCGTCGACTTCCTCGATCGTGCGCGTCAGTTCGCCCCAGTCGGCGTGGTCGGAAATGACCAGCGGCAGTTCGACATTGCGTTGCCGTGCGCGCTGGCGCACGCGCATCCACCCGCTCGCCATGGCGGTGATCGGTTCGGGAAGTCGGCGGCTCCAGCGGTCGTTGAGCGCCGAGGGCGGGCAGACCACGACATGCCCACGCATGTCCTCCTTGCTGTGATCGGCCACCAGCCGCAATTCACCCAGATCGACCCCGTGTTCCTCGTACAGGCGGCACATCTTCTCCATCGCCCCGTGCAGATAGATCGGCTGGCGATGCCCCGCGGCGCGAAGTTCGGCGATCACGCGCTGCGCCTTGCCCAGCGCATAGGCGCCCACCAGCACGCAGCGGTCGGGATGCGCGGCCAGCCGGTCGAGCAGCTTGGCCATCTCCTCGGCGATCGGCGGGTGGCAGAACACCGGCAGGCCGAAGGTCGCTTCGGTGATGAAGATATCGCACGGGGTAACTTCGAATGCGGGGCAGGTGGGGTCGGCGCGGCGCTTGTAATCGCCGGTCACGATTACCCGCTCGCCCGCGTGTTCGAGCAGGATCTGGGCGCTGCCGAGCACGTGGCCGGCGGGGATATAGGTCGCATCAACGCCGCCCGGCAGGCGGATCGTTTCGCCGTACTCGACCGGCACCGCTTGATGCGGGATCTCGCCGGCGTCGTCCTCGGCCCCGGTGCGATAGCGCAATTCCATGATCGCCAGCGTCTCGGGCGTGGCGACCGTCTGGCCATGCCCGCCGCGCGCATGGTCGGCATGGCCATGCGTCACCAGCGCCTTGTCCACGGCCCGGCTGGGATCGACCCAGCAATCGGCGGGGACGACATGGATGCCCCACGGCTCGGGCTTGATCCAGGAGAAGGGGGCAGCACTCATCTCCGACTCAAACGAAAAGGGCGCCGACCGTTCCCGGTGGCGCCCTTTCATGTGATGCGAAATGCCGCGTCAGCTGTTGCCGCCGTTTTCCTCGCTGGCATCGGCTTCGGGCTTCTTGTTGCCCGCCGCCTTCTTTTTCGCGGCCGGTTTGCGCTTGGTACGGGGCGGGGCGGGGGTGAGTTCGAAGGCCGGTTTGCCGTCCTTCATCGTCACCGAAACCTCACCGCCGTCGGCCAGCTTGCCGAACAACAGTTCCTCGGCCAGCGGTTGCTTGATCCGATCCTGGATCAAGCGGCCCATCGGGCGCGCGCCGAACAGGCGGTCGTAGCCCTTGTCGGCCAACCATGCGCGGGCTTCCTTGTCGAACTGGATGTCGACATTCTGTTCAGCCAGCTGCAGTTCGAGCTGGAGGATGAACTTGTCGACCACGCGCGCGACGGTGTCCTTGCCGAGATAACCGAACGGCACGATCGCATCGAGCCGGTTGCGGAATTCGGGCGTGAACATCCGCTTGACCGCTTCCTCGCTCGCATCTTCCTTGGACACGTCACCGAAACCGATGCCCTGGCTGGCCATGTCGGCCGCGCCGGCATTGGTGGTCATGATCAGCACGACATTACGGAAATCGACCGTCTTGCCGTGATGGTCGGTCAACCGGCCGTTATCCATCACCTGCAGCAGGATGTTGAACAGGTCGGGATGCGCCTTCTCGATCTCGTCGAGCAGCAGCACGCTGTGCGGATTCTGGTCGACCGCATCGGTCAGCAGGCCGCCCTGGTCGTAACCGACATAGCCCGGGGGCGCGCCGATCAGCCGGCTGACGCTGTGGCGTTCCATGTATTCGGACATGTCGAAGCGCTTGAGTTCGATCCCCATGATGCTGGCGAGCTGACGCGCGACTTCGGTCTTGCCGACCCCGGTCGGGCCACTGAACAGGAAACTGCCGATCGGCTTGTCCGGGTCGCGCAGGCCCGCGCGGCTGAGCTTCATCGCAGTCGCCAGCTTCTTGACGGCCGCATCCTGCCCGAAGACCACGTGCTTGAGATCGCGTTCGAGGTTCTCGAGCGCCTTCTTGTCGTCCTTGCTTACCGATTTGGGCGGAATCCGCGCCATCGTCGCAATCACCGCCTCGATCTCGCGCGCAGTGATCTTCTTCTTGCGGCGGCTGGGTGGGACCAGCATCTGCATCGCCCCGACTTCGTCGATCACGTCGATCGCCTTGTCGGGCAGCTTGCGGTCGTTGATGTAGCGGGCCGACAGCTCGACCGCGGTCTTCAGCGCATCGGCGGTATAGGTAACCTTGTGATGGTCCTGGAAGGCGGTCTTCAACCCCTTGAGGATCTTTACAGTGTCCTCGATGGTGGGTTCGTTCACATCGATTTTCTGGAACCGCCGCAACAGCGCGCGATCCTTCTCGAAGTGGTTGCGGAATTCCTTGTAAGTGGTCGAACCGATGCAGCGGATGGCGCCGCTCGACAGCGCGGGCTTAAGGAGGTTGGACGCATCCATCGCTCCGCCGCTGGTCGCCCCGGCACCGATCACCGTGTGGATTTCGTCGATGAACAGGATCGCTTCGGGCATGCCTTCGAGTTCGGTGACCACCTGCTTGAGCCGTTCCTCGAAATCGCCGCGATAGCGCGTGCCGGCCAGCAGCGCGCCCATGTCGAGCGAATAGATCACTGCTTCCTGCAGCACTTCGGGAACGTCGCCCTCGACGATCTTGCGCGCTAGCCCTTCAGCAATGGCGGTCTTTCCGACGCCGGGATCACCCACGTAGAGCGGATTGTTCTTGCTGCGGCGGCACAGGATCTGGACCGTGCGATCGACTTCGGGCCCGCGGCCGATCAGCGGATCGATGCGTCCGTCCTCGGCCTTCTTGTTCAGATTGACCGTGAACTGGTCCAGCGCGGTTTCCTTCTTGCCCTTGTCGCCCGCCTTGTCGTCACCCTGCGCCTCGCCGCTTTCGGCGCCTTCGGGTGATCGGCTTTCGACCGGCTTGCCGCCCTTGCCGATACCGTGGCTGATGAAACTGACGGCGTCGAGGCGGCTCATGTCCTGTTGCTGCAGGAAATAGACCGCGTAGCTGTCACGCTCGGAAAACAGCGCAACCAGCACGTTCGCGCCGGTCACCGTGTCCTTGCCCGACGACTGGACGTGGAGGATGGCGCGCTGGATCACACGCTGGAACCCTGCAGTCGGCTGCGGATCGGCGCTCTCGTCCGACTGCAGCGACTGGTATTCCTGTTCGAGATATTGCTTCACCACCGCGGTAAGCTCGGCCAGGTCAACGCCGCAGGCCGCCATGACCTGCGCCGCATCCTCGTCGTCGATCAACGACAGCAGCAGGTGCTCGAGCGTGGCATATTCGTGCCGGCGCTCGCCCGCGTCGGTGAGCGCGGCGTGAAGGGTCTTCTCGAGATTGGCGGCGAAGCTGGGCATTCAGATATCTTTCTCGTGGGACTTGCGCGAAGCGGACATTAGACAGCCTATGCGGCGAAAGTTAGCCAAAGCTGTATGCGGGCGTGATATGGGTACGGAACCCGGCTTTTTCAGCCCCGGCACCGGCAACTATTCCTTCGCCCCGAACAACGCTTCGGCCGCGTCGCGATGCGCGGCTGCGGCCTGCCGGTGTTTCTCGACCCGGGCGATCTCCGCTTCGAGCAGGGCGATGCGGGCGGCGAGCTCGCTTTGCGAATAGGGGGCCAGGTCCTCGCCGGCCAACTGGCTGGCGGCGTCGCCTCGCGGGCGTGGACTCGCGTCATCTTCCATTGACAGCAATGTCGCAATTCTGGGTGGTTGCTGTCAACGGTAACGCGAGGTATTGCGCGGCGGGCGTGCCGGGGGAAAGCGCGCAGCAACCGATCTAGAGGGGGTCCGCGAGTGGCAGCCAATTTGCCCGAGACGATGACGGCGATGGGATTCGACGAGGCCGGGGGGCCCGAAGTGCTCCGTCCGGAAACGCTGCCCGTGCCGGTGCCCGGCGCCAACCAGATCCTGATCCGGGTCGCCTATGCGGGGGTCAACCGCCCCGACGTTATCCAGCGGCAAGGCTTCTATCCGCCGCCGCCGGGCGCCTCGCCGATTCCCGGGCTCGAAGTGTCGGGCACGGTGGTGGCAACCGGCCCCGGTGTCGGACCCGAGGTGCAGGGTCGCCGCGTCTGCGCGCTGGTGTCCGGCGGCGGCTATGCCGAATATTGCTTGGCGCATGTCGCACACAGCCTGCGCCTGCCCGACGACATGGCGTTCGATACGGCGTCGGCCATTCCCGAAACGCTGTTCACCGTGTGGCACAATGTGTTCGAGCGCGGCTGGGCCAGCGACGGCGAAACGCTGCTGGTGCATGGCGGGACCAGCGGCATCGGGACCATGGCGATCCAGCTCGCCAAGGCCTTCGAGATGAAGGTGATCTCGACCGCGGGCAGCGACGATAAGTGCGCAGCCATCCGCGAACTCGGCGCCGATCTGGCGATCAATTACAAGACCCAGGACTTCGTCGAGGAGGTCAAGCGCTTCACCGATGGCGAAGGCGTCGATGTCGTACTCGACATGGTCTCGGGCGATTATGTTGCACGCAACATGGAATGCCTCGCCGAAGATGGCCGTCACGTCACGATCGCCGTGCTTGGCGGGCTGAAGGCGGAAATCAACATGGCCACCGTGATGCGCAAGCGGCTGTCGCTGACCGGATCGACGCTGCGGCCGCGGTCGGACGAATTCAAGGCGCTGATCGCCGACGAGATCTATCATCATGCCTGGCCGCTGTTCGAAGAACGGGCGGTCGCCCCGGTGATGGACCAGACCTTCCCGCTTGCCGAAGCCGGCGCGGCGCATGCGCGGATGGAAGAAGGCGCGCATATCGGCAAGATCGTGCTCGAGGTGTTCGGCGACTGAGGCGGGTTGCTACCTGACCGACCGGGCGGAGACCCTTTGACGCTTGCCGTAAGGCCCCGGACGACTCGGGATTGTCGCAATGTCGCCTATCGGTAACTCCACTGTGAATCGCCCGTAACAAACATGTGCCAGGACTAGGGCCGTAACCCATCAGGGGGTCCGGCCCATGAACGATCTGCCCAATCATTTCGACGCCGCGCACAAGGTTGCGAATTTCCCTTCGATCAAGCCCCGCGTACCCGAACGCAGGCTCGAAGAGCGACGCACCTATCGCACGATCTGGATCAGCGACGTGCATCTCGGCACCAAGGGCTGCAATCACGAACTGCTGATCGACTTCCTCGACCACACCGACAGCGACACCATGTATCTGGTCGGCGACATCATCGACGGCTGGCGGCTGAAGAAGAAGGTCTACTGGCCGCCCGAACACAGCGATATTGTCTGGCGCATCCTCAAGCGTGCCAAGCGCGGCACGCGGATCATCTATATCCCGGGCAATCACGACGAGATGGTCCGCCCGTTCAGCGGCATGAATTTCGGCGGAGTGGAAATCATGCGTGCCGCGTTCCACGACACCGCGGACGGGCGCCGGCTGATGGTCCTGCATGGCGACGAATTCGACACCATCATGCTGGCGCACCGCTGGCTCGCCTTCGTCGGCGACGCGCTCTACCACGTGATGATGAAGCTCAACAATTGGGTGGCCGCCGCGCGCAAGCGGCTGGGCCTGCCCTATTGGTCGATCTCGAAAGCGGCAAAGAACAAGGTCAAGAACGCGGTCGAGTTCATCTCGAAATACGAGGAAGTGGTCGCCCGCGCGGCGGCGGAGCGCGGCGTCGACGGCGTGGTCTGCGGTCATATCCACACCGCCGAGTTCCGCAGTTTCGAATATGGCGGCAAGCGCGTCGAATATTGGAACGACGGCGATTGGGTCGAAGGGTGCAATGCGCTGGTCGAACATGCCGACGGCCGCATGGAAATCCTCCACTGGCCTGACGAAGTCGCGCGGCGCAACCGCTGCGAAAGTGACGTCACGCCGTCAGTGCCGGAGGCCGCGTGACCGTGCAACTCGCTGCCGCCGGCACTCGTGCGGCCTGCCCGGCTGCCGCGCCACAGCGCATCGCGATCGTCACCGATGCCTGGCTGCCGCAGATGAACGGCGTGGTGCGCACGCTCACCACGACCTGCGACCATTTGCGCGCGCAGGGGCACGAGGTGCTGGTGATCTCGCCCGACCAGTTCAGCAGCGTGGCCTGCCCGACCTATCCCGAAATCCGGCTGGCGCTGGCATTGCCGGGCGTGGTCGGCGAAAGACTGCGCACCTTTGCCCCCGAAGCGATCCATATCGCCACCGAGGGGCCACTGGGCATGGCCGCACGCGGCTATTGCACGCGCCGGGGCATCCGCTTCACCACCGCCTATCACACGCAATTTCCGGATTACCTCGCCAGTCGGACGCACCTGCCCGCGCAGTGGTTCTGGCGGTATATCGAGTGGTTCCATCGCCCCGCGCGGCGCGTGCTGGTCGCGACCGAGAGCATCAGCGCGGAATTGCGCGCGCACGGCCTGCCGCAGCTGCATCGCTGGAGCCGTGGCGTCGATCTGGCCTGTTTCACGCCTGATGCGCCGCCGCCACCCGAATTCGCCGACCTGCCGCGCCCGATCCAGCTCTATGTCGGCCGGGTGGCGGTGGAAAAGAACATCGGCGCCTTCCTCGCCAATGGCTATCCCGGCAGCAAGGTCGTGGTGGGGGACGGCCCGGCGCTCGAAACGCTCAGGGCGGATCATCCCGAGGTGCACTTCCTCGGTCGCCGCACGGGACGCGGCCTTGCCGGATGCTACGCCGGGGCGGATGTCTTCGTCTTTCCCAGCAGGACCGACACCTTCGGCCTGGTGATGATCGAAGCGCTGGCCTGCGGCACGCCCGTCGCCGCCTTTCCCGTGCCGGGCCCGCGCGATATCGTCACCGAACAGGTCGGTGCGCTGAGCGAAAACCTCGACCGCGCGATCGCCGCGGCGCTGTTCTGCGACCGCAAGAGCTGCGCCGATTATGGCGCGGGCTTCAGCTGGAGTGCGGCGACGGGCCAGTTCCTCGCCGGGCTGGCTGCACTCGAGCCGGAGGCATTGCCGAGCGCCTGAGGCTTTCGCTTGTACAATCGGGCACTCTCGCCTAGATGGGCAGGATAACGGCCGTCCCGCGAGGGGCGGCCCTTCTATTTTCGCAAGACGAGAAAAGGCATTTCCATGGCCGACCAACCCAAACCGCTGATGCCGCATGCGACCGCCACCTGGCTGGTCGACAACACCGGTCTGTCGTTCGAACAGATCGCGGAATTCTGCGGCCTCCATATCCTCGAAGTGCAGGCGATGGCGGACGATCTGGCGGGCAGCAAGTATACGGGCCGCGACCCGGTGCATGCTGGCGAACTGACGCAGGAAGAGATCGAAAAGGGTCAGGCCGATGCGGAGTATCGCCTCAAGATGCAGCGCGCGCCGGTGGCGGTCAGCCGGACCAAGGGCCCGCGCTACACTCCCGTATCGAAGCGGCAGGACAAGCCCGACGGCATCGCCTGGATCCTGCGCAACCACCCGGAAATTTCCGATGCGCAGATCGGCAAGCTGATCGGCACCACGCGCAACACGATCGGCGCGATCCGCGAACGCAGCCACTGGAACATCCAGAACATCCAGCCCAAGGACCCGGTTACGCTGGGCCTGTGCTCGCAGCGCGAACTCGACGCCGTGGTGGCCAAGGCGGCCAAGAACCTGCCGGTCGACGATGAAGAAGCAGCGCCGGTGGTGGCCAGCGGCAGCAGCGATCGCGAGAAGCTGATCGAGGAACTGCACGCTGAACGCGAAGCCAACGTCAAGGCCGCTGCCGAAGCCGCGCAGGAAGCCGAAGCCGCGGCGTGGCTCGAAGCCAAGCGGACGAGCGAAGACGGCGGAGAGCCGGGCGATACCGGCCCCGCCTGACGCATCGGGGAAAAGCATTCGAAGGCGGGGAAAGCGTTGGCTTTTCCCGCCTTTTTACTTGCGTTTGAGACGCAATACTCCATGCTATTGACATGGATGTAAGCAAGCTACCGAACCATCATCCGGTGCCCTGGAACACCACGTTCGAACCGCTGGCGCTGCCCGCCATGTTCGCGCGGACGGTGCAGGCCCGCCCCGATGCGCCTTTGCTGTATTTTCTCGGCCGCACCTTCACCTATGGCGAACTGTTCCGCGATGCGCAGGCCTTCGCTCATGCGCTCAAGCGGCGCGGGATCGCGCCGGGCGACCGTGTCGGGCTCTTCCTGCCCAACGTCCCGAGCTATGTCGTCGCCTATTACGGGGCGATGATGGCGGGCGCGGTGGTGGTGAATTTCTCGCCGCTCTATTCGGTCGAGGAACTCGAGCAGCAGGTGGCCGATTCGGGCACCCGCCTGCTGGTTACCGTCGATGTACCCGAGCTCTACGCCACTGCGCAGAAGGTGCTGCAGGGTTCGGCGCTCAAGACGCTGGTCGTCAGCTCGCTGGCGCAGATGCTGCCGTTTGCCAAAGGGCTCGCCATGCGCGTGTTCGCGCGCAGCAAGATCGCGCGCGTTGACTATGGCGAATCGGTCCTCCGCTGGGACGAATTCCTCGAGGGCGGGCGAAAGCACGGGGGCAAGCTGCCCGAGATCGCCCCGCAGGCGCTGGCCTTGCTGCAATATACCGGCGGGACGACGGGGACGCCGAAGGGCGCGATGCTCACGCATGCCAATCTGTCGATCAACGCGCAGCAGGTTGCCGGGCTCAATCCCTATGGCGACCCTTCGCACGAGGTCTTCATGGGCGCGTTGCCGTTCTTCCATGTCTTTGCCAACACGGCGCTGCTCAACCACGCGGTGGTGACGGGGGCGGCGATAGCCATGGTCCCGCGGTTCGATGCCAAACAGGTCCTCCAGACGATCGAAAAGCACGGGGCGACCGGATTTCCGGGCGTGCCGACGATGTTTCAGGCGCTGCTCGACCATCCCGACCTGGACAAGACCGATGTGTCGAGCCTGCGAGTATGCATCTCGGGCGGCGCACCGCTCCCGGCGCCCCTGCGCGAGAAGTTCGAAGCCAGGACCGGCGTACGGCTGGTTGAAGGCTACGGGCTTACCGAAAGTTCGGGTGTGATATCGACCAATCCCTACGAAGGCACACGCAAGCCGGGGACCATCGGTCAGGTTGTCATGCAGACCGAAGTGCTGCTGCTCGACAAGGAAGATCCCAGCGTCCTCGCGGCGGAAGGCGAGCCGGGCGAGCTCGCACTCCATGGTCCGCAGATCATGCAGGGCTATTGGAACCGGCCCGATGCAGCGAAGGACGTGTTCGTCGAGCATCAGGGCAAGACTTGGCTGCGCACCGGCAACGTCGCCACGCTCGACAGCGACGGCTTTCTCGAAATCGTCGATCGGATCAAGGACATGATCGCGGTGGGCGGGTTCAAGGTCTTCCCCAGCCAGGTCGAAGACGTCCTGCTCGACCATCCGGGGGTGAAGGAAGCGCTCGTGATCGGACGGCCCGATTCCTATCGCGGCGAAGCGCCGGTGGCCTATGTCACGCTCAACGCCGACGCTCAGGCGACCGGCGAGGAACTGCGCGACTGGCTCAATGCCCGCGTGGGCAAGCACGAACGTGCCGACGAAGTGGTGATCCGTGCCGATCTGCCCAAGACCATGATCGGCAAACTTGATCGCAAGGCGCTGCGCGCCGAAGTGCTCGGCTGACCATACGACAAGGCCGCCTGCGTTCGCACGCAAGCGGCCTCGTGATGTAGCAAGGGCTAGAGGTCAGCCGGCGACGGTCAGCTCGGGCTTTGCCGAGCTTGACGAAGGCGCGGTAGCCGCGCCGCTCTTGGCGTTGCGATGCGCGAAACGTCCCTCGACCTGAGCGCCCTGTTCGATCGTGAGCGCATCGTAGAAGACGTCGCCGGTAATCTTGGCGGTCTTGAGGATCACGAGTTCACGCGCGGTGATCGATCCCTCGACGGTGCCGGCAAGCCGGGCGGTTTCCGCCTTGATCGCGCCCTTGACCGTGCTGGTTTCGCCCTGAACGAGCGCGGAGCAGGCGATATCGCCTTCGACCGCGCCATCGACATGCAGATCTGCCGAAGCGGTGATGTCGCCGGTGATCGCGAGGTCCGATCCGAGGACCGAGAAGGTGGAATTGCTCTTGCTGGCCATGCGCTCGCGTCCCTGATTACTTGGTACGGGCGGGGTTGGGGCTCCGCCGGATTTCTTCGAGAACATCAGGAGCGGTCTCCAGGAAAGTGCGCGGATTGACCGCGCGATTGTTGATACGCACCTCAAAGTGGAGATGCGGGCCGGTCGAACGGCCGGTATTGCCGATGGCCCCGATCGTCTCGCCCGCGACGACGCGCTGGCCGACTTTCGCGTTGAAGCGCGACATATGCGCATAGCGCGTCATCAGGCCGTTGCCATGCGTGATCTCGACCGTCTTGCCATAGCCGCCCTTCCAGCCGACGAAGCTGACGCGACCGTCCGAGGCAGCGCTGATTGGCGTACCGATCGCCCCGCGGAAGTCGAGGCCCTTGTGCATCGCCCCGCCGCCGTTGAACGGATCGCGGCGGAAACCGAAGCCGCTGGAAATCATGTCCTTATGCGCCGGCGTCACCTGCGGCACGCCCGCGAGGCCACGCTCGAGCGCATCCATGCGTGCGATCGACAGGCCGAGCCGCACGAAGCGCGGGTCGATCGAACCATCGGCTTCGGTGGCGAGGTTTTCGAACGGACCACCCATCGCGCCGCGTTCGGCGGTGCGGATCATGCTCGCAGAATCGAGCCCGAGCTTTTCGAGCGCCGTGGCAGCGCGTTGGGCGCGCCAGTCGGCATAATGCGTGAGGCCTTCGACCAGTGCGAGCTGGCGTGCTTCGATACGGGCGAGTTCGGCGGCTTCGGGAAAGGCTGCACTGACCTTCTCGACCGTCTCGGCAGCCTCCGACGCGCTGTCGCTGACGCTGCTGAATGCCTTGAGGTCTTCGGGCAGCGCCTCGCCCATCGCTTCGAGGAATTCCATGCGGCGGTTGAGGTCGTCCTTCACCGCGGCAATGTCCGCGCCATAGGCATCGACGCGCTCTTCGGCCGTGGCGACGCGGGCTTCGCGGTCGCGGAGCGAAAGCCGCTCGGTTTCCGCGCGATACTGCGTCCAGCCGGCAATCGCGACCGACGCGGCACATACCACCAGCGCAGCCAGCGCCAGCGCTGCTGCCGTCATCTGGACCTTGGAGGATATGGTTATGAAGCGCACTTGGCCTTCGGATCGCATGAAGAATTCGCGATCCGGAAACCAGCTGCGCACGCGATTCGCCAAGCCAATGATGGCGTTGCTGTTGCTCAAAACGACCCGTCCCTTATGGTCTTTTCACGTCCCACAGCCGGGCTACCAAACGATGGTTATGAAATCGAATCGCGGTTCCCACAAAATCTACGAACCGACGCATCGATGGGACGAGTCGTTTTTATACAATCTTTCAGGGGATCGATTTTGCTTGCCGAAACGAAGTCCAATATTCCCAAGGGCTTAGAATCTTCAAGGGTCGAAGCGAGCAAGCCATTGTATAAGAACGACAAATTCCGGGGCGGAGCACTTTGACGGGCCCGCGGCGTCGAATCGGGCTGCTTGGCGGCAGTTTCAATCCGGCCCACGGCGGACATCGCCGCATATCGCTCTACCTCTTGCGCGCGCTTGCGCTCGACGAAGTGTGGTGGCTGGTCTCGCCGGGCAATCCGCTCAAGCCCAGGACCGGGATGGCGCCGCTCGCAGCCCGCGTGCGATCGGCAATGGCGCAGGCCCGGCGCGCGCCGATCCGGGTAACCGCGATCGAGCGCGAACTGGGCACCCGCTACACCGTCGATACGCTCGGCGCGCTGACGCGGCGCTATCGCAAGAACGATTTCGTCTGGTTGATGGGATCGGACAATCTGGCGCAATTCCATCGCTGGAAGGACTGGCGCGGAATTGCGCGCACGATGCCGATTGCGGTTATCGCGCGGCCCGGCTATGATGCCTCTGCAATCGCGAGCCCCGCGATGGCCTGGCTGAGGCGCTTTTCCGTGCCGCTGTCCAGCTTTGTTGGAAGGGGCGAATGGAGCGCACCGACACTGGTGACCTTGCGTTTCGATCCCGATGAAAGGTCGGCCACGGCAATTCGCCGCGCCGATCCCGATTGGGCCTTACGCTTCACCGGACCGCCTCCAAGGGACCAACTGACGCATCGCTTGATACTGTCGGGGGAGGAAACCACCGCGCCATGATGCGCGCTGGTCCTTCCATGGCCCAAGCCTCTCAATTCAGGAGCATCGCATCCGCCTATGACACAGGCGCAATCCATCCCGGCATCCGCCGGTTCCAATCCGGCACAGGTGATCGACTTGTCTGACGCAAACCTCGACCCGCTGCTCAAGCTCGTGCTGACGCAGCTCGATGACGACCAGGCGCAGGACATCGTGACCATCGATCTGAAGGGCAAGAGCTCGATCGCCGACCATATGGTCATCGCCTCGGGCCGCTCGACCCGCCAGGTCGCTGCCATCGCGCAAAAGCTGGCCGAGAAAATCAAGCAGGCCGGTTTCGGTCCGGTGAAGCTCGAAGGGCTTCCCGCGGCCGATTGGGTGCTGCTCGACGCGGGGGATATCGTCGTCCACCTGTTCCGCCCCGAAGTGCGCAGTTTCTACAATCTCGAGCGGATGTGGGCCTTCGGCGATGCGCCGCCGGTGGCCGGGAACGCCTGACGCCAGACCGATCTTGAGCAGGGCCGGCCGACGCCCGGTTGGCCCGATCGGACCATCGCCTGCCGGAGGGGTGCGCCATTCTCTTGCATATCATCGCCCGCGGCAAGATCGCGCGCTCGCCCGAAGCGGAGCTCGTGGCGCGCTATGAAAAGCGGCTTATCTGGCCACTGCGCCTGACCGAACTGCCCGAGACGGGCGGGCGCATTCCCGAGCCGCAAACCCCGTGCAAGACCGTGCTGCTCGACGAACGCGGGCAGGATCTGCCGTCCGAAAAGCTCGCGGCCATCCTTGAGCGTTGGCGCGACGACGGGATGCGCGAATGCCGCTTCGTGATCGGCGCTGCCGATGGCCATGCCGATGACGATCGCCGCGCGGCCGATCTGCTGCTCGCCTTCGGCCGGGCGACGTGGCCGCATCTGCTGGCGCGCGCGATGCTGGCCGAACAGCTCTACCGCGCCACGACGATAATCGCGGGTCACCCCTATCATCGCAGCGGCTGATCGGGCAGATTGCCGCGATGCGCCGCCCCGCCGTCATCGCCGGATTGCTTGCTGCGGCCTGGCTGGGGCTGCCCGCCACCGCGCAGGCGCCTGCCCGGATCGACACCGTCGAAGACGCGCAAGCCGCGCTCGATGCCGCGCGGCAGCAGCAGCGCAACGCTCGCGCCCGCGGCGAACGGCTCGAACAGCGCGCCTCGCGGTCGCGCGAAACCGCGCAGAAGGCGCGCAGCGCCGCTGCCGCCCTGGCGGCGCGCGTCCAGCAGGCCGAAGCCGGTATCGCCGCCGCCGAAGCGCGCCTGCAACTCGCCAATAGCAAACGCCGCAAGCTGGACCGCGAACTGGCTGCCCGCCGTGCGCCCCTGGCGCATCTGGCCGGCGCGCTGCAATCGATGACGCGCAGGCCGCTATCCCTTTCGGCGCTCCAGCCCGGGTCGCTGCGCGACCTGGTCTATACGCGCGCCGTGCTCGACAGCACGATCCCGCTCGTGCGCGAGCGAACGGCGGCGCTGCGCAGCCAGCTCGACCGGGCCCGCGCGCTTCAGGCGGAGGCGCGCGCGGCGGTAAGCGATCGCCGCGACAGCGAAGCCACATTGCTGCAGCGGCGCAAGCAATTGGTGGCGTTGGCGGCGCAGGAACGGCTCAAGGCACGGCAGGCTGCCGGCGGCGCCGATCGCGAAGCGCAGCGCGCGCTGGTCCTCGCCGAACAGGCTATCGATCTCGACCAGCTGGTTGCCCGCCTCGAATCCGCCGGATCGCTGCGCAAACGGCTTGCGTTGCTGCCCGGACCGGTGGCGCGGCCGGCAAACCCCGCTGCGGCGACCATCTCCGCGACGCCGCGCCCCCAGCCCAGCGCCACCCAGCCGCCGCAGCAATACCAGCTGCCCGTGGCGGGCAGGATCAGCGCGGGCTTCGGCGAAGCGGGGGCCAGCGGCCAGCGCCAAGCGGGGATCGCACTCGACGCGCGCGGCAGCGGACAGGTGGTCGCGCCGGGTGCGGGGCGCGTGATCTTCGCCGGGCCCTATCGCGGCTTCGGCCGCATTGCGATCGTCGAACATGCCAATGGCTGGACCAGCCTGGTGACCGGGTTGGCGTCGCTCGATGTGGCAGTCGGCCAGGCGGTCGACGCGGGGTCCCCGCTCGGCCTTGCCCCGCAGCACGGCGGCGAAGTGGCGCTGGAACTGCGGCAGGATGGCGAACCGGTGAACCCGCTCGATTACCTGCGCTAGGCGCTGGTCGAAACCGGCTCGCGCGTACTGCGTAATGCTGCTCATCTGGCATTAAGCGCGCACAGGCGATAGATTAGCCTGCGCAAAGGAGTCCTCTCGCCCATGAAATTCGCCGCTCTCGCCCGTTCGGCCGCACTCGTGACCGCCGTCGCGCTGATTCCCGCGACCACTGCCAGCATGGCGCAGGTCGATGGCCGCGCGGGGGCCGAATTCTCGAAGGTCCTCGGGGTCTACCAGCGGATCAAGGCGAGCTATGTCGACCCGGTCGACGATGAAACGCTGATGCGCGGCATGATCGATGGCATGCTGGCCGCGCTCGATCCGCATTCGGGCTATCTCGACGGCAGCGATTTGCAGCGGCTCGAAACGATGATCGACGGCAATTATTCGGGCCTGGGCCTCTCCGTCGTGGCGGAAGACGGCGCGGTGAAGGTGATCTCGCCGTTCCGCGGCAGCCCGGCCGATATTGCGGGGATCAAGGCCGGCGATTTCATCACCCATCTCGATGGGCGGCTGATCGTGGGGCAGGAGCTCGATGAATCGGTCGCGCAGATGCGCGGCCGCGAGGGTACCTCGATCCAGCTCACGATCTTCCGCCCGGGCCGCGACGAACCCTTCGATCTTTCTGTGAAGCGCGGCGTGATCGAACTCGAACCGGTCACCTGGGAACTGCATGAGGGCAATATCGGCCAAATCATGGTCAATGAATTTTCCCGCGATGTCGGCAGCGATGTCTTTACAGCGTGGGAAGAAATGAAAGCGGAAGCCACCGGCCGGATCGACGGGCTGGTGCTCGATCTGCGCTCCAACCCCGGCGGCTCGCTCGACGAAGCGGTCGCGCTGTCCGATCTCTTCCTCACCGAAGGCCGCATCGTCTCGCAGCGTGGCCGCGCCCGCGGCGAGAATATCGCCTATGACGCCGAAACCGTGTTCCGCGGCGACATCGCCGGCGGCCTGCCGATGGTCGTGCTGATCGATGCTGGCTCGGCGTCGGCTTCGGAAATCGTCGCTGGCGCCCTGCAGGACCATCGCCGCGCCGTGGTGATGGGCGAACGCAGCTTCGGCAAGGGCAGCGTGCAGTCGCTGCTGCCGCTCGGCCGCGATGCGGCACTCAAGCTGACGACGGCGCGCTATTTCACGCCTTCGGGCCATTCGGTCCAGGAAGGCGGGATCGACCCCGACATTACCGTCCCGCAGCTGTCCGATCCCGATCTGGCCAAGCGCGCGCGCTTCCAGATGCGCGAATCGGATCTGCGCGGCCATCTCATCAACGAGATCGGCATCGAGGACGACGCGGTGGAGAAAGATGCGCGCGACGATCCGCGGTTCCAGCAGACCGCCGAGGAACTGGAAGAGCAGGGGATCGAAGATTTCCAGCTGCATTACGCGCTGCAGACGCTGCGCCGCACGAGCCCGATGAACATTGCCGCGCGCGCGAAATAGGCTAGGCCGCGCAGCATGTTCCTGACGCAACACGCCCGTCTCGCCCGCCTGCTCGCGCTTGCCGTACCGGCAGCGCTGCTGGGCGGGGCGTATCTCTCGGAATACGGTTTCGGCCTGTACCCCTGCGAGATGTGCTGGTGGCAGCGCTGGCCGCATTTCGCTGCGGTCGGACTGGCGCTGCTAGCCTACACCGTGACGCCGCGGCGGCTGTGGATCTGGCTTGCGGCGCTCGCGATCGCGCTGTCGGGCGCCATCGGCCTGTTCCACGCAGGCGTCGAATACGGTTGGTGGCCGGGGATCACCTCCTGCGCGGTCATCGCCGGAGGCGGCAGCGGTAATGCGCTTGAGGACATCATGAACACGCCGCTGGTGCGGTGTGACGAGCCCGCCTGGACGCTCGCGGGGATTAGCCTGGCGGGCTACAATTTCCTCGTGTCGAGCGCGGCAGCACTGGCAATTTCCGTCCTGATGGTGAAGGATCGCAACGCATGACCAAGGTGCCCGACCATATCGCTCGCATGATCCGCGTCGACCAGGCGGGCGAATTCGGCGCCACGCGGATCTACGCCGGCCAGCTGGCGGTGATGGGTGATCGCGGCCCCGATTCGGCTGAAATCGCCGGCATGGCAGAGCAGGAAGCGGGCCACCGCGCGCAGTTCGATGCATTGATGGCGCGCCGCGGGGTCCGCCCGACCGCGCTGCAACCTTTCTGGGACAAGGCAGGGTTCGCACTGGGCGCGGTTACGGCGCTGATCGGCCCCGAAGCGGCGATGGCCTGCACCGCGGCGGTCGAAACCGAAATCGACGATCACTATTCGCGCCAGCTCGACCGGTTGCAGGAGACCGGTGAGGACCCCGAACTCGCGGCGATGATCGAGGAATTTCGCGAGGACGAACGCGAGCATCGTGATGCGGCGCTTGCCGCCGGTGCGGAACGTGCGCCAGCCTACCCGCTGCTGTCGGGCCTCATCCGGCTCGGCTGTCGCGCTGCGATCCGTGTTTCCGAACGTGTCTGACGGGAACCGGGACCCCCGCTTTCGCGCTTCATGACCAGTTCACTGCCCGAAGCGTGTTGTCGCTTCGCCTGCAAACGCCCGAGAGGATACCCATGTCGAAATCGCTGATAGCCATTGCCGGTCTTGCGCTTGCCCTACCGGCCGCCGCCCATGCGCAGGACGCGGTGGAGACGGGCGACGACAGTTACAACATGGTGATCGTCTACGGCGATGACGAATGCCCGCAGTCGACCGCCGACCAGATCGTCGTCTGCGCGCGCAAGGCCGAAAACGACCGCTACCGGATCCCCGAAACTCTGCGCTTCTCGCAAAGCCCGGCGAACACTTCCTGGGCCGAACGCGTGGAGCGATTCGAAATGGCAGGCGATTTCGGGATCATGTCCTGTTCGCCCACGGGTGCCGGCGGCTTTACCGGTTGCACGCAGGAAATGATCAATGCGGCCTATGCCGACAAGGCGAATGACGCGGGCGTCCGCTTTGGCGAGATCATCGCTGCAGAACGCGCCAAGCGCCTCGCCACGATCGATGAAGACGCAGCCGCCGAACAGGAACGCGTCGAAATGATCGAGCGCGAATATATGGAACGGCTCGAGCGCGAACGGGCTGCCGAAACCGCCGGGGAAGACGCGCTTCCGCAGCCGGAAGCGGGCGCCGATCCGGAGTAGTCTATCCGCGGTTAACCATTTGCGGCTAGGGCAGTGCAATGGCCGCGCCGCGCAAGATCCTCACCGTGTTCGGGACGCGTCCCGAAGCTATAAAGCTGTTCCCGCTGGTTCACCGGCTAGCACGGGACGACCGGTTTATTGGCCGCGTGTGCATATCAGCGCAGCACCGCGAGATGCTCGACCAGGTGCTCGATATCGCGGGCATCGTTCCCGATCACGATCTCGACTTGATGACTCCCGGACAAACGCTCGATGCTCTCACCGCGCGGGCGCTGGTGGAAATCGGCAAGGTGCTCGATCTCGAACAGCCAGACTGGGTCGTCGTCCAGGGCGATACCACCACCGTGATGGCGGGGGCGATTGCCGCCTATTATCGCAAGATACCCGTGTGCCATGTAGAAGCGGGCCTGCGCAGCGGCGACATCCACCATCCCTGGCCCGAGGAAGTGAACCGCCGCGTTGTCGGCAGTTTTGCCGCGCTGCACTGCGCGCCGACCACGACCGCCCGGGATGCATTGCTGCGTGAAAACGTGGATCCGGCGACCGTCCACGTGACGGGCAACACGGTTATCGATGCCCTGCAATGGGTCACCGCGCGCGTGGGCGACAGCCCCGCGCTGGCGGATGGGCTGCGCGCGCTGGAAGAACGTTTCGCGGGGCGGCGGATCATTGGGGTCACCAGCCACCGGCGTGAAAATTTCGGCGAGGGCATGCAAGCTATCGCCAAAGCGGTTAAGTCGATCGCCTCTCGGCAGGACGTTGCGGTTATTTTCCCCGTCCATCTCAACCCTCAGGTGCGCGCGGTGATGAAGGCCGAACTGGCCGGGCTCGACAATGTCGCGCTACTCGAGCCGCTTGATTACCCGCAGTTCGCGCGGCTGCTCGATATCAGCCACCTGATGCTCACCGACAGCGGCGGCGTACAGGAAGAGGCGCCCGCGCTGGGCAAGCCCGTGCTGGTGATGCGCGAAACCACCGAACGGCCCGAAGGCATTGCTGCCGGAACCGCCCGGCTGGTCGGAACCGATGCCGACAGGATAGTGCGCGAAACCAATCGTCTGCTCGACGACCCGGCGGCCTATGCGGCGATGGCGCAGGCGCACAACCCGTTCGGCGACGGGCATGCCGCCGAACGGATCGCCGATCTGCTCGCAGCCAGCTGACCGGCGTTACTGTTAAATTTACCGACACGCGCTACCACAACCCGCCAAAGGTTCAGGGAAACAGTTTCATGCGTGGTGATACAAAGCCCGATGTGTGCGTCATCGGTCTCGGCTATATCGGCTTGCCCACGGCGGCGATCATCGCTCGCGCCGGCTGTCCGGTGCACGGCGTCGATGTGACGCAGACCGTGGTCGACACTATCAATCGCGGCGAGATCCATATCGAGGAGGTCGATCTCGACGGGCTGGTCCAGGCGGTCGTGCAGCGCGGCCTGCTCAAGGCCTCGACCGAAGTTGCGCCCGCGGATGTTTTCGTCATCGCGGTACCCACGCCGTTCGCCAAGGATGGCAACCACACCCCCGATACCTCCTATGTCATGGCCGCGGCAGAGCAGGTCGCTGCCGTCCTAAGAAAGGGCGATACGGTCATCCTGGAATCGACTTCGCCGGTCGGCACCACGGAGGCCATGCGCGATGCCATCGCCGCGCGGCGTCCCGATCTTGCACTGCCCGGGCTGACCGAGGGGCTGCCCGACGTAAGCATCGCCTATTGCCCCGAACGCGTGCTGCCCGGCCGGATCCTCGAAGAACTGACGCATAACGACCGTTCGATCGGCGGAATCACTCCGCGGTGCGCGCGCAAGGCGCTGGCGTTCTACAAACGCTTCGTGAAGGGCGAATGCGTCACCACCGATGCGCGCAGCGCCGAAATGACCAAGCTGGTCGAAAACGCCTTTCGCGACGTCAACATAGCCTTCGCGAACGAGCTTTCGATGATCGCCGACCGTCAGGGGCTCGACGTGTGGGAGGTCATCCGCCTGGCCAATCGGCATCCGCGTGTGAATATCCTGACCCCCGGACCGGGCGTAGGCGGGCACTGCATCGCGGTCGATCCCTGGTTCATCGTCCATGGCGCGCCCGACGAGGCCAAGATCATCCGCCAGGCCCGCGATACCAACGACGCCAAGATGCACCACGTCCTGGCCCGCGCGCGGGCACTGGCCGCGGCCCATCCGGACGCGAAGATTGCCTGCCTCGGGCTCGCCTTCAAGGCCAATATCGACGACTTTCGCGAATCGCCCGCGCGCTTCGTCGCCGCATCGCTCGCCCGCGAATTCGGCGCGCGCGTGCAGGTGGTCGAACCCTATGCCGGCTCCCTGCCAGCCGAATTCGAAGGCACCGGCGCCGAACTGGTCGATATCGACACCGCGCTAGAGGAATCGGAGCTGCTGATCCCGCTGGTAGACCACGATGTCTTCAAGGTGATTCCGCCCGAAGAGCGGCTGGGCAAGGCGGTTTACGACACGCGCGGGATATGGCCCGACGTGGCCTGAGCTGCAGGGCAGTTCGCTAATCGAGCGCGATATCGGGCGCGTCTTCCTGTTTCATGCCCACGACGTGGTAGCCGCCGTCTACATGGTGCGTTTCACCCGTCACGCCCGATGACAGGTCGGACAGCAGATAGAGGCCCGAGCCGCCGACATCGTCGATGGTGATATTCCGCCGCAGCGGCGAATTGAGCTCGTTCCATTTGAGGATGTAGCGGAAGTCGCCGATCCCGCTCGCAGCGAGCGTTTTCACCGGGCCGGCGCTGATCGCATTGACGCGGATGTTTTCCGGGCCGAGATCGTTGGCCAGATATTTCACGCTGGATTCCAGCGCCGCCTTGGCCACGCCCATCACGTTGTAATGCGGAATGACCTTCTCCGCGCCGTAATAGGTCAGCGTCAGGATCGAACCGCCCTCGGGCATCATGGCGCGTGCGCGCCTGGCCACCGCGACCAGCGAATAGGCGGAGATGTTCATCGTCATCAGGAAGTTGTCGAGGCTGGTGTCGACATATTTCCCGCGCAGTTCGCTCTTGTCCGAAAAGCCGATCGCGTGGACGACGAAGTCGATCGTCTCCCAGCGCGACTTGAGCGTATCGAAGGCGGTGTCGAGCGCATCCATGTCCGATACGTCGCATTCGATCAGGAAATCGCTGCCCACCTGTTCCGCCAGCGGGCCGACGCGCTTCTTGAGCGCTTCGCCCTGGTAGGAAAAGGCCAGTTCCGCCCCATGCTCCGCCAGTTGCCTGGCGATGCCCCATGCCAGCGACTTGTCGTTGGCGAGCCCCATGATCAGCCCGCGCTTACCTGCCATCAACCCGCTCATGCGGCATGCTCCTCTTCTTCCATTTCGCGCGCCAGGGCGGCGCGGCGGCCTTCGTCGGTTTCTTCCGTCTGGCTGAGTTCCTCTTCGGGCGTCTCGGCCAGCGCCGCATTCAGTTCCGCGCCGATAACCACCCCGAGCCCGACAAGCCAGAAAAAGAACAGGACGATCATCACGCCCGCAAGCCCGCCATAGGTCAGGTCGTAGGCGAAGAAATTGCGCAGCACCGCGGGCATGATCGTGGTCACCGCGATCCACCAGATCGTGGTGAGGAGCACCCCCGGCCACTTGGGATACCGCTTGCGCCGGTATTTGGACGGGGTCAGCGAATAGAAGATCAGGTAGAGCGAGCCAAACAGGCCGAGCGACGGCACGATCCGCGACAGGCGCAGCGCCACCACGCGGTCGACCAGCTGGGGAAAATAGGCCTCGATCACCTCCTGCGCCGCGCCGATCAGGAATTGCGCGATCAGGCTGAGCAGCAAGAGAAAGACCGCGGCGAGGATCATGCCCGCGGACAGCAGCCGGTATTTCCAGAAGGCATGCGTCGCCTGCGTGCCATAGGCGCGCCGCAGAATGTCACGGATCGTTTCGATCAGGCTGCCCACGGTCCACAGCGCCACCGCCGCCCCGGCCCAGAGCAGCCAGCCGCTGCGCGCTTCGATCACGTCGCGCGCGACGGGTTCGATGACGCTGCCGACCATTGGCGGCAGCGCATAGAGGACGGCGTTGATGGTGGCCGCGCGTTCGGCTTCCTCGCCGAAGGCGGAAAACACCGCCGCGCCGAGAATGAAGAAAGGGAAGATCGCCAGCATCGACAGATAGGCCAGATTGCCCGCGTGGATGAACCCATCGTTATAGGTGCCGATCAGCGCACGCTTGGCGACTTTCCAGGCGCGTGTTCCCGGGCCGACCTGCTGTTCGATCCGGCCGCGCAGATCGCGGGCTTCCTCGCGCCGCTTCTCGGGCGAAAGCGACTGGATTTCGCGTCGCCAGCTGTCCGGCATTTCCTTTTGCGACAAGGGCTACACCCCGAGCTTGCTCCGCGGATCGCTCTCGTCCTTCCATCCATCGAGGCGCTTGGCAAGTTCGTCGAGCGTATCGGGCAGCTGGATTTCGAGCGTTACCAGCTGGTCGCCGCGGGTGCCGGTCTTGCGGGTGAACCCCTTGCCCTTGAGGCGCAGCACGGTGCCGCCGCTGGTCCCGGGCTTGAGCGTCATCATGACCGGGCCATCGACCGTCGGGACGCGGACCTTGCCGCCGTTAACCGCCTCGTCGAGCGTGATCGGCAGGTCGAAGCGCACATCGTCATCATGGCGCTTGAAGAAACTGTGCGGGTCGATCGCGATCGTGACCAGCCCGTCGCCCGGTCCGCCGGGCCCCTGTTCGCCCTTGCCCTTCAGGCGCATCTGCGTCCCGTCCTCGACCCCGTTGGGCAGTTTCAGATCGATCGTCTTGCCGTCCGCCAGCGTGATGCGCTGCGGCTTGAGCGTCGCGGCATCGATGAAGGGGACCCGCAGCCGGTATGCGACATCGGCGCCCTTCTGCGGCGCGCGCCGCTGCTGCGCCCCGAAGGGGCTGCCGCCGGGTCCACCGCGCGGGCCGCGGCCGCCGAACAATCCTTCGAAGATATCGCCCAGGTCGACGTCCTCGGTGCCGAAACCCTGCATGTCTTCGGGCCGGTAGCCGCGTTGGCCGCCGCCGGGCCTGAACCCGCCGCCGCCCATGCCGGCGAAGGGATTGGCCGGATTGCCATCGGCATCGATTTCGCCGCGGTCGAACTGCGCCCGCTTGTCCTTGTCGGACAGCAGGTCATAGGCATTGGTGACCTTGCTGAAGCGTTCGGACGCTTGCGGATTGTCCTTGTTGCGGTCTGGGTGCAACTCCTTCGCCAGCGTGCGATAAGCGCTCTTGATGTCTTTCTCGGACGCATTGCGGCTGACGCCGAGCGTGGCATAGGGATCTGAAGAGTTCGTGGCCATTTGGCGTATCAGCTAGGCACTACAGCGGCACCGCGCAAGCACGCGCGGTTTCCTACGGCTGGGATCGGGGATAGGGGATCGATCATGGATACCGCAATTCTCCTGTCTGTACCGCTCTCGAAGCGCCAACGGCCCGCGCAGAATTTTGCTCCAGAACCGTGTTCCATGTGTTCCAAGTCTCCCACCCCCTAGGAAAGCCCGCATGCAGTCCGACGAAAGCGCCATCCCGCAAAGCGATCCCTTCATGCTCTTCGAAGTGTGGTACGCCGAAGCGAAGGAAAGCGAACCCAACGATCCCAATGCGATGGCGCTCGCAACCGCGTCGGAAGACGGGCTGCCCTCGGTCCGCATGGTGCTGCTGAAGGGCCACGGCCCGGACGGTTTCGTGTTCTATACCAATGCCGAAAGCCGCAAGGGCGAACAGATCCGCGCCAATATGCGTGCGGCGCTGCTGTTTCACTGGAAGAGCCTGCGCCGCCAGATTCGCATCGAAGGCCCGCTGGAGGAAGTGAGCAGCGCCGAAGCCGACGCCTATTTCCATTCGCGGCCGCGCGTCTCCCAGATCGGCTCGGCAGCCAGCGACCAGTCGCGCGCGCTGCCCGACCGCCAGGTCTATCTCGACCGGGTAACGGCGCTCGAGGAACGCTATCCCGAAGGTGACATTCCGCGCCCGCCGCACTGGACGGGTTTCCGGCTCAGCCCGCGGCGGATCGAGTTCTGGCAGGATCGCCAGTACCGGCTGCATGATCGCCGGCTGTTCGTCCGCGATGCTGCGGAAGAGGCGTGGTCCGACACGCTTCTGTACCCATGACGACCGATCGCGCCCTGCTCGCGCGGTCCGCTGCCGTCGCGTCGATCTCGGTCGCGCTGATACTGGTCGCGCTCAAGACCTGGGCTAGCTGGCGGACCGGGTCCACTGCCATGCTCGGCAGCCTGGCCGATTCGGCGCTCGATCTCGTGGCCAGCCTTGCCACGCTGACCGGCGTCTGGATCGCGTCGATGCCTGCCGACGAGGATCACCGCTTCGGCCATGGCAAGGCCGAGGCGCTCGCGGCGATCTTCCAAGTGATGCTGATCGCGCTTTCGGCATTCGGCATTGCGGTGCGCGCGATCATGCAGCTGGCGGCGGGCGGGCCCACCGCTGCGGCGCAGGAAGGCATCGCGGTATCGTTGATCGCCATCGCGCTCACTTTCGCGCTGCTTTCCTGGCAGCGATTCGTGATGAACCGGACGCGGAGCCTCGCGATCCAGACCGATCACCTGCATTACAAGTCCGACCTGCTGCTCAACCTTGCCGTGATCGCCGCGTTGGTGCTCGACCAATATGCGGGTTTCGGGATCGCCGATCCGCTGTTCGGCCTGGCCATTGCCGGCTGGCTGGCATGGGGCGCATGGCGCGGGGCGAGCGATGCGGTCGACGATCTGATGGACCGCGAATGGCCCGACGAAAAGCGCCAGGCCTTCGTCGAAGCTGCGGCGCGCCATCCCGAACTGTCCAATCTCCACGACCTGCGGACGCGCACCAGCGGGAACCGCGACTTCGTCCAGTTCCATGTGGATCTACCCCCGGCGCTGACCATTGCGGCCGCGCATGCGATCATCGACCGGGTCGAGGCCGACCTGATCGCGCAGTTTCCCGGAACCGAATTGCTGATCCACATCGACCCCGAAGGCCATGTCGACGAGCCCGACAACCCGCTGGTCGAAGACAATGAATTCGCCAAGCTGGAGAAAGACGCATGAGCCGCACGATACCCTATTGGCATGTCGACGCATTCGCCAACCGGCCGTTCACGGGCAACCAGGCTGCGGTGATGCCGCTCGAGCGCTGGCCCGACAATGCCGAATTGCTGGCGATCGCCGAAGAGAACAATTTCGCCGAGACCGCTTTCCTCGTCCGCGACGAGAGTGGCGCGGCCGAGTGGGAGCTGCGCTGGTTCACCCCGGCCGAGGAAATCCGCCTGTGCGGCCACGCCACGCTGGCGAGCGGACATGTGCTGTTGACCCGCGATGGCGGCGACAGGGTCACCTTCCGTACGCGCAGGGCCGGGCTTCTCGAAGTCGCGCGCACCGGCACGGCATACGAACTGGCGCTGCCGCTTATCCGCAGTGCGCCGGGATCATGGCCCGAAGCGGCGGCGTTGCTCGGCTCCGAACCGGCCGAAGTGTGGCTGAACGAGGATGGCTACGGCATCTATCTGTTCGACAGCGAAGCGCAGGTGCGCGCACTCGATCCCGACCTGCGCGGCCTGGGCGCGCTGGGCAGCGACCAGTTCATCTGCACTGCGCGCGGTTCGGACAGCGATGTCGTCAGCCGCGTGTTCGTACCGGGGAGCGGGGTGGACGAAGACAGTTTCACCGGTTCCGCCCATGCCGCGCTGACCTATTTCTGGACCGAACGGCTGGGACGCGACAGCTTCACCGCGTTCCAGGCGTCGCAGCGCGGCGGCCATGCCACCTGCCGCCGCGATGGCGAGCAGGCGATCTTGTCCGGCGACTGCGTGACCGTGGTCGAGGGCCGGTTCCTGCTGCCCTAGCTGGCGGGGTACAATTCGATGAGATCGGCCAGCTGCTGCAGCATGGCGCGGCGCTCGGGCGCGTCGGAATGGCCAAGCCTGACGACGGTGAGCTTCTGCGCGGGCGAAACGAAGACGTACTGGCCCATGTGCCCGATCATCGAAAAGGCGGATTCGGGCGCGCGGGCGGGGATCAGCGGGTGCTGGTCTTCACCCGTCGGCCGGTTGAGCCATGTCTGCAGCCCGTAATGCGGGCTCTTGGGGCTGGGGGTGACCATTTCCTCGACCCAAGCGCGCGGCACCAGCTGTTCGCCGCGATAGGACCCCTTGTTGCGCAGCAGCTCACCCAGCTTCGCCCAGTCGCGGGCGGTGGCATGGATCAGGCTGCCGCCGATCAGCGTGCCGGCGCGATCGAATTCGGGCACCACGCTGGTCATGCCCAGCGGTTCGAACAGCCGTGCGGCGAGATAGTCGGTCACCGCCTGCCGGCGGATATCGGGATCGCTGCTCCCGGTCAGCGCCCGGGCCGCGATATCGGCAAGGATGACAGTGGTGTTGGAGGAGTATTCGAACCGTTCGCCCGGTTCGGCCTCGAGCGGCTGCGCGGTGGCGTAATCGGCCATGTCGTCGCGCCCGTCGAGGAACAGCATGCGCACTTCGCTGCTGTCATAGGGTGGATCGCCGGCCTCGGTATGTTCGAGCCCGGCGCGCATCTGCAGCAGGTGGCGCAGGGTGATTTCGGCGCGCGGATCGCCGGTGCGCTGCCACCGGGGCACGGGCGCGGGCGCATCGAGCCGGAGCTGCCCGTCGGCAACCAGCATGCCGATCATGATCGCGGTGACCGTCTTGGCCATGGACCAGCTGACGAAACGCGTGTCGGCATCATATCCCGGCGCATAGCGCTCAACCGCCAGGGTTCCTCCGTGATAAACCACCAGCGCGCGGGTTTCGCCAAGGCCCTCGCGCGTGAACAGATCGTCCGCTGCCCGCGCCAGCGGCCGGGTGGGCGCGCCGGGCTGCTTGCTTACCGCAGCGAGCGCTTCTTCGCTGAGCGGGGGTTCCTGCGCCGGTCCGGACGATCCGCAGGACGCAAGGCTTGAGGTGGCGAGCGCAAGCGCGATAAGGGGGGTGGGCCGCATGAACATATGTGCGTCACTCGCATGAAGGAATCCCGCTTGGCAACGGCCAAAACCCGCACTCGCAAAACCCGCCTCTGGTTCTGGTCGATCCTGCTTGTCGCCGTGCTGCTCGGTGCGGCGTGGCTCGCGTGGGGCGAAGGGCTGCGCAAGACCGGCGGGGCAGGGGTTGCCTATGCCGCGCGGGTCGGCTGCTCGTGTCGTTTCGTCGCGGATCGCAGCCTGGACGATTGCGCCAAGGACAGGCTGGCAGGGATGGAGCTGGTTTCGCTCAGCGATGACGCGGCGGCCAGGAGCGTCACGGCATCGATCCCGCTGGTCGCATCGGAAACCGCCGCCTACCGGGAAGGCTATGGCTGCGTCCTGCAGGAGTGGCGCGACTAGGCGGCGACCCGGGTCGTCGAATCGATCCATCCGCCGCCAACGACCCTCTCGCCCGCGTAGAGGACGGCCGCCTGGCCGGGCGCGACGCCGAATTCCGGATCGGCAAAACGGATCGCAACTTCGGCCCCATTGCCCAGCGAGCCTTCGAGCGTGACCGGCACCGGTTTGGCGAGGCTACGCACCTTGGCGGTCAGCGGGACATCGGGCAGCGGACCGATGCGGTTGGTCTCGATGATCTGCGCGGCGGTCACGGCCAGCATGCGCTTGGGCCCGACCCTGACCTGTGCGGACGCGGCGTCGATGCCGACGACATACAGCGGTTCGGGCTGGCCCCCGATGTCGAGTCCGCGGCGCTGGCCTACCGTATAGTGGATGACGCCCTTGTGTTCGCCCAGCTGCTCTCCGGTCGCGGCATGGACGATCGCCCCCGGCTGTGCGCCTTCGGGCCGCATCTTGCGCACGATCTTGGCATAGTCGCCATCGGGTACGAAGCAGATATCCTGGCTGTCGGGCTTGGCAGCGTTGCGCAATCCCGACCCTTCGGCGAGCTCGCGCACTTCCGCTTTCGGCATGCCGCCGAGCGGGAAGCGCAGGAAGGCCAGCTGGTCGTCGGTGGTGGCGTAGAGAAAATAGGACTGGTCGCGCGCCGGATCGGCAGCGCGGTGCAATTCGGGGCCGGCGGCCCCCATGACGCGCTTCACGTAATGCCCGGTGGCAAGGCAGTCCGCCCCCAGTTCACGTGCCATGTCGAGCAGATCGGTGAACTTGGGCCCCATGTTGCAGCGGATGCAGGGCACGGGCGTGCGTCCGGCGAGGTAGTCGTCGGCGAATGTCTCGACCACTTCTTCGCGAAAGGCGCCCTCGTGGTCATGGACGTAATGCGCGATGCCCAGCCGTTCGGCTACCTCGCGTGCATCGCGGATGTCGTCACCGGCGCAGCAGGCGCCCTTGCGCCCCGTGGCGGCGCCGTAATCGTACAGCTGCAGGGTGATGCCGATGACTTCGGCACCGGTCCTCGCGGCGAGCGCGGCGACCACCGAACTGTCGACGCCGCCCGACATGGCGACGACGATGCGGCATTCGGCTGCCGGTCGCGGCAGGTCGAACAGAGCGGCGGCCTGGTCCGGCGAAAGGATATCGGTTGCGGGCATGGCAAAGCCATACACGGATTGGCGCGAGGCCGCCAGATACCACGGGCTGGCGAGCGCTGCTGCGACCTTCACGATCCGTTTACCATGGGTCGCCTATGTACGGAGACCATGTTTGAGGGCCGCTCCAAAGAAAAAACGCTACCGGATCAGCGCGGAAGCGCGGATCTGCGCCAGTTTCGCTGGACCGATCTGGTTGCGAAACTCGCCGCGACTCGCGATTTGCGCGACGAATTCGAACGAGTGGAGGCTGGCTTCAATGCCTTTGGGCAAGCCCGCCGCGAGGGCAATGAAGAAGGTAAACTGACCGTTAACCAAGCTGCTTTAAGCGATGGAAAAGCCGCCCCCCTAGGTCTTGGTCATCCCGCGAACGACGCGGACCAAGGCGACAGAGAGTAGAGAATGATCGAAAACCAGGACATCCGCCCTGCACAGGTTATCGGGCCGCTTGGCGAGCCGTTAACCGTGGACGACTTGCCTTCGCCCGATACGAAGCGCTGGGTGGTGCGGCGCAAGGCGGAAGTGGTCGCGGCGGTGAATGGCGGGTTGCTGACGATCGACGAGGTGCTTGAACGCTATTCGCTCAGCCTCGAGGAATTCGCTTCGTGGCAGCGCGCTGTCGATCGGTCGGGCATGCAGGGGCTGCGCGTCACCCGGATTCAGCATTACCGCGACCTTTACGAACGCCAGCTCAAATACTGATCGCCATTCGTCACGGGAACGATTTGACTCCTCCATCGCTGCGCGTTCATCCTCGAGCCGAATTCGGGGAACCGGTCAGCCCATGCTTTCGTTGAAGGCACATCGGGTTGACGGGAAGAACAGGAGGAATTCGAATGGCTTGGATTATCGCTATTATCGTCGGTGGGATTATCGGTTGGCTGGCTAGCCTGGTTATGAACCGCGACGCCTCGATGGGCATCTTTTGGAATATCGTCGTCGGCATCGTCGGCTCTTTCATCGGCCGCTTCATCGGTTCGCTAATCGGGGTCGGCTCGACGCTGACCGAATTCAGCATTCCGGGTCTGCTGATGTCGCTGGTCGGTGCCATCGTATTGCTCGGCATCGCCAATCTCATCCAGCGTGGCCGCGTCCGCTAAGCCGGGTCACTTACTGAAGTTTCAGGGCGGGGCGTCGCAGGACGTCCCGCCCTTCGTATATGCGGCAGCGCTGCTTGTGGCGCGCGGGCGACATTCGTCCGGCTATACCGGCCCCCGGTCGAAGCGTCGATTGCCCTGCGCTGGGCCCGGGTCTATCGCCTCCATGCGAAATTCTTGCGCTGAGTGATATAGCAATGTAATACACTGCTCGTTCGCAGCGCTTCTGGGGCAGGGTACGACATGAATTACGAGTCAGGTGTAATGGCCGAGAAGGGCGATCCGATCACGGTCGACTTCGATCCCGACGAAGACGACCGTCTCGAGAAACGGCGTACGGATCGCCGCAGGATCATCATCATCGCCGGCCTTATCGTCCTCGGTCTCGCGATTGCGGCCTATTTCGCCATGCGTGGTGGCACGACGACCCCCGCCGGGGAAGAAAACGCGCAGGCGCCCACGGTTACCGTGGTGCGTCCGGGGCGGACCACGGTCGAAGGTGAAATCACCGCGACCGGCTCGCTCGCCGCGCGGCGTGAAATGCCGGTCGGCGTCGTGGGCGAGGGCGGCCGTGTCGTCTCGGTGCCGGTCGATGCCGGCGACTGGGTAAGTCAGGGCCAGGTGCTTGCCCGGATCGACCGCTCGGTCCAGTCGCAGCAGGTCCAGAGCTTTTCCGCACAGGTCCAGGTCGCGCAGTCCGATGCCGATCTAGCGCAGGCCAATCTCGATCGCGCATTGCAGCTGGTCGAACGCGGCTTCGTTTCGCAAGCCGATGTCGACCGGTTGACCGCGACCCGCGATGCCGCCGTCGCACGCGTCCGCGTGGCGCAGGCGCAGCTGGCCGAACTGCGCGCGCGCAATGCCCGCCTGGACATCCTCGCCCCCGCGGCGGGTTATGTACTCGAACGCAATGTCGAACCCGGCCAGACGGTCAGCGCCGGTTCGCCGCCACTGTTCCGGATCGCCCGCGGGGGCGAAATGGAACTGCTCGCGCGGCTGAACGAGGACGCGCTGGCGTCGATTTCGCCGGGAACGCGTGCGCAGGTGCGCCCGGTCGGCACCGACAAGCTGTTCACCGGGCAGGTTTGGCAGGTTTCGCCAATCATCAGTGAGCAGGATCGCCAGGGCACTGCACGCATTGCGCTGAGCTACGCTCCGGGCCTGCGGCCGGGTGGTTTCGCCACTGCAACGATTGCCAGCGGCACGGTCGTCGCGCCGATCCTTCCCGAAAGCGCGGTGCTGTCCGACGAGGACGGCGCTTATGTCCTGATCATCGATGGCGAGGACAAGGCCGAACGCCGCGCGGTGACCACCGGCACGGTCACGTCGAAAGGTATCGTGATCGCCGAAGGGCTGAACGGTTCGGAACGTGTCGTGCTGCGCGCAGGGGGCTTCCTGACCGAAGGTGAAACGGTCCGGACGCAGCTCGCCGAGCTCGACGACTAAGCAGGGGTAACTCGATGAACTTCCGCAACATCTCTGCCTGGTCGATTCGCAACCCGGTCATTCCGCTGGTGGCGTTCACGGCGCTGCTGCTGGCGGGCCTGATCAGCTTTGCCCGGATGGATGTTGTCAACAATCCGGACATCGAGTTTCCCGCCGTCAACGTCTCGATTTCGCAGCCCGGCGCCGCGCCGACCGAAATCGAGAACCAGATCACCCAGCGCGTCGAATTGGCCGTGCGCTCGATCAACGGCGTGAATTCGCTCAATTCGACCGCGCGCGAGGGCAATTCGAACACCTTCATCGAGTTCGAGATCGGCACCGATCCCAACGATGCGGTCGCCGAAGTCAAGAATGCAGTCGACACGGTCCGTGGATCCCTGCCCGACGGAATTCTCGAACCGCGCGTCACCAAGGAGGAAATCTCCGGCGGCTTCCTCGCGATCTATGCGGTCGAAGCCGACGACATGACGATCGAAGGGCTTAGCTGGTTCATCGACGATTCGGTCGCCAAGCAATTGCTCAGCATCGAAGGCATGGCCGAGGTCAATCGCTTTGGCGGGGTCGACCGCGAGATCGAAGTTATCCTCGACCTGCCGCGGATGCAGGCGCTGGGAGTGACAGCCAGCCAGATCAACGGCGTGCTGCGCCAGAGCAATGTCGATGCCGCGGGCGGTATGGCCGAAGTCGGCGGCACGCGCCAATCGGTGCGGGTGCTGGGCAACAGCGAGGATGCCTACGCGCTCAGCCAGCGGCAGATCCAGCTGGGCGGTGGCCGCACGGTCAAGCTGGCCGATGTCGCCACGGTGCGCGATGGCTATTCAGAACGCACATCGATCAGCAAGGTCCGCGACAAGGAAGTCGTCAATTTCGCGATGAGCCGCGCCAAGGGCGCATCGGACGTCACTGTCTATGAAGAAGCGCTCGAGAAGATCGCGCAGATCGAAGCGGAGAATCCGGGCGTCAAGTTCATCCCGCTGTTCAACACGGTCAAATACACCAAGGACCAGTACGAAAGCGCGATGGCGGCAATGATCGAGGGTGCCATCCTTGCCGTCGTGGTCGTGTTCTTCTTCCTGCGCGACTGGCGTGCGACTGCGATATCGGCTGTCGCGATCCCGCTGTCCGCGATCCCGACCTTCTGGTTCATGGATCTGCTCGGCTTCAACCTCAACCAGCTGTCCTTGCTGGCGCTGGCGCTGGTCGCAGGCGTGCTGGTCGACGATGCGATCGTCGAGATCGAGAACATCGTGAGGCACATGCGGATGGGCAAGACTGCCTACCAGGCCTCTATCGACGCGGCTGACGAGATCGGCCTGCCAGTGGTCGCCACCAGTTTCTGTATCGTCGCCGTGTTCTTCCCCGTGGGGGCCATGCCGGGGATCTCGGGACAGTTCTTCAAGAACTTCGGCTTCACCGTCGTGGTCGCGGTGCTGATGTCGCTTGCCGTCGCCCGGATGATCACGCCGATGCTGGCCGCCTACTTCCTCAAGGCACACGGCCAGGCCGCGCATGGCGAGGGCCGCATGATGGACCGGTACATGGGCATCCTGCGCTGGTCTCTCGATCGCGGCAAGATGCTGGCGGTCCGGCAGGGTATAGAAGGGCCGCGCAGCCGCGGGCTTTACATCGTTGCATTGCTGCTGGTCGTGCTCGGCGCTTTGGCGATTTCGGCCATTGCGACTTTCCAGGCGTCTTCCCTGATCCAGGGACTGGGGCTGCCCGATCTCATCACTGGGGGCGATCCCGATCCGCAGGGCCTGGTCAAGTTCCTCGCCACGCTCGTCGGCCTGGTACAGCTTGCCTTGGCGCTGGCGATCGGCCTGCTCGCCGCCTTGGCATTCTTCCGCATAACCGGGTTCGTCGTCCGCATGTTCGGCGACCATATGGCGCAGGCCTGGCAGTATCTCTATGCGCGCTTTCTCGATCACCGGGTCTGGATGCTCGGGGTCGGCTATTTCGCGCTGTTGCTGACCATTCTCCTGTTCAGCATTGTCCCTGGCCAGTTCCAGCCCAACATCGACGATGAAAACAGCCGGGTTGAAATCGAGATGGTTCCGGGCACCACGCTCGAAACCACCGAACGCGTGACCGACCAGGTCGCCGACCTCCTCTATGCGCAGCAAGAGGTCGAACTCGCGCTGGAACGCGTTCGTGAAGGGCAGGCAACGCTCTACGTCACGCTCAAGCCCGACCGCGAGCGCACCTCGATCGAATTCGAACGCGCCCTGGCACCGGAATTCGCCAAGATCGCGGACGCAAGGGTGCGCTTCGCCTCGCAGTCGGGCGGGTTCGGTTCGGGCCGCGACGTGACAGTGATGCTGGCCGGTTCGAATCCCGAGCTGCTCAACGACACCGCCGCCACGCTGGTCGAACAGATGAAGGGGATCGACACGCTGGTGGCCCCGCGAATCAGTGCGGACATCAACCGTCCCGAACTGATCATCGAACCGCGCGAGGACCTCGCCGCGGAACTCGGGGTGACGACCCTTGCGATCAGCCAGACCATCCGAATCGCCACCATGGGCGAGATCGAGCAGAATGCCGCGAAGTTCTCGCTCTCCGACCGGCAGATCCCGATCCGCGTCAAGCTGCCCGAGCGCTCGCGCGAGGATCTCGAAACGATCCGCAACCTGCCGGTCCAGACCGCCAGCGGCGGATCGGTTCCGCTTTCGCGGGTAGCCGATGTTTCCTTCGGATCAGGCCCGACCACGATCCAGCGCTATAACCAGAACCGCCGGGTGCTGGTGGGGGCTGATCTGGCGCAGGGTGTCGTCAAGGGCGAGGCGCAGGCCGAGATCGACGCGCTGCCGATCCTGCAGGATCTCCCGCAGGGGGTCATCCGCGATGTCGTGGGCGAGGATGAATGGCAACAGGAACTGATCAGCAGTCTTCTGATCGCCATCGTGTCGGGCGTCCTGCTGGTGTTCGCAGTGCTGGTCCTGCTTTACAAGCGACTGATGAGCCCACTGGTCAACATGACCAGCCTGGCGCTCGCTCCGCTGGGCGGCATCCTGCTGGTCTGGCTGTTCGGCCAACCCCAGTCGATGCCGGTGTATATCGGTATCCTGCTGCTGCTGGGGATCGTGTCGAAGAACTCGATCCTGCTGATCGACTTCGCGATCGAGGAGATGGACAAGGGCACCCGCCAGTTGCCCGCGATCATCGACGCCGGCCACAAGCGCGCCCAGCCGATCGTGATGACGACCGTTGCCATGACCGCAGGCATGGTTCCGACCGCGCTTTCGGGTGTCCTGGGGTCCGGTGACGGCGCCTGGCGCGCGCCGATGGGCACGGTGGTGATCGGGGGGCTGATCCTGTCGACCCTGCTCACCCTGCTGATCGTCCCCGCCGGCTTCAGCCTTGCAGACAGCTTCGAGAAGCGCGTCGGACCGTGGCTGCGCAACCGCCTGCTCACCTACAAGGAGGGCGACGATACGCGCGGCATCATCGGCGATAGCACCGCCGGGCCGGGGGCCGAACCCGCGGAGTGAGCGATCCACTGCCAACGGGCCGGGCGGCTGCCGGCGTACCGATCCCGGCGGATCGCGCACGGATGATGCGGCGCACGGCGACGGGGCTGATCGTCCTCATGGCGGCACTGTTCCTGTGGTCGGGTCGGTATCTGGGCGAGCACCCGGGATGGGGTTATCTCCACGCCTTCGCGGAAGCCGCGATGGTCGGCGGGCTGGCGGACTGGTTCGCGGTGACCGCGCTGTTCCGCCACCCGCTGGGCCTGCCAATCCCGCACACGGCGATCATCCCCGAGAACAAGGACCGCATCGCCGATACGATGGCGGGGTTCCTGCGCGACAATTTCCTGACGCCGGCGGTTGTGGGCCGCCGGATGGGGTCGATGAACCTTGCCGGAGCGATCGGCAGTTACCTCGCCGATCCCAAAGCGACCAAGGATTCGCGGATCCAGGCGGGAGCCGGGGAGCTGGCCGTCGAGGTGCTCGAATCGCTCGATCCAGACCGACTGGGCACGCAGGTGCGCAGCGGGATCAAGACCCAGCTTGGCAAACTCGAGGTCGCCCCGCTGCTCGGTGGCATGCTGGAAGCGATGATCGCCGACGGGCGCCACAAGCCGCTCATCGACAAGATCATCCGCTGGGCGGGTCTCGTGCTCGAAGACAACGAGGCGATGGTGCGCGAGATGGTCCACCGGCGCGCCAATGCGGTCCTGCGCTTTACCGGGCTCGACGAGCGGCTGGCGAATTCGGTCATCGACGGACTCTACAAGCTGCTCGCCGAAGTGTTGGTCGATCCCGAGCACCCGCTGCGCAACAAGATCGAGGAAGGGCTGGAGGATCTCGCGCGCGGGCTGCGGGACGACCCCGTGATGCAGGAGCGGGTCGAGCGGCTGAAGAACGAGCTACTCGACAATCCTGCGATCGGCAACTGGTGGCAGGGCGTGTGGGAACGGCTGCGCGCCGGGCTGATCAAGAGCATTCGCAATTCCGGCGACGAAACCGGTCCCAGCTATATCGGCGAAACTCTGGCGGAACTCGGCGCCGCGCTGCGTGACGACCAGCGCCTGCAACGGCAGGTCAATCGCTTCACGCGCCGGACCGCGGTGGGGGTCGCGACCCGCTACGGCAACCAGATCGTCCAGCTCGTGTCCGAAACCGTGCGCCGCTGGGATGCGGTGACGATCACCGACCGGGTGGAAAGCGCTGTGGGCCGCGATCTCCAGTTCATCCGCATCAACGGCACGCTGGTCGGCGGGCTGGTGGGGCTGACGATCCACGCGCTGGATGTCTACGTAATCTGATTTGCACCGCTTTCGCGACAGAGCGAGTTCGCTTGGTACCGCGAACGATCCGCTGGGCTGCGCGACCTGAATTGTCCTTGCGGCAATCCGGCGATGCCGTTTGCCTACCAGAATGCGATGCCGGCCGAACGGCGGATGCGGGCAAAGAAAAACCCTCCCGTCGAGCATCGACGAGAGGGTTGATTGTTCGGTCGAACTTTGCGCTCAGAGCTTTTCAGTCAGCTCCGGCACTGCCTTGAACAGGTCGGCGACCAGGCCAACATCGGCAACCTGGAAGATCGGCGCGTCCTCGTCCTTGTTGATCGCGATGATGGTCTTGGAATCCTTCATCCCGGCAAGGTGCTGGATCGCGCCCGAAATGCCGATAGCGATATAGACTTCGGGAGCCACGATCTTGCCCGTCTGGCCGACCTGGTAGTCGTTGGGGACATAGCCCGCGTCGACTGCCGCCCGGCTTGCGCCAATACCGGCGCCGAGCTTGTCGGCGAGCGGGGTAATGACCTGTTCGAACGTTTCCGAATCCTTCAGTGCGCGGCCGCCCGAGACGATAACCTTGGCACTGGTCAGTTCGGGACGATCGCTTTCTGCAATTTCTTCGCTGACGAAGCTCGAGAGACCTGCGTCGGTCGGGCCAGAAACCTCTTCGATCTCGGCCGAACCGCCATCGGCATCGGCCTTGTCGAAGGCGGTGCCGCGGACGGTAATGACCAGCTTAGGATCGGAGGATTCGACCGTCGCGATGGCGTTGCCGGCATAAATCGGGCGAGTGAAGGTCTTGTCGCCTTCGACCGAAAGGATGTCCGAAATCTGCATGACGTCGAGCAACGCGGCGACGCGCGGCGCGATGTTCTTGCCGGTGGTGGTAGCGGGCGCAACGAATGCGTCGTGATGGTCCATCAGCTCGGCCACCAGCGGGGCAACGTTTTCGGCCAGTGCATTGGCATAGGCTTCATCGTCGGCGATGTGGACCTTGCCGACGCCGGCGATTTTCGCCGCCTGGTCGGCCACTGCGCGGCAGCCCGAACCAGCGACCAGCAGGTGGACTTCGCCCAGCTTTCCGGCGGCGGTAACCGCCGCCAAAGTGGCGTCGGCGAGGCTGGCGTTGTCGTGTTCGACCCAAACGAGGGTTTTCATGTCTGTATTCCTTCTCGTCTGTCTGACTTAGGCGATACCGAGCGCTTTGATCTTGGCGACCAGCGCATCGACATCCTCGACCTTCTCGCCTGCCTGGCGAACCGGCGGTTCGGAGACATTCGTGGTCGTCAGGCGGAGGGCGGTATCGACACCGTAATCGGCGGGCGACTTGGTATCGAGCGGCTTCTTCTTCGCCTTCATGATATTGGGCAGCGAAGCGTAGCGCGGCTCGTTCAGACGCAAGTCGGTGGTGACGATCGCCGGCAGGGTGAGCTTCACCGTCTGCAGGCCGCCGTCGACTTCGCGCTTTACCGTAACGCTGTCGCCATCGACTTCGACGGTGTTAGCGAAGGTACCCTGCGGACGGCCCATAAGCGCGGCGAGCATCTGGCCGGTCTGGTTCGAATCGTCATCGATCGCTTGCTTGCCCAACATCACCAAGCCGGGCTCTTCCTCAGCGGCGATCGCCTTGAGGATCTTCGCGACCGCTAGCGGTTCGACCGCATCGTCGGTTTCGACCAGGATCGCGCGGTCGGCACCCATCGCGAGCGCCGTGCGCAGCGTTTCCTGCGCCTTTGCCGGGCCGATGCTGACGGCGATGATTTCCTCGGCCTTGCCCGCTTCCTTGAGGCGGATGGCTTCTTCGACGGCAATTTCGTCGAAGGGATTCATGCTCATCTTGACGTTGGCGAGGTCCACGCCCGAACCGTCCGCCTTGACGCGCGGTTTGACGTTGTAATCGATCACCCGTTTCACGGGGACGAGGATTTTCATGCGATACCTTCCTCTCGATAGAAACTGTAGGCACCGCCTAGCTTGCGTTTACGTAAACGTCAAGCAAGCCGGAGTGCCACCATGCGGCGCTTGGGACGATCCCTCGCGTGACCGGCACGGCGGGTCAAGCGGTGCCGGCCTGCAGCTTTACTATGGCTGGCGAGGCGAATGGTTTCGCCTCCTGTCGATGGGAGGAAAGCCATACGCGTCTGGACGATTGCCGCGGCCGTGGGAGCGCTGATGGCGCCACCGGCGCAGGCGAACGAAACCCGCGTCGCTCCGGAGGGTCACATACCTCCGCCGGCGCAGGTGGAAGCGCTCGATTGGCTGGTCGGCCAATGGCACGGCAGCGGGATCGGCGAAGCGGCGGCATACGAAAGCTGGCTCCCCCCAAGCGGCGGAACCATGGTGGGAAGCTTCGTGCAGGAAAGGCCGGCCGGCGGCATCATGTTCAACGAGCACATGTATATTGCCGAAGACGCCGGATCGCTCGTCGTCCGGCTCAAGCATTTCAATCCCGACCTCACTGGCTGGGAGGAGAAGGACGAGATGGTGTCCTTCCCGCTGCTGGCGATCGAGGAATGTGCCGCCTATTTCAGCGCATTGACCTATCGCTGCGATGGCGCGGACGGGCTGCTGGTGGCGGTCCGGGTAAAGGGCGCCGGCGAAGCGGCCGAGGAACTGGTGTTCCGCTTTACCCGCATTCGCTGACAGCACGCCTGCGAAACCCGCTGTTCGCATGGCCCGACCTGTGTTCGGGACCGGGGGATCGGGCCGCCCCGCTCGCACAGGCATGATGCCCGCACGAGCGGATGCGGCAATCCGTTAGTCGCCGATCAGGCTGCCTGCTTCACTTCGGCGACGATCTTCTTCGCTGCGTCGCCCAGATCGTCGGCGCTGACGATCGCGAGGCCCGAGTTGTCGAGGATGGCCTTGCCTTCTTCGACATTGGTGCCTTCGAGGCGGACCACCAGCGGCACCGAGAGATTCACGTCCTTCGCGGCCTGGACGATGCCATTGGCGATGACGTCGCACTTCATGATCCCGCCGAAGATGTTGACGAGAATGCCTTCGACCGCGGGGTCCTTGAGAATGATCTTGAACGCCGCCGTCACCTTCTCCGTGGTCGCGCCGCCGCCCACGTCGAGGAAGTTGGCAGGGAAGGCGCCATTGAGCTTGATGATGTCCATCGTCGCCATGGCGAGGCCCGCGCCGTTGACCATGCAGCCGATGCTGCCGTCGAGCTTGATGTAGGCGAGATCGTATTCGCTGGCCTCGACTTCGGCCGGGTCTTCCTCGGTCTCGTCGCGCAGCGCCTCGACATCCTTGTGGCGGAACAGCGCGTTGCCGTCGAAGCTCATCTTGGTGTCGAGCACGAGCAGGTTGCCGTCCTCGGTTTCGACCAAAGGATTGATCTCGAGCATCTCGCAGTCGAGATCCATAAAGGCCGTGTAGAGCTGCTTGGCAAGCTTCTGGGCCTGCTTGTTGAGGTCACCCGTCAGCTTGAGCGCGAAGGCCACCGCGCGGCCGTGGTGCGGCATGAAGCCCTGCGCCGGGTCGATGGTGATGGTGGTGATCTTTTCGGGAGTCGAATGCGCGACTTCCTCGATATCCATCCCGCCTTCGGTCGAAACGATCATGGCGACCCGGCCGGTGGCGCGGTCGACCAGCATCGACAGATAGTATTCCTGCGCGATGTCGACACCGTCGGTCACATAGAGCCGGTTGACCTGCTTGCCGGCATCGCCGGTCTGGACAGTGACCAGCGTGTTGCCGAGCATGTCCTTGGCGTTGGCTTCGACTTCCTCGATGCTCTTCGACAGACGTACGCCACCCTTGGCATCGGGGCCGAGTTCCTTGAACGTGCCCTTGCCGCGGCCCCCGGCGTGGATCTGCGCTTTCACGACGTAGAGCGGACCGGGCAGCTTCTTGGCGCCTTCCACCGCTTCTTCGACAGTAAGGGCGGCATGGCCGGCGGGGATGCCGATGCCGTATTTCGCAAGCAGTTCCTTGGCCTGGTATTCGTGGATGTTCATGGGAATCCTTCGTCCTTCGCGTAACGCGCGTGGGGGAATAAGAGTCGCACCGGCCATAAGCATGTCTGGGCCCGCTTGAAAAGGCCCGCTTTCGGGTGCAGGGCGCGGACCGATAGCCATGATCGACAGCCAGCGCCTCGAATCCATCGTCTCCGAAGCCGGACGGATCGCATACGATCTGTGGCCGGGGGCGGGCAATGCGCTGGATGCATGGGAAAAGAAACCGGGTGATCCGGTGTGCGAGGCCGACCTCGCAGTCGATGCCTTCCTCAAGCGCGAGCTTGGCGCGCTGCTGCCTTCCGCGGGGTGGCTGTCCGAAGAAACCGCCGATGACCCGGCGCGTCTCGGCCACGACCTGATCTGGCTGGTGGACCCGGTCGACGGGACCCGCGATTTCATCCGCGGGCGCAGCGGCTGGGCGGTTTCGGTCGCGCTTATTAGCGCTGGCCGGCCACTGATCGGCACGCTGTGTGCCCCTGCGCGAGGCGAGACATGGCAAGCGGTTGCAGGGCAGGGCGCGTTCCGCAACGGTACGCGGCTGACTGCTTCCACCCGCCGCGAATTTGCCGGATCGCGTGTGCCTGCGCATGTCTTGCCCAAGACCGACACCGATCTGGTCACGGTCGACCAGCCCAATTCGATCGCCTTGCGAATCGCGATGGTGGCGGCGGACGAAGCGGATCTGGTTGCGACGGTGCGTTGGGGTTTCGAATGGGATATCGCCGCAGCCGGAATGATCGCGCGCGAGGCCGGTGCCGCAGTGAGCGACGCCTATGGCCGCAAGCTCGACTACAACAAGCGCGACCCGCGGGACTTCGGCGTATTGGTCAGCGCGCCCGATATTCACGCCAATGCCGTGGAGCGGCTGGCACGGCGAATGGACAACCTGCCCGAATAACGGCCGGAAGAGCTGCCCGAACGAAATCGGGGCCAGCGCAATGCCGGCCCCGATCGATGATCTGAATGTCGGACTTGCCCGTTACATTCCCTGCGACTGGGCCGCCTGGATGTCCTGCTGGTCGAACGGAATGATCTTGATTTCGACGCGGCGATTGAGCGGTTCGTTGACATTGTCGCCGGTGGAAACCTTGGGGCGGGTCTCGCCGAAGCCCATCCAGCGGATGCGCGATGAATCGACGCCGCGCGACGTGAGGTAATTCGCCACTGCCTGCGCGCGCTGTTCGGACAGGCGCTGGTTCGAATCGGCCGAACCGACGGTATCGGTATGGCCATATACGTCGACGAGGCTGTTGGGATATTGCGTCAGGCTCGAGGCCACGCGGTCGAGCAGGTCACGGAAGCCCGGAGTGATGGTGTAGCTGCCGGTGGCGAAGGTCACGCCGTCGGGCAGGTTGACCAGGATCGCTTCGCCGCCATCGGTTTCGCTGACGTCGACGCCCGAACCGGCCGTCTGCTCTTCGAGTTCCTTGATCTGCTGATCCATGTTGTAGCCAACCACGCCGCCGGCCACGCCGCCAGCTGCCGCGCCGATGATGCGTCCGGTCTTGCCGCCGATCACGCCGCCGAGCAGGCCGCCGGCAAGTGCGCCGCCGGCCGTGCCGAGCACGGTCCGCGAAACCTTGCGTTCGCCGGTGTTGGGGTCGGTTACGCAGGCCGATACGGTCATCATCGATACGGCAGCGAGGCTGGCGGTAAGAATGCGCGATTTTTTCATGTAGTTTTCCTCCTCTGAGGTGGCAGGCGGCCCCAATACGGGCTTGGTGCCAGGCGATATATCCCGGACGCGCCCACCCACGTCACAACCAAGCCAACCGTCCAGCGGCGCGCCTGTTCCGCGCCCGGCGCAGATAAGTCACACGAAACGCTGGCAGCTTGGAGCAATTGTGCTAGCCACGCGCGGGTGACACCTTTTCCCTGGACCGACCTGCTGATCATTGCAGGACTGATCGTGCTCAACGGCGTGTTCGCCATGAGTGAACTGGCCATCGTGTCGGCGCGCACCGCCCCGCTGCGTACGGCAGCGCAGCAAGGCAATCGCGGCGCGCAGATCGCGCTTTCGCTGGGCGCGGAACCGGGCAAGTTCCTCTCGACCGTGCAAATCGGCATTACGCTGATCGGGATCGTGGCGGGCGCCTATTCTGGAGCCAGCCTCGGCGGGCCCGTGGGCGAGCGCCTGGCCGTGCTCGGCGTTCCTGCGGACTGGGCGGACCAGGCGGGCTTCGCCACGGTGATCGCGCTGACCACTTACCTCAGCCTTGTGGTTGGCGAGCTCGTGCCCAAGCAGGTGGCTCTCCGCGCTGCGGTGCCAATCGCGATCTATATGGCGCGGCCGATGGCGGTGCTGGCCAAGGTCGCCGCCCCGCTGGTGTGGTTGCTCGACGCCTCGTCCGGTCTGCTGATCCGGCTGCTCGGCGTGCGGCCGGCAGGCCAGAGCGCGGTTACCGCCGAAGAGCTGCACATGCTGTTTGCCGAAGCCACGCGCAGCGGCGTCATCGAACACGAACAGCACCAGATGCTGCAAGGCGTCGTCCGGCTGGCCCAGCGGCCCGTTCGCGAGCTGATGACCCCGCGCACGGAAGTCGACTGGATCGATATTGCGGCGGACGAAGCTGCGGTCCGTGCGGTGCTCGACGCCAGCCCCCATTCGCTGTTGCCCGTGGCCGAAGGGTCGCCCGACAGGGTGCTGGGCGTGGTCAAGGTGCGCGATATCCTGTCGCGCCTCATCGCCAACGAGCCGGTCGATATTGCCGCGCTGATGAGCAAGACCGAGGTGGTCCCCGACCAGTTGGACGCGGTCGACGCGCTGCGCGTGCTGCAACAGGCCGAAATCGCCATGGCGATGGTGCATGACGAATACGGTCATCTCGATGGTATCGTTACGCCGGTCGACCTGCTCACTGCGCTGGTCGGCGATTTCGCGAGTGATCAGGACCCGGGCGATTCGCCGGGGGTTACCGAGCGCGCCGATGGCAGCCTGCTGGTATCGGGCTCGCTATCCGCCGACGTGCTCGCCGATCGGCTGGGCATCGAATATGGCGAAGACCGCGAATTCGGCACCGCGGCGGGGTACGCACTGCATGTGCTCAAGCGGCTGCCCAACGAAGGCGACCATTTCACCGATCAGGGCTGGCGTTTCGAAGTCGTCGATATGGATGGCCGCCGGATCGACAAGCTGCTGGTAAGCAACGAGGCGGACGGGGCAGCGCAGCCTGCCTGACGCGGCGTGGAAATCTGCCGGCACTGGCGCCGGCAGGTTCTTCCAAATAGCTAGGCTCTCAACCCGGGATTACGGCGACGGCATTGGCGCCATCGCCCTCGGGCGCAGCGACGATGTCGCGCGTCACGCTGCCCTTGGCGACGGTGGCGGTCGCCGGATCGCCGACGGCGCTGCGGATCCCGGGGTCTGCGGCTCCCGCGCGTTCGAGCACGCTGGTTTCGACACTGCTGCGCGCCTGTGGACCGCCGAACAGGGCTTCCAGCGTCTGCGCGGCGGCACTGCCTTCGGCCGGACGCGGAGCGCCGGGCTTGGGCGGGACCAGGTTGAAATCGGGCGGCACCACCAGCGGGGCCTGCCGCTGGACGGCGAATTCATCGGGCCGGTCGCGATTGAGCAGGCCACTGCTGCCGCAGGCTGCGGTCATGGCGCCAAGCCCGGCGATCAGGGCGAAACGGGTGAATTGGTTCATCACTTGCTCTCCGCGGCGTCGGCCGCCTTGCTGTTCATGAGGTCGTCGACCTCTTGCTCGTCCTTGTCGCGCATGAAAAAGGCGCGTGCAAGGACGATGACCACGCCGATGGTGATAGCCGCATCGGCGACATTGAAAATCAGGAACGGGCGGAAATCGCCGAAATGCAGATCGGCGAAGTCGACGACATAGCCGAGCTCGTAGCGATCCTTGATGTTGCCTAGCGCCCCGCCAAGAATCAGCGACAGCGCGAGGATGTCGCCCAGCAGCTTTTCGCGCAGCATCCACACGGTCACCACCAGCGCGATGACGGCGGTCACCAGCACCAGGCCCCAGCGCATTTCCGGGCTGGTTGCTTCGAACATGCCCAGCGACACGCCGAAATTGCGCGTGAAACGCAGATCGAAGATCGGCAGCAGTTCCATCGCGTCACCCACCCGGTCGATGCCGAGCGTCTTGGTGACGTAGTTCTTGCTCCACTGGTCGGCCGCGAAAATCAGCAGGGCGATCACGCAGCCGATCAGGCGATTGCGCAGGAGGGGGGTCATGCCGCACCATCCAGCGTGGCGACCACGTCTTCGCAGCGATCGCACAGGTCGCCATCCTCGGCGACACTGGGCAGCAGGCGCCAGCAGCGTCCGCACTTGCTTTCATCTGTCCGCGTAACCGTCACCGTGTCGCTATCGCCGCGCGCGACTGACGCGGTGATGAACAATTCGGCGAGGTCGGCGTCGCTGAAACCTTCGGGCACGGCGCTGGCGGGCACGACGACATCGGCCTCGAGGCCCGAGCGGATCACCTTGTCGCGGCGCAGCGGCTCGATCGCTTCCATTACGTCCTCGCGCAATTCGCGCAGTTGCGCCCAGCGCGCGCCATCGGCGGTCACACCCGGCACCTGCGGCCATTCGAGCAGGTGGACGCTGCCGCCATCGGGATAGCGCGTCGACCACACTTCCTCTGCCGTGAACACCAGCACCGGCGCGGCATAGCGGACCAGCGCGTGGAACAGCAGGTCGAGCACGGTGCGGTAGGCATTGCGCTTCACGCTGCCCGGCCCGTCGCAATAGAGCACGTCCTTGCGGATATCGAAGTAGAAGGCCGACAAATCCTCGTTGCAGAAATCGACCAGCAGCCGCGTATAGGCGTTGAAGTCGTAATTCTCTGCCGCGTGGCGCAGCTTGCCATCGAGATCGGCCAGCAGCGCGAGGATATAGACCTCGAGTTCGGGCACCTCGCCGACATCGCCCATATCGCCGACGAAACCGTCGAGCGCGCCGAGCAGGTAGCGGAAGGTATTGCGCAGTTTGCGGTACTGGTCGCCCGCGCCCTTGAGGATTTCGTCGCCGATGCGGTGGTCTTCGGTCGAATCGACGCTGAGCGCCCACAGCCGGATGATGTCCGCGCCGTACTGTTCCATGACCTTGAGGGGGTCGATCGTGTTGCCGAGGCTCTTCGACATCTTGCGCCCGTCGCTGGCCATGGTGAAGCCGTGTGTCAGCACCTGGTCGTAAGGCGCGCGGCCGCGCGTGGCGCAGCTTTCGAGCAGCGAGGACTGGAACCAGCCGCGGTGCTGGTCGCTGCCCTCGAGATAGAGGTCGGCGGGCCATTTCAGCGCCGGCCAGCGCCCGCTTTCGAGCGTGAAGGCATGCGTGCAGCCCGAATCGAACCAGACATCGAGGATGTCGGCGACCATTTCGTAATCGTCGGGATTGTGCGCATCGCCGAGGAATTCGGCCTTGCGGCTCTCGTCCCAGGCATCGACGCCGTGCTCGCGCACCGCGGCGATGACGCGCGCGTTGACTTCGGGGTCCTGCAGATATTCGCCCGTGCCGTTCTTCACGAACAGCGTGATCGGCACGCCCCAGGCGCGCTGGCGCGACAGCACCCAGTCGGGACGGCCTTCGACCATCGAACCGATCCGGCGGCGGCCCTTTTCGGGGATGAAGCGGACGCGTTCGATTTCGGACATGGCGCGGCTGCGCAGCGTGCCGCCGCCGCCCAGTTCCTTGTCCATCGGCACGAACCACTGCGGCGTGCAGCGATAGATGACCTTGGCTTTCGAACGCCACGAATGCGGGTAGGAGTGCTGGTAATCGTCGCTCGCGGAAAGCAGCGCACCCGCTTCGCGCAAATCGCTGCAGATCGGGCCTTCGGGCGAATTGAACGGCTTGTTGATCACGCTGCGGCGGCGTTCCTTGCCGTTCTCGTCCAGATCGCCAGCGCCGAGCCATTCCCAGTCGTCGCGATAGCGCCCGTCAGCCATGACCGCGAAGACCGGCTCGAGCCCGTTGGCGCGGCACAGCAGGAAGTCGTCCTCGCCATGGTCGGGCGACATGTGGACGAGGCCCGTACCGCTGTCGGTAGTGACGAAATCGCCGGGCAGGAAGGGACGCGGCTTGGCGTAGAACCCGCCGAGGTGGTGCATCGGGTGGCGGGCGAAGGCTCCGTGCAATGCCTCGTTGGAAAGCACACTCTCCAATTCCAAACCGATGCCAGTCCTGGAGGTGAAGTCCTGCATCAATGCCTGAGACATCACATAGCGGCGCCCATCATCACCTTTGAAAACGCCGTAGCAAGAACCGTAGTCGATGCCCTCAAGGTCAGGATGATACGCGATCGCTTGGTTCACTGGGATGGTCCACGGCGTCGTCGTCCAGATCACCGCGTACGCCCCGACTAACTCTTCAAGGCTCGGAGCCTCCACGATCTCGAACGCCACGTCGATCTGGGTGGAGGTGATGTCCTCATATTCGACCTCGGCCTCGGCCAGCGCGGTTTCCTCGACCGGGCTCCACATGACCGGCTTCGAACCGCGATAGAGATTGCCCGCCTCGGCGAATTTCATGAGTTCGGCGACAATGGTCGCCTCGCTGTCGAACTGCATGGTCAGATAGGGATTGTCCCAGTCGCCCATGATGCCGAGCCGCTTCAATTGCTCGCGCTGCACATCGACCCATTTCTGGGCATAGGCGCGGCATTCGGCGCGGAATTCGGCCGGCGGGACCGCTTTCTTGTCGAGCTTCTTCTTGCGGTACTGTTCCTCGACCTTCCATTCGATCGGCAGGCCGTGGCAGTCCCACCCGGGCACGTAGGGCGCGTCCTTGCCCATCAGGTTCTGCGTGCGGCAGACCATGTCCTTGAGCGTATGGTTGAGCGCGTGCCCGATATGCATGTCGCCATTGGCGTAGGGCGGGCCATCATGCAGCACGAAGGTCTCGCGCCCGGCGCGCGCTTCGCGCAGCTGCTGATACAGCCCCTCTTCCTCCCAGCGCGCGGCGATCTTCGGCTCCTTCGCAGGAAGGCCGGCCTTCATGGGGAAATCGGTCTTGGGCAGGAAGACCGTGTCTCTGTAATCGCGCTTTTCGGACATAGAGGCGAGCCGTTAGGCCAAACCCGCTCCGCAATAAAGACTTTCGTCGCGCCCGCGCGGGCGTGACGGGTCAGCCGAACAGCCGACGCGCCTCGTCACAGTCCTTCTCCATCTGCGCGACCAGCGCATCGAGGCTGTCGAACTTGGCCTCGCCGCGCAGGAAATGGTGGAAGGCCACCTCGATCTCCTGCCCGTAGAGATCGCCGGAGAAATCGAAGAAATAGGGCTCGAGCAATTCCTTGGGCGGATCGAATTGCGGGCGCACGCCGATATTGGCCGCACCCTCCAACTCCTGCCCGGTGGCGAGCACGCGGCCCGTGACGGCATAGATACCGTATTTGGGGCGCAGATAGTGCTCAACGGGCAGATTTGCGGTGGGATAGCCAATCTCGCGCCCGCGTTTGTCGCCATGCTGGACCACGCCGCGGATCGCGAAGGGGCGGGTCAGCAACCGTGCGGCTTCCTGCGGGTCGCCATTGCGCAGGGCGTCGCGCACGCGGCTGGACGATACCGGTGCGCCTTGGTCCATCACCGGCGGCACAGCCCGCGCGGCCATGCCGATATCCTTGCCCAGGCTGACGAGCTTGGCGAAATTGCCGCCCCGCGCCTTTCCGAAGGTAAAGTCCTCGCCGGTGACCACTCCGGCAGCGCCCAAATGGTCGCCGAGCAGCTGCTGGACGAAATCTTCCGCCGTGGTGCCCGCCAGCGCGCCATCGAAATGGAACACCAGCATCGCGGTGGCCCCCGCGGCCAAGTAGAGTTCCTGCCGCTGTTCGAGCGTGGTCAGGCGGAAAGGCGCGGCATCTGGCTTGAAGTGACGCACCGGATGCGGATCGAATGTGGCAATGATCGACGGCCGGCCTTCTTCGCGCGCCCAGCGAATCGCTTCTCCCGCCACCGCCTGGTGGCCAAGGTGGAAGCCATCAAAATTGCCCAGTGCGATGATCGCGCCGCGCAGGCTTTCGGGCAGCGTCTCGCGGTGGTCGAGAAACCTCATGCCGCGCGCTCCAGTGTCACGAAGCTGTAGGCCGGGATGTCCCCATCGGCGGCGAAATCCTCCCGCCCGCATATGGTCCATTCGGGACCCGGCGGCTTCATGAAGGTATCGCCGTCGAATTCGGCATGGATTTCGGTCAGCTCGATCCGGTCGGCATGCGCCATGAACACGTCGTATATCGCGGCGCCGCCGATTACGGCCACGTCGCCGTCACCGGCGAGCGCGAGCGCTTCCTCGACCGACCGGGCAATCTCGGCACCGCTCGTATCCCAACGTTCGCGCCGGGTCAGCACGATATGGCGGCGGCCGGGCAACAGGCCGGGCAGGCTCTCGAATGTCTTGCGACCCATGATCATCGGCTTGCCCATCGTCAGCGCCTTGAACCGCTTGAGGTCCGCAGGCAGGTGCCAGGGCAGGGCGCCATCCTTGCCGATGCACCCATTGGCGGCGCGCGCATAGATCAGGAACAGGCTCATCGCACGATACGGGTGACGTGACCCATCTTGCGTCCTGCTCGAACCTCGGCCTTGCCATAGTCGTGCAGATGGGTGTCGGCCGTGTCGAGCTGCGCGTATGCGTCCCGAATGTCGGCGCCGATGATATTGGTCATGGTAACGCTTTTCGCGACCGTGTCCGTGTCGCCGAGAGGCAGGCCGACGACCGCGCGGATGTGGTTTTCGAACTGGCTCGTGGCCGCGCCCTCGATGCTCCAGTGCCCCGAATTGTGCACGCGCGGCGCCATTTCGTTGAACACCGGGCCCGCAGCAGTGGCAAAGAATTCGAGTGTGAGGACGCCAACGTAATCGAGCGCGTCGGCAACCTGCCGCGCCAGATCCCGCGCCGGTGCGACCTGATCCGCGATCGGCTGTCCGGCGGGCAGCGCGGAAGTCGCCAGAATGCCGTCGTCATGCGTGTTGCGGGTCGAATCCCAGAACCGGATCGCCCCGTCCTGGCCGCGCACGAGGATGACCGAGAACTCGGCCTCGAATTCGACGAACGCTTCGTAGATCAATGGCAGGTCGGGCAGGTTCAGACCCTCGATATCGCGCGCCGAAGTGATCCGCCACTGACCCTTGCCGTCGTAACCATCACGGCGGGTCTTGAGAATGCCGGGCACGCCCAGTCGCTCCACCGCCCGGTCAAGATCCGCGCGCCCGTCGACGCAGGCGTGGGCAGCAGCCGTACCGCCAAGTCCCTCGACGAAGCGTTTCTCGCTCAGCCGGTCCTGCGCGGTTTCCAGCGCACGCGGATGGGGGAAGATGCGGCCCTCGGGCATGGCCTGCGCGGTGGCTACGGGGACGTTCTCGAATTCCCACGTCACCACATCGCATTGCGCGGCGAAGGCGGCGAGCGCCGCCGTATCGTCCCATTTGTTGGCGAAGACATCACCGCATACCTGTTCTGCCACGGTGTCGCCCTCAGGTGCATAGGCGATGCAGCGATAGCCGAGCTGTGCAGCGCTCATGGCCATCATCCGGCCCAGCTGGCCGCCGCCAAGAATGCCGATCGTGCCGCCGCGCTTCAGCATCAGTCGACGGGGCGCTCGGTCACCGCCGCGCTGCGCGCTGCGCGCCAGTCCTGCAGCCGCTGCGACAGGTCGGGGTCGTGGTTGGCGAGGATCGCCGCAGCAAGCAGGCCTGCATTGGTGGCCCCGGCCTTGCCGATCGCCAGCGTTCCCACCGGGACCCCGGCCGGCATCTGCACGATCGAGAGCAGGCTGTCCTCGCCCGACAGCGCCCGCGACTGGACCGGTACACCGAGCACGGGGACATGCGTAAGCGCGGCGATCATGCCGGGCAGATGCGCCGCCCCGCCGGCGCCGGCGATGATCACTTCGAAACCGTCCGCTGCCGCACGCTTGGCGAATTCATACATCCGGTCGGGCGTGCGATGCGCGGAGACGATGCGGACATCGGTGGCAACGCCAAGTTCGCCGAGCACTTCTTCGGCGCAGGTCATGGTTTCCCAATCGGACTGGCTGCCCATGACGATCGCAACCTTGGCGTTCCCCGGGGCAGTCATCTCAGCTGTCCTTCAGGTAATAGCGTTCGCCGATCACCTGCGTGCCGTCGAATTCATAGATGATCGGCTGGCCGGTGGGTATCTCGAGCCCGGTGATCTCGTCATCCGAAATGTTCGACAGGTGCTTGACCAGCGCGCGCAGCGAATTGCCATGTGCGGAAATGATCACCGTCTCGCCCTTGCCGAGCTGCGGCAGGATCGCTTCTTCCCAATAGGGCAGCACGCGTTCGATCGTGAGCTTGAGACTTTCGGTGCGCGGAACGTCGATCCCGGCGTATCGCGGATCGTCCGACAGGTCGAACTCGCTGCCTTGTTCGAGCTCGGGCGGCGGAATGTCGAAGCTGCGGCGCCAGATATGCACCTGTTCGTCGCCGTGCTTGTCGCGGGTCTCCTGCTTGTTGAGCCCGGTCAGCCCGCCATAGTGGCGTTCGTTGAGATGCCAGTCGCGCGTTACCGGGATCCACAGCCGGTCGCATGCTTCCAGCGCAAGGTTGAGCGTCTTGATCGCGCGTTTCTGAACGCTGGTGAAGGCAAGCGTCGGCAAAACGCCCTTCGCCAGCATCAATTCGCCCGCTTCGCGCGCTTCGGTCTCGCCCTTTTCGGTCAGGTCGACATCCCACCAGCCGGTAAAGCGGTTGGCGAGGTTCCACTCGCTCTGCCCGTGACGGACGAGGATCAGCTTGGACACTGGGAGCTCCCGTAATTCCCCTAGGAGCAAGGCGCGTTAGCTGCCCGCATCGTCCTTGGAAAGGGGGTGGTCGTCCGATTCGCGGATTTCGCGCGCCTGGCCCTTGCGGCGGCGCAGGTTCTCGCGAAGTTTCGCGGCGAGGCGCTCTTCGCGGCTCAACTTGTCGTCTGGGCTGTCCATGACGCAAGCTTTTGCCAATTTTGTCGCTCCGCTCAAGCGAAGGTTGACTTATGCTGCGCGTCTGCCATTAGCGCGCGCCTCCACCCCGACGGCATTTCCGGGGCGAAATGTGCTGCTGTAGCTCAGTGGTAGAGCGCACCCTTGGTAAGGGTGAGGCCGGGAGTTCAATCCTCCCCAGCAGCACCATTTCCCATATCTACGTCCCCGGTCCCGGGGGCCGCCCCCGCGTCAGGAGGCCGTCTGCGCATCATGCCGTGCGTTCGGCCTTGTCCGCGGCATTCGTCCCCTTGATCATGCTGCGCATCGCCTCCCACTGCTCGTCGCCCATGTCCTTGAGCGCGCCGTAGAAGGTTCCGCCGGTCGCCTGGTACCCGGCGCCGTCGATGGCGATGGTCTGGCCGTTGAGCCATTCGGCACCCGGTCCCATCAGGAACACCGCCAGATTGGCCAGTTCGTGCATTTCGCCGTGGCGGCCCATCGGATTGGTGTCTTCATGCGCATTGCCACCGCGACCGCCGGGTGACAGCCGCGCGCTCATCCCGTCGGTGGGAAACAGCCCCGGGGCGATCGCGTTGAAGCGCAATCCGTGGCGTCCCCATTCGACCGCCAGGCTCTGGGTCATCGCGTTGAGACCGGCCTTGCTCATCGCGCTGGGCACCACGAAGGGTCCGCCGTTCCAAATCCAGGTGGTGAGGATCGACAGGAAGCTTGCACGCCGTCCTTCGGCGATCAGCCGTTTGCCGATGTCGAGCGTGACATAGAAACTGCCCCGAAAGACGATATCGCTGATGGCGTTGAAACCGCCGACCGACAGGTCCTCGGTGCGGCTGATGAAGTTGCCCGCCGCATTGTTGACCACGCCGGTCAGGGGACCGTGGCTCCAGATCGCATCGACCATGGAATGGATCGCGTCCGGGTCGCGGATGTCACAGGCATGGCCGTGAACCGTTCCGCCGTGCCGCTGCATGAGTTCACTCGCCGTGTCGTCGAGCTTGCCCTGTCGCCGTCCGCAAATATGCACCGCGGCGCCGAGCTTGAGGAAGGCTTCGGCCATTTCGCGGCCCAGCCCGGTGCCACCCCCGGTTATCAGGATGCGCTCGCCTTCCATAAGGTCGTCGCGGAACATCAGTTTGGAAATATCCATGCCTCTCCCTTTCCCTTTTGTACGGCATAGCGCACCCGGACCGCGAAACCAGATTGAATAGCCCCACTGTATTGCCTAACTAGAACGCCATGGATGCCGCCGACGACCTCACCCCGCTCGACCCCGCCTACAAGACGCTGCTGCGCGTTCAGTTGGCGATCGCCGCGCTGATCTTGCTGGCGGCAGCCACGATCGCGGAAGTGGCCATCCCGGGATGGACCGGGGTGGTCTGGCTCCCCGCTCTGGCGGTGGCGGCCTATGCGCTGATCCGCGTACCGCTGCGGCGCTATCATGCGCGCGGCTATTCTCTCGCCGGAGAACGGTTGCGCGTGGTCCGCGGCGTGATCTTCCGCTCCGATACCGTGGTGCCCTTCGGCCGCGTCCAGCATATCGATGTCGGCCAGGGACCGCTGGAACGCGTCTTCCATCTCGCCACGCTCACGGTGCACACGGCGGGCACGCACAACGCTTCGGTTGCGCTGCCCGGGCTCAGCCATGGCGACGCGGTGGCCATGCGCGAGGAAATCCGCGCTGCGATCAGGCGCGACACGCGGTGAACGAAGAGGCCGGGAACGACGCGCTCAGAACCGATCCCCGCACCTTCGCGGTGCGCGCGATCGCGATGCTTGGTCAGCTGGTCCTGCCGATAATCGTCGGCGCTTTCGCCATCCTCGATAAAGGCGATCTGGGCGACTTGCTGCTGTATTTCGTGCCGCTGGTGCTGGTGGCGGGCGGAGGCAATCTCCTGTTCGCCTATCTGCGCTGGACCCGGCTGACCTATACTGTCGGGAACACCGATATCCGGGTGGAAAGCGGCGTTCTGTCGCGCGCGGCACGGTCCGTTCCTTACGAACGGATCCAGGACGTCAGCCTCGAGCAGAAACCGCTGCCCCGGCTGTTCGGACTGGTCGAGGTGCGTTTCGAAACCGGCGCGGGCGGTGGTGACGACCTGTCGCTCGCCTATCTGCGCGAAAGCGAGGGCGAACGCCTGCGCGAACTGGTGCGTTCGCGCCGCGAAGGGCCGGCCGCTTTTGCTGCGCCCATCGGCGAGGAAGAACTTGCCGAGGCCAACACTGCGCATCTGCTGTACGCCATGTCGCCCAGGCGGGTCGTCACTTTCGGTCTGTTCGAATTCTCGCTGGTGGTCGTCGCGGTCGCGGCAGGCGTGGCGCAGCAGTTCGATTTCCTGCTCCCCTTCGAAATCTGGGACTGGCGCGGCTGGCGCGACATTTCGGATTGGCGGGCCTGGGGCGACCAGCTTTCCGGCCCTGGCGCATGGCTCGCGGGGCTGGGGATCCACGCACAGGTCCTGGGCGCCCTGATCGCGGCCCTGGCGTTGCTTCTGATCGGCGTGGCGAGCGGAGTGGTGCGGACGGTCTTGCGCGAATGGGGGTTCCGGCTGGAACGAACCGACAAGGGTCTGCGGCGGCGGCGCGGGCTGTTGACGCGAACCGATCTGGTCATGCCGACCCACCGGATCCAGGCGCTGCGGGTGCGGACGGGAATGGTGCGGCGCCTGTTCGGCTTCCATGCGCTCAAGGCTGTCAGCCTTGCGAGCGATAGTGGATCCGCGAATCACGACGCCGTCCCCTTCGGACGGATGGATGAAATTGCGCGCGTCGTAAGCGAAACGGGGTTCGCGCTGCCCGAGGAAAGCTCCGACTGGCATCGCGGGGCACCGGCCCACCGAATCGATGCCTTCCTGTTGGGGCTGGCGGCGATGCTTGTCCTGTCCGGGATAGCCCTAGCCTTGGGGCATTGGAAGCTGGCGATCGTGCCAACCATTCTCGGTGGCGGCGCGATTGCGTTCGACCAGTTCCTTACCTGGCACTGTACTCGCCATGCGCTCGATCGTGATCGGCTCTATACGCGGCGCGGATGGCTGGCGCCCAGCATGACCATCGCCGCGCGGCATAAACTGCAATCGGTCGAGCTGGTGCAGCATCCGCTGGCCCGGCTACGCGGTTATGCCGACGTCCGCTTTGGGCTGGCCGGCGGGAATTTGCGCCTGCGCGGGCTGTCGGTGGCCGAAGCCGAGCGGGTGCGTGCGGCAGTGCTCGACAGCATGACTGCGAACGACTTTTCACAGATCGGTGAGGCCACGCCGACCGGCTGCTAGACGCGCAGCGGCTCCCATTCGGGATGCTGATCGAATTGCGCGGCGACGTAAGAGCAGCTGGGAATGATCTTGAAGCCTTCGCGCCGGGCATCGCGCACCAGCGCATCCACCAGCCGCCCGGCGATACCCTGTCCGCGAAGTTCCGGCGGTACGATTGTGTGCTCGGCATCGCGGGCATCGCCGCGCTGCGTCCATGTGAGCTTTCCGGCCGCCTCGCCCGGGCCGATGCTTACCAGATATTCGCCATGAGTGGTGTGATCGTGGCGTTCGATTACAATTTCGTCGTTTTCCATGTCCGAAAGTTTCCCTTCTGGGCAAGCAACGTTCCCCTGTCTAAGGGGTTCCGATGCTGTTTCTCTCCGACAATGCAGCCGCAGTTCACCCTGCGGTCTGGGACGCCCTCAAAGCCGCCGACGAGCCCGATTCGCCCTATGACGGCGACAGGTGGAGCGCGGCGCTGGACGACCGGTTTTCGCAGCTGTTCGGCCGCCCATGCACGGTACTCTGGGCAGGCACCGGGACCGCAGCGAACTGCCTCGCGCTCGCCACCATGGTCCCGCCCCACGGAGCGGTGGTCTGCCACGAAGAAGCGCATATCGAAATGGATGAAGGCGGTGCGCCGGGCTTTTACCTCCACGGGGCCAAGCTGATTCTGGCAGAAGGCACTGGTGCCAAGCTGACACCGGAGGCCATTCGCGCAGCGGTCGATCCGATCCGCGACGATGTCCACCAGGTTCAGCCGCATGCGATCTCGATCACGCAGCCGAGCGAATATGGCTGCGTCTACCGACCGGATGAAATCGCCGCGATCGCCGAACTGGCGCGCGAACGCGGGCTTGGCCTGCACATGGACGGCGCACGGTTCGGCAATGCGGTCGCGTTCCTCGATTGCGCGCCCGGGGACGCGGCCGGAGCGGCCGACGCGCTCAGTTTCGGTTTTATCAAGAACGGCGGAATGAGCGCCGAGGCGATCGTATTCTTCGATCAGGAGCTCGCCGATGTCGCGCGCTATCGCCGCAAGCGGGCGGGGCACCTCCAGTCGAAGGGACGCTTTCTCGCCGCGCAACTCCACGCCATGCTCGAGCGGGACGTCTGGCTGGACAATGCCCGGCACGCCAATGCCGCTGCGCAGGAGATCGCACGCGCGTGCGAAACGCGGCTGATGCATCCGGTCGAAGCCAATGAAGTGTTCGTTCGCTGCACCGCTGACGAGCGCGATGTGCTTCGCGAACAAGGCTTCGGTTTTTACGACTGGGGTACAGATGCGGCGCGCTTCGTCACGGCCTGGAACACGCGCGACGCCGCCGCCGCCGCGCTGGCACGGGCTATCGCCAGCCTATGAGCGCGCCTGCCGAGGCCGAGAGCCTGTTTACCCCTCGCAATTTCATCGCCTTCGTGATTGTCAGCCTGATCTGGGGCGGCACCTGGCTGGTCATTCGAGACCAGATCGCCAGCGTTCCGGCGAGCTGGTCGATCTCATACCGCTTCGTAATCGCCGCGCTGGGCATGTTCGCACTTGCCGCCCTGCGCCGCGAACCGCTGCTGCTGGTCCCGGGGGGGCTGCGCTGGGCGGCCTTGCTCGGCCTCTTCCAGTTCACGCTCAACTTCGCGTTCGTCTACAATGCCGAAGCCTATATCACCTCGGGCCTGGTCGCAGTGATGTTCGCCTTGCTGGTGGTGCCCAATGCCGTCCTGGGCCGGATCTTCCTGCACCAACCCATCACCGGTGCATTCGTGCTCGGGTCGCTGATTGCGGCGATCGGTGTCGCGCTGCTGTTCGCGCATGAATGGCGTTCTTCGCCGGCAACACTGCAACAGGTGCTGCTCGGGGCTGGCCTGACGGTTGGCGGCATCCTTTCGGCCAGCGCAGCCAATATCACGCAGGCAATGGAGGGCGCGAAAAAGCAGCCTTTCCTTGCGCTCCTGGCATGGGCGATGACAATCGGCGTGCTGATCAACACCGTCTTTGCGCTGGTAACGGCAGGCCCGCCCCAATTCGATCCCCGACCATCCTACACGATGGGGATCCTGTTTCTCGGCCTCGCCGGATCGGTCGTCACCTTCCCGCTTTATTACGGCCTCGTCCGCAAGGTCGGGGCGGGGAAGGCGGCTTACAGCTCGGTGATTGTCCCGGTTGTGGCCATGATCCTCTCGACGCTGTTCGAAGGGTTCGTCTGGGGACCGCTGCCGGCTGCCGGGGCAGTCGTCACGCTGGTCGGTATGGTCGTGGCCATGCGAGGCCGGGCAACCGCACCGCCGCGGCGGGCTACGCCCGAGCCATGATCGCCGCGAGCCCTTCGCGATAGGTCGGGAAGGCGGGGTCCCAGCCAAGCACGCGTTTCGCCTTGCCATTGGCGACACGCCGGTTCTCGGAGTAGAAACCGCGCGCCATCGGCGACAGCCCTGCATCCTCGATGCTTTGCAGCGGCGGCGGCGCCTGGCCCAGCAGACGGCAGGCTTCTTCGATGACGGTGTTCTGGCTCGTGGGCAGATCGTCCGCCAGATTATAGGCGCCCGCTGGTGCATTGCGGCCGATCGCAGCGATCACGCCCGCCACGATATCCGTCACGTGAACGCGGCTGAAAACCTGCCCCGGAAGATCTATGCGGTGCGCCTTGCCCTGTTCGATCCGGTCGAATGCGCTACGACCCGGGCCGTAGATGCCGGGAAGACGGAACACCCGCGCGCCGGCATCCAGCCAGCGCGAATCGCATTCCGCCCGTGCGCTGCGCCGCCCGCCGCCGGTGGGGGAAGCCTCGTCGACCCAGGCCCCCTGCGCATCACCATAGACCCCCGTCGACGACAGATAGCCCAGCCACCGGTCGCCGATCAGGTCGCCATAGCGGTCGAGCACCGGATCGCTTCCTTCGCTGGGCGGAACGCTGCTCAGGACATGGGTGGCGGCATCCACAGCCTGCGCGACGGCAGTGCGGTCGTCGAAAGCCAGATTGCCCGCGCTGCCGGTAGCATCGACATGCCAGCCCTTGCCGCGCAGCGCATCGGCGATCCGTGTCGCTGTATAGCCGAGGCCGAAGATCAGCAGGCGAGTCATGCCACGCCGTAACCAAACGCTTGCCTGGTGGACCGCGTGCAAAAGGCACTCGGAGCAGCACGGAGCGGGGCGGAAATGTCGCGGCTGATATTGGCCGCAGAAAAGAGGTCGAACACGAGGGTCATGCGAGGTCGCTGGCTGGGGCAGGCCAGCGGCGCTGTCAATCGCTGCAATCGGCGCAGCGCCTTGTGAACGCAATGTCTCGACGGACGTTGCAAGGAGTGACAGACCAAGAAGCTACGCATTCGACAGGAATTCCATGGATATCGCGCGCACTCCCGCAACCCCCGACGGCAATCCCGAAATGGCCGACGCCGCCATCCAGCCAAAGGCCCCACCCGAAATCCGCCGCGAGGATTACAAGCCCTTTCCTTGGCTGGTTCCGACCATCCGCCTGACGTTCGATCTCGCCTTGGATCAAACGCGAGTTACCGCAAGACTGGAGATCGAACGCAATCCGGCGGCTGAAGCGGCGCGGACCATCCGTCTGAACGGCGACGGGCTCCAGCTCGAATCCCTATCGTGCGACGGCAACGAAAGTACCGATTACCGGATGGATGGCGATGACCTGCTGGTGACGCTTCCGGGCGAACGCCATTCGCTCGAGATCGTCACCGTCATCGATCCGTCGGCCAATTCGCAACTGATGGGGCTGTACGCTTCGGGCGGGATGCTGTGCACGCAATGCGAAGCCGAGGGGTTCCGCCGGATCACCTTCTTCCCCGACCGGCCCGATGTGCTGAGCACCTATACCGTCCGGATGAGCGGGCCCAAGGCCCGGTTTCCGGTCCTGCTCTGCAACGGCAACCGGACGGATCAGGGCGAGGAAGGCGATACGCACTGGGCCGAATGGCACGATCCGTGGCCCAAGCCGTCCTATCTCTTCGCACTCGTCGCTGGCGATCTTGTCGCCCGCAGCGACAGCTTCACGACCATGAACGGCCGCAAGGTGGAGCTCAACGTCTATGTCCGCGACGGCGATCTCGACCGGACCGAGCACGCGATGGAAAGCCTCAAGCGCTCGATGCGCTGGGATGAGGAAGTCTTCGGGCGCGAATACGATCTCGACCTGTTCAACATCGTCGCCGTATCCGATTTCAACATGGGGGCGATGGAGAACAAGGGCCTCAACATCTTCAACACCAAATACGTCCTTGCCGACCCCGAGACCGCCACCGATGGCGATTACGACGGGATCGAAGGCGTAATCGGCCATGAGTATTTCCATAACTGGTCGGGCAATAGGGTAACCTGCCGCGACTGGTTCCAGCTGAGCCTCAAGGAAGGCTTCACGGTACTGCGCGACCAGCTGTTCAGCGCGCAAATGGGCAGCGCGCCGGTCAAGCGGATCGAGGATGTGCGCGTGTTGCGCGGTGTGCAGTTTCCCGAGGATTCGGGGCCGCTGGCTCATCCGATCCGTCCGGATTCGTATCGCGAAATCAGCAATTTCTACACTGCCACTGTCTATAACAAGGGCGCCGAGGTCATTCGCATGATGCGGACGATGGCAGGCGAGGAAGCCTTCCGCCGCGGCACTGATCTCTACTTCGAGCGCCACGATGGCGAAGCGGCGACCTGCGAGGACTTCGTTCGCGCGATGGAGGACGGCGCTGATCTGGATCTTGCGCAGTTCCGGCTATGGTACTCGCAGGCTGGGACCCCCAAGGTTGCCGCGCGGCTGACACATGAAGGCCAGACCGCCACGCTCACGCTGACGCAAACCGTACCTGCGACGCCAGGCCAGCCCGACAAGCAGCCGATGCCTATCCCGCTCAGCCTGGCGTTGTTCGACCGTGAGAGTGGCAATCACGCGGGTGAAGAACTGGTAGTGCTCGATAGCGAGACCGCACAATTTTCCTTCGACGGCTTTGCGACCAGACCCGTGCTCTCGATCAATCGCGGCTTTTCGGCGCCGGTCTCCATCGACCGTGATGTTCCGCGCGACGAACTCGTCTTCCTCGCCGCGCGCGACGACGATCCCTTCGCGCGGTACGAAGCGATGCAGGAACTGATGACAGGCTATCTTGTCGGCAGCGTCTCGGGCGAGCTCGACGATGCCGAGCGCGACGCTGCGCGCGGCGATATCGCGCAGGCGATGCGAGCAGTGATCGAGGATAGCGCGCTCGACGATCTGATGCGCGGCGAACTGATGGTCATGCCGAGCCAGGCGTACATAGCGGAACAGATGCTGATCGCCGATCCGGGCAGTATCCATGCCGCTCGCGAAGCGCTCAAGGCGGACGTAGCCACACGGCTCGCCGATCCTCTCCATGCGCTTTACGAAAGAGCCGTCCAAGTGCCCTTTGCACTCGATGCTGAGGCGAAGGGCGCGCGCAAGGTCAAGACGCTGGCGCTATCCTATGCCGCTGCCGGCGATCCGGCCACCGCATCCGGTCTTGCGGCGCGGCAATACGACCGCGCGGACAATATGACCGATCGGCAGGGCGCGCTGATGGTGCTGGCCGGGCTCGACAGTGCGGAACGCACCGGCCGGCTGCTCGACTTCTACAATCGATACCAGGGCAACGCACTGGTGATCGACAAGTGGTTCGCGCTGCAGGCCAGTTCGCTTCATCCCCACGCGATCGAGCATGTGAAGTCCTTGCGCGAACATGAGGATTTCGCGCTGCGCAATCCGAATCGCGTGCGGTCGCTCTACATGGCCTTCGCCAGCAACCCCGGCGCGTTCCATTCTGCCGATGGCGAGGGCTATCGCATGCTCGCCGATCTGATCCTCGAACTCGATCCGATCAATGCGCAAACCGCTGCCCGGTTCGTTCCCGCACTGGGGCGCTGGCGTCGGATCGAGGAAGGCCGCGCGCAGTTGATGCGCGAAGCGCTCCAGCGGATTGCCGAAGCGCCGAAGTTGTCGCGCGATACATATGAACAGGTTACCCGTTCGCTGGGCTAGTACGATGCGCGACTATCTTACGGCTTCCTCGCTGGGCGATATCCCTCATGGGTTCTCCAGCTCCGCGGGCCTTGGCGCGGACCAGGTTCTTCCCGGCGCCGCGCTTGTCCGCGTCAGGCAGGTCCATTCCGCGACGGTCGTGACCGCTTGCGATGCCTGGGAAGAGCCTCCCGAAGCCGATGCAATCGTCACGAACCGGCCTGCCCTTGCGCTGGGTATCGTTACCGCGGACTGCGCGCCGGTGCTGCTCGCCGATCCGGAGGCGCGCGTCATCGGCGCGGCGCATGCCGGGTGGCGGGGTGCGTTGGCTGGCGTGCTTGGCAACACGGTAGCCGCGATGGAGACCCTCGGCGCAAACCGCGGGGCCATCCGGGCGGCCATCGGGCCGACAATTGCCCAGGCCAGCTACGAGGTCGACGCCGCGTTTCGGGACCATTTCACGCCCGCCGATGCCCGCTTCTTCACGCCCGGCCGCGCTGGACATTGGCAGTTCAATCTCCCGGCCTATGCGGCCCAGCGCTTGCGCGAGGCAGGCGTCACCCGGATCGCCGACGTGCGACAGGATACCTACACGCAGCCAGAGCGGTTTCATTCCTATCGCCGCGCAGGGCACCGGGGCGAGGAAACGGCCGGCCGCCAGCTCAGCATCATCGCGCTTGGCCGATAGAGCCAATCGCCCGTGCCGGGCCGGAACGGGCCTCGGTTGCACGCGACTGCATAAAGCTTGCCAAAATGGCGGTTGGCAACCCGCCGCAGAGCGGCTAGAGGCGCGTCCAAACCGGGCACATATGGGGCTTTTGCGGACGCGTTATCTATGTCGTGTGCGCCGGCTTACCACCTCACCCGGTCGATAAATTCGCACAGCGCGTCTCCGGGTCCAGGCCTGGGGCGCAGGTACAAGGCAGGCAAGGCAAAGCGCTGATGGCAGACACGGCTGCAACCGCAACTCCCGAAACGGCAGGCGACACCGCCGATGGCATTCGCCGCCGCGATTTCCTCGACATCGCTGCGGTAAGCGCGGCAGGTATCGGCGGCCTAGCGGTCGTCTATCCGCTGGTTACTCAGATGGCGCCGTCGAAGGACGTGCTCGCCGCCAGCTCGACCGAGGTTGACGTTTCGGCGATCGAGCCGGGGCAGGCGATCAAGGCCGTCTTCCGCAAGCAGCCGCTGTTCATCCGCCGGCTTACCCCGGCCGAAGTCGCCGCCGCCAATGCGACGCCGGCAGGCTCGCTTCGCGATCCGGCATCGCTCGCCGATCGGACGAAGGAAGGGCATGAGGACATGCTCGTCACCATGGGTGTATGCACCCACCTCGGCTGCGTCCCGCTCGGGGCGGCCGAAGGCGAAGTGAAGGGCGAATTCGGCGGGTATTTCTGCCCCTGCCACGGTTCGCACTACGACACCGCGGGCCGTATCCGTAAGGGTCCGGCCCCGACCAACCTCGAAGTGCCGGAGTACGAGTTCACCTCGGACACCGTCATCCAGGTCGGCTGAGCTTAGAGAGAAGAGACGATACGATGAGCTTTCCCTGGGCCAAGGAATACGCCCCCACCAATGGGGTCACCAAATTCCTCGACGAGAAGTTGCCGCTGCCGCGCCTCGTTTATAACGCTGTCGGCGCAGGTTATCCGGTGCCGCGCAACCTGAGCTATTTCTGGAATTTCGGCGTCCTCGCCGGCTTCTTCCTGGTGGTGCAGATCGTCACTGGTGTGGTTCTGGCGATGCATTATGCCGCCAATGCGCAGGTCGCCTTCGCGACGACCGAGCATATCATGCGTGACGTCAACTGGGGCTGGATGATGCGCTATGCGCACGCCAATGGCGCCAGCTTCTTCTTCATCGTGATCTACCTCCACATCTTCCGCGGGCTGTTCTACAGCTCGTACAAGGCCCCGCGGGAAATGATCTGGCTGCTCGGTGTGGTCATCTTCCTGCTCATGATGGCGACCGCGTTCATGGGTTACGTCCTGCCCTGGGGCCAGATGAGCTTCTGGGGTGCCAAGGTGATCACCGGCCTGTTCGGTGCCATTCCCGTGGTCGGCGAACCGATCCAGGTGTGGCTGCTGGGCGGCTTCGCGCCCGACAATGCCGCGCTCAACCGCTTTTTCAGCCTCCACTTCCTGCTGCCCTTCGTGATTGCGGGTGTCGTCATCCTGCACATCTGGGCGCTGCACATTCCCGGTTCGTCGAATCCGACCGGTGTCGAAGTGAAAAGCGAGAGCGATACGCTCCCGTTCCATCCGTACTACACCGCGAAGGACGGCTTCGGCCTCGGCATCGCGCTGCTGCTGTTCTTTACCATGGTGTTCTTCCTGCCCAATGCGCTGGGCCACCCGGACAATTACATCGAAGCCAACCCGCTTTCGACGCCGGCGCACATCGTGCCCGAATGGTACTTCTGGCCGTTCTACGCGATCCTGCGGGCCTTCACCGTCGACTTCCTGTTCTTCCCCGCGAAGCTGCTCGGCGTGATTGCAATGTTCGGCTCGATCCTCGTGTGGTTCATCCTGCCCTGGCTCGACAAGTCGCCCGTGCGCAGCGGCCACTACCGCCCGCTGTTCCGCAAGTTCTTCTGGTTCGGCCTGATCCCCGCGATGGTCGTGCTGTTCATCTGCGGCGGTGCCCCGGCGGAAGAGCCCTATGTGATGCTCAGCCAGATCGCGACGGCGTATTACTTCCTGCACTTCCTCGTGATCCTGCCGATCGTCGGCCAGATCGAGAAGTCCGAACCGCTGCCCTATTCGATCACCGAAGCCGTCCTCGGCTCGGACAAGAAGGCGGTGCTCGGCGAAAACACCACGCCGGCCGTCTAAGCGAGTTACGAGACCAGACATGACCAAGCTTCTCAGCATCCGCCTCGTCGCCATTCTCGTCGGCCTCGGCTTCGCACTGATTGCGCTCTATTCCTTCGTCTTGGGTGCCTATGCCTGGATGACCGAAGAGCCTGCCGGGCACCTTCCCTACGAGGAACCGCGTGATATCGCCTTCTCGTTCGACGGGCCGTTCGGCAAGTGGGACATCCAGCAGCTGCAGCGCGGCTTCAAGGTTTACGACGAGGTTTGTGCGGCATGCCACAGCCTCAAGTTCGTCGCCTTCCGCGACCTCGAACAGCTTGGCTATGACGAGGGCCAGGTAAAGGCGTTCGCCGCTTCGAAGCAGGTGCCGGGTATCGATCCGAACACCGGGGAAGCGACCACGCGCCCCGGCCTTCCGACCGACTACTTCCCCGATCCCTATCCCAACAATGTTGCGGCTGCGGCGGCGAACAACAACGCCATCCCGCCCGACCTGTCGCTGATGACCAAGGCGCGCGGCAACGGCGTGAACTACGTGGCTTCGCTGCTTTCGGGCTATTCCGAGCCGACGGCGGAACTGCTCGCTGAGCATCCCGAAGCCGCTCCGGGACCGGGTCTCTATCACAACCCCTATTTCCCGAACCTCAACCTCGCGATGGCTCCGCCGCTGACCACCACGGGCCAGGTCACCTATGACGACGGGACCGAGGCGACGGTGGAACAGAATGTCGACCGATGTCGCGGCCTTCCTCGCCTGGACCGCAGAACCGACCATGGTCCAGCGCAAGCAGACCGGCTGGCCGGTGTTGATTTTCCTGCTCTTCGCTACGGTTCTGGCCTATCTGTCGAAACAGCAGATCTGGGCAGCGGCAAAGCCCAAGAAAGACTGAACCCATTCGGTCTGACGATTTTCGCGCCCCTTGCATCCTGGTGATGCGAGGGGCGTTTCAATTCCGGGGAGGTAGGCCATGACGCCTGACGAAATCAAAGCACTTGTCCGCACGATTCCGGACTTCCCCAAGACGGGTATCCAGTTTCGCGACATCACCACGCTTCTCGGTCATGGCCGCGGTTTTGCTGCAACGGTCGAGTGGCTGACGCAGGCGGTTGCGGGCGCTGAAGCGATTGCAGGCATGGAAGCGCGCGGCTTTATCTTCGGTGCAGCGGTGGCTGCCCGGCTCGAGTTGCCCTTCCTGCCGATCCGCAAGCCGGGTAAATTGCCCTGCGAAGTGATTGGCGTCGAATACGAACTGGAATACGGGCTCGACCGCTTGGAAATGGATCCCGCCGCGGTCGGCGCAGGCCAGCATGTGGCGATCGTCGACGACCTGCTCGCGACCGGGGGCACCGCGGTCGCCGCTACCGAACTGCTCCGCAAGGCCGGTGCGCGTGTCGATCGCGCTGCATTCGTGATCGACCTGCCCGATCTGGGCGGCAATGCGCGCTTGGCCAGCCAGTCGCTCGATGTCCGCGCCTTGATGGCCTTCGATGGCGACTAAGCGTTTCGCGCAGGACTGGATATATTCTGTCCATCGGGCATTAAGGGTACTCGCGCGTTGCGGCGCACCGGTCGGCGGACAGCCGCGCAGCCAGAGAGACCCATGGAACAATCACTAGTCATCGCGATGGTCGGCATGCTGGGCATAGGTGCCCAATGGCTGGCCTGGCGGACGGGCTGGCCGGCCATCGTCCTGATGCTTGCGGCGGGCTTCCTGGCGGGTCCGGTGCTCGGCCTGTTCGATCCCGAACATGCATTCGGCAACCTGCTCGATCCGATGATCGCTATCGGGGTCGCGCTCATCCTGTTCGAAGGCGGGCTCAGCCTCGATTTTCGTGAGCTGCGCCATGCAGGCGAAGGGGTTTGGCGGCTGGTCTTGCTGGGCGGGCCGATCGCATGGGTGCTCGGTGCATTCGCTGCGCACTCGATCGGCGGTCTCGAATGGCCGGTGGCGATCCTGTTCGCCGGCATCCTGGTAGTCACCGGGCCGACGGTGGTGATGCCGCTGCTGCGCCAATCGTCGGTCAAGGCACGGCCCGCAGCGATCCTCAAGTGGGAAGCCATCGTCAACGACCCCATCGGCGCGCTCTTCGCAGTGGTGTCCTACGAATATTTTCGCGCGGTTACCGAATCGCCTGGTGCCAGCCTGTTCGAAGTCGTCCCGCCGCTGATCATCGCCGCCATCATCGCAGGTCTGATCGGCTATGTTGCGGCCGCGGCGATCGCCTGGGCATTTCCGCGCGGGGCCATTCCCGAATATCTCAAGGTGCCCGTGCTGCTTACCTCGGTCATCGTGGTGTTTGTGCTGTCCAACCAGATCGAGCACGAAGCCGGGCTGGTCGCGGTGACCGTGATGGGCATCGCGCTGGCGAACATGAACGTTTCGTCCCTGCGCAGCATTCATCCGTTCAAGCAGAACATCGCGGTAATCCTTATCGCCGGCATATTCGTCCTGCTTTCGGCCAGCCTCGAATTCGAGGAACTGGCTTATCTCAACTGGAACTTCGGTCTGTTCCTGCTCGCGCTGTTGTTCCTCGTTCGACCCGCAACCATCCTGCTGAGCCTGCTCGGCAGTTCGGTCCCGTGGAACGAACGGCTGTTCCTTTCCTGGATCGCACCGCGCGGTATCGTGCTGGTGGCCATCTCCGGCCTGTTCGCGCTCCGGCTCGAGGATATCGGCTATGACGGTACGGCACTGATCGGGCTCAGCTTCGCGGTGGTGGTCGCCACCATTGTGGCGCACGGTTTCACGATCGATCTCGTCGCGCGCCTGCTCAATCTCAAGGGCAGTAACCGCCCGGGCGTGCTCATCGTAGGGAGCACGCCGTGGACGATCTCGCTTGCGCTTATGATGCAGGAACTCAAGGCGCCCGTGATGGTCGTCGACTCGAGCTGGCAGCGGCTCGCGCTCGCTCGCCAGAAGGGGCTGCCTTTCTACCATGGGGAAATCCTTAATGAGGCGACCGAGCACAATCTCGACCTGACCCCCTATTCAGTGCTGGTGGCGGCAACCGAAAACGAGGCGTACAACGCGCTCGTCTGCAATGAATTCGCTTATGAGATCGGACGCGATACGGTTTTCCAGCTCGGTGATGCGATCGACGACGAGGACCGCCACGCGCTGCCGAGCGGCATCCGCGGCCGCGCCTTGTTCGAAAGCGGCTTCGGCGTCGAAGACGTAAACGAACGGCTCGCGCGGGGCTGGGTGTTCCGCAAGACCAAGCTCTCGGAAGAATTCACCTTTGCCGCGGCGCAGGATCGCTTGCCCGATGCCGCCGCCATGCTGCTGCTGGTGCGCGACAACGGCACGCTGCGCTTCTTCACGCATGCCGCGCGGCCCGAGCCACGGGCAGGCGACGTGATCGTCAGTTTCGCGCCTCCGCAGGAACGCAGCGCTCAGGATGCGGCTGCCAAACGCGATCGCAAACGCAACAAGACCGCCGAACAGGGGGCATGAGATGAAGCACCGTTCCACTCTGACACTGGCGGCCGCCATGGCGGCTACGATGCTTGCAGGCTGCAAGGATGATCAGCCGCAGCCGCCCTCCGATGCCGACGCGCCGCCCGAAAAGCGCTCGATCTTCCGGCCCGAGTTCCAGGTCGAGCCAATCGAGAGTTTCGAGCCCAGCGGGTCGCTCGAAACCACTGTGGAGTTCCCCGACGGCACCGAGCTGACCGAAGAAGGCCGCGCAGCGCTCGCCACAGTGCTTGCGTCGCCGCAGAACGAGGAAGGCGGGCTGATCTATCTGCGCGGCCACACCGACAGCGGTGGCAGCGACGAGGCGAATATGCGGGCATCGCTCGCCCGGGCCGAGGCGGTGCGCGACTGGCTGGTCGAAAACGGCGTCGCCGAAGACCGGATCCGCACAATCGCCTTCGGCGAGCAGAACCCCATCGCCCCGAATGCCCGCCCGGACGGTACGCCCGACGAAGACGGCCGTGCGGCCAACCGGCGCGTCGAAATCGAGGTCCTCACGCGCGAACCGCCGACGATCGAGGATGAGCCGACACTGGCCGAAACGCTGGCATCCTCCGCAGAAGAAGAACGCGGTGAAAGCAGCGATACGTCACAATAGCGTGTTGACGCCGAAGCCGCTTCGATGGCATTGGCGCCGCATCCGAGCGGGTATAGCATAGTGGTAATGCTCCAGCCTTCCAAGCTGGCTAGAGGGGTTCGATTCCCCTTACCCGCTCCATCTTTCCTCCGCTTCTACCACTGCTCCGGGACAGCTTCCGGGAGCGCGGTCACGTCAGCCGCATATTGTCGATCAGCCGGGTCCCGCCGATCCGTGCGGCCACAAACAGCCGGCTGTCTGCCATAGCGCTATCGGCGGGGCCAAGATCGTCGCCGCGGCGTAGTTCGGCATAGTCGATACTGCCAAAGCCCGCGCTGGTCAGTTCCCCCCGCAGGTCATCGAGCACGGTGTTGGTCGGTTCGCCCTGTATAAGGCGGGCGATCGCCTGCTTCATGCTGCGTGGCAGTGCCGCAGCGGCAGAGCGCTGGTCGGACGTGAGATAGGCATTGCGGCTCGACAAAGCGAGACCATCGGCCTCGCGGACGATAGCAACACCGTGAATCGCATCGACATGCGGCCGCGTAAGATCGAGGTCGCGCGCCATCCTGCGAATTACTGCCAACTGCTGCCAGTCCTTTTCGCCAAAGAATGCCATGTCCGGGCGAACCTGGTTGAACAGTTTGCAGACGACCGTGGCCACGCCGTCGAAATGCCCGGGGCGATCGCCGCCGCACAGGCCCTCGCTGACGCCCGCGACCGAGATGTTGGTGGCATAGCCCGCAGGATAGACGATGTCGGGAGCAGGCGCCCATAGCAGCGCCACGCCTTCCGTTTCGAGCAATGCGGCGTCCCGTGCGAGCTGCCGCGGGTATGCATCGAGATCTTCGTTTGCGCCAAACTGGCGCGGATTGACGAAGATGGAGACCGCCACATGATCCGCCTTGGCCCGGGCGGCCCTGACCAGGGTCAGATGCCCCTCGTGCAGCGCGCCCATGGTGGGGACCAGCGCAATCGTGCCGCTACCGCCCAGTCTATCGGTGGCAGCCCGCAGGTCATCGAGCGTGTGGACGGTAAGCAGCATTCGTCTCCCGAAAGAAAGGCAATGGAATCGAAAGGGGCGGAGCGACCTGTGCCGTTCCGCCCCTCGCGTGGCAAGATCGCCGATGTCAGCGTGCGATTGGTGCCGCGGCAGCCGCATCGGTCGGCAGGCCGCCCAACTGGGTCACCAGATCGGTATAGGCATTGAGGTAGGCCAGCACGATGATCTGTCCGATCGCCGTGTTCTCATACCCGCCGAAGCCCCCTGCAGCGCCGCCCCCGCCGCCGAACAAGCCGCCCCCGGCAGCCCAGCCGAGGTCCTTCTTGCGAAAATAGCCTTCGACCAGCGCTTCCTCGACCGTGGTTCGGGCATTCACCAGCGACAGGACGACATTGGCTTCCCCTTTCTTGACGCGAATTCCGCCCACCAGTGCGCCGGCTGTGCGGCCGAACAGGCCGCCGACCACTCCACCGAGCACTCCGCCCCCGCCGCCCGAATTGCTGTTCGCGCTGACGATGTCGGGTTGGAGGAAGTAATCGGCTGTGCGGACCTGGCCCAGGCCGACATTCTGCCCGTCCTGCAATTCGCCCTGTTCCTCCAGCGCGCGTTCCATGGCGCGGCTGCGCATTGCCCGGCCGCGGCTGACCATGGTAAAACAGCCAGAGCGTTGGACAAACACCCGGATGATCTGTTCGGGGCTGCCGAGATTGAGCTCGCGCCACCACTTGTCGTCGGGTTCGACCACGGCAATCGTCCCAAGGTTTTGCGAGCAGCGCGGAATTTCCATGCTCGCCCGCTCCTGCGCCTTGCGGCCCGAGGAGCGCCCCTGCGCAACTACGGGTTCGGCAGCCATGCCGGTCACGCAGAAGAGAGCGAGTGCGGTGTAGATCAGTTTTTTCATATCCTGGGGTTCCTCTAGAATGAGCGTTCGCGGCTGCCGGCTTTGGCCGGTTCTCGCCGGTCTACTGCGACCCAGGCGGCCGCGATTCTAGCAAAGCGGACAATGACCGCTAGTAAGCATCCGTCATTGTGGGAATCGGACACGGCAGGCGGGCGCCACATTGCCGCAGCGCGATGGGTTGGATAGGGACAGGCGCAGTATGAAATTCCCGGCCCCTATTCGATGACCGCCCGTCCCCACCGTATCGTTTTTGCGAATGAAAAGGGCGGCACCGGGAAATCGACCACCGCGGTGCATGTCGCAGTCGCGCTCGCTTTCGGCGGTGCGCGGGTGGCCGCGTTCGATCTCGATCACCGCCAGCGGACCATGTGCCGTTATTTCGAGAACCGTGCGGAGACGATGAAGCGCCGCGGGATCGAACTGCCGACCGCGCAGTGCCATGTGGTCGAGGACCTGGACGAAGCAGGCATGGAAGCGTTGATTGCGGCGGAGTCCATCGGCGCCGACTTCGTGATCATCGACACGCCTGGCCGTGATGATCCGCTGGCCCGGCATGCGGCGACCATGTCCGACACGCTGGTCACACCGATGAACGACAGCTTCGTCGACTTCGATCTGATCGGACAGGTCGAAAGCGAGAATTTCAAGGTGCGCAAGCTTTCGTTCTATGCGGAACTCATCTGGGAAGCCCGGCTCAAACGCAGCCGTACGTCGATCGAACAGAACCGCGCGCAGATGGACTGGGTGGTTGTACGCAACCGCACCGGTTACACCGAGGCGCGCAATATGGCGCGGATCGAACAGGCGCTTACCGAAATGTCCAAGCGGGTCGGCTTCCGCGTCGCCAAGGGGCTGTCCGAGCGCGTGGTCTACCGCGAGCTCTTCCCCTCGGGCCTGACGCTCCTCGACAAGGGCCATCTGGGCGATCTGGGGACCAGCCACCTGGTGGCGCGGCAGGAATTGCGCGGGCTTATCGCCACGTTGCGCCTGCCGGGGTCAGAAGCCCGGGAGAAGGCAGCGGCCGCACGATGATCCGCTATATTGCCCTGGCCCTGGTAATTTGCGTGGCATGCCGCTGGCTGCTTGGAAAATGGCCGTGGGAGTATCTCTCGACCCGCAGTTCGAGCGAGCGCGCGCTCGACAATGCGCGCCGCCTGCTCGATGTCCCGCGCAACGCTTCGGCCGAAGAAATACGTTTGGCACATCGGCGCATTGCTACAATCATCCACCCGGACAAAGGCGGTAGCGCCGCGGCGCTGCAAGAGGTGAATGCAGCCCGCGACCTGCTGCTCGCCCGGCTTGAACACACGCGAACGGAGCGTTCAGAATGACTCACAGTTTCCATCCTACCGTTTTGCGCGAATACGACATCCGCGGGATCATCGGCGAAACGCTCGGCGCGGATGACGCGCGCGCGATCGGACGCAGTTTCGGCTCGATGTTGGCAGAGGCTGGCGGCAGGAAAGTGGCGGTGGGCTACGATGGCCGGGTCAGTTCGCCCATGCTTGAACACGCCCTCGTCGAAGGGTTGAACGCGTCAGGGATGGATGTCGTCCGCATCGGCATGGGCCCTACGCCGATGCTGTATTATGCCGAAGCGTCAGCCGAGGACGTGGATGGCGGCATCGAGATAACCGGCAGCCACAACCCCGCCAATTACAACGGCTTCAAGATGGTGTTTCAGGGGCGGCCGTTTTTCGGGGCGGACATCCAGGAACTGGGCCGCAGGAGCAGTGCGGGCGAATGGGTCGACGGCTCGGGATCGGTCGAGGACCGCGATGTCATCGATGCCTATATCGATCGGATGCTGGAAGCGCTTGACGGGATCGATCCCGCCTCGCTTGCCAGCCTCAAGGTCGGTTGGGACGCGGGGAACGGCGCGGCCGGTCCGGCGCTCGAAAAGCTCGCCGCGCGTCTTCCGGGCGAACATCACCTGCTGTTTACCGATGTCGATGGCGAATTCCCCAATCATCACCCCGATCCCACCGTCGAGGAGAACCTCGCGGATTTGCGCAATCTGGTCGCCGAGAGGTCGCTCGATTTCGGGGTGGCTTTCGACGGGGACGGCGACCGTATCGGTGCGATCGACGGCGAAGGCCGGGTCATCTGGGGCGACCAGTTGCTGATGGTGTTCGCCGAAGACCTGCTCGCGCGGAGCAAGGGCGCCACGATCATCGCCGATGTGAAGGCCAGCCGTGCGCTGTTCGACCATGTCGCAGCGCATGGCGGCGAACCCCTGATGTGGAAGACCGGGCATTCGCTGATCAAGTCCAAAATGAAGGAGACGGGCTCGCCGCTTGCCGGCGAAATGAGCGGCCACGTGTTCTTCGCCGATGAATATTACGGCTATGACGACGCGCTCTATGCCGGCGTTCGGCTGATCGCTGCCGCTGCACGGTTGGGGAAATCGGTGACCGAACTGCGCTCGGCCATGCCGCCGATGATCAACACGCCCGAAATGCGCTTCCAGGTCGATGAAAGCCGCAAGTTCGCTGCTATCGGAGAGATCGCCGGACGCGTTGCTGCCAGCGATGCACTGGCCGACACGACCGATGGTGTACGGGTTACCACCGATGACGGCTGGTGGCTGCTGCGCGCTTCGAATACGCAGGACGTGCTCGTTGCGCGAGCGGAGAGCGAGAGCGAGGAGGGGCTTGCCCGGCTCGTTGCGCAGATCGACGAACAACTGGCGGAATCGGGCCTCGAGCGCGGTCCGCAAGCCGGTCACTGAGTTCGGGCCAACAGGGGGCAAGTTATGAAGGGAATGGCAGGCAAATTCATCGCGGCGGCTGCGCTGGTCTGCGCTGCGCCGGTAGTCGCGCAGCAGGAAACGGCCACCCACGAAAGCGCGATGTCGCCGGAGGCCCTCGACGGGTTTGCGGGAATGATGGCCGGTCTGTTCCAGACCGAACCCTTGACCGACGAGCAGACCGCCCGGTTGCCCGCTGCACAAGCGGTGGTCGGCCAGATGATGCCCGATGGCTTCTATGGCGAAATGATGGGCGGCATGATGGACAAGATGCTTCGTCCGATGCTGTCGATGTTCTCGCAGCCCGAATTTGTGCTTGGGGCGCGTCTGGCTGTCGAAGCCGAGGCCATCGAGGCGCTCGGTGAAGACGAACGGGCGGAACTGACCGCAATGCTCGATCCTGCCTATGAGGCGCGCGGCGATGCGATGGTCGAGGTCCTCACCTTACGCATGGGCGGGATGTTCTCGGCCATGGAGGCCCCGATGCGCGAAGGGCTGTCGAAAGCCTATGCTGTCCGTTTCGACGAGGGGCAACTGGCCGACATCGCGGCCTTCTTCGCCACCCCGACGGGGAGCGAATATGCGCGGGAATCCATGGCGCTGTTCGCCGATCCGCAGGTGATGCAGGCGAGCATGCAGGCGCTGCCCGCAATGATGAACGGCTTCGGCGATATCGAAAGCGCGATGCGCGAGGCGATGGCAGCGCTCCCGGCCGAGCGCGGATACGGTGATCTGACGCGGGCACAGCGCCAGCGCATGGCGGAACTGCTCGATGTCGACCCGGCCCAGCTAGGCGACTTGGTCAATCCGCCAAAGCCGCTGGATGAGACGGCAGAGCAATAGGCCGCAGGGGCCGGGGAGCGTCCCAAGGTCGTTACCCGGAACCAGTATGGTGTCTCCGGCGCTTCTAGGCTGATGCAGCCCGACGTTCCGCCCGAGATCGCCGATTGGTTTGCCGGGCGCGATTGGCGCATCCGGCGGCACCAGCTCGATATGCTGGTTGCCAGCGATCGGGGGCGGCACGCCTTGCTGGTGGCTGATACCGGTGCGGGCAAAACCCTTGCAGGCTTCCTGCCAACGCTGGCCGATTTTACCCAGGCGCGTCTCAAAGGGTCGGAGCCTCCACCGGGCCTGCACACCCTGTATATCTCACCGCTCAAGGCTCTTGCGCATGATGTCCAGCGCAATCTCCTGGCTCCGATCGAAGAGATGGGCCTGCCGCTGAGGGTCGAAACGCGCAGCGGCGACACGCCTTCCGATCGTAAGAAGCGGCAACGCAGCCGCCCTCCGCACGTCCTCCTGACCACGCCGGAGAGCCTGTCGCTGCTGCTCTCCTATCCTGACAGTTTCGAGCTGTTTCGCGGGCTGAAGCGCGTGGTGATCGATGAAGTGCACGCCTTTGCCACGGACAAGCGAGGCGATCTCCTCGCGCTTGGGCTGACGCGGCTGCAGGCGCTCGCACCTGACCTGCAACGGGTCGCGCTATCGGCGACGCTCGCCAACCCGGAAGGGTTCCGCGAATGGCTGGCACCGTGGGGTGATATCGATTCGGTGGAATTGGTAGCAGGCGAAACGGGGTCACCCGCGGAAGTCGAGATCCTCCTGCCCAATGAGGAACGGGTTCCGTGGGGCGGACACGCGGCGACCTGGGCAGTGCCGCAGCTCTACGAACAGATCCGCGCCAACCGCACGACGTTGATCTTCACCAACACGCGGTTCCTCGCCGAATATATCTTTCAGAACCTGTGGGATGTGAACGACGACAACCTGCCTATCGGCGTTCATCACGGCTCGCTGAGCAAGGAGGCGCGCCGCAAGGTGGAAGGCGCGATGGCGAGGGGCGAGTTACGCGCGTTGGTGGCGACCGCCAGTCTCGACCTGGGCGTCGACTGGGGGGATATCGACCTAGTGGTCCAGATGGGGGCCCCCAAGGGCTCCTCGCGGCTGCTGCAGCGCATTGGGCGTGCCAATCACCGTCTCGATCAACCGAGCCGGGCCTTGCTGGTACCAGGCAACCGGTTCGAGTTCCTCGAAGCCACCGCTGCGAAGGAGGCGGTCGACGAAGGCAAGCGGGACGGCGAAACCTTCCGTCCGGGCGGGCTCGATGTGCTCGCCCAGCACGTAATGGCCTGCACCTGTGCCGCGCCGTTCGACGAAGCGGGCCTGCTGGCCGAAATCCGGGCCAGCCTGTCCTATGCCTGGGTCGACGAAGCGGTGTGGCAGCGGGTGCTCTCATTCGTTGAAACGGGTGGCTATGCCCTCAAGGCCTATGACAAGTTCAAGCGGATCCAGCGCGACGGGGACGGCATCTGGCGGCTGGCCCATCCGCAGCAGGCACAGCGACACCGCATGAACGCGGGCATCATCATCGATTCCGAAATGCTCGAAGTGCGCATCAGCTCGGGTCGCGGGCGCGGGGGACGTAGCCTTGGCAAGGTCGAGGAACGGTTTGCCGCCTCGCTCAGTCCCGGGGACACCTTCGCCTTTGCGGGGATGAGCCTCGAGGTGGTCAAACTGCAGGATATGGAGGTGCTCGTCCGGGCGGCGAAAGCCAGTGCGATGATACCCAGCTACGGCGGCGCACGCTTGCCGCTGACGACGCATCTCGCGGACCGGGTGCGCGCCATGCTGGTCGACCGGGCGGGGTGGGCCCGCTTCCCTGATGATGTACGCGAATGGCTCGAGGTGCAGGATTGGCGCTCGCAGATGCCTGGTCCCGGGCAGTTGCTGGTCGAAAGCTTCCCGCATGCGAAGCGGCATTACAGCGTCTACTATACCTTCGAAGGCTGGAACGCGAACCAAAGCCTGGGGATGCTCATCACGCGGCGAATGGAAGATCGCGGGCTAATGCCCGGCGGCTTCGTCGCCAACGACTATTCGCTGGCTGTATGGGGGCTCAAACCGGTCAGTGAGCCGGGGCCGCTGCTGTCACCCGACATACTGCAGGACGAATTCGTCGAATGGGTGCAGAATTCGCATCTCCTGCGCCGCGCGTTTCGCGAGGTTGCGGTTATCGGGGGCCTGGTCGAACGCCAGCATACGGGCAAGCGAAAGACCGGCAAGCAGGTGACCTTCTCGACCGACCTCATCTACGACGTGCTGCGCAAGTACGAACCCGATCATGTGCTGATCGAAGCCGCCTGGGCCGATGCGCGGACGCGGATGACCGATGTCGGGCGGCTTGGCGATTTGCTCGATCGCTCGGCCGAGCAATTGGTCCACGTCGAACTCGACCGCGTGAGTCCGCTCGCCGTGCCGGTCATGGTGATGATCGGGCGTGAGGCGACGCCGCAAGGGACGGTCGATGACGAATTGTTGCTTGAAGCGGAAAGCCTGGCCGGATCGGCCATGCGCGTCGACGACCCACTTGCGGGGGACTGACGCGCAAAGAAAAAGGGGCGGATCGCTCCGCCCCTTTCCCGGTTTTTCGAGGTCTCGAAATCTCAGCTCTTGCCGAAGGTCCGATACTGTTCGTTGCCGACGAAGCCGAACTTGGTGACTCCGCTAGCTTTGATCAGCTGCAGCACCTTGGCCGCGAGATCGTAGCTGGCCTGGGCTTCCGGTTCGAACTGGAGTTCGGGTTCCGGATTGATGTTCTTCGATTCTTCCAGCAGCGTACGCAGCTGGCCCATATCGATCGCATTACCGTTCCACAGGATCTCGTTCTGCGCTGAAAGCACCAGCTTGTTCTTTTCCGGCTCGACGGTGATGTCTTGCGGAACGTTATTGGGTGCGGGCAGGTCGATATCGACCGAGTGCGTCGCGACCGGGATGGTGATGATGAACATGATGAGGAGAACGAGCAGGACGTCGATCAACGGCGTCATGTTCATTTCCATCATCGGCGCGCCATCATCCTTGCCGCCTGACATTGCCATAGTGGGTTACTCCCTAATCTGCTTTGTCGAACCGCGCGATCACGCGTTGGGATCAACCGGGTTCGAAATGAAGCCGACGGTGGGATAACCCGCCGCCTGGACGTTGTAGATCGCGCCGGCCACGCAGGACCACGGAGCGTTCACGTCACCGCGAATGTGTACCTGCGGGATCTTCTCCGGATCGTCCATGATGGCGTCGGGACCACCGGCACGCTGTACGATGGCATCGAGGCGTTCGAATGCCTGGTCATAGAGCTCTTCCGAGGTGACCGGGGTAACATTGCCGAAATAGACGCGGCATTGGCCGTTCCGCGAAGCGCCGGCGAAGCCGGGTTCGCCCGCGCTGACACCGTTCTCGTCGGTCGTGCTGACGGTCAGGAGAAGGTTTTCCACCTTGTCCTTCGATTCAGTCGATTCGAAAACCGGGATTTCCAGCTTTTCGATGGTCTGGATCGCGACCGGAACCGCGATGAGGAAGATGATCAGAAGCACCAGCATCACGTCCACGAGCGGAGTGGTGTTGATGTCCGACATCGGCGTGTCGGCGCCACCTCCTGTCGAAATCGCCATGGTTCAGTTCCTAACGTTCGAAATTCTTGGGTTCGATGCGGTGGGCGGGGGCGGCAGGAGGCCGCCCCCGGTCCGATCGATTACTTCTTGACCGTGGTGGTCGTCGCAGCGGGCTTGGCAGCCGGAGCGGTGCGGGCGGCCTTGCCGGCAGCCTGCGTCGACGTCGCGGTCATGTAGGTCGGCTTGACGCTGCCGGCCGAGTTGATGTTCGCAAGCAGATCGGTCGAGAACGCGTGGAGCAGTTCGGCGATGCGCTTGTTGCGGCTCTGGAGCCAGTTGTAGGCGAACACGGCGGGAACCGCGACGAGCAGGCCGATGGCGGTCATGATCAGCGCTTCACCGACGGGGCCGGCGACCTTGTCGATCGATGCCGAACCGGCGATGCCGATGTTGATCAGGGCGCGGTAGATACCGATAACCGTACCGAGCAGGCCGACGAAGGGAGCGGTTGCACCGACCGTCGCGAGGAACGACAGGCCGCCCGCGAGCTTCGAGTTGATCGTGTCTTCCGAGCGCTGGAGCGAACCGTGCATCCAGTCGTGGGCTTCGAGCTTGTCGGTCATCTTGGCGTGCTGGTCTTCGGCCAGGATGGCGTCGTCGACGAGCTGGCGCCATGCGCTGTTCTTGTCGAGCTTGGTCGCGCCGTCGCGCAGCGAACCGGTCTTCCAGAACTGCGTGCGGACGGCCTTGTACTGCGCCAGCACCTTGCGCTGTTCGAACAGCTTGGTGAACAGGATGTAGAACGAACCGACCGACATGATCACCATCACGCCGAGAATGAACCAGGCAACGAAACCGCCCTGTTCCATGGCTTCAAGAAAACCGAAGGAGTTCTCCGGTGCCGCATCAGCGGCAGCTGCAAGAAGTTCGAAGGTCATAACGAATGGTCCTTTTGAGAGTGTCTTTTGCGCCGGGTACCCTGACCCTGGGCAGAAACGAGGTTAGTTAAGCCGATAAACGATCGTCGTGGACACGGTGTCCTGGATCGGGTTGCCCGCAGCATTCAGCGCCGGTTCGTAACGCGCATAGCGGGTCATGCCGTCGCAAGCAGCCTGGTCGAGATCGCTCGACCCGCTGGAATTGCTCACGCGGCAGGATGCTACGCGCCCGTCGGTTCCGACCGTGATGGTCACGCCAACGTTACCCTCGATGCCTTCACGTTCGGCACGGCGGGGATAGTTGCTCTGGATGCGACGTGCCCAGCCGGCCTGACCCTTGGGCGACGCGCCACGTGCCTGCGAAGGCGGCGGCGGCGGTGCCGGGGGCGCAGGCGGCGGAATGACGAGCTGCGGCGGAGCCGGCGGCGGGATCGTCGTCTGCGTACGGATCGGAGGCGGTGCCGGCGCGATGTTGATCGGCGGCGGCGGTGCAACCGGCGGCGGAGGCGTGTCGGGCACGTTCTCCGGCGGCGGCGGCGGCTCTTCCTCGGGCGGCGGGGGCTCCTCGATATCGATCGTCGTTACGCGCTCGACCACCTGCTGGACCGCATTATATGCGAGACCGGTGATGAGAGCGTAACCGAGAGCGACATGGATGAGGGCAACAATGATGATCGCGACGATGCGATTGCCGCTCATCTGTTGGTCAGCATAAGCCATTCGGTTGCTTCACTCCATCGGTCACCCCGGAAATCCCGGGGCAATTGAAAACCCCTTTGCGACCCGCCGGATTGGCGCGACTTGGGGAATCGTTAACGCGTTCGCGCCGCTCGAGACCCTGAAGACTCTCGCGACGAAGGCAGACCGAAATTCTCACTAAGAACCCGGACGCCTCTCCCCAAGCAATAAAGTGTCATCCACTCGGGTCCGGTCCGACCCTTTAGCTACGATGCGAAGCGTCCGCAAACCCTTTATCGGTTAACCGCCAATTCAGTAGCTTGGCTGGAGGAACCGACCTTAACGCCGGTGGGTTCAGTGATTCGAAACCGTACCGCAAAATCGAAAGCTGCTCTTATGTCGATCTTACGCACCACCGGCCCGTTCCTGCTTCTCGGTGCAGCGCTCGCGGCAGCGCCCGTGACGGCCATGGCGCAGGACGGTGCGCGCACGGCGGAACTGACCTATGCCGACATGGTCGATCTGGCTGACGAGGCGCCGCTGGTGGTGCGCGCGCAGATCCGCCGGCAGGCAACCGTCGAACCGGAACGTTCGCCAGGTCTGCAGCCCGGCTTCGTCCGGCTGTATATCGAGGCCCGCACCTCGGCGCTGATTGCGGGCAATGCGCCGCTGGGCGAAGCGCTGCGCTATCTGGTCGATGTGCCGCTCGATGCGAAGCGCAAGCCGCCCAAGCTGAAGAAACAGGAAGTCATCCTGTTCGCAAGGCCCGTCGCCGGCAGCCCGGCGCAGCTCCAGCTGGTCGATCCGCGCGCGCAGTTCGCCTATAGCGAGGCGTTCGAGGCGCGCCTGCGTCCGGTGTTGGCCGAATTGCTGGCGCAGGATGCACCGCCGCGAGTCACCGGGATTCGCGATGCGCTCGCGGTCGAGGGTACGCTGGTCGGCGAATCGGAAACGCAGCTGTTCCTCGATACCGAAAACGACGGCCCGGTATCGGTAACGGTCGTGCGCCGGCCGGGGCAGGCGCCGCGCTGGGGGGTTTCGTGGACCGAGATCGTCGACCAGGCGGCGCGTGCGCCGCAGCCGGGGACGCTCGAATGGTATCGTCTGGCCTGTTCGCTGCCCGAGACGCTGCCCGAAACCGCAATTCTCTCGCGTGACGCCAACGCCCGCGCACTGGCGGCAGACGATTATGCGCTGGTGCGCGAGGATCTCGGGACCTGCACGCGAACGCGCGAGTAAAGGCGGGACTTCACCGCGGCCAAGACAAATTGTTTCCAACCCGCCGTATCGCTGCGCTAGGCGGCGGATATGGCAGAACCTCTTCGCATCGCCCTCGCCGGTCTCGGCACCGTCGGTACCGGCGTCATCGAACTACTCGCAGCCAACCGTTCGACCATCGAACGCCGTGCGGGACGCCCGCTCGAAATCGTAGCGGTGAACGCCCGCGACCGGGCGCGTGACCGCGGCGTCGACCTTTCGCCCTATGCCTGGGTCGACGATATGCAGGCGATGGCGCAGCGCGGTGATGTGGATGTCGTGCTCGAACTGGTCGGCGGATCCGATGGTCCTGCGCTCACGCTGGCGCGGGCAGCGCTCGATGCCGGCAAGGCTTTCGTCACCGCCAACAAGGCGATGATCGCGCACCACGGCCTAGCACTCGCCGAACAGGCGGCGCTGCGCGGCGTCCCGCTCAAGTTCGAAGCTGCGGTCGCGGGCGGCATCCCGGTAGTAAAGGGTCTGCGCGAAGGTGCGGCAGCAAACCGCATCGAACGAATCTACGGGATACTCAACGGGACCTGCAATTACATCCTTTCCGAAATGGAGCATACCGGCGCGGATTTCGGCGAGATGCTCAAGGCGGCGCAGGAGAAGGGCTATGCCGAAGCCGACCCCACTTTCGACATCGAAGGCGTCGATGCTGCGCACAAGCTCGCGATACTGGCCGCGATCGGATTCGGCGCGCGGGTCGACTTCGCCAATGTCGAAGCGACCGGTATCGGCGAAGTGCGCGCGGCCGATATCACGCAGGCGGGTGCCCTGGGCTATGTCATCCGGCTGGTCGGTATTGCTTCGCTCGACGAAAGCGCCGACGAGACGCGATTGCTCCAGCGCGTGCGGCCCTGCCTTGTCGCGCGCGGCCACCCGCTGGCCGCGGTGACCGGGCCGACCAATGCAGTTGTCGCCGAAGGCAATTTTTCAGGCCAGCTGCTGTTCCAGGGAGCCGGTGCCGGTGCAGGGCCGACCGCCAGCGCGGTGGTCGCCGATCTCATCGACATCGCCCGCGGCGACAGCGGCGCGCCGTTCTCGGTCCCGGTCGAACAACTCGAGCAGTTCGCTCCGGCGGATCCCGGCAACCGCATGGGCCGCGACTACATCCGCTTCACTGTGAACGACCGCCCCGGCGTACTGGCGGAAATAACTGCCGCGATGCGCGATGCCGAAGTCTCGATCGAGAGCCTGATCCAGCGCGGGCGCGATCATGCAGGCGGGGAAGTGCTGGTGGCCATGGTGACGCACGAAGGACCCGAACGCTGCGTGACCAAGGCGCTCGATTTGCTTAATGGCTCGCCTAGCCTGACGGCTGCGCCGCTGGTGATGCCGATCCTGGGCGACTGATTTTGTCCTCTTCGCCGGCCCTGTCGGGCGGGGGAGGGAGACCGAGGTCGGCTTCGCGCGGGGACACTTCCGGCGCCGCGTTTTCGCCGCGCGGCGCAAGACCGCGGGAGACGCGGTCCGCATCCGAACCGGCCGGCGCTTCGGGCAGTGCCTCGATATCGATGATGAGTGCGGGCGGCGGCGGTTGGCCGAAGCCGATGCAGGCGCCCTTTTCGGGGTTCTTCTTGCACGATTCGCCAAAGTCGGGCGCTCGGGGATCGCCCCTGTTCATGGTCTCCGCCGCGTAACGCTCTAGCGCACGCTCTTCGTCATAGCCGAATTCGCGCTGGTCGCGCCGTGTACGGCAAACGATGATTTCACCCGAGATCGAGGCGGCTTCCTGCTCGTCGCTGCAGTTTTCGAGCGGCGCGTCGTAGTCCTGCTGCGGGATCAATATGTCGATCCGTTCGGGCGGGGCTGCGGCATCCTGTGCCGATCCGGGAAACGGCAGGCCCGCCGCCGCCATTGCCACGCAGGCCGCCCACCAGCGTCTCGACAATGTCAGGCTCCCTGTCTATCCGCCGCACGACCGCAAACCGTGTGGCCAACGTCATGCGCCACACACACGTGAGGGACTGAACCGACTATGAACTCGCCCGCCGAAAATCCGCTCGACCGCGTCCTGGTCCTCGAAATGGTTCGTGTGACCGAAGCTGCGGCAGTGGCCGCCTCCAAGCTGATCGGGCGCGGCGACGAGAAGGCTGCCGATGCGGCTGCCGTCGAAGCCATGCGAAAGGCGTTCGATACGCTTGCTATCGATGGCACCGTGGTGATCGGCGAAGGCGAGCGGGACGAGGCGCCCATGCTGTTCATCGGCGAAAAGGTCGGCGGCGCGCCGGGTGAAGGCCCCAAGATCGATATCGCGCTGGACCCGCTCGAGGGCACGACCATCACCGCGAAAGCGGGGCCCAATGCCCTGGCAGTGCTCGCGGCGGCGGCAGAGGGCTGCCTGCTCAACGCTCCCGATGTCTATATGGACAAGCTGGCGGTGGGCCCGGGCTATCCCGATGGCATCATCGACCTGGCCAAGAGCCCGACCGAAAACGTGCAGGCGGTGGCGAAGGCCAAAGGCGTGGCGCCTTCCGACATCATCGTCTGCGTCCTCGACCGCCCGCGTCATGCCGAACTGATCGCCGAACTGCGCGGCCTGGGCTGCGGGGTTGTGCTGATCGGCGATGGCGACGTCGCCGGCGTGATCGCGGTGACCGACGAGGACACGACGATCGATATGTACATGGGTCAGGGCGGTGCGCCCGAGGGCGTCCTGGCGGCGGCGGCGCTGCGCTGCGTCGGGGGCCAGTTCAACGGCCGGCTGGTGTTCCGCAACGATGACGAACGCGGCCGCGCGGCGAAATGGGGCATCGACGATCTCGACCGCATCTATACCCGTGACGATCTGGTGAAGGGCGATTGCATCTTCGCCGCGACCGGAGTCACGCCGGGTTCGCTGCTCGACGGGGTGAAGTATCTGCGCGGCGGACGCATGACGACCGAAAGCGTGGTCATGCGCTCGAGCAGCGGCACGGTGCGCTGGATCAAGGGCGAACACCGCGAGGGCTAGGCGTGGTCATGGCGGGGAAACGCGCCCGTCGGTTGTTGCATATCCGTGACGCTCGGCTAGGCGGGGCGCACATCCAGTTTGCCCGGGGATTCTCCGCATGAAAATCATGGCCGCCAACTCGAACCTGCCGCTTGCACGGGCCATTGCAGGTTATCTCGAAATGCCGCTGGTGGATGCGCAGGTGCGCCGCTTTGCCGACGAGGAGATCTTCGTCGAGATCCACGAGAACGTGCGCGGCGAAGACGTGTTCGTCGTCCAGTCGACCAGCTATCCGGCCAACGACAATCTGATGGAACTGCTGATCTGCATCGACGCGCTCAAGCGCGCTTCGGCGCGGCGCATCACAGCAGTCGTGCCCTATTTCGGCTATGCCCGCCAGGACCGCAAACCCGGCCCGCGGACTCCGATTTCGGCCAAGCTGGTAGCCAATCTGATTACCGAGGCAGGGGCCGAGCGCGTGCTCGCGGTCGATCTCCACGCGGGACAGATCCAGGGCTTCTTCGACATCCCGACCGACAATCTGTTCGCCGCCCCGGTGATGGCGGCAGATATCCAGGCGCGCTACGGCGACGAGGACCTGATGGTCGTCAGCCCCGATGTCGGCGGCGTTGTGCGTGCGCGTGCACTGGCCAAGCGGCTCGACAACGCACCGCTGGCGATCGTCGACAAGCGGCGCGATCGCCCCGGCGAAAGCGAAGTGATGAATATCATCGGCGACGTGTCGGGCCGGCACTGCATCCTGATCGACGACATCGTCGATTCGGGCGGGACCCTGTGCAACGCGGCGCAGGCGCTGCTCGATCAGGGTGCGGCTTCGGTCGCGGCCTATATCACGCATGGCGTCCTTTCGGGCGGGGCCGTGGCACGGGTCGACAAATCCGCGCTCAAGGAACTGGTCATCACCGATTCGATCCGGCCGACCGATGCCGCCAAGGATTCCGAACGGATCCGCATTCTGACGATCGCACCGCTGGTCGGCGAAGCGGTCCGCCGCATTGCCGACGAAAGCTCGGTCAGCTCGCTGTTCGATTGAGCATGGCGACGGCTGCCGATCTCGCGCTTGCCAATCGCCTGGCTGAAGCGGCGGGTGAAGCGATTCGTCCCCTATTCCGCGGCGAATGGTCGCAGGAACGGAAGGCGGATCGCAGCTTCGTGACCGAGGCCGACCGCGCCGCCGAGGCGGCGATGCGCGCGATTCTCGAGAGCGAGCGTACGGATGACGGCATCATCGGCGAGGAATACGGCACGCGCAACGAGGGCGCGGGGCGGCAATGGGTGCTCGACCCGATCGACGGCACCACCAGCTTCATCGCCGGTCGCCCCATTTTCGGTACGCTGATCGCGCTGATGCAGGATGGTTGGCCGGTGCTCGGCGTGATCGACCAGCCCATCGCGCGTGAACGGTGGGTCGGACGGATCGGCGAGGGCACCACCTTCAACGGCAGTCCGGTGCGCGCGGTTGCGTGCAAGGAGCTGTCCGACGCGGTTCTCGGCACGACCACGCCGCACCAGTTCTCCGGCGACGACGTCGACGCCTTCATGGGTGTCGCCAAGGCGGTGGCCGAGCGCAAGATCATCTATGGCGGTGATTGCTACAATTACGGGCTCGTCGCCTCCGGCCATGTCGACATCGTCGTCGAAGCCGGTCTCAAGCTTTATGATTTTGCAGCACTGGTGCCCGTGGTCGAAGGCGCGGGCGGGGTCATGAGCGACTGGCAAGGCAATCCGCTCGATGCCGAAAGCGATGGCCGGGTCATCGCGCTGGGCGATGCCGCACGGCTGGAAGACGTGCTCGAGGCAATGGGCGGGCCAGCCCACGACCATGGGCACTGATCGGCGCTAGGCCCGTTAGCCCGGCATGCAAACCATCTTGATAACCGGCGCCGCAAACGGGATCGGGCGCGCAACCGCAATGCATTTTCATGGCCTCGGCTGGCAGGTGATCGGTCTCGACACGGATACCGAAGCGCTGGCCGAATTGCGCGGCGCGCTACCGCGGGAAAGCGCGCTCTTCCTGAGCTGCGATGTCGGCCGCGAGAGCGAGGTAAGGAACGCGTTCGAGGGGATCGGCGAATGGCTGGGGGAGTGCCCGCTCGATTGCCTCGTCAACAACGCCGGTATCGCCGATCCCGTAGCTGGCCCGCTGGAGGAGCTCGAGCTGGCTGAATGGCAGACGTGGATCGATGCCAGCCTGACCGGCGCCTTTCTGGTTACGCGCGCTTCGCTGGCGTTCCTGCGGCGCAGCGGTGGCGCGAGTATCGCGAATATTTCATCCACCCGTGCGGTGATGAGCGAGCCTGATACCTTTGCCTATGCGGCGGCAAAGGGCGGGCTCGATGCACTCACCCATTCGCTCGCGGTCTCGCTTGGGCCCAGGATCCGCGCGAATGCGATACGTCCGGGCTGGATCGAAACCGGGCCGTGGCAGAAAGAGGGCAAACGGAGCCATCCCGAGCATCGACCCAAGGACCGCGAGCAGCATCCGGTCGGGCGCATCGGGCGGCCGGAGGATATTGCCGAGGCAGTCGCCTATCTGCACGCAGCGGGGTTCGTGACCGGGCAGCGCCTCAATATCGACGGTGGTATGACGGCGAAGATGATCTACGAGCACTGACATGACAGTGAAGGGATCGCTTGCCGGGCGCATCGCGCTCGTTACCGGCGCGTCGCGCGGGCTCGGTTTCGAGATCGCCCGGCGCATGGCAGAACAGGGCGCGCGCGTCTGGCTCAACGGGCGTGGGGCCAGCGCAGTCGAAGCCGCCGCCGAACGGATCGGCCCTAACGCCCGGGCCTTGCCCTTCGATATCGGGGATGACCAGGCGAGCGCGGCGGCATTCGCGCGCCTTGCCGAAGATGGCCTCGATATCCTCGTCAACAATGTCGGGCAACGCGACCGGCGGCCGCTGGGGCAATTGCGACGGGCCGATATGGCGGCGATGCTCTCGACCAACCTCGTCGCGCCCTTCGATCTTGCGCGCCGCGCGGCGCCGCTGATGCAGGCGCGCGAATACGGGCGGATCATCAACATCACCTCGATCGCGGCCGATATCGCCCGGGGCGATGTGCTCTACACTGCCAGCAAGGGCGGCCTGGCCGCGCTGACCCGTGCGCTGGCGGCTGAACTGGGCGCCATCGGGATTACGGTCAACGCCGTCGCCCCGGGCTATTTCGCAACCGAAGCGAATGGCGAAATGACCGCCGATCCGGAAATCGCACGGCACCTTGCCCGCCGGACCTCGCTGGGCCGTTGGGGCGAACCGAGCGAGATCGCCGGGGCAGTCGCTTTCCTTGCCGCGCCCGAGGCGAGCTATATCACCGGCCATACGCTGGCGGTCGATGGCGGTTATCTGACCCACTTCTGACTTGCTTTACCGCGCAGAATCGCTATCAGCGCGCCCTTCACCGACACGTGATTCATCTGCCGGTCTGGCCGTAAGGGCTGCCAGGGCTGGTTGGACGTGTCTCTGTCAAGGAGATGAAAATGCCCAAGCTTAAGACCAAAAGCGGTGTGAAGAAGCGCTTCAAGATCACTGCGACCGGCAAGGTCAAGCATGGTGTCGCCGGCAAGCGCCACCGCCTGATCAGCCACAATGCGAAGTATATTCGCCAGAACCGCGGCACCACTGTCCTGTCGGAAGCCGACAGCAGAACGGTGAAAAAGTGGGCCCCCTACGGCCTCGACTGAGCGCGAATTAAGGAGAATACGAAATGCCTCGCATCAAACGCGGCGTCACCACGCGCCAGAAGCACAAGCGTCTACTGGATCAGGCGAAGGGCTATCGCGGCCGTCGCAAGAACACGATCCGCGTCGCCCGTCAGGCTGTCGAAAAGGCCGGCCAGTACGCCTATCGCGACCGCAAGGTTAAGAAGCGCAGCTTCCGCGCCCTGTGGATCCAGCGCATCAATGCCGCGGTCCGCGCCGAAGGTCTTACCTACTCGCAGTTCATGCACGGCACCAAGCTCGCCGGCATTGAACTCGACCGCAAGGTCATGGCCGACCTGGCGATGAACGAATCGGCCGCCTTCAAGGCGATCATCGATCAGGCGAAAAAGGCGCTGCCCGCCTAAGTCGCGGTCCGTACCCGGAATTGCGAAGGGCGCTCCGTATGGGGCGCCCTTTTGCGTTGGGCCGCTTGCCGCCGTCCGCCAAGGCGTTATGAGCTTTTGGCAGGGGAAACGGGGGGCGCGTGGCCGAGGGTGATGTGATCGATGTGCGCTTCTTCGCACCGCCGGCCGATCTGGCGCATTGCTTCACGACATTCTACCGGCTGGAAGTGAATGTTCCGCCAGGCGAAAAGCTCGAGGACTGGCTACAGCCCGAATGGGGCAACCTTCGCTTCTTCACCGATGATCCTCCGACTGCGCAAGCGCTCAAGGGTCCGCGCGTCGATGGCGCCCGTTTCCAGGCGACCGGTCCCAGTTCTTGCATGACCCACTTCACGCTCGGCCGTACCCGCATGTGGGGCATCGGCCTGCGCCCGCTCGGCTGGGCACGATTCGTCGCCGACGATGCCAGCGCACATGCCAACACGGTGGTCGATGGCGAAGCGGCACCGCCGTTCGCGCGCTTTGCCCCGCTATGCGATGTCCTGTGCACGCGGGCCCGGTCCGATGAAGAGCAGTTCGATGCGCTGGCCAGCTTCTTTCGCCAGCTTGCCGAACCTCCGCGCGACCAGCCGCGGATCCAGCGGGTGCACGAGGTCATGGTCGACCCGCGGCTGCTGCAGGTCGAGGAGTTCGCCCGGCGCAGCGGCTTGTCCAAGCGAACGCTGGAGCGCGTGTGCGCCCGCCATTTCGGGTTCGCACCGCGTCTGCTGCTGCGCCGGCAACGGTTGATGCGCAGTCTTGCGGCATTCATGCTCGAACCGCGCGCCAGCTGGTCCGCAGTGATCGACCGCCATTACCACGACCAGTCGCATTTCGTGCACGAGTTCCACGCTTTCATGGGCTGCACACCGAGCGACTACGCCGCGCAGCCGCATCCCGTCCTGAGTGCGTTCATGGCCGAGCGCAAGCGGATATGGGGATCACCCGTACAGACGCTCGATCCGCCGACATAGCGGTCGATCAACGGATGCTTTTTTGCTAGCCGGGATGCCAAGGGCGTTTTTACGATGATTTCGACGCATCAGGGCCGGTCATATTCTTGCGCGGAGAACCCGCGATGAGCACGGGGGAAGCGCCGGCGGGTGTCGCGCTGCGGTTCTTCCTGCCGCCCCGCCGATTGCGTCCCTTCATCACCACCCTCTACCATATGGAAATCTCAGGTGCCGAGGACGAGCCGGTGGTCGACTGGCTCCATCCCGAATGGGCCAATCTGCGCATCATTCCCGAACGCACAGTCGCAGCCGGGATGCGCGGCCAGCCGCTCGAGCGCATGCCGCGGGCGGTAATGGCCGGGCCGACCAGTTTTGCCACGCATTTCAGCGCATACACCGGCCGGTCGTGGGGTATCGGCCTGATGCCGCGGGGGTGGGCGCGGCTGACCGATACGCCCGCCAGCGCCTACGCCGATCGGTACAGCGACGTCGAGAAAGACCCCGCGTTCGATCATCTGCGGAGCCTGTGCGCCTGTGTCCCCGCAGCAAACGGAAATCTCCTTGCCGAACGCGACGCCCTGGTGCGCGGACTGGACCGTCTGCTGGCGCAGCCCGTCGCGCGCGAAGAGGACATCCTGCGTCTGGAGGAGGCGCTGACCGACCCACGGTTCCACACCGTGGCCGAACTGGCTGAAGCGCTGGGGATGAGCCCGCGGACGATGGAACGGTTCTGCAGCCGGGTATTCGGGTTCTCGCCCCAATTGCTGCTGCGCCGCCAGCGCTTCGTGCGCAGCCTGGCCAAGTTCATGCTCGATCCCTCGCTCAAATGGATCGACACGCTCGACGGACATTATCACGATCAGGCCCACTTCGTCCGCGACTTCAAGCGCTTCATGCTGATGTCGCCGAGCGAATACGCCAGCCGGCCCCACCCGGTACTGGCTGCAGCAGCGCATGCGCGCCTGGCCGTGGCGGGTCAGGCGATGCAGGTCCTGCACGAACCCAGCGCCGATTGAGCACAGCGGATCGTGCGGGCCGATCACCAAACTGGGCTTTAGCATTGGGGCACTTGGCGCTAGGGCCAGCGGGTAGTCCCATCCGACAGTTCCAAGCCAGGCAGAATGACCGACCTCGACCAACTCAAGACCGATGCGCTGACGCGGATCGAAGATGCTCCCGATGCAGCTGCGCTCGAAGCGCTGCGGATCGAATTCCTCGGCAAGCAGGGGTCGATTTCGGGCTTGATGAAAACGCTCGGCAAGATGTCGCCCGAAAACCGGCAGGTTCAGGGGCCGCTGCTCAATGGCCTGCGAACCGCGGCCGCCGATGCGATTGCCGCGCGCAAGGAAGTGCTCGAGGATGCGGAGCTCGAAGCGCGCCTTGCCACGGAAGGCCTCGACCTGACGCTGCCGGCGCCGGCCATGCCGAGCGGCTCGGTCCATCCGGTCAGCCAGGTGATGGACGAACTGGCGGAAATCTTCGCCGACCTCGGCTTCTCGGTCGCCACCGGTCCGGAGATCGAGGACGACTGGCACAATTTCACCGCGCTCAACATGGCCGAAACGCATCCTGCGCGGGCGATGCACGACACCTTCTATTTCCCCGACCACGATAGCGACGGGCACCGCATGCTGCTGCGCACGCATACCTCGCCGGTGCAGATCCGCTCGATGGTCGAGGTTGCTTCGAAGGATGCAGGGGGCGCGCCGATCCGGATCATCGCCCCGGGCCGCGTCTATCGCAGCGACAGCGATGCGACGCACACGCCGATGTTCCACCAGGTCGAAGGGCTGGTGATCGATCGCGATATTCACCTGGGCCATCTCAAGTGGACGCTGGAGACCTTTCTCAAGGCCTTTTTCGAACGCGACGACATCGTGCTGCGCCTGCGCCCGTCCTATTTCCCCTTCACCGAGCCGTCGGTCGAGGTCGATGTCGGCTGGCAGGATGTGAAGGGCCGCCGCGTGCTCGGCGGGGACGGTGACGCGCCGGGGCATGGCTGGATGGAACTGCTGGGCAGCGGCATGGTCAACCGCCGCGTGCTCGAGTTTGCCGGGCTCGATGCCGACGAGTGGCAGGGCTTTGCCTTCGGCGTAGGCGTCGACCGCCTCGCCATGCTCAAATACGGGATGGACGATTTGCGCGCCTTCTTCGACGGCGACGGACGCTGGCTCGATCATTACGGCTTCAGCCCGTTCGACCAGCCGACCCTTTCCGCAGGCGTAGGAGCGAAGGCATGAAGTTCTCGCTCGAATGGCTCAAACACTTCCTCGACACCGATGCTTCGGTGGCGGAGATCGCAGCGGCGCTCAATAGGATCGGCCACGAGGTCGAGGAGATCGAGGACCCGGCGGAAAGGCTCGCAGGGTTCCGCGTCGCCAAGGTGCTGACCGCCGCCAAGCATCCCGATGCCGACAAGCTGCAGGTGCTGAGCGTCGACACGGGCGAGGGCGACCCGCTGCAGGTCGTCTGCGGCGCGCCCAATGCGCGTGCGGGCATGAAGGGCGTGCTGGGCCTGCCCGGCGCGGTGGTTCCGGCGAACGGTATGGAGCTGCGCAAGAGCGCGATCCGCGGGGTCGAATCGAACGGCATGATGTGTTCGGTGCGCGAGCTCGAACTGGGCGATGAACACGACGGCATTATCGAACTGCCCGAGGACGCGCCGGTCGGCACCAGCTTTGCCGAATACAGCGATGCCTCGCCGGTGTTCGACGTCGCGATCACGCCCGACCGGCCCGATTGCATGGGCGTGCTGGGCATTGCGCGCGATCTGGCTGCCGCGGGGCTAGGGACGTTCAAACCGGTCGATGTGCCCGCGATCGCGGGTGACGGCGCCTGCCCGGTCGAAGTGAAGATCGAAGACACGGAAGGCATCCCGGCCTATTTCGCCCGGGTAATCCGCGGCGTCCGCAACGGCCCGTCGCCCGACTGGATGCAGCGCCGGCTCAAGGCGGCCGGCCAACGGCCGATCAGCGCGCTGGTCGATTGCACCAACTATCTGATGTTCGCGACCGGACGTCCGGCGCATGTCTACGACCTCGCCAAGCTGAGCGGGGCGATGGTCGCCCGCCGCGCTGCGACTGGTGAGAGTGTCGAGGCGTTGAACGAGAAGACCTACACGCTCGACGAGACGATGACCGTGATTGCCGATGATAGCGGCGTGCACGATATCGGCGGGATCATGGGCGGCGCGCATTCGGGCGCAGCCGAGGACACTTGCGATGTTCTGCTCGAGATCGCCTATTTCGATCCCGAACGCATCGGCGTGGCCGGGCGCAAGCTGGGTCTTGCCTCCGATGCGCGCACGCGCTTCGAGCGCGGCGTCGACCCGGCGTTTCTCGACGACGGTCTGGCGTTGCTGACCGATCTGATCGTCCAGACCTGCGGCGGCCAGCCGACCGAAGTGGTGCGCGTGGGTGAGCCGCCCGCCGAAACGAAGATCGTGGCATTCGATCCCGCGCTGACCGCGCGTCTGGGCGGTGTCGAAATCGGCGAAGACGAACAGCGCCGCATCCTCGAAGCCCTCGATTTTACCGTAGGGGCCGACTGGCAGGTCACCTGCCCGCCGCGCCGCCACGACATCGAAGGCGCGGCCGACCTGGTCGAGGAAGTGGTCCGCATTTACGGTCTCGATCACGTTGCCAGCACCGCGCTACCCCGCGCCGAAGGCGTGGCCACGCCGACCGCATCGCCGCAGCAGCAGCTCGAACGCAAATTGCGCCGCGCTGCAGCGGCACGCGGACTCAACGAAGCGGTGACCTGGTCCTTCCTCCCCACCGCCGAGGCCGAGCATTTCGCCGACGGGGCAAGGCTGTGGGTGCTCGACCACCCGATCAGCGAAGACATGAAGGCGATGCGGCCTTCATTGATCCCCGGCCTGCTGTCGGCCGCGAAGCGCAATGCCGATCGCGGCAGCGACGGGTCGCGCCTGTTCGAGCTTGGACGCCGCTATTTCCGCGGCAAGGGCGGGGCGAGCGACGAGAAACCGACGCTGGGTGTCGTGCTTGCAGGCGACAAGACGCCGCGCGGCTGGGCGCAGGGTAAGGCCAAGCAATTCGATGCCTTCGACGCTAAGGCCGAAGCCGAAGCGTTGCTCGCTGCTGCCGGTGCACCGGTCGGCAATCTCATGGTGATGGGCGAAGCGGGGAGCCAGTTCCACCCCGGCCAGTCGGCCACTTTGCGTCTCGGCCCGAAGAACGTGCTCGCCCGGTTTGGCGCGCTGCATCCCATGACGCTGAAGACCTTCGATATCGAGGGACCGGTCATGGCAGTCGAAGTGTTCCTCGATGCCATACCCGCCAAGCGGGGCGGCGGCAGTTTCGCGCGCGCACCCTATGCGCCCCCGGCGCTCCAGCCGGTCACCCGCGACTTTGCTTTCCTCGTTCCTGCTGATCTCGCCGCCGGCGATCTGGTGCGGGCAGTGAGGGGGGCGGACAAGGCCGCCGTGGTCGATGCCCGCGTGTTCGACGTCTTTGCGGGCCAGGGCGTGCCCGAAGGCAAGAAATCGGTCGCGGTCGAGATCGTGCTGCAGCCGGGCGACAAGAGTTTCACTGATGCCGAGATCAAGGCGATCGCCGACAAGGTCGTTACTGCGGCAGCCAAACAGGGCGCGGAGCTACGCGGATGACCAGGACAGCTTTCGTGACCGGCGCCACAGCGGGCATTGGCGAGGCCACTGTCCGCACAATGGTGGCAAGCGGCTGGCGCTGTATTGCGACCGGTTGCCGCAAGGAGCGGCTTGATGCGCTGTTGGAAGAGTTGGGCGCGGACAAGGTCCACGCTGCGGCTTTCGACGTGCGCGATGTCGAGGCGATGGAAGCCGTACTCGCAGCCTTGCCCGAACCCTTCGCCGGAATCGACCTGCTGGTGAACAATGCCGGCCTCGCCCGCGGGCTAGCACCCGCGCAGGAAGCCAGCCTGGACGACTGGCAAACCATGATCGACACCAATGTCACGGCAATGGTGGTGCTGACCCGCAAGCTCCTGCCGACGCTGATCGAGCGCAAGGGCGCGATCATTGCGGTCGGTTCGGTGGCGGGCAATTATGTCTATCCCGGCGGCAACGTCTATGCAGGCTCCAAGGCCTTCGCGAACCACTTCACGCTCGCGCTGCGCGCCGACTTGCATGGTACCGGCGTACGCGTTACGAGCATCGAACCGGGGATGGTCGAAACCGAATTCACGCTGGTGCGCACCGGCAGCCAAGATGCCAGCGACGATCTCTACCGCGGGGCGAACCCGATGACCGGGCAGGATATCGCCGACATGATCAAATGGGTCGCCGAACTGCCTCCGCATCTCAACATCAACCGGCTCGAACCGATGCCGGTGAACCAGGATTTCGCCGGCTTTCGGGTGGCGAGAGAGCACCACTGACCGTCACCCCCGCGACGGCGGGGGTCCAGCCGACCTTTCCGCCCGTTGATATGTTATCTGGATTTCCGCCTGCGCGGGAATGACGAGGAAAGTTGAAATGTCGAACCGCCGTACCTTCGCGATCATTTCGCACCCTGACGCGGGCAAGACCACGCTGACCGAAAAGCTGCTGCTGACCGGCGGCGCGATCCATCTGGCGGGCGAGGTCAAGGCGCGCGGACAGGCGCGGCGCGCGCGGTCTGACTGGATGAAGATCGAGCAGCAGCGCGGCATCTCGGTGACCAGCTCGGTCATGACCTTCGAACGCGAGGGCATCACCTTCAACCTGCTCGATACGCCGGGGCACGAAGACTTCTCCGAAGACACCTATCGCACGCTGACTGCTGTCGACAGCGCGATCATGGTGATCGATGCCGCCAAGGGTATCGAGCCGCAGACGCGCAAGCTGTTCGAGGTATGCCGCCTGCGTTCGGTCCCGATCATCACCTTCGTCAACAAGGTCGACCGCGAGGGACGACCGGTGTTCGAGCTGCTCGACGAGATCGCGGACATGCTTGCGCTCGATGTCAGCCCCCAGGCCTATCCGGTGGGCATGGGCGGCGAGTTCGAAGGCGTGCTCGATTTCGCCAGCGGCTGCGTCGCGCGGCCGGAGGGACCGAGCAAGGAATTCCTCGGCACGCGCGACTGCGATGCGCAAATCCCCGAGCGCTTCGCGGAAAACATCGAACTGGCTCAGATCGGCTATCCCGAATTCGATCTGGAGGCCTATCGCAGCGGCGATCTCACCCCGGTCTATTTCGGATCGGCCCTGAAGAATTTCGGCGTCACCGAGCTGATCGAGGCGATTGCGAAATACGCGCCCCCGCCGCGTCCGCAGCCCGCGGGCGAGGAACAGATCCCGCCGACCCGCGACGAGGTCACCGGCTTCATCTTCAAGGTCCAGGCGAACATGGACCCCAACCACCGCGACCGGATCGCGTTCATGCGGCAGGTCTCGGGCACTTTCAAACGCGGCATGAAGCTGACGCCGAGCGGGCTGGGCAAACCGGTGGCGATCCATTCGCCCATCCTGTTCTTCGCGCAGGACCGCGAGGTGGCCGATACGGCTGAACCGGGCGACATCATCGGCATACCCAACCACGGTACGCTGCGGGTGGGCGATACGCTGAGCGAGAAGAACGCAATCCGCTTTACCGGGCTGCCGAACTTCGCGCCGGAGATCCTGCGCCGCGTCGCGCTGGTCGATCCGACCAAGACCAAGCAATTGCGCAAAGCGCTCGATGACCTCTCGGAAGAGGGCGTGATCCAGGTGTTCTATCCCGAGCTTGGTGGGCAGTGGATCATCGGCGTCGTCGGTCAGCTCCAGCTCGAAGTGCTGATCAGCCGCCTCTCGGCCGAATATAAGGTCGAAGCCAAACTCGAAGCGTCGCCTTTTGCCACTGCACGCTGGGTCAGGGGGGATGCGAAGGCGTTGGCGGAATTCGAGAAATTCAACCTGTCGACGCTGGCCAAGGATCGCGACGGCGATCTGGTGTTCATGGCCAAGAGCCCGTGGGACGTGAACTACCAGCAGGAAAAGAACCCCGACCTCACCTTCTCGGCGACGAAGGAGCGGTAGGCTTGCGGGCACGGCGGCGACGCGGCATGGAAATCGCATGACGCTACATGCCGGACCGACCTCGCAGACCTTCATCTCGCAGCGCCTGCGCCTGCACTATCTCGACTGGGGCAATCGCGGAAAGCCCCCGCTGGTCCTCGTGCACGGCGGGCGCGACCATGCGCGCAGCTGGGACTGGGTGGCCGAGCAATTGCGCGAGGACTGGCATGTGGTCGCGCTCGATCACCGAGGCCACGGTGACAGCGACTGGGTCAGCGATGGCAATTATTCGGCTAACGACATGGTCTACGACCTTGCCCAGCTGATCCACCAGCTGGGTGTCGGACCGGTCACCATCGTCAGCCACTCGATGGGCGGCAATGTTTCGCTGCGCTATGCCGGGACCTTTCCCGACATGGTCAAGAAGATCGTGGCGATCGAAGGGTTGGGCCCCAGCCCCAAACGGCAGGCCGAAATGCGCGCCGATCCTTATCCCCAGCGCCTCAACGAATGGATTGGCAAGAAACGCGCCGCTTCGGGACGCAGTCCGCGCAAATACGACAGCATAGAAGCGGCATTCGCGCGCATGATCGAGGAGAACAGCTATCTCACCGAGGAGCAGGCGCGCCACCTGACCGTGCATGGGGTCAACCGCAACGAAGACGGCACCTACAGCTGGAAATTCGACCCGCATCTCAACGTCTGGGCGGTCGAGGACATCGCCGATGAATTCCTCTACCAGACCTGGGCGGCGATCAGCGCGCCGACACTGCTGCTTTACGGCGCCGACAGCTGGGCCTCCAACCCCGAGGGCGACGGCCGGCTCGACCACTTTGCCAATGCCGAAGTGATCGAGTTCGAGAACGCGGGTCACTGGCTGCACCACGATCAGTTCGACCGCTTCATGGCGACGCTGCGCGATTTCCTCTGACGTGAACGCCGCGTGCAGCTGACTTTCGCCAGCTACAACATCCACAAGGGTGTCGGGCTCGATCGCAAGCGCGATCCCGAGCGCATCCTGTCGGTGCTGCACGAGATCGATGCCGATATCGTCGCGCTGCAGGAAGCCGACCGGCGGATCGGCGAGCGCGCCAGCGTGCTCCCGCGCGCGGAGATCGACGACACCCACTGGCGCGTGATCGAGGTGGCCAAGCGTCCGCGCAGCATCGGCTGGCACGGCAATGCGCTGCTTGTGCGACGCGACCTTGAGATCCTCTCGGGCGAAGCGCTCGACCTGCCGACGCTCGAACCGCGCGGTGCCGCATGCGGTGAAATCGTCGTCGAAGGCCGGCCCCTGCGGGTGATCGGCACGCATCTCGACCTGTCCGGACTGCGCCGCCGCGACCAGATCCGCTCGCTGCTGGCTTTCGTGGGCGCTTGCACCCGCGATCTGCCGACCGTGATCATGGGCGATTTCAACCAGTGGGGGCGCACCACCGGGGCCATGCGCGAGTTCTCTTCCGACTGGCAGATCGTAACGCCCGGGCGCAGCTATCCCAGTCGGCAGCCGGTTGCCACGCTCGACCGGATCGTGGCCAGCAAGCATTGGCGGCTGGTCGAAACCGAGGTCCATCATACCGGCCTCGCCGCCGTGGCATCGGATCACCTGCCGGTCATTGCCAAGCTGGAATTGCTTAAATAACAGGCAGGCGCCCAATCATTGGGCAATCGATTGCGCTCATCCGCTCCTCCTGCGTTCGATTTGTACCGAAATCGCGTTTGGCACGCACATTGCTGAATGTGATCCCGCCGGTGCTTGGCCGGTGGATCACACAGGGGGTGAAGGCGTGAAATTCATCATCGCAGTCATCAAGCCATTCAAGCTCGACGAAGTGCGCGAAGCGCTCGGCGGCATTGGAGTGGCGGGAATGACCGTTACCGAAGTCAAGGGTTTCGGCCGCCAGAAGGGCCAGACCGAAATCTACCGCGGCGCCGAATATTCGACCAACATGCTGCCCAAGGTGAAGCTCGAAATTGCGGCAAGCGACGATCTCGCCGCGCAGGTGGTCGAGACGATCCAGCAGACCGCCAGCACCGAAGCCATCGGCGATGGCAAGATCTTCGTCTTCGACCTGGCCAGCGCCACGCGCATCCGCACCGGCGAAACCGGCGACACCGCGCTTTGAGGGGGCATCCGCACATGACCAGAAAACATCTCTACATTGCACCCCTGGCGCTCGCCGGGTTGCTCGTTTCCGCCCCTGCCTTTGCGCAGGAAGCGGTCCTTCCCGAAGCCGCGGAAGCGGTCTCGGGCGGCACCGCCTATATCCTCAACACCCTGCTGTTCCTGATCGGCGGTTTCCTCGTCATGTGGATGGCCGCGGGCTTTGCCATGCTCGAAGCCGGGCTGGTGCGTTCGAAGAACGTCTCGGTCCAGTGTCTCAAGAACATCGGGCTCTACTCGATTGCGGGCCTGATGTTCTGGGTGATCGGCTACTCGATCGCCTATCCGGGCTTCGAAGGCGGGTTCATCGGCGTCGCCGATTTCCCCTATGCCATGCAGGGCGTGGGTGAAGCCGATACCGGCACCGGCTATTCGGTCGCCTCCGACTGGTTCTTCCAGATGGTATTCTGCGCGACCACCGCATCGATCGTTTCGGGCACCGTGGCCGAACGCATCAAGATCGTGCCCTTCTTCATCTTCGTCACGCTGCTGACCGGCTTCATCTATCCGGTCATCGTCAGCTGGGAATGGGGCGCCGGCTGGCTCGACGCCATGGGCTTCTCCGACTTCGCCGGTTCGACGCTGGTGCATTCGACCGGTGGCTGGGCTGCGCTGATGGGCGCGCTGATCATCGGCCCCCGTCTGGGTCGCTACACTGCCAAGGGCATGACCGTATTCCCCGGGTCGAGCATCCCGCTCGCAACGCTGGGTACGTTCATCCTGTGGCTCGGCTGGTTCGGCTTCAACGGCGCCTCGCAGCTTGCGATGGGCACCGTGTCCGACGTGTCCGACGTGTCGAAGATCTTCGTCAACACTAACATGGCGGCAGCTGCCGGCGTGGTCGTGGCGATCATCCTGACCCAGCTGCGCTATGGCAAGGCCGACACCACCATGGCCCTCAACGGCGCACTGGCCGGTCTCGTCGCCATCACCGCCGAACCGCTGACCCCCAATGTGGGTATGGCGATCGTGATCGGCGGCATCGGCGGTGCACTGCCCGTGATCTTCGTGCCGCTGCTCGACAAGCTCAAGATCGACGACGTCGTCGGTGCGATCCCGGTTCACCTCGTGGCCGGCATCTGGGGTACGCTCGCCGTGCCGCTGACCAACACCGAAGTGCCGTTCATCGCGCAGCTTACCGGCGTGGTGGCAACCGGTGCCTTCGTCTGCATCACCTCGGCCATCGTCTGGTTCGCCCTCAAGGCCACCATCGGCGTACGTCCGAGCGAAGAAGAAGAGTTGGCCGGTCTCGACGTCGGTGAAACCGGCATCGAAGCCTACCCGGAATTCTCCCGGGCCAATTGATTACCAGTTCGGCGGGGCGCCTTCTCTCTCTCCTCTCTCTCCCGGCGCCCCGCCTACCCATGTTCCTCCTGCGAACACCGACTTAATTGGGCCGGAGATCAACTCTCCGGCCCCTCTTTTTTGGTCGGGTCGCACAGCGGGGCCGCGGTGATCGCTTGTGACGCTCGCACATACGAAAACGGGCCGGAGGAAACCTCCGGCCCGTTCGTCTTTCCGGCCATGTCAGCGGGTTCAGGCTGCAAGGGCGTCCTTGACGAAATCGGCGCAGCGTTCGCCGATCATGATGCTCGGTGCATTGGTGTTGCCCGAAACCAGCCGCGGCATCACGCTTGCATCCGCGACATACAGGCCCTCGATCCCCCGCGCCTTGAGCGTGTGATCGACCACCGCATCGCTATCGCCGCCCATCCGGCAGGTGCCGACCGGGTGATAGACCGTATCTGCGCGATTGCGGATCATGGCGTCGAGCGCGGCATCGTCTTCCAGATCGATCGGATAGCGATCCTGCGGCTCGTATTTCGCCAGGCTGGGCGAGGATACGATGCGGTGCGACAGTCGCACGCCTGCGCGCAGCGTTGCCATGTCGCGCTCATCATCGAGGAAATTGGGATCGATCCGGGGCGCCATTCGCGCGTCGGCGCCGTTCAGCCGCACCGTCCCCCGGCTTTCGGGCCGCAGGACGCAGGCATGCAGCGAAAAGCCGTGACCTTTCACCTTCGTGCGTCCGTGATCCTCGAGCATGGCGGGAACGAAGTGCCACTGGATGTCGGGCGCGGGGGCATCGGGCATGACCTTCCAGAACCCGCCCGCCTCGGCATAGGGCGTGGTCATGATGCCGGTGCGCTTGCGGCGGTGCTCGATGATGGCCTTTGCCATGCGGACCGTACCCGCCAGGCTGTCGCCGATCAGATCCTTGCTCTCGGTCTGCCAGCTCGACACATAGTCGATATGGTCCTGCAGATCCGCGCCGACCGCCGGCTTGTCGAGCACGACGTCGATACCATGCTCCTTGATATGGGCGCCCGGTCCGATGCCCGACAGCATTAGTAGCTGCGGCGTGTTGAAGGCGCCGGCGGACAGCACCACCGCGCCCCGGGCAGTGACCGTACGTTCCTTGTCGCCGACCGAATAGGTCACGCCGGTAACGCGGCCGTCCTTGATCACCAGCCGCTGGACGCTGACCCCGATGCGGACGTCGAGATTTTTCGAGCCGCGCTTCGGTTCGACATAGGCGCGCGCGGCCGACCAGCGTTCGCCGTTCTTCTGGGTAACCTGGTAAAGCCCGAAACCGGCCTGTTCCTCGCCGTTGAAATCGGTGTTGCGTGGGAGCTGCAACTGCGCTGCCGCCTCGACAAAGGCCACGCTGCCCGGATTGGGCCATTTCTGGTCCGAAACCCACAGCGGCCCCGAAGCTCCGTGATAGGCGTTGCCGCCGCGCACGTTATGCTCTGCCCGCTTGAAATAGGGCAGCACGTCCTCGTAGCTCCAGCCGGTGCAGCCGAGCTCGGCCCAATTGTCGTAATCCCAGCGATTGCCGCGGATATAGATCATCGCGTTGATCGCCGAAGAACCGCCCAGTCCGCGCCCGCGCGGCTGGTAACCGACGCGGCCGTTGAGCCCTTTCTGGGGCACCGTTTCGTAGCGGTAGTTCGACCCTTCTCTCAGAAACGGCATCAGGCCTGGCGTCTTGACCAGAATGGTGTCGTTGCGCGGTCCGGCCTCCAGCAGGCATACGCTTTTCCCGGCCTCGGCCAGTCGACCGGAAACCGCGCTGCCCGCGCTGCCGCCACCGATCACGATGACATCGAATTCGTCCATGGTATCTCCTCTCGATTCGAGAGGTTAGGCAGCCTCGGCGTCGCCCGCAATCAGGTTTTCAGATGAAACGGACTTTTCCGTCGACCCGGTCCGTTCGAGCCAGTCGCTGCGGATCTGGTCGGATGTCTGGCGACTGCCATCGTGCGTCCAGCCCGGTTCGCGCAGCAGGTAGGACAGCTTGTGCTTCCACGGCGCGCGCCACATGTCCTGCGCAATCCCGATCCATTCGTGAAAGACCGCCCATAGCAGGTTGAAACTGCCCAGTTGCTTGACGATGCCGTAGCGGATTTTTTCGCCCCGCACTTCGGGTTCGAAGGTGCCGAACAGCTTGTCCCAGACAATGAAGACCCCGGCATAGTTGCGGTCGAGATAGCGCGGGTTGGTTGCATGGTGCACGCGGTGATGGCTGGGCGTGTTCATTACCGCTTCGAACCAGCGCGGCATCCGGTCGATTGCCTCGGTATGGATCCAGAACTGGTAGATCAGGTTGAACCCGCCGCAGATCGCGATCATCGCCGGGTGGAAACCCAGCAGCACCAGCGGGAGGGCGAAGACGAAACCCAGTGTGAGAAAGCCGGTCCAGGTCTGACGCAGTGCGGTGGACAGGTTGTAATGCTGGCTCGAATGGTGGTTCACATGGCTGGCCCAGAACCAGCGAACGCGGTGACCGAACCGGTGGACCCAGTAATATTTCAGGTCGTCGAGCACGAAGCACAGCGCGAAGGCCCACCAGGCCCACGGCACGTCGAACAGGCGGAATTGCCACAACCCCATGTACAGCGCGACGAACACGCCGCCGAACAGCAAAGCGGAAACGGTGCTGCCCAGTCCAAAGGCGAGGCTGGTGAGCGTATCCCGCGGTTCGTAGGCATCGCGCCGTGCGCGGCGGGCCCACAGCATCTCGATCAGGACCAGCGCAACGAAGCCGGGCACGGCATATTCTGTCGGCGAGAAATCGGGCATGGTGGCTATTCCTGTATCGCTTCTACCGCGCGAACCCAAGCGCGCGGGTCGTCGAGCACAAGGCGCGCAGCGCCGAAGCGCTTTTCCGCGGTGTCGATTACCAGCGCTTCCCCGTCGCTGCTGGCCCGTGCCTGCGGGGTCAGTATCCGGCCCGCGAAATGGCCGCCATGCGGGCGCAACAGCAGGACCCTGCCGCCGGCATCGCGCAATATCGCGCCGCGTCCGTCGCGATCGAGCCCGATGGCCACGGGCGCAAAACCGCTGACCGCTTCATCGGCGGCTGTCCGCGCATCCTCTTCGTTGGCCAACTCCGGCGGCGGACCGAGCTTGAGCCAATAGGCCAGGCCCGCCAGTGCGAGAATGGCGATCAGCGATCCGGCGAACTGGAGCGTGGCGGCTGAAAAATCCATGTCGTAGGCGATTGGCATGCGGCGCGCTTTCCGGCAAGCAGGACCCAACAGGGAGACGCCAATGAAATCGCTCGCCATTCTTGCTGCCGGGGCAGCACTGGTTGCTTCACCGCTCGCCGCCCAGCAAGCCGATCCGATCGCGCAGGTCGAAGCGCAGCAGGAGCGCACCCAACGGGTGGCCCAGCAGATCTGGGACTTCGCCGAGCTCGGATATCTCGAGACCCGCTCGAGCGGCCTGCTGATCGACGAGCTGGAAGGTGCCGGCTTTTCGATACGCCCCGGCGTGGCGGGCATCCCCACTGCGTTCGTGGCCGAATGGGGAAACAGCGGGCCGGTCATCGGCCTGCTGGCGGAATTCGACGCGCTGCCGGGGATCACCCAGTCCGCGCAGCCGACGCGGGATCCGGTGGCCGACAAGCATGCCGGCCATGCCTGCGGGCACAATCTGTTCGGTGCCGGTTCGCTGAGCGCGGCCATCGCGATCCGCAATTGGCTCGAAGCCACGGGCACACCGGGCCGGGTCCGCCTATATGGCACACCGGCGGAAGAGGGCGGATCGGGCAAGGTCTACATGGCGCGCGCTGGCCTGTTCGACGATGCCGATTTCGTGATCGACTGGCACCCGGCAGACCGCAATTCGGCGGCCTCGCGCAAAAGCCTCGCCAACCGCTCGGGCAAGTTCCGTTTCCGCGGTGTTTCAGCCCATGCGGCGGGTGCGCCCGAACGCGGGCGTTCGGCGCTCGACGGGGTCGAGGCGATGAACATGATGGTCAACATGATGCGCGAACACACCAGCATGGATACGCGCATTCATTACGTGATCACCAGCGGCGGGGCGGCGCCCAATGTCGTGCCCGACTTCGCCGAAGTCTTCTATTACGTCCGCCATTCGGATGCGAACGAGGTGCGGGCGCTGTGGCCCCGGCTCGAGGCCGCGGCGCAGGGTGCGGCGATGGGAACGGGGACCGATGTCGATTGGGAGATCATCCACGGCAACAATCCCACGCTGCCGCTCGAATTGCTGCAGACGATGATGGATGCCAAGCTGCGCCAGCTCGAGCCGATTGCCTATACTGCTGAAGAGCTGGCCTGGGCCGGGACGATCCGCGACAGCCTGGGCGAGGATGCACCGGCCCTGGCGCAAGCACAGGAGGTCGAGGACTATGCCGTGCTGACCGGATATGGCTCGACCGACGTCGGCGATGTAAGCCGCGCGGTGCCGACCGTGAGCGTGCGCACGGCGACCTGGGTTCCCGGAACGGCGGCGCACAGCTGGCAGGCGGTCGCCGCCAGCGGCCACAGCTACGGGGCGAAGGGAACGCAGCAGGCTGCCAAGGCCATGATCCTCGCTGCCGTCGAACTGTACACCAACCCGCAGCTACGCGAGCAGGCCAAGGCCGAATTCATCGCCGAGCGGGGCGAGGATTACGTCTACGAATCGCTGCTTGGCGACCGCGAGCCGCCGCTCGATTATCGCCAGTGATCACTCAGCCGCACGGGCGGCGAACATATCCATCGCTGGGCGCACGGGGCTGACATCGTAGCCGACCGATGCGGCGGCCTCGGCAATCGCGTCGGGGTCGCCGCCGCTGCGCGCCTGGGCGAGCGACCACAGCAGGGTCGAACGCGTGCCCGAACGGCAGAAGCCGAGGACCGGGCCCTGCGCCGAGGCAAGCGCATCCTGCAGCCGTTCCACCTGCGGTTCGCTGAACCCTGCGCTGCCGATCGGGATCGCCAGATAGTCCATCCCTGCAGCACGCGTCGCTGCTTCGATGGCGGCGCCCTCGGGCTGATCTGCCGCTTCCCCGTCGGGACGGTTGTTCACCACCAGCGCCATGCCCATCGCTGCCGCTTCGGAAATGTCCTGCGGGCTGACCTGCGGGCTGGCATAGAAAGTGTCCGAAAGTTTGCGGAATTCGCCCATTATACGTTCCCTCCAGCAGCCGCCTGTCGCGACACACGGCGATTGCGTTGCATGATGTTGAGCAGTTCGACACCGATCGAAAAGCCCATCGCGGCATAGATATAGCCCTTGGGCACGTGGAATCCGAAACCGTCGGCGATCAGCACCAGGCCGATCATCACGAGGAAGGCAAGCGCAAGCATCACCAGTGTCGGGTTCTTTTCGATGAACCTGGCCAGCGGATCGGCTGCCACCATCATGATCCCCACCGTGATCACGACTGCCATGACCATGATCGGGATTTCGTTGGTCATGCCCACCGCAGTCAGGATCGAATTGACCGAGAAGACGATGTCGATCGCCACGATCTGCGCGATTACCGCACCGAAGGTCGCCTTGGCGGCATCGGCGACCCCGGGGGTCTTGTCGAGCAGGTCACCCGAATCATCCTCCGGCTCCATCGAATGGTGGATTTCCTTGGTCGCCTTCCACAGCAGGAAGAGTCCCCCGGCCAGCAGGATCAGGTCGCGTCCCGAGAACGCGGTTTCGAAGCTGGGCTTGCCGTATTCGTTCGGGGCCCCGACGAGGCCGAGGTCGAACAGCGGGGCCTGCAATGTCACCAGCCAGCCGATCAGCATGAGCAGGCCGATCCGCATGATCAGGGCAAGCGCCAGCCCGATCCGCCTGGCCCGCTGCTGCTGGTGTTCGGGCAGCTTGTTCGACAGGATCGCGATGAAGATCAGATTGTCGACGCCGAGCACGACTTCGAGCGCGATAAGCGTGAGCAGCGCCAGCCAAGCGGCGGGATCGCTGAATAGGGCGAGTAAATCCATGCCTGCCCTGTGCCGAACCAAGTGGCTGCGTTCAAGCGATCATTCGCTCGCAAAGCCTATGCGAAAATGTCACATTTCTGCGCTTTGCTGGTACTTGCAGCTAAATCATTCGCGCGTGGACATCTTTCGCGCTATAAAGGTTGCGTGAGGGTGGGTTTCGTGCCTGTCCGCGTCGGTGTGAACAGCAGTTCTTCGCTCTGGCGGGTTTGGATACTGGACTGCACGACAAGGTATTGTTCGAGTTATGGGTTACGACAGAGGGCGCCGCCGCGGTAAGGACAAGCGCGACGGTTTCGGCGAAGACGGTTACGACAATTTCGGCGGGCCCCCGTCCGATTTTGCTCCCCACGAGGCATTCCAAGGCGATCGTTTCGGCGGCGGTGACCGCGGTGGCGATCGTGGCGGCGGATTTGGCGGCGGCAATCGCGGTGGCGGTTTCGGCGGCGGCAATCGTGGCGGCGGCGGTGATCGCGGCGGCGGCGGTGGCGGAGGCGGCGGCTTCAACCGCATGCCCGCGCAGGTTGTCGGCACCGGCAAGGGCACGGTGAAATTCTTCAACAGCCAGAAGGGTTTCGGTTTCATCCAGCAGGAAGGCGGCGGTGAGGACGTGTTCGTCCACATCAGCGCGGTCGAACGCGCGGGCCTCGAAGGCCTCGCCGAAGGGCAGGAACTGGAATTCAACCTCGTCGATCGTGGCGGCAAGGTGTCGGCGCAGGACCTCCAGGTCGTCGGCGATGTGATTGCCGTCGAATTGCGCGGTGACGCAGGCGGCGCACCTCGCCGCGAGCTGACGGGTGAGAAGGCGACCGGCACGGTCAAGTTCTTCAACTCGATGAAGGGCTTCGGCTTCCTGACTCGCGACGACGGACAGCCCGACGCTTTCGTTCACATCAGTGCGGTCGAGCGCTCGGGCCTCGCCGGGATCAACGAAGGCGAACGGTACGAATTCGATCTCGAAGTCGACCGACGCGGCAAGCATTCGGCGGTCAACCTCGTCCCTGCCCAGGGCTGAGGCCATGCCTCCCGCGATCCGGTTTGACCGGAACCGTGAGACGCAATAGATCGCTGGCAAACACGCAGATGGCGGTTCCTTCAGGGGCCGCCATTTGTCTTTCACCCCGAGAATGCACTGCCCAACCGGTGCCGCTGGAGGACCCATGTCGATTTCACCGCTGATGCCCGTCTACCCGCGCTGCGGCGTGCGCCCCCTAAAGGGCGAGCACTGTCATCTGATCGACGAGGATGGCACGCGCTATCTCGATTTCGCCAGCGGGATTGCCGTCAACCTGCTCGGCCACAGCCATTCGGGCCTTATCGGGGCTATCCAGCGCCAGGCCGAGACCTTGATGCATGTCTCCAACCTCTATGGCAGCCCGCAGGGTGAAGAACTGGCGCAGATGCTGGTCGACAAGACCTTCGCCGATACGGTGTTCTTCACCAATTCGGGTGCCGAAGCGGTCGAGGCGGCGATCAAGACGGCGCGGGCGTACCACCAGCATGAGGACGGTGATGCGCAGCGTACCGAACTGATCACCTTCACCAACGCATTCCACGGGCGGACGATGGCGACGATCAGCGCCTCGAACCAGGAGAAGATGCACAAAGGCTTCATGCCGTTGCTTCCCGGGTTCCAATATGCGGAATTCGACAATCTCGACCACGCCAAATCGCTGATGAGCGACAAGACTGCCGGCTTCCTCGTCGAGCCGATCCAGGGCGAGGGCGGCATCCGTCCCGGTTCGGACGAGTTCATCCACGGCCTGCGCAAGCTGGCCGATGACAACGATCTGATGCTGGTGTTCGACGAAGTACAATGCGGTGTCGCACGGACCGGCAAGCTCTACGCTTACGAACATTACGGGATCGAGCCCGATATCATGGCGACCGCCAAGGGTATCGGCGGCGGCTTCCCGCTGGGTGCGTGCCTTGCCACCGAGAAGGCCGCTCGCGGAATGGGCTTCGGCACACACGGCTCGACCTATGGCGGCAACCCGCTCGCCATGGCAGCCGGGAAGGCGGTCATGGAAGCCGTAGCGAACGACACGTTCCTGAACGAGGTGGCCGGGAAGGGCGAGCGGCTGCGCAGCCGTCTCGAGCAGTTCATCGGCAATTACCCCGAAATGTTCGAGCTCGTCCGCGGCAAGGGCCTGATGCTCGGCCTCAAGATGAAAGTCGAAAGCCGGCCGTTCTTCGTCCACCTGCGCGACAACCACCAGCTGCTGACCGTGGCCGCGGGCGACAATACGCTGCGTATCCTGCCGCCGCTGGTGGCGGGCGACGCCGAATTCGACGAGTTCTTCGACAAGCTTTCGGCGGGCGCCGCAAGCTATGACGCAGCCGGCTAAGCGGAGCGACACGATGCGGCATTTCCTCGATCTTTCCGATGCAGGCGGGGACGCGATCGCCGCCATGATCAACGACGCGCAGGACCGCAAGGCAGCGCGGCAGGCCTGGCCGAAAGGCCGCGCCGATGCCGATGCGCCGCTGGCGGGCCATGTGCTGGGCATGATCTTCGAAAAGAATTCCACGCGCACCCGGGTCAGCTTCGATATCGCGATGCGGCAGCTGGGCGGTTCGGCGCTGATTCTCGATTCGGGCACCAGCCAGCTGGGTCGCGGGGAAAGCGTGGCGGATACCGCACGCGTGCTCAGCCGGATGGTCGACGCGATCATGCTGCGCACCGACGATCACGATAAGGCGCTGGAAATGGCGCGGCATGCGACCGTACCGGTCATCAACGGGCTCACCGACCGTTCGCATCCCTGCCAGATCGTTGCCGACCTGCTGACGGTGGTCGAACATGGCAAGGCGCTGCCGGGTCTCGAACTTGCCTGGCTCGGCGATGGCAACAATGTGCTGCATTCGATCCTCGAGGCTGCCGCGCTGATGAAGTTCAATGTCCGGGTCGGTACTCCGAAAGGCTATGAACCCGAGGCCGAATTCATCGACATGGCGCGTGCGGCCGGGTGCAAAGTCACGCTGACCAACGATGCGCGGGAAGCCGTTGCCGACGCCGATATCGTCGTCACCGATACCTGGGTCTCGATGGGTCAGGAGCATGTCCATAACAAGCTGGCCGCGATGGCACCCTTCCAGGTTTCGGATGCGCTGATGGCATCGGCCAAGCACGAAGCGAAATTCCTGCACTGTCTGCCCGCGCATGTCGGCGACGAAGTGACCGAGGAAGTCTTCGAAGGTGACCAGTCGGTCGTCTTCGACGAGGCGGAAAATCGCATCCACGCCCAGAAGTCGGTGCTGTTGTGGTGTTTCGACAAAATCTGATGGCGTTTCGCCCGCTCTAACATTTTGCCGAACGCGCCCCATATGGCGGCGATGGACGCTATTCCCGCTACGACCGACGAAACATATTCGGATCGCCTGCTCGCCTTCACCATTCCCGCACGGCATGCGCGGGGGCGGCTCGTGCGGCTCGACGACACGCTCGATGTCATCCTTGCCGCGCATGATTATCCGCCGCCAATCACGCATCTGCTGGCCGAAGCGCTGGTTCTTGCCGTTCTGATGGGCGGCCTGGTCAAGGATGACGGCTCGCAGGTCACCATGCAGGCACAGACGGAGGCCGGTGCAGTCAACCTGCTGGTTTGCGACTACAAGGGCGGAGAATTGCGCGGCCATGTCGATTTCGACCCGGCCAAGCTGGCTGAACTCGGCGCCAACCCTTCGCTGTTCGCGCTGTTCGGCAAGGGCTATCTGGCGATCACCTTCGATCTCGCCGGTGGACAGGGGCGGTATCAGGGAATCGTCCCGCTCGAGGGCGACACGCTGGCCGAAGCGTGCGAGCGCTACTTCTATCAGTCGGAACAGGTCCCCACGCTGCTCCTCTGCGCAGTCCGGTCCGATGACGACGGCGTGCGCGCTGCGGGCCTGCTGGTCCAGCATCTGCCCGAAGGCGAGGAAGGCCGCGAGCGCCTCCATGCCAAGCTCGATCATCCCGAATGGGAACATGTCGCGATCCTCGCCGGTTCGCTGCGCCATGACGAACTGCTCGACGACGAGCTTTCGCTCGAAGCGATCGCCTGGCGGCTGTTCCACGAGGAAACCGAAGTGCGCGTCCAGCCAGGGGCTGCCATTGCGCGCGGTTGCCGCTGCTCGGTCGAACACTACCGCTCGGTTCTCGAACGGTTTCCCGAAGATCAGCGGGTCGAAATGCGCGACCCCGACGGGATCGTCCGGGTCGATTGCGCATTTTGCTCGAAACAGTTCGAGATAACTGTCTGACGAGACGTGTCGTTGTTTTACAACGGTTCAGAGTGATTGTGATGTAATGCAGGCGAATCACGGGCGCGTCTGGTGTCACGGACGAAAGGTCAATTCCGATATGGCTCGCAAACGGGCATTCATTCTCGCGGCGCTTGGTGCGCCGTTCGCACTTCTGGCGGTTCCGGGCGTTGCGCAGGCATCGCTCGACATGCTCGATACGCTCGACCGGGGCGAATGGGAGCTGCGCTTCCGCGACGGTGGCAATGTGCGCAAGATTTGCCTGCGCACGGGACGTGAATTCCTCCAGCTTCGCCATCCTGGGACGAACTGCAACCGGTTCGTCGTCGAGAACAGCGCCAGCGACGTCACGGTGCAATACACTTGCCGCGGCAATGGATATGGACGGACCCATATCCGCAAGGAATTGACCGGACTGGTCCAGATCGATGGCCAGGGGATCGCCGGGGGCAAGCCCTTCCAGTTCACCGCCGAAGCGCGCCAGATGGGCCGCTGCAACTGATCGCCCGGCTTGCAGCGCGCTGCATTCGCGCATAGCGGGCGGGCATGACCCAGTCCGACATTCCCGGCCCCGCCGTCATCCTGCTTTCGGGCGGGCTCGATTCCATGGTAACTGCTGCGATCGCGCGCGAACGGGGGCATTCGCTTCATGCGCTGACGATCGATTATGGCCAGCGGCATATCCGCGAGCTGCAATCGGCGCGGGCAATCGCCGAGAAACTGGAAGTCGAGCGGCATGTCGAGCTGCCCCTCGATCTGCGCCAGTTCGGCGGTTCGGCGCTGACCGACGAGATCGATGTTCCCAAAGGCGGTGTCGGCGACACGATCCCCGTTACCTATGTGCCTGCGCGCAATCTGGTGTTCCTGGCACTGACGACGGCTTTCGCTGAAACTGCGGCGTCGCGCGATATCTTTATCGGGGTGAACGCACTCGATTACTCGGGTTATCCCGATTGTCGCCCAGAGTTCATCGCGAGCTTCGCGGAAACCGCGCGGCTGGGCACCAAGCAAGGTGTCGAGGGTCGGCCGTTCGCGATCCATGCTCCGCTGCAGCACATGTCCAAGGCCGATATCGCGCGCGAATGCGACCGGCTGGGGCTCGACCCGGCGTGGAGCTGGTCGTGCTACGATCCGACGGCGGAGGGTCAGGCCTGCGGGACTTGCGATTCATGCCGCCTGCGCCGAAAAGGCTTTGCCGACGCGGGGCTTGTCGATACCACCCCCTACTCAGAGGATATAACGCGATAGCGGAGTGGGGAAGTGACCGAAGCGAAGGGCGCCGCAGTGCCACAGGATCCGGCGGTAGGCAGCGGTACGGACAAGGTCCCGGCCTATAGCTGGTACGCCCTCAGCGTCCTGGTCCTGATCTATGTCCTGAACTTCATCGACCGGCAGATCCTCTCAATCCTCGCCAACGACATCAAGGCCGATCTGGGCGTCGAGGACGATTACCTCGGCTTTCTTTACGGCACCGCCTTTGCTGTCTTCTACGCGCTGTTCGGCATCCCGCTGGGCAAGCTGGCCGACAGCTGGAAACGCGTTCGCCTGATGGCCCTCGGCCTCGCGCTGTGGTCGACGATGACTGCGCTATCGGGCTTCGCCAAGAACGCGACCGTCCTTACCGCGGCTAGGATCGGGGTCGGGGTCGGCGAAGCGACCGCCAGTCCGTCCGCCTATTCGCTCATTTCCGACTGGTTTCCCGCGCGCCTGCGCGCGACTGCCCTGGCGATCTATTCATCCGGTCTGTACATCGGCGGCGGTATCTCGCTGCTCATCGGCGGCTTGATCGTCGAAAACTGGAACGCCGCCTATCCCGGTGGCGGTCCGCTGGGTCTGGTCGGCTGGCAGGCGGCCTTCCTCGCTGTGGGCATACCCGGGCTGTTGCTGGCGCTGTGGGTGCTGACGCTGCGCGAACCGGTTCGCGGCGCGATCGACGGTTTGCCGACGCCGGAGGATCCCGCCCCGTTCCGGGGCTTCCTGCAGGAGCTTTTTCAGGTCATTCCACCCTTTACCGTCTTCGGTGCGGCCGCTCGCGGCAAGAAGGCGCTGATGGGCAATCTTCTCGGCGCAGCCTTTTTCGCCGCGCTTGCATGGGTGCTCTGGCTTCTCACCGGCGTGGTCGAACAATGGGTATTCCTCGGCGTGGGGTATTATGCCGTGTTCAGCTGGACCATGGGGCTGCGCGCACGCGATCTGCCGACGTTCAAGCTGACCTGGGGCTCGCCTGCCTTCCTGTGTGTCATTCTGGGGTACGGCACGGTCGCCTTCACCGCCTATGCCGCTTCCTACTGGGGCGCGCCCTATGCCGAACGCGCGCTGGGCGTGAACAAGACCGATCTCGGCTGGTTCCTGGGCGCCCCTGCCGCGGTGGCCGGCTTCCTGGGCGTCATCCTCGGCGGGCGCATGGCTGACTTCCTGCTCGAGCGGCGACCCGACGGGCGCGTGTGGGTTATCCTGTTCGGCTTGATCATGCCCGTTCCCGCAATGTGGCTTGCCTATACCACCGATGATGTCGTGCTTTTCTACATCGGCGCATTCCTCGCCCAAATGCTCAGCGCGGCCGCGCTCGGCGCGGCAGCCGCCTCGAGCCAGGCGCTGGTGCTCCCGCGCATGCGCGGCATGGCCACGGCAACGTTCTTCCTGTCGACCACGCTGATCGGTCTGGGCCTCGGCCCGTTCATGGCGGGCTACGTCTCGGCAACCAATGGCGACGACCTGTCGCTCGGCGTGCTCTCGACACTGGTGGCGGCTCCATTCGGTCTGGTGCTGCTTATCGCAGCGTTGAAGCTGGTTCCTGAAGCTGCCGCCAGCGTCGTCGAGCGTGCCCGCGCCGCGGGTGAGACTATCTAGACGCTGGAGAGCACCCCGCAGGCGATCCGCGAACCGGCATCGCCGGCTGGATCGGTGCGATAATCGTCCGCCCCTGCGTGAACCACGACCGCTGTGCCGTCTTCGTCGAAGATTTCGTCGAGCACGACCCGGGCGTCACCGGTTAGCTCGACCTGTGCCGAACCGGTCCGGTTCTCCCCGATCGTCAGATTGGGCATATCACCGAGGTGCTTGCCCCCGGGGGACAGTGTGCCGTGGGTTTGCCCGCCGGGATTGAGATGACCGCCGGCGCTGGTGAAGTCGGGGGCAGTGCACTTGCCCGTGGTATGCAGGTGAAAGCCATGTTCGCCTTGCGACATGCCGGTAGCCGCGACCGCCAGGGTCACCGTTTGCCCATTGCTGAGCAATTGCACCGTGCCAGCGGGCAGGCCGTTGGCGAAGCGCAGCGTCGTCTGCCCGACGCGGTTGTCGGCCAGATCGTCTACGGTGGCGCATCCTGCCAGTGCGAGTGCACCCGCGGCGGGTATCAGGCGAAGGTAGTTCATGGCGATCCTTTCGGTTGCAGACAGTCCGTCATCCCATAACGAAAAAGGGGCCGGATTGCTCCGGCCCCTCTTCATTTTGGCGTATCGCCGTTCGCTTACATGCCCGAACCCGGACCGTAAGTGATTTCGACACGGCGGTTCTGCAGTTCGCGGACACCGTCAGCGGTGGGTACGCGCGGCTGCGATTCGCCGAAGGCTTCGCTGGTGATCCGGCCGTCCGGAATACCACGCGAGCTGAGATAGCCGCGGACCGATGCGTTGCGGCGTTCGGCGAGGCCCATGTTGTAGGCTACCGAACCCGAACGGTCGGTGTGACCGGCGAGCATGACTGCAGCCGTACCGCAGTTGGCATAGGCCGACACGGCGTTGTCGAGGATCGTCGCTGCTTCCGGAGTGATGTCCGACTTGTCCCAGTTGAAGAAGACAATGTACGGACCCGTCTCGCAGACCGGCGCCGGCGGCGGCGGGGGCGGAGGCGGCGGGGGCGGCGGCGGCGGCGGCGGGGGAGGCGGCGGCGGTGCTGCCGGCTCACCGAAGTTGAACTCGAGCGTACCCATCAGCGAGTGGCTGGTGAAGTCGTCTTCGAGAGTATTGCCGCCGAGATCGACCAGTTCGACTTCCGTAGCGCGGAAGAAACGATAACGCAGGCCGACATCGATGCTGTCGGTCAGCGGAGCGCGGATACCGGCCAGGGCCTGGTATGCGAGGCCGCTGTCCGAATCGTCGACCGTCGACGAGAAGTTGGCAAAGGGCGTCACTTCGTAACTGGTACGCGCGACACCGATACCGCCGCCGACATAGCCCTGAAGGCCATCATCGTCGCCGAAGTCGAGCAGGCCGTTGAGCATGAAGGACAGGGCGCTGGCGTCACCGCCAACAGTGTAGATACCAGCCGGAGCGACCACGCCGCCGCCAACGGGAAGGCCAGTCGGACCAGCTTCGACCGAGTCGAGATCTGCCTGACGATAGCTGACTTCGGCTTCGAGGCGGAAGCCACCGAAGTCATAGCCAACGTAGCCGCCGCCGTCGAAACCATAGTCATGGTTTACTTCGTGCGTCGAAGCGCCGTCATTGACGTCGAATTCACTGTCTTCGACCAGCATCGAACCGAATTCGGCACCGATATACCAGCTGTCGTCCTTTGCCAGGGCAGGCGATGCAAGGGCCGTAGAGGCCATCGCCATTCCTATGACGAATTTCCGCATTATAGTTTCCCCTTTTTGCGATTTGGAGCCACCGAGTGGACCGTATCTAACTTTCAACCCATAAGGTGGCAAGAAAACAATCGGCAGGACCTGTGGCAAGAATGCCGCTTTTCCTGCGCGATGAGAATGGGTTCCACAACCGGGATCCCTTCCCGTGACAGCCGAACGATACCAGCCGCCTGCGGTTCCCGTCATTCGTTGCGAATAATCGACAGTGTTGCAATTGCATCGATAATCGCTCCGATCGCCGCTCGCGCTTCGACGTCGATCGTCGAACCCCCGGTGGGGCAACCGCACGCGGTGTCGTGGTGGCAAGCACTTGCTGGTTCGGACCCAGCCTGAGCCCGAGCTGCAGATTGTCCCACGCCGAAATCGCGCGGCGGCGGGCGTTGCTCCACTTGGCCAGCTCGTCGCACCACACATGGCTGTGCTGCGGACCGCGCAGGCTTTCGGGTTCGGCGGCGGAGAACAGCGTCGCCTGCGCGCCATTGGCCCAGCGCAGCCGGCGCAGCGAGGGTTCGTAGGCAGGGCGCCGGTCGGGCGGCGAACAGGCGAGGATCCCGCTGTCGCCCTCGACCATTACCGCGCGCGCCTCGCCCAGCGATGCAGCGACCAGCGCGATCCGTGCGCCGCGGTTCGTTTCGGCGATATCGCGAACCCATTCGGCACCCGCACGCGTCTTGCCGAAGCCGCGACCGGCCATCATCAGCCAGATCCGCCAGTCGCACTCGGGCGGCAATTGCCCGTCATGCGCCGTGTTGCGGAAGTCATAGGGCCATTCATTGCGTTCGGCCTGGTCGAGCCCGGCCACGAAGGCGTCGCGTGCTGCGCTGCGGGCCCGCGCGAACAAGCCCGGGCGGGTGGGTTCACCGTTCATCGGCGGCAGGCTCGCGGCGGTTGGCGATCTGGCGGCGGAAAATCTCCACCTTGCGTTCGATCGAGGCGCGCACCTCGGCCGCGCTGACATTGGCGCGCGTGGCGCGCTCGCCGGCGATCGTGTCCTTGTGCGCGGCAAGCAGCCGCAACGCGGAGGCCACATCCATCCGGTGCTTCGGGGCCGGGTCGCGCAGATAGCCGAGCACTTCCATCTCCAGATTGGCGTAGCCTTCGAACAGCGCGGCGCGCCATGCGTCAGCGAAATCGCTGTCGCAGCGGCGCAGGCGATGGGCCTCGCGCGGCGGAACATGCGCCCGCTTGGCCGAAGCCGACACATTCGATGTCTCGGACAGCGCTTCGAGAAAGGTGCGCTGCCACTGGCGCGGGGCGGGCTTGTCCGCGCGGTTGCGCAGCTTGGCCGGCCGGCGGGCGCGGTAATCGGCCAGCGTCTGGTCCCAGCGCTGGCGGAATGCCGCGCTGCGCTTGCGCCGGGCATAGGGTGTGCTGTCGCTGACCCCGGCCGCCTGCGCCGCGCGGCTGGCCATGCCATATGCGCGCAAGCCCGCGATGAACGCGTCTTCCCAGGCGTGCCGGTCCGCAGGCGGCGAACGTTTCATGCGATCCTCCCGATGATGCGCAGCGTGAAACGACGAAGGGCGGCCCTCGTGAGAAGGCCGCCCGCTACGGCCCGTGGGCCGGTGAAACACACTATCGCGATGTTCGCTTTATGTACCCAAAGAGCGTGACAATGTCAATCAAAAAGAACCAAATAGGTTCCATGGTCGTGCTTGCCTACAATCGGCGGCTCGCCTAATCCCGGCGCACCACGGGATGCGAGGGAATTTCCCAGATCATGATCATGAAACCGCTGCGCGGGCTGTACGACTGGACGATGGACAAGGCTTCGCACCCGCATGCGGTGGGCTGGCTGGCGTTCTTCTGCTTCGTCGAATCCAGCTTCTTCCCGATCCCGCCGCATCCGCTGCTCGGGCTGATGTGCCTGGCCGAACCGAAGAAGGCGGTGAAGTTCGCGCTGGTCGCCACGCTGGCATCGGTCGCGGGCGCGCTGCTCGGCTATGCGATCGGCTGGGGGCTCTATGACACGGTCGGCGTCTGGCTGATCGGCGCGCTGGGCCTGACCGACGCGTTCCCGGTAGCGGCCTGCCATTTGCGCGAATATGATTTCGAAGCGATCCTGATTGCCGGCGCCACGCCGGTGCCCTTCAAGCTGCTGACGATCACTGCCGGCTTCGTCGGCATGAACCTCGTCACTTTCGTGCTGTCCAGCCTGTTCGCCCGCGCGCTGATCTTCATGACCGTGGGCATCCTGTTCCGCGTCTTCGGTGCGCCGATCAAGCGGGTGATCGACAAATATCTCGGCACGGTGACCACAGTCTTCGTGGTGCTGGTGGTCGGCGGTGTGCTGGTGCTGACCCAGCTCGGCGGCGGCGAGGATGATGCGGGCGGGCCGTGCGCCAATCCCGCGCCGCTCGAAGACCGCGCGCCGCGGGGCTGATTGCCGCAGCGGCCAAGCGCGGGCAGCGCCTGGCCGCCCGCGCCGCTATCGCTGTCGCTCAGTTCGCGAAGCTGGTTTCCAGCGTGATCTCGGCGTCGAGCAGTTTCGAGATCGGGCAATTGGCCTTGGCGTCAGCGGCCAGTTCCTCGAACTTCGCCTGGTCCAGCCCGGGCACCTTGCCGCGCGTCGACAGCGCCGAGCGGGTGACGACGAAGCCGTCATCCACTTTTTCCAGCGTCACCTCGGCGTCGGTTTCGACCGATCCGTCGCTGTGGCCGGCCTCGGCCAGCTTGAACGACAGCGCCATGGTGAAGCAGCTGGCATGCGCCGCCGCGATCAGCTCTTCGGGATTGGTGCCCGCGGCATCCTCGAACCGCGTCTGGAAGCCATAGGGCTGGTCCTTCAGCGCGCCGGATTGCGTGCTGACATGGCCCTTGCCGTCCTTGCCCAGCCCGTCATAGCGGGCGCTGCCTGAATTGGTCGTCTTCATGGTGGAATCTCCTTTTCCACCATGGGACGCCCCATCCCGGCACTTCGTTCCGGATCAGATGATCCCGACCTGCTTGCCCGCGGCCTCGAAGATCGACAGGATCTGCGCCACTTCGCTCTCGCTGTGCTCGGCGCAGAGCGAACAGCGCAACAGCGTCATGTTGGCCGGGGTTGCGGGCGGGCGGGCGAGGTTGACGTAGAGGCCGCCCTTGATCAGCGCCTCCCACATTGCCGCGCCCTGTTCCAGATCGGGCATGATCACCGCGATGATCGCGCTCTGCGGTTCGTCGGTGCCGAGCGCGAAGCCGAGCTCCTTGAGCCCCTTGTGCAGCGTCTTCGAATTTTCCCACAGATGCGCGCGCTTGTTCGACCCGTGCATCAGCTTGCGGATGCTGGTCGCCGCGGTCGCCACCACGCTCGGTGGCAGGCTGGCAGTGAACACATAGGGGCGGCAGACCAGCCGCATGATCTCGAACTTGGGGTGGTTGGAGACGCAGAACCCGCCCACCGTCCCGACGCTCTTCGAAAAGGTGCCGATGATGAAATCGACATCGTCCATCACGCCGGCCTGTTCGACCACGCCGCGGCCGTTCTCGCCGATGAAGCCCATCGAATGCGCTTCGTCGACCAGCACCATCGCGCCGTGCTGCTTCGCGATCGCGACCATTTCCTTGAGCGGGGCGACATCGCCCAGCATCGAATAGACGCCTTCGAGGATCACCAGCTTGCCCGCGCCTTCGGGAATGCGCTTGAGCCGCTTTTCCATCGCCTCGATGTCGTTGTGCTTGAACGGCACGACCTCGGCATTGCCCATCGCGCAGCCGTCCCAGATGCTGGCGTGGCTGTCGATGTCGAGGATGATGTAGTCACCCTTGCCCGCGATGGTCGAGATGATCCCGAGATTGGCCTGGTAGCCGGTCGAGAAGACCATGGCGTGATCCATGCCGTAGAATTCGCGCAGCGCGTCTTCGCACTCCTTGTGGCCCTGGTAGGTCCCGTTGAGCACGCGGCTGCCGGTGGTCCCGCTGCCGAAGTCGGTCAGCGCCTGCTTGCCCGCCTCGATTACGTCGGGATCGAACGTCATGCCCATGTAATTGTAGGTGCCGAGCAGGATCGTCTCGCGGCCGTTGCAGATCGCGCGGGTCGGCGAGAGGACCTTTTCCATCACTAGGCTGAAGGGGTCTTCCTGCCCGCTCGCGAGCAGGCCCTCGCGCAGTGCGATGATGTCGTCGAACTTCGAGAACAGGTCGGTGCCGTTGCCGCTGCGCTCGATCGGCTGGTCGGATTGCGAGATGCCGCGGCTCATCAGGCGGCCTGCAGCTTGGTGACCGCATCGACGAGCTGGCCGTAGGTCTCGATCTCGGCCTGCTGGTTCATCGAGATGATGATGTCGAATTCGTCCTCGATCTCGGCAACGAAGTCCATCACCGTCAGGCTGTCGAATTCCAGATCGTTGGCGAAGGTGGTGCCCTCGGTGATCTCGACGCCCTTCTTGTTGAAAGGCTCGGCCAGTTCGCGGATTTTGGCGTCGACGGCGGTGCGGTCCATATCGGGTCCAGTTCTCTATCGCGTTGCGGCCCGCACGGGTGCGGGCGGGGGGTGGCAGCCGGCAAAGCGGTTATGACGGCCGCTTGTCAAGCATGGCTAGTCGGGCAGCAGCGCTTTCACCGCCGCCATGAAAGGCCCGATCGACACCGGCTTGGCGAGATAGTCCGCCGCGCCCGCATCGCGGATCCGTTCCTCGTCGCCCTTGCCGGCATAGGCGGTCACCGCCAGCACCGGCACGCCGGCCAGCGCGGCATCGGCCTTGAGCTGCCCGATCAGGTCGATCCCGCTGACATGCGGCAGCTGGATGTCCATGATCACCAGATCGGGAACGAAGCGCTGCGCGGTCGCCACCACGTTGCGGCCATCGGCCACGGGCACGACTTCATGTCCGTTCGCCTTCAGGACGTCACAGAACAGCTTACGATTGAGGTCGTTGTCCTCGACAACGAGGATTCTCTTTGCCACTTGGCGCGGACTCCATGCGAATGCGCATGGGCCTTATGCAAAAGCGGGAGCGCTGACAATTATTCGCGAACCGACGAATGGCGAAATGCGGCCACCCGAGGTGCTGGCGCTCGAAGCGCTCGGCTGGGCGCTGGCCGACGACAAGCGGGCCGAACGCCTGCTGTCGCTGACCGGCCTCACGCCGGAGCGATTGCGGAACGGGCTGACCGATCGCGGCGTTCAGGCTGCAGTGCTCGAATTTCTAGCCAATCACGAACCCGATCTCGTCCTTGCCGCCGACGCGCTGGACACCACCCCCGAAACGCTGGTCGCTGCGGCCAGGGAGCTGTCCAGATGACCCGCCCACTGATCATATCCGACTGCGATGAAGTGCTGCTCTACATGGTCGCGCCCTTCCGCGACTGGCTGGCCGAAACGCAGGGCGTCGAATTCCGCATGGAAGGCAACGATTTCGCCCAGGCGCTGCGCTGGCAGGACAGCGGCGAAATCCTCGCGCCCGAGGAAATCTGGCGCAAGCTGGGCGGCTTCTTCGATACCGAAATGCATCGCCAGACGCCGATCCCCGGCGCGATCGAAGGGATCGCCGCGCTGCGCGAACACGCCGATGTCGTAATCCTCACCAATCTCGTCGACAAGCGCCAGGAAATGCGCCGGGCGCAGCTGATCGACCACGGGCTCGACGCTCGCGTGTTCACCAACCAGGGCCCCAAGGGTCCCGCGCTGCAGGCGATCCTCGACGAATACCGGCCGAGCAAGGCAGTTTTCATCGACGATCTGGCGCAGCATCACCGCTCGGCCCGCGAAACGCTTGGCCCGGCGGGTGCGAACATCACCACGCTCCATCTGTGCGGCGAACCGCTGCTCGCCCCGCATATCGATTGCGCGCATACCGCCGGCCACGCGGACGCCCGCATCGATAGCTGGGACGAAGCGCTGCCGTGGCTGATGGGCGAAATCGAGAAGGAACCCGCATGAGCATCCACGATCGTCTCCGCGCGAGAGGCATCGCGCTTCCGCATGCCGCTGCCCCCGTGGCCAGCTACCAGCCGGTGGTGGTTGATGGCCATACTGCCTTTGTTTCGGGCCAGCTGCCTTTCGTCGATGGCGAACTGGTCACCGGCAAGCTGGGCGAGGGCGTCACGCTAGAGCAGGGCCAGCAAGCCGCGCGGGCCTGCGGATTGATGATCTTGGCGCAGCTCGAAGCCGCCGGGCTGATCGAGCGGGTGGCGCATTTCGTCAAGCTCGGCGGCTTCGTCGCCTGCACGCCCGACTTCTACGACCAGCCCAAGGTCATCAACGGCGCGTCCGACCTGATGTACGAAGTGTTCGGTGATCCGGGCAAACATGCGCGCAGCGCGGTGGGCGTGCCTGCGCTCCCGCTGAATGCCGCGGTAGAGGTCGATGCGATCGTTGCTCTCAAGGCTTGATCGTCATCTGGCGCCGTCACCCGATCCGGCACGGGTCGGGTGGCTGCGCGACTGGAGCTACGCCCACCGCGGGCTCCACAGCGACGGCGTGCCGGAGAACTCGCTCGCCGCCTTTGCCGGAGCGATGGAGCGGGGAATGGGTATCGAATGCGATATCCAGCGCAGCCAGGACCGTGCGGCAATCCTGATGCACGACTGGGAACTCGACCGGCTGACCGGGGTCAGCGGTCCGACGGCGGGATATTCGGCCGAAGAGCTGGCGCAGCTGGCCTTCCTCGATACCGAACACAAGCTTGCCCGGCTCGACGATCTGCTCGCGCTGGTCGATGGTCAGGTGCCGCTGCTGATCGAGATCAAGTCGCGCCGGCGCTACGATGTGGCGCAAAGCTGCGAAGCCGTGCGCGATGCACTCGCGGGCTATTCGGGGCCGCATGCGGTGATGAGCTTCGACCCACGGGTTTCGCGCTGGTTCCGCCGGCATGCGCCGCAGACGGTGCAGGGCCTCGTCATGCGCGAGGACGAAAAGGGGCAGACGCAAAAGGGCTGGCAGCGGCGGCTCGTGGTGCGGGCGGCGCGGCCCGAATTCATCGCCTACCATGTCGCGGCTCTGCCCAGTCCGATGGTCGCCGCGTTGCGCGATGCCGGCCTGCCGGTGCTGACCTGGACGGTCGATACACCCACGCTACGCGAAATCGCGGCGTTGCATGCCGATGCGCCGATCGCCGAGGGCGAGGGGGTGGCATGAGCGAGGCTGGCACGCCTGGCGACCTGGCCGCCCGCGTCAGTGGTTCGGTCGGCGCTTTCGAGCGCGCCGAATGGAACGCCCTGGCGGGAGCGGACAACCCCTTCGTCAGCCATGAATTCCTGACTGCGCTGGAAGATTCGGGCAGCGTCGGTCACGGCACCGGCTGGCAGCCCGCACCGCTGGTTATCAGTACGCAGGACGGCCCGCTGCTGGCCGCCATGCCCGCCTATCTGAAGGGGCACAGCCAAGGCGAATACGTCTTCGATCATAGCTGGGCCGATGCCTATGAAAGGGCGGGGGGCAGCTATTATCCCAAGCTACAGATCGCCGCCCCGTTCACGCCTGCTACCGGCCCGCGGCTGCTCCTCTCGGATGAGGCGCTCGTTGCGCCGCTGCTGGCCGCTGCCGGACAATTGTGCCTCCAGAACGGTTTTTCTTCGGCGCATGCGACCTTCATCGAACCATCGCAGCATCCGCTGTTCGAAGAGGCCGGATGGATGCTGCGCAGCGATATCCAGTTCCACTGGCACAACCGCGGGTTCGCCCGGTTCGACGATTTCCTCGCCACGCTCGCCTCACGCAAGCGCAAGGACCTGCGCAAGGAGCGCGCCGCCGCGCAGGCAGAGGTCGACATCATCCACCTGCGCGGCGGCGATATCCGGCCCGAACACTGGGATGCGTTCTGGGCGTTCTACCAGGACACTGGCGCGCGAAAGTGGGGAACACCCTATCTGACCCGCGCGGCCTTCGATCTGCTGGGCGAACGGATGGGGGAGAAGATCCTGCTGGTGCTGGCACTGCAGGACGGCGAGCCGGTGGCGGGTGCGCTCAATTTCATCGGCGGTGATGCGCTGTACGGCCGTTACTGGGGCTGCACGCGCGACATCCGCTTCCTGCATTTCGAATTGTGCTATTATCAGGCGATCGAGGCAGCGATCGAACTGGGCCTGGCGCGGGTCGAAGCCGGCGCGCAGGGTGGGCACAAGCTGGCCCGCGGGTATGAACCGGTGGAAACGGTTTCCGCGCACTGGTTCGCCGATGCCGGTTTCCGCAGCGCGGTAGAGGATTTCCTCGAACGCGAGCGCGCGGGTGTTGCAGCCGATCGCAACTATCTGGCGACGCGGACCCCGTTCAGGAAAGATTAGCGCTCAGGCGGCTTTGCGGCTGCTGTCGGCCAGCCATTCGCGCGCGCGGCGCTGGGCTTCGGCAATCTCGCGCGCGGTCATTTCCTCGGCGATATCGGCACGGCACCAGCTGGCTTCCTCATGCCCCTTCGATGCCGCGATGTTGAACCACTTGTGCGCCTCGATCAGATCGCATTCCACGCCGCTGCTGCCGGCCGAGAATGCCACTCCAAGGCTGTAGAGCGCACCGATCGCGCCGCCTTCGTATTCGGTCAGATATTCGGCGATCAGCGCCGCACCGTCTTCACTCTGGATGATCTCGCCACCGCCGCCTTCGATACTGGTCAGCTGCATGGTCATTCCCCCAACAAGACCGGCTCAGGTGCCGGACGCGATAGAATTGGTCAAATTATGGTCAAGAAATGGTTAATTCGCGATTCTTTCCGGGGCGGCGCGGGTGCTGGCAGCGTGTTTTTGGTCCTGTGGGACGCATTTCGGTGATGTGCGGGATTGGCGCTTGTGTGCCCGCAGGCGCTTGCCTATAGGCACGCGCCGAGCGGGTCATTCGGAGCGCCGGAAAAATCCGGGCCGACAGGGCGGCATGTTCCGATGTCTAAATCGACCAGGTAAGAGGGTCCTCAATGGCCTCTGTGGCAAATGAGAACGGGAAGCTGGCCAAGGCACGCGCTGCGGTGGGTGACGACTACGTTCCCGACGATACCGAAGAATACATGAACGAGCGGCAGCAGCAGTACTTTCGCGTATTGTTGCTGGAGTGGAAGAAATCGATCCACGATGCGGCCGGACAGACGTTGCAGTCGCTCCAGGACGGTCCGATCCGCGAACCCGACCTCAACGACCGCGCCTCGTCCGAAACCGACTGGGGCATCGAACTGCGTACGCGCGACCGTCAGCGCAAGCTCATCTCCAAGATCGATTCCGCGCTCCGGCGCATCGACGAAGGCGAATATGGCTGGTGCGAAGTCACCGGTGATCCGATCGGCCTCAAGCGGCTGATCGCGCGTCCGGTGGCGACCATGACGGTCGAAGCACAGGAAGCGCACGAACGGCGCGAGAAGATTTCGCGCGACGATTGAGCGCACGCTAACCAATTCTTTAGGTCTCCAGCCTAGCGTGCAGACCGTTCCGGGACTATCGTGGATGTTCCGGGAAATGCATCTAGGGATACGACGCAAGCAATGTCCTCGGTCGATACGCGCAATGTTGGTCGCGACAGCCTGTTTCTGTTCGCGCAGCTGACCCTCGACGGTCAGGCCGAACCGGTGCGCGTCAAGGTGCGCAATCTGTCGGCTGGCGGGATGATGGCCGAAACCGGCGGCATGGCGATTTCCCGCGGCGACCGGGTCGGCATCGAATTGCGCAATGTCGGCACGATCAAGGGCAATGTCGCCTGGGCGCAGGACGACCGGTTCGGAGTCGCCTTCGAAACCGAGATCGACCCCAAGATTGTGCGTGCCCCGGTGGGCACCAAGACCGATACGCCCGCCTATCTGCGGTCGACCTCCGCCGCATCTCCGCTTTCCGAAGACGAGCGCCGCCTGCGCAAACTGTAATTGTCTGGCTGACGCCGCAAGCGCAGCCTGCTAACCGGCGATGATGCGCGTTTGGCTTTTCCCGCTCCTGTTCGCAGCGCTCGGCGCTTGTAGCGCCGGCGGCGACGACGGCGTGGTGGATGTTGCCTTCATTGCCGATCCTACCGAACTCGAAGCGCAGGGCGTGCGGCTGGGCTATGCGGGCCAGCATGTGCGCGGCGCGCTGTCGACCGGGCTGGTGCGGCTCGATCCGCGGGGCGAAGTCGTGCCGGGCGTGGCCGAACGCTGGATCGTCACCGATGGCGGCGCAAGTTACATCTTCCGGATCAACGAATTCGACCTCGCGGGCGGCGATCGGCTGACGGCGCAGGCGGTGCGCGATGCGCTCCAGCGACGTGTGCGACAATTGCAGGGCACCACGCTCGGGCTCGATCTCGCCAAGATCCGCGATATCCGCGCAATGACCGGGCGGGTGATCGAAATCCGGCTGACCAGTCCGATGCCCGATTTCCTGCAATTGCTGGCCCAGCCGGAACTGGGCATCGAATTCGGCGATCAACCCGTCGGCCTCATGCGCGGTGACATGCAGGACGGCTCGCGCCTGCTGGCGCCGTTGCCGCCCGAATTGCGCGGCCTGCCCGAGCAGCCCGGATGGGAAGACACCATTCGCGTGCTGCGGGTCCATGCGACCGATGCCGAGGACGCGACCGAGGGCTTCGCGCAGGCCCGCTTCGACCTGGTGCTCGGCGGAAGGCTGGCTTCGCTGCCGCTCGCCAACAGCGGGCCGTTGTCGCGCGGCAATGTGCGGCTCGATGCGGCAATCGGGCTGTTCGGTCTCGAGATCCGGCGCCCCGAGGGGTTCCTGGGAAGCGCGGCCAACCGCGAAGCGCTGGCCATGGCGATCGATCGCGAGGCGCTGATGCAGCCGTTCAATATCGGCGGCTGGTCGGCATCGACGCGGATCGTCCCGGTCGCGCTGTCGACGATTGCGCAGCCACCCGCCGAACGTTGGGAAGCGATGACGCTGGAACAGCGGCGGACCGAGGCCCGCCAGCGCGTCGCCCGGTGGCGCGCTGACAGCGGCGAAGGGCCTCAGCTGCGCATCCATCTGCCACGCGGGCCGGGCTCCGACCTGCTGTTTGACGGGCTGAGCGAAAACTTGGCCGCCATCGGCGTGTCGACCCAGCGCGCGGCGGAACCCGACGCCGCCGATATCGTGCTGCGCGACCGCGTGGCGCGCTACGCCTCGCCGCGCTGGTTCCTCAACCAGTTCAACTGCGCGGTGAGCCGGGGCGCCTGCAGCGAGGATGCCGATTATCTCGTATCGCTGGCGCTCGACGCGCGCGACGGGGTCGAGGCGGCGTCCTATCTCTACGAGGCCGAAACCGCCTTGCTGGCCATCAATCGCTACATCCCGCTCGGCGCGCCGATCCGCTGGTCGCTGGTACGCGCCGATATCGAGGCGTTCGCCGAAAACCCGTGGAACATCCATCCCTTGTTCCCGCTCTCGCGGGCCCCCATCTAACCCGCCATGGACAATCGCGACCGCCCGCGTCCCCTGGGGATGGAACTGCCGACCGGCACCGATCCGGTGTCGATCCGCAAGCGTATCGAGGCGATGGAGCACCTGCTCGAACGCAGCCTTGTCGTACCGGGGACCAAATATCCGATCGGGCTCGATACGATCATCGGCTTTGTCCCCGTCATCGGCGATATCGTGACGGCAGCGCTCGCGGGCTACATCGTGTGGGAAGCCAAGAACCTCGGCCTACCGCGGTGGAAGCTGTGGCGCATGATCGGCAATATCGGCATCGACAGCGCGGTCGGCGCCGTGCCGATCATCGGTGATGCATTCGACGTGGTCTACCGCTCGAACACCAAGAACCTGCGCATCGTCAAACGCCACCTCGACAAGCATCATCCGCACACGCAGGTGATCGAGGGGTAGTTTCATCGGTGACCGATGCACGCTAGGGCAACGGGCATGGCATCCGATGTTACCTATTCCAGCTACCTCGATCTCGAGCGCATTCTCGCGGCGCAGCATCCCGCGTCCGAAGCGCATGACGAGATGCTGTTCATCATCGTCCACCAGGCGAGCGAGCTGTGGCTCAAGCTGTGCCTGCACGAGCTGACCAAGGCGCGCGCATGCATCCGGGCTGACGACCTGCGGCCCTCCTTCAAGATGCTCGCGCGCGTGGCGCGTGCGCAGGGACAGCTGATCCAGAGCTGGGATGTGCTCAGCACGATGACCCCGCATGACTATTCGACCATCCGGCCACACCTGGGCGGATCGAGCGGGTTCCAGAGCGCGCAGTACCGGATGATGGAATTCCTGCTTGGCGGACGCAATCCGGACATGGTCACCATGCACGAGGCGACGCCCGACGTGGCCGAGGGTCTGAAAGCGGAACTCACCCGCAAATCGATCTATGCCGAAGCGATCGCGCTGCTGGCGCGGCGCGGGTTCGCCATTCCCGACAGCGTGCTCGAGCGCGACCGGGCCAGGGCGTGGGAGCATGCGCCCGCGGTCGAGGCGGCATGGGCCGAGATCTACCGCGATCCGCAAGCCTATTGGGACCTCTACGAACTGGCCGAAAAGCTCGTCGATCTGGAGTATCATTTCCAGCGCTGGCGCTTCGGCCATCTCAAGACGGTGGAACGGATCATCGGCTTCAAGAAAGGCACGGGCGGCACCCCCGGCGTGCCCTATCTGGCGGGCGTGCTGAAAGCCGCCTTCTTTCCCGAACTCCTGAGCGTGCGGACCGCATTATGAGCAGCTGGAAGAGCCCCCGGCGTATCTGGGACATCTCGCAGACGCTGCGCCCCGGACTGCCCGTTTGGCCGGGCGACGCCGCTTTCGCATTCGATCGCACATGGAAGATGGAGGATGGATCGCCCGTCAATGTTGGGCGGATGACCATGAGCACGCATTCGGGCACGCATGGCGATGCACCGCTGCATTATTCCGCTTCCGCTCCCGATATCGCCAGCGTTGCGCTCGATCCCTACATCGGGGAATGCCTGGTGGTGGATGCGACGCGGGTCACCGGTGGCAGGGTTTCGGTCGGCGATCTGCCGCATATCGAAAGCGCCGACCGCGTGTTGTTCCGCACGTTCGAAACCTTCCCGCACGAGCAATGGGACGCCAGTTTCACCGCGATCGATGCCGAAGCGATCGAATGGCTGGCGTTGCAGGGTGTCAAGCTGGTCGGGACCGATGCGCCCAGTGTCGATCCGCAGGACAGCAAGACGATGGATGCCCACCGGGCGGTGCTGGAGCATGACATGCGCATTCTCGAAGGGCTGGTGCTCGATGGGGTTCCGGAAGGGCGTTACGAACTGATCGCGCTGCCGCTGAAGATAGCGGGCGGCGATGCTGGCCTGACCCGCGCCATTCTGCGCGAGTTGCCCGATGCATGAACCGATGAATTCGCGCGCGCGTATCCTCGACGCTGGCGACCCGCTGGCGGGCTTCCGCGATCGGTTCATCGTGCCCGAAGGCGTCATCTACCTCGATGGCAATTCGCTGGGCTGCCTGCCGAAAGCTACGCCCGCTCGCATGGAACAGGTCGTGCGCGAGGAGTGGGGCGAGGGCCTTATCCGCAGCTGGAACACCGCCGACTGGATCGATTGGCCGCTCCGGATCGGCGGCAAGATCGCGCCGCTGATCGGGGCATCACCGCATGAGGTCATTGCCTGCAATTCCACCAGTGTGAACCTGTTCAAGCTGATTGCCGCGGCGCTTGAAATGCGCCCGGGCCGCAAGACCGTTCTGAGCGAGCCGGGCAATTTCCCGACCGATCTCTACATGATCGAGGGGCTGGAAAAGCAGGGCCTTGCCAAGCGGCAACTGGCCCCGCGCGAACAGCTCGCCTGCGCGCTGGACGAGGACGTCGCGCTGCTGCTGCTGACCCACGCGCATTACAAGACTGGCGAAGTGTTCGACATGGCCGCCATGACCCGGGCGGCGCATGAAGCGGGAGCACTGGTGCTGTGGGACCTGTCGCATTCGGGCGGCGCGCTGCCGGTCGATCTTGGCGGGTGCGGAGCCGATTTCGCGGTTGGCTGCGGTTACAAATACTTCAATGGCGGGCCGGGCGCACCGGCCTATGCCTTTGTCGCCGAACGGCACCTGCAAAGTGCGCGGCAGCCGCTCACCGGCTGGTTCGGGCACGCCGCCCCCTTCGCCTTCAGCGACGATTACGAACCCGCGCCGGGGATCGACAGGCTCCAGTGCGGAACGCCGCCGATTCTCGGCCTCGCGGCGCTCGAAGTGGGGGTCGATCTGATCGGGGAAATCGGGGTCGAGAGACTCCACGTCAAATCGCAGGCGCTCTCCGAATTCTTTCGCCAGTGCCTTGGCGAACGCGGTGTCACGCTCGATCTCGTCAGTCCTGCCGATCCTGCCCAGCGTGGCAGCCAGCTGTCGTTCCGCCATGCAGAGGCTTACGCGATCTGCCAGGCGCTGATCGCGCGCGGCGTCATCGGCGATTTTCGCGATCCCGATATCCTGCGTTTCGGGTTTGCGCCCGCCTATCTGCGCTTCGAGGACATGGCCGAAGCCGCACGGCACCTGGCCGAAGTGCTCGAAAGCGGCGAATGGCAGCGCGACGAGTTCCGCGAGCGAGCTGCGGTGACCTGATCCGCATGCTCTGGGAGCCTGGCGAGATCGGCCAAGCTGACCGCTTCTTCACGCCTCCAGTTCGATATCCCAGTAGAGCCAGTCGCGCCATGTTTCGTGGAGATAGTTGGGCGGGAACATCTTGCCGTGCTGCTGCAGCTGCCAATGGGTCGGGCGGATCGGTTCGCTGGCGAGCTGCATGCCCGCCTGCCTCGGTGTGCGGCCACCCTTCTTCATGTTGCACGGTGCGCAGGCGGTGGCGATGTTCTCCCAGGTGGTCTTGCCGCCCAGCCGGCGCGGGATGACGTGGTCGAAGGTGAGATTGTTCATCGCCCCGCAGAACTGGCAACTGAAGCGGTCGCGCAGGAACAGGTTGAAACGCGTGAACGCGGGAAACTCGCTGGGCTTCACATACTGCTTGAGCGCGATGACGCTGGGGATCTTCATGTCGAGCGAGGGTGAGTGAACCTCGCGCTCGTAGGTGGCTATCACATCCACCCGGTCGAGAAAGATCGCCTTGATCGCGGTCTGCCACGGCCACAGGCTGAGCGGGTAATAGGATAGCGGCGTGAAGTCGGCATTGAGGACGAGCGAAGGGCACGACTGCAGATTGCGCGTCGGATCATCTTCGCTACTGCGGAACCTAGCGGCCCGTTCAAGCAGTTCGGCCCTGAACACTCGTGCGTTCCTCCCCGATGACTTAGAAAATGCACTTGCAAGGAAAAGCGTCAAGCCTGTTACAGACAGGCTATCCACAAACTTGTCCGCAACCCGCGCCGTTTCGAGCTGACCTCGCCAGGACCGCATGACCGTAACCCGCTTCGCCCCCAGTCCGAATGGCCCGTTGCATCTGGGCCACGCCTACTCGGCAGTGGTCGCGCATGATCTTGCAAAACGGGCCGGCGGGCGTTTCCTGCTGCGGATCGAAGACATCGACGGTCCGCGCTCGCGCCCCGAATTGGCGGAAGCGTTTCGCCGCGATCTCGCGTGGCTCGGGCTCGAATGGGAAGAAGTGCCCGCGCAATCGACCCGGCTCGCGACCTATGCCGCTGCCGCGCAGGAGCTGCTTGCGCGCGGATATCTTTATCGCTGTACCTGCACCCGCGCCGAGATCGAGTCGCTGAGGCCGCGGATTGGCTCGCAAGGCGCGGTCTATCCCGGAACCTGCAAGACCCGCCCGCCCGAGCCGGACAAGCCAGCCGCGCTGCGGCTTGATATGGCCCGCGCTCTTGCCGATGTCGGCCCACTCGAATGGGAGGATGCGATGGCCGGTGTACAGCGGGCCGACCCGCTTGAGGCAGGCGACGTGGTGATCGTACGCAAGGACTCGCCGGCCAGTTATCATCTGGCCGCCACGCTGGACGATGCCGCCGACAGTGTGACGCTGGTAACGCGCGGAGAGGACCTGTTTGCAGCTACGCCGATCCACCGCGTGCTGCAGGCGCTGCTGGATCTGCCCGTACCGCGCTGGCACCATCACCGGCTGCTGGTGGATGCGAGCGGGCAGAAACTCGCCAAGCGGCGCGGCTCGCCCTCGCTGGCCGATCGGCGGGAGGCGGGTGAGGATGGTCTGTTGCTTGCAGAGCAACTGCGCTTGCACCGTTTTCCGGGTGGCATTTCGCTCGCGAGTGCCTAAGTCTGTGTGGCTATGAACACATTCCTCATCATTATCCTCGTCATCCTCATGGTTCTTGTGGTGGCCTCGCTCATCCGCGGGATCGTCGCCTTCATGAAGAGCACCAAGATCGACCTGGAGAGCGGTGAGCAGACCGACGCGACCGACATGCAACTGACGCAGAACAAGATGATGTTCGCGCGGATCAAGTACCAGGCGCTGGCCGTGGTGGTGGTGGCCGTCCTGCTCGCCATCGCGAACTGATCCGGCGCAGCGCTGCGTGGTCAAGCTCAACAAGATCTACACGCGTACCGGCGACGACGGGACCACGGGTCTTGTCGATGGTTCGCGCCTGCCCAAGCACGATACCCGGATGGAAGCGATCGGGGCTGTGGACGAAGCCAATTCGGCGCTCGGCCTCGCCGCAGTTACCTTGGCGGACACTCCGTTCGCGGACCCGTTGTACCGGATTCAGAACGATCTCTTCGACCTCGGCGCCGATATTGCGACGCCGGCGGGTGACAATGACGATTTCGCCCCTTCGGAAATGGTGCTGCGGATAGTTGCAGGTCAGACCGCGTGGCTCGAACAGGCGATCGACGAGGCCAATACGCGGCTCGAACCACTGACGAGTTTCGTGCTCCCCGGCGGGAGCGAAGGGGCCGCACGGCTGCATGTCGCCCGCGCTGCAGCCCGGCGCGCCGAACGCGCGATGACGGCGATGGCGGCGCAGCATCTGACCAACCGCCACGCGCTGGCCTATATCAACCGCCTGTCGGACTATCTGTTCGTACTCGCGCGCGTTGCCAATGACGATGGCCGCGCCGACGTGAAGTGGGTGCCTGGCGCCAACCGCTGAGGCGCTAGCCAGCGCTCCGCGCCTTCGCTAGTGCAGCGCCGTTGCTGCAGACGCGAAGGAAATTTCGATGAACAATACGGTTGCCATCATCGGTGCGGGCCAGATGGGTTCGGGAATAGCGCAGACCGTGGCCGCGAACGGCATCGATGTGCTGCTGGCCGATGTCAGCCTGGAGGTCGCCGAGCAGGCACACGCCGGGATCGACAAGGCGCTGGGCAAGCTGGTCGGCAAGGGCAAGATCGAGATCGCCGATGCCGAAGCGACGCTGCGGCGCATCACCCCGGTCGCCGATTACGCGCCGATGCAGGACGCCAGCCTGATCATCGAGGCGGCGACCGAGAAGGAAGCGATCAAGCAGGCGATCTTCGAGAAGGCTGGCCAGTACCTCGCCGCCGATGCCATCATGGCGTCGAACACCAGCTCGATCCCGATCACGCGCATGGCAAATTATGCGCCTGATCCCGCGCGCTTTATCGGGCTGCACTTCTTCAATCCGGTGCCGGTGATGAAGCTGATCGAGGTCATCCCCGGCCTTGCGACCGCGCAGACGACCACCGACCGCACCACCGCCTTTGCCGAGAGCCTGGGCAAGGAAGTGGTCCTGTCGCAGGACGAGCCCGGCTTCGTCGTCAATCGTATCCTGCTGCCGATGATCAACGAGGCGGTGTTCGTGCTGGGCCAGTCGACCGCCGCGATCGAAGATATCGACAAGGGTTGCCGCCTCGGCCTCAACCACCCGATGGGCCCGTTGCAACTGGCCGATTTCGTCGGGCTGGATACCTGTCTCGACATCATCATGGTGCTCTACAAGACCACCCGTGATGCCAAGTACCGTCCCGCACCGCTGCTGGTGAAATATGTCGAAGCCGGCTGGCTCGGCCGCAAGACGGGCCGCGGGTTCTACGACTACTCGGGCGAGGAGCCGGTTCCGACGAGATAGTTTGTGGGTGCGGTCAGGACATCCGTCCTGACCTCTCGGCACCAGCCCACGCCCCCTCCCGGCCACCCACGGCACGTTATTTTATGGGTGGCCGGGCGGGGGTGTGGGCTGGTGCAGCAGCAAGATAGCGGCGGATGCCGCTAGCGCACGCAAAGAGAATCCGTGACGGGACACGGGCAGGCTGCTCCCCACCATCGGACCTCCACAGGAACCGCGCGGCCCCGCCCACCGTTGGTCAGGCAAAGGAGACTACGCATGACCGACAAGAAGATAAGCAGCCAGGAACAGCGCCAGGCCGGCCTCGCGCCCGAAACCCACAATGACGAGCAGGACGATCACCGCATGCAGGCGCAGGAAGTGGCCGAGCAAGCCCGCGGGGTCACCACCGAGACATCATCGCCGACCGAGAGCACGAAGGGCGACAACAAGAGCGGCCTGATGGGCGATTCGACGCAGGACACGATCGACCACATGCGCGACATGGAAAGCTCGGGCCGGATCGACATGTCGGCCTATCGCGGCGAGGACAACCACGACGACAATGAGGACAAATACGGCAAATCGGCCAAGGTCGACCCCGATTTGCCATCCGACGGCAGCTGATTCCGGCGGCCTCGCTATCCGGAGATGGCACCGTCGTTCAGCACCCAGAGCCCCGCGGTAAGCACGAGCGATCCGGCGGCGATGGCATAGGCAAGCGCACGAAAGTTCGGGGTCGAGATGGCCTCGAACTTGTGCGTCTGCAGCTTGTCGAGCGTGTGGCAAGCGCGGCGTTCGGCGGTAATCGCCAGCCAGCCGCCGGCCAGGATGAACATCGTGGCGATCGCCTTGGCAAGCCACGGCGGATCGAACGCCCCGAAAACCGCCTTGAAGCCCAGCCCGATACCGATCGCGGCAAAAGAAGTGCGCATCCAGCCGGCGAAAGTCCGTTCCATCGCCATGATGTTGCGATCCTCGGCAAGGTCGGTGCGGACCTCGGCCCACTCGGTCGACTTGTCGGGATCTTCGGGGGGATCATCCTGAGCCATGGGATATCAATCGCGGATCGCGGGGGCGGTTCCTATCCTAATTCACGATCTCGACCGGCTCGGCGTCTCGCGCGGGCGGGCCGGGGAGCGTGCTGGGCCGCGCGCCTACCAGGGGCTCGGCGTCTTCTATCAGATAGCTGTCATCGAACGGTTCGGGGACGAAGGGTTCCGGTGTTGCAGGCTCCGTCGGTGCATCTTCGGCATACCATGCGGACAGGGCCGCATCGTCTTGCGAGGACCGCTGCTCCCGCCGCGCGGGCACATCCGTATCGATCAAGGGCTCGGGCGCACGATCCGCAAATTCGCCCTGCCCGGGCGGCGCGTCGCTGATACGCGCGATCACGCCGGGATCGTTCTCCCCGCCGATGAGGATTACTACGCCGATCAGAAACAGGACGACGAGCGCCAGTTTCTTGAGCAATCCGGGGGGCAGTCCGTCATCCATCGCCCCGGTATAGGGCAGCGCGGTTAAGCGTCCGTTTCCCGGGCCGTGGTCTGCAAGGCGTAGAGCGTATCGAGTGCTTCGCGCGGCGAGAGGGCATCGACGTCGATCTGCTCGATCGCCTCGCGCAGCGGGTCGGGTCGAGCTTCTTCTGCCTGTGCGGTGACTGCGAAAAGCGGCAGGTCGCCAAGGCCGGCGCCAAGCCCGCCGGTCTGTTCGCGGCCCTTCTCGAGCTTGTCGAGCACTGCCTTGGCCCGCTTGATTACCGGTGCGGGCACACCGGCCAGCTTGGCGACCGACAGGCCGTAGCTGCGATCGGCAGCGCCCGCCGCCAATTCGTGCAGCAGGACGAGATCGCCCTTCCATTCGCGCGCCCGCACATGATGCAGGCTCAACGCGTCGCAGGCCTCGGCCAGTCGGCTGAGTTCGTGATAATGCGTGGCGAAGAGGCAGCGGCATTGCAGCTGTTCATGCACCGCTTCGACCACCGCCCAGGCCAGCGCCATGCCGTCATAGGTGCTGGTGCCGCGCCCGACCTCGTCGAGGATCACGAAACTGCGTTCGGTCGCCTGGCTGAGGATTGCCGCGGTTTCGACCATCTCGACCATGAACGTAGACCGTCCGCGCGCCAGATTGTCGCTTGCCCCGACGCGGCTGAACAATCGGTCGGCCAAACCGACCCGGGCCGAATTTGCAGGGACATAGCTGCCTGCCTGGGCCAGCATCAGGATCAGCGCGTTCTGGCGCAGGAAGGTTGACTTGCCGCCCATGTTGGGGCCGCCGATCAGCCACAGGCGGTTTGCCTGCGCCAGGGTGCAATCATTGGCGACGAAACGTTCGCCGCTCCTCGCCAGCGCGGCTTCGACCACCGGGTGCCGGCCGCCGACGATTTCGAGGCAGGGCTCGTCGCGCATCTCGGGGCGCGCCCAGTCTCCTTCTACCGCCCGTTCGGCAAGCGCGGCCGCCACGTCGATCCGCGCAAGTGCGGCGGCGGTGGCGGCGATCGCTTCGCGGGCTTCGATCACTTCACCGACCAGTGTTTCGAAATGCGCTTCTTCGGCGGCCACCGCATGCGCGCCCGCTTCGGCGATCCGTGTCGCTTCCTCGTGCAGGCCGATCGAATTGAACCGCACGGCGCCGGCCATCGTCTGGCGGTGCGTGAAACCGCTGTCCGCTGCCATCAGCTTGTCGCCATGCTTGGCAGGCACTTCGATGAAATAACCGAGCACCTTGTTGTGCTTGATCTTGAGCGACGGCGTACCGGTCTCATCGCGGTACCTGGCTTCGAGCGCGGCGATGGCCTTGCGGGCGTTGCCGCTGGTTTCGCGCAGGCTGTCGAGCGCATGATCGTAATCCGCAGCGATAAAACCGCCCTGGCTGCGTTCGGTCGGCGGCGAGGGGACCAGCGCGCGCGCCAGATGGTCGACCAGCGCCGCATGGCCCCCCAATGCCTCGCACATGTCCGCCAGCAGTGCGGGAAGGTCCGGGCTGGCGCCGAGCATGTCGCGCACCCGCCGTGCTTCGGCAAGGCCATCGCGGATCTGGCCCAGATCGCGCGGGCTGCCGCGCCCGGCGACCAGCCGTCCGAGTGCGCGGCCGATATCGGGGGCCTGGCGCAGGACGCCGCGCACGTCCGCGCGGAGTAGCGGGTCGCTGTGGAAATGCTGGACGCTGGAAAGACGGGCTTCGATGGCGCCGCGATCGGCAAGCGGGGCGGACAGATCTTCGGCCAGCTGCCGCGCGCCCGCGCCGGTCGCGCAGCGATCGATACAGGCGATCAGGCTGCCGGCGCGCCCCCCCCCCTGCGCTTCGAGAATCTCGAGGCTGGCGCGGGTCGCTGCATCCATCGCGAGATGGGCTCCGCTGCCGCGTGCGACCGGGGGCAGGAGGAAGGGCAGCGTGCCGCGCCCTGCATGCTCGAGATAGGCGATCAGCCCGGCCGCTGCAGCAAGCATGGGACGCGAGAAGTCGCCCAGCCCGTCGAGCGTGGCGATCTGGTGGATCGTTTTGAGCCGGGCTTCGCCGTCTTCGCTGCGGAAATCACTGCGCGGCCGGGCGATGATGTCGGCTGGGGCATCCGGCCAGTCATCGGGGGAGAGCAACTCGCTTGCGCCCAGTCGCGCCAGCGCTGCATCAAGCGCGGCGATCGGGCATTCCTCCAGTTCCATGCGTCCGGTCGAGATATCGCATGCCGCCAGCCCGACGCTGTCGCGCAGCGGAGCCACCGCCACCAGCAGATTCGCGCGGCGCGGTTCGAGCAGCGCTTCCTCGGTCAGCGTCCCCGCAGTGACGAACCGCACGATATCGCGCGCGACGAGGCTTTTGGAGACGGGGGTGCCCTCGCGCCGTGCGCGTTCCTTGGCCTCGTCGGGCGTTTCTGTCTGTTCGGCGATCGCGACCCGGCAGCCGCCCTTGATCAGCCGTGCGAGATAGCCCTCGGCGGCATGCACGGGCACCCCGCACATCGGCACGGGTTCGCCGTCATGTTCGCCGCGCGTGGTCAGCGCGATGTCGAGCACGCCGGCGGCGATCCGGGCGTCCTCGAAGAACAGTTCGAAGAAATCGCCCATGCGGTAGAACAGCAGCGCGTCGCCTGCCTCGCGCTTGAGCGCGAGATATTGCTGCATCATCGGAGTGGGCTTGCCGGACATGAAGCGGGCCTAGCGGGGCCGCCGCCGATTCGGGAGTCGCCCGGGGCACCCTTTCCCCTATGACTTCGCCGCGCGAGCGGTTAGGGGCGAACTGCAGCGACACGAGGATACACATGGCCGACGAGAAATCCGCATTCACCACGCGTGAGGCGCTGTTCTACCACGAGACGATCCGCCCCGGTAAGATCGAGATCATCGCCTCGAAACCGATGGGCAGCCAGCGCGACCTCAGCCTGGCCTATTCGCCCGGCGTCGCTGCTCCGGTGGAAGCGATTGCGGCCAATCCTGCGGATGCGGCGCGCTATACCGCGCGGTCCAATCTCGTGGCTGTCATCTCCAACGGCACCGCCATCCTCGGTCTTGGCAATCTCGGCGCGCTGGCGTCGAAGCCGGTGATGGAAGGCAAGGCGGTGCTCTTCAAGCGCTTCGCCGACGTCGATTTCGATCGATCTCGAACTCGATACCGAAGACCCGGACAAGTTCATCGAGGCGGTGGCCCTGATGGAGCCCACCTTCGGCGGCATCAATCTGGAAGACATCGCCGCGCCCGAATGCTTCATCATCGAGCAGGCACTGCGCGAGCGGATGAACATCCCCGTGATGCATGACGACCAGCACGGCACCGCGATCATCGCGGCGGCCGGCCTGATCAATGCATGCCATCTCACCGGGCGCGATCTCAAGGATGTGAAAATGGTGGTCAACGGCGCGGGGGCGAGCGCGCTTGCCTGCACCGCGCTGATCAAGGCCATGGGGGTGCGGCACGAAAACGTGATCGTGTGCGACCGGTCGGGCCCGATCACCCCGGGACGCGACAATGTGGACCAGTGGAAGAGCGCGCATGCTGTCGAAACCGCAGCCACCAGCCTCGAAGAAGCGCTCAACGGCGCGGATATCTTCCTCGGGCTCTCGGCGGCGGGTGCGCTCAAGCCCGAATGGGTCGAGCACATGGCGGACAAACCGATCATCTTCGCCATGGCCAACCCGGTGCCCGAGATCATGCCCGAGGAAGCCAAGGCGGTGCGCCCCGATGCGATCATCGCCACCGGGCGCAGCGACTACCCCAACCAGGTCAACAACGTGCTCGGGTTTCCGTTCATTTTCCGCGGTGCGCTCGACGTGCAGGCAACCGCGATCAACGAGGAAATGAAGATTGCCGCAGCGCGGGCCATTGCCGAACTCGCGCGTGAACGCGTGCCCGAGGAAGTGGCGGCCGCCTACGGCGTGACGCACCAGTTCGGCGAGAATTACATCATTCCCGCCCCGTTCGACCCGCGGCTGATGGAAGTCGTTTCCAGCGCGGTGGCCAAGGCGGCGATGGACAGCGGCGTGGCGCAGGCGCCGATCGCCGATTTCGACGAATATCGCCACAAGCTCAAGGCGCGGCTCAACCCGACGACCGCGGCGCTGACCAATATCTACGACCTCGCCCGCGCCAACCCCAAGCCGATGGTCTTTGCCGAGGCGGAGGAAGACGTCGCGCTGCGCGCCGCCATCCAGTACCGCGAATTCGGTTACGGCGAGCCGATCCTGGTCGGTCGGACCGAAAAGGTCCTCGAGAAGCTGCGCGAACTGGCAGTCGACGATCCCGATGACTGGATCATCGAGAATTCGAACGTGTCGGACAAGGTCCCGGCGATGGTCGACTATCTGTACAAGCGCTTGCAGCGGCGCGGGTATACCGAGCGCGACGTCGCCCGCATGGTCAACCAGGAACGCAACGTTTTCGCAGCACTGCTGGTCGCGTTGGGGCATGGCGAGGGCATGATCACCGGCCTGACCCGTACCTTCAGCCAGACTGCGCGCGAGGTGGGCCGCGTGCTCGATGCGAAGCCGGGTGCGACGCCCTTCGGAATCCACATGATGGTGGGCAAGAACCACACCAGTTTCCTCGCCGACACGACGATGAACGAGCGTCCCTCGGCGGGCGAACTCGCATACATCGCGCGCGAGACCGCGGCGGTGGCGCGGCGCATGGGGCACGAACCGCGCGTTGCCTTCCTGTCCTATTCGACCTTCGGGAATCCGTCGGGCCAATGGCTGGGCAATATCCGCGATGCGGTGGCGCTGCTCGATGCCGACGATTCGGTGAATTTCGAATATGAAGGCGAAATGGCCCCCGACGCGGCGCTCAATCCCAAGGTCATGGCGCTCTATCCCTTCAGCCGCCTGTCGGGTCCGGCCAATGTGCTGATCATGCCGGGCCTGCAGTCGGCCAACCTGTCGGCCAAGCTGCTGCGCGAACTGGGCGGCGAAACGACCATCGGGCCACTGATGATCGGCTCGGAAAAGCCGGTCCAGATCGCGCCGATGACCGCCATTGCGCCCGATGTGCTGACGCTGGCGGTGCTCGCCAGCGCCGGGGTGGTCGGATAGGCTAGAACGCCAGTTCGTCGCCCTTGTAGTCGACGAAACGGAAGCTGGCGCCGCTCGCGCCGTCGACGACGTCTGCGAGGCCGTTGACGCTCTCGTCGATCGTCAACTTGGCCTGCGGCCCGCCCATGTCGGTCTGGACCCAGCCCGGGTGCAGCGCCAGCACGGCGATGCCGCGTGCGGCGGCGTGTTGTTCGGCCACGCCCTTGGCGAGCATGTTCAGCGCGACCTTGCTGGTGCGGTACAGGTCGTACCCGCCCGAGCTATCGGAGATCGATCCCATCAGCGACGACATGACCGCCAGTGTCCCGCCGTCCCTGAGCGCGGGCAGCAGCGTCCGCGCCGCGCGCGCGGGGCCGAAGGCATTCGTCACCATCACGTCCGCCACCTCGTCGGCAGTCGCCTGCATCGCATCCTGGTGGCGCGCGCCGGTGATGCCTGCGTTGATCACCAGCGCATCGAACTGCCCATCCTCGAAGCCGAAATCGGCGTAGCTGTCGGGACGGGTGACGTCGCAGCTCACGATGCGCAGCGCCTCGCTTTCCAGCGCGTGCAACGCGTCGCTGCGCGAACGCTCGCTCGCGACGACCTGCCATCCGCGCGCAAGGAACTCCTTCACCAGGCCCAGCCCGATACCGCGCGATGCCCCGAGAATGAAAATCGTCCTGTCTGCCATCGCCATATCCTCCATCGGCTCTCTCTTCTTCGGGTCCCGGCTAGCCTGCCATTGGTGGGATTGGCAAAACCGCTGGTCGAATAAGTGCCCGCACCATCGCTGGCAGGCCCCGGGCCGCCGATTGGTTCAGCGGGGCGCAAGCGCGGCTTCGCCAACCGCCGCCGACGTGCATTCAAGCGCACGCGAAAGGATAACAAGATGAAAAAGACAATCGCAACGGTCGCAATCGCCTCGGGCATGCTTGCCACCCCCGCAATGGCACAGGCGCAGAACGTGGCCCCGGGCGGCTTCTATGTCGGCGCGCTTGCCGGTTACGAAGGGCTCGACGTCGAATCGGGCGATGCCAGCGTGAGCGCCGATGCCGATTCGGCAGTTTATGGCATTACCGCCGGCTACGACCTCTCGCTCGGCAGCGCTTTCATCGGCGTCGAAGGCGAACTGTCGACCAGCGGCGGCTCGACGGAGTTCCCCGACAGCTTCGGCGGGGCCCGCGACGGTCTCGATGCCGACGGCCAGTATTACATCGGGGCCCGCGCCGGCTTCGCGGTGACGCCGGGCATCGCCGCCTATGGCAAGGTCGGCTATACCGCGCTCGACACCAAGTCCTTTACCAGCGCCGGTTCGCTCGACGATCTCGACAACAATGCCAACGGGCTGCGCTTCGGCGGGGGCTTGCAGGTCCAGCTGCCCGGTCCGCTCGAAGGCCGGCTCGAATACCGCCGGTCGCAATATGACGACATCGGCGGCGATGTCGGCGACGCGACGACCGACCAAGTCGTGGCCGGGCTCGGCCTGCGTTTCTGACGCAGAGATTCTGACCCGCGAGGCCGTCCGGGTGACCGGGCGGCCTCGTGCTATTTCCGGCGGAAGCGAAAGTACCAGACTTCGTGGTCGTAGACTGTGCGGGCCTTGTGCTCGTAGCGCGTCTCGGGCCAGCCGGAGGGGCGGTTCTGCCAGCTCGCAGGGCCTTCGGCGACCCATTCGAATTCATCGGTAAAGCGGCGCATCACCATCAGCGCATGGCGCAGATAGACCGCGTGATCGGTACCGAAGCGAAATTCGCCACCGGGCTTCAGCTTGTCGGCGATCATCCGCACCGGGCCATCGTTCATCATCCGCCGCTTGGCGTGCTTGTTCTTGGGCCAGGGATCGGGGTGGAGCAGATAGACCATCGTCAGCGCACCATCGGGCACGCGACGCAGCACTTCCAATGCATCGCCATGCTGGATCCGGACATTGGCCAGCGTCCGGTCGCGCACATGCGTCAGCGCCTGCGCCACGCCGTTGACGAACGGTTCGGCGCCGATGAAGCCGTGGTCGGGCAGCATGTCGGCGCGCTCGGCCATGTGCTCGCCTCCGCCGAAGCCGATTTCGAAATGCAAGGGGCGATCGAAGCCGAACAGGCGTTCCGCCGTCACCGGACCATCCGCGGGTACCGCGATCTGCGGCAGCAATTTGTCGACCAGTTCCTGCTGCGACGCGCGCAGCGGCTTGCCCTGGCTGCGGCCGTAGAGCCGGTTGAGGGTGGTGGGGTCGCCTTCTTTAAACGCGCTCATGGCGCGGCCGCCTACAAGCCTACCCCCACGCCGTCCAGATGCCGTAGGCGCTGGTCACGCTCAGCGCGATGCCGACAAGGACCAGCATCAGCTTGGGGCTGAAATGCTTGGCTGCCATAGCGCCGAAGGGTGCCGCCGCGATCCCGCCGATGATCAGGCCCAGCGTCGCCCCGGCGATATGCGAGATGCCCAGATGATAGATGAAGCTGGCCGAAATGGTCAGCGTGAGGAAAAACTCGACCGAATTGACCGTGCCCACGACCTTGCGCGGTTCGGCCCCCTGGACCAGCAGGTTGGAGGTCACCACCGGTCCCCAGCCGCCGCCGCCTGCCGCATCGAGGAAGCCGCCGACCAGTCCCAGCGGCGCGACATGCCTGGCCTGCCGCACGCGCGGGGGATATAGCAGGCCGCGGATCAGCAGCCACACGCCGATCCCGGCGAGATAGATCAGCACGAAGGGCTTGATCGTATCGCCATCGATCGAGGTGATCAGATAGGTGCCCAGCAGGCCCCCGATCACGCCGGGGACCAGCAGGCGGAAGAACAGCCCTTTGTCGATATTGCCGTGCAGCAGATGGCTGATGCCCGACGTCGCGGTGGTGAAACATTCGACCAGGTGCACGCGCTGCGAAGCCAGCGCCGGCGGCACCCCGAGCAGACCGACCATCAGCGTGTTGGTGATGACCCCGAAGGCCATGCCCAATGCGCCGTCGACCATCTGTGCTGCGAAACCGATGAGAATGAAGGGGATTATGGGCCCCAGATCGAAACCGAACACCTCCATCATGGGGGTGGGCCTTTCAATGTTGATGCCGCCTGCAGCTACTGCGTCCGCTTCCCGGCGACGAGATAGAAAATCTGCCTCGACGCGCGGGGCTTGAACCCGGCGGGGGCGGCGGGGTAGTTGCCCGGGCGATGCAGGCACTCTTCGATGACTATTCCGCGCTGGCGCTATGGCTCCAGTCCCTGATCGCGCTGCTGGGGCTGGCCGCGCTGGCATTCGCAGTGAACTGGTTGCTCAAACGCGTGCTGCTGCGCTTTGCGGCGCCCTATCTCGACAACCGGACCGATACGGCCGACCGCGGCGCGGCCTGGCTCGCTACGGTGATCCCGCTGCTGATCGTCTCGCGCGGGATCCTGCTGGTGCCCCATTTGCCCGAAACGGTGGTGACGGTGACGGTCAATGTGGCGCGGGCGCTGATCGTGCTGTCGATCGCCATGGCGATCGGCTGGGCGCTCAATTACGCGAACGAGCTGTATTCGCGCCGGCCAGAGGCGCGCAGCCGGCCGATCAAGGGCTATGTCCAGGTGGTCAAGATCGCCGTTTTCTGCGGCGCGGCCATCCTGATGATCGCGGTGCTGATTGAACAATCGCCGCTGCTATTGCTATCGGGTCTGGGCGCGATGGCCGCGGTGCTGCTGCTGGTGTTCAAGGACACCATCCTCAGCCTCGTGGCCAGCGTGCAGCTGACCAGCAACGACATGCTGCGGGTGGGCGACTGGATCGAGATGCCGAGCATGGATGCGGATGGCGATGTGGTGGATATCGCGTTGCACACCGTGAAGGTCCAGAATTTCGACAAGACCATCACCACCATTCCGACGCACCGGCTGATCGCCGACAGTTTCCGCAACTGGCGGGGGATGACCGACAGCGGCGGGCGGCGGATCAAGCGGTCGCTGGTGATCGATCAGAACTCGGTACGGTTCCTCGGCGAAGAAGAAGTCGCCGGGCTCAAGCGCTTCCGCCTGCTCGACGACTACCTCGCGCGCAAGGAGAAGGAGATCGCCGAGTGGAACCGCCATGAACTGGCGGGCGACGACGATGCGGTCAATGCGCGGCGGATCACCAATATCGGCACGCTGCGGGCCTATGTGATTGCCTATCTGCGCAGCCACCCCAGTGTTGCGAGCACCAATTTCACGCTGATGGTGCGGCAATTGGCGCCGGGGCCGGAGGGTCTCCCGCTCGAAATCTATTGCTTCGCCGATACGGTCGAGTGGCCGATCTACGAAGCGATCCAGGCGGATATCTTCGACCATCTGCTGGCTATCCTGCCCGAATTCGGCCTGCGGATATTTCAGCAGCCGAGCGGGCTCGATCTCGCCCGGCTGGCCAATCACGCATAGCAAAACGCCCGGTAGCCGAGGCTCCGGGCGTTTCTCGCTATCCCGTCCGGGGAAAGCCGGTGATCAGGCCGCCTCGGCCTCTTCGTTCGGATCGCGCAGCACATAGCCGCGGCCCCATACGGTCTCGATGTAATTCTCGCCGCCACAGGCATGGCTGAGCTTCTTGCGCAGCTTGCAGATGAAGACGTCGATGATCTTGAGTTCGGGTTCGTCCATGCCGCCGTAAAGGTGGTTGAGGAACATTTCCTTCGTCAGCGTGGTGCCCTTGCGCAAGCTGAGCAGCTCGAGCATCGCGTATTCCTTGCCCGTCAGGTGGACGCGGGCGCCATCGACTTCGACCGTCTTGGCGTCGAGGTTCACCGCCAGCTTGCCGGTGCGGATGACCGACTGGCTGTGGCCCTTCGAGCGGCGCACGACGGCATGGATGCGGGCGACCAGTTCTTCGCGGTGGAACGGCTTGGTGACGTAATCGTCGGCGCCGAAACCGAAGCTGCGGATCTTGCTGTCCATTTCGGCGATACCCGAAAGGATCAGGACCGGGGTCTGGACCTTGGCGACGCGCAGCTTCTTGAGCACGTCGTAGCCATGCATGTCGGGCAGGTTCAGATCGAGCAGGATGATATCGTAATCATACAGCTTGCCCAGATCGAGCCCTTCCTCGCCGAGGTCGGTCGAGTAGACATTGAAGCCTTCGGTCGTGAGCATGAGCTCGATGGCCTTGGCGGTAGTCGGCTCGTCTTCGATCAGCAGTACACGCATGGGAAATCCCCTGTATGGCCCCTAAGTACGGCGGTAACCTCCGGTAAAGAGGTATTGCCCTGTATTAACCACACAACATCTGAACGGGAAAGGTTAACGCGCGGTAAAGGGCGTTAACTTTTTTGCGCGTGGCACGCTTGCGTCACAGCGCCGCGAGCTTCTTCTGCCGCCGCCGCTGCGCGCTGGAACCGATGCCGATCGCCTCGCGATATTTGGCGACGGTGCGCCGCGCGAGATCGAAGCCCTCTTCGTTGAGCAGGTCGGCGAGCTTCTGGTCGGACAGCACCTTCTTGGGGTCTTCTGCCTCGCACAGTGCCCTGATGCGCGCCTTGATGGCTTCGGAAGAGGCGCCTTCACCGTCGGCCGCGGACACCCCGCTGGAGAAGAAATACTTCAGTTCGAACGTGCCGCGCGGGCACGCGAGATACTTGTTGCTGGTCACGCGGCTGACGGTGCTTTCGTGCATCTCGATCTGTTCGGCCACTTCGCGCAAGGTCAGCGGGCGCATCGCGGTGACCCCGTGCCGGAAGAAACCTTCCTGCTTTTTCACGATTTCGGCCGCGGTCTTGAGGATGGTCTTCTGCCGCTGGTCGAGCGCGCGGATCAGCCAGTCGGCCTCGCCCAGTTGTTCGTTGAGCCAGCTGTGCGCGGCCTTGTCGCGGGCACCGGTCTTCAGTTCGAGGAAATAGTCGCGATTGACGACCAGCCGCGGGAGGCTGGCTTCGTTGAGCCGGATGTCCCAGCCATCGGCGCTCGGCGCGATCAGCACGTCGGGGACGATTGCGGCCTGCGCGGTGCCGCCATAGGCAAGACCCGGCTTGGGATCGTAGCCGCGCAGTTCGGCCAGCATATCGGCGAAATCCTCGTCATCGACCTCGCACATGCGTTTGAGCCTGGCGATTTCGCCCGCAGCGACCAGATCGAGATTGTCGATCAGCCGGGCCATGCAGGGATCGTAGCGGTCCGCTTCCTTGGCCTGCAACGCCAGGCATTCGCTCAGTGATCGCGCGCCGACCCCGGTGGGATCGAGCGACTGGACCGTGGCCAGCGCCTGCTCGACCGCCACGAGCGGGGCGCCGAGCTCATCGGCGATGACCAGCAGGTCGGTGGGCAGATAGCCCGCTTCGTCGAGTTCGCCGGCGATGCGCAGCGCGATCAGGGCTTCCCGCGGATCGCGCGCCACCGCGCCGATCTGGTCGGCAAGATGTTCCGCCAGCGTTGGTCCGGCGGACGAACGGTTTTCCAGATCGGGCAATTCCGCGCTGCCCGCGCCACCGATATCGCCGCGGCTCCAGTCGCCCATGTCGCCCGGAGCGGCCTCGGGGTCGATTGCATGGTCCGCAATATCCAGCGCATTGTCGCCGTCCAGGTCGGGGGCGCTGTCATGTTCCTGCGGTTCGGCGCTCGTATCGCTGGCGGTCTCGCGGCTTACTTCGCCCATTTCCAGTAAGGGGTTGGATTCGAGCGCATGGGCGACGAAAGTCTCGATTTCGAGATTGGACAGCGCTAACAGCTTGATCGCCTGCTGCAGCTGCGGCGTCATCACCAGCGACTGGGTCTGCCGCAGATCGAGACGCGGGGCCAGCGCCATGGATCAGCTCCGGGCGGCTTCGGGCATCACAGAGTGAAACTTTCGCCCAGATAGAGCCGCCGCACATTTTCATCGGCCACCAGCGCTTCGGGCGTGCCGGCGAACAACACCTGTCCGCCATAGATGATGCAGGCGCGGTCGACGATCTCGAGCGTTTCGCGCACGTTGTGATCGGTGATCAATACCCCGATCCCACGCGTCTTGAGGTCCTTAACGAGGTCGCGGATATCGCTGATCGAAAGCGGGTCGATCCCGGCAAAGGGTTCGTCGAGCAGCATGATCGACGGCCTGGCCGCCAGGGCGCGCGCAATCTCGCAGCGTCGGCGCTCGCCACCCGAAAGCGCCATCGCGGGGCTGGCGCGCAGCCGGGTAAGGCCGAATTCGTCGAGCAGGCGTTCGAGCTCCGCGGCGCGCGTCTCCGCGTCGGGTTCGACCATTTCGAGCACGCTGTTGATGTTCTGCTCGACCGTCATCCCGCGAAAGATGCTGGTTTCCTGCGGCAGATAGCCAAGCCCCAGGATCGCGCGGCGGTACATCGGCAGGTTGGTCACATCTTCGCCATCCATCAGGATGCGCCCGGCATCGGGGCGCACGAGACCCATGATCGAATAGAAGCAGGTCGTCTTGCCCGCGCCATTGGGGCCCAGCAGGCCGAGCACTTCGCCCTTGCCCACGCTGAGCGAGATGTCGGTCAGCACTGCCCGCTTGTCGTAGCTCTTGGCGATCGACACCACTTCGAGCCCGCCCTGCGGGATCGGCGGGGCGGCGTCGTGCACCGCATCGTTTTCGTGGCTAGTTGCAATATCGGCCATGGCCCGTGCCATAGCACGCGTCAGCCATGTGAAAACCCCCGCCACGCGGCCTGATCGACGAACTGGCAAGGTTCCTGCATGGGCGCTCGGCAGATGGCGCCCGCAGCTGCCGGGCCGTGCAGACAGCCTTTCGCGCACGATTGCTTGCCACCGGGCAACAATTTTGAAACAATGCGATTCGGGTCAGAGGAAACAGGAGAGGCGCAATGAACAAGGCGCTCCGCAACGCCGACATCGCAACCGGGCATACCGGGGGGCGAGCGCGAGACTGGCGCAAGGCCATGAGCGACAATGTCGCGCTGGCGCTGCTGGTCTATACCGGCATGCAGATTTTCATGACCGTCGGCGCGATGAAGCAGGGCGTGTCCTCTATCGTCCCCTATCTTGCGCTCATCGTCCTGGTGGCCGGGATCATTCCTGCCTGCCGCTGGTTCGAGCGGCGCTGGTCGGACCTGTCCGACGACCAGGCAGCCGACGGAGCGCTGAAACCGGCCTTTCGCCGCGACCAGATCCTGCTGTGGGCAATGGCCATCGGCCTGCCCGCCGCGCTTACCGCTTTCTTCACGCTGATCTTTTCCTGACTCTGCCGGCGGTTGCCAGCCAGCCGCCCCGGGCCTAATTCGCGAGGCATGACTTCGCATCTCCGGCAGGCCCGATGATCGGCCCCGATGCAGCGCTTGCCCGCTGCCATGACCTCGTCGAACTGGCTCGCGCAGCGGGCGCGGATGCCGCCGATGCCGTTGCCAGCGCGTCGTCTTCGGAAAGCGTCAGCGTCAGGCTGGGGGCGCTGGAAGAGGTCGAACGCTCCGAAAGCGAAGAAATCGGCCTGCGGGTATTCGTCGGCCGCCGTTCGGCATCGATCGCGACGAGCGATTTTGCCGGTGAGGGGCTGCGCATGCTGGCCCAGCGCGCTGTCGAGATGGCGCGTCTCGCCCCGGAGGATCCTTACGGCGGGCTCGCCCCGGCCGACGCATTGTCCCAAGGCGACGGCGTCGAACTCGAGCTGAGCGATGGCGCCGAACCGCGCCCCGAAGACTTGCGCAGCGCCGCGCTTGCCACCGAAGATGCCGCGCGCGCAGTCGCGGGGGTGACCAATTCGAACGGCGGCAGCGCCTCGGCCTCGCAATCGGTGTTCGCCCTGGTCACTTCCACCGGATTCGCGCGGGCGCGTGCGGGCGGATCGCACTCATTGTCGGCCAGCGTGGTCGCGGGGGAGGGCGGCGACAAGCAGACCGACTATGCCTATCGCACGCAGCGGCACCGCAGCGACCTGCCCGATCCGGCGGGCATCGGACGCGAGGCCGGCGAACGCGCGGTCCGCAAGGTCGCTCCCGGATCGCTTCCTTCGGGCAGGATGCCCGTGGTGTTCGATCCGCGCGTGGGCGGCGGGATCGTCGGCCATTTGCTCGGCGCCATGACCGGGCCCGCTATCGCCCGCAAGGCAAGCTTCCTGATCGACCGCGAGAACGAACAGCTGTTCGATAACGGTATCCGGATCGTCGAGGATCCGCTGCGCCCCCGCGGCCTGCGATCGCGCAATTACGACGGCGAGGGCATCGCCAGCGTTCCGCGCGCGCTGGTCGAAGGCGGGCGGGTTACCCGCTGGCTGACCAATGTCGCCAGCGCCGCCCAGCTCGATCTGCCACTGACCGGCCATGCGAGCCGGGGCAGCGGCGGGGCGCCCGGCGTGGCCCCGGCCAATGTCTATATGGAACCGGGCACGGCCAGCGCGGCGGACCTCATCGCCGATATCGAGGACGGCGTCTATATCACCGACCTGTTCGGCCAGGGGGTCAGCCTCGTCACGGGCGATTACAGCCGCGGCGCCAGCGGGCTGCGCATCCGCAATGGCGAACTGGCGGGGCCGGTGGCGGAAATCACCATCGCCGGGACGCTGCCCGAAATGTTCCGCGCGCTGGTGGCGGCCGATGATCTCGAATTCCTGCGCGGAATCGATGTTCCGACGCTGCGCATCGACGGCATGTCGGTGGCCGGCCAATGATCCGGTTGCTTGCCCTGGCGGCCCTGTTGTGGGCGGTGCCGCTGGCGGCCCAGCTCGAGGTGCCCGCCGAACCGACCGAAACGCCGACCCCCGTCCAGACGATCGCGGCGACGCAGGAAGCGGGCGACGACCGGCGTATTGCCGAACGTATCGCAGGGATCTTTGCCGAGCTGCCCGCCTTCGGCGCGGTCGAGGTCGAGGTCAATGAAGGCGTGGTTTCGCTGTCGGGCACGGTGCCCAAGCCGGACGACATTGCGCGCGCCGAAGCCATCGTCAATCGCGTTGCCGGCGTCGTCACGGTCGAAAACGGGCTCGAACGGGACCTGTCGCTCTCGGCGGGCAGCGCGGGGATACTGACGCTCGCCGACCGCTGGAATTCGCTGGTCCGCATGCTCCCGCTGATCGGGATGGCCCTCGGCGTATGGCTGGCGATTGCCTTTCTCGGCTATCTGATCGCCGGGCTCGGGCGGCTGTGGCACCGGATCGCGCCGAACAGCTTCCTTGCGGAACTGATCGCCAGCGCGATCCGGTTCGGCTTCACGATCGTCGGCCTGGTGATCGCGCTCGACATGATCGGGGCGACAGCGCTGCTGGGCGCGGTGCTTGGCGGCGCGGGCGTCATCGGTATCGCGCTGGGTTTCGCCATGCGCGACACGATCGAGAATTACGTCGCCTCGCTGCTGCTGTCGCTGCGGCAGCCGTTTCGCGCCAACGACTGGGTGCAGATCGATACCTATGAAGGCCGGGTTATCCGCCTGACCAGCCGTGCCACCGTGCTGATGACGCTCGATGGCAACCACCTGCGCATTCCCAATGGCCAGGTGTTCAAGGCAGTGATCGTCAATTTCACGCGCAACCCGCAGCGCCGCTTCCATTTCGACCTCGGCGTGGACGCCGACGACGATGCCCGCGCCGCGCGGCAGCTGGGCCGCGACACGCTGGCGGGACTCGAATTCGTGCTGTCGGATCCGCCACCCGAAGCGCGGATCATCGAGGTTGGCGATTCGAACGTGGTGATCCGTTTCCTCGGCTGGGTCGACCAGCGCGATACCGATTGGTGGAAGGCGCAGAGCCAGGCGATCCCGGCAGTGAAGGGCGCCTTGGAAGATGCGGGCTTCGGCCTGCCGGAGCCGATCTACCGGCTGCGCTTCGATCCGCGCTCTGCCACGGTGCCCTTCGCGGCCGAAGCGGCCACCGCTACGGTCACCCCGAGCGCGGACGAACCGCCGCAGGCCAAGCGCGCGGTTCGCGATGTCGCGGCCAGCCCGGCCGACGAGGACGTGCGCCCGGCGGACGAGATCGCCGCTATGGTCGAGGAAGAGCGCAACCGGCCGGGAGAAGAGCAGAACAAGGACCTGCTCGATCACTCCCGCCCGGTCGAATAGGCGTTACTTCGCGGCGTTGCAGCGCTCGATGCTTTCGAGCACGATCTGGCGCGCCTCGGCGGCATCGCCCCAATTGCCGATCCGCACCCACTTCTCGCTTTCGAGATCCTTGTAGTGGGTGAAGAAATGCTCGATCTGCTGGAAGATGATGCTCGGCAGGTCCTTCGTTTCGGCGATATCCGAATAATAGGGGAAGGTCGTGTCGACGGGTACGCAGATCAGCTTCTCGTTGCCGCCATGCTCGTCTTCCAGATTGAGCACGCCGATCGGGCGGGCGCGCACGACGCAGCCGGGAATGAAGGGCGAGCGGGCGATGACCAGCGCGTCGAGCGGATCGCCGTCGGGGCTGAGCGTGTGCGGGACGAAGCCGTAATTCGCGGGATAGCGCATCGGCGTGTGCAGGATGCGGTCGACGAACAGCGCGCCGCTGGCCTTGTCGAATTCGTATTTCACCGGTTCGCCGCCGGTCGGCACCTCGATGATGACATTGAGGCTCTCGGGCGGATTGTCTCCGGTCGGGATGTTTTCGATGCGCATGGACTGTCTTCTTTGATTGGCGGGCGATTTCTCGCGCCGGAAAGGCTTGCGCGCGCCGATAGCGCCCCCGTCATATTGCGGCAACCGCCTTCCTCGCCTAAGCGCGCGCCATGGCAAAGACACCCCAGGCAATTCGCGGCACGCAAGACATCTTCGGCGCCGACGCCGAGGCATTCGCATTCGTGGTCGAGGCATTCGAGCGCGTGCGTAAACTCTATCGCTTCCGCCGCGTCGAAATGCCCGTGTTCGAAAAGACCGAAGTGTTCAGCCGCGCGATCGGCGAAACGACCGACGTGGTCAGTAAGGAAATGTATTCCTTCGACGATCGCGGCGGCGAGAGCCTGACGCTGCGCCCCGAATTCACCGCGGGGATCGCGCGCGCCTTCCTGTCGAACGGATGGCAGCAGCACGCGCCGGTCAAGCTGGCGACGCATGGCCCGCTGTTTCGTTACGAGCGCCCGCAGAAAGGGCGCTATCGCCAGTTCCACCAGATCGACGCGGAAATCATCGGCGCTGGTGAACCGCAGGCCGATGTAGAACTGCTCGCCATGGCCGACCAGCTGCTCAAGGAACTCGGCATCACCGGCGTGACGCTGCATCTCAACACGCTGGGCGATGGCGACAGCCGCGAAGCCTGGCGCGCCGCGCTGGTCGAGTATTTCCTTGGCGTGAAGGACGAATTGTCGGAGGATTCGCAGGAGCGGCTGGAGAAGAACCCGCTGCGCATTCTCGACAGCAAGGACCGCCGCGACCAGAAATTCTTCGCCGACGCGCCCAAGATCGACCAGTTCCTGTCGGACGATGCGCGCGCCTTCTTCGACGCGGTCACCAGCGGGCTGGATGCGGCAGGGGTCAAGTGGCAGCGCGCCGAAAGCCTCGTCCGCGGGCTCGACTATTATCGCCACACCGCCTTCGAATTCATCCCCGACAAGGGCAGCGAGGCCGCGGGCAAGCTCGGCAGCCAGAGCACGATCCTGGGCGGCGGGCGCTACGATGGCCTGATGGAAAGTCTCGGCGGCGCGCCCACCCCGGCGGTCGGCTGGGCCGCGGGGATCGAGCGGCTGGCCATGCTGGTGGGGGACAGGGCCGAACCCAATGCGGACGCCATAGTCGTGGTCGAAAACGACGGCGCGATGGACGCCGCGATCGCTGCGCTCGGCACGCTCCGCCGCGGCGGCCTCACTGTCGAACTGTTCGCATCCGGCAGCCCGCGCAAGCGGTTCGACAAGGCGGTCAAGGCGGGGGCCGAGGCGATCGTCGCCTTCGACCTACGCGACGGTGCGCCCGCACGGCGGATTAAGGCCGACGATGCCGCCACTGCGCGCCTCGAGGCGCTGCTCGGCCGCTCATGAGCATCCCCGCCGAACGCCTCGACCAGATCGCCCACCGCTTCGCCGAGCTCGAGGCGCGGATGGCGTCGGGCCAGCTGGAAGGGGACGCCTTCGTCCAGGCCAGCCGCGACTATGCCGAGCTTGAGCCCGTGGCCAGGGTCGCCGCCGAAGTGCGGTCGGCGCGCGAGGAGATTGCCAGCCTCGAGGAGATGCTCGCCGATCCGGAAATGAAGGCGATGGCCGAGGAGGAGCTGGCCGAGCTGCGCCAGCGCCTGCCCGCGGCCGAGCGCCAGTTGGCCATCGCCATGCTTCCCCGGGACAGCGCCGATGCCAAGCCCGCCATGCTCGAAATCCGCGCCGGCACCGGCGGCGACGAGGCGGCGCTGTTCGCGGGCGATCTCTACCGCATGTACGAACGCTTCGCCGCCGAGCAGGGCTGGAAGGTCGAGCCGGTCAGCATGAGCGCGTCCGAGGTCGGCGGCTTCAAGGAAGTGGTCGCCAATGTCACCGGCAACGGGGTCTTCGCCAAGCTCAAGTTCGAAAGCGGCGTCCACCGCGTGCAGCGCGTGCCCGAAACCGAAAGCGGCGGGCGGATCCATACCTCCGCCGCGACCGTGGCCGTGCTGCCCGAACCCGACGAGGTCGACGTGCAGATCGACGCGGGCGACCTCAAGATCGATACCTACCGCGCCAGCGGGGCGGGCGGACAGCACGTCAACACCACCGACAGCGCAATCCGCATCACGCATTTGCCGACCAATACGGTGGTCACCTGCCAGGACGGCCGCAGCCAGCACAAGAACCGCGAGAAGGCGATGCAGGTGCTGCGCGCGCGGTTGTTCGAACAGCAGCGCGAGGCGACCGAGGGCGCCGAGGCCGAGGCGCGCAAGGCGATGGTCGGCTCGGGCGACCGGTCCGAACGCATCCGCACCTACAATTTCCCGCAGGGCCGCGTGACCGACCACCGGATCGGGCTGACGCTGCACAAGCTGCCCGAAATCATCGCCGGACCGGGTCTTGGCGAACTGGTCGATGCGCTCATCGCCGAGGACGAGGCCAAGCGGCTCGCCACGCTGAGTGACTGAGCCCGGACCGGCCAGCGTGGCCGCTGCGATCCGCGCTGCGGCCGAGCGGCTGGGCGCGACCAGCGATACCGCGCGGCTCGACGCCGAACTGCTGATGGCGCATGTTCTGGAGACGTCGCGCTCGCAGATGCTGCTGACCCGGATGCGCGACGATGCCGCCCCGCATGCCGCCGCATTCGCGCGGCTGGTCAATCGGCGCGCCGCGCACGAACCGGTGGCGCACTTGCTGGGCGAGCAGGAGTTTTACGGGCTCCCTTTCGCAGTATCGCCTGCCACGCTGATCCCGCGCGGCGACAGCGAAACGATCGTCGAGGCGGCGCTCGAACACGCGGCCGCCGACGCGCGCGTGCTTGACATGGGAACGGGATCGGGGGCGCTGCTGCTGGCCTTCCTGCACGAGCGCCCGTCGGCAACGGGGATCGGCATCGATGCCTCGGCGCAGGCGCTGGCCGTGGCGCAGCGGAACAGCGCTGCGCTGGGCCTGGCGGAGCGCGCGCAGTTCAGGGAAGCGAGCTGGCTGGACAGCGGCTGGGCCGATGCGCTCGGCCGGTTCGACCTCGTGCTGTGCAACCCGCCCTATGTCGAAACTGGCGCCCGGCTCGATCCGGATGTGCGCGATTACGAGCCGGCTTCCGCGCTGTTCGCCGGACCCGAGGGGCTTGACGACTATCGCGCGATCATCCCGCAGCTTGGCAAGCTGCTTGCGCCAGGCGGTGTCGCAGTGCTCGAAATCGGGGCGGCACAAGGGCAGGCGGTGCGTGCGCTGGCGAGCGAATCGGGCTATACGGTGGCGCTGCGCCGCGATATCGGCGGACGCGACCGGGCGCTGATTCTCACTTAGGGCTTGGCAAAGCCGATTCGACCCTTTACCTCTGGCCACAGGCCAGTGGTGCGCGGGTAACGCTTCCCACCGGTTCCAGCTCCGACATTGCAGTTACGGTACGAGGCTTCGGCCCCGTATACCTTGCACAAAATGGAGCACGCGAGCTGCGACAAGCGCAGTCGCGCAAGGGGTCACGCGGCCATATGCGCACCGGTTGTAAGGTGCGCGCCGCGCATTGAATAAGGACCAGCTACCCTTGAACAATAATCGCAATAACCGTCGTCGTGGACGCGGTAACCGCAATCAGGGCGGGGCCAATTCGGCCAATCGGATCGATAGTCGTGCCCGGGGCAATGCTCCGCAGTTGCTCGAAAAGTACAAGAAGCTTGCCCAGGACGCCCAGCACAATGGCGACCGGGTTCAGGCCGAATACTATCTCCAGTTCGCCGACCATTATTTCCGCGTCCTCGCCGACAACAAGGCCCGCCAGGAAGAATCCAAGGGCAAGCGGCCGGACGATCGCGGCCAGAACCAGTCGGATGACGACGGGGACGAGGACGATGGTGACGATCGCCGCGGCAATCGCCGGCAGCCGCGCAGTCGCCGCGACGATGCCGAAGATGGCAATCGCAAGCCGCGCGCGCGGCGGCCGAAGAACGACGATCAGAACGACGACAGCGAGTTCGAATCGTCGGACAATCCCTTCACGCGCCGCGACGACGAGGACGAAGCGCCCAAGAAGCGCCGTGCCCCGCGCAAGGTGAAGAAGGCCGACGACGCCAATCCCGCCGGCGGCGAGATCGACGCGGCGGTGCTGCCGCCTTCGATCGGCGCAAGCGAATCCGCGGGCGACGACAAGCCGACCCCGCGTTGCCGCAAGCGCAAGCAGGACGATGAGAGCGAAGTGGGCGCGGTCGGCTGATCGCGCTTGCACCTCTGCTTTGACTGACTAAGGGGCAAGCCGATGGAGAAACTCCCCGGCTTGGCCCGTTCTCACCCGCAAATCGCCGCCCTCGTGCTGGGCGGCCTGTCGGCCCTGGGCTTCCAGCCGTTCCACCTCTGGCCTGTGGGGCTTGCGGCGGTCGGCGCGTTCGGCTGGCTGGCGTGGCGCGCCACCGGATGGCGCTCGGCGCTGCTTGCCGGTTGGCTGTTCGGCCTCGCCCATTTCACCATCACCAACAACTGGATCGCCACCGCCTTTACCTATCAGGCGGAAATGCCTGCCATTCTCGGCTGGGCCGCGGCGCCGCTGCTGTCGCTCTACCTCGCCATATGGCCGGCGCTCGCGACCTGCGTCGCGTGGTGCGCCGCGCGCCGGCACGGGCTGCTCACCTTCGCGCTGGTATTCGGCGCGATGTGGATCGGCGCGGAATGGCTGCGCAGCTGGGTCTTCAGCGGCTATGCCTGGGGTCCGCTGTCGATGATGGTGCTGGGCCCGTGGGACCGCCCCGGACTGGCGGCGGCGCTGCCCTTTACCGGCAGTTACGCGCTGTCGGGGCTGGTGGCCGGCGCCGCGGTACTGCTTGCCGACCTGCTGCGCACCCGGCGCTGGCTTGCCTTGGCAGGTGCCGCAGCTGCCCTTGCCATACTGGTTTATCTGCCGGCCGGTGAGCCGCGCGAAGGAACGGTGCCGCTCACGCTGGTCCAGCCCAACCTGGGGCAGGACGAGATCAATGACGCCGCGCGCTTCGAAGAGCAGTTCCAGCGCATCGCCGCGCTCAGCGTGCCGCGGGAAGCGCGTCCCAACCGGCTCGTCCTGTGGCCCGAAAGCGGTGTTCCGGACTATCTGCGCGATGGTTATCCGCAGCGCTATTACACCCAGATGACCGCCGGGGGCGACCCGGCCTTCGCGCGCGCCAGGATCGGGCGCGTGATCGGCGCCGACAGCCTGCTGCTGACCGGGATGGTCGATCTCGAGATCGACATGGTCGAGGGCCGTGAACGCGCTGTGGCCGCGTACAATTCGATCGCATCGATCGATCCGGCCGGACGGCTGGGCGAACGCTATGCCAAGGCGCATCTGGTCCCCTATGGCGAATACCTGCCGATGCGCGACTGGCTCGAACCGCTCGGCCTCTCGCGGCTCGTCGCAGGGACGCTCGATTTCATTCCCGGCCCCGGTCCGCTGAGCCAGGATCTCGGCCCCTTCGGCAAGGCGGGGATGCAGATCTGCTACGAGATCGTCTTCTCGGGCGAAGTGGTCGACCGCACGGACCGGCCCGATTACATCTTCAACCCATCCAACGATGGCTGGTTCGGGGCCTGGGGCCCGCCGCAGCATCTGGCGCAGGCGCGGATGCGCGCGGCGGAGGAAGGGCTGCCGGTACTGCGTTCGACGACCACCGGGATCAGCGCCGTGATCGACGCACGCGGGGTGGTGCGCGACCATATCTGGCGCAATGTGGCCGGGCGGATCGATACAGTGGTGCCGCCACCGGCGCCGCCCACATGGTTCGCGCAGGCGGGGCACTGGTTGACGCTCGTCTGGGCTATCGGACTGCTGGCACTATCGCTGGTTGCCATGCGCCGCGCGGAAGGCTACCCCGCACAGAACACATAAAGATTTCTTTATATCGGGATTTGCTCGTTCATGCGCACCAGTTTTCTCTTCACCTCCGAGAGCGTCTCCGAGGGCCATCCCGACAAGGTGTCCGACCAGATTTCGGATGCGATCGTCGATTTGATGTTGGCCAAGGATCCCGAAGCCCGCGTGGCCTGCGAAACGATGACGACGACCCAGCGGGTGATCCTCTCGGGCGAGATCCGCTGCGCGCCGATGTACAACGCCAACAATCCCGACTGGGCCGAAAACGGGGGCTGGGCCCCCGGCGCGAAGGAAGAAATCGAGAAAGCGGTGCGCCGCACGGTGCGCGAAATCGGCTATGAGCAGGACGGGTTCCACTGGCAGACGCTGACCTTCGAAAACCACCTGCACGGCCAGTCTTCCGAAATCGCGCAGGGCGTCGATGCGGCGGGCAACAAGGACGAAGGCGCCGGTGACCAGGGCATCATGTTCGGCTTCGCCTGCGATGAAACGCCTGACTACATGCCTGCGCCGCTCGACTACAGCCACAAGATCCTCGAACGGCTCGCGGCGGATCGCAAGAGCGGCGCTGCGCCGTTCCTCGAACCCGATGCGAAGAGCCAGGTCACGCTGCGCTACGAGAACGGCAAGCCGGTGGCCTGCACTGCCGTCGTCGTGTCGACCCAGCATGCCAAGGGTTACCACGAAGGCGCCAGGGAGGCCGAGCTCAAGGCCTATGTCAAAGGCGTGATCGGCGACATCCTGCCCGACGGATGGATCACCGACGAGACCGAGTGGCATATCAACCCCACTGGCGCGTTCGAGATCGGCGGGCCCGACGGCGATGCCGGGCTGACCGGGCGCAAGATCATCGTCGACACCTATGGCGGCGCGGCCCCGCATGGCGGCGGTGCGTTCAGCGGCAAGGATCCGACCAAGGTCGATCGCTCGGCCGCCTATATCACGCGCTACCTGGCGAAGAACATCGTCGCGGCGGGGCTTGCGCGGCGCTGCACCATCCAGCTGTCCTACGCGATCGGCGTGTCCAAGCCGCTCTCGCTCTATGTCGATACGCATGGCACCAGCGCCGCCGGAGTGACCGATGAAGCGCTCGAGGAAGCGATCCGCAGCATTGAAAAGCTGGGCGGGCTGACCCCGCGCGGGATCCGCACGCACCTCGGCCTCAACAAGCCGATATACCGCCAGAGCGCCGCCTATGGCCACTTCGGGCGGCAGGCCGATGGCGAACATTTTCCTTGGGAACGCCTCGATCTGGGCGACGATCTGAAGGCCGCGCTGGCAGGCTAGCCGCCCTCCCGGCCGGACGCGGCGGGCGCGCTAGCCGTGTTCGCCCTTGCGCGGGCTGGGGTGGTCGAGCGCAAGTTCGGCGCCGGAGAAAGTGAACGGGCTGCGTACGCCGGCGATGCCGTCCAGCTCGATCCGCATGCCCCGCTCGCGCACTTGCGGATCGGCGAACACCGCGTCGATCGGGTTGATCGGTCCGGCGGGGATGCCCGCCTCGCCGCATGCGCCAAGCAGTTCCGCCAATTGCCACTTGCCGGTCTCCGCAGCGATCATGGCGTCGAGCTCCGCGCGGTTGGCGAGGCGGCTTTCATTGGTGGCGAAGCGTTCGTCGCCCAGCAGGTCGCCGCGCCCGAGCAGCGCGAGCAGCCGCCGGAACAGCCCGTCATTCGCAGGCGCCAGCACCACCTTGCCATCGGCGACCGGGAAGACGCCATAGGCGCTCACCTGGGCATGCTCATTGCCCATCCGCGGCGGATTCTCGCCAGTGGTGAAAAAATGCGTTGCCTGGCTGGCGAGCAGGCCGACCGAACAATCGAGCAGCGCCATGTCGACATGCTGTCCGCGACCGGTGCGTTCGCGCATGGCCAGCGCGGCCTGGATGCCGATCACCGAATACAGCCCGCAGGTGAGGTCGGAAATGGAGATGCCCATCTTCATCGGCTGGCCCGCCGGTTCGCCGGTCAGCGCCATGAACCCGCTCATCGCCTGCACGACGAAATCGTATCCCGCCTCATGCGCGCGCGGCCCGGTCTGGCCGAAACCGGTGATCGAGCAATAGACGAGCCCTTGGTTGGCCGCGGACAGCGCGGCGTAGTCGAGCCCGAACTTGGCCAGCGTGCCGGTCTTGAAATTCTCCAGCACGACATCCGCCGAAGCGGCCAGTTCTGCGACGCGCGCAAGATCGCCCGCGTCCCTGAAATCGGCCACGATGCTGCGCTTTCCGCGATTGGCGGCATGGTAATAGGCCGCCTCGCGGTCGCCGTTCTCGCGCTCGATCCACGGCGGGCCCCACAACCGCGTGCCGTCGCCATCGGGGCTTTCGACCTTGATGACGTCGGCCCCGAGATCGGCGAGGATCTGCCCCGCCCAGGGGCCGGCGAGCACCCGCGCCAGTTCGAGGACCTTGAGCCCGGCGAGGGGGGCATTCGGATTGCGCGGAGCGTCGAGCCACATGCCGCGCGGCTTGGGCGGGCAGCGCGCGGGGGTCAAGTCACTCGATGCCCGCAGCTGCTGCCAGGCCGCTTGCCGCCTCGAGGAATTCCTCGCGGAAGTCCTGCACCACCTGGCGGCTCGAGCGTACCTGTTCGACCAGCCCGACGCCCTGGCCGACGAAGTAGCTGACCAGTTCGCGCGCATTGTCATTGCCCGCAGCGGCCTCGCGTTCGATCCGCGCGAAGGCGGGTTCGGAGACCATGCCCATCAGCGGCATGGGCAGCGTCCCCGGGCCCTGCGGATCTTCCCATGCCGCATGCCACGGCGTTTTCAGCTGGCGTGCAGGCTTGCCCGTGCGGCTGCGCGAGCGGACGGTATCGCGGCTGCGCGCGGCGACCATCTTGTCGCGGAACGCTTCGCTGGTCTCGGCCTCGGGCGTCGCCAGCCAGACCGATCCGGTCCACGCGCCCTGCGCGCCCGCCGCCATCATTCCCGCCATCTGTCCGCCGGTCATGATCCCGCCCGCGGCAAGCACCGGGATATCGTGCCCGCGCCGCGCCAGTTCCCGCACGACTTCGGGGATCAGCACCAGGGTCGACACTTCGCCGCAATGCCCGCCGGCCTCGGTGCCCTGCGCGACGATGATGTCGACGCCCGCCTCGGCCTGCCGGATGGCGTGTTCTTTCGCCCCGACCAGCGCCGCCACGGGGACGCCGCGCCGCTTCCCTTCGGCAATCATGGCAGCAGGCGCGATACCCAGCGCATTGGCGATCAGCCTGATCGGATGGCGAAAGGCGACCTCCATCAAGGCGAGGCCGTTTTCGGGCGTGATGCCCATGCGTTCGGGCAGGATCTTGAGTTCGGGCTCGGGGGCGATGCCGTAATCGCCCAGCACCGAATTGACGAAACCCTGATAGGCCGGATCGATGGCCTGCGCGCGGCTCCGGTTGTCCGCCAGCGTGCGGACTGCCGGATCGACCACCTCGGGCACCAGCACATCGACGCCATAGGGCGCGCCATCGACATGGGCATCGATCCAGTCGAGCTCCTCTTCGAGCTGTTCGGGGGTAAAACGGGTGGCGCCGAGGACGCCGAAGCCGCCCGCCTTGCTGACCGCGGCGACGACATCGCGGCAGTGGCTGAAGGCGAACAGCGGGAATTCGGCGCCGGTCAGGGCGCAGACGCGGTTCATGGTCATGGGTGTCTCCTCTTCCGCGGCCACCCTATGCCCAAGCCGGTGCGGTGCAAGCGATGTCTAGCGCGGTGCCCTCATTGCGCGATGTCGCTTGCCGCAGGCTGCCAGCGCGCGTCGGGGGGGAACACCTCGTCCAGCGTACCTTCCTGCCATGCGCCATAGACCGGGTTGGGCATCAGGAACCAGCCATTGCCCCACAGCTGCGCATAGGTGCCCCGCGCCACCATTGCCCGGCGCGCTGCGATGGCGCTTTCGTCCGCGTTGAAGACATCGGCGAAGTCTCCGAGATTGTCGCCCGCCATCGCAATGACGCAATAGCTCTGCGCGATCCGCGCGCGGCGGCCGTCCTTGCGCCCGCCCATGGCATCGTCGCCGCGCAGGAACAGCGTTTCGAGATGCACGGCCGGCCCCGCGCCGGCGGCTTCCAGCGCCGCCACCGTGCCTGCCGCATTCTGCGTATTGCGATTGGTGTTGAAGATCACCGTGATGCCCGCGTCGCGCAGGCGGCGCAGGCCGGTGACCGCGCCGGGAACGGGCTGTGCGATCCCCGCGCCCTCGGCCGACCATTGTGCCCATTCGGCGGGATCGAACGGCTTGCCGCTCAGCGCCTGCCAGTATTCGTAGCCGGTGTTGAGCAGGACGGTCTCGTCGACATCGAACACGGCGGCAAGCGGCTTGATGCCGCCGTCATCCGTTTCGCATGACGGCGTGCCTATGCCGCCCGCCGCGTCCGGCAGGCCCTGCGGAACCGATTGCGGAATCCCGGGCCGGCGCGCGACTGCGATGGCGTGATCGGCGATTTGTCGCCAGGTCTGGATCGAGGCTGCGGCCGCTTCGCCCGAGCCGTAGAGCCAGCGCATGGTATCGGGTGCGGGCCGGTCTTCGCCAGCATTCACCGGCGCGCTGGCCGCCGAGGGGCGGGGGCCGGCAGCGGAACAGCCGCCCAAGGCAAGCGCCCCGGCGGCGAGCAGGAGGAAACGGGTCATGAGGCAATCTCCAGAGCGACGGCTGATGGTGCGGACGCGGCTCTCTGCCATAGCGGGCGTCGGCAATCCATCCGGCTCGCACGATTAGAGCGTGCAGCGCCGCCATTCCAGCGGAGACCCGGTCATGCCCCGATTTCGCCGCTGCCGACTACGCCAGAAAACCGCCGAATTTTGTGCAGCGCAATATCGGCGGCTCTCATCAGCCGAGGATGCCGGACATAAAATCAAGAGGTTGCAGTTCCTTGCATCGACTGTTTGCGGATTTTGCAACAAAACTTGTTCTTTTCGCACTTGCACAAAAGTGGGCGGCCACGCATATCTGCTCGTGCCTTTCAGGCATCCTCTCCCAAGACTTCCAAGCCCGGTTGGTTCGCCAGCCGGGCTTTTTTCTTGCCTGCGGGACCTTCTGTCCGCACCCGCTCATTGCATCGGTACGAACCGGCCCCACCTTGGGCTGTACGACCAACAGGAACGGGAGCCCAGCTCACATGGCCGATGCTGACGCTGCAACGACGGAAGACACGACGAAGGTAAGGCTGCAAGTGGCAGCGGCACGGCAGGAGGAAAGCGGGCAGGGTATCGCCCGCATGCCGCGATCGGCCTTTCAGGCGCTGGGCATCACCGAAGGCGATGTGGTGGAAATCACCGGCAAGCGCACGACCGCGGCGGTCGCGATGGCGGCCTATGACGAAGACCAGACCATCGACGTCGTCCGGCTCGACGGGCTTCAGCGCGGCAATGCGGAAGCCGGCTCGGGCGAACATGTGAATGTCTCGGTTGCCGAATCGCGCCCGGCCACGCGTGTCGTATTCGCGCCCGCGCAGCGCGAGATGCGGCTGCAGGGTCCGGCGCAGGCGCTCAAGCGCAATTTCTTCCGCAAGCCGCTCGTCGCGGGCGATCTCGTCGCCACGACCGGGCAGCAGCCCGTCCAGGATATGCCCCCCGAAGTGCGCCGGATGTTCAATGCCCCGGCCTATGCGCTCACCCAGATCCGGCTCAGCGTGGTGTCCACCAGCCCAAAGGGCATCGTCCATATCGACGAAAACACCGAAGTCGAGCTGCGCGCCGAGTTCGAAGCGCCCCGCGATGCCCGCGCGGTGGTCAATTACGACGATGTCGGGGGGATGGAAGACACCATCCAGCAATTGCGCGAGATGGTCGAATTGCCGCTGCGCTATCCCGAATTGTTCACCCGTCTCGGCGTCGATCCACCCAAGGGCGTGCTGCTGCACGGTCCTCCGGGAACGGGCAAGACGCGGCTGGCGCAGGCGGTCGCCAATGAAAGCGATGCCAATTTCTTCACCATCAATGGCCCCGAGATCATGGGATCGGGCTATGGCGAGAGCGAGAAGGCGCTGCGCGAAGTGTTCGAGCAGGCGACCAAGGACGCGCCTGCCATCGTTTTCATCGACGAGATCGATTCGATTGCGCCCAAGCGCGACCGCGTCCCCGGCGAGGCGGAGAAGCGCCTCGTCGCGCAGCTGCTGACTCTGATGGACGGGCTCGAGGCGCGTTCGAACCTCGTCGTGATTGCCGCAACCAATCGCCCCGACGCGATCGACGAGGCGCTGCGCCGGCCGGGCCGCTTCGACCGCGAAATCGTGATCGGCGTGCCCGACGAACAGGGGCGGCGCGAAATCCTCGGCATCCACACCCGCGGCATGCCCCTGGGCGACAAGGTCGACCTCGCCGAGCTGGCGCGCGCCACTTACGGCTTCGTCGGTGCGGATATCGCCGCGCTCGCGCGCGAGGCCGCGATCGATGCGGTACGCCGGATCATGCCGAAGATCGATCTCGACGAGCGGACGATTCCGCCCGAAGTGCTCGACGAACTCTATGTCGGACGCGAAGACTTCCTCTCGGCGCTGAAGCGCATCCAGCCTTCCGCCATGCGCGAAGTCATGGTGCAGGTGCCCCGGGTCGGCTGGTCCGATATCGGCGGCGTGGGCGACGCGATCGAAAAGCTCAAGGAAGGCATCGAGCTGCCGATGAAGAACCCCGAGGCGTTCCATCGTCTCGGGATCCGGCCCGCGAAGGGCTTCTTGCTCTATGGTCCGCCGGGCACCGGCAAGACGCTGCTGGCCAAGGCCGTCGCCAAGGAAGCCAAGGCGAACTTCATCTCGATGAAAAGCTCGGACCTGCTGTCCAAATGGTATGGCGAAAGCGAACAGCAGATCGCACGCATGTTCAAGCGGGCCCGCGCAGTCGCGCCCTGCGTCGTCTTCATCGACGAGATCGACAGCCTGGTGCCCGCACGTGGCAGCGGGCAGGGCGAACCGCAGGTCACCGGCCGCGTGGTGAACACCATCCTGGCCGAAATGGACGGGCTCGAGGAATTGCAGTCGGTCGTCGTCATCGGCGCGACCAACCGCCCCACGCTGGTCGATCCCGCGCTGCTGCGCCCGGGCCGGTTCGACGAACTGGTTTATGTCGGGACGCCCGACCAGCCGGGACGCGAACAGATCCTCAAGATCCATGCCAAGGACATGCCGATGGCCGCCGATGTCGATCTCGCGGCGGTCGCCGCCAAGACCGTGCGGTTCACGGGCGCGGACCTCGAAGATGTCGTCCGCCGCGCCGGCCTCAATGCCCTGCGCCGCGTCGGCGGCGATGTGGAGGAGGTCGCCGCGCTCGATTTCGCAGAAGCGCTGAAGGATAGCCGCGCGACGGTTACCCCGAAGATGGAAACGGAATACAAGAAGATGCGCGGCGAGCTGAAGAAGCGCGCGGCCGAGGTGCGACCGATCGGGTTCCTCTACGAAGGCATGGTCGAAAGCACGCGCGACGAAAAGCACGGGCCGGACACCACCGGCTGATCGCTACCGGCCGGCCGCAGGTGCCTGCAGCGACCTGCCGGTGAGCGCGGCTTACGGTGTGTTCGGCTCGGCGGCCTTGAGATGCCCGCCGGGCACTTCGAGCCGGTGGCGGATCAGCGCATCGGGCTGGTTCTGCTTGATCCAGGCCAGCATGTGTTCGCGCACGCCGCAGCGCAGGGCCCACAAGTCGCCGATCGTCTCGGCGCTCATCGACAGGCGCAGTTCGATGCTCTCGGGATAGGCGTCGGTCATCAGCAATTGCAGATTGCGCCCGTCCCACAGCTCATGCGCCGAGACATAGCGTTCGAATTCGCTGCGGATCGGTTCGACATCGGTGATCGGGTCGAGATGCAGCATCACCGGTCCGGTCAGCTTCTCGTCGACGCGCGACCAGTTCTCGAAGCTTTCGTCGAGGAACCGAGTGGTGGGCACGACCAGCACGCGCTCGTCCCAGGTGCGGACGGTGACGAAGCTCATGCGGATTTCCTCCACCCGACCGGCCTGGTCGTCGACCTTTACCAGATCGCCGATCCGCAGCGGCTGGGTCAGCGCCATTTGCAGCCCGGCGATCAGCGATTTGAGCGCGGGCTGTGCGGCGGCGCCCACTGCCAGCGCGGCGAGACCCGCCGAGGCCAGCATCGTGGTGCCGACATCGCGGACACCGGGGATGTTGAGCATGATCAGCGAAACGGTGACGATGATGATTCCCACCTTCACCGTCCGCGCCAGGATCGCGATCCGCGTTAGGCGGCCGCGCTGCGCCACCGGATCGCTCGCCGCGCCGACCTGTGCTTCGTAGCCCCGCGCGAGGCCGCGGACCATGGCATAGGCCACCCACCCGATCACCGCGGGCACCAGGAAGCGGGCCAGAAGGTCCCAGCCGCGCCCGACCAGCGCATCGTTTTCGGCCGCCGCAGCGATGGCGAAGGCGATCGCCGCCCAGCGCAGCGGCTTGCGCACCGCTTCGACCACCACATCGTCTAGCGCGCTTTCGGAACTGCGCGTCACGCGCCGGAGCAGGGCGAAGACGATCCAGTGCGCCAGCAGGGCCAGCGCGACCGCGCTGCCGAGCACGATCAGCGTGTGGATCACGCCGTCGTAGGAGATCGGCCAATTGCGGGGATCGTAGCGCTCTAGCATCGGCTCAGGCGGTATGGGCGCGGGCCGCCGATGGCAAGATCAGTCACCGGCGGGAAGCTCGATCGTGACGATCAGCCCGTCGGGGGTGAACTTGCGCTCGAACGTGCCACCGAACTGGCGCGCGGCGCTGGTCATCAGCAGACTGCCGAAGCCGGTGTGCTCGGGTGCATCGCCCAGTTGCGCGCCGGTTTCGCGCCACTCCAGCCTGACCGTCCCGTCCTGTTCGCTCCAGCTGACGTGGACCGTGCCTTCGTCCTTCCAGGCGCCGTATTTGACCGCATTGGTGGTCAGCTCGTGCAGCACCAGGCCGAGGGGGGTCACGCGCTTGGCGGGCAGCATGATTTCGGGCCCGTCGATTTCGGCCGGGTGGTTGCTCGACCGGTAGGGCGCCAGCGAGGTCTCGACCAGCGCGCGCAGCGAGGCCACCGGGCGTTCGAGCTCGCCCTGGCTGACTTCATGCGCGGTGAGCAACGCGCGGATCCGCTGCGCGATGCTGTTGGTGACCTCCTTCGCCTCGGGCTTGTCGCGGGCGCTCATCTGGACGATCGCCAGCACCACCGCGAAAAGGTTCTTCACCCGGTGGTTGAGTTCGCGCGCCAGCAGGTCGGCGCGGTCGCGCGCCTCGCTGACTACCGCGGCCTGCGCCGCTTCGGCTTCGGCGCGTGCCGCGCGCCCGACCAGCCGCGCGCCGGCGAACATGGCGATGATGAGGAACACCAGCAGCGCGCCCAGCAGCGGGAGAACGCGGGCATTGGTACGCGCGGCGTCGGCGCTGTAGGCGGCCAGCGTCTCGTTCTCGATATCCTCCAGTTCGGCGATGGCGCGGTCGAGCCGTTCCATCGTCTCGACTCCCTCGTCGGTGAGAATTGCGCGCCGTGCATCGAGCAGCCGTCCGTTCTCGAGCAATTCGACCCCGGTCGCCATTTCGTCGAACTTGGCGCGGGCCAGCGCATCGATCTTGTCGATCAGTTCGGTCTGCCGCGCGGTCGCGTCCTCGCCGATCAGTTCGCGGATGCGATCAAGCGTCGGGTCGATCTGTTCGCGTCCCGCCTGGTAGGGCGCCAGATACCGCCGGTCGAGCGTGATGAGATAGCCGCGCTGGCCGGTTTCGCCGCTGATCGCGGAACGGCTGACCTGGCGCAGTTCCTCGAGCACCTCGACCGTCCGGCGCACCTGCTCGCGCTGTTCGCGCTCGGCTTCCACGGTCTGGTAGACCAGGAACAGCGTGGCGAACATCGCGGCGGCAATCACCCCGAGCAGGACGACATTCATCCACCGCGGATCGCGCGTGCGCGCGACGAATTCCTCGATCTCGGTCAGTGTGCTGCTCCCCAGCTGGTCCCGGTGCCGATATCGACCCCCAGAGGAATGTCCAGTTTCACCGCGGGTTCGGCGGCGCCCGCCATGACCCGTTCGATCACCGCCGACGCGGCATCGACGTCGCCCTCGGGCAGTTCGAAGACCAGTTCGTCGTGCACCTGCAGCAGCATGCGGACATGCCCCAGCCCAGCAGCCTCGAGCGCGGGCATCATGCGGACCATGGCGCGCTTGATGATATCCGCGCTGGTGCCCTGGATGGGCGCGTTGATCGCCGCCCGCTCGCTCCCCTGGCGCTCCGCCTGGTTCTTTGACGCGATTCGCGGGAACCATGTTTTGCGCGCGAAGAGCGTTTCCGAATAACCGCGCTCGCGCACCTGCTCCAGCGTACGCACGATGTATTTCTGGATCCCGGGGAAGCGCTGGAAATAGGTGTCGATCATCGCCTGCGCCTCGTCCGCCTCGACGCCGAGCCGGCCCGCCAGCCCCCAGCGCGAAATACCGTAGAGGATCGCGAAATTGATCGTCTTGGCGCGCCCGCGCGTATCGCGATTGACCTCGCCGAACATCTCGATCGCCGTGCGCGAGTGGATGTCCTCGCCCTGCGCGAAGGCTTCCTTCAGCGTCGGGACATCGGCCATATGCGCGGCCAGCCGCAGTTCGATCTGCGAATAGTCGGCGGCCAGCAGCACATTGCCTTCATCGGCGACGAAAGCCTCGCGGATCTGGCGGCCGATCTCGGTGCGAATGGGGATGTTCTGCAGATTGGGTTCGGTCGACGACAGCCGCCCGGTCTGCGCCCCGACCAAGCTGTAGCTGGTGTGCACCCGCCCGGTTTCGGGATTGATCGCCTGCTGCAGCGCATCGGTATAGGTGTTCTTGAGCTTGGCGAGCTGGCGCCATTCGAGCACCTTTCCGGCGATCTCCGCGCCTTCGCCCGACAGCCTCTCGAGCACGCTCTGGTCGGTGGAATACTGGCCGCTCTTGCCCTTCTTGCCGCCCTTGTAGCCGAGCGTGTCGAACAGGACTTCGCCCAGCTGCTTGGGGCTGCCGACGGTGAATTCGGTGCCCGCGATGCGGTGGATTTCCTTCTCCAGCCGGGCGATTTCGCCGGCGAATTCTTCCGACAGTTTGGCCAGCCGGGTCCGGTCGACCTTGATGCCGTGGCGTTCCATCTGCGCCACCACCGGGACCAGTGGCCGGTCGACCCGTTCGTAGATGCGCGTACCGCCCTCGGTCGCCAGCCGCGGCTTGAGCGTCTTGTACAGCCGCCAGGTGACGTCCGCGTCTTCCGCGGCATATTCGGTGGCCTTGTCGAGTGGGACCTCGCCGAAGGGAATCGCCTTCTTGCCCGTGCCGCAGATCTCCTTGAAGGTCAGGCAGGTGTGGCCGAGATGGCGGCTCGCCAGCTCGTCCATCCCGTGGCCGCCACCGATCCCGTCGAGCTGGCGCCCGGCGTCGAGATCGAAGCTCATGATCATCGTGTCCTCGACAGGTGCGACGGCAAAGCCGTTGCGCGCGAGCACGTTGAGATCGTATTTGCCATTGTGGAACACCTTGACCACGGCATCGCTGGCGAGCAGCGGCGCGAGCGCGGCGAGCGCAGCGGCCTTGTCCACCTGCTCCGGACGCTCGGCAAACATGTCGCTGCCGCCATGGCCCAGCGGGACATAGCAGGCATCGTTGGGTCCGAGCGCCAGGCTCACCCCGACGAGATCGCACAGCATGCAGTCGAGCGAGCTGGTCTCCGTATCGACCGCGACCAGCCGCGCCGCCATCGCCCGCGCGATCCACTCTTCGAGCCGGTCAAGCGTCTGCACGCATTCATAGGCGCTGCGATCCACTGCGGGAAATTCGGGCAGCGGCTGGCGGTTACCCGCACTGCTGGCCGGCGCGCCGGCGGTTTCGGGCTTGGCCGGATTGAGATCGGTCGCGCGCGAAGGGCTGCCATTGCCGGCCTCGAGCCGCTTGAGCAGGCTGGTGAAGCCATGCTTGCCAAGGAAAGCGGCGAGCGGTTCGGGCGGAACCTCGTCAAGCTTCATGTCCTCTAGCGTGACGGGCAGGCTGCAATCCTCGCGCAGCGTTACCAGCACGCGGCTGAGTTCGGCATCGGCGCGGTGTTCGATCAGCCGCTCCTTGAGCTTGCTCTTCTTCATGCCCTCGGCCGCATCGAGCGCAGCGGTAAGCCCGCCGTGTTCGGCAATCAGCTTGCTAGCGGTCTTGGGGCCGACGCCGAAAATGCCGGGAATATTGTCGACCGAATTGCCCATCAGCGCGAGCACGTTGCCGACCTTGTCGGGCCCGACGCCGAATTTTTCCTCGACCTCGTCGATATAAATCCGGGCATTCTTCATCGTGTCGAGCATGTCGATCCGCGCGCCGTCGCGTTCGCCGACCAGCTGCATCAGGTCCTTGTCCGAAGACACGATTGTGACATGCCACCCCTGGCGCTGGGCTTCGCGTGCATAGGAGGCGATGATGTCGTCCGCCTCGACATCGGGTTCCTCGATGCAGGGCAGGCTGAACGCGCGGGTGGCATCGCGGATCAGCGGGAATTGGGGCACCAAATCCTCGGGCGGGGGCGGGCGGTTGGCCTTGTACTGATCGTAGATCTCGTTGCGGAAGCTCTGGCTCGACTTGTCGAGGATGACGGCCAGATGGGTCGGGCCGTCGGCCTTGTGCAGGTCGTCGGCCAGCTTCCACAGCATGGTGGTGTAGCCATAGACCGCGCCGACAGGCGTCCCTTCGGGATCGGTCAGCGGCGGGAGGCGATGGTAGGCGCGGAAGATATAGGCCGAGCCGTCGACGAGATAGAGATGCGGTGTTTCAGCCATGGTCTGGCGGCTTAGCGAAGGCTCGGCGCAATGGGGAGCGCCTTTTTCCGGCCTGCCCATGGCTATGCACTGCTGCGTGCCACCGGGGGAAATATGACCGAAAAATGGCACCTGCGGCTTTATTCGCTTGCCGTGCCCTATTTCCGCCACTATTTAGACACTGTGAGGCCCCAATTGGGGGTTCGCGCGGGAGGGGGGTAAACCTTCCGAACGCATTCATATTCGCTGTTCAAGGATTTAGAACTATGCGCAAGATCGCTCTTTTCGCTGCTGCTTCGGCCGCTGCCCTGACCCTCGCCGCTTGCTCGGAAGCAACCGAAGATTTGGCTGAAGCAACCGCAGACGAAGCAGTTGCAGACGCTGAAACCAACATGGAAGCTATCGAAGCAGAAACCGACGAAGCCATCGCCGACGTCACTGCCGAAGCCGACGAAGCTGCTGCCGAAGTCGAAGCTGCTGCTGAAAACGAAACCACTGCCGAAGCTGCTGCCGACTAATCGCGCACGCTTCGCGGACGGTTATCGTTCACGAACAGAAAGGGCGGTGCCACGCGGCGCCGCCCTTTTTCGTGTCTGACGTTACGTGAAGCTTATTCGCCGCCGTAATCGGCGGTGGCCCAGTTGCGGCCGTCGTTCATGCTTTGCCCGAACCCGGTGTAGAGCGCCTGCGTAATGCTGGAAATCCGCGCATCACGATTGGCCCGCGCTTCGAGCTTGCGGCTGCGGCTGCCGTTTTCCACCGCCATCGAGGGGCTTTGCCCGGTAACGTAGATGGCGGCCGCGATCGCGCGCCCATCGGGCGTATGGAATATGCCAATATCGCTGGCGGTGCGGGCCAGCGTTCCGGTCTTGTGCGCCAGATTGGCGCTCACCGGAAGGGCCGAGGGCATCCGCCGCTTGCCCGTGGTGGTTTCCTCCATCGCGTCGAGCAGGACCCGGCGTGAATAGTCGCTCAGCCATTTGCCCTGATAGATCCCGGCAAGCAGCTGCCCCATCGCGCGCGGCGTGGCGCTGTCCTTGATATCGACGCTCCACGCGGGGTCGATCCGGCCGTCCTCGCGGATCAGCGTGGCGATGTCGCGCGACAGGCTGAAGCCTTCGATCCCGGCATCCTTCATCCACTTGTTGACAGCGCTCGGGCCGCCGACCGCTGCGAGCAGCGCGTCGGTGCAGTCGTTGCAGCTCTTGCTGATCATCAGGCTGAGGTGGCGGTAGGCCGGCAGATAGGCACCGCCGGGCCGCGGCAGGCGGTACTCGCTCGTCAGGCTCCACCGATTCGCATCGACGCCCGCAAGGAACGTCGCGGCGATCGCGACCTTGCTGGTGCTCGCCATCGGGAAGCGCTGGTCCGCCAGCACGCCCACTTCGCGCCCCGTCGACAGATCGATCGCATAGACGCCGATGCGTCCGTCCGATCCATCGGCCAGCTGGGCGATCTGCTGTTCGAGCGGAGTTGCGTAGACGGCGTCGTAGCTTTGCGGCGTGCGGACATCGGTGCCCAGGACAGTGTCGAACTGGGCTTCGAACCCGGTACCTTGCGCAGCTGCGGGAGCGGCCAGGGCCATTGCCCCGATCGCCAGAAGTCTTCCGAGTAGGTTTGTTCGCATGCTGATCGTTTACACCCTGCGTGGTTAGGCGAAGCTTAACGGATATCCCCGGTAGCGATACAAGCGCGGCGCGACGAAAAGTGTTTCGATCGCGACAGTTTCGCCCCGCACGGTGTCATATTCGTGCGGGGCGATGAAGGTCATGCGTTGGCAATCGCCTGTTCGATCCGGTCGGTGGGTTCGCCGGTCATGGTCTTGTCGATTTCCCCGACCAGCCGTTTCTTGAGCTCGCCATGATAGTGGCGGCGCATCTCGCCCAGCGTCTTGGGGTCGGCAATGACCAGGATGTCGCTGATATCGCCAGCGATCGCCTTGGCATTGAGCCATTCGGTTGCCGCTGCGCCATGCGCGAGCTCTTCCAGGTCGGTGCGTCCCAGCTGCTGTCCCGCATTGTCCTGATGCTTCACCCCGGCGCTGTAATTGGTTGCCGACAGATCGGGTTTCTCGGCCGAGCCGAGCTTGGGTTCGAGCGGCTGGCCGGTATTGCGCATGACAGTGAAATTCTCGCCGTCGACGATCGCGACATGGGCATTGCTGGGAAGGCGCATCGAATGGTCTCCTCTTATTGGTGATTGGTGCACGGACAACGTTCGAACGCCGCAGGAGGTCCGGGCTTGAGCCACGCGGCGTTTGTCTGCACAGATGTGTCCATGGGAGAGATCGAAAGCGCGGGGGCGCTCGAGCAGGGATTGGCCAAGGCGCTGGCGCGTGCCGGCATGGCGGCGCCCGAAGGGGTGCGGCGGCTGACCGGTGGGGCAACCATGGAAAGTTGGCGGTTCAGCAGCGGCGGAGAGGATTTCGTCCTTCGCCGCGCGCCGAGCCTCGCTTTCATGGAAGGCCGCCCCTTTGGTCATGACAGCGAAGCGGCGATTATCGGTGCGGCGCATGCCGCGGGCGTGACCGCGCCCGAGGTGCTGGTCGGCCTGCAGCCGGGCGACGGGATCGGCAGCGGCTTCGTGATGCGCGCACTGCCCGGCACGCCCGATCCGCGGGCGATCCTCGCGATGGACGATCCGGGCCAGTTGTTGCGCGACGTGGCACGCGATCTGGCGAGGATCCACGCGCTCCCGCGCGCCGGTCTGCCGGGAGACGTGCCTGAACTGGACTACGCCGAGGGTATCGAAGGCCTGGCCGAACAGTTCGAGGAAGCGGGCGGCGACCGCCCGATCATCGCGCTGGGCCTGCGCTGGCTGCGCGAGAATATGCCCGACCGGGTGGAGCCGGTGCTCAACCATGGCGATTACCGGCTGGGCAATTTGCTGGCGCAGGATTCGCAGCTGACCGGCGTGCTCGACTGGGAACTCGCGCATTTCGGCGACCGGCACGAGGACCTGGCATTCGGCTGCATGGCGGTGTGGCGCTTTGCCCGGGTCGACCGCCCGGCATTGGGGCTGGGATCGCTGCAGGACTATGTCGCGGCCTATGAGGCGGAGAGCGGGGCCAGGGTCGATGCCGGGCGGTTCCGCTTCTGGCTGGTCTATCGCACGGTGTGGTGGGCGCTTGGATGCCTGCGGATGGCGAGCTTCTGGCGCAGCGGCGATGACCGCATGCTCGAACGCGTGGTCATCTCGCGCCGGACCAGCGAACAGGAACTCGACCTGCTGCTGCTGCTCGAAGAGGATGCGCCGGAGGCCGAACAGGCCCGCGCCATGCCGCCGCGCGATGCGCTTCCCGAACCGCTCGGCGAAGCCAGCGCGGGCGAGCTCGCCACTGCCGTGGCCGAATGGCTCGGCAGCGTGAAGGACCGGATGGAAGGCCATGACCGCTTCCAGCTCGCCGTTGCGCGCAATGCGCTGGGGATGATCGCCCGCAATGATGCGGCGGCTACGCAGGTGGAAGACGACATGCTCGCGCAGGATGTGCTCGACGGCCGCGCCTCGCTGGCGACGCCGGGACTGCTGGCGATGCTCCGCCGCGCCGCGCTCGACAAGCTGGGGGCCGATGTCCCGAAATACCCGATGCTGGCGCTGGCACGGAAAAAATGGACGGGAGAGGATTGATGGATTTCGCGATACCGCAGGACTTAGAGCACTATTACGCCGAGCTCGAAGCCTTCATCGAAAACACGATCGACCCGATGGTGGCCCGAGATGACAACATCCGTTTTTTCGACCACCGCCGCGAAGACGCGCGCACCGACTGGGAACGCGGCGGGCTGCCCAGCCATGACTGGGAAGAGCTGCTGCGCGAATGCCGCAAGGCGGCCGACGAGGCTGGCCACTGGCGCTTCTCCGCCCCGAAAAAATACGGCGGCAAGGACGGTTCGAACCTGTGGATGGCAGTGATCCGCGACCGGTTTGCGCAGCGCGGGCTGGGCCTGCACAACGATCTGCAGAACGAACATTCGATCGTCGGCAATTTTCCCTTCGTCGCCATGTTCGAGACTTTCGGGACCGAAGAGCAGAAGCAGGAATTCATCAACGGCGGGTTCGAAGGCACGCGCCGTGTCGCCTTCGGACTGACCGAACCCGATCACGGTTCGGACGCGACCTGGATGGAAACGCGCGCGGTGCGCGAGACACGCGACGGGGTCGACGGCTGGCGGATCGATGGCGAGAAGATGTGGATCACCGGCATGCATGTCGCCACGCATTGCGCGATGTTCGCGCGGACCAGCGGCCACAACGGCAAGCCCAGCGGGATAACCTGCTTCCTCGTCCCCAATCCCACGCCCGGCCTCGAGATCGAGGAATGGATGTGGACCTTCAACATGCCGACCGACCATCCGCGGCTGTCGGTGAATGACGTCTGGGTGCCCGATTCCGCGATCCTGGGGCGCGAGGGCGGCGGGCTGGCGCTGGCACAAAGCTTCGTCCACCAGAACCGCATCCGCCAGGCCGCCTCCAGCCTTGGCGCGGCGCAATACTGTATCGAGCAGAGCGTCCGCTATGCCCGGACCCGCAAACCCTTCGGCGAGGAGCTGGCCAAGAACCAGGCGATCCAGTTCCCGCTGGTCGAGCTCGCGACCCAGTGCGAGATGCTGCGCCTGCTGATCTACAAGACCGCGTGGGACATGGACAACATGCCGCACGAGGACATCGAGAAGACCATCTCGGACAAGGTGTCGATGTGCAATTACTGGGCGAACCGGCTGGTCTGCGAAGCCGCGGACCGCGCCATGCAGGTCCACGGCGGCATCGGCTATTCGCGGCACAAGCCGTTCGAGCACATCTATCGCCACCACCGCCGCTATCGCATCACCGAGGGCGCAGAGGAGATCCAGATGCGCAAGGTGGCGGCCTATCTGTTCGGCTATATGGGGCCGCGGCGGGGCAGCTTCGACGAAGCCTGATCGGTACGGTCTGTCGATGCTCGTACGCCCGCCCGGTCAATCGGCGCTTGACCCGGGCGGGCGGGCAAGGCCTTGTAAGCGGCAGATATTCAGGGGACCCATACGATGACACCGACACTTCGGACACTGGCTGCCGGCCTGTTGCTTTCCACCGCCACCACTGCGCTCGCGCAGCAGGCTCCGATCGTTCTGCCCGGTGCGCCCGGCGCCGCGCCGCGGGTGATCGACGAAAACGAAGCCACGCGCCTTTCCGACACGCGTTTTTCACCCGCCGATGTCAAATTCATGCAGGACATGATCGTCCACCACCAGCAGGCGGTCGATCTTGCCGCGCTGGTCGAGGGCCGTAGCAACAATTCCGATATCGTGGCGATCGCGGGGCGCATCGATGCCAGCCAGGCCGATGAAATCGCCTTCATGCGCGAATGGCTGGCCGAACGCGGGCAGCCCGCGGCGATGCAGCATCACGCGGGAATGGATCATGCAGCGCACCACCTGATGATGGGCATGGCCACGCCCGCGCAGGTGGCCGAACTCGGCACGCTGGAAAGCACTGCATTCGACCGCCTGTTCCTGCAGCTGATGGTGCGCCATCACGGCGGCGCGATCGACATGGTCGAAACGCTGCACGACCAGCCCGGTACTGCCTACGATCCGGTGATGTTCGAATTCACCAACGACCTGGTCAAGGAACAGCAAGCCGAGATCGACCGGATGAACGCGATCCTCGCCGAATTGTCGGACGACCCGCGGGCCAATCTCGCGGCAGGCTTTCGCGATGCCGAGGAGGCGATCAGCAATCTGCGGCTGGTCGCCGCGCTGCCCAAGCCGACCGGGTTCTACGATCCCGAGAACCCCGCGCAGCTTGCGCCGCGTATCGCGGAAGACGCCGAAGCCGACGAGGCGGGTGATCTGGTCGATACCGCGCGCCCCGATATCCGCGAGGAAGAGGACGAGGACGGCAATCCGCGCTTTGGCGAGCGCGGCTCGCTGCTGAGTTTTGCCAACACTGACATGGCGTTCAGCGGCGATCTTCTGGTCGCGGGCAATTACCACGGCTTCAACGTGTACCGGTTGGGCGATGACGGGATCCCGCAGCTGGCCAGCTCGATCGTCTGCCCCGGCGGGCAGGGCGATGTCTCGATCGCGGGTGATCTGCTGCTGATGAGCGTGCAGGACAGCCGTGCGCGCAAGGACTGCGGCCTGCAGGGGATCGAAAGCAACATCAGCGACGAGCGGTTCCGCGGCCTGCGCATCTTCGACATTTCCGACGTCACCCGCCCGCGGCAGGTGGGCCAGGTTCAGACCTGCCGGGGCAGTCACACCCATTCGATCGTCAGCGCCGACGACCAGCGGCTGGTGGTCTACAATTCGGGCACCAGCTACGTGCGCGACGATCGCGAACTGCCCGGCTGTTTCGAACGCGGCGGCGACAATACCGCGCTGTTCAGCATCGATGTGATCGAGATCCCGCTGGCCTATCCGGCCGCCGCGCGGATCGTCGACAGCCCGCGCATCTTCGCGCAGGACGGGCGGATCGCCGGCCTGTGGCGCGGCGGCGACCATGGCGAAGGCACGCAGGAAACACGCGTGACCGACCAGTGCCACGACATCACCGTCTTCCCCTCGCTCAATCTCGCCGCGGGCGCGTGTTCGGGCAATGGCATCATTCTCGACATCGCCGATCCGCTAGCGCCGAAACGGCTCGACGACGTTACCGACACGGGCTTTGCCTACTGGCATTCGGCCACCTTCAACAACGATGGCACCAAGGTGCTGTTCACCGACGAATGGGGCGGCGGCGGGCGGCCGCGCTGCCAGGCGGGCGACCCGATGACCTGGGGCGCCAATGCGATCTATGCGATCGAGGATGGCAAGCTCGCCTTCCGCAGCCTCTACAAGCTGCCGGCCCCGCAGAGCGACGTGGAGAACTGCGTCGCGCACAACGGTTCGATCATTCCCGTGCCGGGCCGCGATATCTTCGTCCAGGCATGGTATCAGGGCGGCATTTCGGTGATCGATTTCACCGATGCGGAAAACCCCTTCGAAATCGCCTATTTCGACCGCGGCCCGGTCGATGCGGACCAGCTCATCACGGGCGGATACTGGTCGGCCTATTGGTACAACGGCCGCATCTACGCCACCGAGATCAGCCGCGGGCTCGACGTCTTCGCGCTATCGCCGAGCGAATTCCTGACGGCGGAGGAAATCGCCGCGGCGGAAGCGGCGCAATACGATGGCGGCGTGTTCAATCCTCAGACGCAGACGCAGGTCAGCTGGCCCGAGGCGGCGAGCGCCGCAGCGGCGGCCAGCCGGAAGGGCGGATAGGATGGCCGCCCGCGAACGGACCCGGGGCAGCGGCCGGACACGCGCCGCGAAAATCGTGATCGGCCTTCTCGTGCTGCTGGTTGGCACTGCGCTGATATCCTTGCTCGACACCAATCGCGGCTCGGTCCGCATGCTCGACATGGTCCGCGAACCCTCGGTCTATCTGGCGGCGGCGTTGGCGGTGCTCGGCGTGATCCTGGCGCGCAGCCGCGCCGTCGTGGTGGTGGGCCTTGCCGCAATCGCCATCGGCATCAACATGTGGCGGCTGTGGCCCTATACGGCGCTTGCCGCGACGCAGGTTCCGCTACCCGACGAAGTCGACGGGATGAGCTGTGCCCGGCTGCTGTCGTTCAATGTCCTGCAGGGCAACGACCGGCACCGCGATACCGCCCGGCTGATCGAGCGGGTCGATCCCGACATCCTGCTGCTGATGGAAACCGACCAGTCGTGGCTCGACGCGCTCGAACCGCAGCTTTCGCGCTATGGCTACCGGCTCGACCGCCCGCTCGACAACAAATACGGCATGGCCTTCGCCACCCGGCTGACGGTGGATCGCGCCGAAATGGTGGCCAACACCAGTTCGAACACGCCGACGCTCTATGCCACGCTGCGGATGGGCGACGGGGCGCGGTTCGAAATGATCGGCCTTCACCCGCGGCCGCCGCTGCCCGGCCAGTCGACCGAAAGCCGCGACGCCAATATCGCGCAGGCGGGTGCGCGCACGCCCGACGGCCTTTCGAACGTGCTCGCCATCGGCGATTTCAACGATGTCCCCTGGTCCAACACCACGTCGCGTTTCGTCGCCGAAGGCGGCTACCGCGATCCGCGCGCGGGCCGGGGCAGTTTCGCGACCTTTCCGGCGGACTATGCCTGGATCGGCTGGCCGCTCGACCAAATCTTCGTGAAGGACGGGGTGAAGGTGGAAGAGCTCGAGATCGGCGATGATGTCGGGTCCGATCACCTGCCGCTGATTGCCAAGGTGTGCGTGGATCCGATGTCGGCCGATGCGGATATCGAGGGATTGTTCGCGCCGGACACCGCGCCAGCGGGCGAGCTCTAGCGGCAGCGTCCGGCAGCGCTTGGAGCCCCAATCAAAAAGGCCCGGCAGGATCGCTCCTGCCGGGCCTCTTCATGTGACCTGTCGGTCGGGGGCGGGGCTTAGAAGCCCATGCCGCCCATACCGCCCATGCCGCCCATGTCGGGCATTGCCGGGGCGCCCGACTTGTCGTCGGGCTTCTCGGCGATCGCAGCCTCGGTCGTGATCAGCAGGCCGGCCACCGAAGCGGCGTCCTGCAGCGCGGTGCGCACGACCTTGGTCGGGTCGATGACGCCGGCCTTGACCAGGTCTTCATAGGTGTCGGTCGCCGCATTGAAGCCGAGCGAGGTATCGTTGGCATCGGTCAGCTTGCCGGCAACCACCGCTCCGTCATGGCCGGCGTTCGAGGCGATCTGGCGGACCGGAGCCTGCAGCGCACGACGGATGATGTCGATGCCGCGGGTCTGGTCGTCATTGGCGCCTTCGAGGCCGTCCAGCGCCTTGGTGGCGTAGAGCAGCGCGGTACCGCCGCCCGGGACGATGCCTTCTTCGACGGCTGCGCGGGTTGCGTGCAGCGCGTCGTCGACGCGGTCCTTGCGTTCCTTCACCTCGACTTCGGTCGCACCGCCGACCTTGATCACGGCAACACCGCCGGCGAGCTTCGCCAGACGTTCCTGCAGCTTTTCACGGTCGTAGTCGCTCGACGTGTTGTCGATCTGCGCGCGGATTTCACCGACGCGAGCCTTGATGTCGCCTTCCGAACCGGCACCGTCGACGATGGTCGTGTTGTCCTTGTCGATGGTGACGCGCTTGGCTTCGCCGAGCATGCCCAGCGTGACGTTCTCGAGCTTGATGCCGAGATCTTCGCTGATCATTTCGCCCTGCGTCAGGATCGCGATGTCCTGCAGCATGGCCTTGCGGCGATCGCCGAAGCCCGGAGCCTTCACCGCTGCAACCTTGAGGCCGCCGCGCAGCTTGTTGACCACGAGGGTGGCCAGCGCTTCGCCTTCGATGTCTTCAGCGATGATCAGCAGCGGGCGACCGCTCTGAACAGCCGCTTCGAGCACCGGCAGCATTGCCTGCAGGTTCGACAGCTTCTTTTCATGGATCAGGATGTACGGATTTTCGAGTTCGACCGTCATCTTGTCCGGGTTGGTGATGAAGTAGGGCGACAGGTAGCCGCGGTCGAACTGCATGCCTTCGACGGTTTCGAGCTCGAATTCGAGACCCTTCGACTCGTCGACGGTGATCACGCCTTCCTTGCCGACCTTTTCCATGGCTTCGGCGATCTTTTCGCCGACTTCACGGTCGCCATTGGCCGAGATCACGCCGACCTGCGCGATTTCTTCGCTGCCCGAAACGTCCTTCGAACGGCCCTTGAGGTCTTCGACGACCTTGGTCACGGCGAGGTCGATACCGCGCTTGAGGTCCATCGGGTTCATGCCCGCGGCAACCGACTTCATGCCTTCGGTCACGATCGACTGGGCAAGAACGGTTGCAGTGGTGGTGCCGTCACCGGCGGCGTCGTTCGCCTTCGATGCGACTTCCTTGATCATCTGCGCGCCCATGTTCTCGAACTTGTCGGTCAGTTCGATTTCCTTGGCGACGGTGACGCCGTCCTTGGTGATGCGCGGGGCGCCGAAGCTCTTGTCGATCACGACGTTGCGGCCCTTGGGGCCCAGCGTGACCTTGACGGCATTGGCGAGGGTGTCGACGCCGCGCAGGATGCCTTCGCGCGCGTCGCGGCCGAACTTTACGTCCTTGGCTGCCATTGGTGTTTCTCCTGGAATTCGTGTGTCTGGGGGAAAGCGTCAGGATCCGGCGATCAGCCGATGATCCCCATGATGTCGCTTTCCTTCATGATCAGCAGGTCTTCGCCATCGAGCTTGACCTCGGTGCCGGACCACTTGCCGAACAGCACGCGGTCGCCTGCCTTCACGTCGAGCGGGGTAACCGTGCCGTCTTCCGCCTTGGCGCCCGAACCGACGGCAACGATTTCGCCTTCGCTCGGCTTTTCCTTGGCGCTGTCGGGAATGATGATCCCGCCGGCGGTCTTTTCTTCGGCTTCGATGCGACGGACCAGTACGCGGTCGTGCAGCGGACGAAATGCCATGATGATGACCTCTCTCTGTAAGAGTTGAAACATGCTTTGGCACTCCCATGCGGAGAGTGCCAGCGAGGCGCATTTGGGGATGCGCCGAAGCCGAGTCAACGGGTTGCCGGACAAAAATTGAACTCATCGGCAGGTGCCGCGTTGGGGGTGGCAAGAAGCGCGCGCCCGTTGCACCGGGCCGCGCCGCGAACTGCCAGAACGCCGCGAAAGGGCTGCAACCGAATGACGACCGACCAGACGATAGCCGCATTGACGATTCCGGAACAGATCTGGCTGTGGTTGCGGCTGCACATGATGGACATCGCCGGGGCTTTCGCCGTGCTCATCATCGGGCTGGTGCTGGCCGGGATCATATCGCGCTGGGTCGAACGCGCCATGACCCGCTCGTCGCGGTTCGAACCGACCGTCGCCAATTTCCTGTCCAGCGTGGTGAAATATGCGCTGTGGGCGCTGGTGCTGGTCACCGTGCTCGCGCAGTTCGGAGTGGAGACCACCAGCATCCTCGCCGCGCTCGGCGGGATGGCGCTGGCGGTGGGCCTCGCGCTGCAGGGCACGCTCAGCAACGTCGCTTCCGGGGTGATGATCCTCGTCCAGAAGCCGTTCAAGGTGGGCGAGGCGATCTCGGCCGGCGCAGTGACGGGAACCGTCCAGCAGATCGGCCTCTTTACCACCGAGCTCAAGCAGTTCGACGGCCTGTTCGTGATGGTGCCCAATTCGGAGCTGTGGAACCAGGCAATCGTCAACTTCACGCGGCATGCGACCCGCCGGCTCGAACTCGTGGTGGGCATCGGCTACGGCGACAGCATGGATCAGGCGCGGCGCGAACTGCTGGCGCTCGCCGAGGCCGACGACCGCGTGCTCGACGATCCCGCCCCGGTGACCTTCGTCAATTCGCTCGACGACAGTTCGGTCGGCATCGGCATGCGTGTCTGGTGCAAGACGCCCGACTATCTCGGGCTGTCGTGGGACCTCACCGAAGCGGCCAAGGCGCGGTTCGACGAAACGGGCATCTCGATCCCCTTCCCGCAGCGCGAGATCGTCCAGCGCAGCGCGTAATTCAGCCCGGGAGCGGGCGCCGGGTCAGGCCCAGCCGCTCGCGCCGGTGCCAGCGCCAGCCCAGCAGCACCGCTGCAACGGTGAGGCCGGTGGCAAGGCCGATCCACACGCCAACTCCCTCGAGCGGGGTCAGGAACCCGAGCACCAGCGAGGTCCCGATCCCGGGGACCCAATACGCGAAGGCCGCGATCCACATCGGAATGCGCGTATCCTGCAGCCCGCGCAGGGCGCCCGCAGCCACCGCCTGCATCCCGTCGACCAGCTGGAACGCCGCTGCGATGACGATGTACTGCAGCGCGAAGCCGACCAGCACCGCGTTCTTGGGGTCCCATGGATCGACATAGATCGCGATGAGTGGCTTGGGGATGATCACCATCGCCAGCGCGGTGAGCGCCATGAAGCCGGTGCCGACGACGATCGCGGTCCAGCCCGCGCGCTTGACCCCCTCGGGGTCGCGCGCGCCGTAGAAATAGCCGACCCTTATGGTCGCCGCCTGACCGACCCCGAAGGGCACCTGGAAGGCGAGCGCGGCGATCTGCAACGCCACGGTGTGCGCAGCCAGCTGGCTGGCGCCGATATTGCCCATCAGGAAGGCCGCCGCCCCGAAGATACCGGCCTCGGCAGTGATCGTCAGCGCGATCGGCGTGCCGACACGGACGATATGCATGAGCCGCGCCCAGTCGGGCGACCACCAGCGACCGAAGACGTGGTAGCGGTGCAGTTTCTTGTCCAGCCGGATCGCGACCACATAGGCGGCCAGCGTGGTCAGCGTGGTGAAGATCGTTGCCACCGCAGCGCCCTTCAGCCCCAGCTCGGGCGCGCCCAGATTGCCGAAGATGAAAGCGTAATTGGCCAGCGCATTGACGAAAATGCCGCCCGCGGTGATCGCGGTGGCGAAGATCGGCCGGTCGAGCGTGGAGACGAAACTGCGCAGCACGTTGCAGAACAGCATCGGGACCAGGCTGACCACCAGCAGCGTGTTGTATTCTATCGCCATGGCGATGATGTGCGGCTGCTGGCCCGTCACGCGCATCAGCGGGCCGAGCAGCAGGCACACGCCGATCCCGGCAGTGCCGGAAAACAGTGCCAGCCACAGGGCCATGCGCACCGATCGGCGGACCGCTCGCAGGGCCGGGGCCCGTTCGCCCAGTTCGGCGGCAGCTACCGGTGCGACCGCTCCGGTCAGGCCCGACAGCGCCCACAGCACCAGCCCGAACAGCGCGACCGCCAGCGCCGACGCGGCGAGCTGGTCGTCACCCAGCCGCGCAATGAAGATCACATCGATCGCATAGGTCAGCATCTGCAGCAGGTTCGCTGCTGCCAGCGGCCAGCTCAGCCGCAACGTGGCACGCAGTTCGGCGCGCCAGCCATCGCCGCCACGGGGCGGGGGCTCCATGGCGTATGCGTTCGTCATGCAGCCGGACCGGATAGGGGCAGGGCTGCGGGTGCTCAAACACTAAGTCCCGGCGTTGACCAGAACGCAGCTCGGGTGCGCCCGCCCGGCCACACTCAGCGGCATCGCCCAAGGGGATCGCGCGGCGTGCCGGGCGGATGGCGCTACGCTATCGGATCGGATCCGGATGCAACAGGATTGGCCAGCGGGTGTATGGCAGGCTCATATGAAGTCCATCTCGCACAAGTGGGGAGCGCGCATATGGGAGTTTCCGCCCTTGCCGACCATGCCGGCATCCTGCAGCAATTCGTCAGCCGGTTCGGCGAAATTCGCCTGTTCTCGACCAGCGCCGCGGTGGTCACCTATCCCGCGCCGCTCTACAACGTGATCGGCAGCACGGACGATCCCAAGGTGCCCGGCTACTCCAGCTGGACCAGCCTGCTCCAGGGCAAGGGGATCGGCGTCGGCAGCGACAATCACTGCTATGTCGATCCGCAGGTTCCCGACCGGTCGCATCCCGGCTTCCAGGTCGGCGGACACATGACCCCGAACCAGGACGGAAGCGTCCCCGCGTCCCAGACCTGCTATCTCATGCCGCTGTGCAAGCTGCACAACGGGAAGGGCTACAACCACGTAGCGATGTCGCATTCGCTGACGCAGATCCTCGAACTCAGCGGCTATATGACCGGCGAACCGGCCGCCACCTTCCTCGCGCGGATGGGGGGCGAAGCGCCGGCGGCGCTCGTTTTCGCGGACGAGGAAGGGGTCGGTTTCCAGACGCTGTCCGCCGAGGATTTCGTCCGGGCCAAGGAAAGCACGATCGCCGAAGCGCTGGGGGCGAATGCGCCGTCGCGGCATATCGTGCTGCACCGCCGCCGCGACGGGGACTCGGTCTATTACACCGTGGAGCACGCGCAGCTGGACTGATCCGAGCCGCTTGCGGGCACCGGCCAACAACGCAAAAGGGCGGCGCCTTGCGGCACCGCCCTTCCGTGATCTCGCGAAACGAGATCGAAGCGTAAGCGCCCAAACGGGCAGTCGCTTACTTGAGCTCGACGGTACCGCCGGCTGCTTCGATCTTGCCCTTGATTTCTTCGGCTTCTGCCTTGTTGACGCCTTCCTTGAGCGGCTTGGGCGCGCCTTCGACGAGAGCCTTGGCTTCCGAGAGGCCCAAGCCGGTGATGGCGCGGACTTCCTTGATGACCTGGATCTTCTTGCCACCGTCGCCGGTCAGGACGACGTCGAATTCGTCCTTTTCTTCGGCTGCGGGGGCGTCACCACCGCCGGCGGGGCCAGCAACAGCAACGGCAGCGGCGGCGCTTACGCCCCACTCTTCTTCAAGTGCCTTGGCAAGCTCAGCGGCTTCCAGGACGGTCAGCTTCGACAGTTCTTCAACAAGCTTGGCGATATCGGCCATGATGTTTCACTCCAAAATTAGGGCCGGGGTTCCCGAAGGTATTGCCCCGATGAATATATGTTCGTGCGTCGAACCAGCTCTTACGCGGCTTCCTTGGCGCCATAGGCACCGAAGACACGAGCGAGCTTGGCTGCGGGGGCGTTGACGACCTGGGCAACCTTGGTTGCCGGTGCGTTGACGAGACCCACAATCGTGCCACGAAGTTCGTCGAGGCTGGGCAGCGAGGCGAGTGCCCGTACCCCTGCTTCGTCGAGCTTCTGCGCGCCCATCGAACCACCGAGAATTTCGATCTTGTCGGTGGTCTTGGCGAACTCCACCACGGCCTTGGCCGCGGCGACCGGATCTTCGGAATAACCGAGAGCGGTCGGACCGGTCAGGAACTCGTCGAGTCCCGTGTAGTCGGTGTCCTTCAGGGCGAGCTTGGCGAGACGGTTCTTGGCAACCTTGTAGGTCGCACCGGCTTCACGCATCTTCGTACGCAGTTCGGTGGACTGATCCACCGTCAGCCCCAGATTGCGGGTGACAACCACCACGCCGGACTGGGCGAAGACTTCGCTGAGCTGGGCGACCGCGTCGGCTTTCTGCGAACGATCCATGCCATACTCCTTCACTATGGCCGCGCCGGGAGAACCCGCCGCGACCGGCTACGTTTGTCCGTTCCGGCGAACCGGGACGGGCGAGTCCGTTGATGGGGAAGGAGTGCGCCAGTTGGCGCGAAACGGCGCCGAAGCACCGGAAATCTCTGTTCCCCGCCTAGGTTGGAGATTAAGAAAGCGCCAATTCGCCTTCACCAACTGTCTCGGACGGATGCAGGGCGGAATCGAAAAGACCCGCCGTTGCGTGGCGGGCCTTTAGCGGTTTGGTTGCTGCGGTCAAGCCTGTCCGGCGCTTCCGCGCGGGCATCACATTGCGGCGTCGTCGTCCATCGCGGTCTCGTCGGCCGCGTCGTCGTCGCCCATCGGCTCCATGTCCGATTGCAGCAGGCCGTCTTCGCCGGGCTCGTAATCCAGCGGGCCGTCATCGGGTGCATCGGCAGCGGGCGCGGTGGTGGTGTCGTTGCCGAGATCGGCCGTGTCGCTGCCGTCGATCGGTTCGCCGCAGGCGCCAAGCGTCAGCGCCAGGGGAAGGGCGGCAAGAAGTGCGGTCTTGTTCATGTCTATTCTCCTGCGTGTGCGACGAAAATGGACCTATTCGGCGATTGTTCCCGCTGCGGCCCGCTGCCGCTGCGGGGCGCCGGGCAGCGGCGCGGGGCGGGTGGCGATCACGTATTGGGCGCAAATCATGACCAAGGCGAGCCATGCGGTCACCACGCTGTCGAGCCCCAGCATCACCCATTTGGTCGCATCCCCCGCGACGAAGATGGCCCCGATCCCGAGCGCGTAATGCACTGCCATCAGCGGGAGCATCGCGGCCAGCGGGAAGAGGATCGCGAAGACCGCGTCGCGCGCCATTACCCGGATCGACTGCAGCGGGCTGATCAGCGTGCCCAGCGGTGCGGCGACGACGAAGCGCACGATCAGCGGCATGAAGATCAGGCCGAAGACGAAGAAGCCGATGGCGATCGGTCCGCCGGTCCAGACATAGAGGCCGAGCCACGCGAACAATGCTTGCAAGCCGATGACGAGGCCGAACAGCGCGCTGGCGGGTTTTTCCAGCCGGACGGCAAAACCGCGATCGCCCTTGCTGTGCAGCCAGCGGATGAGGAAATAGGCGGGCAGGCCCAGCGCGATCGTCTTGAAGAAGCCGGCCAGGATCCGGTCCGGGTCGTTCTCTGCCAGTTGCGCGGCTTCGACGCCGGCATACATGCCGACACGCATCTCCACCACGTGCTGGACGAACTCGGCCAGCAGCGGAATGGCCGCGGCGAACGGCAGCGCGGCAGCGAAGGCGAGGCTGCGGGTATGAACGGCGCGGAAAGCAGGCAGGAAAGTGGTCATTGGTCGATTCCCCCGGTTTCGGAATAGATCAGCAGATCGCCCGGCTGGCAGCGTAGCTCGCGGCAGATTGCCTCCAGCGTGGAAAAGCGGATCGCCTTGGCCTTCCCGGTCTTGAGGATCGAGAGATTGGCCAGAGTGAGTCCGATGCGGTCGGAGAGTTCGGTCAATGTCATGCCGCGTTCGCGCAGCAGTTCGTCCAGCCGGACGGCGATGAAGGAGGTCTGGTCCGTCATCAGACAGTGCCTTCGAGATCGTCGCGCATCGCCGCCCCTTCGCGGAATACATGCGCCAGTACGAACAGCAGCGGCACCGCGACCCAGCCGGTCAGCGAGAGCGACCAGCCGAAGTATTCGCCGGTGGCCGCGCTGGCCCGTACCGACAGCCAGCCATAGACGAGATCGGCCAGGTTGATTGCCAGCAGGCACCAGCCGATGGTCCGCAACCGGACCGCGTTGGCTTCGCTCAGCGCCGTGCCTGTACACGCGTCGTGCACCAGCCCGGCCAGGCGGGTCAGTATGCGATCTATCGCGAGCGCCATTGGCAGAACCAGTCCGGTAACGCCGAGCAGGTAGCCGCGCACCTGCGCTCTCACCGCGAGATCGCCTTCGACACCGGCCAGCACCGAGGTCCCGAGACCCCCGGCATCGGTCAGCAGTGCCACGAAAAACAGCGTCAGCAATGCGGCGACGATCCAGTTGACCCAGCGGAAAAACCTGAGCCCGGCGAGGATGAAAACGTACACGGTGCGATCTCCAATATCGAAAAACGATATGACCTGCCGATTCCTTATCGTCAATCGATAATATCGGGAATCGATAAATCCTCGCTGGCAAGCCGTTCGCCGCTTGCCGCATGCCATTGGTGGAACAGCGGTCGCGGCTGCCGGGCGGATCGGCCATCCGGACTTCCGGCTCGCTGGAGGTATGGGATGCCGCGCTTCGCGTTATTGCTGATGGCCATGATGCTCGGCGCTTGTTCGCCGGAGGATTGCGCGCAGCCGGAGGGCGTCGAACCGCGCCCGGCCGGGAGCCTGACCTCGGGCGACCGTGCGGCGCTCCGCGCGCTCGACAAGGCCTATGCGAAAGCGTGGCTGGTTCCCGACGCGGCGGCGCGCGAGCAGGCGCTCATGGCGCTGTTTGCCGAAGATGCGGTCGTCTATCCGGGCCATGGCACTTCGCCCATCGACGGCAAGCTGCGCCTGCGCGCATTCTGGTTCGCCGAAGAGGGCCAGCCGGCCGCGGTCGAGTTCATCGAGCACGACACTCTCGCCATCGAAGGGTCGATCGCGCTCGCGGCGATCACCGGCCACAGCCGGATCGCCTTCTTTTCGCGCGGGACGCGGGTTGCGCAGGAGGGGCATTACATCATCCATGCGCGCCCCGACGACCAGGGTTACTGGAAAATCGAACGGATGATGTGGAACGCCCGCGCGCCCGAATAGGTGGCCGATCCCGCGCCGCAGCGGTATCGCTATGCGGATGCCGATCTACCGGTTTGACACGGCGCGGCGCAAATCCTACATGATGCGGCAACCGCACGCTTCGAGCGAATCCGATTCATGCGCGGGAATCGGGTACAGGATGGAAGCGGCGTTTCCATAATCGCGACGCTAGAGAAGCTGCAGCAGGCCGCCGGACGGGTGCGCTCACGCTGCGGCCTTTTCGCGTCCCGGCGATGGATCTCACGCGCATGAGACACGAAATTCCGGCTCTGTCCGCGCAGCGGCCGATGCACACGAGAAGAGGTATCTACCCCTTATGGCTACCAAGGCGAAGGCTCCCAAGAAGACCCGCGGCGCAAATGCGCAGGGTACGGCGAAGCGGCGCATCCGCAAGATCTTCGGCGACATTCACGAAGTCGTGGACATGCCGAACCTGATCGAGGTGCAGCGCGAGAGCTACGAGCACTTCCTGCGTTCGAACAAGGAGATCAACTACGTCTCCGGCCTCGAAAAGACGCTGCGTTCGGTTTTCCCGATTCGCGACTTCGCCGGCACTGCCGAACTCGATTTCGTCCATTACGAACTCGAAGCACCCAAGTACGACATCGTCGAATGCCGCCAGCGCGGGATCACCTATGCCGCGCCGATGAAGGTGACGCTGCGGCTGATCGTGTTCGAGGTCGACCAGGAAACCGAAACCCGTTCGGTGCTCGATATCAAGGAGCAGGACGTCTACATGGGCGACATGCCCCTGATGACGGGCAACGGCACCTTCGTGATCAATGGCACCGAGCGTGTGATCGTGTCGCAGATGCACCGTTCGCCGGGCGTCCTGTTCGACCATGACCGCGGCAAGACGCATTCCTCGGGCAAGCTCCTCTTCGCGGCGCGGATCATTCCCTATCGTGGCAGCTGGCTCGATTTCGAATTCGACGCCAAGGACGTCGTCAACGTGCGGATCGACCGCAAGCGCAAGCTGCCGGTCACCGCGCTGCTCTATGCGCTCGGCCTCGACAGCGAAGACATCCTCTCGCACTTCTACGACACCGTCACCTGGAAGCGGGCGACCGGCAAGAAGGGCGAAGGCTGGAACATTCCCTTCGTCGCCGAAAACTGGCGCGGCCAGAAGCCTGCCTTCCCGCTGATCGATGCCAAGACGGGCGAAGAAGTCTTCGCCGCCGGCCAGAAGATCAGCCCGCGCGCGGCCAACAAGGCGGCCAAGGACGGGCTCGAAACGCTGCTGCTGCCGACCGAGGAAATCTTCGGCCGCTACGCCAGCCGCGATCTGATCGACGAGAAGACGGGCCGCATCTACATCGAAGCGGGTGACGAGGTCTCGGCCGAGAATCTCGAAGTCCTCGACGCTGCCGGCGTCGACGTGATGGAACTGCTCGACATCGATCACGTGACCACCGGTCCGTGGATCCGCAACACGCTCAAGGTCGACAAGGCCGAGAACCGCGACGAGGGTCTCGAGGCGATCTACAAGGTCATGCGCCCGGGCGAACCGCCGACCAAGGAAACCGCCGAAGCGCTGTTCGAAGGCCTGTTCTTCGACAGCGAACGCTACGACCTTTCGGCAGTCGGCCGCGTCAAGCTCAACATGCGTCTCGAGCTCGATGCCGAAGACACCGTCACCACGCTGCGCAAGGAAGACATTCTCGCCGTGGTCAAGGAACTGGTCGACCTCAAGGACGGCAAGGGCGACGTCGACGACATCGACAACCTCGGCAACCGCCGCGTGCGTTCGGTCGGCGAACTGCTCGAAAACCAGTACCGCGTTGGCCTGCTGCGCATGGAGCGTGCAGTCAAGGAGCGCATGAGCTCGGTCGATGTCTCGACCGTCATGCCCAACGACCTGATCAACGCGAAGCCCGCGGTCGCCGCAGTGCGCGAATTCTTCGGCTCCTCGCAGCTGTCGCAGTTCATGGACCAGACCAACCCGCTGTCGGAAGTCACCCACAAGCGCCGCGTCTCGGCGCTTGGCCCGGGCGGCCTGACGCGTGAGCGGGCTGGCTTCGAAGTGCGCGACGTTCACCCGACGCACTATGGCCGTATCTGCCCGATTGAAACGCCCGAAGGCCCGAACATCGGCCTGATCAACTCGCTGTCGACCTTCGCCCGCGTCAACAAGTACGGCTTCATCGAGACCCCGTATCGCAAGGTCGTCGACGGCAAGGTCACCGACGAAGTGGTCTATCTCTCCGCCATGGAAGAGCAGAAGCACACGGTGGCGCAGGCATCGGCCGAGCTGACCGAGGACGGTTCGTTCTTCGAAGACCTCGTGTCGGCCCGCCACGACGGCGACAACCTGATGGCGCCGCGCGAATCGATCACGCTGATGGACGTCAGCCCCAAGCAGCTCGTCTCGGTTGCCGCATCGCTCATTCCGTTCCTGGAAAACGATGACGCCAACCGCGCGCTGATGGGCTCGAACATGCAGCGCCAGGCCGTGCCGCTGGTCAAGGCGGAAGCGCCCTGGGTCGGTACCGGCATGGAAGAAACCGTCGCCCGCGACAGCGGCGCGGCCATTGCGGCGACCCGCGGCGGTATCGTCGACCAGGTCGACGCGACGCGTATCGTCATCCGTGCGATCGGCGATGTCGAACCCGGCCAGTCGGGCGTCGACATCTACACGCTGCAGAAGTTCCAGCGTTCGAACCAGGATACCTGCATCAACCAGCGCCCGCTGGTGAAGGTGGGCGAAACGGTTTCGCCGGGCGACATCATCGCCGACGGTCCCTCGACCGATCTCGGCGAGCTGGCGCTGGGCCGCAACAGCCTCGTCGCCTTCATGCCCTGGAACGGCTACAACTACGAGGATAGTATCCTCATCTCCGAGCGCATCGTGAAGGATGACGTCTTCACCTCGATCCATATCGAGGAATTCGAAGTCATGGCGCGCGACACCAAGCTCGGGCCCGAAGACATCACCCGCGACATTCCCAATGTCGGCGAGGAAGCGCTGCGCAACCTCGACGAAGCGGGCATCGTCTACATCGGCGCCGAAGTGCATCCGGGCGACATCCTGGCGGGCAAGATCACGCCCAAGGGCGAAAGCCCGATGACGCCGGAAGAAAAGCTGCTGCGCGCGATCTTCGGCGAAAAGGCCAGCGACGTGCGCGACACCTCGCTTCGCCTGCCGCCGGGTGTGGCCGGCACGGTCGTAGAAGTGCGCGTGTTCAACCGCCACGGTATCGAGATCGACGACCGTACCCGTGCGATCCAGAACGAGGAAATCGAACGGCTCCGCAAGGATTCGAACGACGAACGCGCCATTCTCAACCGGGCGACCTACAACCGCCTGCGCGACATGCTGATCGGCCAGACCGCATCGGCGGCGCCCAAGGGCGTCAAGAAGGGCACCGAGATCAGCGAAGAACTGCTCGAGGACATCGATCGCCACGACTGGTTCAAGTTCGCCGTGGCCGACGACGGCCGCCAGGCGCAGCTCGAAGCGGTCAAGTCGCAGTATGACGAAGCGGTCAAATTCATCGAAGAGAAGTTCGAAGACCGTAAGGAAAAGCTCGAACGCGGCGACGAACTCGCTCCGGGCGTGCTCAAGATGGTCAAGGTGTTCGTCGCGGTGAAGCGCAAGCTGCAGCCGGGCGACAAGATGGCCGGCCGTCACGGCAACAAGGGTGTGATTTCGCGCATCCTGCCGGTCGAGGACATGCCGTTCCTCGAAGACGGTACGCCGGTCGATATCGTGCTCAACCCGCTGGGCGTGCCTTCGCGCATGAACGTCGGGCAGATCTTCGAAACGCATCTCGGCATGGCGGCCCGCAACCTGGGCCACCAGATCGGCGAGCAGCTCGCCGAGTGGAAGCGCGCCAACCCCGATGCGGCGAAGGACTATGCCAAGGCCAAGCCGCCCGAAGCGGTCGTCGACCGCCTCAAGGAGGTTTACGGCGAAGAGTATCACGATGCGATCGACGAACGTTCGACCGCCGAGATCGTCGAACTGGCGGGCAACCTGACCGCCGGCGTCCCGATGGGTACGCCGGTGTTCGACGGGGCGCGCGAAGGCGATGTCACCATCGAACTCGAGAAGGCCGGTCTGCATTCGTCGGGCCAGTCGGTCCTGTTCGACGGTCGTACGGGCGAGGCATTCGACCGCAAGGTTACCGTGGGCATCATCTACATGCTCAAGCTGCACCACCTGGTCGACGACAAGATCCACGCCCGTTCGATCGGTCCCTACAGCCTCGTCACCCAGCAGCCGCTGGGCGGTAAGGCGCAGTTCGGCGGCCAGCGCTTCGGGGAAATGGAAGTCTGGGCGCTGCAGGCCTACGGGGCTGCCTACACGTTGCAGGAAATCCTCACCGTGAAGTCGGACGACGTGATCGGACGGACCAAGGTCTACGAAGCGATCGTCAAGGGCGACGATACTTTCGAGGCCGGCATTCCCGAGAGCTTCAACGTGCTAGTCAAGGAAATGCGCAGCCTGGGCCTCAACGTCGAACTCAAGTCGCTGGCCGACGACGAGGACGACGACGGTCTCGCGATCGCGGCGGAATAGGGGGAGCGGCAACGCCCCCCACCACCGCCCCAAGGAATTCACCCGCCAAGGGAATAAGTCATGAACGAACTGACCAAATTCACCAACCAGCTCGCGAAGCCCGAAACTTTCGACGAGATCCAGATCGGCATCGCCAGCCCCGAGCGCATTCGCTCGTGGTCCTTCGGCGAAATCAAGAAGCCGGAAACGATCAACTACCGGACGTTCAAGCCCGAACGTGACGGCCTGTTCTGTGCCCGCATCTTCGGTCCCGTGAAGGATTACGAATGCCTGTGCGGCAAGTACAAGCGCATGAAGTACAAGGGCGTCGTCTGCGAGAAGTGCGGCGTCGAAGTGACCGTGACCAAGGTCCGCCGCGAACGCATGGGCCATATCGAACTGGCCGCACCGGTAGCGCACATCTGGTTCCTCAAGTCGCTGCCTTCGCGCATCGGCCTGCTGCTCGACATGCAGCTCAAGCAGCTCGAGCGCGTGCTGTATTTCGAAAGCTACATCGTCACCGAGCCCGGCCTGACCCCGCTCGAGAAGTTCCAGCTCCTCACCGAAGATGAACTGCTCGAGGCGCAGGACGAGTATGGCGAAGACGCCTTCACCGCCAACATCGGCGCCGAAGCGGTCAAGACCATGCTGATGGATCTCGATCTCGAACAGGAAAAGGAAGACCTGCTCGAAGACCTCGCGACCACCAAGTCGAAGCTCAAGCCGGCCAAGATCATCAAGCGTCTGAAGGTCGTCGAAAGCTTCATCGAATCGGGCAACCGCCCCGAATGGATGATCCTCGAAGTCGTGCCGGTCATCCCGCCCGAACTGCGCCCGCTGGTGCCGCTCGACGGCGGCCGCTTCGCGACGTCGGATCTCAACGACCTCTATCGCCGCGTCATCAACCGCAACAACCGCCTCAAGCGCCTGATGGAACTGCGCGCGCCCGACATCATCGTGCGCAACGAAAAGCGCATGCTGCAGGAATTGGTCGATGCGCTGTTCGACAACGGCCGCCGCGGCCGGGTGATCACCGGCGCGAACAAGCGTCCGCTCAAATCGCTGTCCGACATGCTCAAGGGCAAGCAGGGCCGCTTCCGCCAGAACCTGCTCGGCAAGCGCGTCGACTATTCGGGCCGTTCGGTCATCGTGACCGGCCCCGAACTCAAGCTGCACCAGTGCGGCCTGCCCAAGAAGATGGCGCTCGAACTGTTCAAGCCGTTCATCTACGCCCGGCTAGACGCCAAGGGTCTCTCGATGACCCTGAAGCAGGCGAAGAAGTGGGTCGAGAAGGAACGCAAGGAAGTCTGGGACATCCTGGATGAAGTCATCCGCGAACACCCGGTCCTGCTGAACCGCGCGCCGACGCTTCACCGTCTCGGCATCCAGGCATTCGAACCCGTGCTGATCGAAGGCAAGGCGATCCAGCTGCACCCGCTGGTCTGCGCGGCCTTCAATGCCGACTTCGACGGCGACCAGATGGCCGTTCACGTGCCGCTGAGCCTCGAGGCGCAGCTCGAAGCACGCGTGCTGATGATGTCGACCAACAACATCCTCTCGCCCGCCAACGGCAAGCCGATCATCGTGCCCTCGCAGGATATGGTCCTGGGTCTCTACTACCTCTCGATGGAGCGGCAGGAAAAGACGCCCGAATTCGTCGAGGACAGCGATGGCAACAAGGTCGAGAAGCTGCCGATGTTCTCGGACATGGCCGAGGTTCACCAGGCGCTCGAAACCAAGCAGGTTTCGCTGCACACCAAGATCCTCGCCCGCGTTCCGCAGGCCGACGAAGATGGCAAGATCGCGATGAAGCGGTTCGAGACCACTGCCGGCCGGATGCTGATCGGCGAATGTCTGCCCAAGAACCACAAGGTTCCGTTCGACATCGTCAACCGCCTGCTGACCAAGAAGGACATCGCCGACGTTATCGACGAGGTCTATCGCCACACTGGCCAGAAGGACACGGTGCTGTTCGCCGACGCGATCATGTCGCTCGGCTTCCGCCACGCGTTCAAGGCCGGCATCTCCTTCGGTAAGGATGACATGATCATCCCCGAGGAGAAGGTCGAGATGGTCGAGAAGACCAAGGCGCTGGTTGCCGATTACGAGCAGCAGTACCAGGACGGCCTGATCACCCAGCAGGAAAAGTACAACAAGGTGATCGACGCGTGGAGCCAGTGCGGCGACCGCGTGGCCGATGCCATGATGGAAAAGATCAAGGCCCGCCCGATCGGCAAGGACGGGGTCCAGGCCGAGATCAACTCGATCTACATGATGGCCCACTCGGGCGCTCGTGGTAGCCCGGCGCAGATGAAGCAGCTCGCCGGGATGCGCGGCCTGATGGCCAAGCCGTCGGGCGAGATCATCGAGAACCCGATCATCTCGAACTTCAAGGAAGGCCTCAACGTCCTTGAATACTTCAACTCGACCCACGGCGCCCGTAAGGGCCTGGCCGACACCGCGCTCAAGACGGCGAACTCGGGTTACCTGACCCGCCGTCTGGTCGACGTGTCGCAGGATTGCACCATCGTGGTGCAGGACTGCAAGACCGAGAACTCGCTCGACATGCGGGCGATCGTGCAGGGCGGCAGCGTGATCGCCTCGCTCGGCGAACGTATCCTCGGCCGCACCGTGGCCGAAGACATCGTCAATGCCGCGACCGGCGAAGTGATCGCCAAGGCCGGCACGCTGCTCGACGAACCGATGATCAAGGTCATCGAGGAAGCCGAAGTGCAGGTCGCCAAGATCCGCTCGCCGCTGGTCTGCGATGCGCAGCAGGGCGTGTGTGCGACCTGTTACGGACGCGACCTTGCCCGCGGTACGCCGGTCAACATCGGTGAAGCTGTCGGCGTCATCGCCGCGCAGTCGATCGGTGAACCCGGCACGCAGCTGACCATGCGTACCTTCCACATCGGCGGTGCCGCACAGCTCAACGAGACTTCGCATCTCGAAGCCGTGTCGGACGGCAAGGTCGTCTATCGCGACATGCCCACCATCACCGACAAGAAGGGCCGGATCCTGTCGCTCGCCCGCAATGGCGAACTGGCCGTGATCGACGCCGAGGGCCGCGAACGCGAAATCCACAAGGTGCCCTATGGTACCGTGCTGATGCACAAGGATGGCGGCAAGGTGAAGGAAGGCGATCGCCTGGCGGAATGGGATCCGTTCTCGCTGCCGATCATCACCGAACAGTCGGGTGTGGTGAAGTTCCAGGACCTCATCGACGGCACGACCATGGAAGAGCGCGTCGACGATGCCACGGGCATCGCGCAGCGTGTGGTCACCGACACCAAGACCACCGGCCGCAAGAAGAACGAGGACCTGCGTCCGCGCCTGACCCTGTTCAACGATGCGGGCGACGAAACCGAAGCCGCGCGCTACATGCTGGCGCCGGGTACGGCCGTGTCGGTCGAGGATGGCCAGCAGGTCGAAGCGGGCGACATTCTCGCCCGTGCCAGCCGCGAAGCCGCCAAGACCCGCGACATCACCGGCGGTCTGCCGCGCGTTGCCGAACTGTTCGAGGCGCGTCTGCCGAAGGACAATTCGGTCATCGCCAAGATTTCGGGCAAGATCGAATTCGTTCGCGAATACAAGGCCAAGCGCAAGATCGCGATTGTGCCGGAAGAAGGTGATGCAGTCGAATACCTGATCCCCAAGACCAAGGTGATCGACGTGCAGGAAGGCGACTTCGTGAAGAAGGGGGATACCCTGATTTCCGGTTCGCCGAACCCGCACGACATCCTCGAGGTGCTGGGCGTCGAGGCGCTGGCCGAATATCTCGTCAACGAGATCCAGGAAGTCTACCGACTGCAGGGCGTGAAGATCAACGACAAGCACATCGAGGTGATCGTTCGCCAGATGCTGCAGAAGGTCGAGATCACCAATGGCGGCGACACCGTGCTGCTGCCCGGCGAACAGGTCGACCTGGAAGAGCTGAAGGAAACCAACGCCAAGCTCGGCAAGAACAAGGAGCATGCCACCGGCACGCCGATCCTGCTGGGCATTACCAAGGCTTCGCTGCAGACGCGTTCGTTCATCTCGGCCGCTTCGTTCCAGGAAACCACGCGCGTGCTTACGCAGGCTGCGGTCGAAGGGAAGAAGGACACGCTGGTCGGTCTCAAGGAGAACGTGATCGTGGGCCGTCTCATCCCCGCCGGTACCGGCGCGGGCATGAACCGGATGCGGATCACCGCCTCGAGCCGCGACGCGGCGCTGCGGGCGCAGTGGAAGAAGGCGCAGGATGCGATCATCGCGGCCAACACCGCCGAGGAAGAGCACAAGGCGGAACTGGCCCAGGGCGCGGAAGCGGCCATCGGCGACGATCCGCTGGCAGCCGTCGAAGGCGAAACCCACGGCACCGATGCAGATGCCGGCGAATACCTCAACGAGGAAGCCAAGGACGGCGAATAAGCCGCACCAGCTTTAGCGCACAACATTGGCCCCGTCGGAGCAATCCGGCGGGGCCTTTTCTTTGCCGGAACGGATTATACTTGGCCGGCTTCTGCAAGTAGTTGGCGCTTGACGCAAACTTGTTGTAAATGCACGGTGAACCATCGTGTTGCCGCCCCGCGCGGCCACCACAGGCGCGGGGGGAGCGCGAACATGGCGGAGTTCGCAAGCGAACTGCCGGAAGCTGACGGGAAGGAAGGCACGAGCGAAGCCGTCGCGCGCCTGCTGCTGACCCGCCGGATGGAAGATTTCCGCGCCGGCGCCCGGCTGGCGCTGCTCCCGTCGCTCGGCTCGATGATCGCGCTGATCTACATGTTCAGCGACCGCGTTCCGCTGGCCGTCCTGCTCGGCTGGGCGGGCGCATTGGTGAGCGCGATCGTGGTCCAGATCATCGCCGACTACCGGTTCACCTGCGCAGACGCGACGCTGGCCGACCTGCGCGACCACTGGCGCCGGCTGATGGCGCTGGAATGGCTCAGTTCCGCGATCTGGGCGGCGATGATCCCCTATCTGGCAACCGCCGCCGAGGGGCTGACGGCCGCCGTGCTCGCGGTCATCGCCATCACCCTGCTCAGCGGGGTCCTGCTGGTTTACCGCACCGCCCCGTCTGCCGCCCGCGTCCACATCGCGCTGCTAACCGCTTCGATCGCGGTCGCCACCATGATCCAGGCGGGCAGCGGCGGTTGGCCGGCGTTGCTGCTGCTTGCGGTGTTCGTGCTCGCGCTGGTCTGTTCGGTCCAGGCGCAGAACGGCCAGATCATCGCGGCGGCCCGCGCAGAAATCAGCCGGCGCGAGGCGGCGGGCACGGTGCGCATGCTGCTCTACGATTACGAGGAGCATTCGTCCGACTGGCTGTGGACCGTCGATCCCGCGGGCAAGCTGCGCGACGTGTCGCGGCGCTTTGCCGAGGCGGCGGGCAAGGCGGTCCACGAGCTCGAAGGCATGGCGCTGCTCGACATGTTCGCCCCGGGCGAGGACCGCGACCGGCTTGAGCGGCATCTGCTCGAACACAGCCGGTTCCGCGATTTCGTGATCAAAGTCAGGGTCGACGACGGCGTGCGCTACTGGAAGCTTTCCGCGCGGCCGCGCAGCGACGGGCGGATGAGCGGGGTCGCGCGCGATGTCACCGGTGACCGGCTGTCCGAAGACCGCGTCGCCTTCATGGCGCATTACGACAATCTCACCGGCCTCGCCAATCGCTACCTGTTCAACGAACGGCTGCGGTCGGCCCTGTCGCAGGACGACCAGCCGCAGAACGTCGTGCTGTTCTACCTCGACCTCGACAATTTCAAGGCGGTCAACGACACGCGGGGGCACCTGGTCGGCGATCGCCTGCTGCGCGAGGTCGGCACCCGGCTCGAAAAGGAAGTGCGCGGGCAGGACCTCGTCGCGCGGCTGGGCGGGGACGAGTTCGCCGTCCTGCTCGAAACGCGTGCCGGGGCAGGGATGCTGATCGAACGCGCGCACCGGTTCCTCGCCGTGATCCGCGAACCGTTCGAAATCGACGGGCACAGTTACCGGATCTCGGGCAGCATCGGCATTGCCAAGCGCTCCGATGGCTGCGGCGAGGCGGAAGAGCTGATGCGCCGCGCGGACCTGGCGCTTTTCGCCGCCAAGGCGAAGGGGCGCGACACCATCGCCCTTTACGACCATGCGATGGACCATGCCGCGCGCGAACGACGCGAGATCGAGACCGATCTGCGCGAAGCGGTCGCGCGTGACCAGCTGAACATCCACTACCAGCCGGTGATCGATCTCGATTCGGGCCAGGTGTCGGGATACGAAGCGTTGCTGCGCTGGTACCATCCGCAGCGCGGCGTGGTCCGGCCCGACGATTTCCTGGGCGTGGCCGAGGAAACCGGGATGATCGTGCCGATCGGCGAATGGGTGATCCGCAAGGCGCTGGAAGAAACCTCGCGCTGGAGCGGCGATTTCCGCATCGCGATCAACCTTTCGCCGACGCAGGTGCGCAGCCCGCATCTGGTCGATGTCGTCGCGCGGGCGATCCACGCCTACGGCATCCGGCCCGCGCGCGTTGAATTCGAAATTACCGAACACGTGCTGATGCAGAAGAGCAATGTCTGTGTCGGCAATCTGGAAAAGCTGCGCGAGCTCGGCGCCAAGATCGCGCTCGATGATTTCGGCGTGGGCTATTCCTCGCTCAGCTACCTGCGCCGCTTTCCCTTCGACCGGATCAAGATCGACAAGGATTTCGTCGAGGGAATCGAAACCTGTTCGGACAATAAGGCGATCGTTTCCAGCATCACCCGGCTGGCCGAAGCGCTGGGGATGGCGGCGACTGCCGAAGGCGTCGAAACGCGCGGCCAGCTCGATTTGCTGCGCGAACTGGGGTGCCAGGAAGCGCAGGGCTATCTGATCTGCGAACCTGTGCCGGGAGAGAACTTCGCCACCGCCGATGCGGTCGAGGCCGCGATGAAGGCCGATGCCAGCGGCATCCTCGATTACCGCAAGGCGCGCGAGGCCGCGCTCAAGCGGCGCAGCGCGGGGACCGGCTGAACGCTCGCCAAGTGCGCCGGCCTCGGCTATCGGCGCGCGCATGACCATCGTCACACGCTTCGCCCCTTCGCCCACCGGGCGCCTCCATGTCGGCAACATTCGCACCGCGCTCCACAACTGGATGCTCGCCAAGCAGGCGGGCGGCCGCTTCCTGCTGCGGATCGATGATACCGACGCCGACCGCAGCCGCGAGGAATTCGTCGACGCGATCCGCAGCGATCTCGGCTGGCTGGGGCTCGCGAGCGATGGCGAGGAGCGGCAGTCGGACCGGCTCGCCGGCTACCAGGCGGCGTTCGACACGCTGCGCGAGGCTGGGCGGGTCTATCCCTGTTACGAGACGCAGCAGGAACTCGAGCTGAAGCGCAAGATCCGCCTCGGGCGGGGTCTGCCGCCGATCTACGATCGCGGCGCGCTGGAACTGGGCGACGCGGAGCGCGCGGCCAAGGAGGCCGAGGGCATCACCCCGCACTGGCGGTTCAAGCTCGACCACGGCGAAGCCATCAGCTGGCACGACGGCATCCGCGGGCCGCAGAAGTTCGATCCCGCCCAGCTGTCCGATCCGGTCATCCGCCGCGCCGACGGCAGCTGGCTCTACATGCTTCCCAGCGCGGTCGACGATCTCGCGATGGGGGTGACCAACGTGCTGCGCGGCGAAGACCATGTCAGCAACACCGCGGTGCAGATCCAGAATGTTCGGCGCGCTTATCGCCGCGGGCGATGGTGCGGCGCAAATGCCCCGGTTCGCGCATGAGGCGCTGCTGGTCGGCAAGGAAGGCAAATTGTCGAAACGGCTCGGTTCGCTGGGCTGCGATGCCTTCCGCGAGCGCGGGTTCGAGCCGCAGGCGATCGTCGCGCTGCTCGCGCGGCTGGGCACGTCGCTTCCGGTCGAGCCGATCGCCGACCGGGGCGCGCTGCTCGAAACCTTCGACCTGGCGACCTTCGGCCGTGCCCCGGCGAAGTTCGACGAAACCGAACTGGAGCGGATCAACGCCGCGCTGGTCCACCAGATGGACCACGCCGCGGTCGCCGACCGCCTGCCCGCGGGGATGGACGCCGCCGGCTGGCACGCGATCCGGCCCAATCTCGCGCTGGTCGGCGAGGCTGCCGAATGGTGGCGGCTGGTGACCGGTCCGATCGAGCGGCGCGAGTTCGCGGATGAAGACCGCGCCTATCTGGCCGAGGCGGTGCGGCTGTTCGCCTGGGGCGATGATCCCTGGCGCGCGCTGACCGCGGCGCTCAAGGAAGCGACCGGACGCAAGGGCAAGCAATTGTTCCTGCCGCTGCGCCAGGCCTTGACGGGAATGGACCATGGGCCCGACATGGGCGAATTGCTGCCGCTGATCGGAGAGACGCGGGCACGCGAGCGGCTGGAGCAAGCCGCGCAAGGGTAGGGGAAACGCGATCATGGCCGTGACTTTGGGATCCGAGCTGGAACTGCCGTGCGGCGCCGTGCTGCCCAACCGGCTGGCGAAGGCCGCGATGACCGAGGGGCTCGCCACTCCCGACGGACGCCCCACGCCCGAACTCGAGCGGCTTTACGGGATCTGGGCCGATGGTGGTTCGGGCATGCTGCTGTCGGGCAACATCATCGTCGATGCCGACCATCTCGAACGGCCCGGCAATGTCGTGATCGAGTGCGAACCCGATGCCGACATGCAGGCGCGGCTGGCCCGCTGGGCGCAGGCGGCAACCCGGCAAGGCAATCACTTCTGGGCGCAGATCAGCCATGGCGGCCGCCAGACGCAGAAGGTGGTCAATCCGCACCCCAAATCCTCTTCCGACGTCGCCTTGGCGCTCCCCGGGGGGCAGTTCGGCAAGCCGACGCCGCTGACAACGGCGGAAATCGCCGATCTGGTCGCGCGCTGGGCCATCGCGGCGCGCGCGTGCAAGGATGCGGGTTTCACCGGCGTGCAGGTGCACGGGGCGCATGGCTATCTGGTGTCGCAATTCCTCTCGCCGCGCGTGAACCGGCGGACCGATGAATATGGCGGCAGCCTGGAAAACCGCGCGCGGTTCCTGCTCGACATCGTCGCCGCGGTGCGCGCGGCCGTGGGGCCAGGGTTCCCGGTCTCGGTCAAGCTCAACAGCGCCGACTTCCAGAAAGGCGGGTTCGATTTCAGCGACAGCCTGAAGGTGGTCCGCTGGCTCGAGGCGGCTTCGGTCGATCTGATCGAGATTTCGGGCGGCACCTACGAACAGCCCAAGCTGCTGGGCGTGGCCGGTCAGGAAGCCGAGGACGAACAGGTCGTCGCGCCCTCGACCGCGGCGCGCGAGGCCTATTTCGTCGATTTCGCCAAGGCCATGCAGGCCGAGGTTTCGGTCCCGCTGATGGTCACCGGGGGCTTTCGCAGCCGCGCGGCGATGGAGCAAGCGCTGACCAGCGGCGCGGCCGATGTGATCGGCCTGGGCCGCCCGCTCTGCGTCGATACCGATGCACCCGCACGGCTGCTCGAAGGCGCGGAGCAGCTGGCACGATATGAGGACGACCTCGATCTGGTGCCCGAATGGCTCGGCTTCCTGAAGCGCTTCCAGATGGTCAAGGCGATCAGCGGTTTCGCCGGAATCTACTGGTTCTACCAGCAGCTCTGGATGCTCGGGCACGACGGGCGCGTCGATCGCGACTTCCCCGTGTTCAAGGCCTTCCGCCTGGTCGATGCGCGCGGCAAGCGGATCATGAAAGAGCGCGCCGCGGCCTTGTAGCGCGCGCTCCGGCTCCCCAGTTCTTCGCGGTCATGCTTGCTTACCTCTGCCGATGGCCCCTGCGCCTGTGCGCCGCGCTGCTGCTGGCAGTGCTGTGCGCGCAGGCACTGCCGCATCAGCCGATCTCGCCCGATCGCGGGCGCGGCGCGGTGTTCAGCGCAGCCACGGCGGATGTCACGCTGCCGCCGGGCGAGGGCGAGACGGCGCAGGTCTGCACGCTCGCGGCGCCATGTCCCGACAAGCGGCTGGCCGATGCCGCTGCACTGCCGCCCCTGGCGCTGGCGGCGGCGCCTGCAACACCCCAGCGCTGGGCGGCGCATCGCGTTCGCGGCCCGCCGCTGCGCCCCCCGCCGCGGTCCATCGCCGACCCCCGCGGACCCCCGCACCTGATCTGAATCGCCACGCGTCCCACCGGGCGCGCATTCCCGTTCAGACAGGACAAGACAGATGACTATTCCAACCGACGGCGGCTCTGCCGTCCACGACCGCTTCGACCGGATCGAAGCGCTGCTGCACCGCTATCCCGCCATCGCCGAGACCGAGCGCGCCGAGCTGAAACGCTGGTTTACCAAGGAGGCGACCGCCTTCGAGGTCGCCAGCCTGTCGAGCAAGGACGAGCTGCGCGCGAACTATCGCGCTTTCCGTGCCGAACATGTCGACCGGCTGACCACGGCCGAGCTGGCCGCGATCATCATCGCCGCCGTGGTGCTGCTGGGGGCGATCGCTTTCGTTGCGCTGAGCGGCTGAGCGGCTCAGCGGCTGAGCGGCTGGGCAAGCGGCGGCAGGCGGGGCAACGCGCGCCCGCCTGCCGCGGCATCAGCCGCCGTGCTTGTCGAGCTCGTCGCCGCTCACGGTCACCACATGCATCAGATTGGTCGATCCCGGCGTTCCGAAAGGCACCCCGGCCAGGGCGATCAGCTTGCTGCCTGCAGCGCTGAAGCCGTGGCGCAGCGCCATGCGCTTGCCCTTGGCAATCATTTCCTCGAAACTGCCGATGTCCTTGGTCGCCACGGCATGCGCGCCCCACAGCAGGCCCAGCCGGCGCGCAGTCTTCATGCTCGGCGTCAGCACCAGCATCGGCACGCTGGGCCGTTCGCGCGCCACGCGCCGCGCGGTCGAACCCGAACCGGTGAACACGGTTATTGCGCTGATCGGGACCGTATCGGCCACCGTCATGCAGGCATGCGCCAACGCATCGGCGGTGGTCGCATCGGGCGGCGTGTCGAGGAAACGCACGCGGTCGAGATAGGCTTCGTCGGCTTCGACCTGCCGTGCGATCTTGTGCATGATCGTGACCGCTTCCTCGGGCCAGTCGCCCGCCGCGGTTTCGGCCGACAGCATGACGCAATCGGCCCCGTCATAGACCGCATTGGCCACGTCGGAGACTTCGGCGCGCGTCGGGGCGGGGCTTTCGATCATGCTTTCGAGCATCTGCGTCGCAACGATCACGGGCTTGCCCTTGAGCCGCGTCGCATTGACGATCTTCTTCTGCAGCGGCGGGACTTCCTGCGGCTCGAGCTCGACGCCCAGGTCGCCGCGGGCGACCATGATGCCGTCGCTCATGTCGATGATTTCATCGAGCCGGTGCACTGCCATCGGCTTTTCGATCTTGGCGCACAGCGCGCCGTAGCCGCCCATCAGCTTGCGCGCCTCGGCAAGGTCTTCGGGGCGCTGGACGAAGGACAGGCCGATCCAGTCGACCCCCTGCGCCATGGCGAAGGCCAGATCCTTGCGGTCCTTGTCGGTCAGCGCGGGGATCGGCACTTCGGCATCGGGCACGTTGACGCCCTTGCGGTCGGAAATGACCCCGCCGACTTCGGCCGAGCAGAGAATTTCGTTTTCGTCCGCGCGGATCACCCGCAGGCGGATCTTGCCATCGTTGATCAGTAGCCGCTGGCCCTTGGCGAGCAGGCCGAACAGTTCGGGATGCGGCAGCTCGACGCGCGTGTCGTCGCCGGGTTCGGGATTGCGGTCGAGCGTGAAGTGGCCCGAATGCCGGATGACCGCTTGCCCGTCCTTGAACTTGCCCACCCGCAGCTTGGGCCCCTGCAGGTCCGCAAGGATCGCGATCGGTCGCATGAACTGCTTTTCCAGCGTGCGGATCGTTTCGATCGTCTGCGCGTGATCGGCATGCTCGCCATGGCTCATGTTGACGCGGAAGGCGTCGACCCCGGCCTTGAACAGCCGGGCGAGCATTTCGGGAGAGCGGCTGGCGGGGCCGACGGTTGCGAGGATCTTGACCTTGCGGCCACGAGGATCGAGCTTGGGGGCGGATTTGGCCATGGACATCGCCTATGGCAGCGGTGTGCGACAAAGCAAGGACGATACGATCATGACGACGAATGCACACGATGCGCTCGATACGCTGCCCGATGCCGTAGCGGCAGCGGCCTTCCGCCGGCTCGTGCGGCATTTGCAGCACCGCCACGACGCGCAGAATATCGACCTGATGGGGCTATCGGGCTTCTGCCGCAATTGTCTGGCCGACTGGATCCGCGACGCGGGTTTCGAAGGCGACAAGGCGGCCGCGCGCGCGCTGATCCACGGCATGCCGCAGGAGGAATGGAAGGCCACCCGCCAAGCGCCCGCGACCGAGGAACAGCTGGCGCGGATGGAGGCGAGCATTGCGAAAAATCGCGTGGAGTAACGAGTCGGCGCCTTCACCCTGCATCGCCTGATGGCTATCGCACCGCCAACCGATTCTCATTTCTTACCGGAGCACACCCCGAACATGGCCGAAGCCACCGACGACCGCCTGCGCCTGCTGATCGAGCGTATCGAGCGCCTCGAGGAAGAGAAGAAGGGCATCGCCGACGACATTCGCGACGTGTACGCCGAATCCAAGGCGGTCGGGTACGATACCAAGATCATGCGCCAGATCATCCGCCTGCGGAAGATGAAGCCCGACGAGCGCAGCGAACAGGAAACCATCCTCGATACCTACAAGGCCGCGCTCGGCATGGGTTGAGGCCTGGCTGCGGCGGGCTGCCGGAACGGGGCGGGAAGCTGCTGTGTTGGTCGGGTGAAAGGAGTTTTCACCCATGGCCGATCCGCAGCATGTCGATACCGCATTCGTCGAGGAAACCAGCGAGGAGCCCCGCATGCCGGGGCACGAAAGCGCGCTGGATCGCCAGCCTCAATGGCAGCCGCGCTACCCCGGTTCGGGCCGTCTCGCAGGCAAGGTGGCGATTGTCACCGGCGGCGATAGCGGCATCGGCCGGGCCACTGCCGTGCTGTTCGCGCGCGAGGGTGCGAAGGTCGCCATCGCCTATCTCGAAGAGCATGACGATGCGCGGATCACCCGCGAAGCGTGTGAGGCCGAGGGCGCCGAAGTGCTGCTGTCGGCGGGCGATTTGGGCGATCCCGACCATTGCCGCGGATTGGTCGATGCGGTGATCGGCAAATGGGGCCGGCTGGATGTGCTGGTCAACAATGCCGGCGAACAGCACCCCGACGAGGACGTGACGGATATCACGGCCGAGCAATTGCAGCGCACCTTCCAGACCAACATCTTCTCGATGTTCTACCTCGTCCAGGCGGCACGCCCGCACCTGCAGCGTGGTGCGGCGATCGTGAACTGCACCAGCGTGACCATGTACAAGGGCGCGCCGATCCTGCTCGACTACAGTGCCACCAAGGGCGCGATCACCGCCTTCACCCGCTCGCTGTCGGAAAACCTCGTGGCGGACGGCATCCGGGTCAATGCGGTCGCCCCGGGGCCGATCTGGACCCCGCTCAATCCCTGCGGCGGCCAGCCGCCCGAGAACATGGACGATTTCGGCGAGGATACGCCGATGGGGCGTCCGGGCGAGCCCAACGAAGTGGCCCCCGCTTTCCTGTTCCTCGCCTGCGATGACAGTTCCTACATGTCGGGACAGGTGCTGCATCCCAATGGCGGGATCGTGGTCAACGGTTGACCTGACACGCTGGCGTAATATCTGTCTAACACAGCTCAAGTGAGGAGACAGAACATGCCCAGCCCCTGGAAAGACGCGCGCGGGATCACCGTGACCACCACGCCCACGATCGAGGGCAAGCCGATCCAGGAATATCTCGGCATCGTCACCGGCGAGGTGATCGTGGGCGCGAACCTGTTCCGCGACCTGTTCGCCAATATCCGCGATATCGTCGGTGGCCGCTCGGGCAGCTACGAGCGGATCCTGCGCGATGCACGCGAGCAGGCGATCGAGGAACTGCAGGCCGAATGCGGCTCGCGCGGGGGCAATGCGGTGGTCGGGGTGGATCTCGACTACGAGGTCATCGGCGACACCGGCTCGATGCTGATGGTCAGCGCCAGCGGGACTGCGGTCAAGGTCTGATCAGGCCGCGCTGCTGGCCGCCAGCACCAACGCGATGATCGCGCCATTGTGGAGCATGTGCAGCAGCACGCTTGCCCACAGGCCGTAGTGCACGCGCGCATAGCCCAGGATCGTGCCGGTCACGAATTGCGGCAGGACCAGCGGCAGTGCGGTGGCCAGCTGGTCGGCGGGGAAATTGGTCAGGTGCACCAGCGAAAAGCCCAGCGTGCTGAGCCAGAACAGCGCTGGGAACAGGCGCCTGAACCAGCCGATCGTATTGCGATGCCGCAAGCGGTAGACGACCGCCAGCGCCACCAGCGTGCCTGCCGCCAGCGCGACAATCCCGGCCGTCGCCAACGCCGCGCCGAAAAAGGCCATGGCTGCCAGCCCCGCCACCATGGCAGCCAGGGCCCCCGCCAGCAGGCCGAAGATATGCCCGGGGCGGCCCGACAGCCAGCCGCGAAAGGCGATTTCCTCGGTCAGCGGGGCGATCACCACCACGGCCAGGATGATCCCGGTGCCGATTTCCATTCCGGCGAGCGCGGTTTCCGGCAAGCTCACCCCGGCGGCCATCACCGCGCCTGCAACGCCCAGCAGCGCGGCCATGACCAGCAGGTCCAGCAACACCAGCCAGACGACCGCGCGCAGGCCGGCCGCCTGCGGCAGCGGGGCCCGCTCGGGGAGCGTCGGGCGCTTCAGGAAGGCGGCAAACCGCCGCCATTCGCCGCGCATCGAATTCGCGGGCGCAAGACTTGTCGTTGCGGCGTGCATGAGGCTAAGGCGACCCTCTGATTCCAACCATTTCAGCTACGCAAAGCGAAACCATGGCCGGCCATTCCAAATTCAAGAACATCATGCATCGCAAGGGCGCGCAGGACAAGAAGCGCAGCGCGATGTTTTCCAAGCTCAGCCGCGAAATCACCGTGGCGGCGAAAATGGGCATGCCCGATCCCGACATGAACCCGCGCCTGCGGCTGGCCGTCAATGCCGCCAAGGCGCAGTCGATGCCCAAGGACAACATCCAGCGCGCGATCGACAAGGCCAGCGCGCAGGACGGCGAAAGCTACGAGGAAGTGCGCTACGAAGGCTACGGCCCGGGCGGCAGCGCGATCATCGTCGAGGCGCTGACCGACAATCGCAACCGCACCGCCACCGCCGTGCGCACCGCCTTTTCGAAGAACGGCGGCAATCTGGGCACCGAGGGTAGCGTTGCGCACGGCTTCGACCGGCTGGGCTTCATCTTCTACCCGGCCGAGGCCGGCGGCGAGGAAAAGGTCCTCGAAGCGGCGATGGAAGCGGGCGCGGAAGATATCGCCTCGAGCGATGATGGCCACGAAATCTGGACCGCCGCCGAAGACCTGCACCAGGTCGCGGCCGATCTCGAGAAGGCGCTGGGCGAGGCCGAGACGGTCAAGCTGGCGTGGAAGCCCAACCTGACCGTCGACATGGACGAAAAGAACGCGAGCACGCTGCTCAAGCTGATCGACGCGCTGGACGACGATGACGACGTGCAGACCGTGTGGGGCAATTACGACATCTCCGACGAGGTGATGGAAAAGCTGGACAGCTGACCTGGCGCGAATGGGCCTTGGCCGGCGTACTGGGCGCCGCATTCCTGCTGGCCCTGGCCTGGCGGCTCGGCTGGCGCATCGGCCTGCCGGGCTGACACGGCGCGGGGGCCAAGCCGCATGGCGCTGATCCTTGGCCTTGACCCTTCGCTCAGTTGCACCGGCTGGGGCGTGATCCGCACCGAGGGGTCGCGCATCGTGCATATCGCCAATGGCCAGGTACCGACCGACGCCAGGGCCCCGATGGCGGCGCGGCTGGCAGGCCTGCAGGCGGCGCTGGCCGACGTCATCGCCGCGCACCGGCCCGACCGCGCGGCAGCCGAAGAAGTCTTCGTCAACAAGAACCCGCAATCGACGCTCAAGCTGGCGCAGGCGCGCGGCTGCGTGCTGGCCGCTTGCGGGGCCGCCGGGCTGGCGGTCAACGAACATGCCGCGCGGCTGGTCAAGAAGGCCGTGGTCGGCACGGGCGGGGCGGACAAGACGCAGGTGCAGGCCATGGTCAAAATCCTGCTGCCGGGCGTGCAGATCGCCGGCGCCGATGCCGCCGATGCGCTGGCTGTGGCGATCGCCGACGCGCATCTGGCCTAGACTGCGGATTTCGCGCGCCGCAGGCGCGGCCGCCCGCTGTCCAAAAGCTGTCCCAATTCCTTCTTATAATTGAAAGACTTTCGCCGCCGGTGTGTCACAAGGCGGGGCTAGGCGCGTTGCAATTCAATCCAACGACAGGGGCCTTCCATGACATTTCCTGCTCTTCGCAGCGCCTTGCTTGCTTCCATCGCTCTCGTTCCCGCTCCGCTGATGGCGCAGGAGGTGGCCGCCGCGGACCAGCCGGCCAGCAGCACCACGATCATCGTCACTTCGCAGAAGATCGAACAGCGCGCGCAGGATGTCCCGATCACCATTTCGGCAGTGACCGGGGACCGGATCGAAGAACTCGGCGTGTCGGATCTGGACGAGCTGTCGAACTATGTTCCGGGGCTCAACATCCAGGAGCAGAGTGCCAACAACCCCGGCATCGTCATCCGCGGGATCACCTCGGATTCGGGCTCCTCGCAGCAGGGCCCGCGCGTCACGCTCTATTACAACGGCGTCGACATCTCGCGTTCGCGCGGGTCGTACCAGGCGATCTACGATCTCGAGCGGGTCGAGGTCATCAAGGGGCCGCAGGCGACGCTGTTCGGCACTGCCTCGGCGGTCGGCGCGATCAGCCTCGTCTCGGCGCGTCCGCGCGCAGGCTTCTCGGGCGAGATCACCGGCGGCTACGGCAATTTCGACCAGACGCTGCTGGGCGGGTATCTCAGTGCCGGCTCGGACGTGCTGGCCGGGCGTATCGCCTTCGAATGGCGCCAGCGCGATGGCTATGTCGAAAACCTCAACCCGGGGCAGGACGAAGAGCTCTACGCGCAGGACCAGTTCGGCGTCCGCGCCTCGCTGCGGTACACGCCGAGCATGGACCTGACGATCGACCTGATCGGCACCTACGACCAGCAGCGCAATGGCGGTACGCCCTTCATCTCGGGCACGCTCCCGGCCTTCGCCGGCGCACCGGGCGGGCCGGGCAATGCTTTCGAGGATGCCAATCTTGGCGGCTATCCGGCGGGTGCCGCCAGCCTTGGCAACGACCAACTCGGTCTCGATCGCGAAGTCTACGATCTCAACCTGACCGCCGCCTACGAATTCGGCGACAATTGGACCTTCACCACGGTCAATGGCTATCGCGAGTTCGACAGCGCCGAAGTGTTCGATGCCGATGGTTCGGCCGCGCCGTTCCTCGAGTTCGCCGAAATCGCGCAGGGGCACCAGTTCAGCCACGAAGGCCGGTTCAGCTATGCGGGTTCCGCGCTGCGCGCGTCGTTCGGCTGGAATTTCTTCACCGAGGACGGGTTGCAGAACGTGCCCTTCGCAACCGAGGAAGGCACCTTCCTCCAGTGCCTGACCAGCCTGTTCGGCGCACCGCTGATTGCGGGTATTCCCTGTGTCGCGCCCGATGGCAGCGTGCCCGCGACCGGAGTGACGGCGCTCGCCACCAACGGCGCCGCAAACGCGATCCCCTATGCGTCGGTGTTCGAGAACCAGGGCCGGAACGAAGCCTATTCAGTATTCGCCGACGTCACCTTGCTGGCGACCGACAGTCTCGAGCTGACTGCCGGCGCGCGGCTGCTCGAGGAAAACCGCAAGTCGGCCTATCGCAGCAATGTCCCGGACGCGGTGCTCAGCGGCGCGCCGCTGATCCCCGGCCAGATCGACACCGGCGGGCGCCTGTTCTCGGCCGAGGACAATTTCTCGGCGCTGCTGCCGCGGTTCAATGCGCTCTACCGGATCAGCAACGACGCCAATGTGTTCGCGACCGTGTCGAAGGGCCGCCGTTCGCCGGTCGTCCAGATGGGCGCGCGTGTCGACGATGCCGGGAACGTCGTGCCGAACCGGCAGGACATTCCGGAAGAGACGGTGTGGAACTACGAGGCCGGGCTCAAGCTTGCCACCGGCAGGGTCTCGGGCTCGCTGGGCGTCTATTACCAGGTCTATGACAATTTCCAGGTCTCGGTCGAGGAACTGGACGCCAACGGCAACCCGACCGGCAGCTTCGTCACGCGGAGCGCGGGGGCGGCTTCCAACCTCGGCGTGGAAGCCGAGATCGCGGTCGAGGCCACCGACTGGCTCAGCTTCTTCGGCAATGTCGGCTATATCGACGGCGGGATCGACGAGGACAACAGCTTCGCCCCCGAGTTTTCGGGTGCGCGTTTCCGCCTCCAGCCCGAATGGCAGGCGGCGGCGGGCTTAACGGTCGATTATCCGCTGGGCGGCGGGGCACGGCTGTTCGCCACCCCCAGCATCACGCATCGCAGCCGGATCTATTTCGAAGTGCCCAACAGCGACGTGACCTCGCAAGGCCCGGTCACGCTGGTGAATGCGCGTGCGGGGGTGAGCTTCGCCGACGACCGCTACGAGATCGCCGGGTTCATCCGCAATGCGTTCAACGAGGAATATCTGCTCGATGCGGGCAATACCGGCGGGGCCTTCGGCATCCCGACCTTCATCCCGGCGGAACCGCGCTTCTTCGGCGTCCAGCTGACCGCGCGCTTCGGCGACTGATTTGACAGCGCCGCCGGGGTTCGCGCCCCGGCGGCCTGTTCAAGCGCTGCGCAAGCCGTTAGCGAGGCGCGTTCCAACCAGAAGCGGGCAGATCAGTGACTGAGACTATCCTTTACGGCATTCCCAATTGCGACACGGTCAAGAAGGCGCGCAAATGGCTCGATGCGCAGGGCGTCGATTACGCATTCCACGACTACAAGAAGCAGGGCGCCGATCCGGCCAGGCTGGCCGCATGGATCGAAACGGCGGGGGTCGATACCGTGCTCAACCGCCGCGGGACCACTTGGCGCAAGCTGCCCGAGGCCGACAAGGCCGATGTCGATGCGGCGAAGGCCGTCCAATTGCTGCAAGACAATCCGTCCATGATCAAACGCCCGATCGTCGAAGACGGCGGGGCCCTGCTGGTCGGTTTCAAGGAAGACGAATGGTCCGCGCATTTCTCCTGATCCTCGCGGCACTCGGTGCCGTCCCCGCGACTGCTGCGGTCGAAGGCGACTTTCTCGTCATCGCGCATCGCGGCGCCAGCGGCGAACGGCCCGAGCATACGCTGGCGGCCTATGAGCGCGCGATCGACCAGGGCGCGGACTATATCGAGCCCGATCTCGTGGCGACGAAGGACATGCGGCTGGTCGCGCGGCACGAGACCGAGATCGGCGAGACGACCGATGTCGGCGCGCGCGAGGAATTTGCCGATCGCAAGCGCTCGAAGACGATCGAGGGGCGGCTGGTGACCGGCTGGTTCGCCGAGGATTTCACGCTGGCCGAATTGCGCAGCCTGCGCGTGAAGGAACGCCTGCCCGGATTGCGCCCGGCCAATGCGCGGTTCGACGGGCTCTACCAGATTCCGACCTTCGAGGAGATCGTGACGCTCGTGCGTGCGAAGGAAGCCGAGACCGGCCGCGCGATCGGTATCTACCCCGAACTCAAGCATCCCACCTGGCTGCTGCAGGAAGAGGGAATCGACACGGTCGATCTGCTCGCCACCGCGTTGCGCAAAGCCGATCTCGACGACGCCGATGACCGGGTCTTCGTGCAGGCGTTCGAAATCGGCCCGCTGCAGCGGCTGGACGCGCTGGTCGAAAGCCCGCTGGTGTTGCTGATCGCCCCCACCGCCGGCCCCTATGACGAACCTGCGATGAGCTGGGCCGAGATCATGACTCCGACGGGGCTGGCGCAAGTCGCCACCTATGCCGACGGGATCGGGCCCTATCTGGGCCATGTGCTGGCTGCGGACGGAAGTCCGACCGCGCTGATTGCCGATGCGCATGCCGCCGGGCTGCAAGTTCACCCGTGGACGCTGCGCAAGGAGAACGCCTTCCTCCCGCTCGCGCTCCGCCGGGGCACTGCCGAAGGTGCGCCGGGCGATCTCGCCGCGCTGGTGGGAATGGTCGTGGCGGCAGGGGCCGATGGTGTCTTCACCGACGATCCCGCGCTGGTGCTCAGCGCGCTCGGGCGGTGACGATGTAGTTCAGCGACAGATCGCCGGACAGGTGCAGCCCCTTGGCGGGCGAAAAGCCGATCCCGCGCGGTTCGCTCATGTCGAGGCCCGCTTCGTCGAGCAGCGCGTCCAGTTCTTCGGGCGTGATGAAATCGTCCCAGTGGTGCGTGCCCTTGGGGATCAGTCCGATGCCTTCCGCCGCACCGATCATCAGCAGGCGCGATTGCGGCGTGCGGTTGGGGGTCGACAGCACCATCAGCCCGCCGGGCGCCAGCCGGCCGGCAAGCGCTGCCACGAAGGCGGCTTTGTCGGCGACATGTTCGATCACTTCCATTGCGGTGACCAGGTCGAAGCTGCCGATATCCAGCGCGCCGACCTCGCCCGCGATATAGCGGATATCGAGATCCGCGCCTTCGGCATGCACTGCCGCAGCCGCGGCGTTCTCGGGCGCGGCATCGACGCCGGTGACATCCGCCCCCAGCCGCGCCAGCGGTTCGCACAGCAATCCCGCACCGCAGCCGACATCCAGCGCGGTCTTGCCCGCCAGCGGTTGGCGCGCCTCGATGTCGCCTGCCCAGTGCAGGTCGATCGCCTCGCGCAGGAATTGCAGCCGCACGGGATTGAGCCGGTGGAGCATGGCCGAAGAGCCCTTGGGGTCCCACCAGTCCTTGGCGAGCCTGCCGAAATGCGCGGCTTCGTCGGCGCGGATCGTTGCGCCCGAAATTGTGCCGGCCGAAGTATTGCTACGCGGCTGTGTGGTTGCATCGCTCATGCCCTCTGGCTAGCAGCCTAGCTCGACGCATTCCAGCACGGAGACCTCTACGCTTGGCCCGTATCGTGATGAAATTTGGCGGCACCTCGATGGCCGGGACCGAACGCATCCGGCGCGTGGCCAATATCGTGCGCAAGCAGCAGGCGCGCGGGCACGAGGTCGCGGTGGTGGTTTCGGCGATGGCGGGCGAGACCGACCGGCTGGTCAATTTCTGCCGCGAAGCCAATGCGCTCTACGACCCGGCGGAATACGACGTGGTGGTGGCCAGCGGCGAACAGGTCACCAGCGGGCTGCTGGCGCTGACGCTGCAGTCGCTCGGTTGCCAGGCGCGCAGCTGGCTCGGCTGGCAGATGCCGATCAACACGATCGAGGCGCATGCCAAGGCGCGGATCGACAGCATCGATGCGGACGCGCTGATCGCCAGCATGGAGCGCGGCGAGATCGCCGTGATCCCCGGCTTCCAGGGCCTCTCGGGCGAGGGCCGGCTGACCACGCTGGGCCGCGGCGGGTCGGATACGTCCGCCGTGGCGGTGGCTGCAGCCATTGGCGCGGATCGCTGCGACATCTATACCGATGTCGACGGTGTCTATACCACCGACCCGCGGATCGTCGCCAAGGCGCGCAAGCAGACCGCGGTGACCTATGAGGAAATGCTCGAACTCGCCAGCGTCGGGGCCAAGGTGCTCCAGACACGCTCGGTCGGGCTGGCGATGAAAGAGGGCGTGCGCGTGCAGGTCCTCTCCAGCTTCGTCGGCGACGACGCGGTTCCCGCAGACGAATACCCCGGCACGATGATCGTGTCGGAGGAAGAAATGAACGCACTGGTGGAGAAAGGCGATATGGAACGCCAGCACGTGACCGGCATCGCGCATGACAAGAACGAGGCCAAGGTGATCCTCACCCGCGTGCCCGACAAGCCCGGCGCGGTGGCCCACATCTTCGAGCCGCTCGCCGCGGCGAGCATCAATGTCGACATGATCATCCAGAACGTCGGCCGCGACAAGGGCGAGACCGACGTGACCTTCACCGTGCCGCAGGCCGACCTCGCCCGCGCGCAGGCGCTGCTCGAGGACAAGCGCGACGACATCGGCTACAACCGCCTGATCACCGACAGCAAGGTCGCCAAGATCAGCGTCGTCGGCGTCGGCATGAAAAGCCATGCGGGTGTCGCCAGCACGATGTTCAAGGCGCTGGCCGACCGCGCGATCAACATCCAGGCGATCACCACCAGCGAGATCAAGGTCAGCGTGCTGATCGACGAGGACGAGACCGAACTAGCGGTCCGCGTGCTCCACACCGCTTATGGGCTGGACGCTGCCGACGAGGCGGCATGAGCCACACCGCCCGGATCCTCCTGCTCGGCTCCGGCGAGCTGGGGCGCGAGTTCGCGATCTCGGCCAAGCGGCTCGGCGCCTATGTCATCGCCTGCGACGCCTATGACGATGCGCCCGCCATGCAGCTGGCCGATGCACGCGAAGTGTTCTCCATGCTCGATGGCGACAAGCTGCGCGAGGCGGCCGAGAAGCACCGGCCCGATTACATCGTCCCCGAGATCGAGGCGATCCGCACTTCGGTACTGGCCGAACTGGAGGAGGAAGGCTTCACCGTCGTGCCCTCGGCGCGCGCCGCGCAGCTGACGATGAACCGCGATGCGATCCGCGACCTTGCGGCCAATGATCTGGGCCTTGTCACCTCCCGATACCGCTACGCGAAGAATTTCGAGGAAGTGCAGGCCGCCGCGCAGCACACCGGGCTGCCCTGCGTGATCAAGCCGGTCATGTCGTCCTCGGGCAAGGGCCAGTCGACCGTGCGCGACGCGGCCGAGCTCGAAGCGGCCTGGGCCTATGCCTGCGCCAACATGCGCGGCGACCGCCAACGCGTGATCGTCGAGCAATTCGTCGATTTCGATTACGAGATCACGCTGCTGACCGTGCGCCACAAGGACGGCATCAGCTTCTGCCCGCCGATCGGCCACCGGCAGGAACGCGGCGATTACCAGGAAAGCTGGCAGCCCACGCCGATGACCGACGCGGCGATCGCCAAGGCGCAGGACATGGCGCGCACAGTGGTCGACGATCTGGGCGGCTACGGCCTGTTCGGGGTCGAGTTTTTCGTGAAGGGCGAGGACGTGATCTTTTCCGAGCTTTCCCCGCGCCCGCACGACACCGGAATGGTCACGCTGGTCAGCCAGAACCTTACCGAATTCGACCTCCATGCCCGCGCGGTGATGGGGCTGCCGGTTCCGCCTGTCCTGCGCGCACGCCCCGCCGCCAGCGCGGTGATCCTCGCCGAACGCGACAGCGCGGCGCTGGGTTACGAAAGCCTCGCCGAGGCGATGGGCGAGGGGGCCGACATCCGCATCTTCGCCAAGCCCACCAGCCGTCCCTACCGCCGCATGGGCGTGGCGCTGGCCACCGCGGGCGATACCGACGAAGCGCGCCGCATCGCGCGCGAGGCGGCGCACAAGGTCCGCATCACCTACGGCAACTGATCAGCCTCAGCCCAGCAGCATCACGTTCATCAGCCGCCCGGGCAGCAGGAAGGCCGCGAGCCCGGGAAAGACCAGTCCGGTGACATAGGTAAAAACGAGCTGCCGCTTGTGTGCCGGGATGTTGCCACGCCGTGCGGTCGCCACCGAACGCCAGGCCGAGAAGATCGTCAGCGGGATGAAGACATGGATCGGGCCGTAGCCGCCGCCCGAAGTGATGAAGATCGCCGAAAAGGCGGTCACCAGCATCAGCGCGAGCCAGATCTTGCCCAGCAGCCTGTGCCGCGCATCGCCCTTGCGCGTCAGCAGCACATAGGCGCCCAGCGGGATCGCGGGGATAACTGCAACCACATGCACCGCGATCGCGGCATGGCGCAGATGCGGCAATTCGGGAGTCATGCCGGCAAGCGCGCGGCCGATCGCGATGACGCAGAGCAAGGTCATCACGGTCCCGATGGTGGCCACCAGCGCGCGGCTGGCCGGACCGATATCGAATGCGGACGGGCGGCGGGGGGCGGGCGGCGCGGACAGCGGAAGTGCGAACATTGTCTGGGTCTCCAGGCGGGTGGTTTCGTCCCCTTGGTGGCAGCGCGCCGCTGGCGGGCAAGCGGGCTTGCGCAAAGGGGCCGACCGCTTCGCGAAAGGACGGGAAATCGGGTGTTTGACCACTTTACGAAGCGCGAACGGGCACTAGTCTGCAGGATATGGAACAGGCCCGCCCCGCTGCAGCGCGCATTGCTCGCAAGCTGGTGATCGACCTGTCGGTCATGACCGCGGTCGGGCTGGTGCTGGCGATCATCGGCCCCTTCGGGACGGCCGCCGCGCCGCTGGCATGGCGGCTGGTGAGCTGGATCGGGCTCGCCTGGCTCGGCTATGCCTTCTACCGTCCGCTCGCCCCGCTGGTCGCCTGGCTGCACCCGCGGCTCGAGCTGCCCCGCGCCGGCCTGTGGATCGGCTTGACCATGCTCGCCACGGTGCCGCTGACGGCAGCGATCTGGACGATCGAATTCCTTCCCGGGCCGGTTCCCGCGCCCACGCTCGAACAGGCGCTGCTGGCCTATCTCAATGTGCTGGCGATCGGGGCCAGCGTCACCGTCGTCTTCTACCTGCTCGAACGCGGCCGGCCGAAGGCGGCGGCGCACGACGCGATGGCCCGGTCCGTCGCCGCGAGCGACGTGCAAAATGCCCCGCAGGGCGAGCCGCATTCCGCATTCCTGCAGCGCCTGCCCTCCGAGCTGGGAAGCGACCTGATCGCGCTCGAGATGGAAGACCACTACGTTCGCGCGCATACCATGCTCGGCTCGGACCTCGTGCTGCTGCGGCTGCGCGATGCGATCGCGGAACTCGACGGGATCGAGGGCGCGCAGGTCCATCGCAGCTGGTGGGTGGCCCGCGATGCGGTCGAAGGCATCGAGCGCGAAGGGCGCAAGCTGCGGCTGCTGTTGCCGCGGGGGATCGCGGCGCCGGTCGCGCGCAGCCGGATGAGCGAACTGGGCGCGGCCGGCTGGTTCTAAGCATCTTGCCGTTGCCCCGCGCGCGCCGTAAGCGCCGCATCATGACGACCTATCCCAAGACCGCCCGCCTGATGCAGCGCGGCGCAGATTTTCTCGGCAGCGAAACCGCGATCCTGTGCGGCGCGATGAGCTGGGTGTCCGAACGCAATCTGGTGTCGGCGATTTCGAACGCCGGCGGCTTCGGCGTGATCGCCTGCGGGGCGATGACCCCCGAACTGCTCGATCGCGAGATCGCCGCAACCCGCGCGCTGACCGACAAGCCCTTCGGCGTGAACCTGATCACCATGCATCCCGACCTGTTCGAGCTTATCGCCGTGTGCGAGAAGCACGCCGTGGGCCATGTCGTGCTGGCGGGCGGCATCCCGCCCAAGGGCAGTGTCGAGGCAATCAAGGGCGGCAAGAACCCCGCCAAGGTCATCTGCTTCGCGCCCACGCTGGCGCTGGCCAAGAAGCTGCTGCGCTCGGGCGCCGATGCGCTGGTGATCGAGGGCATGGAAGCGGGCGGCCATATCGGCCCCGTATCGACCAGCGTACTGGCGCAGGAAATGCTGCCCGAACTGGCCGAAGACCATCTTATCTTCGTTGCCGGCGGGATCGGCCGCGGGCAGGCGATCGCGGGCTATCTCGAAATGGGTGCGGCGGGCGTCCAGCTGGGCACGCGTTTCGCCTGCGCGCAGGAAAGCATCGCCCATCCCGATTTCAAGAAGGCCTTCTTCCGTGCCAGCGCCCGCGACGCGGTGGCCAGCGTCCAGGTCGATCCGCGCCTGCCGGTGATCCCGGTCCGCGCGCTGAAGAACAAGGGCAGCGAGGAATTCACTGCCAAGCAGCGCGAGGTCGCGGGGACGCTCGACCGCGAGGAAATCGCGATGAACGAGGCGCAATTGCAGATCGAGCACTACTGGGCCGGCGCGCTGCGCCGCGCAGTGATCGATGGCGATGTCGAGACCGGTAGCCTGATGGCGGGGCAATCGGTCGGCATGCTGAAGGAAGAAGAGCCGGTCGCGGCCATCATCGAGAAGCTGATGTCGCAAAGCGAAGAGGCGCTTACCCGCCGCTGACATGAACCACCGACCGCTCGACTTGGACGTCGCGATCTATCGCGACCGGGTCCAGGTGACCAATCGCGCCACCACGACCTTTGCCGACCAGCGGGCCTATCGCAGCTTTTCGAGCGATCAGTCCGTGGTCGCCGAACCGGCGCGTTTCGAAGACACGATCGTTCGCGCGATCCGCCAGATTGCGCACGGAGACAAGGCCCTCATGCTGTGCGATCCGGTTGCGCATGTGGTGGGCTGCGAAACCCCGCTCAACCATCTGGAGCGCGGTATCGTGCAGACCGCGCTGCACCAGTCGGGCATCAGGACCGTGGTCTTCGAGATCGACTGACCAAGCCTGCATTGCGCGCGGCCAAGCGGGTTTGCGCTTGCGCGGCGGGGCGCTTGCGGCACATGGAAGGCCCATGGCCGATCCGCTAGTCCTGACCCTGTCCTGCGCCGACCGCCCCGGCATCACCGCGCGCGTCACCTCGTTCCTGTTCGAGCGCGGGGGCAATATCCTCGAAGCGCAGCAGTTCAACGACCGGCTGAGCGATGCTTTCTTCATGCGCGTCGAATTCGATCCCGGCAGCACCACGCGCGATGCGATCCGCAGCGAATTCGCTGCGCTGGCCGGCGAATTCGCGATGGACTGGAAGCTGGCGCTGCGCGACCGGCCGCGGCGCGTGCTGATCATGGTCAGCAAGTTCGACCATTGCCTGGCCGACCTGCTCTATCGCTGGCGCATCGGTGAACTAGCGATGGAGCCGGTGGCGATCGTGTCCAACCACCCGCGCGAAGCGATCGGCCACACCGACCTCGGCGATATCCCCTTCCACCACCTGCCGGTCACGCGCGACACGAAGGCGGCACAGGAAGCCCAAGTCCGCGCCATCGCGGCAGATACCGATGCCGAGCTGGTGGTGCTGGCGCGCTACATGCAGATCCTGTCGGACGAGCAGGCGGCGCATTTCGCCGGGCGCTGCATCAACATCCACCATAGCTTCCTGCCCGGCTTCAAGGGCGCCAAGCCCTATCACCAGGCTTATGAGCGCGGGGTCAAGATGATCGGCGCCAGCGCGCATTACGTTACCGCCGACCTCGATGAAGGCCCGATCATCCACCAGGATGCCGAGAGCATCGGCCATGCCGACACCCCCGATGCGCTGGTGCGCAAGGGCCGCGATATCGAAAGCCGCGTGCTCGCCGAAGCGGTCCGCCTGCATCTCGAGGAGCGCGTCCTGCTCAACGGCCAGCGGACCGTCGTGTTCAGGGGCTGATCAGCGCCGCGTGGACCGCGTCTTGGCGCGCTCCGCCTCTATCGCTTTGTCCTCGTTGGCGCGCTTGATGACATATTGGCGGATCGCCTCGACCTCGTCCTCGGATAGCGAGGGGGCGAAGCTGGCCATGCCGTTGTCGCTCAGCGCGCCGCCATGGACGATCTGCAGCCATGCGGTCCGGTTTTCGAGCGCGCCCGAGCGGCGCAGGTCGGGCAGTTCGGTCGAACCGACCGCGCCCGGGGCGTGGCACACCGCGCAATAGCGCGCGTATTTCGTCCGCCCCAGTTCGATCACCTCCGCGCTCGCTTTCGAAAGCGGCGGATCGAGCGGCGCGAGCGCGAAATCGGGTTCTTCGGGCAGGGCAGCGGTCCCGCCCAGCTTGAACACCAGCAGGCGGCTGATGTTGCGCACCGGGTGCATGTTGTCGATCAGCGCGCCATCGGCGGACAGCGCGAAGGCCCCGCCCCAGCCGGCCAGCACGGCGACATATTGTTCGCCGTCCACGGTGTAGGTGATCGGCGGGGCGACCACGCCGGTCTGAGCGGCGAAACTCCACAGCCGCTCGCCATTGGCCGAATTATAGGCGGCAAATTCGCTGCCCGAATTGCCCTGGAAAACCAGCCCGCCGCCGGTCGCCAGCAGGCCGCCGTTCCACGGCCCGGGATGCTCGACGCTCCAGCGCGCTTCCTGCGCCACCGGGTCCCACGCGACCAGCTTGCCCTTGATCGTGCCCTGCACTTCGCGGCGGATGCCCAGATCGGGCGGCAGATCGCCCGCACCGAGATCGAAGCCGATGTTGAACCCGCGCGCGCGGTCGGGCTTCCAGTCTGCCTCGGGTGCATAGAGCATCGCGGCCTCGAAGGCTGGGATGTACACGAGGTTCTCGCCCGGGTGGTACGCCATCGGGTGCCAGTTGTGCCCGCCCAGCGGCCCCGGCATCACCAGCGCGGGCTGGCCGGTGATGTCGATCCGCGTTTCGGGATTCATCTGCGGGCGGCCATCCTCGCTCATCCCGGTCGACCAGTTGAGCGGAATATAGGGCTCGGCCGAAATGAACTCACCCGTCGCGCGGTCGAGCACGTAGAAATAGCCGTTCTTGGGCGCCTGCATCAGCACCTGCCGGCTGCGCCCGTCGATTTCCATATCGGCCAGGACGATGTGCTGTGTGGCGGTGTAGTCCCAGGTCTCGCCCGGCGTGGTCTGGTAGTGCCAGACATAGTCGCCCGTATCGGGGCGGATTGCGACGATGCTCGAAAGATAGAGATTGTCGCCTTCGCCGCGTCCGTCGGGGCCGGGGCTGCGATAGGCGCGGTTCCACGGGGATCCGTTGCCGACTCCGAAATAGAGCAGGTCGAGCTCGGGATCGTAGGCCATCGAGTCCCACACAGTGCCGCCGCCGCCGATGCCGTTTTCGCTGCCGAGCGCATCGCCGCTCCAGGTCTCTGCCGCCGCCTTGAGGTAGTCGGGCGCGTCATCGCCCTCGTCGCCGGGCACGGTGTAGAAGCGCCACAGCTCCTCCCCGTCGTCCGCGCTGTAGGCGGCGATATAGCCGCGCACGCCGAACTCGGCGCCGCCATTGCCGATCAGCACCTTGCCATCGACCACGCGCGGCGCGCCGGTGATGGTGTAGCTCTTGTCCTGGTCGACCGTGACCTTCTCCCACGCCACCGCGCCGGTGTCGCGGTCGAGCGCGACCAGCCGCCCGTCGAGCGTGCCGAAGAAGAGCTTGTCCCCCCAAGCCGCCAGCCCGCGATTGACCACGTCGCAGCACGCTTTCACTCCGGTTTCGCCGGGCACTTGCGGATCGTAGCTCCACAGCGGTTCGCCGGTCGCGGCGTCATAGGCGAAGACCTTGCTCCACGCGGTGGTGACATAGAGCTTGCCGTCCATCACTAGCGGGGTCGCTTCCTGCCCGCGCGCGGTGTCCATGTCGGCGAACCAGGCGAGCCCGAGGTCACCCACGCTGTCGCGGTCGATCTGGGCCAGCGGCGAGAAGCGCTGTTCGGAATAGGTCCCGCCATGGGTGATCCAGTTGGCCGGGTCCTCGCCCGCATTGACCAGCCGGACGGTGTCGATCCCGCCTTCGGGTGTTTCGCCCGCTGCCATGCTGCAGCCCGCCAGTGCGCCTGCCAGGCCAAGCGCGGCCACTGCCGCCCAACCGATCCCTCGCATCTTTCTCTCCCCGGCGACATTTGCGTCGCTCTATGCAACCTATCCTGCCGTCGATGCGCGGGCTTGTCCATAAGGCTGCACCCTGCAAGGGTTGCCGCGGACGGGTTTGCGAGGAGAGACGAGCGATGTGCGATGAACAGGATCTGGCGCGGTGGGCGCGCGGCAAGGTCTCGCGCCGGGCCTTCGGCGGCGGTGCGATGGCGGCAGGCGTGGCGGCCTGCGCGCCGGTCAACGCCGATGTCGATCGTCCGGCGTCGGGCGGGTTGACCGAGCGCATGGTGAGCTTTGCCGCACCCGGCGGGACGATGGACGGGTTCTTCGTGCATCCCGCGAACAGGGCCAGCCCGCTGGTGCTGCTCTGGCCCGACATTGCCGGGCTGCGCGAAGCGAAGCGGCAGATGGCGCGGCGGCTGGCGGGCGAAGGCTACGCCGTGTTCGTCGCCAATCCCTATTACCGCGATGTCGCAGGCGAGCAGTTCGCCGACTTTGCTGCCTTCGCAGCCGCCGACGGGTTCCAGACGGTCCGCCCGTGGCGCGTCAAGCTCGATGCCCCGGCGATCCAGGCCGATGCCCGCGCGGCGACCGCCTGGCTCGACACGCAGGACGGGGTCGACACCGCCCGCGGCATCGGCACGCAGGGCTATTGCATGGGCGGCCCCTTCACCGTGTGGAGCACTGCGGCGGTCGAACGCATGCGCGCGGCGGGCAGTTTCCACGGCGGCGGGCTGGTGCGCGACGATGCGGACAGTCCGCACCGGATGCTGCGCGGTGATGCGCATTACCTGATCGCGATCGCGCAGAACGACGATGCCAAGGAACCCGAAGCCAAGACCGCGCTGCGCGAAGCGGCGGATGCTGCCGGTGCCGCTGCCGAGATCGAGGTCTATCCTGCCGATCACGGCTGGTGCGTGCCCGATTCGCCCGCTTACGACCAGCCCGCTGCAGAGCGCGCCTGGGGACGCTTGCTGGCGACCTACGCAGAGGCGCTGTAACACGCTTTCGCTTGCCGCCACCCCCGCGGGCGCTACCATGCCTTGCAGCTAGAGGAGGCTTTACATGCTAGGCGGTACGCTCGTCCTGATTTTGCTGGTCCTGCTGGCCGTGCTGTTCCTCGTCATGGGCGTGCGCGTGGTCAAGCAGGGCTATGTCTACACCATCGAACGGCTGGGCAAGTACACGCTCGCCGCGAACCCCGGGCTGCACCTGATCATCCCGTTCATCGACCGGGTGGGGCACAAGATCAACATGATGGAACAGGTGCTCGACATCCCGGGCCAGGAAATCATCACCAAGGACAACGCCATGGTCGGCGTCGATGCGGTGGTCTTCTTCCAGGTTCTCGATGCGGGCAAGGCGGCCTATGAGGTCTCGGGTCTTCAGAACGCCATCCTCGCACTCACCACCACCAATCTGCGCACGGTCATGGGCTCGATGGATCTCGACGAGACGCTGTCCAAGCGCGACGAGATCAACGCCCGCCTGCTCAGCGTGGTCGATCACGCGACCTCGCCCTGGGGGATCAAGATCACCCGCGTCGAGATCAAGGACATCCGTCCGCCGCTCGACATCTCCGAAGCGATGGCGCGGCAGATGAAGGCCGAACGGCTGAAACGCGCCGAGATCCTCGAGGCGGAAGGCGACAAGACCAGTTCGATCCTGCGCGCCGAGGGGCGCAAGCAATCGGCCATCCTCCAGGCCGAGGGCCAGCGCGAGGCGCTCTTCCGCGATGCCGAGGCGCGCGAACGCGCCGCCGAAGCCGAGGCCAAGGCCACGCAGATGGTATCCGATGCGATTGCCTCGTCGGGCAATCAGGCAATCAATTACTTCATCGCGCAGGAATACACCAAGGCAGTCGGCAAGTTCGCCGAAAGCCCCAATGCCAAGACGATCCTGTTCCCGGTCGAAGCGACGCAATTGATCGGCTCGCTCGGCGGAATCGGCGAATTGATTAAGGGCACATTCGACGGTGTCGAAGGCACGGTGGATACGGGCACACCCGTGCCCGAGCCGAAGGACCGGGCCCCGGTTCGGCGGCCCAGCGTGCCGCGTTCGCGCGACAGCTAGGCGGGGGTCGTGGACGGTATCGAAACCTACTGGATCTGGCTGATCATCGGGCTGGCGCTCGCCTCGCTCGAACTGGTCGTGCCGGGGGTCTATCTGATCTGGATGGCGATGGCGGCGCTGGCGGTGGCCGTGCTGGCCTTCGTCTCGGTCCCCCCGCTCGCGCTGCAGATTATTGCCTGGGTTTCGCTATCGCTGATTTTCGTCTTCTCCGCGCGCCGCTGGCTGCGCGAACGGCCGATCGTGTCCAGCGACCCGCTGCTCAACAATCGCGGCGGCCGGATGGTCGGCCAGACCGCGCTGGTAACGCAGGCGATCGAAAACGGGTCGGGGCGGGTCAAGGTCGGCGACAGCGAATGGATCGCGCGCGGCGCGGATGCCGCAGCGGGCGCCCGCGTGCGGATCATCGGCAATGACGGCAGCGAACTGCTGGTCGAACCGGTCGCGCTGATCGAAGGCTGACGCGCTGCGCAGCCGCGGTTCAGACCGCCGATTCGGCGTGGAAGCGGCCGTGCTTGCGATACCGCACCATCCACCGGTCGAGAAACAGGTCGAGCGGCTTGGGCTCGATACCCAGCCTGTCGAACCCGGGAAACGCGCCCGAGGCGACATTGCCCTGCTTAAGCAGCTTCCACTGGTCGCTGCCCATCGGGGTTCCCGGTAGCGCCGCGAAGGTGGCCGACAGGCCGTCGGGCATCGGCAGGAAGGTGCGCTTGCGCTTCTGCGCTGCCGCGATCGCTTCGTTGATCTCCATCATCGACAGCTCTTCCGGGCCGCCGAGTTCGTAGATCTTGCCGCCATGCTTGCCCGGATCCTCGAGCGCGCGCACCGCTGCCTCGGCGACATCGTCGACATAGACCAGCTGCAGTTTCGCATCGGGACCGAACACCGGCAGCACGGGCAGGGTGGAAATCAGCCCCGCGAACATGTTGATGAAATTGTCGTCCTCGCCGAACAGGATGCTCGGGCGCAGGATCGTCGCTTTGGGGAAAGCTGCGAGCACGCGTTCCTCGCCCAGCTTCTTGGCGGCGGCGTATTCGATTTCGGTCTCGTCCTCGGGTTCAGCGGCGATCGCGCTGACATGGACGAAGGCCTGCGCGCCTGCGCGGGCGGCGGCTTCGGCCATCCAGCCGGGCGCTTCGCCCATCAGGCGGCGCAGATTGCCGCTGAACGCGCCGACCAGGTTCACCACGGCATCCGCGTCGGCAATGCACCGGTCGACCGATTGCCGGTCGCTGGCATCGCAGCGCGCGAACTGCATCTGGCCGAGATTGGCGAGCGGCTTGAGCTTGAACGCCTTTTCTGGATGGCGGGCGGCGATCCGCACGCGTGCGCCGCGTTCGAGCAGAGCCTGCGCCACGTAATTGCCGATGAAGCCGCTGCCACCCATCAGCACCACCAGCTTGCCGTTCAACGCGCCGCTTTTCGCCATGATATTCGCCTGATTCCTCGAAGGGAGAAGTGTCGCTCCGCCCCTAGCCTCAACCCCCGCCGCGCCGCAAGCGTTCCAGCATGTGCGAAAGGCGTTGACAGGTAAGCCCCTGCTTCGCTAGTGGCGCGCCCCTACCCATGGCCGTGCTTCGAAGACCGGCCATCGATAGTGTGCCCAGATGGCGGAATTGGTAGACGCACCGTCTTCAGGTGGCGGCGCTCGCAAGGGCGTGGAGGTTCGAGTCCTCTTCTGGGCACCATCGGCTTGATCGCGGCAGGATGCCGGCGGTCGGTTTTTCTGACAGATCGATCATGCGAACCGCTCCGGCGTGCGCGCGCGCGTCGTTGACAACGACGGACAATCGGGCCACGCCTGAGCGATGCCGCGGGAAAAGAAGCGTTCGACGATCGTCGATGTCGCCAAGCTGGCGCAGGTTTCGCCCAAGAGCGTCTCGCGCGTGTTCAACAACGAACCGCACATCACCCCCGCGCTGCGCAAGAAGGTGCTGCGCGCGGCGGAGGAACTCAACTACCAGCCCAATGTGATGGCGCAGGGGCTGGTGCGCCAGCAATCCTATCTGATCGGGCTGGTCTATGAAAAACCGAGCCCGAGCTATGTCGTCGAATTGCAGCGCGGCGCGCTCGAGCGGCTGCATGGCGAACGCTACCGGCTGATCGTGCTGCCGGTGGAATCGGTCAGCGACCACCCGCGCGACGTGGTTGCCACGATTCGCTCGGCCGCGCTCGACGGGGTGATCCTCGCACCGCCCGCGGCGGACCATCCCGACGTGCTCGACGGGCTGGCGCAGGCGCGCATCCCCTTTGCCCGCATCACGCCGCAATCGCGCGAGGAACTGGGGCTGGCGACGACGATGGACGATATCGCCGCCGGCCGCGAAATCGCCGAACACGTGATCGGTTTCGGACACCGGCGCATTGCCATCATCAAGGGCGATCCCGACCACCCGGTGAGCGAACAGCGGCTGACCGCCTATCGTGCGGCCTTCGCCGATGCGGGCGTCGAGTACCTGCCCGAACTGGTCGAGACCGGCGATTTCAGCTTCGAATCGGGTTACGAGGCGACGCGGCGGATCCTGTCGCGCAAGCTGCGCCCGACCGCGATCATCGCGCAGAACGACGACATGGCGGTGGGGGCGATGTCCGCCGCGCGCGAACTGGGCTTCGACGTCCCGGGCGATCTGAGCGTGGTCGGCTTCGACGATTCGGAAATCTCGCGCGTGGTCTGGCCGCGGCTGACCACGGTGCGCCAGCCGGTGGTCGAGATGGCGCACACGGCGGCTGACATGCTGCTGCGCCAGCTCGCCGGCGAGGATCCCGGCCCTACCGTGGTTCATACGCACAGCCTGGTCGAACGGCTGACCGTGGCGCCTCCGCCCGCCTGAGCGGACCCATCGGCGCCTCTAGCGCGTCGTCCAGCCGCCGCCGGTGCCGAATTGGGGGCGGCGTGTCTCAGCCGGGTCGAGCAAGCGGTCGAGGATCGCGTCGTGCGTGGGCGCAGCGCTGCGGAACGCCTGCATTGCCCCGCGCAGCTGGTCGATCACCTTGCGCACCTCGCCGAAGGGCGCGGCCTCGGCGAGCGGATCAAGCGCCGCGGGGGTCAGCCCCATGCCGTGCATGACGTAGAACCAGCTGATGTCCGAAAACAGCTCGCGCTGGCGCGACATGATCCGTCCCGTGCGCGTGAAGAGCTCGATCTTTTCCGCCAGCGTATCGGGCAGGTCGAGGCCGCGCATATGGTCCCAGAAGGGTTCGCCCTCGCGCCGGTTGGGCACGTAATGCAGCAGCAGGAAGTCGCGGATATGCGCGTATTCGCTGTGCACGTCGCGATTGTAGGCTGCGATCAGCGCGGGATCGAAGCGGCGATCGGGAAACAGGTCCAGCAGCCGGTTCAGCCCGGTCTGGATCAGGTGGATGCTGGTCGATTCGAGCGGTTCGAGGAAACCGGCCGACAGCCCGATCGCGAGGCAGTTGCCGACCCAGGCGCGCTTGCGCAGCCCGGCGGTGAAGCGCAGCACGCGCGGATCGGCCTGCGCTTCGCCATCTAGCCCGGCGAGCAGCTGTGCCTGCGCATCGGCATCGGAAATGAAGTCGCTGGCATAGACCAGCCCGTTGCCGGTGCGGTGCTGCAGCGGGATGCGCCACTGCCACCCGGCCGAGCGGGCGGTGGCGACGGTGTAGGGCGCGCGCTGCTCCTGCGCGGCAGTGGGGGCGGCTACCGCGCTGTCGCAGGGCAGCCAGTGTTTCCAGTCCTCGAAACCCGCGCCCAGCGTCTCCTCGATTAGCAGGCCGCGGAAACCCGAACAGTCGATGTAGAAATCGGCTTCGAGACTCTCGCCATCGTCGAACTGCACCGCCGCGATCCTCTCGCCTTCGCCGCGCGTGGCGCCGACGATGCGGCGGTCGAGCCGCTCGACCCCGGCGGCCACGGCATGGTCGCGCAGGAAAGTGGCAACCAGCCCGGCGTCGAAATGCAGCGCATAGGCGACCGCGCCTCCGGGCCACTGCCCGTCGGGCGAGGGGAAGGCGAACTTGCCGTCCTCGGCCAGCGCGACCGAGGGGCACAGATCGGCAAGGGTCTCACCATGCCCTGCCGCGCGGTTCATGAAGTAATAGTGATGGAAGGGGCGCTGGTTGATCGTCACCCCCAGATTGCCGAAGGGGTGCCAGTAGGCATGGCCATGGTGCAGCCAGTCGCGAAACTGGATGCCCAGCTTGAAGGTGGCTTGGCAGCGGCGGATGAATTCGACCTCGTCGGCGCCGATATTGCGCAGGAAATCGAAGATCGGCGGGATCGTGGCCTCGCCCACGCCCACCGTCGGGATTGCGGAGGATTCGACCAGCGTGATGCGGCATCCACTGCCGCGCAGCACCTGCGACAGCAGCGCCGCAGCCGACCAGCCCGCAGTCCCGCCGCCGACGATGCAGATCGAACCGATCGCCTGCGCGTGGCCGTGGTCGGTTGGCATCGAAGCCGTCATGCCGGGCACCTTACCATCGAAAGCGGAGAAAACGATGGCGACCCCTGCAGGCAGGGGCCGCCACCAGTTTCCGGAGAGGACCGCTGATCAGAAGTTGAACTTCACCCCGGCGTAGAGCCGGCGCGAACCCGATTCGAAGCGGAAGGGCAGTTCGGGGAATTGCAGATAGACCTTGGTATCCGCCTTGGTGATGTTGATCGCTTCGGCGAAGACTTCGAAATTGTCGGTCAGCTGGTAGCTGATCTGTCCGTCGAGCTGGCCGTAGGACTTCTGGTAAATGCCCAGCGTCCGCGTGACCGAGCCGTCGGAAAAGCCGAAATTGCCCAGATACTGTTTCGAACGCCAGCTGTAGGAGGCGCGCGCGGCGAACCCGTAGCGTTCGAAATAGACCTGCCCGTTGGCCGAGTGCTTGGACACGCCCGGCAACGGAAGGTTGTCGGCAAAGTCGGTGCTGAAATCAGTGTCGGTGTCCGAGAAAGTGTAGTTCGCGGTAAAGCCGAGACCGAAGTCGAAGGCATATTGCGCGGCGAGTTCGAACCCCTTCACACGGCCGCCCGATCCGTTGGCCGGCTGCGACACCGGACCCAGCCGCCCGCCCGCCTGGTCGTTGACGAACACCGCCACCGTCTCGTTGACGACGAAGCTGTCGACTTCCTTCCAGAACAGCCCGGCCGACAACAGGCCCTGATTGCCGAAGTAGTGTTCGACCCCCAGGTCGAACTGGTAGGCGCGGAACGGATCGAGCTCGGCATTGCCGCGCGAACCGCTGGTGAACTTGAACAGATCGTCAGCGGGATCGCGGGTGAAGTCGGTTGCGAAGCCCTGTCCCAGCGACACCAGCGGCTGGCGGGCGACGACCCGCGCCGCGGCAAAGCGGACCTTGCTGTCGTCGCCGACGTCGAACACCGCGTTCGCGCTGGGCAGGAAGTCGGTGTAGCTGCGCATCACCGTGGTGGTGGTGAAATCGCGCAGCACGCCGTTCCAGCTGTCGGTGCCCCAATAGCTGGGATCGGCATTGGCGGGCTGGTTCTGGTCGACCGTCAGGTCGGTGTTGACGATGCGCAGGCCGACATTGACGTGGTAGGGATCGTCCAGCCCCCCGATATCGGCCATGACATAGCCCGATTTGACTTCTTCCTTGACCCGGTAGGTCTGCAGCGGGTCTTCGAAGAAGGTGAAGGGCGTGTCGGGATAGAGCGCCTGGATCCATTCGAGCGCATTGGTCATCTGCGAGCGGTCGGCCACCAGCACCGTATCGCCTTCGACCCGGCCGCCGCCGGCGAAATTGGCGATCGCCTCCACCCGCTCGGGATTGCTCAGGAAGGTTTCGTAGGGCGTCAGCAGCGCGGGCGAATTGCCGAACCGGCTGCACCCGGCGAAGGCCGCCGGCTTGTTCACTTCGGGCAGGTCGCAGATCTTGTATCCGATCGCCCCGTCCTGAAAGTAGCTGTAGGGCGTCCAGTTGTAGGAGAAGCCGTCGACGCGTTCGGCCTCGGGAATCTGCGTGGCATCAAGTTCGCCCTTGCCGCTGAGATCGGCGAGATAGCGGCCCGAGGTGAAGTCCACCGTGCGTTGCCCGTACCGGAAGCCCGCGCTCAGCGTGATGGTGTCCGCATAGCTGTCGTCGACGTCATAGGCGAAATCCGCACGGATCGAATGGCCGTCGATGTCCGACCGGTCACCAAATGCCCAGTGCGATTTGAAGAAGCCGAAGTCGGGGTTGTTGAACAGGTCCTGCGGGCTGCCTGCGCCGATGCCGAAGCTGGGAAAGTCGCCATTGGTGTAAGTGAAATCGAAGGTCGGCGGCGCCGAGGCGTTCGGGGTGAAGCCGGGCTGCGGCCCCGAAGTGCCCGGCCCACGCACGCCATAGGCAGTGTAGCGCACGTCGTTGTTGGCCACTTCGCGTTCCATGCTCGAAGTCGCATAGGCAGCCATGACCGAGGCACGGAAATTGGTATCGTTGTCCCATTCGAGCGCGAATTGCAGATTGTCCGACTTGATGTTGGACACGTCGACGAAGGAGATCGCCTCGGCCGACTGCGCCCGCACCGTGCCCTGGGTCAGCACGCCGTTCTCGTTGATCGAGTAATCCCCGACCAGGCCCTGCGATTCGCCCTGTCCGAAGGGGAATTTGACCGAAGCTTCGCGGGTGTCGATCTCGAGGTCGGAATGGAAATACTGGGCGCTGACTTCGAGCGCGTCGGTCGGCCGGTAGGTGATGCCCAGCGAAGCGCCCCAGCGCCGCCGGTACTGGTCGCGGTCGGTGACATAGCGGTATTCGGGCGCGTAGTAATTGGTCGGCACGGTCGCGGTGTCGCGGCGCCCTTCGGCGAACGCCCAGTTGCCGCGGTTGTCGCCGCCCAGCACGTTGACGTGGTTGTTGGTCTTTTCGTAGCTGAAGGATGCGATGACCCCCAGCCGGTCGTTGAAATTGTAGCCCAGCACGGCGGCGCCGGCGGGTTCCCAGCCCGAGATTTCGCTGCCCTTGCTCATTTTCGCGTTGCCCGCCAGCGTCAGGCCCTGCTTCAGGTCGAGCGGGTTGCGCGTCTTGAGATTGACGATCCCGCCCAGGCCGCCCGACAGCAGCGAGGCATTGGGCGACTTGAACACTTCGATCCCGCCGATCAGTTCGGACGGCACGCCTTCGAGGCTGTCGTTGCGATTGTAATTGCCTTCGCCGACCTTGTAGACTTCGAGCCCGCTGACGAAGAGCTCGCCGTTGAGCAGCGTGACGTTCTGTTCGAGCCCGCGAATGCGGACCTTCGAACCCTGGCCGTTCTCGCGGTCGATCTGGATGCCGGGCAGGCGCTGGAGCGATTCCGCCACGTTCTGGTCGGGGAACTTGCCGATGTCCTCGGCGGTGACCGATTCGATGATCAGGTTCGATTCGCGCTTGGCCTCGAGCGCGTCTTCGAGCGAGGCCCGGAAGCCGGTGACGACAATGACGTTCCCGCCCGGATCGGAGGCCTGTTGGCCGGTGTCGGTAGCGTCCTGCGCCTGCGCGAAAGCCGGCGCCGCATGCGACCCCAGCGCCAATATCGATGCGGCGGCCAGCAACGTCGACCGGTTACGCAAAATCCCGCTGTCCATTTCAGTATCCCTCCCAAGCCGCATCTTGTGTGCGGACCTCTCAACAGTGCGTTGACCCGCCATGCGACCCGACTCGGGGTGCTGGCGATCATCCGCGACTTTACTGGTTGCATATTTCTGTCAACGTTGTCAAACAAAGCCCACAACAAGCTGCCGGAGCGGGTTTTTCGCAGGGCGCACTGTCAACCTTGTCAGCGCCTTTCGGACCAGCCTCGGGCGGCCGCCGCATGGGATGGGGTTTATGCTTTTGAAGACGATACTTCTGGCGGCCGGATCGGCCGCGCTTGCACTCTCCGCGCAAGCGGCGGATCCCGCTGCGGCATCCGTGGCGGAGGACATCCCGGCGGCAAGGGTCCATCCTGAACGCTGGCCCGAAGTGGCGTTCCCCTCGGTGCTGACCGAAGCGGGCGAGGCGCGCGTCCAGGCGATCCTCGCGCGGATGACGCTCGAACAGAAGGTCGGGCAGATCATTCAGGCCGACATCGCCAGCGTGACGCCCGAAGACGTGCGCCGCTACCGGCTCGGCTCGGTGCTCAACGGCGGCAATTCGGGCCCCGGGGGCGACGATCTGGCCCCGGCGCAGGACTGGCTCGCGCTTGCCGATGCCTTTTACGAAGCCTCGATGGATGTCGGTCCCGGCGAACCGGCCATCCCGATCGTGTGGGGCACCGATGCGGTGCACGGCCACAGCAATATCGTCGGGGCGACGATCTTCCCGCACAACGTCGGACTGGGCGCCGCGCGCGATCCCGAACTTATCGAGCGGATCGGGAAGGTCACTGCAGTCGAGATCCGCGTCACCGGGCAGGAATGGACCTTCGCCCCCACCGTCGCCGTGCCGCAGGACTATCGCTGGGGCCGCGCCTATGAAGGCTATTCGTCCGATCCCGCGCTGGTCGCCGCCTATGTCGGCAGCATGATCCGCGGTCTGCAGGGGCCGCCCTCGACCACCCCGATCCTCGCCGGGCCGCATGTAGCGGCGAGCACCAAGCACTACCTCGCCGACGGAGCGACCACCGATGGCAAGGACCAGGGCGATGCGGTGATCTCCGAACTCGAGCTGCGGCTGGTTCACGGCGCGCCCTATATTCCCGCGATCGAGAGCGGCGTCGCCACGATCATGACCAGCTTTTCGAGCTGGAACGGCGTCAAGCTGTCGGCGCATCGCGGGCTGGTGACCGATGTGCTCAAGGGCCGGATGAATTTCGGTGGTCTGGTGATCACCGACTGGAACGCGCATGGCCAGGTCGCCGGGTGCAGCAACGCCAGCTGTCCGCGGGCGGTCGATGCGGGGATCGACATGTTCATGGCGCCCGACAGCTGGCGCATGCTCTATGACAGCACGCTGGCGCAGGTGCGCGACGGCACGATCGCAATGGAACGGCTCGACGATGCGGTGGCACGCGTGCTGCGGCTGAAGGAACGGCTTGGCCTGTTCGACATGGGCAAGCCCTCGCAGCGCGCGCTGTCGGGCGAATACGACTTGCTCGGCGCGCCCGATCACCGCGCGGTGGCGCGCGAGGCGGTGCGCAAATCGCTGGTGCTGCTCAAGAACACGGGCGTGTTGCCGCTGCAGCCGGGCGGGCGGATCCTCGTCGCGGGCGATGCGGCGCACGACATCGCGCGCCAGTCGGGCGGGTGGACGCTGAGCTGGCAGGGCACCGGGCTCGACAACAGCCTGTTCCCCGGCGCGACATCGCTATGGGAAGGGATCGAGCAGGCGGCCACCGCCGGCGGTGGCAGCGCCGAACTCTCGCCCGAGGGCAGCTTCACCGAGCGCCCCGATGCCGCGATCGTCGTGTTCGGCGAAACCCCCTATGCCGAATTCCAGGGCGATATCGCCTCGCTGCAATTGCGCCCCGAACTGCGCCGGCCGATCGCCACCATGGAGCGCCTGAAGCAGCAGGGCATCCCGGTGGTGGCAGTGATGATCACGGGCCGCCCGCTCTATGTCAACGAAGCACTCAATGCGGCGGATGCCTTCGTCGCCGCGTGGCTGCCGGGGTCCGAGGGCGGCGGCGTGGCCGACATGCTGTTTGCCGCAGCGGATGGCGCGCCGGCGCATGAATTCCAGGGCCTGCTGCCGACCGCTTGGCCCGCCACTGCGCAGCATGGCGGCGAGACGCTGTACCCCTTCGGCTACGGGCTGCGATATTCCCACGGTCCGCGCGCGTGGACCGCGCTGCCGGAAGACAGCGGCGTGAGCGATGATGGCAGCGACGGCGGCGTGTTCTTCGACCGCGGCGTACCCGCCTCGTCATGGTCGCTCACCGTGTCGCGCGCCGATGGCACCAATGCGCTGCGCGTGACCACCGTCCCGGCCGAGGCGCTCGGCGGCCGCGTGCGGATCGCGGCGACCGATCACGGCGTGCAGGAAGGCGCGCGCAGCTTTGCCATCGCTGCGCATGCGCAAGGCGCGGCGATCGAACTGTCGACCTTTGACCCGATCGACCTGAGCCGCGAAACCAATGGCGACATGCTGCTGCTGGCCACGGTGCGGCGCGATGCGCCCATCGCGCGCCCGCTGTCCATGTCCGTCCGCTGCGATGGGGAGCCGTGCGGCGCGGCGGTGCCTATCGCCGAATTCGGCGAACTGGCCGAAGGCGAGTGGCAGACGCTCGGCGTTCCGCTCAAATGTTTCCGCGCCGCGGGTGCCGACATGGCGCGGATTTCGTCCCCGTTCCGCCTGATGGCCGATGGCGACGCGGGGCTGAGCATCGCGCGGGTTGCGCTGGGCAGCCTGTCCGACGCCGATGCAATCGCCGATTGCCCGACCGGGTAGGCCGGCTGCTCAGCCTGCGGGAACCGGGCTTTCGCGGACGGCGAGGATCGCCAGTCCGCCCGCAGCGGTGAGCGCGGCGAAGGCGACCAGCACGGCGGTGAAATCACCGGGAGTAGCGAGCTGCCAGATGAGCAGCGTGCCGATCATCGCCGGCAGAGTGTTGGCAAGGTTGACCAGCCCGAGGTCGCGCCCGCGCCGGTCGGGTCGGGGCAGCAATTGCATCGCGAAGGTCGTGTTGAGGCTGAGGAACACCGCGGTCCCTGCCGAGAACAGGCAGAAGGCCGCCGCGCCCTGCCACGCGTTCACGGCCCCCGCCATCCCGGCAAGTCCGGCCGCGCCCACCAGCGCTGCGACGCACTGGAACGGACGGCGCCTGCCCAGCCGGTCGGACCAGCGCCCTGCCAGCAGCGCGGCGGGCAGTGGGATCAGATAGGACAGCATCAGCACGCTGCCGACCCAGGCGGCAGTGCCGCGTCCGCCGGGCCGCAGGGTCTGGAAATAATACAGCAGGTACAGCCCCAGCGTCGCGCAGGCGAGCTGGACCAGCAGCCGCGCGAGCGAGGCGATCACGATATCGCGCTTATCCCGGCGCTGCGCGGCGGGCGGTGCGGGATCCCCGGTGCGGGCGCGCATCGCCAGCAGCGGCAGTGCCAGCGCGGCCGCGGTCAGCGGCACCAGCACGAAGCGCGCGCTCTCCGGCAGGCCCGACGCGGCCAGCAGCAGGACCGAGAACCCCGCGGCGACCGGATTGCCCAGCGCCAGCAAGCCGCCGGCCAGCCCCTTGCGCGCGGCGGGGACTTCCTCGGCGATGATCGCGAACAGCGGCGCGAGCACTGCGTTGATCGCCGCCTGCGCCAGCGCCACCGCGGCCACCAGCTCGACCGGATTGCGCGCCAGCACCAGCGCGGGATAGGATGCCGCGAGCGCAATTAGGCCCGCCACCACCCACGGGCGGCGCCCGCCGCCGCGGGCCACCGACAGATCGCTCAGCCAGCCGAACAGGATATTGCTCACGCTCGCCGTCACGCCGCCGACCAGCACCGCTGCGGTGAGCAGGTCGATCTTGGCGAGATGCGCCAGCGCCTCGACCCGCATCGGCAGCAGCAGCGTGACCAGCGGTAGATAGGCGACCACGCCGCCTGCATGCGCAAGGCCGACCGCCAGCAGCAGCGGCGTCGTGTGCGGGCGGGGCGCAGCGCGGTCCATCGGGTAGCAGCCTTGCCCCGCGCCGGAGCGCAAGGCAATCGGCCGGGCGCGGACGGTTCAGTCGCTCGCGGGGCGCCGCGCGTAGATGCCGAACACCGCGATCACCGCGTAGCAGGCGGCGGGCAGCGCCAGCGACAGCGCGAGGCTGCCGCTGAGATCGGCCAGCGCGCCGGTGGCCAGCGGGATCACCGCGCCGCCGAAGATCGCCACATTGATGATCCCCGATCCATCCGCCGCGCGGCTGCCCAGGCGTTCGCAGGCGAGAGAAAAGATCGTCGGGAACATGATCGAGTTCATCAGCCCGATCGCCAGCAGGCTGTATGCAGCCAGCGTGCCGCTGCTGTTGGTCGACAGCGCGATCAGCGCAATCGCGCCGACCGCCACTGCGGCGAGGATCTTGCCCGGGCTCACCAGCCGCAGCAGCGCCGAACCGATGAAGCGCCCGATCATCGCGCCGCCCCAGTAGAGGCTGACCATCCAGCCGATCACGCTTTCGGGGCGGCCGAGCACGTCGTCGAGCGTGAGGTAGTTGATGACGATCGAACCGATCGCGACCTCGGCGCCGACATAGAGGAAAATGCACAGCGCGCCGAAGCCGAAGCGTGGCCGGGCCAGCAGGTCGAAACCCACGAGCCCGCTCGAGGCCTCGTGCTTTTCGCCCTGCAACCGGTTGCGGAACAGCCAGACCGCGCCCGCGACCACGGTGATCGCCGCCGCGAGGCCGAGATAGGTCTTCACGATCATCGCCGATTCCGCAGTGCGATAGGCGGCCAGCGCGGCGCCTTCGAAATCCTCCGCCGAGACATCGGCGAGCGTGCCCAGGATCAGCCCGGCGCCGACCAGCGGGAAGACGAAGGTGCCGAAGGAATTGAACGCCTGCGCGAAAGTCAGCCGGCTGTGCGCGGTCTCCTGCGGGCCCAGCAGGCTGATCAGCGGATTGGCCACCACCTGCACGATCACCACCCCGCTGGCGAGAATGAACAAGGCCAGCAGGAACAGCGGATAGGTCGCCGTGGTGCTGGCGGGGATGAACAGCAGGCAGCCGGCGGTCATCGTCATCAGCCCGGCCACTGCGCCGCGCATGTAGCCGATCCGCTTGACCAGTTTCGCCCCCGGGATGCCGATGACGAGATAGGCGGCGAAAAAGCAGAACTGCACCAGCATCGCCTGCGTGTAATTGAGCGTGAACAGTTCCTTCAGCTTGGGGATCAGCACGTCGTTGAGACTGGTGATCCCGCCGAAGATGAAGAACAGCGCGAAGACGAAGGGGGGCAGGCTGGGGGCGTGGACATGGCCTTCGCCTTCGGCCGGTGCCGGATCGCTCGACGAGATTTCCGTCGCCGCGTCTGCCGCGGGGGTCGTTGCCGTTACCACTTGTCGTTCTCCCCAATCCGCCCGGCCACCATCGCATGCGGCGGGCTTCCCCGGTGCGGAGTAGGTCGAACGCTGCATTCTGTCAACGTTGTCAGGAACTCTCGCGCGGCTCTTTCGCCGCGCTGCCTCGCGTATCCGCCCTGCCATTCGCGGGGGTGGGAGAACGCTTGGTCGATGGGGCTTTGCGGCGGGTCGCCGCACGGCTAGCGTCGCCGCACGATCCCTGGGGAGAATTCCACGTCATGACCACCACTTTCACGCGCGTCGCATCGGCGATCGCCATTGCCTGCGCCACGCTTTCCGCACCCGCCGCGCTGGCGCAGGAACCCGCGGCCGAAGCAAGCGATGCGGCAGCCGCTGCCGCGCTGCACGCGCTGTTCGAACGCAGCGAAGCCGCCATGCTCGACCGCAATCCGGTGACCGCCTTCTTCCGCGGTGATTTCTCCGATGCCGACAGGATGGGCGATTATTCACCCGCCAGCTATGCCGCGGACCGCGCGGCGGCGCAGGCCAATCTGGCCGAACTGGCGACGATCGACCGCGCCGCGCTGGGGGAAACCGACCGCATCGCCTACGACGTGTTCGAATACACGCAGCAGCGCACGCTGGCGCAGACCGCGCCCGACGTGCTGCCCACCGTGCTCGCGCTGCCGATCGACCATTTCCGCGGGCTGCATGTCTTCTACCCGCGCTTTTCCGCGCCCGGCGCGCTGATGCCCTATGATACGGTGCAGGATTACGAGAACAATTTCAGCCGCCACCGCGCGATGGCGGAGATCATCGACCAGGCGATCGCGCGCTTCCGTACCGGCGCGGCGCAGGGCATCACGCTGCCGCGCATGTCGGTCGAATTGATGATCGAACAGCTCGACCTGCAAACAGGCGCGCCGATCGAGCAGAGCCCCTATTGGGCGCCGGTCGCCAATTTCCCCGACAGCATCGACGAAGCCGAGCGCGCGCGGCTGACGCAGCAGCACCGCGAAGTGCTGACCGGCACGCTGATGCCCGCGCTGCAGAAGCTGCGCGATTACCTGGCGAGCGAATATCTGGCACAGTCGCGCACCAGCATCGCCGCAACCGACAATCCCGGCGGCGAGGCCTATTACGCCTACCGCATCGAGGACAACACGACGCTGCCGTTGACCGCGCAGCAGATCCACGACACCGGACTGGCCGAGGTTGCGCGGATCAACGCCGCGATCGACGCCGCCGAAGCGGAAGCCGGTGGCCGCACCGGCGCCACCTACACCAGCAAGGCCGACCTGCAGGCCGCGTGGTACGAAGTGGCCGAGCAGGTCGATCCGCTGATGGACGAGGTGTTCCTGCGCCAGCCCGAAACCGAACTGCGGATCGAGCCTTATGAACCCTACCGCGAGAAATTCAGCCTCGCCGCTAGCTACATGGCGGGCAAGGCCGACGGGTCGCGTCCGGGCACCTTCTATTTCAGCGGCTACAACGTCGCCGAACGCGAGCTGGGCACCTCGATCTCGCTCTACATGCACGAAGGCAATCCGGGGCATCACTTCCAGTCGATGTTCGCGATCGAGAACGAGGACCTGCCCGAATTCATGCGCTACGGCGGGTTCACCGCCTTCAGCGAAGGCTGGGGTCTTTATGCCGAGAGCCTCGGCTACGAACTCGGTCTCTATGACGATCCGGTCGAACGGCTGAAAGCGCTCGAGGGCGGTGAAATGCTGCGCGCGGTGCGGCTGGTGGTCGACACCGGCATGCATGCGCTGGGCTGGTCCAGAGAGCAGGCGATCGAATATATGGTCGCCAATGGCGCAGCGCGCGATTTCGCGGAAAGCGAGAGCGCGCGGTATATCGTGATGCCCGCGCAGGCGTTGGCCTACAAGACCGGCGAATTGAAGATCAAGCAGCTGCGCGCGCGCGCCGAGGCCGCGCTGGGCGAGGATTTCGACGTCCGCGCCTTCCACGAACAGGTGCTCAACACGGGCGATATCCCGCTGCCGGTGCTGGAAGCCAAGATCGATGCCTGGGTCGCGGGCGGGGGGCAGTAAGGGCATGGCCATGAAACACAGGGTCCTGCAGGTCGCCTCGGCGCTGGCTATGGCCGGCACCGCGCTGGCGGCCCCCGCGGCGCAAGCCTGCGACCGGGTCGCGGCCGCGCAGAGCGACAGCCAGCGTCTGCGCGCGCTGATGGCCGAAAGCGACGCCGCCTTCCTCGACCGCAACCCGCGCGCGGCGTTCTATCGCGGCGACTTTTCCGATGCGGGCAGCCTCGGCGATTTCTCGCCCGCGGCCTATGAGACCGAACGCGCGGCGGCGATGTGCGACATCGCCGCGCTCGCGACGATCGACCGCGCGGCGCTGACGCCGGGCGAGCGGATCGCCTACGACACCTTCCGCTATTCGCAGGAACGCACGCTGGCCGCGACCGAACCCGAGGTGCTCAAGACCATCCTCGCGCTGCCGATCGACCACTTCCAGGGTATCCAGGGCTCCTATCCGGGCCTGTCGGCACCCGATGGCGTGATGCCGTTCGCGGCGGTTGAAGACTATGCCGACAATGTCGCACGGCATGCCGCCTATGCGCAGATGGTCGACGATGTCATCGCGCGCTTCGACATGGGGCTGGAGCAGGGCATCACCCTGCCGCGGCTGACGGTGGAGCTGATGATCGACCAGCTCGACACGCAGCTGGGCGCCCCGGAAGGCAGCAATCCCTATTACGCACCGCTGCGCCAGCTGCCCGAAAGCTTCACCGAAGCGGAGAAGGGGCAGGCGCGCGCCGCGCTGATATCGGCGGTCGAAGGCACGCTCTATCCGGCAATGCGCAAGCTGCGCGCCTATCTGGCCGACAGCTACCTGCCGCAGGCACGCACCAGCATCGGTGCGACCGCAACACCCGGCGGCGATGCCTATTACGCCTACCGGATCGCCGAAATGACCACGCTGCCGCTGACCGCGGAAGAGGTGCACCGGCTGGGCCTGTCCGAGGTGGCGCGGATCAACGAGGCGCGCCAGCAGGCGATCGCCGAGCGCGGCGACCGCCGCCCGCCGGTCTACAAGACCAAGGAATCACTGCAGGAAGCATGGTACGAGGTCGGCCGGAAGATCGATGCCGCGATCGGCCCGCTGTTCCTGCGCCAGCCCGAAACCGAGCTGCGGATCGAGCCGTACGAGCCCTATCGTGAGCAGTTCTTCCTCGCCGCGTCCTACCAGCCGGGCAAGGCCGACGGCTCGCGCCCCGGCACCTTCTATTTCAGCGGCTGGAACGCGGCCGAGCGCGAACTGAGCCCGTCCATCCGGCTCTACATGCACGAAGGCAATCCGGGCCATCACTTCCAGGTGATGTTCGCGGTCGAGGACGAAAGCCTGCCCGACCTGCTGCGGCACGGCTGGTTCACTGCCTATGGCGAGGGCTGGGCGCTTTATGCCGAAAGCCTCGGCTACGAACTCGGCCTGTATGACGACCCGGTCGACCGGTTGCAGGCGCTTGAGGATGGCGAATTGAAGCGCGCGGTGCGGCTGGTGGTCGATACCGGCATCCACGCGCTCGGCTGGACCCGCGAGCAGGCGGTCGAATACATGGTCGAGAATGGCAATCCGCGCGACTATTCGGAAAACGAGGTCGCGCGCTATATCGCCATGCCCGGGCAGGCGCTGGGCTACAAGATCGGCGAATTGAAGATCAAGGAACTGCGCGCGCGCGCCGAAACCGCGCTGGGCGAGGATTTTGACATCCGCCATTTCCACGAACAGGTGCTCGACAGCGGCAATATCCCGCTCACCGTGCTCGAAGCCAAGATCGACGACTGGATCGCCGCCGGCGGCAAATAGTCCGGTGCAAAAAGCAGGGACCGCGCGGTGGTATGCCGCGCGGCCCCTTTTTCATGCCCGTTCGGGGCGCTCAGTCGTCGCTGGAGACCCCGGTGGTGCCTGCCGGAAGCACGGGGCGCTCGGCCGGCAGCGGCGCATCGCGGTCACCCGTCTTCAGATAGGTGTCGAACCAGCGCATCATGCGCAAATTGTAATCGTAGCGCGCGGCGGCCTTCTGGTTGCCGTGACCTTCGCCGGGATAGAACACCAGGCGCACGGGCACGTCGGGCTTGCGGATCTTCATCGCCCGGTAAAGCTCGAGGCTCTGGCCCGGGTCGACGCGCGTGTCTTCCTCGCCATGCATGATCAGCAGCGGGGTGCTGGCCTTGTCGACATGGAAGATCGGCGAGACTTCGAGCATCGCCATCCAGTCGTCCCACGGCCACTTGCCGCTGTGCACATTGTACATCTCGTAAGGGATGTCGCCCGTGCCGAATTTGCTGATCTGGTTGGAAATGCCGACGAACATCACGCCCGCGGCGAATTCCTCGCTCCAGCGGGTGGAGGACCATGCCGTGGCATAGCCGCCATAGGAGCCGCCGGTCACGCCGGTGCGGTCGGCATCGGCGATCCCTTCGGCGACCAGCGCGCGCTTGGCGTCGACCAGGTCGGTAAACTCGGGGTCGGTGTAATTGCCCGTGTGCTGCTTGGAAAACGCGGTGCCGTAGCCGGTCGAGCCGCGATAGTTGGGCAGGAACACCGCATAGCCCTGGCCCGCGGCGACATGGCCAGGCTTGGAATAGGCGGTCTGCCAGCCATTGCTGTCATGCGCCTCGGGCCCGCCATGGACGTTGAGGATCAGCGGGGCACCGCCGGCCGGTACGCCGCCGACGGGTTCGATCAGCACGCCTTCGACTTCCTGCCCGTCGCGTGCGGTATAGCGGAAGGTGCGCTGCTCGCCGAAGTCGATTTCCGACAGCCAGGGATTGTGCTGCGTCCAGCGGGTGAAGCTGTCGCCATCGAGGCGGAACAGTTCGGTCGGGTGCTGCGGCGCGCTGGCCTCGACCGCGATCACCGAACCGGCGGTTTCGACATTGCTGATGATCAGCGCGCCGGGATCGATCTCGCGCTCCAGCGAACCGTCGGCATTGTGGATGCGCAGCACGCTCTGCGCGCCGACATGGACCGCGGCGACCAGGCGCCCGTCGTCCATGTATTCGACATCGACCACGGCTTCGGGCGCGCCCGCATTGTGCGGGGTGACCACGCCGCTGGCGACGTCGACGAAGTGGATCGTGGTCGCAGCCGGATCGTTCATGTCGACCGCGGCGATCAGCGCCAGCCGGCTTGCATCGGGCGATATCTCGACATCGTCGATCTTGCCCGGGGTCTCGATCACCATGCGGACGGTGCCGCTTTCCATGTCGAGGATGTTGACCTTCTTGTTGACGTATTCGTCGTCGATCAGCGTCGTCGGCGCGGTTTCGATCACGCCGGTGCGCGCGTCATCCGCGATCTGGAACGAGGTGACATAGCCGGGCAGCGAGACTTCCTGCGGCTCGGCGTCGGGCTCCATCCCGATCCGCGCGCGGAACAGGCGGTTGAACTGCGGCTCTTCCTCGTAGACCACCGAATTGAAACCGGCCTTGCTTTGCGCCGTGCGATCCTTGTCTTCCTCGGCGGCGACCAGCAGGTGCATGTGGCTGCCATCGGGCGACCAGGCATAGGAGCGCACCGCCGCGCCTTCGACATGCGCCAGCTTGCGCTGCGCGCCGCCATCGACGGGGATGCCCCAGACGGCCTTCTTGTCGTCGCCGTCGGCCCACATGAAGCTGACCATGCGGCCATCGGGCGAAAACTGGATGCCCGAGACATTCATGTCGGCGGGCAGGAATTCGCGGGCATTGCCCGGGCCATAGGCCATCGACAGCTGCTGCGTGGTGGTGCCGTTCTCCTCGCCCGCGGTCACGTCGGGCAGCCGCGCGGTCGTATAGGCGACGCGCGCACCGTCGGGCGATACGGCGATGGTGCCGACGCTTTCGATCTTGGCGACGTCTTCAGGGGTCATCGGCCGGGCCTGCGCCTGCGCGGTAAGCGAAGCGGTGGCCAGCAGGGCGGCGGCAGTAAGCGGCGCGCGAAGGGTCATGTAATCGTGTCCTCTCAACGGAATGATGCGCCCGCTATAGCGCTGCGGGCGCATCGGGCAAAGTGCGGGTGCGCCCCAATTTGCCGCTGCCGGGCTGGACCCCGCCGCGCGGAACGGGTAGACGCGGTGCATCCCCGGGGAGCCATGAGGCTGAGAGGGCGGTTGAAGTCCGCCGACCCGTCGAACCTGAACCGACTAGCATCGGCGGAGGGAGTGGACCGGGCTGCATTATGGCTGGGCCCGAAGTCCGCGCTCCGCTTTCGAGGAGAGACTTCGCATGGCCGACATCAACAGCAAATTCGACATCGGGGTGACCACCGGCCCGATCCGCGGCAGCCGCAAGGTCCAGATCGGCGCGAAAAGCGGCAGCGGCGTGCGCGTCGCCATGCGCGAGATCGACCTCGAGGGCGGCGAGCCCAGCGTACGCGTCTACGACACCTCCGGCCCCTATACCGACCCCGATGCCACGATCGACATCCGCGCCGGCCTCGAACAGAAACGCCGCGAATGGATCATGGCCCGCGGCGATGTCGAGGAATACACCGCGCGCGAGGTGAAGCCCGAGGATAACGGCCAGCTCGGCCCCGACCGGTCGGGCGGCGTCCCCGCCTTCCCCAATGTCGCGAAAAAGGTGCTGCGCGCCAAGCCCGGCATGAACGTCAGCCAGATGCACTACGCCCGCCGCGGCATCATCACCCCCGAGATGGAATATGTCGCCGAGCGCGAGAACCTGGGCCGCGAACAGGTGCGCCGCGAGCTCGACGGCAATTCGTGGGGCGCCGAGATCCCCGAATATGTCACCCCCGAATTCGTCCGCGACGAGATCGCCCGCGGCCGCGCGATCATCCCCAACAACATCAACCACCCCGAAACCGAACCCATGGCGATCGGGCGCAACTTCCTCGTCAAGATCAACGCCAATATCGGCAATTCCGCCGTCGCATCGGATGTCGCGGCAGAAGTCGACAAGATGGTCTGGTCGATCCGCTGGGGCGCCGACACGGTGATGGACCTCTCCACGGGTCGCAACATCCACGACACGCGCGAATGGATCATCCGCAACAGCCCCGTCCCCATCGGCACCGTGCCGATCTACCAGGCGCTCGAAAAGGTCGGCGGCATTGCCGAGGACCTCACCTGGGAAGTGTTCCGCGACACGCTGATCGAGCAGGCCGAACAGGGCGTCGACTATTTCACCATCCACGCGGGCGTGCGGCTGCCCTATGTCCCGATGACCGCCAAGCGCGTTACCGGCATCGTGTCGCGCGGCGGCTCGATCATGGCGAAATGGTGCCTCGCGCATCACAAGGAGAGCTTCCTCTACGAGCGCTTCGACGAAATCACCGAGATCATGAAGGCCTATGACATCGCCTACAGCCTCGGCGACGGCCTGCGCCCCGGCTCCATCGCCGACGCCAATGACGAAGCGCAATTCGCCGAGCTCTACACTTTGGGCGAACTGACCAAGCGCGCCTGGGAACAGGACGTCCAGGTGATGATCGAGGGCCCCGGCCACGTGCCGATGCACAAGATCAAGGAGAACATGGACAAGCAGCTCGAGGCCTGCGGCGAAGCGCCCTTCTACACATTGGGGCCGCTCGTCACCGATATCGCACCCGGCTACGACCACATCACCAGTGGCATCGGCGCCGCGCAGATCGGCTGGTACGGCACCGCCATGCTCTGCTACGTCACGCCCAAGGAACACCTCGGCCTGCCCGACCGCGACGATGTGAAGGTGGGCGTGGTGACCTACAAGCTCGCCGCGCACGCCGCCGACCTCGCCAAGGGCCACCCCGCCGCCAAGGTCCGCGACGACGCGCTCTCCAAGGCGCGCTTCGACTTCCGCTGGCGCGACCAGTTCAACCTCAGTCTCGACCCCGACACGGCCGAGCAGTACCACGACCAGACGCTCCCCGCAGAAGGCGCCAAGACCGCGCACTTCTGCTCGATGTGCGGCCCCAAGTTCTGCAGCATGAAGATCACGCAGGAAGTGCGCGAATTCGCGGCGAAGCAGAACTCGGACAGCTACCTCGCGAGCGAGAACATCAAGCGCGAGACCTCAGCTGAAGAGGCCGAGGAAGCGCGTGCGGGGATGGAGAAGATGAGCGAAGTGTACCGCGAGAAGGGCGAGCGGTTGTATTTGCCGGAGGATAGCGCTTAAGCGGTTTTGGAAGGGTAGGATAACTTCATGAAGGTAACACCGTTTCCAAAAACGACTTCGACGTTCGTCAAAGAGAATTTTCTTCGCATCCCTCGCTTCCAGCGCCCCTACGATTGGGAAAATGAAAACCTTGCTGATTTCTGGAATGACTTAAGGGAAGAAGGAAACTCGGACTATTTTATGGGGTCTGTCGTTCTTTACCACGACAGTAAAGAAAGCAACGTGGTTTATGTAGTTGATGGCCAGCAGAGACTGACTACTAGCGTGATACTACTCTCAGTTATCCGAGATAAGTTTATTGAATTGTCCGAAGACAATCTCGCCGTCGGAGTTCAAAATTTCCTGATCACGAAGGATAACGACAACAAGGACCGCTTTGTGCTTGAGCACACGCCAGCAAATGCGTTCTTTCAAAACCTCGTGATGCTGAAGGATGGGGATAAAGCAAAGAAACCATCCTCACAGGAAGAGAAAAATATCTTAAATGCTCGAACGCAATTGAGCAGGATGCTTAATTTTGAGATCGATAAGCTAGCCAGTAAAGACGATAAGGTAACGCTACTCAAGGACGTGCGTGACCGTATATTATCCCACCAGTACATTTCAATTGAGCTAGGAAGTGAAGATGATGCGTACATTATCTTCGAAACACTCAATACGCGCGGTAAGGACCTGCGGATCAGTGATCTGGTGAAGAATCACCTTGCGCGTTCAATTAAGGGTAAAGCCAAGTCTGACGATCCAGTCCGTGAGCGTTGGACTTCAATCAACCAACAATTCGACAGTGTAAAAACAGCTTACTCCGTCGATGATTTTATCCTTCACTATTGGTTGTCGAAAGAAGGCTTCGTATCCCAGAAACTCCTATTTAAAGAATTTAAGAAAGCGACGACTAAGACGAATGCGCTCCAAAGGCTGAAAGACCTGGAGTCCGATGCCGCAATTTACACTCAGGTGGTGGCTCCCCATGACTCGGAGTGGAGCAAGGAGGAGTCTGGGCTCAGAGACAGCTTGGCCGCAGTTGGAGTGTTTCGCGTAGCGCAGGCCATTCCTCTTATGCTTTCGGTCGTGAGGCTTTACCGAAAGAAAGTGATTAAGCTTACCGCCGCTGCGCAAGCCTTGCGCATGATTGAGGTATTCACTTTTCAGTTCAATGCCATCACGCAATCAAGGGGCGGCGGTGGCATTTCAGCTATGTATGCCAAGCTGGCTCAAGCAGTGAGCGAGACTAACGATGCTCAAGAATTTACTACACGCCTGAGGGAAATAAGAGCAAAGTTTGCAGAACGCCTGCCTTCAGCAGAAGAGTTTGACTATCCATTCGCGACGACGATCTTCAGAGATGACCATAAGCGTTACAAGGACCTCGTGCGCTACATTCTGCGTAAGATTTCTGCAGAAAAGGGCATGGATGCCAAATACAACGCGGAAATTATGACCATCGAGCACCTTCAAAGCCAATCGAAGGGTGCAAAGACATGGGAACCTGACGATGTTGGAGCAATCGGAAATCTGGCGTTCGTAACAGAGGATTTAAATGGCAAACTCGCAAGCAAGGAATTCAAAGAGAAAAAGCCGCTCCTGAAACCGGTTCCATGGATTTGGCCGGACCTCAAAGACAAAACAGTTTGGGGCAAGAAGCAAATCAGCCAAAGAGGTTACAAGCTTGCCAAACTGGCTCGCGAAAAAGTTTGGAAACTGTAGATGAAAGTTTCTCTCTGTCCGTAGTTGTGACTAGCATCGCCCCATCCTCACCAGCACCCGGTCCAGCGCCTGCAGGAAGTTCGCCGGTCCGCCTTGCTGAACGGCGGCATCAAAGGGCTTGCCGTTGTGCGCGAGGGCCGCTGCGCCTGCCTTGAAGCACCGTTCGGCCAGCAGGATGTCTGCAGGGATCACCATGCCGCGTGAAATGGCGAATTGACCCGTATTCGTCATCCCAGCGAAAGCTGGGATCGCCATCGTTTCGCGCGACCGAGCCAGATCCCAGCTTTCGCTGGGATGACGGGATGACCGACCTCACCGAGGAAGAACGCGTTGACTGGTTCCGCCAGCACCTCGCCTGAGGGCTTTCCTACTCCGCGCAAACCTGTCTTGCTGCACGCTATGCACGCGCTCCGGCCCCTCGCGAAACCCCTCCGCCAGACACCCGCGCGCACGCCCGGACTTTTTTCGCAATGGACCGTGGTCCATGCGGTCCATGTGATGGGACTGGCAGGGGGCAAATCCTCCACTTGTCCTACACGCCGCCTGGCCGCGTGCGCGCTTCACCGGCACGCGGGCCAGCGCCTGCAGCAATTCCGCAAATCCGGGGTCGGTACACTTGGCCTCACGCCCCCTGGCCACCGGTCCCCAACACGCCCATATGGCGGCGCATGGCCGATCTCTATCTCAAGAACCTCGAATCCGAACGCCGCCAGCTGTGGGCGACCTGCCGTCTCAAGGGACTGGCCAAGGGCACGCCCGAGCGGCAGCGGATTGTCGCGATCGACGAGGCGATTGCCGCGCACAAGGCGAAGAAGGCCTAGCGCGCGCCGCTTTCCGGCAGCGCCGCGGCGGACCGGCGGGGGGCAGGCTGCACCCGCCGCCCGCCCGCATCCGCTAGCTGTTCTTCATGTTCTCCAGGCCCCTGATCGCGCCGGGCTTTTGCGACGGCTGCGAGGCGTTGGTCTTGACCTTCTCCTTCTTGGGCTTGCGGGCTTCGCGGTTCGATTTCTGTCCCTTGGACATGCGTGGTTCCAATCGGGGCGGAATGCCCCGGCCATGCTCCTACGCCTGCGCGCCGGACAAAGCGCGTTTATTCGCGCGGGCGGCGGCCGCGCGCTAGCGGCGCAGTTCCACCATCACCCGGTCGAGCGCCTGGAGGAAGTTGGAGCGGTCGGCCTTGCTGAAGGGCGGGGGGCCGCCGTGGGCCCCGTCCATCCCGGCGCGCAGGTCTTCCATGATCGCCCGGGTGGCCACCGCGCTGCCGATGCTCGCGGCGTCGAAGGCGCGCCCGTCGTGTTTGAGCACGCGCGCGCCCGCCTTCAGGCAGCGTTCGGCGAGCAGGATGTCGGCGGTGATGACCACGCTGCGGGCGTCCGCATGTTCGGCGATCCAGTCGTCGGCAGCGTCGAACCCGTCCGACACGACCACGCGCTTGACCCGCGCGCTCACCGGTACGCGGAAGGGGCTGTTGCTGACCACGCGCACCTCGGCGCCAAAGCGTTCGGCGACGCGGTAGATCTCCTCCTTCACCGGGCAGGCGTCGGCATCGACCAGGATCGTGACGGGGGCGGCTGTGGGGCTGGGGCTGGACATCGCGCCTGCCTAGCCATCGGTGCGCGCGCGAACCAGCCCTGCGATCGGCGGGTGGGTCAATAGGCCCAGCGCTCGGCGAGCATCTCGGCCTTGCCGTCGGCCAGCTTCACCTCGGCGGCGGGTTCGCCCGGCTGGCCGTCGCGGAACAGCTCGTAGATCACCGCGCCGTCCTCCTGCACGCTTTCGATCACGCGCACGGGAGCGAACATGTCGGGCGCGGCCTCGGCCGCAACGCGCGCGGGCGCGGGGACATCGGCCCAGGCGAGATCGCGCTGGATCTCGACCACGCGGAACACGCCGTCCTCGACCAGCATGTCGAGTTCGACCTCGCTGCCATCGGCGCGCGTGCCCTCGATGTCGTAGAACACCATGCCGCCGCGCTCCTTGCGCTCGGCCCCGGCGAATTGCATGCCCGGCACCGCCTCGAGCGCGGCGGCGCGTGCGCCCTCCGGAATGTCGGCAGCTGCGAGTTCGGTAATCACCGCTTCGGGCCCCTCGGCGAGGATGGCGCTGTCGCTGCCTGCGGCCTCGCCGGCCTCATCGGCGGGCGCGGGCGAACAGGCGACAAGGCTGGCGGCGAATGCCAGCGCGGCGGAAGTCTGACACCAAAGAGCGATACGCATGATCCTGTCCCCAAACAGCGCCCCAAGCGGGCTATGACACCGGTTTACCTTTCGTGCGGCCGATTGGCAATTGCCCGCGCCCACGCGCCGGCTTTCCTACAGCGGCGCGGCTGTGGCCTAATGCGCGGCATGCAGCAGCCTCCACCCCCGCAATCGCCCCGCAGCGCTTCCGCGCGCCCCGAAACAGCCGCTGGACCGGCGACAAGGCGGCCGAGTTCATCAAGGTGCTGGCGAGCTGCGGGATGGTCGCCCGCGCGGCGCGCAGCGTCGGGATGAGCCGGCAGGCGGCCTACCGGCTGCGCGCGCGGGCGCCGCAATTCGCCTTCCTGTGGGACGAGGCGGTCAAGGTCGCGGCTGCGCGCAAGGCCGCTGCGCGGCGCGGGCGCGGGCCGGTGCATCCGATGCTCTCGCGTGCGCCCTATCCGCCCGAAGACAGGCGTGACCGACCGGGGCGGGACGGGTGAGGCGCGCGGTGCGGCAGGGTGACGCTACCGGCGCTGCCAGGGTGACACCGGCGCGGAGGGGGGTGACACTTGCGGCGGGCAGGGTGACAGTCCGCGCCGCAGGGTCACGCTGCGGCGCGCCATGGTTACGGATCGGGCGTTTTTGCGCTGGAGCGTGGTCCACCCGGTCCATGTCGCCGCGCAGGCCGGGCCGTATCGGGCGTGCGGCGGGGCCCTGCCGGTGGCTGCGCAATTCGCTGGACAAGCGCGCGCGGCACCCCATCTCGGAAGGAGAGAACCACAAGAAGAGGAGCATGCCAATGCAGGTCCAGTTCAACTCCGACAGCAGCGTGATGGGCACCGAGAACGTCGCCGAACGCATCGAGGCCGCCGTGCGCGAAAAGCTGGCGCGGTTCGAGGAGCGGCTGACGCGGATCGAGATCCACGTGCGCGACGACAACGGTGCCAAGGGCGGGGCGGACGACAAGGCCTGCACGATCGAGGCGCGCCCGCGCGGCGGCCGGGCGATCGGCGTGACCGAGCATGCTGCCAAGGTCGACGATGCCGCGCGCAAGGCGGCGAACACGCTGGCGCAGCGGCTCGAACGGCATTTCGGCAAGGAAGCGCGGCACAGCCACGATCCGCGTCCCGACAAGGTGATGTGATGACCGCGCGCCGCCGCGGTTCAGCCGGGGAGCGAGCGTTCCTCGGCGCCGTGGCGGTGCACCAGCACGTCGAGCAGCGCGGGCCGATCGCGGTTTTCCCACGCGCGTTCGTGGAAGAAGAACACCACCGCGTTCACCAGCGGCTCGACCAGCGCGATCCCGCCTGCGATCATCCACGAACTGGTGAACAGATAGGCGACCGTGAACCCCACGATCAGGTGGAGCGCAAGGAAGCTGAAGGTCTTGGAGAGATCGCGTTTCATGCACTGACAGATACGCCTGCCCGGTGATCGAGTGAAGCGATGAAAAGCGGATAGTGTGATCGGTTTATAAGCGCATCGAAACGGGTCGCCTTCCGGAACCGTTCGGTTCGTCGCACCGCAGCGTCGCCCTGCCATGTTTTGGCCCGATTTTGAAACATCCGGTCGGGCGCGGCGTTCGTATCTTGAAGCAGCAGTCGGAACCGCCGGCTGCCCAAGGCTTACGACTACCGAACAAGGAACTGATCCTATGAACAAGCTCACCATCGCGCTCGCCTCCGCTGCATCGCTGGCCATCGTCGCCTGCGCCGAAGAGCCGGCCGAAAACGTCGCTTATGAAGACGCCGCCACTGCCGACCAGATGGCCAATGCCGAAGCCGAAACGGGCACGGTGGTCGAAGTCGCCCAGGGCGACGAAACCTTCTCGACGCTGGTCAGCGCCGTGACCGCAGCCGATCTGGGCGCCACGCTGTCGGGCGACGGTCCGTTCACCGTCTTCGCGCCGACCAACGATGCCTTCGCCAAGATCCCCGAAGCCACGCTGACCGAGTTGACGACCAACGACACCGAAACGCTGGGCAACATCCTCACCTACCACGTGGTTGCCGGCAATGTTGATGCCGCCACGCTGCTGCAGGCGATCGAAGGCGCCGGCGCGGACGGCTACAGCATCGAAACCGTCAATGGCGGCACGCTGACCGCGACCGTCGTCGACGGCAATGTCGTCCTGACCGACGCAGCGGGCGGCACCGCCACCGTGACCGCGACCGACGTCGCCGCGTCGAACGGTGTGATCCACGTCATCGATACCGTGCTGATGCCGCAGTAAGCGCATCCGCCCGACACTTGCGAAAGGCGGTCCCTCACGGGGCCGCCTTTTTCGTTTCACTTTCCTACACTCCCTTGCCGGGCCATGACTGCCAGATCGCTCCCGCCCCGATCGGTTTCTTGCCGCAAACATCTCGGCGCTTGTATCCATCGCCTGCCGCGCTAGCGTCTCCGCGAGGATCGACGGCGCGGCAGCTGCGCATGAACGCACATTGCGGCGGACCTCGGGCCTGCACGCGGTCGCGGCCCGGGATTGAGGGGAAAATACTATGACCAGCATTCGCGCGCGTCTCGTCAATCTGGCCTTGCCGCTGCTTGGCGTAAAACGCTTCTTCGCGCAGCGCGAGAAATTGCCCGAACGGATCGCCAAGCTGCGGCAGGCCAAACCGGTCCGGCCGCGCGCAAAATGGCACAAGCGCTTTGCCATCAGCGAATTCGCCACCCGCGGATATCCGGTGGTCACGATCACGCCCATCGGCGGCGCGCAGCCCGGCGCGCCGCACCTGCTCTACCTGCATGGCGGGGGCTATGTGATGGATATCGCCGCGGTGCACTGGGACGCGGTGATGGACCTGTGCGAGCGGCTGGGAGCCTCGGCAACGGTGCCGATCTATCCGCTCGCTCCCGAACACACCGCCACCGAAGTGCTGGACAAGATGGAGGCACTGTACCGCGATCTGACGGAGCAATACGGCGCCGCGAACATCACGGTCATGGGTGATAGCGCGGGCGGCGGCATGGCGCTCGCGCTCGCGCAATTGCTCAAGGCGGCGGACGAGCCCCTGCCCGGCAGCCTGGTGCTCTATTCGCCATGGCTCGACGCGAGTGCGACCGCCGAGGGGCAGCGCGCGATGGAAGAGCGCGACCGGATGCTGGCGGTTGCCGGGCTCGAGGCCTGCGGCAACATGTACCGCGGCGAACTGGCAATCGACGATCCCCGGGTCAGCCCGCTGTTCGGCGAATTCGAGGGGCTGCCTCCGATGGCGATCTTCTCGGGCACTTCGGACATCCTGCTGGTCGACGGTCGGCGCCTCGCGCAGAAGCTGGAACAACCGGGGATGCCCGACCATATCTATCGCGAATACGAAGACATGTTCCACGTGTGGATGCTGCTGCCGATCCCCGAAGCCCGCCGCGCGCGGGACGAAACGGTGGCTTTCATCCAGGCCCATAGGACAATTGCATGACGCTCCGCCCCTGCCTCGCTGGTCTTGCCTTCCTCCTGCTGCCCGCCTGCGGCGGCGCCGACAACGGTGCGCCGGGCGCGCTTGCGACCGGCGTCTTCGACGGCATTGCCGAAGGAGAGACGGTGCATTTCACCGGGACCGAGCCCTTCTGGGGCGGCATGGCCGGCGGCGGCATCGCGAGCTATGCCACACCGGAAGAGCCTGATGGACGCGAATTTCCCGTGACCCGCTTTGCCGGGAATAACGGGCTGGCGATCAGTGGTGACCTCGGCACCGCGGCGTTCGATCTCACGGTCACGCCGGGTGCGTGTTCGGACGGGATGAGCGACCGCACCTATCCCTTCACTGCCACGCTGCTGATCGGAAACGAACAGCGCCAGGGCTGCGCCTGGACCGACAGCCAGCCGTTCACCGGTCCCGAGAGGCCGTAGGGATGGCCTCTGTGCCTTCGCTGCCGCGCTGGCTGGGCCTTGCCGGACTGCTGCCGCAATTCGCCTGCGTCGGTGTGCTCTATGCCGGGCCGGCGGACTGGCGCTCACCGGCGCTGGCGATCGCCTTCGCCTATGCCGCGCTGGTCCTCTCGTTTCTGGGCGGCATGTGGTGGGGGATTGCCGCCGCGGCGCCCGCGGCGCAGCGCCGCCGAACGCTTGGCTGGTTGTGGATTGCGGCGGTCACGCCCAGCCTGGTGGCGCTTGCGGCATTCCTGCCATGGGCGCTGGGCTGGCGCTGGCCGGAGCCGTCGCTGGTGATGCTTGGCGCAGCGCTACTCGCCAGTCTCGGTGTCGACATCCGGCTCGGTGCGCTGGCCCCGCGCTGGTGGATGCGACTACGCGTCCCGCTTTCGCTGGGGCTAGGACTGGCGACGCTGGCTGCTGCCTTTGCCTAGCGCGGCGCGACGCCCGCAGCTTCGAGTTCGGGCCGCAGCCGGCGGGTCAGCCACAGCCACCACATGCGAAAGTCCGCGCGCAGGCTCCACAGCGGATAGGTGAAGGTGGCCGGGCGGTTCTTCTCGTGCCCGAAATGCGCGATCCAGGCGAAGAAATAGCCCGGCAGCGGCAGGGCCAGCAGGAGCAGCAGCTCGCGCATGGCCAGCGCGGTGACGCCCAGCAGCACGACCAGCGTGGTTCCGATGTAATGCAGCAGACGGGTCCCGCGGCGCGAATGCTCGCGCAGGTAGAACGGCCAGAATTCGGCGAAAGTGGCATAGCGGCGTTCGGTCATGGCCGTGCCGCTCCGCGGTTCTCGACGTGGCGGTAGCACCTCGGCGCACTGGCCATGCCATCCGGCGTGAACGGGTCGATAGGCGCAGCGGTTAGGAAAGTGCAGGCCATGCGCGGCGCTCCGTCGAGAAATCCGGGCCCGCCTCGGGACCGGAAGCGTATCAATGGCGCGCATTCCGCAGCGGGGCAAGGGCCGGCAGCGCCCGTGTTCCGCGCCCGGCTATCTAGGCGAAAACGGTGCAAACTTCGGCGACCGGGATGGTGCAGCGCCCGCAGCTATGCCTTAAAGACAGGCCGAATACGCCCCACGGGCGCAAATCAGAGGAGTTTTCATGGCTAGCGGCGCTGCGCCCTGGGTTCAAAATGCGGTCGGCGGGTCACCCGTCGGGCAGACGCTCACGCTGGAGAAGGTCGCCGACGAGCGCGTGCTCGGGCGCGGCGGCTTCTCGCTGACCAGTGCGGCTTTCAGGCATGACGGCGAGCTCGACCCTTCGTTCACCGCGGTCGAGGAAGACGCGGTGGCACCGCCGCTCGAATGGACCGCGCCGCCCCCCGGCGCACAGGAACTGGTACTGGTCGTGGAAGATGCCGATCGCGGCCATGTCCACTGGACCGTATGGGGTCTTGCCGCCCAGAAGGGCAAGCTGATGGAAGGCGAGACGCCGCCGCGCACCGGCAAGAACGCCCAAGGCAATTCGGAATGGTTGCTGCCCGATCCGCCGGTCGGCGAGGAGCACCGCTATGTGTTCCAGCTGTTCGCGACCGATCTCCCGCTGACACTGATGCCGGGAGCGACGCATGACGATCTCGTCCGCAATCTGGACGGACACGTGACCGCCGCCGCGGTCCTCACAGCCCGGTTCGAAGGCCATTTGGTCGAGGAACTGGATGTGGATGACCTCGACGACGTAGAATGAAGCATAGCCAAGGAAAGGAATAGTCATGGCTGGCAAGAACAACGCACTGCAGAAGCCGGTGAACCTGTCGCCGCAACTCGAGAACGTGGTCGGCAAGGGCCCGATGACGCGGGCGCAGGTCACCTCCAAGGTGTGGGATCACATCAAGGCGAACGACCTGCAGGATTCCAAGGATCGCCGCATGATCAACCCCGACGACAAGCTCGGCGCGGTGATCGGCAAGGAACAGATCTCCATGTTCAAGATGACGGGCGCCGTCTCGAAGCACATGAGCTAAGCGGTCACCGGCGGCGCAGCGGCCAGTCCGTTGTGCCGCCGGCCCACAGCGCCAGCCACACCAGCAGCGGCTGCGCGAACATCCTCGGCACGTGATAGCCGAGGCCGAGCCCGCCATCGCCGCGCGCCATATCGAGCGCGAAATGGTGGATATTGGCGGGGAACACGCAGACCGCATAGGCGGCCAGGCCGATCGCCCCCGCACGGCGCAGGCGCGGGCTCGCCCATTGCACCAGCGCCGCTGCCCCCAGCAGTTCGGCCACCCCGGTCCACAGCACCACCGCTTCGGGCGCGGGCACCCAAGACGGCATGATCGACAGGAACGGCTCCGGGCGCACGAGGTGCAGATACCCGGCCGCAGCGTAAAACGCCGCCAGCACCCAGCGCAGCACGCCGCGGATCATGCGCGCACCTCGCGGATTTCCGGAATAGCCGGCCGATCGAACCGCGCCGGCCTGGGCGCGTTGCTGGCGGTCGTCATGGTCGTGAATGGCCCCTTCCCATGGGGCTGCTCTTTGCTAGGACGGGCGGCGATACATCAAGGGGTTTTTCGTTCATGCGCCATTTCCTGCTCGCCGCTGCCGCTGTTGCCCTCGCAACTTCGGGACCTGTCCTCGCGCAGAGCGCGGCCGAACGGACCGCGGCTGCCGCGCTGGAGGCGGCGCCGGTATGGGACGGCCACAACGACGTGCCGATCCAGCTGCGCTCGCGCTTCGGCAATGTCATCGGGGACTTCGATTTCCGCGACACGCTCGATACGCAGACCAGCGAACGCAGCGCCATGCATTCGGACCTTGCCCGGTTGCGGCAGGGCATGGTGGGCGCGCAGTGGTGGTCGGTCTATGTCAGCCCCGGCCTGCCCGAAGCCGAGGCAGTGCAGGCCACTGTCGAACAGATCGACGTCACCAAGCGCCTGATCGCCCGCTATCCCGACGCATTGCAGCTCGCACTTACCGCCGACGATGTCGAACAGGCGATGGGCGCCGGGCGGATCGCCTCGCTCATGGGTATGGAAGGCGGCCATTCGATCGGCTCGAGCCTCGCTGTTCTGCGGCAGATGTACGCCATGGGCGCGCGCTACATGACGTTGACCCATGGCAAGACGCTGAGCTGGGCCGACAGCGCCACCGATGCGCCGCAGCATGGCGGGCTCAACGCCTTCGGCATGGATGTGGTGCGCGAAATGAACCGCATCGGAATGCTGGTCGACCTCAGCCACGTCAGCGAGGAAGCGATGATAGACGCGCTCGATGTCGCGCAGGCGCCGGTCATCTTCAGCCATTCGGGCGCCCGGGCGATCACCGGTCACCTGCGCAATGTGCCAGACAGCGTGCTGGCCCGCCTTCCCGAGAACGGCGGGATCGTGATGGCGGTGGCGCTGCCGTGGTTCATCACCGAGGACCTGCGCCAGCATTCGGCCTCGCGTGCAGCGGAAGAAGCGCGGCTTGAGGCGCTCTATCCCGGACTGCCCGACACGGTCGAGGCGCAGCTGGCGAAATGGGATGCCGAGAACCGCGAGCCGGTGTCGACGATTTCCGATCTGGCCGATCATATCGACCATATTCGCGACGTGGCGGGGATCGACCATATCGGGATCGGCGGCGACTACGACGGCATGCCAACCGGCCCGATCGGGATGGAGGACGTGACCGGCTATCCCGCACTGTTCGCCGAACTGGCGCAGCGCGGCTATTCGCAGGAAGATCTGGAGAAGATCGCTTCGCGTAACATGATGCGCGTCATGCGCGAGGCCGAAGCCTATGCTGCCAGCGTGACGGACATGGCGCCGCTCGAATACCGCGCCGGAGAACCGCGCGACGCGGCCGACTGACAGGCTGGCATAACTAGAGCCTGACGAGCGTAAGCTCGTCACGCTTGCCATCGAAGAACCGGTCTAGCGCAGCACGGAAGACGTGCGCGTCCTCGCCCGATCCGGCGGCTTCGAACAATGTCATCGAGCTGCGGAACTTGAGCGTATCAACCGGGCCAAGGATCTCCGCGGCGGACATGGCCGCTGCGTGGCCGAGCATGGCCTGGCTTGCCTGTAGCAGCCGGTGGCCGAGCACAGGGTGCGCAAAATAGGCAGCGGCTTCGTCGGCGTTTGCCAGCGCGAAGGCGCGTGCCATCTCGCTTGAGCCGAGACCGACAATCTGCGGGAAGACGAACCACATCCAGTGACCCGTCTTCGTGCCGCGGCGCAGTTCATCGAGCGCGCGTTCCCAAACGCCGCCGTCTTGAGCGTTCAGGAAATGGCCGAACCGGTCACGGTCAATCGTCGTCGTCGACATGCTCGGGCAGGCCGTCGAGATCGGTGGATGCGTAATCCTCGAGCTCGTCTTCGCTCATCGAATTGTACATCTGTTTCGACGCGCCCTGCAGTTCGGACACCTTGGTGTCGCCCCGCTTGGCAGAAAGCGCCGCTCCGGCGGCACGTTGTTGGGCTTTGGATTGTGCAGGCATCAGTCTTGCGCCGACAGTTCGGAACCGCGTTTCAGCACTTCGTCGCCGTCGTCCTGTTTGATGAGATAGGCGGGGTTGTCCTCGTCGCCGTCTTTGGTGACTTCGGTTCCTTGCAGGGTACGGGTGACCTCGCGTTCGAAACGCTCCTTCACCTGACCCTTGCCCTTGCCGTTACCCCAGTTCCATTCGACATACTGGTCGGTCTGGTAGCTGTTCGGATTGCTCATGCGAACTCTCCCTGGCGTGCGATCAATTCTCGACGACTTCGAGCCCGTCTTCGGTGGTGACCTGGTCGCCGGGGGTAGCCACCTGATCGTCGCCAAGATCGGTCACGATGCTGTCGGTGTCGTCGCCTTCACCTTCCATCGACGAGATCTGGCCGCTGACGGTGCCCTCTTCCTCGACATCGCCGGTCGACAGGGCAGGCACGATCCACGTGACCGACAGCAACAGGATTGCCAGCAGCAATCCGCCCGCCAGTACCCAGCGCACCACGCCCTCTTTCGAACCGCCACTTGCTTCGGTGTCGGTGACGTGAACTTCTTCGCCTTGCTTGTGCATCGAGCTTTACTCCCTGAAAAATTACGCGATCCCGCGTGTATCTGGGAGATTTACGCTTTGTCGGGGCGAATGTTCCGGCGGCTCAGTCGCGCAGCAGTTCGTTGATTCCGGTTTTTTCGCGGGTCTGCGCGTCCACCGTCTTGACGATGACGGCGCAGGCAAGGCCGGGGCCGCCGTCCTTGCCGGGCATGGTACCGGGTACGACGACCGAATAGGGCGGGATGTGGCCGCGGATGACCTCTCCGGTGTCGCGGTAGACGATCTTGGTCGACTGGGTGATGAAGACCCCCATCGCCACGACGCTGCCTTCGCCGACGATCACGCCTTCGACGATTTCGCTGCGCGCGCCGATGAAGCAATTGTCGCCGATGATCGTCGGGTTGGCCTGCATCGGTTCGAGCACGCCGCCAATGCCTGCGCCGGCGGAGATATGGCAGTTCTCACCGATCTGCGCGCAGCTGCCGATGCTGGCCCAGGTATCGACCATCGTGCCCTTGCCGACATAGGCGCCGATGTTGACGAAACTCGGCATCAGCACGCAGCCGGGCGCGATATAAGCGCCTTCGCGGGCGACCGCGCCGGGCACCACGCGAAAGCCTGCTGCACGGAAAGCCGCATCGTCCCAGCCGGCAAACTTGCTCGGCACCTTGTCGAACGCCGGATGGCCGGCGCTGCCGCCCTCCATCACGCGGTTGTCGTTAAGCCGGAAGCTCAGCAGCACCGCCTTCTTGAGCCACTGGTTGACCGTCCAGCCGCCCTTGCCGTCGGGCTCGGCCACGCGGCCCTCACCGCTGTCGAGCATGCCCAGCGCCGCTTCGACCGCCTCGCGCACATCCGCGCTCTGCGGCGTGACATTGGCGCGGTCTTCCCACGCGGCGGTGATGCGGCTTTCGAGGTCGGCGCTCATGCTGGTCTCCGTTTGATATTACGGAGCGCTCGTTAGCAGTCCCGCTGCGCTAGTCCATCCCCGCTTCCTTGGCGAAGTGATAGGCGCGCTCTACCAGCGGGGCGACGCGTTCGGACATCGACTTGGCATGCGCGCTCGAAGCTGTGCCATCGATAACGCGCTTCTTGATGCCCTGCATGATGCCCGCCAGGCGGAAGAGGTTGTAGGCGAAGTACCAGTCCATCGGCGGCACCGGATAGCTGGTACGCGCGACATAGCGTTCGACCGCCTCGTCCTGCGTCGGGATGCCCAGCTCTGCGAGATCGAGGCCGAGCAGGCCCGCGCGGCCATCGTGCGGGTTGTGCCAGTTGAGCATGAGATAGCTGAAGTCGGCGATCGGATCGCCCAGCGTCGACAGCTCCCAGTCGAGCACCGCGATCACGCGGTTCTCGGTCTTGTGGAAGATCATGTTGTCGAGCCGGTAATCGCCATGGACCACGCTGGATTCGTGCTGCGGCGGGATCGTCTGGGGCAGCCATTCGATCAGCCGTTCCATCTGCGGCATGTGCTCGGTCTCGGACAGCTTGTACTGTTTCGACCAGCGGCTGATCTGCCGCGCGCAGTAATCGGTCGGCTTGCCGTAATCGCCCAGTCCGATCGCCTCGGGATCCTTCAGGTGTAGATCGGCAAAGGTGTCGATCATCGCATTGTAGATCGCGCGGCGTTCCTCGGGCGTGTTGTTGGGCAGCGAGCCGTTCCACAAGGACCGCCCGTCAGCGAGACCCATGACGAAGAACTTGCTGCCGATGACCCCCGGATTCTCGCACAGGCCATAGGTCTTGGGCACGGGGAAGCCGGTCGGGCCGAGCGCGTGCATCGCCTTGTATTCGCGGTCGACCGCATGTGCGCTGGGAAGCAGCTTGCCGAACGGCTGGCGGCGCAGCACGTAGCTGCGGTCCGGCGTGTCGATGCGATAGGTCGGGTTCGACTGCCCACCCTTGAACTTGGTGTAGCTGATCGGCCCGGAAAAGCCGTCGACATTGGCTTCGAACCAGGCCGTGAGTGCAGCAAGGTCGAGCTGGTCGGCCTCGGGCACTGCGACCGTGCCGACCATCTCCTTGTCGAAATCGATGGGTTGGTCTTCCGCCATCAGTCGAACACCACCACGCTGCGGGCCGAAGTGCCCTGTTTCATCTTCTCGAAGCCTTCGTTGATCTTTTCCAGCGGGATGCGCTCGGCAATGATCGTGTCGAGATCGAGCAGGCCGCGCATGTAGAAATCGACCAGCCGCGGCAGGTCGACGGGGAAGTGGTTCATCCCCATGATCGCGCCTTGCAGCTTCTTGCCCGACAGCAGATCCATCGCGCTCAGCCCGACCTTGCAGTCGAGCGGCATCATGCCGAGGATCGTCGCGGTGCCGCCGCGGCGCAGCACCTTGACCGCGAGGTCGGCGGATGGCTGACGGCCGACCGCCTCGATCGCGTGATGTACGCCGCCGCCGGTGATCTTCATCACCTGTTCGACCGCATCGTCGGCCATGGCGTCGACCGTATGCGTTGCGCCCAGCACTTCGGCGAGCTGGCGCTTTTCCGCCAGCGGGTCGATCGCGATGACCTTGCCTGCACCGGCGATCTTGGCGGCATTGATCGTCGCCAGCCCCACGCCGCCGCAGCCGATGACCGCGACGGTTTCGCCGGGCACGACCGAGCAGGCATTGAAGATCGCACCTGCCCCGGTGGTCACTGCGCAGCCGATAATGGCCGCGCGATCGAGCGGCATGTCCTTGTCGATCGCGACGCAGGCATGTTCGTGGATCAGCATCTGCTCGGCAAACGCCGACAGGTTGAGCATTTGCGCAACGGGCTCGCCGCCATTGCGCGTGATGCGCGGCGCGGCGGTCTGCGCCCGGCGGGTATCGCCGCCCAGGCACAGGGCCATCCGCCCGGTCACGCAGAACTCGCAATGGCCGCAGAAGGCGGACAGGCAGGAGACCACGTGGTCGCCCGGCTTGACCGTTTTCACCTCGCTGCCGACCGCGCGCACCACGCCCGCCGCCTCGTGGCCCGGAATGGCCGGCAGCGGGTGCGGATAGGCGCCGTCGATGAAATGCAGGTCCGAATGACACAGGCCGCAGGCCTTGGTATCGATCAGCACTTCGTGCGGGGCGGGATCGGCCAGCTCGACCTCACCGATGGTGAGGCCGCCGACCTGCTCGAGGATTGCCGCCTTGGCCATCAGCGCGTCGCTCCCATGTCGCCCGAGCTGAGATTGGCATTGCCCGGGCTCGGGGCCTTGCCGTCGCGCAGTGCGTTGGCGCTGGGGCCTTCCTCGGGCAGGTGCTTGGCAAACTCCATCCGCGCGATCGAGCGGGCGTGGACTTCGTCGGGGCCATCGGCCAGCCGCAGCGTACGCTGGTGGGCATAGGCATTGGCGAGACCGTAATCGTCGCTCACGCCGCCGCCGCCATGCGCCTGGATCGCATTGTCGATGATGCGCAGCGCCATGTTGGGTGCCTGCACCTTGATCATGGCGATTTCCTGCTTGGCGGCCTTGTTGCCGACCGTGTCCATCATGTCGGCGGCCTTGAGGCACAGCAGGCGGGTCATGTCGATATCGATGCGCGCCTGCGCCACGCGCTCTTCCCAGACCGAGTGCTTGTAGATCGGCTTGCCGAAGGCTTCGCGTTCCTGGAGGCGCTTGCACATCTTGTGCAGCGCTTCCTCGGCCACGCCGATAGTGCGCATGCAGTGGTGGATACGGCCCGGCCCCAGGCGACCCTGCGCGATCTCGAAGCCGCGGCCTTCGCCCAGCAGCATGTTGTCGACGGGCACGCGCACGTCCTTGAGTTCAACTTCCATGTGGCCGTGCGGCGCATCGTCATAGCCGAACACGGGCAGGTGGCGCAGGATGTTTACGCCCGGCGCGTCCATCGGCATCAGGATCATCGACTGCGCGGCATGGCGACCAGCCGAGAAATCGGTCTTACCCATGACGATCGCGACCTTGCAGCGCGGATCGCCGACGCCCGACGACCACCATTTGCGGCCGTTGATGACATATTCGTCGCCGTCGCGTTCGATCCGGCATTCGATATTCGTGGCGTCCGAACTGGCGGTATAGGGTTCGGTCATCAGGAAGGCCGACCGGATCTCGCCGTTCATCAGCGGGGTCAGCCACTTGTCCTTCTGTGCGCGCGTCCCGTAGCGATGAAACACTTCCATATTGCCGGTGTCGGGCGCGGAGCAGTTGAACACCTCCGAGGCGAAGCCGATGCGGCCCATTTCCTCGGCGCACAGCGCGTATTCGAGATTGGTCAGGCCGGGGCCTTCGAATTCGAAGCTTTCCTCGACATGGTGATGGCCGTCATTGCGCGGCGGCATGAAGAGGTTCCAGATCCCTTCCTTCTTGGCCTTCGCCTTGAGTTCCTCGACCACGGGAATGACCTTCCAGCGTTCGCCTTCGGCGTCCTGCTGCTTGTAGGTCGGCACGGCGGGGCGGATATGATCGTCGATGAAATTCTTCACCCGGTCGCGCCAGTATGCTTGCCGTTCTGTCGGTTGGAAATCCATCGTGTCTGTCCTCTTCTCTCTCAATTCGGTTGCGCCGTGAAACTGGCATAAGGATCGCTCCAAGCCAAGTCCCCCGCCGCAGCTCTAGGGTGTTATCGTATGGGCATCGGGGTCTGCGCGGACTGCCTGGTCAAGCGGGTCCGGGGTGGCGGGGGCGGGCGGGGCCGGGCGGCCGCGCCGGGCGGCAACGCGCGCCTCGTGCTGCTCGCGCGAGATCGGGAAGCGGGCCAGCCAGAAGGCAGCGATAGAGGCGAGCACCGTAGCCGCCAGCATGAACAGCCACACGAGCTGGCGAACCGTTTCGGGCGCAACCTCGGCCTGCGGCGTGCCGGGCGCGAGATCGATCGATTGCACGATCAGGCTGGTGAGCAGGATGCCGCCGCCGGTGGCGCATTTCTGCACCAGCCAGTTGCCCGCGTAGAACGTACCTTCGGCGCGCTGCCCGGTGCGCTCCTCGAAGGCCTCGACGATTTCGGCAACCATCGACGTGGCCGAAATGATCGCCACCACGCTGGCGGTGTTGGCGCAGACGAGAAAGCCATAGAGCAGCGCGGTCGAGGCGGTGGTGCCCACGGTGGGCCAGGCCCCCGCGAGATAGAACACATAGGGGCTGCAATAGAACGCCAGTCCGACCAATGCGCCCAGCGCTGCCGATTTAGGCTTGCCCCACCGGCGGTGGAGCGGCCCGACAATCACGAACATCAGCACGACCGACAGGAACAGCACCGCGGGATAGAGCTGGAAGGCGAGTTCGGAGAACTGCCAGACGTAGAGATTCACATATTGCGTGATCGAGAACGTCATGCCCTGCAGCACATAGGCCGCCAGCCCGCCCAGCGCGAAAATGACGAAGGCCTTCTCGCGGAAGGCATCGAAGATTTCCGCAAAAGCGCCGGTGATCGAAAAGGGCGGGGGCCGCCGTTCGGGCAGCTGCGCGACGATGCGGTGCTGCGCCGCGGCCGAACCGATCACCGACAGCGCGATCAGCGCCGCGCCGAACAGGCCGTAGCTGGCATAGCCTTCGGGCTGCAGCTGTGATTGCGGGGTGGGCAGGAACACGGTGAAGGTCAGCACCATCATCAGCAGTCCGCCGAGCCAGCCCGACAGGAAGCGGTAGCGGAACAGCGTGGTGCGATCGTCGTAATCGTCGGTGATCTCGGGCACTAGGCTGACCGAGGGGACTTCGCAGGCCGACAGCAGCAGCCGCACGCCCACCGCCAGCGCGACGATATCCCAGAAACCGGGGGTGCCCGTGAAGGGCGGGGACCACAGCATGGTCCACACCAGCGCCAGCGGCCACGGTGCCAGATAGAGCCACGGCAGCCGCCGGCCCCATTTCGTATAGGTGCGGTCGGACAGATGCCCGATCAGCGGATCGACGAGTGCGTCGATCACCAGCGCGGCGGCCAGCGCCGCGCCCACGGTGCTGGCATCGACCCCCAGCACCAGATTGTAGAACGGCAGCAGGAAGAAGCTGAAACCGCTGTCCTTGACCCCGAAGGCGACGGCACCGAAGCCGTGGACCAGCTTGAGGCGCTGCGGAAGGGGGCCGGTGACGAAAGGCATCAGGCGTTTTGCTGTGCCGCCTTGACCTGTTCTTCGAGCGCCATCAGCGCTTCGAATGCACCGGCTTCCTCCGGATCCCAGCTATGCCGCGGCCCCAGCGTGATACCGCCATCGACCACCATCGAGGCGCCGGTCATGAAACCGGCCTGCTCGCTGGCAAGGAACGCGACCGCCTGGGCGATATCGTCGGACTGGCCGCCGCGCGCCACCGGCTGCGCGTTCGACGACATCTGCGCGATCATCGTTTTGGCCTGTTCCTTCGCGGCATCGGGAATGTCCATCGTCGCAGTGAAGATGTTGGTGTTGATGAAGCCCGGCTGCACCGCATTCACGCGGATGCCGAATTGCGCCAGGTCGGTCGCCGCGCATTTGGTGAGGTGCAGCACGCCGGCCTTGGCGACGGCATAGGTCGTCGGGGAATAGCCCGGACCGACTGCCGCGACGCTGGAGACGTTGACGATGCTGGCTCCCTTGCGCCCCTTCATATGCGGGACGGCGTAGCGGATCCCCATTGCGACCGACCGCAGCAGCAGATCCATCGTCCGGTCCCAGGCTTCGGGTTCGATCTCGGCGATGCTTTCGCGGGCGCCGCCCGCCCCGGCGTTGTTGAACAGCGTATCGATGCCGCCGGTGTCTTGCGCCGCATGGTCCATCAGCGCCTTGATCGCCGCGGGATCGCAGACGTCGCACTCGACGAAACGGACGTCGCCCGGCGTTTCGCGGGCCAGTTTCTCGCCGCCCGCAACATCGATGTCGCTGGCGAAGACGGTCGCCCCCTCGCTGGCGAACAGGGCGGTGGCGGCGGCGCCGATACCCGATGCGGCACCGGTGACGATGACCGTCTTGTCCAAGAATCGCATCCCTACTCTCTCCCCGAATTTCTTGCCTGCCAGCTTAGGGCAGCATGGCAAGGCGTCAACGAATTCCGGCTGACGTTACGGCAATAGGGCAGGTTTCGACTGCCCTTGCGCAGTCGGGCCGAATCACCCTAACGTAAGCGTCAACATACCGCTGCTTTAAAAAGAGAGGATTCGGCCAATGTCCGACAGCGACCTGCAAGCCTTCCGCGCGGAAACGCGCGCATGGCTCGAAGCCAATTGCCCGCCCGAAATGCGCCAGCCCGTCAAGGACGAGGATGACATCTACTGGGGCGGCCGCAACGCCACCTTCAAGAACGATGCGCAAAAGGCCTGGTTCGATGCCTGCGTCGAGAAGGGCTACACGGTCCCAGCATGGCCCAAGGAATATGGCGGGGCGGGGCTGACGCCGGCGCAGGCCAAGGTGCTGCGCGAGGAAATGGCCGCGATCAAGGCGCGTCCGCCGCTGTCCAGCTTCGGCATCTGGATGCTCGGCCCGGCACTGCTGCATTTCGGCACCGAAGGCCAGAAGCAGCGCTTCCTCAATGAAATCGCCCGCGGCGAAATCCGCTGGTGCCAGGGCTATTCGGAACCCGGTTCGGGATCGGACCTGGTCTCGCTGCAGACCTATGGCGAGGACAAGGGCGATCACTGGGTGGTCAACGGCCAGAAGGTGTGGACCTCCTACGCCGACAAGGCCGACTGGATCTTCTGCCTCGTCCGCACCGACAAGGACAACAAGTACCAGGGCATCACCTTCATGCTCTACGACATGGCCAGCGAGGGCGTGGCGACCAAGCCGATCCTGCTGATCAGCGGCAACAGCCCGTTCTGCGAAACCTTCTTCGACGATGTGAAGGTGCCCAAGAGCTATGGTGAAGACGTGCCCGCCCAGGTCGGCGAGGTGAACCGCGGCTGGGACGTGGCGAAATACCTACTCGGCCACGAACGCGAGATGATATCGGGTGCCGATGGCGGCAACACCGGGACGATCGGCGCGGCGCTGACGCGCTCCAACGGCGAAATCGATCCTGTGCTGCGCGCCGAGCTGGCACAGTTCGACGTCGATGCGCTGGCCTATGGCGCGATGGGCGAGAAGTTCCTCGACGAGGTCAAGGTCGGCAAGGCGCACCCCGCACAGCCGAACATGATGAAATACGCCGGCACTGAGCTCAACAAGCGGCGCCACGAACTGATGATGGCAGCGGGCGGATCGACCGCGCTCGAATGGACCAGCGAGGAAACCGACGGCGGGAAGCCGGCGCGCAACTGGCTGCGGACCAAGGCCAACAGCATCGAGGGCGGCACGTCCGAAGTCATGCTGAACGTCATTTCCAAACGAATCCTCGAGCTTCCGGGAGCCTGATCGATGCCTCTTTACTATGATGACGACCAGGCGATGCTGGCCGATACCGCTGGCCAGTTCATGGCCGAGGAAGGCTCGATCAAGAACCAGCTGCGCCATTGGCGCGACCGCGACTGCAAGGATGGTTTCGGCCATGCGCTGTGGCAGCAATTCGCCGAAATGGGCTTCGCTGGAATGCTCGTGGATGAAGACGACGGCGGGCTCGGCATGGGCCAGGTCGAAGCCAATATCGTGCTCGAGCAGATCGGCCGCAACCTGACGCCGTCGCCGTTCATGTCCTCCTCCGTGCTGGCCGCCACCGCGCTCAAGCATGGCAGCAACGACGTGAAGGGCCGCTGGCTGCCCGGGCTGGTTTCGGGCGAGAAAGTCTATGGCGTAGCGATCGACGAAGGCGCCAAGCACCGCCCCGAACGGATCGGCTGCCGCGCGGAAAAGTCGGGCAACGGGTTCAAGCTGTCGGGCCGCAAGGACTTCGTTCTCTACGGTGCCAGCAGCGAGATGATCGTCGTTGCCGCGCGCACCTCGGGCAGTGATAGCGACACGGACGGCGTCACGCTCTTCGCCGTGCCGCAGGACGCCGCCGGCATGAGCCACGACAGCGTACGCCTGGTCGACAGTTCGATGGCCAGCCATATCACTTTCGACAATGTCGAACTCGACGGCGATGCCGTGATCGGTGAAGTCGACGGCGGCCGCGCCGTGCTCGATGCCATGCTGGTGGCGGGCCGCGTCGGCTCGGCTGCCGAGGGTGTCGGCGTGGCCGGGGGGGCGATGGACATGACCGTCGATTACCTCAAGCAGCGCAAGCAGTTCGGCAAGGTCATCGGCGAATTCCAGGCGCTGCAGCATCGCGCCGCGCATCTCTATTCCGAAGTCGAGATCGCCCGGGCAGTTACTGTCAAGGCGGCGCAGCTGGTCGACGGTGGCAGCGAGCGCGCCGATCTGATGGCCTCGGTCGCCAAGGCCAAGGTCGCCAAGGTCGCCGGGCTCGCAGTGCGCGAGGGCGTCCAGATGCATGGCGGTATCGGTATGACCGACGAATACGACATCGGCCTGTACATGAAGCGGGACCGCGCGCTGCAGGAATTCCTCGGCGACCAGTATTACCACGCCGGGCGCGTCGCGGAGCTCAGCGGCTACTAGAACCAGAACCAGCACCAAACCCAGTCATTGGGAGGGGAGCGAAGCAATCCAGGGAGCGGCACGATGGATTGCCGCGTCGCCTGCGGCTCCTCGCAATGACTGAAGTGGGAGAGAATTAAATGAACCTAGAAGACCTGTTCAGCCTCAAGGGGCGCGTCGCGCTTGTCACCGGCGGCAGCCGCGGCATCGGCAAGATGATCGTCGAGGGCTTCCTCGCCGCGGGCATCGACCGCGTCTATATCAGCGCGCGCAAGATCAATGAAATCGAGGAAACCTGCGCCGAACTGGGCGACAAGGTGATCGGCATTCAGGGAGACCTGTCCACCATCGAGGGGATCGAGGCGCTGGTCGAGGAATTGTCGGGCCGCGAAAGCCAGCTCGACATTCTCGTCAACAATGCCGGCGCGGCCTGGGGTGTCGACTATCTCGAATTCCCCGAAGCCGGCTGGGACAAGGTGATGGACCTCAACGTCAAGACGCCGTTCTTCCTCACGCAGAAGCTGCACAAGCTGCTGACGGCCGGGGCCAGCGCGGACAAGCCGGGCAAGGTCATCAACATCACCTCGATCGACGGCCAGCGCGTCAATCCGTGGGAAACCTACAGCTACCAGGCGTCGAAGGCCGCGCTGATCCATTTGACGCGGCGCATGGCGGCGCGGCTGGTCAAGGATCACGTCTATGTCACCAGCCTGGCGCCCGGCGCTTTCCCGTCGAACATGAACCGCGCGGCACGCGATCACGAGGATGCGAGCGCAGCGGGCATTCCGTCGAAGCGCGTGGGCGACAAGTTCGATATGGGCGGGACCGCGGTCTATCTCGCCAGCCGTGCGGGCGATTACACGATCGGCGAAACGCTGACCGTCGACGGCGGGATCGTCAACGCGCTGCTGCCGAGCCATTTCGCCGAACCGAGCTGACCGGTGCTGCCGCCTCCGGCGCGGTGCCGGGGGCGGCGGCTCAGGCGCTGAGGATGCAGTTGCGGCCCGCGGCCTTGGCGCGATAGAGCGCCTTGTCCGCCTGCCGCAGCGCGGCGGCGTTGGCATCGCCCGCGCCGACTGCCAGCGCGACCCCGCCCGAGAAGGAGATCAGCCCCATCGGTTCGTCGGTCTCGCGCAGTTTGAATTCGGTATCGGCCAGCGTGGCCCGCGCCTGATTGAGGCGTTTCACCACCGCCGCCAGATCGCTCGAGGGCATCACCACGATGAATTCCTCGCCGCCCCAGCGGCCCACGAATTGCGGCGCGCAGGCATCTTCGAGCGTCGAGGCGACCAGCTTGATCACGCGGTCGCCGACGCCGTGGCCGTAGCGGTCGTTGACTGACTTGAAATTGTCGATGTCGACCAGCGCGATGACCCGCGCATCGCCTTTTTCCGCCAGTTCGGCCAGATGCGCGTCGATCGCGCGGCGATTGGCAAGGCCGGTCAGCTCGTCGCGCTGCGCATCGTTGCGCGCCGCCTCCAGCTCTTCGCGCAGCGCCCTGACCTCGTCCATCGCCGCGGTCAGCTGCGATTGCGCGTGGAGCGAATGTTCGATCATCCGCGCGACGATCGAGGACGTGTCGCCCGTACCCGCGGGATCGGCCTGCGCTTCCTCGCTCAGTTCGCGGGCGAAGGTGCCGGTCGCATCCGCCGCCGAGGAAGCCAGTTCACTGAGCTTGAGCGACTGGTGCCGCAGATGCGCGCTCAGTTCGCCGTTCTTGCTGTCATAGGCGCCGAAAAACGTCGTCGTGCTGTGCGCTTCGAGGATGTCGTCGGCTTCGTCCTGCTTGATGCGGTAGCCGTCGGAGATGATCTGCGCGACCGCGCGGCCGATCGGCGATCCGGGGTCGTTCAGCGCAATATAGGCGAGCGTGTAGTTCTGCGGCGTCGCGGCGAGGCGGTGGCTGGCCAGGAAGGCCAGCGTCTTCGCCCCGTCATCCAGCTTGGTGGTGGACATCGCCATCCGTCCCGCTGCCTCAGGCCATGAGTTCGCGCACGAAGGGGATCAGCCCCGTCTGCCGCTGGCGCTTGGTCCGCTCCGCATCGAGGATTTCGCGCACCTTGGCGAAGCAGCTGTCGACGTCTTCATTGATGACGACATAGTCATAGGCGTCCCAGTGGCTGATCTCGGCGCGCGCACGCTCCATCCGTGCAGCGATTACCTCGTCGCTGTCGGTGCCGCGCCCGCGCAGGCGCCGTTCGAGCTCGGCGATGGTGGGGGGCAGGATGAACACGCGCACCACGTCCTGCTGGTCCTTCTGGAACAGCTGCTGCGTGCCCTGCCAGTCGATATCGAACAGGAAGTCCTGTCCTTCCTTCAGCGCGTTGCGGATGCGCCCCTTGGGGGTACCGTAACGGTGGCCGAAGACCGGGGCCCATTCGTAGAAATCGTCTTCCTCGACCATCCGGTCGAATTCGGCATCGCTGACGAAATAATAGTGCACGCCGTCGATTTCACCCGCGCGGGGCGGCCGCGTGGTGACGCTGACCGAGAGCTTTATCTCGTCATCGGCGTCGAGCAGCATGCGCGATATGGTCGTCTTGCCCGCCCCGCTGGGCGAGGACAGGATGAACATCAGCCCGCGGCGGGCGAGCCTGTTTGTGGGTGTCTGGGATTCGGCCATGCACGCCTATGAAACAGCGGGGTCGGACAAATCAAGGTCAGTCGTCGCGATGCGCCTGCTCGATCAGTTCGCGGTCGCCTTCGCGGCGCTGCGCACTGCGGCTGCGCCGGCGATCGTACAGCGTCTTGGCCAGTGCCCCGCCGCCGACGATAAGCGCGCCGGGCAGGTTGCGGGTCGCCAGCTTGGCCAGGCCGAAGCTGACCAGTGTCTGGCCCAGCGTCTTGTTCCGAACGATCTCGCGCGCGGTTTCCTTGCCGTAGCGGCCGCGCAGCAGGCCCTTTTCCACCGCCCGCCGGGCGATGTAGGATCCCGCGCGGATCGCCACGTCGGCGACCATCAGATTGGTGGCGGGATTGTGTGTCGGGCCGGGCATGCCTTCGGTCTTGCCCGGCGTCTTGGCGCGCGCCTTGTCGACTGCCTTCGCGCCGTAGGTTGAAACATGTTTGACCATTGGTGCCCCCGGTCGGCTGCGGTTCGGTTGGAACCCTTACTTCTTGCGGCCGAAATCGACCGTGACGACATTCGAGCCGTCTTCAGTAGCATCAACGGGTTCGCCATCTGCCAGTTCCATCCCGTCGTTTTCGGGATGTTCGGGTTCCGCCGGTGCCATGTCGGCGACGGTGGCCTGGAACTGCAGCCCGAAATCGACCGCCGGATCGACGAATTGCGTGATCGCGGCATAGGGGATGTCGAGTTCGGCAGGGACCTGGTTGAACGACAGCCCGACGGCAAAGCCATCGTCGCGCACGTTCAGGTTCCAGAACTTGTTCTGCAGCACGATCGTCATTTCGTCGGGAAAGCGTTCGCGCAGGCTTGCCGGAACCGAGACCCCGGGAGCGTGGGTCTTGAAGGTGATGTAGAAATGATGGGCACCGGGCAGTTCGCTGCCGCCCTGTTCGATTTCGCCCAGGACCCGGCCCACCACGGCACGCAAGGCTTCCTGCACGATGGAATCGTAAGGGATCAGGCTGTCGGGCGTATCGTCGCTCATGGGTCGCTAGGTGGCGCTGCGCGGCGCAGGGGTCAAGCGGTTTAAGCGGGTCTTTACCCTGCGCGTAGGTGCATTTTCTTGCGCCTTGGCGCGCGCCGCTCTAGCGCGGCTGGCATGCGTACAGGCCGGATCGAACGAAACACAGCGGAAACCAGAATTCTTGTCGAGGTGGGCCTCGACGGGAGCGGCAGCTATGATGTCAGCACCGGGATCGGCTTTCTCGACCACATGGTCGAACAATTCGCCAAGCATTCGCTGATCGACGTGACGATGAAGGTCGATGGCGACCTGCATATCGACCAGCACCACACCACCGAAGACAGCGCGCTGGCGCTGGGGCAGGCGCTGGCCGCCGCGCTCGGCGACAAGGGCGGGATCGCGCGTTACGGCAGCGCCTATTCGCCGATGGACGAAACGCTGGCGCGGGTCGCGCTGGACATTTCGGGACGGCCCTATCTGGTGTGGAAGGCCGGGTTCAGCCAGGAAAAGCTGGGCGAATGGGACACCGAGCTGATCGAGCACTGGTTCCATTCGGTCGCGCAGACCTGCGGGCTGACGCTGCATGTCGAGCTGCTCCACGGCAGCAACAACCACCATATCTGCGAAGCGATCTACAAGGGCTTTGCCCGCGCGATGCGCGCGGCGGTCGAAGTGGATCCGCGCAAGGGCGGGGCGATCCCCAGCACGAAGGGGCAGCTTGGTGGGTGAAGTGGTGGCCCTGGTCGATTACGGGGCCGGTAATCTGCATTCGGTCGAAAACGCGCTGCGCAAGGTCGGGGCCGATGTCACGGTCACCGCCGATCCCGACGTGTTGCGCGCGGCCGACCGGATCGTGCTGCCGGGCGTGGGGTCGTTCCGCGCCTGCGCCGAAGGGCTGCGCGCCGAAGCCGGCGTAATCGAGGCGATGCGCGAACGCGTGTTCGTGGGCGGTGCGCCGTTCCTCGGTATCTGCGTGGGCATGCAATTGCTGGCCACGCGCGGGCTCGAACACGGCGAAACGCCGGGGCTGGGCTGGATCGACGGCACGGTGCGGCTGATCGAACCGATCGACGACAGCGTGAAGGTCCCCCACATGGGCTGGAACGACGTCGCGCCGCTGCCGCATGCGCACGACCACGAAGTGCTGGTCGGCGGCGAGGCCTATTTCCTGCACTCCTACCATTTCAAGCTACGCCATCACGAAGACGTGCTGGCGATGACCGATCACGGCGGCGGACTGGTCGCGGCGGTCGGCCGGGACAATTTCCTCGGCGTGCAATTCCACCCCGAAAAGAGCCAGGCCTACGGGCTCGACCTGCTGTCGCGTTTCCTCGAATGGAAACCGTAACCGCGCTGGCCCGGCCACGCGATGTAATGGAACCGAAAGTATGATCGTCTTTCCCGCTATCGACCTCAAGGGCGGCGACGTGGTGCGCTTGGCCGAAGGCGATATGGACCGCGCCACCGTCTATGGCGACGATCCGGCCGCGCAGGCGCGGCTGTTCGCCGACGCCGGCGCCGAGCACCTGCATGTCGTCGATCTCGACGGCTCCTTCGCCGGGAGCGCGCAGAACCGCGAGGCCGCCGAGGCGATCGTCCGGGCATTTCCCGGGAAGGTCCAGCTGGGCGGCGGGATCCGTACCCCCGCCGATGTCGCCGGATGGATCGAGACGGGGGTCGCGCGGATCGTGATCGGCACCGCCGCGCTCAAGGACCCGCAATTCGTCAAGGACATGGCGCGCGAATATGCCGGCGCGATCGTGGTCGCGGTCGATGCGCGCGACGGCATGGTCGCCACCGACGGCTGGGCCGAAGTGTCCGATGTCTCGATCGTCGACATGGCACGGCGGTTCGAGGATGCGGGCGTTGCCAGCCTGCTGTTCACCGACATCGGCCGCGACGGCATGCTCAAGGGCGTCAATATCGATGCCACCGTGGGGCTCGCCCGGCAGGTCGACATCCCGGTCATTGCCAGCGGCGGGGTCAAGGGACTGATCGATATCGACACGCTTGCGCGGTTCGCCGGCGACGGGATCGAAGGCGTGATTACGGGCCGGGCGCTGTATGACGGGCGGCTCGACCTGGCGGCCGCGCTGCGTGTGGCGAAGCAGGCATGACGGTCCGCGTCCGGGTCATCCCCTGCCTCGACGTGCGCGACGGGCGTGTGGTCAAGGGCGTGAACTTCGTCGACCTGAAGGATGCGGGCGACCCAGTCGAGCAGGCGCAGGCCTATGACGCGGCGGGCGCGGACGAGCTCTGCTTCCTCGATATTTCGGCCAGCCACGAAGGGCGCGGCACGTTGCTCGACATGGTCCGGCGGACCGCGGAAGTGTGCTTCATGCCGTTGACCGTCGGCGGCGGGGTGCGCAGCGTCGAGGATGCCCGCGCCCTGCTGCTCGCCGGGGCGGACAAGGTGGCGGTCAATTCGGCGGCGGTGACGCGGCCCGAACTGGTGCGCGAGATCGCGGAGAAATTCGGCAGCCAGTGCGTCGTCGCCAGCGTCGATGCCCGCGCTTCGACCAGCGGCGAGGTACGCGGTTGGGAAATCTACACCCATGGCGGCCGCAAGCCGACCGGGATCGACGCGGTCGAGCATGCGGTGCGCCTCGCCGAACTGGGAGCGGGCGAATTGCTGGTCACCTCGATGGACGGGGACGGGACCAAGGCTGGCTACGATGTCGATCTGACGCGGGTGATCGCCGATGCGGTCACGGTGCCGGTGATCGCCAGCGGCGGGGTGGGCACGCTCGATCACCTCGTCGAAGGCGTGACGCGCGGCCATGCCAGCGCGGTGCTGGCGGCATCGATCTTCCACTTCGGCGAGCACACGGTTGCCGAAGCGCATGCCGCACTGCGCGCCGCGGGGCTGCCTGCGCGCGGCTGACCACGCACCGCGCCCGCGGCTGCGGGCTGCGCGGCGGTGTAACTGCGATTGACGCTGGCCGCAGGCGCCGTGCATAGCGCAGCGCATGGATACGCTTTTCCGTCTCGAACAGACCATCGCGCAGCGCCGCGCCGCCGACCCCGCCGAAAGCTATGTCGCCAGCCTCCATGCCAAGGGCCTGCCGCAGATCGCGCGCAAGCTGGGCGAGGAAGGCGTCGAAGCCGCGGTGGCGGTGCTGTCGGGCAGTGCGGAAGAGCTGACCGGCGAAGCCGCCGATATCCTGTTCCACCTGCTCGTCGCGCTCGACGCGCGCGGTATCGGGTTCGACCGGGTCCTCGAAGAACTCGACCGCCGCGACGGCATTTCGGGCATTGCCGAAAAAGCCAGCCGGAGCGCCTGATGCCGATCGATCCCACGCTTGCCTATGACGACGACAATATCTTCGCCAAGATCCTGCGCGGCGAGATTCCCTCGACCAGGGTCTATGAAGACGAATGGGCCTATGCCTTCGAGGATATCAATCCGCAGGCCGAGGTCCACACGCTGGTGATCCCCAAGGGGCGCTATGTCAGCTGGGACGATTTCAGCGCCAGGGCGCAGGCGGAGGAAATCGCCGGTTTCGTCCGCGCGGTGGGCAAGGTCGCGCGCGACAAGGGGCTGGTCGAGACCGGGTACCGGATGATGGCCAATATCGGCGCGCATGGCGGGCAGGAGGTTGCGCATCTGCACGTCCATCTGTTCGGCGGCGAACCGCTCGGGCCGATGATCGCCCGGCGCTGAACGCACGGGGCCCGATCTTTCGCTGCCAGCCCAACTCTTTCCTTGACCGAATCCCCCCTGCCGGTTAACCGGCCGCTTGATTTCGGCGCGTCGGGGCACCATCTCCGGCGCGCATTTATTTCACGAGAGACATTATGAAGATCCGCAACAGCCTCAAGTCGCTCAAGGGCCGCCATCGCGATTGCCGCGTGATCCGCCGTCGTGGGCGCACCTATGTCATCAACAAGACCAACCGCCGCTTCAAGGCCCGCCAGGGCTAATCGGCGCGTCGTCCCGCAGGGGGCGGCAGTATTGCAGACCGGCCCGGCTCCCCAGCGGAGTTCGGGCCGTTCGCATTGGGGGGTATGACCATGCAGGCCGAAGCGGTCGTCTTCGATGTCGGAAGGGTGCTGTATCAGTGGCATTTGCGGCATCTGTTTGAGAAGCTGGTGACCGATCCCGCGCGGCTCGACATGCTGCTGGGCGAAGTGGTCACCGAGGAATGGCACTTCGAACATGACCGCGGGCGCACGCTCGGCGAAATGGTGCCCGAACGGATCGCGCTTTATCCTGATTTCGAACCCGACATTCGCGCTTATGCGGCGCGTTTCAACGAAACCATTCCGGGGCCCGTCCCGGGCAGCCATGCGCTGGTCGAACGGCTCGATGCGCGCGGGGTGCCGCTTTATGCGATCACCAATTTCGGCGCGGAGTTCTGGGCCGGCTTCCGCCCCACTGCACCGATCTTCGACCGCTTTCGCGCGATCGTCGTCTCGGGCGAGGAAAAGCTGGCAAAGCCCGATCCGGCAATCTTCGATCTCGCGGCGCGCCGGTTCGGCCGCGCGCCCGAAGCTATGCTGTTCATCGACGACAACCGCGCCAATGTGGATGCCGCCGCGGCCCATGGCTGGCAGGTGCACCACTTCAGCCGGGCGGATCTGCTCGAAGCGGACCTGGCCGAACGCGGACTGATATAAAAAAGGCCCCGGCGAACGAATCGCCGGGGCCTTGAGTCAGCCACCCGATGGAGAGGGGTGGGGGAACTTAAATCAGCGGTTGCACTGCGCGAGCTTGTCGGCGTCGAGTGCCTTTTCATCCGCGACGAAGGCCGTGATTTCGCCGTGTTCGCGCTGCAGTTCGCGGCACATGCGCAGCGGGCGCGAGCTGCCCTTGCGAGCGACGCAGGTCGTGCCCTGGCAGGCCCAGGCGACGCCGGCGGCGACGGTGGTGGTGCGTTCCGCCACGGGTTCGGCCAGCTCGACCGAGTAGAAGAAGCCGTTGGTGCGCGCTTCTGCCGGGGCGCCGGCAAGCGTCAGCGATGCCACTGCGGCGGTGGCCACGAGGCCGAGCGAAGCGAAGCGGGGGAGGAAGGACGTCATGGGGGGATTCCTCGTTGGTTGCTTTTATTGCAACAGTGTTTGAGTTTCTTGCAATTAGGTTTCAATTAGCAACCCATTGCCTGCCAGCCCCTCTAGCGTTATGGGTTTCGGACTGCAACCGGCATTTCCAAAAATTTGGCAAAAGCCGAATTTCCGGTAGATAGGTTGCTAGAAGAGGACTGAATTATGGGTGATATCCGCGAACCGCTGCGTGAACTGACCGAATGCGGGCTGCCGCAGGCCCTCGAGGTCATGGGCGAGCGGTGGTCGTTCATGATCCTGCGCGCCAGCTTCAACGGGCTCCACCATTTCGAGGAATTCCTCACCGAGCTCGGGATCGCGCGCAACATCCTCTCCAACCGGCTGGCCAAGCTGGTCGAAAACGGCATCCTCAAGCGCGACCCCTGCGCCGAAGACAAGCGCAAGATCGAATACCGGCTGACCGACAAGGGCCTCGATCTGCTGCCCGCCATGGTCGCATTGCGTCAGTGGGGGCAGAAATACGGCGCCGAAGTGGTCGAGAACCCGGTGCTGGTCGACGAACGCGATCGCCTGCCGATCGGGCCGATCTCGATCCTCAGCCACGATGGACGGATCCTCGGCCCGGCCGATCTCCACCTGGTCGAACGTGACCGGCTCGGCATCCGGGCCGATGGCAGCAAGGCGGCAGCGGGCACCCCGCTGGCCTATGGCGAAGTCGTCGACATCGACAGCCTGCGCAAGGCCAAGAGCGCAGCCTGAGCGAACCGGTCCAGCGCACGCGCGATAACCGCTACATCATCGTGCGCGGCAGGCTGTGGCGCGCGAGCAATCCGCAGCTGAAAGAAACCGAACGCCAGACGCTGGTCGACCAGTTGATGGAGGCCCGGCGGGAGGTCGGTCAGGCGCGCCGCACCGGCGACGAGACCGCCGAACGCGCGGGGCGCGCAAAGGTCCATGCCGCAAAGGTGGCGCTGGGTGAACGCGGCCCGGTGTGGTGGGACGACGGCGCACCCGACTACAACCGCCATCTTGTCAAGAACACGCCCTACCGCGATCCGGCGCTTATCGCGGACTAGCCTTCGAAACGGTTTGCGCGCGGACGCAGCTGGTAATCGATCCGGATGCGCACCCATTCGCCCACCATCGGCCGGCCGCCGCGCTGGGGCGGGCGCACCTTGAATTGCCACGCCGCCGCCTGGACCGCCTTGCCCAGCCCCGAACCGCGTGGCGATTCGCCCACCACGACGCAGTCCTCGACGCGGAAATCGGGGGCGGTGCGGCAATCGATAAGCCCCCAGCCGGGACCCTGCGCGGTCGAGAGATAGCCCGCCAGTTCGTCGTCATAGGGGCGGCGATACCAGCGCGCGGCGTAGAGCGGTTCGCCATTGGGGCCGCTGCCTGCGATCTGCGGCGTGTCGCCGGGTGCAGGAGTGAAGGCAGGGCCGTAGGCCTGCGGGGCCTCGGCTGCCGGGGACTGGCTGGTTCGCGGCACGCTTTCGAGCGAGAAATCGTTGCGCAGGATCGGTGGCGGCGCGGCGGGCTGGGGCGCGGCCGGTGACGGCGCAGCCTGCCGTTCGCGCGGGGCCGCCGCCGACGATGCTGCCGGGGGTTGGGGCCGGGCCGGCTCGGGCGAGGGCGCTTCGTCGGGTTCGTCCTGCGCCTCGGGCGAAGTGAAAGCGACCAGCGTGTCGCGCATCTCCGCGATCTCGCGCTTTGCCGAACCGAGCGACAGCAGCATCAGCACCAGCAGAACTTCGATCGCCAGCGTGAGCGCGAGCGCGGGCAGCCTTCGCCGCATGTCTGGGCTGAGCCGCGCATAGCGCCGCCGCAGCGCGGCAAACGCGCCCGGTGCAGTGGGCGGGGAAGTCGGTGCGGGCACTTGGGTCACATGCAGTATCCCGACGGGGACTCGTCCGGTCCGGTTGCGCTATCCTGCCCCACGTGGGCGACATGGACCGATGCAGCCGCGCCTTCAAGGGCGATCGGCCGCGAGTGACCGGCGGGCGAAGCCCTGACCCCGTGACGTCATCGTTAAAACGATCTCAATACGTCGCTGCGATAAGGCGGGGCATTCACGAATCCCGTTAGCAGAGCCGGACCTGCCTTGTGATCGAAATCGAAGTCCAGAATGAAACGCATCAAAGCGTCCACCGCATCAAGGCGATGGCTGTGCCCCGCATCGGCGAAGGCATCCGGCTGCTCGAACCCAGCGGCCAATGGGCTTCCTACGACATCATCGACGTATGGTATCAGCAGGCCGAATTCGGCGAGGTCTGGGTGCCCTATATCCATGTCCGGATCACGCCCGACGAATTGCGCGGCGTCGCCATGGGCGAGGCGAACCCGCTGGTCGACAAGGGCCAGCAGGTCCCCATCGAGGATTTTCTCAAGAAATTCGAAGGCGAATTCGAGCACGAGCCGGTGAAGCTCAATCTCGATCTGGGCGAGGACGTCTGAGCGGGCGGTCAGGCGCGCGGCGGCTGCCGGCGATAGCTGAGCGCTTCGGCGACATGGATCCGCCCGACCCGTTCGCTCGCCGATAGATCGGCGATAGTCCGGGCAACCCGCAGCATCCTGGTGTAACTGCGCGCGGAGAGCCGCATGGCGGTGGCCGCCTGCATCAGCAGCGCGCGTCCCGCTTCATCGGGTCCGGCAAATTCTTCCAGCGCATCGCCATCGAGTTCGGCATTGGTCCGCGCACCGGTGGCTTCCGCCCGGGCGGTCTGGCGATCGCGTGCGGCGGCCACGCGCGCGGCGACGTCGGCGCTCGATTCGGCAGGCGGCGGGAGCGCGAGGTCGGCGGCGCTGACCGGATCGACTTCGACATGCAGGTCGATCCGGTCGAGCATCGGGCCGGAGACCTTGCCCTGGTAGTCCGCTGCGCAGCGCGGCGCGCGGCTGCAGGCGAGCGCCGGATCGCCAAGATGGCCGCAGCGGCACGGGTTCATCGCCGCGACCAACTGGACGTTGGCCGGAAAGCTGACATGCGCATTGGCGCGGGCGACATCGACCTTGCCCGTCTCGAGCGGCTGGCGCAGCGAATCGAGTACCGCGCGCTGGAATTCGGGCAGCTCGTCGAGAAACAGCACGCCGAGATGGGCGAGGCTGACTTCGCCCGGCCGCACCCGCAACCCGCCCCCGGTGAGCGCGGCCATGCTAGCCGAATGATGCGGCGCGCGGAACGGGCGCGCGCGGCTGATGCGCCCGTCTTCCAGCGTGCCCGCGACCGACTGGACCATGCTGACTTCCAGCGCTTCGGCGGGTGACAGCGGCGGGAGGATGCCGGGCAGGCAGCTGGCCAGCAGGCTCTTGCCTGCGCCGGGCGGCCCAACCATCAGCAGGTTGTGCGCGCCCGCCGCGGCGATTTCCAGCGCACGCTTGGCGGTTTCCTGCCCCTTCACCTGCTTGAGATCGCCGCCGCTCCTCTCGCTCGCCACCACGCCCGGTTCGGGCTGGGGCAGCAGCTGCGTACCCTTGAGATGGTTCAGCAGGCTGGCCAGGTCGGGCGCGGCACAGACGGGGACCTCGCTCGCCCAGCGCGCTTCCGATCCTTGCGTGCTGGGGCAGATCAGCCCGACCTCGGCCTCGCTCGCATGGATTGCCGCCAGCAGCACGCCGGGCGAGGCGACGATCCGCGCATCGAGCGCGAGTTCGCCCACCGCGATCCAGTCGCCCAGCTGTTCGGCATCGGTCACGCCCATCGCCGCCAGCAGCGCCAGCGCGATCGGCAGGTCGTAATGCGACCCCTCCTTCGGCAGGTCGGCGGGGGAGAGGTTGATCGTTATCCGCTTGGGCGGCAGCGCCAGCCCCATTCCCGCCAGCGCCGCGCGCACGCGTTCCTTGCTTTCGCCGACCGCCTTGTCGGCCAAGCCGACGATGTTGAACTTGGGCAGGCCCGGCGCGACCGAGCACTGAACTTCCACGCTGCGCGCTTCGAGCCCCAGATAGGCAACGGTTTTGACCAGCGCGACCAGCGTGAATCCCCACCCCCGTAGTTACCCGTAGATGATGGCCGCGAACGCCCCGCTTGTCGAGGGTAAACAGAAACCACAACGCCAGTGAACTAGTATGGTTAACAGCGAGTTAGCCATACCTCTTGAGCCGGTCGAAACCGGGCGAGCCGCATAAGCTTGCCATGTTTCGAATCACTGCCCTTATCGCTTCCGCCGTCGGCTCGCTGTTTGCTGCCCCCGCAGCCGCCCAGTCGCTGACCCTGGTCAACCTCCCGGTGGTCTATGTCGCCAGCCCGGTGGTCCAGGAAACCCATCAGGGCAAGGCGATCGCGCCGAAGGCCGTTTCGCGCCCCGCAGCAAAGCCGCAGGCCGAGACCAAGCAGCTCGCCGCCATGCGTCCACAGGCCCATGCGCCCGCCGCGCTGCCTGTGTGGAAGGCCCCCGCCTTCGTCGATCGCCGGTTCCGCAATTACAACCGCGGCGTCGCGCAATACGGCCCGTTCCGCGTGCTCGACGATCGCCGCGTCGCGCTGGTCGGTGAAACCGATGCCACTACGCCGGGCTACTTCCGCGCCATGATGCGCGATTTTCCCGATCTCGAGCAGCTCGACATGGTCGAATGCCCGGGCACGCGCGACGACCGCGCCAACCTGCAGGTCGGCCGGATGATTCGCGCAGCCGGTCTCGTCACGCATGTGCCCGCCGTCGGGTCGGTGCGTTCGGGCGCGGTCGAACTGTTCCTTGCCGGTGTCGAACGCGACATTGCGCAGGGTGCCGAATTCGCCGTGCACAGCTGGATGGACGCCTATGGCCGCGAAGCCGACGACTTCGCCATGCATGCGCAGGAAAACCGCCAGTATCTCGACTATTATCGCGAAATGGGTATGACCGCCGAGCAGGCCCGTTCGTTCTACGCCTTCACCAATTCGGTGCCGCACGCCCGCGCGTTGTGGCTCGAAGCAAGCGACATGCGCCGCTGGACGGGCCGCAAGACGCAGCGCGCCCAGTCGCCTGCACGCTACCAGCAGGCACAGCCCGCCCCGACGCTGACCTACGCCAACGTCACTTTTTCTTGACGCCCCCGGGCCTATCGCCTAGGCGCGCGGCCCTGTAAGGCGGTCGCTCCCGAGATCGAATCAAGCGGGGCGACCCTTGTGCCGGAGCGAACCGTTCGTACCGGCAACCAACCTATCTAGTAAGGACGATCCGATGAAGCGGACATTCCAGCCCTCGAACCTCGTACGCGCCCGGCGCCACGGTTTCTTCGCGCGCAAGGCTACCCCGGGTGGCCGCAAGGTGCTGCGTTCGCGCCGCGCCCGTGGCCGCAAGAACCTCTGCGCGTGATGTGATGCGCTGCGCTCCGGCGCAGCGATAGTCACGGACAGTCAGCGGGCTCCCCTCGGGGGGCCCGTTCGCGTATCTGACTCCCATGGACCCGAGTCTTTCCGTCATCCGCAAGCGCGGCAACTTCCTGGCGGCGAATCGCGGGCTGCGGGTGGCGCGCCCCGGCTTCGTGCTGCTGGCCCACCCCAATGACGGGCGGGGCAAGCGCTATGGCATCACGGTAACCAAGAAAATCGGCAATGCAGTGGTGCGCAACCGCATGAAACGGCGGTTCCGCGAATTGCTGTGGGACGCACTGCCCGATAGCGGCCTGCCCGATCACGACCATGTCCTGATCGGCCGTGCGGGCGGAGTCGAACGCGATTTCGCCAAATTGCGCGACGAGTTGGCCGCTGCGCTCGACCGCGCGGCGCAGGGCAAGGGCGATCGCGCGCGCAGCCCGCGTGCGCATCGCAGCCGCCGCGCGTGAAGCACCCGCTCATCTGGATTGCCCGCCTGTGGCAGCTCGGGCCAAGCCGGATCCTGCCGCCGACCTGCCGCTATCACCCCTCGTGCAGCCAGTATGCGATCGAGGCGCTGGGAAAACACGGCGCGATCAAGGGTGGATGGATGGCATTCAAGCGTATATTGCGCTGCAACCCATGGGGCGGCCACGGCCACGATCCGGTGCCCTAGCACTGTCTTGACAGGCTAAGACACCTCCCCACATTCTGTATTCGACCGGACAAAGACGGGACCGACCTTGGACAACCAGCGTAACCTGATCCTCGCCATTGCGCTCTCCTTCCTGCTGTTGCTAGGCTGGACGTCGGCGATGGACTATTTCTATCCGCAGCCCGAACAGGCGCTGGTGGAAGACCGGGCGGACACCCCGACCGAACAGGCCAGCCAGGCGGCAACGCAGCATTCGCGCACCGGCGGGCTCGTCGATCCGGCGATGCGCGCGCAGGAAGCCGCCGACCTTAAGACCGCGCTGGCCAGTCCCGACCGCGTGCGCATCGACGCCCCGCGGGTGGCCGGCTCGGTCAATCTGCGCGGCGGCGTCGTCGACGACATCGTCCTCAAGGAGTATGACGAGACCACGCAGAAGGACAGCGAACCGGTCCGCATCTTCTCGCCCAGCGGCACCCCGGCGCAGCAGTTCGCGCAGTTCGGCTGGGTCGGCTCGAACCTCAAGGTACCCGGGCCGCAGACGCTGTGGGAAGCCGATGGCGATGTGCTGAGCGCCGACACCCCGCTCACGCTGACGCATGACAATGGCGAAGGGCTGACCTTCTCGATCCGCTATACGATCGACGACCAGTACATGATCACTGCCGAGCAGACGGTGGCCAACACTGCGGACAATGATGTGGTCGTGCAGCCTTTCGGACTCGTCAACCGCACCAGCCGTACGGCCAGCGAAGACCTGTGGATCGCGCACTCGGGACCGATCGGCGTGTTCGGCGACAGCGCCGATTACGACATCGATTACGACGATCTCGACGAAGACCAGCGCGTTTCGCCCGAAGGCCGCACCAGCTGGGTCGGCTTCACCGATATCTACTGGCTCGCCGCGCTCGTCCCGCAGGACGACAGCGCGCCTGAAACCACCTTCCGCGCGATGGGCGACGAAACCTACCGCGCCGACATGATCTACGAAGCGACCACGCTGCCCGCGGGCAATGCGCTGACGGTCACCTCGCGCCTCTATGCGGGGGCCAAGGAAAGCGCGGTGCTCAATTCCTACGAGGATGCGGGCATCCAGAAGTTCGGCCTGGCGATCGATTGGGGCTGGTTCCGCTGGTTCGAGAAGCCGATGTTGTGGCTGCTGCGCACGATCTACGACGCGGTGGGCAATTTCGGCATCGCGATCATCGGGCTGACCTTCATCGTGCGCGGCCTGATGTTCCCGATCGCGCAGCGCGGCTTCGCCAGCATGGCGGAGATGAAGGCCATCCAGCCGAAGATGAAAGCGCTGCAGGAGAAGTACAAGGACGACAAGCCCAAGCAGCAGCAGGAAATCATGGCGCTCTACAAGAGCGAGAAGGTCAACCCCGTTGCGGGCTGCCTGCCAATGCTGCTGCAGATCCCGGTGTTCTTCGCGCTCTACAAGGTGCTCTATCTCGCGATCGAGATGCGGCACCGCGACTTCCTGTGGATCGGCAACCTGTCCGCGCCCGACCCGGCCAATCTTGCCAATGCGCTGGCCTATGTCGGGATCGACGTGCCGCAGTTCCTGATGATCATCTTCGGCCTCGGCGTGCTCGCGGTGCTGCTCGGCTTCACCATGTGGCTGACCTTCCGCCTCAACCCGAGCCAGATGGACCCGATGCAGCAGAAGATCTTCGACATCATGCCGTGGATCCTGATGTTCGTGATGGCGCCCTTCGCCGCCGGCCTGCTGCTGTACTGGGTAACCTCCAACGTGCTCACGCTGGCGCAGCAGAAGTACCTCTATTCGAAGCATCCGCAGCTGCGCGCCTCGATCGAGGAAGAAAAGGCGCGCAAAGCCGCCGAAGCTGCAAAGGCGGGATCATGAGCACCGAAGAAGCTGCCGAGCGGGCCGCGCTCGAACGGCGCGCGGGCAAGCTGTTCTCGGGCCGGGTGGATTTCCTCCTTTCGGCGCCGCAGCTCAAGTTCCTGCCCGAACCCACCGTACCCGAGATCGCCTTCTGCGGACGCTCGAACGTGGGCAAGAGCTCGCTGCTCAATGCGCTGACCGGGCGCAAGGCGATCGCGCGCGCTTCGGTCACGCCTGGCCGCACGCAGGAACTCAACTTCTTCGAAGTGGGCGAACCCACGCTGTTCCGTCTCGTCGACATGCCCGGCTACGGCTTTGCCAAGGCGCCGGTGAAAGTGGTCGAGAAGTGGAAGAGCCTCGTGAAGACCTATCTGCGCGGCCGGCCCGTACTGGCGCGCACGCTGGTGCTGGTCGATGGGCGCCACGGCCCCAAGGATGTCGACCGCGAGATGATGAAAATGCTCGACGAGGCAGCGGTGGGTTACCGTGTCGTGCTGACCAAGGCCGACAAGATGAAGGCCAGCGAACTCGCCAAGGTGATCGAGGCCACCGAAGCCGAAGCACGCAAACACGTCGCCGCCTTCCCCGAAATCCACGTTACCAGTGCGGAAAAGGGCATGGGTATCGGCGAGCTAAGGGCGGCGGTCCTGGGCGACGCGGGGGTCTAGGTGGCATCCGCTTGGCGGCGGACTTTCTCGCACCTCCAGCTGCAAGATCGGCAAGACTGGCAGGGCCAGGCTGGCGGGGCATTTACCAGCCGCCCGTATTCTCACCCGAGGCATTTCTGACCAGGCTTCGCGCGAAGGAATTTCCGTCACGCGTCACACGGGCCCAGCGCTTGTTCGTGAGGCACACGTTCCTCACCTTCGCCCGTGTGCCGGTCTTTCTCCAATCACGGCAAACGATTAGGTCCGGATCGTAGCCCGGATGAGCCGGATTGGTGATCGGTTCGCCCGAAGCCTTGTAACCCGGCTTGACCGTACGCTCATCGGCCGAAGCCATGCCCGCACCAGATATTGTCAGACCAAGAAAAAGTAACGCCTGCCATTTCACTGCGGACCTCCTGTCGTTTCTTGTGTCTTTAGTTTTTCAGAGGATACACAGGGGCGAGACAAAGTCTAGCGGGAGGGAAAGTACTGCCCTTGTTCGCAAGGTTTCCGAGCGTTCTTAACCCCTTGCCTAGTCTTCAGCCGGGGAAACAGCCGGAATTGCGATCGGGCGTATGACCGCGGTTGGATTCGTCGGCTTGGATCTCTTACGTCGCAAACAGCATCGCGTCGTCGGCGAAGGCCTTCATCTCCAGCGCGTTGCCGCTGGGGTCGCGGAAGAACATCGTCGCCTGTTCGCCGGGTTGGCCCTTGAAGCGGATGGTCGGCGGTATTGCGAATTCGGTGCCCGCGGCCTCGAGCCGGTCGGCCAGCGCTTGCCAGTCCGCCATCGCCAGCACCACGCCGAAATGCGGCACGGGCACGCCGTGCCCGTCGACATGGTTGTTCGCGCGGTCGCCCGCTTCGCCGGGGGCGAGATGCGCGACGATCTGGTGGCCGTAGAAATCGAAATCGACCCATTCGGCGCTCGATCGTCCCTCGCGGCAACCCATCGTTTCGCCATAGAAGGCGCGGGCCGCGGCGAGGTCGTGAACCGGGAAGGCGAGGTGGAAGGGCCTGAGCGACATGTCTACTCCGTCGCCCCTGCGAAGGCAGGGGCCTAGATAAGGGGTCTTGCTGGCACATCGGATGCGGATTGCAAAGCGTCCTGCGGGGCGGAAAGATTATCCGGATTCCCGCCTGGGCGGGAATGACGAACCGGGGCCGGGCGGCCTTGGCTGTTCAGCCTCGACAGTGCCCGGCCGGGTCTCTACCGCCGCCCCACGCAAGGTGGGTGCATACATGAAGCTGATCATCGGCAACAAGAATTACTCGAGCTGGAGCCTGCGCGGCTGGCTCGCGGCGAAGCAGTCGGGCCTGTCGTTCGAGGAAATCACCGTGCCGATGTTCGGCAAGCAATGGGATGCGCTCAAGAGCGAGGATGGCGGCACGCAGCCCTCGCATGGCAAGGTGCCGATCCTGTGGGACGACGAGGCGGTGGTGTGGGACAGCCTCGCGATCCTCGAATATCTCGCCGACAAGGTCGGGCGCGATCGGTTCTGGCCCAAGGATGCAGTTGCGCGCGGCATGGCGCGCTCGATGGTCGCGGAAATGCATTCCTCCTACCATGCGCTGCGCGGCGAATGCCCGATGAACGTGCGCAAGCGGTTCGAGGGCTTCACCCCGAGCGAGGCCTGCCGGCAGGACATCCTGCGCATTCTCGGGCTGTGGGCCGAGGCGCGCAGCCGCTTCGGCAGCGGTGGCCCGTTCCTGTTCGGCACTTTCGGCGCGGCGGATGTCTATTTCGCCCCCGTCGTGTCACGCTTCATCAGCTATCAGATCGCCGTACCCGGCTTCGCCGCCGCCTATATGCAGGCGGTGTGGGAGCATGAGTGGCTGCAAACCTGGATCAAGGCATCGGACAACGAAGAATGGGTCATCGAGCAATACGAAACCATTGCCTGAGCGCATGCGCCGCGCTGGTGGCGCTGCTGCTCCCCGCGCAGGCGCAGGCCTGGGGCTTCTACGCGCATACGGTGACCGCCGATATCGCGCTGGAAAACGTGCGGCCGCAGACGCGCGCGGACATCGCACGGCTGCTGCAGGCCTCGCCTCTGCTGGGCACGCCCGATTGCGACCTGGACAGTCTGCAGGATGCGAGCGTGTGGCCCGACTGCCTGCGCGGCCAGTACTGGCGCTGGGGCTACACTTTCGCCTGGCACTACCAGACCGAGCCGGTCACCGAGGAATATGACGCGCGCAAGAACTGCTCGGGCCTCGGCTGCGTCAGCGCGCAGGTCGAACGCAACCAGCGCATCCTCGCCGACGAAAGCCTGCCCGACAATGTCCGCGTGGAAGCGCTCGCCTTCCTCGTCCACTTCATCGGCAACATCCACATGCCGCTGCATTCGGGCGATCACGACGACCGCGGCGGCAACGACCGCGAGGCCGCCTATGGCATCGTCCCGGGGCTGAACCTGCACTGGGTGTGGGACGGGCCGCTGGCCGAACGCGCGATCAGCGGCAATCCGCCGATCGCGCGGCGCTACAGCGCGGCCGAACGCGCCGAGCTGGCTGGGGGCGAGGCCGCCGACTGGGGCCGCGAAAGCTGGCAGATCTCACGCGACTTCATCTATCCCAAAACCTTTGGCTGCGACCCGTGCGAGGGCGAGCTGCCGCGCGAGACTGCGCTGTCGCAGGAACTGATCGAACGCTCGGCCCCGATCGCGCGGCGCCGCGTGCTGCAGGCGGGGTTGCGCATGGCCGAATATCTCGACCGCGCTTTCGAGCCGGGGCCGCTGCCCGAAGAGGCACGCGACTAGGGCACGCGCTCGGTCTCGTAACGGCTGCCATCGCGGCGGAAATAGCCTTCGGGGCTGAACCGCATGTCGATATCGGCATACTCGCCGCCGTCGATGGCGAAATCGCCCGCAGAAGCGACCACGAAGACGCAAGGCTCCTCGCCCCGGTTCTGCAGGTGGTGGCCATTGGCCGCGCCCGCGGGCCAGGCGAGGATATCGCCAGGGCGCACGGCGGTTTCGCCATCGTCCTCGACCAGCACCGCTTCGCCTGCGAGCATTACCAGCAGTTCGTCGAGATCGGTGTGCCAGTGCCGCTGGCTCGACCAGGCGCCCGGCTCGAGCACGACGTGGCTCGCGCGCAGATGCTCGAGCCCGCAGGCCGGGGCGAGGCGGCGGTAGCGGCGGCCGCTCACGGGCGCATCGAACGGCGCGGGATAGCCCGTCGCATTGGTCTGGGGGATGGCATCGAGATCGAGCTTGGGCATCGCTGCGCACTCCTGCTAGCGGACACAGCATGACTGATGTTCTCGATCTCGCCAAGCGGCTGATGGCCGCGCCCAGTGTCACTCCCGCCACGGGAGAGGTGTTCGATGCGCTGGAAGCGATGCTGGCGCCGCTCGGCTTCGAGGTGACGCGGTTCACGCGCGGGGAGGGCGCCGCGGGCACGCCCGAGGCGCCGGTGGAGAACCTCTTCGCGATCCGCCGCGGACCCGAAGGCTCGCGGCACCTGGCCTTTGCCGGCCATCTCGACGTCGTCCCGCCCGGTGGCGGCTGGACCAGCGAGGCCTTCGAACCCGAAGTGCGCGGCGAGCTGCTCTATGGCCGCGGCGCGGTCGACATGAAGGGAGCGATCGCCTGCATGGTCGATGCGGCGGCGCAGGTGCCTGCCGACGCGGGGACGATCAGCTTCATCATCACCGGCGACGAGGAAGGGCCCGCGCTGCACGGCACGCGCGCGCTGATCGATTTCATGCGCGAGCAAGGCCACCAGCCGGACCTGTGCCTCGTCGGGGAACCCACGTCGGTCAACCGGCTGGGCGACATGATGAAGATCGGGCGGCGCGGTTCGGTCAACATCTGGCTCGAAGTGCAGGGCACGCAGGGGCATGTCGCCTATCCGCATCTGGCGGACAATCCGATCCCCCGGCTGGTGGCGATGCTCGCCGACCTCGACGCACTGGTGCTCGACGAAGGCACCGACTGGTTCCAGCCGAGCAATCTCGAAGTGACCGAGATCGACGTGCCCAACGATGCACACAACGTGATCCCCGCGGTCGCCAAGGCGCGGATCTCGATCCGCTTCAACGATCTGCATTCGGGGGCATCGCTGTCCGAGACAGTCGGCGCAATCGCGGAAAAGCATGGCGGCAACGCGCTGCCGATCATCAGCGGCGAGCCGTTCCTGACCCCGCCGGGCGCCTTCAGCGACAGCATCGCCGCCGCCGTGAAGGCGGAAACCGGCGTCGATCCCGAACCCTCGACCACCGGCGGCACGTCGGATGCGCGGTTCCTGCGCAGCGTCTGCCCGGTGATCGAATTCGGGCTGGTCAATGCAACCATGCACAAGACCAATGAGGCGGTGGCGGTGGAAGACCTTGCGGCGCTCGGCCGGATTTACGCGCGCATCGCGCGGGACGTGCTGGCCGGCCAGGCCTAGGCCAGGACGCCGGGCAGCGGCGGTCCGGCGTTCACTTTGCTTTGCTTTCGCCGAGAACTGCGTCATGGATTGGCGCGCGGCCATGCCGCTTGCAACGACGGTAGACAGGGGTTGGGAATTTGCTGAAGACGTGGTTCGAAATTCCACTGTGGCAGCGCGTGGTCACTGCGCTCATTCTGGGTGTGTTCACCGGCTGGGCCTGGGGGCCCGATGCCGAAAGCATCAAGTGGATCGGCGATTTCTTCATCAAGGCGATCAAGATGCTGGTCGTCCCGCTGATCTTCTTCAGCCTCGTGTCGGGCGTCGCCGCGATCGGCAACCTGCGCAAGCTGGGCGCGGTCGGCGGACGCGCGCTGCTGCTGTTCGTCGTCACCGGGCAGATCGCGGTCTGGCTGGGCCTCGGCCTCGGCACGCTGATCCAGCCGGGCGCGGGTGTGGATACCAGCGCGATCCAGATGGGCGAGACCCCGGTTCCCAACGAAACCACTGCGGTCGACATGGTGCTTTCGATCGTGCCCGAAAGCCCGGTCCAGGTGATGGCGGACGTGGCCGTGTTGCCGCTGATCGTCTTTTCGCTGCTGATCGGCATCGGCATCCTGATGGCCAAGGAAGAAGGCCTTCCCGTTCAGAAGGTGTTCGATAGCGGCGCGGTGATCATGCAGAAGGTCACCATGATCGTGATGGAGCTGACCCCCTTCGGCGTCTTCGCGCTGATGGCCTGGGTGGCGGGCACGCTGGGGCTCGATGCCTTGGTCAGCCTCGCCAAGCTCGTCGGCCTCAACTATCTCGGCTGCCTGCTGATCATCGTGCTGATCTACGGCAGCATGATCAAGTTCCTCGCCCGGCTGCCGGTGCGCGATTTCTTCCGCGGCATCGTCGATGCGATGGCGGTGAGCTATTCGACCGCCAGTTCGAACGCGACGCTGCCGGTGACGCTGCGTTGCGCCGAGCGGAACCTCGGCGTGTCGAACTCGGTGGCGAGCTTCGTGATCGCGCTGGGGGCGACGATCAACATGAACGGCACGGCGATGTACCTGGGACTTGCGACGCTGTTCGGCGCGCAGATTTTCGGCGTCGACCTGTCGATGGGCGATTATTTCCTCATCTCGATCCTCGCCACGCTGGGCGCGGTCGGCGCGGCGGGCATCCCCGGCGCGGGCCTGATCATGATGGCGCTGGTGTTCGGCGCGGTCGGCGTGCCGCTGGAAACGATCGCCTTCGTCGCCGGTGTGGACCGGATCATGGACATGATGCGCACCACCACCAATGTTAGCGGCGACGCGGCCGTGGCAACTACGGTGGCGGTGATGACCGGCGAGATCGACACGCGCGAGATGATCTCGGCGGACGATGTCTGAATAGAGAATCCGCCCCGTCTGGCGGCGCCGGATGGGGAGGCTGTTGGACCTACCGTCCCCTGGGCTTCTCCAGCACCTTCTTGCGGTAGCTGCACAGATCGACCACCGGGCAGCGCCAGCATTCGGGCGTGCGCGCCTTGCAGATATAGCGGCCGTGCAGGATCAGCCAGTGATGCGCGCCAAGGCGGAAGGGCTGGGGGACGCGCTTTTCCAGCTTGGCCTCGACCTGCTCGGGCGTCTTGCCCTTGGCGAGGCCGGTGCGGTTACCGACACGCAGGATATGCGTGTCGACCGCGAAGGTCTCCTGCCCGAACCAGCAATTGAGCACGACATTGGCGGTCTTGCGGCCCACACCGGGCAGGCGGACGAGATCCTCGCGCGTGTCGGGCACCTCGCCGTCATACTCGTCGACCAGCAATTGGCTCAGCGCGATCACGTTCTTGGCCTTGGAGTTGAACAGGCCGATGGTCTTGATGTGCTCCTTCAGTCCCTCTTCGCCCAGTTCGAGCATCTGCCGGGGCGTCTCCACTTCGGCGAAGAGCGCGCGCGTGGCCTTGTTGACGCCGACATCGGTCGCCTGCGCCGACAGCGCCACGGCCACCACCAGCTGGTAGGCATTGCCATATTCCAGCTCGGTCTCGGGTGAGGGATTGTCCTCCGCCAGTCGGCGGAAAAACTCGAATATCTGGTCTTTGGTCATAGCTGTTGGCGGCTCATTCCAGGCCTGCGCCTTCCATTTCCTCGAGCGCGCGGGCCATCGCTTCGCGGCGGCGTTGCATGGCGTCGCTGAAGGCGGCGGCAACGATTCCGGTGGGCAGGGCGACCAGCAGCACGCCGCCGATGGCGACAGCCGAACCGATCAGCCGGCCCAGTGCGGTGACCGGGTAGGCGTCGCCATATCCCACCGTGGTCAGCGTGATCACCGCCCACCACAGCGCGCGCGGGATCGAGCCGAACTGCTTGGGCTGCAGATCCCCCTCGACCCAGTAGAGGCCGGCAGCGCCCAGCAGCACAAGCACCAGCGCCAGCGTGGCGCAGACGAGCAGATCGTAGCTGCGTTCGCGCAGCGCCGCGCCGATTTCACGCATGGCGGCGGAAAAGCGGCTGAATTTCATGATCGACACGATCCGCAGCAGGCGGATCACGCGCAGCACGGCGGCATTGGCCACGAAGAACGGCGCCAGGCTGACCACCACCACCACGAGGTCGATCAGCCCGATCGGGGAGAAGATGAAGCGCCAGCGTTTCTGCCAGGGGGAGCCGGGGCCGTCGCGCTCGGGGGCGGCGAAGATCCGGCCCGCATATTCGAGCAGGAAGACCAGCCCGAAGATGAATTCCGCGATCAGGATTTCGTCCTGATAGGGCAGGCGGATCGCCGGTTCGGTCGCGACGATCCCCACCAGCAGCGCCGCGAGGATGACCCACACGACGAACACGTTGAGCCCGGTCAGCTTGCCGTTCGGCCAAGAGCCGATGTGGAGCTGCCGGTGGAGCCTTGCGCGCAGCGTCACCGGGTCAGATCCCCAGCACCTGATCCATCGTATAGCGGCCGGGGGTCCGGCCGATCATCCATTCCGCCGCGCGCACCGCGCCGCGCGCGAAGATCGACCGGTTTTCCGCGCTGTGCGACAGCGTGATGCGCTCTTCGTTACCGGCGAGGATGACGCTGTGCTCGCCCGCCACCGTGCCGCCGCGCAGCGCCGCGAAGCCGATCGCGCCCTCTTCCCGCGCGCCGGTGCACCCGTCGCGCCCGCGCACTGCGTGATCGCCCAGCGCAACCCCGCGCCCGGCCGCCGCGGCTTCGCCCAGCAGCAGCGCGGTCCCGCTGGGGGCATCGACCTTGCGGCGGTGGTGCATTTCAAGGATCTCGATATCCCAGTCCGGGCCCAGCCGCTCGGCCGCCTCGCGGACCAGATGCGCCAGCAGCGTCACCCCCAGCGAGGTGTTGCCCGTCTGCAGCACCGCCACTGCACGCGCGGCATCATCGATCGCGCCGTGGTGGCGTTCCTCCAGCCCGGTGGTCCCGATGACGAGCGGGATGCCGGCGCCGATCGCGGCATGCAGATTGGCGTCGAGCGCCTGCGGCGAGGAGAAATCCACCAGCACATCGCTGGCGTCGGCGAGCGATGCCGCATCGCCGCCGCGGTCGATGCCGCCGGCCCATTCGTGGTCGCTGGCGTCAATCACGCCCGCCAGCGCCTGGCCCATTGCGCCTTCGCTGCCGATAATTCCGATCCGTGCCACTGCTGCTCCCTTTCGGTTATGGTTCATGGCCGGTCTTTGACTTGCCCTTCTGCATCGCTACTTGAGGGCAAATGACCGACATGCGCAACATCGTGATACTCACCGGGGCGGGGATTTCCGCGGAAAGCGGCATCGATACCTTCCGCGATGCCGGCGGGCTGTGGGAACAGCACCGGGTGGAGGACGTCGCCACGCCCGAAGGCTTCGCGCGCGATCCCGAGCTGGTCCTGCGTTTCTACGACATGCGGCGCGAGGCGATCCAGACCAAGCAGCCCAATGCCGCGCATGAGGCGCTGGCGCGGCTGGACGCGAACTGGGACGGCGAGCTGCTGATCGTTACGCAGAATGTCGACGATCTGCACGAACGCGCTGGCGCGGGGCGCGTGCTCCACATGCATGGGACGCATCTCAACGCCTGGTGCACAGCCTGCGACGTGCGCACGCCGTGGACCGGGCCGCTGATCGATCGCCCGGCTTGCCCGGCCTGTGATGCGCGCAGCCTGCGCCCCGATGTCGTCTGGTTCGGCGAGATGCCCTATGAAATGGGGCGGATATATTCGGCGCTGCGGCGGGCGGACCTGTTCGTGTCGATCGGCACGTCGGGCGCGGTCTATCCCGCGGCCGGTTTCGTCGAGGAAGCGCGCCAGCGGCGCGTCCGCACGCTCGAGCTCAACCTCGAAGCAAGCCAGGGTTCGCGCTGGTTCCACGAAACCCGCCAGGGTCCGGCAACCAAGGTGGTGCCGGAATGGGTCGACGAGGTGCTAGGCGGCTGATCCGCAGCCGGTGCAGGCCGGATCCTTCGCAATGGTGAAATTGCGCATGCCGGGCTTGAGCCCGTCGAGCAAATGGACCCGCCCCCAATCGGTTGCGCCGAATGCGCTGACGCCGTCGAGCAGGGTGCGCACTGCCTGCAGCGCGGCGAATGTCGCGACCCAGCCGGCCATGGCGCCCAGCATGCCGTCCTCGGCGCAGCTGTCGCAATCTTCCGCATCGAACGCATCGCCAACGAAGCAGCGATAACAGGCCTCGCCCGGCAAGTGCCCGGCAAAGGCGCCGACCTGCCCCTGAAAGCGGCCGACCGCCGCGGACAGCAGCGGGACGCGTTCGGCGACGCAGGCGTCGGATACCGCCAGCCGGGTGGCGAAATTGTCCGTCCCATCGAGAATCAGGTCGGCATCGACCACCAGTTCATGGGCATTGTCGCGCGTGATCCGGCGGTCGCTGATCGTCACGTCGAGTTCGGGATCGAAGCCGGTCACCCAGCGCTTGGCGATGACCGCCTTGCCATGGCCGACATCGCGCGCATTGAACAATGTCTGGCGTTGCAGGTTCGACGCCTCCACCCGGTCGTCGTCGACCAGCGTGAGTTTCCCGATTCCCGCCCCGGCGAGATATTGGAGCGCGGGCGAACCGATCCCGCCGAGGCCCACCAGCACGAGGTGCTTGCCGGCCAGCGCGACCTGCCCCGCGCCGCCGATTTCGGGCAGCACGATGTGGCGGGCAAAGCGGTCGAGGCGCTCGGGCGACAGGCTCATGCGTCGTCGCCGGGCTGGGGGCGGCGTTCGGCGCGAAAGCCGTGCATGCCATGCCACCATTGCAGCGCGATCACTGCGCCCTTCGCGGGTTGCAGCGTGAGCAGCATGAAGGCCACCGCCAGCGGCAGGATGATCGCGAGGATCGCCGTGCTCGACAGCGCAAAATCGCTTGCCAGCACGATCAGCACCGGCGCCAGCAAGTGCCCGGTCACGAAGATGGAGATGTAGGCGGGGAAATCGTCCGCCCGCTGGCCCGAGATATCGAGCGTGCAGGCGGGGCAGGTGTCATAAGGCTTGAGCCAGCGCCGGAACAGCCGCGCCTCGCCGCAGCGCGGGCAGCGGCAGCGCGCCCCGCGCAGCAGCGCCGCGCCGAAGGAATGCGGCAGGTCGATGCCTGCAGGCTGCGGAGTGGGGGCAGGATCGGGCATGGAGGTTCTTTGACGCTTTGCAGCGTGCCTGTCGACAGGTCTGTGGACAGACCTGTCGATCAGCTGTGCTCCGGTTGAGGACGGCGCTGCCGGGCAGCGGGGGCGTCAGCTTTCCAGCTGGCGCAGCAGGCTGCGCACATCGCCGTCCATATCGGCATCGCGCTGGCGCAGGTCTTCGATCAGCCGCACTGCGTGGATCACGGTCGAATGGTCGCGTCCGCCGAACTTGCGTCCGATTTCCGGATAGCTGCGCGGGGTGAGCACCTTCGACAGATACATCGCCACCTGCCGCGGCCGGACCACGGCGCGCGCGCGGCGCTTGCTGCTCATCTCGCTGCGGTCAATGCGGTAGAACTGGCACACGGTGCGCTGGATCTCGTCGATCGTGATCCGCCGGCGATTGGCCGACAGGATATCGGTCAGCTGCTCTTCGGCCAGCTGGAGCGAGACTTCCTGCCCGGTGAGCTGGGCGTAGGCGATCAGCTTGTTGAGCCCGCCAACCAGTTCGCGGATGTTGCGCGTGATCGTCCGCGCGAGGAAGTCGAGCACGTCGGCAGGGACCTCGAGCGGCGCGAAGCGCGTCAGCTTGGAGGTCAGGATCTTCTTGCGCAGCTCGATATCGGCGGCTTGGATGTCGGCGACCAGACCCATCGACAGCCGGCTCAGCAGCCGCGGTTCGACCCCGTCCAGCGCCTGCGGGGCGCGGTCGGCGGCGAACACCAGCCGCTTGCCTTCGGCGAGCAGCGCATCGATCGTGTAGAGCAGTTCTTCCTGCGCGCTGGCCTTGCCGATGATGAACTGGATGTCGTCCACCAGCAACAGGTCGAAGCTGCGCAGGCGCGCCTTGAATTCGAGCATCTGGTTGGCCTTCAGCGCCTGGACGAATTCGACCATGAAGCGCTCGGCGCTGCAGTAGAAGATACGGCTGCGCGGATGCGCCTGCAGGAACGCGTGGCCGGTGGCGTGCAGCAGGTGCGTCTTGCCCTGACCGGTGGCGGCCTTGAGGTAGAGCGGGCTGAACTGCGGCTTCTCGGTCGCGCCCATGCGCTGCGCGGCATTGAACGCCAGCACATTGGCTTCGCCGGTGATAAAGGCGGCAAAGGTGAGGCTCGGGTCGAGGCCGACCGAGCTGGTGAAACCGGTGTCGCCCAGCGTGTCGGCGCCGATCGCCATCATCGAGGTGTCGAGCCCGTCATTGGCCGGGCGGCGGCCGTCCGAATGCAGCCGCAGATCCGTTACCTGGCGGCGTCCGGGATGGACCTGGATGCGGACGTCGCGCACTTCGCTGCGCGCGATCTTCCATGCCAGGCCCAGGCGGTCGGCAAAGCGGTCCTTGACCCAGTTGGCGCTGAATTCTGTGGGCAGGAACAGGTCGAGCGTGCCGGTTTCCTTTTCGATCCCGCCCACCTGGATCGGCTTGATCCACTGGCTGTGCAGCTGGTGGCCCAGGTCCTTGCGCAGGCCCTGGCTGATGTCGGCCCAATCGGCGGCAAGGTTTACGGCTTCCTGGTCTGCCATGAAATCGTCCTGTGCCTTCTGCGCGCCGATGTCCGATGTCTTTCGCATACTACTTATCACCCCCGGTCGGCTGACCCGCCGCCTGTTTGTTGTTCTTACATCGGCAAGGCCGGGCACAGCACAGTCCCGCTCCGGAATCGGTTCATCCGGAGGTCGCCCTCGCACATCGATCATTTAAAAGCCGGGGCTGTCCCGCCCCCGACTGAGAGCCTTGGTGTAGGTCGCTCTCCGGATGAGTCGCAAGGGGGATAACTGTAAAAAACACGAAATATACTTGTTGACTCAAGTGGACCCCGCAGAGGCCCGTTCAAGTCGATGAATCTACTACGATAAGCCCGAAATGGCAGCGCGAATCGCGGGATTCCCATGGGTTATGTTACGGCGTCATTACAGGCCGGTATCGGAATGAAACTGGAATACGACAAAAGGGCCGCCGGTACACCGGCGGCCCCTTCGAATGACTCGCTTGCAGCCGGCTGCGAAAGCCGGCGGTCGGAGATCAGAGCGCGGAAACGCGCTTGCTCAGACGGCTCATCTTGCGCGACGCCGTGTTCTTGTGAAGCACGCCGCGGGCAACACCGCGCGCCAGTTCCGGCTGGGCGTTGCGGAGCGCGGTCTGCGCGCTGTCCTTGTCGCCGCCTTCGATCGCGGTTTCCACCTTCTTGAGGAAGTTGCGGATGCGGCTCATGCGGGCACCGTTGATTTCGGCGCGCTTTTCGTTGCGACGGATGCGCTTTTTGGCTTGCGGCGTATTGGCCATGTCTGTCCTCGTCAGGCCGCACGGCATGCGCGGCGGAAAATCTCTGTATTGCGTACGGAAAGGCGGCACGGGCCGCCGGAAAGCGGCGCACTTAGCGGCGCCCCTGCGAATCGTCAAGCAAATCGTCGACCATTCGCGGAACCGCGTGCATCGGCTCCGGTTGGCCCTATATGGGATACCTCACTCGAAAGGACAAGGCATTGCCCGACCAGCAAGAACTCACCGATGCCGAATGGCGGGAGAAACTGAGCCCCGAACAATACCAGGTGCTGCGCCAGGCAGGCACCGAACGCGCCTTCACCGGCAAGTACGACAAGCATTACGATGAAGGCGAATATTACTGCGCCGGATGCGGACAGAAGCTGTTCGAAAGCGACGACAAGTACAACAGCGGCTGCGGCTGGCCCGCCTTTACTGCCCCGGCCGAGGGCGAGGCGGTGAACGAGCACCGCGATACCTCGCATGGCATGGTGCGAACCGAAGTCACCTGCGCCAATTGCGGCGGGCACCTCGGCCATGTCTTCCCCGACGGTCCGCGCGATCGCGGGGGCATGCGCTATTGCATCAATTCCGCCGCGCTCGATTTCGAGCCCGAGGATTAAGCGCCGCCGCCTGCCGTTCACATGCGGTTAGCTCTCGCCATGCGAGATTGCGGCAATTACAGGGCGGACAGCAACAAGGGTGCCAGCGTAAGCAATGAATAACCGACGCAGTGGTCGCCAGCGGACGCGACGCCAGAAACGCGGCTCCGCAGCGGGCGGCACACCGCCGGGCCGGCTGCGGACATGGGGCCGCCGGCTGGCGATCTGGGGCGCCGCGCTGGCCTTGCTGCTGGTGCTGTTCATCAGCCTGGCAGTGGCCTTTTCGGTCCGCTCGATGCCCAGCTATTACCAGCTCAAGGCGACACAGACCGCACAGACCATCGTCGTGCGCGCGCGCGACGGGACCGAGATCGTCGAGCTGGGCCCCAGCTTCGGCAAATGGCTGACCGCGGACGAGATCCCGCAGGTGATGAAGGATGCGATGATCTCGGTCGAGGATCGCCGCTATTATTCGCATTTCGGCATCGATCCGGTACGCACGGGCGGCGCGATCATCGAGGGGCTGACCGGATCGCGAGCGCGCGTGGGCGGTACGTCGACCATCAGCCAGCAGCTGGCGCGCAACGTCTTCCTCAACAACAACCGGTCGCTCGACCGCAAGCTGCGCGAGGCGATCCTCGCCATGGCGCTCGAGTGGAAGTTCTCGAAGGAGCAGATCCTCGAGCTCTATCTCAACAAGGTCTATTTCGGCGGCGGCGCCTATGGCATCAATTCGGCCAGCCGCAAGTTCTTCAGCCATCCCGCAACCGAGCTCTCGGTCGCCGAGGCGGCGATCATCGCCGGGCTGGTCAAGGCGCCCAGCCGCTATTCGCCCACTGCCGATGTCGATGCCGCTGTCGGCCGCGCCAGCGTGGTGCTGCGGCTGATGAAGGAACAGGGGCGCATTTCACCCGACGTCACAGTCGATCCCAGCGCAGTGCGGCTCAAGGAAGAGGCCGGGCAGAACTCGGTGCGCTATTTCACCGACTGGGCGCTGCCGCAGCTCGACATGCTGCTGCCCGAGACCTTCGAGCCGATCGAGGTGTGGACCACGCTCGACGTCGGAATGCAGCGCGCGGCGACGGCCTCGATCAAGGCGAACACGCCCGATGGGGCGCAGGGCGCGCTGGTCAGCATGGACCGCGACGGCGCTGTGCTCGCGCTGGTGGGCGGCACCGATTACGTCCAGACCAATTACAACCGCGCCACCGATGCGCTGCGACAGCCGGGTTCGTCATGGAAACTGTTCGTCTATCTCGCCGCGCTCGAAGCGGGCTACACGCCCGACGACCGCGTGGTCGACACGGCGGTGACCATCGACGGCTGGAGCCCGCGCAATTCGAGCGGGCGCAATGTCGGCGAAATCGACCTGCGCACAGCCTTCGCCTATTCGATCAACACCGTTGCGGCGCAGCTGGGCAATGAGGTCGGCTTCACCTCGGTCGCCTCGATGGCGCGGCGCTTCGGGATCACCACCGAGATCAACACCTATCCGGCCATGGTGCTGGGCTCGAACGAGGTCCGGCTGATCGACATGACGCGGGCCTTTGCCGCGGTGTCGGCGCGGGGCGAATCGGTCGAACCCTATGGCATTCTCAAGGTCGAGACCGCCGATGGCGAATTGCTCTACCAGCATGAAAAGCCGCGCAGCTCGCAGCTGGTGCCCGACTACGTGGCCGCGGGGATCACCGATTTGCTGCAGACCGCCGTCGCGACCGGGACCGGGCGCGCGGCGCAGATCGGGCGTCCGGTTGCGGGCAAGACCGGGACCACCAGCTCGAACAAGGACGGCTATTTCGTCGGCTTTTCCTCGGGCGTGACCACCGGCGTGTGGATGGGCCGCGACGACAACACCCGCGTCGGCGGCCTGCAGGGCGGCACCGCCCCCGCGCGCGCCTTTGCCGCCTACATGCGCTACGCGGTCAAGGATCGCCCGGTCGAGGAATTCGACACCGATCTGCAATTGCCCGAATGGCAGCTGGAGCCCGACGATGAATACATGTTCGGCGATCCGGAAGATTACTATTTCATCGACGAGCAGGGGAACCTGATCGAACCGGGCACTGCGGACACGCCGCGCAACGACCCCTTCGCGCAGGACTTCGACCGCACGCTCGGCCCCGAGCGGCCGAACCCGTCTAACACCTCTCAGCCCGGGCCCGGGCCGCGGCCGCCCCAGCAACCGCCACGCGGCGCCGACGGCGCTCCGCAGGCGATCGGCGACGATTTCCTCGAGGAAGCCACCGGGGCAAGCGGAAGCAATCGCTCGCAGCCTGCACAGCGGCAGATCAACTAGGCTAGGCTGGCAACAGAAAGGGCGGCTCTCCCCATCCGAAGAGCCGCCCTGCTGTCGTCTGGTCCGGGTCAGGTGGCTAGCGCAGCCGCACCGCCACATAGGCCGCCGGCTGGCCGCGGCGCTGGACGCGCAGCAGCACGGCTTCGCGGTCTTCGCTTTCCGCCGTCCGAATAATGCTTTCCAGATCGTCGAGCGAGCGCACCTGGCGATAATTGGCCGTCAGGATGATGTCACCGCGCTGCAGGCGCTTGCGGGCCGCATCCGAATTGGGATCGACGCGTGCCACGACAAGGCCCTGCGTATCCGCGCCGGCACCCAGCTGGCGCGCGATCTGGGCGGTCAGCGGCAGGACCTGGAGCCCCAGCCGTTCCTCGATCACGGCATTCTCGCCCGGCTCCATCGGGTCCTCGTCCTCGATGTCGGGGTTGAACTGCTGCTGCTGGCGCAGTTCCTCCTCGCTCGGACGTTTACCCACGGTCAGCGTGACGCGGCGGGTTTCGCCGTCGCGGACCAGTTCGACCGGAATGGTGGTGCCCGGCGCGATGTTGGCCACGAGGAAGGACAGGGTCTGGTCGGGCGTGACTTCCTGCCCGTCGATCTTGGTGACGATATCACCGGGGCGGATGCCCGCCTGCTCGGCGGCTTCGCCGGGCTGGACACCCTGGATGAATTCACCCCGGTTCTGCGGGATGCCGAGCGAGTCGGCCAGGTCGTCGTCGACCGGCTGGATCGATACGCCGAGATAGCCGCGCTCGATTTCCACCCCGTCGCGCAGCTTCTGCACGATCGGCGCGGCGATTTCGGCGGGAATGGCGAACCCGATCCCCACGCTCCCGCCCGAAGGCGAGAAGATCGCGTTGTTGATGCCGATCACATTGCCCTGCATGTCGAACAGCGGGCCTCCCGAATTGCCGCGGTTGATCGCGGTATCGGTCTGGATGTAGCGGTCATAGGCACCGCCCTGGCCGGTGTTGCGATAGACCGCCGAGACGATGCCCGAGGTGACCGTGCCGCCAAGGCCGAAGGGATTGCCGATCGCGATCACCCAGTCGCCGGGACGGGACTGGGTCGAATCGCCGAACTCGACGAAGGGAAAGGGCTCGCGCCGGCTGATCTTGAGCACTGCGAGATCGCTCTGCGCATCGGTGCCGACCAGTTCGGCATTGTATTCGGTGCCGTCGGGCATGGTGACGGTGATCTCTTCCACCGTGCCGCGCCCGTTGGGGCTCACCACGTGGTTGTTGGTCACGACATAGCCATCAGCCGAAATGACGAAGCCCGAACCCAGCGACTGGCCTTCGCGGTACTGCGGTTCGCGCTGCTGCCCGCCGCGGCGGTTGAACAGGCCTTCGAAGGGCGTGCCCGCGAAAGGATTGCCATTGTTGCCCGATACCTCGATCCGCTGGCGGGTCGAGATGTTGACCACCGCAGGCTGCAATTGCGCGGTGAGATCGGCGAAGCTTTCGGGAGCGCCCGCACGGGGCACCACGCGCGCCATCTGGCTGTCGTCGTTCTGGGCGACCTGGGCACCCGCCGGATAGCCGGTCGCGAGCGAAATGGCAGCGCCGCCTACCAGCAGCGCACTCGTTACGGAATATGCATATCGCACTGGCTTCACGTCCTTTTCGTCCTCTTCTCTACTGTGCGGGCCCCGCGGTCGGCAGAACGCTGACCAAGCGGGAACCACGCGTTCCGGCGGGTGAATGTCGGGCCCGCCGGTGAATGCCGATTGAACGGTGCCGGCGCCGTTCGACGAACCGTCAACGCCGCCCGCGGAACTGCCGCAGATATTCATTGTCCGGCGACAGGATGATGCTGCTCTCCGACGGGTTGTCGTCGTTCGAGAAGGTCGCGTCGTAGCTCTGCATCGCGCGGTAGAAATCGTAGAACTCGGCATCCTTGCCGAAGGCCTCGGCATAGATCCGTGCGCTTTCGGCATCGGCTTCGGCGCGGATGATGCGCGCGTCGCGGCTGCCGCCGGCGCGGATCGTGCGGGCTTCGCGTTCGCGGTCCGATTCCATCCGGCGGAAAGCCGATTGCAGCGGCGCTTCGGGAAGGTCGGTGCGCATGATCTTCACATCGACCACCTCGGCCCCGTACTGCCGCGCCTGACGATCGAGATTGGTGCGGACATTGGCCAGCGCGCTGCCGCGTTCGGCGGTCAGCATGGCCTGGAAGGTCCGGCGGCCGAGTTCCTGGCGCAGCACCGAGTTGAGGATCGGCTCGAGCGCGTTGCGCACGCCATCGGTCGAACCGGCGCGTTCGACCATGCGCACCGGATCGGTGATCCGGAAGCGGGCATAGGCGTTGACGAGCAGGCGCTGCTGGTCGGCCGAGAGGACTTCCTCGTCGGTCATTTCGAGATCGAGCAGGCGCTTCTCGATGCGGTTGACGCTGTCGATGAAGGGCACGCGGAAATACAGGCCGGCGTCGGTTTCGCCGCCGGGCGTGTTGACCGTGCCGACCGGTTCACCCGTGCGGATGATCACGACCTGGTCCTCTTCGGGCACCACATAGGCGCTCATCATGAAACCGATCACCAGCACTGCCAGCGCGATGACCGAGTTGCGGTGATCCTGCAGGAAATTGCTCATGTTACTGGCCCTCCGGTGCGGTCACGGTGGTGACGGGCTGCTGCGACCGGCGGCGGATTTCCGGCAACGGTAGGTAGGGTGTGACATTGTCGGTCTCGACAATCGTCTTGTCGGTCTGGCTCAGCACGCGCTCCATCGTTTCGTAATACAGTCGCTGGCGGGTCACCTCGGGGGCGAGGCGGTACTGGGCATAGACCTTGTCGAAGGCCTCGGCCTCACCTTCGGCCTGCGCGAGGACCTGCTGGGCATAGCCCTGCGCCTGGTTGCGCGCCGCATCGGCGTTCTGTTCGGCGACCTGCACGTCGCGGAAGGCATCCACCACCTGCGCGGGCGGATCGGCCTTCTCGATTTCGACACCGAGCACCCGCACCCCGGCCTGGTAGCCGTCGAGCGTGCGCTGCATGCGTTCGCGCACGTCCATCTCGATGGCCGCACGCCCCTGGCCCGAGAAGGTCTCGTCGAGCTGGGTTTCGGCGACCGCGGCGCGCATGGCGGCCTCGGCAGCCTCGTTCACGGTTTCTATCGGGTCGACCACGCGGAATTTGTAATTCGCCAGATCCTTGATGTTCCAGCGCACGATATAGCTGAGGTCGACCAGGTTCTGGTCGCCCGTCAGGATCAGTTTGGCCTGGTTGTTATTGCCTGGGATCCGCACCGATCGCACGCCTTCGACGTCTTCCACATCGACCGTCTCGATCGGGAAGGGGGCGGAGAAATTGAGGCCCGGTTCCATCTTGCGGGTGTAATTGCCCAGCGTCTTGACCACGCCTTCTTCCTGCGGTGCCACCAGATGCACGCTGGTTGCCAGCAGGCCGACGCCCACGATCGCCACCACGGCGAGCGGGAACCAGCTCTTGCCGCCGGGACGCTGGGGAAAGCGGAAATTGGGGCCGCCGGGCCCGCCCCCGCCGCCCGAGCGACGCGGGCCTTCGGGGCCGCGGCTCTTGAAGATGTCTTCGATATTGGGCGCGCGCCGGCCATCGTCGCTGGTGCCGCCGGGTGGCAGCCACGGGTTGCGCGGGCCCTTCGGCTTGTCGCCGCCGCCCTGCGATCCGCCGGACGTGTCGCCCGTGCCGCCATCATCCGATCCACCGCCCCAAGGGCTTTTCTTGCCCGCCATCGCGAGGGAAATCCTCTGTCCGAACCCGTCAAAAATTCTCATGCTGTTCCTTATAGGTGCGGTTCGGCGGAAAAACAGGGGTTGCCGCGCGCTTTTCGATGCTACAGCAGCCGCGCCCATGAGTTCGACCGATCCCAAAGCGCTGCTTCCCGACAGCCTTGCCGCCCGTGTTTCGACGCTGACCATCAAGGAAGGCAGGGCCATCGCCATCGTCGATGCCGCGGGCCTGGGCCAGCAGGAGCGCGACGATATCGAACGCGCGATCACCGATATCCTCGGCCAGCGCGAAGAGGTTTCCGAAACCCGCGTCGTGATGACCGCCGAACGTACGCAGCGGCGGATCATTGCGGTGGGCAGCGGCAAGGGCGGCGTCGGCAAATCGACGCTGACCGCCAATCTGGCGATTGCGCTGGCACGGCGTGGGCGCAAGGTCGGGCTGGTCGATGCCGATATCTACGGCCCTTCGCAGCCGGTCATCCTGGGCAATCAGGGTTCGAAGCCGGTGGCCCGCGACAAGAAGCTGGAGCCGGTCGACAGCCCGGTGGGGATTCCCGTGCTGTCGATGGGTCATCTCGTCGAACCGGGGCGCGCGCTGGCCTGGCGCGGCCCGATGGCGGGCAATGCGCTGGCGCAGCTGATCGATGCGCATTGGGGCGATGTCGATACGCTGCTGGTCGACCTGCCGCCGGGTACGGGCGATGTGCAGCTGACCATGCTGCAGCGCTACAAGCCGATGGGCGCAGTGCTCGTCTCCACCCCGCAGGACCTTGCCCTGATCGATGCCGCCCGCGCGGGGCAGCTGTTCGACCAGGCGGGAGTGCCGGTGATCGGACTGGTCGAGAACATGGCGGGCTATGCCTGCCCGCATTGCGGCGAGGTGTCCGACCCGTTCGGCAGGGGCGGGGTCGAAACCGCGGCCGGGCGGCTTGACCTGCCGTTCCTAGGGCGCATCCCGCTCGACCTAGCGATCCGCGAAGGCAGCGACCGCGGCCAGCCGCCCGCTTGCGGCGAAGATGCGCTCGCAGCGCCGTTTCACGATATTGCCGCCAAGGTCGACGCGTGGATCCGCGCGCAGGGCTAGCCGCGCTGCCGGTTTCGCGGCGGCAGCTGCTGGCCGGGGCCGCAGTCGGCGGCGGGCTGGCGGTCGGCTGGTGGCTGTGGCCGCGCCGCTATTCCAGCCCGCTGGTTCCCGGACCGAACGAACACGGCTTCGGCGGCTGGCTCACCATTGCCGAAGACGGCGTGGTCACCGTGGCTCTGCCGCAGCTCGAGATGGGGCAGGGCGTGACCACCGTGCTGGCGCAGGTCGTGGCAGTCGAACTGGGTGCCGACTGGCGGCAGGTCGCCATCGAACCCGCACCGCCTGCAGGCCTGTTCGCCAACACTGCGCTCGCCGCGAAATGGGCGCCGCTGTGGTCGCGTCTGCCCGGCTTGGCCGATGATCCCGATGGCCTGCTGGCCGAACGCTTTGCGCGCAGCAACGCCTTCTGCGCCACGGCCGAAGGCCTTTCGCTCGCAGCCTATGAACAGCCGCTGCGCGCGGCCGCCGCGGCGGCCCGCGCGCTGCTCGCCATGGCGGCGGCAGAACGCTGGGGCGTGGGCTGGGAAGAATGCGAAGTCGCAGCGGGTCTCGTGCGCCACGGCGAACAGGAACTGGGCTTCGGCGAACTGGCTGCGCAGGCTGCCACGCTCGACCCGCCCGATCCGCCGCCGCTGCGGGTCGAACCTGCCAGCGAGGATCCGTCCCCGGCTGAGGCCGAATTGGCGCCCGCCTTCCCGCGGCTCGACCTGCCCGCCAAGGTCGACGGCAGCTTCCTGTTCGCCGGCGATATCCGCTTGCCGGGCATGGTCTACGCCTCAATCCGGCACGGTCCGCTGGGGAAGGCCGAACTGACCGCCTTCGACAAGGAAGCGGTGGCCGGTCTCAAGGGGCTGGTGGGGGTGGTGAAGTCCAAGCGCTATCTCGCGGCAGTGGCCGACAGTTGGTGGATTGCCGACCGCGCGCTTGCGGCGATGCGGCCGGTCTTCGCCGGGCCCGCGGCCGTCGAGAGCGCGGGTGCACTGCGCGCGCTCGATACCGCGCTGGCGGAGGGCGAGGGCGAGCGCATCGTGACCGAAGGGGATCCGGACGGCGCTCTCGCACGGCCCGATTATGCGCAGGATTATTCCGTCGCCCCGGCAGTCCACGCCGCGATCGAGACCGCCAGCGCGACGGCGCGCTTCGACGGCGGCAAGCTGGAATTGTGGATCGCCGCGCAGGCGGGTGAACTGACGCGCCGCGCGGCGGCCAAGGCAATCGGCATCTCGCCGCAGGACGTGGTGCTCTATCCCACTGCGGCGGGAGGCAGTTTCGACGCGCGGCTCGAACGGCGGCACGCGATCGAGGTTGCGCAGATCGCGCAGCAGATCGGCCGCCCGGTCCAGTTGACCTGGCCGCGCCAGCAGGAATTGCAGCTGGTGCCGGTGCGCACCCCCGTCAGCGCGCGGCTGGAAGCAGGCTTCGTCCCGGCGAGCGGCGGCCGCATCGCTGCCTGGCGCACGCGGCTGGCAATGCCCGCGACCATGCGCGAATTCGGCCACCGCCTGTTCGACAACAACACGCCCGAAGCGGCGATGGAACACGCTGCGGGCGAGGCCGATACGCTGGCCTGCGAGGGCGCGGTCCCGCCCTATGGAATCGCGCATGTCGCGGTCGACCACCTGCCGGTGACGCTGCCCTTCCCGACCGGGCCGATGCGCGGCAATGCCGCGGCATACACCGCGTTCTTCATCGAGAGCTTCATCGACGAACTGGCCGAACGCGCCGGGCGCGACCCGTTCCTCTACCGCATCGAGATGCTGGGCCAGACGCCGCGGATGGCCGATTGCCTGCGCCGCGCGACGCGGCTGGCCGGCTGGGACGGCGGGCGCCGCGGCACCGGTCAGGGGCTGGCGATGGTGCGCATGGGCGGACCCGGGGAGGGGGGCGGACCCGGCGATGGGGGCGGGCGCATCGCCTGCGTGGCGCAGGCCGCGCTGGGCGAAGGCGGGCTGCGCGTGACTCGGCTGCATGCGGCGGTTGATATCGGGCGGATCGTCAATCACGACATTGCGCGCCAGCAGATCGAAGGCGGGCTGATCTTCGGCCTGTCGCTCGCCACCGGGTCGAGCGTGGCCTATGAGGATGGCCGGCCCGTCCCCGCGCGCCTTGCGGGGCTGAGCTTGCCGACGCTGGCCGATTGCCCCGAGATCGTCATCGAATTCCTCGCCAGCGACGCACCCGCGTTCGATCCCGGCGAATTGGGCGTCGCCGTGGCGCCGCCCGCCATCGCGAATGCGCTTTACTCCGCGACAGGAGTGCGCTTTCGCCGTCTGCCATTGCTTTCGGAGGGCCTATGACCTGGCAAGAACAATCGCTTCCCGCCGACCACCCCGCAGTCAAGTCGGGCGGCGTCGGGGTGCTGCTCGTCAATCTCGGCACGCCCGATGCGCCCGAGAAGGGGCCGGTCAAACGCTATCTCGCGGAATTCCTTTCGGACCGCCGGGTGGTCGAGATCCCGGCAATCGCCTGGCAGCCGATCCTGCGCGGCATCATTCTCAACACGCGGCCCAAGAAAAGCGCGCATGCCTATCGCCAGGTGTGGACCGAGGAAGGCTCGCCGCTGGCGGTGATCACGCGCGACCAGGCGGCCGCAATGCAGCAGCGGCTGGGCGATGAGGTGAAGGTCGACTGGGCGATGCGATACGGCACCCCGTCGATCCCCGAGCGGATCGAGGCGCTGATGGCGGCCGGTTGCGAACGGATCCTGCTGGCTCCGCTCTACCCCCAGTACTCGGGTGCGACCACGGCCACGGTTGTGGACAAGGCTGCGGACAAGCTGCGGGAAATGCGTTGGCAGGCCTCGCTGCGGACCCTGCCGCCCTACCATGACGACCCGGCCTATATCGATGCGCTGGCGAGCGATCTCTCGCGCCAGATCGATGCGCTAGATTTCGCGCCCGAAGTGCTGCTGCTGAGCTTCCACGGCATGCCGCAGCGCACGCTCGAACTCGGCGATCCCTATCACTGCCACTGCCAGAAGACCTCGCGCCTGCTGCAGGAGCGGCTGGCGCGGCCGGGGCTCCGTTTCCGCACCACTTTCCAGTCGCGCTTCGGGCCGGCCAAGTGGCTGGCCCCTGCGACCGACGATACGCTGGAAGAAGAGGCGCGGGCCGGAACCAAGCGGCTGGCGATCGCTGCGCCGGGCTTTTCGGCGGATTGCCTCGAGACGCTCGAAGAGCTGGCCATCCAGGGCTGTGAGCAGTTCACCGAGGCCGGCGGAGAGCGGTTTGCCGCGCTGTCCTGCCTCAATACTTCCGACGCCGGACTGGCCATGCTGGAGACGCTTTTGCGCCGTGAATTGATGGGGTGGATTCGCGCCTGAAAATTACTTACAACGAAGTAAGTTTTAAGGAGCTACCTAATGGCCACGCTTGCCCCGCACCAACCTGCCGAGACCGCGCCGTCGCATTGGCAGGAAGGCAATCCCAGCGAAGATGCGCTCGCGCACATCCCGGGCGAGGGGGGGTGGCCGATCGTCGGCAACACCTTCAAGATGCTGGCCGACCCGCATGGCCAGACGCGGCGCATGGTCGAAAAATACGGCCGCGTGTACAAGAACCGGGCCTTCGGTGGCTGGAACGTGGCGCTGATCGGGGCCGAGGCCAACGAGATGCTGCTGATGAACCGCGACAAGATCTTCAGCTCCGAACAGGGCTGGGGGCCGATTCTCGACAAGCTGTTCCCGCGCGGGCTGATGTTGCTCGATTTCGATCACCACCGCGCCGATCGCCGCGCGCTGTCGATCGCCTTCAAGCCCGGCCCGATGCGGCATTATGCGGACGCGCTGAACCGCGGCATCGCCAAGCGGGTCGAGGAATGGGGCGGCGATGGCTCGGGGGCGCAACTGCTCTTCTATCCGTCAATCAAGGAACTGACGCTCGACCTGGCGGCCGACAGCTTCATCGGCATTCCGTGGGGCCCCGAGGCGGACCGGATCAACACCGCCTTCGTCGACATGGTCCAGGCCAGCGTGGCGCCGGTGCGCAAGCCGCTGCCGTTCACGCAGATGAAGCGCGGCGTCGATGGCCGCGCCTATCTGGTCGACTATTTCACGCGCGAAACGCATCGCCGCCGCGCCGAAGGCGGCGGGCAGGACATGTTCAGCCAGTTCGCCACCGCCGAATATGACGATGGCAGCCTGATGCCGGTCGACGAAGTGGTCGATCACATGAACTTCCTGATGATGGCCGCGCACGACACCATCACCTCCAGCGCCACCTCGCTGCTGTGGCTGCTCGCCAAGCATCCCGAATGGCAGGATCGGCTGCGCGACGAAATCGCCGCGGTCACCGGGGGCAGCGATGCCAGCGGCCGCCCGCGCGATCTCGAATATGACGATCTGGGCAAGCTCGACCTGACCGAAATGGCGTTCAAGGAAGCGCTGCGGTTCGTGCCGCCGGTGCCCTCGATGCCGCGCCGCGCGCTCAAGTCGTTCGAATATGGCGGCTATCGCATTCCCGCCGGGGCGCATGTCGGGATCAACATCCACTACACGCATCACGACGAGGAGCATTGGGAGGATCCCTACACTTTCGACCCGATGCGCTTTACGCCCGAGCAGGTGAAGGCACGGCACAAATACGCCTGGGTTCCCTTCGGCGGCGGGGCGCATATGTGCCTGGGGCTGCATTTTGCCTACATGCAGGTGAAGATCCTGCTGGCGCAGATGCTGCCGCGCTACCGTATCGAATTGGCGGCGGGCGATCCCGAATGGCAGGCATGGCCGATCCCCAAGCCCAAGGACGGGTTGAAGCTCAGGCTCACCGCCATCTGATTCGGTTTTTATCGGGCATCCTCGCTCACGCGACCTGACGGTCGCGTCGCTGCGGGCGGCCAGTCGGCCTTGCCTCGCCTGCGGCGCGGGGATTCTCGCCCAGCGATCGGGTAGTGCTAGCCCCGGCCCGGAATGAGGGCCGGCAAGGGCGGAAGCGAAGTCGAAGACACAGCTGGCCAGAGGCCACCTGCATGCCCGCCCGCAGGGGCCCGCAGCGAAGCAGAGGAACAGCCCCGAGGACGCACCGACGGATGTCGGTGCGCAACCGGAACATCATTTCAAAAATCGATGGCGATGCCGTCTTTTACCCAGTCGCCATAGCGCGTCGGGCTGAGGTCCTCGTCATTGCTGCCCTTCCTGGGCGCAGGCGGGGCATCGTTGGTCCAGTGAGCGGGCTTCTTGAACCCTTCGGGGCGGGTGGTTGCGCGTTTCGGCATGCCGCCAACATGATGCCGCTGGCGGCTTTGTGCAAGTGGGGGTAGGGGCTGGCCCCCATGGCCCAACCTACCGGTATCCACGCCCGCCGCGCTGCGCTGCGCCTGCTCGATGCAGTGCTTCGCCAGGGCGAAACGCTCGACATCGCCTTCAACGGCGCGACCCGCGACATCCGCAAGTTCGAGGACAAGGCGCTGGCGCGGGCCATTGCCAGCGAAGTCCTGCGCTGGCTGGTCGATCTCGACGCGCTGATCGACAGCGCGACCAAGAAGCCGCTGCCGCATGATGCCAAGGCGCGCATGGTCCTGCGGATGATGCTGGCGCAATGGCTGCGGCTGGACACCCCGCCGCACGCGGTGCTGGCAACCGGGCTCGACTTGCTCGCCGGGGGGCAGCGCCGGCTGGCACATGGCGTATTCTCCACTCTGACCAAGCGCGGCGACACGCTGCCTGACGCCCCGACGCTGCCCGAGCCAGTCGCTATGCGCTGGGGCGAGCGGGCCCCCGCGATCGCCGCCGGCCTGGCCGAACCGCCCCCGCTCGATCTCACACTGCGCGATCCTGCGGACACCGCGCAGTGGGCCGTACAGCTTTCCGCCGACAGCCTGATGCCCGGGCATTTGCGCCTGCCGCGCGGAGCCAATGTCGAAAAACTGCCGGGCTTTGGCGAAGGGGCCTGGTGGGTACAGGATATCGCTGCTTCGCTGCCCGCACGGCTGCTGGGCCCGGGCGAGGGGCGCCACGTGCTCGACCTGTGCGCGGCGCCGGGGGGCAAGACGCTGCAGCTGGCCGCGCAGGGCTGGCAGGTGACCGCGCTCGACATATCGAAACGCCGGCTCGACCTGCTCAAGGCCAATCTCAAGCGCACGGGTCTGAAGGCGGGCGCCGTCCGCGCCGACGCGCTCAAGTGGGAACCGAAGCACACATTCGATGCGATCCTGCTCGATGCGCCCTGCACGGCGACCGGGACCGCGCGGCGTCATCCCGATGTGCTGCACCGCATCGGCCCAGAGGCCATCGAGCAGATGGCGCAATTGCAGGCCGCACTGCTTCAGCGCGCGCAAGGCTGGCTCAAGCCGGGCGGGACGCTGGTCTATGCAACCTGCTCGCTCGAACGCGCGGAGGGCGAAGACCAGGCCGGCGCCGTCTCGCTCACCCCCGATCCGATAACCCGTGATGGTTTGCCGCAGGGCGTCGAGCCGGGCAGCGCGGGATGGCTGCGCACCGACCCCGGCATGCTCGAAGAGCACGGCGGTCTCGACGGCTTCTTCATCGCGCGATGGCGACGGGACCTCTGATCAGCGGGCGATGAAGTCCCGCAGTTGCGCGATCGCGAAATCGGGATCGGTCATCAACACATAGTGGGCCGCCGTATCGCTTGCCGCCAGTTCGATATCGCCCGCAGCATCGAGCCGCTCGGCAAGGGCTGCCGCCCCGGCGAAGGCGGTCTTGGGATCGCGCTTTGCGTGCAGCACCAGCGTCGGCGGGATTCGTTCGGGCAGACGGCCCAGATCCGCGGGTGCTTCATAGGTCGGGAACCCGCCGGGCAGCAAGTGCCGCGGCAGCGGGCTGGCGAACAGCAGCCCGGCTTCTTCGCTCTCGATCATTTCCTCTGTCAGCTCGGCGCGGCGGTTGTTCTCCGACCGGCTGATCAGGCTCACCAGCGGGATTGACGAACCGAACTGCGGGAAAGCGGCGAAGGTCTGCTGGACGCGCCCCAGCTCGGCCTGCGCGTGCTCCAGCCATGCCGCGTCGCCGCGGTGCAGGCCCGCGATGATAAAGGGCAACATCGCCCGCGTCCGGGGAAAGTCGATCAATACGGCGAGCAGGTATTTCGGCTTCGGCCCAAGCGGCTCCGACAGCTCGGGATCGGCGAGCAGGGCTGCCAGCGCCTCGTCGAGCGGCTGGTCGAAATAGCGGCTGCAGTCAGGCCGCTCATCGCAATCGCGCAGCACCTGCCGCCCGACCGCATCGGTCACCTGCGAACGCCGGCTGAGGTCGTGGCGCAGATCGTCGTCGGCGGGGACGAGCGAGTTGAGGATCACACCGTCGAGCCGCTCGGGCGGGGCGACTGCCAGCGTGCGCAAGATCAGCTGCGTGCCGTAGGAGACGCCGTAGAGATACCGGCGCGTGTCACCGCCATGGCGGTCCATCAGCAGGCTCACGTCGCGCGCTGCATTGCCGATCGTGAAAGCCTGCGTGCGCTGCGGATCGGCATGCAAAGCGCCGATGCAGCTGCCCCATTCCGCACCCTCCAGCGCCATGCCGCCAGCGCTGTCCGCGCTTTCCTCGGACGGGCACAGCCGTGTGGACAGGCCGGTCCCGCGGTGATCGGGCACGATCAGGTCGAAGCCGGGCGCCGCCGCGCGCAACCTGTCGATGAAGGGGTAGAAGGACGCACCCGATTCCCCCGGTCCGCCGGCGATCAGCCATAGCTCACCGGTCGCAGCCCCGCGTGCCGGGAACTTGCGGACGAACAGATCGATGGTGCCCGTTTCGGGCGCGCCGTGATCGAGCGGGACGGCCAGCTGCGCGCATCGCGTGTCGCCAAGCGCCGGATGCGCGTCGGCGTCGGCGCAGGGGGTGAACCCGGGCCGCTCTGCGGGTTCGCCCGCGGCTGCCGGAGTGGCCGCGGCAAGCGACAGGACTGCGCAGGGGGCAAGCAAGGATATGATCGGTGACACGCTAAGCTCCGGCAATATCGGGAAAATCGACGGCTAGGCGCCATCCTTCCTCCGGGCAATGGAACCCGCCCGCCGCTTCGTCGAAGTGCTGCCTCCTATCGACCGCCGACAGCTTCGGCGAGCAGCAGCCCAGACATATAGGCCGCCTCGACCCGCGGACCGATGAGCCAGTTGCCGCAGACGCCGATCCGCTGTTCTGCATCCCACAACGCCTCTTCGCCAGCCGTGCCCGACCTGGCAAAGCGCCAGCGATGGGCGGTTGCGCCCAATTGGCGTGGAAGCGGGCCGCCATTGGCTTCGGCCAGTTCGGCCAGCAGCGCGGCTGCAACCGTTTCCGCGTTGTCTTCGAGATGCGCGCGCGACCATTCGGGCGAGGCCTGGATGACCCAGCATTCCTCGCTTGCGCGCCCGGGCTTGGCATTGTTGCGCGCGGCCCAGCCGATCGGGCCGCGCTGGCGCAGCGTGTCCTGCACCAGCGCCAGCGGTGCCTCGAACCCGGCCATCAGCGTCCAGCATGGGTCCGAAGCGGTTTGATCGGCGAGCGTGGCCATGGCCGGGGCATGCGGCTGCAGCAGTGGGCCGGCCTGCTCCGCCGGCACCGCGACGAGCACTGCGTCGAAACGCGTATCCGGCGCGCCTTCTCCGTCGATCTGCCAGCCGTCGCCATCGCGCACGAGCTGTTCGATCCGCGTCCCGAATTGCACGCCGAGCTCACCGGCCATCGCTTTGAGCGGCGCATTCATCGCGGGCGTGCCGACCCAGGCATCATCGCCTGCGGCGGCCCAGCGCGCGGCCACGCCGGCGGTTTCCCAATGCGCAACCTGCTCGACGAAGCGCGGGTCGCGCGCGGTGAAATACTGCGCGCCGTGGTCGAAATGCAGCGTGGTGCCGCCGTCTTCCATGCGCCGCGTCGCCATCCGCCCGCCGGGGCCGCGGCCCTTGTCGAACAATCGGACCTCGTGCCCCAGCCGGGAGAGCCGCTGGCCGCAGCTCATCCCGGCCATACCGGCACCGACGATCGCGATCCGCATCGCGCCGCCCGCGTCAGGCATCGGCCTTGAGATACTTCTGGAAGCTCTTGCGCAGCTTCATCAGCTTGGGCGGGATCACTGCCTGGCAATAGGGATTGCGCTGGCCTTCGCCTTCCCAATATTCCTGGTGGTAATCTTCGGCCGGATACCACTGACCGCTCTCGATCGTGGTCACCGCCTTTTGCCCGGGATGATCGTCGTTCCAGCGCCCGATCGCCGCGCGCGCTTCGTCTTCCTGCCCGTCGAGCGGAAAGATCGCGCTGCGGTACTGCGTGCCGACATCGTTGCCCTGCCGGTTCAGCTGGGTCGGATCATGCGTCCCCAGGAAGACATCGTAGAGCTGGCCCAGCGTGATCTGTGCATCGTCGAAGGTCACGCGTACACCTTCGGCATGGCCGGTGTTGCCGGTGCAGACCTCTTTGTAGGTCGGATCGGGCTTGTCCCCTCCGATATAGCCGCTTTCCACCTTACTGACGCCGATAACGTCCTTCATCACCGCTTCGGTGCACCAGAAGCATCCACCGGCTACGATCGCCTGTTGTTGAGCCATACTCGTCAATCTCCTTGTGCTCCGCAGATAGGAAGCCGTCTTCGCCTTGTCATCCATCGGCGGCAGGTCCAGAACACTGCCGGATGAATTGAGGAGGATTTTCCATGCGTCTTATGCTGACTGCCGCCGTTGCCGCTCTCGTCGCGTCACCGCTCGCCGCCGACAACCACGCCGCCGATCTCGAAACCGTGCTGGCAGCCGACACGCGCGATGACGACCGCGCGCGCGACCAGTACCGAAACCCCGCCGAAACGCTCGAATTCTTCCAGGTCGCGCCCGGCATGACCGTGGCCGAATATGGTCCGGGCGGCGGCTGGTACACGCGCGTGCTGGCGCCCTATCTGCACTCCTCGGGCAAATATATCGCCTTCGATCAGGACAGCGACGGCCGGACGTACAACAGCCGGGCGCAGGAAGCGCGCGCGAAGGGTTGGACCGAGCGGTTCAAAGCCGAAGTCGCCGAAATGACCGGGGTCGAAGCTGACAGCGTCACTGCATTCGAGATCGACGAGATGCCCGAAGACCTTGCCGGCACGGTCGACCGCGTGCTGATCTTCCGCTCGATGCACGGGCTGAACATGGGCAATGCGGCGGACGATGTGCTCAAGGCCGCACGCATGATGCTCAAGGACGACGGCATGGTCGGCGTGGTCCAGCACCGCGCGCCCGAAGGCGCAAGCTACGACGATTACGGCGCGCGCCAGCGCGGCTACATGCGCAAGCAGGATGTCGTCGCGATCTTCGCCGCCAACGGCTTCGAACTGGCCGGTGAGAGCGAGATCAACGCCAATCCGAACGACCCTGCGAACTGGGAGGGCGGCGTGTGGACGCTGCCGCCGGTGCTGCGTTACGGCGATCAGGACCGCGCGAAATACGAAGCGATCGGTGAAAGCGACCGCATGACGCTGCTGTTCCGCAAGGCGCAGTAACCATTGTCTGGACGGCGGCGGCTGCCTATCTCGCGCGCATGAGAAAGCTGTCCGTCGCCGTCCTGCAATTGCCGCTCGCCCGCCCCGAGCCGGCCGACAACATCGCTGCCGTGTCCGCGCTGGTGGAAGAAGCCGCGGGCAAGGGTGCGCAGGTCATCCTGCCGCCCGAACTGTTCGCGGGCGAGTATTTCTGCCGGACGGAAGAGGAAGAGCTGTTCGACCTCGCGCATCCCACGCTCGAAAGCCCGAGCGTGCAGGCGATGCAGGAATTGGCGGGAAAGCTCGGCGTGGCGATCCCGACCAGCTTCTTCGAACGCGACGGTCACCATTATTACAACACGCTGGCCATGATCGGCCCCGATGGCGCCATCATGGGGACCTATCGCAAGAGCCATATCCCCGACGGCCCGGGCTACGAAGAGAAGTACTATTTCCGCCCGGGCAATGACGGGTTCAAGGTGTGGGACGTGTTCGGCACGCGCATCGGCGTGGGGATCTGCTGGGACCAGTGGTATCCCGAATGTGCGCGGGTGATGGCGCTCAAGGGTGCCGAAGTGCTGTTCTATCCCACCGCTATCGGCTCCGAACCCTATGACGCCGATCTCGACACCAGCCGCATGTGGCGCCGCGCGATGATCGGCCATGCGGTGTCCAACTGCATGCCGGTCTGCGCTGCCAACCGGATCGGGCACGAAGGCCCCGCCGATCGCCAGCAGAGCTTCTATGGCCACAGCTTCATCAGCGATGAGTGGGGCGATCTGGTCGCGGAATTCGGCGGGTCGAGCGAAGGCGTGCTGACCGCCACGCTCGATCTCGACCGCGCGCGCAAGCACCGCGCCGGCATGGGCTTCTTCCGCGACCGGCGGCCGCAGCTCTACGGGCGCATCAGCGAGGATATCTGAGCTTGGCCGGGGGCATCGACCAGACACGGCTCGATGCCCTGTTCACGGCCGCGCTCGAAGCCGCGATCGCCCGGATCGAAAAGGACGGGACGTTCTTCCCGCTGGTGTTCGAACTGCGCGCCAATGGCGTTATCCAGAACGTCGCGGTGCTCGATACCGGCGCGACCGAGGGCGCGCAGAAGGTCATCGACCGGCTGGTCCAGGTGCTCCGCCCCCGCGCTGCCGGTCAAACCATCCAGGCCGCCGCCATCGTGCTGTTCCGCAGCGCCGAGCCGGCGATCGAAGTGCGCTTGCGGTCGGCGAATTATTCGCGGGACGTGACCGCGCCTTTCACGCTCGCGACCAGCGGCGTGTTCCGCCGCAGGCGCAAGCTGACGCTGGGCGAATTCACCACCCGAGAAGCGGCGAACGAGCTGTTCTAGCCGCCCGCAAGCTCCTTCAGCACGATGCTCCAATGGTCGAGCCCGGCATAGAAGGCATCGACCCGCATCCGTTCGTTGAGGCCATGCGCATAGATGTCCTGCGGCCGGCTCGCGCCAGCGCCGATGGCCACCGTGTCGTAGCCCAGCGCGCGGTAATGCATGCCGTCGGTGCCGCCCGATGACATGGTCGGGATCATCGGGATCGCTTCACCGAAGCGGGTTGCGAGCGATTTCGCCAGCGCTGCGCGAACCTCGTCGGGGAACGCGCTCATCGGGCTTTCGGTCGCCTCTTCGCGCTGTGTCACGGTGATCGCTTCATTGTCGATTGCCGTTTCCAGCGCAGCCTTGACCGTTTCCACCCCTTCACCCGGGAAAACCCGGCAGTTGACCGCGGCGCTGGCCGATTGCGGCAACGCGTTCTCGGCATGACCTGCATCGAGCATGGTCGCCACACAGGTCGTGCGCAGCGTGCCGACATAGCCCGGATCGGCGCTGATCAGCGCGATTGCCTCGTCATCGGCGGGATCGGCGGCAAATGTCCGCATGGCTGCGCCAAGTTCGCCCGGAATGCTCTGCCCCAGCGCACCGAAATAGCTGCGGGTCAACTCGCTTTCGCGCACCGGAAAGCGAAGCTGCTCGATCCGCGTTAGTGCGCCCGCGAGGTCATAGATTGCGTTGTCGCTGCGCGGACGCGAAGAATGCCCGCCGGGATTGGTCGCGGTGACATCGAAGGTGACATAGGTCTTCTCGGCCAGCTGCACCTGCTGCGCGAGCGGGGCGAAATCGTCCGCCAGGCCGATGCCCCCGGCATCCGAATTGAGCACATAGGCGGGATCGACATTGTCGGCGACCCAGCGGGCCTGCGCGCGGGTGGAGACCATGCCGGTTTCCTCGTCGCCCGAGAAAACCAGATAGAGATCGCGGTTTGGCCGCCAGCCCTCTTCCTTCAGGCGGATGAAAGTGCCGATGAGGTTGGCGACGCCGTATTTGTTGTCCTGCGTCCCGCGGCCGAAGAAATAGCCTTCGTCCTCGACCAGCGTGAAGGGATCACGCTCCCAGTCCTCGGGCAGGGCGTCGACCACGTCCATATGCGCGAGCATGACGATCGGCTTCGCGCCGGCGGACCCGTCACCGCGGTAGCGCACGACCAGTCCCTGCGTCGGATCGCCGTCACTGTCGAAATCGGTGACCAGCAAATCCTCCTCGGCAAAGCCCGCGGCCGCCAGCCGGCCGGTAAGATAGGCGACCATGTCGTCCATCTGGCCGTGACCTGCTGCCGTGCGGAAGGCGATGATATCGCGGTAGATGTCGTAAACCCGCTGCTCATGCGCGGTCAGCGCGCGCGGCGCGTGGTCGTCGGCGGCGGCCTGCCCCGCCATGGCCAGCGCACCCGCTGCCAGAATCGCCTTGATCTTCATTCGCCTGCCGCTCCCGTTTGGTACTTGTCGGCAGCGAGGCTAGGGCGGGGGCATGGGCGACGCAAGCGAGCATCGATATCTGGTCGCGTTGGGCTCCAACCGCCGGGTGCCGGGGCTGGGCGCGCCGCGCGCGGTGCTGGCGGGGGCGGTGGCGGCGCTGGCCCAAAGCGGCTGGGAGGTCGAGGCGGTTGCGCGCGTGATCGACAGTGCCCCGGTCGGCCCGTCGCTGCGGCGCTATGCCAATGGCGCAGCGATCATCGCGGGCGGTCGCGCGCCGCTGGCCGCGCTGGCGAGCCTGCAGGACGTCGAACGCGTTTTCGGGCGCGACCGGCGCGGGCAGCGCTGGCGCTCGCGCACGCTCGATCTCGATATCGTGCTGTGGAGCGGGGGGACATGGTACGGCCCGCGCCTGGCGATCCCGCACCCCCTGTTCCGGCAGCGCGACTTCGTCCTGCATCCGGCGGCGCAAATCGCGCCCGACTGGCGCGATCCGGTCTCCGGCCTGACGCTGCGCCAGCTGGCGGCACGCGCCGTACGGCGGCGCTGACAGGATTGCCGCAACACCGGCTTGACCACCTGCGACAGCGCCCCTAGGTGGCACGCCGTGGTCGGGCCGTTAGCTCAGTCGGTAGAGCAACTGACTTTTAATCAGTAGGTCGCTGGTTCGAACCCAGCACGGCTCACCACCTTGAATTCCGCCCCGAGGCCGGTGCGCCGGCACCCCTAGTCCGGAGCCGTCATCCATGAAAACCCGCGCCGCAGTCGCCTTCGCCCCCAAGCAGCCGCTCGAAATCGTCGAGCTCGACCTGGAAGGGCCCAAGGCAGGCGAGGTGCTGGTCGAGATCATGGCCACCGGCATCTGCCATACCGATGCCTACACGCTCGACGGGCTCGATTCCGAGGGCATCTTCCCCAGCGTGCTGGGCCACGAAGGCGCGGGCATCGTGCGCGAAGTCGGCGCGGGCGTGACCAGCGTGCAGCCGGGCGATCACGTGATCCCGCTCTACACGCCCGAGTGCCGCCAGTGTAAATCGTGCCTCAGCGGCAAGACCAATCTGTGCACCGCGATCCGCGCGACCCAGGGCAAGGGGCTGATGCCCGACGGGACCACGCGCTTTTCCTACAAGGGCGAGCCGATCTACCATTACATGGGCTGCTCGACCTTTTCGAACTTCACCGTGCTGCCCGAAATCGCGGTGGCCAAGATCCGCGAAGACGCGCCGTTCAAGACCAGCTGCTATATCGGCTGCGGCGTCACCACCGGCGTCGGCGCAGTGACCAACACCGCCAAGGTGCAGGTGGGCGACAATGTCGTCGTGTTCGGCCTCGGCGGGATCGGCCTCAACGTGATCCAGGGCGCGCGGCTGTCGGGTGCGGGCATGATCATCGGGATCGACATCAACCCTGACCGCGAGGAATGGGGCCGCAAGTTCGGCATGACCCACTTCCTCAACACCAAGGGCATGAGCCGCGACGAGGTCGTCGCGAAGGTGGTCGAAATGACCGATGGCGGCGCCGATTACACCTTCGACTGCACCGGCAATACCGAGGTTATGCGCACCGCGCTCGAGGCCTGCCATCGCGGCTGGGGCACCAGCATCGTCATCGGCGTGGCCGAAGCAGGCAAGGAAATCGCGACGCGGCCGTTCCAGCTGGTGACCGGGCGCAACTGGCGCGGCACTGCCTTTGGCGGCGCGCGCGGGCGCACCGATGTGCCCAAGATCGTCGACTGGTACATGGACGGCAAGATCGAGATCGACCCGATGATCACCCACGTCCTGTCGCTCGAGGAAATCAACAAGGGCTTCGACCTGATGCATGCAGGCGAAAGCATCCGCAGCGTGGTGGTATTCTGATGGCCGGCAAGATTTATCCCGATGCCGCAGCGGCGCTCGACGGCGTGCTGCGCGACGACATGCTCATCGCCAGCGGCGGCTTCGGCCTGTGCGGCATTCCCGAACGCCTGCTGACCGCGATCCGCGACAGCGGCGTGAAGGGGCTGACCTTCGCCAGCAACAATGCGGGCATCGACAATGAAGGCATCGGCATGCTGCTGCGCACGCAACAGGTGAGGAAGATGATCTCCTCCTATGTCGGCGAGAACAAGGAATTCGAACGCCAGTTCCTTTCGGGCGAGCTCGAGGTTGAGTTCTGCCCGCAGGGCACGCTCGCCGAACGCATGCGCGCCGGCGGCGCGGGCATTCCCGGCTTCTACACCAAGACCGGCGTCGGCACGCAGGTCGCCGAAGGCAAGGAAGTGAAGACCTTCGACGGTGAGGACTACATCCTCGAACGCGGCATCTTCGCCGACCTCGCCATCGTCAAGGCATGGAAGGCGGATGAAACCGGCAACCTCGTGTTCCGCAAGACCGCGCGCAATTTCAACCAGCCCGCGGCCACCTGCGGCAAGGTCTGCGTGGTCGAGGTCGAAGAGATCGTGCCCACCGGCAGCCTCGACCCCGACTGCATCCACCTGCCGGGCGTCTATGTCCAGCGGATGATCGTGGGCGCGCCCTACGAGAAGAAGATCGAATTCGAGACCACGCGTGAAAGGGAGAGCGCCTGATGCCCCAGGAAGCAGCAGGCTGGGACCGCAACCAGATGGCGGCGCGCGCCGCGCAGGAATTGCGCGACGGCTATTACGTCAATCTGGGTATCGGCATTCCCACGCTGGTCGCCAACCACATTCCGCAAGGCATGCATGTCACGCTGCAGAGCGAGAACGGCATGCTTGGCATCGGGCCGTTCCCTTACCCCGACGAAGTTGATGCCGACCTGATCAACGCGGGCAAGCAGACCATCAGCGAACTGCCGCACAGCGCCTATTTCGACAGCGCGGCCAGCTTCGCCATGATCCGCGGCGGGCATATCGACCTGACCGTGCTGGGCGCGATGGAAGTCGCGCAGAACGGCGACATCGCCAACTGGATGATCCCGGGCAAGATGATCAAGGGCATGGGCGGCGCGATGGATCTGGTCGCGGGCGTCAAGCAGATCATCGTGGTGATGGATCACACCGCCAAGGACGGCAGCCCCAAGTTCATTCCCGAATGCACGCTGCCGCTGACCGGGCAGAACGTGGTCGACATGATCGTCACCAATCTGGCGGTGTTCCAGCGGCCCGACCATGACAGCCCCTTCCGGCTGGTCGAACTGGCGCCGGGCGTGACGGCTGATGAAATCGCCGCGAAGACGACCGCGAAATACGAGGTCGCGCTATGACCACCGCGGGCACGCTCGAGACGGTATCGGAAAATTGCAGCCATGGCGGCGTGCAGGGCGTCTACCGACATGCTTCGGCCAGCACCGGCACGCAGATGACCTTCTCGGTCTTCGTCCCGCCACATGAAGACGGCGCGAAGCTGCCCGTGCTGTGGTTCCTGTCGGGGCTGACTTGCACCCACGCCAATGTCACCGAGAAGGGCGAATTCCGCGCCGCCTGCGCCGAGCACGGGGTCATCTTCGTCGCGCCCGACACCTCGCCCCGCGGTGAGGACGTACCTGATGACGAGGCCTATGATTTCGGGCAGGGCGCGGGCTTCTATGTCGATGCGACGCAGGCGCCCTGGGCGCAGCATTTCCAGATGCGTAGCTATATCGAACAGGAACTGCCCGCGCTGCTGGCCGAGCATTTCCCCGCGGACATGCAGCGGCAGGCGATCAGCGGCCATTCGATGGGCGGCCACGGCGCGCTGACCATCGGCCTGCGCAATCCCGACCGCTTCCGTTCGATCAGCGCCTTTTCGCCGATCGTCAGCCCGCTGAACTGCCCGTGGGGCGACAAGGCGCTGGGCGGCTATCTGGGCGGTGACCGCAGCGACTGGCGCGAATACGATGCCTGCGCGCTGATCGCAGACGGTGCGCGCCATGCGAACCTGCTGGTCGACCAGGGCACGGCGGACAATTTCCTCGAGGAACAGCTCAAGACCGATCTGCTGGTCGATGCCTGCAAATCCGCCGACATGCCGGCGGACATCCGCATGCAGCCCGGCTACGACCATTCCTATTACTTCATCTCGACCTTCATGGCCGAGCATGTCGGCTGGCACGCGCGCCATTTGCAGGGCTGAACGCTTGGCGGGATAGATTTGCGCCAGCCATGCGTTAGGGCTGCATGATCCTCGATACTCCCTGGCCCGATATCATCGCCCGCGGCGTGCTGCTGGCAATTGCCGCCATCATCTGGGTGGTGGTGCTGATCCGCCTCAACGGGCTGCGCTCGCTGTCCAAGATGACCAATTTCGACTTCGTGATGACGATCGCGCTGGGCAGCCTGGTCGCGGGCGCGGCGCAGGCAAGCGACTGGAAAGCCTTCGCGCAGGCCATGGTCGCGATGGCGGGCCTGTTCGTCGTCCAGGCGGCGTCGGCGCGGCTGCGCAAGACCTCCGACAGTGTCGAGGACCTGATGCAGAACGATCCGGTCTTCCTGATGCGTAACGGCAAGTTCTGTGACGATGCGCTGACGTACACGCGAGTAGCCAAGAGCGATCTGATCGCCAAGCTGCGCGAAGCCAATGTACTCGATTACGGGCAGGTTCGCGCCGTAGTGCTCGAAACCACCGGCAACGTGTCGGTGCTGCACGGCGACCATCTCGAGGAGACGATCGTCGAGAATGTGAAACGCGTCTAGCGGCGGTCGAGCCAGCGGGCGAATGCGACCCCGCCGGTGATCAGGAACGGCACCAGCACCAGGCTGAGCACGACCTTGGCGATGATCTGCCCGATCAGCAGGTTGGTGATGGCGAACTGGCCATAGAATGCCAGCGTGATGAAAATCACCGAATCGATAGCCTGGCTAAGCGCCGAGGCAATCGCCCCGCGTGCCATCAGCGAGAGTGTCGAAGCGCCCTCGGCCGATCCGCGGAGCCGCGAGAAAATCCAGACGTTGAGCAGCAGCGACACGATGTAGGCGGCCGGTCCCGCCATCCACACGCGCCACAATGTCGCATGGACGCGTTCGAAGGCGGCGAGGTCGTCGGCGCGGAATTCGGTCATCTCGACCGATGGCGGCAGGTTCAGCACCAATTGCATCAGCAGCGATGCCACCAGCAGCGGAACGAAGCCCCACCAGACGATGCGATTGGCCAGCTTCTCTCCGTAAAGCTGTGCGATCGTGCTGGAAATCACCACCAGCAGCAGGAAGGCGAAGATGCCCGATTCGACTGCCAGTTCGGTCGGCCACAGCTGTACCTGCTTGAAGGCCAGCACGCCGGCCAGCACCGTCATCCCGCCATAGAGCAGCGTGTATACGAACAGCCCCAGCGGCATGGCGGCAGCGGCGAGACGGGTCTCGTTGGCGGGGTGGGTCATCTCTCGGCCTCGACAAGTTTCGTGGACGGCGAGGCCGTCGGCGGGCCCTGAAAATTGACTAATGCGGCGGCGCACGCAAGACAGCGCCCGATTTCATCCGCAACTTGTCCTCCTGCCAAAGGGAAAGCGATGGCGCCTATCCTGATTAATCTCGTCGGTATCGTGGCGATCCTGCTGATCGCCTTCCTCCTGTCGACGGGCAAGAAACGCATCAGCCTGCGCGTCGTCGGGGCGACCTTCGCGCTGCAGGCGCTGATGGCGCTGCTGGTGCTGCGCACCCCGTGGGGTGTGCAATTGATCCAGGCGCTGTCGAACGGGGTCATTGCCCTGCTCGACTATTCGAAGGTCGGGATCGAGGCGATCTTCGGGCCAATGGGCGCCAATCCCTTCACCAACACCTTCGTCATCGCCGCGCTGCCGGTGATCGTCTTCTTCGCGGCGATCGTGTCGATCCTGTATCACTGGGGCATCATGCAGCGGCTGGTGCGCTGGGTCGGCGGCGCGATCGGCTGGATCACCGGGATCAGCAAGGTCGAGGCGCTGGGCAGCGCGGCCAACATCTTCGTCGGCCAGTCCGAAAGCCCGCTGGTGGTGCGCCCCTATCTGGCCGCGCTGACCCCCAGCCGGCTGTTCACGCTGATGAGCGTGGGCATGGCGGGCGTGGCGGGGACCATCCTCGCCGCCTATGCCAGCTTCATCGGTGCCGAGGCAGTGCCCTTCCTGCTTGCCGCGGCCTTCATGTCCGCACCCGGCGGCATCCTGATGGCCAAGATCATCATGCCCGACGACGACAGCGTGCTGGCGCGCGATGCCGCGCAGATGTCCGGGGTCGACCCCCATGGCGAGATCGTGCTGCCGAAGAGCCGGATCAGCGCCGAAGGGCCTGCCGCGCTGACCGAAGGCGGCAAGGCGCATGAAGTCGAAGTCGCCGAGACCTTCGAGGAAGGGCACAAGCCCGCCAATGTCATCGAAGCCGCCGCGCAGGGCACGCAGACCGGCGTGAAGCTCGCCGTGGCGGTTGGCGCGATGGTGATGGTCTTCGTCGCGCTGGTCGCGCTCGCCAATGGGATTCTCGGCGGTATCGGCGGCTGGTTCGGCTATCCCGATGTCAGTTTCCAGCAATTGCTCGGACTGGTGTTCGCACCGGTGATGTATCTTATCGGCATTCCCTGGGACCAGGCAGGCGCAGCGGGCGGATTGTTCGGCACCAAGATCGTGCTCAACGAATTCGTCGCCTTCATCGAACTCGGTTCGATGGATGGCAGCGTGCTGTCCGATCGCAGCCGCGCGATCGTCACTTTCGCGCTGTGCGGTTTCGCCAATTTCAGCTCGATTGCGATCCAGATGGCGGTGACCGGCGGGCTGGCACCCAACCAGCGCCCGGTGATCGCCAAGCTAGGTCTGCGTGCACTTGCGGCGGGCAGTCTCGCCAATCTGATGAGCGCGGCGCTGGCGGGACTCTTCCTCCCGTATTAAAGGCCGGTCCATTATGACCAATTCGAACACAGATATCGCGGTTGTGTCGCTGGCACAGCCGCTCGAACTCGATTGCCGACGAGCTTGGCTGCAGTTTTCAGCAATACGGCTTTGCCGTCATTCGCGACCACGGGATCCCGCAGGAGCTGATCGACCGCGCCGAAGCGCTGTCGAAGCAGTTCTTCGCGCTGCCCGACGAGGTCAAGCGCGCCTATCACATTCCCGGCGGTGGCGGGGCGCGTGGCTACACCCCCTTCGGGACCGAAAAGGCCAAGGACGCCAAGGTCCACGATCTCAAGGAATTCTGGCACGTCGGGCGCGAGCTGCCCGAAGGCCATCCCCTGGCCGAATTCATGGCCGACAATGTCTGGCCGTCCGAGGTCGCAGGCTTTCGCGAAACCTTCAGCGAACTCTATGCGGCGTTCGAGGAAGCCGGCGGCCGCGTGCTCGAAGGCATCGCGCTGCATCTCGGGCTCGACCGCGAGTTCTTCGCGCCGACCATCGAGGACGGCAATTCGGTGATGCGCCTGCTGCGCTATCCTCCTCTGGAAGGCGAGGAAGCCGAAGGCGCGATCCGCGCCGCCGCGCATGGCGATATCAACACGATCACGCTACTGCTCGGCGCCGAAGAGGCCGGCCTGGAACTGCTGACCGCGCAGGGCGACTGGAAAGCGGTCGCCCCGCCCGAAGGTGCGTTGGTGGTCAATGTCGGCGACATGCTCGACCGGCTTACCAACGGCAAGCTGCGCTCGACCACGCACCGCGTGGTGAACCCGCGCGGCGATGCCGCCTATCGTGCGCGCTATTCGATGCCGTTCTTCCTGCACTTCCGGCCGGATTACGTGATCGAGACGCTGCCGTCCTGCATCGACGCGGACAGCGGCACCGCGCCGCCCGAACCGATTTCGAGTCACGACTACCTGATGCAGCGCCTGCGCGAGATCGGCCTGGCCTGATCCGCACGCCGCTTCCGGGGGCTGTTGCACTTATGCACCGGTTCCCGGAAGAATCGGATTTGTTGCCTTTATGCAACTAACGTAAATACCTGAAATACAGCGGATTTCCCGTTTGGTGCGGCGATGCGTCTCGCACCTGCAACATATGTCTTGATCTTGTCACAAAAAGATAGCTTTGCCGCAACGTCCTCCCGCCAGGGAGTCGGCTCAGCAGCACTAGCCTACTTTTAACGAGACGAAGGGATCCGCTCGATGAAGTTCAAATATCTCCTGGCCGCGTCGGTGGTCAGCACCGCCAGCGCCATGGTCGCCGCCCCGGCCGCCGCACAGTCCACCGGTTCGGTCGATTTCGACGATTCGGTCATCATCGTTTCCGGTGCCCGCGAAACCGGCGTCGGCGGCATCGAAAATCCCGACACCACCAAGGCGAAGCAGGTTCTCGGCGAAGAGATCATCCGCCGCCAGCGTCCCGGCCAGACGGTCAACGACATCGTCAACCTGGTTCCCGGTGTCAGCTTCCAGAACAACGACCCGTGGGGTTCGTCGGGAGGCGGTTTCACCATCCGCGGCTTCGGTGCCGACCGCGTCTCGCAGACGCTCGACGGCCTGCCGCTCAACGATTCGGGTAATTACGCACTCTACACCAACCAGCAGGTCGACCCCGAAGTCCTCGAATCGGTCAGCGTCAATCTCGGCACCACCGACGTCGACAGCCCGACTGCTTCGGCCACCGGCGGCACGATCAACATCCGCACGCGTGAACCGGGCGACGACATCGGCTTCGTCGGCAACCTGACGGTCGGCGAAGTGCTCGCTTCCGGCGCGAGTGACACGCTCTACAGCCGCGCGTTCGGCATGATCGATACCGGCGACATCACCGGCATCGGCACCAAGGCCTTCGTTTCGGCGAGCTACACCACCTACGGCGTGCCCTACAATCCGTACGGCCGGATCAACAAGACGCAGTTCAACGGGCGCATCTGGCAGGACCTGGGTTCGAATGGCGATTTCATCGCGGTGTCGGGTCACTGGAACGTCAACCGCAACAACTTCGCCGGTTCGGAAAGCCTTGAATCGCTGCTCGCACCCGGTGCCGAAGACCGCCGCTTCTCGATCTACGAAGACAATGGCGAATTTCCCTGCGCCGTCGATCCGCGCGTTGTCGCAGGCGGTGTCGGGAGCCCCGGAGAGTCAGTGGACTATGATGACCGCAACGGTTGCGGCGCGGCATTCTATCGCCGTTACAACCCTTCCGACACGGGTAATATCCGCGGTGCTTCGCGCTTCAGCATCACCGATGCGCTGACCTTCACCTTCGACCCGAGCTACCAGTACGTCAAAGCCAATGGCGGCGGCCCTGACGATCTTCGTGAATCCTTCTTCACGGTCAACGGCGGTTCCTACACCGGCGCTTTCAACGGCGGGTACTACTTCGGTCGCGACCTCAACGGCGACGGCGACCTCGACGACGAAATCGCGGGCAACGATCCCAGCCAGACGCGTACCAACCGCTACGGCGTTGTCGCCAACCTGATCTACGACATCAACGACGATCACCGCGTTCGCGTCGCTTACACCTGGGACCGCGCACGCCACCGCCAGACCGGCCAGATCAGCGCGATGCTGGCCAATGGCGAGCCGATCGATGTGTTCTCGATCGATGCCCCGCTGCTCGACGTGAACGGCAACGAGGTCAACAAGCGTGACCGCCTGTCCTACGCGATCCTGCACCAGGTTTCGGGTGAATATCGCGGCGAGTTCGGCGATCTCACGACGGTGCTCGGCCTTCGTGCACCGTTCTTCAAGCGCGAGCTGAACCAGAATTGCTTCACCACTTCGGCAGGCGGTTTCGTCGATTGCCCGGCACCGGGCCAGGACCTTTCGAACTACGTCGACGCGTCGTTCAACGACGATCACGCTGCACCGCAGTCGCGTACCTACAACTACGACAAGCTGCTTCCGAACATCGGCCTGACCTTCGACTTCACGCCCGATGCATCGGTCTTCGCCAACTATGCGAAGGGCCTGTCGGTTCCGGGTACCGATCCGCTCTACAACTCGCTGTACTTCGCAGACAGCGCCATCGCGCGGCCGGTTCCCGAAACGACGGACAGCTTCGACCTCGGTCTGCGCTTCCGGAGCGGCAATGTGGAAGCGCAGCTTGGCGCTTACTACACCCGTTACGAGAACCGCCTCGCAGTCGCGTTCGACCCCGAAGCCAATGATGGCGAAGGCGAAAACGTGTTCCGCAACCTTGGCCGCGTTGACAAGTACGGGGTCGACGGCTCGGTTTCGTGGCGTCCGACCTTCAACTCGCTGCTCTACGTCTTCGGTTCGTACAACGACTCCGAAATCAAGGACGACGTGCAGGATGGCTTCGGTCCCGGCGGGGCTCCGGTCTTCCTGCCGACCGGCGGCAAGTCGGAATCGGGTACGCCGACGTACTCCTTCGGTGCTCGTGGCCAGGTCGCAGTCGGCGACTTCGAATTCGGTGCGCAGGTCAAGCACACCGGACCGCGGTACCTGAACGACACCAACCTGCCGATCGACGGCGAACTGGCTGACGGCACGCCGTTCACCTTCGACGCCAAGACGCCGTCCTACACGCTGGTAGATCTCGATGTCCGCTGGACGATCACGCAGAACCCCTTCGGCAAGGACGTGGCGCTGCAGCTGAACGTGACCAACCTGTTCGACGAGTACTACATCGGCTTCTTCGGTGGCACGCTCGACGACTTCGGTTTCGCCCAGATCGGCGCGCCGCGCGCGGCCAGCTTGTCGCTCATCTTCGGCTACTAAGCCGATTGGCGCAGCCGGCGAGGCAGCGTCGAACAAGATCAGGGCGGTCCTCTTCGGAGGGCCGCCCTTTTTCGTGGGGTCGCTGGACCCGGTGGGGCGGCTTTGCCATGAGGGGGCGATGGCCGAACCCGCAACCCGTTATGCCCAGACCAGGAAGCGCCTGAACCCCTGGGTGATCGCGCTGATCGCGGTGATCCACCTGGGACTGTTCTACCTGCTTGCAAGGGCGCTTGCGCCCAGCGCCGTCACCGGGGTCGAGCAATCGGTGGTCTCGGCATTTACCGTCACCGTCTCGGCACCCGAGGAGCCGAGCAAGCCGCCGGAGCCGGAACCGGAAGGCGCGCAGGGCGATCCGGGGCGTGAGGCAATACCCGATGCGGTTACCGCGCCGCCGCAACCGGTGCGCCGGGATCCGCCCGCTCCGCGTGCGTCGTCCACCGGCACTGCCGATACGTCGGGGGCGGCCGAGGAGGGGGCCGGGACGGGCCGATCGGGCACGGGCGAGGGCACCGGCAGTGGCGATGGCGGCGGCGGGCAGGGCGGGGGTGCGGCCACCAAGCCGCAGCTGGTCCGTGCGATTACCGATGCCAGCGCCTTCCCGGTGCCGCCCGGCGGGCGTGCCGCGCGGATCGGCCAATCGGTTATCGTGCGGCTGAGCGTATCGGCGCAGGGACGCGCCACCCGCTGCAGCATCTATCGCCCGAGCCCGTTTCCCGAAACCGACGCCACCGTCTGTCGGCTGGCGCTGGAACAATTGCGCTTCGAGCCCGCCCGCGACCGTGCAGGGAACCCGGTGGCTGCGGAATTCTATTACCAGCAGCGCTTCTTCAACTGAGGCGCCGCGCTGCCGCGGGTCAGGGCTGGGTCTTGCTGCCGATCACCTGCAGCAGTTCGTCGCGGCCATAGGGCTTGGTGAGCAGTCCCGCCGCCCCCAGTTCCTCGAGCCGGTCCTGCATTTCGCCATATCCGGTTGCCAACCAGAACGGCACGCCCAGTTCCTTGAGCTTCAGCGCCACCGGCTCGCTGTTTTCCTTACCCAGATTGTAATCGAGGATCGCCAGCTCGGGCTCGGTCCTCGCCAGTGCGTCGAGGGCGGCGGCCACCGAGCTTTCGACCCGGACGTTCTCGACCCCCAGTTCCTTCAGGCAATCCTCCGCGTCGAGCGCGATGATCATGCTGTCTTCGACCAGCAGGACGGTATTGGGAACATCGGCCAAGCCGGTCTCCTTCTTGGTGGCGGTGGGCTCGATTTCGTTGCCCTCGGCGGCGCGCCATTCGACATATTGCGAGGGAATGCAGAAGCGGGCCTCGACTCCGCTGAGCCGGTAGTTGATCTCGGCCTCGCCCTTGAGTTCGTGCGGGATCGAGCGATCGATGATCGTGCTGCCGAAGCCGCGCCGCTGCGGCGGCTTGACCGGCGGGCCGCCGCGTTCGCGCCAGTCGAGGCAGAGATCACCATTGTCCTGCCGGGTCACGGTCACTTCGAGCATGCCCGAACTGTCGCTGAGCGAGCCGTATTTGGCCGAATTGGTGATCATCTCATGGATGACCAGCGCCAGCACCGTATAGGCTTCGGGGGCGATCATCGCCTCCGGGCCGATCAGCGCGAGCCGGTCGCGCTGGTCCGACAGATAGGCATGCGCTTCGGTCTCGATCAGCTCGGAAAACGGCGCATGCGACCAATTGCCCTTGGTGATGTTGTCATGCGCAGAGGCCAGCGATCGCACGCGGCCGCCGACGATCTCGACGAAGCTTTCGATGTTGCGCGCATCGTTCTTCGACTGGTTGATGAGGCCGCGGATGAGATTGAGGATATTGCGCACCCGGTGGTTGAGCTCGGCAATCAGCAGTTCCTGCTGCTGCTGCGCGCGGGCGCGCTCGGTCACCGCTTCGTCGGTCAGCCGCAGGATGATCTCGAGCAGCGTGACCCGCAGGCTTTCGGCAATCTCGATTTCGGCATCGGACCATTTCTCGGCGCGGCCCTCGACGGTCTCCTGCCACGCTTCGAAGCTCTTGCGCGGGGTCAGCCGGGCGCCATTGGGGCCCATCTCGACCGGCTTTTCCGGATTGCCCGCCCAGGTCACGGTCTGCACCAGCGGCTTGCGCCACAGGACCAGATAATCGCGCGGGGTGCGCGAGACGGGGATGATCAGCGCCCCCACCGCCCGATCGGCGAAACGCGCCGCGCGCGGCAGGCGGTCGGCGATCGCTTCGCTGGCGAGAATCCGGCTGGTCGCCGCGCCGTTCAGGCTCGATACGATCGCGCGGAATTCCTCTTCATTGGGGGCGGAACCACGCGAATCGTAGAGGTCGTCGACGAAGATGCTCGCGCCGTCGTGCGGAATGGCCTGCTGGATGACCGGCTCGATCATCGGCAGGCTGGCCGACAGCGGGGTGCCCGCGGCCACATCGCGCATCAGCTGCGTGTGCATCGCCCGCCCGTGTTCGCGGCGTTCGGCGGTCTGCCGGGCCAGCGTACGGTCGAGCGTCAGCGAGAAGAATTCGGAGAACAGCTCCGCCGCGGTGCGCTGCGAATAGGGCAGCAGCTTGGGGCCGTAGTGATGGCAGGCGAACAGGCCCCACAGCTTGCCGCCGATGATGATCGAGATCGACAGCGAGGCGCCGACGCCCATGTTCTTGAGATATTCGATATGGATCGGCGATACCGCGCGCAGCGAACTCATGCTCAGGTCGAGCGGTTCGCCTTCGAGCGAGAGACCGGGTTCAATCGGGACGGGTTCGGCCTCGACATCGGCGATGATCCGGAAGCGGTTGCGCACGTAGAGCGCGCGGGCCTGGTCGGGAATGTCCGACCGCGGATACCGCAGGCCGTGGAATTTCTCGAGATCGTCGCGCGCCGCCTCGGCGATGACCTCGCCCGAAAGATCGTCGCGGAAGCGATAGACCATCACGCGGTCGATCTCGAGCGCGGCGCGCAGCTGGCGCGCAGCCTCGGCGACAAGCGGCTCGACTTCGGTATGCTTCTCCAGCCGGGCCATGATCGGGCGCAGGACGGCCAGCTGGCGGTTGAGGACGCCTGCGGCATGCGGTTCGATCTCGATGATCGTATTGCCACCCGAACTGTGCAGCGCGCAGTCGAACAGGCAGTCGCCGTCGAACAGCGCAAGGCCGAAAATCCGCTCGACCTGGTCGGGGAAAGTCAGCGCGGCAGCGGCGCTGCGCAACTGGTCCATCGCATCGGGCGCGAACAGCCTGCTCAACCGGTCGCCGATTTCGATCGTCCGGCCAGCGCCGAGGATCGTCTCGAGGTTGGTCGATCGGTGAGCGACGAACCAGTCGGCGTTGAGCGCGAGCAGCGCGCCGAAATTCTGGATCCGGCCCAGCTGGTGAATCGGTTCGCGGTCGCAATTGCTCAGATTGACGTCGGTCGAATGCATTACGCTGCCTTAAGTGCGAGGCACTGCGATGCAACTAGGTTGAAATGCCTAAATGTGGCACGTGCGGCGCGCAGCACGTTGTCATGCTCGCAGCTGTCGCAAGGACGGGCGAGGGCAGGAAGCATGCTGCGCCAGTACTGGCCCATGCGCGGGTCGGCGAGGAAGGCGGTGGGGACATCGGCTTGCGCCTTCGCCAGCCGCGCCAGGATGGCCCGGTTGCCCAGCGCCGATCCAGCCAAAACCCAGCATACCCCCAGCGTGTCGCCGCCATCCGCAGCCGCGAAATCGGGCGTTTCAGTGGGGACCACCCGGTCCAGGCTGGCCAGGTCCCGGGCGATCAGATCGGATTGCAGCGGCGGGTTGTCGAGGGCGCGGGCTTCCAGCCAGCGCTCGACACCGCAGCGTGCCCGGTACTGGATGTCCAGGAACTGAACGTAGCCATCGCGATCGGCCAGCACGAGCGAACCCAGCCGGGCATCGAGCGTGTCATGCTCGGCCGCGGTCCCCTGCTTGAGAAATTCCCGGATGGTGCGACCCATCGCGTCGGTTGCCGGCATACGAGCGGCCTCGCTCATCAAACGTTTCACCCCCAGCTAAGGGCGGAGGTCTCAACGATCGTTATCGGCCAAGCCCCGCCAGAACGGAAAGCGCGCAGCGATCGAAATGGTTCCCGAACAGGTTTTCGCATGATCCGCACCCCGGGCGGGTTACTTGGGAGCGATCAGCTTCTGCCCCTGCTGGCGGATCGCATTGGCGACCATCGGTTCGACGAAGGACAGCGCCAGGGGTAGGTTCACCTCGAAGATCACCTGCGTTTCCTCGATGATGACGCATCCGTCGATCGATTGGCCCATCGCCTTCACGGCCAGGTTCATCCGGTCTTCGCTCGGCCAGCTCGTGGTCACGTCCGCCAACCCGCCGGGCACATATTGCCCGATTTCGTGGCTGCGCGACTGCAGGCGGCGCCGGACTTCGTCCTTGCCGAGATCGTGGGAAAGCGGAACGCGCATCAGCTCTTGTCCTCCAGCTGCGGGCTGGTCTGCGCCGCTTCGCCGAACTTGTAATCGAGATAGCGGTGCTTGATCGCCAGATCGTCGAGCGACCCTTCGGCCAGTTGCCGGGTGATCGAATCGATTTCGCCGCTGATCTTGCCGAGGCTGTCGGTCAGCTGCTCGTCGGGGGTCGCCCCGGCACGCTGCTCGGTGCGCAGATGCGCGGGAATGCGGCGGTAGCTGTCGATCATTTCGGGCAGCTGTTCACCGACCAGGCTGCGTACTTCGCGCGCCTTGGGATGGTTCTGGTCGAGCCCTTCAAGCTGCAGCCCCAGCGCATCCAGCTGGACGCCCATGTCATCGACGATCTTCGCCGCTGGCGGGGGCAGGGCGGGGCGCTGCGCTTCGAGCCACAGCTCGGTGCGGCCGACCATCTGCTGGACGTTGCCCTTGTTGATGTCGGCGCGCTTGGGCGTCTTGATCTTCGGATAACTGGCGAAGATTGCGGTAGCGATGGCCGTGGCGACAACCACGGTCATGACGCCCCAGAAACCGATGCCGCTGAAGATCGCCCCGGCAATTCCGGCTCCCACCCAGATGACGGCCACCGCGATCAGGAGGTTGCGCACCTTCGTCATCAAGTGGTCGCGCTTGGCCTTGGCCGAACCCTGCCCGATCGAGGGCGCACGCCGGTGCCGGCCGCCCTCGCGGTTGTCGCGCACCAGCGCCTTGCTCTCGGACAATATGCGGTCGCTGTCGCGGGTGAGGTCGTTCACGATGCCGCCCTCAGCCCTCAATGCTCAGCAGGCTGCTTTCGGCGACCTGCTTCTGCGCCTGCGCCTGGCCTTCGGCGCGCGCGATATAGCCCTTCGACTTCTCGACCTCGTCGGTCAGCAGCGTGACCGTCTGCTTCATGCTGTCGAGCGCGCGCAGCTTGAAGCTGTCGACCTCGTCCATCGTGTCGTAGATGTTCTGGAAGGCGCGTTGCAGCGTTTCCAGCGGGATCGTGCTCGCTGCGGCCTGTTCGTGGATCTTGCCGGTCTGGTCGCGCAGCAGCGTGCTGGTGCTGTCGATGATTCCTGCAGTGGTTTCGTTGAGCGCGGTGATCTGGCCCAGCACGAGGCGCTGGTTGGTCATCGCCTCGGCCACGGTCACTGCCGTGCGCAGCGCGCCGACGGTGGTGGTGCTGGCGCGGTCGACGCCCTTGACCAACTCGACATTGTTCTTTTTCACCAGGTCGAGCGCGAGATAGCCCTGCACGCTCACCGCCATCTGGGTGAGCAAATCCTGCGTGCGCTGGCGGACATAGAACAGCGCGGTTTCGCGCACCGCCTTGGCCTTGGCCGGATCGGTCGCGTCGAGTTCGGCGGCCTTTTCCTCCAGCTTCGCGTCGAGCGAGTTGGAGATGTGGATCATCTGTTCCAGATTGCCCATCGCCTCCCACAGTTTCTGCCGTTCGACGTCGATCGCGGCATTGTCCATGATCAGCTCGTCCTTGCCGCTGGCGAGGTTGTTGAGGATCGACTGGATATGCGTCTGCGCGCTCTGGTAGCTGCGGAAGTAATTGGTCAGCTTGTTGCCGAAGGGAATGATACCGAGGATCTTGCGCGGACCGGACAGCTTGCCGCGCTTGCCGGGGTCGAGGTCTTCCACCACGCGGCGCAGTTCGGCCAGATTGGCGCCGACGCCTTCGTCCTTGTCCATCGCGCGCACCGGACGGTCGAGGAAACGGTTCGACATGCCCGCAGCAGCCATGATTTCCTTGCGGCCCATATTGGTCAGCTGGTCGACCTTCTTGCCGAATTCGGGCGAATTCGCATCCTCGGCGATCAGATCGGCGACGAAGCCGTCGACCTTGGTCTGCAGCTTGCTCTTCACCTCTTCCGAAACCGGGACGAGGCCCGCAGCCTTCTCCGGCTTGACCTCGGGCACGGGATCGGGCGGCGTGAGGTCGAAGGCGGTTTCGGTGGCAGTTGCGGTCGGCGTTTTCGTATCGCTCATGGGCGCAGATCTCTCCAAGCGGCTATAATCCTGTATTAGGGTGGCAATACACGATCTTCAAGCGCGCAGTCGCGCGGCGCGGCGATAGTGCCGCGCCGATGGCGCGAAGCGCAAGGCAATTCGGAAAAGGGTCCGCTCGCAGCGCCGGCGCCCGACCGGGGGCGATTGCTTCAGGCGGCCAAGTCCAGCGGTACGATTTCGCCAGCGAGATACTGCTTTTTCGCCTTGGCCCGGCTGAGCTTGCCCGAACTTGTGCGCGGCAGGGTGCGCGGCGGGACCAGCTCGACCACGCAGCTCATTCCGGTGACGCCGCGGACCTTGTCGGCGATCTGGTCGCGCAGCTTGATCCGCTCTTCGGGGTCCGAAACGCGGCAATGGACCAGCACGGCGGGGGTTTCTTCGCCATTGTCGGTATCGACCGAGAAGGCGGCAATGTCGCCGTGGTTGAAGCCCGGCAATTGCTCGACCGCCCATTCGATGTCCTGCGGCCACAGGTTCTTGCCATTGATGATGATCATGTCCTTGGCGCGGCCGACGATGAACAGATAGCCATCGGCCATGTAGCCCATGTCGCCCGTGTCGAGCCAGACGTCCCCATTGTCCTTGGCGACGAGACAGTCGGTGGTTGCTTCCTCGTTGCGAAAATAGGAATGCATCACGCTCTTGCCGCGGCACCAGACCTTGCCGATCTGGTGATCGCCCTTGATCCGGCCGTTCTCGCCGCGGATCTCGACATCCATACCCGGTATCGGTTTGCCGCAATTGACGATTGCGCGGTACCGCGCGGGTTTGGACAGGTCGCGCGGGCGTCCCGACAGGCGTTCTTCCTCGACCAGTTCGACGCGGATGCCTTCACCCGGCGGCATGACCGTTACGGCCAGCGTGGCTTCGGCGAGGCCGTAGCTGGGGTTGAAGCTGCTCGCCTGGAAACCGGCATCGGCAAAGGCATTGACGAAATTCTGCATGACGTCGGGACGGATCATGTCCGCGCCATTGCCCGCAACGCGCCAGCGCGACAGGTCGAAGCGGTCGGCGACCTGGCTCTGGCTGGAAATGCGGCGCGCGCAGATGTCGTAGCCGAAAGTCGGCGAATAGCTGAGCGTGGTGCCCTGGTTGCGGCTGATCAGGTCGAGCCAGGCGAGCGGGCGGCGGGCGAAATGCTCGGTGCGCAGGTAGTCGACCGACACCTGGTTGGCGATCAGCGACAGGAAGCAGCCGACCAGACCCATGTCGTGATACCACGGCAGCCAGCTGACCACGCGGTCGTTGGTGCCGATATGCATCGATTCGGCATGCCCGCGCAGGTTGTGGAGCAGCGCCTCGTGCGTCACTGCGACCCCGGTGGGGAAGCGCGTCGAGCCCGACGAATATTGCAGGTAGCAGAATGTCTTCGGGCTGCGCTTCGGGCAGCTCGCATGGCGGGCCGGCGCGCTGGGCGAAATCGTCCCAGCTTTCGCCGTCGCAGCCCTGCCGGTCGGCGGCGGCCTTGGCCATTTCGGCGATTTCGGCGGGATAGATCAGGATTTTCGGGTCCGAGCTCTGCAGCTGGACCGAAAGCTGGTCGATATAGCTTTCCTTGCCGCCGAAGGTCGTCGGCAAGGGCAGCGGGACCGGCCACGCGCCCATCAGCGTGCAGCCGCAGAACAATGCCGCGAACTCCGCGCTCGTCTCAGCGACCAGCGCGACGCGGTCTTCCTTGCGAATACCCATCGCCACCAGCCGGTACGCGGCCTGCAGCGCGTCCTGCTGCATCTGAGCATAGGGATAGACCCGTTCCAGCGTCCCGCGCATGTCGTGGAAGTTGAGGCCCTTGGCGCTTCGCGCAGCGTAATCGATAGCCTCGTTGAACGTCGCGAAGTCCGACCGGCGGCGTGGCAGGTCGCAGTCATTCGGCGTCGGCGTCAGTACGGCGTCGGTCATAATTTTCGGCGATACCCGTGAATAGCTGGGGCCTTTCGGCCATTCTCTTTGCGTGCTCTTTCGCGCTCATTGTAGGATGGGCGCGCTCTCCCACATTTCCCAATCTTAAAGGACTGTGGCAGGAATATGGCCCATGGATGATGAACGCACAACATCCGGTCGTGCTCGTCGCCGGGCAAAACCGCTTGATCGCATCCGGCTGGAAGAGCTGGCGGTGTCCTACGTCGCCCGGTTTTCGACCAGCGCGGGGAAGCTGCGGACCTATCTCCAGCGCAAGCTGCGCGAACGCGGGTTCACCGAGGGGGAGGAGCCCGATCTCGACGGTTTGCTGCACAAGTTCGTCGCGCGGGGCTATGTCGACGACGAGGCCTATGGCCGCGCCAAGGCGGGTGACTTGGCAGCGCGCGGCTATGGCGCCCGGCGGGTCGAGCAGGCCTTGCGGGCGGCGGGAATCGAGGACGACTTGCGCCAGGCGCTCGAACCCGGCGAGGACCAGCGGCGCCGCGCGGCGCTGGTGCTGGCGCGCAAGCGCCGCTTCGGTCCCTATGCCCGCCCGGCAGAAGGCGACGCCGAGGCGCAGCGCAAGCTGCACGAGAAGCGACTTGCCGCGATGGTGCGCGCAGGCCATGATTTCGAAATTGCCCGGCGCGTGATCGAAGCGCGCGATGTCGAGGAGCTAGAGGAATGGGTCGCGGAAGCCGCCGAGGGGTACGAATGAAGGTGCTGGCCGCCATGGCCGGGATGGCGGCGCTGCTTGCGTGTTCGCCGCAGACACAGGCCGGGGCCTCCTCCGAGCCGGCCGGCGCGCAGGCGCAGGCCCCCGAAGCCGCGGTCCACCCCGTTTCGGGCCTCGCGGTCGTTCCCCTGACCGTGACCAGCGGCGAAGACCGCTACCAGTTCGCGGTCGAAGTGGCCGACACGCGCGAAGCGCAGGCCCGCGGCCTCATGTTCCGCACCGAGCTCGGCGATTTCGAAGGGATGATCTTTCCTTATGACGGAACGCGCGCGCAAAGCTTCTGGATGAAGAACACGCCGTTGTCGCTCGACATCATCTATGTCGGGCCGGACAACCGGATCAGCAATATCGCCGCCGAGACCGAACCCTATTCGCTCGACCCGGTCTACTCGGTGGGCCCGGTACTGGGCGTGCTCGAACTGCGCGGCGGACGCGCGGCGGAACTGGGGATCGAACCCGGCGATCGGGTCGAATGGTAAAGTCGCGCGGCCCCGCACGCGGGCGCTTGAGGCACGGCGAATAAACGGCTAACCGCGCGGACATGAACTTCCTCGGCAAGATCTTCACCTGGTGGAACGGTGCCACCATCGGCACGCATCTGTGGTCGGCCCGCAATGGCGAACACGTCGGCACCGATGCGCAGGGGAACAAGTACTACCGGTCGAAGAAGACCACCGGGGACGGGCGCGAACGCCGCTGGGTGATCTACGAAGGTGCCAACGATGCCAGCCGCGTGCCGAGCGAATGGCACGGCTGGCTGCACGGTTCCTTCGACGACGTACCCGAAAGCCATCTTCCGCCCGCCCGGATCTGGGAAACCGATTACACGCCCAATGCCACGGGTACGGCAACTGCCTATCGCCCCGCCGGAGCGCTCGAGCGCGGCGGGCAGCGGGCCCGCGCCACCGGCGATTACGAAGCCTGGTCGCCCGAGGCGTGACGATGCGCGGGGCGCTTGCCCTCCTGGCCATGGCGGCGATTGCCTCGGGCTGCGAGCAGCAGGCCGAAGCGCCCGAAGAAGCCGTCGCCACCGACATTCCCGAAGAGCTGCAGCAGGACGCGCTGCCGGTGCAGCCTGCCGCCGAAGCGGGAATCGGCACGCCGATGGCGGAACGCGTCGCCACGCTCGGCCTGCTCAACAAGCGCAACAATGTCAGCCGCGATCTCGAATTGCAGCCCGGCGACCAGCAGCGCGTGGGCGACGTGATCGTCCGCCTGCAGGCCTGCGAGCGCACGGCGCCGTGGGAAATGCCGAGCGAAACCGGGGCCTTCGTCCAGTTGCTGGTCAAGGAACGCGGGACTGAGGACCAGTTCCGCAAGGTGTTCTCGGGCTGGCTGTTCAAGAACTCGCCGAGCCTGAACGTGGTCGAACACCCGATCTACGACGTGTGGGTCAAGGAATGCACGATGGCCTTCCCGGGCGAGGAAGATGCGCCGAACCCGGCCACCACTGCAGGTAGCGACGCCGCGGCCTGACCGCCGGCTTGCGCCACCGCCGCCATGTATTGCGCTTGCGGCAGCGGAACCGCGCCCATCCGGCCCAGATGCTCGGTCATGAACTGACAGTCCAGCACGGCATAGCCCGCCTCGCGCAATGCCGCGACCAGCCACGCCAGCGCCACCTTGCTGGCATCGGATGTGCGGCTGAACATGCTTTCCCCGCAGAACACGCGGTCGAACGCCACGCCGTACAGCCCGCCGACCAGCTCGCCGTCCTGCCAGCATTCGATCGAATGAGCGTGACCGGCCCTGTGCAGCGCGTTGTAGCTCGCTTCGACGCGGTGGCTGATCCAGCTCTCGGCGTGCTCTTCGCGCGGCAGGGCGCATTGGGCGATCACGGCGGCGAAGGCGTGATCGCAGGTCACGCGGAAGCGGTCCTGCCGCAGCGTCTTTCGCAGGCTCTTCGACATGCGGAATCCGCCAAGCGGAATGATCGCGCGCTCGCGCGGCTCTACCCAGTAGACTTCGGGGTCGTCCCGGTGGTCGGCCATGGGGAATACCCCGCCGCGATAGGCGCGCAGCAGCAATTCGACCGGAATCAGCGAGAGGTTGGGGGCATGCATCGCGCTGCGCTCTACCACTTCCCGATTGCCAGCGATATCCGCCTTGCCAAGTAGGGATGGGCATACTAATGCGCGCCCTTCCTGCAGGGGTGTAGCTCAGCTGGTAGAGCATCGGTCTCCAAAACCGAGGGCCACGGGTTCGAATCCTGTCACCCCTGCCATTTCCTTTTCGCGGTGACTTGTCGTTGGCTCGCGCGCGCCCTATCGGGCAGCGCATGACAGAAGACGAAAAGCGCCGGCGCGGCATCGAAGACCGCAAGTTTTACGCTGCCGAACAGGAAGCCCGGTTCGAGAAACAGGGCCTCGAATTGCACACTCCCCAGACCGAGCATCCAAGCTACAAACTTGCGTTCCAGGACAAGGACTTCCTGCTGCGCGAGGAACTGCGCCCGGTGCGCTTCCAGCTCGAACTGCTCAAGCCTGAAATGGTCCTCGACGAGGCCGGGGTGGGCTCGACGCTGGTGATGTATGGCAGCGCGCGCATTCCGCCTCCCGAAGCGGCGGAAACCGCGCTCGAAGGCGCGAAGGACCTGCCCGAGGAAGAGCGCAAGGTCGTCGAGAGCCTGGTCGCCAAGTCGAAATATTACGAGGAAGCGCGCAAGCTGGCCAAGCTGGCGACCGAGAAGTCGATCATCGAGAACGGCAAGCGCCAGTTCGTCGTGTGCTCGGGCGGCGGTCCGTCGATCATGGAAGCGGCCAATCGCGGTGCCAGCGAGGCGGGCGGCGAATCGATCGGCCTCAACATCATCCTGCCGCACGAACAGGCGCCCAACCAGTATGTGACGCCCTACCTGTCGCTCAACTTCCATTATTTCGCGCTGCGCAAAATGCACTTCCTGCTGCGCGCGCGCGCGGTTGCGGTGTTCCCCGGCGGGTTCGGCACGTTCGACGAATTCTTCGAACTGCTGACCCTAATCCAGACGGGCAAGATGAAGCCCATCCCGATCCTGCTGTTCGGCAAGGATTTCTGGTCGCGCGTCGTCAATTTCGAGGCGATTGCCGAAGAAGGCACGATCTCGAAGAAGGATCTCGACCTGTTCCGCTGGTGCGAAACCGCGGACGAGGCGTGGGAATATCTGTGCGACTTCTACGATCTGGGCTGCTGATCGCGTTCGCCCCGGTTGCGGACCGCGTGATGGCCCAGCGGGCCTGACCCGTCGCCGAAACCGGGCGCGTTCTCGATCGCGGCATAGGTGAACGCGCGGGCGATCCGGATCGCGTGGGTCAGTGGCTGCCGGTGCCCCAGCAGCGTGGCCAGCGCGGCAGACAGGGTGCAGCCGGTGCCATGCGTATGGCGCGTGTCGAGGCGGGTATGCGCGAAGCTGGCGAATTTCCCCGAAGGCGAGGCGATCCGGTCGACCACCTGCGTTTCGTCGCCGCCGTGGCCGCCCTTGGCCAGCACCTGGACGCCATGGCGTTCGGCCAGCGCGTGGGCCGCATCGAACATCTCATCGTCGGCAAGCGGACCGCGACCGGCCAGTATCTCGAGTTCGGGCTTATTGGGGGTGACGATGGTGGCGATGTCCATCAACGCGGCGAACCCGGCGATCGTCTCATCGTCGGCCAGCACCGATCCGCTGGTTGCCACCATGACGGGGTCGAACACGATCGGGCCGGCGAAGGTGTCGAGCCGCTCGGCCAGCAGCCGGGCAGTTTCGGGGGAACCGAGCATGCCGATCTTGATCGCATCGGCGCCGATGTCGGACAGGCAGCTTGCCACCTGATCGAACACGAAGTGGGGCGGCAGCGGTTCGACACCCTGGACGCCGCGCGTATTCTGCGCGGTGATCGCGGTCAGCGCCGTCATCGCATAACCGCCCAGCATGGTGATGGTCTTGATATCCGCCTGGATACCCGCGCCGCCCGAACTGTCGGAGCCCGCGATGGACAGGATGCGGGGAGGCGGCGCGTCGCTCACGCGGCAGCCTTTCGCTTGGTGGCAGGCGGGAATTTTTCGTGCAGCTTCCTGGCCCGGGTCGGGCGGTCCATCAGTTCGCCACCGCAATTGGGGCACAGATCGTCCAGCTCGTTCGCGCAATCGGCGCAGAAAGTGCATTCGAAACTGCAGATGAAAGCGCCGGGATCCTGCGCGGGCAGGTCGGTTCCGCAACGCTCGCAATCGGGTCTCATGTCCAGCATGGCTTGCTCCGTTTCCGCCCTTGCAATGTGCGGCGGTTCAATTTGTCGATGGTGCGCGCGGCGAGGCGTCAGGACGCCGCCCGCACGGCATCGCAGATCCGGTCGACCAGCAACTCGACCTGGGCGGCATCGTCGCCTTCGGCCATCACCCGGATAACCGGTTCGGTGCCCGACGGGCGGATGACCAGCCGTCCGTTGCCCCCCAGTTCGCGTTCGGCCTCGGCGATCGCCTGCTGGACGCTGTCCTGCTCGAGCGGCGCCCCGTCATCATAGCGCACGTTCTTGAGCAATTGCGGCACCGGTTCGAAGAGCCGCAGCAATTCGCTCGCGCGCTTGCCCGAACGCACCAGGCCGGTCAGCACGCTCAGCGCCGCGACCGTGCCGTTGCCGGTGGTGGCGTGATCGAACAGGATCATGTGCCCCGACTGTTCCCCGCCGACGTTGAAGCCGCCGCTGCGCATGCGTTCGAGCACGTGCCGGTCCCCCACCTGCGTCCGTTCGAGCGTCAGCCCGATGCCCGCAAGATAGCGTTCGAGACCCAGGTTCGACATCACCGTGGCAACCACGCCGCCGCCGGTCAGCTTGCCGCGTTCGTGCAGCCGGGTGGCGATTGCCGCCATGATCTGGTCCCCGTCGACCGTCTCGCCCTTCTCATCGATGACGATGAGGCGGTCGGCGTCGCCATCCAGCGCGATACCGATATCGGCGCCTTCGGCGACCACGCGCGCCTTGATCGCCGCGAGCGAGGTCGAGCCCACGCCGTCGTTGATATTGGTCCCGTCGGGCTCCACCCCCATGGCGATCACTTCGGCGCCCAGTTCCCAGATCGCGCCCGGGGTGACCTCGTAGGCGGCGCCATTGGCGCAATCGACCACCACCTTCAGCCCATCGAAGCGCACGTCGCTGCCGATCGATTGCTTGACCGCGTGCATATAGCGCCCGCGGGCATCCTCGATCCGCCGGGCGCGGCCGATATGGCCGGGCTCGACGAGCTGCGGCTGCTCTTCGAGCAGCGCCTCGATCGAGGCCTCCGCCTCGTCGGACAGCTTGAAGCCATCGGGACCGAACAGCTTGATGCCATTGTCCTCGAACGGATTGTGGCTGGCCGAAATCATCACGCCCAGATCGGCGCGCATCTCGCGGGTCAGCATCGCGATAGCAGGGGTGGGCAGCGGCCCGGTCATGACCACATCCATGCCGACGCTGGTGAAGCCCGCCACCAGCGCGCTTTCCATCATGTAGCCCGACAGCCGCGTATCCTTGCCGATCACCACGCGGTGGCGATGGTCGCCGCGCAGGAAATGCGTGCCTGCCGCCTGGCCGACGCGCATCGCAGTTGCGGCAGTCATCACCCCGCTATTGGTGCGTCCGCGGATTCCGTCAGTGCCGAAGAACTTGCGAGCCATAGATGGTCAAACTCCCTTGTGTCGGGGCCCCAATGGCGCGGTTGCCCGAGAAATAAAAGGCCAGCGCCCCTCTTTTCGCGTGCTATATTGCCGCTATGTGCAACCACGCGCTTACAGGGGCGTTAGGGACGCGAGTACGAAATTTGTTCACACCAACCCAAGAGGGGACATTCCATGGCTTTTGAGCTGATCGACCTGCCTTACGACGACACTGCGCTGGAACCTGCGGTTTCGGCCAAGACGCTCTCGTATCACCACGGCAAGCACCACAAGGCCTATCTCGACAAGACCAACAAGGCGATCGAGGGCACCGCCCACGAAGGCAAGAAGCTGGAAGAGGTGGTTGCCGCCGCGCGCGATAGCGACCAGGGCCTGTTCAACAATTCGGCGCAGAGCTGGAACCACGGCTTCTACTGGCACTCGATGGCGCCGGAAGAAACCAGCCCGTCGGACGAGCTCAAGAGCATGATCGACGATGTCTTCGGCTCGGTCGACGGCGTGAAGGAAAAGCTCGCCGAACGCGGTGCGGGCCACTTCGCCAGCGGCTGGGTCTGGCTCGCCGTGAAGGACGGCAAGCTGACGATCGAGGAAACGCATGACGGCAACACGCTGGCCGATCTCGACGGGGTGAACCCGCTGCTCGTGATCGACCTGTGGGAACACGCCTATTACCTCGATCACCAGAACGCGCGCCCGGCCTATCTCGAGGCGGTCAATGGCAAGCTCAACTGGAGCTTCGCGAGCGAAAACCTCGCGCGCGGTACGACCTGGGAATATCCCTGCTAAGCGTCAGGAACCCGACGATTTCGAAACCCGTCGCTAGCAATGGCGGCGGGTTATTTTACTGCTGCGCGGCAGTTTCGGCGGTCTCGGCTTCGCCGAACAGATCGGTCGCGAACAGCGGTTCGCCGAAGATGAACCCGACCAGATTGGGGCGTCCGATATGGTCGAACAGCGCAGTCAGCATCAACAGGATGGGGACCGAGAGCAAGGCCCCGAACACGCCCCAGATCCAGGTGAAATAGGACAGCGCGATCAGGATCAGCACCGGGTTCATGGTGAAGCGCGCGCCCAGGATCGACGGGGTGACGAGATTGGCTTCGACCGTGTGCAGCGCCAGATAGGCGGCCGCCGGGACGAGGCCCAGCACCACTGTATCGGCGGTGCCGATGCCGAACAGGCCGAGCAACGCGACCATCACGATCGGTCCGACATAGGGCAGGAAATTGAGCAGCGCCGCCAGCCCGCCCCACATGATCGGGGCATCGACCCCCAGCGCCCAGGCGCCGAGCGCCACGACCACGCCGACCATGGCATTGATCGACCCCACCGTAAGGATATAGGCGGCGACCCGGTCCTGCACTTCGCGGATCACGCGCGCGGCCTTGATGCTGGTGCCGAAGCTGGCGCGGCCGAACAGCAGCCGCTGGCGCAGTCGCACGCGCGCCTCGATCATGAAATAGGCCATCAGCAGCGTCAGGATCGTCTCGAGGATCAGGCTTGGCGTGGCAAAGGCCACCTGTTCGAGCAGGCTGGGTGCGGCCAGCACCACTTCGCGGGTGCCGTCAGTGTTCATCAGCGCGGCGAGCTGTTCGTTGAGCGTGGCGATCCAGGCGAAGCGCTCGCGCAATTCGCCGAAGCGCGCCATCACGCCCTGCGCCATTGCTGGCACGTCGTCGAACAGCGCGACGGCCGGCTGCAGGATCAGTGCCAGCGCCAGCAGCAGGATGGCGAAGAAGAACATGAGCGCCGCAAGCGAGGCGAGCGCATTGGGCAGGCCCCAGCCGTTGAGCTTGTCGGCCAGCGGCGAAAGGATCACCGTCAGCACCAGTGCGGTAACCACTGGCAGGAACACCACCGAACCGATCGACAGCACGAAGGGCAGGGCGAGGAACAGGCCCAGCCCGATCAGCAGCACCAGCGACGAGATCAGCCGCAATTCCTGTTCGGCGAAGGCGTGCCTGCTCGACCGGCGGCGCGGCGCCGGTGACACGGTTTCCTCGGGCGGCTTGGTCTCGCTCATCGGCGCTTATCTGCCTCGCATGGCGATTGGTGACAAGCGGCGCGGTCGCGACGGTTGCTAGCTGCGGCTGCTGCCCATGCCGGAGGCCACATCGTCGAGTTCCTGCAGGATCGCGCGGTGCGCTGCGCTGTCGCTGATCGAACGCTTCGGAATGTTGCCATCCGCCAGCATCGCATTGAGCGCGGCGCGCGCACGGCCCACCCTGCTCTTGATCGTGCCAACCGCGCAGTCGCAGATTGTCGCAGCCTCCTCGTAGGAAAACCCTCCGGCGCCAACCAGCAGCAGCGCTTCGCGCCGTTCGGGCGGCAGCGTCAGCAGCGCCCGGTGCATGTCGGACAGGTGGATCGGTTCTTCCTGTCCCGCCGGTGCGGTCAGGACGCGCTCGGCGACGGTCTCGTCATATTCGCCGCGAAAGCGGTTGCGGCGCATGTCGGTGAGATAGGCATTGCGCAGGATCACGAAGGTCCATGCGCGCATGCTGGTGCCGGGCTGGAAGCGCTCCTGCGCCGCCCATGCCTTGAGCAGCGTTTCCTGGACCAGATCGTCGGCCATGTCGGCGCGTCCGCACAGGCCGCGCGCGAAAGCGCGCAGGTGGGGGACGACCTCGGTCAGTTCCCGTTTGAAGTCGGCTTTGTCCGCTGCCGTCCGTTCGTGGTCCGACATCAGTCCTTTACATCCAGCTTGTCGAGCAGGTCCTGGAAACTGTCGGGGAGGGGCTCTTCAACCACGGAGTCATAGAGTTGGCGCAGGCCGTTCGCCCAATCCGGATCCTGTTCCTTCCCCGGAGCAGATGGATGTGGCGGCGGCCCGCCAGCGGGCGCCCGCTGCGGAGTGTTCGGCGTATCTGAGCTCATGGCTTGAAGACTGCTACCCTTTTCGTATGTCACCGGCAGGATGCCCTACCGGCATCTTTCGATCCCGCAATGTGCTTCGCACAACGCATGGGACGATGTCGAGTTCCCTTGCTTTGTGCAATGGAACAATTAGGCCCCCGCGGCATAGTAAGCGTTACTATGGGACCAGGCAAACCGTCAGGGGCAGGAAGCTGGTAAGCGAAGAACTCCAACGCAAAGGGCGCCGCAGGCGTTGGCTGATCGACTATCCGCGCGGAATCCCGGTGCTGATCTTCGTCCTGGTCACCGCCATAACCGTGCTCAGCGTCTTCGCGATCGAGCGCGGCGAGGCGCAGCGCGATGCCGCGGATGTCGCGCGCAAGGCGCAGGCGATGACTTCGGCGATCGAACGCCGTGCCTATACCAGTTCGGCCTACCTGCGTGCCGGCGCCGCGCTGCTGTCGACGCAGGACGAGATCACGCCCGAACTGTTTCGCCGCTTCGTTTCCGAATTGCGGCTGGATGCCAATTACCGCGGGGCAGAGGGGATCGGCTGGGCCCCGGTCGTCACTGCGGCCGAACTGCCTGAATTCGAAGCCCGGCTGAGCCGCAGCCGCGTGGAAGAACAGCGGGTGTCGCCGAGCCTGGCCGAACAGCCGCGCGACATGCTCACTCCGATTCTCTACCTGCAGCCGGATACAGTGCGCAATCGCCGCGCACTCGGCTACGACATGTATTCGGAACCCATCCGCCGGGCCGCGATGGATCTGGCGGGGGCGAACGATCGGCCCACCGCCAGCGGGCCGATCGTCTTGCAGCAGGAAGGCGACAGCGAGGCTGCAGGCTTCCTCATTTACATGCCGGTGTTCGAAGGGCTGAGCAGTACGCGCGAACTCAAGGGCTTCATCTACAGTCCGTTCAATGCCTCGCAATTCCTCAGCTCGGCCAGCGAACTGGTCAGTTACGAGGCGGTCGGGGCGCGCTTGCTCGATACGGATGCCACGGCGGAGGTCGCGATCGCGCATAGCAACAGCTGGATCGAGGGGCGCCCCACGATTACCCGCGAACTCAGCCTCGCCAACCGGTCGATGCTGCTCGAAGTGCAGTCCGCACGCGAGGAAGGTTTGTCGGCCATGTCGATGATCACGCTGCTGTTCGGGCTGGCGGTCGCCAGCCTGCTGATGCTCGTGGCCCGCCTGCTGACCCAGCAGACGCTCGAGGATCGCCGCGCGATCAGCTGGTTCGAGGAACAGAACTCGATCCGCAACTCGCTGACGCGCGAGCTCAACCACCGGGTCAAGAACACGCTCGCAAATGTCCTTTCGATCGTATCGCTGACGCGGCGCCGGTCGCAGGACCTCGACGAATTCGCCGAAGGTCTCGACGGCCGCATCCGCGCGCTGTCGGCCACGCACGACCTGCTGACCCAGTCCGAATGGGGCACCACGCCGATCCGTTCGGTGGTCGAGGTCGAGCTCGCACCCTATGCGCGCGACCAGGACCATTCGCTCGATCTGGTGGGGCCGCATACCGAGCTGGCGCCCAATGATGCGCTGTCGCTGGGGCTCGCGATCCACGAACTGGCGACCAATGCGGCCAAGTTCGGTTCGCTCAGCGTCCCCGGGGGCGAGGTCGCGGTGCATTGGAGCCAGGTCAACGACACGCTGGCGAAAATCGAATGGATCGAAAGCAACGGGCCGCCGGTGGACAAGCCGCGCCGCCGCGGTTTCGGCACCGATCTGATCGAGAAGATCGTCGCGCATGAACTGCGCCACCCGGTCGAGCTCGATTTCTGCCCCGAAGGGGTGCGGTGCACGCTGCTGGTACCGGTGCGCGAACCGAGCGAGTTCGAACTGCGCCGCAAGGGTCCCGCGGCGGTCGGGCGCTAACAGCACGGGTTTCGCGGCCGCAAGACCCCGCGCCGACCTCTCGCAACTACATCAATTGATCCGAGAAAAACGCGGCCCGATCGCGCCGCGTCGGTGCCGACCGCATCGGCACGGTGCAGCCTTCGCACTGCAGGCAAAGAAAAACCCGGGCCGCAGGGACCCGGGCTTTCAAAAACCGATTGCCGGCGGGGGTTAGCCCAGCGGGCGGCTCGAGCCGAAGAACAGCGCTTGGCTGATCGCGGCACGAACGGTCTGTTCCTGGAACGGCTTGGTCACGAGATAGGTCGGCTCGGGACGGTCGCCGGTCAGCAAGCGTTCGGGATAGGCGGTTATGAAGATCACCGGCACGCTGCTGATCGCAAGGATATCATCGACAGCATCGAGGCCCGAGGACCCGTCCGCCAGCTGGATATCCGCCAGCACCAGGCCGGGCGTCTTCTGCGCCACGACTTCCTGTGCCTGCGTGCGCGTGGCAGCGGTGCCGCAGACTTCATGGCCGAGCGAGGTCACGAGGTCTTCGAGCTGCATCGAGATGAGCGGTTCGTCCTCGATGATCAGCACACTGGTCGACAACTCGCGGTCGATTTCCGAAACCGCTTCCTGGGCCAGCCGCTCGATATCCTCGGCCGACATGTCCATGATTTCGCCCGCCTGGTCGGACGAGAAGTCCTCCAGCGTGGTCAGCAGCAGCGCTTGCCGGTTCAGCGGGGTTACCGATTTCAGCCGGTCCTGCGCCGCATTCTCATGCGTGTTGTCGCCGACGGCTTCGGGCACTTCCATATAAGCGCTCGACCAGACCTTGTTGAACGCCCGGTACAGCGGGACGCGGCCGCCTTCGAGCGATTCCTTGAGTTCGCTGTCAGCCAGTGCGGCTTCCAGCGTGGCACGTACGAATGCGTCTCCCGTGGCCTGCGAACCGGTCAGTGCGCGCGCATAGCGGCGCAGGTACGGCAGGTTACGAGCAATTTGATCACCAAGCGACATTTAGACCCCTTCCTTAAGGTGCGCGCTTCTAACGTCCCGATGGGGGTTAGGTTCCTTGGGCCGATGCCGCAACCCGCAGGTTTGACATCCATGCCGTTTCAGGCCCATTCCGGGTGCTGGGGATTGCCTGTCGAGGACTGCCGCGTTGCAAGAAATTGCCGATCCGATTGCCTGTGTCGAGTGTCCGCTCCAGTCCTGTCCGGGACTGCGGCCGCTCGAGCCGAACCAATTATCCTACATGCAGCGGTTCAAGGACGGCGAACTTGCGCTGCAGCGCGGCGATATCCTGATCGAGGAAGGCGCGTCGCATCGCCGCCTGTTTACCTTGCTCGACGGCGTGCTCATTCGCTCGCGTGCGCTCGAGGACGGGCGCCGGCAGATCCTCAATTTCATGTTCCCCGGCGATCTGGTCGGCTTGCAAAGCGCCTTCGACCAACCGGCAACCCATACGATCGAGGCGCTGATCGACGCGCGCCTGTGCCGTTTCCGTCGCGCCGATTTCGCCGATCTCATCGCGCAGCACCCGGCGCTGGGCTACGACATCACCTGGCTGGCGGCTAAGGAAGAAACCGCGCTCGAAGGCCATATCGTTTCGCTGGGACAACGCAGTGCGCGCGAACGGGTGACCTATCTCGCGGTCTGGCTGCTCGACCGGGCGCAAGCGACCTGTCTCGCCGATCATCACAATACGCTCGCGCTGCCGATCACGCAGGCGCAGATCGCGGACATGCTCGGGCTGTCGCTGGTGCATACCAACCGCACGCTGCGCCAGCTCGCGCGCGAAGGGCTGGTGGACTGGCAGTCGCGACGGATCCACGTGCCCGATCTCGACCACGCCGCCGACTATGCGCAGTTCGAGCGCAAACAGGGCGGTGGGCGCCCATACATTCTGATTGTTTTTGCTTCGGAATGTCATTTTAGGCAAAAAATTTCACCCCGCTTGGGAACCCAGTTTCTGGCGGCGCGTATTCCTTATGTCACCGCCGAGACCCCCCCTCCCGTCCAAAGCGGCTGGTGATACGATCCCGAAAGGCCTCCGTTGCACGGCAACGGAGGCCTTTTTTCTGTCCGGCGTAGTTTCGGCAGGGTTTGTGATCCGGAACGCGCGCCTTGATCCGGCGCGTGCGGCCGCGTCTATCGCAGCGCGCCGCGCAGCCGCGAGATGATCCCGCGCGGCTTCGCCTGGCGCAGCACGGCAATCAGTTCCTGCGCGTCGTAAGGCTTCTCGAGCGTGCAGCCCAGCGCGGCGATGTCCGCCGGAATGTCCTGCGGGGCGCCGGTCGAAAAGATGATCTGGGGGCTGTCGGCGCCCAGCGTGCGCACCAGTTCGGCAATCGCCCAGCCGTCGTCGCGATCGGCCAGGTGGACGTCGAGCACGATCGCTTCGGGACGCCCGTCGCGCAGGTGCTGCATGGCTTCTTCTGTCGACGCGCACAGCGCCACCCGGGCCACGCCTGCATCGAGCAGCGCCTGCTCGATCGTCATGCCGAGCACGGCGTCATCCTCGACGACCAGCACGTGGCCGGGCAGTTTAGCGGGGGCGGCCGTCTCGGGGTGCTGCGTCATCGTCTCTCGCATGGCTGGCGACACGGGCGCCGCTTTCGGCTGTCCAACGGGAGGCGGCCGGGCGCAGTTCCCGGCCCGCGCGCATTGCCGCCGGGCCGTGGCGCAATTGCGACAATCCCGCGGTCAGGAGGCAAGCGAGCGTTCGTAAATCGCATATTCGCGGTTGACCGTGCTGCCAATCGCATCAGCAATTGCCTTCATCCCCTGGTTGTCGTCGAGGATCCAGCCGATCTCCGCGCGCTTGGTCTGGTATTCGGCGATCGCCACCTCGCGGATCTGGCTGATCATCATGAAGGCCAGCTGGCTGGCGAGCCGCGAATTGTGCAGTTCGCGGCGCACCCCCATCAGCGGAACGCGCATGCCCGCACCGCTCGGCTTGCGCATCCAGCGCAGCAGGCGGAGCCAGCCCAGCGGCCACAGCCTGCCGTTCACCTTGCGCAGCACATCGTTGATGTCAGGCAGGGTCAGCATGAAGGCCACCGGCTTGCCGTCGACCTCGGCGATCAAATTGATCTGCGGATGGATGATCGGCTTCAGCTTCTTGCCCGCATAGGCGATCTCGGCATTGGTGAAGGGGATGAAGCCCCAATTGTTCGACCATGCATCGTTGAGGATGGCGAGGATGGTCTCGACCTCCTCGTCCCACCGCGACAGGTCGACCGGGCGCAGGCTGATCCGCTCGTTGCGCTGGCCCGACTGGACGATCCGGCAAATCAGCGGCGGGAACCCCACCGTCACGTCGAGATCGTAGGTCAGCAGCGTCTTGGCGCGCGCATAGCCCGCGCTTTCGATCCAGTGCTGGTAGATTTCGGAATGGTGCCCCATCATGATCATCGGCGCGTGATCCTGTCCGCTTACCAGCAGGCCCGGCTCTTCCCAGATCGACATCGAAATCGGCCCGATCGCGCGGTCCATGCCCTGGCCGCGCAGCCAGTCCTCCGCCGCGCGCAGCAGCGCATGCGCCACCGTTTCATCGGCGGCGTCGAAATAGCCGAACATGCCGGCACCCGGGCCGAAACCCTGCTGGCGCGGCAATTCCAGCGCGAGGCGGTCGATATGCGCCGAGATCCGGCCGACCACCGCGTCGCCGCGCCGGGCCACGAACAGCTGGTGTGCGGCATGGCCGAAAAAGGGGTTCTTGGCAGGATCGACCAGTTCGAGCTGTTCGCCCCGCAATTGCGGCACCGCATGCGGCTCGCGCGATGCGAAGCGGCGGCCCGTATCGACGAAAAGGGCACGGCCCCGCTTGCCTTCGACCGGATCGATCACCACTTCACCATTCATTCGCGCACACCTCGTTCAGCTTGGATTAGCCCTGTGTGCGCTAGCTGATCTTTGTCAAGGAACCGCACCGCGCCGATCACTATGATCGCAACCCATCGCTGTAATGCGGGTGCGTTTTCGGCTAAGGGCCGCTCCAGGATACCAGACCATGAATGTTCAACAGACACAGATTTCGCCTGCCGATACCCTTTCGCGTCGCGAGGCGGGAAGCGGCTGGCATGCGCAAATCCCCGACGACAAGGCCATGCTGCGCGCCGCGCGCGACCTGACCAAGGATATCTCCGCCCACCGCGCGGACATCTACTGGGCTGACATGATCGTTTCGGCGCTGGTCGGCTATGGCGCGCTGGCGGGCGCGATCCTGACCGGCAGCCTGCCGCTGGCAATCGCGCTGGGCGTGGTTTCGGTGCTCGCGCTCTACCGCGCGCTGCTGTTCATCCACGAGATCTCGCATTTCCGTAACGGGGCGCTGCCAGGCTTCCGCACCGCTTGGAACGCATTGGTCGGCGTGCCGATGCTCACTCCGTCGTTCATGTATGAAGGCGTGCACACGCTGCATCACAAGCGCACGCAATACGGCACGATCGAGGATCCCGAATACCTCCCGCTGGCGCTGATGAAGCCGTGGAGCCTGCCCGCATTCGTGCTGATCGCGCTGCTCGCACCGGTCGCGCTGCTGCTGCGCTTCGCCGTGCTGGTCCCGCTGGGCGCGATTATCCCGCCGGTTCGCCGGCTGACCTGGCAGCGGCTGAGCGCGCTGGCGATCAATCCCGATTTCCGTCGCCGCAATCCCGAAGGCGACCTGCGCCGCCGGGTGCTGCTGCAGGAAGCGGGCGGCATGCTGTGGAGCTGGGCGCTGATCGGCAGCGTCTTCGCGTTCGGCTGGAAGCCGCTGCTCGTCGCGCTCGCGGTTGCCTCGGTGGTCGCGCTGCTCAACCAGCTGCGCACTCTGGTGGCGCATCTGTGGGAGAACGAGGGCGAGGCCATGACCGTCACCGCGCAGTTCCTCGACAGCGTCAACGTGCCGCCCCCGGGCCGGATCGCCGAACTGTGGGCGCCCGTCGGCCTGCGCTATCATGCGCTGCATCACCTGATGCCGTCGATGCCCTATCACTCGCTGCCCGAAGCGCACCGTCGGCTGGTGGCCGAGCTGGCAACCGATTCCAGCTACCACGGCGCCAACCATGCCGGGATGGGCGTGCTGGTATCGCGCATCGCAAGCAACACGATGCGCCCGCGCGGCTGAGGCATTCGCGCTTGTGCCGCTGGTCCTGCGGGGCCGGCGGCGCATCGCCGCAGCCGCCGCTCAGTCGATAAACCTGATCATCGCGATACGGCGCTCCGCGGGCAGGCCCGCAGCGATCTCGGCGTCGAGCTCGCTTGCCAGTCGCGGGTGCGCGGCCAGGTCCCCGACCTCGACGAAGCCGATCCGCGCATAAAAGGGGGCATTCCACGCGACATCGCGGAAAGTGGTCAGCGTGGCTGCCCGAAATCCGCCATTGCCCGCATCGATCAGGCAGGCGCGCAGCAGTACCGCGCCGATCCCTTGTCCCTGCCAGCGGGGCAGCACGTCCATCTCCTGAATATGCACTTCGCGCCCGCACGGCCTTGCCGCAAGGAAGCCGACGATGCCGCCCTGCGCCTCGGCGACGAGGCAGTGCCCGCGGGCGATCAGGCGGCGATGCTCATCCGCAGGGATCACGCGCGCCGGGTCGATCGCGGCGCTGTCGGGGTCGTCGGCGAAAGCCGTGGCCGCCTCGCGTTCGATGCCGGGGAGCGCCTCGGCATCTTCGGGGCGCGCCAGCCGGATCGAGAACGCGCTCATTCCTCGGTGCGGATCAGCACCGTCTCGCCGATCAGCAGGAACAGGAAGAACGGTGCCCAGGCGGCAAGGAAGGGCGGGTATCCGCCGAAGCTGCCCATTGCGAGCGCGGCATTGTCGACCACGAAATAGGCGAAGCCCAGCGCCATGCCGATCACCGCGCGGACGAACAATTGCCCCGACCGGGCCAGGCCGAACGCCGCCACCGCGCCAAGCAGCGGCATCAGGAAAGCGGACAGCGGGCCCGATATCTTGTGCCACCATTTCGCGCGCAATTCGGCCGTCGGCCTCCCCGCGCGTTCGAATTCCGCAATCGAGCGGGTCAGTGTCCAGAAGGGTTCGGCATCGGGGTCGATCTTGGCAAGATCGATCTGATCGGGAGTCAGCGCTTCGCCCACCAACAGCGTATCGGGGGTGTCGGTCACTGCGTTCTGCACTCCGAAGCGCGTGACGCCCGACAGCTGCCAGCCCGGCGCGGCATAGCGCGCTTCCTCGGCCTCGACCTGCTCGGTGATCATGCCGTCGGCATTGCGTTCGTACCAGGTGACCTGGCGCATCACGATGCCCTCGCCCGACCCGGCGAGATAGCCGGCCGTCAGGATGTTGCCGTTGTCGTTGAGGTAGATATTGGTGCGCACGCGCTCCTCTTCGGGGATCGGCCCGTATTCGACCGCTTCCCACGCCTTGAGCGTCTCGGTCGCCTGGGTGACCACGCGCTCGTTGAAGGCGAAGGTGGCCACCGACACCAGCCCCGCGGTCAGCAGCAGCGGGGCCAGCACCTGATGCGCCGACAGCCCCGCCGCCTTCATGGCGATGACCTCGCTGTTCTGGTTGAGCGTGACCAGCGTGATCAGCGTGGCGAGCAGCACCGAATAGGGCAGGAAACGCGATACCAGCTGCGGGATGCGCAGCCCCGCATAGGTGAGCAATTCGCCCTGGCCATTGCCTTCCACCGCCAGGATCTCGCCGCTGCTCGACAGCAGGTCGAGCATCATCAGAACCAGCACGAGGACGAACAGCATTGCCGCGATCCGCGCGACGAACATCTTCGCGAGGTACAGCGTCAGCGTGCGCGAGGGGAAGAAATCGAGCTGCATGGGTTCCCGCTATTCGGCTGCTGCCAGGTCGATCTTGAGCCGTCGACGGCGGAATACGCGGCCGACGCGCTTGGCCAGCTTGTCGAACCAGATTTCGAGCGCACCGATCGCCTGCCCGCCGGGGACGTAGGCGACCCGCCAATACATCCACACGATCAGCGCGGCGAACAGGAAGAACGGCCCCCACAGCGCCAGGATCGGATCGACGCGGCCCAGCGCGGCGACGTCTTCGCCATACTGGTTCACCTTGTGATAGGCGACCACCATCACGATCGACAGGAACACGCCCAGCGCGCTGCTCGAACGTTTGGGCGGCACGCCGAGCGCCACGGCCAGCAGCGGCATCAGTGCCATCATCACCACTTCGACCAGCCGGAAGTTGAAGCTTGCCTGGCTGGCGTCGCGCTGGGCTTCGGGGCGTTCGTCGCTCCACCCGATGCGCAGCAGTTCGGGCAGGATGTATTCGCGTTCGGCATCGCCGCGCGCGCGAAATTCCTCCACCGCGGGCAGGTCGATCGGCAGGTCGTGGCGCGTGAAGGTCAGCACACGCGGCGTCTGGCTGCCGGTGTCCTGCACGATCGTGCCATCGGTCAGTCGCAGGATGATCGTATCGGGGCTGTCGGTGGTGGCGAGGAAGGCGCCTTCCTTCGCGGAGATCGACAGCACCTGGCCGCGGTCGTTCGCGACGCGGGCGAAAATCCCCTTCAGGCGGCGGCCGTCGTCCTCGCTTTCCTCGATCCGCAGCGCCATGCGATCGGCCAGCGTGGTAAATTCGCCCACCTTGATCGAGGCGCCGAGCGCGCCCGAGCGCAGCTCATATTCCATCTGCTCGTAATAATAGCGGCTGACCGGCTGGATGAAGAACACCAGCGCGACATTGACCATCATCAGCACGGCGGTGATGGCGAACGGGACGCGCAGCAGGCGGCCATAGCCGAGCCCGACCGCGTGGAAGACGTCGAGTTCGCTGGTCGTCGCCAGCTTTCGGAAGGCAAGCAGGATGCCCAGCAGCAGGCCCAGCGGAATGGCGAGGCTGGCATATTCGGGCACCAGCGCGATCAGCATCTTGAACACGACGCCCACCGGGCCGCCTTCGACCGCGACGAAATCGAACAGCCGCAGCATCTTGTCGAGCACGAGCAGCGACGCGGCGATGGCAAACACCGCCAGCATCGGCACGGTCACGAGCCGGAAGATGTATCGATCGATGCTGGGCAGGAATTTGAGCAAGGGGCCGCCGGTCAATTGTCTCCGCGCCAGCCCCTAGCGCGCTTTTGCCTGCAGGTCATGCCCCTTGTGCGGACGGGCCGCGCGGCGTCGCCGGTTCAGGCCTTCTCCAGCGTGCATTGCAGCGGGTGCTGGTTCTGCCGAGCGAAGTCCATCACCTGGTGGACCTTGGTTTCGGCAACCTCGTAGGGGAAGATCCCGCAGACCCCGACACCCTTCTGGTGGACGTGGAGCATCACGCGGGTGGCTTCCTCCATGTCCATCTTGAAGAAGCGTTTCAGGACGATGACCACGAATTCCATCGGCGTGTAATCGTCATTGAGCAGCAGCACCTTGTACTGGCTGGGCTTCTTGGGCTTGGCGCGGGTCTTGGTGGCAATGCCGACCTGACCGTCGCCCTCGCGCGAATCGTCGTCCTCACCGGCAGCGCGGATGGGGGTAAGGGGGGGAATCTCGGCCATTGCTGAACCCATTATCGTAACGCTTGGGCAAATCGCAAGGCACGAGCGGTGAGCCCGTGCCTGTGCGCGCCCGCTGGGCCGCACGGATGCAGCCTGTGCGGCAGACGGAAAAAAGGGCCGGATGGCAAAACCATCCGGCCCACGGTGTCCAATTCGCCGGGCGAGGGAGAGAGGAGAGAGTGCCCGGTGGAATTGAAGCTGGAAATTCGGCCTCAGGCGGCCTTGCCGACCTTTTCGGCGGCCAGGCTCATGCGGTTCGACATCGGCGCGAACGCCTCGTTGACCAGCTTGAGCATGGCTTCGGTGTTCTTCGACGCAGTCGAGACCATGGCATCGAAATTGCGGCGGGCGATTTCGCCCTGCAGTTCGAAGAGCTCGGTCGGCGACTTGATCGCGGTGAACTTCTTCATGTCTTCCTGCACGGTCTCGGCAGCCGACTTGGCTTCTTCCGCATAGCTGCGACCCATGTCCTGCATGCCCGAAGCGAGGATCTTGCCCGATTCGACCACGGCCTCGAGATTGCCCTTCTGGAATTCGGCGGCTTCCTTGGTCATTGCAGTGCCCTTTTCGTAGGCGGCCTTGACGCGGGTCTGCATGTCGGCAGCCATGTTCTGCGCCTTGGCGGTGTAATCGGTGGTGTTAGCGGTCTTGGCAGTAGCCATGATGGTGTCCTTCAACTGGGAGATCGGGGCGGTCTTGGCGAGCGCCGCAGCCGGCGCCGCGGGAGTGGCCTGCTTCGCCGCCGGCGCTGCTTTGCGCCGGGCGGTCTTGGGTGCGGCCTTTTTCGTCGCGGCTTTCTTCGGCTTTTTCGCAACGCTGGCGGGGCCGGCATCGGCTTCCACGGCCTTGGCGATGGCCGCGGTGCTTACTGCATCGCTTGCCGGCGCAGCCGCAGGCTCGGTCGAAACCGTGGCAGTCGCCTTGGCGCTCTTGTTCTGGCTGTCACCCATCGGGAACCTCGCTATGTTGCAGTGCACAAAATAGGCACTGCAGCCGCGAAGTCAAGGATATTTTGTGCACTGCACAATAAAGCGCGACTGCGCCGGGCGGGGCCGGTTATCGCGCCGCGACGTAGCGTCCCGGCGCATCCTCGATCACTCGGTCTCCGCGGCCGCCGGGCTTGCGCTTGCCTTTCGCGGCCACCGTGGCGGGATCCTGTTCGCGCAGCCATTCGATCCAGTCGGGCCACCAGCTGCCGGGATGCTCCTGCGCACCGTCGCGGAATTCGGCCAGGGTGCGCGGCGATCCCGTATTGGTCCAGTACTGGTACTTGCCCGAGCCCGGGGGATTGACCACGCCCGCGATATGGCCCGATCCCGCCAGCACGAATTTCAGCGGGCCGGCAAAATGGTCGGTAATCCGCCAGACACTTTCGGCGGGCGCGATGTGGTCTTCCTTGCCCGCCTGGACGTAGGTCGGGGTCTCGACCAGGCCGAGATCGATCGGCGTGCCGTCGGCGCTCAGCGCATCGGGTTCGACCAGCCGGTTGTCGCGGTAGAAATCGCGCAGATATTGTTCATGCCACTTGGCGGGCAGGTTGGTGACGTCGCCATTCCAGTGAAGCAGGTCGAAGGCCGGGTAATCCTCGCCCAGCAGGTAATTGTTGACCACGTAGTTCCAGATCAGGTCGGTGCCGCGCAGCAAGTTGAAGGTCGCCGCCATGTAACGCCCGTCGAGATAGCCTTCGGGGGTCAGGCCCTTGATCGCCGCCAGCTGCTGGTCGTCGACGAAGTTGCGCAGCTCGCCCGCCTTCTCGAAATCGACCTGCGCGGTGAAGAAGGTCGCGCTCCTGACCTTGTCTTGCTCGCCGCGGCGGTGCAGCACCGCCAGCGTCCCCGCCAGCGTCGTTCCGGCCACGCAATAGCCGATCGCGTGGACCGCCGGCACGTCCAGCCGCGCACGGATATGGTCGATCGCGTCGATTTGCGCGCGCACGTAATCGTCCCACACCACGTCTTTCATGCTGGCATCGGCCGATTTCCAGCTGACCATGAACACGGTGACGCCCTGTTCGACCGCCCAGCGCACGAAGCTTTTCCGGGCGTTGAGGTCGAGGATGTAGAACCGGTTTATCCATGGCGGGAAGATGACCAGCGGCGTCGCCAGCACCGTGTCGGTCGTCGGCGTGTACTGGATCAGCTGGTAGAGCGGGGTCTCGTGCACCACCTTGCCCGGCGTCACCGCGATGTTCTCGCCCAGCGTGAAAGCGCTCGCGTCGGTATGCGACAATTGCCCGCGCCTGAGATCGGCGAGCAGGTGTTCCATCCCCGTGACGAGGTTTTCGCCCTGCGTTTCCAGCGTGCGTTCCATCACCACCGGGTTGAGCAGCGGGAAATTGGCCGGGCTGGCCGCATCGGTCATCGTCCGCGTGGTGAACCGCAATTGTTCGCGCTTGTCGTCGGACAGCCCGTCGATCCGGTCGACCATTTCGGCCACGCGCTCGGCCAGGAACAGATAGGTCTGGTGGATCAGCGCATAGGCGGGATGCGCGCGCCAGCGCGGGTCGGCGAAACGGCGGTCGCGGCGCGGCATGTCGGCGGCGTCCCGGGCCTCTTCCTGCCCGCCGGCGCCCAGTCCGTATTGCGCCAGCACCTGCTGCCACACCTCCATCCCTTCCTGCCACAGCGCCTGCTGCTGTGCGGGATCGGCCAGCGGCATCTGGCGGTACCAGTCCTGCGCCAGCCCCATCCACCGCGCCGGGTCCATCCACGGCACCAGCGCCTGCGGATCGGCCAGTTGCTCGGCCTGGTATTCCAGCCACATCGTCTGCAGCTTCGTCCCGACCTCGGCCCAGTGGCGCATGTCCTCCGCCGACAGCGGGTTGCCCCCCGCCGCCTCGGCCATCGGCGCGAACAGCGCGCGGGCGAATTTCGCCGGCGCTTCGAAAAGGTTGGTGAAGGGGTCGGGGCCGTCGTCGGTCATCATCGCTCCTGCCTGGTGCCAAGCGCCTGTTGGGGTCGCAATAGGATATTCCGCCTCCGCATGCACGCGCGCCGATTGCACCGGGGAGGTGAATAGGTAATCAGTGTGACTCGCCTACAGCCCGAAAGAGCCATGATGTCCGACGAATTCTACCGTATCAAGCGCCTGCCGCCCTATGTCATCGCCGAGGTCAACGCGATGCGGCACGAGGCGCGGCGCGCGGGGCGCGACATCATCGATCTCGGCATGGGCAATCCGGACCACCCGCCGCCGCAGCACGTGATCGACAAATTGTGCGAGGTCGCGGCCAAGCCGGGCGCGCATGGCTATTCGCAGTCCAAGGGCATTCCCGGGCTGCGCAAGGCGCAGGCGAACTATTACGGCCGCCGCTTCAACGTCGATCTCGATCCCGATCGCGAAGTGGTGGTGACGATGGGCTCGAAGGAAGGCCTGTCGTCGATGGCCACCGCGATTACCGCGCCGGGCGACGTGATCCTCGCGCCGAGCCCGTCCTATCCGATCCACACCTTCGGCTTCATCATCGCCGGGGCGACCATCCGCAGCGTGCCGACCACGCCCGACGAGCGCTATTGGCGCGCGCTCGAGAACGCGATGGACTACACCGTACCGCGGCCGACCGTGCTGGTGGTCAACTATCCCAGCAACCCGACTGCCGAAACGGTCGACCTCGCGTTCTACGAACGGTTGGTCGCCTGGGCGAAGGAGAACCGGGTCTGGGTGCTGTCCGACCTCGCCTATTCGGAACTCTATTACGACGGCAAGCCGACCCGCTCGATCCTCGAGGTCCCGGGGGCGAAGGATGTCGCGGTGGAATTCACCTCGATGTCGAAAACCTATTCGATGGCCGGCTGGCGGATGGGCTTCGCGGTCGGCAACCCGACGCTGATCTCCGCGCTGACGCGGGTGAAGTCCTATCTCGACTACGGCGCCTTCACCCCCATCCAGGCGGCCGCCTGCGCCGCGCTCAACGGGCCGCAGGACGTGGTCGAGGAAAACCGCGCGCGCTACCAGAGCCGCCGCGACGTGATGGTCGAAAGCTTCGCCCGCGCCGGGTGGGATATCCCCACGCCGCCCGCCAGCATGTTCGCCTGGGCCAAGCTGCCGCCCGGTTTCGAGGAGATGGGCAGCCTCGAATTTTCCAAGCAATTGCTCGAACATGCCGATGTCGCGGTCGCGGCCGGGGTCGGCTATGGCGAGGAGGGCGAAGGCCATGTCCGCATTGCCATGGTAGAGAACGAGCAGCGCATTCGCCAGGCAGCGCGCAATGTGAAGCGCTTCCTCGCCGACCACGCGGGGCGCTGATGCGGCTGTTGCATCCGGATCGGTAGCATTTCCGCGTCCGGGCGGTTCTCAAACCTCGGTTTTTACTTAGTCTCCGGCCCGCATCGGAAAACCGAGGGGTCGCTTGATGAGGGGCGCGACATTCGCATGGCTGTCGACCAGCCCGGCTGTCCCGGTCCGATGGGATCTGGGCCATGCCGGCTGGTCGATGGAACACGCACCGGATGCCGCCAGCGCATCCGCGGCGCTGCCGGGCGTGCTCGACTGGCGGGCCGCCAGCCGGCTGCGTGACTGGCATGAGCTTACGGGACGCAGCCGGATCGTCGCGGTGGGGGTCGATAGCCCGCGGGAACGCGCGCGCTTGCTCGATGCCGGGCTGGGCGATGCGCTCTCCAGCCACGTCGCCTTCGTCGAGCTCGGCGTGCGGCTGGCGCGGCTGCGCCACGGCGAAAGCTCGCTCCCACGGTCGATGCGGGCGGGGCCGGTGACGCTCGACCTGTTCCACCGCGACGGGCGGCTCGATGGCCGCTGGCTGGGGCTGCATCCGCGCGAATTCGGCCTGCTCTGGCGGCTCGCCGAAGCGCGCGGCATGCCGATCACCCGCCGCCAGCTGCTGCGCGATGTGTGGCGGATCGAGCATCCGCCCGAAACCAACTCGCTCGCCGTGCATGTCTCGCGGCTCCGGGCCAAGCTGGCGGTTTCCGCCTGCAGCTGGCTGGTGGAAACGCATCCGCAAGGCGGCTACCGGCTGGCGGCCCGGCCCGCGGCCATTCCCTGCGAGGCGCAATGCGCCTGACCGGCCGTGCCGCTGCCGGCACGCGGCAACTGGACATGGCCCGCCCGATGGGTACCAAGGGGCGCACAGTTGCGGAGAGAGGTTTCAGCATGCAGTTCAACGATCGCGTTTCCATCGACCTGGCCGATAATGGCGTGGCGCAGGTCCGCTTCACTCGCGGCAACAAGATGAACGCGCTCGATCCCGCTCAATTCGACGCGGTGATCGCCGCGGGCGAAGCGCTGCGCACGATGAAAGGGCTGCGCGTCGCCGTGCTGTCGGGCGAGGGGCGCGCCTTTTGCGCCGGGCTCGACACTGCCAGCTTCGGCGGCAACGGCGGCGGATCGTCCAAGCTTGCCGAACGCGGCTATGGCAATGCCAACCGCGCACAGGAAGCCGCGATGACCTGGCGCAAATGCCCCGTGCCGGTGATTGCCGCAGTGCACGGCGTGTGCTTCGGCGGCGGGCTGCAGATCGCCAGCGGCGCCGATATCCGGGTGGTGCACCCGCAGACGCGCATGGCGGTGATGGAAATGAAATGGGGCCTCGTGCCCGACATGGGCGGCTATGCCCTGTGGCGCGGGCTGGTGCGCGACGACGTGCTGCGCGAACTGACCTACACCAACCGCGAATTCATCGGCGAGGAAGCGCTCCAGCTCGGTCTCGCCACCATGCTCGACGACGATCCGCACGCCCGCGCCACCGCGCTGGCCGAAACCATCGCCAACAAGAACCCCGAAGCGATCCGCGGCGCCAAGCGCCTGTTCCGCGTGATGCATGAAGAGGGCGAGGATGCGATCCTGCTGGCCGAGAGCGAGGAACAAGACGCCATCATGCGCCAGCCCAACCAGATCGAGGCAGTCATGGCCGAAATGCAGAAACGCGCGCCGGTGTTCAAGGACGTGTGACCGGGCCTTGGCCTTGGCTGATTGCGCGCGTTAACATAGCAATGAGGATCTGCGCCTAAGCACGCTGGTATGCAGCAATTCGGCCAAATCACTCGCCGCCTGTCCGGATGGGTCATGCTCTGCCTTGCACTGGCAGTCGCGGGGTGTTCACTCACCGATCAGACGCCAGTCTATCGCTATCGGCTGACCGTGGAGGTCGATACGCCCGATGGGGTGAAGACCGGATCGAGCGTGATCGAGGTGGATACCGAGGTAGCGGGTGAATATTCGATCCCGACACCCGGGCGGGTTACCAATCGCGTACGCGGCGAAGCGGTGTCGGTCGATCTCGGCGAGGGGCGGGTGTTGTTCGCACTGCTGCGTTCGGAAGCCGACATCGATTGGGCAGGACGGGTAATGTACCGCCTTTCTCCGCAATACGCCGGCGAAAATGCTCTTCGGGACGGATATCGGAACATGCTGCGGCACCGGCCGGAAAGGACCGTGCCGCGACATTTTTCGCGCGCCGACCAGGTGAATAAACGCTCGGCCTATCCGATGCTGGTCACTTTTGGCGACCTCGACGATCCTGCCAGCGTCGAACGAGTGGATCCCGACGATCTGGCCGCGACATTCGGAGAAGGGGTCCGCCTCAAGCGCATCACTGTGCAGATCACCGACGATCCGGTTACGAGCGGGATTGAGCAACGGTTGGGATGGTTGGGCAACATCAGGGAAATGAATCTCTCCAATGAGGACTTCCCAGAAGATTTTCCCGTTGGTGATTTTAGTGGGCTCTTCCAAAAGGATACAATGAGGTGAAATGGAATGTTTTATCTCGTTGGTCGCCTTTGATAGCTGCAATCGCGGTTTTGGATTAGATACCGATAAGTTGGCTAATCGGCTCGGCTAACATCCCAGCGCTCGCCACCATATCCTACCGCCGCACCCACCAATCACCCCGCCCGCGGGATAGCGCAGGCCGAAGCGTAGCCCAGGCCGCGCGTGATCGCGGGGAACAGCCTGCCGCCGGCTGCGGCGAGCGTCATTTCGGTAGGGACGGGGCGCGAATGCTGCGCTTCGATTGCCTCGCCCAATTCGACCGCGCGGAGAAAATCGCTTTCGTCCGCGGTTATCTCGCCCGAGGCTAGGCCGCTTCGGTCGCGGCCTGCGACGCGGCGAGGAATTGCCGTACGAGGTGTTTGAGATGCGTCGGGAAATGGTCGAGCCCGGGGGTCTCGCCGATCGGCGCCCCGATCTTCGTGCCCGGCTTGAGCCGTTTCATGCGCCAGTTGGGAAATGCGCGCTGCGCGATTTCGGTCTGGCTCAGGATCTCGATCTGCGAATGGCGCGTGTCTTCGCCAAGCCGCGAAAGCAGCGCATCGATTGCGCTCCGGGATCCTTCCACGACCTGGAAGAAGCGGTTTTCCGCGAAGATCAGGAACCCGGTGAGATCGTCTCGGGAATTGTTTCGTGCTGAGGTTTCGATGATCTTGAACACATCGTCGGGAGCAAGGACGCTCGATGCCCTGCTCACATAGGCTATTTGCAACACCCGGTTCACTCCTGAATTTTCGCTATCCTAACCAGTCTGGCTTACCGAGCCGTTAAGAAATTGCCGGCCAGTGGGTGCGCCACGGCGCCGTTCTGTCACCGCTCCGCTCTTGGCCGCGGGGCTTCCCATCGCTGCAAATTCTCGGGTATCGCCGGCATCCCCATCGCGCTGCCCGATTGCGCGTGTTCAACACCGCAGCCGGTTCATCCAGGGGCACGATCGGGCTTGCTCCACGTTAGAGGTCATGATGTTCGATCGCCTGTCTGTCCTGCCGCAATATCTCCTGCCCAAACGCGGGCTGACCCGTCTTGCCGGACGCGTTGCCCGGGCGCGTGGGGGGCGGGCGACGACCCGGCTGATCCACTGGTTCGTCGGAAAATACGGCGTCGACATGAGCGAGGCCGAAAACCCGGACATTGCCAGCTACGCCTCGTTCAACGATTTTTTCGGCCGCCCGCTGAAACCGGGCGCGCGGCCGCTGGCCGATGCCGATTTCATCTCGCCGGTGGACGGTGCCATCAGCCAGTTCGGCGCGATCGACGATCACCATATCCTGCAGGCCAAGGGGCATCGCTTCACCACGACCCAACTGGTCGGCGGGGACGCCGCGCTGGCGGGCCGGTTCCGCCACGGCAGTTTTGCGAACCTGTATCTCTCGCCGCGGGATTATCACCGGCTGCACATGCCGTGCGCGGGCCGCCTGCAACGCATGATCTATGTTCCCGGCGCGCTGTTCTCGGTCAATCCCGTGACCGCGCGCGGCGTGCCCGGACTGTTTGCCCGCAACGAACGCGTGGTCTGCGTGTTCGATTCCGAAACGCATGGGCCCTTCGTGATTGTGCTGGTCGGCGCGACGATTGTCGGCAGCATGGCCACTACATGGCACGGGGTGGTCAATCCGCAGCGCACCGGGGCGATTGCCGAGTGGGATTATTCGGACCAGCCGGTCGTGCTCGAACAGGGCGAGGAAATGGGCCGCTTCCTTCTCGGATCGACGGTGATCATGCTGTTCGAGAAAGATGTCATCGAATTCAATGCGGACTGGCGCCCCGAAGGCCCGGTTCGGCTGGGAGAGGTGATGGGCAACAGGCCCGCCCGGTAATCCCGGTTCACGGCTACGCGCAGTCTCGGATCAGGAAACGCGCCGTGCGGTGCTCAGGCGGCGGCGGAGGCGTCGCCCTTCAGCCGCCGTGCCTGGAATGCGAAGCGCGCGGCCTTGCCGACATCCTCCTGGAACGATGAATTGACCAGTCCGCCGACGATCGAACCCACGAGGGGTACGACCATGCCCGCCCGGCTGCGGAAGCTGGTGAATGCGATCGCGCGCGAAATCCGCTCGACTGCCTGATCGACGATCGGCGCGATGTGTTCGTGATCGGCATGGACGAGTTCCCCGGCCGGGCCGAGCGCCGCTTCCAGCGCCGCAATGCGGTCCCGGCGCGCCTCGGGTTCGTCCACTGCGGCCAGTTCGAGGATCTGGAGGCGGAACAGCTTTTCTGCCGGGCCATCGCCCGCGTAGCCATAGGCGCGCCCGGTATCGCGGATGGCGCGCAGCGCAATGGCGATGGTGGCCGGGATGTCCGCGCTCATCGACAGCGCACCGCCCAGGCCAGCGGCGGCCCCGGTGGTCGCGCTGACGCTGCGCGCGGTGCGCGATACCTTGCGGGCCGCCTGCCGCGCCGCCTCGAGATCGGCCGCATCGTGATCGAACTGGACGAGGCGCGGGGCGCCCGCCGCCCGGTCGAGCCCCTTCAGCACGGTTTCGACCAGACCCTTCGGGACCACGCTGGCGATCGCTGCGCCGAATGGATGCGTCAGCCGCTCCAGTCCGCGCCCGAGGCGGGAAGGGGTGCTGTCGCGGAACCGGCGCTGCTCTTCGATGATATCCATGCCAACCGAATGGCTGCGGGGCGAACACGTTCCGGAACGGGGCTGGTAATTCGGCAGCCGGTCGGTGGCTTCGCCGGTACGCCAGTTCCCCCGCGCTCGCTCCTTTAGCCCCGGATAGAGGCGACTCGCACGCCGCTTTCCTACAGCGTGGGCGATCGGCATGAGCGGCCCGCTCTTTGACCGCGTGAAATTGCTACCCTGCCGGGCGTGACCGGTGCAGTGCCTTATACTGCCGGAAGGTCACACATGCGCGGGCGTTGCCGGGGGCAAGCTGCTGGCTGCGCTGATCATTCCGGGAAGGTCACGCTTTTCGCAGGCGCGTAAAGCGGTCCATGTTCAGCCGAACACCGCCACGCATTGCATGCCGTCGAGCATCTGCTTGCCGTCGGCGTTCCACAGCCGCAGCCGTTCGGAGGAGTAGCCATGCGCGGCGTGCTGGCTGGCGTTCTCGCTCATCCACCAGCCGTCGCGGGTCGCGGGCGCGGGCTCGAGCAGGTTGAACGACCAGTTGACCGAGCTGATCGGTCCCTGCCGTTTCATCGCGCGCATCGCGCCCGGGGGCAGGACGTCGCCCAGCAGGATGAGCTCGCTCACCGGGTCGAGCCCTTCGCGGTCGGTCAGCCGCGCCCAGCGGCGCACCACCGGGTCGCCCGGGCCCTGCTGCTCCTGCGCGCGGCGGATCTCGAAGTTGTTCTGGATAAAGGCGGGGCCCTTGCCGTGCATCGCGTTCTCGGCTTCCTCGGGCGGACCGGGCCAGTCGCCGACCGGTGCGGCATCGTGCATCGCATTCGCCTCGCGCTCGGTGCCGAACAGCCAGAAGGCGGTCAGCGTGCATTGCCCCTCGCACCAGATCTCGCTGCGCACCTGCGCGACGTTGCGACCTTGCCGGACGATCTCGCGGCGTAGCTCGACATCGGGTCCCGTAGGGGCGACGAAGGCGACCTGGGCGCCGCGCAGCGGCGGCAGGTCGGGGAATGCGCGGGTAACCGCGGTATAGGCGATCAGCGCGGAGGCGCCGCCGTAGAGCGTGCGGCCCTGCATCCAGTGGTCGAGCCCGGAAAAGCGCGTTTCGCCGCCTGCCGCGGTGATCGGATCGAGAAGGTTGGCAATGCTCATGCGCAGGGTCATTGCCCCTATCCGGCCATGCGTCCAGACTGACGTTACGTAAGGCATCACTGGGCGATTGCCTTTGCCGCGGAGAATCGCTAGTGCGCCGCTTCCTTCCCGAGAGGGAGGGCGAGGCCCGATGGCGGAGTGGTTACGCAGAGGACTGCAAATCCTTGCACGCCGGTTCGATTCCGGCTCGGGCCTCCACTTCCCGCGCAACCCGCGAAAGTGCCGCTTTAGCTCAGTTGGTAGAGCACATCATTCGTAATGATGGGGTCACAGGTTCGAGTCCTGTAAGCGGCACCATTCACGGCCGAGGCCGAAAAGCGCCCAGCCCGCTCCAGCTGCATCGCCGGATGAACGAGAAGAAGCGCGAGCGTGGTCCGGCATTTGCGCGCGCGCGTTGCGGCTCCGCCCGCCGTGTCGCCAAATGATTTGGCCGAGCACTCCGCCACGTCGGACATTGCCGGCGGCAAGTGGTCTAGTCCGACAGGGGTAGGGTCGAAATCTGCAGCGCCGCCCCCGGGAACCTCCGGAAGAAGTCCGCGCGGGCAAGTTCGGTTCCGGTCGCCGCGCACACATCCAGCAGATCGGGCGCCTTGGTCCACTGACCATCCCGCCAGCACCACGGCAGGGAATGCCTGGTGTCGATTATGACTGCAGTTCCTTCGAGCTGGTAATAAGCGATCTGCACGGCGCCCTCGTCTGTTCGGCGAGACGCCAATAGAAAATCGGAGGGCCGATACACCCTAGGATTATCACTTAGAAAGCCGGGCGGCGGGGACAGTTTGACGCGAGCACTGGAGCGCTGGCAATCCGGGAGCAGGAGCGGCCGGGAAGCCGCGCGGTCAGGCGGTTTCCTTGTCCGAATATCCGAACCGAAGCGCGCAGGCTTCGTCCACCGGGACGGCAGGGCTGAACAGGTAACCCTGCCCGTAATAGCAGCCAATCTCGAGCAAGGTCCTTCTCTGCTCTTCGGTTTCTATGCCTTCAGCGATCACCTCGATACCGAGGCTGCGGCTCATCACGACCATGGCCTGAACGATGTTCTTGGACATCACCGAAGTGCATATGTCGCGTACGAAAGAGGCATCGATCTTGACCCGGTCGATCGGGAAATCGCGAAGATGGGTGAGCGAGGAATAGCCGGTGCCGAAGTCGTCGAGGGCGATCCTGATCCCGCGACTTCTCAATTGGTCCAGAACGCTTTTCACATTCTGGTTGTCGCCGACCATCAGCATGGTTTCGGTAATTTCCAGGGTTACCCATGCCGGATTGATTTGGTGTCGCTCCAACGCCTCGAACACGCGGGGTACGAAGTCGCGGCTTATCAGGTCGGCTTCGGTGGCATTGATGCTGACATATTGCACTCCGCCATGCGCGGCCATCAGGCTCGGGAGATCGCGCGATACGTTCTCGAACATTCGTACGCTGATCTGGCGGGAAAGGATGGGGTCCATGATCGCGGGAATGACGGCGGATGCCGGTATCAGCGTATCGTCTGCGGTTTTCAGCCGCATGAGCGATTCGAAACCGATAAGCCGGTTGTCGGTGATCTGGATGATCGGCTGGTACCCGGACTGCACCCGGTCCTCGCCCAGAGCCTGGGTTACGGTCTCTATGGCCCGCCTACGCTCGACATGCGGCAGTTCCATGGACGAGTTGTAGAAGTGGACCGTTCCCGGTTCGCGTGCCTTGCCATGATACAGCGCCAGATCGGCCTTGTGGATCAGCGCGTCGAGGGATGCGAGCGCCGTGCTCTCCGCAACGCCGCATGTCGCGCCGACACCGACACCGCCTTCTCCCAGGTCGACCGCCTCTTCGATCGTCAGCAGCAGGTTGCTGGCGAAGTCCTGAACCTCGTCCTCCGACATCGATAGCGGACTGAGCACCGCGAATTCGTCGCCGCCCCACCGGGCAAGGATCGCGTTTGCGGGTACGGCGTCTTCGATTTGCTTCGCAATTCGCCGCAAGAGCTTGTCGCCCGTCTGATGGCCGAAAGTGTCGTTGACGAACTTGAAGCCGGTAAGGTCGAACAGCATCGCGTAGAAGGTGCAATTGATCGCCGCGGCATCTTTCAGGCGCTCGACTGCACGCGCTTCGAACGCATTGCGGTTAAGCAGGCCCGTCAGATCGTCGTGACTGGCCGCATAGCGCAGGTCCAGCATCGCTTGGAGCTTTTCCGTAATATCGCGGACAGTACCGATCATCACGGATTTGCCGCCCTTGGCATTCTCGACGAACTCCGCGATTATCCGGGCCTGTCGTCTTTGGCCCCCCCGGCCCACGATCTCCGCGGTGAAATCGAGGTTCTTCCCTGTCCGGCGGGACTCCAGATAGAGCGCTTCGACGCGCTCGCGTTCATGCGGGGAGTAAAACTCGAGGGTATCGTCGAGCGTCATCGGACGCTGCTGATCCAGCCCCATGATCTTGTAGGCTTGATCGGAAAAGGTCAGCGACTGCGTCTCGACGTCGAATTCCCATGAACCCAGCTTCGCGATTTTTTCCGCTTGCTGGAATGTCCTGACGCTTCGTTCCAGCCTGCGATGCGACTTGGCCAGTTCGTCTCGCGCGGCAACAACCGCGTCGATGTTAAACGCCTCGACGATCGTCCCGACTGTCGATCCGCTGGAATCGACCATCGGAGAAGCGGTGTAGGAGACGTTGTAGAAATTGCCGTCCTTGTGGACGAACATGTCTTCGCCGCTAATCTGGTGGCGTTCGGGAAACGCCCGGTCGATGGGGCATTCTTCGATCGGGAAGGGCGACCCGTCGGGGTATTGGTGATGGATCAGGCCGTGGAGGCACCGTCCGACCGCCTCTTCGAAACTGTAACCGGTCAATTCTTCAGCAGCGCGATTCATGAAAGAACAGTTCTGCTGCTCATCCATCATGAAGATGGCCATCCTGGTGTTGTTCAGGATGGCATCCAGCCGGGAGCTGGTCCGTTCGAGGCGGTCCCTGATCGAGTTGAATTCGGAAATGTCCCGGATCGCTGCGAAGAAAACGAACTCGCCCTGGGATTGGATCAATTGCAGCGAGACCGAGACTTCGTAAGTGCTTCCGTCTTTTCGGCCGTGCACCGTCTCGAACGAAAGCCTGGGAACTTCTGCGGATAAAAGCGGGCCGACGAAGGCTTTGAATTCTTCTTCGGAGAACTCCGGCTTCAGGTCCCAGGGGTGCATTTCGCTGAGTTCTGCCAACGAATAGCCGAGGTTTTCGCGCGCACCCCTGTTGACCAGGATAAAGCGGAAGTCATCCGCGGCGAAGACGTAGATCTCGGACGCCGACTGCTCGACGACTTCTCCCAAACGATCCACGCCTAAAGTTGACATCCGAACCTCATCCTAGGGAGTCTGAGTATCGCAAAGAAGGTAAACCAAACCCTTCATGCCTATCACGCGTAAGGCCTCGTTCCCGATTGACCGGCTGTATCGCTGCGCGCTCGCGGCGGGAGGGCCGCTATCGGCGATGGGGACCTCGTTCCGGTGCTGGTCCGGTCAACCCACGTTTGAAGATTGTGCAGGAGGAGGCGGGCTTTGGGGGCCGGCATGCGCGCCCGCCGACCATGCTGTACCAGACGGTGCGGAAAGCCGGGGCGCCGAGCCGATCCGGCCACAGCGGCTTTTCGGGAAGCCACCGGCGGCCCCTCCGCGCGCAGGCGAGAGCGGCCTCAGGCGGGGATGAAGCAGCAAGGGTAGCCTGCAAAGCGGTTTCGACGAGCCGCCGAGCCCCATGTGGGTTCATTTCTGACAATCCCCAAAACCTAGCGGATTGCGACTCATGTTATTATTATTTGAAACCAAGCTATCAAAAGCGGGAATCGGAAGCAAATTCCCGATATTTTTCTTACGATTATCCGAGCAGGTGCAAGCGGTGTCATGCGCTGTCACCGGGGCGCGCTTGCGCCTGTCCTGATTCATCCGACCGGCCGACGCCTGGCCCATGCTGCCGAGGGGCAGGTGGACTGGCGGTCAGCCCAGTCTGTCGTGAGACATCCGTGATCAGGTCGTGGTTCCGGGAAGCGTCAGCCCGTTGCCGTGCCAACAGCAGCAGCTAGGAACCGGCATGCTAGCCGTGCCGCTGTACATCTCTCGCCCGCGGGCCCGAAGCGGTCAATGCCGCTGGTCAATGATTGGATGATGACTTGCCGGCGGCGCACCCTATGAGGGCGGGCTGGAAGCCAGCCGCGCCGCTCATGGGGCGTGTATCATCCACGCACGCCGTCACGAAAGCGAAACGTGCCGTTTCAGGTGGTGGTCGACGCTGCCAAATTCGGATTCGAAGATCGTCAGGCGCTTGAAGTAATGCCCGATCGCATATTCATCGGTGACGCCATTGCCGCCGTGGATCTGCACGGCTTCCTGGCCGATCAGGCGCGCGGCCTGGCCCACGCCGACCTTTGCCGCCGAGGCGGTGCGCTTGCGTTCCTTTTCGCCGGCATCGAGCTTGATCGTGGCGAGATAGGTCAGCGAGACCGAGGTCTCATAGGCGGTATACATGTCGACCATGCGGTGCTGAAGCACCTGGAACTTGCCGATCGGCACGCCGAATTGTTTGCGTTGCCGCGAATATTCGACCGTCATCGCATGCGCGACCTTCATCGCGCCACAGGCCTCGGCACATTGCGCGGCGATCGCCTCGTCAGTCACCTGCTCGATCAGCGGGAGCGCGGCACCTTCTTCGCCGATCAGCGCATCTGCGGGGACCGAGACATTCTCGAAATAGATTTCCGATGCGCGGCGCCCGTCGACGGTTTCATAGTCGCGCGTGACGATACCGTCGGCCGATTTATCGACAATGAAAACGCTGACGCCTTCGCGGTCGCGGCGGTCGCCGCCGGTGCGGGCAGTGACCATGAGGTGGCTGGCCCAGGGGGCGCCGATGACCACGGCCTTGTGGCCGTTGAGGACGTAGCCATCGCCGTCTTTCTTCGCCGTCGTCTCGAGATCGGCATAATCGTAGCGGCCACGCGGCTCGGCATAGGCGAATGCGAAGACACGTTCCCCGCCGATGATGGCCGAAAGGTGTTCCTCGCGCTGGGCGTCGCTGCCAGCATGCTTGAGGAAGCCGCCGGCGCAGACCACGGTGGGAACGAAAGGTTCGACCACCAGGCCCTTGCCGAATTCTTCCATGACGATCATCGCGTCGATCGCGCCGCCGCCAAAACCGCCGACATCTTCGCTGAAGGGCATGCCCAGAATGCCGAGTTCGGCGAGCTGCGCCCAGATTTCGGGGCGCCATCCGGCATCGCTCTCGATGGCAGCGCGGCGCGTTTCCCAATCGTATTGTTCACGGACCAGGCGCGAAAGACCGTCGCGCACCATGTCCTGTTCTTCGGTGAAGTTGAAATCCACGTGTCGTCCCTTTCCCGTGCCGTCCGGCGCTCTCAGAGCCCGAGGATCATTTTCGTAATGATGTTGCGCTGGATCTCGTTCGATCCGCCATAGATCGAGGTCTTGCGCATGTTGAAATAGGTTGCCGCCGAATTGTGAGCGTAGTCGGGGCCGATCGGGTATTCGTTCGATCCCGTGTCGTTGGCTATGCTGCCGTAATAAGGGGCCGAGTAGCTGCCGACCGCTTCGAGCGTGAGTTCGGTCAGGCGCTGCTGGATTTCAGTGCCCTTGATCTTGAGGATCGAGCTTTCCGGTCCCGGACCCTTGCCGGCCTGCTCGCCTGCAAGCGTGCGCAGTTCGGTGATCTCGAGCGCGGCGAGGTCGATCTCGAGCTGGCTCACCTTGCGGGCAAAATCCAGATCGTCGATCAGCGGTTCGCCATCGAGCGTTTCGTTGGCAGCAATTTCGCGCAGCTTTTCGACGCCGCGCTTCGAGCGGGCCACACCGGCGATCCCGCTGCGTTCGTGAGCGAGCAGGAACTTGGCATAGGTCCAGCCCTTGTTCTCTTCACCAACGAGGTTTTCGACCGGGACGCGGACATCGGTCAGCCAGGTTTCGTTGACCTCGTAACCGCCGTCGAGCAGCTTGATCGGCTTCACTTCGACACCTGGCGACTTCATGTCCACGAGGATGAAGCTGATGCCTTCCTGCGGCTTGGCGGCGTCCGGATCGGTGCGGCAGAGGAAGAAGCCCCAGTCGGCATATTGCGCCAGCGTGGTCCAGGTCTTCTGGCCGTTGATGACGTAATGATCGCCGTCGCGCACCGCCGTGGTCTTGAGCGAGGCAAGGTCGGAACCCGCGCCGGGTTCGGAATAACCCTGGCACCACCATACTTCGCCGCTGCGGATGCCCGGAAGGTGCCGCGCCTTCTGCTCTTCGCTGCCGAAGGTGTAGATCACCGGCCCGACCATGGAGACGCCGAACGGCAGCGGCATGATCGCATTGACCCGCGCGTTCTCCTCGGACCAGATGTATCGCTGGGTAGGCGTCCAGCCCGTGCCGCCATACTCGACCGGCCACGCAGGAACCGACCAGCCCTTTTCTCCGAGGACCTTGTGCCAGGCGAGAAAATCCTCGCGCGAGAGGTCTTCGCGCAGGCCCACGTCGCCAAGGTGCTTGGGGTAATTTTCTTCGATGAAGGCGCGCACTTCGTCGCGGAAGGCCTGCTCTTCAGGGGTGAATTCGAGGTTCATATGCTCAAGCTCCGGTTTCCATCCGCTAAGGCTCGGAATTCCCCGTCCAGTTTCTACCGGGTCGGACCATTCGGCTAGGTGAAGGTCTTCGCGAAGCGCGGCGCCTTTGACAAGTGCAAGCTCGACAAATCCTATCTGAAGCGCGTGCAATCTACGCTTTCGCCCGCTCGATCACGGCGGCCGGGGCCAGCTTCGCGCCAGGCCCCGGCCGTATGGTCACTTGAGCGGCAGGATGCGGCCGATGATGTAATCCGCGGCTTCCTCGGGAGTCATTTCGACCGTGTTGACGCGGATCTCCGGGTCTTCGGGAGGCTCATAGGGGCTGTCGATCCCGGTGAAGTTCTTGAGCTTGCCCGCGCGCGCCTTCTTGTAGAGCCCCTTCACGTCGCGGGCCTCGGCCACTTCCAGCGGCGTATCGACGTGGATCTCGACGAACTCGCCCGCGTCGATCATGTCGCGGACCAGCTGGCGATCCGCGCGGAACGGACTGATGAAGGCGGTGAGGACGATCAGCCCCGCATCGGTCATCAGCTTGGCCACCTCGCCGATGCGGCGGATGTTCTCGATCCGGTCGCTTTCCGTGAAACCGAGATCCTTGTTGAGGCCGTGGCGGACATTGTCGCCATCGAGCAGGTAGGTGTGGCGGTTCATCAGCGCCAACTTCTTTTCGACTTCGTTGGCGATGGTCGACTTGCCCGAACCCGACAGGCCGGTGAACCACAGCACGCGCGGCGTCTGGTTCTTCATTGCTGCGTGATGATCGCGGGTGATGTCGGTCGGCTGCCAATGGACGTTCTGGCTGCGCCGCAGGCTGAAATGCAACATGCCTGCGCCGACCGTGCGATGGGTGATCTTGTCGATCAGGATGAACCCGCCCAGCGCACGGTTGTCGACATAGGAATCGAACACGATCCGCCGGTCGGTGGTGATCTCGCACACGCCGATCTGATTGAGGTGAAGTGTCTGCGAGGCGAGGTGCGACCCCGAGCCTGACGGATTGTTGACGTCGATCTCGTATTTGGGTTCCGCCGCGGTCACGCTGACCATCTGTGCGCCCAGCTTGAGCCAGTAGGCGCGCCCGACGACCAGCGGTTCGTCGTCCATCCACACGATGGTCGTCTCGAACTGGTCGGCGACTTCGGGCGGACTGTCGGCTGCGGCCAGAACATCGCCGCGCGAACAATCGATCTCGTCGGCCAGCGTGATGGTGACCGACTGGCCGGCAACCGCTTGGTCCAGGTCGCCATCCATGGTGACGATCGACTTGACCGTGCTGGTCTTGCCCGAGGGGAGCGAACGCAGTTCGTCGCCGGGTTTGACCGTGCCGCTGGCGATCAGGCCGGAGAAGCCGCGAAAATCGAGATTGGGGCGATTGACCCATTGTACCGACATGCGAAACGGCTTGGCCTGACTGGCGGTGTTGCTGACCTCGATGGTCTCGAGGTGGTCGATCAGGACGGGACCATCGTACCAGGGCGTGTTGCCGGATCGGGTGGTGATGTTGTCGCCGGCAAGGCCGGACATGGGAATGGCCGTGAAATCCTCAACTCCGATGCTGTCGGCGAATTTCCGGTAATCGGCCACGATCGCTTCGAACTTTTCCTGATCGTAGTCGATCAGGTCCATCTTGTTGACGGCCAGGACGAGGTTCTTGATGCCGAGCTGGTGACACAGGAAGCTGTGACGCCTGGTCTGGACCAGCACGCCCTTGCGCGCATCGATCAGGATAACCGCACAATCGGCGGTCGAGGCGCCCGTCACCATGTTGCGCGTATATTGCTCGTGTCCCGGGCAGTCGGCGACGATGAACTTGCGTTTCTCGGTCGCAAAAAAGCGATAGGCGACGTCGATCGTGATACCCTGTTCGCGCTCGGCGGCGAGCCCGTCAACGAGCAAGGCGAAGTCGATCTCCTGCCCCTGCGTGCCCACGCGTTTGCTGTCGTTCTCGAGCGCGGCGAGCTGGTCTTCGAAGATCATTTTCGAATCGTAGAGCAGGCGGCCGATCAGCGTCGATTTGCCATCATCCACGCTGCCGCAGGTGATGAAGCGCAGCATCGACTTGTTCTGGTGCTGCTCGAGATAGGCTTCGATGTCGTCCGCGATCAGCGCGTCCGTCCGGTAGATGGGGTCGTTCATCAGAAATAACCCTCCTGCTTTTTCTTCTCCATCGACGCGTCGCCCGCGTCCTTGTCGATCACGCGGCCCTGCCGCTCGCTGGTGGTGGTGAGCAGCATTTCCTGCACCACTTCCTGCAAGGTGGCGGCCTCGCTCTCGACCGCGCCGGTCAGCGGGAAGCAGCCCAGCGTGCGGAAACGGATCGAGCGCTCGGTAATCTCGGGCCGATAGCCCATCACCTTCTCGAGCCGGTCGATGTCGTCGGCCATGAACAGCCCGCCTTCATGCTCGTAGGTCGGGCGTTTGGCACTGAAATAGAGCGGCACGATCTCGATATTCTCGGCCATGATGTACTGCCAGATGTCGAGCTCGGTCCAGTTGGACAGCGGGAAGACGCGAATGCTCTCGCCCTTCTTCTTGCGCGCATTGTAAATGTTCCACAGCTCGGGGCGCTGGTTTTTCGGGTCCCAGCCATGCGTCGCCGTGCGGAAGGAGAAGATGCGTTCTTTCGCGCGGCTCTTTTCCTCGTCGCGGCGCGCACCGCCGAAGGCGGCATCGAACCCGTGCTTGTCGAGCGCCTGCTTAAGCCCTTCGGTCTTCCACATGTCGGTATGCAGCGGGCCGTGATCGAAGGGATTGATCCCGCGTTCCTCGGCTTCGGGATTCTGGTGAACGATCAGTTCCATCCCCGCATCACGCGCAGCCTTTTCGCGCAGCGCATACATGTCCTGAAACTTCCACGTCGTGTCGACATGCATCAAGGGGAAGGGCGGTGGCGAGGGATAGAAGGCTTTCTTGGCGAGGTGCAGCATGACGGCGCTGTCCTTGCCGATCGAATAGAGCATCACCGGCCTGTCTGCCTCGGCAGCGACCTCGCGCATGATGTGGATGCTCTCGGCCTCGAGCCGCTGGAGGTGGGTCAGGGTCTGGGGTTCGGTCATGTGGGGCTCCGTAACACTTGCCCCAGAGATAGGAGCGGATCGTCAGGATAGACCTCCCAAATGGGAGGTGATAGAAAAGCTTGCATGCGGATTCCCAATCTCGGCGAGACCGACCTGCTCGTACCGCTCCATTCGGGGGTGTTCGAGCAACCCATGTGGCAGACATTCCTGCGCCAGTTGCGGCGCGTCTGCGGCGCGCGGGGTGCGGCGATCCGGCTGGCGAGCGCGGGTGAGGGGGGCGATATCGCCTTGGGCGACGGGGCCCCGATTGCGGCTGTTACTGCCGCAATGCGCGAGGCGCGTGTCTATTCGGGTGGCGATCTGGACGGTCGCGAGGATGGCCTGCGCGCCGTCCGCGTGAGCGGAGCGGACATCGACCTCACCTTGTGCGTGCTCGCGGACAACACGCCGGGGGCCGAAGTCGCCAGCCTGCTATCGGCGCTCGTCCCGCATGTGCGCGTGGCGCTCCAGGTCGTCGCTTCGATCGAGCGCGAGCGCAACCGCGCTTCGGTCAGTGCGGAGGCGTTCCGGCGGATGAATTTCGGCTGGATCGCGCTGGACCAGCGTTGCCGCATCGTCGATATGGATGCGCAGGCAGAGCGCTTGCTTGAACGCTCGGGCGTGCTGCGCCGGGGGGCGTATGACCGGCTGGTCCCATCTTCTCCCGCGATCGATCGCCAACTCACCGCGCTGGCCAAAGCGATGGCGCGGGACCGCCGCCACCGGCCGCGTGCCATCAACCTGGCGCAGGATCCATGGATCGATATCCTGGTGGCGCCGATGCGGATCGATGCGCTCGCTCGCGAAAGCGAGGCGGTGGCAGTGGTCTATCTGCGCGGCGACCGTTCATCGAGCGCCGACCGGCACGAACAATTGGTCGATCTGTTCGATCTGACCCCCGCCGAAGCGCGGCTCGCCTGGTCGTTGGCGCAAGGGCTCTCGATCTCCGAGGCGGCGCAGGCGCACGGTCTGACCGTGGAAACCGCCCGCTATTACTCAAAGAAAATCTACGCCAAGACGGGCGCGCGCGGGCAAGTCGACCTGGTGCGCAACATCCTGACCGGTGTGCTTGCGCTGGCCTAGTCGGTTCGCGCGGTCAGCCCGGGCCAGAACGCGTCGGCCCCCGCATCGACCACCAGTGTGCCCAAACGCTTGCTCCAATAGGCGTCGTTCCCGTATTCGGACCGCCATTGCCACAGCCGCCGCGTCAGCGGATGAAGCCCGTATTCGTGCGTGAAGCCGATCGCGCCATGAACCTGATGAGCGACCGTCGTGCCCACCTCCACCGCGCGGTTGGCGCGCAGTTTCGCTGCGGCAATTTCGAACCCGGCATCCCCGCGCTCAAGCGCCTGTGCCGCACCGACGGCTGCGCAATTCGCGGCAGCCGCCTCGCAGGCGAATCCGGCGAGCGACTGCTGCACGGCCTGGAACTTGCCGAGCGGCCGGCCGAACTGTCGCCGCTCGTTGACATAGCCGACCGACAGCGCGAGCGCCGCATCGAGCGCGCCGGCGATCTGCGCCGTGCGCGCGAACGCCATCAGGGCGAAGTGCGCTTCGGTGCCTTCCCCGGCCGTCTTGGCAACGATCATAGCGGGCAGGTCGATGGCCAAGGCGTGGTAGCCGGCGAGGCGGAAAACGGTCAGCGCGTCCATCCAGTCACCGCCGAAACCGCCATCGGCTTCGGGCATCAGCAGCGCGGGCAGGCCCAATTGTTCGAGCCTGGCCCCGTCACGGTCCATCGTGGCATCCGCGCCCAGTTCGGCAAATAGCGGATCGGCCATTTCGGCCAGCATGCGTCTGGTGTCGCTCATCGTAGTCCCAGCCCCCGGGCGATGATGCCCTTGACGATTTCGCGTGTTCCCCCGCGCAGCGAGAAGCTCGGGCTGACCTGCAGCAGGTAGAAGCAGACTGCCTGCACGACCTGTGCATCGATGCGTTCCCAATCGACCGCGGCCTGCACCAGCTGCGGGATCGCCTGTTCGTAGGAATTGCCGAGGTCCTTGACCATGGTCGCCTCCAGCGCCGGGTCTTCGCCGCGCGCCAGCTTGGCAGCGACCGATGCGCTCATCAGCCGCAGGGTCCAGGCTTCCGCGGCCAGCCTGCCGACCAGTTCGGCCAGCGCGGTATCCTGCGCAGTTTCCGCATGGCGCACGAGTTCGAGGAACAGCACCATCGACGACAGATAGCGTTCGGGTCCCGACCGTTCGAGCGAGAGCTCGGCAGTCGCTTGCTTCCAGCCGGCACCCTCTTCGCCCAGCAACGCATGCGCTGGCAGGCGGACGGCGTCGAAGAACACCTCGTTGAACTCATGCGCGCCGGTGAGGTCGGTGATCGGTTTCACCGTCACACCGGGCGTATCCATCGGGATGACGAATTGCGACAGGCCCTGCTGGCGTTCGCTGCCCGCTTCGCTGCGTACCAGGGCGATCATGAAATGGCTGACATGCGCGCCGCTGGTCCAGACCTTCTGCCCGTCGATCACCCAATCCGAGCCATCGCGCCGTGCCGTGGTGCGGACCGAGGCGAGGTCCGAACCCGACCCCGGTTCGCTCAAACCGATGCAGGCGAAGGCTTCGCCGCGCGCGATCTCTGGCACCCAGCGGCGCTTCAGTTCCTCGTTTCCAAGCCGCAACAGCAATGGCCCGCTTTGCCGGTCGGCAATCCAGTGTGCGCCGACCGGCGCGCCCGCAGCAAGCAATTCCTCGATCACGACATAGCGTTCGAGCTGGCTGCGTTCATGCCCGCCGTATTCCTTGGGCCAGGTCATGCCGAGCAGCCCGGCCTCGCCCAGCTTTTTGCTGAACTGCGGGTTTGCCTTGGTCCAGCAATTCGCACGGCGGACCGGGTCGCGCTCGCCATGCGCGGCCACCAGCGCGCGCACCTGTTCGCGCAGGTCCGGCGCGGTCTCGGGCCAATCGACGGCTTCGGTAACGAAGGTCTGCATTGCTCTCCTCTTCGGCGCCTCTCTCTCCAATTTGGCGCCGCACCGCAAGACCCGTTGCATCGAGCAACGAATTTCGACAGTGTGATGCCAAGGGACGAATCCCAGATTTGCGCGAGGAGAGAGACATGACCGACTACAAGAACCTGATCGACGGCAAGATGGTCGATAACGGCCAATGGCTCGAGGTGCTCAACCCCGCCACCGAGCAGGTCGTTGGCCGTGTGCCGTCCTGCGGCAAGGAAGAACTCGACAGCGCCGTTGCAGCTGCACGCCGCGCCTTCACCCAGTGGAAGAAGACCACCGCCGAAGAACGGCAGCAGGTCGTCCAGGGGATCGCCGCTGCGATCAAGGAGAATGCCGACGAGCTCTACCGCTTGCTGACCAGCGAGCAGGGCAAGCCGCATGCGCAGGCACAGCAGGAAATCTACGGCGCGGCGGGCCTCGCTGCCGCCCAGTCGACGCTCACGCTTGACGATGTGATCAACCAGGACGACGATACCCGCCTGTCGCGCACGCGGCGCGTGCCGGTGGGCGTGGTCGGCGGCATCGTGCCGTGGAACTTCCCGATCATGATGGCGATCCAGAAGATCGTCCCGGCGCTGGTCGCGGGCTGCACCATCGTGCTCAAACCGTCGCCCTTCACGCCGCTCACCACGCTGCGGGTGGCCGAACTGATCAAGGATGTCGTGCCCGCGGGTACGGTGAACATCATCACCGGCGAAGACACGCTCGGCCCGCTGATCACCGAGCATCCCGATATCGACAAGATTACCTTCACCGGTTCGACCGCTACGGGCAAGAAAATCATGGAAGGCGCCTCGGGCGACCTCAAGCGCATCACGCTGGAACTGGGCGGCAACGACGCCTCGATCGTGCTGCCCGATGCGGATGTCCAGAAGGTGGCCGAACAGCTGTTCTGGTCGAGTTTCTCCAACGCCGGCCAGGTCTGCATCGCGGCCAAGCGGATCTACATCCACGAGGATATCTACGACGACCTGTCGAAGGCAATCGCGGATTATGCCAAGACCGTGGTCGTCGGTGACGGTTCGCAGCAGGGCACGGGCGTCGGGCCGATCCAGAACAAGAAGCAGTACGAGCGCGTGCTCGACTTGATCCAGGACGCCAAGGACAATGGCTACAAGTTCCTCACCGGGGGCGACAAGGATCCCTCGGGCACGGGCTATTACGTGCCGATCACCATCCTCGACAATCCGCCCGAGGATGCGCGCATCGTGGCAGAGGAACAGTTCGGCCCGGTCATGCCGCTGATGAAGTTCGCCAGCGTCGACGAAGTGATCGAGCGGGCGAACAATTCGGAATACGGGCTGGCAGGTGCGGTCTGGACCAAGGATACCGACAAGGGCGTCGAGATCGCCGAGCAGCTCGAAACCGGGACCGTCTGGATCAACGAATTCATGCAGCTGTCGCCCTTCGCGCCCTTCGGCGGGCATAAGCAGTCGGGCTTCGGCGCCGAATACGGCATCGATGGGCTGAAGGAGTTCACCTATCCGCAGGTGATCACGGTCAAGCGCGACGCCGCCGTCTGATCGATATGCTTACACCGGGCGGGGCGGGCCGAACCCGCCGCCGCCCGGGGTCAGCACCACGAAGGTATCGCCCGGCTGCATTTCGGCCCTGGCGGTAGCCCCCAGATCCTCGCGCGACCCGTCCGCGCGTTCCACCCAGTCGCGTCCCGGCGCGGCATCATGCCCGCCGGCAATGCCGCGCGGCGCGATCGCCCGCCGGTTGGCGAGCATGTTGGCGTGCATCGGTTCGAGGAAGGTGATCCGCCGCTCCACCCCGTTGCCGCCGCGAAATTCGCCATCGCCCCCCGACCCCGCGCGGATCGCGAAGGCATCGACCCGCACGGGTAGGCGGGTCTCGAGGATTTCGGGATCGGTCAGCCGCGAATTGGTCATGTGGGTCTGCACCGCGCTGGTGCCATCGTGGTCCGGCCCCGCGCCCGAACCGCCGCAGATCGTCTCGTAATACTGGTCGGTTCCGTCGCCGAAAGTGAAGTTGTTCATCGTCCCCTGGCTGGGGGCCAGGCGGCCGGTTGCCGCAAACAGCGTGTCGGTGACGACCTGGCTGGTCTCGACATTGCCCGCCACCACTGCGGCGCCGGGGCGGGGGTTGAGCATCGATCCTTCTGGGATCACCAGTTTGACCGGCCGCAGGCACCCGTCGTTCATCGGGATGGCATCGTCGACCAGCGTGCGCACGACATAGAGAGCGGCTGCCCGGGTGATCGATTTGGGAGCGTTGAAATTATCGGGCAGCTGGTCGCTGGTGCCGGTGAAGTCGAACACGGCCGCGCGGCTGGCATGATCGATCCGGATCGCGACCTTGACCACGGCACCATTGTCCATCGGGTAGGCAAACTCGCCATCGTCCAGCCGCGACAGCAGCCCGCGGACGCTTTCCTCTGCATTGGCGAGCACGTGATCCATATAGGCGGAGACGACTTCTGCGCTCTCGTCGCGCGCCGCCGCCTGGAGCAGTTCCATCCCCCGGGTGCACGCTGCCAATTGAGCGCGCAGATCGGAAATGTTGCGATCGGGATTGCGCGCCGGATAGCGGGCTGATGCCAGCAGCTCGCGCACGTCGCTTTCACAGAAGCGGCCTTCATCGACCAGCAACATATTGTCGATCAACACGCCTTCCTGTTCGATCGTCCGGCTCTCGGGGGGCATTGATCCGGGCGCGATCCCGCCGACGTCCGAATGATGTCCACGCGCGGCCACGAACGCATCGGGTTCGCGGCTGTCCTCGCCATAGAACACCGGGACGATCACGGTGATATCGGGCAAATGGGTGCCGCCGCGATAGGGATCGTTGAGCATGTAGGCGTCGCCGCGCCTGAACCCGCGACCGTCACGGGCTTCGCCGCGGGCCTCGATCACGCGCGCAATGCTGTCGCCCATGCTGCCCAGATGCACCGGGATATGCGGGGCATTGGCGATCAGTTCGCCGGCCGCATCGAACAGCGCGCAGGAAAAATCGAGGCGCTCCTTGATGTTGACCGAGGTGGCGGTGGATTGCAGCACGACGCCCATTTCCTCGGCAATGGCCATGAACAGATTGTTGTAGATCTCCAGCCGGACGGGATCGGCGAGGGTCCCCGCCGCACTGCTGCGCGCCAAAGGTTCGTTGCGCTTCAGGATCAGGCTACCCTCGACCGCCCGCTCCGCCTGCCAGCCGGGTTCGACCACCGTGGTCGAGGCCGGATCGATGACCAGTACGGGCCCCGCGACCGGTTCGCCGCAAACCATTGCGGCGCGGTCGATGGTCTCCCAACCGCCCGTGGCAGCCGTGCCCGATGATACCGGTTCGGCAACCGCTTCGCCAAGCCCGCCCGAAGTGCCGCTGGCTTCGACGCTGAGCGCTTCGACGATGATCGGGGCGGAGGCGTCCGAATAGCCGAAACGCTGGCGGTGGAGCGTGCGGAAAGCGGCGTCCATATCCGCGCGATCTTCGCAGTCGAGCGTGAGCACGCTGTCGCTGCCGGCAAACCGCAGCCGGGCGCGGCGTTCGAGAACGATCTGGTCAGGCGCGATGCCCTGTTCGGCAAGGGCGGCGCGGCTATCCGCTTCGAGCGCGCCGAGTTCGGCGGTGAAGTCTTCGGTCAGCGGACGCACGAGGCTGACCTCGCGGATCGCCTTTACCGGCGCGAGCCCGATGCCATAGGCGGACAGGATCCCCGCCAGCGGATGGACCAGCACTGTGCCCATGCCCAGTGCATCGGCCACACGGCAGGCATGCTGTCCGCCCGCTCCCCCGAAACAGGCGAGCGCATAAGTGGTGACGTCATGCCCGCGCGCGACGCTGATCTTGCGGATTGCATTCGCCATGTTGTCGACCGCGATGGCCAGGAAGCCTTCGGCAATGTCCTCGAGCGAACGGCTTTCGGGCAGGCCAGCGGCGATGTCTTCCAGCCGCGCGCGCGCCGCGGCTGGATCGAGCGGCTGGTCGCCATCGGGGCCGAAGACGCTCGGGAAAAACGCTGGATCGATCCGGCCGAGAAAGAGGTTGCAGTCGGTCACCGTCAACGGGCCGTCCTTGCGATAGCAAGCCGGGCCCGGATCGGCGCCTGCGCTTTCCGGGCCGACGCGGAAGCGCCCGCCATCATACCGGCAGATCGAGCCGCCGCCTGCGGCCACCGTGTGGATCTGCATCATCGGTGCGGCGATCCGCACTCCGGCTACCACGCTGTCGGCAGTAAGCTCGTATTCGCCCGCGTAATGGGCGACATCGGTGCTGGTCCCGCCCATGTCGAACCCGATGAGCTTGCGATGGCCCAGCGGCTCGCTCGCCGCGACCATCCCGACCACACCGCCGGCCGGGCCCGAGAGAATCGCGTCCTTCCCGCGGAAGGCGCCCACTTCGGCCAGCCCGCCGTTCGACTGCATGAAGCGCAGGCTGTCGGTCTGCGGCAGGCCCGCCTGCAAGGCATCGGTATAGCGCCTCAGAACAGGCGAGAGATAGGCATCGACCACCGTGGTGTCGCCGCGCGGAACCAAGCGGATCAGCGGGGCGACCTCGTGGCTGACGCTGACTTGGGAGATGCCTTCCTCGCGCGCGATCTCGGCGAGGCGTTCCTCATGTGCTCGGTAGTGCCAGCCGTGCATCAGGACGATGGCCAGCGCATCGAACCCGTCGGCCTTCAGCGCAGCGAAATGAGCGCGTGCCGCTGCTTTATCGAGCGGGGTCAGAACCGTGCCGTCGGCACCGACCCGCTCGTCGATCTCTATGACACGTGCGGGCAATTGTTCGGGCAGCAGGATATGCCGTGCGAATATCTCGGGGCGCGCCTGGTTGCCGATCCGCAGCGCATCGCCGAAGCCTCTCGTAATCGCGAGGGCCAACCGCTCGCCCTTGCGTTCGAGCAGCGCATTGGTGGCTACGGTCGTACCGATCCGCAGTTCGGCGATCGGGCCCTCCCCGTGACGGTCCATCAGTCGCCGCACGGCTTCGCTCGCGGCATCGTCGTAATGGCCGGGGTTCTCGGACAGCAGCTTGTCGGTCACCAGCTGTCCTGCGGGAGTTGCGGCGACGACATCGGTAAAGGTCCCGCCGCGATCGACTGCGAAGCGCCATGCGCCCGGATTTGCCTTGGCATTCATGGCTCAGGGCTTTGCACGCACCGGCAAGGCATTTCAAACGCCGCGACCCGCGGCGCTGCCGGGACCATCGGATCCCGCATCTGCGTAATCCCCCGAACCGGGAATTAACTATTTAACATTAGCTATATTCGCGGGGCGAGCGGGGGTTCGCCGGAAAAGACGGGGAGCCAGAATGTCGCAGCAGGCACTTTTGCCGAGATCGGCCGAACCGAGCCGGTTCAATGACGACGATTGGGCACGCGGTCATGTGGCCGCGGGCTTCGAGCCGGTAGCACATGCTTTTGCAGCGACCATCCGGTCGGGCGCGGCGCTGGGCGCTGCCTGCACCATCATCCACCGCGGCGAAACGGTGGTCGATTTGCAGGGCGGGTGGCAGGATCGATCGCGCCAAGTGGCCTGGCAGGGTGACGATATCGCGCTGGTCTATTCGCTCACCAAGGGGGTGACCGGAATGGCTGCGGCAGTCGCCGTCTCGCGCGGCCTGTTCGCCTATGAAGAGCCGGTCGCCGACATCTGGCCCGAATTCGCCGCGCAGGGCAAGGGCGCGGTGACAGTTGGCGAAGCGCTGTCCGAACAGGCGGGGCTCGCGGCTATCGATTTCAAACTCACGCTCGATACCATGGGTGACGAGGACGCCATCTGCGCTGCCATCGCGCGGCAGAAGCCCAATTGGACACCCGGAGACTATGCGGGCAACCATGCCTATACGCTGGGCTGGATCGCCAGCGAGTTGATCCGCCGCCGCGATCCGCAGCGCCGCAGCCTGGGCCGGTTCTTCGCCGAGGAAATCGCCGCCCCGCTGGGGATCGACGTCTTCATCGGGCTGGACGAAAGCTTCGATCGCAGCCGCATCGCCCGGATCGCTGGCTTCGGCGTGCCCGACCTGTTCCTGCACCACACCACCATGCCCTGGCCGCTGACGATCAGGATGTGCCTTCCCGGCACGCTGGCGTTCCGCACGCTCAACAACCCCTTGCTGCTGCAGGGACCGGGGGCGCTCGACTGCGAGGCTTTCTGGCGGGCCGGGCAGGGGGCCGCCGGGGGGATGGCCTCTGCACGCGGGCTGGCCGCACTCTACCAGGTCTTTGCCGAGGGCGGGGAGCGCCTCGGGATCACCCGCGCGGTGATGAACAAGATTTCCTCGGGCCATCGCTATCCGCGCAAGGGCCTCAAGGACCAGATCCTCGCGCTCGACATGTATTATTCGCACGGCTTCGAGAAACCATTCTCGGATTGGGAATACGCCCGCAGCCGAAACGCCTTCGGCAGCTTCGCAGTGGGCGGTTCGCTTGCCTACGCCGATCCCGAGGACGAAGTCGCCTACGCCTGGATAACCAACCAGCTCGGCACCGGAAAATGGGACGACCCGCGCGAGAAGATCGTCCGCGACGCCTTTTATGCCTGCCTGGAGAATCGCTCATGACTATTGCCCAGATCGTCCTGTCGGACCTCCACCTGGGGGCCCGCGACAGCCTGCTTACCCATGTGCTCGGCGGCGGGGAAATCGCCCGCGAGCCGTCCCCCGTGCTGGCGGCCTTCGCTGCGGGCCTGCGTGCGACGCTGGGGGATCGGGAAAAGCCCCAGCTCGTGCTGCTGGGCGATGCGCTTGACCTGGGTCTGTCGCCCTTCGGCGATGTGTCGAAGGCGTTCCTCCAGCTGATCGATGCGTTTTACCCGGAACACGGGCAGGAAATCTTCCGCCGGGACATCGTCTATATCGCGGGCAATCACGATCATCACTTGTGGCGCATGGCGCAGGACCACCGCTTCGTGACGCAGCTGCAGGACGGGCAGATCCCGGGCGATCTCGAACACATCACCCCGATTATCGGACAGCCGACGCACAGCTGCCGGCTGATGGAATTGCTGATCGCACAGCGTCCGCACCTGGCCGGCGCTTCGGTGCGGATCGCCTATCCCAACTGGGGCCTGGCCGATGCCGATCGCAAGCGGGCGGTGGTCATGCATCACGGACATTATCTCGACGGCATGTATCGTGCGCTGTCGAACATGCGCGGCTTTCTCGAACAGACGCCCGCACGCCCGGCAACGATGCACCAGCTCGAGGCGGAGAACGGCCCGTGGATCGATTTCCTGTGGTCGGATCTGGGCAGCGCAGGCGAAGTCGGCGGGCAGACCGGTTCGCTCTACCAGACCATGCTAAGCGCCGGCGCCAGCCACGATTTTGCCGAAAGCATCGCGCGGCGGCTGACCGGCGGGTTGAACGCGAAGCTGGGCATCAATCCGCAAATGCAGCTGAAATACGGGATCACGCTCGATAACCTGATCCGCGCCGGGGTCGATCTGACCGCGGGACGCGCCGCCGAACGCCAGCGCGAAGGCTATGGCCACGTACTTGGCGAAGCCGAGATCGACGACATCGGCTGGTATCTCGGGCAACCCATGGCTGCCCAGCTGCGCGAGGAACTGGGCGAATTGCCCCGCGAAATGCAGTTCGTGTTCGGACACACGCACAAGCCGTTCCAGGACGAATTGATGGTCGATGGCTACGCCGCCCCGGTCGGTGTCTTCAACACCGGCGGCTGGGTACTCGACGAACCGACGCTGATGCCGGTGCAGGGCTGTGCCGCCATGCTGATTTCCGACGAGCTCGAGGTCGCCTCGCTGCGGCTCTTCAACGACCCGACCGACGGCACGATGGCGCCGGTTCGCGTCGAAGGCAGCGGGCGCGTGTCGCGGCTTGTCGATGACGCGAGTGAGGCAGTGGCGGGCGCAGCCGACGAATGGGCCGCATTCTCCAGCGAAGTACACGGGCGCATCGTCGCGGAAGCCGACCGGCGGGTCCGCGACATGCTCGACCAATCGAACCACGCCGTGCGGGAGGCAGCAGAATGACTACCCAGAAACGCATCGCAAAGCCTCTCGACCAGGCGCAATCACATTATACAGTTCTCGTCGTCGGCTCCGGCTACGGTGCGGGTGTTGCGGCTTCGCGGCTGGCCCGTGCCGGCCAGCAGGTCGCAGTGCTCGAGCGCGGCCGCGAACGCCTGCCGGGCGAATATCCGAACAAGCTCGCCGATGCGCAGGGTGCGATGCAGATCAATGCGAAGGGCGGGCGGATCGGTGAACCCGACGCCCTGTTCGAACTGCATGTAAACGACGATCAATATGCTCTGGTCGGCTGCGGGCTGGGCGGCACATCGCTCATCAACGCCAACGTCGCACTCGAGCTCGACAAGCGGCTGCTCGATCAGGCGCATTGGCCCGCAGCCTTTCGTGACAACCGCAGCGAGATCGACGGTTATTTCGAACGGGCGCGCGAAATGCTGGCGCCCAACCCCTATCCCGACAGCCATCCCGTACTGGGCAAGCTCGAAGCGCTCGAACATTCGGCCAAGGCGATGGGGCAGCGTTTCTACAAGACCCCGATCAACGTCACTTTCGAGGACAAGATCAACAAGTTCGGCGTTCCGCAGCCGGCCTGCACGAATTGCGGCGACTGCGTTTCTGGTTGCAATGTCGGGGCGAAGAACACCACGCTGATGAACTACCTGCCCGATGCCGCGAGCCACGGGGCGGACATTTTCACGCAGGTCAAGGTCCTGTGGATCGAACGCGACGGACCGCGCTGGCGCGTCCATATCGAGCCCAATGGCGAAGGGGCTGCGCAGGGCCCGGGCAGCATCACGGCCGACCATGTCATCCTCGGCGCGGGCGCGCTGGGGTCGACGGAGATCCTGCTCCGCTCGCGCGAGAAGGGGCTGCCATTGTCCGACAGGCTGGGGAAGAATTTCTCGGGCAATGGCGACGCGCTGGGCTTCGCCTATGACAGCTACCTAAAGGCTGAAAAGCAGGGCGATACGCTGACTGCGCAGCCCCTCTATGCGATTGGCGTTGGCGCTTCGGATATCGCGAAGGATGCCTATCCGGGGCCCTGCATTACCGGCGTGATCGACATGCGGGCGACCGAGGATGTCACCGACGGGCTGGTTATCCAGGAAGGTGTCGCGCCGGGGATCATTGCCACCGCGCTCGCGCCTGCATTCTTCTTCGGAGAGGCGCTGGCCGATGGGTTCACGCGGTTCGGCATGGACCAGGTCAAGCCGCGCCTGCTCGATGCCAAGGCAATGGGCGAGGCGGTCCAGACCGATCCGGGAAGCATCGCGCAATGGGCATACAAGGGGCCCATGGCGCGCACGCAGACCTATCTGGTGATGAGCGTCGACGATTCGGGTGGGCAGCTCGCACTCGAAGACGACCGGCTTGCGATCCATTGGGCCCAGGCCGGCGAACAGCGTAGTTTCCGGCGCGACGACGACCGCATGGCCGAAGCCGCGCGCGCAATCGATGCGCAGTATTTCTCCGATCCCCTGTGGAGCGACCCGTTCGGCAAGAAGCTGATCACCGTCCATCCGATCGGTGGCTGCGGGATGGGTGACGATGCCGCGCATGGCGTGGTCGACGATACCTGCCGCGTGTTCGCCGGCACGAGCGGAGCCGAGGTGCACGAAGGGCTCTACGTTTGCGACGGGGCGGCGCTGCCCGGGGCGGTGGGCGTCAATCCGTTGCTGACGATCACCGCAGTGGCCGAGCGTGCGATCGAAAAACTGGCCCGGCGACAGGGCTGGCAGATCGATTACACGCTGGGCAAGGAAGCGCCCTTGCCAGCGCCAGTGGAGCAAGCCGCAGAAAAGCCGCAAGCCGACCCAGCACCCGAACCCGCGGCGGCCACGACCGCCCACGGCATGCGGCTCGACATCGCCAAGTGGGTTCCCGGCCATGCAATCGAGGCTGTGGCGCAAGCCGTCGAGAAAGCCGCACGGCATTTCAGGACCGGGGCGATCGATGAAGGCAAGGAAGCGATCCGCCAGCTGGTGATCGACCATCCCAATGCGATGAGCCCGGGGCTGTCGTTCACCGAAACCATGGCAGGTCACATCAGCGCCACCGAATGCCATCACCGTCCGTGCGGCCATGTCGAGCGGATCCGCGACGATTATGCCAATGGCGAAGCCTGGGGGCGCAGCGAGGGCAGCGCGTGCGATTTCCGCCTGACGGTGACCACAGACAACCTCCATCGCATGCTCGAGGAGAAGGACCATCGCTCGCGGATCACCGGCGCGGTGACGGTCAGCGCGCTATCGCCCAATCCGCTGCCCGTTCGCGAAGGAACCTTCCGGCTGCTGGTCGCCGATCCCGAACGGGCGGAAAGCTGGACGATGCTTTACGACATGGTCCTCGAAGGACCTGAAGGCCCCGTTCATTTCCATGGCTTCAAGACGCTTGCGCAGCGCGGTAAGTCCGATCCGTGGACCGATCTGACCACTTTGTTCGTGACGCTGCGCACAGGCGAGGATGCGACCGGCGAACTGATCGGGCGCGGCGTGCTGAAGCTGGGCATCGATGAATTCATGCGCCAGCTGACGACGATCGAAGTGCACGACAGCAATAGCCTGATCGGTCACGTGGTGAACCTGATCCCGCAGGCGCGCAAAGCGATCGAAACCTATTTCGTCGCCAAATATGCGGGCTTCTTCGCGATGACCACGTTCCGCGCCTATGGCGGGATGCTGGCAACGCTCAACGATTTCCCCGCCAAGGACGCCGCTGGTCTGGTCGCGCGCGCTTTGCGGCTACCCCTTCCCGAACGCCATGTCGTCCCGACCGCCGATGGCATCAACATCGGCCTGACCCGCTATCGTGGCGGCCCGCGCGGGCCGCTGGTACTGGCGCCGGGACTGTCGGTGCGCGCCTCCAGCTTCGCGACACCGACGGTCGAGGAAAACCTCGCCGAAAGCCTCGTCGCCCAGGGCTATGATGTGTGGCTGTTCGATTACCGCGCGAGCGCGGATTCGGGCAATGATACCGAGCATCCGCCCGAGTTCACGATCGACGACATCGCGCGATATGACTGGCCTGCGGCAATCCGCAAGATCCGCGCTGTCACGGGCGCCGACAGCGTCCAGGCGATCGCGCATTGCGTCGGTTCGATGAGCCTCCTGATGGGTATTGGCGCGGGCTGGGTGTCGGGCGTGCGGTCGATGATCGCCTCGCAGCTGACGCTGCATCCGGTGACCGACTGGCTCAACTACATGAAGGCCGATCTCGGCCTCGTCGGCGCGCTGGAACAGGTGTCGATGCTCGATGGCCATCTCGATTTCGTCGGGCAGGGCACCGAAGAGGACAATGAAATCGATGCCATCGCCTACCAGATCCCTGTGCCCGAAGGGCAGGCCTGCAAGAACCCGGTATGTCGCAGGGTATTCGGGGTGTTCGGTCCGAGCTGGGATCATGCGCAACTGGGCCACGATACGCATCTGGCGCTGGGCAGCATGTTCAGCCGTGTTGCGCTCAAGCCGTTCGAACACCTGCAGGACATCATGCGGCAGGGGCTGGCAGTCGATGCGGCGGGAGATGCGATCTACACGACGGAGGATGCGGCGCGGCGGCTGGCGTTGCCAATCAGCTTCCTGTCGGGCGCGACCAACAAGCTGTTCTATCCCGAAAGCGGGCAGCGCACTCGGGTCTGGCTGCAGGACCGCAACGACCGCGAGCTATACCAGCAGCGGATCGTGCCCGATTACGGCCATATGGACTTGTTCATAGGGCATAGCGCGCATCGCGATGTCACGCCAGTGATCCTCGAACAGCTCGAATGGCTGGACGGCCAGGCGCAGCATGCGGCGGACCGCCACCAGGCGTAATCGCTCGCTTTTGCAGTGCAGCGGATAACGCCCGCTGGCGCGCGCCGAGGGCTGGTGTTGGAGCACTTGGCTGCGCTACGCAATTTTTCGCGTCGTGGAGGTTCGGCAGTTGGACAAGATGTTTCGCCGAGAAATTCTCGAGGCGATCGGGCACGGGGTGGTGTTCACCGATCCCGCAGAGAAGATCACTTACGCCAATCGCTATTTCTGCAAGATTACCGGCTATAACGAGAGCGAGGTGCTCGGGCGGACGTGCCGGTTCCTGCAGGGGCCCGAGACTGCAGCCGAGACCAAGTGGCGGATCCGCCAGGCGCTCGATGCGCGTACGCAATTCGATGGCGACGTCCTCAACTATCGCAAGAATGGCGATGCGTTCTGGAACAGCATGTCGATCACGCCGCAGTTCGGCGACGATGGTGAACTGATCGGCTATGTCGGGATCACGCGTGACGTCACCGAGAGCAAGGCCCGCCAGCTTCGCAATGAAGAGCTCGAGCAGCAGTTTCGCCTGATCTTCCAGAAGATCCAGGCAGGTATCGTGGTCCACTCGCCCGAAGGGGATGTGGAGATGATCAACCTGCAGGCTTGCCGCCTGTTGGGTCTTTCGCACGATGAAGATGCCGCACTGGGCGAATTCGAGGAGCTTACGCTCATGCTCGAGGACGGGACGACGCTGGCGAAGGAGGATTATCCGGCGCGGCAGGTGGCGGCGACGGGCGAATTCAAGCGCGGCCTGATCGTCGCTCTTGCACAGGACGGGCTGAAAAATGTGCGGTGGCTGTCCTGCAGTGCCTTTCCAATCTGCAACGACGCTGGCGAAGTCACGGTCATCGTATCCAGCGTGACCGATATCACTCATGCGCGCGAACAGCAGTTCGCGGCCCAGCGCGACCGCGAGCGGTTCGAACTGGCATCGCGCGCCGCGAAGAGCATGATCTTCGACTGGAACCTCGTCACCGGCGCGCTCTGGACCAACCAGAATTTCGAACGGATTTTCGGAACGCAGCCGCCGGCCGAAATGAATTTGGACAATGTCGCGCAGTTCGTCCTCGAGGCCGAGCGCGAGACTACGCATGGCCAGCTGCTCGAGGCGTTCGAGCAGGGCAGCGAACGGCTCGAAGGGGAATTCCGCTTTGCTCGGCCGCGGGGCGGCGTCGGGATCGCGCATGCGGAATTCATGATCCATTACAATGACGAAAAACCTGTGCGTATTGTCGGGGCGATCCGGGACCTGACCGAGCTGCGGCGCAAGGAGCAGCGGCTGGAAACCTCGGAAGAGCGGCTGCGGATCGTGGCCGAACTTTCGAGTGACATGCTGTGGGAACTCGACCCGCGCACCGACCTGTTGTGGCGCGCCAGCGAAGGGGTGGAGCGGCTCGGGCTCGATCCGTCGCTGGCCCCCTATTCGGGCGGCGTGTGGCACAACACCATCCTGCCCGAAGACCGACGGGAGGTGATCGCTTCCTTCTGCGAGGCGATCGAAGGCAAGGCGGATCGCTGGCGCGCCGAATACCGGATCGAGCGCGCGGACGGGTCACACCTCCTGGTCGAGGACCGGGCGGCGATCATCCGGTCGAAAGACGGCACAGCAATCCGCGTCGTCGGGGCGGTGCGCGATATCACCGAAAGCCGGCGGCTCGAGGACATCCTGCGCGAGAACCAGTCGCTCGAAGCTCTGGGGCAGCTTACCGGTGGGGTGGCCCACGACTTCAACAACATGCTGATGATCATCATGGGCAATGCGGAGACGCTGGCCGAAGATCTCGCCAGTCCGTCGGACCGCGAACGGCTCGAACTGATCCACTCGGCGGCGCGCAACGGAGCCGAACTTACCAGCCGCCTGCTGTCCTTCGCGCGGCAGCAGCCGCTGGCCCCGCAACGGATCGATATTGCCGAACAGATGGCGCAGGCAGCCCGCCTGATCCGCCACGCACTGCCCGACCAGGTGGAACTGACGGTCGATGTCGAAGGCCAGGCGCTTTATGCCGAGGTCGATCCCAGCCAGCTCGACAATGCGCTGGTCAATCTGGCGCTCAATGCCCGCGACGCAATGCCGCAGGGCGGTTCGCTCTCGCTGGAAGCGCGCCCGTACCGGGTCGAGGCCGGTCTGCTCGATTCCGTGCTGGAGCCTGGCGACTACATCCGGATAGCGATGGTCGATACCGGTGCCGGGATCGCGCCGGAGATCGCGCCGCGCGTTTTCGAACCCTTCTTCACCACCAAGCCGATCGGCGATGGAACGGGGCTGGGGCTCAGCATGGTCTATGGCTTTGCCAAGCAATCCGGCGGCCACGCGTTGGTGGAAAGCAGCCCGGGCAAGGGGACGGCGGTCAGCATCTTTCTTCCGCAGGCAGCCGGTGGTCGGCCCGTCCCACGCTCAAACGACGCAAGTCCGCGGATGGACGGGGAAAATGCGACCATCCTGCTGGTCGAGGACGATGCGCAGGTGCGCGACTACGTCGAATGGATTCTGAACGCCGAAGGATATTCGGTGCTGAGCGCGTCCGATGGCCGCGAGGCGCTGGAGATACTGGAGCAGCATGCGGAAATCGGGCTGATGTGCACCGATGTCGTCATGCCCGGCGGGATGGACGGTATCGAACTCACGCGCGAGGCGCAGCGCCGCTTACCCGGCCTCAAGGTGCTGGTGATTTCAGGCTATGCGAGCGAGGCATCGCTGCGCGAGGCGCTCGATTGGAGCGATACCGCTTGGCTGCCCAAACCGTTCACCCGCCGTGACCTGGCGGGTGCACTGGCGCAGATGGAGCGAAGCTGACCGCGCTCAGCAGTTGACGGATGCGGGCCGGGCGGCGAACTTCGCCCTTTCGAAGGTCAGAGCGAATTCCACCGCGTTGCGGACCTCCAGCTTCTTGAAGATATTCGCACGGTGAACCTCGACGGTTCGCGGGCTGATATCGAGCGCGCGGGCGATTTCCTTGTTGCTGCTGCCATGCACGATCTGGTTGGCGATTTCGCTTTCGCGCGATGTCAGCCGCGCAATCAGCGATTTGCACGCTTCCACTTCCGCAACCTGCCGCCGGAGTTCCACCGACCGTTCGATATGCCCCGCGATCTTGTCTGCGAAGCTCTTGATCGACACCGGCTTCTCGACGAAATCGACCGCGCCGCATTTCATGGCTTCGACGGCTAGGCTCACTTCGCCATGCGAGGTAAGCATGATGACGGGTATTGCCTGCGCTTCGGCCGGGATCTTGCCCAGTACTCCCAGCCCGTCGAGTTCGGGCATCCGCATGTCGAGGACTACGCAATCTGGAATCTCGAATTCGAGGCTGTCGAGGAAATCCACGCCGCTGCGAAAGGGACGGCAAACATAGCCGAACCGTTCGAGCCCGCGCACCAGCGTCTGGCGCACACCGGATTCGTCATCGACGATCGCGATGCGGTGTTTAGCGTCGTTATTGGCGTTCGTGTCCTGCGGATCAGCAGTCAATAGTTCCTCCACCCCTGCTCGGTCGTATCGGCGCATCGAGGCGCACAATACAACCCCTTTCCGGCCGGAACCTGCTCTTACCCCGCCCTCGAGCAATCGGCGCGCCCCGACAACGGATGTGGGGGTTAGCCGAATTATCATTAACATCGTCGGAACGCAAATTTGCGGCGCATAAACAAGATGCTATCGGACGGGGCCTAGGATGGGGCGCGGCTGCATTCTACCCAGCGAGATCGGGGGGCGACTGTTCGTGCAGCTAGACTTGCGTGAACGCTTCATTTGTCGTCGGTGAAGGCGGCGACGGCAGAGATCGACATGGTCGGAACGCCCAGAAAAATTCTCAGGACCGTTACTTGGGTCCTTCGCGAAGTGCGCTCGCGTAGCTTTAAGGGCGCCCTATCAGGACTTGAGCCAAGTCCTGATAAGGAAGGCTACCGTTCCCAGCACTGCGACGCTGGCGAGCCAGATTGCTGCCATCCATCCCAGCCGCTGCCACAGCGGGCGATCTTCGGGCTGCCCCATCAATGGTAACCTTCGTCGCCCACCTTGCCGCGAAAGACCCAGTAGGCCCAGGCGGTATAGGCGATGATCAGCGGCATGGTGATGGCAACGCCCACCAGCATGAAGATTTGGCTGCGTTCGGGTGCCGCGGCATCCCAAATGGTGACGCCGGGCGGGACGACATAGGGCCACATGGTGAAGCCGAGCCCGGCCATGCCGAAGAAGAACAGCGTCAGGCTGAGCCAGAAGGGCTTGCTGTGGCGCTCGACCGACAGCGAACGCAGCAGGGCGATGGCGATAACGCCGGTCAGGATAGGCACGGGCGCAGCGAGGTATATTTCCGGCGCCGTCAGCCAGCGATCGGCATATTCGGGGTTCAGGAAGACGTTGTAGAGGCTGACCCCGCCCATCAGCGCGAGGGTGGCCCATGCCGCGCGCTTGCCCATCTGCCGCGCGTGGTGCTGGCCAGGCCCGTCGAGCTTCCATACCAGCCAGGTCGCGCCGAGCAGGGCATAGCCCGCCACCGTGCCGAGCCCGGTCAGCAGCGTATAGGGCGTCAGCCAGTCGAACCAGCTGCCCGCATAGGCGCGGTCGACCACCTCGATGCCTTGCAGCAACGCGCCCAGCGTCATCCCTTGCGCCATCGCCGCGACCAGGCTTCCGCCGGTGAAGGCGGCATCCCACAGCCGCCGATGGCCAGGGTCGCGCCAGCGGTATTCAAAGGCGACTCCGCGAAAGACCAGCCCCAGCAACATGGCGATGATCAGCGGATAGGTGGCGGGCAGGATCACCGCGTAGGCCAGCGGGAAAGCAGCGAAAAGCCCGCCGCCGCCCAGCACGAGCCAGGTTTCGTTGCCATCCCAGACCGGGGCGATCGAATTCATCGCGCGGTCGCGTTCGGGCCCGACTTCGAAGGTCGGGAAGAGGATGCCGATGCCCAGATCGAACCCGTCCATCACGACATATGCGAAGACCGCAAAGGCGATGATGAACGCCCAGATCACGGTGAGGTCGAAATTAACGGCCATCGGTCGCCTCCTCCTGATTGCGCGGCAGGGTGCTGGGGTCGCCCGGGTTCTGCGACGGCCCCGGGGTAATGCCGGCGGTCCGGATGGGGCCCGTATCGCCGCGCTTGACGCCCTTCTCGCCGACATGGGGCGATTTGCGCATCAGGTGGAGGATGTACCACACACCCGCGCCGAAGACCGCGAAATAGACCAGGACAAAGGCCACCAGCGATGCGCCGACCGCGGGCGCATCGAGCGGGCTGGCTGCATCGGCCGTGCGCAGGAGATTGTAGATCACATAGGGCTGGCGGCCGACCTCGGTCGTGATCCAGCCGGCAAGCACTGCGACAAAGCCGCTGGGCGCCATGACCAGCGCCGCACGGTGCAGCCATTGCCAGTCGTAGAGCTTGCGCCGGAACCGTGCGACGAGGCTCCACAGACCCAGCCCGAGCATGGCGAAGCCGATGCCGACCATGATGCGGAACGACCAGAACACGATGCCGACCGGCGGTTCCTCGTCGTCGGGAATGGTGTCGAGCCCGGCGAGCGGCGCATCGAGGTCGTGCTTGAGTATCAGCGAGGATAACTTCGGGATTTCGAGCGCATATTTGACGCGTTTCTCCTCGCTGTCGGGAATGCCGAACAGGATCAGCGGCGCCCCGTCGGGGTGGCTCTGGTAATGGCCTTCCATTGCCATCACCTTCTGCGGCTGGTGCTCGAGCGTGTTGATGCCGTGCATGTCGCCGGCGACGATCTGGATCGGCGCGACGATTGCCGCCATCCACATTGCCATGGAGAACATCTTTCGCGCGTGCAGGTTGGTGCGGTCGCGCAGCAGATGCCAGGCGCCGACCCCGCCGACGACGAAGGCAGTCGTGAGGTAGGCGGCAGTCACCGTGTGGACCAGGCGATAGGGGAAGCTGGGATTGAAGATGATCTCGAGCCAGCTGTCACCCGGCAGATATTGTCCGTTGGCGCCGATCTCGTACCCCACCGGCGTCTGCATCCAGCTGTTGACCGACAGGATCCAGAAAGCGGACACGAAGGTCCCCACCGCGACCATCAGCGTGGCGGCGAAATGGAGCTTCTTGCCGACGCGGTTCATGCCGAACAGCATGACGCCGAGGAACCCGGCCTCGAGGAAGAAGGCGGTCAGGACCTCATAGGCCATCAGCGGGCCGATGACGGGTCCGGCAATGTCGGAGAAGACCGACCAGTTGGTGCCGAACTGGTAGCTCATCACGATGCCCGAGACGACGCCCATGGCGAAGGCGATGGCAAAGATCTTCAGCCAGTATTTGAACAGGTCGAGATATAGCTGCTTGCCGGTCTTGAGCCACAGGCCTTCGAGCACTGCGAGAAAGCTGGCGAGCCCGATCGAGAATGCCGGAAAGATGAAGTGGAAGCTCACCGTAAAGGCGAACTGGATCCGGGCGAGTAGAAGTGCGTCGACGCCTTCGAACATGACTTTTTCCCTATCTCTCTGCCTGTCTAGTGGAGCGGGGGGCTCGGGGCCCGTCCGATTTACGCAAGGGGTGTTGCATTGGATCGGCGCTCGGCACGCCAGCGATAGAAGGTCTTCTCCGAAATTCCGATTTCGCGGCAACTTTCGCATACGCCCCGGCCTGCGGCAATGAGCGCCGCGATCCGGCGGCAGCGGGCGTCCTTGTCGGGGATGCGCGGCATCAGATCATCCCGCGCGCCATGTCGGCGGGCGGCACCTCGGACGGGCCGCCATTGGCCGCAAGCTCGCGAAAGGCGCGGTTCTGCGACAGGAACACCCGGCCGCTGAGCTCGGCGACGAAATCTGTGCGGTTCAACCGGTCCATGACCGGCCCCTTGACCTCGGACAGGTGCAATCCGATCCCGGCGTCGGCGAGGCGATGATTGATCGCCTCGAGGCTTTCGAGGCCAGAAGCGTCGATCTCGTTCACTGCGCTGCACATCATGATCACGTGGCGCACTGCGGGTCGGTCAGCGACTTCCTCGAGGACATATTCCTCGAGCCAGCGCGCGTTGAGATAGGTCAGGCTCTCGTCGATGCGGATCGACAGGACGTGCGGCACGGTGAACACGTCGTGGCGGTCGATATTGCGGAAGTGCTCGGTCTCGGGAACGCGGCCGACGATCGCGGCATGCGGGCGGCTGGCGCGCCACAGATAGAGCAGCAGTCCCACCGCGACCCCCGCGATCACCCCAAGTTCGACGCCCGCCACCAGAGTGATGACGATGGTCACCATATGTGCCGCGAAATCGGCCTTGGAATAGCGCCACAGCTGGCCCGGTGTCTTCAGATCGACAAGGCTGAGGACGGCAACGATGATCGTCGCGGCCAGTGTCGCGATCGGCAGGCTGAACAGCAGCGGTGTCAGGAACAGCCCCGCCAGCGCGATACCCACCGCGGTATAGGCGCCCGCCGCGGGCGTTTCCGCACCGGCATCGAAATTGACCACCGACCGGGCGAAACCCCCGGTGACGGGATAGCCGCCCGAAAAGGCGCTGGCGATGTTGGACGCGCCGAGGCCGATCAGTTCCTGGTTCGGCGCGATCCGCTGGCGGCGCTTGGCGGCCAGCGTCTGCGCGACCGACACGCTCTCGACAAAGCCGATGATCGAGATCAGCAGCGCGGGCACCCATAGCTGCGCAATCAGGTCGGGATTGGTGGAGGGCAGGGCAAATGGCGGTAATCCCTGCGGGATCGCCCCGACGAGGTTGACCCCGCGCGCGCCGAGGTCGAGCGCGAGCGCCGCCACGATGGTTGCAGCGACGGCGGCAACCGGCCCCGCCTTGGCGACGATATCGGCGGCATGCTGCGTCAGGCCCAGCCGGACCAGCAGCGGCTTCAACCCTTTGCGTACCCAGAACAGGAACAGCGTGGCGGGCAGCCCGATCGCGAGCGTCCAGGGATTGATCTGGTCGATGGCGGCGGCAATCCCGCCGAGCATGGCGGGCCAGGTATCCCCGCCCGCGCCGACACCCAATATGTGCTTGAGCTGGCTGGTCGCGATCAGGATCCCGCTGGCCGTGATGAAGCCGCTGATGACCGGATGCGACAACAGATTGGCAAGGAAGCCCATCCGCAGCAGGCCGAGCACTGCCAGCATGATGCCGGATAGCGCGGCGAGCGTGATCGCGGCTTCGAGATAGAGCGCCGTGCCCTGCGCTGCCACCGCACCGGCCGCGCTTGCAGTCATCAGCGAAACCACCGCCACCGGCCCCACCGCCAGCGTGCGGCTGGTCCCGAAGATGGCATAAGCTACCAGCGGCAGGATCGAGGCATAGAGACCCACGACCGGGGGCAGGCCCGCCAGCAGCGCATAGGCCAGGCTCTGCGGGATCAGCATGATGGTGACGACCACGGCCGCGACCAGATCCCGCGTCAGGACCGCGCCGTTATAGGAGCGGCCCCATTCGAGAATCGGGAAATATTGCGCCAGCGCATGCGCGCGCTGGCGCTGCCCGGGTGCGCCTGGCGGTGCCGCGCTACCTTCGGTGCCGGCCGGTTCCATCAGGCTGCGGTCTTGACCTGCGGCCGTGCCAGCCACTCATGGCCCTTGAGCATGCCGTTCCAGTAGATCCACGGCAGCGCCTCGGACTTGAGCAGCCAGCTGAGCCTGCGCGGACGGGTGCCGTCGATCAGCCAGGTGGGCAGGCTGGGCAGGAGCTTGCCGCCATACCCGAATTCGGCGAGCACGATCTTGCCGCGTTCGACAGTCAGCGGGCACGAACCATAGCCGTCGTAATCGGCGACCGGCTGCTTGCCGTCGAGCACAGCCAGCGCGTTGACCGCGACGATCGGGGCCTGCTTGCGTACGGCGGCTGCGGTCTTGGCATTGGGGCTCGACCCGGCATCGCCGAGCCCGAAGACATTCGGATAGCGCACATGGCGCAGGGTGATCGGATCGATATCGACGAAGCCGCTTTCGGCCTGCGCGAGCGGGCTGTCGGCAACGAACGCCGGGGCGACTTGCGGGGGAACGACATGGAGCATGTCGAACGCGACCGTTTCCTCGCCGGCTTCGGTTTTGAACGTGGCGGTCTTTGCCGGTCCGTCGACCGCGACAAGTGTTTGGTTGAGCTTGAGGTCGATGCCGTATTTCTCGACATATTCCATCAGCGCGGGGACGTATTCCTTGACGCCGAACAGCACTCCGCCGGCATTGCGGAACTCGACATCGATATCGCCCAACACGCCGCGATCGGCCCAAGCGTCGCACGACAGGTACATCGCCTTCTGCGGTGCGCCCGCGCATTTGATCGGCATGGGCGGCTGGCTGAAGATCGCCCGGCCTGATCTGAGCGTACGAACGAGGTTCCAGGTGTAGGGCGCCAGGTCGTAGCGATAGTTCGAAGTGACGCCATTGCGGCCGAGCGTCTGCTCCAGTCCCTCGATCTGTTCCCAGGCGAGCCGTATGCCCGGTGCAACGATCAGCAGCCGATAGGCGATCGTGCTGCCATCGCGCAGCGTAAGCTGGTTGTCTTCGGGGTGGAAGGTTGCCGCCGCCTGCCGGATCCAGCGGGTGCGTTTGGGCATGACGCTGGCCATCGGGCGGCAGGTCACGGGCGCATCGAACACCCCGCCGCCGACCATGGTCCAGCCGGGCTGGTAATAGTGGTGTTCGCTCGGTTCGACGATGGCAATGTCGAGCAGGGGCCGTCGCTTGAGCAGCGATGCGGCGGTGGCGATGCCGGCCGCGCCGCCACCGATGATGACCACTTCGTGCGTGTAGCTGTGTGCCATGCCAGATCTCCGGTTTGCGGGTGCTATTCGGCCAGTTGCGATGCGAGCGCGGACAGGTCGTAGCCCGCGGCGCTGGCTTGCTCGAGGCGGTCGGCTACGCTCAATCCTTCGGGATTGGCGAGCGCATCGAGCGTGATCGAACGGGTGCCGGTGCGACAATAGGCGAGCACCTTGCCGCCGGCTTCGCGGCGGACCTGCCCGAAGGCGGCAACCGCTTCGGCAGGAAATGCGCCGCCGGCAACGGGGATATGGTGGAAGCGCATGCCGGCGCTTTCCGCCGCCGCGCGCATCACTTCCGCGGCGGGCTGGTCATCGTCCTCGCCATCGGGGCGATTGCAGACCAGCACGCTGAACCCGTCCTGGACCAATGCCGGCAGCGCTTCGGGCGAAAGTTGCGGAGCCACTGCAAAGCGATCGGTTACGCGTTTGCAGGTCATGCCGATTTCGCTTCGAACAGCCGGACCAGGGCCATGCCCGCCAGCATCGCGGCGACGAATATTGCGGCCGCACCCGGTTCGATCACCAGAGCGGCAATTCCGGGGCCGGGGCACAGGCCGGCGATGCCCCAGCCAATTCCGAACAAGGCGGCTCCGCCGATCAGGCGCGGCGTGAGATCGGCGCGGGTGGGAAGGTGGAAGGCCTCGGCCAGCCACGGCGTCTGCATCCGCGGAACCGCTCGCCAGACGATTGCCATGACGAGCACTGCCCCGCCCATCACGAAAGCGAGCGTCGGGTCCCACGCGCCGAACAGGTCGAGGAAGCCGCGTACGCGCGCCGGGTCGGTCATTCCGCCAAGTGCGAGACCGGCGCCGAACAGCGTACCCGAAACGAGGGCGGGGAGGGTCATCGCAGCACCTCCATGCCGAGCGCATTCATCGCGGCGACAGTGGCGATGCCCGCCGCCATGAAGGTCAGCGTGGCAACGATCGAGCGGGCGGACAGGCGGCTGACGCCGCAAACCCCGTGACCGCTGGTGCACCCGCTGCCCAGCCGCGTCCCGATACCCACCAGCAGGCCCGCGACAATCAGGACCGGGGCGCTGGCGAAGCGGGCTTCGATACCGCCTTGCAGCATGGACACGACCAGCGCGCCGAGCGGTAGGCCGATAACGAATGTCCAGGCTCCGCTGCGGGCAATGCCACTGCCGCCCAGCCCCGCAGCCTTGGCCGCAATCCCGGAAACGCCTGCAATACGACCCAGGCCAAGCAGCATGACGGCTGCAGCAAGGCCAATCAGCACGCCGCCCGCAAGGCCGGCGAGCGGGGCCGCCTCGGGATAGCCTGGCAGCGTCATACCGCGTTCACCGGGATCTTGATGTAACTGACGCCATTATCTTCCGGTTCGGGCAACCGCCCGCCACGGATGTTGACCTGCACCGAAGGCATGATCAGCTTGGGCATGTCCAGGGTCTTGTCGCGGCTGGTCCGCATGGCGACGAAGTCTTCCTCGGTGACGCCGTCCTTCACATGGACGTTTTCCTCGCGCTGCTGCTTGACCGTGGTCTCCCAGGCATATTCGTCGCGGCCCGGCGCCTTGTAGTCATGGCACAGGAACAGGCGGGTTTCGTCGGGAAGCGACAGCAGGCGCCGGATCGAGCGGAACAGTTCGTGTGCATCACCGCCGGGGAAGTCGGCGCGTGCGGTGCCGAAATCGGGCATGAAGATCGTGTCGCCGACAAAGGCCGCATCACCGATGATGAAGGCCATGTCTGCGGGCGTATGTCCGGGCACGTGCAGCGCGATGCCCTCGAGCTCGCCAAGGGCAAAGCTTTCGCCATCGTCGAACAGCTTGTCGAACTGCGATCCGTCGCGCTCGAAATCGGTACCGGCATTGAACAGCTTGCCGAACACTTCCTGCACGCGGATGATCTCGCGGCCGATCGCCAGCTTGCCACCCAGCCTTTCCTGCAGATAGGGCGCCGCCGAGATATGATCGGCATGCGCATGCGTCTCGATCAGCCAAGTAACTTTCAAATTATTCGAAGTGACATATTCGATAATTCGATCGGCGGAGCCGTTCGAAGTCCGGCCCGAGGCCGCTTCGAAATCGAGCACCGAGTTGATGATCGCCGCCTCCGCGGTCTTGGGATCATGCACGACGTAGGATATGGTGTTGGTGGCTTCGTCGAAGAAGCCAGCGATCGAGGGACGTCGCGTCTTGTCGTCGCGGGCGCGCCCGATCTGCTGCGTGGCGTGGGCGAGTGGTTGGTCGGTGGCCATCGGACTTACTCCAATAAATTACATAAACTATGTATATGTATTGCACTATTGATGTCAAGTGGTAGGAAGGCGCGATGAGGCAGGACGCGCACAACTCCGGCGATGCATCTGCGGCCCCCTGCGCGGGCCTGCGGATCGGCGACATGGCCCCCGATTTCTCGGCGCGCAGCACTACGGGCGATGTCCGTCTGTCCGATTACCGCGGGCGCTGGCTGGTGCTGTTTTCGCACCCGGCTGATTTCACGCCCGTCTGCACTACCGAATTCGTCGCGCTGGCGCGTGCGGCGGGTGATTTCGCGCAGCGCGACTGCGCGCTGATGGCGCTGTCGGTGGACAGCCTGTTCTCCCATTTCGCGTGGCTCAGGATGATCCGCGACCGGTTCGATGTCGAAGTCCGCTTCCCCATTCTCGAGGATCCGACGCTGGTGATCGGCCGCGGTTACGGCATGGTCGCACCGGGCGACAGCGACAGCGGCGCCGTACGATCGACCTTCTTCATCGATCCCGAAGGCGTAATTCGCGCGATGACCTGCTATCCCGCCAATGTCGGGCGTTCGACTCCCGAAATGCTGCGCATGCTCGACGCGCTGCAGGCGGTCGACAAGGAGACTTCGCTGGCACCCGCGAACTGGCAGCCGGGCGAGGCACTGCTGGGCCAGCCACAGGCGGACCTCGACAGTGTCTTCGCGGCCGAAGGCGAGGCCGACTGGTTCCTGGGCAAGGCCGGGGCGGGAGCGCGCAGGTGAACGATGACGATCTGGTCGCGGCGCTGAAGGCGGTGGCCCACCCGGTCCGCTTGCGCATCCTGCAGACGCTGTCGGGCGCCGAACGCAATGTCGGCGAAATCGACGACGCGGCGGAGATCGGACAGCCGACGCTGTCGCAGCAGCTGGCCGTCCTGCGCGGTGCCGGGCTGGTGGCCACGCGCAAGGACGCGAAGCTGGTCTATTACAGGATCGACGAAACCAAGCTCGGCCACGTGACCGCCGCGCTGGCGCAATTCGCCGGCGAAGCGGTGGGGTCAGAAGCGCCGGTCCGTCGCCACACTTCAGCGCCCGGCGTGGCCAATTTTGCCCAGCTCGGCTGAGCTGGGGCGAATTCCGTAACTCCCAATAAGCACGCTCCCTGATCATGATCAGGGAGGCGGCGAATGGTGCAATTCATGCACCATCGCGCAGCAGAAAACGCAAATGAGAATGACTTGCAATAGAAGTTGCGCGGGCTTAGGCGGACGCTCCAAGCGAATCAGCAGGGCCCAGCACACGTGTTCCGACAACTCCTTCCCGCAGTCTTTCTCATCGTCGCGACTCCGGCCGCGGCAGGCACCCAGACACTGCCGCACGATCTCAGCGTGTGGGGCATGTTCGCGCAGGCCGACTGGGTGGTGAAACTGGTGATGGTCGGGCTGGTCCTGGCCTCGGTCGCCACCTGGACCGTCCTTATCGCCAAGCATCTCGAGCTCGCTCGCCAGCGCAAGAGCGCCGAAGCTTTCCGCGACACGCTGGCCGAAGCGGGATCGCTGGCGCAGCTCGATGCCGCGTCCGCCGCGCATCCCATCGTTAAAGAGGCGCGGGCGGAAATCGCCCAGTCCGCCGATGCTCTGGCGGATGCCGAGGGCCTGAAGGAGCGCCTCGTCTCGCGCCTCGACCGCTACGAGGCGAAAGTTGCCCGCAAGATGACGCAGGGGGTCACGATCCTCGGCACCATCGGGGCGACGGCACCCTTCGTCGGCCTGTTCGGCACGGTGTGGGGCATCATGAACAGCTTCATCGGGATTGCCGAATTGCAGACCACCAATCTCGCCGTGGTGGCACCGGGCATCGCCGAAGCCCTGCTGGCGACGGCACTGGGCCTCGTGGCCGCCATCCCCGCCGTGGTGATCTACAACCATTTCGCGCGTGTGATCGCCGCGCACCGCGCCGTGGTCGCCGATAGCGCGGCCGCCTTGCTACGCATCGTCTCGCGCGATCTGAGCCGCGGCACGCTGCCCGCGGTCGAGGGCTGACCATGGCGCTCAAACTTGCTTCGGACAGCGAGGACCTCGCGGTCGCGCATGAAATCAACGTGACGCCGTTCATCGACGTGATGCTGGTGCTGCTGATCATTTTCATGGTCGCCGCGCCGCTCGCGACCGTCGACGTCAAGGTCGATCTGCCGGTATCCAACGCGCAGGCGGCGGCCAAGCCCGAAACCCCCGTCTACCTTTCGCTACAGGCCGACGGGGCCATCCTGGTAAATGAGGACGCGGTCGAGCTCGGCGGGCTCGGTATGGCGATCGAACAGGCGACTGCAGGCGACCGTGAGGAGCGCGTTTTCCTGCGTGCCGACAAGGCGATCACCTATGACGAGATCATGCAGGCCATGAACGCCCTGCGGGCTGCGGGCTACGTCCATGTCGCTCTGGTCGGCGCGGAAGCCGCCGGAGCGGCGCAGTGATCGATATCGGGGCAGGCCGCAGCCACTGGATGCTGGGAGGCGGTTTCGCGATCGCCGGCCACGCAGCCGTGCTGGCGGGCGTGCTCCTGGTCAACACTGGGCCGGTGGAACCCCCGGTCGAGGATCCGGTGGTGCTGGTCGAGCTGCCATCGCAGGCGGCCCCAGCGCCTGCGCCGGCCGTTTTGCAGCCGGTCCAGCAGCAGGCCGACTACATCCCGCCGCAAACCTTGCCGCCGCGCGTCGAAGCGCCGCGCGTGAACGCACCTTTGCCGCGCGAATTCGTCGCTACGCCGCCGCCCCCGCCGCCGCTTCCTGCCCAGCGCAGCGCAAGCCCGCCGCCGAGGCCCGCTGCCCCGGCCGCGCCGCCGCGCGCTGCCCTGGCGACAACACCGGCGGGCAGTGGCACCGGAACCGCGGCTACCCCCGGCGACGATCCGAAGGCGAAGCGCGAGGAAGCCGACTATTATTCTCTGCTCAGCGCGCATCTCAACCGCAAGAAGCGGTACCCCAGCGAAGCCAAGAAGGCCCGCCAGCAGGGCGTCGTCACCGTTCGCTTCACCGTCCATGCGGATGGCCGGATCAGCGGCAGTTCGATCCGCACATCGAGCGGCCACGACCTGCTCGACCAGGCCACGCTCGACCTGATGGAGCGCGTCGCCCCGCTGCCCAGATTCCCGCGATCGATGACGCGCGACCGCGTCACGATCTCGCTTCCCATCGACTACTCACTACGCACGAAATGAGAGAAAGGTTTTACCATGAGGGATCGTAACCGGGGCGTGATCCGCCCGCTCAGCCTGCGCGGTGCCGGACGGGGCACTGCTGCGGCGATGGGCCTGTCGGCCGCGTTGATTGCCGGCGGTGCACAGGCGCAGGATGCCAATGGCGAAGACGAAGTCGTCCTCGACACGCTGCAGATCGAAGACGCCACCGCCGACGTTAACCCCAACGCCCAGCCGGGCGTACCCTACAAGGCGCGCACTTCGGGTGATCTGCGCCGCTTGAAGCCGCTCTCGGAAACCCCGCAGACGATCCAGGTGCTGACCGAACAGCAGCTCGAGGAACAGGGCGCAACCGACCTGCGCGACGTGCTCGACAATGTCCCCGGCGTGACCATCGGTACGGGCGAGAACGGCAACGCCTTCGGCAACCGTTACATCATCCGCGGCCACGAGGCCCGCAGTGACGTCTTCGTCGACGGCCTGCGCGATCCGGGCATGACCACGCGCGAGACTTTCGCGGTCGACCAGATCGAAATCACCAAGGGGCCGAGCTCGAGCTTCGCGGGTCGCGGTTCGACCGGCGGCGCAGTTAACTCGATCACCAAGAAGGCCAGCACCGATTACCAGTTTACGCGGGTGGACGCGGGCATCGGTACCGATGACTATTACCGCGTCACGCTCGACGCCAACGTGCCGCTGACCGATACGCTCGCGCTGCGTGCCAACCTGCTCTACGGTTACGAGGAAGTGCCCAACCGCAACTTCTCCGACCGCGAGCGTTACGGCGCCGCTGTGTCGGCCGCCTTCAAGCCCAGCGAAGTGTTCGAACTGGTGCTCGACTACTATCACCTGACGGCGAACGATACGCCCGATCTCGGCGGCTACGTTCCCCGGCCGACCGGTACCGGCCCGGACGATGTAACGGTTTACGAACCGTGGGACGACGTGCCCAATTACACGCAGAACGGCAACTTCCTGGATTCGGATGTCGATACGGTCACCGGCCGCATCTACATCACGCCGTTCGATGGCTTCACGATCGTCAATTCGACCCGCTACGGCGAAACCAGCAATGGCTATGTCCTTACCGGTCTTCGCGGCGGTGCCTACGATCCGGCGACGGACACCTACGCCCCGGTCACGCTCAGCACGCACCAGGGCAATCAGGAAGTCGAATATTTCGTCAACCAGTTCAATGTGCTGGGCGAATTCGCCACCGGCACCGTGCTGCACAATCTGATCGTGGGTGCCGAATATTCGGACCTCCAGGTCGCCAATGGCACTTACGACCTGACCGCGAACGGCGCGACCAATTGCGTCACTGCCGGGCGCGGCGGACTAAGCCCGAATTACTGCATCACCGATGAGAACCGCAATGTGATCTTCGGCGAGAACGAAATCCACAACATCGTGCAGCGCACGATCGCGGATGGCAGTGTCGACAGCGATTGGCAGGTCGAGACGCTGTCGGTCTATGCGATGGACACGGTGGACTTCACCGACTGGCTGTCGGTCCATGGCGGGATCCGCATGGATGCCTTCAGCTACAGCAACGTGGTGACCAGCCGCGGCACGGTCACGCCCTACACCTACAGCGATACGCTGTGGAACGGCCATGCCGGGATCGGGGTGAAGCCGCTTGAAGAAGTGTATGTCTACTTCAACTACGGCACGGCCAAGAACATCAACGGCGGCGAATCCGATCTTGGCGGCAATTGCGGCTACGGCGGCATCTGTGTCGACGACGGTACCGGCATCGGCGATGGCAGCCCGGAAAGCAGCGACAGCTTCGAACTCGGCGTCAAGGCCGACCTGTTCGACGATCGCTTCCTCCTGACTGCCGCGGCCTTCCAGATCACCAAGGGCGACGTGTTCGAATTTGCCGGCGACGGTTACAGCGCCGGTGGCTCGCTCAACACCGGCGAGAACCGTGTACGCGGTCTCGAATTCGGGCTGGTCGGCAACATCACCCCGCAGCTGCTCGCGCAGGCGGCGCTGACCGTGATGGATTCGGAAATCACCGACTCGAACGACCCCGACAAGATCGGCCGCCGGCTGAGCAATTTCGCCAACACGCAGTTCAGCGGCCAGCTGCGCTACCAGGTCACCGATGCGATCGCCTTCGGCGGCACCGCGACCTACAAGAGCGCACAGTACACCGGCCAGCCTGACGATGCGGCGAGCTACGACAGCAATCTGGACATCTTCACCTACCGCGTGCCGGATTACTGGACCTTCGACGCCTTCGCGAGCGTGGATTTCAACCAGAATTTCGGTGCCCGCGTAAACGTGACCAACATCGGTAACGAGGATTACTACGTCTCGGGCTATCGCTCGGGTCACTTCCTCTACAAGGGTGACGAACGCCGGGCGACGCTGACGCTCACCGGCAAGTTCTGATACGGCAGGGCGCGGGCTTCGGCTCGCGCCCTTCCACTCTTGCGACAAGACGACACTGCCATGCTGACCATCATCGAGAACCTGCTTAACGATGAAGAAGTGCGCCGCTTTCGCGAGCGCTTGCATGCTGCCGACTGGCAGGACGGGGCGGGAACCGCCGGTACCCGCTCGATTGCTGTAAAGCAGAACCTCCAGCTCCCCCGGAAAGATGCCTTGGCGCAGGAACTGGGCAATGCGATCCTGCGGCAGCTCGGCCAGCATCCGGAATTCGTTTCTGCATCGCTGGCGGAGAAGATCTGGCCGCCGGTGTTCAATCTCTACCAGGACGGCGGACATTACGGCACGCATTCCGATGCGGCGCTGATGCGCCTGCCTGAAGCGGACCTGACCATTCGCAGCGACCTTTCGGCCACGCTGTTCCTGTCCGACCCGGACAGCTACGACGGCGGCGAGCTGATCGTCGAGGAGCAGTTCGGCGCGCAGGCGGTCAAGCTGGCGGCGGGCGACATGGTCCTCTACCCTTCGTCGAGCCTGCATCAGGTGGCGCCGGTGACGCGCGGGCAGCGGATCTGTGCGATAACCTGGATCCAGAGCGCGGTCGCGGATACGCCGGCGCGCGCGCTGCTGTATGATCTCGATCAGTCGATCAGGGGGCTGACGCCCGAGCGGCCGAAAGACGATCCCGAGATCAACCGGCTGATCCACGTCTATCATAATCTGCTGCGGCGCTGGGCCCAGGTGTGATCGGCACGCGGCGGGCATTGCTGTGGGTGGCGCTGGCCATCCCGGCGGCGCTGATGATCCAGCGCTTCGCCAGCGGCGAAGCACTGGCGATGGATTTGTACCATCCGAGCGGCGAGATGGCAGTGCGGCTAATGATCCTTGCGCTGCTGCCCGGTCCGCTGGCGGATGCGCTGGGGCACAGCCGCTTCCTGCGCGGCTGGCTGGCGATCCGCCGCAATTTCGGCGTGGCCGCATTCCTTTACGCGCTGCTGCACCTCGTATTCTATGTGCTCGACATGCGGATGATCGCCGCGATGCTCGATGAAGTGGTTATCCCCGGCATCTGGACCGGCTGGCTCGCCCTCGTCTTGATGCTGGTTCCGGCGGCGATCAGTTCCGACCGGGCCATGCGCTGGCTGGGCCGCCGCTGGAAAAGCTGGCAGCGACTGGTGTACCCGGCATTCCTGTTGGCGCTGATCCACTGGCTGCTGCTCGATTGGCAGTGGGGGCCAGCACTCGTTCATTTGGCGCCGCTAGTACTCGCCTGGAGCTTACGTTTCGCGGTGCGGCGCCCGAAATCGCTATCGAGGAGTATCGCATGACCTTTCGCCAAAACGCCAAACGCTCTGCTCTTGCCGCTGCCGCATTCGCAGCACTCGGCCTTGCAGTGCCTGCGCAGGCCGATGGCGACGTGACCTGCAATGCCGGCCCGCACAAGGCTTGGCAGAAGATGTCCAAGCTCAAGAAGAAAGCCTGGCTGGAAGAGTGGGAACTGCTCAAGATGCAGGTCGAGGGCAATTGTTACGAAGTCTATGCGCGGACGAAGGAAGGACAGTCGATCGAGGCTTTCTTCCATCCCGTTACGCTGAAGAAGCTGGTGGTCTTCCGCCGCGGACAGGAAATCTACCGCGCCGACGGTTTTACCGGATAGCTCGTTTGCGCTGTTGCGGCGCATTCTCGGCTCAGGGTCAGTCCCGGTCCCCGGCGATCACCCGCGCGGAAATTTCACCGATCCCGTCGAATACCGCGGTGGCGTGCTGGCCAGCGGCTATTTCGTGCACGCCGGTAATTGCGCCGCTCGAAATCCACCAGCCCGCCTGCGGATCGATGCCGCGCTCCGCCAGATTGCGCAGAAGGAAGGCCGCCGCGCCGAATGGCCCGTCGAGCATCGTCGCAGTCGTCGCACGGCCCTTTTCCTCGCCGTCGATCGCAAGCGTGACCCCGACCTCATCGAGCCGCGACCAGTCTGCCCGATCGACCAGGCGCCCCAGCAGAAGGCCCGCGTTATTGCCATGGTCGGACACGGTCACGCAGGGGCCGTCGCGATTGATTGCCGCATAGGGCGAAGATGCTACCTCGAGCCCGATGCGAACCTCGTCGACCCAGTCCATGGCCTGTTCGGGGGAGGTGGGCGGCGCGGCCTCGCGCGGGGCGAGCCGCAGCATGAATTCGGCCTCCATGGCAGCGAAGCCGCCGCTGAAGATCGGAAATTGGGCCAGGCCTTCGGCTTCCGGTTTGATCGTGTCGGCGAAAGCGGGCCCGATCAGGCGATTGGCTCCCAGTTCATGGCTGGCGGGGGGATTGATCTTGCCCACCTTCCAGCCGCCGATCGGGCGATCCCACTGTTCGAGGGCGGCATCCTGGATGGCATAGGCCCCGGCAAGATCGGTCGGCCGGCGCCCGGGATATTCGGCCAGGGTCTTCCAGTTGCGGCGGGCATCGACAAAGGCGCGTGCAATGTCGCCGGCTGCGGAATTCATGGGGGCCCCTCTCGAAATATCCCACTTGCAGGGTGTCTTTGACGAAAAAGGAAACCGGTGTCAAAACGTATTTCGCCATCGCCCTGCGGATAGCGTTCAGCTGCGCCCTCCCATTTTCCGAGTTGGCGGCTATGAAGATGGCGCACAGCAAAAGGTTGCGACGAATGGCAAAGTCCGGTCCGGCACCTACGATCAACGACGTAGCGCGGGTTGCGGGCGTCTCGAAGAAAACCGTCAGCCGGGTGATCAACCGGTCCCCTCTGCTCAAGCAGGCCACGCGCGAAAAGGTCGAGAAGGTCATTGCCGAGCTCGGCTACACGCCGAACCCGCAAGCGCGGGCCCTGGCGCTGCGGCGCAACTTCCTGCTCGGGCTGCTGCACGACAATCCCAATGCGCAGACCGTGCTCAATTTCCAGGAAGGGGTGCTCGACGCCATCCGCGACACCGAATTCGCACTGGTGGTGCGGCCGGTCGATCGCCATTCGCCTGCCATGCTCGACGACATCCGCAACTTTCTCGAGCAGCAGCGGCTCTACGGCGTGCTGATCCTGCCGCCGATTTCCGAGAATGACGAACTGGCCGCGCTGTGCCGCGAAATGGGTTGCGGCTATGTTCGCATGGGATCTGCAGCGCTCGACGAGGCGGAGCAACTGGTCCAGTCGAACGATCGCGAAATGGTCGAAGGGGTGGTCGATTACCTGGTCGAGATCGGGCATACGCGGATCGGGTTGATCGAAGGGCCGCAGGGTTTCCGGTCTGCCTTCGAACGGCGCGAGGGTTTCCTTACCGCCGTGACGCAGCACGGGCTGGAAATACCCGACGACGCGCTGGTGCAGGGCAATTACCGGTTCAGTTCAGGGGTCGAGGCGGCGAACCGGCTGCTCGACCAGAACCCGCATGTCACCGCGATTTTTGCCAGCAATGACGAAATGGCGGCGGGCGCCTATCACGCGGCGCGCGAACGGGGCGTCGACATCCCGCGGGATCTTTCGATCGTGGGATTCGACGATTCCCCCATCGCCGCGCATATCTGGCCGCCGATGACCACGGTCGGCTGGCCGATCCGCGAAATGGGCAAGGCCGCCGCGCTCAAGCTCGTCGCGCCCGATACGGCGGAAGCCAAGCCATCGTGCTTCCCCGCGCGGCTGGTTACGCGCAATTCGGTCGCCCCGCCTTCCAAGAAAATCTGATCCGCCGCTTGAAATAGCCTCTGGTTTGCGGATACAACGTGTTTTGACACCGGTTTCCTAACTGGACTTTTGGAGCCGCCTGAATTCGCACCAGCGCCCCCAGCGGGCAGGGAGAACCCATGAAGATCGCCCTCATCACCGAGAACAGCCAGGCCGCCAAGAACGGCCTCATCTACGATGCCCTCAACACCGCTGCCGAACCGTTCGGCCACGAAGTGTTCAATTACGGCATGTACACCGCCGAAGACAGTGCATCGCTGACTTATGTGATGAACGGTGTGCTGGCGGGCATCCTGCTCAATTCCAAGGCTGCCGATTTCGTCGTGACCGGCTGCGGCACGGGCATGGGGTCGATGCTCGCCTGCAATGCGATGCCCGGCGTGTTCTGCGGCCTCGTGATCGACCCGACCGATGCCTTCCTGTTCAACCAGATCAATGCCGGCAACGCGATCGCGATGCCCTATGCCAAGGGTTTCGGCTGGGCCGCCGAGCTCAACCTGCAGGATTGCTATCGCAAGCTGTTCGAAAACGAAGCGGGTGCGGGTTATCCGCGCGAACGGGCCGAACTGATGCGCAAGAACCGCGGCTTCCTCGCCGACCTCAAAGCTGCCAGCACGCATGACATGCTGACCGTGCTGAAGAATGTCGATCAGGACCTGCTGCGCGCCGCGATCGCGGGCGAGCGCTTCGCAGAATATTTCTACGCCAATTCGCAGGATGACGCGATCAGCGACTATCTGCGCAATCTCTGACCCCTTCGGGAATCGCATGACCGGCATGAACCGGCACCGGGGGCAGGGGATCGCGTCGTCGCGACGCGATCCCCACCGCACCACACTGGGAGAGTGAATACCATGGCCACCACCCCCTTCGACCTGACGGGGCGCACCGCGCTCGTCACGGGTGCCAATACGGGTATCGGGCAGGGCATCGCCATCGCGCTGGCACAGGCCGGGGCCGATATTGCTGCAGTGGGCCGCAGCCCTGCCGACGAGACCGCCGAACAGGTCTGCGCGCTGGGCCGCCGCTGCGAGCTCGTTTCCGCCGACCTGTCCTCGATCGAACCGGTCGCGGACGTGGTCGACACGGTCGTAGGCAAACTCGGGCGTCTCGATATCCTCGTTAACAACGCCGGGATTATTCGCCGCGAGGATGCGCTCGACTTCTCGGAAGAGGACTGGGACGCCGTGATGGACACCAATCTGAAGACGCTGTTCTTCCTATGCCAGGCGGCCGCGCGCCACATGACCGGCTGGGCATCGCAAGGTGGCGAACGCGGCAAGATCGTCAACATCGCATCGATGCTGACCTTCCAGGGCGGCATTCGCGTGCCGAGCTACACCGCCAGCAAATCCGGCGTCGGGGGCCTGACCAAGCTGATGGCCAATGAATGGGCGCCGCGCGGCATCAACGTCAACGCGATCGCGCCGGGCTATATCGCGACCAACAACACCGCTGCGCTCCAGGCGGACGAAACGCGCAATCGCCAGATCCTCGAGCGGATCCCCGAACAGCGCTGGGGCGACCCGGCCGATATCGGCGGCGCGGCGGTCTTTCTTGCCAGCCGCGCGGCGAATTATGTCCAGGGGCATATCCTCGCGGTCGATGGCGGATGGCTGGCGCGATGACAGCGCTGCCGAAATCGGGCCACGTGGTCTGTTTCGGCGAGATGCTGGCGCGCCTGTCGCCCGAGGCGGGGACGCCGCTGGCGCGCGCGCACACTCTCGCGCTCGCAATCGGCGGGGCCGAGGCCAATGTCGCCATCGCGCTTGCCAGCCTTGGCCAGCCTGCCGCGATGCTCAGCACTGTGCCGGACAATCCGCTGGGGCTCCGCGCGCTCGCCGCGCTGGGCGAAGCGGGTGTGGATCAGCGCTTCGTACGCCGCGCAGCGGGCCGGATGGGACTGTATCTGTTCGAACCGCCCAGCGGTCCGATCGGGGGGCGGGTGACCTACGACCGCGCGGGAAGCGCCTTCGCCATGGCGCAGCCCGAAGATTTCGACTTTGCGGGAGCGCTCGATGGCGCGCGGCTGCTGCATCTTTCGGGCATCACGCCTGCGCTGGGCCCCGACGGGGTGGCGCTGGCGAAGAAAGCCGTTGCCGCCGCGCGTGCGGCAGGCGTGCCGATCTGCTTCGACGGCAATTACCGCGCCAGTTTATGGGATGCCTGGGATTGCAATCCGCAGGCGATCCTGACCGAACTGGTCGAAGCGGCCACCATCCTGATCGGCAATCACCGCGACATCTCGCTGCTGCTCGGCAAGAGCTTCTCAGGCGATGGGCCGGATCGCCGGCGCGAAGCCGCCGAAGCCGCCTTCGCGCGCTTCCCCGACCTGGCGGCGATCGCCTCGACCGCGCGTCATATCGAAAGCTCGACCACGCATGGCCTCGCCGCCCGGGTCGACCTGCGCGAAAGCCATTGGCAGACCGAAGAGGTCCGGATTGCCCCGGTGGTCGACCGTATCGGCACCGGTGATGCCTTCGCCGCGGGCGTGCTGCTGCGCTGGCTGGAAGATGGGTCCGCGCAGGAGATGGCCAAGACGGGTCTGTCGCTGGCGGTGATGAAACACGGTATTCCCGGCGACACCATAGCTGTGACGCGCAGTGAGCTGGAGAGCTTTCTTCCGGCAGGAGCCGATGTCAGCCGCTGACGGCATGACCCGCCGCGCGGCTCTGCGCGGGGGCCTCGCAGGGGGCGCATTGCTTGCGGCCCCGGCGGTGGCGGCAGGGAGCAGCGGCGACCCCCGGGCTCTGGCCTACCGCGGCATGATCGATCGCGGGGTGCCCGCATTTCTCGGCATTCGCTATGCCCGCGCGGCGAGGTTCGACCGCCCGGTGCGCGAGCCTGTTCCTACCGCGCCCACGCCCGCGACGCAGTTCGGTCCGCTGTGCCCCCAGCGTAATCCGATGTCCCCGGCAATGAGCGAGGACTGCCTGTTCCTCAACATCTGGACGCCGGATGCCCATTCTTCCGCGCGCCGCCCGGTGATGGTCTATTTTCATGGCGGGGCCTACAATTGGGGCTCGGTCACCGACCCGCTGACGCATGGGGCGAAGCTTGCCGAACAAGGCGATGTGGTGGTCGTCACGGTCAATCACCGGCTCAACCTGTTCGGCTATGGCTGGCTGGGACCGCTCGGTGAGCGTTTCCGCCATAGCGGCAATGCGGGGCAGCTCGACCTGATCTGCGCGCTCGAATGGATCCGCGAGCATATCGGGGCCTTCGGCGGGGACGCGGACCGCGTGATGGTCTTCGGCCAGTCGGGCGGCGGCGCCAAGATCGCGACGCTGATGGCGATGCCCGCAGCCGATGGTCTCTTCCACACTGCCGCGACGATGAGCGGCCAGCAGGTCACTGCGCAAGGGCCCGGCAATGGCTGGCGGCGGACGCGCGCCCTGCTCGACCATCTCGGACTGGCGGAAGACGACGGCGCTGCCCTGCTTGCCCTCCCGTATGAGCGCTTGCTCGAAGGCCTGGAGGCGACCGATCCGGTGCTCGGGGGCAGTCTCTATTTCGGCCCGACGCTGGATATGCTGCATCTGCACCGCCATCCGTTCTGGCCCGATGCTGCGCCGCAATCGCGGCACATCCCGATGATCCTCGGCAACACGCGGCACGAGACGCGCGCCTTCATCCGCAGCGACGGGCCCGTCGTGCAAGGTCTCGACTGGCAGAATATCGCCGAGCGGCTGGCCCCGCAGATCCGCATCGATTTGCCCGCGGACTGGGTGGTCGCGCAATATCGCGCGGAGTTTCCGCACTGGTCGGCCGAGCAAGTATTCTATGCCGCGACCACCGCCGGACGCAGCTGGCCCGGACAGGTGATCGAGGCCGATGCGCGCGCCCGCGCAGGGGCGCAGGCCACCTGGGTCTATCAGCTCGACCGGCCCAGTCCGATCGATCCCACGCGCGGTGCGGCGCATACCGACGATCTGCCCTATGTCTTCGGGACGCTCGCTGCGGCGGGCAGCTATTCGGGAACCGGGCCACGCGCCCGCACGGTCAGCGCTGCGATGATAACTGCCTTTGCGGGCATGGCGCATACGGGCCGGCCGGGGCTTCCATCATGGGCGCCCTATACGCTTGCCGAACGCGAGACTTTGGTGATTGGCGAAGAGAGCATCGCGACCGAGTACGATCCACGCGGGTGGGAGCGCGAGCTGTGGGCGCGGGGGCCTTATATCCAGCCGGGGAGTTGAAACTCGGTCAGACCTGATGCGGCGGTCCGTCACAGTGGGTAGGCGGCTCGCTTGCGGCATGAAGACATACCGCCGCGAAGCCGCCTACCTCTTAAGAAGCCCCGGCATGGTTATCGATTGGTGGCGCGCATCTCACGGTCGCGGGGCGAAAGATGCTCCTGCGCACCTTCCTTCTGGCCTGGCCAGATGCCCGACTTCGGGGTCATGGTGGCAAGGTCCCAATCCGCTTCAACGAAAGGCGCGCTCGTCGCTTCGAATTGCGGATAGCCGCCGACCTCGTCTTCCGAATCGATCACCTCGCCGCGTCCTTCGGCGATGTAGAAGAGGACGCGGATTTCCATTTCGCTGCGATCCCACGGGCGCGCGCCCGAGGTTGCGAGCAGGACGGTCTCAACATCCTCGCTGGGCATGATCGAATAGCCGTCCAGATCATGCAGCGGCGTATCCTGCTGAAGGATCTGTGCGCGTGTGTGGCCATAGCGGCCGAACATCGGCAGGTCGTTCCCATACCGGTCGATCGCGACATTATCGCGGCCATAGTATTGCAGATCACCCACACCGCCGATCGTCAGGAATGGCAGGCCCGCATCGGTGCTGTTGCCGCCGCGCATGACATTGCCCACTGCGGTAAGCTGGCCGTCGACCGGCGCGTGGCCCGCCCATTCCAGATCCATCAGATTGTAATGCACCGCGCGATATTGCGGATCGTAGATCAGATTGTTGATCATCAGCGCCTCGACCCCGCCCTTCAGCAGCGGCGAGCGTTCGACATTGTGGGCCCAGACATTGCGTTCGAACACGATGCCGGTGGCATTGTCGTGGATCAGCGAACCCTTCGAGTGTTCGCCCTTGGGGTGCGTCGAATTGGCCAGGCCCTCGGCCGCCAGGTTCGACCGGAAGATTATGTTGCGGCTGGTGCCTTCGCGCCATTCTTCCACCGTATCCCCGGTAAAGCGCGGACCCGAAGCGGACATGTTCTCGTCGACACCCCAGAAGAAGCTGTTGTTCTCGATCAGCAGATTGTGCGCCGAGCGGGTGGAGATAGCGTCCACTTCCCAACCGTGGCGTTTCGGCAGGCCGTCGCTGCCCACCGCCACGCGCAAATGGCGGATGATGACATCATGCGTGTTTACATTGATCCCGCCGCGCAGGATGGTGATGCCGGGCGAGGGCGCGGTCTGGCCCGCGATGGTGACATGCGGCTGGGTGATGGTGAGCGAAGACCTCTCGAGGTCGATCGCGCCGCCGACTTCGAACACGATGATCCGCGGTCCTTCGCGGTCAAGCGCGTCGGCAAGGCTGCCGGGGCCATCCTTGGCAAGCGTGGTCACGCGGACGATCTGCCCGCCCGCGCCGCCGTCGGTCGGTTCGGCAGCATTTACCGCTACTGGCGAAGCAATCACAAACACGCACAGCGCGAGCAGGCAATTTACGATATATTTCATGACCATTTCCTCTCCGTTGATTGCATCCTTGACAGCGAAGGCGAGATCGAGCAAGAAGAATTGACACCGGTTACCAAAACAGCCGGGTCGAGGGAATTCAGAGTGTCGGGGAGGGGTGCGGCCAAGGCCGCTATTTCGCTTCTCCAAAAAAGACACCGGTGCCAATTTGGAGGAGGATGCGATGAGGTTTGTGGTTCCCACGGGGAGCGTGAAGGCGGCTCTGCTAGCTGGCAGCGCGCTGGTAATTTCGACGCCTGCGCCTGCGCTTGCGCAGGACGCGGGTACGCTCGATGCCGAGGAGGTGAGCGATGCGGCCTCGGAAGCCTCGGGCGAGATTTCCGATAGCGATAACGTGATCATCGTGTCCGGCTTCCGCCAGTCGCTCAATGCGGCCATCGCGGCGAAGCGCGAGGCGGTCGGCCAGGTCGACGTGATCGTAGCGGAAGACATCGCGAAATTCCCCGACACCAACCTTGCCGAATTGCTCCAGCGTATTCCCGGCGTCGCGATCGAACGCGATGCGGGCGAGGGCCGCCAGATTACGGTCCGCGGCCTCGGGGCGCAGTTCACGCGGGTTCGCGTCAACGGCATGGAAACGATCGCGACCTCGGTCGATGGCGCCTCGTTCAACCGCGACCGCGCGTTCGACTTCAACGTCTTCGCATCCGAGTTGTTCAATTCGATCGTCGTGAACAAGACCGCCTCGGCCGCGCTTGACGAAGGCTCGCTGGGGGCCGTGATCGATCTCAACACCGGCAACCCCTTGTCCTATGGTGCGGGCCTGAAGCTCGTGGGTTCGGCGCAGGCGCGCTATAACGATCTGAACGATGATCTGGCGCCGCGCGTCGCGGGCTTGCTCGCGTGGAACAATGCCGACGAGACCTTCGGCATCTCTGCATCTGCGGCCTGGACCAAGTATGAAACGCCCGAACTGGGCAACAATTCGGTCCGCTGGGCGAACAATGCGACCTTCCGTTCGGTCGATGGCGTCGACTGCGCGGCCAATCCGGCCGATTCCGGATGCGTCGAGGTGCGCGAGGCGTTCCATCCGCGCATCCCGCGCTACGGCCTGGTCAATCACGACCGCGAACGCTTGGGCGCAACGGCGGCGATCCAGTTCCGCCCGACCGATCGAACGGATATCGAGCTCAATGCGCTTTATTCCAACTTCAAGGAAGACCGCGACGAATATTGGGGCGAAGTGCTGCTGCGCTCGAACGAGGACGAGATCGACCTGTCGAATTATGTGATCGACAGCGACAACAATCTGATCAGCGCGGACCTGCAGAACGCGTGGGTTCGCAACGAGCGATACCACCGCGAAAGCGAAACGGATTTCTACCAGATTTCGGGTCGGCTCGAGCAGGCGTTCAGCGACACCTTCCGCGTTTCGCTGCTGGCCGGCTTTTCCAAGTCGGACGCCACCATCCCGGTCGAAACGACGATCATCTTCGACGATCGCGATGGCGAATACAGCTATGATTACACCGATATGAAATTCCCGCGGCTGACCTTCGAATCCGATGTCACCACTCCGGGCGCATTCCAGCTTGCCGAATTCCGCGACCGGCCGAGCTCGGTTGAGAACAAGTTCAAGACCGTCGCATTCGATCTCGAATGGGAGCCGACCCAAGGCCTGAAGCTTTCGGGCGGTCCGTTCTATCGGCAGTTCGATTACGCGACCGAAAGCGCGCGTCGCGACAGCCAGTACTGTTCGGTCTTCACCTGCGCTCCGGGGGCCTATGGCGCTCCGGTCACGGGCGACCTCGCCGAACTGTTCGAACTGGGCGATGCCGGTCAGCCGGCGGGGAACACCAACAGCTGGATCGTGCCGGACCTTGATGCGGCGATCGCGTTCCTCGATCTCTACAATCGTCCGGCCGTCACCCGCGAGGGCGACGTGCGCGGCGTCGAGGAAAAGGTCACCGGGGGGTATTTCCAGACCGACTTCGAAATCGACCAGGGTATGCGCGTGACCGGTAACTTCGGTGCCCGCTACGCGCGCACCGAGCAGGCCTCGCAGGGGTTCAACAACGGACAGTACGTCACTGTCGAACGCACTTATGAAGACTTTCTGCCCGCGTTGAACCTGAATGTGTTCCCGAGTGACGACTTCATCATCCGCGGTGCCATCGCCAGGGTTATCACCCGCCCGTCCCTGGGCAATCTGACGCCGGGCGGTTCGGTCGATGAATTCAACTTCCGGATCACCACCGGCAACCCGTTCATCGAACCCTATCGGGCCTGGAATTACGACCTCTCGGCGGAGTGGTATTTCGCCCCGGGTGCGATCCTCTCGCTGGCAGGCTTCATCAAGGAGGTCGAAAGCTTCCCGGTGGGCAGTTCGCAGCAGATCACCTATGCGCAGAGCGGGCTGCCGCTGTCGCTGCTGACTTCGGGAACGCCGGCCTACGATGCCATCGTCAACGGGACCGACCCGAACCGCGAGTTCGAGTTCCGGTCGACGACGAATGGCGAAGGCGCCACGATCAAGGGGCTCGAGCTCGGCCTGCACCTGCCGTTCTCCGTTTTTTCCGCAGGTGCGCTGTCGAACTTCGGCGTGCTGGGTAACGTCACCTATGTCGACAGCTCGCAGGAAATCGAGTTTGAGGGCGAGACTTTCGAAACAACCTTCGCAGGGGTTTCGAAATACTCCGCCAACGGCACCGCGTACTATGACGACGGGCGCCTGTCGGTGCGCGTTTCGGCCGCCTATCGCGACGGATACAACGCCGGCGGCAGCGGCAATGGCAACTTCCTCGAAGGCTTCAGTTCGTCGTTCAATCTCGATGCCGCGATCCGCTACAAGCTCAACGACTTCATCGAGCTGACGCTGGACGGAAACAACCTGACCGACGACTACCGTTTCCGTTGGACCGACGACGTCGCTCGCCGGAACTACGAAAACAACCACTTCGGCCGCATCATCATGGCCGGTGTGCGCTTCGAATACTGACCCGAAGCGCGTGACGACGAAGAGGACCCGCGTATGAGAAGTGATCGACGGTCGCTTCTCGTCGCGGGTCTCTCGCTGTCGGGAGTTCTGGCCGGCGGGGCGGCTGCGCGCGCCGACCGCAACCCTGCAGATGCGAAACTCGCGGCGCTTGAACTCTGGCCGGGGGGCGCGCCCGGCTTGCCCGATCGGCCGCCGCTGGAACGCATCACTGACCGGGCGGCAGACCCGTCCTACCAGGACCGCGCGGTCGCCGGGATAACCGCTCCGCGTGTGAGCGTATTCCAGCCCGAACGTCCCACCGGGGCCAGCGTCCTGCTGCTGCCGGGCGGCGGATACCGCCATGTGGTCGTGGACAAGGAGGGGCATGAAATGGGCCAGTGGCTTGCCGGCCGCGGCATCACCGCTTTCGTGCTATTCTATCGTTTGCCCGGCGACGGTTGGGCGGCCGGACCCGACGTGGCGCTCAGCGATGCGCAGCGTGCGATGCGGCTCATTCGCGCGCAGGCGAACCGCTTCGCGATCGACCCGGCGCGGGTCAGCGCCATGGGCTTTTCCGCGGGCGGGCATCTGTGCGCCGATCTTGCCACGCGGTTCGCGAAGGAAACCTACCGTCCGGGCGACGCAGCCGACGCGCTTTCGGCCCGTCCCGATGGCGCGGCCTGTATCTATCCGGTGATCAGCATGGATCCCGCGATCGCCCATGCCGGTTCGCGCCGCCTGCTGATCGGCGAGGGGGCCAACGCCACACGCGAGCGTGCGCATTCGCCGGACCACAACGTCGCAGCGGACACTCCGCCAATGTTCCTGCTCCACCCTGAGGACGACGGCTCGGTCCCGGTGGAAAACAGCCTGCGGATGCGGTCCGCACTCAAGGCACAGGATGTGCCGGTCGAGACGCATTTGTTCGCCAGCGGCGGACACGGGTTCGGGCTGCGCAGGGCGGTAGGCAAGCCGGTGGAAAACTGGCCCGAGCTCTGGCTGGCCTGGGCCGCAAGAAGGAAGCTTGCATGACTATCCGCCGAAGGGATCTCCTGGTCGGTGTCGCCGGGGCCGGAATGTGCGCATTCTCGCCCGGTTTTACAGCGCCCCTCGCTGCGCGAACCCACGCCCAACGCAGCTCTGGCGGCTCGTCGCAGACCTATCGCCGCGGGTTCGACAACCAGCGAATTCCCGATCTCGGCAATGGCACCTTCCTGAATCCCGTAGTGTCGGGCGACCGTCCGGATCCCGCGATCCTCAAGGATGGCGCCGATTACTACATGACCTTCTCCACCTTCGACGCCTATCCCGGGCTGACGATCTGGCATTCGCGCGACCTGGTGAACTGGCGGCCGCTGGACGCCGCGCTGACGCGCAATATCGGGTCGGTCTGGGCCCCCAGCCTGCACAAGGACAAGGGCCGCTACCTGCTCTACATCCCCGTGAAGGCCAAGCCGCAGAACGACATCTTCGTCGCCTGGGCTGACGATATCACCGGGCCGTGGAGCGATCCGATCCCGCTCGGCCTGCCGAACCATATCGACCCCTGCCATGCGGTCGCCGAAGACGGCAGCCGCTGGCTGTTCCTGTCGGGCGGCGACCGTGTTCGCCTGTCCGACGACAATCTCTCGCTCGCCGGCGCGGTCGAGCATGTCTACGATCCCTGGCGCTATCCGTCCGACTGGATCGTCGAAGGGTTTTCGCCCGAAGGTCCGAAGATCCAACACATCGGCGGCTGGTATTACATGATCACCGCAGTGGGCGGCACCGCCGGTCCGCCGACAGGCCACATGGTCATCGCCGCCCGTTCGCGCTCGCTGCATGGCCCCTGGGAACACCATCCCGGCAATCCGCTGGTTCGTACCGAAAGCGTGGATGAGGCGTGGTGGTCGCGCGGCCATGCCTCGCTGGTCGAGGCGCCCGATGGCAGCTGGTGGTCGCTCTATCATGGCTATGAAAACGGCTATTGGACGCTTGGCCGCCAATGCCTGCTCGATCCGGTGGAATTCACCGCCGACGGGTGGTTCCGCATGACCGGCGGCGACCTGTCCGCGCCGATCGCCAAACCGGGCGGCGGGGCGGCGGTCACGCATGGCATGCCGCTGACCGACGATTTCTCCGCCCCGCTTGCGCTGGGCAGCAAATGGGCCTTCTTCAAGCCCGACGCCGATGAAGCGGCGCGGGCGAACAGCGGCAACGGCGTGTTGCGGCTGAAGGGCAAGGGCGCGGCGCCGTCCAGCGGCTCGCCGCTGTTGCTGACCGCAGGCGACCGATCTTATCGCTTCGAATGCGATATCGAACTCGCGCCCGGCGGACGGGCGGGGCTGATCCTGTTCTATGACGACAAGCTCTATTGCGGGCTGGGTTTCGATGCGGAGCGCTTCGTCACGCACCAATATGGCCGCGAGCGCGCAAGACCCGCCAATCCGCATGGCGGGCGGATGCGGATGCGCGTGACCAATCGGCGCCACATCGTCACCTACGATACCAGCGGGGATGGCGGAAAAACCTGGCACCGCTTCGACCGTGGGATGGAAGTGTCGGGCTATCACCACAATGTGCGCGGCGATTTCCTGATGCTGCGGCCCGGCCTCTATGCGGCGGGGCCGGGCGAGGCGAAATTCCGTGACTTCCGCTTCACCGCGCTCGCAGATTGAACAAAATGACGGGGAGCGGAGGAAACATGACGAACGGGCGCATGGCGCTGTCGCGGCGAAGCGTGCTGGCCGGCGGCATGGTGCTGGGGGCAGGCGCGATCCTGCCCGGCTGCAAACCGGTGATGTCGGGGCTGCTGACCGGCGCCGACGCGCATCCGGGCGATTACCCGACCGTACGCGCGGTCGAGTTCATGGGCCGCTATCTCGATGAGAAAACGGGCGGCCGGCTGGGCATCAGGATGTTCGCCGGCGGCCAGCTCGGCAGCGAAACCGATACGCTGGAGATCACCAGTTTCGGCGGCATCGATTTCAACCGGGTGAACTTCGCGCCGCTCAACTCGATCGAGCCGATGACGCTGCCTTTCTGTCTGCCCTTCGTATTCGATTCGGTCGCGCATATGCGGCGCGTGGTCGACAGCGAGGTGGGCGACGAAGTCATGGCCTCGCTCGAACCGCACAATCTCATCGGCCTGTGCATTTACGATTCGGGTGCGCGCAGTTTCTACAATGTCCGGCGCCCCATCACCACGCCGGAGGATCTGCGCGGGCTCAAGATCCGCGTGCCCGCATCGGACCTCTATATCGCGATGGTCAATGCGCTGGGCGCCAATGCGGTGCCGATCCCCTTTGGCGAAATTTACCAGTCGCTTGCCCAGGGTGTGATCGACGGCGCGGAAAACAACTGGCCCACTTTCGTGGGCGAGCGCCATTACGAAGTCGCCAACTATCTCAGCCTGACCCAGCACCTGCTGACCCCCGAGGCGCTGGTGATGAGCAAGGCGAGCTGGGAACGGCTGTCGCGTACGGACCAGCTGCTCGTGCGCGAGGCGGCCAAGGCTTCGGTCGTCGAGATGCGGCGATTGTGGGACATTCGCGTCGGCGAGGCCGAGACCGCAGTGGCCGCGTCGGACGTTGCCGTGAACACGGTCGATACCGAACCCTTCGCAGCGTTGATGCGGCCGGTGTGGGATCAATTCATTACGACACCCGCGCAGCAGGACATCGTCCGGCGCATCCGCGATATGAGGGAAGGATGACTATGGCCGCGACCCTATCGCGCTGGTTGATCGGCTTCGGTTCGATCGGGCTTCTGGCGATGACCGCGATCATCGGCTGGCAGGTGTTCGGGCGCTTCGTGCTCAACTCGAGCCCGTCTTGGACCGAACAGGCTTCGCTGATCATGATGATCTGGTACGTCATGTTTGCCGCCGCCGCGGGGGTCTATGAAGGCTTCCATATCCGCATCGCGCTGCTCGAGGAAAAACTGGGCGACCGCGCGCGGCCGCTGCTGCGGATCATCGCGCTCGTGATTGCCGCGATCGGTCTGGTGCTGCTCGTTTACGGCGCGCAGCTGTGCTGGGCAGTGCGCGGCAATGTCGTACCCTCGCTCGGCGTCAGCCGCGCGGTAGCCTATGTGCCGCTGCCCGTTTCGGGACTGCTGATGACATGGTTCGCGCTGCCACAGCTGCTGACCGGACGTCATCCGGCGGATGATGCCAGTGAAGGGGAGCGCGGCTGATGGAACTGCTGATCCTGTTCGGCGTGCTCCTCGCCATGCTCGTCATTGGCGTACCGGTGGCCTTTTCCCTGCTCGCGGCGGCGCTTGCCTGTTTCCTCGCGATGGATATCCCTCCCATCGTCGCGGTCCAGCGCGTCGCCGCGGGAATCAGCGTTTTCACGCTGATGGCGATCCCCTTCTTCATCTTCGCGGGCGACCTGATGTACCGTGCGGGGATTGCCGACCGGCTGGTCCGCGTGGCCGATGCCGCCATCGGGCGCGTGCGCGGCGGCTTGGGGATCGTCGATGTCGGCGCCTCGATGATGTTCGGTGCGGTGTCCGGCTCGGCTATCGCCAGCGCCTCGGCGATCGGCTCGACCATGGTCCCGCTGATGAAGGAGAAAGGCTATCCTGCAGATTATGCGGTCAACGTCACCGTAACCGCGGCGATCGTGGGCCTGCTGATCCCGCCTTCGCACAATATGATCATCTATTCCGCCGCCTCGGGGATCGGCGTATCGATCGGCGATCTGTTCCTTGCCGGCGTCATCCCCGGCGTGCTCACCGGCCTGATGCTGATGCTGGTAGCGTGGCTGGTGGCCAAGCGCGGCAAACTGCCGCTCGGCTGCTTCCCCGGCTGGCGCGAGTTCATCCTCGCAAGCGCCTATGCAATCCCCGGTCTGATGACCGCAGTGATCATCATGGGCGGTATCCTCAGCGGGTTTTTCACGCCTACCGAAAGCTCGGCTATCGCAGTGATCTACACCATGCTCATCGGGACCTTCGTCTATCGCAGCCTGGGGTGGAAGGGCATGTGGGAAGCCGCCGGGAAGTCGGTGCGCACCGCTGCGATGGTCTTGTTCATCATCGCTGCCGCCACCGCCTTCGGCTTCGCGCTCGCGCTGCTCGAAGTGCCCGCCGCGATGGGCGCGCTGATCGGCGTGATGACCGACAATCCGATCCTGACCCTGCTGATCATCAACCTCATGCTGTTGGCGCTGGGCACTTTCATGGACATGGCCCCGCTGATCGTCATCACCACGCCGATCTTCCTGCCGGTGGCGATGGATGTCGGGGTCGATCCGGTGCACTTCGGGATCATCATGATGCTCAATCTGGGCATCGGCCTGGTCACGCCGCCGGTCGGCTCGGTGCTGTTCGTCGGCTCGGCGGTGGGCAAGATCCCCGTGACCGCGCTGGTGAAGACCATCTGGCCGTTCTATCTCACGCTAATTGCAGCGCTGGTAGTGATTACCTTCGTGCCTGCGCTCTCGCTCTGGCTGCCGGGGGCATTCGGCAGCTGATCACAGCGTCACCCCGCGTTTCCAGATCGAAATCACGCGCTGGTCGCTGCGTTCGGCGGCGGTGGGCTCGCCGCTGGCAATGGCGAGCAGATAGTCCGCAAAGGCGGCATCGACCGCCTCCACCCCTTCGGCAAGCGCGCGGCCCGCGTCGAAATCGATCCAGCCCGGCTTGGTTTGTGCAAGCGCGGTGTTGGACGAAATCTTGACCGTGGGCACCGGGAAGCCGAGCGGGGTGCCCCTTCCGGTGGTGAACAGCACCAGGGTCGCCCCCGCCGCGGCCAGCGCGGTGGAGGAGACCGCATCATTGCCCGGCGCTTCGAGCAGCGTCAGGCCCGGCCGCGATACAGTGCCGCCATAGTCGATCACATCGACCAGCGGTGCGCAGCCGGCCTTCTGCACCGCGCCAAGCGATTTTTCTTCCAGCGTGGTGATACCGCCCGCGATATTGCCGGGCGAGGGGTTCTTCGAAACCGGCTGGCCCTGGTCGAGGAAATAGCGCTTGAAGCGGTTCACCAGCGCGCCTGCCTGCTCGAAAACCTCCGGTGAAACGGCGCGCGCCAACAATGCTTCCTCGGCGCCGAAGATCTCTGGGATTTCGGTCAGCACGAGGCTGCCGTCCGACCCTGCGAGACGATCGCTGTAGCGCCCGAGCAGGGGATTGGCGGTCAGCCCCGACAGCGCGTCCGACCCGCCGCATTTCAGCCCCACGGTCAGCGCGCTCGCCGGCGCATCTTCGCGCATTACCGGAGCGAGTTCAGCCACCAGATCGGCAATTTGCGCAAGCAGGCGTTCGCGCTCGTCGCCCGGGTCCTGCGCGCGGACAAGCCGCAGCTTGGCGCGGCTGCGCTCGGGGACACTGGCAACAAGGTCACCGAGCTGGTTGCTTTCGCAGCCGAGCCCCACCAGCACCACGCCGCCCGTATTGGGGTTGTCGCACAGCGCGGCCAGGAGCGCGCGCGTGCCCGAAAGATCGTCGCCCAATTGCGAACAGCCGTGCGGATGACCGAACCCCACGATTGCATCGACCCTCCCGCGATGGATTGCGCTTGCTTCGCGCGCCACCAATTCCACCAGCGGGGCGACGCAGCCGACAGTGGGCAGCAGCCAGATCTCGTTGCGGGTGGCAAAGCGCCCGTCGGCGCGCCGGTATCCCCGCCAATTGCCCAGTGGTGGGGAGGCTTCCGGGCTCGGCGCAGGCGGCGCAAATGTGCCATACTCCATCTCCCCATCCAGCGCGGTGGCGAGATTGTGCGAATGGACATGCTCGCCCGCTGCGATTGGCTGGCTGGCAAGGCCGATCGGGGCGCCATAGCGCAAGACCGGTTCGCCTTCGTTGTGGGGGCGGAGGGCGAATTTATGGCCTCTCGGGATCGCTTCGGGCAGCCGCAGGACAATTCCGTCCAGTTCGATCCATTCGCCGGCCTTGTGATCGCGCAGTGCGACGCCGGCGCCATCGGCCAGGTGCGAGCGCCAGACATCGGGCAACCTCATCCCTGTGGAAGCGCTGTCGGCCTCGGTCATTGCGCGTCGCTCCTTATCCCCCTGCCTGACCGGTTGATTTCCTCTCCGGTAAGCGGCAGAAACCGCTCTTGACACCGGTTACCATAGTTCGTCGCGGGAGAGAAGAATGAGCACGCCCCTGAAGCTGCATGAGGATCGCCTGTTCCCGGCGGAGCCCGGCATCCGCGCGCTTGCGTGCGAGCTCTATGCCGATGTCGCCGATCTGCCGATCATCAGCCCGCATGGGCATACCGACCCGGCGTGGTTCGCTCATGACGAGCCGTTTGGCAATGCGACCGAATTGCTACTGCATCCCGACCATTACGTGTTCCGTATGCTGTATTCGCAGGGCATTGCGCTGGAGGATCTGGGCATCGGGGGAGGCGGGGCCGATCCGCGTGCCGCGTGGCGCATCTTCGCCGACAACTATCACCTGTTTCGCGCCACGCCTTCGCGGATGTGGCTCGACTGGGTCTTCGCCAAGGCCTTCGGCATAGAGGTGCGGCTCGATGCGAGCACGGCCGATCTCTATTTCGATACGATCACCGAGAAGCTGCAGCAGGACGATTTTCGCCCGCGCGCGCTGTTCGACCGCTACGGCATCGAAGTCCTCGCCACGACGGAAAGCCCGCTCGACCCGCTCGACCATCACCGCGCCATTCGGGCCAGCGGGTGGGGTGGCCGGGTCATTACCGCCTATCGCCCCGATCCGGTGGTCGATCCCGAGTTCGAAGGCTTTGCCGACAATCTGCGCGCATTCGGCGACCTCACTGGCGAGGATACGCTGTCATGGCCGGGCTATCTCGCCGCGCACCGCCAGCGGCGCGAATACTTCGCTGCGATGGGGGCGACCTCGACCGATCACGGCCACCCCAGCGCAGCCACTGCCAATCTGTCCGATGCCGATTCTGCCGCGCTGTTCGATCGTGTGAAGCACGGGGGCGCCTCCGCCGCCGATGCCGAACTGTTCCGTGCGCAGATGCTCACCGAAATGGCGGCGATGAGCGTGGACGATGGCCTGGTGATGCAGATCCACCCCGGCAGCTTCCGCAACCATAACCACCAGTTGTTCGCCAGGTTCGGCCGCGACATGGGGGCAGATATCCCCACGCGCACCGACTATGTGCAGGCGCTCAAACCGCTGCTCGACCGGTTCGGGAACGAGGCGGAGCTGTCGATCATCCTCTTCACGCTCGATGAAAGCGCCTATGCGCGCGAACTGGCGCCGCTGGCGGGACATTATCCGTGCCTCAGGCTCGGCCCGGCGTGGTGGTTCCACGACAGCCCCGAGGGCATGCGCCGCTTCCGCCAGATGACCACCGAAACCGCCGGCTTTTACAACACGGTCGGCTTCAACGACGATACGCGCGCCTTCCTGTCGATCCCCGCGCGGCACGACGTCGCCCGGCGGGTCGATTGCGGCTTTCTTGCGCAGCTTGTCGCCGAACACCGGATCGAGGACTGGGAGGCCGCCGAGGTCGCCCATGACCTCGCCTATACTCTGGCGAAGCAGGCCTACCGCCTGTGAGGCTCGGGCCCGATACGCTCGCCCACCTGCCTGCCGATGTCGGTACATACTCTTACGACCGGGACGCGCAGAAGATCGGCATCGTTCATTTCGGGATCGGGGCGTTCCACCGTGCGCATCAGGCCTGGTATACCGATTGCGCGATGACCGCGGGGGACCGCGACTGGGGCATTTGCGGCGTTTCGCTCCGCTCGCCCGACGTCGCCCGGCAGCTCAATCCGCAAGACGGGCTCTATACGCTGACCGAACGGCGGGGCGATGCTGCGCAAACGCACGTGATCGGGGCGGTTCGCGAAGTGCTCTACGCCCCCGATCAGGCCGGGGCGGTAGTTACCCGGCTCGCTGATCCGGCCTGCCATATCGCAAGCTTCACCGTCAGCGAGAAGGGCTATACGCGCAGCCCTGACGGCGGCCTCGACCTTACCGCGGGACGCAGCAGCTTCTATCCCTTGTTGGCGCAAGGACTGGCCGAGCGCCGCGCGCGCGGACTGGGCGGCCTCACGCTCCTGCCCTGTGACAATCTGGCGGAAAACGGCAAGGTGTTGGCGCGGCTGATGGAGCAGTGGCTGGCGGCGGACATGCCCGACATGGTCGAGTGGTTCCGGCGCGAATGCCGTGTCCCGTCGACGATGATCGATCGCATCGTGCCGCGCAGCGGGCCGCAGGATCTGGCTGAGCTCGAGCAGCACCTCGGAATGAGCGATGCCGGAGCGGTCTTTACCGAGCGGTTCAGTCAATGGGTGATCGAGGACGACTTTGCCGGCCCGCGTCCGCAGTGGGAGAACCACGGCGTGGAGTTGGTCGATGATGTCGCCCCCTTCGAGACCGCCAAGCTGCGCATGCTCAATGGAGCGCATTCGCTGCTTGCCTATTGCGGGCTCGAGGCCGGCTATACCTATGTCCACGAGGCCGTCGCCGATCCCCGCCTCGCCGCGCTTGCCGAGCGGCTGATGCGCGATGAAGCGATCCCGACGATCACTGCCGCGCCCGGTCAGGATCTCGCGGCCTATGCCGGCCAATTGATGCAGCGCTTTGGCGACCCCGCGCTGATGCACCGGCTCGACCAGATCGCCATGGATGGTTCGCAGAAGATCCCGCAGCGCTGGCTCGACACGGCCGCCGTCCTGACACGCTGCAGCCTGCCCTGCGACGCGATCGCTGCAGGTTTTGCGGCCTGGGTGCGTCACCTTGCCGATGGCCGCTGCGTCGATGATCCTCACGGTGAAGAACTGCATGCGATTGCCATTACGGGAGGCGCACGCGGTATCGTCGACCGGTGCTTGGGGGCAGGAACCGGCATGACGGCGCTATGGTCCGGCTACCAGCATCTGGCACAGACCCTGTTATCAGCCGAACGGGAAGATTGAGATTTCAATTCCGCTCAGGCTTAAAAAAACCTTTCCGGATACTTACGGCTGCAAACCAGATATTATCCAAAACACGTTTACCGCGATAAGTATTCTGATATTGTGCAAGTACAGGCGATAGTTAACAAGCTAGTACTGATATATCTGTCTCTCACCTGCCGTATAGCGTCAAAAATACCAGTCTATACTTCACAATATTGCCGTTTATCGCGATGGTTAAGTCATAACTTTTTCAATCAATATCTTGAGGTTGTTGTTTTACCGCATCTCAAAGGCAGGTTCGGAAGGGGTTCGGACATAACTTGCCCCCTAATCGGGCGTTGGAGGTCAAGGCCCGCCAATGCTCGTTTCTGTAATCGGCATATTGATACTGGCAGTGACAGTGCTCGATGCGCTGCTCACCGTGCTCGATGCGAACGGGCGCAGCCTGTTTTCGACGCGCGCCTACCGTTTGTTCTGGTGGATCGGCCGCCACTGCGCGAAACTGCTGCCCTATCCAGTCGCCCAGCGCGCGCTGAGCATGGCCGCACCACTGATGATCGCGTTGATGATCGTCCTGTGGGTCAGCGGTATCGTGACCGCCTTCGCGCTCATCTTCTTCGGCGGCCTGTCGGTTGGCGATTTCATCACCGGGGGCGGGTCGCAGCCGAGCCTCGCTGCTGCTTTCCGGCTCAGCTGGGTCACGCTTTCGACGATCGGTTTCGTCGAAATCAGCCCGTCGAACATGGCCTATTCGGTCGCAGTGGCGCTCGAGGCGCTGCTCGGCAGCGTGCTGCTCACTTTCTCGATCACCTACTTCCTCAGCGTGCACCGGCGGATACTCGATTACGACCGGGTGGTCGCCGATCTTCACCACCGCATGGACGGCCGCGACGATCCGCTGGAAATCGTCGCCGAGCGTTATGCCGCCGAGGATATCGACGGGCTCGAACGCTGGCTCGAGCGGTTGCATGACGGGCTGATCGGCATGCACCAGGGCCTGGCCCGGTATCCGATCGTCTATTTCTACCGGCCCCAAGAGCGCGGACGTAGCCTGCCGAAGACGCTGCAGGCGCTGGGCCGGATCGCTGACGGGCTCACCCACTGCCTGCCATCGCCGTCGCGGTCCGACACCAGCCCGGCCTTGCGCGCGCTGACCGCGGGAATGAGCGACCTGGTGGGCGATTTGCGCGAAGCCTATGTGCCGATGCCCGTCGGGCCGACACCGCAGCCGGTATCGCGTGCCGAATTCGAAACCACGATGCGCAGCGACACATTGCAGGGCGCGCCATCGGTCATACGTTACCGCGAAATATGCCACGCGCTGGGTGACGTTGCCGACACGGACAGTAGTCCCGGCGATGCTTATACCCGCTATCGCAACTGGTTCCTTGCCGATCGGCAGACCCGCGCGTTCGTCGCGGCGGTGAGCCACGATCTCGGCTATGACGAAGACCTGCGCCCGCGGCGATCGTCCTATCTGGCAGCCCTGCTCAACCGCGGGCCCAAGCAACGTCCCCAGGCGCTGCATGCCCGGCGAGCGCAGCCATGAGAATACCGATCAACTACTCGGCCATTCTGGGGCGGCTGCGGATGCGGGTCCACCGCGCGTTCTGGATCGCGCCCATGCTGGCGATTTTCGGGGCGATCGCCACGGCGGCATCGGTCGCGCGGCTGGACTTCACCACTTCCGCAAGCCTTGGCGGCGTGCTGACCACGGGCGGCCCGGTGGGCGCACGCAATCTGGTCGAGATCGTGGCGACCACCTCGTTGACCGTGGTCACGATCGCCTTCTCGGTGACGATCGTGGCGCTGCAGGTCGCGGCAGCGCAATACTCCCCGCGAGTCCCGCGGCAATTCATCCGCGACCGCGCCACGCAGTTCGTGATGGCGGTGTTCATCTTCACCTTCGTCTACAGCCTCACGGTGCTCCGCTCGATCCACGAGAAGGAGGGGTTCGTCCCGCAATTCGCAGTGACGCTGGCGTTCCTCTTCGCGCTCGCGAGTGTCGTCGCCTTCGTTTATTTCATTCACCACATCGTCCACGCGGTTCGGATCGAGCAGGTGCTGCGCCAGGTCGAGGAGCACACCGTCGCGTCGATTTCCGCCAATTACGAAGCGCTCACCGACGACGACCCCAAACCCGAACTGCCCGCCATCCCGGCACATGCGGTGCCGGTCCTCGCGCCGGCTTCGGGCATCATCCAGCGGATAAATCCCCGGCTCCTGCTGCGCTATGCGCAGAAAGAGGACCTCGTCATCGAATACACCTATTTGCTCGGCGACCAGGCGGTGATGGATACCGCGCTGGCGTGGGTGTGGACGCGGGATCCCGACCGGGAGCAGCCCGATCCCACGGGCGATTTGCGCAAGCGCGTGATCCGGTCGTTGCAACTCGGGCATGAGCGCAGCGTCCAGGCGGATGTCGCCTTCGGGCTGACCCAGCTGGTCGATATCGCCCTGCGCGCGGTTTCGAGCGCCATCAACGATCCCACCACTGCTCGTGCATCGATCCGCTCGGCGGAAATCGTGCTCGTCCAATTGTCCAAGCACCGGCTGGGCGACCGGCTGATCAAGGATGACGATGGGATCGTGCGGGTCGCAGTGCCGCGGCGGTCTTTCGGCGACTATCTCGACATGGTCGTCACCCCGCTCAGGAACACCTGCCCGGGCGACATGGCGGTCATGCTGCGCCTGTGCGAAATGCTCGAGGATGTCGGCCGCGCTGCCGCGCATCGCGCCGAGCAGCGCGAGCGGATCGCCGCGCAGATCGAACTGGTGAAACGGGCTGCCATACGCGCCGTCGAAGAACAGGCCGACCTCGACAAGATCTTCCGCGCCGCGCATTCGGTCGAAGTCGCGCTGGCGGGAAAGCCGCCGCAGCTGTCATGACCCTGCGCCCTTCCACCAAGGTCCGCGCGGCGACGTTCTTCCTGCTCGGCGGTGTGACCAGCACGCTGTTCTACTGGATCGTGGGGCTGGCCGCTTTCCTGCTCGCGGTCATCTTCTCCGCCCGTTTCTACACCGAGGTCCTGTGGTTCGACGATATCGGCTATCTCGATGTCTATCTGACCATCGTGAAGACCAAGATCTGGATGGGGGTGGTGCCGTTCCTGTTCATGGCGGCAATGGTCGCGGGCAACATGCTGCTGGCGCACAAGCTGGCCCGGGTCGACCGGATCATTTCCGCGGACGAGCGGCGCGTGGACAGCTGGCGGCGCACGGCCGAACCCTATTTCCGGCCTATCGTGATTACCATCGCGCTGATCTGCGGCCTGCTGCTCGCGCTGCAGACCTATCCGCATTGGCAGGACTACATCCTGTGGGCGAATGGCGAAGAGTGGGGGCGTAACGATCCGCAGTTCGGGCGCGATCTCAGCTACTTCATGTTCGAGCTGTCGCTGCATGTGGCGATCAACCACTGGCTTTTCGTCTGCGTGCTGGTGGTGCTGCTGCTGACGGCGTTGACCAGCTATGTGTTCGGCGGCATCCGGCCGCAAGCGCCCAATTCGATGCTGCCGTTCCAGGTCAATCTGCATTTGTCGGCGCTCGTCTTCGCGTTGATGGCGCTGCTGGGATGGGGGATGCTGCTGCAATTGCATCTGCTCAGCTATTCCGAGCGCGGTGTGGTGACCGGGCTGGGGTTCACCGACTCCAATGCCAGCCTGCTCGCCTACAAATTCGTCGCCGCGGCAGTGGTTGCCGGCTTCGTGATGTTCCAGGTCAACATCCGCCGACCCGGCTACATCATTCCGACCGCGATCATCGTGTATCTGATCCTCGTCGGTCTCTCGATCGTGCGGTTCTATCCCAACCTGTTCCAGCTGATCATCGTCGAACCGCAGGAGCTCGAACGCGAGCGGCCCTATATCGAGGACCATCTCCAATTCACCCGCTACGGTTTCGCGCTCGATCAGGTCGAACGCCGCACCGCGTCGATTGCCGAAACGGGCGATCTGCAGGCGATCGCAGGCGACCGGCGCCTACTTGAATCGCTTCGGCTGTGGGACCCTGCAACGCTGCTGATCAATTTCCGCGAATTGCAGGCGTTCCGGGCCTATTTTGATTTCACCGACATCGATGTCGATCGTTACCGCATCGACGGTGAATTGCAGCCGGTCATGATCGCGGCACGCGAGGTCAATACCGAGAACCTGCCCGAGCATTCGCGGCGCTGGCAATCCGAACGGATGATCTACACGCATGGCTACGGTCTCGTCTCGGCATCGGCGGTCGAATCGACTCCGGCAGGCCTGCCGAAATTCCTCTCGGGCGACGCGCCCAGCGCCGGGATGGGGCCGCTGTTTGTACGCTATCCGCAGGTCTATTTCGGCGAAAATTCGCCCGAGTTCTCGATCGTCGGGACCAAGACGATCGAACTCGACCGGCCGCAGGAAGGGCGCAGCTTCGCCAAGCACGATTACGCTGGCGGGCGCGGGGTTTCGATCGACGGGCTTGTCCCCCGACTGCTGTTCGCCACCCGGTTCTGGGACCTGCGGCTGGCGTTGACGACGCTGCTGGGGGACGACAGCCGCATCCTGTTCCACCGCAATGTGCGCGACCGGGTCAAGCGCGTGGCGCCGTTCCTCGAAGTGGATTCCGACCCCTATCCGGTCGCCGCCGACGGACGGATCAAATGGGTCATCGACTGTTACACGACCAGCGACATGATGCCCTATTCCAAGCGGGTGAACCTGGGCGATCTGTCGCAGGTCTTCCAGGGCAAGCAGGAAGAGTCCGGGATCATCCCTGCCGAGTTCATCCGGCTGCTGGAACGGCGCACGCAGCGCGCGAACTACGTGCGCGGCAGCGTCAAGGCGATCGTCGATGCCTATGATGGCAGCGTGACGCTGTACGTCACCGACCCGGACGACAAGCTGCTTCAGGCCTGGCGCCGCGCCTTTCCCGACGCCTTCACACCGGTCGAAGAAGCCAGCGCGGAGATCAGGGCGCATTTCCGCTATCCGCAGGACCAGTTCCAGATCCAGTCGGTGATCTGGGCGGATTATCACATGCGCGCGCCCGACGCCTATTATGCGCGCGAGGGTGCCTGGCAGATCCCGCAGGACGCCAATTTCATCTCGCTGCGCCGCGAACGCGCGCGGCCCGGCCACGAACAACGCAATGCCGACCTGCGCCCCTATTGGCTGAAGACCCGCTTTCCCGGCGAGGAAGACGCCGAATTCGCGATCGTCCAGCCGTTCAGTCCCGAAAGCCGCAACGTCCTGTCGGGCTATCTGGTCGGGGGCAGCGACGGCGACCGGCTGGGGCGGCTGACCTCCTACGAATTCGCTCCGGACACGACGGTTGTCGGGCCCTCGCAGGCGCAGGCGCGGATCGATCAGGATCCGCGGATCTCGGCATGGATGACGCTGCGAATGCAGTCCGGTTCGCGCGTCTCGCGTGGCAAGCTGCTGACCGTGCCGCTCGACAATGCAGTGCTCTATGTCCAGCCGCTGTTCGTCCAGGCGGACAAGTCGAGCGTGTCCGAACTGCTCGGCGCCCAATTGTCCAGCGTTCCCGAACTCAAGCAGGTCGTCATCGTCTTTGGTGACCGGGTGCTGATGCGCCCCACGCTGAAGGGGGCGGTCGCCGCCCTGTTCGAAGACGAGAGCGAAGGCGCCGCGCTCGATCAGGCAACTGCGGATACCGCACCCGCTTCCCCCCAACCGACGCGCAGCAACTAGGCGAGAAAGGCCCAGCCATGCTTACGATCATCCTCATCCTGGTCATCGTGGTCATCCTGGCCAGCCTGATCGTCGCCGCCCTGCGGCGCCACGACAGCAACAACTATTTCGATCAGGATCGCCAGCCGTTTTACGCCGAGCCCGACGAACTGGTCGATTGCGGCCTGCTGTATTCGCAGAAGGACTACGAAGGCAAAGAGTCGCACACCTATACGGTAACCCCGGCGGGGGAGGCCGGGCTGCGGGCGTGGCTGCGCGAGCCGACCAACGATCCCGGCTTCCTGATGCGCAATTACGCCGGGATCGTCGAACGGCACGACCCGCTCGAGGTGGCGCGCAGCCGGCGCCCCATCCATGCCGCCCGCAAGGCCGAATACGAACGCCTCGAGCAGTTGCTCGTGAACCGGCCCGAGTGGCGCTACGCGCTCGCCGCCAGCCGGCTGGGCATACGCTTCGAACGTGCCTGCCTGACCTTCTGGAACGATGTCGCGAACGAGAATTCGGCCGAGGGTCGCGACCAGAGCGAAGCGGAGTAACCCCATGCTGCTCATCATCCTGATCATCGCCTGCATCCTCGTCCTGCTTGCCTATCTGGTGGTCACCGTCAGGCGGCACGACCGGAACGCCTATGCCGATCGCGAGCGCGACCCCTTCTACAGCGAAATGGCGCGGCTCGCGGCGGCCGGGCTGCTTTACGAGGAAGAGGAACGCAGCATCGGGCGGCAGCGCCACTCGTTTATCGTAACCCCGGCGGGCGAAGCCGTGCTGCGCAACTGGATGCGCGAGCCGATGAACGAGCCGGGACTGCTGCGGCTGTATTTCGCAGGCATCGTCGGCCCGGCGGATGTGGTCGCCCTGGCGCGCGAACAGGCAGCCAAATGCACCGAGCGGCTCGCGAAATTCGACCGCGTCGACGAGCTGTTCGGCCGCAAGCAGGGCTGGGAGGCCGAGCGCGCGCATCTCGAGCTGGGCCGACGCTTCGAAACCTTCTGCCTCGAATTCTGGGAGCGGCAGGTCGACCAGCCATTCAACGCCCATCTGTTCGCCGACGACGGCGGCGAGAACGAGGATCCGGGCACGGACGAAAAGGCACCGCGCACTGGGTCCCAGCACGACGACACGGGCTCAGCCGACCGATCCGACGCGGATTAGGGCCCCGCCTGCGATTCCCACTGCAAAGGAGGAAACCATGAAGAAGCTCAACACCCTGGCCGCGGCGACAGCCGTATCGGCGTTAAGCGCAGGATATGCGGCCTGTGTACCATCAGCCGCAGCTGCGCAGGATGGCGGCGCAAGCGGCACCGGGTCGCTGGTCGAACAGGCCGACGCGGTGACCCGGGAGACCAGCACCGCCGAAATCGTCCAGCGCTCCGACCAGTCGGGTACGTTGGGCGAAGTGACGGCGATCGAGCTGTTCACCGGCCGGCAGCTACAGCCCGACCCGGCCCGCGGCATCTTCCAGAAGGCGCGCGGGGCGACGGCGCGGATCACCTATCTCGGGGTCGATAATGCCGCGGCCATCTACCAGAGCGACGACGCGGGTGATGGAGCCGACGGTTCGTCCGCGACGATCCGCCTTGGCAATGACAGCGCTGCGGGCACCGACAGCACGGCCTATATCGATCAGCGCGGCGACAAGGGCGTGGTCGATATCCGCCAGCAGGGCGATGCCAATTTCTCGGTCGGCATCCAGCACGCCAATCCCGCGGGTGGCGCCAGCGGTGCGGAACAGACGCATACGCTTGCGGGCCACGACCATCGCAGCGAAATCGTCCAGGAAGCAAGCGGTACGCTGGCCGATGTCACGCTGTCGCAGGGCGGGGGCAGCACGGGCCAGGTGCGCCAGACCCAGATCGGCGCCAAGGCGTCGATCGCGATCAAGAATGGCCCCTCAAGCCGCGCGCGACTGGTGCAGACCGGTTCGGGCCGGGGTAACGTGGCAGACGTCGATGTGGATGGCGGTGAGAACACCACCGATATCTCGCAGCGCGGCGAGGATGGAGCGCACGAAGCCAGCGTGGCGCAGGCGGGCGAGAAATCGGAAGTTGCCATCGTGCAGGAGGGCCGGAAGGGCAATGTCACCACGATCGACCAGAACGGGACCGATGGCAGCGCGGTAGTGCGGCAGGAAAATTCGCCGAACAACAAGGCGCAGATCGATCAGGCGGGCGCGGGTTCGGTAAGCCTTGAAGGGCTGATCGAGCAGAGCGGCGCGGGCGGCAACAATTCGGCCGATATCGACCAGACCGGCAGCACGCACACCGCGGTCGTCCGTCAGCGTGGCGCGGGTGGCGGCAGCGTCGCCGGGATCGACCAGTCGACCGACAACACCGACGAGAACGAGGCGACGGTCGACCAGGTCGTCGATGCCGCTTCGGGTACCGACACGGTCGACATCGATCAGGGCGGCAGCGCGAATCGCGCGACGATCGAGCAGAGACGCGGGGGCGGCAACACGGGCAGCAATGCGAGCGTCACCCAGCCCGGTGGCCGCGGCCGCGCAACCGTGGCCCAGGAAGGGCCCGCGCTGAAAGCCCAGATCGACCAGAACGGCAACGCCAACGAGGGCGAGATCAGCCAGAAGGGCAAGGGCACCGCCGGCGAAGCGTCGATCAAGGCGGGCAGTGGGACCGACAACAACATGGCCCGCATTTTCCAGGAAACGGGCGGGACGATCGCTTCCATCGACCAGACTTCTCCCAACAACGAAGCGACGATCGAACAGGCCAATGCGCAGCCTGCGGCGGGGACGGTCGAAGCCGATATCGACCAGAGCGCGGATGTGCAGAATATCGCTTCGATCGTGCAAACGGGTGGGGGCACCGTCCGCAGCGCTTCGCTGGCGCAGTCGGGCCGCGAAAATGATGGCGCGATCGACCAGTCGGGCGCGGCGAACGGCATGACCGCGAACGTCCAGATGGCGGGAGATCTCAATACGGTGCAGCTAACCCAGGACGCCCAGGGCAATGGCAACCTCCAGGCCGAACTCAAGCAGCAGGGCGACGGGAACTCGATCACCTGGGACCAGCGCGGCAGCGAACTGGGGGCCACCGTCACGCAGCAAGGTTCGGGGAACGCGGTCGAAGTGACTCAGTCGGGCAGCGGTTACGATGTCAGCATCACGCAGAACGGCGACAACAACAGTCTGCGGATCACCTATTCCGGTCCGTCCGAGGGCGGGGGCGGATTCACCGTGGTGCAGAACGGCGGAGAAACCCGTCATGCTGACTAGCCTCTGGCTCGCTTGCGCAGGATTGGTTGCGGCCTGGCCAGCTGCGGTGGGTGCAGGCTGCGAAAGCTGCGCGGAAAGCTATTGCAGCGATGCCGGTGCAGCGCCGCAGGGAACGCTGGTGACGAGCAGCGCGACGATCGGCTTCGCAATTGCTGAGGAGGGTTTGCGGCTGACCGTGCGCCATCGCGGATCGAGCGCCGAAACCGTCCTCGACCTGCCCTATCCTGCCCCCAAGCGCGCCAGCCACGCGGACGAGGGCGGGGCGGGCGGCGCCTGCGATCCGCCGGCCGGTTAGCCCCTGGGGCCGGCAGCCGGCAGGCGGATTCGCGCTTCTTCGGCGATGGTTTCACCGATTTCGGTATAGAGTTCGGCAAAGGCCGCGGAGGACCGCCAGGCGACGCCCACGCTGCGATATTCCTGCCAACCTTCCGGTTCGGCGATGCGGACGACATCGAGCCCGCCTGCATCGGAGCGGATGTAGAGTTCGGGCAGTATCGCCAGCCCGACGCCCGAGCCGACCATCTGCTGCACGGCATCGAGGCTGGTGCCTTCGTAATCAGCCAGCACGGTGGCATCCAGATGCCTGCAGATATTTTCCAGCTGGCGGTGGTAGTGGTGACGGTGGTCGAGCGTAAGGAATGTTCGGCCAGCGAAGTCGGCAGCGACCAGTCGCGGTCGTTCGTTCAGCGGATCGTCGGGCGGGACCACGATGCGCAGCGGCTCGCGGAACAGCGGTTCGATGGCGAGACCCCGGCCCGCTATGGGCAAGGGGGAAAGCACCATGTCGAGTTCGCCGGCCGCCAGTTCCGCGTGCTGCTGGTCGGGAATGCCTTCGCGGATGTACAGCCGCAGCCCCGGATAGCGCCGATGCAGCGTCTTGATCACGCTGGGCATGAGGTAGGGGCCGAGCGTTGGCGTCACTCCGAAACGGATCGATCCCACGAAGCGTTCGGCCGCGCGGTCGGCGGCATCATCGAAGTCGCGCACCGCATTCTGTACATTGCGCGCCGCGCTCAACAGGTCGCGTCCTGCCGGGGTCAACTGCATGCCCTTGGGGACGCGTTCGAACAGCTTGAGCCCCAGGCTGGTTTCGAGCGTGCGCAACTGCTGGCTCAAAGCCGGCTGGGTCAGCGCAAGGGCGGTCGCCGCCTCGCTCATATTGCCGGTGTCGGCGAGCTTCGCGAAGATCGCGATCTGCTTGAGAGTAGCCATGCTCTCCCATTAGCTTTTCTTATGGGTGCGGCGCAAGAATTCGAATTGGATTATAGTGCGGGCACCGCGCATATCGGCTCGACACAACGATGGAGAGCGACATGACCAAGAGGTCACCCGATGAAAAGATCATGAAGCCCTATCTGCGCCGCATGCTGCGCGAACATCGCGCGCTCAATCGGCTGATCGATACCACCAAGGCGATCGGCGCGACCGAGGACGTCAAGGCAATGAAACGCCTCAGGCTGCGTCTCAAGGACAAGATCGCCTCGCTCCAGAACCACTATTACGGGCGCAGCTTCCCAAGCTGACCCGCAGGCGGCGGCCGAACTCCCCCTCCCCAACCAAGCTCAGGAGCCGGCCGTCGCCTCTTCTCCCATGACCCTACTCACTTCCACCGAGCGCTTGCGCGCCTTCATCGCCAGCGAGAGCGCGGGCGGCATCGTCCTGATCATCGCTGCCGCGGTGGCGCTGGCCATCGCCAACTCCGCGCTGCTGCCCGCCTATGAGGCCTTCCTCGCCACCCCGGTGGTATTCAGCGCGGGCAGTCTGGTCGCGATCGACAAGCCGCTGTTGCTGTGGATCAACGACGGGCTGATGGCGCTGTTCTTCTTCCTGATCGGCCTCGAGGTGAAGCGCGAGATCGTGACCGGCCAGTTGCGCAGCTGGAAACAGGCGTCGCTCCCGGTCTACGCCGCGATCGGCGGCATGGTCGTGCCGGCGCTGGTCTTCGTGGGCCTCAATTTCGGCTCACCGGAAAACCTGCGGGGCTGGGCAATCCCCGCGGCGACCGATATCGCCTTCGCGCTGGGCTTGCTCGCGCTGCTCGGATCGCGCGTTCCCGTCGCGCTGAAGGCGCTGCTGCTGGCGATTGCAATCATCGACGATATCGGCGCGATCGCGATCATCGCGCTGTTCTACACCGAGAACATGAACCTTGTCGCGCTCGCCCTTGCCTTGGTGCCGGCTGCAGGGTTGCTGCTGCTCAACCGCGCGGGTGTTGCCCGGTCGATTCCTTATTTCCTGCTCGCTGCATTCCTGTGGATCTGCGTTCTCAAGTCCGGCGTGCACGCCACGCTGGCCGGTGTGGCCACCGCGATGTTCGTGCCCATCGCGGTCGGCGACGAACGTCCGCTCGAGCGGCTCGAACATGCGTTGCACCCCTGGGTGGCCTTCCTGATCCTGCCGATCTTCGCCTTTGCCAATGCCGGCGTGTCGTTCGCCGGGGCCGGGATCGACGCGTTGCTCGCACCGCTGTCGCTCGGCATCGCCGCAGGGCTGGTCGTCGGTAAGCAACTCGGGATATTCGGGGCCTGCTGGCTGGCGGTGAAAAGCGGATTGGCGACGCTGCCCGCGGGTGTGGGCCTGCGCCACGTCTATGGCCTGTCCTGCCTTGCCGGCATCGGTTTTACGATGAGCCTGTTCATCGGCAATCTCGCCTTCGTCGATCCCGGACAGATCGCCGCGGTCAAGTTCGGCGTGCTGGGCGGATCGCTGGTCTCGGCGCTGGCAGGCATCCTGGTCCTCCGGTTTGCTGTGCGCCGGGCCGATGGTACCGTTACTATATGATATCTGCTCTTTTATTCACCGTCTTCGGTCTGGTCGCGCTTGTTTTCGGCGGCGAATTGCTGGTGCGCGGCGCGGTCGCGCTGGCCGAGAAGGCGGGCGTCAGCGCGCTGGTCATCGGGGTCGTGATCGTCGGTCTCGGCACGTCCATGCCCGAACTGGTGACCAGTATCGAAGCTGCCCTTATGGGATCGCCCGCGATCGCCTGGGGCAACATCGTCGGCTCCAATATCGCCAACAGCCTGTTGATACTGGGCGCTGCCGCGCTGGTGGCCCCGATGGCGATTGCCTCGACCAACCGCTGGCGTGATCCGGTAGTGGCGCTTGCCGGTAGCGTGGTGCTGTTCCTGCTCGCGCTGACCGGAGTGGGCAGCCTGGTCATCGGAGTGCTGCTGCTGGCGGCTCTCGCCGGCTATATCGCTTGGTGCTACCGCGAGGAACGCCTTGCCGACCCAGCAGTGGTTCACAATGCGCCTTACGATCGGGCGCAGGCACTCGAATTGACCGATACAGGCCTGCACGGCGCCCGCAATGGCTGGACCCGGCCGGTGATGTTGACGCTTATCGGGCTGGCCGTGCTGGTCGGTGGCGGCCGCCTGCTGGTCGACGGGGCGATCGATCTCGCGCGGATCGCGGGGCTGAGCGAAACCCTCATCGGTCTGACCATCGTCGCAATCGGCACGTCGCTGCCCGAACTGGTCACTTCGGTCGTCGCTGCGCGCAAGGGACAGCCCGAAGTCGCGTTCGGCAATGTCGTGGGCTCGAACGTCTACAACCTTCTGGGCATCGGCGGCGCCACGATGCTGATGGCCCCCGGTGCGGTCCCGGCAGGGCTGCTGCCGCTCGATATCGGCCTTGTCGTAGCCAGCGCGGTGGTCATCCTTTTCCTCGCCGCAGCCCGTGGAGTGTCGCGCCTGCCCGCTTTCGCGCTGCTGGCGGCGTATGCCGGCTATCTCGGTTTCCTCGTCCTTACCGCATGAACCAAAGGAGCATAACATGATGTCTCGACGCAATGTACTCGCCGGTGCCGCAGTGGCCGGCGGCGCGATGGCTGCCGGTACCGGCATGGCCGCGGCCCAGGCCCCGCAGCCCGCCCGGCTGGCCCCCGTGGTCGACGGCAAGACCGCGCTCTCTCCCGATCAGGCGCTCGAACTTCTGATCGAGGGCAATCGCAACTTCCTTAACGACGTGCCGACGGCCGCTCCTGTCGGGCGCGAGCGCCGCCTCGAGATCGCACAGGGACAGGCGCCGTTCGCGGCCTATGTCACCTGTTCCGACAGCCGTGTCTCGCCCGAAATCCTGTTCGGCCGTGGGCTGGGCGAACTGTTCATCATCCGCAATGCGGGCAATACCGTCGATACGGTGGCGCTGGGCTCGATCGAATATGCCGTGGCAGAGCTGGGCGTGCCCCTGATCGTGGTCATGGGCCACGAATCCTGCGGCGCGGTCAAGGCGGCCAAGGCAGTCGTCGACGACAACGCCACCTTCCCGGGCAGCATCGGCCGCATGATCGAACCGATCATTCCCGCGGTTCTCGAAGTCCGAGGCAGCGAGGGCGACATGCTGGACAACGCCATCCGCGCGAATGTGTCGCGCGTGGTCAAGCAATTGCGCACCACGACCGACCCGCTGCTGCTCGACCCGCAGGCGGCGGGCAAGCTCAAGGTCGTCGGCGCGCATTACGACCTCGACACCGGCAAGGTCGACTTCTTCGACCAGCCGTAGGCGCCAGGGCGTGTCCCGGTCCCCGGCCCGCCGCCGCGCGGGAGGGGCACCGGGACGCGATTGCCAGACAGTATTGCTGAACGAAGGCGGCGCGATACCAGTGCCTGCGCACCGCATCCCTCTTCCCCACAGCCGTATCCTCGCCGGTTGAGCGACCGGTTCGGCGTTCGCGCCGGACGGACGTTCGCCTTTCTCAAGAGGGGATTCGGATATCGGCCCGAGAAGCCAGTGGCGGAGACGGAGGGATTCGAACCCTCGATACCCGTTACCAGGTATGGCTCCTTAGCAGGGAGCTGGTTTCAGCCACTCACCCACGTCTCCGCATGTCGCATGGTCCGGCGCTGCCGGTTGCGAGGGGCGCGCTATAGCCACGGTATCCCGGCCCATCAAGGGGAGTTTTGCGGCAAGGCTGCGGACACCGCCCGACCCCCGAAACGACTCGCTTCGCCGCATTTCCGATTCGGTTCATCGCCGTTTCATTGCCGGGGCGCTCAAAGGGGATTCTTCTCACGGCGCAGCTGTCTGCGCCAGTGCCGCCGACACGGAGGGATCGATGACCACATTCACACGCAACTGGCCGCGCCTTGGCCTTGCGCTCGCCGCATTCGGGCTCGCCGCCGCCCCGCTGGCCGCACAGGTCGAGACGATCGATCCGAACAATGCGATCGATGGCGACCTGGTCGAACAGCCGGGCGACCAGCCGGTCTATGGCGAGCCGGCGCCGACGCCGAGCTACACACCCGCGCCGCAGGCGGCCGCGCCCGCCGAGGGCCCGGCGGAAACCTATGCCGACCAGCCGCAATGGTCCGAGCAATCGGCCGAACAGGCTGCGGGCGAAGCGGTCGACGGCGCCGGTGTCGACGATCCCGCGACCACTTACCGCGAGGACGATTTGATCGGCGCGGCGGAGGGCGTGTTCGGCAAGGGCGCCGAAGGGGTCGCCAAGATGATCCGCAACCTGCTGGCCGACCAGGGCGAGCCCAATGCCTATATCGTCGGTCGCGAGGCGGGCGGGGCGTTCATCGTCGGTGCGCGGTACGGATCGGGCACGCTCTATCACAAGGTCGAGGGCGAACAGCCGGTCTACTGGACGGGCCCGTCGATCGGTTTCGACGCCGGGGCGAATGCCGGCAGCACCTTCGTGCTGGTCTACAACCTCTACGACAGCGAGGAGCTGTACGAGCGCTATCCCGCAGGCGAGGGGCAGGCCTATGTCATCGGCGGGCTCACCGCCAGCTATCTGCGCAAGGGCGACATCGTGCTGATCCCGATCCGGATGGGCGCCGGGCTGCGGCTCGGGGTCAATGCGGGTTACATGAAGTTCTCCAAGAAGCATCGCTGGCTGCCCTTCTGAACCACGGCGCACAAGACGCCCTTCGGACCGCCCAACCATAATTCGCACGGGCACGGGGCCGCAGCGGGATTTCCTGTTGCGGCCCTTGGCATATCGGGCGATGAGGCGGGCATGCTTGACCAACTCGACGCCCAGTCTCCCGACGCGCTGCTCGCGCTCATCAAGATGCACGCACAGGACCCGCGCGAGGACAAGATCGACCTCGGCGTCGGCGTCTATCGCACCAATGACGGCGCGACGCCGGTCTTCCGCGCGATCAAGGCGGCAGAGCAGAAGCTGGTCGATACGCAGGATTCCAAGAGCTATCTCGGGCCCGAAGGCGACACCGGCTTCGTCGATGCGCTCAAGCCTTACATCTTCGGCAAGGACGCCGCGATGGGTGGCCGCCTGGAAGGGATGCAGACGCCGGGCGGCACCGGCGCAGTGCGGCTCGCGGTCGCGCTGTCGAAGGCGGCGGGCGTGCAGCGCGTCTATCTCGGCACGCCGAGCTGGCCCAATCACGCGCAGATCCTCGAGGACGTGGGCGTCGAAACCGGCACCTTCCGCCATGCAGCCCCGGACGGCACGGCCGATATCGACGCGCTGCTCGACGTGATCGCCAATGCGCGCGCCAGCGATGCGGTGCTGCTGCACGGTTGCTGTCACAATCCGACCGGTGTCGATTACACTCCCGAGCAATGGGACCGGATCGCCGACGCGCTGGCCGACAGCGGCGTGCTGCCGATCCTCGATGTCGCCTATCACGGCCTCGGCCTGGGGCTGGAAGAGGATGTCGCGGGCGTCCGCAAGGTGCTGGCCAAGGTGCCCGAAGCGCTGGTGGCCTACAGCTGCGACAAGAACTTCGGTCTCTACCGCGACCGCGTGGGTGCCTTCTACATGATCGCGAAGAGCGCGGACGATTTGCCCGCGATCACTTCGAACGCCAATGCGCTCGCGCGGGCCAACTGGTCGATGCCGCCCGATCACGGCGGCGCGGCGGTACGCACCGTGCTGCGCGACGACGCGCTGACCGCGACCTGGCTCGACGAGCTGGCCGAGATGCGCGAACGCATGCGCCGCGTGCGCGAGCGGCTGGCCGCGGCGGACAACGACGTGCCCGGGCTCAACCTCGCGACGCTGGCTCACCAGAACGGCCTGTTCGCAGTGCTGCCGCTGTCGAAGGATCAGATCGTCAGCCTGCGCGAGGACCACGGCATCTACATGGCCGGGTCGGGCCGGATCAACGTGGCCGGCCTGCATGAAGGCAACACCGCCAAGTTCATCGCCGCGCTGGCAGACGTCACCGGGAACTGAACGGCGATGGATCGCCAGCCGATCCTCAAGACCGAGCGGCTGGTCCTGCGCCCGCTGACCGAGACCGATCGCGAAGCGCTTCATGCCATCGCGTCGGACCCGGCGGTGTGGGAACAGCACCCGATCCACGACCGCTGGCGGCGCGAGGTGTTCGACGCCTTCTTCGACACCTGCCTGGCCAGCGGGGGCGCGCTGGCCGTGCTCGACCGGCGCGACGAGCGCATGCTTGGCATGACGCGCTTCGACCGGTTCGATCCCGACGAGGGCGGGGTGGTCGAAATCGGCTGGACCTTCCTGGCGCCGCGCTGCTGGGGCAAGGGCTACAACCCCGAGATGAAGCGCGCCATGCTGGCCCATGCGTTCGCAAGCGTCGCGCTGGTCGAATTCCGCGTTGGCGACACCAACTACCGCTCGCGCAATGCGCTGGAGGCGATCGGCGCGCAGCGCACCACCCGCTACGAACTGGAGAAGTACCAGGGCAAGCGGGTGATCCATCTGGTGTACGAGATCGACCGCGAAGCTTTCACTGGCGGGCCGCTGGGCTGATGTAGGACGAATGTAGGACTGCCGCCCCCAAGTCCTGTCACATGGACCGCATGTTACACGGTCCAGACGGAAAAAACGGCGGCCGGCGACCGCTTCTGCCGAACGGTAGGATCGCAAGGGGCGAGAGGGCTGCGGCATCCTCCAGCGTGGAGCAGATTTTGCGGGCGTAGGAAAATCGCCACGCTTCGCTTTCCATTCGCCGCCAGTGTGTTTATTGCGAGCGCTTCTCAAAAGGAGGAATCAATTTATGCGTAAACTCGTTCTCGCTTCCGCCCTCTCGGGTGCGATGCTCTCGCTGGCCGCCTGCTCGGGCGCTGCCGACGAAACGGCCGAGACGACCGACACCGCCGAAGTCGAAACCATCGATGACGCCGCGGCCGCCGAAACCGCCGCCGTGCTCGACGCGAACACGGCCACTGCCGAACAGCTCGCCGCGCTCGACGCCGTCAGCGACGAACTGGCTGCCGCGATCGTTGCCGGCCAGCCTTATGCCAGCGTGACCGATCTCAACGCCGCGCTGCTCGAGACGCTGGGCGAGGATGAAGCCGCACAGGTGCTGGTCGATGTCTTCGTGCCGGTCAATCTGAACAGCGGCACCGAGGAAGAAATCCGCCTCATCCCCGGCATGACCGACAAGATGGTCCACGAATTCGAGGAATACCGTCCGTATGCCGACATGGGCGTGTTCGATCGCGAAATCGGCAAGTATGTCGACGAAGCCGAAGTCGAACGGTTCAAGAACTACGTCACTCTCTGACGGCGCTGCAGCGCAACCCTGACGATCTCGATCGCGGCCAGGATCCCCACGTGGATCCAGGCCGTGGTCGGATCGAAGGCCGACCAGACCCAGTGCAGGAAGGTCAGGATCGCGGCGGGATAGACCAGCCGGTGCAGCCGTTTCCATGCCCGCTTCATGCGCCGCACCGACAGGTCGTTGGACGTCAGCGCCAGCGGCAGGAACAAGGCGAAGGCGGCCCAGCCCGCGACGATATAGCCGCTCGACAATTCGGCCAGCACGAATTCGGGCGAACCCTTGCGCACCAGGTAGATCGCCGTGTGCAGCGCGGCATAGGCAAAGCTGGCCACGCCGATATCGCGGCGCCGGCGCATCAGCCAGAGCGTCCAGCTCTGCCGCCGCAGCAGCAACCGCAGCGGGGTGACCGCCAGCGTCGCCATCAGCAGCCAGGCCGCCCAGTCGCCGCTGTCGCCGATCGCGTGGCCATAGCCGTAGAGATCGGGCGTGAAGGTCCAGCGTCCGGCGATCCACAGGCCGGGCAGGGCAAGCACCAGCCACAGCAGCGGGCGCGAACCGGCGAAAGCTTTCAGCATTGTCTTGTCGGTACCCGTATCAGCCGGCGAGGCTCTGCATTCGCTTGAGATAACGTGCGAGCACGTCGATCTCGAGATTGACCGTATCGCCTTCGGACAGGTCGCCCAGCGTGGTCACTTCGCCCGTATGGGGGATGATGTTGAGCGCGAAGCGTACTTCGCCGCCGGGTTCGTCCTCGACCTCGTTCACGGTCAGCGAAACGCCGTCGATGGTGATCGACCCCTTTTCCGCGACGAACGGGGCAATGTCCGCACCGGCGAGGATTTCGAGCCGGGTCGACCCGCCGATATCCTCCGCCAGCGCCACGCGGCCCACCGCATCGACATGACCGGTGACCAGATGGCCGCCCAGTTCATCGCCCAGCCGCAGCGCCGGTTCGAGATTGAGCCGGCGGTCCGCATGCCACTGGTCCTGCGCCGTGCGGCTGACGGTCTCGCCCGAGACGTCGACCGCGAACCAGGCATCGCCTTCCTCGCCGCCCTTTTCGACCACGGTCAGGCAGACGCCCGAACAGGCGATCGAGGCGCCGATATCGATGCCCGCCGGGTCCCACGGACAGGCCACGGTGACCCGCAGGTCGCCCTTGTCCTCTACCGTGGTGATGGTGCCGATGGCGGTGACGATCCCGGTGAACATGCGTACTCCCTGATTACCGCAGGCGGCTGTAGGCGGCGAAGCTGTCGCTGCCAAGCTGGCGTCGTTCGGCCAGCGCCCAGCGCCCATGTGCGTCGTCCAGCCGTTCGAGCCCGATATCGGCGACCGCGCCGCGCCCGGCCCCGACGATGATCGGCGCGCGGTAGATTTCCAGCCGGTCGACGAGATCGGCGGCGAGGAAGCTGGCCGCGACATTCGCCCCTGCTTCGACATAGAGATACAGCGCTTCGAGCTGGGCGACCTGCTTCGGCCGGTTGATGATCGTGACGCCGTCGGGCGCGACGCCCCGCGACAGCACCACCCGCTGCGGGCTGCGCTCGCCCAGTCCGGGCAGCCGCACATCGAGGCTGGGCCGGTCGGCGCGCCAGGTACCCCCGCCGACCAGGATCGCATCGGCCATCGCGCGCCGCGCGTGGACATGAGCGCGCGCCTGCGGTCCCGTGATCCACTGGCTTTCGCCGCTGGCCATGGCGATGCAGCCATCGAGCGACATGGCGATCTTCATCGTGACATGCGGCCGGTCATGGCGAGCGCGGGTGAGATAGCCCGCCAGGCTGGCCTCGGCCGCAGGGGAGCGCAGCAGCCCGGCCTCGATCCCGGCATGGCGCAGGCGCGCCAGCCCGTCGCCCGCAGTGCGCGGGTCGGGATCCTCGACCCCGGCGACGACGCGGGCCACCCCCGCTTCGACCAGCAGGTCGTTGCAGGCCGGACCGCGGGGCGAGCGGTGGGCGCAGGGCTCGAGCGTGACATAGGCGGTGGCCCCGCGCGCTTCCTTGCCCGCCTGCGCCAGCGCGGCGGCTTCGGCATGGGGGCGTCCGCCCGCAGCGGTCCAGCCGCGCCCGACCACGCGGTCGCCCTGCAGCAGGATGCATCCCACGCCCGGATTGGGATAGCTGGCGGGGCGGGCGCGCGTGCTCAGCCGCGCAGCCGCATCCAGCCAGCGCGCGTCATTCGCCGCTGTCGTCAACCGCCGTGCCCGCTGGGTAGAGTTCGCGCCGCCGCGCTTCGGCTTCCGCTTCTTCGCGGGCGCGCTCGATGGCCGCCTCGCGTTCCATCGCCTCGACGTCGAGCCCGGTGGCGCGGCCGAGTGCCTTGTAGGCTTCGATCCTGCGCGCCTCCAGTTCGGCCAGCTCGGCCTCGCGCGCTTCCTTGCGCTGCTGGTTGGCGATGTTCGACTGGCGGATTTCCTCGTCGGTGCGCCCTTCGGCGAAGGTCGAGATATAGGTGACCTTGGGCGCGTCGGGCGGGCGGAAGTGCGATTCCTTCGTCAGCATGGCCAGCCCGGTCAGCGGGATGGCGAGGGACAACGCGAGAAACGGCCAGCGATAGGGCCGCGGTTCGCGAATATAGTCCCACAGGTCGGCGAACCCGGCCTTGGCATCGAAGCGAGATTTAAAGCGCATGCGGCGCAAGATAGGCACTTTCGCGGGCCCGCGCCAGTGGGGCTAGTCGAAGGCGGCGTAGAGCTCGCGCCCATGCGCTGAGAGCCAGCGATTGGCCTGCGCGATATCGCCTTCGTACAGCCGGGCGAGCAAGGCGTGGAACGCGGGCGAATGGTCGAAATGGACCAGATGCGCGACCTCGTGCGCGACCACCGAACGGCGGATCGCATCGGGCGCCTGCACCAGCCGCCAGTTGAGCCGCAGCACGCCTTCGGACGAGCAGCTGCCCCAACGCTTGCGCGCCCGGCTCAGCCTGACCGGCGCGGGAGCGAGCTGGCCGCGCGCGCAATAGTCCGCCGCATCTTCGGCGAACAGGCGCAGCGATTCCTGTTCGAGCCAGCGCTGGAGCCGCCTGGCAAGCGTGTCGTGCGGTCCGCCCAGCGTCAGCCTGCCGCTATCCAGCCGCGGGCTGCGCGGTGCATCGCCGCGCCAGTCGACGGCAAGCTCGCTGCCGCGGTACAGCAGCCGCCCCTCACCCGCCGGATCGCGCTTGGGCGGGATCTTGGCGAGCTGCGCGGCGAGCCAGTCGCGCCGCGCATGGGCGAAGGCAGTCGCTTCGGCGCTGCGCGCCCAGTGCGGCAGGGTGATCCGCACCGCGCTGCCATCCGCTGCCAGCCGCAGCGTCAGCCGCCGCGCCCGCCGGTGGCGGGTTATCTCGATCGGAAGCGTGCGATCGCCGAGCTCGATCACCGGCTCCAGCGCGTCGCGGCGGAGCCAGTCGATCACGTGGCACCGCCTTCGTCGTCGTCCGGCCCGTCACCGTCGCCCCAGTCGACCACATGGTGTTCCAGCGGACCCGCCTCGTCTTCGCGCACGACGCGCCCGGCCACCGATACGCCGGCCCGGACCACGCCCTCGCGGTCGCCGCTCAGCAGGTAGTGCCAGCGCGGTAGCGGGTGCCCGTCCGCGCGGCGGCGATAGGCGCAGGTCGCCGGCAGCCAGGTGACATCCTCGACGATGCGCAGCGTCAGCCGCAGGCAATCGGGGACGAAGGACTTGCGATGCTTGTAATCGGTACACTGCGCGGTCTGCGGATCGAGCAGCGTGCACGCCACATTGGTGTGCTCGATCTCGCCCGTGTCCTCATATTCGACCTTATGCAGGCAGCAGCGCCCGCAGCCGTCGCACAGCGCTTCCCATTCCTCGGTGGTGAGATCGGCCAGCGGCCGTTCCCAGAACCGGTCCCTCAGCGCACCCATTTGTCCAGTTCCGCGGCAACCGCTTCGGGGCCCTGGTCGGTCGGCAGCATGGCCAGCGGCTCGCCATCGGGGCCGAACAGGTAGGTGATGTTGGTATGCCCGACCAGATAGCCGCCCGCCTCGTTGGGTTCCTCGATCGAATAGACCGCGGCGAAGGCTTCGGTCACCGCGTCGATCTGTTCCTTGGTGCCGGTCATGCCGATCAGGCGAGGGTGGAAGCTGTCGGTGAATTCGGCCAGCACCGCGGGGGTGTCGCGGGCGGGGTCGACGCTGACGAACAGCGGCTGGATCTGCGCGCCCAGCTCGGGGTTGGCCTGTTCGAAGGCCTTGAGGCCGGCCATCGCGCGCTGCGTGTCGACCGGGCAGACATCGGGGCAATAGGTGTAGCCGAAGTAGAGCGTGCGGTACTGGCCGTCGAAATCGCTCCAGCTGACGGGGTCGCCGTCCTCGCCGGTCAGCGTGAATTCGGCGCCGATCGCGGCACCGGCCAGCGGCGGCTGTTCGGGCGGGGCATCCTGACAGGCGGCGAGGGCGAGCAGGGCGGCGACAAGCGGGGCGGAGTTGCGTAGCATGGTGTCACGGTTCATGGTCTGCTAACCCGCGCTCGGCAAGGGCGAGTCAGCCAATGAACTGCGAAAAAATAGGGGCTCCGACGGTGAAACGGTTCGCGAAATACACTCTTCTGGTAGCGCTGGCGGGATCGCTGGTCGCCGGGCCGGTCCATGCCCAGGCGCAGCGCGACGGGTACAAATTCCTCGATGCCGTTAAGGAACGCAACGGGACCGAGGCCACGCAGCTCCTGTCCGAACCCGGCAACGTGCTGGTCAATTCGCGCGACATCACCAGCGGCGAGTCCGCGCTGCACATCGTCACCCAGCGGCGCGATCCCGTCTGGCTGCGGTTCCTGCTGGCCAAGGGCGCCAATCCCAATATCGCCGACCGCAAGGGCACCACGCCGCTGCAGCTTGCCGCGCAGCTCGGCTTTGTCGAAGGCGTTGAGATCCTCGCCGAACGCGGGGCCGCGGTCGATGTCCCCAACAGCACCGGCGAAACACCGCTGATCGCCGCCGTGCACCGCCGCGACGGACCGCTGGTGCGGCTGTTGATCGCCGAGGGAGCCGATGCCGACCGGGCCGACAATTCGGGCCGCACCGCGCGCGACTATGCGCGGCTGATGGGCGCGCGCTCCGACCTGCTCCAGGAAATCGAACGCGCCGAAGCCGATCGCGGCGAACAGACCGAAACCTACGGACCGAACTGAACCATGGACGTTGCCGACCTCACGCTCGACGAATTGCGGCTCGCGCTGGCGCCCGGCATTGCCGATGCGGCGGTGTTCGACGGCTGGAGCGATGCCGCGCTGGAAATGGCCGCCGACCAGCTCGGCGCAGACCGAGATGTCGCGCGGCTCGCGTTCAAGGACGAAGGCGCGATGGGCATGATCTGCGCCTGGATCGAAACGATCGACCGGCAGATGGTGCTCGACCTGCCGCCCGAGAAACTTGCGGGCATGAAGATCCGCGAACGCATCCGCGCGCTGGTGCAATACCGGCTCGATGCGGTGGCCGGGCAGGAAGAGGCGCTGCGCCGCGCGCTTGCGATCATGGCCATGCCGCAGAATGCACCGCGCGCGCTCAAGACCGGCTGGAACAGCGCCGATGTGATGTGGCGGCTCGCGGGCGATACGGCGACCGATTACAACCACTACACCAAGCGCGCGATCCTTGCCTCGATCTACGGCGCGACGCTGACGGTGTTCCTCGCCGACGAAAGCGACTGCAAGGCCGACACCGCGGCATTTCTCGAGCGGCGGATCGACGGGGTGATGAAGTTCGAGAAGGCCAAGGCCAAATGGTTCGGTCCCGAGCGCGAGACCTTCAGCGTAACGCGCTTTCTCGGCCGGTTGCGCTACCCCGCCAGATAGGCCCACGCAAACAGCGCGCTATTGATAACCGGTTGCAACAAGCGCGCAGTTCTGACAGTGCGGCGCGCATGACGCTGGACGGGTTTGAAAACGGCAGGACCGCGCGAATCGTGGCGGTTGACTGGGCCTCCTTGGACGAGAGCGAAGGCAAGCGCCTGAAGGCGTTGGGCATCGACGAAGGCGTCGAGGTCGCGGTAACGCGGCGCGGCGTTTTCGGGACCCGCGACCCGCTGGCGGTGCGCGTCGGCCGGATGACCATCGCACTGCGCCGCAGCCACGCGCTGGCGATCGAGGTGGAACCCGTATGACCCGCAAACGTATCGCCGCGCTGGTCGGCAACCCCAATGCGGGCAAGTCGGCCCTGTTCAACGCGCTGACCGGCGCGCGGCAGAAGATCGCCAATTATCCCGGCGTCACGGTAGAGCGCAAGGCCGGCCGGCTGACGCTGCCGAGCGGAGAACCGCTCGAGCTGATCGACCTGCCGGGTTCCTACAGCTTCGATGCCGCGAGCCCCGACGAGGAGGTGACGCGCAAGGTCGTGCACGGCGAATTCGAAGGCGAGGCCACGCCCGAGGTCATCGTGCTCGTCGTCGACGCTGCCAATCTCGAACAGCATCTCGTCTTCGCGCAGGAAGTGCTCGAGCTCGGCCGGCCGACGGTGGTCGCGCTGAACATGATCGACCTCGCCGAACGCGACGGGCTCACGCTCGACCCGGCGGCCTTGTCCGCCGCGCTCGGCGTACCGGTGATCCCGACCGTCGCCGTGCGGGGCAGGGGGCTGCAGGAACTGACCGCCGCCATCGCCGAGGCGGAAACCCATGCCGCCGAAGACGCGCAGTGGCGCGGTCATGTCACGCTCCCCGAACGGCGGCTGGTCGCCAAGCACATGGCCCGCGGGGCCACGCTCTCGGCCTCGGCACGGCACACGATCGAGAACGGCATCGACCGCGTCCTGCTCAATCCGTGGGTCGGCCCGGTCATCCTGTTCGGCCTGCTGTTCGTGATCTTCCAGGCAGTGTTCGCCTGGGCGACCCCGTTCGCCGATGCGCTGGACGGCGCAGTCGGGGCGATTTCCGGCTGGGTGAGCGGCATCATGCCCGAAGGCTTCATCCGCGATTTCATTACCGAAGGCGTGCTTGCCGGCGTGGGGTCGGTGGTGGTCTTCCTGCCGCAGATCGTGATCCTGTTCTTCTTCATCCTGCTGATGGAGGCAAGCGGCTACATGGCGCGCGCGGCCTTCCTGATGGACCGTCTGATGGCCGGGGTCGGCCTGTCGGGCAAAAGCTTCATCCCGCTGCTGTCCAGTTTCGCCTGTGCGATCCCCGGGATCATGGCCGCGCGCTCGATCCCCGATCCCAAGGACCGGCTGACCACGATCCTCGTCGCGCCGCTGATGACCTGTTCGGCGCGGCTGCCGGTCTATGCCGTCATCATCGCGGCGGTCATCCCGGAGACGAGCGTCGGGCCGGGTATCGGACTGCAGGGGCTGGTGCTGTTCGCGCTCTATCTTGCCGGGATCGTCGGCGCGCTGGTGGTTGCACTGGTGTTGCGCAACACGCTGGCCAAGGGCGCGGCGAGCGGGTTCATCATGGAAATGCCGCGCTATCAATTGCCGCGGATCAAGGACCTTGCGATCGGCCTGTGGCAACGCGCCTATGTCTTCCTGCGCCGCGCGGGTACGATCATCTTCATGGTCACCATCGCGCTGTGGCTGCTGCTCAGCTTCCCCAAGGCCGAGCCGGGCGAAAGCCAGCTCGATGCCAGCGTTGCGGGCATGGTGGCCGACGGCCTGCACCCGGTGCTCGAACCGATCGGTTTCAACCGCGAGATGAGCCTTGCGCTGATCCCCGCCATGGCGGCGCGCGAAGTGGCAGTGTCGGCGCTGGCAACGACCTATGCCGTCGATGCCGAGGATGAGGATCTCGCCGCCGAAGGCGTAACCGACCGGATCGCCGCGCTGTGGAGCCTGCCGACCGCGCTGGCCTTCCTCGCCTGGTTCGTCTTCGCGCCGCAATGCATCTCGACCATCGCCGTCGCCCGGCGCGAGACCAATGGCTGGAAATGGCCGACCTTCATGGTCGTCTACCTGTTCGTGCTGGCCTATGTCTTTGCCGGACTGACCTTCTGGATCGCGACCGCGCTGGGACTGTAGCAAACCGGGTCCGGTCCGGTGGAAACGCAGCCGCGCCCGTCTAGCCCCCGCTGGCGGGCTGGGTTAGGCCGTGGGTCAACAGTTACGAAGGAATGATTCGATGGCCGGAAGCCTCAACAAAGTCATGCTCATCGGCAATCTCGGTGCCGATCCGGAAATCCGCAGCTTCCAGAATGGCGGCAAGGTCGCCAATCTGCGGATCGCCACCAGCGAAACCTGGAAAGACCGCAACACCGGCGAGCGCCAGGAACGCACCGAATGGCACACGGTCGCGATCTTTTCCGAAGGTCTGGTCGGCGTTGTCGAACGCTTCCTGCGCAAGGGCAGCAAGGTCTATATCGAAGGCCAGCTGCAGACCCGCAAATGGCAGGACCAGTCGGGTAACGACCGCTATTCGACCGAAGTCGTGCTGCGCGGCCTCAACGGCACGTTGACCATGCTTGACGGCGCCCAGGGCGGTGCGGGTGGCGGCGGCAATCGCGGCGGCGGCGGCGGGTCGTGGGACCAGGGTGGCGGTTCGGGCGGTGGCGGCCAGAGCGGCGGCTGGAACCAGGGCGGCGGCCCTGCGGGTGGCGGCGCTGCCGGCGGCGGCATGGGCGGAACCGGCGGCGGCTCGAACTACGACGACCTCGACGATGATATTCCGTTCTGATCGACTTGCGCCCGGGGCGCGCCAAACTGCCTATCGCAATCGTGATAGCCACGGCCTCCTTCCTTCGCGGGTAGGGGGCCGAGGTGCTTGTGATGCTGGCGTATTGCCACGAGGCGTGCAGCGGTGGGGTGGCAGGGAACCGGAGGAGCTTGCCTCTTGGGAGCGAGCGACATTCTTGCCAGCTGCGCTCGATGAGCCAACGCCGCTCGCGCCGACCACAAGCGCCCATAGGCAGGTAACCCCTGCCGCGCAGCGATCCGAAGCCGTTCCTGCCGGATCAGCCCGCCCCCCGCGCCTTTAGGGCATCTTAACCAAGATGCACCTACCCCGACCCGGTTCAGGGGGTACGTGAGGATGAGCATTCAGGACGAGACATCGAGCGATCGCTGGCTCTCGCATTGCGTGTGGATTGTCGCGCTGTGGGCCAGCTTCTTCAATCTGCTCAACTTCAACGGCTATCCGCTTTTCCGGCCCGAGGTAGCGATAACCATGCTGGCGCTTGCGCTGGTCGGGGGGGCGATGGCTCTCATCCAGCAAGCAGCCAAACCGCGCCTGTGGTTCCTCGTCGTGGCACTCTTCGCAGCGGTGCTGGTCGACCTGAACGCATCGATCTCTGCTATCTGGTTCCTGGGCTGCTGGGCCATTTTCGCAGTGATCGCTTTCTATGTGCACGAGGTCTTCGTGAAGATCCTCTTCGCGGCGGCCGCAGCGGTCCTCTTCTTTCAAGGTGCCGAACTGGTTCTCGATGACGGCAGCCCGCGCGAAGCCGGGAACGAGGCGCAGAACCTGCAGGACCCCGATCGCGATCGCGCGGACCGCCCGGCGATCGTTCACCTGGTGCTCGATTCCTATCTCGGGCTGGACGGCATGGCACTGGGTCCGGACATCTACCGGGACTTGCGGTCCGAGCAGGTCCGCTTCTTCACCAGCCATGATTTCCAGGTCTATCCGCGCGCCTACAGCCCGTATGCGAAGACCTTGAACTCGCTTCCGGCACTGTTTTCCTACGGGCAGGACGAACCCGTGGTCCACTCGATCACCTCGGAATATTCGATACCCGAACAACTGCCATATTTCGCGGATCTCGATGCGATGGGTTATCGCATCGACGCCTTGCTCCCCGCGTATTTCGATCTGTGCGTGAAACAGAAACTGACACGGTGCAGAACGTTCGAAAGTTCCGGGCTGTCTTCCATGCTCGGCACCGAAATGAGCGCGACCGACCGTGCGAAAGTGTTCGGCTTCACGATGCTTAACCTGACCAGGACGATCCGCTCCGCCACGGGCAGGATTCGCCCGGACCCCGGGGCTCGGCTGGCCCATAATCGCAGCGAGCTGTTTCCGCTGACCTCGCTAGGGCAGTTCGACAGTTTCATCGCTGACGTCGCCGGTTTGCGCGAGGGGGAAGTGAAGTTCGCACATATTCTGCTGCCGCATGATCCCTATATGCTAGCCGCCGATTGCACGGTGAAACCCGAATCCCGGTGGCTCGATGAACACGGGCCGGGCAATGCCGCTGCGCGCGAACAAGGCTATGCCGACCAGGTGCGCTGTCTCCAGCAGCGGCTCGAGCGGCTGCTCGATGCGCTCGATCGCACTCCCGCAGGCCGCGAGGCGATCGTCCTGATCCACGGCGATCACGGATCGCGGATTGCTCCTACGCAGCCGTTTGTTGACGGGCCACAGCTTTCGCCGCGCGAGTTGCTGATGTCCTATTCGACCTTTTTCGCGATCCGCGTTCCCGGTGAAAGCCCGGGCGAGGTGCCCGGAACGCATTCTCTCGGCCGGTTGATGGCCGATTTCCGCGCCCGCGAGTTCGCTGCAGCCCCGCGGCCCGCGCCCGCGGTGGACCAGGTGGCGGTGACAGATGCGGCGGGCACCCCGCGCGAGTGGCGGCCGCTGCCGGGTTTTACCCGGTAAATTAATAAGATTTTAGCCAAACCGCTTCACGTTTGACCACAGCCCAGACCCCTTGCGAAGGAATCTCGATGTATCACAGAACCATGGTTTCGCTCGTTGGCTTTGCCGCCATGCTCAGTCTATCTGCGCCGGCCCACGCGTATATCGATCCCGCGACGGGCAGCATTGTCCTGCAGGCGGCGATCGGTGCAGTTGCCGGTGCGACGCTGTTCTTCCGCACTTCGCTGTACAAGGTGAAAGCGCTGTTTAGCCGCCAGAAACCCAGCGGCGAAGAATGAGCGCCAGCGCAGTCCTGGACCCCGGTTCGTTTCGCGATCCGGGCGGTCGAATATTCCGCGTCGGCGAGAAGGTGTTCCGCTCGATAACGGGTAACGCGGCGAGCAATTTTGCACGAGCGGATGAATCCGGCGTCATGCGAAAACTGGTCGAGAGGGGCCGGCTGGTCGATTTCACCGATGTGACCGAACAGGCATCGCAAGTAGGGATCGAACAGGCCGATGTGCTCCTTTCCCATCCGCAGATCCCGTTCATCTCATATCCGTATGAATGGAGCTTCAGCCTGCACAAGGCGGCGGCGCTGGCGCATCTCGACCTGCATCTCGAGCTTCTGTCCCAGGACTTCACGCTCAGCGATGCGACTGCTTACAACATGCAATTCGACGGGACTCGACCGGTCCATATCGACCATCTGTCGATCCGCCCGTACGAGGACGGCGAGATCTGGGCCGCGCATCGCCAGTTCTGCATGCAGTTCCTCAATCCGCTGCTGATGTGGTCGATGCTCGATCTCCAGCCGAACCACTGGTTCCGCGGATCGCTCGAAGGCATTGCGCCGGAAGACCTGGCCAAACTCGTTCCGCTGAGGAAGCGGCTCAACTGGACCGTGCTGACCCACGTTATCGCCCAGGCGACATTGCAGAACCGGTCGGTGCAGACGACGACGGGGTCGTCGCGGTACCGCGAGGCGCGCCTGCCGCGCTCGAGCTTCGAAGGCATGCTTCGCGGGCTGCGCGGGGCCATCGCGAAAATGGAAGTCCCGTCGCACAAGACGGTGTGGGGCGACTACGCGAACAACACCAGTTACGCCGCTCCCGAAGCCGAGGCCAAGCACGATCTGGTCAAGGAGGTGGTCGCCGCCATCAAGCCGGGCCTGCTCTACGATCTCGGCTGCAATACGGGCGATTATTCGAAGTCGGCGCTAGAGGCCGGGGCCGGGAAGGTCATCGGTTTCGATTTCGACCACGGCGCACTGGAAATTGCCTTCAAGCGCGCGCAATTGGAACAGCTCGATCTGCTGCCGCTGTGGCTCGATGCAGCCAATCCAAGTCCCTCGCAGGGCTGGGGGGAGGCCGAGCGGATGGGCCTTGCCGGGCGCGCCCAGCCCGATGCGCTTCTGGCACTCGCGTTCATTCACCACATTGCCATCGGGCGCAACGTACCGCTCGACATGGCAGTCGACTGGCTCGTGTCCCTTGCGCCTGCCGGGGTGATTGAATTCCCCCACAAGGAAGACGCGATGGTGCAGCTGTTGCTGTCCCAGCGGCCGGATATCTTCCCGGACTATCGCAACGAAACCTTCGCCAACCTGCTGTCGCAGCGCGCGCGGATCGTGAAGGCAGTGGATGTGCTGCCAACGCGAACGTTGTACTGGTTCGAGCGGAACTGACGACCCACGCGGCCAGAGCGGCGCGGCATCGGGCCCGGCGGCGGTTCGAACTACGACCGCCTCGCCGACGATCTTCCGTTCTGATCGGTTAGAGCGGCTTGACCAGATATTCAGCGCTGGCAGGGCACAGCGCGGCGAATTCGCGCGAGGATGCGACCGCTGCGGGCGCATCCTCGCGGTCGTGATCGCGATAACCCAGCTTGCGGAAAAAGTCCGCTGCGGTGGTGGTCAGCAAATGCAGCCGGGCGACACCCTGACGGCGCGCCTCGCTTTCCAGTAGCGCGACGGACTCGCGCCCCGTGCCCCGACCGCGCGCCGTGCCGAGGATGACGACCGAGCGCAGAATGCGGTCCGGGCCATCGCCCTCGATCCCCCCGAAACCGATACAGCGACCCGTGTGATGGAAGGCGAAAAACGCGCGCCCGTCGTCTTCGATATCATCCACCGGCAGCCCCTCCGCCGCGAGCGCCGGAACAAGCTCCTCGAGCGAAGCCATGGGAGTGATTGTCAGCGCCGTCATGCCTGGTCCTTTTTCAGCGCTGCCAGCGCCTCGGCCAACGGGCCGCTGGGGGCCTGTTCCTCGTCGCTGACGATGCCGGCCTTGCAGCGCGCTTCCTCGGCGCCCGGACCTTCGCGATAGGGATCGATCGCCAGCGCGAGCGTCTGCGCGATCGCTTCGCCCAGATCGAACGCATCGCCTTCATATTCGATCTGGTCGAGATCCTCGGCGTCGAGCTCGATTTCCTCGTCGGGCGCATAGTCGGGCACCGATCCGGCGGGCACGAAGCGCAGCATGAGCGGCTCGCTCACGTCATAGCTCAGTTCCTCGCGCGTGACCGAGCAGGGCTGGGTGATGGTCGCGGCCAATGTGCCTTCTGCCAGCACGGCATCATCCTTGGTGCCGAAATCCACGGTGGCGGTAAGCGCCGGGATGGCGGTGACGCCGAACCGCGCAGCCAGCGCTGCGCGTTCGGTCTCGCCGGCGTCAACGGTCAATGGCCCTGCAGGCAGGGCGCGCGGTTTGACCGGACGGCTGAGTTCGGGTGCGCTCATGCGGCAAACTCGCCCGCCCGCAGCTGATCCATGCTCGTCCGCTCGAGCCGGGCATGCAGCGCGGCCATGCGCTGGACCAGCGCCTCGGCCTCGTCTGGCTGCGCCATGGTGACATTGCGGCGCACGGCTTCGACCAGCACCTTCGGATCGCTGCGCAATCCTTCGCGATAGGCGCCGATGCGGCCGTTCATGCTTTCCATCAGCGCGTTGATCTTCTTGCCTACGGTGGGATCGCCGATTCCGGCTTCGCGCAGCTGCCCCTCCATGTCCTCGACGAACAGTTCGGTCAGCCGCGCGGTGCTGGCGGCCATCCCGCCTTCGTCTTCCAGCCGCAGCATGACCAGCGTGAGCACCAACGTGATCATGTCGTAGCGACCCTCGACGCTGTCGGCGACGCCGCACATACGATACCAGTCGGGATCGCGGGCTTCGGCAACGGTGCGCTGCCACAGGGGGCGCCACTCTTCGCGCGGGTCGGGGCCAAGGGAAAAGACGTTGCCGAAAAGGCGGGCTAGGAAGGACACAAACAACTCCGTTCAGCGGCAATACAGGCCGCGATCCCCAAGCGCCCCCCAATGCCGAGTTGCATGGGCTGGCGCTTTCGGATTAAGGCGTGGGCCAAGCATATAGGGAGGTGGCCGCCTGCGGCCAAGCGCCTGCCGAAAGACGGAGATTTGCTGTTCCCATGAACAGGTCGAAAATTCTGGGCCTTGCCGCAATCGGCGCTGCCGCCATCGCCGCGACGGGCTGCACCGCGATCCGCGAGCCGCGTGGCTACATCGTCGATGCCACGCTGGTGCAATCGGTCCAGCCCGGGATCGACAATGAGCGCAGCGTCACCGGTACGCTGGGGCGTCCGACCTTCGAAAGCCAGTATGGCGAGAAGACCTGGTACTACGTGTCGAGCACGACGGGCCGCAAACCCTTCGTTCGCCCGCGGATTCGCGAGCATTCGGTGCTGGCAGTGAAATTCGATGCCGCGGGCAATGTCGTTTCGGCCGAGCGGACGGGCATGGACCAGGTGGTCTACCTGCGCCCTGATGGCGACGAGACGCCCACGCTGGGCCGCGAACGCAGCTTCCTCGAAGACCTGTTCGGCAATATCGGTGCAGTCGGCCAGCCGGGCCTGGGCCAGGGGCAGTAAGCCTGCGGGCCTGCTCCGGCTTGACCCCCGCCGCGCGCGCCCCATATCGCGCGCATGGATGATAGAGACAATCGCCACGGGCTGACCCAGTGGCATTCCACCACCATCATCGGCGTGAAGCGCGGCGGTGCCACGGTCATCGCCGGCGACGGGCAGGTTTCCATGGGTAACACCGTGATGAAGCCCAATGCGCGCAAGGTGCGCCGGATCGGCGAAGGCGAGAAGGTCGTAGCCGGTTTCGCCGGCGCGACTGCCGATGCTTTCACGCTGTTCGAACGGCTCGAGAAGAAGCTCGAGCAGTACAATGGCCAGCTCCTGCGCGCCGCGGTCGAGCTGACCAAGGACTGGCGCATGGACAAGTACCTGCGCAATCTCGAAGCATTGATGATCGTGGCGGACGAGGAAAACCTGCTGGTCCTCACCGGCAATGGCGATGTGCTGGAACCCGAAGGCGGTATCGCGGCCATCGGGTCGGGCGGCAATTACGCGCTGAGCGCGGCCAAGGCGCTGGTCGATTACGAGGACGACGCCGAAACCATCGCGCGCAAGGCCATGGCGGTTGCCGCCGATGTCTGCGTGTTCACCAACGGCAATGTGACCGTCGAAACGGTTTGATCTGCGGCATCCCGGCGAAAGCTGGGATCGCTTTCGGCCGAGCGCCAAATCGAGACAGGTCCCGGCTCGCGCCGGGATGACGATAGGAAGACATGACACAAGCACTGACCCCCAAGGCGATCGTCGCCGCGCTGGACGAACACATCATCGGCCAGAAGGATGCCAAGCGCGCGGTCGCCGTGGCGCTGCGCAATCGCTGGCGCCGCCAGCAGCTCGGCCCCGAGCTGCGCGACGAGGTGACCCCCAAGAACATCCTGATGATCGGCCCCACCGGCTGCGGCAAGACCGAGATCAGCCGGCGGTTGGCCAAGCTGGCCGAGGCCCCCTTCATCAAGATCGAGGCGACCAAGTTCACCGAGGTCGGCTATGTCGGCCGCGATGTCGACCAGATCGCGCGCGACCTGGTCGAGGAAGCCATCCGGCTGGAAAAGGAACGCCGCCGCGACGCGGTGCGCGAGGCCGCGAGCAAGGCCGCGATGGAACGGCTGCTGATCGCGCTGGTCGGCGACAATGCCAGCGAAGCGACGCGCGAGGCGTTCCGCCAGCGGATCGTCGACAATTCGATGAACGATACCGAAGTCGAGATCGAAGTGCGCGAGGCTCCCAGCTCGCCGATGGATATCCCCGGCATGCCCGGCGGGGTCGGCATGATCGACCTGTCCGACATGTTCGGCAAGGCCATGGGCAAGAGCCCGCTTAAGCGCCGCAAGCTGAAGGTGCCCGATGCATGGGACCGGCTGGTCGATGAAGAGGCCGAAAACCGCATGGACCAGGACGACGTCAACCGCGTCGCTGTGGAGAATGCGGAAACCAACGGCATCGTCTTCCTCGACGAGATCGACAAGATCGCAGTCAGCGACGTGCGCGGTGGATCGGTCAGCCGCGAAGGGGTGCAGCGCGACCTGCTGCCGCTGATTGAAGGCACCACGGTGGCGACCAAATACGGCCCGATGAAGACCGACCACGTGTTGTTCATCGCGTCGGGCGCGTTCCACGTTTCAAAGCCCAGCGACATGCTGCCCGAACTGCAGGGCCGCCTGCCGATCCGCGTCGAACTGCGCGCGCTGACCGAAGAGGACTTCGTCCGCATCCTCAAGGAAACGCGCGCCAATCTGGTCGAACAGTACCGCGCGCTGATCGGCACGGAGGACGTCACGCTCGACTTCACCGAGGACGCGATCGCCGAAGTCGCCAAGCTGGCGGCGCGGGTCAACGAGACGGTCGAGAACATCGGCGCGCGGCGCTTGCAGACGATGATGGAACGCCTGCTCGAGGATATCAGCTTCGAGGCCGAAGACCGGACCGGCGAGACGATCACGATCGATGCAGCCTATGTACGCGAACGGCTCGAAACGCTGGCGGGCGACGCCGACCTCAGCAAATACATCCTGTAATGGACGGGCCGGTGCGCGGTGGCCGGGCGATGATCGCCGCCATGGCGCCCCGGCTCGACCCGCGCCGCTGGCGCTTCGTGCTCGTGCAACCGGACACGGCGCCGCAATTGCTCGGCGCGGCGATCGGTACCTTCCGCGAGGACGAGGGCGTAACGGCGATCGTTCCTGCCGATGTAGCAGGTGAACTGGGCATCGAGGGCCCCGACTTCGCGAGGATCACGCTGACGGTGCATTCCGACCTTGAAGGTGTCGGACTGACCTCCGCCGTGTCGGGCGCGCTGGCCAATGCCGGGATCGCCTGCAACATGATCGCGGCATTCCACCATGATCACGCCTTCGTACCTTGCGCCCGCGCTGCGGAGGCACTCGACGTGCTGCGCGCCTGGCGGCGGCCGGGGCCTGACGATCGGCGCCAGCTTCCGGGCCGGGACCGGCTACTCGAATAGAGCGAAACCGAAGCGCGCGACGTGTGTTCCTTTGGTGAAGCGCCGGAACACTCCGGCCACGCCCAAAACCCCCCGAAAGGACGAACGCTATGAAAATTCTTATGGTTCTGACGAGCCACGACGAGCTCGGCGACACAGGCGACAAGACGGGCTTCTGGCTCGAGGAATTCGCTGCCCCCTATTACGTCCTCAAGGATGCCGGGCATGACATTACGCTGGCCAGCCCGGCCGGCGGCAAGCCGCCGCTGGATCCGAAATCCGACGAGCCCGATGCGCAGACCGCGGCGACCGAACGGTACAAGAAGGACAGCGAGGCGCAGGCGCAGCTCGCCTCGACCGAGAAACTCGCGGATGTCGATGTCGCATCCTTCGACGGCGTCTTCTACCCGGGCGGTCACGGGCCGCTCTGGGACCTTGCCGAGAGCGCGGTTTCGAAAGCCGTGATCGAAGACACGCTGGCCGCCGGCAAGCCGGTAGCGCTGGTCTGCCATGCGCCTGCCGTGCTGAAGAACGTCACCGCGCCGAATGGCGACCCGGTCGTCAAGGGACGCAAGATCACCGGCTTCACCAACCAGGAAGAAGATGCGGTCGGCCTGACCGATGTCGTGCCCTTCCTGCTCGAAGACGTGTTGATCGAGCAGGGCGGGACCTTTTCCAAGCAGGGCGTCTTCGAACCCTATGTGGTCCAGGACGGCCTGCTTATCACTGGCCAGAACCCGCCGTCGAGCGAGCCTGCGGCCGAGAAGCTGCTGGAAGCGCTGGAAGCGGACTAGGCTTCGGCGAATGCACTAACAAGGGCGGGCGCGGATTGACCGTGCCCGCCCTTTTTCACGCCCGCGCAGGGGCGGCCACCGCCCCCGACATGCGGCTTACGGATGCGGGGCCAGCCCGATTTCGACACCGGTCTTGTCGGTCAGCGCGAACTTGTCGACCAGATCGCTGCTCGCGCGGTTGAGCCCGACGACCTGCACGCTGCGGCCATTGCGGCGCATGCGTTCAACCACCTTGTCGAGCGCGCCGACCGCGCTGATGTCCCAGAAATGCGCTTTCGACACGTCGATGATCACGTGGTCGGCCGGATCGGGCATGATGCTCTCGGGCCCGAGCGCGGCTTCGAAGCGTTCGACGCTGGCGTAGAAGACCTGCCCCTTGGCGCGGTAGGTCGCGGTTTCCCCGTCGCGTTCGCGGACCACTTCGAACATGGTCATCACCTTGTGGGTGAAGAACACGCCCGACAGGATCACGCCCGCCAACACGCCTAGCGCGAGGTTGTGCGTGGCCACCACGACGGCAACCGTGGTCAGCATGACCACCGAGCTCTGCCACGGGTGCTTGCCGATATTGGGGATCGAGTTCCAGCTGAAGGTCCCGATCGACACCATGATCATGATCGCCACCAGCGCGGGCATCGGCACTTGGCCGACGAGGTCGCCCAGCAGCGCGAGAAGGATCAGCAGCGACAGGCCGGCGGTAAAGGTCGACAGCCGGCCGCGGCCGCCGCTGGTCACGTTAATGACCGACTGGCCGATCATCGCGCAGCCGCCCATGCCGCCGAAGAAGGCCGCGACGATATTGGCGATGCCCTGACCACCGCTTTCGCGGCGCTTGTTGCTGCCGGTATGCGTCATGTCGTCGACGATCTGCGCGGTGAGCAGCGATTCGAGCAGGCCGACCGCGGCCATAGTCGCCGAATAGGGGGCGATGATGGCCAGCGTTTCCCAGTTCAGCGGCACATCGGGCAGCGCGAAATAGGGCAGGCCTTCGGGCAATTCGCCCATGTCGGTGACCGTATTGACCGGCGCATCGAGGAATATCGTCAGCGCGGTGAGCACGATGATCGCGATCAGCGGGCTGGGCACGGCGGTGGTGACCTTCGGGATCAGGTAGATCATCGCCAACGCGGCCGCGACCATGGCATAGGTTACCCAGCCGATCCCTGCATTGCTCGGGTCGAGCTGCGGCAACTGCGCCATGAAGATGAGGATCGCCAGCGCGTTGACGAAGCCGGTGATGACCGAACGGCTGACGAACTGCATCAGCAGGTCGAGCCGCAGCAGCGCGGCAATGCCTTGGAATACCCCCATCAATATGGTCGCGGCGAAGAGATATTCGACCCCGTGGTCGCGCACCAGCGGCACCACCACTACGGCTACCGCCGCAGTCGCCGCCGAGATCATACCCGGGCGCCCGCCGGTAAAGGCGATGACCATGGCGATCGCGACCGAGGCATAGAGCCCGACGCGCGGATCGACCCCGGCGATGATCGAGAAGCCGATCGCCTCGGGTATCAGCGCCAGCGCGACGACGAGCCCGGCGAGCACGTCGGCGCGGATGTTGGAGAACCAGTCGCGGTGGATCGCGGCACGGTCGAGCATGGGGAATGTCCTGTCAGGTTCGGAAAATGGCGCACGCAGACCGGCGAGCAGAATTCGCACCGCTCTATGAACGATGTTGCATTGCAGCACAAGATGCGCGCGCATTGGCGGCCTGCGCCGTGCCGATCGGTTGCGGCCCGGGACAGTGCCTAGTCGCTGCGTTCCGCCTGCTGGCGGGCCCACATTTCGGCATACAATCCGCGCGCCTGCAGCAGCTCGGCATGAGTGCCGCTTTCGGCCAGTCGGCCCTGGTCGAGCACCAGGATGCGGTCGGCATCGGCGATCGTCGACAGGCGGTGGGCAATGGCCAGCGTGGTGCGGTCTTCGGACACGCGGTGCAGCGTGGCGAGGATCTCCTGCTCGGTCCGGCTGTCCAGCGCGCTCGTCGCTTCGTCCAGCAGCAGGATCGGGGGGTTCTTGACCAGCGTGCGCGCGATCGCGACCCGTTGTTTCTCACCGCCCGACAGTTTCAGCCCGCGTTCGCCCACTTCGGTATCGAGCCCGTCGGGAAGGCGTTCGATAAAGGGCATGATCGCCGCATCGGCCGCTGCCGCGACCACCGCTTCGCGCGACGCACCCCCGCGGCCATAGGCGATGTTGTAGCCGATGGTGTCGTTGAACAGCACGCTGTCCTGGGGAACGATGCCGATGCTCTCGCGCAGGCTGGCCTGCGTCACTTGCGCGATGTCCTGCCCGTCGATCAGGATGCGCCCCTGCCACGGATCGTAGAACCGGAACAGCAGCCGCCCGATCGTGCTCTTGCCCGCGCCCGACGGGCCGACGATCGCCACATGCTTGCCCGCGGGGACTTCGAAACTGAGCCCGTGGAGGATCTCGCGGTCCGGTTCATATCCGAAATGGACATCGTCGAAGACCACAGTGGGCTGGCGGACCACCAGCGCGGGCGCAGCGGGTGCGTCCTTCACTTCGGTCTCGGTATCGATCAGGCGAAACATCTCCGCCATGTCGATCAGCCCCTGCCGGACCGTCCGGTACACCATGCCGAGCATGTCGAGCGGGCGGAACAGCTGGATCAGATAGGTGTTCACCAGCACCAGATCGCCGGTGGTCAGCACGCCCTTGCTCCATTGCCACACGGTGAACCCCATCGCGCCGCCCATCAGCAGGTTCATGATGACCGCCTGGCCGATGTTGAGCAGGCCGAGCGAGTTCTGGCTGCGCACCGCTGCATCGGCATAGGACCGCGCGGATTCGGCATAGCGCGCGTGCTCGCGCGTTTCGGCGCCGAAATATTTGACCGTTTCGTAATTGAGCAGGCTGTCGACCGAGCGGGCGAGCGCGGTGCCGTCGAGTTCGTTCATCCGCCGGCGCAGTTCGTTGCGCCATTCGGTGACCTTGCGCGTCAGCGTGATATAAGCAGCCACGGTCAGCGCGGTGGCGGCGACCAGTTCCCACCCGAAATTGAGATAGAAGATCACTCCGACCGCCACCAGCTCGACGGCGGTGGGCGCAATGTTGAACAACAGGAAGTACAGCATCGTGTCGATGCTCTTGGTCCCGCGATCGATCGTCTTGGTCACTTCGCCCGTGCGGCGCGCAAGGTGGAAGCGCAGCGACAGCTGGTGCAGCCGCCGGAAGGTGTCCTCGGCGAGCTGACGCGTGGCATCCTGCCCGACGCGTTCGAAGGTGATGTTGCGCAGATTGTCGAACACCACGGCGGCGAGGCGCCCGGCGGCATAGGCGATGACAAAGGCCAGCGCGACCATCGCGGTTTCGTTCGCGGGTGTGGTCATGGCATCGACCGCACCCTTGTAGGCGAAGGGCAGTGCCAGCATCGTGCCCTTGGCCAGCAGCACGAACACCATCGCACCGGCGATCCGACGCCTGAGCGAGGGATTGTCGGCGGGCCATAGATAGGGAAGGAAGCGCCGGATCGTCACCCAGCCTTCGGGATCGTCGGGCCGGGCGGGTGAAGCGTAGTCGGGTGGCATGCCCGGCTATGTGGGAGGGATGCGTGTGCGGGGCAAGGCGGCGCTCCGCCATACCCCCCGCGCGGTGGACACGGCGAATGGCGACCGCGGGCCGGCTTATTGGCCGAGCTTGGGGGCCATTTCTCCCGCGTGCCGCAGTTCGGACCCGCGGTTCACTCGGCGGCGTCGCCGGTCCGCCCGGCGGGGGCCGGCGTGGCAGCGGCGGCGGGCAGGGGATCTGCCGGGGTCCGCCGGATCATGGCAATGCTCTGGCGCACGATATCGGGCCATACGAGGTAGAGCATGCCCGCATAGGTCGCGGCGCCGGCAGTGCCGAGGAGTGCGAGCGTGGCGACCGGGCCGATTTCCGCCGGCAGGGCCAGCCGCAGGCCGCCGACCACACCGACCATGGCGAGGCAGGCGAGCACCGGCGGCGCGGCGGCCACCACGAGGCGGCGCAGCGGGAGGTCGATCTGCGGCAGGGTGAGCGCGAGCGTGAAGATCAACAGCAGCGGCGCGGCCACCCACCATGCCCGCACCAGCCCCTGCGCGCCGAACTGGACGCCGATGAAGAAGGAGCCGGCAAACAGGATCGCGCCCGCGATGCTGGTGGCAAGATAGATGCCTTCCTTCCCCGTTGCCGTGCAGGTCGGCGAACAGATGATCTGCACCGCCATCAATGGCATGACGATAGCGAGCCCCGATATGATGGGCGCCATCCCGGTCCATTTCTCGCCGAACACCACCAGGATCGCTTCGGGGGCGGTCAGCGCCAGCCCGATATAGATCGGCGTGACGACCAGCAGCACGCTTTGCATGGTGCGTTCGAAATAGGGGCCCAGGCTGCGACCCGCCTTGTGCAGTTCGGCATAGGCAGGGAAGGCCACGTCGTTGAGCGGCGGGATGAAGCGTCCGGTCACGATCAGCGTCAGGAACAGCGCCTCGGAATAGAGCCCCAGCTCATAGACCGAGAAAACGCGCCCCGCGATGAAGATGTCGCTCTGGCTCTGGATGATCCAGAACAGCTGGCACAGTGTCAGCGCACCGCCGAACCCGATCATTCGCCGGGCGCCCCTGAGATCGAACACCGGGCGCACCCACAACCGCGCCGCTATGCTCATGATCACTGCCCGGACCGCGATTCCCGCGATCGGTGCATAGATCAGCGCCCAGACGCCGAAGCCGTACCACGCCAGTGCGAGCGCCGTGGTTGCAGCGACCGCGGCCGACACCAGATTGGCGATCCCCTGGCTGCGAAACTCGAGCCGCCGCGCGAGCAGCGCGGTAGGCAGGGCAGTGAAGGGGATGGCGAGGAAGATCAGCGCCTGCACGCGCAGCAGCCGGGCGACCTCGGGCTGGCCGTAGTAATCGGCCACGATCGGGGCCAGCGCCAGCTGCGCGGCCGCGAGCAGGCCGTTGGTTAGCAGCAGCAGCGCGAACACCTGCCCGATCTGGCGGTCGCCGACCCGGTCGGCCTGGATCAGCGAGCTGGCAAAGCTCCAGCCATTCAGGAAGTGGAGCGCAGTCACGATCACCTGGCTCATGGCGAACAGGCCGTAGTCGGAGGGCTCGAGCAGCCGCACGACCATGATCGTCGATCCCCAGGTGATGAACTGCGCGACCAGCTGGCTGCCCCAGCGCCAGGCCAGCGCCTTGCGCACGCGCGCGCCAAAACCTTCGGGGGCATCGTGCTCGGCAGCGTCGCGCATCGTCATGCCTGCAGTGCTAGGCGCAATTCGGCGCGATTGCGAGGCGCGAGGCGGCCCGGCGTCCGGGTAATTTGCCCCGAATCCGGCCGTGCAGCGCCATCGGTCGGAGAATTTCGGGCGGGGCGCGGTTGATCATTACCGCACGCTCCCTATATCGGAATGGCAGCGGGGACGCTGCAAGCCGCACGATTGAGCGGTTTTGCAAAAAACCCGAAACAAAACTGCAAAAAGGTTATTGACCGAATCCTTGGTGGGACCTAGATGGCCCTCACCGACGCGGTGCTGACGGCTTCCACTGTCCGCTGCAACGGTCGCCAACATTATCGGATAGCCGGTCCCCCGGTTTAAGGTCGGGGCAGGATCAGCTGTCCGTTGTTAGTGTCTGGCGGTTCTTTGACATTGTTG